>NZ_LFCW01000001.1:0-2002804 GCF_001306465.1 Frankia sp. R43 | reverse complement strand
CGGTCCTCAAGAACTGGCACATATTCGACCGTTTCCGCGGCTGCCCACGCCGCGTCGGCATCTTCGCCCAGGCCGTCCTCGTCCTCTCCAGTGAGGGCCTTTAGGAAAATCGACTTTGAAAAGGCTCGATGTCCACGCCGTCCTGGGGGCCCATGATGCCCAGATAACAGACGAGGTGCTCCCGACCGAGGCGGAGCTCGGGCTGCGCCGGCCCGGGCTTCATCCTGGTCGTGTCGGGACCACTGCGCACCACGGTGGTGTTCTCGAGGGTGCGGTGGCCGCGCCGCATCGCGATCGCGCGATAGGACTCGTTTGTGGAGATCACATGGTCCGCGACCCGGTAGGTCGCGCGCTCCAGGCCGAGCAGCGCCTTGAAGATTTTCTTGGACGGCTTCTCGAAGCGGGCCAGGTAGATCTCCGGGCAGAGGTCGTGCTGGTCGTAGACGAACCGGACCCCGAAAAGCCTGGCGATCAGCCCCAGCGGGGCATAGGTGTCCGGCGGGTTGCAGGCCTGCACCACGGAGAACGGGCGGGTGAGGAAGATCCGCGTGAACAGCAGCGCCGTCCGCAGCCAGCAGTAGACGAACTCGTTGATGTAGCTGGCGAAGCCGTTCGCCTGCGCCGGCGGGCGGTACTTGTAGAGCCACACACCGTCGAGGAGTTCGCGGGACGGATCCCCGGGGCCCTTGGGGCAGATGACGGAAACCTGGTACCCGGACCTCACCAGCGCCTGGCATTCCAGCCAGACCCTGCGGTCCAGCGGAACCGGAAGATTCTGGACGATTATCAGGACATGTTTACGTGCTAACGTTCCCAAAGCCACTGCTCCCCCCAACGCGGCGGCACCGTGGAACTCGGCTGCTGAACATTCGTGTGTCTAAGGTTCGGGTGGTGTGTTGAACTGCAACCGTGTAGATGCCTCTACATGAACTGACCGACTGCGACAAGTCACCGGTTATCGCAGGCAGTAGTAGTTGTCTGGTAGCTAGTATGGTCCAGCAGCTACCTGGTCTACTGACCTACCTGGTCTAGTCGGTACATGATGCCGAGCCGTACGTGAGCCTAGCTGGTACGTGATCTGGGCTGGTACGTGATCTGGCCAGCCTGCCGGATCACCCACTTCAGGGCATCCGGCGGATGACGATAGCGGACGGCCCCCTTGGGGGCAAGGGCGGCCATACCCGTACTATGACCCGGGCGCTGCTCGCTGCTCGCGACTGGCAGCGTTCGGCTATGGGGGGATGGCCATGGATGTTTGCGAGGTAAGTCCGTCCGCCGAGGGTGGAGCGGCCGCGTCCGACCTGCCGCTCGTCTCGGTGGTCATCGTTACCTTCAACAGCGCGCCGGTCCTGGCTGAATGCCTGGCGGCCCTGCCGGCGGCGTGCGGTCGGGTCCCGGTCGAGACCCTCGTCGTCGACAACGCATCCAGCGACGCGACGCTTGAGGTTGCCCGGGCCGCCGGCGATGGCATCAGGATCGTCTCCACCGGGGGGAACGTCGGCTATGCGGCGGCGATCAACCGGGGGATCCGGGCGGCCTCCTCGCCGGCCTCCGCGGTGCTCGTCCTGAATCCCGACATCAGGCTCCGTCCAGGGGCCGTTCCCGCGATGCTGGAGCTGCTGGAGCGACCCGGTACGGGCGTCGTCGCGCCCAGGCTGCTCGGGGCCGACGGCACGCTCGCGTTCTCCTTGCGCAGGGAGCCCTCCGTCGGCCGGGCCTGGGGCGAGGCGTTGTTCGGTGGCCGGGCCGGCCGGTGGCCGGCGCTGGGTGAGGTGGTTGTCGCGCCGGGTGCCTATGAGGCGCCGAGCGAGGCGGACTGGGCCACCGGTGCCGCGCTGCTGGTCTCGCGGCAATGCCTGGAAGCCGTAGGGGACTGGGACGAGGCGTACTTCCTTTACTCCGAGGAGACCGATTTCCTGCTGCGGGTCCGGGAGGCCGGTTTCCGGCTGCGTCTCGCGCCGGCCGCGGTGGGCGTGCATCTCGGCGGGGAGTCGGGCACCTCGCCCGCGCTGTGGACATTGCTCACAGCCAACCGGCTGCGGCTGTTCAGGTCCCGGCACGGCCTCGCGGCGAGTGCCGCGTTCACCGCGGGGGTTCTCACGGGCGAGCTTCTTCGGGCCGCGTCCGGCCGGGCCATCAGCAAGGCGGCGGTGAAAGGGCTGCTGACGGCGAGCCAGCCGCGGCTGGTGGAACGCGCGGGCGGCAGGCAGCCGGGGGCGGTGGCCACCGGCAGCCGCGGCGGTCGTGGTGGTCGTGGTGGCAGTGGCGGTGATGGCGGCGGGCGAGCTGGTGCCCGAGGGCCGCGGCTCGCGAACCGGATCCCGGCCGTGATTCCGCTCCCGGTCCGTTCCGCCGGCTCTCCCGGGGGCGCCGGCACGCGGACCCGGGCCGTGCCGGCGGGGCACGCGCTGCCCGCTGACGTCGCCGGCGCTCCGCCGATCGTGTGCTTCTCCGGCCAGGACTGGTGGTATCACAACCGGGCCCACTCGGATTTCCAGCTCATGACCCGGATAGCCGCACAGCGGCCGGTGCTCTTCGTCAACAGCCTGGCTGTGCGCATGCCGTTGCCGGGTCGTAGCACCCAGCCGCTGCGGCGGATAGCGCGGAAGGCGAAGAGCATTTCGCGCGGGGTCAGAACACCGCGTGCGGACCTTCCGGACCTCCATGTCCTCTCGCCGGTTCTCCTGCCCCTGTACGGCAGCCGCGCGGGGCGGGTGGTGAACGCCTGGCTGGTGCGTTTTCAGGTGGCCCGGGTGGCGAAGCGCCTGGGGCTGCGTGCGCCCGCCTATTTCGTGACGATGCCCACGGCGTGGGACACTGTTCGCCCGCTCGCGCGGTCGGGCCTCCTTTACAACCGGTCCGACAAGCACTCCGAATTCACCGAGAGCAACGGTGCGGTGGTGGCCGCGCTGGAGGACGAGCTGCTGCGGCACAGCGATCGGGTTCTCTACGTCAGTCACGAGCTCATGAGCCGGGACGGCGCGGCGGTGGCGGACCGGGCGCACTTTCTCGGGCACGGCGTCGACCTGGCCCACTTCAACGCGGCAACGGCCGGTCCAGCCCCGGCCGACATCGCCCGCATCCCGGGGCCGCGGATCGGTTTCTTCGGTGGGCTCGACGACTACACGGTCGATTTCGACCTGCTCGAACAGGTCGCGGCCCAGATCCCGACCGCGAGCCTGGTCCTCATCGGTGACGCGACCTGTTCGATGCGCCGGTTCGAGGCCTACTCGAACGTGCACTGGCTCGGATTCCGCCCCTACGAGCAGATCCCGGCCTACGGTGCCGCGTTCGACGTGGCGATCATGCCGTGGCTGCGCAACGAGTGGATCCGGTTCTGCAACCCCATCAAGCTGAAGGAATATCTGGCTCTGGGGCTGCCCGTCGTGACCACGGACTACCCGCAGATCGCCAGTGACCGCGATGTGGTGCGGGTGGCGGGGAGTCCGGAGGAATTCGTCCAGCTCATCCGGGACTCCATCGCCGACGGCGGGCCCGGCGACCCGGCCGGCCGGCGCCGCCATGTCGAGCGCGACTCCTGGGACGCCCGCGCCGAGGAACTGCTCGAGCTCATCGACAGGATTGCCAGCGAGACCTCGGCGCCCGGCCCGGCCGGCCGGCCGGGCCGGCGGGCGATCGCCGGCGGTAACCCGCACCGGGCCGGCTGATGTGCGGCATCGCGGGTATCGCCCGTTTCGACGGCCAGCCGGTTGATCCGGCGATGTTGTCGACGATGACCGGGTTACTGGCCCATCGTGGACCCGACGCCGAGGGCTTCTGGGCGCAGGGGCCGGTGGGATTCGGGCACCGCCGCCTGTCGATCATCGATCTCGGCGGCAGCGCGCAGCCGATGGCCTCGGCCGGCGGCCGGCACCACATCTGCTTCAACGGCGAGATCTTCAACTACCGGCAGCTGCGCGAGCAGATGTCCTATCCGTTCCAGACCGGTGGCGACACCGAGGTCGCGCTCGCCGTGTTCGCGGAGAAGGGCATCGACGGGCTGAGCCGCCTCGTCGGCCAGTTCGCGTTCGCCGTCCATGACGCGGACAGCGGTGGCCTGACCCTCGTCCGGGACCGGGTGGGCGTGCTGCCGCTCTACTACTACCTGGACGGCTCGCAGCTGGTGTTCGCCTCGGAGATCAAGGCGATCCTGCCTGCGCTGCCGAAGCCGCCAGCCGTGGACCACGCCTCGGTCGCCGACTACCTGGCGGGCCGGTCCGTCCCGGCGCCGGCGACCCTGTTCGAGGGGGTCCGCAAGCTGCTGCCCGGCCACGCGCTCAGCGTGGCCCGGGATGGCCGTTCCACGATCAGGCGTTACTGGTCGCCGCCGCTGGCCACGGAGGAACTGCCCGTGGACCCCCGGCAGGCGGTCGACCTGGTCGACGCCGCCCTGCGGCGGGCCGTGGAACGGGCGACTGTCGCGGACACCCCGGTGGGTGCCTACCTGTCCGGCGGTGTCGACTCCAGCCTGGTGACGGCGCTGATGAGCCAGCGGACCGACGAGCCGGTCCACACCTTCTCCGTGGGCTTCGGGCCCGGCCAGCACGACGAGCGGCCGATGGCCCGCCTGGTCAGCGACCAGTTCGCCACCCGCCATCACGAGATCGTGGTGAAGCCGAGTGACTTCGCCGACCTGTGGTCGACCCTGACCTGGCACCGGGACGCCCCGGTGTCGGAGCCGGCGGACATCGCCGTCCACCGGCTCGCCCAGCTCGCCAGGGAGCACGTGCGGGTGGTGCTGTCCGGCGAGGGCGCGGACGAGCTGTTCGGCGGCTATCCGAAGTACCGGCTGGCCACGCTGACCTCCCGGATCGGGATCGTTCCCGCCGGCCTGCGCGGGCCGCTGTTCGACGGGGTCCAGCGATCCCTTCCGGCGGGCGCCAACCGGCTGCGCATCGCGCTGCGGGCGTTGGGGGAGAGGGACGAGCGGGCCCGTCGCGACGGCTGGTTCGCGCCGTTCACCGAACGGGAGCGCAACCGGCTGCTCGGCATCGCCCGTGGGGAGCCGGGCCGGCTGTTACCGGCGACCCGCAACGATCCGCTGCGGGGCATGCTCGAGGCGGACCTGCTCGGCTGGCTGCCCGACAACCTGCTCGAGCGCGGTGACCGGATGACGATGGCCGCCTCGGTCGAGATGCGGCCACCGCTGTTGGACCACGAACTCGTGGAGCTCGCGTTCCGGCTCCCCTCGTCGGTGAAGGTGCGGGACGGCCGCGGCAAGTGGGTGCTCAAGGAGGTGGCGCGCCGCTACCTGCCGACGCTGATCGTGGACCGGCCCAAGGTCGGCTTCCGGGTGCCGTTGGCCGACTGGTTCCGCGGCGATCTCTCCGACCTCGCCGCGGACATGCTGACCAGCAACGGGTCCTTCGTCGGCGGCCTTCTCGGCACGGCACCCGTGCGGCAGTTGCTCGCCACGCATCAACAGGGTCGGCGCAACGAAGAGATCAGGATCTGGACCTTGCTGTGTCTCGAGGTCTGGCATGAGGTCTTCTTCCGCCGACCGGATCGGATCGGATCGGATCGGACTGGATCGGCAGCGCCGGGGGGCGGGGCATGAGTGAGCCACAGACGGGCACCGGACGGGTGTCGGCGAGTGTGGTGGTACCAGCCCACAACGAGGAGCGGGTGATCGGCCGGCTCCTGTCGAGGATCGTCAGCGCCGGCCCGGACGACACGGGCGCGGTTTTCGACGTGGTGGTGGTCTGCAACGGGTGCAGGGACCGCACCGCCGAGGTCGCCTCCTCGTTCGGGCCGGGCGTACGTGTGCTGTCCACCGACGTTCCGTCGAAGATCAATGCCCTGCGGATGGGGAACGCCGCCACGGACGTCTTCCCGCGGATCTACGTGGACGCGGATGTGGAGATCGACCGGGCCGGGCTGCTGGCGCTGGCCGAGGCCGTCGACGGCGGTGGCTACCTCGCGGCGGGGCCGGAACGGGTTCTGGACCTCGCTGGCTCGCCCTGGCTGGTGCGTGCCTACTACTCGGTGTGGTCGCAGCTGCCGGTGGTGTCGAACGGGCTGATCGGCCGCGGGGTGGTCGCGGTGAGCGAACGAGGCCACCAGCGCATCGCCGCGCTGCCCGACGTCGTCAACGACGATCTCTACCTGCACCGTGCTTTCGGGCCGTCCGAACGCACGGTCGTGCGCTCGGCACGGTCGATGGTCCATCCTCCGCGTAAGGTCGCCGACCTGCTACGCCGCCGTGCCCGGGCTTCCATGGGCAACGCGGAGCAGTCCGGTTCGCGGGCTCGGGAGGAGAGCACCGCCAGCGCCCGGGCGGTCGCCGGGATCCTCCGGCGGGAGCCGGCCCAGGCACCGGCGGTCGCCGCCTTCGTCGCCATCACGCTGGGCGGGCGTCTGTGGGGCCAGGCGCGGGCCCGCCGCGGCGGCACCCCTGTCTGGCTGCGGGACAACAGCAGCCGGGCATGATCACAGGTGATGGCAGCGGGGGGACGGTAGTGGCGCGATGACGACCCATCGGGAAGGCTTCGAGTCACCCGCCGCAGTGCCCGATCCCGGGGCCGGCCCCGCTTCCGTCGATCAGGCCACGGTGTGGGTGCCCAGACGAGCCCTCCCGGGCTCGGAGGCCGCCGAACGGACGATGACGATTCCGAGGTTCGCCCGCGCCACCGGCGCGGGTGCGGATGCGGATCAGGCCCGTCCGGCCGCTGGAAAGGCACCCGAGAAGGTACATGGAGCCACCGCGTGGCTGGACGGAGTGCGCGGACTGGCGGCGATGTTCGTGGTTCTCCATCACTGCTGGCTGATTGTCTTTCCGGGATTCCCGCGAAACAACGGCCCGTGGTATGTCGGATGGCTGCTCTACGGCCACCTGGCAGTGGTGGTCTTCATCGTGCTTTCGGGCTACTCGCTCGCCCTCGCGCCAGCGGCGAACGGCCACCGGCTCAAGGGTGGCTGGCGCACCTTCGCCCGGCGCCGGGCCTGGCGGATCCTGCCGCCCTACTGGACCGCGCTGGCGATCTCCGTGCCGGTCGCGATCTGGGTCACCCACAGCGTCAGCGGCACCGGCGCCGGAATCCGCGCGTTCTTCGTGCACTTCTCGATGCTGCAGATCGTGGTGGACACCGAGCGGCCGAACGGCACGTTCTGGTCGATCGCGGTCGAGGTCTGGATCTATTTCCTGTTTCCGCTGCTGTTGCTGCTCCGCCGGCGGCTGGGCCCGGTGGCCATGGCGGTCGTCACCGTCCTCGTCGTGTGTGGCCTGAAGGTCGCCCTTTCGCACACCCCGATGCTCGCCACGAAGTACGGGCAGCTCAGCCCGCAGATGCTGGCCTGCTTCGCGCTCGGCGTGCTCGCGGCCGACTCCTCGCGGGCACCGCGGATCGCGGGACGCCGGGTTCCTCTGCTCGGGCTCGCCGGCCTGCTGATCGCCGCCTGCGTGGCGGGCTTCGCGGTCATCGGCTCCGAGGACATCGTGAACAACTACTTCTGGGTCGACGTCCTCGTGGGCGTCGTCACGGCTGTGGCTTTCCGTGGCCTTGCCGCCGCGCCGACATCCCGGCTGCGTGGGGTGCTGGCGGCCCGCCTGCTCACCACCCTCGGCATGTTCGCCTTCTCCATCTACCTGATCCACGTGCTGATCCTGGAAACCCTCTGGTTCCACCTGGTGCAGGACCTGGCCTCAGGAATGGCGGCGCTGGCCATCATCATGGCCCTGACGATTCCGACGGTCCTGGTCGTGTCCTATGGGTTCTTCAAGCTGTTCGAGGCGCCGTTCCTGCGCGCCCGCTCCTGGGCTGATGTTCGTGCGCTGCGCGGCCGGGCCGGCGGCGGGCAGCCCGTTCCGCCCCGGGTCGCCTGAACTGTCTGCCGGCCGGGGGGCGTACTGTCTGCCGGCTGGGGGCCGTCGTTCGTCCGGTCAGCTCGTCGTTCGTCCAGCCAGGTCAGCTTGTGGCCTGTCAGGTCAGCTCGTGGCGCGCGGCGGCAGATCACGGACCCGGCGGGCCGGAATGCCGGCGTAGAGCCCGTCAGCCTCGCAGTCCGCGGTCACGACGGCGCCCGCGGCGATGACGCACCCGTCTCCCACCGTGACGCCTGGCATGATCGTCACACGGGCGCCGAGCCAGCAGCCGTCGCCGATCACGATCGGGCGCCCGGCCAGCGCCCCCGCGCGTGACCGTCCGGTACCGGGTTCGTGGGTGCTGGTGCACAGGAGCACCTGCATGCCGAGATGGCAGTCGGCACCGACCGTGATGTCCGCGAACGAGTCGAAGAAACAGCCGCGGTTGACGTACGTCCGGGGCCCGATCGAGACGTTCCGGCCGCCGAACCAGCAGCCGGGGGAGATCGCGGCTCCGGTCACCCGCATGCCGGTGCGGTGCAGCAGCTGCGCGCGCAGCGGGCGCGGGGTCACCGGGGCGGCGAGCGCGCCGTTCAGGACGACGTCGCGGACCATGTCCCTGGCCACCTGGCGGGCTCGGGCGGCCGGTCCCGGTGCGGTCATCGGGCGTTGTTCCTCTCGCGGTGGGCCGGCTGCCGGGTAAGGCGCCAGGCGGCGCCGCAGCAACCGAGCAGAAGAAAGGTCAGGCTGGCGATCAGTGAGAAGCTCAGTGCGTCGAAGGTGGCGTAGCTGAGCATCACCGCGAACACGCTGGCGGCCAGCGCCCGGATGAGGTCCTTCGTCCGCTGGTCGGGGGCGCGTCGCAGGGCGATCACCGCGCAGGTCAGCGGGATTGCGAACAGCAGTATGAGTACGACCATGCCGACCGCGCCGATCTCCACCAGGCTGCCCAGGTACTGGTTGTCCAGGGTGCGGTAGATGTTCGGCAGGAACGTGCGGAATCCTCGGCCGAACAGCGGGGACTGGTCGAAGTAGTGGCCGACCGTCGCGTAGTCACTGGTCCGGCCCGAGGTGCTCGGATCCTCGGAGATGCCGGCGAACATGCTTCGCACGGTGCCGAGCAGGCCGGGCACGGCCAGTCGCATGATCACCAGGAAGACCGGCGTGATGATCAGCGCCCGCACGCGGATCCGGGACGACCAGCCGGTGAACAGGACGATGAAGGTGACCGTGGCGGCGAGCAGGCCGCCGCGGGACAGGGTCATCGGCAGCGCGACCAGGAGCATGACCACGCCCACCCAGCGGAGCCGACCACGCAGGCGGGTGGCAGCGGGCTGCAGGGCGAAGTGGAGGGCGAACGGCAGGATCGCGGCGAACACGACGCCGGCCTCGATCGGATGGCTCGCGGTCGCCTTGATCCGGACGAAGTCCGACCGGGTGCTCAGCTCGTCGAACGCCGCGATCGGCTGCAGGCCGGGCGGCTTGACCGCGGCGAGCGGATTGAACCCGGTGTAGAACTGCACCAGCCCCAGCAGGCCGAGCAGCCCGCCGCCGATGGCCAGGCGCCGCAGCAGGGTCTCCATCCGATCGAGGCTGCTCACCCCGTCGCAGGCGATCAGCATGATCCCCAGCCAGCACAGGGTCGCGATGAGGCCCCGGTCGGCCGCGCGGATCTCGACCGCGGACGTGACCCGGCCATTGGACGCGGTGTAACTGAGCAGGACCACGACCATGAACATCAACGCGGCGACGCGCACCGGGTTCGCCGCCTGGTCCAGGCCCAGAGCCGGATGCAGCCGCCCGCCGAGCCAGCACAGCAGGCCGGCGAGACCGATCAGGTTGGCCGGTGTCGCGGCCGAACCGAGCGAACCGATCACCAGCTGCGCGGACAGGCCCAGCAGCAGGAACAGGAAGAGCGTGAGCAGGCTGACCGTGTCCAGGTGCGAGGTCGACCGGAGCCAGGCCGGGGCCGACGCCGCTGCCGACGCCGACGTCGGGGGCGCGGCCAAAGGGGTGGACGGGGCCGGAGCCAGGGCCGCGCCGGGGCCGCTGGCGCGAGATGTGGTGGCCGGGGGGCTGGTAGCGGACCGCGACGTTCCGCTGATCATGACTTTCGGTCGCTGCCAAGCGGTCGGCGGTCGTAGCCCGACTGCGGGTCGTCGTCCAGTGACATGGGACGCCGCAGCGGAATGCGGTAGGTGCGTTCGGTGTCGTGGTCCGAGCGACCCTGCGGTGCCCCGTCGAAGGTGCTCGGCTCGTCGTATCGCTGGCGCTCGCGGTGCTCCTGCGGCCCCGCGGCCGGGCGCCGGGGGCGCCCGATCTCCCCGTAGCCGTCACTGTCGGTCGGCGCGGACGGCCCGGTGGGTGACATCGGGGCATCGGCGTCACCGGCAGGCCGCGGCGAGCGGAACCGGTCGAACAGCAGAACGCCCAGGAAGGTGAGCAGGCAGCAGACCGCGAAAGCCATCGCCGCCTGCGTGTAGCGGGCCTTCTTGGTGACCGTGACCACCGGCTCCTCGGTGATCTTGTTCAGGACGAACCACGACGACCGGGGCGCGCCGCCCTTCTCCTGCTCCTGGTCCAGCACCTCGCCGAGCTTGGTGACGACATAGTTGACGGTGGTCACGACCGCGGCCCGGTCGGGTCCCTCGGCCTGCACGTTGAGTACCGGGCCGGCGGCGTCGGTGGGAATACCGATCATGTACCCCGCTGTGGCCCCGTGCTTCACGGCTTCGTCAACGGCTTCGGCCGTGCTGGTCAGGCGGCTGATCACCTCCGCCGTAATGCGCAACGACTGCCCGAATCCCAGATACGGATTGTCAACCTTGCCGGTCTCCGCGGAGACGGCCGACGGCAGAAGGAAGACCTGGGACGATCCCTGATAGCTGACGGGGGTCATCACGAAGGCGCCGATCGCGGCGACCACGGTCAGAGCAACTCCAGCGGCGGTGAGTCGCCACCGCCGGAGCAGAATCGTGAGCGGTCCGTTCAGTTGCATTACGTGTTCCCCCCGGTGCCGATCCGGAAGACCTGACTTCCTGAACGCGGCGGAAGCTGTGGACGGGTAGGCGCCGTCACCGACGGCCTCGAGTGCAACCTTTGCCGTTCCCATGGTCGCAGCAACGGCAAAGATGTGGTTTGAGCTGGGGCTTGCCGCGGGGGAGCGCTCATCGCGGCCGCGCTCGCCGGAGGCTGGTGCCCACGGCCGCGGTGACGAGAACGGCGACGAGGAGAACTCCCAGGGCTGCCCGCGGGCGACTGCCGCCGGCATAGGACGCCGGGCCTGCCGGGCCACTGGAATCCTTGCCGGCTCGCGGCAGCGGCACCAGGACGATGCGCTTGGCGTCGGGAATTCCGTCCTGCCAGATCTCGAGCCGCTTCGACAGCTGGCTGACGACCGCGTTGACCGTGTCACGGGCCACCGCGCCGTCGCTGTCCGCGGAGACAATGTTGATGATCGTGCTGCGGCCGACGATGTCCGCGAACGGCTCGGTGCTGTTGCGGGAGAAGGCAAGCTGAAAGTCGGTGACCTGCTCGGGGCCGAGCGCCCCGGGCCGGGAGAGCTCCGAACGGGCGTAATAGATCAGCAGCTCGCCCGCGAACTGGGCGTTCAGCGCGTCGTCGCGGCCCTTGTCCACACGGAGCACGACGGCCACGCTCGCCGACTGGGGTGCCGGACGCATGAATAACGTGACGGCACCCAGCACCGCCCCCACCGCCAGCACGGCGGCCAGCGCAACCCGGGCCCGCCCCATTCCGTCCCCCCAAGGCGCCCTCGCCGGTCCGGCGGCGTCAGGCGGAAGTATCCGTTCCCGTGAGCTTCGCATGGCAGAGTGGATCTCGCCCCCTGCTGCGGAGATCCAGTCCGTGAAGGTGACGGGCCGGCGTCATCTGTTCGGCTACCACCATAGGGCAGGTACTCGGGAGGGCGCACAGCCGGTGCTCCCTGACGGGATACCGGTCGGTTACCATCGGCCACGCATTCATTGGCGTGGATGCGCAATCGGAGGGGGGACCGATGAGCCGCGCTGTGCGTGCGCCCGACCTGGCAGGGGCTGCTCAGTGGCGTCAATGCGTCACCGTGTGTGCGACCAACCGCTGGGATGGCGTCAAACTACACGACCGCTCACTCGCGGAGCAGTTGGCCCGCCACGTACCTGTTCTGTATGTGGACCCGCCGATCTCACCGGCGACGCCGAGGCGCCGGGCGGACATCGCCGCGCCTGCCGCGCCCAGGGTACGCATGGTGGCGGACAACCTGGCACAGCTGGCGCCGGTGGTGCTGCCCGGGCTGCGCCGGCGCGGCGTCGCCACGGCGAACTCGGAGATCGTCCGCCGCCAGATCAGACGCGCCGTTCGTGACCTCGGTGTACCCGTCGCGGCGCTGGTGGAGGCGGACGTGCTGTTCCCGGCCTTCGGGGCAGCCCGGGAACGGCTGCGCGTCTACTGGGCACAGGACGACTACGCCGGCGGTGCGGCGCTGCTCGGGCTCGACCCGGTGCGGGTGCAGGTCGCCGAGGTGCGGGTGGCGGCGAAGGCGGATGTGGTTATTACCGCGAGTCCCGTCGTTCATGACAAACTGACCGCATTGGGTGCGAGCCCGATCCTCATTCCGTATGGTTGTGATCCCGAGGCGTTCGCCGGCGTGGAGACCGCGGCGGATCCGGAAGACGTGGACCTTCCCGGCCCGGTTGCCGGTCTGGTCGGGCATATCAATGCGCGAATAGATCTCGGTCTGCTGGAAGCGGTTGCCGAGGCCGGTCATTCGCTGCTTCTGGTCGGCCCGATCGATCCAACGTTCGAGCCGGATCGGATGCGGGCGCTGCTCGGCCGCAAGAACGTCGTATCGGTGGGGCGGAAGCCCGCCGAGTCGCTCCCGAGCTATCTGAAGGCCATCGACGTCGGCCTCGTGCCCTATGCCGACACCGCCTTCAACCGTGGTAGTTTTCCACTGAAGACCCTCGAGTACCTCGCAGCGGGGCGGGCGGCTGTGTCGACGGATCTGCCGGCTACCCGTTGGTTGGATTCATCGTTGATAGTCACTGCTACCACTCCGCCAGAGTTCGAGGCAGCTGTAGCCGCCGAGCTGCAACGCGAGCGGTCCGGCCAGGCGGCCGCCGCTCGTCGCGCGTTCGCGGAAAGCCACAGTTGGGCTCGTCGGGCCGCTGATTTCGCCGCAGCGATCCGGGTCACACGACCTGACGGTTCCGTGTCCATCTCCGGGGGGGACCGACCGGGAGGCACGCAATGACCGCGAGTAATACGTGGAGCGAATTTCACGTTTCAGCAGAGATGGCCGACCGGGCGGAGGCCGGTCCGGTCACCGGCACACCGGTGCCGGACGGCACCGCGACCGGCGCTGACCTGGCCGGATTCAATCCGGCTGGTCATGATCTGACGGGCGCCGGTGTGGCGGGTTTCGGTACGGCTGGTCATGATCTGACGGGCGCCGGTGTGGCGGGTTTCGGTACGGCTGGTCATGACCTGGCAGGCGCCGATCTGGCGGGCGCTGAGATGGCCGCTTTCGGTACGGCCGGTCACGAGCTTGCGGATCATGATCTGGCGGGCGCTGGCGTGGTCGGTTTCGATCCGGGTGGCTATGAGCTGGCCGACTATGCGGCGGCCGGTTTCGATCCGGATGGCTATGACCTGGCGGACCATGACCTGGCGGACCATGACCTGGCGGAGCATGACCTCGCGGGCGCTGACCTGGCTGGTCCCGATCCTGCCGACTTCGATCCTGCCGACCTTGAAGTCGCAGCCCTCGCATCGACCGCCTCCGGCCGGCAGGGCGGCGCGCGGCCACCAGGCAGAGGCGGGCGCCGACGAAGGCAGCGGGGTGCCGCTGCGCCGCGCCCGGCCCGCAGGCCGAGCCGCCGCCTGTCGATCATGCTGGTCGTGGCCCTGGCGGGCGGTCTCGTCGGCCTGGTGGTAGGGCTGCGGACGGCGTCGGACAACCTGACCGTGGCGGAGGCCGGCCGGTCGGGCAGGGGGTCGTCCGGGCCGGTCAGCCTGTGGAACGGGCGTGGGGCGCTGACGGTCGAGACCAGCCCCGACACCCGCCAGGTGGTGCTCGGGCTGCGGTTCCGCCCAGAGGTGTCCGGGCGGATCTCCGCGCTGCGGGTCTACCGCCCGACCGCGGGCGGCGGCCCGAACACGGGTGCGCTCTGGTCCGGTGACGGGCGGCAGCTCAGCACGCTGACGATTCCCAACAGCGACCAGGCCGGCTGGCGCCGCGGGGCGTTCGAGCGTCCGGTCGCCGTTCAGGCCGGGCAGACCTACGTCGCCGCCTACCAGGTCGACTCCGGCGGCTATGTCGATCAGGTCGACTACTTCGGCGCCGGAAAGGTCCGCAAGGTCGGGCCGCTCATCGCGCTCGCCGGGGTGTACACCTACCGCGCCGCGGCCTTCCCCGACGAGACCTGGCGCGACAGCAACTACTACGTGGACGTCGAGTTCCAGCCGGTTACCTCGGGGGCGGGAGCCCCGGTCACCGTGCCGCCCTCGCCGGGCCCGAACGCGACCGCGCCCGCGTCACCGGCCGGGTCCGCCGGCCCGTCCGCCAGCGCCACGCCGGGGGCGACCACCACCGCGTCGGCGACACCCACCGGTCAGGCGCCCGCGCCGGCGGGCGGTGGTGCGACGGTCCCGCAGGCCACGCCGCAGACCTCCGGTGTCTCCGCGCCGCCCAGCGCCTGGCCTGGCCCGGACAGCACCGGGGTCAAGCCGGGGGTGGCGCTGACCCCGTCCGGATCCATCACGGTCACCAAGGACAACACCGTGATCAGTGGGCTGGACATCACCGGCACCATCACCGTGCGGGCCAAGAACGTGACCATTCGGAATGTCCGGGTGCACGGCTGTGGTGACCGCGGCGCGATCGACGCCGGCTACGTGGAGGACAGGGTCGGCCCGACCCTGGTCGAGGACGTCGAGGTCAGCGGCGACGGGCTGGCCTGTGACCGGACCGGCGTCGGCAACTCGAACATGACCATCCGGCGCGCGGACATCCACGGTTTCCGGGCGGGTATCTATTCGGACGGAAACACGGTCGTCGAGAACAGCTGGGTGCACGACCTGTACTCCAACCACTCGTCCCACATGGACGGGTTCCTCTCGAACGGCGGTTCGAACCTCACGCTCGTCGGCAACAACATCGAGTGCGCGGTTCCGGACGGCAATGACATGTGCTCGGGTTCGGTCGGCCTGTTCGGAGACTTCGCGCCCATTCAGAACGTGCTGATCCGGTACAACCTCTTCAACACCCAGGGGGCCTACTGCGTGTACGGGGGCTCCGGGGCGCAGAAGGCGTTCCCGCTCGCCAGCAACGTCCGCATCCTCGACAACACGTTCGGTCGGCGGTACCACCCGACCTGTGGAACCTACGGAACGATCGCGGGCTTCGAGTCCGTCAACGGGAACCAGGCCTCGGGCAACGTCTGGGTTGACACGGGAGCGACGGTCACTCCCTGAGTACTGCGCCGTCACCGACTGATGCGGTGGCGGCGGGCTGGCTGGTATCGCGAGGTGGGTGGCGCTCGAGCCACCCACCTCGCTGCGTTTCCGGCCAATATCGGCAACAATCGACAACAGATGAACTGCGTTCGAGCGATGGTATGTGGCGGTTTGCTCGCCGACGGTTGGTGCGCTACCGTGTCGGATCGCCGCAGCGGCACCCAAAAGGGGGGGTGTGTCGCGTGGCCTCGGGGGGGTCCGAATGAGTGTCAGCCAGCTGTCGCGGCAGATGTCCGCGCGTGGTGGTCGGCTGTGCGCGTTCCGCCGCCGTGTCGCACCTACATGACTTCCCCTGAACCGTCCACGATCTGAGATCGACGTGCGCGTGCCGGGGGATGACGGCTTCGACGACCCCTCCCACCCGCATCCGACAAGGCTCCAACCCGAATCTGTCGCCTAGGCCGGACCTGACCCGGCGGCCGGGGCAAGGGCGCGGTACCCGTCCCGGAAAAGTGGGAGATCGTCATGCAGTCTCGTCGGCGCGTTGCCAGTTCGTGGCGCCGTGGATCGACCGGTCCGTCGCCGCGCCGTCGGCCGGGTGTGATGGCCCTGGCGGCGGCGGTGCGGCTGGCGCCGCGTCGGGTGGCGGTTCTCGCCCTGCTGGTGGCGGCCTCGCTGGTCGGCTTCACCGTGATGCCGGGCACCCAGACGCTCCCGGCTGCCGAGGCCACCACCACGGGTCCCTGCGACGCCCCCGTGAACCCGATTGTCTGTGAGAACAGCCTGCCCGGCACGGCGCCGTCCGAGTGGAAGCTTTCCGGGGCCGGTGACCCGACAATTCAGGGCTTCGGGACGCAGATCAGCGTCAACAAGGGCGAGACGATTCACTTCAAGGTGAAGACCGACGCCTCCGCGTACCGCATCGACATCTACCGGATGGGTTATTACCAGGGCAACGGTGCGCGCAAGCTCGACACGATCACGCCGAGCGCCGCCCTGCCGCAGGCTCAACCGGCCTGCTACACCGACAACACCACCCATCTGGTGGACTGCGGCAACTGGGCCGAGTCGGCGTCCTGGGCGGTGCCCTCCACCGCTGTCTCCGGCATCTACTTCGCGATCCTCCACCGGGAGGACACCGGCGGCGAGGGCCAGATCACCTGGGTCGTCCGGGACGACTCCAGCCACAGCGACGTCCTGGTGCAGGCCTCGGACACGACCTGGCAGGCGTACAACTGCTACGGCGGGTACAGCCTCTACGAGCTCGGCGACGACTGCCACCAGGCGAAGAAGGTCAGCTACAACCGGCCGTTCGCCACGCCGCAGAACAAGTTCCAGGACTGGGTGCTCAGCGCGGAATACCCGATGATCCGGTTCCTGGAGGCGAACGGGTACGACCTGAGCTACACGAGTGGCATCGACGCCGACAAGTCCGGTGCGCTGCTGCAGAACCACAGGACGTTCATCTCCTCCGGGCACGACGAGTACTGGTCGGGCGCACAGCGGGACAACGTCGAGGCGGCTCGCGACGCGGGAGTGAACCTCGCCTTCTTCTCCGGTAACGAGGTCTACTGGAAGGTCCGCTGGGAACAGAGCATCGACGGTTCGGGCCAGGCGTACCGGACGATGGTCTGCTACAAGGAATCCCGGGACAACGCGAAGATCGACCCGTCCAGCGAGTGGACCGGCACCTGGCGTGACACCCGCTTCTCCGCGACGTCGGACGGCGGGAAGCCCGAGAACGCGCTGACCGGCACGTACTGGGTCGTCCAGAGCGACTACCACGACATCCAGGTGCCGGCGGACGACGGCAAGATGCGGTTCTGGCGCAACACCGGTGTCGACGAGCTCGGCGACGGCCAGGTGGCCACTCTCGCGCCGAGCACCCTCGCCTACGAGTGGGACACCGACATCGACAACGGGTTCCGGCCCGCCGGCCTGTTCCAGGTCGCCCACTCGGACGTGGCGAACGCGACGTCGGTGGTGAAGGACGCCTACGGCAACGTCGTCTCGCCGGGGTCGGCGTCGCACGCGATGACGATGTACCGCGCCGCGAGCGGCGCGCTGGTCTTCGGCGCCGGCACCATCCAGTGGTCCTGGGGCCTGGACCAGGCCAACCCGAACAACACCGCGCCCGACCAGCGGATGCAGCAGGCCACGGTCAATGTGCTCGCCGACATGGACGCCCAGCCCGACACGCTGATCAGCGGGCTGACGGCGGCGACCAAGTCGACGGACCACACCGGGCCGACCGTCACCATCACCTCACCCACCAGCGGTGTCGCGCACGCGAACGGAGCCACGGTGACCGTCTCCGGGACGGCGGCCGACTCCGGTGGCGGTGTCGTCGGCGGTGTCGAGGTGTCCATGGACGGCGGTGCCACGTGGCACCCCGCCAAGGGGCGTGAGTCCTGGTCGTACACCGGCACGGTCGTCGGCGTCGGGGCGGTGGCCATCCAGGTCCGCGCCTCGGACGACAGTGGCAACATCGGCGCGGTCGCCCAGGTCGCGACCACGGTGTCCTGCCCCTGCACGATCTTCCCGACCGACGCCGTCCCGGTGAACCCGGCGACGAGCGACGGCTCGGCCATCACCCTGGGCGTGAAGTTCACGTCGACCATGGACGGCTCGATCACCGGTGCCCGTTTCTACAAGGGCGCCGGCAACACCGGCACCCACACGGCGACCCTGTGGACGGCCGACGGCACCCTGCTGGCGAGCGGCACCTTCGCCGACGAGACCGCGAGCGGCTGGCAGACGGTCCTCTTCCCGCAGGCCGTGGGCGTGTCGAAGGACCTCACCTATGTGATCGCGTATCACGCTCCGTCCGGCCACTACGCGGCCGATGCCGGTGTCTTCACGAACGCGGGCACCACGGGCGTTCCGCTGAAGGCCCTGCCCGGCGGTCCCACCGCGTCGAACGGGGTGTACCGCTACGGAGCGGCGGGGCAGTTCCCGAACCAGTCGGTCGCCGCGGTGTCCGGCCAGATCAACTCCGCCTGGAACTACTGGGTCGACGCGATCTTCTCCGACGCCTCGGCGGCGGATGTCACGCCACCGTCGGTGACGGCGCGCACTCCGGCGTCCGCCGCCACGAACGTGGACCCGGCCACCACCGTGACCGCCACGATCTCGGAGGACATCACCAGCGGGAGCGCCTCGTTCGTGCTCCGGGACGCGGCCAACGTCGTGGTCCCGTCGACGGTCGCCTTCAACGCGCAGGAGCGCAAGCTCACCCTCACCCCGAACGCGACCCTGGCCAGCGGCAGCACCTATACCGCGGTGCTGTCCGGTGCCGCCGATGCCGCGGGCAACGTCATGAACCCGGTGTCGTGGTCGTTCACCACGGCCGGCCCACGCACCTGCCCCTGCACCATCTGGGACGCCTCCGCCACACCGGCGGTGCAGGCGAGCCCTGAGCAGTCCGCGATCGAGCTCGGGGTGAAGTTCCAGGCGACGAGCGACGGCTGGATCTACGGGCTGCGCTTCTTCAAGGGAGCCGGCAACACGGGCACCCACGTCGGGTCGCTGTGGGACGCGGCCGGCAACAAGCTGGCCTCGGTGACCTTCACCGGCGAGTCGGCGACCGGCTGGCAGCAGGCCTCGATCTGGCCGCCGATCGCCGTGACGAGCGGAACGACCTACACGGCCTCCTACTACGCACCGGTCGGGCACTACGCGTACACCACCGGCGCCTTCGCGACGGCCGGTGCCGGCACCGCCCCGATCCGGGCGCTGTCGAACACCGACGCCGGCGGTAACGGTGTCTACAAGTACGGTGCGAGCGGCCTGCCCACGAACACCGCCCAGGCGGCGAACTACTGGGTGGACGTCGTCTTCGACACCACCGCCCCGAGCGACTCGGTGCCGCCCGTGGTGGCCGGTGTGACCCCGGCGCCCGGTGCGACGAACGTCGCAGCGGGCACGCCGATCACCGCGACGTTCAGCGAGGCCGTGCAGCCGAGCACCATCTCGATGGTGGTGAAGGATGCCGCCAACAACACCGTCGCGGGCACCGTCAGCTACGACGCGCCGACCCAGACCGCGAAGTTCACCCCGACCGCGTCGCTCGTCACCAGTGCCAGCTACACGGCGACGGTCTCGGGCGCGAAGGACCTGTTCGACAACCCGCTGGACGGGCCGCAGACGTGGAGCTTCACGATGGCTCCGCCGTCCTGCCCCTGCACCATGTTCGGTTCCACCACTCCGGCCCAGATCGCGGGTGACTCGCAGGCCATCGAGGTCGGCATGAAGTTCCGGGTCGACCAGCCCGGCTACATCAGCGGCGTCCGGTTCTACAAGTCCACCGGCAACACCGGCACCCACCTGGGCAGCCTCTGGTCGGCGACGGGCACCCGGCTGGCTACCGCGGTCTTCACGGGCGAGACCGCGTCCGGCTGGCAGACCGTCACCTTCGCCTCCCCGGTGGCGGTCACGCCGGGCACGACGTACGTCGTCTCGTACCACTCCAACACCGGCTACTACGCGGCCACGGCCAACTACTTCACCAACCCGCCGGTGAGCGCCTCGCCGATGGTGGTGATGGCCAACGGGGCCGACGGCCCCAACGGTGTCTACGCCTACGGCGGCACGGCGTTCCCGACCAACACCTACCTGAGCGCCAACTACTGGGTGGACGCGGTCTTCGTCCTGAGCGGGTCACCGGACACCACCGCGCCGCAGATCACGAACCGCAACCCGGCGCCCGGCGCGACGAGCGACGCGTCGGCTCCGATCACCGTCACCTTCAACGAGCCCGTCAACCCGTCGACGATCGGCCTGACGTTGAAGGACGCGGCGAACAACACGGTGGCCGGGAACGTCAGCTACAACTGGGAGACCTCGACCGCGACGCTGGTGCCCAGCGGGGCGGTGTACTCGGGGCAACTGCACACGGTGACGGTCTCGGCCAAGGACCTGGCCGGCAACACGATGGCGGCGAACTCGTGGCAGTTCACCCCGGTTGTGACCTGCCCCTGCTCGATCTTCCCCGCGACGGCAACCCCGGCGGTCGCGGCCGCCTCTGACACCGCCGCCGTCGAGGTGGGTGTCAAGTTCCGCGCGGACCAGAACGGCTACATCACTGGTTTGCGCTTCTACAAGGGCGCGGCCAACACAGGTACCCACATCGGTCACCTGTGGGATGCAAGCGGTAACCTTCTTGCGACCGCGACCTTCTCGAACGAGTCGGCCTCGGGCTGGCAGCAGGTATCGCTCAGCACCCCGATACAGGTGACGGCGGGCACCACCTACGTCGCGTCGTACAACTCCTCGGCGGGCCGGTACTCCTACACGTCGAACTACCTCGACTCGACGACGACCAGGGCGCCCGTACGCGCGCTCGGTAACGGCGTCGACGGACCCAACGGCGTGTACAAGTACGGCGCTTCGAGCTTCCCGACCGGTAACGGGGGCAAGAGCAACTACTGGGTTGACGTCGTGTTCACCACCAGCCTGTCCTAGTGCCGCTCCTGACCTGACCCGAGCGGAGAGCACTGTGAAGATCCTGGTCTACCCTCACCACCTGGAGATCGGCGGAAGTCAGACCAACGCCATCGACCTGGCCACCCAGCTGCGTGACGCCCATGGCCACGAGGTGGTCTTCTTCGGAACTCCTGGGCCGGCGGCGGCACTGCTGCACGAACGGAAGATCCGCCTGCTGCCGGCCCCCGCGGCCTTCGGGGCCCCATCGGCCCGGATGATCGCGGCGCTGGCCCGGGTGGTCCGGGAGCAGCGGCCCGACGTCGTCCACGCGTGGGACTGGCCGCAGTGCGTCAACGCGCTGCTGGCGCTGGGTTCGATGGGGGCGCTGGGGCCGCTGGGGGTGCCCTTCGCCGGCAGCGACATGAACAACCTCTCGGTGTCCGCGCACCTGCCGAAGTCGGTGCCGATGACGTTCGGGACCGAGGAGACGGTCGACGTGGCCCGCTCCCTGGGGCACCGCCGGCTGCTGCTGCTGGAGCCACCGGTGGACACCGGCCGGGACGACCCGGACGCGGTGGACGGCACCGTCGTCCGCAAGGAGCACGGTGTCGGAGCCGACGAACTGCTCGTCGTCGCCGTTTCCCGGCTGGTCGGCTGGCTGAAGCTGGAAGGGCTGATCCGGGGCATCGAGGCCGTCGGCGAGCTGGCGGCCCGGTACCCGGTGCGCTTCCTCGTCGTTGGCTCGGGCACCGCCGAGGATGACCTGCGGCGCCGTGCGGCCGTCGTGAACGAGGCGGCGGGCCGTGAGGTCGTCACCGTGCCGGGCCCGATGCTCGATCCGCGTGGTGCCTACGCCGCCGCCGACATCGTGCTCGGCATGGGCGGCTCCGCGCTGCGAGGCCTGGCCTTCGGCAAGCCGGTCCTGCTCACGGGGGAGCGCGGATTCTCCACCGTGGTCAGCGAGGACACCGTGACTCCGCTGTTCTGGCGGGGCTACTACGGCGTCGGCGACGGCACCCCGTCCGACCTCGCCGGGCAGCTGGAGACCCTGCTGGTCGACGCCGAGCTGCGCGCGCGCCTCGGCGGCTGGGCCCGCGATCTCGTCCTGCGTCGCTACTCGCTGGAGGTCGGCGGGCGCAATCTGGACGGATTCCTGCGCGAGGCGGTGAGCCGGCCCCCGGCCCGGCTGGACATCCTGCGGGATCTGGCCGCGATCGCGCCGCGGGCCACCGCCAGCCGGGTGATACCGCCCTCGGTACGCAGCCGGCTCCGTGGCGGCCCCGCGCCGTCGAACTGGGCGGACGTGGCGGTGGCCCGGGGCACCCAGGACCGCTCCACCCCGGCTGGCTCCACCCCGGCTGGCGGCGCCTCGGCCGGCGGCCCGCGCTAAGCGGAGCACCGGCCGGTCCGCGGACGGCTCACCAGGACTTGTGGGAGTCGCCCGCGGCGGAGCCGCCGGAGGCCTGCCGGATCATCCCGCGCATCGGGGCGACGATGGCCAGGTAGGCCAAGGCCCCCGCGGTCCCGCCGATCAGGACCTGCAGCGCCGGTACCGTCGTCACCAGCGGGCCGAGCTGGGCGACGACCGCGAAGGCGATGCCCCCGAGCACCGGTCTGACCAGGAGCCCGGCGACCTTCGACAGGCGGAAGCCGAGCCCGCGCAGCGCCAGGGCGAAAACCGGCACCACGATCACCACGGCGACCCCGAGGTGCCCGATGGCGACCCCGCGCACGCCGTCCAGATGGGCACCGACCGACAGCGCGGGTACCAGGGCGACCAGCCAGATCACCTGGAGCCGCACCATCGTCCGGGCCTTGCCGACGGCGACCAGCAGGTCGTCGGTGATCTCGACGGCGACCCGGATGATGGACAGCAGTGCCAGCAGGCGCAGTGCTTCCGCGGCCGGCAGCCACTTCTCGCCGTAGACGGCCTCGATGGCCGCCTTTCCCAGCACGACGAGGAGGACGCACACCGGAACGGTGGCGGCGACCAGCAGCGCCAGCGACCTGGCATAGACGTACCGCAGCCGCGAGGGCTCGGCGACGAGCTGGGAGAACCCGACCAGGCTGACCCGCCGGACGGCGAACGAGAACATGTTGACCGGCCAGCTCGAGAGGTTGAAGGCCTGCGAGTAGAAGCCGAGCGCCACCGGGCCCAGGATCCGGGCGGTGATCGTGAAGTCGACGTTCAGCATGCAGACGGTCAGGATGGCCGAGCCGCTCAGCGGTACGCCGTCGGCCGCCAGCCGCCTGGCCATGTCACGGCGGAAGCCCGGGAGCGGCCGGCGTGGCGCGAGCGCGAAGATCATGGCGGCGCCGAGCAGGTTGCCGCTCAGCCGCCCGATCACCAGCGCCCAGACGCCCATCCCGCTCGCGACGAGCCCGATGGACAGCCCGGCCCAGGCGAGCAGGTTCGCGGTGTCGGCGATGGTGCGCCGCCCCTGGGAGTACGAGCGGGTCAGCAGGGCGGTCGGCACCGCCGCGGTGGCGTCGATGAGGATCGTCAGCGCGAGGGCGCGCAGCACCCAGGACGCGTCGGGAATGTTCGCCAGCTTGGCGACCAGGGGCGCGCTCACGAAGAAGACCGTGTAGAGGCCGGTACTGAAAGCCATGATCAGGGTGACGCCGGTGCGCTCGACCTCGCGGATGTCACCTTCCCAGCGGATCAGGGCGGTGGTCATCCCGGCGTCGTTGAGGCTCATCAGCAGCTGCATCGAGGTCAGCGCGATCGTGAAGATGCCGAACTGCTCGGGTACCAGCATCCGGGCCAGCGCGATCCCGATGATCAGCACGCCGGCCCGGGAGATGACGTTGTTGAGGAAGCTCCAGCCCAGGCCCTTGCGGACCTTGCTGCTCAGCTCGTCGTCCGGGGTCTCGGCGGCCCGGCGCCGGTTGACGACGGGGCCGAGATCCGCCGGCCGCAGGGCGAGTGCGCCCGTGCTCGACCGCTGGTGGGAAGCGAAATTATTGATCATCATCGTTGGTTCGGCGTCCTGCCGGACCAACGCGTCCCTCCCGCGCCCATGCGCCGCGGGTTCCCCGGGACCCACCGGCAGCAGTGCGTCCGGGCCGGTGCTCGGCCCGGACGTCGCTGGCTGGCGGATCACCAGGACGGTGCGTTCGATGTCCTCTTCCGGTGGCTCCCGGTCGGCAGGCAGCGCCGGTCGGGTCACCAGGACGGTGCGTTCGATGTCCTCCTGCGGTGGCTCCCGGTTGGGAGGGAGTCCCGGTCGGGTCACCAGGACGGTGCGTTCGATGTCCTCCTCCGCCGGATCCCGGCCCGCCGCGGTGTCGAGCTGGGCCGGATCCCAGGCGAGGGTGACTGTTCTTTCCTGATCTTCCGCGGAAGGCCGACGGCCGCGGGGTGACGGCGGACCCGACGTGCTGTTCTCGTCGGACGGATCAGGCATGATCCGTGACGACGCCGCCGCTGGCGGAGTCCATGCGGTGGCGGGTGCCGCAGGAGCAGGCCAGGTCGTCGCCCAGGCGCTCGCCGCAGGCACACATCCAGCCGATGTGCCGGGCCGGGTTGCCGACGACCATGGCACCCGGAGGGACGTCCCGGATCACCACGGTGCCGGCGCCGACGAAGGCGTTCTCGCCGATGGTGACGCCGCAGACGATGGTGGCGTTCGCCCCGATCGTGGCCCCGGATCGGATGACGGTGGGGAGCAGGTCGTCGCTGGTCTTCTTGACGGCGGCACGCGGGTTGTAGTCGTTGGTGAAGACCGCGTTCGGGCCGAGGAAGACGTCGTTCTCGACGGTCAGGCCGTTGAACAGCGCCACGTTGTTCTTGACCGTCACCCGGTCCCCGAGGCGCACCTCGGACTCGACGAACGCGTGGTCGCAGATGTTGCAGTCGGCGCCGATCACCGCTCCCGGCAGGACGTGCGCGAACGCCCACACCCGGGTGCCGGGCCCGACCTGGTCGCTCTCGCACAGCGCCGCCGGGTGGACGAACGGTGCCCGCACCCCGCCGGCGGTGGTTGCCGCGCCGTCAACCACACCGTCAACCGCGCCGTGAACCGCCACGTCAGCTGTCATTGTCGACCAACGCCTTCATCAGGGTTTCCACGACGCGCTGCTGCTGGGCGTCAGTGATCTCAGGATAGATCGGCAGGGAGAGGATCTGCCCCGCAAGCAGATCCGTGACCGGGCACGGCCGGGGAGCATGGTCGGCGAAGGGCACGGTGCGGTGGATCGGCTGCGGGTAGTGGACGCCGGCGCCGATCCCGGCGGCCTGCAGCCGGCCCAGTACGCGGTCGCGTTCCGGCACCCGGATGACGTACAGGTGCCAGACGTGCACGTTTCCCGGCGCGACCTGCGGCCGGCCGAGGTCGATGCCGAGGGACTTCTCCGCGTCCGAGAGCAGCAGGTCGTAGCGGGCCGCCGCGGTGCGGCGTGCCTCGTTCGCCGCCGCGAGCCGGCGGAGCTTGGCCCGCAGGACCACGGCCTGCAGGGTGTCCAGGCGCGAGTTGAAGCCCAGGTGGGTGTGCTCGTACTTGGTCAGGCTGCCGTGGCAGGAGATCGCCCGCATGGTCGTGGCGAGGTCGGCGTCGTCGGTGAGAGCCGCGCCGGCGTCACCGTAGGCACCGAGGTTCTTGCCCGGGTAGAAGCTGGTCGCGGCCGGCCCGGCGGAGCCGATGCCGGCGCCGTTGCGGGTCGCGCCCTGGGCCTGGGCCGCGTCCTCGACGATCGCGATCTCCCGCCCGCCGATGACCTCCTGGACCTGCTCCAGCGCGGCCAGCTGCCCGAACAGGTGGACGGGGATCACGGCGCGGGTACGGGCGGTGATGGCTTCGGCGACCCGGGCCGGGTCCACCAGCTGGTAGGTCTCGTCGGCGTCGACCAGGACCGGCCGGGCACCGGCGCGCGAGACCGCCTCAGCGGTGGCGATGAAGGAGTTCGCGGGCAGGATCACCTCGTCGTCGGGCCGCGTGCCGACGCCGAGGGCGCGCAGCGCGAGCTCGATCGCGTCGGTGCCGTTGCCGACCCCTACACAGTGCTGGCGACCGCTGAAGGCGGCGAACTCCCGCTCGAACTCGGTGACCGGGGCGCCGCCGATGAAGGAGGTGGTGGCGAGCACCTGGGCGAAGCCCGCCGCGACCTCGTCCGCGACCGCGTGGTGCGCGGCCGCGAGGTCCACGAAGGGAATTCTGTCGACCGTGGTCATCTGGCTGCCGTCCTTCCAACCGTCCGGGTCGTCCGGGCGGTCATGGCCGCCCGGCCGGTTGCCGCAGTCGCTTCAGTCATCGCCCTGGCCGTTGCTCGGGCTGGCGGCGGAGCCGTGTGCCGCCGCGCGCAGGGACGCCACCACCCTCGCCACGTCGTCCTGGGTCATCTCGTGGAAGAGCGGCAGGATGACCGTCCGGTCGGTGAGCCGCTCCGTCACGGGAAGGTCGACCTCACCCTGCTGGGCGTAGGCCGGCTCCCGGTGCGCGGCCATGATGCCCCGCCGGGCCGAGATTCCGTCCCGCAGCAGATGCTCGAGCAGCCCGTTGCGGGTGCCGGGGAAGCCGTCGGCCAGCTCGACCCAGAAGGACTGGTAGTTGGCCGTCCCGTAGGCCGGGTCCGCGCACACCCGAAGGCCGGGCACGTCGGCGAGGGCCTGCTGGTAGTCGGCGGCCAGCTCGCGGCGCCGTGCGATCAGCTCGTCCAGGCGGCGCAGCTGCACGAGCCCGATCGCGGCCTGGACGTCGGTCATCCGGTAGTTGTAGCCGGTCTCGGCGTAGTCCTCGATCACGATGCGGCTGCTGCTGTGCCGGTCCGCGGCGCTCACGGTCATGCCGTGCTCGCGCAGCCGCCGTGCCCGTGCCGCCCATTCCGGACGGTCGGTGACCAGCGCGCCGCCCTCCCCGGTCGTGAGCAGCTTGCGGGGGTGGAAGGAGTAGGCGGCGAGCGCTGCGTCGCCGCCGACGGGCCGGCCCCGGTATGTCGAGCCGATCGCACACGCCGAGTCCTGCACGAGCTCGAGACCACGGCGCAGGCACAGGTCGCGGATCGGTTCGACGTCCAGGGGCATGCCGCCCTGGTCGACGGCGATCACCGCGCGGGTCGCGGGGGTCAGCGCCGCCTCGACCGTCGCCGCCGTGACGTTCTGCGTGACGGGATCCACGTCGGCGAAGACCGGACGGGCTCCCACGTAGCGGACCGCGTTGGCCGTGGCGATGAACGACAGCGACGGCACGACGACGTCGTCGCCGGGCCCGACACCCGTGAGCACCATCGCCAGGTGAAGGGCGGTGGTGCAGCTGGAGACGACGACGGCCTCGGCGGCGCCGAGACGCGCCGCCAGCGCCCGCTCGAACTCCGCGACGCGCGGGCCCTGGGCCACCCAGCCCGACCGGACCGCGGCCGCGGCGGCCTCGGCCTCCTCCTCACCCAGCCACGGCCGCATGACCGGGAGCATGGCGGGCGCCGCGGGCGCGGCGGCGGTCGCTGCCGCCGAATCCGGGCTCATCGGGCGGAGCCCGCGGCGGCGGTGCTGTCTGCCGACGCTGCGGTGGCGCTGGTGGTGGTGCCGAGCCCGCGCCACCAGCTCACCAGCTCACGCAGGCCGTCCTGCAGACCGATGGAGGCGACGAAGCCGAGGTCGTCCCGGGCCCGGGAGATGTCGGCGAGGCGACGGGGCACCGGGTTGGTCTTGCGCTCCGGCCCGAACTCGGGCTCGAGGTCGCTCCTGCCCATCGCCTCGCAGAGCGCGCGCGCGAGCTCCAGCAGGCTCGTCTCCTGCCCGCTCGCGATGTTGTACACCTGGTCCGACACGTCGGAGCGGGCGGCGGCGACGTTGGCCCGGGCGATGTCGACCGCGTGGACGAAGTCCATCGTCTGGCTGCCGTCACCGAAGATCAGTGGCCGTTCACCGCGCTCGATGCGCTCCATCCAGCGGATCAGGACCTCGGTGTAGGCGCCGTGGGCGTCCATGCGCTGCCCGTAGACGTTGAAATAGCGCAGGACCACGTAGTCGAGGCCGAACATGTCGTTGAAGCTGCGCAGCAGGGACTCGTTGAACAGCTTCGCCGCCCCGTAGATGGTGCGGTTGTCGTACGGGTGGTGGTTCTCCGCGGTGGGGAACTGCTCGGCCAGCCCGTAGATGGACGCCGAGGAAGCAGCCACCACCCGGCTCACACCCGCCTCGACCGCGGCCTCCAGGACGTTGAAGGTTCCGGTGGCGAGGACGTCGTAGGCCAGCCGCGGTTCCTGGGCGCACTGGGTGATGCGAATCGCGGCCTGGTGAAAGAGGAGGTCAACCCCCGCCATGGCCTTGGCGACGGTGTCGGCGTCGCGCACATCACCTTCGATGACGGTGACCAGGCCCGATTCCAGCGCGGCGGCGATGTTCTCGTGCCGGCCGCGGGTGAAGTTGTCGAGGAGGACAATCTCGGCGGGCTCGTGCGGAATCAGCTGGTCGGTGATGTGTGACCCGATGAGACCGGCGCCGCCGGTGATGAGAACACGACGACCGGCGATCTCGGTCATGCGGGGAGACCTTTCCCTTCGGTTGGCAGCGGGACCGTCTGGCCGCCCTTTGCGGCACTTTCGGCGGCGGCTTCGAGCATTCTCAGGACCCGGAGCCCCGAGGAGCCGTCGGTTCGCGCCGGGCGCCCCTCGCGGATCGCGTCGGCGAACTCGGTGACCACACCGCGCAGCGCCTCCGTCTCGGCGAGGGCGGGGGCCACCATGTCGCCGACCCGGTAGGAGACGAGCCGGCGGGCCCGGTCATCCAGCGGGCGTTCGCTGATCTCGACGCCCTTGTCGTAGATGCTGAGCCGCTGGGACGGCTCCAGGTCATCCCACACGATCATCTTGCGGGAGCCACCGACCACGGTTTTCCGGATCTTAGTGGGGCTCAGCCAGTTGACGTGGATGTGCGCGATCCCGCCCCCTCGCAGGGGCATCGTGAGATACCCGACGCAGCTGCGGCCGGCGTTCACGGGATCCGCGCCGAGGGCCGTCACGGACAGCGGCGCGAATTCCGCCGGCAGTACGAAGTCGAGGATGGACAGGTCGTGCGGGGCGAGATCCCAGAACACGTCGACGTCCGGCTGAATGAGCCCGAGATTGATGCGCACCGAGTCGATGTACTGGATGTCGCCGATCTCGCCGCTGTGGGTGAGCTCTCTAATCCTCATGACCGACGGCGTGTAGCAGTACGTGTGGTCGCACATCAGCACGACCCCGGCGGCCTGTGCGGCCGCGACGAGTTTCGCGCCGTCCGCGGCGGTCGCCGCCAATGGCTTTTCGACCAGGACATGGCGCCCGGCGTCAATGGCGGCGAGAGTCAGCTCCGTGTGGCTGGCCGCCGGCGTCGCGATGGCGACCGCGGCGACCTCCGGATCGGACAGCACCTCGCCGAGATCCGCGGTCACCCGCACGTCGCCGAGGTGCCCGGCCACCGCCCGGGCCCGATCGGTGTCGAAGTCACAGACCCAGCGCAGACGCCATGATCCCGAGCTCGCGAAGTTGCGAACCAGATTCGGGCCCCAGTAGCCGGCGCCGATCACGGCAACCCCTAACGGTTGCACAGAAAATCTCCTTCACGTGGATTCAGGTGTCACTGAGCCTTTTCCGTCTCACGGGTGCACCGCCAGCCACGGCGCAGGTCCGAAGCCGACGGCGAAAAAGGCTCACCGCTCATGTGGGCACCACAGCATTCACGGACGGGAGTGGAAAACATGCGGTTTCGCATGGAAACTATCTAAAAAAGGGTGACCAATGGTCTGTTGTGGGCCACGGTCTCCCGTCAGGTCTCGCCGCGCCGCGCAAAATCATTTCCATGCGCGACCGGCCGGCGGCGCAGAAGGGCACCGCGCCTCGTTGCACATCCCCCCATGTGGCATCCCCCCATCCCGGGGTACTGTAGCATTCGTCCACGAAGATCGTGATGGGGACGGAATCCTGACCCGGTCAATCCGTTTCTCCCCATGGTGGCGCGGCGGCCCGGCTTGGCGCGGGTGTCCGGCGGCGTGGCAATGGGTGGCCCGGGCGCTCGTCGGAGCGAGCTGTGTACCGGGCAGGGGGGCAGCATTGTGTACACGGTTTCGCCGTCGCCGGTAGGCAAGGACGCCGACGATGCCGCCGCCGATGCCGACGAGGAGCCCGGCGGCGCCCCTGCGGTCCGCAACCCGGCTACGGATGGCGAACCCCCCGCCGCGCGGCGTGGCCGGCTGCGCGGAGTCGGCCCGACGGTCGTGCTCCTGGGGCTGACCAGCCTTCTCACCGACCTGTCCACGGAGATGGTCACCGCCGTTCTTCCGCTCTACCTTGTCGAGCGACTGGGCTTCACTCCGTTTCAGTACGGCCTCGCCAACGGTCTTTACCAGGGAGCCAGTGCGGTCAGCCGGCTGGTCAGCGGTTTCGTCTCCGACCGGTTCCACCGGCACCGCGACGTCGCCGCGACCGGCTACGCGATGTCGGCCGCCGCGAAGGTCGTCCTGGCGGCGGGCGGGGTGAGCCCGGGGACGCTGTCCGGCGCGTTGGCCGCGGACCAGATCGGCAAGGGCCTGCGCACCGCTCCCCGCGACGCGATGCTGTCGCTGTCGGCCCCCGCCTCCAGACTGGGGTTCGCCTTCGGCCTGCACCGCGCGATGGACACCGTCGGTGCGATGCTCGGGCCGTTCGTCGCGTTCGCGTTGCTCGCGGTGTCTCCGGGTTCCTATGACCTGGTGTTCGTGCTGAGCGCGTGCATCGGGCTGGTCGGCGTCGCCGTGATCGTGCTGCTCGTCCGCCCGCCGTCCGCCCACCCGGCCCGGCCGGGCAGCGCCGGACCGGGCAGCGCCGGGCCGGGTGCCGGCCGGCCGCCGTCGGCCGGTGCGACGTTCGGGCTGCTGCGGGCCCCGGGCTACCGGCGGCTGGCCTGTGTCGGAGTCGGGCTGGCGCTGTGCACGATCGGCGACGGGTTCGTCTACCTTCGGCTGGAGCAGCGGCTCGATTTCGCCATGGCCTACTTCCCGCTGCTGGCCGCCGGGGTCTACTGCGTCTACCTGGTCCTGGCGCTTCCCCTGGGACTGCTGGCCGACGCCGTGGGCCGCGGCAGGGTCTTCGTCGGTGGCTACCTCGCGCTCAGCGGTGTCTATCTTGTGCTCTGTTTCGCCCAGCCGGGGATGCTCGGGCTGATCGCGGTGCTGGTCATGATGGGCGCCTACTACGCGGCGACCGACGGTGTCCTCGCCGCGGCGGCGAGTGCACTGGTCCCCGCGGAGCTTCGCACCGGCGGGCTCGCGCTCGTCCAGACCGGGGTCGCGCTCGCCCAGCTCGCGGGCTCCGTCGCCTTCGGTGCGTTGTGGACGTGGCGTGGGCCGGACGTGGCCTTTCGCTGGGCGGTGCTGGCGGGCCTGATCGCGATCGTGCTGGCCGTCGTGGCGTTGCGTGGTGCGGGTGGGGGCCGGCGCACGGCCGGGCCTGCGAGAGTAAGAACCGGGTGAAGGAGCGAGGTCACCGTGGGTGAGAAGGCCGTGGGTGAGAAGGAGGCCGCAGGGGTGGTCGGCGCCGACCCGTCGGACGCACCGGGCCCGTCGGACCGGCCGGACGCATCGGACGTGTCTGATGCGTCCGACGGGTCTGACGCGCCGGACGCACCGTCGTCGCGGTCGCGTGGGGCCGTCGCGGCGTTCCTGATCATCCTGATCGGCTGCCTGCTGGTGGGCACCGGCTACATCGTCCATGTGCTGCGCCGGGACGCCGATCTCAAGGCGGACCGAGCGGAGGCGGTGCGCAACCCGGCCGCGGAGCTTGATCCGTCCACCCTGCGCGGTGATCCCCGCGTGATCTTCCGGTCCACCGCGCGCGACAGTACCTACGGCCTGGTGTCGATGGTTCCGCTGGACGATCCCGGCGGGGTGCCGGCCGTGACCCGGCTGTCCTGCGACCGCGTCGACGTCCGCGATGAGATCGGCCTGTGCCTGAGCTCGGACCGGGGCTTCGTCACGACCTACCAGGCGTTCCTGTTCGACGCCGACTTCCACGTGCTCCACTCCTTCCGGCTGACCGGCGTGCCCAGCCGGGCCCGGCTGTCGGCGGACGCGCGACTGGCCGCGGTCACCGTGTTCGAGACCGGCCACTCGTACGCGGGCCCCGCCTTCTCCACCGCCACAACGCTGTACGACGTGGTGAACCGCAAGGAACTGGGCAACCTCGAGCAGTTCGCGATCTACCGGGATGACAGGCGCATCAACCCGGTGGACCAGAACTTCTGGGGAGTGACCTTCGCCGCGGACGACGACACGTTCTACGCCACGCTGTCCACGGAGGGGACGACCTACCTGGTGCGGGGGTCGTTGCGGGCCCGCGAGGTGCACACCCTGACCACCAACGTGGAGTGCCCCTCCCTGTCGCCCGATGGCACCCGGGTGGCCTTCAAGGAACGGGTCGCCGGTGACGGGCCGGTCCGCTGGGTCGCGACCGTGCTGGATCTGCGGACGATGCTCCGGACGCACCTGAGCGACACCCGGTCGGTGGACGACCAGATCGCCTGGTACGACAACGAGACCATCGCCTATGGCCTTCCGCGGGACGGTGCCGACGCCGCGATCACCGACACCTGGGTCGAGCCGGCCGACGGCTCCGGCAAGCCCCGCATCCTGGTGGCCAAGGCGTGGTCCCCGGCCTTCCGCGGCTGACGGCGCGGCCGAGCGCTGACGGCGCGGGCGGCGGCGTGGCTTGGGCCGACGGTGGCGCGGGCAGCGGCGCCGCTGGCGTCGTCCCGGATCGTGGGGGTTCGGCAGCGGCGCGTGGCAACAGTCGGCGGACGTGAAAGAGAGCACTCCGCGCCCTGGCTCGGGCGCCCCGGGTGGCGTCTAACGTCACGGTGGTGATCGTGGACGCACAGCAGCAGCGAAGATCGCGGCGGCGGCTGGCGATTCGCTACGGGGTTCTCGGTGTCGCGCTCCTGTTCGTCCTGACGACGGTGCGGATGATCGTGTTCCCGAAGATCGACGACCCCCGCCCGGTGGACGCGATCTTCATGCTCGGGGGCCCCGGGAAGCGCCTGGACAAGACGATCGAACTCGCGCGTTCGGGAATCGCTCCGGTTGTCGTCATCTCCCTGCCGGGTACCAATCGGTGCCCGGACACGGCTCGGATCGGGCGCGAGCTGGAGATCATCTGCTTCTGGCCCGACCCCAGGACGACCCAGGGTGAGGCCCAGGAAGCCGGCCGGCTGGCGCGGGAGCGCGGCTGGAACTCGATCCTGTTCGTCACCGACCGTTCCCAGGACAGCCGGGCCCGGCTGCGCATCGGCCGCTGCTACGACGGCGAGGTGCTCGTGGACGTCGTCGAGACCCCGCTGCGTGACTGGCCGTACCTGTTCGCCTACCAGGTGGCGGCGACTGTCAAGGCCGTCGTCTGGCAGCGCGACTGCTGAGGGCATCCGGCAGCGCGGGCGGGCCGGCGCGCCCGGCGTCAGCAGTCGCGCTGCAGAACCAGCGCCTTGACCATCGCGGCCCACTCGTAGGCGATCATGTACGGCCACATCAGGCGGGGCGGCGGCACCGGGCTCATGAGGATCTGCCCGGGATAGCAGCGCTCGAGCCGCAGCCGTGCCCGGGTCACCTGGGTCGTCGAGGTGACCACGATGATCGACCGCCAGCCGTACCGGGCGGCCGCGTCGGCCGTCCAGCGGGATTCGCCCTGGGTGGTGAGCGGATCCGGCGCGAAGCAGATGACCTCGACGTTCGGGATCGGCGGCGGGCAGGGGTCCTCCGCGGTGGGCACCGAGACGGCGAGGGTGGGCGCGTACCCGGCCCGGGCCAGGCTGACCGCGTGCTCGAACCGGCCAGGGCTGCCGGCGAACATGACGATGGCATCGACCGAGGCTGGATCGTCGCGACGGGGGAGGACGAACAGCCGGACCGTCGAGCCGAGGAACAGCAGACTGACGACCCCGAGCGTGACGATCGTGGCGGCGCGACGCCGCCCGCGAGCCCGGCCCGGAGCGGAGCGGCCCGGGGCGGACTGGTCCGAGGCGGACCGGCCGGGAGCAACCGCGCCCTCGGCGGCCTGGCCCTGGGGCGGAACCTGCGGGCCGGGCGGAACCTGCGGGCCGGGCGGTGCCGACGGGGAGGGCGGTACCGACATCCGGGCCCCTCTCTCAGCTCGGCCGCTGCGTGGTGTCGAAGCCACCGGTGCCCAGGCCGGGACGCGGCCGGCCGAGGCCGAACGGCCGGGTCTGCGTGCCCTGCGTGGGCAGGGGCAGTGTCCGCTCAGGAACCCCGCCGGCCGGCGCATCCGCCCCCGGCGCGCCGCCCGTGCCGCCCGTGCCGCCCGTGGGGCCGGACGCCCCCCGTGCGCCCAGGGTGTCGTGCCCGCCGGGGAGGCCACCCGGGGGTGGTGCGTTCCAGCGCGGATGATGGAACGGCGCACGGGCCGCGTCCCGGGGCCAGACCGTCCAGGACGCACCGGACTGCCACTGGACGATCGGCACCTGGTGACCGACCTGCAGCCCGGTCGCCTCGTCGAGCCGGAAACGGCCCAGCAGGGTCGTCGTGTCCAGCCCTCGCGCGGCGGCGAGCAGCGCGGTGTCGCCGACGCCGCCGCAGCGGCGGATGCAGCGGCCGAGAATGAGCCCGGCGACGTACGCCCAGGCCGCGGTCTCCGTCGGAGCCACGTGATGCAGCGCGGTGAAGTCCGCGGAGAACTGGCGCGCGGTCGGCCCGGTTCCGGCCTCGGCGATGTCGTCCGGGGCCCAGCTCGCCGGGGCCAGCAGGCCCTCCCGCAGCGCGCCCAGCGTCGCGGTCGCCTCGGCGCTCACCGCGGTGGAGAACGCCGCGGCTCGCCACGAGCGACGCAGCAGGACGTTGGCGATCTCCAGCTCGTCCTCGGCGCCCGCGTGGACGATGAGAACGTCCGCCGGTGGCAGCGGCCGGGCGGCGGTGGCGCCCCGCCCGACGGGGAAGACGTTGGAGGTGACCTCGAAGCGCTGGGCGCGTGCCGCGGCCTTGCACACCGAGGTCAGCTCGACGGCCATCTCGCCGGAGGCCAGCAGCGCGACCCGGCGGGCCTGCCGGTCGACCGAGCGGATCGCCGCCAGCACTCCGCGTGGCCAGGTTGAGGCCGGTGCCGCGACGTTCACCACGTGGGGGAACGACTGGCGGACGAAGCGGGTGGACGCGGCGCCGGCGTTGAACACGAGCCGGCCGGTGGCGCCGAACGCCGGCGCCGCCGCCCGGGAGCCGACCGGGCCGAAGATCGCCGCCGGCTCGGCGGCTACCGCCGAGCGCATCGCGCGGACCGGGTCAGGGTAGGCGTCGTAGGCCGTGACGGCGATCTCATCCCAGGGCGGTGGTAGCCGTTCGTCACGTGCCCAGAGCGTCATTCCCCGCAGCGTTGCCAGGCCACCGGCCGCGTCAGGGCCGGTCAGCGGCGTGACCAGCGCTACGGGAAGTGTTGTCGTCATTGGAAAAAGCCCGTGAGGTCAAGCACTCCTTCAGAATCGCACGGCCGCGGGCACCGCCGGGCCGGCGGTGCCCGCATAGCCTTCTCCATCTCACGGGCCACCGTCTCCGGACGCCGCGAGTCCGAGTCGACGGTGGAGAAGGCTCTAAGATCTGGTCCGGGGGTGGTGACGTCCGCCCTGGCGTCGACGACTGATTCGACGACTGATTCGACGGGTGAATCGACCGGTGAGGAGCGGCCTGGTGGCGAGGAACTCCGGCCGGGTCGGCGACCCTCCGCCGCCGCCTGAGCCGCTGGCCGTGCCCGCGGTCGACGCGCACTGCCATCTCGATCTGATGGACGCGTCGGTCGACGAGGCCATCGCCGCGGCACTCGCGGTCGGCATCACCCGGATGGTCACCGTCGGCATCGACCTGCCGACCAGCCGGTGGCAGGCTGAGATCGCGGCCGCTCATCCCGAGGTGCGCGCGGCCGTCGCGATCCATCCGAACGAGGCCGCGGCCGGGGTCGACGAGGCCACGTTCGAGGCACTCACCGCGCTTGCCCGCGCGGACGGCGTCGTCGCGGTCGGGGAGACCGGCCTGGACTACTACCGCACCCCGCCGGAGCAGCACGCGGCCCAGCAGGAGAGCTTCCGGCGGCACATCGCGATCGCCAAGGACACCGGCCGGGCACTGATGATCCACGATCGCGAGGCGCATGAGGACACACTGCGCATCCTGGCGGAGGAAGGCGCGCCGGAGCGGGTCGTGTTCCACGCCTTCTCCGGCGACGCGGAGATGGCCAAGGTCTGCGCCGACGCCGGCTATGTGATGTCCTTCGCGGGCAACGTCACGTTCAAGAACGCCGAGGCGCTGCGCGAGGCCGCCACGGTCGCCCCGCAGGATCTGCTGCTGGTGGAGACGGACGCGCCCTACCTCACCCCGGTCCCGTGGCGGGGCCGGCCGGGCGGGCCGTACCTCGTCCCGCTGACCCTGCGGCTGCTCGCGCAGACGCGCGGCACGGCGGTGGACGAGTTCGCCGCCGCGATCGCGGCCAACGCGGAACGGACCTTCGGACCCTGGTAGAGATCGAGGCGCTGCTCACGCCGGCCGACATCCGGGAGCTCGCGCAGTCACTGGACCTGCGGCCGACGAAGAAGCGCGGCCAGAACTTCCTGGTCGACCCGAACACCGTCCGCAGGCTTGTCCGCCTGGCCGAGATCGGCCCGGATGACGTGGCACTGGAGGTCGGGCCCGGGCTCGGCTCGCTCACGCTCGGCCTGGTCGCGCAGGCCGGCGCGGTGGTCGCGGTCGAGGTGGACCCGCTGCTCGCCGCGGCCCTGCCCGAGACGGCTGCGGCCCGGCTGCCGGCCGCGCTCGCGCAGCGGCTGCACGTCGTCGAGGCCGACGGTCTGCGGGTGCGGCCCGCGGACCTGCCCGCGGAGCTCGCCGCACCGACGGTGCTGGCGGCGAACCTGCCCTACAACGTCGCGGTGCCGCTGCTGCTCGGCCTGCTCGAACGGTTCCCGACGATCCAACGGGGCCTGGTCATGGTGCAGGCGGAGGTCGCGGACCGGCTCACCGCGTCACCGGGTGGGCGGATCTACGGGGTGCCGAGCGTGAAACTCGCCTGGTACGCCCACGCGCGCCCGGCCGGCGCGGTGCCCCGGCCGGTCTTCTGGCCGCAGCCGAACGTCGACTCGGGCCTGGTGGCCTTCACCCGCCGATCCGCACCGCCCGCCGACGCCGACCTGCGCGCCGAGGTGTTCGCCGCGGTGGATGCGGCCTTCGCGCAGCGGCGCAAGACACTGCGGACCGCACTGGTGCCGTGGGCGGGCTCCGCGCAACGAGCCGAGCAGCTGGCCCGGGCAGCCGGTGTCGACCCGGGGGCCCGTGGCGAGACGCTCGACGTCGAGGCTTTCGCCCGCCTCGCCCAGCAGGCCCGCGGCGACGACGACCAGAAACGCTAGCTGTCGACGCCGATGGCGCGGCGGGCGCCGGCCAGGACCGGGCGGGCCCGGTCGCGGGCCTTCTCCGCGCCGGCGGCGAGGATCGCGTCCAGCTCGCTGCCGGGGGCGACCAGCTCGTCGTACCGGGCCCGCAGCGGGGTCAGCCAGGCCTCCAGCGTCTCGTACAGGGCGTTCTTCAGCTCGCCCCAGCCGGTGCCGCCCTGCTCGAGGCGGACCCGCATGTCCTTGACGTCGTCCGGCGTCGCGAAGTTCTCGTAGATCTGGAAGGCCGCGGAGCTGTCCGGGTCCTTCGGCTCCTCGACGGGGGTGCTGTCGCTGACGATCCCGCGGACCAGCTTGCGCAGCCGTGACGGCGGTGCGAACAGCGGAATCGTGTTCCCGTACGACTTGCTCATCTTGCGGCCGTCGGTGCCGGGCATCGTCCGGGCACCGGTGCCGGCCGGGATCAGCGCCGTGGGGATCTTCAGGCTGTACTCGCTGCCGAAGAGGTGGTTGAACGAGCCGGCGATGTCCGCCGCGTACTCGACGTGCTGGACCTGGTCCTGCCCCACGGGGACCACGTCGGAGCCCATGATGAGGATGTCGACGGCCATCAGGATGGGGTAGTTGAACAGCCCCATGTTGACGCCGGCGTCCAGGTCGGCGGCGCCGCTCTCGGCGTTGCGGTCGCGTGCGGCCTTGTAGGCGTGAGCCCGGTTCATCAGGCCCTTGCCCGTGACGCAGGACAGGATCCAGGTGAGCTCGAAGATCTCCGGGACGTCGGACTGCTTGTAGAAGATCGTCTGTTCGGGGTCGAGGCCGAGCGTGATCCAGGTGGCCGCGACCGACCGGGTGTAGGCGGCGAACTCCGCCCTGTCCTTTATCGAGGTCAGGGCGTGGTAGTCGGCGATGAAGTAGATCGACTCGTAGGTCGCCGTGAGCTCCAGCGCGGGCCGGATCGCCCCGATGTAGTTGCCGAGGTGGGGTTCACCGGTCGGTTTGATCCCGGTCAGCGACACCCGGCGGCGATCCTGCGTCATGCTGCCTGATTCTACGGACAGCGGCCGACCGCCCCGGCAGCCGACATCTGATCGGCACCGGGGCGGCGGAAGGTGGGGACGACGGGAAAGCCGCCAGATCAGGCGTCTCCGCCGAACAGGCCGGTGACTGATCCGTCCTCGAACACGGCCTTGATCGCGGCGGCGATCAGCGGCGCGATCGACAGCTCGGTGATCTTGTCGATGCGCGCCTCGCTCGGCAGCGGCAGGGTGTTGGTGAGCACGACCTCGCTGATCTCGGAGTTCTTCAGCCGGTCGGCGGCGGGGCCGGACAGCACCCCGTGGGTCGCCGCCGCGATGACGTTGGTCGCGCCGTGCTCCTTGAGCGACTCGGCCGCCTTTGTGATCGTGCCGGCGGTGTCGATCATGTCGTCGACGATCACGCAGGTGCGCCCGTCGACCTCACCCACGACGTCGAACATCTTGACCTGGTTCGGGACGTCCGGGTCGCGGCGCTTGTGGATGATCGCCAGCGGGCAGCCGAGCCGGTCGGTCCACCGCTCGGCGACCCGGACCCGGCCCGAGTCCGGAGCCACGACCGTGACCTCCGAGGTGTCCAGCTTGTTCTCGATGTAGTCCGCCAGCAGCGGCAGCGCGAAGAGGTGGTCCACCGGCCCGTCGAAGAAGCCCTGGATCTGCGCGGTGTGCAGGTCGACGGACATCAGCCGGTGCGCGCCGGCGGCCTTGAACAGGTCGGCGACCAGCCGGGCGGAGATCGGCTCGCGCCCGCGGTGCTTCTTGTCCTGGCGGGCGTACGGGTAGAACGGGGCGACGACGGTGATGCGTTTGGCGCTCGCGCGCTTGAGCGCGTCCACCATGATCAGCTGCTCCATCAGCCAGGTGTTCACCGGTGCGCCATGACACTGGAGCACGAAGGCGTCGCAGCCGCGGACGGACTCCTCGAAGCGGACGAAGATCTCACCGCTGGCGAACTCGTAGGCGTTCGTCGGCACGGGCTCCACATCGAGAGCTCGGGCGACCTCCGCCGCGAGCTCGGGGTGGGAACGTCCCGCGAAGAGCATCAGGTTCCGACGGTTCTCGGTCTGGTATCCCACCGGTATCTCCTCAAGGCGCATGGCTGGTGGCTCGTACCTCTGGCAGGCGGCCTGGCAGGGGCGCTGGCGGACGGGGAAGCAATGTCGGCCGGGCCGCCCTCAGGGGACCGTCCGGTGGCCGCTGGGCGACACACCCGTGGCCGGGTGGCGCTCGTCGCGAGCCGGGACCTGGGCGACGCCGCCGCACGGTCAGGGCAGATCTACCCCCTCCGACCAGGCATCGCGCAGGGCTGGAGGGGGCTGCGTCGGGATCAGGCGGTCCCTTCGCGCCCCAGAGGTCGACCGTAAACCCTGGTCCGGCACAACTTTGACCAAACCTCTCCCACGTTCGACCCGTAACGGGGCAAATGCCAGTGAATGGAGGGGGTGAGGATTGCGCTGTGCTTCAACTCACGTTTCCGGGTTGCCGCTGGACGGCGCTCCTCGCGGCTTCGGCGGCGCGTGCCGCGGGGCTGTCGGGACGTCGGCGCAGCACCCAGTCGACGATCGTGCGCTGGCGCCCTTCCCGGACCGCCAGCGCACCGGGCGGGACATCCTCCCGGATGACGGAGCCGGCACCGGTGTAGGCGCCGTCGCCGACGGTGACGGGGGCTACCAGCATCGTGTCGCTGCCGATGCGGACGTCCGAGCCGATCACCGTCCGATGCTTGGCGACGCCGTCGTAGTTCACGAACACGGTGGTGCAGCCGATGTTGCTCCGCTCGCCGATCACCGCGTCCCCGACGTAGGCGAGGTGCGGAACCTTGCTGTCGGCGCCGATCTCGGCGGCCTTGGTCTCGACGAAGGCGCCGATCTTGCCGTTCCGGCCGAGCCGGGTGCCGGGGCGCAGGTGCGCGAACGGGCCCACGACGGCGTCTGGGCCCACCTCGGCGCGTTCCGTCACCGAACTGGTCACCCGGGCGCCCGCGCCGACCACCGTGTCGATGAGGGTGCAGTCCGGGCCGATCTCGGCACCGGTGGCGACCCTGGTGGCCCCGCGCAGACGGGTGTTCGGCCAGAGCGTCGTGTCGGGCTCCAGCCGGACGTCGGCGTCGATCCAGGTGGAGGCGGGGTCGACGACGGTGGTCCCGGCGAGCATCGCCGCGTTGACGATGCGATCGCGCAGGGCGAGGCCGGCCTCGCCGAGCTGCCGGCGGTCGTTGACACCGGCCGCCTCGGCCGCGTCCGCGAGCACATGTGCCGCCACGGGCTGGCTGTCCGCCACGAGCAGGCCGACCACGTCGGTGAGGTACTCCTCGCCCTGCGCGTTGTCGGTGGTGAGCCGCTTGAGCGCGCCGCGCAGCAGTTCGACGTCGAAGACGTACACGCCGGTGTTGATCTCGTTGATCGCCGCGGTGGCCGCATCCGCGTCGCGCTGCTCGACGATCTCCCGCACCCGGCCGCCGGGGCCGCGCACGATCCGGCCGTACCCGGTGGGGTCCGCGACCGCGGCGGTCAGGACCGTCGCCGCGGCGGCCGTCTCGTGGTGGTGTTCGACGAGGCCGGTGACCGCCTCGCGGGTCAGGAGCGGCACGTCACCCGGCAGCACGATCACCGGTGCGTCCGGCGGGAGATCGCCGAGTGCGCCGAGGGCGGCTCGCACGGCGTGCCCGGTGCCGCCCTGGTGCTCCTGCACCGCGGTGATCACGTGTGGCGCGCGGTCGGCGAGCATCGCCGTGACCTGCTCCCGCCCGTGGCCGACGACGACCACGGTGCGTTCGGCCTGGACCGGCGTGGCCGCGTGGAGCACGTGCTCGAGCAGGGTGCGCCCGGCGAGCCGGTGCAGGACCTTGGGCAGCTTCGAACGCATTCGCCGGCCTTCGCCCGCCGCGAGGACGATGACAGCGGCCGGACGTGGCTGAGTCACAGAAGCTCCCGCAATCTCGACGGAACCGGGCTGCGCCTGGCCTGCCTCGCCGATGGCCGAAGCGCACCGGCCGAACCGCACCGGTCGACCTGCACCGGCTCACTCGCGGAACGTGAGGCATCGACTGGCAGCCTACCGGGGCAGCACTCTACCCAGTGAACCTTTTCCGTAGTCGGCAGGGGACCTGCGGCGTCGCTGACCGTGACCGTGAGGCGGAAAAGGTTCAATGCACCTTTTCCATCGTCGGCTGGTACCCGCGGTACCGCTGACCGCCGACCGTGAGATGGAAAGGCTCGGGGTTGAGTGGGTCCATCTCCGGAACCGGGATCGTGTGAATGCGATATAGAAATCAGGCATTCAAATACAGGGATACACCTGGCGGGATATTGTGGCCCACGGGCCCGAAACATCCTGCTTCCCTCGTGCTCCGCCGCCACGACTCGAACGTGGACTAAGAGAACCAAAATCTCCTGTGCTGCCGATTACACTACGGCGGACCGTGAGGAAAGGGGCCGTTGGGAAAAGGCCGGCCAGTTCCGGCGCTAGTCTACCATCGCCGCGGCGATGGGAAGAAATATTCGCGGGTCTGGGCGTGCGTGCATGTGGTCTCGCCGGCCACGCGCCGCCGCGGCTGCGGCAGCGCGGTTCGAGTGTCTCCCGGTGGCCGACCGGAGTCGCCGCGGCCACTCCGGTCGGCCACGGCCCGTTATTGCCCTCGTGGCCCGCCGCCCTTCGCCTTCACCCGGTGCCCGGCCGGCTACACCTCGCCCGGCGGCATCCTAAGGACGCAAGGTGATGATCACATTGCGGGGGGTGTCAGGACCGACTGGTCGGGGAATCAGTGCTCGCGTAAAGAACGCGATCTGCCGCGCCGCGGTCCGGCACGTACCCGGTTGCACGGCCCGTTTGCGTGGCGGACGCCGTGAATGGGGCCGGCCGTCATCCAAGCGGGCTAACGTGGCGACTACAGGGTCGGCAGTGAGCGGCCCACCGCGACGGACGGGATGAAGCCGATGACCGCTGCCGACACGGTGAAAACTACTGAAAACAGGCCTCGGGGTGTGTCTGTCGCCGACGGTGACCAGCGCTCCGCGAGTGCCGGCCTACCTGCGCCGGAGCAGCCGGGGGAGCGCCACACCGCCATGCCGGGCTCGGCCGCCCGGGCACGCGGTGAACAGGTTGTGCTGCTGGCCACGATCCTGGTTCCGTTCGCCGCGCTTGTCGCGGCCGTTCCGTTGTTGTGGGGGCGCTGGATCTCCTGGCGTGACGTGGTGCTGGCGGCAGTGATGTACGCGATCACCGGCCACGGTGTCACGATTGGATTCCACCGGTATTTCACCCACCGCGGATTCAAGACCTCCCGGCCGGTGCGGGCAGCGCTGGCGATCGCCGGCAACATGGCTATTGAGGGCCCGGTGATCCGCTGGGTCGCGGACCACCGCCGCCATCATGCCTTCAGCGATGCCGAGGGCGACCCGCACTCGCCGTGGCGCTACGGCACCGGGCCGGTCGCGCTCGCCCGCGGGCTCTGGCACTCCCACATCGGCTGGCTTTTCGACGTTGAGCAGACCGATCAGCGCCGCTATGCTCCAGACCTTCTGGACGACCCGATGATTGTTCGGATCAGTCACTCCTTCGCCCTCTGCGCCTTTGTCAGCCTCGCGGTGCCCCCGCTTGTCGGCGGGTTGTGGGGTGGTTCGTTCGAGGCGGCCGTGCAGGCCTTCTTCTGGGCCTCGCTCGTCCGGGTGGCATTGCTGCACCACGTCACCTGGTCGGTGAACAGCATCTGCCATGTCCTGGGCTCGCGGCCCTACCGCTCGCGGGACCGTTCCGGCAATGTGTGGCCGCTGGCGCTGCTGTCCATGGGGGAGTCCTGGCACAACCTGCACCACGCCGAGCCGACCTCGGCCCGGCACGGCGTCCGGCCCTGGCAGGTCGACACCAGCTTCTACGGCATCAAGCTGCTCGAGACCCTGCGGCTGGTCTGGGACGTCCGCTGGCCTGATCCGGAGCGCCTGGCCGGCAAGCGGGTCTGACCGCGCCGGCCGGGCGGCGCGGCGCAGCCGCCTCGCGGGTCAGGAGCCGGGTCAGGAGCCCTCGATCCGCGAGGCCAGGGTCAGCCACTGCTCCTCGGTGGAGTCCTTCTGCGCTGTGACGGCCTGCAGCTCGGTGTTCAGGGCGAGGATGCGCCGGTGATCGGTGGCGGCCTCGGCCAGCGCGGTGTGCAGCTCCGACTCCTGGCGCTCGAGCTTCTCCAGGGCCCGCTCCAACCGGGACAGCTCCTTGCGGGCCGCCCGCAGCTCGCCGGAGGTCATGGCCGGAGCCGCTGGCGTGCTCGCCGCGGGCCCGGTCCGCGCGCCGGTCGCGGCCCCGGAGCCGTTCCCGGCGGACCGGTCGGTGGCGGTGGACCGTCCGGTGGCGCTCCCGCCGCCAGCCCCGGCCGCGCTCGGCGGCTGGCCCGGGGATCCGGCCGAGGCCTCGGCCGCCGCGCGCCTGGCCAGGTACTCCTCGATCCCGCCCGGCAGCATGGTGATCCGGCTGTCGCCCAGCAGCGCCATCACGACGTCGCAGGTGCGCTCCAGGAAGTACCGGTCGTGGCTGACGACCACGAGGGTCCCGGACCAGGAGTCCAGCAGGTCCTCGAGCGCGGTCAGCGTGTCGGTGTCGAGATCGTTCGTGGGCTCGTCCAGGAGCAGCACGTTCGGCCGCTCCATCAGCAGCCGCAGCAGCTGGAGGCGGCGCCGCTCGCCACCGGAGAGATCACGCACCCGGGTCCACTGCCGGCCCGACGGAAGGCCGAACTGCTCGAGCATCTGCCCGGCCGTCCGCTCCCGGCCGCGTTCCAACGTGAGGACCCGAGCGACCTGCTCGACGGCCTCCAGCGCCCGCAGCTCGCCCGGCAGCTCGGCCACCTCCTGGGACAGGGTCGCGACGCGCGCACTGGCACCCTGCCGGACCTGCCCGGAGTCCGGCCGCAACGCGCCGGTGAGCAGGCGCAGCAGCGAGGTCTTGCCGGCACCGTTGACACCGACCAGCCCGATCCGGTCGCCGGGCCCCAGCCGCCAGGTCACGTCGTGCAGCAGCTCACGGCCACCGACGGACAACGTGGCGTCCTCGACGTCGAAGACGTCCTTGCCCAGGCGTGCAGCGGCGAACGTGCGCAGCGCGAGGCTGTCGCGGGCTGGTGGCTCGTCGGCGATCAGCGCGTTGGCGGCCTCGATGCGGAACCGCGGCTTGCTGGTCCGGGCCGGCGGGCCACGGCGCAGCCAGGCCAGCTCCTTGCGGAGCAGGTTCTGCCGCCGGGCCTCGGTCGCGTCGGCCCGCCGGGCGCGTTCCGCCCGGGCCAGCACGTAGGCCGAGTAGCCGCCTTCGTAGGCGTCGACCCGCCCGTCCACGACCTCCCAGACGCGGTCGCAGACCTCGTCGAGGAACCAGCGGTCGTGGGTGGCGACGAGCAGGGCGCACCGCCGGGAGGCGAGGTGACGCGCGAGCCAGGCGACGCCCTCGACGTCGAGATGGTTGGTCGGCTCGTCCAGGATGAGCAGGTCGAGCTCCTGGACGAGCAGGCGGGCCAGCGCGACCCGCCGCCGTTCACCGCCGGACATCGTGGCGGTGCCCTCATCGAGCCGGTCGAGCAGCCCGAGGCCGGTGAGCACCGCCCGCTGCCGGGGGTCGGCCGCCCACACGTGGTCGGCCACGTCGCCGACGACCGCCGAACGGACGGTGCCGGCGGGCAGCGCGTCGGTCTGGGACAGTGCGCCGATCCGGGTGCCACCGGCGTGCACGACCCGGCCGGAGTCCGGCTGTGCCTCGCCGGAGAGGATGCGCAGCAGGGTGGACTTCCCGGCCCCGTTGCGGCCGACCACACCGATCCGCTCCCCGGTACCGAGCCCGAGGCTCACCCCGTCGAGCAGGACCCGCGTGCCGTGCGCGGCGGAAACCGTCTCCAGCGAGACGACGACAGCGCTCACGCCGGCCTCCGCGCCATCGCCACGCCTGTCACAGTCACGCCTGTCACAGTCACGCCGGTCACTGGCACACCTGTCACCGGCACGCGGGTCACCGTCACGCCGAGGCGGACGACGGGGGAAGCAGCTGGGCGCCCGCCACCGGCCCCTGCGCCCGCCGGACCGCCCGGGCGACCCCCATGCCGGCGAGGCTCGCCGCGAGCGACACGCTGGCGGCGGCGTCCCGCGCGAGGAAGGCGCAGGTCGGCCCGGAGCCACTCACGATCGCGCCGATCGCCCCGAGCTCGAGGCCGCTCTCCAGGACCCGCCGCAGTGACGGACGCAGCCGCAGCGCGGCCGGCTGCAGGTCGTTGACGAGCGCGGCGCCGAGCTCCTCGGGAGAACCGCTGCGCAGGGCGCTGAGCACCGCGTCGGCGGGCGTCGGGCCGGTCTGCAGCCGGCCCTCGGCCAGCCGGTCGAACTCGGCGTAGACAGCGGGGGTGGACAGCCCGCCGTCGGCGAGGGCGAACACCCAGTGGTACTCGCCACGCCCGAGGACGTCGGTCAGCTGCTCACCGCGGCCGGTGCCGAGCGCGGTCCCGCCGGCGAGCGGGAACGGGACGTCGCTGCCCAGCCGGGAGGCCAGCTCCACCAGGGTCGCACGGTCCAGGCCGGCTCCCCACAGGGCGTCGAAGGCGACCAGGGCCGCGGCCGCGTCCGCGCTGCCGCCGGCCATGCCGGCCGCCACGGGGATGCCCTTCGACAGGGTCAGATGGGCCGCTTCCCCGTGGATGCCGGCCGCCTCGGCGACGAGGTACGCGGCGCGGACGGCCAGGTTGTCCCGGCCGGTGGGCACCACCGAGATCGAGGACTCGGCTGGCGTGTCGCCGCCCGTCGGCGTGTCGTCGCCGTCGGCGCCCGCCGGGCTCGACGGCCGGGCGCCCTCGCCCGCGACACCGACCGTGACGATGATCGGGTCCTCGTCGGTGAAGGCGGGGCCGGAGCCATCCGGCCCGGCCAGCGACTCCGGCGGGATCGACGTCGCGGTGAGCTCGTCGTAGAGCGAGACGGCCTGCAGGATCGTCGTTACTTCGTGGTAGCCGTCGGCGCGCAGTGGGCCCACTCCGAGGTGCAGGTTGACCTTGGCGGGAGCGCGAACGGTGACGGTGGGTTGGGCGTGACCGGGTTCGGCGGTGCGTCGACCCGGATTCGATCGAGGCAGCGGACGCTCCTTGGCTCAGGCGTCGCTCGCGGCGAGCGCGCTCGGCGTGGCCGGTGGTGGTCACCAGGGCTTGCGCTCAACCTATCGGTCGCGGCGTCCGATCGGCTCCGCGCGCCGGGCGGACGTATTAGTCCGGTCCGGGCGGGTACCCGTCGGGTGCACAGCACGCGGGACATGGCAGGCCATGGCCGGTGATCGCGGACCACGACGGGTGTGCACCCGATGGTCCGGCCCGATGGCCCGGCCTGGTTCCCGGCGAGGTGCGGTCGGCCCGGGTGTTCCGGTCGGCCGGACGAGAGGAACCGTGACGCGGGAGGGGCAGCGATGACGACCACCACTCGGACCGAGGCCACAGCGGACTCGGGCCAGGACGCAGCGGCGGCGCGTGGGGGACCCGGGCAGACCTGGTCGGGGCATTCCGGGCAGTCGGCGTCCCAGGGGGCCCCGGCCGGTAGCGGGGACCGCTACGAAGGCCGCGGTAACGGCACCTCCGAGCGCTCGGGAGCGATGGCCAGGCGCACGTCCACCGAACTGGTGACGGCCCAGGGCCGGACGTCGATCTCGGACTCGGTCGTCCGCAAGATCGCCGGGGTGGCGACCCGGGAGGTCTCGGGCGTGCACGACCTCGGAACCGGCGGAACCCGTGCGATGGGCACGTTCAGATCCCGGCTGCCGGGCACCACTCCCAGCGTGTCGCAGGGGGTCGCGGTCGAGGTCGGTGAGCGGCAGGCGGCCGTCGACCTCGATGTGGTCTGCGAGTACGGGGTCTCGATCGTCGATCTCTCCCAGGCCGTCCGGCGCAACGTCGTCGACTCGATCGAGCAGATGACCGGCCTGGAGGTCACCGAGGTCAACATCGCCGTCGATGACGTCTATATCGGCGATGAGGAGCCGGAACAGGGCCCCCGAGTGCAGTGACCGCCACCGCCACCGCCATCACCAGCGCCACCAGCGCCAGCGCCACCAGCGCCATCGCCGCCCCCGGTGCGGCCGCGGGCGCGCGGGCCCGGCCCACCACGGGTGCGGGTCGCGGATGGAGCACCGACCCGCGCGCGGTCGAGCGACAGGTGCGGGCGTGTCCGGACGTGATCCGGCTGGCCGGCAGCCCGGCCGAGGCGGTGCGGGTGCTACCGGACGCGGTCGTCGTCGCGGTGGTCTGCCGCTACGGCCCCACCATGACCGAGCTCGCGAACCAGGTCCGGTCGGCGGTTCTCATCGCGGCTCCGGAAACCCCACGGGTGGACGTGATGATCACCGATCTCGACGTCGACCTGCCGGGGTGGCCGTCCCCGGCCCCTGGTGCGCCGGCGTGCTCGGAGCCCGCCGGTCGGGGATCGCGGCCCGGAGCTCGGAGACCTGTAGGCCGCAGACCCGGAGTTCGGAGAGCTGAGGGTTTCGCCCATGCCGGTTCGGGCAGTTGACCGTCGCGGGCCCGGGGCGTCTGACGCGGCGGCGGAGCGGGCGCGGCTACAGGCCGCTCGGCGGCGCTTCGTTCTCGCGAACCACCCGGACCGCGGCGGTGACCCGGTGGCGTTCGCCCAGGGGCTGCGTGCGTTCGACGACGCTCGGCCGTCGCAGACCATCACCTTCTACCGCCGGCGGGGCGTGCTCCGCCGCAGCCTCGCGGCGCTCGCCCGCATGCTGGCGCGGACGGGTGGCCGCTCGTGAACTGGAAGGTCATGAGCGCCCGGGTGAGACTTGGTGCCGACCCAACGTGCCGAGTCCGGCACTCGGCGAGCGGTCTCGCTGAGGTGAGCGGCCTCGGGGAACGGTGGCCAGTGAGCGGCGAGCCGTAGCCGTGAAAGTGAGCGGCGAGCCGTAGCCGTGAAAGTGAGCGGCGAGCCGTGGCCGTGAAGTCCTGCCAGTGCCGAGAGCCGAGGGTCGAGTCGGTGACGGTCGGTGACGTCTATGGGGAGGTGCCTGGATGCGATCGGGTGCGCTCGGGCTTGTCGCCGGGCTCGTCGCTGGTCTCGCGCTGGCGTTCGGGGGCTTCGGTGAGTTCCTCATCGTTCTGCTCTTCGGTGCGATCGGCCTGTTCGTCGGGAAGATCGTTGATGGTGACATCGATCTGAGTCGCCTTGAGTGGGTCCGCGCCCGGTCGGGTTCGGAACGCTCGGCCCGCTCGCCACGCGACGGGTTCGTCCGCGGCGAGCGCCGTCGGGGGCGGTCGTGAACATCAGGACCCCGGCCGGGGCCCGCCCAGGCTCGGTGCGGGTGGCGGAACGGGTGGTGGCGAAGATCGCCGCGATCGCCGCGGCCGAGGTCGAGGACGTCGCGGCCCCGCCGCCCCGCCTGGGGAGGAGGGGCCGTCTCAGGCGCTGGCCCGCGGCGTCGGTGAAGGTCGTCAACGGAGCGGTCCGGGTGTCGCTGACCTTGTCGGTCGTGTACCCGGCTCCGGTCGCGGCGACGGCCGAGGCGGTACGCAACCGGGTACGTGAGCGGGTCGCCGCACTGGCTGGTCTCCCCGTCGCGCACATCGACATCGAGGTGCCGATGCTGTGCGGGCCGGCCGGCGCCGGGGTGCGGGCGCACTGAGTGCCTCCGCCCGCCCGGGTCGTCCGCCCGCCCGCGGTGGCGACGTGTCGGGACGGCTACCGCCGGGCAGATCGAAGTGTGCTGGTCGTTCGCTCGGACCTCGGTTTCGTGATCGCGGAGCCGGCGTCGGCGGAGGCCCAGCAGCTGGACGGGGATCCCAGCGGCTGAGGGAGGCGCCATGCGGCCCGGTAACCGGGTTCTTGCCGCACTCGTCGCGGCGCTGCTCGCGGCCGCCGGCGTGATCGCGGTCGTGGAGATCGTCGCCGCGTCCGGCGGGCGCGGGCCGGTGATCGTCGACTGGCCCGCCTGGTCGGCCCACCTCACCGCCTGGGCGTGGTCGTCCGGTGCGGCCCGCTTCTGGGGCGTGCTGCTCGCGCTCGTCGGCCTCGGCCTGCTCCTGCTCGGCTCCCGGGCTGGCGGGAGGCCCCGGTTCCAGGCCCGTCCGACCACCTCCGGTGCGTCCGGCGCGTCGTCGTCCCGCGCGTCGTCCCCCGGTGCGTCCGTGTCCGGTGCGTGCGCATCCGGTGCGGCGGCGGAGGTGGCCGTGTATGTGCCTCGCAGTGCCCTCGCCCGAGCACTTCGCGCCACGGCGCTGGCGACCGACGGGATCACCTCCGTGTCGGTGCGGGTGAGGCGCCGCCGCGCGGTGGTCCGTCCACGGCTGCGGGGGCGGACGTCCGTCGGCGCGGTGACGGAGGTCCGGGCACGGCTCGCGCGCACGATCGAGTCCTTCGAGCTGCGACGTCCGCCGCGGCTCGTGGTGGAGCCGGCCGTCGGCGGGCGGCCGCGACGACTTCGGCGGGGCGGCCGGGGGATCCTGCCCGACGGTGCCGCGGGGGCCCCGACCGGCTGGGGGACGTCCGCGGCCAGGCGCCGGGTCGCCGGCGGCGTCCACGCACAGGACGTCCACGCACAGGACGCCCACGTGGCGGGTGACGGGGCTGCGGGTGGCGAGGGCGTGGGTGGTGCGGCCGCCGCACAGGACGCCCTGGGGGCGCGGGAGCGACAGCGGTGAGGCCCGGTGGGCGTGGAGCTGGCGCCAGTGGCGGCGGAGGCGTCGGCGCTGGGCGCCACGCAGGCGTCGCCGGGCTGCGGCGACGCCGGTACCGGCCGGCGGTGGAGCGCTGGAACAGTGTCCTGCTGGGGCTGCTCGGCCTGCTTCTGCTCGGTGCCGGTGTGGTCGTCCTCCTGGCCGGATTCGGTGTGTTCGGCACGGCCTTCGCCGACCAGGCTGTGCTCAGTCCTGACACCAGATCCTTCGCGGCCCGGCATGGCTGGTTCTGGCCAGCTGTGGGCACGGCGGCCGGGCTTCTCGCACTGGGCGCGCTCGGCTGGCTGTGCGTTCAGCTCAGAACCGGCCGGCCGCGTGGGCTCCAGATCACCGATGACGTGGTCGGTGGTGTCCATGTGGGCAGCGCCGCGCTGACCGACGCCGTCGCGGACGATCTGCTGCAGAACCCGGTGGTGCGAGCTGCCCGGGTGGACCTTCGGGGGGGTCCGCGGCGGCCGGTGCTGCAGATGGCCGTCGAGGCGGAGGCCGGCGCGGACGCCCGTGCGGTGCGTTCCGACGTCGAGGGTCGCGTCCTGCCGCACGCACAGCGCGCGCTGGGGCGTCCGGACCTGGCGGCCGAGGTCGAGCTCGGGGTGTACGCTGCACCGCCGGCCCGGGTGCTCTGATGCCTGCTTCTCGGGCGGGTCGGTCACACTGCGGCGGGTCGGTCACACTGTCCGTCGGGTGGACCGTTCAATAGGTGAGACTGTCCTGGGCGACACGACACCCGTCAGGAGTTGACGGCAGTGCGTCCGGTACTGTTGAGAACCGCGTCCTTCGCGGTCTCGCCGTCCGGCACTGATCCATCACTGTGCGAGCTGGCGCTGTGTGAAGAGCACAGTGTGAGCTGGCACTGTGCGGGATTGTCCCGACGGCGCCGAGTTATCAGTTGTTGAAAGGATGAGCGCCCCCATGTCCGAGGTCCGCATCGCCGCGGAGCCGCGCACCGAGTTCGGGAAGGGCGGGGCTCGTCGCACCCGCCGGGCCGGCAAGGTCCCGGCTGTTCTCTACGGTCACGGCCAGCCGCCGCGCCACATCGCGCTGCCCGCCCACGATCTGCTGCACGCGTTCAAGACCGACGCCGGTACCAACGTCCTGCTGACGCTGGAGATCTCGGGTAGCACCGAGCTCGCCCTCCCCAAGGAGGTGCAGCGCCACCCGATCCGCGGCAGCTACGAGCACGTCGATCTCGTCCTGGTGAACCGCGGTGAGCGGGTCACGGTCGAGGTCGCGGTCACCCTCGTCGGTGACGCCCACCCCGACACCCTGGTCGACCAGCAGGTCACCGCGCTCGCCGTCAAGGCGGACGCGACTGCGCTGCCCGGCCCGATCGAGGTCGACATCACCGGTCTCGAGCCGGGGCACGGCATCGCCGCCTCCCAGCTCGAGCTGCCGCGCGGCGTCGAGCTCGAAGCTGACGCCGAGCTGGTCATCGTTCAGGGGCTGGCCAAGAAGACGGCGGCCCAGGTCGAGGCCGACCTCGGTGAGACCGCCGAGACCGCCGAGGGTGCCGAGACCGCCGAAGCCGCCGCGTCGGCCTGAGCCTGAGCCGTTCGGCGAACCACGTGGACGTTTCCGCCGACGACGGGCCCTGGCTCGTCGTCGGCCTCGGCAATCCTGGGCCCGGTTATGCCGGGAACCGGCACAACGTCGGGTTCATGGTGGTGGACCTGCTGGCCGAGCGCACCGGCGCTCGGCTGCGATCCCACCGCTCCCGCGCCGATGTGGACCAGGTGCGCCTCGCCGGTCGTCCGGCGGTGCTCGCCAGGCCCCGGACGTTCATGAACGTCTCGGGGCCTCCGGCGGCTGCCCTGCGGGCCTTCTACAAGGTGGACGTCGCGCACGTGATCGTCGTGCACGACGAGCTGGACATCCCGTTCGGCGCCATCCGACTCAAGCGCGGAGGCGGGGACAACGGCCACAACGGTCTCCGGTCGATCACCTCGGCGCTGGGCTCGCGTGACTATCTCCGGGTGCGGGTCGGTATCGGCCGTCCGCCTGGCCGGATGGACCCGGCGGACTTCGTGCTCCGTGACTTCAGCACGGTCGAGCGCAAGGAACTTCCGCTGCTCGTCGACAGCGCGGCGGATGCTGTCGAGTCACTGCTCTCCGAGGAGCTCTCCGCGGTCCAGAACCGTTTCCACGCCAGCTGACCGGTACGGCGCAGGCAGGGCGAATGCGCCGTGCGCCAACCATGTTCGCCCGCTGGGCATCCGGGTAAGTTGGCGGGGTGCTGCGTGACCAGAGCCCTCGATGCTCGCACTGACGCCCGGGCGCCCGCTCTCGGGCGACTCCTACACCGTCGTCGCGCTCGGCGCGCACGCCGATGACGTGGAGATCGGCGCCGGTGGCACGATCGCCCAGATGATCGCCTCTCGCCCGGGGACCATGGTCCACTGGGTGGTCTTCTCCGGCGGCGGCGAGCGGGGCTCCGAGGCCGAGGCCAGTGCCCGTGAGCTGCTCGGCTCGTCGCTGGGCTCGCTGCACCTGCACGAGGTTCGAGACGGGTTCCTGCCCCGCGAGTGGAGCGGGGTGAAGGAGATGCTGCTCCAGATCGCCCGCCAGATCACGCCGGACGTCGTTTTCGCGCCCTCACTGAGCGATGCCCATCAGGACCATCGCATGCTGGCCGAACTGGCCTGGCAGGCTTTCCGGGGCGCGCTGATCCTCGGCTATGAGATCCCGAAGTGGGAGGGCGACCGGGGCACGCCCACTCTCTACGTGCCGGTGTCCGAGTCGGTGGTCGCGGCCAAGGTCGAGCACCTGCAGCGGCATTTCCGCAGCCAGCACGACCGGGTCTGGTTCGACGAGGAGACCTTTCGCGCCACCATGCGGCTGCGGGGCGTGGAGTGCGGCAGCCGCTACGCCGAGGCCTTCGACGCGCGCAAGCTGACGCTCCTGTGGTGATGACCGGCCGGTGATGACCGGCGGCTAGCCACCCGGCAAGCACGAAAGCTGGCCACCCGGCACCTGCGAGGTGTGGGGGATTTCGGTCGTTCCAACGACCAGAATCCTCGAGTCCTGCCAGGTGGCAACGGCGGCCCGAGGTCACGGTTCGAAGATCTGAGGATCTGCGTCGTCCCACCGACCAGAATCCTCAGATCTCGCTGCTGGCAACTGTGGAAAAAGTGGCAACGGTCGCCCGGAGCTCGGGATCCGCTGGGGCTGCCGGGGTGTCGCGGGGCTACCGGGGTGTCGCGGCCGGCTGGCCCGGCGCCGTGGCTGAGGCCGCGTGATGCTGATCGGCCAGCATGCTCCGGAGGCGGCCGATGAGCGTCGCATGATCAAGCTCTCGCAGGACGAAGTCGCGGCCCGCGGTGCCGACCTCGGCGGCCAGCCACGGGTTCTCCAACAGGCCGCAGACCGCGTCGGCGAACGCGGCCGGGTCGTCCGCGACGAGCAGGTGCTCACCCGCGCGCCAGCCGAGGCCACGGCTGCCCGTCGGCGTGCTCACGACCGGTGTGCCGACCGACATCGCCTCGATCGCCTTGATGTTGACACCGGACCCGGACTGCATCGGGTTCACCGACACCGTGGCGCCGGCGACATAGCCGAGGACGCTCGGCACGTCGGTGTGCAGCTCGACACCGTCGAAACCGCCGAGCCACTGTGCCAGGCCCTCTTCGGGGCGCCGCCCGACGACCTGCAGGATCGCCTCGGGGTGGCGCTGGCGGATCGTCGGCCAGCAGCCCCCGAGGAACCACCGCAGCGCCTCGATGTTCGTGGGCGTGTCCAGCGAGCCGACGAACACCGCGGTGGTCCCCGCCCGCTCGATGCCCGCGAGCCCGCCCGCCGCCCGCACACCCGCGACCGTGCTGGCCGGCAGGAACGGTGGCAGATGGTACGTCGGGACGCTCGCCCGTGGCCGGCGCCATTCGTGGTCCTCGACCGAGATGTCGGCGATGGCGTTGATGAGCGGCGAGTGGTGCATCTCCTGCTCGGCCAGCCGGAGGCGGTGGTACTCCAGCTCGTAGGCGACCGCGCGGGGCCCGCTGGAGCTCCGGGCGAGGACGTGGAAGAACTCCGAGTCGATGTTGTGCGCGCGCACCAGGTGCGGAAGACGCCAGATGCGTGCGATCTCCTCGCCCAGATGCGACGTCCGGCAGCTGTAGCTGATGACGAAGTCCGCTCGGGGCGGCGTCTGCTGCAGGGCCTTGCGCAACGGCCCGACGGGGCGCGACGCGTGGATGAAGGGCCGCGGGGACAGGTGCGCGAGGGGACTGTCGTCCCGGGGAAGCCGGATGACGGCCGCGCCGGGGACGGCCTCCTCATAGGCGGCGATATCGAGGTCGGTACGGGACGGCACCAGGACCTGCATCCGGATACCGGCCGCCGAGGCTGCGGTGAGGAAGCTGAATGTCTCCACACGCCCACCGGCATCCGCGGGCAGGAAGGGCTCCTCGACCACGACGATCCAGCGTTCGGAGTCGCTCATCCCAGCAACTGTAGCCCGTTGGTCCCGCGCCGCCGCCGACCGGTCCACGAACGGCGGGCCGGGGCGTCGCCGCCCGCGCCCGCGCCGTCGTGGGGGACCGGCCCGTGCGGGGCCGGCTGGTGGGACCTGCTGGCGGGACCGGCTCGCGGCCGACTGGCACTTTGGTACCACCGGACGCCGGCCGGATTGGCAGATGCCCGCGCCGAAAGTCCCGCGCGCCAGGGCCCGTGGGACAAGTCCGGTGCGGCCCGTGGCGGAATGCGGCGGGGGAACACGGCTGTTTCGGCTTCATTGCGAGCGCAATAAACACGGACCGGCTGCGAGGTGACATGCCCGTCTGTCTGCGCGAACCAGATCACCGATCAGACCACGGCGAAGCCGATCCGTTGAGCGGCTGGTGATCGCGGCTCGGCGGGCGTCGCCGATCTGACGGGAACGATGCCCGGGGGCCTCTCTGCGGACGCGCAAGGCCACCGCTACGGTAATGCCATGACAGGAGCTCGTGCGTTCGGTAAGGGCGTCGCGATCGCGGCACTCGGTGCGACCGCCGTGTACGGTCACGTTCTGTATCCCGCCTATATCGGGTACCGGAGTCGTGGGCTCACACCGTCACAGCCGGAGGACCCGGAGGTCTGGCCGGGGCTGAGCGTGGTGGTCTCCGCCTACCGTGAGGCCGCCGTCATCGGTACGAAGCTCGACGAGCTGACCGGTACGGACTACCCCGGGCAGATGGAGATCGTGGTCGTCGCGGACGACGCGGAGACGGCCGCGGCCGCCCGCCGCCCCGGCGTCCGCGTCCTCTCCTCCGGGGAGCGGCTGGGCAAGGCCCGCGCGGTCAACCGCGGGGTCGCGGCGGCGAGCCATGACGTGGTTGTGCTCACCGATGCCAACGCGGTGCTGGCGCCGCACGCGCTGCGCGCGGCGGCCCGCCACTTCACCGACGAGACCGTCGGAGCGGTGGCCGGTGAGAAACAGGTCGACGACCCGGCGGGTGCCCAGGGCTTCTACTGGAAGTTCGAGTCCTGGCTCAAGCAGTGTGAGTCGGCGACGGGTGCCACCATCGGCGTGGTCGGCGAGATGCTCGCTTTCCGGCGTAAGGCGTTCCGCCCGTTGCCGGGCGACACCGCGGTCGATGATGCCTGGCTCGCGTTGGACATTCTCGAAAGTGGTCTGCGGGTGGTCTACGAGCCCGAGGCGTATTCGATAGAGACGTCCGCACCGGACTATGACGCCGAATGGGAACGTCGTACCCGAATCGTCGCCGGGAACCTGGACATGCTCTGGCGGCGCCGTGAGGCGCTCGTCCCCGGCGCGCTGCCCGTGACCGCCCAGCTCTGGGGGCACCGGCTCGTCCGATCCTCGTTCGGGCCGATGGCACATGTGGCGTTGGTGGCGCTGGCTGTGCCGGCGGCGCGGCACAGCTGGGGGGCCAGGGTCTTCCTGGTCGGCAACGCGGCCGGTGCGGCCAGCGCCGGCGTGCTGATGAGGGGCGGCACGCCGCCCGGCCCGAGCCGGCTGGTGGCCCAGGTGTTCTTCCTGCAGGCCGTGGCGCTCGGCGGGGTACGCCGCTTCCTCGCCCACGACCGTCCCGCGGTCTGGCCGAAGCCGGAACGGCAGGCCCCGGTCGCCGCGCAGTCCCCGACCCAGCTTCCGTCCGCTCCCGAGGCCGCCTCCGGCCCCGCGGGCACGCCGGCCTCCAGGGCGAGCTGAGAGGAGTTCACGTGTCGGACAACGATGCCGTCCCGGCTGCCGAAACCGAGCCCGTGGAGCCGACAGCGCCCAGCACGTCCGCGGACGCGCCGGGCGCGACGGACATGGCGGCGGACGCAGCCACATCCGCGGCCGCACCGAGCGCCCGGCCCGTCGCGCCCGGCTGGTCGTTCGAGCTGTCCCTGGTGAGTTTCCACAGCCGTGGTCAGCTTGAGCAGATGTTCGAGACGCTGCCGCCCGACCTGCCGGTGGTGGTCACCGACAACGCCAAGGGCGTGGACAAGGTCGACGAGCTCGTCGCGCAGCGGCCGAACGGCCGGTACATCGACTCGGGCGGCGGCAAGGGCTTCGCGAAGGCCTCGAACATGGGCATGCGCTCGTCCGCCTACGAGTACGTGGTGCTGGGCAACCCCGACAGCCGGCCGACCGTCGAGATCATGCAGGCGCTCGTGGACGACCTTGAGCGTGACCCCGAGCTGGTCGTCAGCGCGGCCACGATGCAGGGCACCGACGGCCGGCCCGAGCTCGGGAACGGCGGCTGGGAGCCGACTCCGCGCCGGGTCCTCATGCATGTGCTCGGCGCACACAAGATCGCGCCGTCGTCGGCGCTGTTCGCCCGCCCGAAGCCCAACCGCCCGATGAGCCCCGAGTGGCTGACAGGGGCCTGCATGGCCGTGCGCCGCAAGGCCTTCCTGGAGCTGGGCGGCTTCGACGAGACGTTCTACGTCTACAACGAGGACATGGCGCTCGGCCGGGCGATTCGGGAGGCGGGGCTGCGTCAGCAGCTGCGCACCGACCTGTTCGTTCCGCACGGCGCGGGCGGCTCCGGCGCCGGCAAGACCTGGATGCTCCAGATGCGCGGCGCCTCGATGGTCCGCTATCTGCGCAAGCACAACGCGCCGGCACGGGTGAACGTCATGCGCTCCATGCTCGTCGCGGGTTATGCCGGGCGTACCGCGCTTTCCCGGGCCCGCGGCCACAAGGCCACGGCGGACGAGCACGCGGCGTACATCAAGGGCCTGCTGGTCGGCCCGCCGCCGCGCTGACGGCCGACCGCTGACGGCCGCCGCCAGCGGCGCGGAGCTACTTGCTGGAGGCCCCCGGAACGCCTCGGCTGGTCAGCGGGGGGTCGTCCAGGCCCGGGTGTCGACCGGTCGGCCGGTCGATGTCGACGGTGGTGGTGGCGCGGCGGCCCGAGGCCGGCTGGCCGGCGGGTACTGACGCACCGGACGTACCGGCATCGTGGGCCGTCCCGGCGGTGCCTGTGGCCGGACGATGTGCGCGGCGGGCTCGGGCGGGGCGGTCGCCGGTGCCGGCCGAACCGCTGTCGGCGCGGGTCGGGCTGCCGCAGGTGCGGACCACGCCGGTGTCGCCGCGGGCCAGGCCGGCGTTGGCGCGGGTGCGTGCCCTGGCGACGGCCAGCTCGGATCCACCGGTGTGGCCCTTCGCTGCCTGCGGCGTTCGCGCATCGCCGCGTACCGGGCGCCGAACAGAAGGTGCGCGAGTGCTCCGAGCAGCGCACCCTCGACCGTGGCCAGGCCCAGCATGAGAATCCACAGCGCCGCGGAGGGCCCGGCCGAGCGCTTCGAGGGGGCGAGGCCGGCGGAGTCGTCCGGGGCCGCCGTGAGGCTGCCCGCCGCCGCGCTGCCGCCCGCTGAACTGGCCGCCGTGGCATCGCCCGCCGCGGCGGCACCGGGGCTGCGCGCGGCGAGCAACGGGTTCGTGGTGACGAGTGGGATCTCGGTCGTCAGTGCCGCGACCGGGTCCACGAGCCCGAAGCCGTACTGGTCGTCACGTCCCAGCGGGCCCATGTCGGTTGCGGTGCGAATCAGCCGGTTGACGACGTTGGCCGCGTCGAGGGTGGGCAGCTCGGCCCGGACGAGCGCCGCGACACCCGCGACGATCGCGGCGGAGTTGCTGGTGCCGCCGCCGGTGTCGAGCCCGTCCTCGGAGACCCGCGTCGGTACCGGAACCCGGATCGCCGGCCCCGGCGCGGCCAGGACGGACTGTGGCCCCTGCACCGAGCCACCCCAGAAGCGCCCGCGGTAGTCCGTGCCGGTGACGGCGATGACCCCGGGGATGTTCGCCGGCGAGTTCACGGCGGTGTCGCCGGGCTCGGTGTTGCCGGCCGAGGCCACCACGACCACGTCGTGCTCCAGCGCGTACCGGACGGCACGCTCCTCGGCGTCGGTGGCATGCCCCACCGAGCCCAGCGACATGCTGATCACGTCGGCGCCGCGGTCCACGGCGATCCGGATCCCGCGGGCGACCTCGTCGGAGTCCGCCCGCACGCCCGTGGAGATCGGCAGGACCTTCGCCGCCGGTGCCACCCCCCAGACGGCCGGATCCCCGACGTCGGCACGGCCGGCGATGATCCCGGCCATCGCGGTGCCGTGGCCGTCGGGGTCGTCGTCCCGCAGCCCGTCGGCCGCGGCGTCCGTACCGATGCCGGCGCCGGGCAGCAGCTGGCCGCGCAGCTTGGGATGGGTGGCGTCCACGCCGCCGTCGATGACGGCCACGACGACTCCGGCGCCGAGGCTCACCTGGTGCGCGTCAGCCAGCCGGAGGCTCTGCTGGTACCACTGCTCCTCCCTGGACGAGAAGAGGCCGGGGGTTGAGGTGGGCCCCGCCGCGGAGGTGGGCCCGGCCGCGACGGCCGCCGTTGCGGGCACAGCGAACGACAAGGTGAGGACCACGGCCGACAACGCCGTGCGGCTTCCGCGTCGGCCACCCATCACCAACCGACCTGCCTTCGGACGTTCCGCCAACGCGGGACCAGGGGTGGCGCATCACGCCTTCACATGGGACGTGAGCTTTTCCGTCGCCGACGTGGACCCACCGGCATCCTGACCACGGGCCGTGAGACGGAAAAGGCTCACTTGATGTCCGTCGCCGAGCCTGACACATCCCGGGCGTTGTGTGGGCGTTTGTCTTTGAGTCGACAGACCCCACGTCTGGGCCCGACGCATGTCGGGGACTCGAGGTGGCGGGAATCACATTTTTGTGCCGGTGACCGGGCCCCGCAGGGTATGCGCAGAGTGGTCGTCGCCAGACGGACAGGAATCTGGCGGGGCGTCGACAACGACCCCTCCGACCACCTCGGTACCTTCTGGGGTCGGAACGTTGGGTCGCGTGTGGATCTGGCGTGCCGTTGTCGAGATCGGGAGGACTCGCGAATGAAGGTGCTCGTCACCGGCACGGAAGGCTACCTGGGGTGCCTGCTGGCCCCGGAGCTGCTGCGCGATGGTCACGACGTGGTCGGTGTCGACACCGGCTACTACAAGTTCGGCTGGCTCTACCGCGGCATGGATCGCGTTCCGTACACGATCGACAAGGACCTCCGGAACCTCACCGTCGAGGACTTCGAAGGCGTCGACGCCGTCGTGCACATGGCTGAGCTGTCCAACGACCCCCTCGGCGCGCTCGCGCCGGACGTCACCTACAAGGTGAACCACCAGGGGTCGGTGCAGCTGGCGAAGCTCGCCAAGCAGGCGGGCGTCGAGCGCTTCGTCTACATGTCGTCCTGCAGCGTCTACGGGGTCGCGACCGGCTCGGACGTCACGGAGACGTCCCCGGTCAACCCGCAGACCCCGTACGCGGAGTGCAAGGTGCTCGTCGAGCGGGACGTCGCGCCGCTGGCCGACGACACCTTCTCGCCGACCTTCATGCGCAACGCGACGGCCTACGGTGCCTCGCCGCGGATGCGCTTCGACATCGTGCTGAACAACCTGGCCGGGGTCGCCTGGACCACCGGTGAGATCGCGATGACCTCGGACGGCACGCCCTGGCGCCCGCTGGTGCACGGCCTGGACATCGCCAAGGCGATCCGCTGCGTGCTCGCCGCGCCGCGCGACGCCGTCCACAACCAGATCTTCAACGTGGGTGACAGCGCGCAGAACTACCAGGTGAAGGAGATCGCGGACGCGGTCGCCACCGTCTTCACCGGCTGCCGGCTGAGCTTCGGCGACAACGGCGGGGACAACCGCAGCTACCGGGTGTCCTTCGAGAAGATCGCCACCCAGCTCCCCGGCTTCGCCTGCGACTGGGACGCCCACAGCGGCGCCAAGCAGCTGCACGAGGTCTTCAGCCGCATCCAGCTCGACGCCGAGACGTTCACCGGCCGCGGGCACACCCGGCTCAAGCAGCTCCAGTACCTGATCGGCACCGGGCAGGTCGACGCCGAGCTGTTCTGGACCGCCTGATGATCCTCACGCCCACCGCCGTCGACGGCGTCACGGTCGTCGACGTCGAGGCCTTCACCGACGCCCGCGGGCTGTTCGCGCGCACCTTCTGCGCCGAGGAGTTCGCCGCCGCCGGGCTGGAGGTCTCCGTCGCCCAGTGCAGCGTGGCCTACAACCGGCTCGCCGGGACGGTCCGCGGCATGCACTGGGCCGGTGAGCCGGTGCGCGAGACCAAGCTGGTCCGGTGCACCCGCGGGGCGCTGCTGGACGTCGTCGTCGACACCAGGCCGGGTTCGCCGACCTACCTGGAGCACGTGGCGGTGGAGCTGACCGCGGACAACCACCGGGCACTGTTCATCTCGGCCGGCCTGGCCCACGGCTACCAGACCCTGGTGGACGACACAGAGGCCACCTACCAGATGAACGTGCCGTTCACCCCGGGGCACGATCGCGGGCTCCGCTTCGACGACCCGCGCCTCGGCATCGCCTGGCCGCTGCCTGTCTCCGTGATCTCGGACAAGGACCGCGCCTGGACGTTGCTGCCCGCCGCCGTGCCGAGCGGGGCCGCCACCCGATAGACCGCCGTGCCCGTGCCCGTGCCCGTGCCCGTGCCCGTGCCCGTGCCCGTGCCCGTGCCCGTGCCCGTGGCTGCTTCTGTGGCGCTCGTCGAGATGCCCGGCGTGCTTGCGTCAGGTCAACTCCGTACGTGTGTGACACTCACGTCACGGGATGGTCGGCCTGCCGTGGCCGAGCACGGGCAGGAGGTCGGACGAAGCGGGCGAAGTCGGCCCCGGGCTGGCTGCACAGGGCACTTCAGTAGCGTGGAAGTGCCCGGTGGCGGCTCGGACCGGGAACGCGGGAGGACCAGTGATCAGGTTGTTTGCATGCCTGTCATGGTGATCTGGTCGGATGCGACTGCTGGTGGTCCAGCTCGTGGCCGCTGACCGAAGGCGGCCAGCGGGCGTCGGGCCAGCACCACGATTGCCGTCAGGATCGCGGTCGTCATCATCTCGAACGAGGCCGGCTACGGACCGGCCGCAGCCCAACGCAGGCCGCTCACTGGTCACCGCGCCGCAGTGACCTCGAACAGGGGAACGAATGTCATCCGGTAGCGCAGCAGAAGGAAGCACGGCCGCGGGGGGCGTCGCCGCCCCGGTCACCGCCTGCAGATCATGCGACGGGCCCGCTCCGCGGCTCTTCCTGTCGCTGGGCTCCACTCCGGTCGCGAACCGGCTGGTGAAGGCGGACGCGCTTGGTGCGGTCGACCCGGTCTTCCCGCTGGAGGTCGGATTCTGCGAGCAGTGCGCGCTCGTCCAGCTCACCCACGCGCTGCCCGCAGACGAGATCTTCGACGCCGACTACCCGTACTTCTCCTCGTTCTCCGACATGCTCGTGCGGCATTCCGAGAAGCATGTGATCGACCTGATCGCGAGCCGCGACCTCGGGCCGGACAGCCTGGTCGTCGAGGTCGCCAGCAACGACGGCTACCTGCTCAAGGCGTTCGTCGAGCGGGGCATCCCGGTGCTCGGCATCGAGCCGACGCCGGGGCCGGCGGCCGCGGCGCGTAAGGCGGGTGTGCCCACCCGTGAGGAGTTCTTCGGCGCCGACCTCGCCCGCGCGCTCGTCGCCGAGGGCCTCAAGGCGGACGTCATCATCGCGAACAACGTGATGGCCCACGTCCCGGACCTGAACAGCTTCGTCGAGGGCTTCTCGATCCTGCTGAAGGACGACGGCATCATCGACGTCGAGAACCCCGGGGTCGGCGCGCTGCTGGCGCACAACGAGTTCGACACCGTCTACCACGAGCACTTCTGCTACTTCTCCACCATCGCCGTGGACGCCCTCATGCGCCGCCACGGCCTGGCGCTGGTCGGGGTCGAGGAGTTCACCGAGCTGCACGGCGGCACGCTGCGCTGGCGGATGCAGCAGCAGGCGGCGGCCGCGCCGACGGCCTCGGTGGCCGAGGTGCTGGACGCCGAGCGGGCCGCCGGGCTGGGCTCGTTCGAGCGCTACGCGAGCTTCGGTGACGACGTCCGTGTGCTGCAGACCGAGCTGACCGAGCTGCTGCGCTCGTTGCGGGCGGACGGGAAGTCCGTCGCCGCCTACGGTGCCGCCGCGAAGGGTGCCACCCTGCTGAACTCGACCGGCATCGACCACTCGCTGATCGACTTCGTCGTCGACCGCAACGTCCACAAGCAGGGCAAGTACATCCCCGGTGCGCGGATCCCGATCCTCGACCCGGCCGTCCTGCTGGAGCGTCAGCCCGACTACCTGCTGCTCCTGGCCTGGAACGTGAAGAAGGAGATCATGGCGCAGCAGGAGGAGTACGCCGCCCGGGGCGGGCGCTTCATCGTCCCCGTTCCCCGTCCGGTCGTTCTCTAGGGAAGCGGTACCCACCGAAGCAATGACACCTGTGTCGGCAGCCGTCCGGCTGTGCCGTGCACCCCGTGCTCCGGGCGCCCTGAGCCTGCCCGGCGGAGCGGGGCGTCCGGCATGACCGATCTCGGCACGGAACCGAGGGCCGCGGGCGGGGAGGACGCCGACCTCCCGCCCGAGTTGCCGTCCGGCGATGCCGGAAGCACCCAGTACGTGCCCCGCGCCCGGCGAACCCGCTGGGGCCGGCGCGATTCGGGCCGTGATTCGGGCCGCGATTCGGGTAATGGGCCGAACCTGACCGGCGCGGGGTCATCGCCTCCGCCCGCGGACTCGCCACCGGGCTCGCCTCATCTGCCGGGTTCGGGTTCGGGCTCGCCGGTCGGGCCGGTGCAGGTGTCTCCGGGTGTCCAGGTGGGTGGTCCTCCGGTGCCCAGGAACAGCTCCCCGGAGCCGCCCGATCCACGAGGAGGTCCCGGCCCGGGCCGGCCGACGTCCGGCCCGATTCAGGTGGAGGGTCTGTCCGCCCGGCAGGCGACGCCTCCGCCGGGAGGCGGGTACCCGACCGCCGGCCAGCACGACCAGCACCAGCACCAGCAGCCCGGCCAGCATCAGGCGCAGCCTGACGGGCAGCGGCAGCCCGGCCAGCGACGGCAGCCGGGGAGGCACCGCCAGACCGGGGACAACCGCCAGCAGCCCGGATGGTTCAGCACCCCGCCGCCCTCCGGACCTCCCGGAGCGGGGCCGGCGTCCGACGGCGAGGTTCCCGGCAGGCGGAGTGCGTCGCGCGCGCTGACACCGCCTCCGGGCTGGACCGCGATGCCGCGCAGCCCGGTCGGGAACACGCCACCGCCAGGATCGGTCTCCCAACCCGGCGTCGTACCACCGGCCGGCGTCGTACCACCGGCTGACGGCGCATCACCGGCCGGCGCTGTGACGCCGCCGGGAGTGACGCCGGTTCCAGGGGAGCCGGCCCGGGGTTCCGCACCGGCGGCGCCGTCACCGGCCACTCCTTCCGATGCCTGGGTCCTGCCCGAGACGACGGTGCGGATGGTCGGAGGGCCCGGTGTACCGCCGGAGCGAGGCGCCGGCCGCCAACCGACACCGCTGCCAGCCCGGCAGCCGACACCACCGGCGGTCCGCCAACCGACACCGCCGCCAGCCCGGCAGCCGACACCGGTGCCCGGGGAACGGCCGCCGAGGGCACCGGATCCTGTGCCCGGCATCCGGGTGGACTCGCCGACGCCCCCTCCCGCGCGGAACTGGCAGGCGCAGGAGCGGTCACGGGGGGGAACTCCCCGGCCGGCGGCCCAGGACGCCGCGCCACCCACCGGCACCGGCCGCCCCGGCGGCGCCGGGCCTGGAGGCAGCGCCGAGCCCGGGGGTAGCGCCGAGCACGGAGTAAGGGCGGGACGCGGCTGGTCCGCGACCGGGCGTCGGGGTCAGTCACGATCAGATGCGGGGAAGTCGGCTGCTCCGAGCCCCGGCGGGGGATCCGACCCGGCCACCCGACGCTCCCAGGCCGCCGGCCGTGGACGGGGAGGTCGCGGGGAACGCCATGACCCGCCGCCCGAGACGCGCGGCCCGGACCTGCACTTCATCAGCGCGTTCACCGACACCATCGACCTGTCGGCGCTACGGCGGCGGCTGGAGCTGGAAGACGCGCGCGTACCGGACCAGACGGAGTACATCCCGCGCCTGTACGGGCGCAACCGGGGCGACGGCGATGCCGCCAGCACCCAGGTGGTCCGTCGATCCGGCGTGCCCGGGAACACGCCGGTGCCCCGTTCCCGGGCCGGTGCCGGCGCGCCCGCGGGGACCTCGGATCCGGACCGGCTGTCCGACTCCCGGCGCGGCCGGTTCGACGGAGCCGATGATCCGGACCTGGTCGGAGCCGCCGCCACACCGTCCGGTGCCGAGCGGCCCGGCGCGCGGGCGGCGGAGGAGAAGCGGACCGGCGGCGGTTCGACGAAGACGAAGGCGATCTGGACGCTCGCCGACCAGGGCGTCTCCAGCGCCACCAACGCCGCCGTCTCGATCCTGGTCGCCCACTACGTGGGCAAGACGGAGTACGCCGCCGGGTTCGCCGTCCCGTATCTGATCTTCTCGGTCATCATCGGCATTTCGCGGTCGAGCTGCTGTGTGCCGCTGGGAATCGCATATGCCGGGCGGTCGGCCGCCGCGTTCCGGCACGCGGCCGCCTCGACCACCGGGGCCTGCCTGGCGTTCGGCGCGGTGCTGAGCCTTCCCTCCATCCTGGTGGGACTGCTCATCGGTGGGCGGGTAGGCAGCGGGCTGGTCATCATGGGCTTCGTCCTGCCGGGGCTGCTGCTGCAGGATGCCTGGCGCTATGTGTTCTTCGCGCAGGGCGTGCCGGTCAAGGCCTTCGTCAACGACGTCGCCTGGGCCCTGGTCCAGGTTGTCGGGCTGGCGGTGCTCATCCGGCGCGGGGTGGCGGAATCCCCGCCGATGCTGCTGGCCTGGGGCGTCGCCGCACTGGTCGCGGCGCTGCTCGGAGTGGCCCAGGCGGGCCTGTGGCCGGCGCCGTCCCGTGCGTTGGCCTGGGTCAGGGAGAACCGGGCCAACGCGTCCAACCTGACGGCGGAGTTCATCACCGTCCAGGGCGCGTTGCAGGCGTCGATCCTGCTCATGGGCGCGCTGCGTTCCGCGGAGATCGTCGGTGACCTGAGCGCCGTGCGTACCGTCCTCGGCCCGACGACCGTGATCGGTGTCGGAATCGTCAGCTTCGCGGTCCCGGAGCTGTCCCGCCGGATGGACATGTCAGCCCGGGCCCGCCAACAGGCCGCGGTGGTCCTCACCTCGGTGGTTGTCGGGCTCGGATTCCTCTGGAGCCTCATCTTCATCCTGTTCCCGGCGCTCGGGGAGTTTCTGTTCAGGGCGAGCTGGCCGGGGGCGCACGCCATCCTGTTGATTTCCGCGCTGCATTACGCCGGGACCGCCGTGCCGACCGGGCCGGCCTGCATCATGTACGCGCTCGGTCACACCAGAAAGACGTTCCGGATCAATCTGGTGATGGCGCCGATGTTGTTCGCGTTTCCGATCATCGGCCTGTTGCTGGGAGACGCGCGGGGCGCTGTCATCGGCTTCAACGTCGTGTTCTGGGGTATCGCGCCGGTCTGGTGGATCCAGCTGCGCCGAGTGATCCGCGATCACGAGGCGGAGCGCCTCGCGGCGGTGGCGGCGCGGCAGAGTGCCGCGGCCGAGGCGGGCGGTGGCACGCCCGGCCGGGGCATCGCCCTGCCGGGCGTCGGTGAAAGCGGAGCCCTCGATCTGCCCGACGCGGCGACCGGCAGTGCGTCGACGGGCAGTGCGTCGACGGGCAGGGCGTCGACGGGCAGGCACGCTACGTCATCGCCGTCCGCGTCCGGATCGTCGTCGGTGGCCGGGTCGGGACCGCACGGTAGCCGTGGTGGCCTGTCCGACGGTGGAAATTTAACGGAACGGTAGGTTGCGTCGATGGCGTAGACCGCTTACTTTGCGCTATCGGCTATGCTCACAAATCGGTTCCGTCAGATCTTGGCCGTGGTCTAAATGACCGGCTTGACGCTCCTGTGGGGGGCCCAATTGACTCCGCTTCATTCGCGACCGGGAGGGCCCGCGCCAGCGCTGCTCTGCACGCGGCGGGCTGGCGCCTCGCGGCGTCCGCGCGGCGCTGAGGCGGGCGCGCGATGAGCCGCTCCGGGCAGCCGGCCGAGGGCGGCCGTGCTCCCTCCGCGCCGTCGCTGATCCGCATCATCAAGCCGCGCTGGATGGTCATCGTCATCGCCACGGTCATTCTGGCCGCGCTCGCGATGATCGTTTCCAAGCAGCAGGCGGCCACCTACGAGGCCAGTTCGCGGATCTTCCTGAGCACGGACGGCATCCCGGATTCGGTCGACCCTGGCCGCTACACCCAGACCCAGGCCCAGCTCGCGACGTCGACAGCGACGCTGGACACGATCGCTTCGGATCTGAAGATCTCCCGTGATGACGTCACCGACCGGCTGAAGACCACGCCGTCGGACGAGGGCTACTTCTTCACGATCATCGGCAAGGGTCCGACGCAGCAGGCCGCGATCGACTTCGTGAACAAGGCGAAGAACGCCTACATCGCCCAGCTCGGCAAGTCCGGCAACGGCGACACGTCGAGCGTCGAGGCGCTCAATGCGGCGCGGCAGGCAAAGCTCCAGGAGTTGGCAGGGCTCGGCCAGGCGAACGATGCACTCAGCCTGAGCAGGGGGCGCGTTCTCAGCGGCGAGCTGACGGAGATCGAGACCAAGCTCAAGGAAGCGGGCGTGGCGGGTTACGCCGCGAACGCCTCGGTCCGCCTCGCTGAGGCGCCCCAGTCGAACGGGCAGGTCGCACCCAACCTGTTCCGCAACGTTCTGGTGGCCGCGCTGCTCGGCCTGTTCGGCTCCATCGCCGGGCTGTGGATCATGTACCAGCGGCGCCCGACCATCCTCGACCCGCACAACTCGGCCGACCTGCTGGGTGTGCCGCTGATCGCGGACCTGCCGCCGAACCGCACCAGCGCCAACGCGGCGGAGACCCTGGTCTCCGCGATGTCGGCGGTGATGTCGCCGACCAGCAAGGTGGTGGCCTTCACCCCCGCCTCGCGGACGGACCTCAGCTCCGAGCTGGTCGCCGCGGTCGCCGCGGCCTGGTCGGACGACCAGGGCGTGGTCCTGATCCTCGACACCTCGGCCCAGTCCGAGGTGCGGGCCTCGCTGGAAGGGCTGCCCCGGCCCACCTCGGCCGAGCTGCCCCACTGGGCGCACGAGCCGACCTGCCTGGCTCGCTCCTCCGGCACCGGTCGCGGCCACATCCTGTACAACCGGGTCTCGCCGGCCCGGGCGGCGCGTCCCGGCGGCCTCGCGCCGATCCTGGCCGACCGCGCGCCCGTCGTGGACCTCGTCATCCTGGTCACCGCCGCGCTCGCGGACCTGCCGATGACCGCCGCCTCGGCGATCCAGGCGGACGCCGTCGTCGTCATCACCTCGTCCGACACCAACCTCAAGGAGCTTGAGCAGGTGCCGCGCGACTGGCCGGCGCTGGCCGAGCGGGTCGTGGGTGTGGTGCACGACGGCCGTACCGCGGTGCGGCGCAACGCCGGTGGTGGTCGTTCTTCGACGTCGGCTTCGGTAGAGTCGATCACGTCCGCTTCGCCGGTGGGTGCCGAGCCACATGGCCGGGGCTCACGCGACACCGAGGCGACCGACCGCTACGCGCGGCCGAATCGCTGAGCGGGCGCAAGGGCCTGAGTACAGGCGGCCGAGTGAGGCCGCCGCAGCACGACAGGCACGGCACGGAAGAGGCAAGGCAGTACCTCCGCCGGTAGCGGGATCACCGGGCCGGCGGGGGAGGGGAGCAGGGCCGCACCGAATGAGGGGCGGGTCGCTCGGGGCATGGCAGAGCCCCGAACCGACCCGCCCCTCGCTGTTTGTCGGACGCAAGGCCGGGGTGGTGGGGCCTGGCGGGGGGCGCGGAAAGCCCCCTGGCCGCCACGTGAACGGAATGGGGAGCCGTGCTCCTGGGCCGTCCGGGTAAGGGCGAGCGGTGGCAGGCGGGCGCGCCTGTCGCATTGGTGTAGCCCTGGACTGGTCAGTTCTGTGCTGTTGGCTGATCTTGCAGCTGGCCGCAGCTGGCCGCAGCTGGCCGCAGGCCCGCTGGCTGCTGGCGCCTGCGACAGAGTGATTCCGCTTCGAGTTCGAGCCGCGGCTCCGGAACGTGGCCTGCTAAACGCGGCCTGCTAGCGGACAAGAGTGCAGGATTCTGGTCGTTCCGACGACCAGAATCCTGCACTCTTGCGGATTGTCAGGGCGCTCGGCACCCCTTTTGCGCCTTTTGATGTGGATTGCTGGTGCCGGTTGGCGGTGCGGATCCCTGGCGGGCGGCAGGGACCCGGGCGGCAGACGGACGCGGACCGGCGGGAGCCATAGTCACGCCCAGCAGGAGCCACAGTCACGCCCAGGGGCGGCTGTGAAGAACAGGGGCTCTGCCGGCGGACAGCAGGGCGACCCCCAGCCCCGCGTGGCGGCTTGGCGCCCGTCTCTAGACGCTGTGCTGGGCCGGAGCGAGTGGGGCGGCGAAGGCGGGATCGATCTGGGCCGTGACTCGTGGACGGTTCCAGCGTTCGTCCTCGGGCGTCGTGGTGAACCAGGACACGAGGAGCATGCCCAGCGTGGTCACAACGGGGCTGAGGAGACCACCCGACAGCACGCTGTAGAAGACGATGACCGATCCGGAGAGGACGAACGACGGCGAGCCACGCACGAACATGGACAGGACGAAGGCCAGGAAGGCGACGGTCCCGATCACGCCGTACTCCAGGACGAGCTTGGGTAGCAGCGCGTAGTTCAGCGGCAGGCTGGTCCGGAGGAAGAACTCGATCGCGTCGCGGTCGGCGAATCCGGGGCCGGAACCGAAGAGGACAGTGACGGGATCCTTGTCCAGCGCATCCCAGGTCCTGGTGTAGGGCTGGACGAACCGCAGGCTTCCGCTGGAGTTGTTCGAGGAGGTCTCGGTCGCTCGCTCGGCGAAGATGCTCGCCGCCGGGGTGAAGCTGAGGATCGTCACAACGATGGCGACGCCGACGAAGGCCGTGGTCGCGAACCGGGCACCCTTGTGCACCGAGAGCAGCACCAGGGCGACGGCCAGCAGCACGACGCCGGTTCCGGAGACCGTTGAGAGCAGGGCGAGCACGTAAAGGACGTAGCGCCACCAGCTGCCGGAGCGGAGCACGCAGACGACCAGGCCGAACGCCAGGAACTGCGAGCAGAACGACGGCTCCAGGCAGATGAAGGCGTTCGACTTGTAGAGGCTCGATCCGTACTGCACCGGGTAGCTGGTGTTGAACCCGTGCATCCGGAAGTTGTCGGGCACGACCTGCTTGAGGACGTCCGTGTACTGCCAGCCGACGAGCTGGATGGCGAACTGGAAGATCGCGATCCCGGCCAGGATCGTCGTCAGCGTCACGAACCGGTCGAGCACCCGGGGAAAGATCGACTTGGCGTCGCTCGGAGCGAGGCCGAAGCACAGTGGCACATACGTGGCGAACAGGAGGATGAGCGAGGTGATCGCGCTGTCGTCCAGCTCGCGCAGGAACGAGACCAGCGCGGCCGCGCAGCAGGCGGTCATCGCCAGCAGATAGGCGCGCACCCGGCCGACATTCACCTGGATGTCGCCGTGGCTCATCATCACGATGACGCCGACGATGGTGATCGGCAGGATGAGCTGCAGCTGGGCGCCGGCGACCGGGATGGCGATCCGCTGCAGGAAGATATTCGCGCAGAGCAGGATCGTCAGTGTCTTGAGGATCCGTGCGTTGCGTGGGTCCTCGGCGGTCACCTCGGCGGTGGGGATCACCCAGGAGCGTGGAATCCTCGTGGTGAGGGTGGTGGTGACCACCTGTTTCCGCCCCCGTTTCTGCCGCGTCGGCATGTCTGGCCTGCGCCGTGCCGCGTATCGCTCGCATCGCTTCGGCTGGCTGGCGACCCGCCCGATCGACCCGTCGGGGCAGTGGGTTGACGGCCGCATCGCCGCTGCGGGTGACCGGCGTCGGCCCGGAGCGACAGTCTAGCGGTGGGCGAAATGCGGCCTCGTGGCGGCCGCCGCGGTCCCCGCGCGACCAGGTATGGTTAGCAAACCTCACGTGGCGTCATTGTTGCGACAGGTAATACCAGTAGTACGTGTCGTGATGATCGGGAGAGGTGAGAAGGCGGGGGATCTTGTCCCCAGATGTGTCGCGCAGCTGACTGCCGCCGCTCGCGGGAACCGTCCGTCCCCGGTGCTCCGTTTAGGCGGTCGCGTTGGTGCCGGCGTGCACATCAAATGATCTTCGGGCGTCATCGTGCGCCGGCGATGGAGGTGGGGGCATGGAAGGCGGGGGTTCCAGACGGCCTGGCGCGGAGCGGTCCGCGTGGTCGGTCGTGCCGCCGGACACCGGTGCGACCCCGCAGCGGCAACGCCGGCAACGCAGGCTGCTCCTGCTCGGCGCGGCCAGCGCGGCCCTTGCCGTGGTCCTGCTGGCCGTGGCTGTCATCGTCTTCACCGGTGGCGACGAGGATGTTCCCGCGACCCACCCCACCACCACCGGCGTGAGCTGGGTATCGGGCGCCAACGCCAACCCGCCGAACGACCTCGCGTCCTGGGAGGCCTGGATCGGTCGGGCCACCGACGTCGCCGTCGTCTTCACCGCTCGGACGAACTGGCAGACGATCACCCAGGCGGACTGGCCGATGTCCGACTTCCGCCCCGAGACCTATCCGGGGCAGCTCTCGATCGCCCAGCCGCTGCTGGCGAAGGGGAGCAGTGAGGCGGCCTGCGCGGCGGGCGCCTACGACAGCCACTGGCGCGACTTCGGCACCACCCTGGTCCGCAACGGCCGGCCGGACGCGATCGTCCGGCTCGGCTGGGAGTTCAACGGCGACTGGTTCGACCCCTGGCTTCCCAAGGACACCGGCACCTGGAAGGTCTGCTTCACCCGCGCCGCCGCCGCGATCCGGTCGATCGCCCCGCAGGTGCAGATCGAATGGGACATGACCGCGCATCGCGACACGATGGAGAACGGCGACAACGTGTGGGAGGCCTACCCCGGAGACGATGTCGTCGACATCATCGGCATCGACGCCTACGACAGCTCGCCGGCCTCGCTCAGCCAGAAGATCTTCAACGAGCAGTGCAACCGGGCGTCGGGCGTGTGCACCGTGGCGAAGTTCGCGCGCGAGCACGGCAAGCGCCTCGCCGTTCCGGAGTGGGGCCTGGACCGCCGCGCCAGCGCCGGCGGCGGTGCCGACAACCCGTTCTACATCGAGAAGATGTACGAGTTCTTCGTCGCCAACAAGGACATCCTCGCCTATGAGGCCTACTACAGTGCCTCACCGGCCGAGGAGGAGAACGTCGCCTCGTCCCTGCACAACCCGGCGACGAACCCGAACAGCGCAAAGCGCTATCTCGAGCTCTTCGGTGGCCCGAAGGTGGCTGCCACCGGTACCGGATCGTGAGCCGGTACCGGTGGGTGCTGCCAGCAGCGCCGGGCGCCGGCCCTAGTAGCTCTTCAGCGCCGGCCGCAGATGCAGCTCGGTGACCTCGGCGGTGCGGGGGAGCTGCACCAGGTAGGTGACGAGGTCGGCGACGTCCTCCGCCTGGATCAGCAGCTCGGGGCGGTAGCTGCGCCCCTCCCGCTCGAAGATCGCCTCCTGGCGGGGGGTCGCCGTCCGGCCCAGGTGGATGGTCACGACCCGGATGCCGTCGGAGTTGATCTCCTGGCGCAGGCTGTCCGCGACGGCGCGCATCGCGTGCTGCGTCGCCGCGAACTGGCTGGTCCCGGCACCCGCGCGGACACCCTGCGACGAGTTCATGACCACCACGTCCGCACCAGCGGGTGCGGCACCGTCGCTGTCGACGGTGCCGTCGCCGTCGATGGTGGCCGCGGCGCGCAGCGCGGGAAGCAGCCGCTGCGTCAGGACGAACGGCCCGCGGACGTTCGCGGCGTACTGCGCGTCGAAGTCGTCGACGGAGGCGTCCTCGACCCGGGAGTTGAGGTAGCCGCCGGCGCTGTGGACGAGCAGGTGAACGTGGCCGTACCGGACGACGGTGTCCGCGGCGAACCGCTCCACCGCGGCGGTGTCGGTCAGGTCGAGCCGGATGGGCACCAGCGATCCGCTGGAGGGAAGCGCCGCGGCCTCCTTGCCGAGGGCGTCCAGGCGGGCCTGGTCCCGGCCCAGCGCCAGCACGGTCGCGCCGTCACCGGCCAGCCGGGCGGCGACCGCGCGGCCGATGCCGCTCGACGCACCGGTGACCACCGCCACCCGGCCGGCCAGCGGGCCGGTGGCGACGGCCGTGAGCGTCGCGGCCGGCCCGGACTCCGGTGACGGCGACGGGCCCGGCGACGGGTTCGGTGCTGCGTCGCCGCTCACGAGGCCGTCTGGTGGTCGTAGACGAGGATGGCGTCCGGCAGCGGGGGAGCCTCGTCGTAGCTGAGGCAGAGGTCCTCGGGGATGCGGCTCAGGTCGGTGCCGCGCAGGTAGTCACGCATCGTCGTGCCGGTGCATTCCGAGTCGACGTTGGGCGCGCCCACGTGGTTCACCACATCGTCGAAATGGACCGTGCGGAAATCGATGCTGAAGCGGGTGCGGCCGGAGTTGTTCGGCACCGAGGAGTGCAGCTGGTTGCCGGAGAAGACGAGCATGCCGCCGGGGGGCGCGATCACCCGCGTCTGCGGGAAGATCTCGACCTCCTCCTCGGGCTTGGGCTGCACCCGGGTGTCGGACTTGATGTGCTTGGCGGCCGACGCGCGGTTCGTCTTGTTCCACTCGTAGTAGTTGTAGGTGCGCGAGCCGTTCTTCACGCCCTGGCCGAAGTAGCGGGGGTGGAAGGCAAGTCCGTTCTCGGGCACGATGTCGAAGATCGGCATCCACCAGTTGAGCTGGCAGAACGGCGCCGAGTACCAGGTGTCGCGGTGCGGGTGGAACGCGTAGGCGATACCCGAGGTGAGGTAGTCGTCGCTCGTCGACGTCCGCAGCCGCGGGACGTCGAAGTAGGTCTTGGAGATGTCGCAGCCCAGCTCGGCGAGCATCGCCGGGATGAGCTCCTTGCAGGTCGGGTGGTGGATGAACCGCGGCTTCAGCTCGGCGAGCAGGGCCGCGTAGTCCTCGACCGGCATGTGGTACTGCGCGGTCTCGGGATCCAGGTCGCCGAACGCGTCCCGGATGAGCTCCCTGGTGAACTCGACGAACGCGGTGGTGCTGGGCCGCGGCGAGTAGACGAAGAGCTCGCCCTCGTAGAGCTTGGCCCGCCGGTCGTCGTCAGACAGCGCTGAGTCGAGCAGCACTGTGCTCATCTGGTTCTCCCTCGTCCTGGACGTGTTTGAGAAGGAGCCGGGCGAGGTCGAGCTCTTCCGGCGTGGTGACGTGGATGTTGGCCGGCTCGCCGTCGAGGACGACGATCCGGCCGCCGGCGTCGGCGACCATCGCCGAGTCCTCGACGGCCTCGGCCGCGTCGGCGTGCACCGCCCGCAGCGCCGACGCCCGGAACGCGTGCGGCGTCTGCACCAGCCGGTGGGTCTCCCGCGGCAGCGAGGCACCCGTGACCAGATCGGTCCCGCCGTCCGCCCGGGCCTGCGGGACGACCTCCTTGACGACCTCCGTCAGCGGCAGCCCGGGGACGGCGCCGTCGGCGCCGGCGCGCACCGCCGCGACCACCGCGCGGTACAGCGCCGGGGTGGCGAGCGGGTGCGCGGCGTCCGTCACCACGATGACCTCGGCGTCGGCGGGGACGGCCGCCAGCCCCGCCCGCACCGAGTCGGCGCGCATCGCGCCGCCGGGCACCGCCAGGACACCGGCCGGCGGTGTCCACCGCTCCAGCAGATGCTGGGGAAGCACGACGACGACTCCGTCACAGGCGAGGCCGGCGGCGCGCACCGGGTGGGCGACGAGTGGCCGGCCACCGAGGTCGGCGAACTGCTTCGGGCCACCGAACCGGGTGCCGCCGCCGGCCGCCAGCACGATCGCCCAGGCTGACCCGGACGGATCCGCTGACCCGGCCCGTCCCGTGGTCGGGCTGACGACGTCCATGCTCAACCGATCACGACCGAGGCCGCGGACGCGCCCGCCAGGGATGCCGCTGCCAGGGACGCGGACGCCCCTGCCACCGACGGCTCCTCGACCAGCAGGCCCACGCCGGCCAGTGCGTCCGCCGCGTTCGCGACCGCGTCGAAGGGAAGGTCGGCGCGCTCGGCGATGTCGAGCAGGCCGCGGGTGCCGTCGGCCAGGTTGAGCACCCACAGCAACCCCATCTCGATCGACGCGCGGTTCATCGTCGCGCCGATCGAGCGGTAGAGCCCACGCCGGCCGAGCTGCGGCTCGCCGTAGGGGGAGGTGTTGCGCCAGACCCGGTCGGCCTCGCAGATCTCGATCGTGCGCCGCAGGATCGAGAACGAGTCGGCCAGCGACTCCGGCGTCACGAACTCGAGGTTGTCGGCCGAGGTGTGGTACTCCGGGTACTCGCCGTGCTGGCTGCGACCGAACCGGCCGACCGGCAGGTCGAAGCCCGGCGAGCAGAACTGGCGCTCGTCGTACCCGTACGGCGAGAAGTCCACGACCCGGTGCGGACGTCCCGTCTCGGCGAGCGCGCGTGCCGTGGCCCGGTCGATGATCGCGTTGCCGCGCCGGCTGCGCTTGTAAGTCGGAGCACCGCGGTCGCCCAGGCCGGTGAGCACCAGGCCGTGCCGGATCCGCCCGATCACGCCCGGGTTGCGGGCCAGCCAGGTGATGGAACCGATCGTCCCGGGGATGAACAGCAGCCGGTAGGTGTACCGGCGTGTCCGGGCGGCCAGCGCGGCGGCCAGCTCGATCGCCACCGCGATGCCGGACGAGTTGTCGTTGGCCATCGCGGGGTGGCACAGGTGCGTGGTGACGAGGAACTCCTCGTCACTGGTGCCCGGCAGGACGATCTCGCCGTAGGTCAGCGAGCCCTCGGTGAGCGAGGTGTCGATCTCCACCTGGTACTCGCCGTCGGGCAGCGCCGCGAGCTGGCGGTCGGTGAGGCAGAACCCCCAGGCGTCGTTGTAGTACGAGGTCCGGTAGGGGACCCAGTCCGGCCGGTCCGGCATCGAGTAGAGGTGGTGGCGCAGCTCGTCCAGGGGCATCCTGGCCCGCATCGGGATGCTGTAGCCGAGCAGGTGCAGGGGGTTGTCGGCGGCGTCCAGGACGACCCGGCCGTCCGGCCCGATGAGCCGGGCACCCGCGACGTTCCACTCCCGCGGGATCGTCCAGTCGAGGACGGGCGTGCCTGTCGGTACCTCGTGCACGGTGAGCGGGACCTGGGCCGGCAGCGCCGCCCGCACCAGGTCCAGCGTCGCCCGGACCCCGTTGCCGGTGATCGAGCGCATCGGTGGCATCAGGGCTGCGACGAGGTCGTACAGGCGGTGGCCCACCACGTCGCTCTCGGTGGTGCTCATGGCTTCGCTGCCCGCTTCCTTCGGTGTCCGGTTCCTTCGGCGTCCGGCTTCTGATCGATCGGTGGGCTCGGCCGGCCCAGTCGGCTCGGCCTGCTCAGTCGGCCCAGACCCGCCACGGCGCGGCACCCGCGTCCCACAGCTGGTTGAGCTCGGTCCAGTCGCGGAAGGTGTCCATGCCCATCCAGAACCCCTCGTGGGTGTGCAGGGTGAGCTGGTTGTCGCGGGCGAGCTGCTGCAGCGGGTGGCGCTCGAGCATGGTGGACGGGTCGTCGTCGAGGTACTTGTCGACGAACTCGCGCTCGAAGACGAAGTAACCACCGCTCACCCACCCGGTCGCCGGGGGCTTCTCGGCGAACTGGGTCACCGCGTTGCCCTCGGTGACGAGCTCGCCGTAACGGCTGGAGGGCCGCACGCCGGTCACGGTGCCGATCCGGCCGGAGCGGACGTGGTCGGCGAGGACGTCGGCCACGTTGATGGCGCCGACCCCGTCACCATAGGTGATCATGAAGCGGGGGGCGGTCAGGTACTGGGCCACCCGCCGCAGCCGGGCACCCGTCCCGGTCAGCAGCCCGGTCTCGGCGAAGGTGACCTCCCAGTCCTCGTCGCCGGCGGTGTTGTGGAACTGCGGTGTGTGATCGTCGGAGAGCTTCAGCGTGAAGTCCGCGACCTGCTGGCGATAGGCCAGGAAGTAGTTCTTGATCAGGTCGCTCTTGTAGCCGAGGCACAGAACGAACTTGCGGAATCCGTAGTGTTCGTACGTCTTCATGATGTGCCACAGCACGGGCTTCCCGCCGATGTCGACGAGGGGCTTGGGAAGCTTCTCGCTGGCTTCGCGCAGCCGGGTGCCCATGCCGCCACAGAGGATGACGACAGGAATGTCACGTGGGTCGAGGCCCGCGGAGTCGGCCGCGGCGGCGGGTCGGGTCGTGTCGGTCGTCAAGGCTGTCGCGTCTCCCGTGTCAGTGCCCCGGCGGGCACGGGGATGGATGGCTCACCAGTCCGCGGCCGGGCCCGGCGAGCCCCCTGCGCCTGGCGTGACGTCCCTGCGCGAGGAGGTCCGCTGCCCCCGACCAGCCCCACCCGGTGCAGGGAAGGACTGTCCTGTGCCGCTGGGAAGGTCGTCGCGCTCACGTAGCCCACCGGAGGTGTGAGGAGCGCGGATGGCGGTGGCCCGTCACTCGGTGGCCCGTCACTCGGCGGGTCGGGATGCGGCGGCTTCCATTTGGTCCGCGGTGTTTCCTGGCCCACTGTCTTTCACGTGTTCAGTTCGCGTGTTCGGTCGCGCGTGTGATCGTGTCGTCGCCTGGTTGGGAGCGGTCCTCGATCGTCAACATGCGGGCGCGACGCGGCAACGGTACCGTACCGCCCCTTCAGTGCTGGTCCACGGGCCTTCAGTACTGGTCCGCGGGTCCGTGGACCCTGGACAAGAACGGCGAAGCGCGGCCAGCGGGTGCCGGCCGGTGCGTCGGCCGGGTGACGCCGGCGTTGTCGACCTTCACGTCAGCGTTGTTGTGGACCTTGTTGTAAGGCCGGTTCCAGGATCCCTTTGCCCCGGGGCGCCTGAGGACTTGTTACGGTTTGTCGGATGTCCCGGGAGGAAGGCCGCACCGCGCCCCCTGCCGTCGTGTTGCGGGCACCCTGCTGCGGAGAGTGCCCGGGGCTATACCTTCATCTTCTTACGTCGGCCGGGAGGTAAGATCCGTGCTTCCGGTCGAACTATTTACGTTCGGTAAACGGACTGACCTGCTGTGGCTGCGGGTCCGGTGCGCTGCTGCTCGTGGGGGTGGATTCCGTGCCGTCTGACGAGCGGTACGACCACGGGGCGCGACCGGTCGGTGGCCCGCGTCCCGCGTCGGCCCGGGACCTGCCCGTTGCCGCCGACGACAGTGCGTCCGCGGGTCGGGTGCCACGCGGCGGTGGTTCCGCCGCTGGGCGGCCCTCGGTGGACCGGTCATCCAACGGGTCGCGTCGCGGCAACGAGTCGCCGCGCCGGGCCTCGGCCCGTGAGAACAAGCGCTCGGATGCCGGGTTCGACCCGGATCTGCTGGCCGCCCGGGGTGGTTCGGCACGGCGACGGCCACGGACGTCGCCGGTCGCCCCCTACCCCGATGCCCCCGGCGGCGACGGCACCGCGGGCCGGGCTGGCACCGAAGCCGATCGACAGGACTCCGACGACCGCCGGCGGGCAGGCGATCGCCGGAACGGGAATGACAGGCGTCGTGCCGGTGGCCTACGTGGCCAGGCAGACGGGTTCCGGTCTGGCGAGGTCGCCGCGGACGGACCTGACCGGTCCGACCGGCGACGTGGCGCCTCCGACCGGCGTCTCAGTGCCGACCGGCGGACCGGGGACGAGCGGTCTGCGGGCGCCGAAGGGCGGGCAGCCCGTCCGCGGCCGGTGGACCGCGGGACACGGCCGGTGGACCGCCTGCCGGCCCGCGGCGCGGACCACGCCGTCGGCCCCGACACGGGCACCCAGCGCCTTGTTCGTGGTGAGCTGCCGCGGCCGTTCCGCGGTGAGCAGGGCTCGGTCTCCCAGCCGGATCCGGGCCGCGAGGAGTCCGGCCGAGCGACCATGATCATGCCGCCGGTGCGGTCGAATCCCACGCCGGAAGCCAGGCCCGCCGCCGACACGTCGAAGGCGACCGGACGCCGGCGCGGCACAGATTCGGCCCGGGGTGGAAGGACGGCCGACGATTCGCTGGACGGGATCCTTCCCGTGGCCTCTTCCGCCGAGCGTGGCGGTGACCGGGGCCGGGAGGCTCGCGCCGGAGCGTTCGCCGAGCCGGCTGCCGACCAGGCCCTGCCGAACCGGATCACCGACTGGATCATCGAACACTGGGGTGCGAGGTCGGGAAATCATCCCTACATTCCCGTGGTTCTGGTCGTCGTCGCGGTGGTACTCGCCCTCGTCGCCTGGATTCTGGGCCCCGCCCAGCACAAGCAGGAAAACGTCTCGGCCACCAATCTGACGGCGCAGACACAAACGCAGACACCGGCACCCACGGCGGGGTCGGTGGCTGCCTCGGCGCCAGGTGCCGCTCCGGGCACGGCCCCGACCGGAACCGCTGTCGCGGCGCCCGCCACCGGGCCGGTGGCGCGGGCGGCGACGGACGGGCTCTTCCCGAGCGGTCTGGCCGCGCACACGATGGCCGAGGTCAACGCCTGGGCGCAGTTCCGGGATCGCCCGGTGGACGTCGTTGTCACCTACACCGACCGCGCCGACTGGGACGATGTTGTGAACCCCTGGATGGGGCGCGTGTTCGCCTCATATCCCGGCACACTCGTGGTTAGCGTTCCGCTCTTTCCGGATGTGGGCAACATGACCTCCTGCGCCGCCGGCGACTACAACGCCAAATGGCGCCAGTTCGGCCGGTGGCTGGTCAACCAGGGCCGAGGTGACTCGTTCGTCCGGCTCGGGTGGGAGTTCAACGGCAAATGGTTCGGCTGGTACGCCGGCGCGAATCCCACGGCCTACGTGAAGTGCTTCCAGAACGCCTCGTCGTCGATCAAATCGGCGGCCCCGGCGGCGCGCATCGACTGGAACCTCAACGCGCACGGCCCGGACTACGACGCCTACAGCGTCTACCCGGGTAACAGCTACGTCGACGTGATCGGCATCGACAGCTACGACCAGTACCCTCCCAGCCACACGGTCAAGGACTTCACCGACCAGTGCAACGCTCCCCAGGGCCTGTGCGACGTCATCCGCTTCGCGCAGCAGCACGGCAAGCTCTTCTCGGTGCCCGAGTGGGGTGTCGTGGCCCTGAACACCGTTGCCGGCGGGCGCGGAGCCGCGGGTGGTGACAACCCGCTTTATATCCAGCAGATGTACTCCGTTTTCCAGCAGTACGCCGGTTCGCTCGCGTATGAGGCCTACTTCAACGAAGGCGACAGCGGGGATGTCCACTCGTCGCTGGTCAACCCCAACATGCATCCGGCCTCGGCGTCCATGTACAACAGCCTCTGGTAGCACCGGCGGCCGCTGGCAATGCCAATGCGGCCGGCGGCGTCCAGCTCGCCGGCCGCTGGAGCCGGGGCTCCGGGCGACTCAGGTCGCGCCGGAGGAACGCTCCGCGTCGTCGTGCAGCCCGCCCACGAAGGCCTCCGCCACCTGCACCTGCTGGCGCAGTGTGATCAGCTTCTCCTCGGCGAGCGCCACCCAGGTCGCGAGCCTCGCCTGCAGCTCGGCCCGCTGCTGGGCCGGCAGGTCCGGCTGCGCGAGCTCGTCCCGCAGGACCAGCAGTGAGCGCATCTCCTCCAGGGTGAAGCCGAGCGGCTTCATCTTCTTGATCAGGAGGAGGCGGTCGACGGCATCCTTGTCGTAGAGGCGGAAACCCCCCACGGTGCGGCCGACCGGGAGGAGGAGGCCGGCTTCCTCGTAGTACCGCACGGTGCGCAGCGACAGCCCGACTCGCTCGGCGACATCCCCGATCTGGTGGACGTCGCGACGCCGCGTGGTGGACAAGTCGACCCTTACGTCAGTATTTGCCGCCGGTGGCAAACCGGGCGTCAGATGACTGTACGTCCATCCGTGGTTCGGCGCCCGCAACTCGCCCGAGCACCCTGCCGTAAGCTGGTCGTAACGATCCCGCTGCCCGGGATGCAGGTCGGTGTCGGTGTCGTCCGGAGGGCGCCTCAGATCTGGGTACAGGTGTCTGGGTAACAGTACGGGGGCCCGGTACGTGGGGTGGCCAGGTCTCATCGGCCGCGGTCACACCGGCCGGGTTGTCACACCGGCCGGATTGTCGGTGGCTGCCGGTCGCACCCCGTGACGGTGGCCCATGTCCCGTCTCCCGCCCGGAGAGGCGGTTGTCGCCCGCGGCGGCAATATCGCCCGGCGGGGGGCTGTTGTAGCAGTCAGCGTGTGCCAGGCCGCACTGAGCCGCGGTCGCACGGATTGTCGCTCGGCGACCCGGTCCGCTGGCGCCGGATTCGTTGAGACTGGAAATCGACTCACTCCGAGAGGCACGGGACGGATCACATGACCCTCGCGCCGCTGCTTGACGCGCTGGTAGCCCGCCCAGGTGGCGACCCGGCGCTGACCCGCGCGCTGGCCTCGCTGGACGAGCCCGTGCTGGACCTGGCGGGTCCCGCCGCGCTGCGGCCGTTCGCCGCCGCGGCGCTCGCCGGCGCCGGCCGCACCGTGCTGGTGGTGACCGCCACCGAGCGGGAGGCCGACGACCTGACCGAGGCGTTGGGGAGCCTGCTCGGCGCGGGGCGGGTGGCCGTGTATCCGAGCTGGGAGACGCTGCCACACGAGCGGCTCTCCCCCCGTGCCGACACCGTCGGGCGCCGACTGGCCGTGCTGCGGCGGCTCGCGCATCCGGGGGTGGACGGGGCCGAGCCGCTGGCAGTTGTGGTCGCACCGATCCGCTCAGTGCTGCAGCCGCAGGTCGCCCGGCTCGGTGACCTCGCACCGGTGGCGTTGGCGAAGGGGGACAGCGCCGACCTGGAAGAGGTGACCGCCCGTCTCGTGGGCATCGCCTACCACCGGGTCGACCTCGTGGAACGGCGCGGTGAGATCGCCGTCCGCGGTGGCATCCTCGACGTCTTCCCGCCCACCGAGGAACATCCGCTGCGAATCGAGTTCTTCGGGGACGAGGTGGAGGACATCCGCCACTTCTCCGTCGCCGACCAGCGCGCGCTGCCAGAGCAGGGCAGTGCCCCCGGGCAGGGCGGTTCCACCGGGCAGGGCAGTTCCACCGGGCAGGGCAGTGCCTCCGAGCAGGGCGGTGCCGGGCCGAGGCCGGCGCCGCTGCTGTTCGCCCCGCCGTGCCGGGAGCTGCTCCTCACCGACGACGTCCGGGCCCGGGCCGCCGCGCTCGCACAGGAGCATCCCCAGCTCGTCGACATGCTCGACAAGATCGCGCAGGGCATCCCGGTCGAGGGCATGGAGGCACTCTCCCCGGTCCTGGTCGACGAGATGACCCTGCTGCTGGACGAGCTCCCGCAGGGCTCCCGGGTCCTCGTCTGCGACCCGGAGCGGGTGCGGAGCAGAGCCACCGAGCTGGTGCGTACCAGCCAGGAGTTCCTGGACGCCTCCTGGAGCGTCGCGGCGCTGGGCGGCGGGGCGCCGATCGACCTCGGCGCGGCCACCTACCGGTCGGTCGCCGAGGCCCGCGAGCGCGCGGGCGAGCTGGGCATTCCCTGGTGGTCGGTCAGCCCGTTCGCCTCGGAGGCGGCCGGCGACGACGACATCTACGGCGACGACACGGTCGTCGCCAGCCTGCGTCCCGCGCCGACCTACCTCGGGGACACCGCCCGGGCCACCGCGGACATCAAGGGCTGGCTGGCCGACTCGTGGCGGGTGCTGCTCGTCACCGAGGGGCACGGGCCGGCCCAGCGGCTCGTCGAGATGATGCGGGAAGCCGATCTCGGTGCCCGCCTCGCCGCCGACGGCGAGGTCGTGCCCGGTGTGGCCATCGTGACGCAGGCCCAGCTCGGCCAGGGCTTCATCAGCCCGACGCTGCGCCTCGCCGTGCTCACCGAGACCGACCTGGCCGGCGCCCGCGGAGTCACCACCAAGGACATGCGGCGGATGCCGAGCCGCCGCCGCAAGGGCATCGACCCGCTCGCGCTGACCGCCGGCGACCTGGTCGTGCACGACGCCCACGGGGTCGGCCGCTACGTCGAGATGGTCACCCGCACGGTGGCCGGGGCGAAGCGCGAGTACCTGCTGCTGGAGTACGCCCGCGGCGACCGGCTCTACGTCCCCACCGACCAGCTTGAGCAGGTCAGCCGCTACGTCGGCGGTGAGGGCCCGAGCCTGGACCGCATCGGCGGCGCGGACTGGGCCAAGCGCAAGACCCGGGCCCGCAAGGCGGTCAAGGAGATCGCCGGGGAGCTGATCCGTCTCTACAGCGCGCGGATGGCGGCGCCCGGCCATGCCTTCGGCCCCGACACGCCCTGGCAGCGTGAGCTGGAGGACGCCTTCCCGTTCCGGGAGACCCCCGACCAGCTCTCGGCCATCGACGAGGTCAAGGCCGACATGGAGAAGCCCGTCCCGATGGACCGGGTGATCTGCGGCGACGTCGGCTACGGCAAGACCGAGATCGCGGTGCGGGCGGCCTTCAAGGCGGTGGGGGACGGCAAGCAGGTCGCCGTCCTCGTCCCGACCACGCTGCTCGTCCAGCAGCACTACCAGACCTTCGCCGAGCGGTACGCCCCGTTCCCGGTCGTGGTCAAGGCGATGAGCCGGTTCAACTCCGCCGCCGAGCAGCGGGCGGTGCTCGACGGCCTCGCGAACGGCACGGTGGACGTCGTCATCGGCACCCATCGCCTGTTCTCCAGTGAGACGAAGTTCTCCGACCTCGGCCTGGTGATCGTCGACGAGGAGCAGCGGTTCGGGGTCGAGCACAAGGAACACCTGAAGAAGATGCGGACCGCGGTCGACGTGCTCACCATGAGCGCGACCCCGATCCCGCGAACCCTGGAGATGTCGATCACCGGCATCCGGGAGCTCTCGACCATCGACACCCCGCCGGAGGAGCGCCATCCGGTGCTCACCTCGGTCGCCGCCTACGACCCGAGCCAGGTGGGGGCGGCGATCCGCCGGGAGCTGCTGCGCGAGGGGCAGGTCTTCTACATCCACAACCGGGTCGAGAGCATCGACCGGGCGGCCGCGCGGCTGCGTGAGCTGATCCCCGAGGCCCGCATCGCCACCGCCCACGGCCAGATGAACGAGGACACCCTCGAAGGCGTGATGGTCTCCTTCTGGGAGAAGAAGTTCGACGTCCTGGTCTGCACCACGATCGTCGAGTCGGGCCTGGACATCTCGAACGCGAACACGCTGATCGTCGAGCGGGCCGACAACTTCGGGCTCTCCCAGCTGCACCAGCTGCGCGGCCGGGTCGGCCGTGGCCGCGAGCGCGCCTACGCCTACTTCCTCTACCCGCCGGACCGGCCGCTGTCGGAGACCGCGCACGACCGGCTCGCGACCATCGCGCAGCACAACGACCTCGGCGCCGGCATGGCGGTGGCGATGAAGGACCTGGAGATCCGCGGCGCGGGCAACCTGCTCGGCGGCGAGCAGTCGGGGCACATCGCCTCGGTCGGCTTCGACCTGTACGTCCGGATGGTCGGGGAGGCCGTCGCCGAGTACAAGGGCGAGGTCGAGGAGCCGATCGAGGTCAAGGTCGAGCTGCCCGTCGACGCGAACCTGCCGCACGACTACGTGCCCAGCGAGCGGCTGCGGCTCGACGCCTACCGCCGGCTCGCCGCGGCCGTCACCGCCGCGGACATCGACGAGGTCCGCGGCGAGCTGACGGACCGGTTCGGTCCGCTGCCCGAACCGGTGGAGAACCTGCTGGCGGTCGCCTCCCTGCGGGTGCTCGCCCGCCGGTACGGCGTCAACGAGATCACCGTCGCGGGGCGCCAGATCCGGATCGCCCCGCTGGAGCTGCGGGAGAGCCAGACGCTGCGCCTGAACCGGCTCTACAAGGGCTCCGTCGTCAAGCCGGCGGTGAAGACGGTGCTGGTCCCGGCACCGACCGAGACCGGCCGGATCGGGTCCCGCCCGCTGCGCGACCGGGCCCTGCTGGCCTGGGTCGGCCAGCTGCTCGACGCCGTCGCCGGGGACTCGATCGCCGCGGCGGCCAGCCGGTAGGTCGTCCGAGGCGGTCCCGGGCGGACGTCCGGGGCGGCCGAAGGCAGCCACATACACTTCTGGGCCGAGGAGCGGATACGGTCACTGCTGTGAAGTTTCCGCGTCTTCTGGCCGGGCTCGGGCTCGCCGTGCTCACCGGCCTCGCAGGTACCGCATGCACGTCCCACGCCGGTGCGGCCGCCCAGGTCGGGTCGAGCACGATCGAGACCTCGACCGTGCGCGGCATCGTCGACCGCGGCCTGGCCGCGGCCGAGACCGCCCAGACCGCGCAGACCCTCACCCGTACGGCGCTCCAGCGCCGCACGATCACCATGCTGGTGGACCTCAAGGTGCGTGAGTCGGCGGCGAAGAGCCTCGGGGTCACGGTGAGCGACCAGGACCTCAACGCCTTCTACCAGGCGAGCGCGGTGCTGGGCTACGGCGGTGTCAAGGAGTTCGAGACCAACGCCGCCGCGCTCGGCTACGCCAAGGAGGATCTCCTGACGGCGATGCGGGTCGGTGCGCTGGAGTTCGCCATCGCCGACAAGGTCGCGCCGACCACCCTCGCCTCGCCGGACTACGCCCGCGCGCAGTACGACGGCCTCGTCCAGCAGTACGGCAAGCTGCCGCTGACCTATGAGGCGGCCCGGCCGTACCTGCAGCGGTTCCTGGCCTCCGACGAGCGCAACGCGAAGATCCAGCCGGTGCTGACCGACACCGCGAACCGGCTGGGCGTCTCGGTGAACCCCCGCTTCGGGGAATGGAACGCCAAGGAATCGGTCGTGGACGAGGCGCCGGGCACCATCGCCACCACGGAGGAGCCGGTCGCCTCGACGGCCGAGCTGACGCTGTAGGGCGCAGGCGTCCGACATGACCGCACACATCACGCTGGTCTCGACCAGCGCCCGGGTCGCGCCGGGCCTGCTCACGGCCGCGGCCTGGGATCTGCTCCGCTCGGCCGCGGTCTGGACGGCCTGCCCCGACCACCCGCAGGCTCCGGCGCTGCGCGAGGCCGGTGTCGAGGTGTCGGTGCTGGTGGAGGGCGAGATCGAGAGCTGCGCCGCCGGCCAGGCCGAGGCCCCGGCCGGCGGCGCCGGCCCCCTTGCCGGGCTGCTGGCCGCTGCCGGGACGTCCGGCCGGGTCGCGTGGCTGCTGGATCCGGTGTCGCCGAACGCCGTCGACCGGGCCCTGCTCGCGGCGGTCGGCGGCACCGAGGCCGTCGGCGGCACCGAGGCCGTCGGCGGCACCGAGGCCGTCGGCGGCACCGAGGTCGTCGTCGGCGCCCGGGTTGACCAGCCCGCCCGGGTCGACGAGCTCGTCGCGACCCGTGAGCTGCCCGGATCGGCGCTGCTGGACGCGGTCGCCGTCATGGACCGGCTGCGCTCGCCCGGCGGATGTCCCTGGGACGCCGAACAGACCCACACCTCGCTGGCGCCCTACCTGCTGGAGGAGGCGTACGAGGCGTACCAGGCCATCGAGGACGGCGATCTCACCGAGCTCCGCGAGGAGCTGGGGGACGTCCTGATGCAGGTGCTCTTCCACGCGCGGGTGGCGGCCGAGGCCGATCCGGGCGGCTGGGACGTCGACGATGTCGCGGCCGGGCTGTCCGCCAAGCTGATCCGGCGCCATCCCCATGTCTTCGCCGACGTCGCCGTCTCCGGCGCGGACGAGGTCGTCACCAACTGGGACGCGATCAAGGCGACGGAGAAGAACCGGAAGTCGGTGACGGAGGGGGTGCCCCTGTCCGCGCCCGCGCTGTCCCTGACGGCCAAGCTGCTGCGGCGTGCGGGCAAGCTGGGTCTCCCGCTCGACCTGGCCCTTCCCGCTGTTTCGCCAGCTCCGGGAGCATCGGCTGCTCCGGCTGCTCCGGCTGCTCCGGTGGCCCCGGTGGCCGCACCCGGTTCGGCGGGGCTCACCGCGGTCGTCGCCGAGCTGGCGCGGGGCCTCGACGCCGATCCGGGCGCGGGACCTGCCGTCGCCGAGCGGTCGATCGGCGACCTCCTGTTCGCCGCCGTGGCGTTGGCGGCCGCTCTCGACGTCGACGCCGAATCCGCGCTGCGCGGGCGTGCCCGGTCGTTTCGGGACAACCTGGCCCGGGCGGAACACGCGGCGCTGGAACGCGGTGTCGAGCCGCGTGGGCTGGACGCGGCTGGCTGGAGTGCGCTGTGGCGATCGGCGGCCACCGCGCCGACGACGGCCTCCGCGCCGACAGCGGCCTCCGCGCCGTCGGCGACCACGGAGCCTTCCGCCGCCGGATCCTGAACGGCCTTTCGTACGAGGGATCCTGAACGCTCCGGCCGCGGGAGATCCCCGGTTCGCAGGCATCGCACTAGCCTCGAACCATGGTTGGAACGCCCAGGCAGGCAGTGGCCGATATCCAGCGCTTCGCGCGGCGGCGCGCCGCCCCGATCATTCTTGAGCTCGACCTGACCTCCGACCTGGTGGAAGGCGTGCCCGCGGACCCGCTGACCGCCGCGGTCGCCCACCGGCGGCCGTCCCTGCGCGAGGTGGTCGACGGGCTGCGTCGCGCCGCGCGGGACGACCGGGCGAAGGTGCTCGTCGCACACATCGCAGCTGGCGGGATGCCGCTGGCCCGGGTGCAGGAGGTCCGCGACGCGGTCGCCGAGTTCCGCGCCTCCGGCGGGGTCACCTTCGCCTACGCCGACACCTTCGGCGAGTTCGGTGGCGGCACGGTGGCCTACTACCTGGCGTGCGCGTTCGACGAGATCTGGCTCGCGCCACCCGGAGACCTGGGCCTGACCGGCGTCGCGATGGAGACGCCCTTCCTGCGGGAGGCGCTGGACCGGCTCGGGGTGAGTGTCGAGATCGGCCAGCGCCACGAGTACAAGAACGCGGTCAACACGCTGGTGGAGCGGGACTTCACCCCGGCGCACCGCGAGGCACTCGGGCGGATCGTCGACTCGTGCGCGGAACAGGTGGTGGCGGAGGTCTCGGCACGTCGAGGGCTGTCGCCTGACCAGGTCAGAAGAATGATCGATGACGCCCCGATGTCCGGGCGGGCCGCCTTGGAGGCGGGCCTGGTCGACCGGATCGGCTACCGGGACGAGGCCTATGACCAGGTGCGCACGCGGGCGCGTGAGCTCGCCGGGACGTCCGGCGTCGGATCCGATGCCGACGGTGACGGCGGCGTCGAACCGACGTTGATGTACGTCTGGGCGTACCGGCGTGCCGAGGTGCGCCGGGAGGCCTCCCCGGTACGCAGGGCCCGGGGCCTTGCCGCGGCTCTTCCGTTGCCGGTGCTGCCGGGGCAGTCCGGTAGCGATCGGCCGCGGTGGCGGTCGGGTACCGGTCCGGCCGCGACGCCGGCCGCAGCGACGCCGGAGGCGGTGGCGGTGGCGGCGACGGAAAAGGCAGCAGCCGCCGCGGCGGCGGACGGCGGGGCGGGGGCGGCGGCCGGCGGTGATCCGAATGTGGTCCCACCGGAGATCGATCCGCGGACGTCGGTGGTCGCACTCGTGCACGGCACCGGCCCGGTGGTGCTGGGGTCCGCGGCGCTGCCGTTCGGGGGGCCGGTCCTCGCGGCGGACGCGGTCACGGCGGCCTTCCGGGCGGCGGCCCGGGACTCCTCCGTGGCCGCCGCGGTCTTCCGCGTCGACAGCCCCGGCGGTTCGTATGTGGCCTCGGATGTGGTCCGTCGAGAGATCGAACGGTTTCGTGCCACCGGGCGTCCAGTGATCGTCTCGATGGGTGCCGTCGCGGCTTCCGGTGGCTACTTCGTCGCGCTCGGCGGTGATCTGATCGTTGCCAACCCGGGGACGCTGACCGGCTCCATCGGAGTTTTCGGCGGCAAGCAGGTCGTCCGCGACCTGCTCGGCAAGGTCGGGATCGGCTTCGGTGCGGTCGCCGCCGGCGAGAACGCGCTCATGATGTCCCCGCGGCAGTCGTTCACCGAGGCCGAGCGGGCGAAGCTGGAGGAGTTCCTCGACCGGGTGTACGCCGACTTTGTGGCCAAGGTCGCGCAGGCCCGGCGGATGTCGCCCGCCGAGGCGCACGAGCTGGCCCGCGGGCGGGTCTGGACGGGCGCCGACGCCCATCGCCACGGCCTCGTCGACGAGCTGGGCGGGCTGGCCCACGCGATCGACCTGGCCTGGGCCCGGGCCGGCCTGCCGGCCGAGGAGACCCCACGGGTGCGGCTCACCCCGAAACCGTCGGTGCTGGACCGGCTGCGCACCCCGAAGTCCAGCGAGGAGCCGGGCGCGGCGGCCGCCCGCACCGCGGCGAGCTTCGGGGTCCCCGGCATCCGGGGAGTTCTCGGTGTTCTCACCGCGTTCGACGTGTTCGGAGGGCTCGGCGCGCTTGCAGGGCTCGGCGCGGTCGGTGGCGCCCATGGTGGTCTGTCAGTGGGCTCCGACGGGTTCGCCGGCGGCTGGGGCGCGCTCGCGCCGCTCGCCGCGCGGGCGGGGCTGCCCGTCCACGGGCCGCTGCTGATGCCTCCCGTGGGGCTCGTCCGCTAGCTCCGATGGGACGAGCAGGAAGATCCGGGGATCTTCGTCGACCCGGCGCGTGTGACCAGGCCGGGGCTCCGAGTTGCCGCTGCTGCCAGGCAAGGCCTGGGGATTTCTGGTCCTTCCAGGGACCGCGGCGGAATCCCGAGACGCGGCGGATCCGGGGCACCGGCATGGGCTTGGCGGAGCCGCGCTGGCGGAGGGCGAACCCCACCCACCCACCCACCCGCACGGCACTCATCGAGGATCCCGCACCTCCCGCGCAGCGCCGGCAAATTCGCTCTTAAGCGGGGCAAAAAGGGTTCATAGTCGCCTGGCGGCCCGCAAGAAAGAAGGATTTCGGTCGTCGGAACGACCAGAATCGTTCACTCTTGCGACTCGTCAAACCGGGCCGCCGGGCCGCCGGGCCGCCGGGTCGCTGGCCTCTCGGGCACGCGGAGGTCCGGGCGCGTTCGTGGAGTGCGAACCGTCCCGTCCACCGACCAGAGATCTCGACCGGCGCCAATCCGGGAGAGCCTCTGGAACGACGAAGATCCGCAGATCCTCAAGCCGCGGCTTCGGGACCGCCGCCGAATTCTCCGCACAGGTCGAGCTCCGGTCAGGCCTGGGCCACCCCCCATCGGGGCTGCCCACCGAGGTGATGTGTGCGACGCCGGGCGGATTCCTGACGCGGCCGACCGGCGACGGACACGGCGTCCGCGTCAGCGTGGCGCGACCGGGAGGCGACGCGCCGACGCGCCGCGGCGGTAGTCTCGCACCGACCGGTTCGTCCGGACGGCGTCGCTCGTCCCCGGGTGCTCCGCAACCAGCAGTCTTCGCAACCAGCAGTCTCCGTAAAGATCGCAACCAGCAGTCTCAGTAAAGATTCAGTGCCGCAAGCAGGATCCGTCCCGCGCCGGTGCCCCGGTAGCGTCCCATCGAAAGGTGTGCTCGTGCCGTCCATCGAGGCTGTCGGAGCTCGCGAGATTCTCGACTCGCGAGGCAATCCCACCGTCGAGGTCGAGGTCGTTCTGGAAGACGGCACGCCCGGCCGGGCCGCTGTCCCCAGCGGAGCCAGCACCGGCGCCTTCGAGGCCGTCGAGCTGCGCGACGGGGGCGACCGGTACGGCGGCAAGGGCGTCACGAAGGCGGTCGACGCCGTCATCTCCCGGATCGGTCCGGCGATCATCGAGATGGAGGCCACCGAGCAGCGGCTGCTCGACGCGCGCCTCATCGAGCTGGACGGGACGCCCGACAAGTCGCAGCTGGGCGCGAACGCGATCCTCGGTGTGAGCCTGGCCGTCGCCAGGGCCGCCGCGGCCGCGAGCGGGCTGCCGCTCTTCCGCTACATCGGCGGGCCCAACGCCCATCTGCTGCCTGTGCCGATGATGAACATCCTCAATGGTGGCGCGCATGCCGACACCAACGTCGACATCCAGGAATTCATGATCGCGCCGATCGGCGCCGGCACCTTCGCGGAGTCGCTGCGCTGGGGCGCGGAGATCTACCAGGCGCTGAAGAGCGTGCTGAAGGTCCGGGGCCTGGCGACCGGCGTCGGCGACGAGGGCGGTTTCGCGCCGAGCCTGCCGACGAACCGGGAGGCGCTCGACCTGATCGCCGAGGCCGTCGACAAGGCGGGCTTCAGCCTGGGTGACGACATCGCGCTGGCGCTCGACGTCGCGTCGACGGAGTTCTTCGAGAAGGGCTCCTACACCTTCGAAGGCACCGGCCGGTCGGCCGACCAGATGATCGACTACTACGCGGATCTGGTCGACTCGTACCCGATCGTGTCCATCGAGGACCCGCTCGCCGAGGACGACTGGGCCGGCTGGGCGAGCATCACCACCCGGCTGGGCTCGCGGGTGCAGCTCGTCGGCGACGACCTGTTCGTCACCAACCCGGAGCGGCTTGCCCGCGGCATCGCCGAGGGCGCGGCCAACGCGCTGCTGGTGAAGGTGAACCAGATCGGCACCCTGACGGAGACGTTGGACGCCGTCAGCCTGGCCCACCGCAACGGCTACCGCTGCATGATGTCGCACCGCTCCGGCGAGACCGAGGACACCACGATCGCCGACCTCGCGGTCGCGGTCGACTGCGGCCAGATCAAGACGGGTGCCCCCGCACGCAGCGAGCGGGTGGCGAAGTACAACCAGCTGCTGCGGATCGAGGAGGAGCTCGACGACGCGGCACGGTACGCGGGCGCCGGCGCGTTCCCGCGGCGGGCGACGACCGCCCGCTGAGCCGAATGCCCTTCCGGCGGAGGGCGCTGACGACAAGGGCCACCCTGCTGGCCATCGTCATCTGCGTCCTGGTCCTGACCCTGGCCTACCCACTGCGGCTGTACCTGCAGCAGCAGGCGAAGATCTCCGAGCTGACGCGCACGAACGCACAGCGCCAGACGAGGGTCGACGACCTGCGTGAGGAGGTCGCGCGCTACAACGATCCGGAATGGGTGAAGGACGAGGCGCGCCGCCGGTTGCACTACGTCCTGCCCGGAGAGAAGACGTACCTGATGCAGACGAGCCCCCAGCCGACACCGGAGCCCGACGCGGGCGCCGATGGCGGCGGGGGCGGCCAGTCCTGGTACAACCAGCTCTGGTCGCAGCTTGCCGAGCCGGCTACGCCGACCCCGGCGGCGCAGCGGTGAGCGGCTCAGTGGGAAGTGACACGGCGGGAAGTGACACGGCGGGAAGCGGCGCGTCGGGGAACGGGGCGGCGTCGGGGTCCGCTCCGGCCGCGGGGCTCGGGGCCGAGACCGAGATCGTGCACCGTCAGCTCGGGCGGGTGCCACGTGCGGTGCTCGGTGTGGCCCACCGCTGCACGTGCGGGCTGCCAGACGTCCTCGAGACGGCGCCGCGCCTCGAGGATGGAACGCCCTTCCCGACCCTGTTCTACCTGACCTGTCCGCGGGCCGCGGCGGCGATCTCCCGCCTGGAAGGCTCCGGTGTCATGCGGGAGATGACCGCCCGGCTGGCCACCGACCCGGACCTCGCGCGCGCCTACAGTGCCGCGCACCGCGACTACCTGGCCCGCCGCGATGCCCACGGCGTGCTCGTGGGGAACCCGAGCGCCGGTGGGATGCCGGACCGGGTCAAATGCCTGCATGTGCTGGTCGCGCACAGCCTGGCCGTCGGTCCCGGCGTCAATCCGTTCGGTGACGAGGCTCTCGCCGCACTGGCTGACTGGGGGGCCCGCGGGCCCTGTGTGGACCTCGAGCGCGCATCCTGTGCGGAGGAACCTGCGAGCTCGCCCGGTGGTGCGGCGGGCGGTGGCCAGGGACGAAAGGGGACCGCCGGATGAGTCGCGTCGCAGCGATCGACTGTGGCACCAACTCCATCCGCCTGCTGGTGGCGGAGGTCGACGAACAGTCCGGGGGTTCCGGAGCGCGGCTGCGTGAGCTCACCCGCAGGATGGAGATCGTCCGTCTCGGAGCCGGCGTCGACCGCACCGGTGAACTGGCACCGGACGCGCTGGCCAGGACCTTCGCCGCGCTGCGCGACTACGCGGACGAGATCGACCGGCTGGGCGCGACGCGGGTCCGCATGGTCGCGACCAGTGCCACCCGGGATGCCCGCAACCGTGCTGAGCTGGTAACCGGCGTCCGTTCGATCCTCGGGGTCGATCCGGAGGTGATCACCGGTGGCGAGGAGGCGGCGCTTTCCTTCACCGGCGCGATCGGGGACCTCGACGCTGTCGACACACCGATCCTGCTCGCCGACATCGGCGGTGGTTCCACCGAGCTGGTGCTGGGTGACGCGAGCGGGGCACGCGAGTCCATCTCGGTGAACGTGGGCTGCGTCCGGATGGCCGAGCGCCACCTGCACGACGACCCACCGACCCCCGCACAGGTCGCCGCGATCGTCGCGGACGTGAACGCGGCTTTCGACGTCGCCGAGCGGGTGGTGCCGATCACCAGCGCGGCGACCCTCGTCGGTGTGGCGGGCACGGTGACCACGGTCGCGGCGCTCGCGGCCGACCTGCCGGCCTACGACGCCGATCGCATCCACCTGATGGTCACCTCGGCGGCCGACGTGGCGGCCGTGACGGAACGCCTTGTCGCGATGACCCATGCCGAACGGGCGGTGCTGCCCGTGATGCACCCGGGTCGGGTCGACGTCATCGCGGCAGGTGCGCTGGTGCTGCGGACGCTCCTCGAGCGGTCCGGTACCTCCGCCGTGATCGCGAGCGAGCGGGACATTCTGGACGGCATCGCGCTTTCTCTCGGTGGCGTGGTCGAGTCGGGCGCACGGTGACCGGTCCCAGCCGGCAGGCTGGGACCATGGCCGTCGACGCCGGACCGGACGACCGGGCGGCTGGTACGGGTGCCGAACCGGCCGCCCCGGGGGCGGGGTGGCCGAACGACCCCGCCACGGCGGCCACACCGGTGGCCGCCACGGCGACCGGCGTCGTCGAGCTCGCGACGACGGCGGCGGACTGCGCCGAGCTTGACGCCCGGGTCTCGGTCTGCCGCGCCTGTCCCCGACTGGTGCAGTGGCGGGAGGAGGTCGCGACCGTCAGGCGGGCGGCGTTCGCGGACCAGCAGTACTGGGGCCGGCCGGTGCCCTCGTTCGGTCCGCCCGACGCGCGGCTGCTGATCGTGGGGCTGGCGCCGGCCGCGCACGGCGGGAACCGCACCGGTCGGATCTTCACCGGTGACCGCAGTGGGGACTGGCTGTTCGCCGCGCTGCACCGGGCGGGCCTGGCTCGGCAGCCGACCTCGGTCGCGGTGGGAGACGGCCAGGAGATGATCGACAGCAGGGTGGTGGCCGCGGTCCGCTGCGCGCCGCCGGCGAACAAGCCGACCCCGGACGAACGGAACACCTGTCGCCCCTGGCTGGTCCGGGACCTGCAACTCCTGCGACCGACGCTGCGGTCGATCGTGGTGCTCGGCGGATTCGCCTGGACCGCGCTGTGGCCGGCGCTGCGCGCGGCCGGCTACCCCCTTCCACCTCGCCGGACGCCCTTCGGCCACGGTGTGACCGTGAACCTGGCCGAGTTGCGGATCTTCGGGTGCTACCACCCCAGCCAGCAGAACACCTTCACCGGCAGAGTGACGGCTCCGATGCTCGACGTGGTCTTCTCGCAGGCGGTGGAGCACATCGCCGGTGTTCGCGACGCCCCCTGAAATCACAGCGGCGGGTATGGTTTCGTGCCGCGCTGTGCTGTGTCCGGCCATCGGGGACCTCGCTGTGGGCTTCCCGGTGTCACGGGAATCGTCCGATCATTTGTCGGTTGCCGGTACCTTCCTGCCATGCGAAACAGTGGGGCAGATCACTTTTCGCGGTGTCGCGCGGCGCGAAACGACGGCGACCTCGCCTCGCGGGGCCCCGGGGTGCCCGCGGTCACGGCTGCAGTTTCGCAACGACGCTTCTCCTACCGCGGAGCGGAATTCTCTCCGTGGGGAGATCGAGCCACGATCGATCCGATTGTTGTGACAGATAACAGCAGGTGAACTCGCGGGGGTCGCCCGTGCGGCCGGATGCTCTCGGGCGCCGGGCCGTGCGGCCTTCCGGCCGGCAGTCCGGGCGGAAGGCGTTGCTGCTCCGTTGCTCGTTCGTTCACAGCCGGCGGGTTTCAGTCGGTTGTGGCGGGGGGCCATGCCGCCGAGCGGACGGCGTCGAGCGGGCGGCAGGCGGGTCGCGGTGTCGCGGCGGTTCTTCGGGGCCGCGCCCGCGGGGAACGGTGCGGCGTGTCGGCGCGGGGCTTTCGGGCCGAATTTCCAGCCCGATTCCGCAGTCCCGCCGGAGGCGTCCGTCAGGAGTTCCGGTCGGTGCCGGAAGGCCTGGCGGAACAAATGCAATGTGAGCTGACCGCCGTCTTCGTTCTGGCCGCGCCGCCGCCGTGGAAATCGGGGTTTCAGTGTGCTGCGGATCGCTGGCCGAGAACGTGCGCAATGTGGGTTGCGGCGGGTGTTGGACGGCCATGGTGGGCAGCCTGCCGATTTCTGGTCGGGGTCGGGTGCGCTTTCCGCGCGATCGCCGGGACGCAGTGGCGGACACTGCGCCGTTGCGACCCGTCAGGCCGCATGGCTGCCGCGGCATGGCTCGTGACGTTCCGTGTCTGCCGCCGCCGCTGCCCGGTCAGCGAGGCGCCGCCGCCTCCGGCCGGGCCGCCGCTGCTGCGCGGCACCGCCGCCCCGCTTCGGCAGGTCGACCGCCTGGCTGGCCCGACGGTTGCCGGGGCTGCTGCCGAGGGCGGCCCAGGGCCGACGGGTGCTGCCCGTGGGCGGCCGCCGCCGGTGCGGCGTCGACGGATCCGGGCCGGCAGGCAGGCCGCGGCACCCGTGATGTTGCGCTGGCGACATTGCGCGAGGCGGACGTCGGGCGCTTCGGACTCTTCGGTATTCTTGATCTTGTCTTCGCTGGTGATCGGCTATAGGTGATCAAGGCCGGTCCTCCTGACGCGTCCTGGTAGCGGATCATTCCGGATCCGAACCGAGATGTGACCCCTTGCCGTGGGATGGCGGTACGCGTGCCTTGGTCGTCACCAGGAGTCACGAATTCGTCCGGGTCGGCCGGTCCGGGCGACTTTTCCTGCGATGCGTTATTCCCAGACCCTACGTAGCGTGGTAGAAACATCAGCGATGTGCACGAGCCGGTGTATCCCAACAGGTAGAGGAGGCTGTCCTAAAAACAGCTCGAGTGTCGGTTCGACTCCGACCACCGGCACCTTTCAATGTCGACCGGCCGCCTCGTATTGCCCCTGAGGTCGGCGGTCGAACGGGTACGGGCAGTGCCCGAGAGACCTTTGTCTGAACAGCGAAGCTCTGGATCTGGATTGCGGTCGAGCTGATCTCGCCGAGCTGATCTCTCGGCCGGCTTGGCCGCGTCCTCTTCTGCCCCAAATGTCTAGTCCGGCCCCGCTGCCCGGCGGCACCTCTCCTGGATTGCTCGCCGCAGCACGGATGTCACTCATTGCCGCAAGCGCGGAACCCGGCCGGCCCCCGTGGGCGTTGTACTGTGTGATCGTCGTGTGGCGACCTGTCCGCGCGGGCAGGCTGGGGAGGTCCAAGCCGATGGCAGAGCTACGTTCGTCCAACCCGGCGTTCACCCGAACAGGGTTCGGGCAGGGCCGCCCACCGGCGCCTCCGGAGGGCTCCTGGCAGCCTGGCGGGTGGCCACCGGCCCCCGGCCAGCCCGGCTACCCACCGCCGGCTCCCGTGCGGGAGAGGCTGACCTACGACGACGTGATCATGCACACGCTCGGCGTGTTCGCGGTCATGTTGGTCCTCGCGGGCCTCGGCTGGTACGTCGCACCCGACTCGCCGGGCCTCGCGATCGGTGCCTTCGTCGCCGCCCTCGCCCTGAGCTTCGTGATCTCCATGCGGGAGCGGATCAGCCCGCCGCTGGTGGTCGTGTTCGCCGGGCTGGAGGGTCTGGCCGTCGGCATCGTCTCGCGGTACTACGAGACGGCCTTCTCCGGAATCGTCCTGCAGGCTCTGCTCGGCACGGCGTTGGTGTTCGTCGTCATGCTGGTCGCCTACCGCAGCCGCCGTCTGCGGGCCACCCCGAGGATGGCCAGGATCGTCACGGGCACGCTGCTCGCCGTCGTGCTGCTGGGGCTTGTCGACCTCGGCATCCGGCTCTTCACCGGCAGCCACCTTCCCGTGATCAACGACCCGTCGCCGCTGGGCATCCTGTTCAGCATCGTGGTGCTGGCGGTGGCCAGCCTGCAGTTCATCCTGGACTTCGACTACATCGAGCGGGCTGTCGCCAGCGGTGCGCCGCGCGAGGAGGCCTGGCGTGCAGCCTTCGGCCTGCTCGTCGGCTTCGTGTGGGTGTACCTGGAGCTGCTGCGGCTGCTCTCCAAGCTCCGCCAGTAGCGACACCGACGCGGGTCGACACCGGCGGGGGAGCAGCGTGCAGGTGCGGGACGGACCGGCGGGGAGACGTCCGCGGCTGACGGCAGGGCGGGCCGCGGGCGTCTCGGCTGTCACCCGGAGCGTTGCGGGCCGGCCGCAGCGGGCGTCACCTTGATCACGCAGCGCTGCTCCCGCTCCATCGCGGCGCGGTAGTCCGCCCAGTCCGGGTGCTCACCGGAGATCTGTCGGTAGTAGGAGACCAGAGCGTCGTGGGCCTCGGGCAGCCGGATGATCTGCGCGGTGCCGCCGATCTGCACCCATGGCCCGAAGAAACCATCGGCCAGGACGCAGAGGTACACCCGGGGATCGCGTTCGATGTTCGCCGTCTTCAGCGCCGTTGTCCGGGTGCTGATCACCAGGGCCCCGTCGGTGTCGACACCGACGAGGACCGGGGACAGCTGGGGAGTGCCGTCGCGGCGGGTCGTGGCCAGTACGGCACGGTGATGATCGCGGATGAAGGCACGGGCGGCGTCAAGGTCCACCGGATCATTCTCGCTTCAGACCTGGATCGCGTGCCTACGCAGATCTGCCTCGTGCACCACGGCGGCCGCGTACCGGTGCGGCACGCCGTGGATGTCCCTCAACCAGCCCACGCGTTCCGAGAAGCGCAGCAGACCCGGCCCTTCGTTGAGGCAGGCCAGCCAGTGCCGGAGATCATGGCCGGTGGCCTTGGGCATGCGGTCGATGAGACCCCGGTGTGTCTGCGGGGAGCGGTACAGCGGGGAGCGATACAGCGACATGCGCGCCTCCAGAGGACTTGCGGTGTGTCAGCGGTACATGTGCCGAGCGTGCGCCTCGCCGTTCGCTCGGGCAAGACGTGGCGAGTGCCTCGGCAGGTATCCTGCTCGGATGTCGGATTCGCTCCGCGAGGTCAACCGGCAGGCCAGCCTCCTGGTCTCCAGGGCGCGGGGCTGGACGGGTTCCGCCTGGGATGTGCGGATCACCAGCGGTGAGACGAGAGCCGACCGGCTCCGTTCCCTGATCGACGAGCTCGCGCTGCTCGGCCGGCAGGCGGGCAGCGGTGCGCCTCCCGGGGCCCGCCCACCCCGCGTCGCTGACCATGCGCTGCCCGACCAGCTGATTGTGCTGGTGGACGACTTCCTGGCCGCCGCGGCGGCGCCGACGGCGGTTCCGGGCCCGGCCGGGCCCGGACAGGGTGTTCTGGAGCTGACCGCACGGGCGCTCGCGGTGGTGACCGCGGCCAGGGGCGATCTCGACGGGCCCGGCTTCGGGTTCCGCCCGAGCTGACCGGTTCACCGGCAGTGCCGACCGGCTGACTCTGCCGGCCGACCATCCGACCAGCCGGCAGAGTCAGTGCAGGTGCCACTCCTGGGCCAGGGTCTGAAGCACCGGAGCGGCGGCCAGGCGGGCTCCGTCGAGCGTCAGGTGCACCCCGTCTCTGGTGCGGATGAGCACGGAACGCCCGCTGCTGTCGGTCAGGTAGTCGGTGTACTGGCCGGCGTTGGAGAGCATCGGGCGAAGGTCCAGGAAGCGTGCACCGGGAACCCGTTCGGCGGCGGCCTGGGTCGCCTCGTTCATGCGGGCGAAATATCCGTTGAGGGTGCCGGACCGGGCCGGCGGCAGGCTCAGCCAGAAGACGCGCCTGCTGCCGCCGTCCGACCAGATCCGCATCAGGACGATCGCCCGGCGGCGGTACTCGGCCGCCCACTCGTCCGAGCCCGCAGGCAGGATCGTGCCGTCGGGCTGGGTGATGCCCTGGCCGTCGTTGCCACCCATGATCACGACGATCGCCTCCGGGTTGCGCCCGGTGATCTGGAGCCGGGCGTGGGTCGCCCAGTCGAAGAAGTCCGGTCGTACCAGCCCGGTGCCGAAGCGGGTGTCGGTCTCGGCGTGGATCGTCGCCGGCTCGGTGTTGGTGATGGTCGGGCCCAGCGACTCGGTCAGCGAATCGCCCGTGACCAGGACCCGCAGCGGGTTGGTCGCGGTCGGCGTCCGCAGGGGCGCCGCCGCGACGACGTTCTCCCGGCGCCGGGGAGCCCGGTCCTGGCCGCCGGTCGCCCCCGGCTCGGCCAGCGCGGCGGCTGAGGCGAGCTCGGAACTGTCCGCCTTCGCGCCGGTCGGGTCGGGGTGCCCGAACGCGGTCGTCAGGAGCCGGTCGGGCTGGTTGAGCCTGAGCGTGGCGGTGATCCGGTCCAGCGGGCGGGCGACTCCGAGGACGAGCTCTCGGGTGGTGCCCGGGGGCATCCCCTCGCCGGCGTGCACCATCGCCGCGGACCGCAGCACGGCAAGCAGCCCGAGGCACGCTGCCACCAGCAGCAGCGCCCGGCGCGCGGACATGGTGGGCACCGATGGCGCCGACGGCTCGGGCCCGGCCGCCGGCGGTTCAGTGGCCGGCGGTCGTGGCGCCGCCGGGCCCGCAGTGGCCGGACTGGCCGGAAGCCGGCTGGCGGTCGCCGGGGCTCCGAGTGCCGCCGGGGTTGCCGACGCCGATGGGGCTGCGGGTGCCGGGGCTGCCGGTGCCGGTGCCGGGGCTGCGGGTGCCGCTGGGTTTGCTGACGCCGCCGGGTTTGCTGGCGCTTCCGGGTTTGCCGAAGCCGCCTGGGTAGCCGAGGCCGCAGGTGTCGCGGTGGCCGGTGCGCTGTTGGCGCGAGGGGCGGTCGCTCCCGGGCCGGGTGGGGTGGGTGCCGTCCGATCCGGGTTGCGGCGTGGGGCAGGCGCGGATGGCGTCGAGGCCGTCGGCTCGTCGCGCTGCGTCATGAGCACTCCCCGCGATCAACGGCATATGTATTCGGATGCTTACCTTAAGTGATGATCGCTGGTTCTGCCGTTTGGCCCACGCTCCGTCCGGGGGGCTTGGAAAGGAGCTGTCGAAGGCCTGGCGGTAGCCCCGGTCTGAACTCGGGCGCGCGGAAACGGGTGGGAAGTCCGCCAGCTGACCTTCTGGTATCCGGTGGGCGAAAAGGCTTCGCTCGCTGGTCACATGCGAGACGCCCGCCGGTTGTGACGGTGCGCAAATCTTGGCCGACCCGCACTCCTCGGATCACACTTTCTCGGGCAAGGAGCCCCATGGTCGACCTCGATCGTCGCCGGTTTGTGACCCTGGCCGGCGGCGCCGCCGCACTGACCGCGCTCGACCAGAGCATCGCGCGCGCCGCCGCGATCCCCGCGAATCGCCGGACCGGGACCATCCGGGACGTCGAGCATGTCGTCGTCCTCATGCAGGAGAACCGCTCCTTCGACCACTACTTCGGCGCGCTGCGCGGCGTCCGGGGCTTCGGTGACCCGCATCCGGCCATCCTTCCCAGCGGCAAGGATGTCTGGAGCCAGCCGAACGGCACCGGCGAGCTCCTGCCCTTCCACCCTGACGCCGCCGACCTCGGCGCGGCCTTCCTCACCGGGCTTCCGCACAGCTGGACCGACGGCCAGAAGGCGCTCAACAAGGGCGTCTACGACCAGTGGGTGCCGGCCAAGGGCACCGCCACCATGGCCTACCTCCAGCGGCAGGACGCGTCCTTCCACTACGCCCTGGCGGATGCCTTCACGGTCTGCGACGCCTACTACTGCTCGTTCATCGGCAACACCGACCCCAACCGCTACTACATGTGGTCGGGCTGGACAGGCAACGACGGCAAGGGCGGCGGGCCCGTCCTCTACAACGACGAGCTCGGCTACGACTGGAAGACGTATCCGGAGCGGCTCGAGGCCGCGGGCGTCAGCTGGAAGATCTACCAGGACGAGGGAACCGGGCTTGACGACGCCGGTTCCTGGGGCTGGACCAGCGACCCGTACATCGGCAACTACGGCGACAACTCGCTGCTCTACTTCAACAGCTACCGCAACGCGGTGCCGGGCGACGCGCTGTACGAGAAGGCTCGCCGGGGCACGAAGAACCGGGATGGCCAGGACTACTTCGAGCTGCTTCGCGCCGACGTCGCGAAGAACCAGCTGCCGAGTGTCAGCTGGGTCGTCGCACCCGAGACGTTCAGCGAGCACTCGAACTGGCCGACGAACTACGGCGCCTGGTACATCGCCAAGGTTCTCGACGCGCTGACCGCCAACCCGGAGGTGTGGAGCAAGACCGTCCTGCTCATCACCTACGACGAGAACGACGGCTTCTTCGACCACCTTGTCCCGCCGCACGTCAACAACCCGCTGATCCCGGGTGCGAGCACAGTCCGGACGGACAACGAGTTCTACACCGGACCGCTCGGTGACGGCCATTACGGGCTCGGGCCCCGGGTGCCGTTCTTCGCGGTCTCGCCGTGGAGCGTCGGTGGCTGGGTCTCCTCGGAGACGTTCGACCACACCTCGATCATCCAGTTCCTGGAGAAGCGCTTCCGGATCAAGGAGCCCAACATCACGCCGTGGCGGCGGGCGGTGTGCGGCGACCTCACCTCGGCATTCGACTTCTCCCGTGATGCCGGTAACCCTCGGCTGCCCGACACCACCGCGTGGGCGCCGGCCGACCGGCTGCGCCACCCCACCTACCGCCCGACCGTGCCGGCGGTGGGCCAGATGCCGAAGCAGGAGTCCGGCACCCGGCCGGCCCGCCCGACGCCGTACTACCTCGACGCCACGGAGAAGAGCACGGCGAAGAAGCCGGTGATCTCCGTCGAGCTCGACAACCGTGGGTCGCTCGGTGCGCACTTCCAGGCCCGGCTGCTCGCCCCCGTCGGTGCGCCGCACAGCTACACCGTCGGCGCCGGGGACCGTCTGCGCGCGGAGTGGCCGGTCAGCGGCGACTACGACATCCACCTGCATGGCCCGAACGGATTCTTCCGGCGGTACGCCGGCACGGCCGGGTCGGACACCGTCACCGTCACCGTGGCACGCTCGGGACGCTCGAAGACGCTGCAGCTGTCCATCGACGCGCCGAAGGGCGTCAACGTCGAGGTGGAGAGCGCCTACCAGGGCGGGGTTTCCCAGGCGAAGGGCAACAAGAAGATCACGATCGACACCCGTGGCAGTGGCGGCTGGTACGACCTGACCGTCACCGTGCCGGGCACCACCTGGGTGCGCGGGTTCGCGGGGCACCTGGAGGACGGCTCGTCCTCGATCAGCGACCCGCAGCTGGGCCACTGACCCAGGCCAGCCGGCAACCGGGCCATCCTCGCCGATGGCCCGGTTCGCCCGTCCACTCGCCGAGCTGCTCAGAACCGGAAGTAGATGAACGGGGCGACGTCCTGCTGGCCGACGAAGGCGTAGATCACCAGCAGGAAGGTGACCACCAGGATGATCTGGGTGCCGAGGCGTCGGGCGGCGAACAGGCCCTGGGCGCGCACCCACCACCAGCCGGGCACCGCGGCGGCGCCCAGCCCCGCCGCGATCGCGACCAGCACGGTCGTCGTCACCAGGGGAGAGGGCCCGCCGGCGGTGAACAGCCGGCCGAAGATCTCGGCCGCGGTGCCGAGGTCGGGGGACCGGAACAGGACCCAGGCCGCGCAGACGAAGTGAAAGACGAGGATCCGTCCGAGCCAGACCCGGGGGAGGTTCGTCGGGCCGCGCATCGGGGTCGTCGCAGCGATCGGCGGGGCCGCCGTCGCGAGCACGGCCGCCCCTGCGGCCAGCCCGGGTTCGCGGGGTCCGGTCGGGGCCATGCCTGTTCCCGGTAGCTCCTCCCGCGACGGCGTCGGCGCGGGCAGGGGGTGTGACGGCGCAAAGCCGGGGTTGTGTGACGGCGCAAAGCCGGGGTCTGCCAGCTCGGGGTGCTTGGGCCGCGGCAGCACCACCGTTCCGCCGGCACCGCCCGTTCCGCCAGCGCGGTGCCTGGGCCCGGTGGTCCCGGTGGGCCCGCGCCCGGGACGTCCGCCCGGCCCTCCGCGGTGCGCGCGCCAGGCGCGCTCGCCGGCGAGGACGCCGCCGTGCAGCGCGCCCCAGATGACGAACGTCCACGCCGCGCCGTGCCACAGACCGCCGAGAACCATGGTGATCATCAGGTTGAGGTAGGTCCGGCGGCGCCCGCGGCGGTTGCCGCCGAGTGGCAGGTAGACGTAGTCGCGCAGCCAGCGGGACAGGGTCATGTGCCAGCGGCGCCAGAAGTCCTGCAGGCTGACGGCAGCGTAGGGGCGGTCGAAGTTGTCGGGGAACCGGAAGCCCAGCAGCAGGGCGACGCCGATCGCGATGTCGGAGTACGCGGAGAAGTCGCAGTAGATCTGCACGGCGTACCCGTAGACGGCCACCGCGATCTCGCCGGACGAATGCTGGCCCGGGGCGTCGAAGACCGGGTCCACGATCCGGGTGGCCAGCAGGTCGGCCAGGACGACCTTCTTCACCAGGCCGCCGCCGATGAGGAAGATCGCCCGGGTCACCTGGACCTGGCTCGGGTCGCGTGGGGTGGCGAGCTGGGGGGTGAACTCGCTCGCGCGCACGATCGGCCCGGCGACCAGGTGGGGGAAGAAGGCCTCGTACACGGCGAAGTCGATCAGCGAGACGGGCCGGATGTCGCCGCGCCAGACGTCGATCACGTAGGAGAGGGCCTGGAACGTGAAGAAGGAGATGCCGATGGGCAGCGCCACCTGCAGCAGCGGCAGCGGCGCGGGCAGGCCGACGTCCTGCAGGGCCCGGTCCACGGACAGCGCGAAGAAGCCGTAGTACTTGAACCAGCCCAGCAGTCCGAGATCGCAGACGATCGCGGCGATCAGGATCCGTCGGTCGCGCCAGCGCCCGATCGCCACGGCGGCGAGCTGGTTGATCAGCGTCGAGGAAACGATCAACAGGACGAAGCGGGCGTCCGCATAGGAATAGAAGAAGTACGAGGCGGCCAGGATGAACGGTTTCCACAGCGCCGGAACCGGCATGAGCAGCCAGGAGACGGCCATGACGATCACCAGGAACGCGGCGAACTCGATCGTAGGAAATACCACGCGTAACCGTCCGGCGTCTGCTACGGAAAGGAAAAGATTCACTACAGAACGTAGTTGAAGTGCGGCGGATGCGCCGCTCGACGGGCCTGGACACACGCGGGTGGGCTGGTACCGCACAAGATGGCCGGGACGAACCCGGTCAGGCCCCGCACCGGCGGACGTACACCGCCGCCTGTACACACCGCCACCTGTACACACCGCCGCCGGTGCGACGGTGAGCTGGAACCGAATGCGTAGCCGTGTACTGACGAACGGGTGGGACTGTCGCTACCGTCCCGGGTCATGAGAATCGTTCCGGCCAACGGCATCGAGCTGGCCGTCGAGACGCACGGTGATCCGGACGGCCTCCCGCTGCTGCTGGTGGGCGGGCTCGGGCAGCATCTCGTCGGCTGGCATCCCGACCTCGTGGCGAGCATGGTCCGGCGTGGTTACCACGTGATCACCTTCGACAACCGCGATGTCGGGCATTCCACCCATCTGGACTGGCACGGCCCGCCCGACCTGCTGGGGATCGTGTCCGGCCAGGCCGCGCTCGCGCCCTACGGCCTCGAGGACATGGCCGCCGACACCATCGGGCTGCTGGACGCCCTCGGCGTCGAGTCCGCCCACGTGTTCGGCGTCTCGCTCGGCGGGATGGTCGCGCAGCTGCTGGCGCTGAACAGCCCGGACCGGGTGCGCAGCCTCACCTCCGTGATGTCCCACCCCGGCGATCACAGTGTCAAGCCGTCGGACGAGGCCGTCGAGCTGCTGCTACGGCCAAGCCCGACCAGCCTGGACGAGTTCATCGCCAGGGCGGAGGAGTCCGCGCGGGTGATCGGCTCGCCGGAGTTCGCGGTCGACGTCCCGTGGCTGCACAGCCGGTCGAAGCAGCTCTGGGAACGTCGGCAGAACCCCGCCGGGGTGGCGCGTCAGCTGGCGGCGATCCTGGTCGCGGCGGACCGCTCCGCGGCGCTGCGCGGCCTGCGGGTGCCGACGCTCGTGGTGCACGGAACGCACGATCCGCTGATCCCGGTGCGCGGCGGGCGGCTCACGGCGGCCACCGTTCCGTCCGCGGAGCTCCTGGAGATCGACGGGATGGCACATGATCTGCCCCGCGAGATCTGGGCGCGGCTTCTCGACCGGGTCGACGACGTCACCCACCACGGCGAGTCCCTGCGTGCGGCGGTGCAGTGAGCCCTTTCCCGCTCACCGCCCGCGGTCGGGTATGCCGTGCGCCGAGTCAGCGGCGGAAAGGGCTCAGTAACCCGGCTTCATCACCATGAGGCAGATGATCACGACCCAGCAGGTGACCGTGGCGGCGGCGCCGATCGTGATCGCCGGGAGCTGGCGGCGCGCGTCGCCGCCACGCTCGATGTCGTGGACGGCCCGCCGCAGGCCCCTGGAGATCACGGCCATGCTGATCACGACGGCTGTGATCCACAGCAGGCCGGATGTCAGCAGCCACGGATCACTGATCCGGCGAAGGCTGCCGAACGGTCCCCGGTGAATGATCACCAGCCCGAACAGGGCGACCAGAATGGTCGCGGGCGGGAGGTACCAGGTGGTGCGGGCGGCCGCCCGCAGCCTGGACAGGCCGGCCGGGCCGGCGTGGACCAGCCAGGGCGCCGTCGCGGTCGTCATGCAGAGCGGGCCGACCAGGAGGAACGCGGAGAGTACGTGCAGGGTCAGGAAGAGTCCGTAGCTGCCTGAATGCGGCATGGCCAGACCGTATCGGGCGGCCGCGGCCGGCCGGTCCACCGGGCGGCGCCGCGCCGGCGGTGGCTCGACTGGTAGTCCCGACCGGCCGTTCGGCTGGTGACAGCAGTCGGTGGCGGAGGTCGGTGTCAAAGGCCGGTGTCAAAGGTCGTTCGACTGGTAGTAGAGCAGCTCGATCGCGCGGCCGAAGTAGGTGCCGTAGATGGTCTCCGGGTCCGAGGCGTAGGCGTAGCTGACGACGCTGTCGACCCAGCCGGCGCCGGGCCCGGCCCGGCCGAGCCCGGTGAACAGCGGGCCACCGCTGGCCCCGCCGGTCATGTCACAGGCCAGGCCCATCGAGGTGGTGCCATAGGGGTCGTCGCTGGACGGCCCGGCACAGTAGATCAGCTCCTCGCCGGTGTACTTCCCGAGCCGGGGGTAGCCGAAGGCGTACTGGGCGAGCGTCCGGGGCTGGTTGAAGGCGATCTTCTCGCCGCCGACGACATCCTCGATGTGCTGCCCGGCGCGCGTGTTGAACAGGATGAAGCCGGTGTCGTAGTCGAAGTCGCCCCGCAGGCCCCAGCCCGGCGTCACGGTGATCAGCCGGGCGGCCCAGAGCCCGAAGGGCAGGGAGCCGTCGGAGTAGCCGGGCATGAAGGCCACGTTGGTCGCGAAGGCACCGCCGCTGCCCTCGTGCAGGCAGTGCCCGGCGGTCACCGCGAGGTCGCGTCCCGTGCTCGTCACGACCGTGGCCGAGCAGGCGTAGTCGACGTCGTTGATCGTGGTGAACAGGCGGCCGACGGTCTTCGTCACCAGTCCGCCGTAGGCGTACGGAGACCCGGTGCTCGGCGGCGGTGGGCTGGTGGCCTCGAGGGTCTGATCGGTCCCGGTGGGCCCGTCGAGCCGCTTCGGCACTGGTCGGCCGTCCCGACCGGCCGCGTCCGCGACCTGGGCGCGGCTGCGCCGCTGCGCCGACCAGTACGCGGAGATCCGCGCCTGCTCGAGATCGGTCCGGGCGACGGGAGCGGACATCGGCTTCGCGTACGGGCGGCTCAGCGGTTCGGAGTAGGGGCCCGCGAACGGCCCAGGCAGCTCCCGGCTGAGGGCGGACCGCAGTGACTGCACCGGGCTGTGGTCGCCACCCGTCGCCGCGGAGGCCAGCGTCGGAAGCGCCGGCAGGAGAGTGCCCGGTATGAGGGCGCAGAGCGCGGCGGCCGCGGCCACGGCTCCGGCGAGGTGCCGTCGTCCACGCCACCGCGACGCCGGTCGGCCTGTCGCCCGGGCTGGATCTGCCGACCGTGGCTGGTTCGTCCGCCGCAGCCGGCTCGTCCGCCGTGGCCGGTCCGTCGACGGTCGGTGCCGATCGGCTCCGTGGCCCTGTTCGCGGCCTTGTTCGCGGCCTCCGTCGTGGTCCTCGTCGCGCTCGCACTCTGTCACCACGACGGCGCACGGTAGCAGCTAGTTAACTGACAGTGCCTGCAGTTGGCGGTCGGTCTCTCAGCGAGCCACCCGGCGGGCCCCCCGGGCACGCAGGTAGTCCCGGATGACGTAACTGCCGAGGGTGGCCGGGTCCGGTGAGAGCACCCGACCGCCGTTGCGCTGGGCCATCTCCTCGACGAACCGGACCAGCCGGGGCTCGTCGTCCAGCATGAAGACGTTGATCGTCACGCCGCGGCGGGTCAGCCGCTCGACCTCGGCGAGCGTCAGCTCCAGGGTCTCGGGCATGGGTGGCCAGGAGAACGAGGACGAACCGTCCCGCTGCAGGTGGGCGGTGGGCTCGCCGTCCGTGACCACCATGATCACCGGCTCGGCCTCCGGATACCGGCGCAGCAGCCGGCCCGCGATCAGCAGCGCGTGCTGCAGGTTGGTGCCCTGCACCATCTCCGAGTCCAGCCCCGCCAGCTCTACGGGGCGAAGCTCCCGCGCGTAGTCGGAGAAGCCGATGATGTGCACCTTGTCCTGGGGGAAACGGGTGGTGACAAGCGAGTGCAGCGCGAGTGCCGTCGACTTCGCCACCCCCCAGGTGCCGCGCAGGGCCATCGAGTACGACAGGTCCACCAGCAGGCAGACCGCCGCGCTGGTGCGCCGCTCGGTCTCGGCGACCTCGAAGTCGTCGACGGAAAGCCGCACCCGGCGGCCCGGGCCGGGCGGCCCCGCCCGCAGCACCGCGTTGCGGACGGTGCGGACCACGTCGATCGGCTGGGTGTCGCCGAACTGCCAGCGCCGGGAGGTACCGAGCAGATCACCGGCGGAACCGGCGTCGGTGTTCGTGTGATCACCGCGCCCGCGCGCGGCGACGTCGCGGAAGATGCGGGCCAGCGCCGCGTCGCCGATGCGCCGCACCGCCCGCGGCGTGAGCTCCAGCGTGCCCGCGCGGCGGGTGATGAAGCCCTGTCGCTCCAGCTCACGCTCGATCTGCTGGAGCTGGCGCAGGTCATCGACGGCGGTGCGGCCCAGCGCCCGCTCGACGGCTTCCGGGTCGACGTCCTCTAGGGAGGCACCCGGGTAGTCCTGGCTGAGCGCCGCCGCGAGCTCGTCGAGTTCGGCGAGCTCCTCCAGCGCGCTCGTGGCGTCCCCGAAGCCGAGCGGCTCGTCCCCGGTCATCGCCTCCGGAAAGCGCCCACGAGCCCGCCCGCGGCCGCGTCCCCGCCCACCCCAGTCCAGGTCCGGGCGGGCTGACTGCAGCGCCCGCGACAGCCGGGACATCTCGCCGGACAGGCCCAGGTCCTCCATCGCGGTCGCCATCAGATCGGCCAGCTCCTGGCGTTGCGCCGGGGTGAGGCCGGCCAGCAGCCGCTGGGCCGCGGCGGCCCGCCGGGCCAGCGAGTCGACAAGCTCCTCGAGGTCGCGGGGGTTCTCCGGGAAGAACTCGCCGTGCCTGCGCATGAACTCCTCGAAGCGGGCCCCGGTCTCCTCGCCCCGGGCGTCCGCCTCCAACAGGTCGTTGAGATCGCGGACCATCTCGCGCACGCGGGCCAGGTCATCCGGGGTGGCGCCCTGCAACGCCTGCTTCATCCCGCGGAACTGCGCGTCGAGCACCTCGCGGCGCAACAGGTCGGAGATCTGGTCGTAGGTCTCGCGGGCCTGCTGCGAGCGCCAGTCGTAGTCGGCGAGCTCCCGCACCGCGCGGGCGGGATCGGACGGCAGCGCGTCCAGCTCCGCCTCCCGCAGCCGCGCCTCGTCGCCGGGGTCGGGGAACAACGCGGCCCGCTCCTGGCCGATGGCCGTGTCGAGCAGACGGCGGACCTCGTCGAGGGTGCCGTCGAGCCGGCCGCGGGAACGGGCCTCGCGGCGGCGGCGCTCGATCGCGCGGCGCAGGTCGTCCAGGCCGCGGCGGCCCGGCATGCCCCGGCGCAACAGGGTGTCCAGGGCCTCCCGCGGCGTACGTCCCTCCAGGATCTGGTGGGACATCTCGTCGACGGCGTCGGTTGCGGAGAAGGGGGACGCCAGCGGGTCGGGCCCGCCGTCCCAGGGGCCGTATCGGAACTGTCCGGAGCTCACCGGTGCCTCCTGGTGGCCTGCCGCGTGATTCTGTTTGTGGTCGGGCGAGTCGCGCGTGGCCGGGCGAACCGCCCGACGGGACGAACCGCCCGACCGGACGAACCGTGCCGACGGTCAGCCGCCGTACACCGTCCGCCCGGGCAGTTCCTCCTTGGCGAGGCGCCGGTTGAGGTGCAGGCCCTCCATCGCGAGCTCCAGCGCCGCGGCGGCCAGGCCCGGCGACTCCGCTCCGTCGACGTCCAGGCGGGTGAGGATCGCTGACAGGCCTGGTACCGGCCCGATCCGGCGCAGCAGCTCGGCGGCCGGGACGAGATCGCCGGTCTCCACGGCACCGTCGCGCTCGAAGCGGTCCTGCAGGCCGGAGAGGTCGGTCCCGGCGAGCTTCGCGCGGAAGGTCTCCGCGATGGCCCGGCGCAACATCAGCGCCAGGACCTCGTCCTCCCGGCCCTCCTCCAGCTGGTCGAACTCGACCTTGCCGCGGACCGCCGGCACGATCGCGGCGAGGTCGACGACCCGCGCGGTCGCGCTGTCCTCGCCGGTCAGCGCCGCCCGCCGAACGGCGGAGGCAGCCACCGTCTCGGCCGCCGCGACCGCGAGCCGGGCCGAGACACCGGAGCGCTGGTCGACCTGCGGCGCGTCGCGGACAAGCCGGGTGAAGCGGGCCACCACCTCGATGAGATGGTCGGGAAGCTCGGGGGTGCCCAGCGGCGCGTCGGCCCAGGAGATCACGGCCTCCTGGCGGATGAGGCTCAGCTCGTCGTCCAGCCGCAGCGGGTAGTGGGTGCGGACCTCGGCACCGAAACGGTCCTTGAGCGGGGTGATGATGCGGCCGCGGTTGGTGTAGTCCTCCGGGTTCGCGGAGGCGACCAGCAGCAGGTCCAGCGGTAGCCGCAGCATGTAGCCGCGGACCTGGATGTCGCGCTCCTCCAGCACGTTGAGCAGCGCCACCTGGATGCGCTCGGCGAGGTCGGGCAGCTCGTTCACGCTGAAGATGCCGCGGTTGGTCCGCGGCACCAGCCCGTAGTGCACGGTTTCGGGGTCGCCGAGGGTGCGGCCCTCGGCGACCTTGACCGGGTCGACGTCGCCGATCAGGTCACCGACGCTGGTGTCGGGGGTCGCCAGCTTCTCCCCGAACCGCTCGGAGCGGTGCCGCCAGGTCACGGGCAGCTGCTCGCCGACCTCGGCGAGCAGCAGGCGGCACCGGCCGCAGACCGGAGCGTAGGGGTGATCGTTGATCTCGCAGCCGGCGACGGCGGGCGACCACTCGTCGAGCAGGCCGACGAGCGTCCGGATCAGACGGGTCTTGCCCTGGCCGCGCTCGCCCAGGAACACGATGTCGTGCCCGGCGAGCAGGGCCCGCTCGACCTGCGGGAGAACGGTGTCGTCGAAGCCGACGATGCCCGGGAACCGGGGCTCGTCCGACCGCATCCGCGCAAGCAGGTTCTCCCGCAGCTCGGCCCGCACCGACCGGTGACGATGGCCGGAAAGGCGCAGGTCAGCAAGGGTGATAGCGGCTGGCGGAGGCCCGGATGCCGAGGGGGCGCTCGCCGTCGGTGCCGCCGCGGGGGCGGCGATGTGCTTCGTGGGAGGTGTGGACGGACTGTGCGGAGCCGGCGGATCTGCCACCAGCTGACGGTACGTCCACACCGGCCCGCGCGCAGCGGCATGGGATGTCGTCCGCTTATGGCGTAGTCGCGCCGCCCCGCCGGTCCGTTCCCGTCGGTCGACCGCACCCCATGGCAGGTGCGTCACCCCATGGCAGGTGCGTCACCGCAGGCAGGGCGCCGCGGGTGCGGCCCCGCTGGGCTGCTCAGCCCGCGTACGGCGACACCGCGACGATCTCCACCGCGGCCGAACGGCCGTTCGGCAACGTGTAGTTCACCGTCTCGCCGGCCTTGTGGCCGGTGACGGCGCCGCCGAGGGGAGACGCGGGAGAGAACACCTCGATGCTCGTGCTGTGATCCTCGCGTGAGCCGATGAGGAACTTCTCGGTCTCCTTCTCACCGGGGAACCGGATCTCGACGATCATCCCGGGCCCGGCCTCACCGGACACGCCGCGCGAGGTGTCGCCGACCCGTGCGTCGCGGAGCAGGTCCATCAACTGGCGGATCCGGGCCTCCTGCTTGCCCTGCTCCTCCTTGGCCGCGTGATAGCCACCGTTCTCCTTCAGGTCGCCTTCCTCACGGGCGGCCTCGATCTTCGTGGCGATCTCCGTACGCCAGGTGCCCGTGAGGTACTCGAGCTCGGAGCGAAGTCGGTCGTAGGCCTCCTGGGTGAGCCAGGTCTGCTGCGTCACGCGTCACGCTCCTCGAGGAATACCAAAGTTCTGAGTCTATCGGAGGGAGCCGAGGCTCCCGGCGGCGCGCCCGGGTGGGGCCCGCTCACGGCAGGCGCCACGGGGCTGTTGCTGGTTCAGTTCAGTGCTGGTCGCTGCTTCAGTGCTGTTGCTGCTTCGCTGTTGCCGCTTCAGTGCGAGCGGGTGGTCCGGGCCGCCCTCGACGTCGGTTCCCACAGTGCGAGGTCGTCATGACGACTTCCCGCCGTGGTCACGGGCCGATGATCCCTCAAAGGTGGGCCCGACGACGATGTCGGTTTGCAGACGACGCCACCTGCCAGAGACCGTCCGCCCGCAGACCGGTGAACCGGCGTCTTTGGAGCGTGTGCGGACGGTGTATTGTGCCACGCCGCTCGGTGACTTTTCCAGATCAAGAGTGAGCTGGGTCTCGTTTGTGCCGGCCTGTCCCTCGTTCCCGGGGCGGTCGACCGCCCCGGTTGGTGCGGAGCCAGGCGGTTGAGGGCCCCCGAGGGCTGCGCTGCGGCGGCCCAGGTGGCCGCCGCGCGGGCGCCGGCCGGCCCGGCCCGCTCCGGACGTCAGCCACAATGGGCTGCATGCTCCCGGCCGAACAGGAGCGTGGTCTGCGGCTCATGGCCGTCCACGCGCATCCCGATGACGAGTCCAGCAAGGGCGCGGCGACGATGGCCCGCTATGCCCACGAGGGCGTCGAGGTGCTGGTGGTCACGTGTACCGGCGGTGAGGCGGGCAGCATCCTCAATCCGGCAATGGATTCACCCGAGGTCCTCGCGCGGATGCCAGAGGTCCGGCGCGAGGAGATGGAACGGGCACGGAAGATACTCGGAGTGCAGCAGGAGTGGCTGGGGTTCATCGACTCGGGCCTGCCCGAAGGTGACCCGCTGCCGCCACTGCCCGAGGGGACCTTCGCCACGCAGCCCCTCGCGGACGCCGCCCGCCCGCTGGTGCGCCTGATCCGCCAGTTCCGCCCGCAGGTCGTCACGACCTACGACGAGAACGGCGGCTACCCGCATCCGGATCACATCATGACCCACCAGATCAGCGTGGAGGCGTTCGAGGCCGCCGGTGACCCCTCCCGCTATCCCGAGGTTGGCGTCGAGCTCGGCCTTGCGCCGTGGCAGCCGCTGAAGCTCTACTACCACCTGACCTTCCACAAGGACCGCATCCTCGCCCTGCACGAGGGGATGCGCGCCGCGGGCCTGGAGTCGCCCTACGGGAAGCGGCTGGACGAGTGGATCGACCGGGCGGAGGACACCGGCCGGTTGACCACCCGGGTTCGCTGCGAGGACTGGTTCGAGGTCCGGGACCGCGCCCTGCTCGCGCATGCGACCCAGGTCGACCCGGACGGGCCGTGGTTCCGGGTGCCGCTCACCCTGCAGCGCGACGCCTGGCCCACCGAGGACTACCAGCTCGCCCGGTCCCTGATCGAGGTGGGCGTACTACCCGAAGACGATCTGTTCAACGGAATCCGCTGAGAGCCTTTTCCGCCGTTGTCTCGGCACCGCGGCATCGCTGGCCGCGGACCGTCAGCTGAAAGACTCTTGACTACAGGAGGTGCTGGTCAGTGGATGACACATCCGGCGGGGTGCGGCTCGCCGCCGAGATAGGCACGGGCACCAGCGGCGCCCTCGTGGTCTTCGTGCTGATCCTCGCGTCAGCAGGGCTCTTCGTGCTCCTCTCGAAGAGCCTGCGCAGGATGCGGGCGAACGTGGAGAACGGCGAGTTCGGCCGGCCGCGCGGGGATCTGACGAACCGCGGCGAGGCGGCCGGTGACCCGGCGGCGGGCACTCTGGCCACCGCCGAGCGCGGCGCCGAGGAGGCCGCGGCCGCGAGTGTGAGCGCGGCTGCGCCGGCCAAGGGGGCGAAGGGAGCCAAGGAGAAGCTTCCCCGCCAGCGAGGCAGGCAGGGAGCAGCGGAGGACACCGGATCCGGCTCGGCCTGAGCCGAGCGCCCTGCGCAGGGTCGCTTGGCCACCCGCAGGAGTTGAGGATCAACTGCTGCCCGGTAGCAGGCACGCCCACAGCCCGGAGCTCGGAATCTGGCCGATCATTCGTCCGGCCCGCGCCGGCCCCCGCCTCGATCCTTTTTGATCTCGCTGCGGCGCTTCTTGCCGGCCAGCCGCCGCTCGACCGAACCACGGGTGGGGCTGGTCGGCCGCCGTGGCCGCGGTGGAGGTGCCGTGGCCTCCCGCAGGACGTCGGCCAGCCGTGCCGCCGCGGCCTCACGGTTCCGTAGCTGCGAGCGATGCTCGGACGCGGCCAGGGTCAGGACCCCGCCGACCAGGCGACCCTCCAGCCGCGCCAGCGCCCTGGCTCGCATCCGCTCGGGCACGGACGGTGCGCGGGCGAGATCGAACGAAAGCTCCACGCGGCTGTCCGAGGTGTTCACCGACTGCCCACCCGGCCCCGCGGATCGCGAGTAGCGCCACGTGAGCTCGCCGGCCGGGATCGCGAATCCCGGCCGGATCATCAGAACGCTCGGCAGCACCCCGCCATCGTCCCAGGGCGACGGCTCGGTCGTCGCGGGCATTTCGGGCCTGATCCGCCCGCGACGCCTTTGTCTGTTGTGCAGGCAGCCTGGCTGTGCCGTCAGGCTGGCTGTGCCACCAGGCAGGCTGTGCCGTCAGGCTGGCTGTGCCGTCAGCCCAGGGCGATGTTGACGATCCGGCCGGGGACCACGATGAGGCGCTTGACGGTCTTGCCGGCGGTGTAGCGGGGGTAGTCCTCGTGTGCCTCCAGCGCCTGCCGCACCGCGGCCTCGTCCGCGTCGGGCGCGACATCGATCGTGAACCGCACCTTGCCGTTGACCTGCACCGGCAGGCGGACCGTCGAGGCCGCGGCCAGCGACTCGTCCCCCTCGGGGAACGGGACGGTCGAGACCGAGCCGGCGTGCCCCAGTCGCGTCCACAGCTCCTCGGCGAGGTGCGGTGCCAGCGGCGCCACCATCAGCACCATGGCCTCGGCCAGCTCCCGCGGCGGCCCGGCGAGCCCGGCGCCGAAGTGCTTGCTGGCCAGGTTGGTCAGCTCGATCAGCCGGGCGACCGCGGTGTTGAAACGCAGCTCGGCGTAGTCCGTCCGGACGGCCAGGATCGTCCGGTGCAGCGCCCGGGTGACCTCTTCGCTCGACTCGATGTCGCCGAGCGCGGCGTCACGCACCCGCGGCTCACCGGACTCCTCGTCGATGATGTTGCGCCAGAGCCGCTGCAGGAACCGGTACGAGCCGACGATGTCGTCGGTGCGCCATGGGCGGTGCGCGTCCAGCGGCCCCATCGCCATCTCGTAGACGCGCAGCGTGTCAGCCCCGTAGCTGTCGTACATCTCGTCGGGGCTGACGCTGTTCTTGAGGCTCTTGCCCATCTTGCCGGAGCGCCGGTTCACCGGGGCCCCGTCGTGGGTGAACGTCCCGTCCGCGCCGCGGACGACCTCGGCGGCGGCGACGTACATCCCGCGCTCGTCGGTGAACGCGTCGGCCTGGATGTAGCCCTGGTTGTAGAGGCGCTTGAACGGCTCCCGGGTCGAGACCAGGCCCAGGTCGTAGAGCACCTTGTGCCAGAAGCGGGCGTAGAGCAGGTGCAGGACGGCGTGCTCGACGCCACCCACGTACAGGTCGACGCCGCCGTCGCCGGCGGGCCCGCGCTCGGAGTGCATCCAGTAGCGCTCGACGGTCGGATCCACGAACCGCTCGGAGTTCGTCGGGTCGAGGTAGCGCAGGTAGTACCAGCAGGAGCCGGCCCACTGCGGCATGGTATTCAGCTCGCGCCGGTACTCGCGCGGGCCGTCGCCGAGGTCGAGGGTGACCGTGGCCCACTCCGTGGCCCTTGCCAGCGGCGGGACGGGCTCGCTCTCGTCGTCGTCGGCCATCGCGCGCGGCCGGAAGTCGGTCATCTCGGGCAGCTCGACCGGCAGCTGGTCCTCGGGCACCGCGATCGGCAGCCCCTCGTCGTCGAAGACGATCGGGAACGGCTCGCCCCAGTACCGCTGGCGGGAGAACAGCCAGTCGCGCAGCCGGTAGGAGCGGGTGGCCCGGCCGCGACCGGCACCCTCCAGCCAGCCGACCGTGGTCTTGATGGCCTCGGCCTTCGACAGGCCGACGAGGCCCGGGCGGTTCGGCGGGCCGGGCAGATACGTGCCCTCACCGGCGAACGGCGCGGGCCAGGCGGACGCGGGCGCCCCCGCGGGTACGCCGTGCTCGGAGTGCCAGGCCTCATCCGGCTCCAGCACGGCCTGTACCGGCAGGTCGAACTCGCGGGCGAAGGAGAAGTCCCGGTCGTCGTGCGCCGGCACCGCCATGATCGCCCCGGTGCCGTAGCCGAGCAGGACGTAGTCGGCCAGGAAGACGGGGATCACACCGCCGCCGACCGGGTTGGTCACGTACGTCCCGGTGAACACGCCGGTGCGGTCGATCTCCGCGCCACCGCGCTGGCGGTCGCTGCGCCGGGCGGCGAAGGCCCGATAGGCGTCGACGGCGGCCTGTGGGGTCCAGTCCTCCTCGAGCGGGCCGGCGGGCCGACCCTGCGCGAACCGCCAGCTGGCCGGGGTGTCGGCCGGCCAGTCGGTGGCGATCAGCGCGTCGACGAGCGGGTGTTCCGGAGCCAGCACCAGGAAGCTCGCGCCGGGCAGCGTGTCGGGACGGGTCGTGTAGACCTCGATGTCGACCGGCGCGCCGGCATCGTCACCGGCGTCGGTTCCGGCGCTGGCACCGGTCGTCGTGGTGAACCGGACGGCGGCGCCGTCACTCGGCCCGATCCAGTTGCGCTGCATCTGCTTGATGGAGTCGGGCCAGTCGACCAGGTCGAGATCCGACATCAGCCGGTCGGCATAGGCGGTGATCCGCATCATCCACTGGCGCAGCGGGCGCCGGTAGACCGGATAGTTGCCGATGTCGCTGCGCCCCTCGGGCGTGACCTCCTCGTTGGCCAGCACCGTGCCCAGGCCCGGGCACCAGTTCACCAGCTCCTCGGAGATGTAGGTGAGGCGGTGGGCGTCGACGACGCGACGCCGTTCGCTCGCCGTCAGCTCGGACCACTCGGCCTGGCGGGGGTTGGCCTCGCCGGAGCTTGCCCCGGCGGCCGACCGGCGCCCGCTCTCGAACTCCTCGACCAGCTCGCTGATCGGCCGGGCCCGGCCGGCCTCGTCGTCGTACCAGCTGTTGAAGATCTGGAGGAAGACCCACTGGGTCCAGCGGTAGTACGTGGTGTCGGTGGTCGCGATCTCGCGGCGCGTGTCATGACCCAGGCCCAGCCGGGAGAGCTGGCGCCGCATGTTCGCGATGTTCGCCTCGGTCGTCACCCGCGGATGCTGGCCGGTGTTGATGGCGTACTGCTCGGCGGGCAGCCCGAAGGCGTCATAGCCGAAGGTGTGCAGCACGTGTCGTCCGGTCATCCGCAGGAAGCGGGCGAAGACGTCCGAACCGATGTAGCCGAGCGGGTGGCCCACATGCAGGCCCGTCCCGCTCGGGTAGGGGAACATGTCCAGCACGTAGAACGGATCGCGGCCCTGGACGGCCTCGAAGCCGGTGGAAAGCGGCCCGGTCGGGTTCGGCGACTCGAACGTGCCGTCCTTGAGCCACCGCTGCTGCCAGCGCTGTTCGATCTCCGCGGCGAGCCGCGAGTCGTAGCGGTGGGGCAGGTCGGCGTCGCCGCCCGCGGTGACTGCGGCGTCCGCGGTGGTGTCGCTCTCGGTGGGCTCGTTCATCGCAGGTCGCATCCCAAGACATCGATCACTGTTGACCCGTGTCCGCTCGCGCTCCCCGGCCGACGACGGATGGCCGCTGGCCCGCCGGGATGGTGGCGGTGGCGATGGTGGTCGTGGACCGGGGCGCGGGAACGGCGTGGATCACTCCTGGCGTCCAGCCTATCCGGGCCGCCGCGATCGCCGGCGGCGGCGCTGTCGGCCGGCCCGCGGGTGGGCGGGCTGCGGGCAGCCGGGCCGTGGATGGCCGGCCCGTGGGTGGCCGGGCTGTGGATGGCCGGGATGCGGGTGGCCGGCGCCGGCGATCGCGGGTGCGGTGTCAGGCGGCCTCGTACCTGAGCGCGGGGCCGAGCAGCAGGCCGCCGTCGATGACGAACTCCGAGCCGGTGGCGAAGGACGCCTCGTCGGAGCTGATGAACAGCAGGGCGCGGGTGATGTCGTCGGGCTGGCCGAGCCGGGGGATGGCGAAGGGCTCGGGGGAGTAGAAGTCCGAGATCGCAGCGTCGGCGCCCGCGGCGGGCTCGGTGATGAACGGGGTGGCTATGACGCCGGGGTGGATGGCGTTGACGCGGATGTTGTCGCGGCCGAGCTCCAGCGCGGCGGTCCTGGTGAGGCCGCGGACAGCCCACTTGCCGGCGACGTACGGGGCGTAGTGGGCGGTGCCGCCGATGCCGGATGTGGAGGCGATGTTGACGATGACACCTCCGCCGTTGCGGCGCAGGGAGGGAACGGCCGCCTTGATGCCCAGGAACGTGCCGGTGAGGTTGATGTCGAGGACGCGGTCCCACACGCGGCGGTCGGTGGCTTCGACGGGAGCCGCCGGATTCTGCACGCCGGCGTTGTTGACCAGGATCGACAGCGGGCCGAAGCGCTGTTCGGCGGCGACGATGGCGGCGTTCCAGGATTCTTCGTCGGTGACGTCGAGGTGGACGAACAGGGCGCGGTCGCCGAGTTCGGCGGCGAGGGCCCGGCCGCCGTCGTCGTTGATGTCGGCGATGACGACGCCCGCGCCTTCGGCATGGTAGGCGCGCAGATGGCTGGAGCCCTGGCCGCCGGTGCCGCCGGTGACGAGAACGGTGTGGTTGTCGAAGCGTCCCATGGTGGGTGCCCCTCTCAGGTAGTGAGGCGAGCGACTCGCCTCGTATCTGAACCTAGGATGCGACGGCTGGTGAGTCAAGTGGCTCACCTTCTCCTCTAGGCTGGTGCCATGACCAGCGAGCCGTCGGCCTACCATCAGCGCGTCGCCGAGCAGAAGCGGGCCGCGATTCTGGCCGCGGCCACCCGTCTGTTCCTCGACTCCGGCTATGACCGCACCTCGCTGGCGAAGATCGCGGCGGCGGCAGAGGTCTCCAAGGCCACCCTGTTCAGGCAGTTCCCCACGAAGGCGGCCCTGTTCGACGCGATCGTCACGGCTTCCTGGGACTCGGGCGAGGAGGAGGTGCGGCCCCCGGCCGGCGACCTGCGGGCAGGTCTGACCGCGATCGGCCGCCGCTATGTGGACCTGCTCACCCGTCCTGGCATGGCCGACCTGTTCCGCATCGTCATCGCTGAGCTGCCCCGTTTCCCCGAGCTCGGGGAGACCCAGTTCAACCGGGGCAAGATGCCCTACTTCGAGTCCGTCCGCGGCTACCTGGAGGCCGAACGGGATGCCGGGACGATAGCTGTGGCCGACCCCGACCTGGCCGCCGCCCAGTTCCTCGGCATGATCTCCAACTACGTCTTCTGGCCCCGGCTGCTGCTTCCCCGCTGGCCTCTCGACGACGCCACCAGCGAACGCGTCGTCACCGAGGCGGTCCGGACGATGGAGGCCAGGTACAGCACGCCAGCTCAGGCCGCCGAGGGGTGAGCCGGTCCGCTCCCGACTCCGCTCCCCGCTCCCGACCCCGACCTCGGGCCCGCGGCCACCGGCGCCCGATGCACAGGCGTGGCCGCGGGCCTGCCCGCACTTCCCGGCGGGCCGGGTCAGCGGCTGGCGAGGGCGCGGATCTCGGCGGCGACGAGCTTCGGGTCCTCTTCGGCCATGAAGTGCCCGCAGCTGACCGTGCGGTGGCGCAGGTCGGGTGCCCAGGCCCGCCACAGCCCTTCGGCGTGGTAGCCGAGGGCCGCGCCCCAGTCCTGCTGGAGCACGGTGACGGGCATGGCGAGCCGGTTCGCGGCCTCGCGGTCGGCGCTGTCGTGGGCCACGTCGATCTGCGCCGAGGCCCGGTAGTCGGCGACGATGGACGGAACGGCGCGAGCGCTGGAGTCGAGGTAGTGGCGGCGGACGGCAGCCGGGACGGCGCCCGGGGCGTTCGCCCAGACGTCGAGGAAGTAGCCGAAGAACGCGTCGGCACTTGACCGGATCATCGTCTCGGGCAGGCCCGGCGCCTGGGCCATCAGATAGAGGTGGAAGCCCACCGCGGCGGACACGCCGTGCATCGCGTCCCACATGTCGAGGGTCGCGAGGATGTCGAGGAGGAGCACGCGGGTCACCGCCTCCGGGTGGTCCAGGGCCGCCCTGAACGCCACCAGCGCGCCACGGTCGTGGCCGGCCAGGATGAATCGCTCATGCCCCAGCTCGGTGGCCAGACGGACGACGTCCCGGGCCATGGTCCGCTTGGAGTAGACCTCGGGCCCGGTCTCGGCGGGCTTGTCGCTCGCCCCGTAGCCGCGCAGGTCGGGGCAGATGACGGTGTGGTCGGCGGCAAGGTCGGCGGCCACGTGCCGCCACATGAGCCGGGTCTGCGGGAAGCCGTGCAGCAGCACGACGGGCGGGCCGGACCCGCCGACCTCGGCCTCCAGGGTGACCCCGTCGTCGACCCGCACACGGTGGACGTCGAATCCGGGAATGCTCAGAGGGTGCACTGGCTGCTCCTGGTACTCGTGGGCGGGGCCGGACGGCCCGGTGCCCGAGGCGAGGCCCATGCTGCGAGCCCCGAATGAGCGATCGATGAGTGTCGGCGCGGCCTTCGAGCCGGTACCCCGACGGCTGCGCCGGACCGGCCGCCGGGCGGAGGATTCCGAGGTGGAGGACCTGCGGTTCGGCCTGCTGGGACCGGTGGCCGCCTGGCGGCCGGCCGGCGAGCCGGTCGCCCTCGGCGCGCCCCGCCATCGGGAGGTGCTGGCCCGGCTGCTGGTAGCCCGCAACCGGGTGGTTCCGATTGACCGGCTGGTCGCCGACCTGTGGGACGGTGAGCCCCCGGCCGCCGCGGTCGCCGCGGTGCGCACGTTCGTCGCCGCGCTGCGCCGCGCGCTCGAACCGGACCGTCCGCCGCGCACCGCCTCGCGGCTGCTGGCCACGCAGGGCCCGGGCTACGTCCTGCGCGCGGACCGCGACGCCGTCGACGTCTGCTGCTTCGAGGCCACCGCGGCCCGCGCCGCGGCGGCGGCGCCACTGAACGCCGTCGCGCTGTGGGACGAGGCGCTCGGCCTGTGGCGAGGGCCCGCCCTCGCCGACTTCGCGCACGCCTCCTGGTGCGTTGCCGAGCGCACCCGGCTGACGGAGCTGCGGCTGCGAGCGGTCGAGCAGCGCGCCGACGCGCTCGTGGCGACGGGCCGCGCCCGCGACGCACTGCCCGACCTGGAGGCCCACGCCACCGCCCATCCCGGACGGGAGGACGCCTGGGTGCTGCTGGCCACCGCCCTGGACCGCGCCGGCCGCCCCGGCGACGCCCTTGCCGCCCTGCGCCGTGCCCACGGTTTCGTCGTTCGGCCCGCCGGGGCGGGTCCGTCTCCCGCCCTCGCCCGCGCCGAAGCTCGGATCGCCGCCGGCCGGTCCGCCCCCGGTGCGGCGCGGACCACCGCGGGCGCCGGCATCGCCGACAGCGTGTGGGACCGGACGGCAGCCGCCTGGGACCGGTCGGTACCCGCACGCTCGCGGGCCCGGCTACACGCCGCGGCCGGCCTGGTGCGTGATCTCGCCGTCACCGGCGCGGCCGGGCTGGCGGAGGCGCGTGCCCAGCGCGGTGAGGTGGTCGCGGCGGCCGAGGCGACCGGCGATCCGGTGCTGGCGGCTCAGGTGATCGCCTCCTACGACGTCCCTGCCGTGTGGACCAGGGCGGATGACCCGGCCGCGTCGGGCGCGCTGGTCCGTGCGGCGGCCCGGGCCGCCGCCGGTGTCCCGGAGGGGCCGCCGGTGCTCCGCGCGCGGCTGCTTTCGGTCGTCGCGGTGGAGTCCCGCGGCGATGCCGCCGCGGACCGGCCGCTGCCGCTCGCCGTGGCGGCTCCGGCGGATGAGCCGTGGCGGCTGCGCGCCGAGCGCGCCGCGGACGAAGCGGTCCGCCTGGCCCGGGCCCAGGGGGACCCGTCGGTGCTGGCGTTCGCCCTCAACGGTGCCTTCATGCAGGCGTTCGGCCCGTGCGGCGGGGCCGCCCGGCGTGCCGCCATCGGCGTCGAACTGACCGGTCTCGCCGTCGACCACGGCGTGGCGAGCCACGAGATCCTCGGCCGGCTCGTCCGCCTCCAGGCCCTGGCCGCGCTCGGCGACCTGGACGCCGCCGGTGCCGAGGCCGACGCGGTGGATCGGCTCGCGCACCGGCACGAACGCCCGCTGGCCGGTGTCTTCACCGTCTGGTTCCGCGCCTTGCGAACCTGCGAGGAACACGGCTGGGACCGGGCTCGACCGCTCTACGACCACGCCCTCGCGGCCACCGCGACCAGCGGGATGCCCGGCCTCGCCGCAGGCGCCGACGCCCTGGTCGCGCTCGTCCCCGTGCTGCGTGGCGAGGGCCTGCCGGTGCGTGGCGAGCTCGCCGCCGTGGACGTCGGCCCCTACGGACCGTGGCTGAACCCGCTCCGGCTGGCGGCCCAGGGCGCTCACGACCAGGCCCGCAACGCCCTCGCCGCGGCCCCGCGCCCACCCCACGACCACCTCCAGGAAGCGCTGTGGTGCGTCCTGGCCCGGGCAGCGGCGGCGGTCGGCGAGCATCAGGTCCTGCGCCGCGCCCGTGACGAACTCGCCGCCGCCGTGGGCGAGTCGGCCGGCGGCGGCAGCGGGCTGATCTCGTTCGGGCCGGTCCGCCACCATGTCGAGGCCGCGGCTGCCGCGCTGCGCGAAGCTCCGGGGAGCTGTCCGCCAGGCGGCCGCTGAGGCGGACTCGGCAGGCTCCGGCGGGGGATCGGGCCGCCGCGATGGCATGGTGGTGCGGTGCCCAACAAGCTCGCGGAGCAGACTTCCCCCTACCTTCTGCAGCACGCGGACAACCCGGTCGACTGGTGGCCGTGGGGGCCCGAGGCGTTCGCCGAGGCCAAGGCCCGTGGCGTGCCGGTGCTGCTCTCGGTCGGCTATGCGTCCTGCCACTGGTGCCATGTCATGGCCCACGAGTCGTTCGAGGACGCGCAGATCGCCGCGTACATGAACGAGCACTTCGTCAACATCAAGGTCGACCGGGAGGAGCGTCCCGACGTCGACTCGGTCTACATGGATGTGACGGTCGCCCTCACCGGTCACGGCGGCTGGCCGATGACGGTGTTCCTCACCCCGGCGGCCGAGCCCTTCTTCGCCGGCACCTACTTCCCACCCCGCCCGCGCCAGGGCCAGACGTCCTTCCCGCAGGTGATGACGGCGGTCGCGGACGCCTGGACCCAGCGCCGGGAGGAGATCGAGGAAGCCGGGGCGGACATCGCCCGCCGGCTGGCGGAGGTCGTCGCGCTGCCCGGCGGCACCGCCGGTGGGGACGGCGGTCCCCAGCTCAGCGCCGAGCTGCTCGACGGCGCGGTCGCCGGGCTCGCCGGCCGCTTCGACGCGCGCCACGGCGGGTTCGGCCCGAAGCCGAAGTTCCCGCCGTCCATGGTCGCCGAGCTCCTGCTCCGGCACTGGGCCCGCACCGGCGACGACAAGGCGCTCGAGATGGTGCGTGTGACCTGCGAGCGGATGGCCCGCGGCGGTATCTACGACCAGCTCGCGGGCGGCTTCGCCCGGTACAGCGTCGACGCCACCTGGACCGTCCCGCACTTCGAGAAGATGCTCTACGACAACGCCCAGTTGCTGCGCGTCTACCTGCACCTGTGGCGGGCCACCGGCTCGCCGCTGGCCGAGCGGGTGGTGCGGGAGACAGCCGAGTTCCTGCTCACCGACCTGCGGACGCCCGAGGGCGGCTTCGCGTCCGCGCTGGACGCCGACGCGGTGCCCGCCGGGCAGCCGAACGCGCACCCGGAGGAGGGCGCCAGCTATTCCTGGACGCCCGCCCAGCTCGCCGACGTCCTCGGTCCCCAGGACGGCGCCTGGGCGGCCGGGGTTCTCGGTGTCACCGAGGCCGGGACCTTCGAGCACGGCACCTCCGTGCTGATGCTGCCCGCGGACCCGGACGACCCGGCCCGGTTCGCCCGGGTCCGGGCGGCGCTCGCCGCGGCGCGGTCGCGCCGGCCGCAGCCCGCCCGCGACGACAAGATCGTGGCCGCCTGGAACGGGCTGGCGATCGCGGCGCTCGCCGAGGCGGGCGCGCTGCTGGCCGAGCCGGCCTGGATCGCCGCCGCCACCCGGGCCGCCGAGCTGCTGCGGGACGTCCACCTGCACGACGGCCGGCTGTGGCGGACCAGCCGCGACGGCCGCCGGGGGCCGAACGCCGGCGTGCTGGAGGACTACGGGTGCGTCGCCGACGGGTACCTCGCGCTGCACCAGGTCACCGCCGACCCGCGGTGGCTCACGCTCGCCGGTGAGCTGCTGGATGTGGTGCGCGCGCGGTTCGCGGCCCCGGACGGCGGTTTCTTCGACACCGCGGACGACGCCGAGGCACTGCTGCGGCGGCCGCGGGAGTCGTCCGACTCGGCGACACCGTCCGGGCAGGCCGCCGTGGCCGGCGCGTTGCTGACCTTCGCCGCGCTGACCGGCTCGGCCGAGCACCGCGACGCGGCGGTCGCGACGGTCGGGCTGGCGATGCCACTGCTTGCCAAGGACGCCCGGTACGCGGGCTGGGCTGGCGCGGTGGCCGAGGCGGTCCTGGCCGGCCCGGCCGAGGTCGCGGTGGTCGGTCGTCCGGACCTGGAGCGGCTGGCACGGCTCGGCACCGCACCCGGCGCTGTCGTCGTCACCGCTGGTCCGCTCACCGCCGGGCGCGCCGATCCGGCTGTGTACGTGTGCCGTGACTTCGTCTGCGAGCTGCCGGTGACCACCGCCGAGGAGGTCCGGGCCAAGCTCGGCGTCCGGCTCCCCACCTGATCCCGGCCTGCCGGCCGCTCGTCGATCAGCTTGGACGCCGCACCGAGGCCGGCTGGTTTCCGACGACTCCACGCGTGCGCATAATGCTGTAAGCGTGTAATCATGGATGGGGTCGCGTTCCAGCCCGGCCGGTGCGTCGTCGGAGCAGTGAGGTCGTCGGAGCAGTGAGCCTTCGCCATCTCAACTTCGCACGGTCAGGGATGCCGCCGGCCCGGGTCGACGATGGAGAAGGCTCAAAGGCTCACTCAAAGGCTCAGTGGAGGGGACTGTCATGGCCGGTCTTCGAGGGCGAGGGCCTGGGCGGGGAGCCGAACGGGACGAACCCGTTCCCGCGGACGAGATCGCCGCGTGGTTCGCAGCCAGGGTTCCCGCGGGCTGGTTCACCGGGCCGCCCCGGGTGACGATCGACCGGGACGAGATCACGGTTGTCGGCGCGCTGGTGCAGCCTGACCCGGCCGGTTCAGCCCCGGGTGGGTCGGCCGCGGAGTCTGCCGCGGGGTCTGATGCGGCCACGAGCGGGCCCGCCGCCGCGGCCGAGGCGGCCGGCTGGATCCGGCGCTTCCGCGAGGAGACGAGGGACGGCCGGATCGTGCTGGCACGGGAGGCTGAGCAGCGGTTCGGGCGCAAGGTGGCCTGGGGTGTCTCGTTCGGCGGCGCGACCGAGCTGTTCACAGCCCTGTCCGTCCCGGTGATGACCCGGCTTCGCCAGCCGGAACGGCAGGTCCTGGACACGCTGGTGGATTCAGGTGTTGCGCGCAGCCGTAGTGAGGCCCTTGCCTGGTGCGTCCGGCTGGTGGGGGAGAACGCGGATGCGTGGCTGGCCCGCCTGCGAGAAGCGATGGAAAAGGTCGAGCAGATCCGGGCCGAAGGTCCGGGAATTTAGTCGCTCCCCGCGGATGCGGCCGATTCTTCCCGCCGGCAGGGAGCCGGTCGGCAAGGCGAAACCGGCTGTCCGCCGGGTGCTCTACCCGGTGTCGGGTGAAGTCCGGTGAATGGGTTTCCCGGCCTGCTTCTGGCGCCTCGCCCCGGACCGGCTCGTCGTCACCGAGAGTGGCATCGTGTGGATGTGGGCAGGTCGGCGAGAGCCTTGTGATCTGTGCGTTTCGACGTCTTGTCAAAGGCGCGGCGATGTGCCCCCGCTGTCACCGGAATGCCCCGGATCTGTCATCGGATCGCCCCGGTGTTGTCACTGGATCGCCGTGGCCCGGTAACCGGAACGCCGCGAGCCGGTAACCGGATCGACGCGGGCCCGGTCGCGCAACGGCACGCTCGCGTCACCCGCCGTGGGGCGCAGCGCCGTGCGGGGCACCTGAAGCGGGTGGCCTCGGTGGCCTCGGTGGCCTCGGGCGGCTCCGGAACGGGTGACTCCGGAGCCGGTGACCGTCGCTTCCCGGTCCCTGCTAGCCGAGCATTGCGATCATCAGCGCGATGTAGTGGCAACAGGCGGCGACGAGCGTGAACGCATGGAACACCTCGTGGTAGCCGAACGTGCTCGGTGCGGGGTTGGGTCGTCGCGATGCGTACACCAGGGCGCCGAGGCTGTAGCAGGCGCCGCCCACCAGGAGCAGCACCGTCGCGGCCACCCCGGCCTGATGCATCAGCTCGGGGATGACGAAGACGGCCACCCAGCCGAGCGCGATGTAGAGCGGCACGATCAGGAAGCGCGGAGAGTGCAGCCAGAGCATGCGCAGCGCGACACCCAGCGCCGCGCCGCCCCACACCACGCCCAGCACGATGCGGGCTGTGTGCGGGGGCATGGCGATGAGTGCGAATGGCGTGTAGGTGCCGGCGATGAAGACAAAGATCATGGAGTGGTCGAGGCGCTTCATGAGCTCGCGAGCGCGTGAGGTCGACCACATTTTTCGGTGATAGAGGGCACTGGTTCCGAACAGCGCTGCAATGCTCAGCGCGTAAACGGTCATCCCCAGGCGGGCCCTCAGCGTGGTCGCGAGTGCCACCGCAATGACGCCTAGTGCGAGGCTCACGGGGAATGCTCCGGCGTGTAGCCAGCCCCGCATGCGTGGTCGCACCAGGTCACGTGGATGTGCGTTCCGGGCTGTGTCGTCGATGCTCAGGGTCTGCCGAGCGAGGGAGGCCACGGCACAGCACGATATCCGGTCCGCATCCAGGTCACGAAGCGGAGTGGCTCGGCGTCGGTCGGTTCGCTCCGGATCGTGATGGATCCTACGTTTCCGCGTACTGCCTACCGCGCGACTCTGCACCGAAAGCGCGGTACAGTCTAATGATCCTGAACGCGGCCTCGAACTGCCCCGTTTCCCGCATGTTTGTACCTGGGTGTCTGGTGGTGTTCGGGTGCGAACGAGGCACCTGACTGAGGGCACTCGCACACGGGACGAGAACGCGACAGGTCAACTCGACCGGAGGTGTGAGCTGTGACGACTGCGGCACAGATTCCCGGGCTGGATGCCGCCCCCACCAAGCACGCCAGGTTGATCGCCTGGGTGCGTGAGATCGCCGAACTCACCCAGCCGGACCGTATTGAATGGTGCGACGGCTCGGAGTCCGAGTTCGATCGACTGACAACGCTCCTCATCGAGAAGGGCACCCTGGTCCGGCTTGCCGACGACAAACGCCCGAACAGCTTCTACGCTGCGTCGGATCCGAGCGACGTCGCGCGGGTGGAAGACCGGACCTACATCTGTTCAGAAAAGGCCGAGGACGCCGGCCCGACCAATAACTGGTTGGACCCGGCGGAAATGCGCACGAAGCTGGGTGAGCTTTTCGCCGGGTGCATGCGCGGGCGGACGATGTATGTCGTCCCCTTCTGCATGGGCCCACTCGGATCCCATATTTCCGCTCTTGGTGTCGAAATCACCGACTCGCCGTATGTGGTCATCTCCATGCGCACGATGACCCGTATGGGTGCGCCGGCTCTGGAGCAGCTCGGCGAGGATGGTTTCTTCGTCCCTGCGGTGCATTCACTGGGCGCACCGCTGGAGCCGGGTCAGGCCGACGTCCCGTGGCCGTGTAATTCGACCAAGTACATCACCCACTTCCCGGAGAGCCGCGAGATCTGGTCCTACGGGTCGGGGTACGGCGGCAACGCCCTGCTCGGCAAGAAGTGCTACGCACTGCGTATCGCCTCGGTCATGGCTCGTGACCAGGGGTGGCTCGCCGAGCACATGCTGATCCTCAAGCTGACCTCGCCCGAGGGGAAGGTCCACTTCGTGGCCGCCGCCTTCCCGTCGGCGTGCGGCAAGACCAACCTCGCCATGCTGATCCCGACGCTGCCCGGCTGGAAGGCCGAGACCGTCGGTGACGACATCGCCTGGATGCGCTTCGGCGAGGACGGCCGCCTCTACGCCGTGAACCCGGAGGCAGGCCTGTTCGGCGTCGCACCGGGTACTGGTGAGGAGACCAACCCCAACGCCGTCAAGACGCTGTGGGGCAACGCGGTCTTCACGAACGTCGCCCGCACCGACGACGGCGACGTCTGGTGGGAGGGCCTCACCCCGGACAAGCCCGCGCACCTGATCGACTGGAAGGGCCGGGACTGGACCCCCGAGTCGGCCGAGCCGGCGGCGCACCCGAACGCCCGGTTCACCGTGCCGGCCAGCCAGTGCCCGACGATGGCGCCGGAGTGGGAGGACCCGTCCGGTGTCCCGATCTCGGCGATCCTGTTCGGCGGGCGCCGCGCGACGGCGGTTCCGCTGGTGACCGAGGCGCCGGACTGGCAGCGCGGAGTCTTCTTCGGCTCGATCGTCGCGTCGGAGACCACGGCGGCCCAGGCGGGCGCGATCGGGAAGCTGCGGCGTGACCCGTTCGCCATGCTGCCCTTCTGCGGCTACAACATGGCCGACTACTTCGCGCACTGGCTGAAGATCGGCAAGAGCTCCGACGCGGACAAGCTGCCGCGGATCTACTACGTCAACTGGTTCCGGAAGAGCCCCGAGGGGCGCTACCTGTGGCCAGGGTTCGGCGAGAACAGCCGCGTGCTGGCCTGGATCGCGAGCCGTCTCGACGGCGCCGCGAAGGGTGTGGAGACGCCGCTGGGCATCCTGCCCGCGCCGGGCGAGCTGCCGACCGACGGCCTCGACGTCTCCGCGGAGGACCTGGAGACGCTGCTGACGGTCGACACCGAAGTGTGGCGGCAGGAAGCCGAGCTGATCCCCGAGCACTACAACACCTTCGGTGACCGACTGCCGGAGGAGCTGTGGGCCGAGCACGAGGCGCTGATCAAGCGTCTCAACGGCTGACGGCCGCGCGGGCCGGGTAGCTGGCTGGCCGGGCTCCCCGGCTGGCCGGCCGGCCCGGGCCGAGGCCGGCTGACGCGGCTCTGAGACGCCGGCTCGCGGACCGGCGCCCGCGTCACCACACGGAGATCACACCGAAACATTCGACGGACCGGCGCCCACGATCATTTCGTGGGCGCCGGTCCGTCTTTGTGCGTGCCGGTGGCCTCGGCTTCCAGGCGGCCGGCCGGTCGCATGCGGATGACCGGCCGCCGAGAGCCGGTCCGGGCGCGGTCCCGGCCTGGGCCGTCCGCGGCCGGGCCGCGACCCCGCGGTCTGAACATGGTGTCGCCGTGCCGTCGGAGGGGCCGGGACCAAGGCCGGACCTGGCCCGTGGCGCCCGTGGAATGCGACGGAGCCCTCGAACCAGTCGACTCGTTCCCGGGCCGCCCAGGCGTGCCCGCGGAGGTTCCCGGTTGCGGGGTGGCAGGAATCTCACCGGAGAGTGACGCCCGGATCCTCGCGACTACCGCATCTGAGAAGAACCAGTCGGTTTCGTACCGTGAGATTAGCCGCAGAAGGTGACTGGTACCCGGCCATCGCCGAGCATAGACCACGAAGGGCACACAAAGACAAGCGAAGCGTGTTGTAAGAAGTTGGTCGCCATCTTGCGGGGTGACGGCTAACGTGAGAGCCCTAGCGTCTCAAGTCGTGGCCGGCATCGGGTCGGCCACTCGGGAGGCCCCTCGGTGCCGCAAATGCGACAACGCCAGGAGGCCGGTACCCGGCCTCTGCCAGGGGGCCCGGTCCCGGATACCTCCGAGTAGGCGGGTGGGCGTGTGCCACGAACGCATGTCGTCGACACAAGCGTGCTGCTCTCTGATCCTGGCGCGCTGCTGCGGTTCGCGGAGCACAATGTCGTGCTCCCCCTTGTCGTCATAGGGGAGCTGGAAGCCAAGCGGAACCACCCGGAGCTGGGTTGGTTCGCCCGGGAGGCCCTGCGCATCCTGGACGACCTCCGGATCCGGCACGGCCGGCTGGATCAGCCGCTGCCGTTGGAATCCGGGGGAACACTACGGGTCGAACTTAACCACACCGACTCGTCCGTGCTTCCACCGGGGTTCCGCGTGGACGACAACGACTCCCGGATCCTCTCCGTGGCCCTCAACCTCGCCGGCGAAGGCGCCGACGTCGTGCTGGTCACGAAGGATCTCCCGCTGCGGGTGAAGGCGTCCGTTGTCGGGCTCGCCGCCGAGGAGTACCAGGCGCTGTCGCCGGTGGACAGTGGCTGGAGCGGGATGGCGGAGCTCATGGTCAGCCAGGACGATCTGGACCGGCTCTACGCCAAGGAGCTGGTGGAGATCCCCGAGGCGGCCGACCTGCCCTGCCACACCGGGCTGGTGCTGACCACGACGGGCGGGAGCGCCTCCGCGCTCGGCCGGGTCACCGCCGACAAGTCCATCCAGATCGTGCGCGGTGATCGGGACGCCTTCGGCCTGCACGGCCGTTCCGCCGAGCAGCGGGTCGCCCTCGACCTCCTGCTCGACAACGAGGTCGGCATCGTCTCCCTGGGGGGCCGGGCCGGAACGGGCAAGTCCGCGCTGGCGCTTTGCGCCGGCCTGGAGGCGGTCATGGAACGCCGCCTGCACCGCCGGGTCGTCGTCTTCCGCCCGCTCTACGCCGTCGGCGGCCAGGATCTCGGCTACCTGCCCGGCAGCGAGAACGAGAAGATGGCGCCCTGGGCGCAGGCCGTCTTCGACACCCTCGGCGCGCTCGTGTCGCCCGAGGTCATCGAGGAGATCGTCGACCGGGGCATGCTGGAGGTCCTCCCGCTCACGCACATCCGCGGCCGCTCGCTGCACGACGCCTTCGTCATCGTGGACGAGGCCCAGTCGCTGGAGCGCGGCGTGCTGCTGACCGTGCTGTCCCGGCTCGGCCAGGGCTCGCGGGTCGTGCTCACCCACGACGTCGCGCAACGTGACAACCTGCGGGTGGGTCGGCACGACGGAGTCGCCTCGGTGATCGAGACACTCAAGGGCCACCCCCTGTTCGCGCACGTCACCCTCACCCGTTCCGAGCGCTCGCCGATCGCCGCGCTGGTGACGACCATGCTTGAGGACCTCGTCCTCTGAGTCGACCAGAACGGCCGAACTTGCCCAGTTTGGCCTAACCGCGCGAACGGCGCACCGCGATGGCCTCGTCGCTGGTAGTGGCAGGCGACGAGGCCGGACCTCGGCACCCACCGGGAGCGCTCCAGGCGGGAACTACTGACGCGTCGCCGTGGTTGTGTGGGTGGAAGCACGGAGGTGGTTCGTGATGTTCTTCGGTCGCCACAAGACGACCATCCCGACGGCCGAGCAGGCGCTGCCCGGCCGCGCCGCACCGATCCTCACCAACCCTGGCCGCCACACCGTTCTCGGGACGTCCCTGCTCGGCCCCTTCCCCGCGGGCCTGCAGACGGCGGTGTTCGGGCTCGGCTGTTTCTGGGGTGCCGAGCGGAAGTTCTGGCAGGTCCCCGGTGTGTACACGACCGCGGTCGGCTACGCGGGCGGCCACACGCCGAACCCGACCTACGAGGAGACCTGCTCCGGGCTCACCGGTCACACCGAGGCGGTGCTCGTCGTCTACGACCCGGCGAAGGTCGGCTACGACGAGTTGCTGCGTGTGTTCTGGGAGAGCCACGACCCGACGCAGGGCATGCGCCAGGGCAACGACGTGGGCACCCAGTACCGTTCGGCGATCTACACGACCAGCGACGAGCAGGCCACCGCCGCGCTCGCCAGCAGGGACGCCTTCCAGCGTGTGCTCGACGCCGCCGGCTACCCGCAGATCACCACCGAGATCGCCCCGGCCGGGCCGTTCTACTACGCCGAGGAGTACCACCAGCAGTACCTCTCGGGCAGCAAGAACCCGCACGGCTACTGCGGCCTCGGCGGCACCGGCCTGTCCTGCCCGGTAGGCGTCGCGTCCACCGGCCCGACGGAATCACTGGCCGACCAGCGCTGACTGCGTCCGGCGCCGATGGTCTTCGTCGGCGTCGACATGCTGGTGCGCCGAGGGGCTGACTGTCCGTATTGGTACTCTCTGCGCGAGCAGGCCGAATGGACCCATCGGGGGATGGGTCTCGAAAGCGGCGTGCGCAGGGGGAAACTCAATGTTTGTTGTTCGACAGCTGCCCACGCGGGTGGCGGCAATGGCGCTTGTCGTCGCGGCGGTCGTGGCGACCCTTGGCTTCGGGCAGGGGACCGCGGCGGCGGCCACCACCACCTGCACGGATCGCCAGTTGCCCGTCTCTTCGACCGCCAGCTACCTGGGGGTCGACCGTCGGCACTCCGCACAGTTCCGCGGAGTGATCGTCGGCGGTGTGACCAACGTGAACTTCTGGTTCGACGGCGTCTACCGCGGTCAGTTCCGTGCGAACGGGCTCCTGGTCACGGGAACGGCGCCGATCTCGGCGCTGTACAAGACGGTGACCACAACCGAGATCTGGCTCGGAAAGGTCCGCCAGGTCGTCAAGAGCGTTCCTTATCTGCGGGTGTGTGGCAGCTACTGGATCAAGCTGTCCTGACCCGAGGCAGTCGCGGGGGCCGCCGTATCCGCGTGGTCGGATACGGCGGTTCGGTAACCCGCATCGAGCCTGCCGCCGCTGCCGGGCAGGCCAGGCTCACCTCAGGTGCTGGCCGGCCGGGGCTGGCCCTGCCCGGGCGCCGGCCCGGCCTACGCTCAGTTACTCAGGGGTACGGCTTGGGTGCCAGTGCGGCCAGGCCGGCGCGGACGGCGGCCGCGGAGTCGTCGAGCTCCGCCCGTGGGCGGATCCGCCAGTCGGCACTTATCCGGAAGGTGTCGCCGGCGAAGCGCGGAAAGACATGGAGGTGCACGTGGAACACCTCCTGAAAGGCGGCCTCGCCGTCGGCGAGGAAGAAGTTGACGCCTTCGCAGCGCAGTGGGGAACGGCGCAATGCCCGTCCTAGGAGGTGTGCGACCCTCCACACCCGGGCGCCGTCCTCATCGGTCAGGTCCTCCAGCCCGGTGGCGTGCCTGCGTGGTACGACCAGAAGGTGGCCTGGAGTCACGGGCGCGTGGTTGGTGAAGGCCACGATGTCGTCGTCCTCGTAAACCAGGCTTGCCTCAACCTCGCCCCGCGTGATCGCGCAGAACACGCAGTGGTCGTGAGCCACGCGCGGACCTCCCAACTGGTGATCTTCCGGCGCGCGGCCGGATGCGCCTCATGACCCGGCGGTGGGCTCGACCCGGCGCCAGGTCTCGTCCGTGATGATCACATGGTCGAGGAATCGCAGGCCGAGCACCTCGGCTGCCTCCTGGATCCGGTGGGTCACCTGGCGGTCGGCGAGGCTCGGCTCCGGGTTGCCGCCCGGGTGGTTGTGGGCCAGGCCGAAGGCGGAGCCGCCGCAGCGCAGCACCTGCGTGAGCAGCTCACGGACACTCAGCGCACTGGCCGTGGACGTCCCCTGGCTGAGCGGGCTGGCCCGCAGCACCGCGCCGTTGCCGTCGCACACGACCACGACGACGCGCTCGCCGCGCAGACCGCGCAGCAGCGGTGCCGCCGCGGCGGCCAGGGCGGCGGTGCTGCCTACCGCCGCCACCGCCCCGCCCGGTGCGCGGGCCCGCTGGCCGAGGTGGAAGGCGGCGCAGATCCGCGCCGCCTTGGCCGGCCCGACCCCCGGCTGGCAGGTCAGCTCCTGCGGGTCGGCCCGGGACAGGTCGTGGAGGCCGCCGTGCCGGGCGATGAGCCGGGCGGCGAGCTCCACGGCATCGCTTCCGGGAGTGCCGGAGCCCAGGAGGATCGCGAGCAGCTCACGATCGGCCAACGCCTCGACGCCGCGCGCAAGCACCCGTTCACGTGGCCTTTCATGGACGGGGAGGTCCTTCAACCGCATGTTCACTTCCCCCGTTTCCGGTGTGTTCTCGCCCGGTGTTCCGTGTGTGTACTGGTGCCCGCGTTGTTCCTGTGTGCGACTACGGTAGGGGTTGGGTACGACAGGCTTCGCGGTCGGGCGCTTGGAGGGGTCCGCAACGTCCGCGGCTGCCTGCGCGTCTGTCTTGTGCCTGCACACCTCGGCGCGTGGGAGAAAAAGTTGGCTCGCCGTAGTTACGACCTCCATGCAAGTGGTATCGGCTACCGCACACGCGGTAGCGATTTCCGGACGTGGGACCAGCTCAGCCGCCAGGAGCGGAGAACCGGCCTGACGGTGCTCGCCGCGATCGGCGTCGTCGCCGTCGTCGCGGTCTGGCTCCTGGTCGGCGATGAGACCAGCGTCGGTGCCGAAACCGGCGCGGCGGCACCGCCGACCGTCGACGTCAGTGCCGAGCTCGATGCCTGGTACGAGTCGACGGCCACCGAACGTGCCGCCATCGCCAGGGCGGCCACGGACGTCCGGGCCTTCATCACTGCCAACGACGGGCTTTCGTTGCAGCCGGCGTGCGTCACCCTCGGGGAGGCGGCACAGCGGGCGGCGGCGGTGACGGCCGCGCCCGCCCAGGCCGCGCACCAGGCCTGGTCGGATGGCGCCGCCGCCTACACCAGCGCGGCGGCGGTCTGCGGCAACCTGTTCGACGGCACGAAGGAGTCGGTCACCTCCCTGCTGGGGCGGACGACCGCGGCGCTCGACACCGCGGACGGCACCTGGACCAGGCTCGCGGCCGACCTGGGGCAGCCCGCGCAGACTGTCCAGCCGGCCTCGGGCGGGTGACAGTCCGCGACTGCGGCGGCGGATGCTGCGAGACTCCGTGCAATGGATTACCTGGCGAGGCTGGAATCCCATGCGGACGCCCTGCTCGACTCGGCGCTGCGTGATCTGAACGCCGCCGTCCCCGGCTGCCCCGGCTGGGACTGCCGCCGGCTGGTTTCCCATGTCAGCAGGCTGTACACCGTCACCGCGAGGCACCTCCCACGGGGCACGACCGCGGAACCCGAGCGGGTGCCGGCGCCGCCACGAGACGACACCGAGCTCACGGCCTACTACCGCAAGGCCGTAGCGGACGTCCTGGCCGCCATGCGGGACGTCGATCCGGCCACGCCGGCCTGGACGTTCACCGCCCACATCACCCCCGGTCTCGCCTCCTTCTGGCCGCGCCGGCTGGCCAACGAGACCCTCGTGCACGCCTGGGACGCGGCCAGCGCCTTCGGTGAGCCTCCCGAGTTCGTGCCCGAGCAGGCCGCGGACGCGGTCGACGAGGTGCTGACGTTGCTGTTGCCGGCGGCCCGGGTGGTCGGGATCTCGCCCCCTGGCGAGGGCACGGCCCACGTCCACCTCACCGACATCCCCGGTGAGTGGCTGGTGCGGTTCGCCGGCCCGGCCGCGGCGGTGACGACCGAGCATGCGAAGGGTGACGCGGCGCTGCGCGGACCTGCCGGGCCCGTCCTGCTCGCGCTGTGGGGCCGGCTCGATCCGGCCGATCCCGGTCCACGCGGCGGCGGCCTCACCGCCTTCGGCGAGGCCGACCTGCTGCGTGCGCTGCAGTGCGGGCGATAGGGACGCCCGGCGTCAGGAGGCGCCGCCCGTACGGCGGAACAGCGTGGCGGTCGGGGATCCCGCGGTCAGGGTCGCCTTCGCCGGAGTGAACAGGAAGGACTCCTGCGGCAGCCCGTCCGGGTCGAGGAAGAACGCCTGCTCGATGGAGTCGATCTGGACGCTGGCACCGGTGTCGTAGCCCTTGCCGACGACCCGGGTCGCCTGGATGGAGGCGATGTCCTCGGCGACCGTTCCCGGCGGGAGCGCGATCGCGGTCTGGGCGGGAGAGTCCTGCTCAAGGGACCACGCGGGGTACACCTGGTTCGACCGGAAGGTGGTCGGGTTGCCGGACAGCCGCACCCCGACCGAGACCCCGATCCAGGCGTTGTCGGTGTTCGGCTTGCTGGTGGTCTTACGGAGAACCAGGTACAGGTAGGTGCGCGGGTCGGCGATCTGCTCGGTGGACGACGCCTCGGGCGCCTCGGTGACCTTGCCCTCGCGGTTGACCTCCTGGGCCATCACCCAGTACGTCCACGGGTTCTCGTCCATGACGTGTTCGCGGGCCTGGTTGACCGGGTCGAGCGGGTCGCCGACGGCGAGGGAGAACCGCATCTGCCCGTCCGTCTGGTTGCAGATGTTGTTGTTCAGCGTGCAGGTCTGCAGCACCGGATGGGTGCCCTCGACCTTGCCCGTGAACGGCGTGTCCACGTGGTCGGGGCCCTGCACGGTCGCACTGCCGGGCACGGCGTTGCCCGCGGCGTCGACCTCGACCCGGTAGGTCCACTCGATGTCCGTGGTGCGTCCCCACTGGGCCATCAGCGCGGGCGTCGACGTCCCGCCGTCCTCATTGCTCCAGATCATGGAGTAGGTCAGCAGCCGGTGCCCGGAGATCGCTGTCTCCGCCGCCGAGTAGAAGGCGACGAGCGGCGAGTCGGTCAGCGCGTTCTGGTAGGGGCCGGTCGCGGGTGTGCCCGCGAGCAGCGCCGGGTTCGGTGTCGTGCGCCCGTACAGCACCGGGGCGTTGCGGGCCGCGGCGTAGTGGGAGTCACCGGGGGTGATCGTCCGGAAGGCGAACTTGGACAGCTTGGCCTGGGTGGAGCCCTGGGGCGAGCGGTCCGCGGCGAACTGCAGGCGCAGTGCGTGCTCACCGGCGGTGAGACTGCCCAGCGCCAGACTGCGCCTGATCGCGAACGATGCGGGGATCACCAGGTCCGTCGTGTAGTTGCCGTCCACGAACATGGAGACGACCGCGGACTCGGAGCCGACGGTTCCCCAGGAGACCCCGGGCGCCTCGGTGGTGATATCCAGCACGACCTCGCCGGCGGTCGCGACGCTGAACGGGACGGTCGTCTCGGCTGCGCGTTCAAGCACGACCTCGGCCGGCGGGGCGGCGTCCTTGTCGTCGGAACCGCAGGCCGCGAATGTGACGGCAAGCATGGCGACGGCCAGGCCGCCACCGAACAGCCGGCGAAGTTGCCCAGACACCCGATTCCCCTCCGTGTGATCCGGGAGTCCCCACCGCGGCCGCGGCCATGTCCCACTCGTCCCGAATCGTCGCGCAATCCCGCGCGCCTCCATCCTGACGGGTACGTTGCCCTCGGTCGCAGCCGGCTCCCCACGATGGGAGCTGTCGTCCTGGTAGGCACCGTTACGCGGTACGGTCCCGCGCACTCCCAGTAGTCAGGCCGATGTCATCGGCCTGTCACCCCCGGGGGCACCTGGGTGGGGGCGGCCATCCGGGTACCCCCGGCCCCCGGTGATGGCGTGCGCCGATGGCGGCCGGCGGCAGCCGCTGGGAGGGTGGCGGACGTCGCGTCGCCGGGCGGCCGGATACCCAACCGAACGTGCCCGCCGATCACGCGGTCGCGCAAGCGCGTCCGGCATCATTCCTCCAGGGGTGCGTGCCTGGGGACAGCGCCGTCGAGCACGCTGGGAGGCACCGTGCGCAAGTTTGTGATCATGGGTGTCCAGGGAAGCGGCAAGGGCACCCAGGCGAAGCTGATGGCGGACGAGCTCGACCTGGTGCACATCAGCGTCGGCGATGTCTTCCGCTGGAACGTGCAGCACCATACGAAGATCGGTGCGCAGGTCAGGCGGATCGTGGCCAGCGGGCACCTGGTGGGCGACGACCTCGTCGAGTCGGTGGTCCGGGCGCGACTGACCGAGCATGACTGGAACTACGGGTTCATCATCGACGGCTTTCCGCGCAACGCCCGGCAGGCCGAGTTCTTCCTGGAGAGCTACGACATAGACGGGGTCATCTACCTCGACCTCCCCGACGAGGAGGTCGTTCGCCGGGTGCTGGCGCGCCGGCTGTGCTCACGGTGCGGGCTCGACTACAACCTGATCGCGAGCCGCCCGCAGGTCGAGGACACCTGTGACGTCTGCGGGGGAGCGCTGGTGACCCGCTCCGACGACAACCCGGAGGCGTTGGCCGTCCGGCTCTCGGAGTACCACGCGAAGACCCGGCCGGTGATGGACATCTTCCAGCGCAAGGAGCATGTCGCCGTCGTGGATGCCCGGCGATCGGTGCTGGAGGTGCAGGCGGAGATCCGTGAGCACTTCGACCTGCCGTCACCTCGAGCCCTCGCCACCCGGCCCACGGGCCGGGCCGCCGGGCCACCCGTGGACCGGATGAACGGCCAGCCGGGTGACCAGCCGGCCGCGGCTGACCGATCGGCCAGCTGATCCGCCAGCCGGCCGCGCGGTGGCCAGCTCGGCTGGTCGCGGCCGGCCAGTCGGCCAGTCGGCCAGTCGGCCGAGCGGCCGAGCGGCTGGTTCGGTTACTGCTTCTCGAAGAGAACAGTGATCGTGTTCGCGGAGCCGAGAGAGGCGGCCGCGATGGTGCCGGTCACCCCATGCCCCTTGAAAGCCATCGTGTTGGCGATGCCACGGACCTCGGTGTCCGAGGTGATCTCATAACCGGCGGCCGGCAGTGCCTGGCGGTAGAACGTGCGGACCTCGTCCTGGTCCACGCCCCGCATCGTCACCGTGGAGTGGCTGCCGGCGGTGGCCCCGACCTCGACCGTGGCCTTGGGTGGGACCGGGAAGCCCGGCGGGACGTTCGTGCCCTTCAGCGCGTCCGCCCCGGTCGCGGTGTCCACGGTGCCGACGCCGGGCAGCGACGTCGGGACTCCCGTCGGGATGCCGGACGGCAGCAGCGAGGCCAGGCCGGTCGGCAGGGCCGTGGGCAGGCCGGACGGCGCGCCGTCGGGCAGCGAGGCCGGCACCGACGGAGTGGGTAGGTCGTCGAGGCCGTCGCCGCCGCCACAGCCGGCGAGCGCGACGGCGGCGGCAGCGGCAGCTCCCGCGGCGAGCAGCCGGGTGCCGCGGCGGCCCCGCTCCGTGGTCCGGTCGCCCGATCCATCGCCGTCCACGGGCCCGACGACTCGCCGGACCCGGGTGCGGGTGAAGTGGTGCATGCCCGGTCGCCCCCTCTCACGATCGGCACGTGGTGTTGGCCGCGACCTGTCGGCGCGGCCCGCTGTGCACAAGATCGGCCGAAGGACACCCTAACGGGGCATCGTCGTGGCTTCTCCCGGCCTGTCACCAATGCGACCACTCACGGCATTCAGTGGCCTCCGGTCGGCATCGGCGGCATCGGGGGGCGCGCGGTCGGGGCCGCGCCCTTTCCGTCGCCGACTGGATCTGTGGCGCCCCTGACCGTGGGTCGCGGAAATGGAAAAGGGTCACTGATCGGCAGGCCGGTCGGTCATCGCTTTTTGCTCCGATATGTCCTGATGTGCGCTCATTGTTGGCGCGTGGTGGCGGCGGCTGCGCGTGGACGGATCCGCGGGTGCGCCCCGGCGATGCGCCGTCATCCGGGGTGTCTTGTGGCTGTACGTTCCTTTTGTGACGGTCACGAACAACGCGGTGATCGGTATGGCTCTGAAGTACATCGAGGCGAATCCGCAGGAGCGTGACCTGCTGCGCTCCTTGATCGTGCTGGCGTTGCACGGGCCGCCGATCGTCACTGCCACCACCACCCCGGCCCATGTGACCTGCAGTGTGGCCCTCGTCTCCGCCGACGGCCGGGTGCTGCACACCAGAGCCGGCGGGAGGTCCTGGAAGCTGCCCGGTGGTCACGTCGACGGGGCGGACCAGTCGCTGCTCGGCGCCGCGCTGCGCCACCTGGCGGCCCAGGCCGAGGTCGAGGCGAACGGGCTGATCCCGGCAAGCGTGCTGCCGGTCGATGTCACGCCGCACCCCGTCGATGCGGTGCCGACCCGGGACGAGCCGGAACATGTTCACTACGAGGCCACATTCCTGCTGCGTGCCGCCGACGGAGCTCTGGAACAGCCCGCCTCCCGGCAGAGCTCCCGGCGGTGGGTGAGCATCGCCGACGTGCGAGGCAAGCTGGGTGACAAACTCAGGTCGGAGGCGGCCCGCTCCCGCGTCTGACGGAGGCTCAGTGGACACGATTCCGATCCGATTCGTCGACGATCACCTGGTGATCGACATTGCGGAGTCGCTGTCAACGGTGCGCTCCGACGGGCGGCACCTGTGGCTCGGCGGCGACGAGACCGTGACGATCGAGCGCGTCACCCTCGCCGCGGCCGGCGATGCCTTCGAGGAGCACGTGAGCTTCCCGGTCGGCGACTTCCTGCCGCTGCCCGAGCCGGCCGACGAGGACGGTGTCGTGCCGGAGATCGACATCGAGGGCCTGGATCTCGCCGGCGGGTACCTGTGGTTCACCGGATCGCATGCCAGAACCCGCAAGAGAGTACGGGCGGACCACGCCACCGAAGCCGCCCTCGCCCGGCTCGCCAAGATCAGCAACAACGGCAACCGTCATATCGTCGGACGAATTCCGGTCATGAGTACACCGGACGGGCCGGTGCTGGTCGCATCGGCGCCGGACCCGGCCCACCCCGGCGAGATGCTGACCGCGGCCGCCCTGGGCCTGAGCAAGAGCACCCGGCTCACCCGCGAGCTGCGGGAGGACCCGCACCTGGGCCCCTTCCTACGGATCCCGAGCAAGGACAACGGCCTGGACATCGAAGGCCTTGCCGTCGTCGGCGAGCGGATCTACCTGGGGCTGCGGGGTCCGGTGCTGCGCGGCTGGGCGGTCGTCCTGGAGCTGAGGGCCGCCGGGGCCGACGGCCAGAACCTGGTGCTCGCCCCGTTCGACGACGGTGCCGTCTATCGCAAGCACTTCCTCGACCTCGGCGGCCTCGGTGTGCGCGACCTGATGGCGGACGGCGAGGATCTCCTGCTCCTGGCCGGCCCGACGATGGACCTCGACGGCCCCGTCCGGATCCACGCCTGGCGCGGCGCCGCGCGGGCCGAGACGTCCGTCGTGGTGCGTGACGGGGCGATCGAGAAGGTGCTCGACGTCCCCTACGGCGACGGTGTGGACCACGCCGAGGGCATCACGCTGATGCCGGATCCCGCCGGCTTCGGGCGGCATGCCGTGCTCGTCGTCTACGACAGCCCCGCCGCGCACCGCAGACAGCACCGCCACGAGATCCTCGCGGACATCCTTCCGCTCCCGGCCGCCTGCCGCTGAACCGGCGGCAGGCGGCCGACGGGCCGGCTACCGCCCCGAGATGCGAGCCACCGCCCGCATCTTGTTCATCGCGTCGAGCGCCGCGACCTTGTACGACTCCGCGAGGGTCGGGTAGTTGAACACGGTGTCGACGAGGTAGTTGACCGTCCCGCCGCACCCCATCACGGCCTGCCCGATGTGGACCAGCTCGGTGGCGTGCGTACCGAACACGTGGATCCCAAGCAGCCGGCCGTCCTCCGGGCTGACCAGGAGCTTCAGCATCCCGTAGGAGTCGCCGAGGATCGCGCCGCGGGCGAGCTCGCGGTATCGGGCGATGCCCACCTCGAACGGCACCGCACGTTCGGTCAGCTCGTCCTCGGTGCTCCCCACGTAGGAGATCTCGGGGATCGTGTAGATGCCGATCGGCATCAGCTCGGCCCGCATCCCGGTGGTCGGCTCGCCGCAGGCCGCGTAGGCGGCGAGCCGGCCCTGCTCCATGGACGTCGCCGCCAGGGCCGGGAAGCCGATGACGTCACCGACCGCGTAGATGTGGTCGACCTCGGTCCGGAAGTCCGGGCCGACCAGGATGCGGCCGCGGTTGTCCGCGGAGAGCCCGGCGTTGCGCAGCTGGAGAACCTCGGTGAGGCCCTGCCGGCCGGCGGAGTACATGACCGTGTCGGCCGGGATCTTCTTGCCGCTTTCCAGCAGGGTGAGCGTGCCGCCGTTGTGGCGCTCGACGGACACCACGGATTCCCGGAACCGAAAGGTCACCGCGAGATCACGCAGCTGGTACTTCAGCGCCTCGATGATCTCAAGGTCGCAGAAGTCGAGCATCCGGTCGCGCCGCTCGACCACCGTGACCTTGGTGCCCAGGGCGGCGAACATCGAGGCGTACTCGATGCCGATCACACCTGCGCCGACCACGACCATCGAGCCGGGAATGCGGTCGAGATCGAGGATCTGGTCGCTGTCGACGACCGTGCGGCCGTCGAAGTCGACCGAGTCGGGCCGCGCCGGCCTCGTCCCGGTCGCAATGATGATCTTCGTTGCGCGGACCTGCCGCTCCTCGACCCCGCCCGGGCTGCGGACGCTGACGGTGTGGGGGTCGATGAAGGTCGCGAGACCCGAGAGGACCTGGACCCGGTTGCGGGTGAGCTGACTGCGGATCACATCGATCTCACGGCCGATCACATGCTGCGTCCGCGCGGAGAGGTCCGAGACGGTGATCTCGTCCTTGAGTCGGTAGCTCTGCCCGTACACCTCGCGCTGAGCCAGCCCGGTCAGGTACATGACCGCTTCGCGCAGGGTCTTGGACGGGATGGTGCCCGTGTTGATGCAGACGCCGCCGATCATGTCCCGCTTGTCGACGACCGCGACGCTGCGCCCGAGCTTGGCCGCGGCGATGGCGGCCTTCTGCCCGCCGGGCCCGGAACCGATGACAAGGACATCGACCTCATGCACGTCGTTTCCCCCTGTCATTTATCGTGTCACGCCGAGGCTATCCGCCAGATCGACCGGGAACACCCACTACTCGGTGTTGTTACGTCTTTTTCCCGGTCACTTCCTCGCATCGTCACATCTGCGACGCCGGGTCGGACGTCCGTGTCGATGGACACATACAGCCACAAGGTGGATGCGGTTGGTCCGCTGGTGCCCACCCGGGTGAGTGCCCCGGCTGCTGGCTCCCGGCTGCGCGGCAGCTACGGCTGCGGCTGCCACGGCCACGGCTGCGGCTGCGGCTGCGGGGCAGCCGGCCTGCGCACCTGCAGCGGCGGCGGCCCACCGGGCTGCGATGCCCCGTGGAAAATTCCTGGCGCGGGGGCCGTAACGAAAGTTCCGGTGCCTCGTTGGACCTGTCGCAGGGGGTCGCGGGAGTCGTGGAGGCTGGCTGGGGGGTCTTCCACGGCTTCCGCGGCGGGGTGCCGAACCGTCAGGGGGGCGGGTACGGCATGAGGGACCCGGCTCGCCTGGTGGTCCAGGGAGCCGGGTCCACCCGAGCCCGGGCTACAGATGCCTCACGGGTGCGTCATCGACAGCACGTCGAGGGCCGCGTCGAGCTCGGCCTCGGACAGCTTGCCCGCCTGGATGTAGCCGCGCTCCAGCACGACCTCGCGGATGGTCTTCTCCTCCGCCAGGGACTGCTTGGCGACCTTCGCGGCCTCCTCGTAGCCGATGTACTTGTTCAGCGGCGTCACGATCGACGGCGAGGACTCGGCGTACCGCCGGCAGCGCTCCTCGTCCGCCGCGATGCCGTCGATGCACCGGTCCGCGAACAGCCGGCTGATCGTCGACAGGATGTGGATCGACTCCAGCACGTTGCGCGCGATGACCGGCAGCATCACGTTCAGCTCGAAGTTGCCTGCCGAGCCGCCGAAGGCCACCGCGGCGTCGTTGCCGACGACCTGCGCGACCACCTGGCAGACCGCCTCCGGGATGACCGGGTTGACCTTGCCCGGCATGATCGACGAACCGGGCTGCAGGTCGGGCAGCCGGATCTCGCCCAGCCCGGCCCGCGGGCCCGAGGAGGCCCAGCGCAGGTCGTTCGAGATCTTGTAAAGCGAGATCGCGATCACCCGCAGCACACCGGACGCCTCGACGAGCCCGTCCCGCGAGGCCTGCGCCTCGAAGTGGTTACGGGCCTCGGTCAGCGGCAGCCCCGTCGTCGCCGCGAGCTCCGCGATGACCGCGGCGGAGAAGCCGGGCGGCGTGTTGATTCCGGTGCCGACCGCGGTGCCGCCCAGTGGGAGCTCGCCGACCCGGGGCAGCGCGGCGTTCAGCCGCTCGATGCCGAGGCGGACCGCCGCCGCGTAGCCGCCGAACTCCTGGCCGAGGGTCACCGGGGTCGCGTCCATCAGGTGGGTGCGCCCGGACTTGACCACGCCGGCGAACGCCTCCGCCTTGCGCTCCAGCGAGACCGCGAGGTGGTCGAGCGCGGGAACCAGCTCGTGCACGATGCCCTGCGTGGCTGCCACGTGGATCGACGACGGGAAGACGTCGTTGGACGACTGCGAGGCGTTCACGTGGTCGTTCGGGTGGACGGGGCGCCCGAGCCGGTCCGAGGCGAGCGACGCCAGGACCTCGTTGGTGTTCATGTTGGAGGAGGTGCCGCTGCCGGTCTGGAAGACGTCGAGCGGGAACTGGTCGTCCCAGTCACCGCGGGCCACCTCGCCGGCGGCTTCGGTGATCGCCGCGGCCACGTCGCCGTCGAGTACTCCGAGCTTGGCGTTCACGGTCGCGGCCGCCGCCTTGATCCGGGCGAGCGCCGCGATGTGGGCGCGGGAGATCCGCTGGCCGGAGACGGGGAAGTTCTCGACTGCCCGCTGCGTCTGCGCACGCCATTTCGCCGAGGCCGGCACCCGCACGTCACCCATGCTGTCGTGCTCGATGCGGTATTCCTGCTCGCTCATGCGCCGATCTCCCGAGATGTCGTCAACATTGACCTGGCCGGTCGCCGGCGCGACCACCCGCGAAGGACATCCGCGGCGCTGGCCAGCTAGTGAGCCTTTTCCGTCGTCGACCCGTACCTGCGGCAGCCCCCGGCCGTGGACCGTGAGATGGAGAAGGCTCACTGCCGACCCTAGGACATGAGGAGCTTCCGTCGCCGGGGCCGAGGTCATGGCGGATGCTCGTCACACCCGCCGTACGGGGCGCTGGGCAGGCCGGACGGTGCCCCGCCACACCCGGCGGCGCAGCGTGGTCATGCCCGGCGGTGCAGCGTGCCGCGCCGGCCGCGCCGGTGGGACTGGTGGCACGTTCGTGGGCGTCGGGCCCGCAAAAGAGAGGCGCCGGGTTCGGCGCGACCGCAACGACTTGTGCGGTCGCGCCGAACCCGGCGCGAAGTTTCGAACCGATGCTCCGAGCGCCGGTTCGGGATATCCCTCGGCCCGTGTGGGCTTCGGGTTACTGCGGGCCTCAGCCCGCGGCCCGCTCCTTGGCCCGGATGTCCCGCCGGAGCTCCGGCGGGAGAGCGAACAGCAGGTGCTCGTCGGCGGAGGTGACCTCCTCGACGTCGTTGAACCCGCGCTCCGCCAGCCACGCCATGACGCCCGTGACCAGCTCCTCGGGCACCGACGCCCCGCTCGTCACCCCGACCGTCTCGACGTCGTCGAGCCAGCTCTCGTCCACCTCGGTGGAGTCGTCCACCAGGAAGGACTTCGGTGCCCCCGCGTCCAGGGCGACCTCGACGAGCCGGACCGAGTTCGACGAGTTCGGCGAGCCGACGACGATCAGGAGGTCGACCTTCTCGGCGATCTCCTTGACTGCCACCTGACGGTTCTGGGTGGCATAGCAGATGTCGGAGTTCGGTGGACCCTGCAGATGCGGGAAGCGCTCGCGCAGAGCGTTCACCGTGGTCATGGTCTCGTCGACGGACAGTGTCGTCTGCGAGAGGAACGCGACCCGCTTCGGGTCCCGGACCTTCACCGCAGCCGCGTCCTCCGGACCGTCCACGAGATGAATGCGGTCCGGCGCCTGGCCAGTGGTGCCCACCACCTCCTCGTGGCCCTCATGACCGATCAGGAGGATGTCAAGATCCTCCTTGGCGAACCGGCGAGCCTCGGAGTGCACCTTGGTGACAAGGGGGCACGTCGCGTCGATGGTGCGGAGCTGACGCGAGGCTGCCTCCTCGTGGACCGTCGGTGCCACGCCGTGCGCCGAGAACACCACCGTGGCGCCTACCGGCACCTCGTCGGTCTCTTCAACGAAGATCGCGCCCTTAGCTTCCAGCGTCTTGACGACGTGGGCGTTGTGCACGATCTGCTTGCGTACATACACCGGCGACCCGTACAGATCGAGTGCCTTCTCGACGGTCTGGACCGCGCGATCGACACCCGCGCAGTAGCCGCGCGGCTTGGCCAACAGGACCCGCCCCATGTCGCAGCAGTCTACGCGGGTGCCGCTCGGCGCCAAGGGCCGCCGAGCGGAGCATCACCGGATGCGAACATCGTCCGAGCCATGATGACCTTGCGGGCCCGGTGGGTCGTACGGTGCGTGGATGGCCCTGACGTCGACGCCCGACGAACCGCTCCCGGTGCGGACGATCTCCCGGGCGATGGGTGACTGGATCTCCCGGTTGGGGCGGGTCTGGGTTGAAGGTCAGGTCACGGAGATCTCCCGCCGGCCCGGCATGGGGACCGTTTTCATGACTCTGCGTGACTCCGTGGCGGACGTCTCCCTGCGGGTCACCTGCCCCCGCGCGGTGTGCGACGCGGTCGGTCCGGGGCTGGTCGACGGTGCCCGGGTCGTGGTGTGGGCCAAGCCGTCCTTCCATGCGGGTAGGGGCACGTTGGCCCTTGCGGTCACGGAGATTCGGCCACTCGGTGCGGGCGCCCTGCTGGCCCGCCTGGAGCGGCTGAAGGCGACGCTGGCGGCCGAGGGGCTGTTCGCGGCGAGCCGCAAGAAGCGGCCGCCGTTCCTGCCCGGAGTCGTCGGGCTGATTACCGGCCGTGCATCCGCGGCCGAGCGGGACGTCGTCGAGAACGCGCGCCGCCGGTGGCCGGCCGTGCGCATCGAGCTACGCGAGGTGGCCGTCCAGGGGCCGCTGGCGGTGAGCCAGATCATCGACGCACTGGCCGAACTGGACGCCGACGGCGCCGTCGAGGTGATCGTCATCGCCCGCGGCGGCGGCTCCCTGGAAGATCTTCTACCGTTCTCGGACGAGGCCCTCCTTCGTGCCGTTGTCGCGGCCCGGACACCGGTGGTGTCGGCAATCGGACACGAGCAGGACACACCTCTGCTCGACTTCGTGGCCGATGTCCGGGCCTCCACCCCGACGGACGCGGCCAAGCGGGTGGTCCCCGACGTCGCCGAGCAGGCCGCCGGAGTGGACGCGCTGCGTGGGCGGGCCCGCCGCGTTCTCACCCACCGGCTCGACATCGAGGCCCGCCGCCTCGCCGACCTGCGGGGTCGTCCCGTGCTGGCGGCGCCGCTGCGCGAGATCGAGCACCGGGAGCAGGCAGTCGAAACCCTGCGCTCGCGGTCGCGACGCTGCGTTCTGCACGCGGTGGAGGTCGCCGAGCGTGACCTGGCACACGCCGCGGCCCGGATGCGCGCGCTGTCGCCGGCCGCGACGCTGGACCGCGGCTACGCCCTGGTCCAGCGGGCCGACGGCCTCGTCGTCCGGTCACCGGCCGAGGTGACCGGCGGCGAGCGGCTGGTGGTGAGGGTCGCGGGCGGTACCTTCGCCGCCAGCGTGGCCGCCACACCGGCCGTCGCCGCCGCACCCGCCACTGTGGATGACGTCGATCCGGATGCCGCCGCTGTGGATGACGCGGAGGCCACGCGGGCGCGCGTGGTCGGCGTAGGCGGTGTGAGTACCCAGACAACCAGCGGGGGATCCGCCGGCACGGGGCAGGGACATGGAGACCACGATGACTGATCTTGAACCGACGCCGACAGCGGGCGCGGCCGATGCCGGTCAGCCCGGCGCCGGCCGGCCCACCGCGCGTGCGTCGCACGAGGATGGTTCCGAGGTCACCTACGAGGCGGCGCGCGCGGAGCTGGAGGAAGTGGTCCGCAGGCTGGAGGCCGGCGGGTGCTCGTTGGAGGAGTCGCTGACACTCTGGGAGCGCGGCGAGGAGCTCGCGTCGCTGTGTCAGCGCCTGCTGGACGGCGCCCGGTCCCGACTCGCGGCGAACCCGCTCGGGCCGGCGTGAAGGCCCCGGCGAGGGCCGGAGCCGCCTGACCTCCCGGTTCCGCTCGTCAGACGGTGCCGCTCGTCAGAACTCGAACTGGGTGGCCATGCTGCTGCTACGGCCGGGTGAGGTCGATCTTCACGGGGAAGGGCGCGGCGGCTTCGACCACGCCCGCGTGAACATCGCCAACCCGGTAGGTCCGCGCGGCCAGATCGAGCAGGTAGGTGTGGACGAGTGGGACACCGGCCGCGGACTGCTCGATCCGCCAGTAGAACGGGATGCCGGCCCCTGCGTACTGCTCCGGCTTGAAGACGCGGTCGGTGGTTTCCGAGCCCGGCGACACGACCTCACCCACCAGCAGGATGTGCTCCGGGCGCATCGGCGCGGCACCGACCGCGCTCGCTCGGTACACGACGATGTCGGGCCGGCGGACGGTGAGCGGCACGTCGTGAAGCCGAACATCGAAGTCGAGATCGGCGAACCACTCAGGCGCCCCGGCGGCCTCCAACGCGACAGCCACCTTCTTGGCGAGCCGGTTGTGCTGGAGGGACGCGCTCGGGACCATGACGACCATCCCGTCCACGATCTCGATGCCCTGGGCCTGCTCCTCGGAAAGCGAGTCGTACAGCTCAGCGGTGATCTGCTGGTGCATCCAGGCGGGCGGGACGCTCTCTGCGGTCACGACGCACCTCCGTGACTTGACCCCGGCTGATCTGACCCCGGCTGATCTGGATCCAGACCCGATTCCCCAGTGCAAGCGTAGCGTGCCAGTCGGGTGCCTCCGGGTGATGTGACCCTCTCCGACCGTGACCTCCGTGCGGTCGCGCGGAGCGCGCCGGCGCGAGTTCTCGTGTGGCGGCTCCGGGGCGGTGCCGGCTGTAACACGTTGGGTGGATCCGGCGGAGGTGGCAGGGGCGGGTCGGGCCGTAGGGTCAGGTGGCGGGGTTGCAGGTGACGGCCCCCGGCGCGGTCAGCTCTGGTCGCGCCGGTCCGGCGGTCGGAACTGGAAGATTGAGGGCGTGGCGCGTCAACGCGGTCAGGAAACAATTCGGGACATGGTGCTGTCGCTCGCGGTGGTGCTGGCGGGGGTCGCCGTCTTCTTCGTCTTCGTGATGCCGCACGGCGACGACGAACCCGACGTCGCCGTGGTCGAGGACATCGAGGCCACGCTCAGCGCGTACGCGCGCCAGGCGCCGTACCCTGCCTCGGCGCCGGCGGGTCTGCCGGAGGTCTTCAAGCCCACCACCGTCCGGGTGACGCTGCCCTCCGGCGGAACCAGTGACGGGGACAACACCCGGATCACCATCGGCTATGTCGTGGACCGGCCGGATGACCGGACCTTCGCTCGGTTCCTGCAGAGCAACGCCCCCGACGCGGTGCAGGCCATCCTCGGCGACCGCCCCATCACGGGCTCGGTGGACGTCGCCGGCCAGACCTGGGACGAACGGCGTGACAGTGACGGCCACCTGGCGCTGACCCGGGTTGACACCGGCGGCGTGACGTCGATCGTCGACGACGGCGGCGGCCCAGGTGGGGCGGAACAGGCCGATCTGGCGACCGTCGCCGCCGCGCTGCGCCCGATCGACGTCAACGCGGTCTCGGGCGCGGCCTGACCCACCGGGGCGTCTGCCGCAGCCGGTGACTGCCGCAGCCGGTGACTGACGTGGCCGGTGACTGACGTGGCCTGGCGCGTGCCGGTGGCGCTGTGCCTCTGCGGGTGGCCCGGTGCCTGCCGCAACCCGGCGTGGGCCGCGGCGCCCCCCCGCGGCCCGCGGCCCACGCGGCTCCGGGGGCACCCCCGAAACGCGGATTGACCAGAAACGACCGCGGGTGGCCGTCACGCCCCCTCCGCGTGACGGCCACCCGTATCAACCTGTTTGACGCGGGTCGTCCACCGAAGGTTGCGCGGCCTCCGAAGATTTTTTCTGGCGGCTCCGTCGCCGCTCTGTGATCCCTTGCCGGGGCGGCCGACCAAGATCCATGGATGGGCCGTGCCACTGGCGTCGGGCCTCTGAGCGGGCCGGACCCGTCCGGCTGACCAGGGTGCCGCACCGGAGCGTGACGGTGACGTGCCGTCGGTGGTGATGGGAGCCAGGCAACTCTCGGCGGCACGCGGGGCGGCGGCGAACTACGCTCCATCACGTGGCTGCCGAGACCGCTTCCGTACCTGTATCCCTCGCCGTCGAAGGCCAGGCGCCAGACCGAAACCTGGCACTGGAGCTGGTCCGGGTGACCGAGGCCGCCGCGCTGGCCGCTGCCCGCTGGGTCGGGCGCGGTGACAAGAACGGCGCCGACCAGGCCGCTGTCGACGCCATGCGCCGGCTCGTCGGGACGGTGTCGATGCGCGGCGTCGTCGTGATCGGCGAGGGGGAGAAGGACGAGGCCCCCATGCTGTACAACGGCGAGGAGGTGGGTTCCGGCGAGGGGCCGGAATGTGATGTCGCCGTCGACCCGGTGGACGGCACGACCCTGACCTCCAAGGGCATGAACAACGCGGTTTCGGTGATGGCGGTCAGCGAGCGCGGCTCGATGTACGACGCCAGCGCCTGCTTCTACATGGAGAAGCTCGTCACCGGGCCGGAGGCGGCCAGCGTCGTCGACATCGATGCCCCGGTGGAGGACAACATTCGCGCGGTCGCGAAGGCGAAGGGCATCCTGCCGCGCGACGTGACGGTCGTGGTGCTCGACCGCCCGCGGCACACCGAACTCGTGGACAAGATCCGGGCAGCGGGCGCCCGGGTGAAGCTCATCTCGGATGGTGACGTGGCCGGCGCGGTCATGGCCGCCACCGAGGACACCGGCGTCGACCTGCTGCTGGGGATCGGCGGCACCCCGGAGGGGATCATCGCGGCCTGCGCGGTGACGTGTGTCGGGGGCGTGATCCAGGGCCGCCTGTGGCCGCGGGACGACGCCGAACGGGCGAAGGTCGTCGCCGCCGGCCACGACCCGGGCCGGGTCCTGCACACCCGTGACCTGGTCAGCAGCGAGAACGTCTTCTTCGTGGCGACCGGAATCACCGACGGCGAGCTGCTCGCGGGTGTGCGCTACCGCCCGGGTGGCGCGAGCACCTCGTCGCTGGTCATGCGGTCCCGCTCCGGCACCATCCGGCGGGTCGACAGCCAGCACCAGCTGACCAAGCTGCAGGCCTACTCGACCGTTCCGTTCTGATGAGTCGCCATGGCTGAGCTGGCACTCGCCCGGTTCGTCCCGCCCGCGGCGGCGGGCCGGCGGCTACCCGGTGTACCCGGCGCCGCCGCGGTGCGCCGCGCGGTGACCCGTCTCGACCGTCCCGGCCCGCACGGGAGCGCGGCCGACGTGACGACGTTGCCCGAGGCGCTGCGGCGGTTCCTGGCGCATCCACGCCCACCGGTGCTGCTGGGTGCCGTCGGCGCCGTCGCGGCGGTCAGGTACGTGCGCGGCCCGCTGCGCCGGCGCGATGCCGTCACCGCGGCGGCCTGCCTGGGCGCGCAGCCGTTCGTCGAGTGGGCGGTTCATCGGTGCCTGCTGCACGCCCGGCCGGGCGGGGCGCTGGGTTCGATCGGCTACCAGTTGGCCGGCTACGGCCACGAGCAGCATCACCGTGACCCCGCCAACCTGGACACGATGTTCCTGCGTCCGCGGGAGGTGACGGCCGGCGCGGCAGCGGCGGTGGCGGTCGCGGCGCTGGCCCCGCCGACCGCCGGGACGGTGGCGGTCTGCCTGGGCCTCGGCGCGTTGGCCTACGACTGGACGCATTTCCTGATCCACACCTCGATCCGGCCGTCGAGCCGCTACTACCGGCGGGTGTGGCGCGGGCATCGCCTGCACCACTACCGCAACGAGGGGTACTGGCTCGGCGTGACGAGCCCGGTCGCCGACCTGGTCCTGGGGACGGCACCGGGGCGCGACGAGGTTCCCGTCTCGCCGACGGCGACCGGCGCCATCAGCCGCGGCGCCGCACGCCGTGCACCGCGGCCCGCCCCGGTGCCCCTGCACAGCCTCGCCCGGCCGGCCTGACCTGGCTCCTCGACCGGCTCGTCTCACCCGCCGATCACGAATTGCCTGGCTGCTGCTACTGCAGTCCCGCCGCGGGCTGGTGGCGGTTTTGACGTCGTGGCGCTGAGGCGCGGCTGTGGCCGCGCGGGCGTCGGTGCCGGAAACCGGCCTGGCTGGTGAGGCCGACGAGAATCCCGGTCAGCGAGTCGGCCTGGGCGGCGAGGGTGTGCTGGGCGACGACGTTGGCTCGGGCCCGGGCTCGTAGCAGGTCGGCGAGCGTGCCGTTGTCGAGCACCTGGGCGATCTTGTCGCTGAGGTCGGCGATGTCGTCCGGGCGGGCGATCAGCCCGGTGGCCTGGTCGGTCACGATCTCCGGCACTCCCGTTGACGGGAAGCAGACCACGGGCCGTCCGCAGGCCTGCGCCTCCAGCACACAGCGCGGAAGCCCTTCGAGGCTGGACGTGAGAACCAGGACGTCACTGGCCCGCAGCAGGTCGCCGACGTCGGTCCGGGGCCCCAGAAAGACCACACGGCCGTCGAGCAGCTCAGCACCCAGCCGCCGAGGCGAGGTCGGTGAACTCGGATCCGTGCTGGGCGCGCCCGCGACAGCCAGCCGGGTCGACGCCAGGTGCTGGGGGAGCGCGGCCACGGCGCGGATCACCGCGTTGATTCCCGAACGCTGGTCGAGCCGGGACACGACCAGGACCAACGGCGCCGTCGGGTCGGTGGACAGGCTCGCCCGCACCGCGGGGTCCACCGGACCGGGGCGCAGCCGGTCGGTGTCGACACCGCTGCGGACGACCACAGTCCTCCCGGCCGCCCAGGGTGGCAGGGAGGACGCGACCGCGTCGCTGACCGCCACGGACCCGGCGGCGGCGCGCACCACCGCCCCTCGTAGCCGACCGACCAGATCCGGGTCGTTCTCCTCATGGAGGACGAGAAGGGCCGGTCGTCGGCACGCGGCCGCAGCCAGGACGGCGGCCAGGTGGGACCAGTGGCTGTTGGCCTGCAGGACGTCAACGTCGAGGCGCCGCGCGAGCTGTGCGGCGCGGGCAGCGGTGGCCACGGTCCGCCCGGTCTCCCGGGCGGTCAGAGCGCGGTCGCGGGGTCGGTCCGGATGGCGCAGAGTTCGGCTCAATGGCCCCGGAAGCGTGGCGTGTTCCCGACCCGCGGCCTGCCAGGCGGCCGCGGCCGGGCTGCCGGGCGGAGTGGCCAGGATCTGCTCGACGCCGCGCCGCTCCAGCAACGGCGCCATCCGAAGGACGAAACGCTGGGATTCCCAGAGCCCCGCCCCCTGCTCGATGACGAGGACCCGCGTGACCGGCTGCTTGTCCACCCTTACGAAGCTACGGCAGGTAGTTCGCCGTGTCTCCTTGGTGACCAACCGGATGGCTGTCGACCAGGTAGGCCCAGCCGACAGCTGACAGCGCGGCAACCGTGCGCCCGACCAGGAGCGCCAGGGCGTATCCCTCGGCTTCGTGGCCCGGGGACGCCAGCGGGAGCAGGGCGGCCAGCGCGAGTAGGCCGGTCAGCGTGCCCGCCCGGTGGATCACCGGCCGGGTGGCGGTGGCCCGAACCGCGGGCAGCGCGTCGATCGCAAGGGTGAGCAGGAGCAGCCGCAGCGTGGCGGTGCCCTCGGTCGGATAGCCGGGGCCGAACGAGGCCCAGAGCGCCGGTGCGGCGACCAGGGCGACAGCCACAGCCGGCAGGACAGCCGGCCCGCGGTCGCCGACCGGCCCGGCCGCCGCGGCGACGGCGAAGGCGGCCAGGGCGAAGGAGGCGCAGGCCGCGTCCGCCTGCTGGCTCAACAGAATGGCGGCCAGTCCGGTCGCCACCGCGGGCCACAGCACCCGCCCCGTTGCGGTCGTTCCTGTCGCCGGCTGGCCGCCGGTGAACCGTTGCCCGGCCACCTCTCGCCCACGGACCCCCTGCCCACGGACCCCCTGCCCGCGGACCTGGTGCCCGCGGACCTGGTGCCTGATGGCCTGTCGCTCGGGAACCCGTTGCCTGGGAATCCGCGGGTGCCCGCTCGGGACCGGGACCGGGACCGGGCCGCGTGGGGTGGGGCGTGGTCCCGGGGCGGCCGCTGGCCCGGTGGTTGCGTGCCAGAGCAGCCATCCACACCGCGGACCGGCGGCCAGCGCTACCGGTGCCAGCCACGCGAGCAGTGCCAGGTGCACCTGCCCGACCGCGGTCGCGACGAGCGCGACGAGCGTGCCGGTCCGGATGAGCCCGACCGCGACCGCGCCGATCCCACCAGGTCCCATGAGCAGTCCGGGCTCCATCAGTGCATGGCGGCCCGGATCGGGAAGCTTTCGGGACCGCTGCCCGCCCAGGTGACCGGGCCACAACGCCCCGCTGGCCGCGGCCAGCGGCACGAGGATGAGGAAGCCGGGCTTCGTCCGGAGGAAGTCGAGGTCCGAGATCAACCAGCCGCCGCCCTCGGTGAGCGCGACGGCCATCAGCATGGCCAGCCCGCCCGCCCGCAGCTGACCGCTCGGGCCGGTGTCGCCCACGGCCGCCCGTGCCACCTGGACGATGGCCCACAGGCACAGGGCGACGGTGGCATCGGCGGCGAGCACTGATGCCGGCATGCGGTGGGCGGCGAAGCACCAGAAGACCCCGGCCAGCAGCAGGCCCGCCGACTGGGCGGCGGTGCCCAGGCGGCGGCTGGCCGCGACTGCCCGCGCGACCCCCGCGACCCCCGCGACCCGGCGCGGTGCCCTGAGCCACCTGAGCCGTCGGGATCGATCGGGCCGCTGTGAAAGGCCGCTTCGCCTGGCCAGCGGCCCGGGGCCGGACCGCGACGGGTTGCCCGCCAGGTCCGGCCAGTCGCTGCTTCCGGTCCACGCGGCGGGCCAGGCCCAGTCGGTGCTCCCGACCAGCTCAGCGCCGCGGGCCCGCCGGGTGCTCCGGAACCCGCGCCGCCCGACCGCCGGCGTCGTCACCGCTGCGGGTGCCCGGGCCGGTCAGCCGGTGGAAGCTGCGTTGCCCGGGGAGCTCGTGGCGCGAACAGGGGGTGGTACACGCCACTGACGCGGGTCGGCACGCGGACCCCGAGCCCGGGCTGGACGAGCCGCAGCCTCGACCCGGAGAGGAACGTGCGAGGCAGCGTGCGGCCGATGCCGTCGAGCCAGGCACGAACCCGGTGGTCGGTGAGGCCACCGCCGACGGTCAGGCGGGTGAGCGCGAACGGATCGTCGCCCGGATGGGACAGCGCCTCGCCCACAGCGCAGGCAGCGCTGTAGCCGGCGGCGATGACCAGCTGGCGGGCCGGGGGATCCCACCCACCGCGCGGATAGGCGAAGGACCGCGGTTCCTCGCCGGTGATCGCGGCCAGCCGCCGCCGGGACAACGTGATCTCCGCGGTCACGTCCGAGCGGTGCAGGCCGTCGAGGCGCCGCCCGCTGTGACCGCTCGCACCGATCTCGACGCCCAGTTCATGCAGACGGCGGATGTCGGCCTCGCTGAGCATGCCGGGTGCCCCCAGCCGGGACGTGGTCACGAAGACGGTGGCCGCGTGCCCCCGCTCGGCCAGCTCGCGGGCTGCCACGAACGTCTCGGCCCGATCCCCGTCGAAGGTCACGACGATCGCGTCCGGCGGAGCGTCGGCCGACCGCAGCGCCGAGCAGTACTCGGTGACGGTCATGAAGTGGCGACGGGCTCGCTGGATCATGCGGCGGTGGCGGGCGAAGACCGCCGGTGTGACGGTTGATCTGCGCGGGGCGTGCCCGGCCGGATCGGCGGCAACGTCGTAGCGCAGGATCGGGACGGGGCGCGGCCGGTTGGGTGGGCCGCCTCGTCCGCGTGCCCGGGTGGTGTTCGTCGGCGCGGAACGCGCCGTCTCGGTTCTCTCCGGGCCTTCCTTGAATTCTTTGTGCTTGGTAGTCGTGACGGATTGCGGGGAAGACACTATCGCCCCTCCAGCGGTCCCCGGGCCGACCGCCTTCACGGGTCGGCCATATCGCGGAAAGTAACCGGTCGGCGTCCAGCGGAATCTAGCATGGGCTATTGCCGCGAGTAGCGGTGCCGTTACGGTAGGGAGATCTGTGTCAAGAGGTGAGCTGAAAATGAATGGTCAGCGGCGCGGCTCCGCTGATGGGCGGTTCCTTGTTGCTTGTGGGCAAGGTGAAGCGCACGCCTGTCGCCATTGAAAGAATTTCAATCATCTAGTTCTTGGGGATTCGATATGGGCGTGCGGGCGTGGCCGGCTGAAAGGCCTCGCCGTCGCGACGCCGGCGTGTGCTGTGTAGCCCGCCAAGCCCACGAGTGGGCCGGCGGGCCGACATCTCCACCTCGACGTGGTCAGAGCTCGGCGTGGCGGCCGGCGGTGTGACAGCAGGATGCGGACGCCGCGCCGCTGCCCTCAGCACACCGCCAACGCCACCGCCCTAGGGCGGTGGCGCGACCGCCCGGGCGGCACGGCGTTGCAGGCGGGTGAACCGCGGGCATACGCATTTGCCGCAGTCACTCCCCGGACGGTAATGCCGGTGCGAATCGTCCAGATGGCCGCACCGACACTGCCGCCACCAGGAGCGCGGAACGCGATCCCGGAAATTCGGCGTGTAGGTGGCCACGGGGTAACAGTACCCCACGGCCCTGCCGGTTCCGCTGTTGCGCTGATGACCCTCGGGTGCCTATTGGTGGTGGGTGCCCTTGCTGGCCTGAGGAAAGCCCATGAGTGCTAACCCGTGAACAATGTGGATGAATGCGTCTTCTGGCGCCTTGGTGTGTGTCGTGGGTCGCCGCCTGCACGCCTGGACCTTCCGGGCGCCGTGTCCCGGAACGCAGCCGCGGCACGACCGGCGGCTGCGGCACGACCAGCGGCTGCGCCGGATGCGGCAGAGTCTCGTGGCCGGATGCGGCCAGAGCCTCGTGCGGTCAGGGCCTCGTGCGGCAGGGCTCCGTGTCGCGGTACCTCGTGGCGAGCGCCCGTCGTTCATCCGTCCGGCGCGGACCGGATCAGGTCAGCGGATGTGATCGGATCACGGCCTGGTGGGCCGTGGGCGGTGTCAGATGGGCCGGCGCCGGCGGGCCGCCGCGGACTGGGCCAGGGAACGCTGCCGCTCGCGCCGGGCCACCTGCACCCGCCGCCCGCGGAGGGCCGCGAGGACGGCGACAAGGATGACTGCCGCGAGCAGGACCGGAGCGTGCAGGATCATCTCGTACCCGACGTTGATCGCCCGGTCCTTCAGCCCGCTGCTCCCGCCTTCCGCGGCCGGGTTGACATAGCCGACGATGATCGTGATCACCGCGTAGGCGAGCGGCGGCATGATGACGACGCCGATCAGGTCGTCGACGTGGACTCGCACCACGGCCAGGACGCATGCGGCCACGAAGAGGACACCGAAGACAAACCGAAGATTGTCGAAGAGCAGCGAGTCGATGATCGCGCCGACAGCGCCCACGACGATGACGAGCAATGCTGCGCCGAACGCGGACAGACCTCGGCGGGTTCCGGTGACAACCGTGGCCGGAGGTGGTGATCCGACCCGTTCACGTTGGTTGTACGGGTAGCCGTCATCGGGCACGCGGCCGCGCCCGGACCTGCCGGGCGGTCCGGCGGGCTGCCGGTGGGGCGGCGTACTCACCAGGGCAACGTACCGCCCCAAGTTTGCGGCTGCGTCAGGGCGATAGTCAGACTAGCCAGCGCGTCTTGGTCGCCGCACTTTGGGCATACCTTTATGCACGATGCGCTACCAATATGCGTGGCGCAGCGCCGCCCCGGTGCATGGTCGACTCCGGGTCGAGTGGACGCGTCCGCCGTGGTCACGGCCCTTGGTTCGCCTGGAGTGCGGCGGTTTCCGGGCCGGCGGGGCGGTTGTCCCGAGCGGGTGGGGGCCCTGCGGCGGAGGTGACCGAACGATGACTGTCAGGCTGCGGACAGTGCGGGGATCCTCCTGGTGCTGATGATCCGATGGTGCCGGTTGCCGGGTGTGCGCCAGCCCCCGGTCCGGCACCGGCACGCCCTGCGGAGCCCGGGCTCCCCGATCACCCGTAGACTCCTTGCCCATGGGTCTGTCGATCGGCATCGTCGGGCTGCCCAACGTGGGTAAGTCCACGCTGTTCAACGCCCTGACCCGTAACGAGGTCCTGGCGGCCAACTACCCGTTCGCGACGATCGAGCCCAATGTGGGTGTCGTCGGCGTCCCGGACTCGCGGCTCGCGAAGCTGGGCGAGATGTTCTCCAGCGCGCGGGTCGTCCCCGCCACGGTGAGCTTCGTCGACATCGCCGGCCTGGTCAGGGGCGCGTCGGAGGGGCAGGGGCTGGGGAACCGCTTTCTGGCCAACATCCGCGAGTCGGATGCTGTCTGCCAGGTCGTCCGGGTCTTCTCGGATCCCGATGTGGTCCATGTCGAGGGGAACGTCGACCCGGCGTCCGACATCGAGACGATCAACACCGAGCTGGTGCTGGCCGACCTGCAGACGATCGGCGCCCGGCTGCCGAAGCTGGAGAAGGAAGTCCGCCTGGATCGCTCGAAGCAGCCCCTGCTGGCGGCGATGAAGGCGGCCCAGGAGGTCCTCGACGCGGGCCGCCCGCTGTCGAGCGAGCCATCGATCGACCGGGCCGAGCTGCGCGAGTTGTTCCTGCTGACGGCGAAGCCGTTCCTCTACGTCTTCAACGTCGACGAGGACGTCCTGGCCGACCCGGGCCGGCACAAGGAGCTCGCCGACCTGGTGGCCCCGGCCGACGCGGTGATCCTCTGCGCGAAGGTCGAGGCCGAGCTGATCGAGCTGCCCGAGGAGGACGCCACCGAGCTGCTGGCGTCGCTCGGGCAGGAGGAGAGCGGGCTGGCGCAGCTCGCCCGGATCGGCTTCCACACTCTCGGGCTGCAGACCTTCCTCACGGCCGGGCCGAAGGAGTCACGGGCCTGGACCATCAAGGCCGGTGACACGGCTCCGGAGGCCGCCGGCGCGATCCACAGCGACTTCCAGCGCGGTTTCATCAAGGCCGAGATCGTGTCCTATGACGACCTCATGTCCGCCGGCTCCATGGCCGCGGCCCGCGCCGCCGGCCGGGTCCGGATGGAGGGCAAGGACTACGTGATGGCCGACGGCGACATCGTCGACTTCCGCTTCAACGTCTGATTCGGGGTCGCTTCCGCAGGTGGCGGCGGGGCGAGGTTGATCGTGTTTCACGACCGGTACGCGAGACCATGCGGAGTCCACGGCCTTGCGGGTCCGGCCCTCGCTGTCCGGCATCAGGTGCCCGTACTTCGAGAGCACCAAGCTCAACCCGGCGGCCCGGTTTGGCGAGTCGCAAGAGTGAACGATTTTGGTCGTTTCGATGCCCAAAATCCTTCTGTCTTGCGGGATGCCAGGTGACTCTGCGCCTAAACTCACCCCTTTTCCGGTGATTTGTCGGTGCTGCGTGGCGGTGCGGGTTCTCGAGTGGCGGTGCGGGGTTCTCGATGAGTGGCCATGCGGGTGGGGTTTCGCATTCCGTCACCATGGCTCCGCCAAGCCCGTCCCGGTGGCCCGGATCCGCCGCGTCTCGAGATTCTGCTACTGGCTCCTGGACGACCGAAATCCTCAGATCTTCGAGCTGTGACTGTTGCTGTGGCTCGCCGACGTGCGGAGCCGGGCGCGTCGGGCAGAGCCGGGGGCGCCTTCCCGCCAGCCCTGCCACACCCACACCGCGATCGCCGTCATGAGGCAGGCGAGGCCCAGCAGGGTCAGTGCCACTCCCGCGGCGCCGTGCTTTTCGTCCATGGCCCCGACGAGAGAGTTGAGGGCCACGCCGGTGAACACGAGCGCGAGGGCGCCGGAGGAGATCTTCCCGTGCTTGCCATGCACAGGCCGGTCGCCGGTGGCGCGGCGGAGGAAGAACAGCGCGACGATTCCGAACGGCACGGCCGATACCCAGCCATAGGTCTCCACTCGGCCAGTATGGGGCTCCGTCACTCCCACATGCGCCCGGTGAGACCAGTTTGTCGGGCTGGCCGAGGCGTCGGATTCGCCCAGCCGCGGCATTTGCCAGAGGTTGGAGACATCTGGCGGTCTTGGCGACCTTAACGGTCCTGGCGGCTGTATTCACGCCGCCGTGCGCGTTTCGCCCGGCGTTGCGGCCGGGGTGGGCCTGACCCAGGTTCGCTAGGTTCGCTGGCCCAGACTGACGCCGGACCCTCTTGGGCTCCTCAGCAGGCGGGCGGCCCGGGGCAGCACCGAGACGGCGGCTTCGGCCGGCCCGCGTCGCCCGGTCAGCTGCCAGGCGGTGGCGGCGGCGAGCGCGACCAGGATCTGGAGCACGTACGACCAGGTCGGGTCCGTGGGCAGGGCGTGCGTGGACATCACGACGACGTGCAATGTGTAGAAGGTGAGCGTCATCGCGCCGACGGCCGTGATCGGGCGGGTCAGCGGGATGTGCGCCACCAGCAGGGCCAGCCCGAGCAGCGCCAGCGCCGTTCCGGTGGTGTGGGCCAGGTCCAGCGGCGTGGTCGAGTGGGGGGTGTCGACGGCCAGCCACCAGGCGGAGTCGGTCGGCGTGGTGCCGTACAGGCCGGAGTCGATGAACCAGCCCTGGGGCAGGTTGCCCACACCGGGGACGGCCGCCGGGTCCTCGAGGTGCTCGCCGCCGCCGAGCGGCCCCAGCAGCAGCCAGGACGTCCCGCTCGCCACGACGGCCAGCAGGAGGCCGCCGGCGAACAGGCGCACGGCGACCACGCGAGATCGCAGATCGGCGTGGGCCACCGCCATCCCCGCGCACAGGTAGCCCAACCAGGCCAGTGCCGGGTAGACCCCGGTGAGCGTCAGCTTCGCCAGCAGTGGGCCGGGCTGGCCCAGATCGGCGAACGTCGGCGAGGACAGATCGGACACCGGCAGGTCGTCCCGCACGGCCTGGCTGATCACCGGTACCGCGACCATCGCCAGGACGGCCACTGTCACCAGCACGGGGACGTCCGCGCGCAGCAGTGGCAGGGCCAGGACGAACAGCAGCGCGTAGTAGACCAGGATGACCGCGATGCCCGAGTCCGCGTAGGCGAGGGCCAGGCCGATGACGCCGATGCCCAGCGCGCGGAGGAACACCGAGAGCTGGGCCTGCGCGGTGCTGCGCCGACGGGTGGACAGGACCAGCGCCACCCCGGCGAGCACCGCGAACGCCGCGGCGGCCCGCCCCGCCGCGATGGTGAACGCGGGTGAGATCGCCGGATGGTCCGTGGCGGTGTCGGTGAACGCGGGGTACACATGGGTTGCCACCATGCCGATCAGCGCCACGCCGCGGGCCAGGTCCACCCCGATGATGCGACTGGACGCGGGAGGTCTCGATTCGTCCATACCGTCCAGGGTCGCAGGCTCCGGAGTTCGTGCACCGGATCGCCGGACTTCGGGTGTGGCGGTGGGCAGCGTGGCCGTGGGCAGCAAAGCAGCGGGTAGGACCGGACGGGACGGAGTTCGTGCGGATGATCTGCCATTTGGTGAGCCGGTCCGAGTGGGCGGCTGGAGCGGACGGTTACCGGCCGGCGAGCCTGGGGGACGAGGGCTTCATCCACTTTTCCGCGCCGGAGCTGGTGCTGGAGACAGCGAACCTCTACTACCGGGGTCGCACCGACCTGCTGCTCGTCGTCGTGGACCCGCAGAGCCTGACCGCCCCGCTGCGCTGGGAGCCGGCCGCCGGGCCCGCGGACCGTGGCGGTGCGCTCTTCCCGCACCTGTACGGGCCCGTCGACGCGGCGGCGGTCCGGGCCGTCGTCCCGCTCCCGTGCGCGCCGGACGGCTCCTTCACGGCGATGCCGACCTTCTGAGCCGCCGGTCTTCAGGCACGGAGCTTCAGGCGCGGAGCTTCTGACACCGACCGGACGGCGCCTGCCGCCTGGTGGTGCGTGTGGTCAGAAGGAGACGCCGGCGGAACGCAGGATCGACGAGATCCGCCGGGCCAGCTCCACATCCAGCTCGGTCACGCCGCCGGCCGAGTGGGTCCAGACCGTGAAGATGGTGCTTCCGGGGCCGTGCTCCACGACGGGGTGGTGGTCCATCGCGTCCGCCTCGCGCATCACCTCGTCGACGATGGCGGTCGCCTCGTCGCCGTCGACGAGGATCTCCAGCCGGATCCGGTCGGCGTCGCCGATCCAGCCGGGCAGGGCTTCCAGGGATGTGGTGACAGCGCTGTTGTCCAGCCGGACGGGCATCCGTGACTCCTCGGCGATCCGTGGCGCGGTGGTATCGGTGCTTGATGGATGGAGCGGGCGGGATGGGTTCGGACGGTGCGGGCGGTTGGTGGCCCTCGTCGTGGTCTTCGGTAGTGATCTTTGGTGGCGATCTTCGCTGGTGGTTCCGCTCGTGCGCGCCGGAGGGCCCCCGAGCGGCGGGAACACCGAGTGCGACGCTCCTCGCGCGGATGGTGTCATCCGCGGCCCGGTACCGCCACCTCCTGGAGCGTGCGGGGCCGCGGGCCGCGTGGGTTGGACGCAGTGCATCGATGGAGGGAGTTCGGCCGTGGGACAGGATCTGAAGGGGCTGGTCGTCGCCGTCGCGCTGGTCGACGAGGCCGGCCGGGTCCTCGCCGCGCGCAGGGTGTCGCCGCCGGCGCTCGCGGGCCTGTGGGAGTTCCCGGGCGGCAAGGTCGAGCCGGGGGAGGACGAGCTCACCGCACTGCGCCGCGAATGCCGCGAGGAGCTCGCAGTGGAGATCGAGGTCGGCCGCCTGTTCGGGGAGATCGCGCTGCCCGCTCCCGGCTGGCGGATGCGGCTGTGGCTGGGCCGGGTGCTTCAGGGGACGCCGGTCGCCACCGCGCACGACGCCCTGCGGTGGCTGGGCGCGCAGGAGCTCGACGACGTCCCCTGGCTGCCCGCGGACGGTCCGCTCGTCGACGCGCTGCGCGGCGAGCTCACCGGCGCCTCGGCGCAGGCCGTCGGGAATCAGGCCGGTCCGGTGTGAGGTTCGGGCTGGTCCGGTGTGAGCCTTCGGGCGGCCGGAGCGGGTTTTATGGGTGGCCGGGGCGGGTTTGTGGGCGGCGAGAGCGGAGTTCGGTCGGCCGGAGCCGGTCAGCCACGCGCGGCGCGCGAAGGTGAGTCCGTACCATGGAGTCGGGCCGCGGCGGCGCGGACGTCGTTCTCCCGGGCGGGGCCACCCACCGGGGTGGCGCGCCTGTAGATCGCGGTCCTCTCAGACGAACCGTTTCGGGGTTACGCCGAACGAGCCCTGAAGCCCCACTTTCCCCGGAGCTCATCACCGTGTCCGTACGCGCCGATCTTCGTAATGTCGCGATCATTGCCCATGTTGACCACGGCAAGACGACCCTTGTGGACGCGATGCTTCGGCAGTCCGGCGCGTTCGGTGAGCGCGGCGAGGTCACCGACCGGGTCATGGACTCCATGGATCTCGAACGCGAGAAGGGAATCACGATTCTCGCGAAGAACACTGCCGTACGTTTTGGTGACGTGACCATCAACATCATCGATACTCCCGGCCACGCCGACTTCGGTGGCGAGGTCGAGCGGGGCCTGGCGATGGTCGATGGGGTGGTGCTGCTGGTCGACGCGAGCGAGGGCCCGCTGCCGCAGACGCGGTTCGTTCTGCGCAAGGCGCTCGCCGCCCGCAAGCCGGTCGTCCTGGTGATCAACAAGGTCGACCGGTCGGACGCGCGGATCGGTGAGGTCGTCGACGAGACCTACGAGCTGTTCCTCGATCTCGACGCGGACGAGGACCAGATCGACTTCCCGATCGTCTACTGCAACGCGAAGGCCGGCCGGGCGTCCACCACCCGTCCGGAGAACGGCCAGAGCCCGGACTCGCCGGACCTCAAGCCGCTGTTCGACCTCCTGCTGGAGACGATGCCGGCACCGTCCTACGCCGAGGACGCACCGCTGCAGGCGCTGGTGACGAACCTCGACGCCTCGCCCTACCTGGGCCGCCTCGCGCTGTGCCGGGTGCACAACGGCACGATCACCCGAGGCCAGACCGTCGCGCTGTGCCGGGTCGACGGCACCCAGCAGCGGGTGAAGATCACCGAGATGCTGATGACCGAGGCGCTGGAGCGGGTACCGGCGGAGCAGGCCGGCCCCGGCGACATCATCGCCGTCGCCGGTATCCCCGACATCATGATCGGTGAGACGCTGGCCGACCCCGAGGACGCGCGCCCACTCCCGGTGATCACTGTGGACGAGCCGTCCATCAGCATGACCATCGGCGTGAACACCTCGCCGCTAGCCGGGAAGTCGGGCAAGAAGCTGACCGCGCGCCTGCTGAAGAACCGGCTGGACGCCGAGCTCATCGGCAACGTGTCGATCCGGGTGCTGCCGACCGAGCGCCCCGACACCTGGGAGGTCCAGGGCCGTGGCGAGCTGGCTCTCGCCATCCTCGTCGAGCTGATGCGCCGGGAGGAGTTCGAGCTGACGGTCGGCAAGCCGCAGGTCGTCACCAAGGAGATCGACGGGAAGGTGCACGAGCCCGTCGAGCGGCTGACCATCGACTCCCCGGAGGAGTACCTCGGGGTGCTGACCCAGCTGCTGGCGCTGCGCAAGGGCCGGCTGGAGCAGATGGTGAACCACGGCACCGGCTGGATCCGGCTGGAGTACCTGGTGCCCGCCCGTGGTCTGATCGGCTTCCGTACCGAGTTCCTCACCGAGACCCGCGGCACCGGCCTGCTGCACCACGTCTTCGACCGGTACGAGCCGTGGTTCGGCGAGTTGCGGACCCGTCCGACCGGTTCGATGGTGGCCGACCGCTCCGGCGTCGCCACCGCCTACGCCCTGTTCAACCTGCAGGACCGCGGGACGATGTTCGTCTCCCCGACGACCGAGGTCTACGAGGGCATGATCGTGGGTGAGAACTCCCGGGCCGACGACATGGACGTCAACCCGACGAAGGAGAAGAAGCTCACCAACATGCGGTCCTCGACCGGTGACGAACTGGTTCGGCTCACCCCGCACCGCCAGCTCTCGCTGGAGCAGGCGCTGGAGTTCTGCCGTGAGGACGAGTGCGTCGAGGTGACGCCGGCGACGGTACGGATGCGCAAGGTGGCGCTGACCGCGTCGGAGCGTGAGAAGCTGCGCTCCCGCCGCCGCACCGGCTGAACCGGGCTGCGCCAGCTGGGCCGCGCGGTGCTGGCTGGACCGGGCCGTACCGGCTGAATCGGGCGGTGCTGGCTGAACCGGTCCTTGCCGGCTGAAACGGCCGCGCTGGCTGGGCCGGCGCGGCCGACATCGTTCTCGTGCCGGCCGGGTGGGGCGGGGTGCCGCCGCCGCCCGGCCGGAGAAGGCGCGCGTAGGGTCGTGCCGTGCCGGAATCCACCGAAACCGTTCCACCGCGCCGAGTGCTGTTCGTTCACGCCCACCCGGACGACGAGGTCATCTCGACCGGTGTGACCATCGCCTCGTACGCGGCCCGTGCGGACACCCAGGTGACGCTCGTCACGTGCACGCTCGGTGAGGTCGGCGAGGTGCTGGTGCCCGAGCTGGTCAACCTGAGGTCCGACCTCGGTGATCAGCTCGGTGGCTACCGCATCGGCGAGCTGGAGCGTTCCTGTGCCGAGCTCGGGGTGACCGATCATCGGTTCCTCGGTGGCGCCGGCCGCTGGCGGGACAGCGGGATGATGGGCACCGTCGCCAACAACGACCCGCGGTGCCTGTGGCAGGCGGACCTGGACGAGGCGACCGAGGCACTGGTGCGGATCGTCCGGGACGTCCGGCCGCAGGTTCTCGTCACCTATGACGAGAACGGGGCCTACGGGCATCCCGACCACATCCGGGCACACGACGTGTCCGTCCGGGCCTTCACGGCCGCCGCCGACCCCGCGTTCGCTCCCGGCGCCGGCCCGTCGTGGCAGATCTCCAAGCTCTACGAGACCGCGATGCCGAAGTCCCTCATCCAGGCGAGTATCGACTATTTCCGGGAGACCGCACCCGAGAACAGCCCGTTCGCCGAGGCTGCCTCCGCGGATGACGTCCCCCTGGCCGTGCCGGACGAGGTGATCACCACCGAGATCGCGGCCGAGGACTTCCTGCCGGCGAAAATCGCGGCGATGCGCGCGCACCGGACCCAGATGGCCGTCGACGGCTTCTTCTTCGCTCTCGCCGACGGCATCGGGAACCGGACCTGGGCCGTGGAGCACTTCGTTCTCACCCGCGGCGAGCGGGGCGCGGGTGCCGAGCCCGGCACCCGCGAGACCGACCTTTTCGCGGGTCTGTCTCTCTGACGCTCGAGGCCAGCCTGGCTTGGCCTCCTGTCGCGGACTGGCGCCGCCGATCAAGATCGTTGGCCGGTGGGCGGGGACGTCCGCGCTGCACGAACGCGGCCGGGCCTCCGGTGCCCCGAGAGCCCGGCTCGAGAGTCAGGCCGGGTCGCCCGATGGCCCGGTTTGGCGAGTCGCAAGGGTGAAGGATTTTGGTCGTTCCAACGACCAAAATCCTTGCTTCTTGCGGGTTGTCAGGTGAATGCGCGCCCCTTCTGCCCCTCTTGATGTCGATTGCTCGTGCCGCGCGGGGGCGCGAGATCCTCGACGGGTGGCCGCGCGGGTGGGGCCCGCGTTCCATCGGCGCGGCTCCGCCAGGCCGAGGCTGGTGGGTCCGGATCCGCCGCGTCTCAGATTTCGGCCCCGGGTGCTGGAACGACGAAGATCCCCAACTTGTCGGTCGGCGGCTTCGAGCTGTCGCCGATTCCGGTCCGCGCACCGTGACCGGGCGGCCCGGGTTCGTTCGCAAGCGGCGATCTCAGTCGCGTCCGCCGGATTGCCGACCTTGGTTGGCGCCGCCTTGCGACAGGCTCCGCGGCGGCCAAAACCAGGAACTCCCTTTGCGGTGATATGCCACCTTGGTGCCGTTTACGCCGACGGCGGACACGATGGCGGCATGGCCTCCCGCACGTCAGCGTTCCCATTTAACGGTGTAACGCTGTAATCAGTGCTAGGAGGTTCGGATGGTCCACCGTGCCACCGCCCGCCCGAGCCCAAACGGGTGGTTCGCTGCCCTCGACTCATCAGACGTGATCGATCCCACCGTGCCCCTGCGGGGAAAATATGTTCCGTAACAGGGGCGCCCGACGGGTCCGGGACGACAACGTCCAGGACGACCACCTTCCGGGTGGCCGGGCTCCGGATAGCCGAGCCCCGGGCAGTGACGTCCCGGGCAGTGACGTCCCGGGCAGGCACGCCCCGGCGGCCTCCGGAGCCTCCGGAGGCCGCGGAGGGCCCGGAGGGCCCGCTGACCTGGGAGACGCCGCCCTCGACGCCTACTCCCGGGTCGTGACCCGGGTGGCGGCCCAGGTCGCGCCGAGCGTCGCCAGCCTGCGGGTACGGACCTCGCGGGGCGCCGGAGCCGGTTCCGCGATCGTGTTCACCGCCGACGGATTCCTGCTCACCTCCGCGCACGTGGTGGAAGGCGCCCGCAGCGGCGTGCCGGTCGGCACGGCGGAGTTCACCGACGGCACCGAACGGGATCTCGACCTCGTCGGCGCCGACCCGCTGTCCGATCTCGCGGTGCTGCGGGCCCGGGGTTCGACACCCGCGCCGGCCGCGCTCGGCGACGCCGCGGCCCTGCGGGTCGGCCAGCTGGTGGTGGCCGTCGGCAACCCGCTGGGACTCACCGGCAGCGTGACCGCCGGTGTGGTCAGCGCGCTGAACCGTTCGTTGCCGACCCGTTCCGGCTCGGCCGTGCGGGTCGTCGACGAGGTGATCCAGACCGACGCGGCGCTGAATCCGGGAAACTCCGGCGGCGCGCTCGTCACCGCCGACGGTCGGGTCGTCGGGGTGAACACGGCTGTCGCGGGCATCGGGCTCGGCCTCGCTGTCCCGGTGAACGCGACCACGAGGCGCATCCTCGCCGCGCTCATCCGCGACGGCCGGGTGCGGCGGGCCTATCTCGGGGTCGCGAGCGTACGGGTGCCGTTGCCGTCGGGCCTCGCGGATCGGACGGGCCAGCGCCATGGGCTGCGGCTGGCCGAGGTGGTGCGAGGCAGCCCGGCCGGGCGCGCCGGGCTGTTCGCCGACGATCTTGTCCTGTCCGTCGCCGGGACGCCGGTCGCCGGGCCGGGTGATCTGCAACGACTGCTGACCGAGGACACCATCGGACACCCCGTCGAGCTGACGGTCTGGCGGCGCGGTGCGCTCGTGGACGTCGTCGCGGTTCCCGACGAGCTCGCCATCCGCTGAGATCCCGGCGCGCTGGCGGGTGGGGCTCGGAGGACCGATCATCGGCCCGCGACCGGCGCGTGGTTGGTGCGCTCGATGGCCTACTGTCGGAGAATGCCCCGTCCGACAGTAGGCCACGGTCACGACCACGACCACGAAGCGGGCCGTGAGCCGGTCGTGAAGGCCTCGAAGACGACCTCGAGCACCGCCGGTGGGGCTCATCCGCGGGGCGCCGCACGCTCGAAGAAGCCTGCCGCTCGGTCGAAGCAGCCCGCCGGTACCTCGAAGCTGCCTGGCGGTGCCTCGAAGCAGCCCGCTGGTGGCCCGAAGCAGGCTGCCGCGCGGGCTGTGGAGCCCGCCGCCGGGGCTGGGAAGCCGGTCGCTCGACCAGTGGTACCCAGTTCCCGGCCTGAGGAGCCCGGCCGTGCCTTCCTTGTGGGCTCCTACGTGTTCGGCGTCATCGCCGGGTTCGTGCTCGGCCTCTACGGTGTCGTCCTGGTGGCTTCGGGGCCGCGGCCGGGGGGGACCCTGATCTCGGTCGGGCTGCTGCTGGCCCTGATCGGCAACACCGGGGTGCCGTTGCTCGTCCGCTGGCTGACCGGTACCCGGCTCGGGGCGATGATCCCACTCATCGGCTGGACCCCGATCGTGCTCGCCCTGGCCGCGTCCCGAACCGAGGGCGACCTGCTGCTCAAGGCGACGGCGACCGGCTATCTCTTCCTCGCCATCGGCGTGCTGGCACCGGTGGTGGTCGCCGTTCTCGGGCGGGCCCGGCGCGGCCTCACGGCCCTGCCGCCCGTGATGGAGCGCCCGAGGGTGCCGTCCCGCTAGGGGAGCGATCCGGCGCTGTCCGGGGTGAATCCGGGCGGGTGGGAAGCCCGGTGAGCCGCGTTGTGCGTGGTCACCGCCGGCTCGGCGGTGGTTCGGCGGCGGAGCGGAGCTGATCAGGCGGCGTTGCGTGCGAGTGCCGATGGTCACCCCAGGGGCCGGAAGGCGCGGTGTGGCCGGCGCGGCGGCGGTAGCGTGGCCGCCGTGGCAAGCCCAGCGCGCCAGCACCCGCCCGAGCCTGTCCCGTCGGCGTCTGCCTCGTCGGCCCCCGCCCTGCCAGCGGCTGTCCCGCGAGCCGCTGTTCAGCCGGGTCCGGTGCAGCCTGGTCCGGCCGGTGTCGGCCCCGTGATCCTCGCGGGCCTGCGGAACCGGCCGGACGCGCAGGAGTTCCGCCGGGTGGTCGGGCGGTTCGCCACCGGCGTCACGGTCCTCACCACCGTCCTGGACGGCCGGCATCTGGCGATGACGGCGAACTCGTTCGTCTCGGTCTCGTTGGACCCGCTGCTCGTCCTCGTCAGCATCCGCCGTGATGCCCGCTTCCATGACCCGGTCATCGCCGCTGGCGTCTGGGGCGTCTCGGTGCTGGCCGCCGACATGAGCCAGGCCTCCCGCGACTTCGCGCGGACCGGAGGGCCACCGCGGCCCGACGGCCGGCCCGACGGCCGGCCTGACGACTGGCTCGGCGGCTGGCCGCACTCGTTCGGGCCGCGTACCGGGGTCGCCCTCCTCGACGGCGCGCTGGCGGTGCTGGAGTGCGCCACCACCGCGACGCATCGCGCCGGCGACCACACCCTGGTGATCGGTGAGGTGATCGGGCTCGACCGGCCGCGGCCCGATGCCCGGCCGCTCGTGTTCTACGAAGGTGCCTACCTGTCCACCGACGGCCCCGAGCCCGGCTGACGGGCGGAGGGGGTGGCGGGGCGAAGGTGCGGTGGCGGGGCGCAGGCGCGTGGGAGGCGCGGCCTCAGTTGAGCCTGGCGCGGGCGGCGATCGCGGCCTGGCGTGCCGCGGCCGAGGCCGCCGGCTCGACGACGGTCACCGCGTCGGCGAAGCTGGTGAGATCCCTCGCCCCGCCGAGGAAGTCGCCCAGCCGGACCCGCAGCTCGCCCCGTTCGCGGCGCAGCGCGGCCGGGTGGTGGGGCAGCAGCAGGGACAGCTCGACGGCCCACAGCCTGGTCCGCGGCACGTCGGTCCGCGCGGCCAGCACCCGGATGTTGCCCAGCACGCGGGCCAGCAGGTCCGCCGGGGGCATCGGGGCGAGGTGGGCGCGGGTGAAGGCGACTCCGGCCGCCCGCACCCGGGCCGCCGCGTCGTGCACAGTCATGATCACCCCGCCGGCGTACGGGTCGACGAGAACGTGCTCTCTCGGAGAGCCGACAGCGACGATCACATGCCCGGGAAGGCCGACGGCGTAGGCGGGGATCCCGATCCGGCGGGCAACCTCGATCCACACCACGGACAGCAGGATCGGCAGGCCGCGGCGCCGGCGCAGCACCTCGGGCAGGAGCGAGGCGCGGACGTCCTCGTAGTCGCTCTCGCGGCCGGCGAACCCGGCCCGCTCGCCGAGCGACTCCCGCAGCGCCTCCGCGGCGACCCGCAGGTCCAGGCCGGTGAGGGTGCCGGCACCTCCGTCCGACGCCGATTCGGAGCCGGTGTCCGAGTTGGTCTGGCCGTGGCCGCGGGCGGTGGCTCCGCGGGCCGCCAGCACCCTGGCCGTGTCAGCGGCCAGGGCGTCGAGCGCCCGGGAGGTCTCGACCGGGTTGGTCTCGGGGCCGGCCTCGGCCGCGATCAGATGGCACGCGAGGGCGAGGTCGACCTGCTCGCGCCGGACGACCGTGGCGAACATCCGCCTGCTGTGGTCGCTCACCGCTGGACCTCCACGTTCGGATCAGGCCGTCCGCCCCGATCCTGCCTGGGCCGCCCCGGGGGCGGGTCGGCCCCGCCCGGTCTGCCCCCGCCCGGGCCGAGGCGGTACGCCCCGACCCGTCAACCGCTCCCCGGCCGTCGACGGCCGGCGAACGCTTGCTGGCCGTCAACCGCTTGCCGACACACCGCCCGATGTATCGCGCGTCCCGGTCGCGGTCATTGTCCTTCAGTATCGCCGGAGTCGGCCCGAGGGTCCGTCGCATCCTTTGGGGTATCGGCGTCCGGACCCACATTTGTGATCCGACTGTTGCTTTCTGCGATCATGTGGCCGCGGTCTGATCCGGGCTGGTATGAACTGGGTGCCCGGCCGGGGGATCGCGGACTGGCCCGGCGGGGTGTCGGGGGGACGACACGCGCCGCCACTAGGGATTCCTCGGGCACACTCACTGTCGTACCGTCGGTGCGACGGAGGCGAAGCTCGCCTTCCGACCAAGACTCAAGGGTGCCCAGAACATCGCTCAGAGGGAGTGGGCCCGGAATTCGTCGCCGGATCACGACCCGTGAGCCGATGTCTGCTGGAGTGATGTGGACGACATACACGACCAGTGAACGCCCTTGTTGTCGACACCGAACGGTCCAGGTCGATACTAAGGAACTCAGTCGTCCGTGAGCTCGAGGAGGAACGTCCGGTGACCTACGTCATCGCGGAGCCCTGTGTTGATGTGAAGGACAGGGCCTGCATCGAGGAGTGCCCGGTCGACTGCATCTACGAAGGCGGACGGATGCTCTACATCCAGCCTGACGAGTGCGTCGACTGTGGTGCGTGTGAGCCGGTCTGCCCGGTGGAGGCCATCTACTACGAGGACGATGTCCCCGAGCAGTGGAAGATCTACGCCGACAACAACGCGACGTTCTTCGAGGAGCTCGGCTCGCCGGGCGGCGCCTCGAAGGTCGGCGCCCTTGACTTCGACCCGCCCGCGGTCGCGGCCCTGGCCCCTCAGGGTGAGTCCTGACCGGTCCGGGGGAGTCGGCTGGACCGCCCCGGACGATTCGATCGCCGGGGCGGTCTCGGGTGCGGCTGCCCGACTTTCCGTGGGACCAGCTGGTCTCGTTCAAGGAGAAGGCGCGGTCTCACCCGTACGGCCTGGTTGATCTGTCCGTCGGTACGCCGGTGGACGCGACGCCGCAGGTCGTTCAGCATGCGCTCGCGGCTGCCGCGGACGCTCCCGGCTACCCGCTGACCGCGGGGACGCCGGAACTGGTGGAGGCGGCGGCCGGCTGGCTGGCCCGTCGCCTCGGCGTGGTTGTCGAGCCATCGGCGGTGCTGCCGGTGCTCGGCACGAAGGAGCTGGTCGCCCAGCTTCCCTCCCAGCTTGGCCTGGAACCCGGGGACCGCGTCTGGGTCCCCACCCCCGCGTATCCGACCTATGAGGTCGGTGCCCTGCTGGCCCGCTGTGAGCCGGTGCTGGGGCCCGCCGAGGGCGTCACCCTGGTCTGGCTGAACTCGCCCGGGAACCCGACGGGGCGCGTCCTGTCGGTGGACGAGATGCGCGCGGTCGTCAACTGGGCGCGTGAGCGCGGCGTGATCGTGGCCAGCGACGAGTGCTACATCGAGCTCGGCTGGGAAGCCCGGCCGATCTCCGTGCTCCACCCCGATGTGTGCGGCGGATCCCACGAGGGGCTGCTGGCCGTGCACTCACTGTCCAAACGTTCGAACCTCGCCGGTTACCGGACGGGCTTCGTCGCCGGCGATCCGGAGCTTGTGCGCGGGCTGCTCCAGCTCCGCAAGCACGCCGGCATGATGATGCCGGCGCCGGTCCAGGCCGCGACCACGGCCGCACTCGCCGACGACATGCACGTGGCCGACCAGCGGGCCCGGTACGCGAACCGGCGGGCGGTGCTGGCGGCCGCGCTGGCCGTCGCTGGTTTCACGATCGAGCACAGCGAGGCCGGCCTGTACCTGTGGGCGACCCGCGGCGAGGACTGCTGGGCCACACTGGACGCCCTGTCGAGTGTGGGCATCCTGGTGGCTCCGGGCAGCTTCTACGGTGAGTCGGGCCGGCGTCATGTCCGCGTCGCGCTCACCGCACCGGACGCGCAGATCGCCACCGTTCCCGAGCGCATGACGATGCTGCCGTCGGTGGGCGGTCCGGCCGCTTCGGGTGGCTACGGCGGTGCGGGCGGCTATGGCGGTGCGGGTGGTCAGGGCGGGCAGCATGGCGCGGGCTCCGGCTGGGCTCCGCCGGCCGCCCCGGTGACCGGTGGCTACCAGGTTCGTCCGGAAGGTTATGGCACGGGCGAGGCGGCACGTCCAGGCCCCGGTCCGGTGGGCGCGTTCGAGCGCTACCGGGCGGGCCAGCCCGATGCCGGCGGCCGGCCGCCCGGCGTGAACGAATACCGGGACGGGCGGGACCCGCACGGGGCCCAGCCGGCCGGCGGTGGGCCCTACCCCGAAGGCACACGCGGCGGGCACCAACCCGGGCACACCGGTCCGGGCGGCGCGCCGGTCTACGGCGCCGGGCCCGTTCCCGCGTCCGCCTCGCCATACCCGACGGGGCAGCTGCCACTTCCGCCGTACGAGACCGGCCAGACGCCGCTGCCCTACGCGGGGCAACCGTCCGTCCCGCCGTACGTGACCGGGCAGACGCCACTTCCGCCGTACGCGACCGGGCAGCTGCCGGTGCCGGATCACCTGTCCGGCCAGTCGCCGATGCCGTCGATGCCGCCGTACCAGACCGGCCAGACCGCCATCCCGCGGCCGTACCCGACGGATCCGGCGGACGAGCGGAGCGCACCGGGCCGCACCGGCGGTGACCCCGCCGAGCACAACGGGTCCCGCGGCTGGCGAACGGAGCCGGACATCCGCTGACCGGCCCGGTCGGCTGGTCCTCCGGCTGGGTCCCGTGCCTGACCGGCGCCGATGGTTCCGAGCGCCGGTCCTCGGGCGGACCGTAGGGTCTGAGGAGTGACCAGCGTGAGTGAGACGACGTTCGAATCCCCGCTTGACCGGGCCATCGACGACCTGTGGGAGCGCCGCGGCGAGCTGACCCCGGACGACACCCAGGCCAGGAAGACCATTGTCGGCGCGGTCGACGCCATCGACGCAGGTGAGGCCCGGGTGGCCCAGGTGGCCGCGGACGGCGCGGTCGTCGTCGACGAGCGGGCCAAGCGCGCGATCCTGCTGTCCTTCAAGGTCCTGCCGATGGTCGAATCCGCCGCCGGCGACTTCCGGTTCCACGACCGCGTGCCGCTGAAGACCAGGTTCGACGGCGTCCGGGTGGTCCCGGGCGCGATCGTGCGGTGGGGTGCGCACGTGGAGCCGGGCGCCGTGCTGATGCCGAGCTACACCAACATCGGCGGCCACGTCGGCGCGGGCACCCTCGTCGACACCTGGGCGACCGTCGGCTCCTGCGCCCAGGTCGGGCGCAACGTGCACCTTTCCGGCGGGGTGGGCCTCGGTGGCGTGCTGGAGCCGCCGAGCGCCGTGCCGGTGGTGGTCGAGGACGACGCCTTCGTCGGCAGCCGCTGCATGGTGGTCGAGGGCGCGCGGGTCCGGCGCGGGGCGAAGCTCGGCGCGGGCGCGATCCTCACCGCCTCCACGCATGTCTTCGACGCGGTCACCGGCGAGGAGTACCCGCGCGGGGAGATCCCCGAGCGTGCGGTGGCGGTCGGCTCCAGCCGGGTCCGCTCGTTCCCGGCCGGGGACTTCGCCATGCCGTGCATCCTCGTCCTGCGGACCCTGGACGAAGGCGAGATCCACGACAAGCTCGCCCTGAACGACATCCTGCGGGAGCACGGGGTGGCCTCCTGACCTGACCGGCCGCCGCGCCGGTGGCCTGGGTCTCGCGCGCCGCGCCGGTGGCCCCGGACCTCGCGCCGCCCTGGTGCGGGTGGTGCATGGACGTCGGTGGTGCCCCGGGTGCCGTCCCGGGGCCGCGGCCACTAGGGTCGGTCGACATGGAGCTTGACCTGGCGCTTTCGGCGGGCGACCTGACCCGTGCCCTGGTGGACGTGCCGTCGGTCAGCGGTGACGAGGCCACCCTGGCGACCGCCGTCGAGAAGGCACTGCGCGCGGCGGGCGGCGATGACGGCAGCGGTGCTGGCGGCGCTGGTGGTGCCGGTGGCCTGGAGGTTCTCCGGGACGGCGACGCGGTGCTGGCACGCACCAACCGGGGCCTGCCGTCGCGGGTCCTGCTCGCCGGGCACCTCGACACCGTCCCCATCGCGGCGAACCTGCCGTCGCGTCTCGACGGCACCCGCCTGTACGGCTGCGGGACGTCCGACATGAAGGCCGGGGTCGCCGTCATGCTGCGCCTCGCCGCGGCCGCCGGCGCGGGCGTGGCGACCCGGCACGACGTGACCTGGGTGTTCTACGACAACGAGGAGGTCGCCGCCGATCGTAACGGGCTGCGACGGATCACCTCCGGGCATCGCGACTGGCTGCAGGCCGATCTGGCGATCCTGATGGAACCCACCGGCGGTGAGATCGAGGCCGGCTGCCAGGGAACGGTGCGCGTCGTGGCGACGACCCGTGGCCGCCGGGCCCATTCGGCTCGTTCCTGGCTCGGCGACAACGCGATCCACCGCGCCGGGGAGCTGCTGACCCGGCTCGCCGCCTACCAGCCCCGCTCCGTCACCCTGGACGGCTGCACCTACCGGGAAGGCCTGTCCGCGGTGCGGATCGACGGTGGCGTGGCGGGCAACGTGATCCCGGACGAGTGCCGGGTCACCGTCAACTTCCGCTTCGCTCCCGACCGGGACGTCCCGGCCGCTCTCGACCATGTCGCGCAGGTCCTGGACGGATTCGAGCTGTCCGTCGAGGACAGCGCCCGCGGGGCCCTGCCGGGGCTGTCCGCTCCGGCGGCGGCCGCGTTCGTGGCGGCGACGGCCCGCACCCCGGCCGCCAAGTTCGGGTGGACGGACGTGGCGCGGTTCGCCGAGCTGGGCATCCCGGCGCTGAACTACGGCCCGGGCGACCCGAACCTGGCACACACCCGGGACGAGTACGTCGAGCTGGCGTTGATCGACGAAGCGGAGCGCGTGCTGCGGTCCTACCTGCTGATCTGCTGACCTGCTGAGCTAACCGGGCTGCCAGCGCGCCGCTTACCGCCCATGCTGCCGCTGCCGCCGGTGCTGCCGCGCAAGACCGGAGGATTTTCGCTGTTGGAACGACCGAAATCCTCCGATCTTCGAGCGGTGCCTTCGGGCCGCCGCTGCTGTCGAGCGAACCTGAGGCTTCTGGTCGCTGGAACGACCGAAATCCTCAGATCTCCGCCCCGCTCCCCGATGACTCGTGGTTGCGCGAGGGTCCGCCGTCGTCGCCGAGGTAGCCGCCACCACCCGCGCCTGATGGCCCGTACGGGGCCCGTTTGCCGACCTGCCCGCCTGCGCTGGGACGCGGGGATGCCGGGAGAGGCGTCAACCGGTCGCGCGGGCGGACAGCGGTGCTGGCGGGATTTCCAGGCATCCGCCGGGCGTGCGTATGGTGCGGGATGTGAGCTCCTCCGCCAATGCTGATCCGCCGAGCGGCGGATCGACGTCCCCGCCGGTGGTCTCCGTGGCCGCGGAAGGCCTGGACGGGGACCGCGCGGACCAGGGAACCGGCGTGGACCGTTCGGGGGATGCCCCCAAGGTGCCGGCGCCCACCAGCCCGGGCCAAGCCGGACGAGCCGAGCAAGCCGGCCAAGCCGGGCTAGCCGGCGGAGCCGAGCAAGTGGGCCGAGCCGAGCAAGACGTCCGAACCGGGCAAACGGGTCGAGCCGGCGGGCTGCCGCCGGAGCAGCGCCGCGGGCCGGTGACCGCGCGGGGTGACCAGGTGCAGGCGTCCACCACCGACCAGCGGCTGCTCGGCACCCGCAGCCCCGCTTCGTTCGTCCACAGCGACCCCTGGCGGGTCCTGCGCATCCAGAGCGAGTTCGTCGAGGGCTTCGGCCTGCTGGCGGACCTGCCGCCGGCGGTCACCGTGTTCGGCTCGGCGCGGGTGGCCCGGGACGAGCCCGAATACGAGCTCGGGCGTCGGCTCGGGGCCGCGCTGGCCGACGCGGGCTACGCGGTGATCACCGGCGGCGGCCCGGGCGCGATGGAGGCGGTCAACCGGGGGGCCCGGGAGGCCGGCGGGCTGTCGGTGGGCCTGGGTATCGAGCTGCCGTACGAGCAGAGCCTCAACGAATGGGTCGATCTCGGCGTCAGCTTCCGGTACTTCTTCGTCCGCAAGACGATGTTCGTGAAGTACGCCGAGGCCTTCGTCATCCTGCCCGGCGGCTTCGGCACGCTGGACGAGCTCTTCGAGGCACTGACCCTGCTGCAGACCGGAAAGGTCACCGGCTTCCCCATTGTGCTGATGGGCACCGGCTACTGGGCCGGTCTGCTGGACTGGCTGCGCTCGACGGTGCTCGGGGCCGCCCGGATCAAGCCCGGCGACCTCGACCTGGTGACCCTCACCGACGACGTCGACGAGGCGGTGGACGTCATCCTGCGGGGCACCGGCCGCAGCGCCGCCGAGGCCGAGACCGCTGTCGCCGACAGCGCCGACAGCGTCTTGGACGCCGGCACCGGCGACGTGCCCGGGTTCGCCGGAGGCACGGACCAGACCGGCCGGCCCCTCGGCACGGAACCGCGGTGAACATCTGCGTCTACTGTTCGTCCTCCGAGCTGATCGACCCCTCCTTCGTCCTGCTGGCGGCGGAGGTCGGCGCGGAGCTGGCGCGCCGCGGGCACACCCTGGTGTCCGGCGGCGGCTCGGTGTCCTGCATGGGCGCGGTGGCCAGAGCGGCCCGTGCCGGCGGCGCACACACGATCGGGGTCATCCCCGAGGCGCTGCTCGCGATGGAGGTCGGCGACACCGACTCGGACGAGCTGATCGTCACGGCCACGATGCGTGAGCGCAAGGCGATCATGGATGGCCGCGCCGACGGGTTCCTGGCGCTGCCCGGTGGGCTCGGAACGCTGGAGGAGCTGTTCGAGATCTGGGTCGCGGCGCTGCTCGGCCTACATGACAAGCCGGTCGTCGTGCTGGAGTCCGAGGGCGTGTTCACGCACCTGCGGCTGCTCGTCGACGACCTGGTCGGTCGCGGCTTCGTACGTCCGCAGGCCCGCGACACCCTGATCTGGGCGACGAGCATCACCGAGGCGCTCGATTTCGTCGAGGCCGGTGCGGCCGGTGCGGCCGGTGCGGCCGGCGGGAGCCGGCGGCTGCCAGCCGCGCCAGCTGGATCGGCAGAGGCCGCAGAGGCCGTGGAGTCCGCAGAGGCCGTGGAGGGCGAGTAGCGGCGGGTCAGACCACCAGCGCGGGTCAGGCCACGCCTCGCCGCGCGATGCGCAGATCGACATCCCCCCGCAGCGCGGAGACCATCCGCAGCGTGCGCCAGGTGGCGATCACCTGGTGCGCGCGGAACACCCGCGCGCCGAGCCAGGCCGCGACCGCGGTCGCCGCGAGGGTCCCCTCCAGCCGCTGGTCCACCGGCGCGTCGAGCACCTCCCCGACGAAGTCCTTGTTGGACATCGCGACCAGGACCGGCCACCCGGTGGCCACCAGCTCCGGCAGCCGGCGGGTGGACTCCAGCGAGTGCCGGCTGTTCTTGCCGAAGTCATGCCCCGGGTCGATGAGCACCGCGTCGGGCCGGACGCCCAGCGAGACGGCTCGTTCGGCCAGCCCGGTGGTGGTGGCGGCGATGTCGGCGACCACGTCGTCGTAGGCGATCCGGTGTGGTCGGGTGCGTGGCGGCAGGTGGCCGGCGTGGGTGCACACCAGCCCGGTGCCGAACTCGGCGGCGACCTCGGCCAGTTCCGGGTCCACGCCGCCCCAGGCATCGTTGAGCAGGTCGGCGCCCTCGCTCGCGACCACCCGCCCGACCTCGGCCCGCCAGGTGTCCACACTGATCACGATGTCGGGGTGGCGGGCCCGTACCGCGGAGACGAAGCCGCCGATGCGGCGCAGCTCCTCGGCGGCGTCGATCTCCTCGCCCGGGGCCGCCTTGACACCGCCGATGTCGATGATCCCGGCGCCACCGTCGACGGCGGTGTCCACGGCGTCGAGCGCCGCCGCCTCGCCGTAGGTCGCGCCGCGGTCGAAGAACGAGTCCGGGGTGCGGTTGACGATCGCCATGATGACGAGCTCGGACGGGCCGAACACCTGCCCGCCGAGCCGCAGCGGCCGGGGGAGGGCAGTGTCGCCCGCATCGCTCGGATCGTCCGGATGCGCTGCGCCGTAGCCGGGTGTCGCCCCGCTGCCAGGCGTCGGACTGCTGGTCGGGGGAGATTCGGCGGCCACCCCGCCCACCCTGCCAGACCGGGCATGGACCCGGCCAGACCCGGCGGCGGTCCTCCCGTGGCCGGTTCACGGTCCTTTCGCGCCCGGTTCACGGTCCTTTCGTGGCGCTGCCGTCCGACGGGTGGGCGAATCCGCCGCCCGCCTGCGCGCATGGCACGATCGACCCTGTGGTGCTCATGGTGGAGGTCCTGCTGGTCGCGACGATCGTGTTCGTCGTGGCCGCACTGTCCGTCGGGCGGTTCGACCGGATGGCACCGGCTGTACCGGACGGCCCCCATGTCAGCCTGAGCGGCCGTGCGGTCGCCCCCGCCGACGTGGAGGGCCTGCGCTTCGGGATGGCCGTGCGTGGCTACCGGATGGCGGAGGTCGATGCCGTCCTGGCCCGACTCGCCGACGAGCTCGCATGGCGGGACGAGGAGATCGCACGCCGGGACGATGAGCTGGTCCGGCTCGCGGAGCTCGCACGGCTCGGCGGAACCGGCGGCGCCGAGCCGGCCGGGTGGAGTGTCGAGCCCGCCGAGTGGACCGAACCGGCCGAGCCCGCGGCGCCCGTCACACCTGTCCTGCCCGCCGGGGACGGGGTCGCCGGGCCCGATGCCAGCGGGCACGCTGGCGGCGAGGACGATGCCCGCGAGGACGATGCCCGCCAAAGTGGGGCCAACCAGGGCGACGCCAGCCGGCCCCGACACGTTTGGGGCGAGCCCGACCAGCCCGAAGCCTCTCCGGCCGAGGACGATGTCGATGGGCAACAGTAGTGAAACGCATCGGAGTAACTAGCACAGATGTGCGGAGGTGGCCAGCAGGACATCGAGATCACGGCTCTGCCGTGACCGTTGTGATTCCCCGCTGGGACGTGTTTCGGTTTGCGGGCGGCTCTCCGGGATAATCGTCGTCAGACGCAGGTCCGACGGCAGGAAGAGGTGCACCGATGGCGGCCATGAAGCCGCGGACGGGTGACGGTCCGCTCGAGGTCACCAAGGAGGGGCGTGGCATCGTCATGCGTGTCCCGCTCGAAGGGGGCGGCCGACTCGTCGTCGAACTCACCGCCGACGAGGCGAGTGCGCTGGGAGATGCGCTCAAGATCGCTGTCGGTTAGGCCGGGGGTGGTCACTCACCACTCGTCAGGCGGGCGTTTCCGCGGTGCGGTGAGCGGGGCATGAGCACGGTTGCTGTCGCATCGATGGCCGACCTCGCGGAGTCGAGGTACCGAGCTCCGCTCGTCCTGGTCACCTCCGACGACCACCCGTTGCTCGCATCCGTCGACCAGCCCACGTCGGGCCGGGAACCGGCCGCCGAGCCGGCTGTCGCCCCGGGTGAGGTGGGCGCGGTGGGTGCGGACAGTTCCGTTCTCGTGGTCGTGGTCGCCTCGGTCGATGGTGCTGTCGTCGTGCCTGACCGTGGTCGCCGCGCCTGCACACGGGTCGGTGTCGACGTTGATCGGCTCATCGAGAACGAGGGCTTCCGGGCTGACACCGGTGGGTTGTTGACGGTTCCGCTGTCCCGGGCCGAACGTCCCTGGCGGCTGTTCCTGCTCGGCGTGGGCGCCGGTGAGGCCGCGGACTGGCGTTCGGCGGGGGCCGTCCTCGCGCGCCGGGGCGGAGCCAAGGGGCGGCCCTTCGTGGTCGCCGATCCGGATGCCGAGCGGGTGTACGCGTTCGTCGAGGGCCACGCGCTGGCCTCCTACCGCCTCGCCGACGTCGTCGCCGGTGCCGTCCCCGACGGGGACCGCGCGGCCGGCGGGAGCGTGGCCGTGCGGGTCGTCGGGCCGTCGCCGGACGGGCCCGAGGCATCGGGCGGGCGGGACCAGCCGGCCGGGCAGCAGCAGGACGTCCAGCCGGACGGCGGGCAACAGAATGTGCCGGAGCCGCAGCCGGCCACGGCGGACGAGGCGGCGGCCGACCCGCGGGCGGACCGGGTGCTGGTGCTGAGCCTGGAGCAGGCCGGCGACCCAGCGGTCGTGGACGCGGTGCGCCGGGCACGGGCCGTCGCGGACGCGGTCTGCCTGGCCCGCGATCTGATCAACATGCCGAGCCTCGTCAAGACACCGGCCTGGCTGGCTCACCAGGCGAAGCTGGTCGCCTCCCAGGCTGGCCTGGACGTCGCGGTGCTCGACCACGACGACCTGGTTCGGGAGGGCTTCGGCGGGCTGGTGGCGGTCGGCGGCGGGTCGCCGCGCCCGCCGTTCCTGGTGCGGCTCACCTACGACGGCCCGCTCGGGCCCGAGGGTGTCGAGCCCGGGCATCGGGTGCTGGTCGGCAAGGGGATCACGTTCGACTCGGGTGGGCTGTCGCTCAAGCCGTCGGTCTCCATGGCGAGCATGAAGACCGACATGTCCGGCGCCGCGGCGGTGCTGGGCACGATGGCGGCGTTGCCCGAGCTGGCCGTGCCTGGCAAGGTCACCGGGCTGCTCTGCCTCGCGGAGAACCTCATCGGCGGGTCCGCGATGCGTCCCGGTGACGTGATCACCTGTTGGGGCGGGACCACGGTCGAGGTGCTCAACACCGACGCCGAAGGGCGCCTCGTCCTGGCCGACGGCCTGGCCTATGCCACCGCGACGCTGGAGCCCGACCAGATCGTCGACCTCGCCACCCTGACCGGTGCGATCACCGTCGCTCTGGGCCGGCGCACCGCCGGGCTGTTCTCCTCGGACGACACGCTCGCGGCCGAGCTCGCCGCGGCGTCCACCGCCGCGGGGGAGCGCGTGTGGCGGCTGCCGCTGACCGAGGAGTACCGGCCGGCGATCGACTCGCCCGTGGCGGATCTGGCGAACATCGGCCGGGCGATGGACGTGAACGGCGGCTCGATCACCGCGGCGCTGTTCCTGCGGGAGTTCACCGGTGGTCGCCCCTGGGCACACCTGGACATCGCCGGCACGGCTCGCGCGGACTCCGACGACGGTGAGATCAGCCGCGGCGGCACCGGCTGGGGCGTCCGCACGCTGATCGCCTACCTGGCCGGGCCGGGGTCAGGCTGAGGGCGGCCGCGTCGTGCTCGGCGAACTGTTCGCCGAGCCCAGCGCGGCAAGCTGCCGCCGCGCCCAGTGCAGGCTGTTCTTCTCCGGCATGACCGCGGGCCAGCCGGCGAGGGCGGCCTCGAGGGTGTACCGGTCCGTCGTCGCCAGCACCTCGACCAGCAGTTCCCCTACGTCGACCTGATCGACCCGGAGCTGGTCGAGGTAGCGCGCGAGGATGCCCCCCGGATGCGGCTCACGGACGATGTAGGCCTCGCCGGTGTCCGCGACCCAGCTCAGCCGGTAGGTGGAGTGCTTGTCGTCCTCGGTGGTCCAGCCATACCCGAAAGCGACCTCTTCGGACGTCTGCCGGCGCGGATCGGCATCGTAGAACTCGCGGATGTTCATGCGGTACGCCTGCCCCCGCGGGCGGTGCCGCACTCCCCGGATCCGGGCCTTCGGGCCCGGGGAGTGACGACCGGGCGCGACCCGCTAGGGTGACTCGCCGCCGCCGATCCTCCCGAGGGCGGCCTGATACCCCGCCGCCATCGTCTCGGTGAGGATCAGTGACAGCCGCAGCACGATCCGGCCCTGCACGAACGTGTATTCGGCGGCTGGGTCGCCGCCGGCGGAGGGGGCGCTCAGTGCCGCGCCCCGGGCCTGGGCGACCTCCGGGGCGTGGAAGACCTCGATGGCGCCGCCCCGCTCGATCGCGTCGGCCGGCGCGCCCGCGATCTCGCTGGCGCTGACCCGGCTGTCGGTGAACGCGATCCGGCTGAGGTAGCCGCCCGGACGGCCCAGGAGGGCGTCGGGGTCGTTCTGCGCGGTGTAGACGACGGTGGTCCGCAGTGGCAGCCCGCTGTTCGCCAGCATGATCGCGACCTGTTCGGCGGTCGGGCCGGTCGCCTGACCGGATGAGCCCGCTGCCGGATCGGTCTGGCTCGGGTCGGCCGGGCTCGCCGTCGGGGTGCCGGCGGTGGCTGCCGCGGACGGGACCGCGCCGCCGGCCGGCCCGCCCGTGGTGATCCTGTTCAGGACGTAGCCGGCGCCGCCGGCGAGCACGGCGATGCCCATGAGGAAGGCGACCCAGCCCAGCCAGTTCTCGCCCGGCTCCCGCGGTGGCGGTGACGCCGGTGGCCGGGCCCGATCGGAACCGGGGAATCCTCCGGTGCCCGGATAGGCCGGCCGGCTGGCCGCCCAGTTGCTGGACCCGTCGTCGCCAGTAGCCGGCGCCGGCCGGCCCGAACGGCTCGCCTGCCCGGGTCCGCGCCCGGCCCCGGGGCCCGGCTCCCGGCCCGGTGCCGGTGTCGGATCGTCGGCGTAGTCGGCTCCGCCGGGATGCCTCCCACCGGAGCGCGCGGCCGGGTCGGTGAAACGGCCTCGGTCGCGCGTTTCCGCCCAGCCGGCGCCTTCGTGATGGCCGGGCCGGGTGCCACGGGTGTTCGAGGCCGACACCTGCGGACCCCGGAACTGGTCGGACCGGGCGGCGGAGCGAGCGACGGGACCGGACCGATCGGAGTAGCCGGAGTGGTCGGCGTGGTCGGGCCACTCGGGGTAGCCGGAGTGGTCGATGTGGTCAGGCCACTCGGGGTAGCCGGAACGGGACGACTCGCCGAACCCGCCGGGGTCGCCATCGCGGCTGTAGTCGTCGTCGAAACGACGACGATCCACCTGACCGCGCACCTGCTCACTCCCGGCTCGACGCTGTCGTCCGACCTGTGTCGACCGCCGCGGGCCCGACCCGGATCGGACGCCGCGACGGATCGTACGGGCGGACAAAATGTTCGCCCCGGCACAGAAGAGCCTAAACCGTAACCCAGTTCGAACGCTCCGCGCGCGAGCCGCCCGCTGGCCGGTACAGGTGGTTCGACTGGTTCGGGTGGTTCAGCCGACCGGTGACGACTTCGCGACGACCGCCACCAGCAGCCCATCCCCGGTCGTGAGGAGCATCTGGGTGAGCCGCGCGTCGTCCCGGACGGCGGTGGCCAGCTCGCGCACTGCGGTGACGTCCGGGCTGCGGGCCGAGGGGTCCGTCGTCTGGCCCCCGGCGAGCACCCCGGCGAACGCCACGACGCCGCCAGGCCGCAGCAACCGCAGCGCCTGCGTGAGGTACTCGGTGCTCTCCCGCCGGTCGGCGTCGCAGAACACCAGGTCGTAGGCGCCGTCGGTGAGTCGGGGGAGCACCTCCAGGGCGCGCCCGGTGATCAGCCGGCTGCGCCCCGGTGCCATCCCGGCGTCGGCGTAGATCCGGCGGGCCAGCCGCAGGTGCTCCGCCTCGACGTCGATGGTGGTCAGGGTTCCGTCCGGTCGCATCCCGCGGAGCAGCCAGGTCCCGGATACCCCGGTACCGGTTCCGATCTCGACGACCGCACGGGCTCCCACGGAGGCGGCCAGGAAACGAAGCACGGCTCCGGCGCCGGGGCTGACGGGGACGATCCCGACTTCCTCGGCGCGAGCGCGGGCAGCACGAAGAACGGGGTCTTCCAGGAGGAAGCCCTCGGCGTAGGCGACGGCAGATTCCCGTGCCGCGATGTCGATGTCCGGCATGACATCCGCAGCCTACGGGAACGGGAGACGAGACAGGAACGTTCGTCTTGGCAGTGCGCCCGTGTCGACTGGGTCGAGGGGAGAAAAATCGGTGTCCGCAGCGGGATTCGCCGCTCCCTGGCCGGCGCGTCGGGTACGTTCGTCGCGAACCGACCGAGAGGCGGCTGTGGCGGCGGAGGAGCTCGGGGCGGGTTCGGCCGTCCAGGGCGCGGCCGCCGCCCCAGAAATGAGTGCTTGGGTGCCCCCGTCCTGGGAGGACGTGGTCCGCGAGCACGGCAACCGGGTGTACCGGCTTGCCTATCGCCTGACCGGCAACGCCCACGACGCCGAGGACCTCACGCAGGACGTCTTCGTCCGGGTTTTCCGTTCCCTGGCTGACTACACGCCTGGCACCTTCGAGGGCTGGCTGCATCGCATCACCACGAACCTGTTCCTGGACCGGATGCGCCGCCAGCAGAAGATCCGGTTCGACGCGCTGCCGGAGGACACCGAGCGGCTGGCCGGTCGGGAGGCGAGCCCGGAAGCGGTCTACGCCGAGAGCCATCTGGACGCGGACGTGGAGGCGGCGCTCGCCGCGCTGCCGCCCGACTTTCGGGCCGCGGTCGTGCTGTGCGACATCGAGCAGCTCTCGTACGAGGAGATCGCGCAGACCCTCGGGGTCAAGCTGGGCACCGTGCGCAGCCGGATCTCCCGCGGGCGAGCGATGCTGCGGGCGGCTCTCGCCGACCGGGCGCCGCGGGCGGCGATGGCAGCCGAAGGCCCCGAGAGCGCTCCGCTGGCCGCGGCTGCCGGTCCCGCTTCCGCACAGGCGCCTTCCGCCGCCGATCCGGGCGGCTGGGAGCACGAGGTCGCCGAGCCGGAGCCGGCTGGGCGTGGCGAGGGGTCGTTCGCCGACGGTGTCACCGAGCCGGAGCGGTCGGGCCGGCGCGGTCGCCGGAGCGAGCGTCGCCGTGGTCCGGTGAGCAGTACCGTCGGTGCCGAGGGCGGTGCTCCTCGGGAGCGGCGGGCGTGAGCGGTCATCTGGGCGTGCTTGTCACCCCCCTGGTCGACGGGCAGCTCGGTCATGACGACCGTGACCGAGCCCTGGCACATCTCACCCGGTGTCCCGCATGCCAGGCCGAGGTTGCCGAGCAGCGATTCCTCAAAGCCCGGCTGGTCGGGCTCGCCGAGCCTTCCCTGCCGAGCGGGCTGGCCGCGAACCTGCTTGGCCTGGGCGCACGTGAGTACCAGGCCGCGCTGCGGGCCACCCCGGCGCCCTCGGCGCCGCGACCGTTGATCGGCGCGGCGAGCGGCTTCGTCGCGGCGCGCCCCGTCGTGCGCGGGCCGGCCACGGAGCTCACCGCGGCTGGCTCCCGGCCGGGTGGCCTGACCCGGGCGCCGGGTCCGTTCCGGCCCGCCGGCCCGTTCGCGGGCGGCGGCGTGAGCCTTGTGCGGCCGGCGGCGGGGGCGGGGCGGCCGCCGGGTGGTGCGCGTGGGCGGTCCGCCTGGTCCGCGCCGGGCGGAGTGCTCTGGGTGGCTGCCAGTGGAGCGACGAGGGTCGCGGGCCCCTCGGCTCGGCGTCCCGCGCCGCACCCACGATCGGGCAACCGGAGCCGTATGCGCCGCACCCTTGTCGGCTCGGCGGCCGTGATGCTGCTCGCGGTCAGTGGTTCGGCGCTCGCGGACGCGGGTGCGGTCGCCCGCCCCTCCGACCTGCCGGCGATACCCGCACCGACCAGCGCGACCGCGATTCCGGCCAAGGCTCCGGCGATCAACATGATGCGTCCGAGCCCGATGATCGCCACGGTTTCGTTCCCGAGGCCCTGACCGGGCTGATGCGGCGGCGGCGCCCCGCACGGCTGCCGACCGCGTGAACCGATCTCGGTCTGCCGTTCACTGATCATTTGATGCCCGACCGGGCTAGCTCAAATGTCGACGAATCTTCATTTTCCCCAATGAATGCGGCAGGTGGCCGCTGTCGGGTGCATGAACGCCGCGCTTCCCTCACGATGAGTTACCGCGCTGGGGGGCGCGGAGGGAATTCATGCCCGCTGACCTTCCTGTGCCTGTCTGGCACCCTTTACCGTGTTGTCCGCCTGGTTGGCCGGATCGTGCCTCGGCCCGCAGGAAGCCCGCGGTCTTCAGCGTGGCGCTCGGGCACTTCGGGGAGGGCATGTGGACAGCACCGGCGACGACCAGACCACAGATGCCCGTCCTGGCGTGGGATCGTCACGGGGCGCACCGGTGGTCCGGCCGCCGCGGCTACGTCCACCCGCGGCCGAGGGCACCGCTCCGTCACCGGGCGGCGCCGACCGTCCCGTCCCGACGGCGCTGCCGCTGCACGGACCTGAACGCCGTCCGGCCGGCTCCGCACCGGCAGCCGACCAGCGTCCGGTGACCGATCAGCGTGCAGGGGCCGATCAGCGTGCAGGGGCGGATCGGCGTCCAGCGGTGGGCGAGCGCGTAGCGGCGCGGCAGGATGCGTCCACGTCCGCAGCGGCGTCCACTCCCGGGTCCGGGGCAGCCGCCGCTCCGGCCGCGAATCGCGCCGCGGCTGCGGGGCGCCCGGTCACCGCCCGGGTTCGGCCTGGCCGGCGGGATGATCCTTTCCCCTCGGCGGCACGGACTCCACCGGTGACTCCGGCCGCGGCGGCTCGCGGCAGGTCCGCGGAGACCTCGGCCCGCAGGCCCGCGGAGACCGTAGCCAGCGAGCCGGCGGATGCTCCGGCCGACCGGCCGGCGGACGCCCCGCAGGGCAGGTCCGCGGCCGCTCCGGGCAGGGCGGCGGATGCTCCGGCGGCCCTGGCAGCCGATGCTCCGGCCGCCAGGGCCGCCGATGCGTCGACGGCCAGGGCCGCCCAGACCCCGGCGGCGGAGACCGCATCCGGGTCGGGGGGCGGGCCGGGCCAGCCCAGACCGGGGCACGAGAGCCGCGCGAAGCCGGTCCACCGACCGCCGTTCGTCGAACCGGTGCGCCCGCCGTCGCAGGTCAGGGGAGGCGCGCCCGCCACGCGTGAGGCGACGACGCCGGCCAGTCGCGCGGATCCGGCCGACCGCACGGATCGGGCGGATCGGGCGGATCGGGCGGCCGAGGGGACGGACGGGACCGGCGGCGCCGGCGGTACCCCGCGGAGGAGGCCTGCCAGCAGTGCTCCGGCAGCGCCGGAGAAGAACCCCGTCGCTCGCCCGGGCGCGCCGACGGTGTCTCCTGAGGGTCGCGAACGGCGGCCCGGCCCGTCCCGTGGCCTGTTCGAAAGCGCACGCGGCGACTGGTCCGCGCCGCCTTCGTCGCCCGCGCGGCCGCGTCCGACCGGCGTGGGGCCGGCTGCCACCCCGCGCGATGCGGGGGAGGCACGGCCGGCAGCGAGACTCTCGCCCGGCGGAGCCGGCCGGGACAGCACCTCCCGTGAGGCGACGCGAGAGCCGTCTCGTGAGGCGGCGAACAACACAACACGGGAGGGCACCGCACGGACCGTGCCCGCCGCGGATGTGCCCCCTCGGCCGGACGCGACCTCTCGGCCGGACAAGACCCCTCGGCCGGCCGCGACGTCACGGGCTGACGCGACGTCACGGGCCGACGCGACGTCACGGGCTGACACGACGTCACGGGCCGACGCGACGTCACGGGCTGACACGACGTCACGGGCTGACACGACGTCACGGGCTGACACGACGTCACGGGCCGACGCGACGTCACGGGCCGACATCGGGCGTGCCCGTGGCGATCGACCGGATGAGCTGCCCAGAGAGTCGAGCCGGCCGTCGGGTGACTGGTCGGGTGCGGGGCGGCCCGCGCAGACGACCGCCACCCGGGCCCCAAGCCGGCCGTCAGCCGACCCGTTCATGGACCTGGTGTCCCAACGACGCCCGCCGCGCCCGACCACACCGCCTCCGTCGGAGCTGACGGGGGCGGCGGCCCCGCCCGGCAGATCGGGTACGGCCGGAACGCCCGGCGCCCCGGGTGACGGCCCGTCCGTCGGCGGCAGAAGGCCAGCGCAGCCGGCTGGGGCGACGGGCGCGGCGCCCGGGTCACTCGACGGTGCGACTGGAGCGGCCGCCCAGCACCATCGTGTCCCCGCATCGCGGCCGGTCCACAGCCGCCGGGCGCTCGTCATCACCGCGGTGATCGCGGGTCTGCTCGGCGGGGTGGTCGGTGGCGGGACGATCGCCGCGGTGACGGACGAGTCGGCGCAGACGTCGGGGCCGGCCACGTCCGCCGAGGCGGCACCCACCGTCATCGACCCCGGCTCGGTGGCGGACGTGGTGGCCCGGGTGATGCCGTCGGTGGTGACCATCGATGTGACCGCCGGCGAGGAGGGCGGAAACGGTTCGGGGGTGATCATCCGTTCCGAGGGTTACGTGCTCACGAACAATCACGTGATCTCACCGGCCGTCGCCGCGGGCGGCCAGATCGTGGTGACGCTGGGCTCCGACACGGAGCCCAGGCCGGCCGAGGTCGTCGGCCGGGACGCGCGTTCCGACCTCGCCGTGCTGCGGATCCCCGGCGTGACCGGGCTGACGGCGGCGACACTGGGCCGTTCCGGCTCCCTGGTGGTCGGCGCGCCGGTGATCGCGATCGGCGCGCCGTTCGGCCTGTCCGGGACGGTGACGACCGGAATCGTCAGCGCCCTGGACCGCAATCCGAGCGTGCCGGTCGACGGCGGCGGGGCCTCGGTCATCATCGGAGCGATCCAGATCGACGCGGCCATCAACCCCGGGAACTCCGGCGGGCCGTTGCTCGACGCGGCCGGGCAGGTGGTGGGCCTCAACACGGCGATAGCCACCGTGCCCGGGGCGACGACGCAGTCAGGCAGTGTGGGCGTCGGCTTCGCGATCCCGATCGACTACGCGGCCTCGGTCGCCGACGAGATCATCCGTACCGGTCGGGCGACACATCCCTATCTCGGGGTGTCGGCGGCCACCGTCACCGCGGCCGAGGCGCGGGCCCGCGGCACCAGAGCGGGGGCGATCATCCGTGAGGTCGATTCGACCGGGCCGGCGGCCGCGGCGGGGCTGACCCTGGGGGACATCATCACCCAGGTCGACGGCATGGCCGTCAACAGCACGAACGACATGACGGCGGCGACTCGGCTGCACCGGGTCGGCGACTCGGTCACCGTCACCTTCTGGCGTGCCGGTGCCGAGCGTACGACGCGGGTGGTACTTCAGGAACAGCCGGGCTGACCACCACAAAGGTGGGGGTAAGAACAGAGCAGGTCGTGGGCCCGCGAGAGGTAACAGGACATCTGTTCGTCATGTCGGAACCCTTCGCCGGCAGCGGCAGGGGAGGTACTCTGGCCGAGTGTTCAATGGCGTCGGATGGGGCGAGGTAGCTGTTCTGCTCCTGATCGGGCTTTTCGTCTTCGGGCCCGACCGGTTGCCGAAGGCTGCCCGTGACGCTGGCCGGATGCTGCGTCAGTTCCGCGAGATGGCGAACGGGATGCGCAACGACCTGCGGTCGGAGCTGGGCCCCGAGCTCGCTGATCTGGATATCCGGGATCTGCACCCCAAGACCTTCGTGCGTAAGCATCTCTTCGAGGGTGAAGATGATCCGTTCGGCTACCCGGCCGGAAAGCGGACCATCGATTCGCTGCTCGGCGAGGACGATGCGCCCGCCGCACCCTCGCTGACGAAGGATCGGCTGCCGCAGGCCGGCTCCGAGACGTCCCTGACGAAGCCGGCTCCGCGCCCGTCGCTGACCAAGTCGAGCCCGTCCGCGGCGCGTCCGGTCGCCACCGGCACCACTCCCGCCGTGCGCTCCGAGCCTCCCGCCGACTCGGCGCCGTTCGATTCGGACGCCACCTGAGCGACCAGCGGGACCTCGCAACGTCGGAAGCTGCGGTCTCCGCGCCGGAGCCCACTCCGGGAGCGGTTCGTCCGCCGCGAATCGACCTGCACGCCCATTCCACCGCGTCGGATGGCGCGCTCACACCTGACGAGCTGGTCCGGTCCGCCGCGGCGGCCGGTGTGGACGTCCTCGCCCTCACCGATCACGACACCACCGGCGGGCTCGACCGGGCCGCCGCCGCGCTGCCCGCCGGGATGACGTTGCTGCCTGGTGCCGAGATCTCCTGTTCGGTGCAGGTCGGTGGGCGGCGGATCGCACTGCACGTTCTCGCCTACCTGTTCGACCGGGCCGAGCCGCGGTTCGCCGCCGCGCGCGCCAGGCTGCGCGATGACCGGGCGAACCACGCCCGCCGGATGGTGGAGCGGATCGCCGCCGCGGGTCATCCGGTGCGCTGGGAGCGGGTCCAGGAACTGGCCCGCGGCACGGTCGGCCGCCCGCACGTGGCCGCGGCGCTCGTCGATGCGGGCGTCGTGCCCACGGTGGAGGCCGCGTTCACCCGGGAGTGGATCGGCTCCGGTGGGCGGTTCTGGCTCCCGAAACAGCAGCCCGACGTCTGGGAGACGCTGCGGATGATCCGGGCGGCGGGGGGCGTCAGCGTGTTCGCCCACCCGTTCGCCAGCGCCCGTGGCGACACCGTGGGGCCCGAGGTCATCGTGGACATGGCGCGGGCCGGGCTGACCGGTGTCGAGGTGGACCATCCCGACCACACCCCGCCGGACCGGGAGCGGCTGCGGGCGCTGGCCGCTGAGCTCGATCTGGTGGCCACCGGGTCGAGTGACTTCCACGGTGGTACGGGCGACCGCAGGGTTCTCGGGTCGGAGAGCACGTCGCGGGAGTCGTACGAGGCGCTGGTCGCCAGGGCGAGCGGGGCAGCTCCGATCACCGGGTGACCCGATCACCCCGGTGGCCGCTGTTCCGGCACCTCGATTTCAGTCCCCAGCCTCTCAGTGCCTCTCAGTGCCCAGTGCCTCAGTGTGTGGCGGGCGGGATGTCCGACGTTCCCAGCCGCCCCAGCAGCTCGGCGATGACGTCCTGTTCCTCGGGTGTGAAGTGGTTCAGGACGTGGCGCGCGACCCCCCGCAGATGGGTGCCGGACGCGTCGCGCAGCCGGCTGAACCCCGCGTCGGTGAGGACAGCCAGCGTTCCCCGCGCGTCCGAAGGGCAGGATCGCCGCTCCACCAGCCCCTCCCGTTCCATGCGGTCGACCAGCCGGGTCAGCCCGCTGCGGGAGAGCAGCACCTTGTGGGCGAGCTCGCTCATCCGGAGCTGGTGGTCGGGGGCTTCGGAGAGCTGCACGAGCACGTCGTAGAAGGCGAGCGGCAGCTGGTGCGCGGCGTCGAGCTCGGCCTCCAGCAGGCGGGTCACGTGGGCGTGTGCCCTCAGCAGCTGCCGCCAGGCCCGCATGCCGCGGGCATCCACGACCTCGCCGGCTCTGCCCACATCTCCGGCTCTGCCCACATCTCCGGCTCCGGCCACGGTCGAGTTGTCCCGCACCACGTCGATCCGCCCCACGCCGATCAGAGTACGACGCGGTGACCCGCCGGGTCCGCGCCGAAGCCCGGCGTGCTATGCCCCCCACCGCCGAGCCGGCCCGAGGGGCCGATGGGCGGCTATCGTGGAACGAGGTCGCGCCAGGTGAGTAACCGACCCGCGGCCCACGGCCGCGAAGTCCCAACGGCTGTGCGATCACTGGCACACGATCACTGGTATACGAGCACTGGCATACGAGAACCACCGACAGCGCCGGATCCGGCTGCGTGCCACCGGCGCCTCCCAGCCCCCGCTTTGCAGCACATCCGCGGTCCCACACGGCCGAGGATGTCGACCCGCGACTGAGGTTTCCCTTGTCACCAGCCCTGCCTTCGTCCGACGCCATCCAGTCCGCCCTGGCGACAGTGCTGGACCCGGAGATCGGGAAGCCGATCACCGATCTGGACATGGTGGAATCGGTCCACGTCCGCGACGACGGTTCCGTCGACGTGAACGTGCTGCTGACCGTCTCCGGCTGCCCGATGCGTGATGAGATCACCTCCCGCGTCAGTCGCGCCGTCAGCGGTGTCGACGGCGTCCGGGATGTCCGGGTGGCGCTCGGAGTCATGACCCCCGAGCAGCGCACGGCCCTGCACGAGAAGGTGCGCGGCGGCGCGGCGCAGCGGGTCATCCCGTTCGCCCAGCCCGGTTCCATGACCCGCGTGTACGGCATCGCCAGCGGCAAGGGCGGGGTCGGCAAGTCGTCGGTCACCGTGAACCTGGCCGCGGCGATGGCCCGCTCGGGGTTGTCCGTCGGTGTCCTCGACGCCGACATCTACGGCCACTCCGTCCCGCGGATGCTCGGCATCGATCGCCCGCCGACGCAGGTCGAGAAGATGATCATGCCCCCGCAGGCGCACGGGGTGCGGGTCATCTCCACCGGCATGTTCACCCGTGGGAACGAGCCGGTCACCTGGCGTGGCCCCATGCTGCACCGTGCCCTGGAGCAGTTCCTGTCGGACGTCTTCTGGGGCGACCTCGACGTCCTGCTCCTCGACCTGCCGCCCGGCACCGGTGACATCGCGATCTCGCTGGCCCAGCTGGTTCCGACGTCCGAGCTGCTGCTCGTCACCACGCCGCAGCTCGCGGCCACCGAGGTCGCCGAGCGCGCCGGCACGATCGCCGTGCAGACCCACCAGAACGTGATCGGTGTGGTCGAGAACATGGCCTACATGCCCTGCCCGCACTGCGGTGAGCGGGTGGACGTCTTCGGCGAGGGCGGTGGCGCGGCCGTCGCCGAGCGCCTGACCCGGGTGCTCGGCCACGACGTGCCGCTGCTCGCCCAGATCCCGGTGGACGTCCGGCTGCGCCAGGGCGGCGACGACGGCAAGCCGCTGGTCCTCTCCGAGCCCGACTCCGAGGCCGGCAAGGCGCTGCGCGCCGTCGCCGAGCGGCTCACCTTCCGCTCCCGCGGCCTGTCCGGCCGTTCGCTGGGCATCAGCCCCGCCGGCCGGGCCTGAGCCTGAGCCGGTAGCGGCCGGCCCGGCCCACCCCGGGCCGGCCGCGGTCGAGGCGGGGGCCGACCGGAGACTTGGCGAGGCGGTTGGCGAACAGTCCCTCCCCGTTCACCCCACTGTGGTGTCATCGGGCCGTGGCGGGTGACAGGGGTTCCTTCGCGGGCGCACGGCCGGGCCGGCGGGCTGTACTGGCAGGTGGTTTCGGCGCTCTGGTCGCCGCCACCGTGGGTGGATGCGGTGGTGGGTCCGGTTCGGCGCGGTCGGCGACGCCGACGATGCGTGCGGCCACACCCATCCCCGGGATCCGCGACGGGGTCTTCTCCCTCGGCGTGGCCAGCGGCGATCCGCTGCCCGACGGGGTGATCCTCTGGACGCGGCTCGCGCCCGAACCGACCTCGGGCGGGGGCATGCCCCTGCGCGACATCGAGGTCGACTGGCAGATCGCCCGCGACGAGAAGTTCGCCGACGTGGTGCGCGGCGGCACCCAGCTCGCCACCGCGTCCTTCGCCCATTCGGTGCATGTCGACGCGCGGGGCCTGGAGCCCGGGCGTGACTACTTCTACCGGTTCCGCGCGGGGGATGTCCTCAGCCCGGTGGGGCGGACGCGCACCGCCGCGGCCGCCGGGTCCGCGGGTGGCCAGCTCGCCTTCGCGCTGGCCAGCTGCCAGGACTTCCAGAACGGGTACTGGCCGGCCTTCGACGCAATCGCCGCCGACCACCCGGACTTCGTCCTCCACGTGGGGGACTACATCTACGAGTACGACCCGGACAGTGACTACGCGGACCGCCGCCACACCACCCCGGAGAAGCCCGGGATCGACCAGCTCCAGACCCTGGCGGACTACCGCAACCGGTACGGGCAGTACAAGTCCGACCCGGCGCTGCAGGCCGCCCACCTGGCCGCGCCCTGGGTGGTCACCTGGGACGACCACGAGACCGAGAACAACTACGCGGGCCTCGTGGACGAGAGCGGCGACACCGGCGACAAGCACCAGGACCAGTCCACCTTCGCCAAGCAGCGGGCGGCGGCCTACCAGGCGTACTACGAGCACATGCCGATCCGGGCCGAGCTCGACCCGGGCTCGCCGGACCTGCGCATCTACCGCCGCCTGAGCTTCGGTGACCTGCTGACCCTCAACGTGCTGGACACCCGCCAGTACCGGACGCCGCAGCCCGGCTCGCCCGCCGACGGCATCGGCGCCGTCAGCCTGGGCCGGGACAACGCGGCCGGCACCATGACCGGTGCGGAGCAGGAGAAGTGGCTCGTCGACGGCCTGCGGGCGTCGCGGTCACGGTGGAACGTCATCGCCCAGCAGACGATGATGGCGCAGCTGCACGGCCAGCTGAACGGCAGCGAGACGCTGACCAACCTGGACCAGGCCGACGGCTACCTGCCGTACCGGACGCGGATCCTCTCGGCGGTGCGCGACAGCAAGGCGGCGAACCCGGTGGTGCTCTCCGGGGACATCCACTGCGCGTGGGTCAACGACCTGCGGGTCGACTTCGACCGGCCGGAGACCCCGGTCATCGCGACCGAGTTCGTGTGCACCTCCATCAGCTCGGGGTTCTTCCTGGTCAGCGAGGACTTCGTCAAGGAGAACAACGCCCGCCTCAACCCCCATGTGCGCTACTTCCGCGGGGACCGGCGGGGCTACACCCGGGTCACGGTGACGAACGACGAGTGGCGCTCGGACATGCGGGTCGTCGAGACCATCGAGAAGCGCACCGCCCCGACGTCCACCGACCAGACCTGGGTCGTCGAAGCCGGCAAGCCCGGCGCGACCAAGGCGTAGCGCCGCCTGGCCGGGCGGACGCTGATCAGCGTTCTCAGTCGGTTACGCTGCGGCTTCAGTAGCCGACCCGATGCGGTGGGCCGTTCCGTCGCGGTCGTCCGCGGCTGATCCCCGGGTGCGGGCGGTTCCGCTGAACCGTTCGCGTCCGTCGTGGGTGGTCGCGGTCAGCGCCGGGGTCGGGTTGTGGCCAGGTTGTGAGAACTGTCGGTGGCCGGTGTGATGATGCGCGGGACCGATGGACCGACGACACCTCTGGCCCGGTGATCCTCATGATCGATACTGCTGCTGTTCCTCCTGCCGACACTGCTGCTGCCGATGCGGCTGCGGACGCCGCGGGTTCCTCGGTGGATCCCGACGCCGTCCCGGTCGCCGAGCTGGAGACCGCGATCTGCCAGTGGGCGGGCCGGATCGCGGCCGCGACCTGCGCCTGGCTCGGTCTGCTCGCCGCGTTCGACCGCCGTCGCGGCTGGTCGGGGATCGGGATGCGCTCGTGTGCCCACTGGCTGTCCTGGCGGTGCGGGCTGAGCCCGCGCACCGCCCGTGATCATCTCGCGACCGCGCACGCCCTCGAACAGCTTCCCGCGATCCGGGCGGCGTTCACGGCGGGAGCGCTGTCGTACTCGAAGGTCCGGGCGATCACCCGGGTCGCCCGCCCCGACACCGAGCGGACCTGGCTCAACCACGCCGAGCACTGCACCGCCGGCGCGTTGGAACACCTGGCCCGCGCCTATCGGCAACGCAGCGCGGATCCCGATGACCGCGCCCGTACCCGGGCCGCCCGCCGGGTGGCGTGGCACACCGACGAGGACGGCATGGTCCACCTCACCGCGGTCCTTCCCGCCGAGGAAGGCGCCCGGCTGGTCGCCGCGATCGAGACCGCCCGCGACAGCCTCGCCACCACCGAACCCGGCACCGCGGAACCAGGCACGCCGGAACCCACCGCGCTGGAACACCCCGAACCGGAACCAGCACCGGAAGAGAGATCGGGGTCGGGGTGTCAGCGTGACGCCGACGGTCTCGTCGCGCTTGCCGAAAGCTTCCTGCACCACGGCGCACCCGGGCTCCTCCGGCCCGCGCATTCTCTCGTCCTGCACCTGCGCCCCACCGACCTGCGGTCAGGCACCACCGTGACCGGTACCGCCACGCCGGCGACGCTTCCCCCGGCCGTCCTGCAACGCCTCGGCTGCGATGGTCTGGTGCAGGCCCTGCTCACCGACCCGCACGGCAACCCGCTCCGCCTCGGCCGGCGACACCGGTTCCCCACCCGCCGTCTCCAGGCCGCCGTGCACGCCCGTGACCACGGCACCTGTCAGTACCCGGGCTGTGCCCACACCCGCTGGCTGAACATCCACCACCTCACCGGCTGGGCCGAAGGCGGCCGCACCGACCTCGACAACCTCACCCTCGTCTGCGGCACCCACCACCGCCACCTCCACGAGGAAGGCATCGTGCTCCGCAGAACCAGCAACGGAACGATCGTCGCGCTGCTCCCCGACGGCCGGACCCTCCTGCCCGCACCACCGGTGACCCCCGGGGAACGGCCCACCACCGCGCTCGCCGACAGAACCGGGCACGTCGCACCGGACGCCGTCACCACCCGTGACGGCGGCCGGCTCAACCTCGGCGAATCCCTGTTCGTACTCCTCCAGGACCACGAAGCCGTCGCGTAGCCAGCGCCCCGGAACCGGGAGCCCGGCGGGGTTGGCCGTAGGCTGTGCCGTGATCGGCAGTGGCGGCGCGGGTGGAGGGCGAATGGCCGGCGTGGATGGCGTTCCCGAGATGGCACAGGCGCCGGTGGATGCCGCGGTTGGCCGGCGCCGGCTGACCGTGGTGGTCAACCCGAAGGCGGGCGGCGGCCGGGCGGCCAAGGTTCTTGGCGACGTGCGGGCCGCGTTGGAGCGCTGGGCCGATGACGTCACCGTCGAGACCACGAAGAGCCTTGAGCATGCCGACGAGCTGACGCGAGCGGCGGTCGCCGAGGGACGGGTGACGGTGGCGCTGGGCGGGGACGGGCTGGTCGGCCGGGTGGCTGGTGCGGTGGCCCGGGCGGGGGGTGTGCTCGCCATCCTGCCCGGTGGGCGGGGTAACGACTTCGCGCGTGGGCTGGGTATCCCGCGGGATCCGGCGGTCGCCGCCGCCGCGCTCGCCGCCGCGGTGGAGCGCCGGGTCGACCTGCCCGAGGCGAACGGTGTGCCCTTCGTGGGTATCGCCAGCCTCGGATTCGACTCCGACGTCCAGGTGATCGCGAACCGGACGACCCGGCTGTCCGGCCAGAGTGTCTACACCTACGCGGTGCTGCGGGCGCTGCTGGCCTGGAAGCCGGCCCGGTTCACCGTCTCCGTCGACGGGGGCACACCGTTCGAGCACGTCGGCTGGACGGTCGGGGCGGCCAACGGCCCCTACTACGGCGGCGGGATGAAGTTCGCGCCGGCCGCTGACATCGCCGACGGCCAACTGGAGATCGTGCTGATCGCGAAGGCGGGGCGGCTCACCTTCCTGCGGCTGTTCCCCCGGATCTTCTCCGGGCGCCACGTCGAGGTGCCCTACGTCCAGGTCCGCCGCGCCCAGCGGCTGGTGGTGCAGGCCGACCGGCCCTTCCAGGTCTACGCGGACGGTGACCCGGTCGCGGACCTCCCGGCCGAGATCGTCATCCGGCCGGGGGCGCTGCGCCTGCTGGTGCCGCCGCGTTCCTGAAGGCCGGCGTTCGGCTAGGTCAGCGCAGCTCGGGGGTGGCGTGATAGTCGGCCGCGCCGGCGACCTCCGGGTAGTGCAGGTCGAAGGCCGGGCGTTCCGAGCGGATGCGCGGCAGCTTGTGGAAGTTGTGCCGGGGCGGCGGGCACGAGGTGGCCCATTCCAGTGAGTTGCCGTACCCCCAGGGGTCGTCGACGATCGCGAGCCGGCCGCGCCGGTACGAGTGCCACACGTTGTACATGAACGGCAGCGTCGAGACGCCGAGCAGGAAGCTGCCCGCCGTCGACAGGGTGTTCCAGTCGGTGAACCCGTCGTTCGGGCCGTAGTCGGCGAACCGCCGCGGCATCCCCTGCATCCCCAGGTAGTGCTGCACGAGGAAGGTCAGGTGGAAGCCGAAGAAGACCGTCCAGAAATGGATCTTCCCGAGCCGGTCGTCCATCAGTCGGCCGGTGACCTTCGGGAACCAGAAGTAGGTGCCGGCGAAAGCAGCGAAGACGACTGTTCCGAACACGACGTAGTGGAAGTGGGCGACCACGAAGTAGCTGTCGCTGACGTGGAAGTCGATGGGCGGGCTGGCGAGCAGGACGCCGGTCAGGCCGCCGAGCAGGAAGGTGACGAGAAATCCGATGCAGAACAGCATGGGAGTCTCGAAGCTCAGGTTTCCGCGCCACATCGTCCCGATCCAGTTGAAGAACTTGATTCCGGTCGGAACGGCGATGAGGAAGGACATGATGGCGAAGAACGGCAGCAGCACCGCGCCGGTGACGAACATGTGATGTGCCCAGACCACGACGGACAGGACGCCGATGGCGATCGTGGCGAAGATCAGGCCCTTGTAGCCGAAGATGGGCTTTCGGGAGAAGACCGGGATGATCTCGCTGATGATGCCGAAGAACGGCAGGGCGATGATGTAGACCTCGGGATGCCCGAAGAACCAGAACAGGTGCTGCCACAGGATCGCCCCGCCGTTCTGGGCGTCGTAGACGTGGGCACCGAAGCGACGGTCCGCCGCCAGTGCGAGCAGGGCGCCGGCGAGCACCGGGAAGGCCACAAGCACCAGGATCGACGTGACCAGGAAGGTCCAGCAGAAGATCGGCAGGCGGAACATCGTCATGCCAGGCGCCCGCAGGACCATGATCGTCGTGGCCATGTTGACGCCGCCGAGGATCGTGCCCAGCCCGGATACCGTGAGGCCCAGGATCCACAGGTCCGCCCCGATGCCGGGGCTGTACGAGATGCTGTTCAGTGGGGCGTAGGCGAACCAGCCGAAGGCGGCCGCGCCGTCCGGGGTGAGGAAGCCGGCCATCACGGTGAGCGACCCGAACAGGAAGAACCAGAAGGACATCGCGTTCAGCCGGGGGAAGGCGACGTCCGGCGAGCCGATCTGCAGCGGGATGAGGAAGTTCGCGAACGCGAAGGCCAGCGGCGTCGCGAACATCAGCAGCATCAGCGTGCCGTGCATCGTGAAGAGCTGGTTGTACTGCTCGTTCGAGAAGTACTGCAGGCCGGGCCGGGCCAGCTCGGCCCGCATCATCATCGCCAGGATCCCGCCGATGACGAAGAACGCGAAGGACGCCACCGCGTACATGACGGCGATGTCCTTGTGTGAGGTGGTGCGGAGGTACCCGAGAATGTTGACGCGCTGCCGGACGTGCTGATCCCGCGGATGCTCGGTGGCAGGGCCGGATGGTTCGCGTAGAAGAGTCACTCCAGCTCCCGGCTCTGGCTCGGCGAACGAGTGGGCGGGAGGGAGTCTAACGCGCATGGGTGGCCCGCCAGGCCGTTCCACTGCGCCGTGGAAGAACATCTGCGGAGCGTTCCCGCGAGCGGTGCCGCGGAGACGTCCGAAATGCATACCAAAAGGCGTGGTGAAACCGTTTCGGCGCTACAGCGACGAGAGGTGCGAGCCCGGGGCGCCGAAGAGCAGACGGTCGACGAGGGTCGCGTCGTCGCGCATGTCCTCGATGACCAGCTGTTCGAGCAGCAGCAGCGCCGCGTCGGCCGGCCAGAGGACGCACCACAGCCAGACCCCGAGCGCCTCACCGACGAAGGCCGCGCGGTCGGGTGGCGTCGTGACCGGCCAGAGCGCCGTCGGATGCCCCGCGGCCTCCACCTTCGCCTCGGGCGCCGCGTCCAGGCGTGCCGGGTCGGATCCCGACAGGCCGGCGAGGCGCGCACCCAGCCCGATCCGGGGGGCCTCGGCCACCAGAACCATCTCGGCGGGCCCACCCACCGGCGACGGCCCACTCGTCGAGAGCGCGGTCGCGTGGGCGCCGGAGCGGTCGTCGCCGGCCCAGCCGACACCGCTCGCGAACCAGTGCACCGGCATCGGCGAGGGCAGCCACACCGGCACCTGGCTGGTCCGCCCCAGCGAGCGGAGCAGCGCCTCGCGGGAGGACTGGGCTTCGTGGAACGGTTCGACGTCACCGTGCCGGCCGCAGCGCCACCGGTCACTCCAGACGTCCGGTGGGTCGAGCGGGCCCAGGCAGGCCGGGCAGACCGGCGGGGCGGTCACCGGGGGCTCCGGCGCGATCCGGTCATGCGGTGACCGGTGGTGCTGTCCGTCAGATCGGGGTCCACAGGCATCCTCCGCCTCCCTGCGCGGCTGGTGGACGTTTGATGCCCGCTCAGGAGGGTTCTGACTCCTCGGCGATGTCGGAGAAGACCGTGTCGAGCAGGTCCGGCCCTTCGCTGAGCAGGACCAGCCCGCGGCGATGGGCCTCGGCGGGGCGCCGGCGCTGTCGGGGGGCGGGAGGCGCCGTCGGTTCCGCGCAAGGGCTCCTCCCGATCAACGGCACTGTCCGCAACCCGTAGATTGCACACTGCAGGCGAACGGACGCCGAGTGTAAGTGCCCCCCGCTTCGGGGGTGTGCGTCGCGGTGCTGGAGAGCCTGCGTGGCCCGTTCCGGGGACCGGATGAGTCGTGATAGTTCCGTCGTGGTTACTTGTTGTCCTGTGGATTTCGACGGGTGGGAAATCCGTGGCGGCCGACGCGAGACGCCTGTCCGTTTCGGCGAGGAGATGGTGGTCGGTGTGATCGAGGACGGCGGTTCCGGGTATCCGGGGCGTCCCGGGCCCGGTGATGGGGCCCGTGACGCCGTGCGCGGGCCGTGGATCGTCGGCCCGTCCGCCATCGGGCCAGGCTCGCGGCGCGCCGGACGGGGCCGCAGCGGCGGTGCTGGCGGCGGCGGTGCCGGCGGTGCCGGCGGTGCCGGTGGCGGCAGCGGCCGCGGCGGCGGTGGCGGGGGCCTGTCGGTCACCGGCTTCTGGGTCGCCGGGCGTCGCCGTCGCTCCACCGCGACGTTCGAGGTTCGCAGCCCCTACGACGGGCGGCTCGTCGCGACCGTCGCCCGGCCGGAGGCCCCCGACATCGAGGACGCGCTGGCCGCCGCGGCAGCCGCCGCCCGAGCCTGCGCCGCCCTGCCCGCCCATGTCCGCGCGGGCGCGCTGACCAGCATCTCCCGTGAGATCGCGCGGCGCGGCGACGAGATCGCCAACCTGATCACCAGCGAGTCCGGCAAGCCGATCACCTGGGCGCGGGCGGAGGTCGCGCGGGCCTCGTCGACCTTCCGCTGGGGTGCGGAGGAGGCCCGGCGGTTCGCCGGCGAGGTGGACCGGCTCGACACCGATCCGACCGGTGAGGGACGTATCGCGCTGACCCGGCGCTTCCCCATCGGCCCGGTGCTGGGGATCGCGCCGTTCAGCTTTCCGCTGCACCTCGTCGCGCACAAGGTGGCGCCGGCGATCGCCGCCGGCGCGCCGATCATCGTCAAGCCTGCGCCGCGCACCCCGCTGTCCGCGCTGCTGCTCGGTGAGCTGCTCGCCGGCACCGACCTGCCGGAGGGCGCCTGGTCGGTCCTGCCCGTCACCGACGACCAGATGCCCGCCCTGGTCGCCGACCCGCGGCTGCCGGTCGTGTCCTTCACCGGATCGGCCCGGGTCGGCTGGTCGATCCGGGACGCCGTCCCGCGCAAGCACGTCGTCCTCGAGCTCGGCGGGAACGCGGCGGTGCTGGTCGCCGCGGACTACTCCGACCCGGCGGACCTGCGCCATGCCGCGCGGCGGATCGCGCTGTTCTCGAACTACCAGGCCGGCCAGTCGTGCATCGCCGTGCAGCGGGTGTTCGTCGACCGGACGCTCTACGGCCGGGCCCGGGAGGAGATCGTCGCCGCCGTCCTCGAGCTGCGCGGAGGGGACCCCACCGACCCGGCGACCGACGTCGGGCCGCTGATCGACGGCGCCGCCGCGGCGCGGGTGGGGGCCTGGGTGCGGGAGGCGGTGGCCCGCGGTGCGACCGTGCTCTGCGGCGGCGGGTCGGAGGGCACGGCCTTCGCGCCGACCGTGCTGACCGGCGTGCCGCGCGACGCGACGGTGGCCAGCGAGGAGGTGTTCGGGCCGGTGCTGGTGCTCGAGCCCGTCGACGGCCTGGACGATGGCCTGGCCCGCGTCAACGACAGCTCCTACGGCCTGCAGGCCGGCGTGTTCACCCGCGATCTCGGGACGGCCTTCCGGGCCCACCGCGCGCTGGAGGTCGGCGGCGTGATCATCGGCGACGTGCCGTCCTACCGCGCCGACCAGATGCCCTACGGCGGCGTGAAGGGCTCGGGCCTGGGGCGGGAGGGCGTCGGTGCCGCGATGGCGGATCTGACGGTCGAACGGGTGATGGTCCTGGCCGGCGTCGAGCTCTGAGCCTCGGGCGGCGCGACGGTCAGCTCAGGTCGACCTCGGCGCGGTCGGGGTCGCGCAGGTCGGTACCGGCGTCCAACCAGCGCTGGCGCATCGCGGTGGCGCCGTGCACACGCTTGTAGGCCGCCTCGTTGGCGGTCATCGGCAGCAGCGGAAGGAAACGCACCGGCGCGGGCCCGCCGGCTGTCTCAGGCGGCTCACCGTCGCCGCCAGCTGGGCCGCCACGCCCGAGCTCGACGTCGGGAACCAGCCCGCCCGGCTCGCCGACCAGGACCGCGGTGAACCGCCCGCCCTCCCACAGCGGCTCACCCAGATCGAGCCCGCTGCCGGCGACGACGGGCCGGCCCTCCACCACCGGGACGGACGCGAGAACCGCCAGGGCACGGGCGGCGCTGTCCCGGCGTCCGCGCAGCGAGAGAACGAGCTCGGCCCGCGGGCCGGCGGGGTCCCGAACGGTCGCGTCCGCGGGCGTCATGGGCTCCCGCGCCATCCCCAGCGTCACGTAGCGGACGACGCCGTCGGAGTCCGGGCCGAACCGAAGGACCTCGATCGGGTCCGTGCCGAGAAAGGTGAGGCTGGCCCGGCCGCTGTCCGGGCCGAACCATCCGGTCAGGTGGCCCTCGACCCGCCGCAGGACGTCGTCACCGCCGAGCGGCTGCCCCGCCCAGGCGAGGTTGTCATGCATCGGATCGTCGGTTGCGCTCATAGCGGTCGATCGTAGGATCACGACGCCGCACTTGTTCGTTTCCACGGCGGGCCTGGTGTGACGGCGGATCGGAGAGTCAGATGGCACAGGTGCTCGGCAAGGGTGCGAACGCCGCGCTGCCGGCGACGGACCTGCGGGTCGAGATCTCGTCGTCCACCCCGCTGGACATCGCCGCGCTGCTGCTCACGGCGTCCGGCAAGGTGCGCGGCGACGCGGATTTCGTCTTCTTCAACCAGCCGGCCGGTCCCGGGGTCCGCCTCGCACCGCCGTCCGCGCTGGAGTTCACCCTCACCGCCGTGCCGGCCGACATCGACAAGGTGGTCGTCACAGGCAGCCTGGACGGATCAGGGCCGCAGACGTTCGCCGCCGTCCGCGGTCTGACGGTCGTGGTCCGGGACCGGGGCGGCCAGGAGATCGCGCGCTTCGACCCGGCCGGGCTGAGCACCGAGACGGCGCTGGTGCTCGTCGAGCTGTACCGCCGTTCCGGTGCCTGGAAGGTCCGGGCGGTCGGGCAGGGGTACGCCTCCGGGCTGGCCGGGATCGCCACCGACTTCGGCATCACGGTCGACGACCCGGGAACCGGCAACACCGGTTCCGCGGCGCCCGCCGCCTCACAGGCGCCGCCTCCTCCGCCGCCGGCACCTCCCGCGCCGCCCGCGGGCCCGTCGCAGTGGGACGCCCCGACCCAGGTCGTGCCGTCGTCGCCGGGGGGAGCGCCGTGGGGCCCGCCGCCTGGGCCGCCACCTGGCCAGCAGCCGCCACCCGGTCAGCCGTGGGGCCCGCCGCCGGGCCAGCAGTGGGGTCCGCCTCCGCCGCCGCCTCCCGGGGGCCAGCAGTGGGGTCCCCCACCCGGCCAGCAGCAGTGGGGTCCGCCGCCTCCGCCGCCGGGCCAGCAGTGGGGTCCGCCGCCGCCACCCGCGGGGGGTCAGCAGTGGGGCCCGCCGCAGGGCGGGCCGGCCCCGGTCGCCGGTGCGGCCGCCGGCGCAGGGAAGATCAACCTCGACAAGGGGCGCGTCTCGCTGCGCAAGGGGCAGAGCGTGTCGCTGGTCAAGACCGGTGCGCCCCCGCTGGTCCGGGTCCGGATGGGGCTCGGCTGGGATCCCGCCCAGTTCGGCAAGTCCATCGACCTCGACGCCTCGTGCATCCTGTTCGATGATCGCGGCAAGGACGTGGACAAGGTCTGGTTCATGTCGAAGAAGGGCGCCCGTGGGGCGGTCCGCCATTCGGGGGACAACCTGACCGGTCAGGGCGAGGGCGACGACGAGACCATCATGGTCGACCTCGCGGCCCTGCCGCCCAACGTGATCACGTTGATCTTCACGGTGAACAGCTTCCAGGGGCAGTCGTTCACCGACATCCGTAACGCGTTCTGCCGGCTGATCGACGATCAGACAGGCCAGGAGCTGGTCCGCTTCGACCTTTCGGAGTCGAAGCCGGCGACCGGTCTGGTGATGTGCCGGCTGCAGCGGGAGCCGGGCGCGCCCACCTGGGCGATGACGGCGATCGGCGAGTTCCATGACGGGCGAACTGTCCGCGCCATGGTCGGCCCGGCGCGCCAGTACCTCTGAGCGGCGCCGGCCCTGCTGGCCGGTTGGCGCCTCTGGCCGGTTGGCGCCTCGGAGCGGTCGGCGCCTCGGAGCGGTCGGCAGCGCCGAGCGGTCGGTGGCGCCTGGTGTCCGGCGGTTACCGAACGCCGAACGGGTGAGGCGACCAGTGGTGTGTCGCGCGTGGTCTCGCGGCCCGCGGGTTGCGACGCCCCGACACGCGGGTAGCCTCCGCCCGTGACCGCTGTGTCTGTCCCTGCCAGCCCCCCGGCCAGAGGCCACCGATGACCGCCCGGCCGGGTCCGTCCCGGGTCTACTGCCGACGTCTCGCCGGCCTGCTGGTGCTCGACCCGAACGGGGACCAGGTGGGCCGGGTCCACGATGTGATCGTCACCCTCCGGCTGGGCCATGAGCCCCCGCGGGTGCTCGGTCTTGCCGTCGAGGTGCAGCGCCGGCCGATCTTCGTGCCGATCTCGCGGGTCACCGGGGTCGAGTCCGGCGCCGTGGTGCTGTCGTCGGCCCGGCTGAGCTGGCGTCGCTTCGCGCAGCGCCCGAACGAGACCCGCGTGCTCGCCGAGCTGCTCGACCGCCGGGTGACCCTGCTCCCGCCGCCCGCGGACCGGTCCGCGGGCGGCGCCGCCGACCAGGGGCGCGAGGTGACCGTCGTCGACGCCGCCATCGAGCCGACCCGCACGGGCGACTGGATCCTCGACCAGGTCGCGGTCCGGGTCGGCCGGGGTCGCCGCGGCGAGGTCCGCACGGTCAGCTGGGACGAGGTGACCGGCTTCTCCCTGCCGGAGGAGGGCCAGGGCGCGGCGAACCTGCTCGCCGCGTTCGAGAAGCTGCGCCCCGCGGACCTCGCGTCGCTGCTGCACCATCTGTCGAGCAAGCGGCGGGCCGAGGTGGCGGCGGCCCTGGACGACGAGCGGCTCGCGGACGTCCTCGAGGAGCTCCCGGAGGACGAGCAGGTGGAGCTGTTGGGCGGTCTCGCCGCCGAGCGTGCCGCCGACGTGCTGGAGGCGATGGGCCCCGACGATGCCGCCGACCTGCTCGGCGAGCTGCCGACCGATGAGGCCGAACGGTTGCTGCGCCTGATGGAGCCCGAGGAGGCGGCTCCGGTGCGCCGCCTGCTCGTCTACGCGGACGACACCGCGGGCGGCATGATGACGAGCGAACCGGTGGTCCTCGCCCCGAACGCGACGGTCGCCGAGGCGCTGGCGCGCGTGCGCGCCCCCGAGCTGTCACCGGCGCTGGCCGCCCAGGTGTACGTGGTCCGTCCGCCCTATGAGACACCGACCGGGCGCTACCTGGGCCTCGCCCATTTCCAGCGGCTGTTGCGGGAGCCGCCCAGCACCCTGGTCGGCGGCGTCATCGACGTCGACATCACCCCGTTGCGTCCCGATACGCCGCTGCCCGAGGTGACACGCCACCTGGCTTCGTACAACCTGGTCGCGGCGCCCGTCCTCGATGACGCGGGACGGTTGGTGGGGGTGGTGACCGTGGACGACGTGCTGGACCACCTGCTGCCGTCGGACTGGCGCGAGCACCAGCTCGGCGCGGACGAGACGGACGGGGCGTCACCGGGCTTGCTGGGTGTTCCGCCGGCCGGTGATCCGGAGCCGGGTGGGCGCGGCGAGGTGGGTAGCGCGCCGGCGGCCACATGATCGGGCTGCTGCGCAGGCGGGCGGGGCGGCTCGACCAGCCGCACGCGTCGCGGCGGGTGAAGGTCCGGCCCAGCTATGAGCCGGATGCCTTCGGCCGCGTCGCCGAGCGGATCGCCCGGTTCCTGGGCACCGCCCGCTTCATCGCGGTGCAGACCGTGGTGATCGTGATGTGGGTGGTCTACAACATCGTGGCCCCGGCCTCGGTGCGCTTCGACAACTACCCGTTCATCTTCCTGACGCTGGCACTGTCCCTGCAGGCCGCATACGCGGCGCCGCTGATCCTGCTGGCGCAGAACCGCCAGGACGACCGGGACCGCGCGAATCTCGCGCAGGACCGGGAGGCGTCGGTGCGCCTGCAGGATGACACCGGCTACCTGGCCCGGGAGCTCGCCGCCATGCGGATCTCCATCGGCGACCTGGCCAGCCGGGACTTCCTGCGGTCCGAGCTGAGGGCGCTGCTCGCCGACCTGGACGGCGGGGGCTCCCGGGCGGAGAAGTCCCGTAAGGACAAGCGGGAGCGCCGTCGCCAGCGCGAGAGCGTGCCCAGCGCGCACAACGGGGCCGGAGGGAAGAACGGGGCTGGCAGGCCGGCAGGCCTGGCCCGGACGTCCAGCTCCGGCGGCACTGGTGGATCCGGCGGCACCGGTGGATCCGGCGCGGCGGGCGGCCCGGGGGAGCCCGCCGCTTCGCCTGACCCGCGGGAAAGCAGCTGACCCGCGCCGCCGCGCAGCGTCCGCAGTTCACACCAATAGCGACAAAAGGGCGCGGAGTCACTTGGTAATCCGCAAGGAGTGAGGATTCTGGTTGCTGCAGGCGCCAGAATCCTCACTCCTTGCTCGGAAGCGGCGGCGGCAGTGGAAGCCCGAGGCCTGGGACTCTGTGACGGGCGCTCCGATGGTCAAAATCCTTGCTTCACGCGGACTGCCGGGCACTCCACGCCCGTTTTGTCCGTATTGACGAGGCGTGCGGCGACCTAGATCAATATTGGCGGGCCTACGGCAGGTTGCCGCGGCAGAGGGTCAGTACAGCCAGCGCGATCTCGGCGCCCCGCGGGCCAAGCTCGTCCGCCCAGGCCGTGATGATCGCGTTCTCCCGCCCGTGCTCGACCCGCGGGCCGCCGGCTGCCGCACGCAGCGCCTGGACCTGGGCGGACAGATCCTTGCGGGTTGCCACGAGGGCGCGGATCCTGATGTCGATGTCATCGATCAGCTGACGACCCTCGTCGATGGAGGCGATGGTCGGCGCGGAGGTGGCGGGCGTGGCTGACTCGGAAGCCTCGGCGGCCGGTGAGGTCGTGGCGGAGCTTGCGGCGTCGACGACGTTCGTCACGGGTGGGGCCCTTCGGTAGGGCTCGGCGCGGCCCGCGCCACGAAGGACCCGGGTGTTGCCGGGCTGTGGTCTGAGCGGAGCCGCGTGCGATCAGCGGCAGAGCGGGGACCGAACCCGGCCCCCATAAAACCTTCGCGGTGGACGAAGACCGACCCGGCCGACACCCGGCCGCCCGATCCTGGCCTGTGGTGCCCCGATCGCCGCTGACAGAGCTGTGCTCTCCAGCGCGCGCGTCTGAGGCCCACCGAACTGCATGGACCGAGCATGCCAGGCGTGGTCCGCGCAGTCCAGAAGGTACGGATGTGAAGCCGGGCTCGTGACCCCCGGTGGCATGATCGGCAGATGGACCAGATGGAGCTGGCCGGGATGCCCCGCCGGCTGTTCTCCTGCACGCCGTCCCGGCTGGCTGCGTTCGAGGACTGCCCGCGCCGATACCGGATGACCTACCTGGATCGCCCGGCGCCGCCCAAGGGCCCGCCGTGGGCGCACACCTCCGTCGGCGTCAGTGTGCACAACGCGTTGCACCGCTGGTGGGACGTCCCGCTGCCGGCGCGGACTCCGGAACGCGCCGGCGGGCTGCTGCGCATGGCCTGGGTCACCGACGGTTTCCGTGACCGGGAGCAGTCGGCGGCCTGGCGGGAGCGCGCGGCGGCGATGGTCGAGGGATACACCGCCGGGCTCGACCCCGCCGCCGAGCCGCGGGCCGTGGAGCGTCAGGTGGCCACCCGCACCGAGCAGCTGGCCTTCCACGGCCGCGTCGACCGTCTCGACCAGCGGGACGGTGAGCTCGTCGTGGTCGACTACAAGACCGGGCGGCGCCCGCTCACCGAGGCCGACGCCCGTGGGTCGTCCGCGCTGGCGCTCTACGCCCTGGCCGCCGGGCGGATGCTGCGCACCCCGTGCCGCCGGGTGGAGCTGCACCATCTGCCCAGCGGAACGGTTGCCGTGGCCGAGCACACCGACGCCTCGCTCCAGCGGCATGTGCAGCGCGCGGAGTCCGTCGCGAGTGACATCACCGAGGCGACCGACCGGCTGCGCGCCGGTGCCGATGCGGATGCCGTGTTCGCGCCGAGCCCGGGCCCGCTGTGCTCCTGGTGTGACTTCCGGCGGCACTGCCCGCAGGGGCGCGCGGTATCGCCCGACCGGGAGCCCTGGGAGGGGCTGGCCGAATGACTGTGGCCGCTTGTTGTCGCCGGCGGTGACTCGCCGTGCAACCTGCGCGCCGGGCCGCGTCAAGGCTTCTAGGGTGGTGATTCTTCAGGGTTGCGCCGGTCGGCGCGGGTCGCCCGCCTGCCCTGGCGACCGCAACCCATATCCGTTCTGACCAGGTCGGGGGGCCGTACCAGTGCCGCGCAAGTTCTCCTACACCCACCGGGATCTCGCCAGCGCGTCGTGGCGCTCCGCCGCGGCGGGGGAGGGCGAGCTCAACCGTGTGGAGGTGGCGAGGGTCCCGGGTGGCATGGCCATGCGTGACTCGGACCAGCCTGTCGGCACGGTCCTGCTGTTCACCGACGCGGAGTGGGATGACTTCCTCGCCGGCCTCGCGGATGGCGAGTTCGACCTGACGTCCTGACGTCTGACGTCCTGGTGTACTCGGGGCGGTCTCCGCACGCCCGCCGCCCGGCCGTTCGCGGTCCCGGGACGGTACCGGAAGCGAGCCGGGCGGCGGGCTGGCCGACTCAGGCCGCTGACATCAGCATTCAGGCCGCCGGCGTCAGCTCAGCGCGCCGGTGCGGATGGCGCTGACGAACGACGACCAGGACCGTTCCGAGAACACCAGCGTGCCCCCGGCGCGGTCCTTGGAGTCCCGTACGAACGCCGAGCCCGCACCGGGTGCCCATTCGACGCAGTTTCCACGCGGCTGGCTGTAGCTGCTCGTCCGCCAAGCGAGGGACTCGACGCCACCCTTGCCGGCACCGCTTGTGTATGCGTTCACTCCACTTTCACCTTCTCAACTATGCGCATGATCATGGCGCCTGCCTCGTCGGGACCGAGAGCGCAGGCTCTGAGTTTGTCGAAGGCGACTTTATAGCGGCGAACCTCGTGTGCCTTTTCCAGGTACACCGCGCCGGAGAGAGCCTCCAGATAGACCACGGGTTGGTCTCTGGTATCGGGGAACTCGAAGAGGGTGAACGGAAAGCCCTGAGCCGGGTAGCCGCCGGCGCGGAAGGGGATCACCCCGATGACGACCCGCCCGCTGGACGCCTCCGCCAGCAGGTGCTCCAGCTGGCCGCGCAGGACCTCCGGCCCGCCGACCGGACGGCGCAGGACAGCCTCGTCGAGGAGGGCGTGGATGCGCCGCCCGGTCTGGCCGCGTCGCTTCTGCCGCTCCCGCTTGAGGGCCACCGTGCGCTCGGCCTCGGAGGGCGAGCCCTCACCGTCGAAGTCCATGGCGAGCGCGCGGGTGTACTCCTCGGTCTGCAGCAGGCCGGGGACGAGAACCGATTCGTAGGTGCAGATCGTGTCTGCGTCGCCCTCGAGGCCGATCAGCGTCTCCAGCCAGTCGGGTACCGCGTCGCCGAAGGACTGCCACCAGCCCTGTTCCTTCGACTGGCGCACCAGGTCGAGCAGGATCCCCCGCTCGGACGAGTCGTTCACCAGGTAGAGATCGAGCAGGTCGCGGACGTCGCGGACGCGGGCCGGGGTCCGCCCGGTCTCCACCCGGCTGATCTTGGATGGGGAGCATTCGAGGTGGCGTGCGGCGTCGTCCGCCGACAGCCCCGCCTGTTCCCGGAGTCGGCGAAGCTCGGCGCCGAGCCGCCGACGGCGCACTGTCGGACTTCCCCCGATGGTGAGCTCGGACATGGTGCCTCTCTATGGCCGTTTGGCTGATGCTTTGCGCGTCATCGCGGAGCGCGCGGCGCATGCCACGCCTGCCCGCGCGCCGAATCGGGTTCAAAGCGGCGGGGAGCGCGCGCTGAGCACACCGAACGGAAGAGCGAGTTCTGCCGTCACGGGGCTACCAGGTGTTCGTGTCATTTAAAAGAGTTAACGAAATATAACCGTTCGCATGCCAATGTAGCCTGAGCGTCATGATCTCAGCATAAGTTGGCTGGGGGTGGGAACAATGGATGCACAATCATCGTGAATGCACGTGCGTCGCTCACGGTTCTCGACTGACACTATGTGTCCGATATATTGCTTATGGTGGCCGGCGGGCGGCTCTGTCATGGGCCGTCACGGCTGCGCGGGGGGGATCATGATGGACGGTGGTTCGGCCGCCCGTACGACAGGCTGGCGCGGTCCGGCCTTCGACGGGTCCACCGCCGCGGGGGCGGCCCAACCGGCGGATCCTCGGCAGGCGGCCGCCGATCCGCGTGTCGGCGAGGAAAGCCGCTTCCAGGTCTTCGACGGTGACGGCCAGTTCGTGGGCATCTTCGAGACCTGGGAGGCCGCACACGCCTGGGGCCATCGGCGCGCGGCCGAGCCGCTCGCCCGGCTGCCGATCCGGATCGAGGACCAGCTCGACCGCCGGACCTGGACCGTCGAGCCGGGCCTGTGCCAGCTGGTCGTGGGGCGACGCCAGAACGATCACGAGCCGCCCACCTACGTCCCGGGGGTCGAGTCGTCAGCCGTGGTGGCCGGCGCACCGCCCGCCACCGCGGCATCGGGTACCGCGGCATCGCCGGGAGCGTGGAGCACTCGGGCCGCCGCGGGCCAGCCAGGCCGCCCCGTTCCCGGCGGTGGTGGCGGGCGCTGAGAGTCCGGCTCCCGGGGCCGGCGCAGCGTGTCCGCCGCGGCGGACCGGTGTGCGGAGCCGGCAGCCCGATGCGGTAGCTCGAAGCGGCAGCCCGAAGATCTGAGGATTCCGGTCGTGCTGGCGACCAGGATCCTCAGATCCTGCCCGGCAGCAGCGGCAGCAGCGGCAGCACGAAGCTAGGGCTTGCCACACGCTCCCGTGAGGGGGAGCGGCTCAGTGGGAGTGGGCCCGGAGAGGCAGAGGGTAGCCCGCGCTGGCAGCGCGGGCGTGGCCCCGTCGTACCTCGCGGGTCAGCGCGGTCAGATAGCGGCGGCCGGGTGCCCGGCCGATGGCGGCCGCCCGGAGCCGCCCGCCGAACCGCGCCGGATCGCGCACCATGTCCGAGCGCGCCGGGAGCAGGTAGCGCCCGCGCAGGTACTCGCCGATCCACCGGCCCTGCGGGCCGGCCAGGTCCGGGTCGGCGGAGACCTTGAACAGGCCTTCGAGCTCGATGTGGAAGACCCCGCCGAAGAAGTGGATCTCGCCCCATCGACCCGGGGCCGCCGGCGACGACGGATCGTCGCGCCAGGCCACCGGCGGTGCGCTCTCACCCGTGGTCGCCGCCGCGGCGCCGGGCGCGCCGGCCAGGTCAGAAGCGCCGGCCAGGTCGGACACGCCGGCCAGGTCGGACACGCCGGCCAGGTCGGACACGCCGGCCAGGCCGGTCCTGCCGAGCAGGTCGGGCGTGCTGACGAACACGACCGCGTCCTGATGCGCGAGGGCCGTCGCGCCGTCCCCGTCGTGCTGCGGGCCGGCGCCTGACAGCGTGAACGAGCGGCGCGGGCCACCATCGGCGGGCACGGGGCCCACGGCGAGCGGGCCGGGCAGGCGGGTGAGCCGGTCGACCAGCCCGAACCCGGCCAGCGACCGCTCGGCCGCGCGGGCTGCCAGGTCGCCGGCACTGCCACCGCCACTGGAGGCGAGCACCATGATCGGTTCCAGCCCGCCTTCGGTGAGGGCGATGAGCGCGGCCGCGCCGGCGGCCCCATACACCGCCGGATCGTCAGCTGCGGCGCCGACGCCGAGGACCACGGCCAGACGGGGAAGACGGGACACGCCGGCCGACTGTACGGCATGAGCCACCGGTGGGGATGACGACGTCACTCCGGGACGTCCCGCATTACCGTTGCGGGCATGAGTGTCGTGAAGATCAATGTGCTGACGGTTCCCCCGGCGATGCGGGAGACCCTCGAAGCGAGGTTCGCCGGCCGGGCCGGGATGGTCGAGAAGGCAGACGGGTTCGAGTGGTTCGAGCTTCTGCGTCCGCTGGAGGGGACCGACACCTACCTGGTCTACACCCGGTGGCGCAGCGAGGATGACTTCCAGAAGTGGCAGTCCTCGATGGCCTTCAGCGAGGGGCACCGGGCCGCCGGCGCGCAGACCGCGCCGCCAGCCCATGGCCATCCCGGGGGCGCCCCCTCCGGTGCGCCCGCGGGTGCGCCGGCCGGCGCACCGGGTGGTCACGGTGGGCCAGCCGCCTCCGGTGCGACTCTGTGGTCTTTTGAGGTCGTCCAGAGCGCGGCGCCGGCCGCCGGCTGACCACGTCCTCGTGGCGCGGCCCGCGCCGTCAGTCCTGTGCGCGTGGCGGGCGACGGGCGGCGCGGGCAGCCCTCTGCCTGGGGTGTTCGAACCTGGCTCGGTGCTCGGTGCTCGGTGCTCGGTGCTCGGTGCTCGGTGCTCGGAGCGTGCAACGGAATCCTGAACGCCGGGTTGGCTTCGCTGCCGGGCAAAAACTGAGGATCTTGATCGCGGCCCGGTGGGGCGACTCCGAAGAGTGAAGGATTCTGGTCGTCAGAACGACCAAGATCCTTCACTCTTGCGGATTGCCAGGCGACCGGCCGGGTGGACACGGACCGCCAGGGGCGTGGGGCCCGGGGACCGATGCCTCAGGACCGGCTGTCGGCGGCACCGCGGTGGCTCGCGTCCTCCACCTCGCCGACGAACTCCTCCACGACGTCCTCCATGGCGACGACGCCGAGGGTGCTGCCCGCCGCGTCCACCGCGCGGCCCAGGTGGCTCTTCGTCCGCTGCATGAGGCGGAGCACCTCGTCGAGGCGCAGGTCCACGGGAATCCGCACCATGGGCCGAAGCCGCCGCGGCACGAGCGGCTCGTCCCGGGCGTCCTCGGGGATCCCCAGGACGTCCTTCGCATGCAGGAACCCGGCCAGTTCCGCGGTCGTGCCCTGTTCCCGGCCGGGCCCGGCCGCCGGGGCACGGACGGGGAACCGGGAGAAGCCGGTCTCGGCGACGAACCTCTCCAGCTCGGTGGCCGTCACCGTCCAGGGCACGGTGACGATGTCCGCGCTCGGGACCAGCACCGTGCGCGCCGTGCGTACCGACAGCTCCAGCGCGTGGGTCAGCAGTTCGTGCTCGCCCTTGTGCAGCAGCCCTTCCTGCCGCGACTGGCCGATCAGCGCCCCGAGCTCCGAGGGTGTGTAGGCGGACGTCAGCTCGTCCGACGGGGTGACCCGCAGCAGCCGCAGGACCGTGTTCGCGAACGCGTTCAGGAACAGGATGAACGGCCGGACCAGGCGGGCGAAGGCGAACAGCGGTGGGCCCAGCCAGCGGGCGGCTCGTTCGGGGCCGGCGATGGCGAGGTTCTTCGGCACCATCTCGCCGAGCACCATGTGCAGCGACGCCACGATGCCCAGGGCGATCACGAACGCGATCACGTGCTGGGCGTCGTGGGGGACTCCGGCCGCGTCCAGGCCCGAGGCCAACAGGTGGGCGACGGCGGGTTCGGTGACCGCGCCCAGCGCCAGCGAGCACACCGTGATGCCCAGCTGGGTGGCCGCCAGCAGCGGGGAGAGATGCTCCAGATGGGCCAGGACGGCCTGCGAGCGTCGGTCGCCGCGCTGGGCCGTCGGCTCGACGCGGTCGCGCCGCGCCGAGATCAAAGCGAACTCGGCGCCGACGAAGAAGGCGTTCCCGGCCAGCAGCAGCAGACCAGCCGGAAAGGCGAGAAGGTTCATCGAGCCTTCTCCGTCGTCGACTCGGACCTGCGGCGGTCCTGACCGTGCCCCGTGAGATGCAGAAGGCTCATCGGTCGTCCGCCGCCGCGACGAGGCGGATCCGGTTGATCCGGCGGCCGTCGATCGACACCACGACAAGCTCGTGCCCGTCGACCCGGACGACGTCGTGCTGCTGCCCGAGACGTCCGAGCCGGGCCAGCATGAGACCGCCGACGGTTTCGTACGGCCCGCTGGGCAGGTCGACTCCGGTGTGCTCCCGGACCTCGTCCAGGCGGAGCAGGCCGGAGAGCAGCCACTGCCCCGGGCCGAGCGCGACGACGTCCGGTGCGGCTGGTCGGTCGTACTCGTCGGCGACCTCGCCGACGAGCTCCTCGACGAGATCCTCCATCGTCACGATGCCGTCCAGCCCGCCGTACTCGTCGATCACGACGGCGAGCTGCAGACCATGGCGGCGCAGGCGGTGCAGCAGCACCTCGCAGTGCAGCGAGGCGGGAACCAGCAGCGGGTCGCTCATGAACTCCGCCACCCGGCGCATCCCCCGTTCGGGGGGTGGTGCCCGGAACGCGTCCTTCACGTGCACGATGCCGACCACCTCATCGGCGGCCGGGGCGGCCGGTGGCGCGGCCCGCAGCACGGGGAAGCGGGACAGGCCGGTCCGCTCGGCCAGCGCCAGCAGATCCGTCAGGGAGGTGTCCACGTCGACCAGCACGGCCCGCACCCGTGGGGTCATGACGTCCGACGCGTGGCGGTCACCGAAGCGCAGCGACCGGCTCAGCAACGCGGCGGTGGTGGTGGGCAGGGTGCCATGCTCGGCCGACGATGTCACGATCGAGTCGAGCTCGGCGGACGAGCGCCCGGCGCGAAGCTCGTCCTGGGGCTCGACGCCGACCGCCCGGACCAGGGCGTTCGCGGCGCCGTTGAGGACACTGATCAGTGGCCGGAACACCCGCGAGAACAGCACCTGAGCCGGCGCGACGGCGCGGGCGACCCGCACCGGCTCGGAGATGGCCCAGTTCTTCGGCACCAGCTCGCCGAAGACCATCTGCGTCACGGTCGCCAGGACCAGCGCCAGCACGATCGCCGTCACCCCGCGCGGCGACGGGCCGATCCCGATCGCGGCCAGCGGCGGCCGCAGCAGGGTCGCGATCGCGGGCTCGGCGAGGTAGCCCACGGCCAGCGAGGTCACGGTGATACCCAGCTGTGCGCCGGAGAGCTGGAACGACAGCGACCGCACGGCGTGCAGCACGGTACGGTCCCGGCGCTCACCCGCGTCGACGGCCTGCTGGAGCTGATGCGGCTCGACGGCGACCAGCGCGAACTCGGCCGCGACGAACAGGGCGTTGCCGGCGATCAGGAGCACGGCCACGAACAGGTAGCCGGCGGCCTCAAGCATGCTGGTCGCTCCCTCGGGTCGGCCGTGTGCCGCGTGGTGCCTGTGTGTCGCGTGGTGCCTGTGGGGTGCGTGCCGCGTGGTGCGTGCCGTGTGGTGCATGGTGCCGGGTGCCGTCAGGTCCGGTGTCTCGGTGCCTGCAGGTCAGCTCCGGTGCTCGGCGGTGCCGGGAACGGTCCTGCCCGTCCGGGATGCCGGCAACACGGGCCGCGGCGTGGTACGCCCGACATGTCAGATCGGGTGCCCGCCGGTGCGCCCGTCCTGGGCTGGTTTGTCCCGCCAGCTGATGTACGCGAGAGATTCAGTCACAGATAGTGTTGTGATCAGTCGGTTTCAGTTGTCACACTGATCGATGTGGCCCGGGTCCTTGCTGTAGCCAACCAGAAGGGTGGCGTCGCGAAGACGACCTCGGTCGCCAGCCTCGGCGCCGCGTTGAGCGAGCTGGGGCGGCGCGTCCTGCTGGTGGACCTCGACCCGCAGGCCTGCCTGACGTTCTCCCTCGGCCTCGACCCGGACACGCTGGAGCTTTCCGTCCACGACGTGCTGCTCGGGAGGCTGCCACCGGGCATCGTCATCCGCTCGACCCCGGACGGAAGCGACCTGCTGCCGGCCACCATCGAGCTGGCCGGCTGCGAGGCCATCCTGCTCTCCCGGACCGGGCGCGAGCATGCGCTGCGGCTGGCACTGGGGGAGATCGCCGCCGAGTACGACTTCGTGCTGGTGGACTGCCCGCCCTCGCTCGGGGTCCTCACCATCAACGGGCTGACCGCCGCGGACGAGGTCGTCATCCCGCTGCAGTGCGAGACGCTCTCCCACCGCGGCGTGGGCCAGCTCCTCGACACCGTCGCGGACGTCCAGCGGCTCACCAACCCGCGGCTGCGGGTCCGCGGGGTGCTGCCCACCCTGTTCGACGGGCGCACCGCGCACAGCCGGGCGGTCGTCCTCGACGTGGAGACCCGCTATCAGGTCACGATCCTGGATCCGCCGATCGCCCGGTCGGTGCGGTTCGCCGAGGCGCCGGGCCTGGGGCGGTCGATCCTCACCACCGCCGGCCGTTCGAAGGGCGCCGAGGCCTATCGCGCACACGCCCGTGCGATCGCGGGTGGGGGTGGGGGTGCGGGGACCGATGGGGCCGCGAAGCCGTCCGCCGGTACCCAGGCCACCGGGCGAGGGGCGTCGCGTGGACGTGCGGGCGGCGAAGGCGAAGCGGGCGGTGCGCCGCGAAGCGCGCCGCGGCTGGCGACGCCCGCACCGGTTCAGGCAGTGCTCTCGGAAGCTGTGATGCCGGAAGCCGCAATGCCGGCAGTCGTGATGCCGGCAGTCGTGACGCCGGCAGCCGTGATGCCCGGTGCCGCGGTGTCAGGAGCGGTGTGAGCTCGAACGCGTCGGCGGGCTTCGACCGGTTGCGTCCCCGCACCGGAACAGGCGGCCCGGACGAGAACACGGGACGTCCCACGAACCGGGAGCGCGCCACCGGGCCACCCGGGCCACCCGGGACGCCCGCGAGCCCCGGTGCCCCCAGGTCGGTCCAGGTCGCCGGCGTGAGCACACCCGGAGCGTCGACCGGCCGGGACGCGCAGGGCAAGCGGGCCCTCTACAGCGGGGTGCGTCCGCCGGGGAACCGCAGCGCCGTTCTCACGGTCGACTGCTCCCGCTGCGGCCGGACGAGCACGGTCAGCCTGCGGCGGGCGCTGTGGGTGCTGACGCCGAGCGTGCACCTTCCGCTCCCGCGCCGGCATCCGTCGCTGCTGCGCTGCCCGGCCTGCGGGCGGCCGAGCTGGGTCAGGCTGGCGCTGCGCACCCGACCCTGACCCGTCTCGACCCTGACCCGTCTCGACCCTGACCTGTCTCGACCCTGGCTTGTCTCGACCTGCCTCAGACGCTCCGACAGACCGATTTCGACACCGATTTCGACAGACCGATTCGACCTACCTGAGGCTGACGCGACCCGCCTCAGGCTGACTCGGCGCGGCGGGCGTGGGTTTCCGCGGCGGAGTCCTCGTCGCCGTCGCCGCCCGACTCGGCCCCGGCGTCGCGAACGCTGCCGGTGCCGCGGCCCCGGCCACCACGGCGTCGCCGACGCCGCCGCGCGGGCTCGTCGGTGGAGTCGGTGGCGGTCAGCTCGCCGGCACCGTCCTCGCTGTCGCCGCCCAGGACCCGGACCGCGGTGACGGTCGCCGCCCGACCGGCGAGCCCGGCACCGTTGGTGTCGACGTCGACGTCGCTCACGGGGGCCGGATCGGTGCCCTCGACGGCGTCGGCCTCGCCGGCGACGGTCAGCCCGGTGGCGGCCGCAGCCGCGCCCGCACCGCGGGTGCGCTGCCGCACCCGGGTACGCGCCGGGCGAACGGCCTTCTCCTCCTGGTCACGCTCACGGGTGCGCTGGCGGGTACCGCGCCGGCCGCCGCCGCCGAGATCCTCGACCTCCTCCGCGGCCAGCCCTGCCCGGGTGCGCGCGGAGTGCGGCAGCGAACCCTTCACGTCGGCCGGGATGGCCAGCAGCTCGAAAAGGTGCGGCGAGGTGGAGTAGGTCTCCAGCGGCTCCTGGAACGGCAGTGCGAGTGCCTTGTTGACCAACGTCCACCGGGGCAGGTCGTCCCAGTCCACGAAGGTGATCGCGACGCCGCTGCCGCCGGCGCGGCCGGTCCGGCCGATCCGGTGCAGGTAGACGTTCTCGTCCTCGGGGCACTGGTAGTTCACCACGTGGGTGACGCCACCGACGTCGATCCCGCGGGCCGCCACATCGGTGGCGACCAGCACGTCGACCTTGCCGCCGCGGAACGCGCGCAGGGCCTGCTCACGCTGGCCCTGGCCGAGGTCGCCGTGGACGGCCGCCGCGGCGAAGCCCCGGCGGGCCAGGTCGTCGGCGACCTTGTCCGCGGTGCGCCGGGTACGGACGAACACCATGGCCAGGCCCCGGTCCGTCGCCTGCAGGACCCGGGCGAGGACCTCCATCTTGTCCAGCGCGTGGGCGCGGAAGACGTGCTGCTGGGTGTTCGGTACGGTGCGGCCCTCGTCCGGCTGCTCGGCGCGGACGTGCACCGGCCGGCTCATGAACCGGCGGGCCAGCCCGATCACCGGCCCGGGCATCGTCGCGGAGAACAGCATCGTGTGCCGCTGCTCGGGGAGGAACGCGATGATGCGCTCGACGTCCGGCAGGAAGCCGAGGTCGAGCATCTCGTCGGCCTCGTCGAGGATGAGGGTGCGCACCTGGGAGAGGTCGAGCGCCTTCTGACGGGCGAGGTCGAGCAGCCGGCCCGGTGTGCCGACGACGATGTCCACGCCGGCGCGCAGGGCGCTGAGCTGGGGCTCGTAGGCGCGGCCGCCGTAGACCGACAGCACGCGCAGCCCGCGGCCGAGGCCGGCGCGGGCGATGTCCGCCGTGACCTGGACGCACAGCTCGCGGGTCGGGACGACGACGAGGGCCTGCGGGTGGCCGTCGGCGCCTTCGTCCTGGGCCTGCACGACCTGGACGACGGGGATGCCGAAGGCGAGGGTCTTGCCTGTTCCGGTCCGTGCCTGGCCGATGATGTCGGTGCGGGCGAGCGCCAGCGGGAGCGTGAGTTCCTGGATCGCGAACGGCCGGACGATGCCGACCTCCGCGAGCGCGGCGACGGTCTCGGGCCGGACGCCGATCTCGGCGAACAACGGGGCCTCGGGTCGCTCCTGCGCGGGGACGTCACCCACGGCGGCGGCTGCTGCGGCTTCGCTGGTGGGCTCTGTGCTGGTGGCGAGCTCTGCGCTGGCTGTGGGCTCGGTGTTACCGGTGGGCTCGGTGTTGCTGGTGGCTTCGATGTCGGACGATGGTGTGTTTGTGACGGACAGCGGGACGCTCCTGGTCTGCTCTGAGCGGTGTCCTACGCTGAACCCGCTCGCGATATGCCGCGCGGCGCCAGCGGCCCGATTCCCGGGGCGGCGTCAGTCGAACAGCGGCCTGATGGCTGGGTGGTGTGATGACCACCGGCTGAGCCAAGGATAACCCGGGTCCCGCCCTGCGTGGGTGTGATATTGCAATGTTCTCGTTCTGTCTGTTCGCTGATCTGTGCGTGGCGGCGCTGGCCGTCGTCGGAATTCGTGCCCACAGACGCCACGCGGCACCGGTTCCGCTGTCGCCACCCCCTGCTCGGCAACGTGCCCGACACCTCGCGGGACTTCTGTCGTCGGCCTGCCGACATCCCACCTTCATGCCAACGACACATCAGCTCATGACGATCGAAATGCGACATTACGGTCGGTTTGGCAGGTCAACCTGGCCGAGGGGACGTGAGGGCGGCCCACCGACCCACCGGCCCGCCGGGCCGCGGTCACGTGGCCGGGGCACATGCGGGCACGTGGGCGCATGTTGGCGCACGTGGTGCTCGCCCGTCACGCGGGACGTCCAGCCCGCACGTGCGCACCGGCGCGATCGCCGGGAAGTGCCAGAATCACGCCGTGGCCCAGACTTCGCAGACCCACCTCGGAACTCCTACCGCCGACTCGCCTGGGCCCGCCGGCGAGCCGGTCGCGCCGGGAGGCGCGGACCCTGCTCTGGTCGACCTGCTGGGCCTGCTCGCCTTCGGTGAGCTGACCGCGTTCGAGCGGATGGCGACGGACGCCCGCATGGCTCCGACGCTGGCCGACAAGATCGAGCTCGGTCGGATGGCGGCGGCCGAGTTCGCGCATTTCGAGGCCATCGGGAACGAGCTCCATCGGCTCGGGGTGGACCTCGAGCAGGCGATGGCACCGTTCGTGTCCGCGCTGACGGCGTTCCACAACCTCACCGCGCCGTCGGACTGGCTGGAGAGCCTCGTAAAGGCCTACGTCGGGGACAACATCGCCGCCGATTTCTACCGGGAGATCGCCGGTCGGCTCGAGCCCGAGCCACGGTCGCTGGTCCTGAGCGTGCTCGCCGACACCGGCCATGCGGCCTTCGCCGTCGAACGGGTACGTGCCGCCATCGCCAGCAACCCGGTGATGGCGGGCCGGCTCGCGCTGTGGGCCCGTCGCCTGGTCGGGGAGGCACTGACCCAGGCGCAGCGGGTCGCGGCCGACCGGGACGCGCTCACCGGCCTGCTCGCCGGTGTGGGAGATCTGGAGGAGATCGCCGAGATCTTCAACCGCATCATGGCAGCACACCGCCAGCGCATGGCCGCCCTCGGCCTCTCCGCCTGAAGCGCCGGCTTCCGGCGGAAGCGCGCCGGCTTCCGGCCGCTGCCGGGCAGGATCTGAGGATGTTGGTCGCCAGAACGACCAACATCCTCAACTCTTCGACCTTCGAACGCGCGGTGCGGGCTGGGCGGGGGCCCTGTCCTCGGGACCACCCGAACCTCTGACCACACGGTGCCGGTGCCGGCTGGTGCCCGCTTCTCCAGCGGGCCAGCCGGCACCCGTTCAGCTTGTCAGCTGGTGCCGAAACCGACCCGGCGGGCCTCGGACTCCGCGATCTCGACGTAGGCGAGCGCGTCCACCGGGACGACGACCCGGCGCCCCTTCTCGTCCACGAGGGTGAGAAGTCCGGTCTTGCCACCGACCGCCTCGCTGATCAGCGACGCGACCGCCTCTGGTGACTGGGTGCTCTCCAGTACCAGCTCGCGGGCGACGTGCTTGATCCCGATCTTGACCTCCACTCGATGACCTCCGCGTGGTCGAGTTTGGCTGGGGGCGTTCTCCGTGACGGCGAGCGCCGCCGACGGGACGATCAGCGCCCACACTATGGCCTACGGGCCGCCGGGCGGGCTTGGTGGCCCGCTGTTCGCTCCGGGCACACGCCGGCTCCGGGCACACGCCGAACGCGGCCGGTCGCCGCGGCGCGCAGGATCATCCCGTGTGGTCGGAGCGTCCCGTGTGGTCGGCGCATCCCGCGCGATCAGGCCGGCTCGGCTGCCTCGACCTCGACCGGCGTGGTCTCGACGGGGGTCTCGCCCGCCTCGCCGTAGGGCGTCTGGCGGGGGTAGCCGGCGATTCCCCGCCAGGCCAGCTCCACCAGCTGCTCCACGGCGCGTTCCTTGGGGATCGTGGCGCCGCGCTGCAGCCACCAGCGTGCGCCCGACTCGGCCTGGCCGACCAGCCCGACCGCCAGCAGATCGGCCTCGTCCTGGGTGAGGCCGGTGTCCACGACGATGGTCGCCGCGATCGCGCGCACGCACTGCGCGAAGCTGTCCTCCACCCGCTGCCGGACGGCGGGCTCGCTGCGCAGGTCCGACTCCAGGACGAGCTGGTGCGCACCGCTGGGGTCGTTGACGAAGTCGAAATAGGCCCGGACGGACCGCTCGACGCGCACGTGGTTGTCAGTCGTAGAGGCCAGCGCGGCGCGCACCGCCGAGACCAGCCGTTCCGTGTGCTCGTCGACCAGTGCCAGGTAAAGGTCGAGCTTGCCGGGAAAATGCTGGTAGAGAACGGGCTTGCTGACCCCGGCCCGCTCGGCGATCTCATCCATCGCCGCGGCGTGGTACCCGTGGGCGACGAACACCTCCCGGGCCGCGCCCAGGAGCTGGAACCGGCGCGCGCTTCGGGGAAGCCGGGGGGTGCGACCCGGACGCGACTGTGGCGCCGCAGGCTCGGCTGTCACCCGCGCACCTCCTGACTGATCACCGACGTTGGTCGACCACACCGTTCGCCGACTACACGGTGGCCGTCGGTGCCCAGCCACGTCGACATCTCGCCAACAGTACCCGCGTTGGCGCCCTCGGCCCTGGATGACCGGCTCGACCGGCTCGACCGGCCTAGCGGTATTCCTCCTCGTCGTCCTGGTCGACGACGAGGTTCTGCTCGACGGTGTCGAACTCGTCGGCCTCGGCGGGGCGGGTCACCCGGGGCCCGTCGGCCGTCGGAGTGTCCGCGCCATCCGCTGGGCGTAGCTCGCGGGACTGCTCGGCGGCATCGGCGTCCGGGACCTCCAGAAGCTGCTCGGTCGGTGAACTCATCAGGCGCTCCCCTCATCGCTTGCCGCTGCATCGCTTGCCGCTGCCGCCGGAGGTGGCTCGGCTCCGCCGGGTGGCTCGCTGCTCGCCGCCTGCCAGGGCCGCTCGTCACCTCCGGTGCGGCATTCCGGCCGCCTGGCACCGATACCCGCCATCGACGCACCCGACTCGGCGCTGGTTGGACTGGTCCGCACGCGACCCGGATCGACTTTCCGGTGGTCTTCCAGTGGCACACCATTGTGTTGACTCGAGTTGGGGAGTGAACATGCGTTCGATCTGGAAGGGTGCGATCTCCTTCGGTCTGGTGTCGATCCCGGTCCGGCTCTATTCGGCGACCCAGGAGCGGGATGTTTCGTTCCACCAGGTCAGACGCTCGGACGGGGTGCGAATCCGGTATCGCCGGGTGGCCGAGAGCGATGGCGAGGAGGTTCCCTACGCGGACATCGCCAAGGGCTACGAGCTGCCCGACGGTGAGACGGTGGTGCTCACCGACGAGGACTTCGCGAGCCTGCCGCTGACGACGTCCCGCTCGATCGATGTGCTGGAGTTCGTGCCTCTCGACCAGGTCGATCCGATCTACTTCGCGAAGAGCTACTACCTGGAGCCGGACCGCCCGGGTCTGAAGCCCTACGTGCTGCTGCGGGACGCGCTTGCCGGCTCCGGGCGGGTCGCGCTGGTGAAGGTCGCGCTGCGCCAGCGTGAGCAGCTCGCCACCCTGCGGGTCCGCGACGAGGTGTTCGTCCTGGAGACGATGCTCTGGCCGGACGAGGTGCGCGAACCGGACTTCGACTTCCTGGCCGAGGAGGTCGACGTCCGTTCGCAGGAGCTGGCCATGGCGGGCTCGTTGATCGAGACCCTGGCCGCGGATTTCGACCCGACGAAGTTCTCCGACGGCTACCGCGAGGCCCTGCAGGCCGTGATCGATGCCAAGATCGCCGGGCGGGAGGTCGTCGCCCCCGCCACCGGCGAGGCCGCGGGGGCACCCGCGGGTGACCTCATGGCGGCGTTGCGGGCGAGCATCGAGGCGGCCCGGGAGGGGCGCGGGGACGGCGCCGAATCCGGTGCGCTCGACGGGGCGACGGCGCGGGCACGTGGGGCACAGAAGAGCCCGGGCGCGAAGGCGGGCACGAAGAGCCCGACCGGTGGGAAGGCCACAACGGGAACCGCGAAGACGGCGAAGGTCACGAAGGTGACGGAGGGAACCGGGAAGACCACGACGGGCGCCAAGACCACGACGGGCGCGAAGGCCACCGTGGGAACACGGCGGCGCACCCGCGACGCTGCCCAGGAGGACACCGACCGCGGGCCGACGCGCCGTTCCGCCTGACCGCCCCCGCTGGGTGTCCCGCGCCCTCGGCCGTCCGTTCGGCCGTCCCGTTCCGCCTGGTGTGTGCCTTGCCGCGGGCCGGTCCGCTGTCGCGCGAGCCACTTCCCGGTGATGTGCGACATCGGGAACAGCGGAGCCGGGGGATGCGCTGCACCATGGTGGAGAATTCCGGGCGACCCGCCTGCGGGCGTGGTCGTGCGGGAGGGCACGCGAACCGTCGATCGCGGCTGCCGGCACCGGCGGCTGTGGCATCGTCGGGTGGGAACACTGGGCGTCTTCCATCGTCGACCCGGGCCCTCGGCTTCCCCGGCCCTGGGACGTGAGATGGAACGGCCCACTGAGAAGGCGAGGAGCAACGTGTCACTACCGCCCCTGGTCTCCCCCGCCGAGGGGCTGACCGTCGACGAGGTCCGCAGGTACTCGCGGCATCTGATCATTCCGGACGTCGCGATGGACGGGCAGAAGCGGCTCAGGAACGCCCGGGTGCTCGCCGTGGGCGCGGGTGGCCTGGGCTCGCCGACACTGATGTACCTGGCCGCGGCCGGTGTCGGCACGTTGGGCATTGTGGAGTTCGACGTCGTGGACGAGTCGAACCTGCAGCGGCAGATCATCCATGGGCAGTCCGACGTCGGCCGGAGCAAGGCCGAGTCCGCGCGGGACGCCGTTCGTGAGATCAACCCGTACGTGAACGTCGTGATCCACGAGACCAGGCTGGACACCTCCAACGTCAAGGAGATCTTCAGCCAGTACGACCTGATCGTCGACGGCACGGACAACTTCGCGACCCGCTACCTGGTCAACGACGCCTGCGTGCTGCTCGGCAAGCCGTACGTCTGGGGTTCCATCTACCGGTTCGACGGCCAGGCGAGTGTCTTCTGGGCCGAGCACGGCCCCTGCTACCGCTGCCTCTACCCGGAGCCGCCGCCGCCCGGCATGGTGCCGTCGTGCGCGGAGGGCGGTGTGCTCGGCGTGCTGTGCGCGTCGATCGGGTCGATCCAGACCACGGAGGCCATCAAGCTGCTGACCGGGATCGGCGAGCCGCTCGTCGGCCGGCTGATGGTCTACGACGCCCTGGAGATGACCTACCGCTCCATCAAGGTCCGCAAGGACCCGGAGTGCCCGCTGTGCGGAAAGAACCCCTCCATCACGGAGCTCATCGACTACGAGGCGTTCTGCGGCGTCGTCTCGGAGGAGGCCCAGCAGGCCGCCTCCGGCTCGACGATCACCGCGGCCGAGCTCAAGGGCATCCTGGACGGCGGGGAGCCGATCGAGCTCGTCGACGTCCGGGAGCCCGCGGAGTGGGAGATCGTGCGGATCCCCGGCGCGCGGCTGATCCCCAAGGGTGACCTGCCGGCGCACCTGGCGGAGCTGCCGCAGGACCGGCGGGTCGTCGTCTACTGCAAGAGCGGGGTGCGCTCCGCCGAGGCGCTGGCGACCCTCAAGGCCGCCGGTTTCTCGTCCGCGGTGCACGTCCAGGGCGGGGTGACCGCCTGGGCGACCCAGGTGGACAAGACGCTGCCCGTCTACTAGCGCAGCGGCGCCGGACGTCGTCGGGGTGCAGGCCCCGACGACGTCGGTCCCGGCGCGATGCCGTCGCCGCTCCTGAGCAGCTCGTGACACATTCGATCGGGAGGCCGGGCCGGTGCCCGAACACAGGCTTCTGGGCGGGCCCGGCCTGACCCCCTATGCCGTCGCGGTGCTCGACGTGGTCGCCAGCATCCCCGTCGGCAAGGTGATGACCTACGGCGACATCGCGGAGTACGTCGGCGCCGGCAGCGGGCGGACCGTCGGCGCGGTGCTCGCGCGCCACGGCGGCGAGGAGGACGTCCCGTGGCATCGGGTGATCAGGTCCTCCGGGGAGCCGAACCCGGCCGCGCCGGTGGAGGCCCTGCGCCGGCTGCGCGCGGACGGCACCCCGCTGCGGCCCGCCGGTGACCGCGTCGATCTGCGGTCGGCCCGCTGGGACGGATCCTCGGCGGGACCGGATCTCGGCAGGACCGGGTCTCAGCGGGCGGTGAACCCGCCGTCCGCGGAGTAGACGCTGCCGGTCACCAGTGAGGCCCGGTCCGAGAGCAGGAAGTTCACGACCTCGGCCACCTCGTCGGCGGTGCCCAGCCGGTTGGTCGGCTGGAAGAAACGCGCGCCGCGCTGCCCGCGGACCATCGCGGTGTCGATGAAGCCCGGAGCCACCGCGTTGACGCGGATGCCCCGGGTCGCGTTGTCCAGCGCGGCGGCCTTGGTCAGGCCGATCACGCCGTGCTTCGCGGCGACGTACGCGGGTGTGCCGGGCAGGCCGACGGTGCCCAGGACGGACGCCATGTTCACGATCGAGCCGCCGCCGCTGGCGAGCATCGCCGGGATCTCCGCCCGCATGCTGTAGAAGACTCCGGACAGGTTCACGGCGATCACCTTGTCCCAGTCGGCCAGCGGGACGTCCTCCAGCGGCGCCCGGTCGGTCACCACCCCGGCGTTGTTGACCGCCAGGTCCAGCCGCCCCTGCAGCTCGAACGCGGTCTGCACGGCTCCCGCCACCGCCTCGGGATCGGTGACGTCGACGACGGTCACCAGCGTGTCGCCGCCGGCCGCCTCGATCTGCGCGGCGACCTCCTTCGCCGCGTCGCCGTCCCGGTCGGCGAGGACCACGTAGGCGCCGGCGGCGGAGAGCCGGCGCGCGCAGGCGGCGCCGATGCCGGATCCCGCGCCGGTGACGAATGCGACCCGGCCGGCCAGATCTCCGCGCTCCGTGCCCGGAGCAGGTCCGGTTCCCGGCCTGGGACCTGGTGCGGATTCCGGCTCGGGGTCGTCCACGGGCAGGGCGCCGGGCCCGGAACGGACGCCTTGATCAGGCTGGATCCTGGTATTGCTCATAACGACTGACGGTGCCACGGACTGTCCGTGTGCTGCACCCATACCGACACCTTTGGTGCAATTCGTGTTCATCTTGTGCTGCTCCAAGGGTCCTGCGTCGGTCCTACGAGACTCCGTGCGGCGCAGCGTCGATCGCCTACGCCAGGCGTTGACGATCTTGACGGGCTGTCGTGATGAGCTGTGCTGTGTGGTCCGTGTTCCGTCTACCGCCCGCCAGCCGCTGCGGCGACCGTTTCGCCTGGTGGCACCGCCCGCACCGATGGTGTCACCCATCGTGTTGGATGCTGCGCAGGCCGAGGTGGTCGGACACGCCGGAGGCCCACTTCTGGTCCTGGCCGGGCCGGGCACGGGAAAGACCACAACGCTCGTCGAGGCGGTGGCCCGGCGGGTTGAGGCGGGCGCTGATCCCGCGTCGCTGCTGGTCCTCACGTTCAGCCGGCGGGCGGCCCGTCACCTGCGCGAGCGGCTCGCCGTTCGGCTCGGGGCGGGGGCCGTCGGCCCGGCGGCGTGGACGTTCCACGCCTGGTGCCTGGCGCTGCTGAGGGTGTACGGGGCAGACACCGCGTCCGGGGGGCCGCGGCTGCTGTCCGGCCCGGAGCAGGACGCCCGCCTGCGCGACCTGCTCGAAGGGTCCCGTGAGCTCGGCCGTCCGGCCTGGCCCGATGCCCTGGCCGGGGCGCTGGGCACCCGCGGTTTCGCCGAGGAGGTCCGGATGCTGATGGCCCGGGCCAGGGAGATCGGCGTCGACCCGCCGGCACTGGCCCGGATCGCCCGGCGGGTCGGGCGCACCGACTGGAAGGCCGTCGCCGAGTTCTACGGCGACTATCTCGACGCCCTCGGCGCCGAGGGCGCGATCGACTACGCCGACCTCGTGCACAGCGCGGCCAACCTCACCGCGCAACAGCCGGTGCTCGCGAGCCTGCGCCAGCGCTACCAGGCGGTCTTCGTCGACGAGTACCAGGACACCGACCCGGCGCAGGAGCGGCTGCTCGCCGCGGTCGCCGGTGGCGGCGGGGACCTGGTGGTCTTCGGCGACCCCGACCAGGCGATCTACGCGTTCCGCGGGGCCCAGGTGCGGGGCCTGCTCGACTTCCCGGCCCGCTTCCCGAGCCGGGACGGATCACCGGCACCGGTCACCGCGCTGCGCCGGTGCCGCCGGATGGCCCCGGCCCCGCTCGCCGCGAGCCGGCGGGTGGCGGCCCGGCTCCCGTCGGCCGGTCTGCCCGTCCGGTATGTCCGCGCGCATCGGGATCTCGTCCCGGCGGACGGCGTGGCGGGGCCCGGCCAGGTCTCGGTCCGCACGTATCCGACGGCCGGTGCCGAGGCCGAGGCCATCGCCGACCTGCTGCGCCGCGAGCACCTGGAGAACGGGGTCGGCTGGGCCGACATGGCTGTCCTGGTCCGCTCGACGGCGGGCCTCGGCGTGCTGCGCCGGGTACTGACGGCGTCCGGGGTCCCGGTGAGTGTCGGCGGTGGCGAGCTGCCCGTGGCGCGGGAGCCGGCCGCCGAGCTGCTGCTGACGGCGCTGCGGTGCGCGGACGACCCGTCCCGCCACCTCACCCCGGAGACGGCGCGCGCGCTGCTCACCTCACCGCTGGGCGGGGCCGACCCGGCCGGCCTGCGCGCGCTCGGCCGTGAGCTGCGGGCCCTCGACGCGGCCACGGCGGTCTCACCGGCCCGGACCGACGGCCCGGCCCAGGACGACGTACCGGCCCAGGACGTGGCAGCCGACGACGCGGCAGCCGACGACGCGGCAGCCGACGACGTGGCAGCCGACGACGCGGCAGCCGACGACGGATCAGGCGACGACGCACCGGCCCAGGACGACGTCCCGTCGCCTGACGACGGGGATGAGCCCGCGGGTGCGGCCCGGATGCCGGGAACGCCCGCCTCGTCCGCCGAACTGCTGCGGGCCGCGGTCGCCGATCCGCGGCGGATGCTTCTGATGGTCCCGGACGAGCTGGCGGCGCCGGTCCACCGGCTCGGGCAGCTGCTGCGGACGGTGCGGGCGGAGCTGCGCCGCGGCGGCGCCCCCGAGGACGCGCTGTGGACCCTCTGGTCGGCGAGCGGCTGGGGACCCAGGCTGGAACGGGCCTCCGCCGCGGGCGGGGCCGCCGGCCGGTCGGCGGACCGTGACCTCGACGCGGTCGTCGCGCTCTTCGACGCGGTCGAACGCCTCGGCGAGCGCCGCGGGCCCGGGTTCGGCGTGGCATCGGTGGTCAGCGAGCTCACCCACCAGCAGATCGCCCCGGACACCGAGACCAGGGCCGGTCGCCCGGCCACCGTCCGGCTGCTCACCGCGCACCGCTCCAAAGGGCTGGAATGGCAGGTCGTCGTCGTCTGCGGGGTGCAGGACGGCGTCTGGCCCGATCTGCGCCAGCGGCACAGCCTGCTCGGCGCCGAACAGCTGGACGCACCACACCGGGGCGGAGATGGGATCCGGCCGCCCCGCACCCGCGACGAGCTGCTCGCCGACGAGCGGCGGCTGTTCTACGTGGCGCTCACCCGGGCGCGGCGGCGTCTCGTGGTCACCGCGGTGGACGGCGCCGACGACGACGGGGAGCAGCCCAGCAGGTTCCTCGACGAGCTGGGCGTCCAGGTGGAGAAGGTGCGATCCCGCTCGGTGCGGCCGCTCACCCTGGTCGGGCTGGTCGCCGCGCTGCGGCGGCTGACCGTCGACCCGGACGCCTCGGCGGCGATGCGCTCGGCGGCCGCCGTCCGGCTCGCGGCGCTCGCGGCGGCCGGCGACGGTGCCGGCCGGGCGCTGGTGCCCGCGGCCCATCCGAACCGCTGGTGGGGCCTGGTGGATGTCACCAGCTCGTCGGTGCCGGTCGTCGCGCCGGACGGTCCGATCGCGCTGTCGGGCTCGTCGCTGTCCGGCCTGGCGACCTGCGGCCTGCGCTGGTTCCTCGAACACGAGGCGCAGGCCGCCGAGCCGGCGTCGGCGGCGCAGGGCTTCGGCAAGGTCGTGCACGCGCTCGCCGACGAGGTGTCGAGCGGGCGCACCCCCGCCCGGATGGACGCCCTCGACGCCCGGCTCGACCTCGTGTGGCGCCAGCTGGAGTTCGACTCGCGCTGGCGTTCTGAGCAGGAACGGTCGGCGGCGCGCGAGGCGCTGCGCCGGTTCCTGGACTGGCACGCCGCTCGGCGGCGTGAGGTTGTGGCCTCCGAGGTGCGCTTCGCGTGTGACATCGAGGTCGCCGGCCGGGTCGTCCGGCTGCGTGGCTTCATCGACCGGGTCGAGCTCGACGACGACGGCCGGGTGCACGTCGTCGACTTCAAGACCGGGCGCGCGGCGCCGAGCCGGCGCGATCTGCAGACCCATGCCCAGCTCGGCAGCTACCAGCTCGCCGTGCGCGAGGGCGCGCTGGACCGGGTCCTGGACGAGGCCGCGGCCGGTTCCCGCGCGGCGCCTGACCCAGGCTCCGTGCCTGACACGGGCTCCGCACCTGACTCCGGTTCCGCACCTGACTCCGGTTCCGTGTCCGACCCGGATTCTCCGGCCGGCTCCCGCCCGCCGGCGGTTCCGGGCGGTGCCGAGCTGGTTCATCTGCGGCGTGACGCCGGTGGCGAGAGCCTCGGCCCCCGGCTGCCGGACGAGCAGCCGGCGCCACCCGAGGTGCAGGCCCAGGAGGCGCTGCCCACCGACGGGCGGGTGTGGATCGACGATCTGATGGAGGACGCGGTCCGGACAGTCACCAGCGAGTCGTTCCGGCCGACACCGGGCGATGCGTGCACGATGTGTTCGTTTCGTCGATCCTGCCCGGCCCGGCCGGAGGGGGAACAGGTGATCGATTGACCAGCCTCGCCGGCTCCGGCCCGCAGCAGGCGCTGCCCGGCTTCGGCCCGGCGGCCGGCGCCGGTGGCGACGACGAGCCCCGTGGCCCCCGGCTGGAGCCCGAGGAACTCCGTGACCTGCTCGGTGTCCCGTACACCGACGAGCAGCTCGCCGCCGCGACCGCGCCGCTGGAGCCCGCGGTGGTGATCGCCGGTGCCGGTTCGGGCAAGACGTCCGTCATGGCCGCCCGGGTGGTGTGGCTGGTGGCCACCCGCCAGGTGGAGCCGGGGCGGGTGCTCGGCCTCACCTTCACCAACAAGGCGGCGGCGGAGCTGGCCGGGCGGGTCCGGCTGGCGCTGCGCCGGGCTGCCGACGCCGGCCGGGGCCCGGGCTCGGGCCAGAGCGAGGGCCAGCCGGGAGAGGGCGATGGCGACCGACCCGGTTCCGGTGCCGGCGCCGCGGACGAGCCGACGATCAGCACGTACCACGCCTACGCCGGTCGGCTGGTCGGCGAGCACGCACTGCGGCTCGGCCTCGAACCGGACACGAGGATGCTCGTCGCCGCCGCGCGGTACCAGCTCGCGGCCCGGGTCGTGCGCACGCACGGCGGCCGAGTCGAGGCGCTCACCCGATCGATTTCCGCCCTGGTGGCGGACCTCGTCGCGCTGGACGGCGAGATGAGCGAGCATCTCGTCGCGGCGGACGACCTGATGGCGTTCGACGCCAGGCTGTTCGACCAGGCCCTCGCCGCGCTGGCGGACGCGGCCCGCCGTTCGGGCACGAAGACGCTGCGCAAGGAACTGCGCCGGATCGCGGCGACCGCGCGGGGCCGGCGCGAGCTCGCCGCGCTCGTCGCCGACTACCGGGTGGCCCGGCGGGCCCGCGACGTCCTCGACTTCGGTGACCAGGTCACCTTCGCCGCCCGGCTGGCCGGTCGGTACCCGGAGGTGGCGGTCGCCGAACGCGGCCGGGCCGGGGTGGTGCTGCTCGACGAGTACCAGGACACCTCCGTCGCGCAGCGGACGATGCTGGCCGGGCTGTTCGGCGCCGGGCATCCCGTCACCGCGGTCGGCGACCCCTGCCAGGCGATCTACGGCTGGCGGGGTGCCTCGGTCGCGAACCTCGACAACTTCCCCGAGCACTTCCCCCGCGCCGACGGCACGCCGGCCGCCCGGTACCGGCTGTCGGTGAACCAGCGCAGCGGCGGCCGGCTGCTTGCGCTGGCCAACGACGTGGCCGCGCCGCTGCGGGCCCGCCACCATGTCGTCGAGCTGCGGCCCCGGGCGGACGTCGTCGCCGCCGGGCGCACCCTGGTGGCGCTGCACGAGACCTGGGCGCAGGAGGTCGCGTGGGTCGCCGAACGGCTGGCGGAGCTGGTCGCCGCGGGGGAGCGGCCCGGCAGCATGGCGGTGCTGGTGCGGGCCCGGTCCGACGTCCGGGCCCTGCACACGGCGCTGACCACCGCCGGGCTGCCGGTCGAGGTGGTCGGCCTGGCCGGGCTGCTGGATCTTCCTGAGATCGCGGACGTCGTCACCGTCCTGGAGGTGCTGGAGTCCCCGATCGCGAACGCGGCGCTGGTGCGGCTGCTCACCGGCCCGCGGCTGCGCCTCGGTCCACGGGACCTGGCGGCGCTCGGCCGGCGGGCGCGGCAGCTGCTGTCCGCCGACGCCGCCAGGGACGGGGCCGCGGCTGCCGCGGCCGGCGGGGACGCCGGGGCCGGGCCGGCGGCCGCGGACCCGCTGGCCGAGGCGGTCGCCGGCATCGACCCCTGCGATGTCGTCGCGCTCGCGGACGCCCTCACCGATCCGGGGCCGGAGATCTCCGCGGCCGGCCGGGAGCGGGTGATCGAGCTCGGTGCGGAGCTGGCCGCGCTGCGCGTCCACGTCGGGGACGGGCTGCTCGACCTGCTGCACCGGGTGATCGCCACCATCGGGCTCGATGTGGAGATCTCCGCAAGCCCGAAGGCGGTCGCGGCCCGCCGGCGGGAGAACCTGGCGGCCTTCCTCGACGCCGCCGCCGACTTCGACGACCCGGACGGGCCGAACTCGCTCGCCTCCTTCCTCGCCTACCTGCGGGCGGCCAGGGAGCACGAGCGCGGCCTGGACATCACCGGTCCGAGCGGCGCGGACGCGGTCGCGCTGATGACCGTGCACCGGGCGAAGGGCCTCGAATGGGAGGTCGTGGCCGTTCCGGACCTGAGCCGGGGGGTCTTTCCCGACCTGACCGTGCGGGACCGGTGGACGACGTCGACCGGTGTGCTGCCCACACCGCTGCGCGGCGATGCGGCCGAGCTGCCCACCTATGCCGTCAGCGACTCGAAGGCGGAGCTCGCGACCTTCACCGACGACTGCCGGGCCTACCAGGAACGGGAGGAGCGGCGACTGGCCTACGTCGCGTTCACCCGGGCGAAGTCGGTGCTGCTGGGCAGCGGGCACTGGTGGGGGCCGACCCAACGCACCCGGCGTGGCCCCTCGGTGTTCCTCACCGAGCTGCGTGAGCACGCCGCCGCGGGCCACGGACAGGTGGCCGTCTGGGCGCCGGAACCGGCTCCGGGCCGTAACCCCGACCTGGCCGTGCCGGCGGAGTTCAGCTGGCCGATGCCCTACGAGCCGGTCGCCTACGCGCGGCGGCGGGAGGCCGCGGCGGCTGTCGAGCAGGCGTTCGCCCTGCTGGGTGCCGGGCAGGCGCCACCCGTCGACGAGCTGGCCGGGATGACCGCCCGGGAACGGGCGCTGCTCGCCGAGCTGGACCGTGAGGCGGCGCTGCTGCTGGCCGAGGAACGCTCGGCCCGGGCGCCCTTCCGGGACGTGGCGATGCCGACCAGCCTGACCGCGTCCGACATCGTGCGGCTGCGTGCCGATCCGGCCGAGTTCGCCCGTGAGCTGGCCCGTCCGCTGCCGCGGCGCCCGGTGCCGCAGGCCCGCCGAGGCACCCGGTTCCACACCTGGGTGGAGGAGCTGTTCGAGCAGCGGCCGCTGATCGACCTCGACGACGTGGTGGACGCGGCCGGTGCCGAGGCGATGGCCGGCCAGCGTCTGAGCGGCCCGGATCTGGCCGCGCTGCAGGACGCGTTCCTGGCGGGCCCGTACGGCTCCCGCCGCCCGTTCGCCCTGGAGGAGCCGTTCGAGGTGATGATCGGCGGGCGGGCGGTGCGCGGCCGCATCGACGCCGTCTACGACCTCGGCGGCGGCCGCTGGGAGGTCGTCGACTGGAAGACGGGCTCGGAGCCGGCCGATCCGGTCCAGCTCGCCGTCTACCGGGTCGCCTGGGCGAAGGTCCGCGGGGTGGCGGTGCCCGACGTCGACGCGGCCTACTTCTACGTCGCCTCCGGGCAGGTGGTCCGTCCGCCGCTGCTGTCCGAGGACGAGATCGTCGCGATCCTGGCGAATCCCGCTGCCACCGAGCCCGCTGCCGCCGTGGCAGGCAGACTCAGGCAGCCCGGTAAGTAGCGGCCCGCGGTCAGCGGCGGATGTCGACCAGCAGGGCGAGGTGGTCGGAGACCGCGGTGCGGCGCGCCTCGCTGGCGGCGACGGTACCGACCGGGCCGCGGGCCAGGATGTGGTCGAGCTGCACCCGGGGCGCGTGCGCCGGGTAGGTGCGGTGGGCGGCGAGGCGGCGCCAGCCGGTGAACCAGGTCGGCAGCCGGCCCGGCAGGTTCAGGTCACCGAGCATCAGGACGGGTCCGTCGACCTCGCGCAGCCGCCCGACCAGCCTGCGCAGCTGCCAGGCGTTCCAGCCCGGCGCGAAGGAGAGATGGGTGGTCACCACGGTGAGCGGTCCGCTCGCGGTCTCGACGACGGCGGCCAGCGCCACCCGTGGCTCGTCGTCGAGCAGGATCATCCGCACCCGCCGGGACGTCCCCGGAACCAGGACCGGGGAGCGGACCGGCGACCGGCCCAGCGGAACCACCCACCAGCGGCGCACCGGCAGGCGGCTGACCAGCGCGATGCCGTAGGCGGGCTCGTTCTCGGCACGCCGGCCGTCCGCGGGGCGCCAGCGGTGCCCGGGGGTTCCGTAGACGGTGGGGGCGAACCGCCAGCCGCCGTCGGAGGCCCCCAGCGCCGTCGCCGCGGTGGCGGCCTGGTCACCGCCGCCGGACCGTGGCTGTGCGAGGTCCATCTCCTGCAGGCCCAGCACGTCGCAGTCCAGGTCCGCGACCGCGGTGGTGAAGCGCTCCGCCTCCACCCGGCCGTCCGCGAGGGACAGCCCGTGCATCGCGTTGAAGGACCCGACCCGCACAACACCGACCGTAGCGCGCTCGCCGGTGTCAGCCGCCCCGAACCGGCGGGACACCCGTCAGGGACCGGGACTGATCCCCGGGCCGGGCCCGGTGCCGGGGGTGTTCTCGGAGCCGGGTGGCTCCGCGGGGCCGCCCGGCCGCAGCCCGATGGTCGCCCGCAGGAGCAGCTCCAGCTCGAACCGTGCCTCGGGGTCGTCCAGGGTGGTACCGAACAGCTCCCGCAGCTGTCCCACCCGGTAGCGGACGGTCTGCGGGTGAATATGCAGCCGTTCGGCCACCAGCCGGCGCTGGCCGTGCAGGGCCAGCCAGCACAGGAGGGTCTCCGCGAGGCGGGAGCGGGTGCGTTCGGGGAGCGCGGCGAGTGGCCCGAGTCGGCGCCGGGCCAGATCATCGAGCAGGCCCGGGTCGCGGGCCAGCACCAGGTCGGCGAGGTGGTCGTCGGTGAACAGCGGCTCCGGCCCGGCCGCGGCGGGCAGCCGCCCGGCGAGCAGTGCCGCCCGGGCGAAGCTGGCCCGCTCCACGCTGGTCGTGATCTGCTGCCAGGCGACGCACGGTCCGACCACCGCCCCGGCCCCGGCGAGCCGCTCGGCCAGCCACAGCCGCCGGGACGGTTCCTGGGCGTCTCCCAGGAACAGCCAGAAGTCGGACCCGTGGCTGGTCCGCGGGCAGCCGGTGGACAGTCGTGAGGGCAGCTGCTCGTCGGGCCCCTCGGGAACCAGGACGGCCGCCATCCGCTCGGGCAGCCGGACCGCGCCGGTGCTGGCGGCGTGCTCGATGGTCGCCGCGTCCGTGCCGGAGAGCAGCATCTCGCCCAGCCGGTCCCACAGGCGCTCGCGCTCGCCGGCGACCTCGAACTGGGCGAGCGCGTAGCCGTCCGCGGACGCGGCCGAGATCCCGTCGATGTAGGCGAACATCATCTCGGCGAGCGCCACGAGGCCGCCGGCGTCGAGGCCGGCGTGGCGGGCGGCCTCCCCGAGCCGGCGCCAGGAGATCCGGGCACCGACCCGATAGGCGCTGAGCAGGTTGTCCAGGGAACGCCCGGCGCGCACCTCGCCGCGCCCCAGCCGGACGTAGACGTCCCGGCTGGTGGCCAGGTCACCGGCGGCGCCCGGCCCGGCCTCGACGAGCGCGAGGAACCGGGCGAGGGCCTCCTCGACGCCGCGGCGCACGCCCCGCCCGAACGAGCCTTCCAGCGGACGGGCGTAGGCGGGGACCTCGGCTGCGATCGCCGCGATGATCTCCTCGCCCAGCTGTTCCAGCCCATGGGCGAGGGATTCACTCAGCCCGGGCGGAAACTTTCCCACTCGGACAGTCTCGCCTGCGTCCCGCGGCCCCGGCTGGCCGGCCCGCCGGGAAGCCCGCCTGCCGGGACGTCCGGCCTGTGGGGAGGGTCGGTCGGCACGGGGGTGGTGTAAGGGGCGGCGGCGGGGTGTGGCGGGCGCGTCGCGGGAGCGAGAATGACGTCGTGGAGACACCGACCGGCATCATCAGTGCACTGATCACTGGCTGTGTGATCGGCCTGCTCGGCCGGCTCGTGGTCCCGGCGCGCCGCCGGGCGCCGATCGGCTGCCTGATGACGGTGCTCATCGGCCTGCTCGGCGCCGCGCTGGGCCTGGTGGTCGCCTCCGGTGTCGACGCGGGCTGGCTGCTCACACTGGTGCTGCAGGTGGCCATCGCCGCGCTGCTCGTCTTCCTGGTCTCGGCGGCAGGGGCCCGGCACCCGCGCTGACGGCGCGGCCGGGTGGGCAGCCGGGTGAGCGGCCGTGCCACGGAGCAGCGACGTCACAGCACGGCGACGTCACAGCACGGCGATGGCACAGCCTGGCGATGTCACGGCGTGGCCATGCCACGGCGTGGTCGTCCCGTACCTGCCGCGAATCGTCCTTTCGTAGTCTTCTCGTCTCCGCCCGGGGACGGTGCGGCTGAGGTGATGCTGCCGAACGTGGCCGCCCAACCGGCGCGGGCAGTAGCGTGGCGATGTGTCCTCGCCTTCGACCGCCGGTCCGCCCCCGCCCAGCGCGGTGAGGGCCGCCCTGCCGTCCCCCTCCTACCCGTTGCGGCGGGTGACGCTCGCCAACGGGCTGCGGGTCCTGCTCGCCCCGGACCGCACCGCCCCCGTGGTGGCCGTCGCGGTCCACTACGACGTCGGCTTCCGCTCGGAGCCGGAGGGCCGCACCGGGTTCGCCCACCTGTTCGAGCACCTGATGTTCCAGGGCAGCGAGCACGTGGGCAAGGCTGAGCATCCCAAGTACGTGCAGGCCGCCGGGGGCATCTTCAACGGCTCGACGCACCCCGACCACACGGACTACTTCGAGCTGCTGCCCTCGGGCGCGTTGGAGCGGGCGCTGTTCCTCGAGGCGGACCGGATGCGCGCGCCGAGGATCACCCGGGAGAACCTGGACAACCAGATCGCCGTGGTCCAGGAGGAGATCCGGGTCAACGTGCTGAACCGGCCCTACGGCGGGTTCCCCTGGATCACGCTTCCCCCGGTCGCGTTCGACACCTTCCCCAACGCCCACAACGGGTACGGCGACTTCTCGGAGCTGGAGGCCGCGAGCCTCGACGACGCCGCGGACTTCTGGGAGAAGTTCTACGCGCCGGGCAACGCGATCCTGACCATCGTCGGCGAGTTCGACCCCGACCGGGCCCTGGAGCTCGTCGAGCGGTACTTCGGGGTGATCCCGGCCCGGGCGGTGCCGCCGCGGCGCAGCTTCGCCGAGCCCGTGCGGGCCGAGGAGCGCCGCGAGGTGCTCACCGACCGGCTGGCGCCTCGGCCGGCGCTCGCGGTCGGCTACCGGGTGCCCGATCCCGACCAGGACCTGCCGGCGTTCCTCGCGACCCACCTGCTGACCGACGTGCTCACGACGGGCGACGCGAGCCGGCTGGAACGGCGGCTCGTCCAGAAGGACCGTTCGGTGACGGCGATCAGCACCTACGTCGGTACCTTCGGGGACCCGTTCGACCAGCGGGACCCGCTGCTGCTCACGCTGGAGGCCCGCCACGCCGGCGACTCCAGCGCCGACGGGGTGCTCGCCGCCGTCGACGAGGAGCTCGACCGCATCGCCGAGAACGGGCTTGAGCCCGGCGAGCTCGAGCGGGTGCGGGCCCAGGTCGCCGCCGGCATCTTGCGGGAGTCCGACGACGCGCTCGGTCGCGCCCTGAAGATCGCCACCTTCGAGCTGCACCGCGGTCGTCCCGAACTGCTCAACGAGCTGCCCGGGCTGCTCGCGGAGGTCACCGGCGAGGCTGTCGCGGCCGCCGCCGGCGCGCTGCGGGCGCAGGGCCGCGCGGTGCTGGAGCTGCGGGCAGGCGCCGCGTGAGCGCGGCACAAGGAGGCACGGTGACAACGACCGCCCAGACCGGGACGGACGACCAGCCCCAGACCGGCGAGGCCGTGACCGGCGAGAGCGCCGCCGGATCCGCTGCCGGCTCGGTGATCCCCGCGGTCGCGCCCACCGTGCAGAACGAGCTGCCGGCCGTCGTCGGGCGCACCCTGGCCAACGGCCTGCGGGTCGACGTGGTCGCCCGGGCGAGCGTCCCGCTGGTGGAGCTGCGGCTGCGGATTCCGTTCGCCGGCGCGGGCGCGGCCTACCAGGCCGAGGCCGAGCTGCTGGCGGAGACCATCCTCACCGGTTCGGGCCGGTACGACCGGGTCGGGCTGGCGACGGCGGTGCAGGCCCTGGGCGGCTCGCTGCGGGCCGGTGTCGACGCCGACCGGCTGGCCATCGTCAGCTCCGCGCTCGCCACCAGCCTGGAGCCGCTGCTCGCGCTGATCGCCGACGTCCTGACCTCGGCGAGCTACCCGGAGGACGAGTTCGACGGCGAGCGTGAGCGGGTCGTCGAGGAGACGACGACCGCGTTCAGCCAGCCGTCGGTGATCGCTCGCGAGGCGCTGCTGCGCCGGATGTTCGGCGACCACGTCTACGGCAGCGCCATCAACCCGCCGGCGCGGCTCGCCGAGGTCGGTGTCGAGCGCGTGCGGTCCCTGCACGCCACCGGGGTCTGCCCCGGCGGCGCGATCCTCACCATCGTGGGGGACGTCGATCCCCAGCAGGCGCTGGACGCCGTCGAGGCGACCCTCGGAGCGTGGCAGGGCACCGCCGCCGCGGGGCACCCGCCCGCGCCGGTGCCGACGCCGGGCCGAATCGTGATCGTCGACCGGCCGGGTGCGGTGCAGACGAACATCCGGCTTGGCGGGCGGGCGCTGAACCGCGCCGCGCAGGCGCATCCGGCGCTGCGGCTCGCCAGCACGATCTTCGGTGGCTACTTCAGCTCGCGGCTCGTCTCCAACATCCGTGAGGACAAGGGGTACACCTACTCGCCGCGCAGCTCGGTCGAGCACTACCAGGCGGGCTCCCGGTTCACCGTCGGCGCGGAGGTCTCCACCGACGTGACCGGGCCGGCGCTGCTGGAGATCTACTACGAGCTCGGCCGGATGGCGCTGCTGCCACCCACCGCGGAGGAGCTGGACGCCGCCCGTCAGTACCTCATCGGCACGCTCGCGCTGTCGGGCGCCACCGCGGCCGGGCTCGCCGGGACGCTGTCCGGGCTGTCGGGTGCGGGCGTCGGCGTGGAGTACCTGCGGGACCATCCACAGGCGCTGACCGAGGTCACCGCGGAGGCGGTCCAGGCCGTCTCGGCGGAGCTGCTGGCGCCGACCGGGCTGGTGACCGTTCTCGTGGGCGACGCGTCGAAGATCACCGAAGCGGTGCGGGTGCTCGGCGACGTCGAGCTTGGCGTCGTCGAGTCCGCCTGACCCGCGGGGGCAGGGCCGGTGAGGTCAGCGGCGGCTGGGCGCGGCGCGGGGCGGGCTGGGGCGGGGCGGACCGCCACCGGAACCGCTCGGGCTGCCAGGGCCGGGTCCGGCACCGGAGCCAGGGGCGGGACCGGCTCCGGGGCTGCCCGGGCTGCCGGGCGTCGGCCCGGGACCGGGACCAGACCCGGTGGCACCGCCGCGGCCGAGCTCGCCCGGCAGGGTGATCCGCGGGTCGCCCACCGACTCGACCACCTGCCGGGCCAGGTCGTGCACCCGTCTGCCCATGCCTCGGGCGGTGCGTCGCAGCCGCTCGAAGGCATCCCTGGGCTTGATGTGGTTGCGCTCGGCCAGCACCCCGATCGCCTGCTCGACGATGACCCGGGAGGCCAGCGCGTGCTCGAGCTGGATCACTGACAGGCGCAGCTGCTCGGTCTCGCTGAGATCGCGGTCGGCCCGTCGGGGCCGGCCCGGCGGGCTGAGATCCTCGGCGAGCAGGTCGGCCAGGACCATCGCGGAGACGAGATCGCCTACTGGCCGGACCTCGGGTCCCGGGCCTTCCACGATCCAGCCGGCCGATGCCCGCCGCAGCCGCATGTCCGAGGCGCCGGATCCAGTCCTGCTGCCCGGGCCGGCCGTTCCGCCCGGGCCGCGAGCCACGCCCGGGCGTGGCGGCCCCGACTTCGGCGGCGCGGGTCGCGGGGCGCCCGGCCGGGCGGCGGGGCCGGGGCGCGGGGCGCGGGCGAGAACCTCGGGGGTCACCCGGGGCCCGTTGCCCGCCGCTGATTCCGGCGACGGCTCAGGGTGCCCGGGATGTGGTCCGTCCCGGCCCGTACCGGGGCCTGGCTGGGCGCCCTGCCCGGGCCCGGCCTCGCCGGGTGCCGTCGGCGGCTGGCCGCCTCCGGGAACATCGCCGGTTCCTCGTGTGTCGCCCGTTCCGGACGCTTCGCCGTTTCCGGGCGCGGTGACAGCCGCAGGCACGGCGCTTGTGCCGGGCTGGGCACTCACGCTGGGCTGGGCACCCTCGGAGCCGTTACTGGCAGCAACCTCGAAGCGGGCCTCGCGGGTCAGTTGGTCCCGTAGCGCGTCTGACGCTCCCAGACTGTCCGCGATTGCCCGCAGTACTCCGAGTGATTCCGGCGAGATGGCGATCGATGACCGGTCGAGACCGGTGATGATGCCGAGCACCGCGCCGTCCGGCCCGACGAGAGGCATCGAGACGTGGCTGTGGACGCCGAACCGCTCCACCTCGACGGTGTCGGCCAGGGCCGGGTCCTGGTCGGCCCGGGACCCCGCGGCGGCGGCCCCATCCAGCATTCGGGCAGGTAGACACCGGGCACGCGGAACTCTCAGCCCGGCAACCAGCTCGGGGATCGGCCCACTCACCCGTAGGTAGACGGCCTGGGTCCCCGACACCGCGATGAGGCACGCCTGCTCCATCTGGTGGAGTGCGTGCGTGGCTCTCAGCGCGGCGTCGACCGTGCTCCACGGGAGTCCTGAAGGTGCTGACGACACAGGCCGAACTCTCCCACAAAGTTCACGGGCAGTGACGGACACCGTCCCAAGAGCCGGCCGTGTGCGCGTCGGGAAGGCGTGAACTCCCGCAGTGTTGTCGCCCTGCGTATCCGTTATGCGGCAGAAGCGACTTTCTCGGTGACCTGGCGGAGGGACGGGTTGGTCATCACCGTCCCATCGGTGAAGACCACGGTCGGCACGGTCGCGTTGCCGTTGTTCGCATTGCGGACGAGTTGCTCGGCTGTCGGGTCCTGCTCGATGTCGATCGTCACGTACTCCACACCCGCGCGGTCGAGCTGGCCCTTCAGTCGAACGCAGTAGCCACACCAGGGAGTGGTGTACATCGTGATCACAGCGAGGCCTCCGTCGCATCCGTCCGGTAAAGGTTTTGTCGTCCGATCGCCGACCAACCGCATAACCCGGTCGTGGCGGCATTGCTTCCCGGTCCGGCGTGTCGGGCCGAGCCGCGACTACCGTGTCGGTTGATGTCAGGATCAGCCACTCGCCCGAACCGTCGCGGGGCGTCAGCGCCCACGCGCCCCCCGACGCCTGCGCGCAGGCCCGGAGGGAAGAAGGCCACCGAGGCGGAGCCGAGCGCGGGCGCGGAGCCGAGCGCGGGCCCGGAGCCGGGTGCCGGCGCGGAACCGGGTGCCGGCGCTGGTGCGGAGCCGAACCCGGGTGTGGAGCCGGGCGCGGGTCTCGACCCTGAGCAGCTCGCCGCCGTGCTCGCGCCGATCGGCCCGGTCTGCATTCTCGCGGGTGCCGGCACGGGCAAGACCCGGACCATCACACACCGGATCGCGCACCTGGTGACGCAGCGGGAGGTCGGCGCGGGGCAGATCCTCGCGGTGACCTTCACGAACCGGGCCGCGGCCGAGCTGCGCGGGCGGCTGCGGCTGATGGGAGCCGACGGCGTCCAGGCCCGCACCTTCCACGCGGCCGCGCTGCGGCACCTGAGCTACTTCTGGCCGAAGGTCGCCGGGGTGGCACTGCCGAGGCTGGAGAAGAGCCGCGTTCCGCTGCTCGTCCGCGCGGCGAACCGGGCCCGGCTGCGCCCGGACCGCGCCGAGCTGCGCGATCTGGCCGCCGAGGTCGAATGGGCGAAGTCGATGATGATCGCGCCCGCCGACTACGTCCACGCCGCCGCCGAGCACGGGCGGGAGGGCTCGTACGCGCCCGACGTCGTGGCCCGCCTCTACGAGGCCTACGAGGACGTCAAAGGCGAGGCCGGTGTCCTCGACTTCGACGACCTCCTGCTGCTGACCGCGGCCGTGATCGAGGAGCACAGCTGGGTCGCGGCCGAGCTGCGCTCCCGCTACCGCCACTTCGTCGTGGACGAGTACCAGGACGTCAACCCGCTCCAGCAGCGGGTTCTCGATGCCTGGCTGGGCGATCGCGACAGCCTGTGCGTCGTCGGCGACGAGCACCAGACCATCTACTCGTTCACCGGGGCCAGCGCGCGCCACCTGCTGGATTTCCCGCGGCGTTTCCCGACCGCCACGGTCGTGCGGCTGGTCCGGGACTACCGCTCCACCCCGCAGGTGGTGGCGCTGGCGAACGGCCTGCTGGACGGTGCTCCTCCGGCAGCCGCGTCAGCCGGGTCGGCGGCGTCAGCCGGGTCGGCGGCGTCGACCGGGTTGGCCGGATCGGCTGCGGCGCCGGCCGGGCCCCGGGGGCGGCTCGTCGCCATGCGCCCGGCGGGCCCGGCGCCCACCTGGCTGGAGGCCGACAGCGAGCCCGAGGAGGCGACGGGCGTCGCCAGGCGTATCCGCGGGCTGCTGGCCACGGGTGTGGCGGCCAGCGACATCGCGGTGCTCTATCGGATCAACGCGCAGTCCGAGGCGTACGAGACGGCGCTGGCGCGGGCCGACATCCCCTACCTGCTGCGCGGCGGTGAGAAGTTCTTCGAGCGGCCCGAGGTCACCGCGGCCGTGCGGATGCTGCGCGCGGCGGTCCGTTCGGCGGAGCCGGACCGCCCCGGCGGGCTCGGTGACGCGGTCGCCGACGGGCTGGGGGCGTTGGGCTGGCAGCCGGGCGCCGCTCCCGCGGGGCGTGGCGCGGACCGCGAGCGGTGGGAGAACCTGGCGGCACTGCACCGGCTCGCCGTCGACCTTGAGGCCGCCCGCCCCGACGCCGATCTGGAGGCGTTCGTCGCGGACCTGGCCGAACGCGCCGCACACCAGCACACCCCGACGGTGCAGGGCGTCACGCTCGCCTCCCTGCACGCCGCCAAGGGGCTCGAATGGGACGCGGTGTTCCTCGTCGGCCTGGTCGAGGGAACGCTGCCCATCGTGCACGCGCAGTCCGACGAGCAGATCGCGGAGGAACGCCGGCTGCTCTACGTGGGCATCACCCGGGCGCGGGTCCACCTGGCCCTGTCGTGGTCGCTGGCGCGGGCCGAGGGGGCCCGCCGCTCCCGGCGGCCGTCACGGTTCCTGGACGACCTGCGCCGGGCGGCGGCCACCGCGGGCGGCACCCGGGGCTCCTCCCGGACGGCGGCGACCCGCGCGTCCGGTGATGCGGCCGGATCCGGCTCCGGCCGCGGGGCCGGACACGGATCCGCGGCCGCGGGGGAGCGGCGGGGCGGGGAGTCCGTCGGCGGCGGCACCGGGCGCCCGCGCGGTCGGCAGAGTGTGCAGTGCCATGTCTGCGGGCGGTCGCTGGCCGGTGCGCGGGCCCGGATCGGACGCTGCGAGACGTGTCCGGGGCAGGTGGACGCGGAGCTGTTCGAGCGGTTGTGCGCGTGGCGGGCGCGGCGGGCGAAGGAGCAGGGAGCGCCTGCCTTCGTCGTGCTGACCGACGCGACACTGCGGCTGATCGCCCAGCGTCGCCCCGCGACCGCCGCGGATCTCGTGGCGCTGCCCGGCATCGGGCAGAGCAAGCTCGACCGGTACGGCGAGGACGTCCTCGCGCTGGTCGCCGACACCGCGTCACGTGAATCGCGGCACTGAGTGCTGATACCGGTGCCAACGGTGACACGCCGGGGTGGCTTCGATCCTTGCTGTGGCAGAACGAGTCTGTGAGATCACTCCAAAAATAGGTTGTCAGCGCCGGTGACTGCTCCTACCGTTGTCCGTGAACACCGGAGCGCGATCAGTGCGCTGCGGGTAGGAGCCGGTCCGGTCGGGTTCGGCGGAGTCGCGAAGGAGGTCACGATGAGAATGATCATCATGGCTTCCGTGCGCACGCGTATGCGACCGCCCATCGCCGGCGTCCTCTATACGCCTGCTGCCCGGCTTGCTGACACGGTCACGTGGCCCGGTGCCCGGGAGCCGAAAGGCTCCCGCTGCGCCGGTCGCGGTGTCCTCGGCGGCGATTTCGTGGTGAGCCGTGTCTCGGCTCAGGGTGCCCTGACGGGTGCCGTCGTCACGAATGGTCGTTCGGATCATCAAGCCGCCGCCGCAGCAGCACGTCAGGCCGGCACAGCCGCCACGCGTTTTCTCGATCAGTCGGGCCCTGTCCCGGATCCACTCCCGGCCTAGCGCCGAACCGGAGTGACTTCCGAGGCCGCGGATCCGACAGGATCCGCGGCCTTTCTGTTTCTCCCGGTCGAATCGCGTGCCAGCTACCACTCCGGAGGTCTGATCCTGACCGTCGTCGATGGACGCAAGACCGAGCAACCGATCGGAACTGAACCGCCAATGTCGGAGGTGACCCCGGTGTTCGACCCCTCGATCGATTCCCGGATCGAGCGGGAGCGTCTCGTCCTGCCCTGCTGGGACGTGGACCCCGAGCTTTTCTTCGCCGAATCCCCGGCGGACGTCGAGTCCGCCAAGTCCGTCTGCGTGGACTGCCCCGTGCGCCATGCCTGCCTGTCCGCCGCGATCGACCGGGCGGAACCGTGGGGTGTCTGGGGCGGCGAACTCGTCGTGACCGGCCGCGTGGTCCCGCGCAAGCGTCCTCGGGGGAGGCCGCGCAAGAACGTCGCGGCCTGACCGAGCAAGGGCCTTGCGGCTACGGCTACATAGTGACCTTGGGGCGCTTCGTGCTGATGGCCTGGTCGGTGTCGATCAGTCGCGGTTGGCCTGGGGCTCACGGGCCGGTCGGCGCTGCCGCGGGGGCCGGCTCGGCTCGACGGACCCGGCCTGCTCGGGTGGGCGGATCCGGCTCCGCGAGCGGCTTCCACGCTGTGCCGGGGCGAGCACGACCGGGCCGGGCCGGGCCCGGATGACACCCGCCTCGTCCTCGACGTCGAGCCTGGGCAGGCGGCGACCTGGACGGTTGGCAGCCGCGGCGTGCCGGGCCGCCGCGGTGCGCGGCGGTGCGAAGCCCGGCTGCCAGCGCTCCATCTCGGCCCGGAACGGACCGGTGCTGCCGAGCTGGCAAAGAATGCCGATTGCACCGAGGGTGACCCGGTGGATCAGCAGATAGGGCGGCGGCAGGTTGAGCTGGCGGCCGAGCTGGGCTGCCGAAGACCGCCAGTCCCCGAGCCGCAGGGCCTCACCACGCAGCCATTCCCGGGAGAAGGTGAACTCCTCCGCCGCGATCGGGGCGAGCATGGGGGCCAGATAGCCCAGCAGGTCGTCGGCGGGAATGCTGGCACTGGCCGGGATGAAACCCTCGACGAGCAGCCCTTCGGCGACGGCCTCCGCATTGCCGGCGAGGGCCATCCGGGCCAGTCGGCCGATGGGCTCGGGCAGCCCGTCGGGCAGGCGGTTGACCGCTCCGAAGTCGAGGACTCCCAGGCGCCCGTCGGGAAGCAACCGGAAGTTCCCCGGGTGTGGGTCGGCGTGGAGCAGCCCGGCTCGGCCGGGACACGAGTAGAGAAAACGCACGAGCAACAGCCCGGCCCGGTCCCGTTCCTCGGGTGTGCCCCGTTCGATCACGGTGGACAGCGGCACACCGTCGATCCATTCGCTGACCAGAACCCGGTCGGCGCCGGCGATGGGGCGGGGGATGACGATGTCCGAATCGCCCGCGTAGGCCTGCGCGAACGCCCGCTGCCAGGCGGCTTCGAGCCGGTAGTCAAGCTCTTCGGTGATACGTGCCTTCAGCTCGGCGACCAGTGGCTTGATGTCCAGGCCCGGTGTGATCGCCCCGAACAGGCGGGCGGCGCGACCGAGCTGGTTGAGATCGGACAGCAGCGCGTCCCCGGCCCCCGGATACTGGATCTTCACGGCGACGTCGGTTCCGTCCGCCGCCCACACCGCGCGGTGCACCTGCCCGATGCTGGCCGCGGCGGCTGGTGTGTCGTCGAAGCTGGTGAACAACGACCGCCAGTCGGGGCCGAGCTCTGCGCTCAGGACCCCGTGCACGGTTGCCGCGGGCAGCGGCGGCGCGGCCTCCTGGAGTTTGGTGAGGGCCGCCCGGTAGGGACCGGCGACCTCCTCCGGCAGCGCCGCCTCGAAGACGGACAGCGCCTGGCCCAGCTTCATGGCCCCGCCCTTGAGCTCCCCGAGGACGCGGAAGATCTGCCCGGCCGTACGCTGCTGCAGCTCGCTGGCCACAGCTTCGGCGGGTCTGCCCCCCAGGCGTTTTCCGACGCCGAGGGTCGCCCGGCCGGCCATGCCGATCGGGAGGGTCGCGAGCTTGGCGGTGCGGATGACCGCCCGCCGCGGGATGTCGGACACCGCTCCATCGTGCCCTTTCCCGCGGGCTGTTGTGTCAACCTCGCGATAGACGCCCTCACCGCGTGCTGCCCGTGGCGAGCTGCTGGCGGTCGATGGCGGTCTCGAGTACTTCGGGCGAGATGGTTTGTTCCTGTGGTGGTGACCCGGCCGCGTCGCGTGCGGTGCGGCAGGGGCACTCGGGATGGAGTGGCCAGCTGCGGCGCCGGATCCGCAGATCGGTTCGGGCGATCTCCAGAGTGCCGTCGGCGGCTGTGGGCAGCGGGCGGGGGCGGTCGCTGGCTGCCGTGGTCAGGTCGAGGAAGTCGAGCGCCTGCATGGCGGTGATCGCGGCGACCAGGGTCGCCAGCGAGATCTCGCAGGGGTCTGCGCCGTGCTCGGGCGGGCGGATCATCTGCATCGCGAGGATGAGCCAGTCGGAGTCGCGGGCGTCGCGGTGCAGGTGCTGACAGTGCAGGCAGGAGGTGACGCCCGGCACGATCAGAGGCCCGATGATCCCCGTCGTCTCGCGGACACCCGCCAGCAGATGAGGGACGCCGGCCCGCTCCAGACGCAGGCACTCGTCGGGATGGACGACCGGAAGCCCCACCGGGGCCAGGAGAACCAGATCGGGGCGGAGCGGCTCGACCTTCGCGGAGCGCATCGGCCGGCCTGTCGGCTGGCGGCATGGCGGATCCCGCCGGCTGGTGGCCCGCCGCACCGCCGTATCAGCCGCCAGTGAGCGGGGTCGGCCGATGTCGTCGAGCCGCAGCCCACCGGGCGCGACGTCGGCCGCCGACGTGGCACCGGGATCGTCCACCAGGATCTGGCCGACTCCCGCGGCCGCGAGCAGGGTCGCGATCTGTGCTCCGATCCGCCCGGCACCCCGCACGCACACCCGGGCCCGGCGTCGTCGGTGCAGCGCCGACCGGGGCACCCTCACGCCGAAGCTCGACAGCGAGAGCGCGGCCAGGTCCGGATCGAACCGGTCGTGGTCACCATCGCTGACGGGCGCCGGCCCGCTGTCGGCGGCGTCGTCGATCAGCCCGGCCTGCGCGAGTATCTCGATCATCGTGCGGGCGGTCGGATCGCGGGCCTCGCCGCCGCCCGGCCCCAGCTCCGGGCCCGGCGATCCCAACGTGTTCAGCGCGGACAGGTCGGCCGGCCCGACATCGGTGAGAATGACGGCGCGCTGGGGATCGACGCCGATCTGCAGGGTGGTGCTGTCTCGCCAGAGCCGACGGAGACCGGCTTTGAGGACCGGGCGCACGGGATCCTCCTTGCGTCAGCCGGCGAGCTCGGGCCGGCGGCTGGTGGGACCCGTTCACGATGACATGAGGAACGCGCTCCGAGTGCCTGTCCGCCGCGGTTGTGGACAGACCGTTTTTGTTTGGATCCGCCCGGCGGGCCGTGGCCCCGAAAGGGTGATTCGGATAAGCGTTCAATGCTGGTAGAAATTGCGCCTTTTCCATCACCGATCCGGACCAACGGCATCCCCGACCCTTTCCATACGTCCATTCAGGCGTGTGGCCAGGGCATTTGCATGATCGCGTCTGGTCTGGAGGTGTCGGACCAGGCAGGCTGGTCGGCGTGGCGGGTGTGCCGCGCCAGGCCGCCGTGGAGGTCAGGCGCGGGCGGTGGCCGACACATGGGCGAGGTGCGTGCCCTTCGGGACTGTGGCGGTAGCCCGCGGCCCGGAGCGTGTTGGTGACGGAGTCTGGGAGGACCATGCGGATGGTGGGTGCCCGTTCGGCCCGACCGGTCGCGGAGTCCTCGTCGAAGGCGCCCGCGGCCCCGCCGTCCGCGGAATCTCGAGCCCCGGGCTTCCGCTGCCGTCGCCGCTGCTGAGTAAGAAGTGAGGATTCTGGCGCCTGCAGCAACCGAGATCCTCACTTCTTGCGGATTACCAAGTGGCGCTATGTCCCTTTTTCCTGTTGATGCGAGTTGCTGGCGCTGTGTGGCGGCGCGGGATCCCCGGTGGGTCGGCGTGCGGCGGGTGGCCACGGACCGCCAGGGCAATGTCGGCGGTCCCGGATGCGCCGCTTCTCGGGATTCCGTGACAAGTGGTGGAGACCAGGATCCGCAGGTCTTGCTCGGCAGTAGCGGTGGCCCGAACAGCGGATTTTCCCGGCGATGCCCACAGGCCGCGGCGCGCGACCGCGGACGGTGCGCGAACGGGAGCGGAAACGGGAACTCCGTCGGGCGCGAACGGCGTTTCGGCTGAACGCGAAGGAGATCTCCGTGGAACGTAAACGGGCCCCCGGGGTGAACGTGGAGCCTCCGGCTTCCCCTTCCGGAGGCGCCCCGCATGCCCGAGGGCCCGCGACGTCAAGCTACGACCGATTCGCCATGCAGGTCAATTCGTGTGGCCTCGTGGCGGCTCACGGCGTCCGGTGGGCGGGTCAGGATCCGGCGTCGTCGGAGGTTGGCGGTGTGCCATCCTCCGGAGATCCTCCGTTGAGTTTCTCGATTTCGGCCATGATGTCGACCTCGGACCCGGGCGTGGTGCCGGCGACGAAAGCGGCGGGGTCGGTGAGGTCGGCGGCGCTCGGCAGCAGGTCCGGGTGGGCCCAGACGGCATCCCGCCCGTCGTGGCCGCGAGCCTCGCCCAGTGCCTCCCAGAGCGCTGCGGCCTCGCGCAGCCGGCGGGGCCGCAGCGAAAGCCCGACCAGGGTGGCGAAGATCTGCTCGCCGGGGCCACCCTCGGCCCGCCGCCTGCGGACCATCTCGCGCAGCTTCGCCGCGGAGGGCAGGTGCTCCCGCGCGGCGGTGTCCGCAATGTGGTCCACCCAGCCCTCGATGAGCGCGAGGATGAGCTCCAGCCGCGCCAGCGCCGCCTTCTGCTCCGGCGTGTCGGCGTCGGCGAAGACGTCCTCACCGAGTGCCTCGGTGAGCCGTTCGGGGTTCATCAGCGTGGTCGGGTCGATCATCCGCATCACCCGGCCGACGGCTTCAGGGTCGACGGCGATACCGCGCGCGTACTCCTCGACGGCGCCGAGCACGTGCGAGCGCAGCCACGGGACGTGCGCGTACAGCCGGTTCGAGGCCGCCTCGCGCAGCGCGAGGTAGATGCGGACCTCCTCGTCCGACACGCCGAGGCCCTGCCCGAAGGCCGCCACGTTCGCCGGCAGCAGCGCCGCCGTGCCCGCCGGGCCGAGTGGCAGGCCGACCTCGGTGGAGCTGACCACCTCGGTGGCCAGCGAGCCGATGGCCTGGCCCACCTGGGCCCCGAAGAGCATTCCGCCAACCTGGTTCATCATCTGCATGACCGGCCCGCCGGCACCCATCAGCCGGCCGAGGTCGACGCCGGGCGGCAGCGCGCCCGCGAGCTCGGGTGGCAGGTCGCCGCCGCCGAGCTGGCTCAGGCCGGACGAGATCCCGGTGCGCATGGCCTCGACGACCTTGCTCGCGACCGGGTCGCACAGCGTCTGCCAGACCGGCATGGTTGCCTCGATCCACTTCTCGCGCGACCATGCGGCGGCCGTGGTGGCGCCGGAGGGAAGCGTGGTCACCGGGTCGAGCCACACGTCGGCGATACGCAGAGCGTTCTCCACCTCGCCGACCTCGGCGGGGCGCACAGCCCGGTCGGTGCTGCCCAGGGTCCGCACCGCGACCTGGCGTGCGAGCTCCCAGTTGACCGGACCGCCCTGCCACGAAAGAAGGCGTTCGAGCTCGGCGAAGAACGGGGCGCCGCTGCCGGAGGGGCGGTTCGGGTCACCGCCCGGCGTCGGGCCGAAGCCGAAGGGGAGGCCGCCGCTCATCGCGGGGACCCGTGGACGTTCCGTGGGGACATGAACCCACGGTAGTGCGTTTTCCCGCCGCCCGGTGAAACGGAGCCGGTGGGACGTTACCGTCGGGGGGTGGATGTTACCTTCTCGGATCCAGTTCCCGTTGTCGACGGTGCGTCATCCGGCGTCGTGGTTCTCGCCGAGATGCGGGAAAACCCACTGTCTGTGGATGAATGTCTCGCCGCGGTGCGGCTGCCGGAGGTGGGCGGAATCGGGCTGTTCATCGGCACGGTGCGAGATCACGACCACGGCCGCTCGGTGGGTGACCTGGAGTACAGCGCACATCCCACCGCGGCCCGGGAGCTCGCTCGGGTCGCCGCCGAGGTGGGCGCTGACCTCGGAGTTCGGGCGATCGCGGTGCTGCACCGGACGGGCCGCCTCGAGATCGGGGACATCGCCGTCGTCGTCGCGGCGGGCGCCGCGCACCGGGCGGAGGCCCTCAGCGCCTGCCGGCGCCTCATCGACGATGTGAAGGAACAGGTGCCGATCTGGAAGCGGCAGGGATTCGCGGACGGCTCGTCCGAATGGGTGGGCGCCTGCTGAGTGGGCACCTAGGATAGATGTAGGTCATCTACCTTCCCCGTCTCGACGTCGAGGCCGCCATGTGGTTCTTGCTGATCCCACCAGTCGCGGTGCTCCTGGCTCTGGCCTGGTTCACGCTGCGCAGCCGACCTGATCGCACCTCCGAAGCCATGATCACCATCGAGGGCTACCGCCGCAGCCTGGCGGCCCTCGCCCGTCCCATCCCGGCTGCCCACGAGATCTCCACCACCTCTGGGTCGTCCTCGGTAACCACTCTGCCCGTCACGGTTCCGGTCCCCGCCGCGCGTCCCGCGGATCGTGGCCCGGCCGAGGCTGTCGGGGCCGTCGCCGAGGGCGAAACAGGAGGAACTGCCTGAGCTCGGGCAGGTTGCCGGCTCTGCGCGTCGTGGTTGAGGGGCGGTCACACCCCGTGTGTGCGGGGGTGACCGCCCCTCGCCTGTCTCCGCGGGTGTCCCCGTGCCTGTCTCCGCGGGTGTCCCCGTCGGCCGGGGTAAGGGCCTACCTGCGGGTGCGGCTGGCCGGGCCGCGGGAACGGCCGTCTCGAGGGCGTGGCCTGGCGGTCGGAGACCGGATTTCGAACCGGTGCCGGCGATCTACGTAGACTGCGGGAATGGGCCGACGCACGCAGACACTCTTCGTTGCGTCGGTGCTGACGCTGATCCTCGCGGTGGTCGGCCTGTGGCTGCCGGTCCCGTACGTGACCTTCGCGCCGGGGCCGGTGACGGACACGCTCGGCAAGGTCGACGGCGCTCCGTTGATCGAGATCGACGGCCGGGAGACCTACCCGACCTCGGGGAGCCTCGACCTGACGACCGTCGAGGAGACCCCTCGCCTCAACCTGCTGGGAGCGCTGCAGGACTGGGTCTCCTCCGACCGCGCGGTCGTTCCGAGCGAGCTGGTGCGCCCGCCGGGTACCAGCCAGGAGGAGATCCGCCAGGAGAACACCCAGGCGATGCTCGACTCCCAGGACCAGGCCACCGCGGCGGCGCTCAGTGAGCTCGGCATCAAGCCGACCGGGCGGGAGGTCGTGGTGAACGACGTGCCGTCCGGCTCGCCGGCCTCCGGCCTGCTCCGTTCCGGAGACGTCATCACCGCTGTCGGTGGAGAGAAGGTCACCGACCAGGAGAGCCTGAAGGCGCTGGTCGGCCGGAGCAAGCCCGGCGACGTCGTCGAGGTGACCTACCGCCGGGACGGCCGGACGGCGACCGCGAAGATCACGACGAGGCCCGCCACCGACGACGCCACGCGCCCGATGATCGGCGTGACGACGAACCTGAAGCTCTCCTACCCGTTCACGGTGCGCATCCGGATCTCCGACATCGGCGGTCCCAGCGCGGGCCTGATGTTCGCGCTCGGCATCGTGGACCTGCTCACGCCGGGCGAGCTGACCGGCGGGAAGACGATCGCGGGTACCGGCACCATCGAGAGCACCGGTGAGGTCGGCGCCATCGGCGGCATCCAGCAGAAGATCCTCGGTGCCGAGCAGGCAGGAGCCTCCGTCTTCCTGGTGCCGAAGGAGAACTGTGTGGACGCGGTCCGGATGAAGCCGGACCTGCGGCTCGTCCAGGTGGCAAGCCTGTCCGACGCGCTCGACGCGCTGAAGACCCTGCAGAAGGACCCCGACTCGACCGCGGTGGCCTCCTGCCCGGCCGAGCAGTAGGCGGGACGCCGGCGGACGGGAAACCGAGTGGCCGAGTGGCCGAGTGGCCGAGGGCAGGCTGGCGGGCGGGCGCGAGGAGCCGGCAGATGGGCGGGAACGCCGCGCGAACCCGCCCTGCTGCCCCCTCCGGCCGCGCCCCCGCGCGCGTCGTCTACCGGAAGGTGTCCAGCAGCCCGTCGACGAGGTTGTCTGCCAGATCGGGGTCGATGACCAGCTCGTCGTCCCCGCGTACCCGCAGGCAGGAGGCGTGCATCCCCGCTCTGGTGACACCGACCGCCAGGCGGACGTCCTGGCGCTCCGGGTGGTTGGCGGCCCAGTGCTCGATGTCGCGCTCGTCGTAGGGAACCTCGGCCTCCGCGCTCGGCGGCAGCACGACGAGCTCGGTGACGAGGACGCAGCCGAGGACCTCCGGCGGCCAGCCGATGCCAGCCAGGACTTCGTCAAGCCGCCCCTGGGGGAGCGGTTCCTGCTCCACCGGCGTTAGTGAACCTGGTGGAGCGTCGCCGATATGGGGGGCCAGGCCAGGTTCACGCATGAGCAGCTCGGAAGTGTCCGCGAGTGCGTAGACCTGGCTCGGCTGGTCCCACCCCAGCTCGGCGACGTGTCGTTCGACCTCCAGGACGACGGAGGTCAACTCGGTGATGCTCGGAGTGGTCACCGACCCATCCTCTCGGATCTAGCCGAACACGGCTGGCGTAGGTTGCCCTGGTAGGCCGGGCAGCAGTGCCAGGAACGGACGGAGGAGCTCGTGGCAGGAACCAGTCGCAGGCCGCCACTGACACGGATGCGCGTGCTCGTGCCGGTACTGGTCGTCCTGGTCCTGATCATCGTGGCCGGTGTTTCGACCCGCCTCTACACCGACCTTCTGTTCTACCGTTCGGTGGACTTCAGTAACGTCTTCAAAACCGTGGTATTCACGCGAATACTTCTGTTCGGGCTCTTCGGCGCGGTGATGGCCATTGCCGTGGGAACGAACATAGTACTCGCCTACAGGTTGCGTCCGCCGAGTGACCTGTCGGCCGAGCAGCAGAGCCTTGAGCGCTACCGGGTGGCGATCGAGCCGTACATGCTCCCCGTTCTGCTGGCGGTCTCGGCGGTGTTCGGCCTCCTCGCCGGGCTGTCCGCGTCCAGCCGGTGGCGAACCTGGCTGCTGTGGATCAACCGCGAGCCGTTCGGCGAGGTCGACGCGCAGTTCCACCGGGACATCAGCTACTACACGTTCACCTATCCGTTCCAGCGTTTCCTGCTCGCCTTCCTCCTCACCGCGGTGCTGCTTTCGCTGCTGGTCGCGGTGCTGACGCACTACCTGTTCGGTGGCATTCGGCTGCAGTCCCCCCGGGACCGGGTCGCCCCGGCGGCGAAGGCGCACATCTCGGTGCTGCTCGGGCTGCTCGCCCTGCTCAAGGCGTGGGCCTACTACCTGGACCGGTTCGGCCTGGTGTTCTCGTCCCGCGGTGTGGCCACCGGTGCGTCCTACACCGACGTTCACGCGGTGCTGCCGGCGAAGCTGATCCTGCTGTTCATCTCGCTGGCCTGCGCCGTGCTGTTCATCTACAACATCTTCCAGCGGGGCTGGACGCTTCCTCTGCTCGGCGCCGGCATCCTCGTGCTCTCCTCGGTGGTCATCGGCGGGATCTACCCGGCGATCGTGCAGCAGTTCCAGGTCAAGCCGAACGAGGCCTCCCGCGAGGAGCCGTACATCACCCGCAACATCGGCGCGACCAGATCCGCCTACGGCATCCAGGACGTCGAACCGGCCTCCTACCCGGCCAGTACGAAGGCGACGGCGAAGGAGATCGCCGCCGACACCGGAACGGTGCCGAACATCCGGCTGCTGGATCCGAGCAAGATGTCACCCACCTTCCAGCAGCTCCAGCAGATGCGCGGCTACTACGGCTTCCCGCAGACGCTCGACGTCGACCGCTACACGACGACGGAGGACGGGAAGACCACGACCCAGGACTACGTCGTGTCGGTTCGTGAGCTCAACCAGGACGGCCTGAGCGACGACCAGCGCAACTGGATCAACGAGCATCTGACGTACACCCATGGCCGGGGCTTCGTGACGGCGCCGTCCAACACCGCCAACGACGGGCGCCCCGCCTTCAACCAGGCCAACCTGCCGGAGACCGGCGACCTCGGCGTCAAGGAGAGCCGGATCTACTTCGGCGAGATGTCGCCGGAATACTCGATCGTCGGCACCCGCCAGCAGGAGATCGACGGCCCGGGCCCGGGGGACACCCAGCTCACGACCAGCTACGACGGCGACGGCGGCGTCTCGATCGGTTCCAGCTTCCGGCGCGCGCTGTTCGCGCTCCGCTTCGGGGAGCCGAACATCGTTCTCTCCAGCGACATCACCAGCGACTCGCGCATCCTCTACGAGCGCAACCCGCGGGACCGGGTCAGCAAGGTGGCACCCTGGCTCACCCTCGACGGCGACCCCTACCCGGCGGTCGTCGACGGGCGGGTCACCTGGATCCTCGACGGCTACACGACGTCCGACGCCTACCCCTACTCGGCCCGGGTGACCTTCGGCGACGTGACGGCCGACTCGGTGACCGCGCAGAGCCGCAACCGCACCCAGCAGCCGGAAAACAAGGTGAACTACATCCGGAACTCGGTGAAGGCGACGGTGGACGCCTACAACGGGACGGTCACCCTGTACGCCTGGGACGAGCAGGACCCGGTGCTGCGGACCTGGATGAAGGCCTTCCCCGACACGGTGCGCCCGAAGAGCGAGATCTCCGACTCCCTCAAGGAGCACCTGCGCTACCCGGAGGACCTGTTCAAGGTCCAGCGGGACCTGATCGGCTCCTACCACGTGGACAACGCGCGGGACTTCTACTCCCAGGAGGACTTCTGGGAGGTGTCGAAGTCCCCGGACGACACCGGCAAGCCGCAGCCGCCGTTCTACGTCTACAGCCAGCTCCCCGGCCGGGCCGAGCCGTCGTACAACCTGACCTCGCCGTTGATCTCGGCCCGGTCGTCCAAGCTCGCCGCGTATATGGCGGTGTCGATGGACCCGGACAACTACGGGCAGTTCACGTTGCTGCAACTACCACGGGGCGCCACCATCAACGGGCCGGTGCAGGTGCATGACGCCATCGAGGCCAATGCCGACGTCGCCAGCAAGCTGACCCTCTGGCGCGGCCAGGGCTCGCAGACGATCGAAGGCAACCTGCTGACGCTGCCGGTGGCGAACGGCCTGCTGTATGTGGAGCCCTACTACGTGCAGGCCCGGGGCTCGACCGGCTACCCGACCCTGCAGGGCGTGGCGGCGGCCTTCGGTGACGGCATCGGCTTCGGCTCGACGCTGGCCGACGCGCTGAACGACCTCTTCGGCGCCGGTGCCGGCGACGCTGCCGCGGGTGCGGGCACCTCGGCTGCGCCGCCGACGACCGGGGAGTCCGGAACGGGTTCCGGGGCCGGGCCGGGAACCACGACGACCACGCCCGGCGGCGGTGATCTGGCGAGCGCCGTCGCCGCCGCCGAACGCGCCTACCAGGCCGGTGAGGACGCGCTGGCGAAGAGCCCGCCGGACTTCGCCGCCTACGGCAAGGCCCAGCAGGACCTGCAGGCCGCGCTCGACCGGCTGCGGGCAGTGGCCTCGCCGACCACCGCCCCGCCCACGTCGGCACCGTCGGCGGGGGCGACGGGCGGGGCGGCCACGCCGGGAGCGAGCGCCTCGCCAGGCGCGGGTGCCGCGTCGTCGCCGCCAGCCGCGGTGTCGCCCTCACCCTCGCCCGGCTAGGGCCCCGCGGCCCCTCGGTCGCCGTGGCCCCCGCGGCCACGGCGACGTCGGTGGAGCCCGTCGCCGTCGTGGTCACGCCGACGATCCGTCCGGCTGCGGTCCGGCTGCGGTCCGGCTGCGGTCCGGGTCGGCGACCGCGGCTGACCGCCCGGGGCCCGCGGACACAGGGGGAGCACGGAGCGCCGAGTCTCCTCTGCTGCAGGCGGAAAAACTGGTGGGGCCACCGATTTGACATCCAGCCTCAGCGTCCCTGTATAGTAAAGACACACCGACGCGGGGTGGAGCAGCTCGGTAGCTCGCTGGGCTCATAACCCAGAGGTCGCAGGTTCAAATCCTGCCCCCGCTACAAAGCGAAATCTCCCCTCAGAGAGAAAGTTCTCTGAGGGGAGATTTCATTTGTGGGTTGTTTGCCGGTTTTGCCTAACTGGTTCTGTAGGTGATAGAGAACCGATCAGCCCGCCGCTCTGCCGGCACCACAGGTGGTTGTACAGCCCGCCCGCCGCGAGCAGCTCGTCGTGGGTGCCCTGCTCCGCGATCCGCCCGCCGTCCAGGACCACGATCCGGTCCATCGTCAGCAGGGTCGACAGCCGATGGGCGATGGCGATCACCGTCCGGGTGGCCCACAGGTCCTCCAGCGCGTCCTGGACGAGCCGCTCGCTCTCGCTGTCCAGCGCGCTGGTCGCCTCGTCGAGCACGAGGATCGGCGCCGGGTTCAGGAACGCCCGGGCCAGGGCGATGCGCTGTCGCTGCCCGGTGGACAGCCGGATGCCCCGTTCGCCCACCAGGGTCTCGTACCCCTCCCTGGTGGCGACGATGAACTCGTGGGCGTGGGCTCGACGCGCCGCCGCCATCACCTCGTCGGGGCTCGCCGTGGCGGCGTTGCCGTAGATGATGTTCTCCCGGATCGAGCGGTGGAACAGGGTGACGTCCTGCGGCACGTAGGAGATGAGCCGGGCGAGCTGGCGGTCGTCGATCGGTGATCCGTCCAGGAGCAGGGTGCCGGTCGGCAGCGGGTAGTAGCCGAGCAGCAGCTTCAGCAGGGTCGACTTGCCGCTGCCGCTCTGGCCGACCACCCCGATCTTCTCGTTGCGGGCGATGTCGAGGGTGATGCCCCGCAGGACCGGCCGGTCGGGGTCGTCCGGGTAGGCGAAGGACAGGTTGTCGAGGCGCAGCACGCGGGTGTACATGGCGACCGGCGCCGCCGGCCGCTGTGGCTCGTCGTGGTCTTCCCGGTGCTTGTGGTCTCCCAGGTCTTCCAGGTCTTCCAGGTCTTCCAGGTCTTCCTTGTCTTCGCGGCCGGCGCGGCCGGCGGGGTCCTCGTGATCCTCGCGGCGCTCGCGGACGATGTCGCGGTCGCCGAAGAGATACCGGTAGGCCTCCTCGACCCGGGCGAACTGCAGGTTCATCTGGGAGACGATCCACACCGTCGCCCAGATGTAGTCGGAGAACGCCATCAGCGCGGCCAGGAAGGTCGCGAACTGGCCGAGGGTCAGCTCGCCGTCGAGGTACAGGTGCAGGTTGAAAAGCACCGTCGCCGGCCAGAGTACATACCGGACCACAAGACTCATCGACGCGAAGTAGACGAGGTTCCACCGGTAGGAGGACGCCGCGGCCCGGGCGACCCCGCGCCGTCTGGTGCGCACCCCGTGGTGCTCGGCGCGTTCCCGCCCGAACGACTTCACCGCGACGAAGTTCGCGATGACGTCGATGACATGGCCCTCGAGGTCGGAGGAGGTGTCGGCGGACGTCCGCTCGCGGGCCGCGACCTGCGCCACCATCGCCCGGCCGAGGAAGATCATCAACAGTAGGCCGCCGGCGAACACACAGCCGGTGGGGAGGTTGACGGTGAACATGATCGCGACGAGTACCGGGACCCGGACGATCTCCTCGCAGTACTGCCAGTACACCGCGTCCAGGAACTGGCGGTACTCCCGGCCGAGCGTCGTGACATAGCTGCTGATCTTGCCGGTGAACGTGCCGACGAAATAGGGATACGGCTGGTTGATCACCTTGGTGAAGACGAGGTCCTCGTACTCGTAGCCATGGGGGAGGATCAGCCGCACCCACAGCAGCTCGCCGCCGCGGTAGAGCAGGTCGTGGCCCACGCTGGCGCCGATCAGCACGGCGGCCCAGCCGAACGCCGTCGAGTGGTCGACCGACGTCCCGGTGAGGGCCGTGACAAACCTGCCGACAACGGCCGGTACCACGGCGAGCAGCGCGTTCGACAGAACGAACACGAGCAGAACCGCCGCCGCGCGCCAGCGATAACCATGGATATGGGCGAAAAACGAATGCAGCCCGGGATGGCGACGACGGGTGGGTGGTGGTCCGTCCGCCGGCGTCAGCGGACGGACGGTGCCAGCCGCGCCCGCCGAATCGACCGCGCCGGCGGGCGGGGGTGTGGACGTGACGGCCATTGCGAAACAGTGGCGCGGGTACCGGTTCTCCGCATCTGAATAATTACCGGGACGACATTCCGCGAGGTCCGCGTACTGGCGCTGATGCCCGGTCAAGATCGGTAGTCGGGTCGTGCGGGCGAGAATCGCGCTCCAGGAACGAACCCGGCTGCCGTCTGGCAGTGGCCGGTCGCCCCGCTCGGCTCGGCTTGCCGGCCCGAGCGCGCGCGGGCCGGCGATGGAACGACTCCCTGATCGTGGCCGGCGGGCGCAGCCATCTGCCGATCCGCTACGAGTTCGGCTGACGGCTGACGGCTGACGGCTGACCGCTCGGCTGGATCGCTGACCGCGTCCGACCGGCGCGCCGGTCGGACGCGCGCCTGTCACGGTCGTGGGGGCGTCCGCCAGGGGCTTGCCGGGCGCAGCTGGTCGGCTGCCCACAGCAGTGATCGGGCCAGGGCGCGGGCCTCGTCGGGGTCGAGATAGGCCGCGGCCAGGCTGTCGAGCATCGGGGCGTCGACCCGCAGCAGGACGACGGGTGCCGCGCCTGTGCTGGCGGGAGGCTCAGGCCGGACAGTGATCTCCGCCTGCCCGATCTTCGTGATCAGGATGCCGTCCCGCGGGTCATGGTGGACGAGCGCCATGGTCTCCTCTTCGATCGAGCCGGAAGCAACCAGTTCTCGTGAAGGGTTGGACTCCCGTTGGCTCTTCATGGTTGCTCGCGGGTGGTTCTTGTCGTTTTGTCGACGCCCCGCCGTCAGCGGGCGCCCCAGGAGTAGGTCTGCTTGACCAGGCGCAGGTAGACGAACGTCTCCGTCTCCCTGACCTGCGGCAGTGCCCGGATCTGATCGTTGATCAGGGACAGCAGGTGCTCGTCGTCCTCGGCCACCAGCTCGACCAGGATGTCGAAGGTGCCCGCGGTGAGCACGACGTAGTCGACCTCGGGCAGCTGGGCGAGCGCGTCGGCGACCTCGCGGGTGTCGCCGGAGACCCGGACGCCGACCATGGCCTCACGGCGGAAGCCGACGCGCAGCGGATCGGTCACCGCGACGATCTGCATGACGCCGGCGTCGAGGAGGCGCTGGACGCGCTGGCGTACCGCCGCCTCCGAGAGGCCGACGCTGGCGGCCATCGAGGCGTAGGAGCGCCGCCCGTCCTGCTGGAGCTGCTCGATGATCGCCTTGTTGATGTCATCCAGCAGCGGCTCGGCTGCCTGGCGCTGACCGGGCGACCGGCGTGGCTGCACGCGACATCCTCCTGGATGGTTCGTCCGACGGACGTCGATCGTGGGGTGGTTACTCGCTGTGCGTCATCGTATTGCGGTCGTGGCACCAATAGGGATGCGGTCTTCACAACCCTTGCTTTCCACCGATTCCATTGTAAACGCCATCCTGGGTCTACGATTTCAGTAGGCGACAGCAGAGGAGGGCGCGGTGATGGTTCCGGACGCGACGACCCTGTCTTCTGGTCCCGACGTTTCCGCCGAGACGATCGCCGGCCTGATGGCGCGCGAGGAACGCGCGCTGGAGAGCCGTACGCAGGGGTCGCGGGCCCTGCACATCCGGGCGGCGCGGACGATGACCGGCGGGGTCCCGTCGTCCTACCAGGCCCGCGAGCCCTGGCCGATCTATCTCACCCGCGGCAGTGGCTCGCGGGTGTGGGACGTCGACGGCAACGAGTACTCCGACTTCCACAACGGGTACGGCTCGATGGTGCAGGGCCACGCGCACCCGGCGATCGTGCGGGCCGTGAGCGAACGGATCCCGCTCGGATCACACTTCGCCATGCCGACCGAGGACTCCGTGGTGGTCAGCGAGGAACTGGCCCGCCGCTTCGGCCTGCCGCAGTGGCGTTTCGTCAACTCCGGCTCCGAGGCGACCATGGACGCGATCCGGATCGCCCGCGGGGTGACCGGCCGCGACCCCATCATGAAGATCTTCGGCTCCTACCATGGGCACCACGACTACGTGATGGTCTCCATCGGCGCGCCGTACGACGACATCGGCCCGCCCGACCGGATGAACTCCCTCAGCTACGGCGCCGGGATCCCGCAGGCCGTCGTCGACCTCACCGTGGCGGTGCCGTTCAACGACGCCGCCGCGATGCAGCGACGGATCGAGGCGCTCGAGGCCGAGGGCCGCAAGCCCGCCTGTGTGATCATGGAGGCGGCCATGATGAACCTGGGAGTCGTGCTGCCCGAGCCCGGGTATCTGCAGGCCGTCCGTGAGATCACCCGCAGGCACGGCATCGTGCTGATCTTCGACGAGGTCAAGACCGGCCTGTGCGTCGCCGCCGGCGGCGCGGTCGAGCGGTTCGGCGTGCTCCCGGACATGGTGACCCTCGCCAAGGCGCTCGGCGGCGGGCTGCCGACCGGTGCCATCGGCGCCACCGAGGAGCTGATGGCGGTGGTCGCCTCGGACAAGGTGAAGCAGGTCGGTACCTACAACGGGAACCCCCTGGCGATGGCGGCGGCGCGCGCGAACCTGCTGGAGGTGCTGACCCCCGAGGCATACGCCCACCTGGACCGGCTCAACGACCGGCTGATGGCGGGCTGCCGCGACATCCTGGCCCGGCATGGCCTGGCTGGTTACCCGGTCGGGATCAGCTCCAAGGGCTGCGTCCACTTCACCGACGCCCCGATCCGCGACTACACCTCGTTCATGGCGCACCAGAACGCGGCCCTCCCGGAGCTCGCCTGGCTCTACAACGCCAACCGGGCGGTGCTGATGGCTCCCGGCCGCGAGGAGGAGTGGACGTTGTCCGTGCAGCACACCGACGCGGACGTCGACCGCTACCTGGACAGCCTGGACGCGATGGCGGGAGACCTCGCCCGCCGCTGACAGTGCCGCCGCCGCTGACAGTGCCGCTGGCTGCGGGCCGCTGACAGTGCCGCTGGCAGCCGCTGCCGGCAGCGCCGCGTCACATGCAGCGGCCCGTACGGCCTCCCGCGGTCAGTGGCCCCCGGTGAGCGCCGCCAGGACGGAACCGAGCCGGGACGGCCGACCGGTGCGGTTCTCCCTGGCGTCGACCGCGCGGGCCAGCCGGGTGCCGCCGGTGATGCCGAGCCATCGCAGCGGCTCCGGCTCCCAGCGCCGCCGTTCGCCGCGCACCCAGGGCAGGCCGGTCCGCTCCGAGCTGCGCCCGGTGATCAGCTCGGCCAGGGTCTGGCCGGCCAGCGCGCTCGCCGCCACCCCGTCCCCGACGTAGCCGCCGGCGTGTGCCAGCCCCGTCGCGCGGTCCAGGTGGACCGATGGCGTCCAGTCGCGGGGCACGCCCAGCGGCCCGCCCCAGCGGTGCGTGATCCGAGCCGTCGCCGCGGTTGGGAACAACGTGGCGAGGGTCTGCCGCAGCTGGTCGAAGATGGCCGGCTCGACGTCGAAGGACGGGTTGATCCGGGAGCCGAAGTGGTACGGCGTGCCCTCGCCGCCGAGCACGATCCGTCCGTCGGCGGTGCGCTGCGCATAGATGATCATGTGTCGGTCGTCGGTCACCGCCACCCTGCGCTCCCAGCCGATCTCGTCCCACGTCGCGGGGCCCAGCGGCTCGGTCGCCACGACCAGGGAGTAGATCGGCACGACCTCGCGGCGCAGCCCCGGCAACGTGGCGGTGTAGCCCTCGGTGGCGCGCACGATGACGTCGGCGCGCACGACCCCGCCGTCGAGGACCACCCGCCCCGGAACGATGCGGCGGGCCGGGCTGCGTTCGAACACCGTGACCCCGCGGCGCTCGGCGGCGGCCGCGAGCCCGCGCACGAGGCGGCCCGGATGCAGCACCGCGCAGTCGGGGTCGAGCACGCCGCCCTCGGCCCCGGCGACCCGGACGATCCCGGCGACCTCGTTCGCGTCCAGCCACTCGGTGCCGGCGGTGCGGCGCAGGCGGGTCGCCTGGGCCGGCGTGGTGGCCACGCGCAGCGTCCCGGCCTTGACGAAGTCGCAGTCGATGCCCTCCTCGCGGGCGATCGCCCCGATCTCGTCGATGGTCGCCGCCAGCGCGGGACGCATCTGCGCGGCGAGCGCGGCGGTCGGGAACAGCGCCGAGCACCAGCCCCCGTTGCGCCCGGACGCGCCGAAGCCGACGGTCTCCTTCTCGACGACGACCACCCGCAGCGCCGGATGGGTGCGGGCGAGGTGGTAGGCGGTCCAAAGGCCGGTGTAACCAGCACCCACCACGCAGACGTCGGCGGTGAGCGCGCCGCGGGCGCGGGGACCGAGCGGGCGGCCCGGCTCGTCCGGGGCGCCGGCCCATAGCGACCAGCCGGTCGGGCTCACCAACGCGCGGTCCGCGCCGCTGTCGCCTGGTCGGGCGTCGTCCGATCCGGTCTCGTCCGATCCGGTCTCGCCTGGCCCGTTCTCGCCTGATCCGGTCTCGAACGGGCGGGTGTCGCTGTCGCTCACGGTGTCCGTGCCTCCGCTGGGACGTGCCGGTCGTCGTGGCTGCCGGTCCAGGCGCGCGACCGCAACCACCGCGGTCCCCGGTCCCCGGGCCCCGCATCCGTCCCGGGACCCGCATCAGGGTCGCATCCACCCGATGCCGGGGCCGACAGCGGGTTTCTGAGCGACTTCCAAAACGCCCATAAACGAAGGTTTCGATTGTCGAGGAGTCGGCCCGGCACGCTATCCGCGTCGAAAGGTTCGTGGAACCATCGGGTCCGATGGGTAGGGGCCTTGGACCCGAGGAAGCGCGCACTGAACGCCAGCAGAGGGAGAAGGCGGATGGACCGGACGCTGAACAACTTCGTCGGCGGGAAGTCGGTGCCGTCGCGGGATGGCCGGACAATGCCGGTACTGGATCCCTCCACCGGTGAGATCCTCGCCCACGCGCCGATCTCCGCGGAGGTGGACGTCGACACGGCCGTACGCGCCGCGGCGGAGGCCTTCGAGGAATGGCGGTACACCACCCCGGGCGAGCGGTCCCGTGCGTTGCTGCGGCTGGCGGACGCCGTCGAGAGCCGGGCGGACCAGATCGCCGCGGTGGAGTGCGCGAACACCGGGAAACCGCTTCAGCTCACCCTGGATGAGGAGATCGCGCCGTCGGCCGACCAGATCCGGTTCTTCGCCGGCGCCGCCCGGCTGCTGGAGGGACGTGCCGCCGGGGAGTACCTGGCGGACCACACCAGTTACGTCCGGCGTGAGCCGGTGGGGGTCTGTGCTCAGGTCACGCCGTGGAACTACCCGTTGATGATGGCGGTCTGGAAGATCGCGCCCGCACTGGCCGCCGGGAACACGGTCGTGCTCAAACCGGCGGAGACCACGCCGGCCAGCTCGCTGCTGCTGGCCGAGATCGCCGCGGAGTTCCTGCCACCGGGTGTGCTCAATGTGGTCTGTGGTGATCGTGATACCGGGCGTGCGATGGTCGCCCATCCCGGTCCCGCGATGGCTTCGGTGACCGGCAGCGTCCGGGCCGGGATGGAGATCGCCCGGGCGGCGGCGGACTCCCTCAAGCGGGTGCATCTGGAGCTCGGCGGCAAGGCGCCGGTGATCGTCTTCGACGACGTCGACCCGGCGGAGGTGGCGCCCGCCATCGCCGGTGCCGCGTACTTCAACGCGGGGCAGGACTGCACGGCGGCCACCCGGGTGCTGGCCGGGCCAGGCATAGCCGACGAACTGGCGAACGCGCTCGCCGAGGCCGCGCGCGTGACCGTCACCGGCCCGCCCCGCCAGCCGGGAGCGCCCCCCGGCACCAGCGCTGGCGCTCGCGCTGGCTCAGGCGCCGACGCCGACGCCGACTTCGGGCCCCTCAACAGTGCCGGCCAGCTCGAGCGGGTCAGCGGGTTCGTCGAGCGCAGGCCGGAGCACGCCCGCCTGCTCGCCGGCGGGACGACCGATGACCGGCCCGGGTACTTCTACCCGGCCACCGTCATCGCGGGGCTGCGCCAGGAGGACGAGCTGGTCCAGCAGGAGGTGTTCGGCCCCGTGGTGACAGTCCAGACGTTCTCGTCCGAGGACGAGGCTGTGACCTGGGCGAACGGCGTGGAGTACGGACTTGCGTCCAGCGTCTGGACAGCTGACCACTCGCGCGCGATGCGTGTCACCCGGCGGCTCGACTTCGGCTGCGTGTGGGTGAACACGCACATTCCGATCGTCGCGGAGATGCCGCATGGAGGGTTCAAGAAGAGTGGATATGGAAAGGATCTGTCCGTCTACGGGCTCGAGGACTACACCCGTATCAAGCACGTCATGCACAACTTCGCATTCCAGGGCGGGCGGCGGTGACGGTCGGTGGCCGGAAGTCGGGAAGAGCGGCGGGTGGTCACGCGGAGCCCAGGAGCCGGGAAGGATCTACGCAGCCGCTTCGTGACCGTGCACGGATATCGGCGCGCCTATCTGCGGGCGGGCCGGGGCCCGGCACTCCTGCTGATCCACGGTATCGGGGACAACTCGGGAACCTGGCGTGACCTGATCCCGGAGCTGGCACGGAGCCACACGGTGATAGCCCCGGACCTGCTCGGGCACGGCCTTTCGGACAAGCCTCGGGGTGACTACTCGGTCGCGGGCTATGCGTGCGGGATGCGGGACCTGCTCACCGTCCTGGGCATCGAGCGCGTGACCGTCGTCGGCCATTCGCTGGGCGGGGGAGTGGCGATGCAGTTCGCCTACCAGTTCCCGGCCCGCTGCGAACGGCTCGTCCTGGTCTCGGCCGGAGGTGTCGGGCCGGACCTGCACCCGCTCCTGCGGGCCGCGACGGTCCCGGGCTCGGGTCATGTGCTGTCGCTGTTGGCCAGTGCGCCGGTCCGTGGGGTCAGCCCGATGGTCGTGGGCGCGCTGCGGCTGCTGCACACCGATGTGGGCCGGGACGCGGACGATCTGATGCGGGTCTTCGCCTCGCTGCAGGTGTCGACGGCCCGGCAGGCGTTCCTGCGCACCCTGCGTTCCGCCGTGGACGGCAGGGGACAGGCGATCACCATGCTCGACCGGTGCTATCTCGCTGCGGGTATGCCCTCGCTGATCGTGTGGGGTGAGCACGACGGTGTCATCCCGGTGGAACACGCCAGGATCGCGCACGCGGCCATGCCGGGAAGCCGCCTGGAGATCTTTCCAGACGCCGGACATTATCCGCACCACTCGGATCCGGTCCGATTTCAAGCTGTTCTGGAGGATTTTCTGGCCACCACCCGGCCGGCCAGTCACTCGGATCGACAGTGGCGCGCGTTGCTGCGCTCCCACGGCTCGGGTGGCGAGCGCGGTGAGGGCGGTGAGGGCGAGCGCGGTGAGGGCGAGCGCGCTGAAGACAGGCGTGGTGAGGGCGGGGGCCGTGGTGAGGGCGTCGGCCGCCGCGGTGCGGGCGGTCACCGCGGTGCGGGCCGGCCGCAGCCGTTGGCACCCCCGCCAGGGGTGCGACCGGCTCCCGCTGGCGGAGGTACCGCTGTCGGCGGCGGATGACCTTCGTAACCGCCGGGCGCCGTTCGCAGCGGGGTACGGTGCGATGGGCGCTCATGCCGCGGCGGCGGGATCTGGGCGCGAGATGCCTCGGCGAAGCAACGTGCCGGGTGTACTTGTCCTCATCTGTCTCAGGCGAGCCGTGGACATTACCGGACAACAACTCGCCCGACAAGTACCGGCCGGGCAAGTTAAGTGGACATGTCCAACCGACATCCCGCCATGCCGACCTCGGTCGAAGTAACGCGGCTGCTTCGGTGCCGACGGGTGGCTCCGTCCGGCGACCAGATGATGGTGTGGAGGTGGTGGGGGACACGGGGGTGTCCCCGTGACGGTTGCGCATTACTCTGGCGTGGCCGCTATCGCGAAGTTCATGGAGCGGGAAGGCGCGTTTCTGGCTTATCCTTGGCTGGTAACGCTAATGCCCGTCAAAACCTCGGAGGTCGACCGTTGGCACGCCGTGCGCGACTGAGCTGGCCGCAGGAACATCATCAGGCGAGTGAGGTGGTCGTCCGTCGGGTCGACCCCGGTCGGGGCTGGACCCTCGAACAGGCTCGTGACCTCGTCGAGCAGGGGTACTCCATCGAGAACGTCGCGGAACGGACAGGTTTTCCCGCGAAGATGCTCGACGTCGCCGTCAAAGACTGACTAGTCCTTCATCCCGGCGTTCGTGGAGTCGCGGGCCCGGTGCTGTGGGCATGCTTCCGGGTGTTCGGAGTCGTCGAGATCCTTCGAGTCGGGCAGGGGCCTGTGGTTCCGGTTGCCGACCGTGTCAACAAAGCGTCCGAGCGTGTCTGCTGTCGGCGCCTCATCGCGTACGTCTTGGCCACGATGTGTGGTCTTCCGCTCTGGCTGACTCTGAGAACTTCACTGAATTGGGGCGGTCAGGTCAATCGTCCTAGTAGTGGTACAGTCACATTCGGCCTGTGAGTCACCCCCAATCGGGTGACTCTTTGTTCTCGTGTGTGTCACTTATTGCGGGCGAGCGGTTCCGGATGATCGGATTCCCGTTAGGTATCCGTGCCCGGTGGCTGTCCGGAACCGGGCAGCCCTCAAGGACCGGCCGTCAGCCATCAGAGGTAAGTGGTCAGCCGTCCGAGGTAAGTGGTCGCCGTGGCCTCGGCGTGGCGGTCACCGCGACCAGCCGGTGCAGATGGTCCGAGTAGAGGCCGTCGAGACCGTAGCCGAGCAACCGCCGCAGCGTCGCCGTGGACTGTGCGTCCCACCCGAATGCAAGGATTCCGGCCGCGTGCAGGTCGGCCACGACGCCGGCCCGGGCCGGCGTCCACTCCCGCGTGCGCAGATTCAGGGTGTCCACGCCGGCGTCCCGCAGGACGCGGGCATACGCGGCGGCACCGCCGTTCGCGGCCACCTCCGCGGCCGAGGTGGAGTTCACCAACCTGACATCGCCGTCGAGCCGCCGCCACGCCCGTAGGTCGGACAGCGGGCCACACAGCCACAGCCGCCGCAGGGCGGCCTGGCCGCCCTCGGCCCGGACGACGGCGAGAACCGCTTCGGCGGCCGCCGTCGTGGACATCCCCGCGGGGCGGCCCTTCAGGTCCAGGCTGAGCTCGAAGGGCCGGCCGGCGTCCTGGTAGAGCTCGGCGAGGGTGGGCATCCACCTCGGCAGGTCGGCCCGGCGCAGCTCCGCCACCCGCCGCCGCCACGGGAGCCAGGCCGGGCCCAGCGTCGCATCGTGCCGCAGCACCGGGACGCCGTCGGCGGTCAGCCAGACGTCCGACTCCAGGCCGTTCGCACCCGCCGCCAGCGCGCGCCGGAAAGCCGGCAGGGCGTTCTCCCGCTGGCAGAGAGCCGGCGCGCCGCGGTGCGCGAAGCCGATCACCATGATGGTGCCGGCCGCACGCCGACCACCCGGAGCCGCACCGGGCGGGCCGAGGTCCGGGCAGGTCGCGTCAGGTGCGTCGGGCGCGTCACCGGCGGCTCAGCTGGTGAAGTGCTTCAGGGCGAGGTCGTGCAGGTGGCCGTTCGTGGTGAGGATCGTGCCGTGGGACGGCCCGCGCTGCCCGCGCAGGTCGGTGAAGCGCCCGCCGGCCTCCTCGACGATGATCTGGAGGGCGGCGAGGTCCCACAGCGAGACCTCGGGCTCGCAGGCGAGGTCGACGGCGCCCTCGGCGACCATCATGTGCGACCAGAAGTCGCCGTAGGCCCGGCTGCGCCAGACCTGCTCGGCGAGGCTGAGGAACTCCGGCAGCCGGTCGGCCGTCCGCCAGCCCTCGATCGAGGCGAACGAGAGGAACGCGTCGGACAACCGGGCGACGGAGGAGACCCGCAGGGCGCGGGTGTCACCGGTGGCGTTCCGGGTGAAGGCGCCCATGCCCTGGGCGGCCCACCAGCGCCGGCTCATCGCCGGTGCGCTCGCGACACCGACGACCATCTCGCCGTCGACCTCGAGACCGAGCAGGGTTCCCCATACGGGCACCCCGCGGACGAAGTTCTTGGTGCCGTCGACGGGGTCGAGAATCCAGCGCCGGCGCGTGTTCTCACCGACGAGGCCCTCCTCCTCGCCGAGCACGCCGTCGCCGGGCCGCGCGACGGCGAGGCGCTCACGGATCATGGACTCGACGGCGGTGTCCGCGTCGGAGACCGGGGTGTTGTCGGGCTTCGACTCGACGTGGAGGTCCACCGCCTGGAAACGGGAGAGGGTGATCCGGTCGGCGGCGTCGGCGAGGCTCAGTGCGAGCGCGAGGTCGTCGGCCAGCCAGCCGGTGGGGTCGACCGCCCCGGCCGGGTTGGCGCTGACGGGGCTCGGGTTTGACGGAGTCACGAGGGAAGACTACGAGTTTCGACGTCGCGGGATCAGCCCTGCGCCCACCGGGCGTGCGGCCTCGATCCGGCCGTCTCGGGCCGCGGGCACATCGTCAGGGGCCGCTGGCCCGCTGTTATCTGGTGTCGCCGTGCGGGTCGGCGGCTCCGCCGGGTCGGCAGGTGTCCGCCCGTAGAGGGCCTGGGACCACACCAGCGTGAGCGTTCTCACTACGACGGCGGGATCCGCCCGCGGATGGCGGCCGAGCGTTTCGCGCAGATATGTATCGGTCATCGCCATCAGCGCCCGTGGGCTCTGCGGGTGCTGGTCGCCGGGAACCGCGCCGCGGGTGCGTTCCCGGTCGACCCGCTCGGCCACGGCGGCGGCGAATCCGTCCACCGTCGCCTGCTGGTAGCGGGCCGCGAGGTCGGGGTCCGCCGCGGCGGCGTCCGCGATGGCGCTGAGGATGAGCCCGTGCCGCTGGTAGACGTCGACCAGGGTCTGCGCGGAACGCCGGCAGTCCTCGGCCGGGTCGCCGTTGCCGTCGAACCAGGCGGACGACGTCGCCGAGAGCTCGCCCTCTATCTCGTGGAGCAGCCGGCGCAGCAGATCGGGAAGGTCGCGGAAGTAGGCATAGAACGCCGACCGCCCCAGCCCCGTCCGTGCCATCAGCGCGGCCACGGTGATCGGCACGTTGGTCTCGGCGGATCCGATCATCTCCGTCGCGGCCCGCAGGATCTCGCGTTCGGCCTCCACCGGCTGCCGGCGCCGGCGGCGGGCTACGCGGGCGAACTCGCTCGCGCGCGGCACCGTCCCTTGATCAATCACAGCCCGAGACTAGGTGCCCCGTTAGCATGATCACCCGATCGGGATCAGGGTTTGTTGATCACATGGTTGAAGCTAGCCCTGCGCGACCGCGCGCAGTTCTGGGACGCCAGTGGTTGTGCGGCACCGTTGCCTCGGTTGTCCGGGCCGGCCGCCCTGGGACCGGTGCCGGCGCGGGCGTCGGCACCAGCACCAGTGCCGATGCCCGGGGTCGGCACCGGGCACTGGGCACTGGGCATCGGACATTGGGCATCGGACATTGGGCACCGGACATCGGCACTCGGTGCCGGGCACGTGCCCCCGGGTCAGCCGGGCGTGACGCGGGTGGCGAGCAGCCGCCGCAGGCTGGCCACCCGTACGGGGTCGACCCGACCGGCCTGGACGGCCGCGTCGAGCCCGCAGTCCGGAGCGGTCAGGTGGTCGCACCCGGGCTCACAGTCGACCGTCGCGGCGGCCAGATCGTCGAAGGCCAGCAGGACCCGTTCGGGCTGGACGGCACCCAGCCCGAACGAGCGGATCCCGGGAGTGTCGACCACCGTCCCCCCGGTGGGCAGGGCGAGCGCCACCGCGGCCGAGGAGGTGTGGCGGCCGCGGCCGGTGACCGCGTTGACCACGCCGATGGCCCGGTCGGCGTTCGGGACGAGTCGGTTCACCAGTGTCGACTTCCCGACCCCGCTGTGGCCGAAGAAGACGCTGGTGGCCTCGTGCAGGAGGGCGAGCAGCGGGTCCAGGTCACCGCCCGGACGGGTGGTGACCACCGGTAGCCCGAGCGGCTCATAGGACTCCCGCACCGGGCCGGGATCCGCGAGGTCCGTCTTGGTCAGGCACAGCACCGGTGTCAACCCGCCGTCGTACGCGGCCACCAGGCACCGGTCGATCAGACCGGTGCGGGGCGGCGGGTCGGTCAGGGCACAGACGATGACGAGCAGATCCGCGTTCGCGACGATGGGCCGCTCGACGGGGTCGGCGTCGTCCGCGGTCCGGCGCAGCAGGCTGCTTCGTTCCTCGCGGCGCACGATGCGGGCCAGGGAACCGGGCCGCCCCGACAGGTCACCGACGAGCTCGACCTGGTCGCCGACGACGACGGAGGTCCGGCGCATCGACCCGCCGCGCACGGCGGCGACCAGCTCGGCGCCCGCCCCGTCGGCCTCGCCTGCACCAGCCCGCCCGCCCGGCCGGCCGGCCTTGCCACGTGACGCCCCGGTCGCTCCTGACGCGCCCGTGCCGCCCGGCCGGCAGGTGTAGCGCCCACGGTCGACCGCGACCACGACGGCCCGGGTCGCGTCGGCGTGCTCGGGCCGGATCCGGGTCCGCGGCCGGGAGCCCCGGCCGGGTCGGGTGCGGACGTCGTCCTCGTCCAGTTCGCGTGCCACGGTGTCAGCCGGCCAGCATCGAGGTCCACATCCGGGCGAAATCGGGGACTGTCTTGCCGGTCGTGGCGATGTCGTCGATGGTGACCCCGGGCACCGCGAGGCCGACGACGGCGAAGGTCATCGCCAGCCGGTGGTCGGCGTGCGGGTCGAGGCGCGCACCGTGCAGCGGCACCGGATCGATCCGCAGGCCGTCGTCGGTGACGGCGATCCGTGCGCCGAGCTTGCCCAGCTCGCTGGCCAGCGCGGCGAGCCGGTCCGTCTCCTGCAGGCGCAGGTGGGCGATGCCACGCAGCCGGGACGGGGAATCCGCCAGCACCGCGAGGCCTGTCAGCACCGGGGCGGCCTCCCCGAAGTCGGAGAGGTCGGCGTCGATACCGGTGATCCGCCCGCCGCCGGTGACCCGCAGCCCTTCCGGGCGCAGCTCCGCCGCGGCACCCATGGCCACCAGCAGCTCGGGCAAGAGACGCCCGGGCTGCTCGGTGTGGGCGGGCCAGCCCGGGATCGTGACCTGGCCGCCGGTGGCGACCGCGGCGGCGAGGAAGGCGGTCGCGCTGTTCAGATCGGGCTCGATGACCCGGTCCAGCGGCGCGGGGCCGCCGGGCTCCACTCGCCAACGCCTGATAGACGCCGCGCCGGCGGTACCCGCCGGCCGGTCGCCCGGCCCGGGGACGTCGACGTGCACCGTCACCCCGGCCGCGCGCAGGTCGGCGACCGTCATGTCCAGGTAGGGGCCCGACGGCAGCCGGTGCCCCGCGTGCGTCACGGTCGCGCCGCGCTCGAACCGGGACGCCGCGAGCAGCAGCCCGGACACCAGCTGGCTTGACGTCGACGCGTCCACCGTCACAGCGCCACCGGCGATGCCGCCGCCGCCCCGCACCGTGAACGGCATCCGATCACCGTCGATCCGCGCGCCGAGCTCCCGCAGCGCGGCCAGCAGCGGGGTCAGCGGGCGCTCCCGCATGCGTGGGTCGCCGTCGAAGTGGACGTCGCCCTTGGCCAGGGTGGCCAGTGCCGGCGTGAAGCGCGCGACGGTGCCGGCGTTGCCGCAGTCGATCGAGGCCAGCCCACCGTGGATCGCCCCGACGGGGCCGGTGACGACGAGGTCGGCGCCGCCCGGACCGGGGTCGGTGGCGGGCGGGTCCGTCACCTGCGCGCCCAGGTTGCGCAGTGCGGCCGCCATCAGCAGCGTGTCCCGCGAGCGGAGCGGACCACGCAGCCGGGAGACCCCGTCCGCGAGGGCGGCCAGGACCAGCGCGCGGTTGGTGCCGGATTTGGAGCCGGGTACCGCGACGGTTGCGCTGACCGGCCCGGTCGCTACCGGCGCCGGCCACGGGTCGTGTTGCTCGCGCTGCTCGCGGGTGGTGGTGGTCACGGTGCCAGCATGCCGGATTCCGGCCGTCAGTCAGGCCGGCGGGCCGAGGCGATCAGATGAATGCCGATCGACTCGCCCTCGCGCTCGGCGGCCAGCTCGACCTCGGTACGGACCAGGGTGGGGAAGCAGGAGACGTCCTCGGCGACGGCCCGGCGGACCGCCTCGGCCGAGAGCACGGTGCGCGGGCGGATCCAGTCGACCTCCAGCCCGGCGCTGGTCAGCAGGGCACGCAGCTCCTCGGGCCAGAAGCAGCGGGTGATGCTGCCGTCCTCGGCCGGAACCAGGACGACATCCGCGCGGGGCACGTCCGAAAGCTCCGCCCACCGGTGCTGCTCGGCGAGCCGGGCAAGGCCCAGCAGCAGCGAGTCGACACAGAGCAGCAGACGGCCACCTGGCCGCAGCATCTGGTAGATCTCCTCGAGGGTCGTCTCCGTCGCCAGGCAGAACGACAGGGCGCGTGCCTCGGCGAGGACGGCGTCGAAGGACCCGGGCCGGAACCAGTCGAGCGAGCGCGCGTCACCGACGACCCGCTGCAGCCGGCCGGGGCCGGAGCCGGGCGCCGGGTCGCTCGCACCCGGTGCGTCGTCAATGGTCAGGCTGCTGACCACCCGCACCACCTCGTGACCCGCGGCGGCCATCTGGCGTGCGAACCTGGCACGCGGTCCGGAGACGTCGAGGACGCGGACCGGCCCGGTGGGCAGCCATTCCCGCAGCTGGGCCGAGGCGACTTCCTCGTAGAAGGCCCAGTAGGGGTCGTCACTGTTGGCCGGGGCCTCACAGACCAGCGTGTTCGTGTTCGCCCGGGACGAGTGAGCGTCGGCGTCGGCGCCAGACAGCATGGACCGTTCCTACCCTTCGAGGGGCAATGATGCGAGGCATGTCACACACGCAAGGTGAAATTCTGACAGATGTTCGGGCCGACCACGCAGTGTCCTTCCATACCGGCTCGGGCAACAGGGAGACCCGCGTGCCGTTCGTGCACGTTCCGGTTCCCCTGTTCGCCGTTTCCCCGCTCGCCGCGAAGGCCCGCCCGGCGCGGGCCACGACCGGCAGGCCAGTGACCGGCGGGCCGGTGGCCGGCAGGCCGGTGACTGACGCCAGCCCGGCGGAGCGCTCGCGGTGATCGGGGAACTCATCTCTGTCGACGGTGGACGCCTGCGGGTAGTTCCCGCTCCGCTGGACGGGGATCCGGTGTCTGCCCAGGCCGGCGCCACGTTCGCGGGTGTCGCCGCACCCCCCGGAGCGACCGTGGTGCTGCTGCACGGCGCTGGCAGCGGCACCGACACGCCGGTGCTGACCGCGCTCGCCGGCCGCCTGGCGGCGGCCGGAACACGGGTAGCCACGCTGGAGATGCCCTACCGGGTGGCCGGTCGCCGCGCGCCGGACCGCCCGAGCCGGCTGGACGGGGTCCTCACGGCCGCGGTGGCGGCCCTGGGCTCCCCGGCGTTCCTCGGGCTCGCCGGCGCGTCGATGGGGTCCCGGGTGGCGGTCCGCTGTGCCCGCACGGTCGGGGCCCGCGCGGTGCTGGCGCTGGGCTTCCCGCTGCAGCCGCCGGGTGGGCGGCCCTCGCGCGAGCCGGAGCTGGCCGACGCCGGTGTGCCGGTGCTGGTGATCCAGGGTGAACGTGACGCCTTCGGAACCCCGGCGGCCGACCCGTCCCGACAGGTCGAGGTGCGGATCGTGGCTGGCGCCGACCACTCGTTCCGGGTTCGGGTCCGTGACGCGAGGACGGTGGGCGAGGTGGCCGACGAGGCCGCGGATCTCGGTTCGTCCTGGCTGCTCGGGCAGCTGGCCGGCGCTGCCGGCGTCGAGGCCACTGCTGCCGGCGGTGGCTCTGGTGGCGTTGGCGGTGCCGGCGGTGGCACCGATGCCGAGGTCTGAGACGGCCCCGGAAGGGCCGAAGGCCGTGGCGGCCCGCAGGAGAGCGTGGCGCGCCCCGGATGTGTGCTCACGTCCACCTCTGGTACCCAGGTTCGCGTCGCTGGAACCGGGAATTGGGACCGGCGTTCGCTGGTTTGCCGGAGTGGAAGGGCAAGAGGCAGGCACCGGGCGAGGGGCACCGAGGTGGTGCGTCTCCCACGGTGGCCGCGTCGTGGAGGTTCGATGAGGTCCCACCACATTGTTTCGGCTGCGCCGCCGACGGAATGTCGTGCGACGCGCCCGGGGCACGGAGGTAACGCCGCGGCGCCGCCACGCGCATGGTCCGTGGCAGGGGTATCGTCCGGCGCGGAGAGTTGGGCGGTCCGGGCAGTCGTCGGTGGGCCGGTGACTGGTCCCGGGCACGGTGAAGGAGTGATCCTGGTCGACGAGACCGGCGACGAGACAGCCGAGGCACGCGGCGCTCGCTTTGAGCGGGATGCGCTGCCGTTCCTCGACCAGCTTTACGCGGCCGCGTTGCGGATGACGCGCAACCCCGCGGACGCGGAGGATCTCGTCCAGGAGACCTTCGTCAAGGCGTTCGCGGCGTTTCACCAGTTCCAGGAGGGCACCAACCTCAAGGCCTGGCTGTACCGCATCCTGACGAACACCTTCATCAACACCTACCGGAAGCGCCAGCGCCAGCCGTTGCAGAGTCCGACCGAGCAGGTCGAGGACTGGCAGCTCGCCGAGGCCGAGTCACACACGTCGACCGGCCTCAAAAGCGCCGAGGCGGAGGCGCTGGAGCATCTGCCTGACAGCGACATCACCGAGGCGCTGCAGGCCCTGCCCGAGGATTTCCGGATGGCGGTCTACCTGGCCGATGTCGAAGGGTTCTCCTACAAGGAGATCGCTGAGATCATGGGCACGCCGATCGGAACGGTCATGTCCCGGTTGCACCGTGGGCGGCGTGGTCTGCGGAAGTCGCTGGAGCAGTACGCGCAGGAGCGCGGGCTTGTTCCGGCCGGGTCCGCCGAGAACGAGGGCGGTGGGTCGTGAGCTGTGGAGCAAGCCACAACATTGACTGCCGGAAGGTGCTCGACGCCGTTTTTCTCTACCTGGACGGCGAGTGCAACGGTTCACAGCAGAATCTCATCCGGTCGCATCTCGACGAGTGTTCACCGTGCCTGCGGGAGTTCGGCGTGGAACACGAGGTGAAAATGCTGGTCGCCCGCAAGTGCGGCGGTGAGCGGGCGCCGGATTCGCTGCGGTTGAGCGTGCTCGCGCGCCTGCGGGCGGCCCGCTCCGATACCGACGCGGCCGCCGAGTTCCAGCCGGAGTAGGGGGCAGCCGCCGGCGGGTCTGGAGCGGGGTGCCTGCGGCTGCGTGTGCGGCGCCGTCCCGGTGCGCCCCGGGACTCTCCGACACTCCCGGGCGGCCCGGCGTGGAGCGGGGCAAGCAGGTGCCTGGCCGGGCCAGCCGGCCGGCAGGCCGCCGGCGGGCGTGAGCGCGGAAGCGGTGCTTTTCAGGTGCGGCGCTTATCGGGCTCACAGCTGCTGCGGTTAGGCTTCTGTGTGTGCGTATCCTCGTGACCGGCGCAGCCGGTTTCATCGGTTCCACGGTCGTTGACCGGATGCTTGCTGATGGTCATTCGGTCGTCGGGCTTGACGACCTGTCGTCCGGGCGAATGGAGAATCTCGCGCAGGCGGGGTCGGATGCCCGTTTCTCCTTCGAGAAGGGCGATATCACGGCCACCGGCCTCACCGACTTCGTCGCGCGGGTGCGGCCGGATGTCGTGGCTCATCTCGCCGCGCAGATCGACGTCCGGGTGAGTGTGGCCGATCCGCTGCGCGACGCACGCCTCAATGTGCTGGGCACGATCAACGTGCTGGAGGCGGCGCGACTGGCGGGTGCGTCGAAGGTGATCCACACGTCGTCGGGCGGGTCGATCTACGGCACCCCGGCCGTGCTGCCGGTCAGCGAGGCCGTCGCGCCGTCCCCAGAGTCGCCGTACGCGGCCGGCAAGGCCGCGGGCGAGCTCTACCTCAACGTCTACCGCGCGACCTACGGCCTGGCCAGCACCGCGCTGGCGCTGGGCAACGTCTTCGGCCCGCGGCAGGATCCGCACGGCGAGGCCGGTGTTGTCGCGATCTTCGGCACCGCGCTGCTGGAGGGCCGCCCGACCAAGATCTTCGGTGACGGCACGACCAGCCGGGACTACGTCTACGTCGCGGACGTCGCGGACGCCTTCGCCCGATGCGTGCCGGCCGAGGCCGCCAACGGCCTGCGGCTCAACATCGGGACGGCGGTCGAGACCACGGTGCGGGACCTGCACAGCCGTGTCGCGCGCCTGGTGGGTGTGCCGGACGATCCGCAGTTCGCCGCGCCGCGGCCCGGGGAGCTCCAGCACATCGCGCTGGACGTCGCCCTCGCCCAGCAGGCGATCGGCTGGCGCCCGCAGGTCAGCCTGGATGCCGGGCTCGGGCACACCATCGACTGGATCCGGGGCCGGCTCAGCAGCACGGCCGCGACCGCCAGCGCCTAGCCCCGGCCGCCGCGCCTGGCGCGCCTAGCCCGGTTGGCGAGTCGCAGGAGTGAACGATTCTGGTCGTTGCAACGACCAGAATCCTTACTTCTTGCGGGTCGCCAGGCGCCTCCGCGCCTCTTCTGCCCCTTTTGCGGTGAATCGCTTGTGCGGCGTGGCGGTGCGGGCGGGATCAGGGACCCAGCCGCCCGGGAGCAGGCCCCCAGGGTCCGGGTGGCCCGGTGGGAGACGCATCAGCGCCCGCCGCCGGCCCACCCGGACCACCTGTCAGGTGTTCGGGCGCTTGCCGTGGTTGGCCTTGTGCTTGGCCCTGGCGCGCCGCTTGCGCTTCTTCTTCGCCATGACGCCCTCCTCTCATTCCTTCGGCCACATACTGCCAGCCCGTCGGCGCACGTCGTCGTGACGGTTCGGTCGACGATCAGGGGGTGTCGACCGGGTGACGGGGGCCGCTCCCGGTGACGCGGTCCGCGGCCGTGTCGGTCCCGGCGGCCTGGGCCTCGGCCTCTGCGGCCTCGATGGCCGCGCCGTCCCCCGCGGCTCCGGTCGCGCCGGCGCCGGCGCCGGCGGCCTGGGCCGCGGGCGCGTCCGCCACGGTCACGTCGTCGGCCCAGCCGTCCTCGGTGAGGTCGTCGCTCTCGGTGAAGTCGTCGCCCTCGGGGAAGGCGAAATCGTCGCCCTCGGGGAAGTCGTCATCCCCGGCGAGGTCGCCGACCGGCTCGGTGTGGACGGCGACCGCCGCCGCGAGGCGGCCGCCGTCCTGCACGGGTTCGTCCGCCACAGTGCCCCGGCCGGGCTCTGCCGCCGTGGCGGCCCCGCCGGCCCGCGTACCGCGCTCCGCGGAGTCCGCGTTCGCCGTTCTGCGTGGCCGGTCGAGGCCGGCGACCATCCGCGCCTGCAGGGTCCGGCGTGCCCGCGCCGGGCCGACGCCGCCGAACAGGCCCAGCCCCGCGGCCATCAGGACGTCCCCGAAGCTCACCACCGCCGCGGACCCGGGCATGGGCAGCGGCAGGATGTCGCTGAGGAGGCGCAGCGAGGTCTGCGAGTCCGCCACGGTGTGGAAATGCGAGGCCGTGATCTCCTCGATGGGCACCCCCGCCCGGTCCGCGGCCCAGGCCGAGACCGGCATGTCCCCGCCGTTGGCGTTGATCACGGCAGCGTTGAGGATGACGCCGGCACAGAGCAGCCCCAGCCCGGGTAGCCGGCGGTTCGTCAGGGTGAAGACCACCAGACAGGCCGACGCGAGGATCCATGCGGGGCCGTGCAGTGGGCCGATGAGCCGGCCAACCGCCAGGACGGCCACCGCTGCGACGAACAGCGGGGGCCGGGCGACGTACACGCGGCTGAGGGCGTCCAGGGTTCCGCCCCTCGCGAGACCCACGGCCAACCCGCACAGAAGGGTCAGTAGGAGGAGTACGAGCACATCCGTAAGTGTGGCCGGTGGTGGCCCGGGCGCACACCACCGGCCGCCGGTGTGACCTGTCCGCGGGGACACGGCGCGTCCCACACGCCGCTGAGCGGCGCTCGCGTCGGGACACCCGATCGGGCCCGCGGGTGCCCCCGGGGCGCGCCATGGCCCACTCGTGGCGCGCTGACGGAAGCGCACCGGGTCACCACTACGCTGATACCAGCAGCGCCGCAGCGTGGTCGAGGCGAGGGAAGGGAAGCCTGATGGCTGAGGAAGTCCGTGCCGAGATGGTTGCCAACGTCTGGAAGGTCGTCGTCGGTGTCGGTGACTCCGTCGCGGCCGGTGACGCGCTGGTCATTCTCGACTCCATGAAGATGGAGATCCCGGTGATCAGCGAGGAGGGTGGCACGGTCGCGAGCATCGCCGTCAACGAGGGTGATGTCGTGCAGGACGGGGACCTGATCGCCGTCGTGGAGTCCTGACCCGCGAGTCCTGACTCGCCACCAGGTGTGGCGCGGCGTCCGGGGAGGGCACGGGCGGGTGGCTCTGCCCTACGCTGGTGCCCTATGGACGCCTCGTTCTGTGACCGCTGTGGCCAGCTTGCGAGCATCGGGAGCCACGAGGCCTGCGCGCGGGCCCGGGTGCTCGAACCGCCGCGGTACTGCCAGTCCTGCCGGCGCCGCCTGGTCGTCCAGGTGACCCCGCTGGGGTGGAGCGCCCGGTGCGCTGAGCACGGGACGTCCGTGTCGAACTGACGGGCGGGCTGCCCGGGCCGGCGGCGCAACGCCGGCGGCGTCACGCCGCGCGGCGGGCGGCCCGGCCCGGGCCCGTGTCTTCGGGGTGCTACAGGGTGGCCTGCAACGACTTGATCGGCATGCGCAGGTCGGCGAGCATCTCCAGGTCGCTGCCGGGGTCCTTGCCCAGTGTGGTCAGGTAGTTCCCGACGATCACCGCGTTGATGCCGCCGAGCATGCCGCGCACGTCGAGATCGCCCAGGGTGATCTCCCGTCCCCCCGCGTAGCGCAGGATCGTGCGCGGCAGCGCGAGCCGGAAGGCGGCGATGGTGCGCAGCGCGTCACGGGCGTCGACCGGCGGCAGGTCCCCGAAGGGAGTGCCCGGCCGCGGGTTCAGGAAGTTCAGCGGCACCTCGTCGGGCTCCAGCATCGCCAGCTGGGCGGCGAGCTCGGCGCGCTGCTCCAGTGACTCGCCCACCCCGATGATCGCCCCGCAGCACAGCTCCATGCCGGCGGCGCGGACGAGCTCACACGTCTCCCACCGCTCCTCCCAGCTGTGGGTCGTCACGACCTGGGGGAAGTACGAGCGCGCCGTTTCCAGGTTGTGGTTGTAGCGGTGCACGCCGAGCTCGGCGAGCTCGTCCACCTGCTCCTGGGTGAGCATGCCGAGCGAGCAGGCCACCTGGATGTCGACGGCTTCGCGGATCGCGGCCACACCTTCGCGGATCTGCGCCATCAGCCGCTCGTCGGGCCCGCGGACGGCGGCGACGATGCAGAACTCGGTGGCACCGGTCGCGGCTGTGGCCTTGGCGGCGTCGACGAGCGAGGGGATGTCCAGCCAGGCCGACCGCACCGGCGAGTCGAAGCGCCCGGACTGCGAGCAGAAATGGCAGTCCTCGGGGCAGCCGCCGGTCTTGAGGCTGATGATGCCCTCGACCTCGACCTCGGGGCCGCACCAGCGCAGCCGGACCTCGTGGGCCAGCGCGAGCAGGTCGTTGAGGGATTCGTCCGGCAGCCGGAGGACCGCCAGCACGTCCTGCTCGTCGAGCCCTCGGCCGGCCTCGAGGACCTGTTCGCGTGCGCGGGCGAGCAGGTCGTCGTCGGGAGCATCGACGGCCGGGGACGTTTCCACTGGCGTGGTCACAGGTGCGGTCACAGGGATCCCCATCGCAAAGTCGGGTGTGGCTGCCGGTGGGCGTGGAGCCGGAGGCTTCGGCATGGGCCGTGGTGTCCGTGCCGCCACCATTGTTCAGTCATCCGTGCTGATCGTGCCGGTGTTGTGACGAGTGTCTGTCGGTGCCGTCATGCGGTGTCGGCGCGCGGCCGTCATGCGGCGCCGGCGTGCGGCCGTCATGTGGCGCCGGCGTGGCCGTCAGATGGTGCTGGCGTGCGGCCGTCATGTGGTGCCGTCATGCGGCGTGCCGGGCCCGGAACGCGGCGGCGTCGAAAGCGCCGCCGAGTGCTGGTTCGAGCGAGGCCCGCGCCACGCCCAGGAACCGCTGCGGGTCGAGCAGGCCCGCGCCGGCCGGGACGGCGCCGGCGAGCGGGCGCGCCGCCAGCAGCTCCAGGTCGGTGATGTTGCTGCAGGCGGCCAGGTCGGGCCTCGCCGGCCAGGAGCCGATCACGACACCGGCCAGGTCGAGGCCGCGGTGCGCCATGGCCTCCAGGGTGAGCGCGGTCGCGTTGAGGCTGCCCAGCCCGGCGGTGGTGACCACGAGCACGGGCGCCTTCAGCATGCGGGCGAGGTCGGCGACGGTGGCGCCGGCCTCGTCGTAGCGGACCAGCAGGCCGCCGGCGCCCTCGACGAGAACGAGGCGGCGGTCGGCCCGCAACGTGTGGACGGTGTCGGCCACTGTGGCGAGGTCGAGGGTGGGCCGGCCGGCCCGGCGCGCGGCGCTGACCGGCGCCAGCGGGTCGCCGTAGCGCACGAGCTCGTGGACGTCCCCGACCCCGGAGAGGTCCCGGACCAGATCCACATCGCCGAGCTCGTCGGCGCGGACGCCGGTCTGCGCCGGTTTGACGACGGCCACCGTGGTTCCGCGGTCCGCGGCGAGTGCCGCCAGCGCGGCCGTCACCACGGTCTTGCCCACCTCGGTCCCGGTTCCTGTGACGATTATCACGCTCATCGTGCGGGGAAGCGTGCGATCGATCCGGTGATCACCCCGACCGCCCGGGCCACGTCGGCGTCGGTGAGATCGGCCCGGGCGGCGACCCGCAGCCGGCTCGTGCCGGCGGGGACCGTCGGCGGGCGGAAGCACCCGACGGCGACGCCGGCCTCGCGGCAGGCCGCGGCGACGCCGACCGCCCGTTCGGGGTCGCCGAGCACCACGGAGACCACAGCTCCGGCCGGTTCCGGAGCCCCCGTCGCCGCCGCGATCTCGTGGGCGCGCCGCCGGACCTGCTCCGGAAGCTGCGGCCGCTCGGTGAGCAGCCGCAGCGCGGCGAGTGCCGAGCCCGCGCAGGCCGGTGCCAGGCCGGTGTCGAAGATGAAGGTCCGGGCGGTGTCGATGAGGTGGTCGCGCAGCGCGGCCGGGCCGAGGACGGCGCCACCCTGGCTGCCCAACGACTTGGAGAGGGTGACGGTGGCGATCACGTCGGGCTGGCCGGCGAGCCCGGCGGCGGCCAGGGCGCCCCGGCCGCCGTCGCCCACCACGCCGAGCCCGTGCGCCTCGTCGACGAGCAGCACGGCGCCGTGCCGTCTGACAACTCCGTGCAGGGCGGCCAGCGGTGCCAGGTCGCCGTCGGCGGAGAAGACCGAGTCGCTGAGGACGAACGCGCGCCGCCAGGTGCCGGTCGCGAGCGCCTTGTCGACCGCCTCCACGTCCGCGTGCGGGGTGACCACGACGTCGGCGCGGGACAGCCGGCAGGCGTCCACCAGCGAGGCATGGTTGTGCTCGTCCGAGACCACCAGGTCGCCGGGGCCGGTCAGCGCGGTGATCATCGCGAGGTTGGCGGCGTACCCGGAGGAGAAGACCAGCGCCGAGGCGAAGCCGAGATGCTCGGCCAGCGCGGCCTCGAGATCGCCGTGCAGCGTCGTGGTGCCGCTCACCAGGCGGCTGCCGGTGGACCCGGCGCCGAACGCGCGCAACGCCGCGATCCCACCCTCGATCACGGCGGGATGGCGGGCGAGCCCGAGGTAGTCGTTGCCGGCCAGGTCGAGCAGGAGGTCGCCGTCCGTCCAGGGCTGCAGGGAGCCCTGGGCCGGCAGCCCCGCGTTCCCCGGCGTGTCGCCTGGCGTGTCGCCCGGCCGCGGGCGCGGTGCCCGGGGGCGCAGGACCCGGTGCAGCCCGGCCTCGGATCGCTGCCGTGCCGCCGCCGCCAACCAGCCGAGTGGATCGGCGTCGGGGGGTCCGTCGGGCTGGTTGCCTGGTGACGTGGTGCTGGTGCGTTCGGGCATCACGTCGGCGAGCGTACGCATTCCGACCCGGCCGCCCGGCACGCCACCGCGGGCGTCTGGCAGTCTGCGTCCCGTGGGAACCCTGGCCGACGCCCTGCGAGCGGGCACCGATCTCAGCGACGACGACATCGACCACCTCCACGCGCTCGTCGCGGACTGGGCGCTGCTGGCCGACCTGTCCTTCGCGGACCTGCTACTGCTCGTGCCCGCCCGGTCCGGTTCGGTACGCGCGGGTCACGCCGGTGGCATGGAGTTCCAGGTCGTGGCCCAGGTGCGTCCGACGACCGGGCCGACGGCGTACCACAACGACGAGGTGGGCAGCGTCGTCATCAACCGCTGGGTGGTGCAGAACGCCTGGCGTGAGCACCGCATCGCCCGGGAGGGCGAGCCCGAGTGGGACGGTGGCGTCCCGGTTCGCACCGAGGCGATTCCGGTCCGGCACGGCAACCGGGTGATCGCGGTCCTGGCGCGTGACACCAACCTCGCGACGACGCGTACGCCGAGCGCGCTGGAGTCCGCGTACCTGCAGGCGGCGAACAACCTGGCACTGATGATCGCCGAGGGGGCGTTCCCGTTCCTGGGCGGCTCCGCGGAGCTGCCCGAGCCGCCGCGGGTCGGCGACGGGATGATGCGCCTGGACGGCGCCGGCAAGGTCATCTTCGCCAGCCCGAACGCGTTGTCGGCCTACCGGCGCCTCGGCTACACCGGGAACGTCACCGGGGAGGACCTGCGCACCGTGCACCGGGCGCTGAACCTGCCGGCGACCACACCCGCGGTGTGGCACGCGATCAGCCGGCGCCGGCCGGTCGAGGTCGAGCTGGAGGTGGGCAGCACGGTGGTGCTGCTCCGGGCGATCCCGCTGTACCCGGGCGCGATCCGGGAGGTTCTGGTCCTCGTCCGGGACGTCTCGGAGTTGCGGCGCCGCGAGGCCCAGCTGCTGAGCAAGGACGCGACGATCCGCGAGATCCATCATCGGGTCAAGAACAACCTGCAGACGGTGGCCGCGCTGCTGCGCCTGCAGATGCGGCGCACCAAGGCGGACGAGGCCAGGGACGCGCTGCGGGAGTCCGTGCGCCGGGTCACCTCGATCGCTGTCGTGCACGAGACGCTCTCCCAGACCCTCGGCGAGTCGGTGCCCTTCGACGAGATCGCGGACCAGATCACCTCGGTGACGGTGGATCTCGCCTCGACCGGGACACGTGCGACGACGCGGCGGACCGGGTCGTTCGGACGGCTGCCCGGTGAACTCGCCACGCCGTTGGCACTTGTGCTTTCGGAGCTTCTGCAGAATGCTGTCGAACATGCGTTCGACGGATCCTCGGGGGCGATCGAGCTCCGGGTGCGGCGTGAGGGTGACCGCCTCGACATCGTCATCGCCGACGACGGCGCGGGCCTGCCGGATGACTTCCAGCTCGAGCACTCGCCCCGGCTCGGGCTGCAGATCGTGCGGCAGCTGGTGCTCGGCGAGATGCGGGGGACCATCCGGCTGCAGGCCGGTCCGGAGCGGGGGACCGAGGCGCTGCTTTCGATTCCACTTTCCTGAAGTCGTGTGTTTGGGGCTTGCGTGGCGGGGTAGACCCCACTGCGTGACCTCCGTCCACGGCCGACGTGTGCTGGTCGAGTCGTCTCCGTCGGCGGGGTCGTCGGGTGGGAATGTGGCCCAGAAAGATTTTTCGGCCGCTCCGTCCGTGTCCGTGCAGGCGACTGCGGCGGACCAGCGGACAGAGCGGCCGATGGTGTTACTCTTCGCGGCTCCCGCGCCGAGCGCGCGCGGGGACCACGCCCCGGTAGCGGACGCGGGCGACCTCTCCCACCGGGGGCGAGATCCAGCTCATCCGTGTACGTCGAGGCTGTCAGAGATCATTGTTTGGTTGTGGTCGGCCTGCCTGAAGCAGGCACGTTCCGTGCTGGCGCCGACTGGCGCGGTGTCGCCCAGGCCAGGGCGCTACCGAGCTCAGGCGGTGCGAACTCGCAGGCGTTCCTGGCGCTTGAGCGCCCGACGTTCATCCTCGCTGAGACCGCCCCAGACTCCGGAGTCCTGCCCGGTGTCAAGAGCCCAGTTGAGACAGTCACTTGTGACTGCGCATCGCCTGCAGACTGCCTTCGCTTCTTCGACCTGGCGTTCTGCCGGACCGGTCGTACCGATCGGGAAGAAGAGCTCGGGATCCTCGTCACGGCAGAGCGCGCGGTGGCGCCAGTCCATGCGTACTACTCCCTCTCTCGTCTCGGACCACACTGCACATCAGACGCTCGGTGAGCCGCCTTGGTTGCGTCGCGTCCCAGAAGAAAATTTCGGATGTCTGGTTGGGGCGTGACGATCGGGGCTTGTGCGAGTGCATGCGCGTGGTCCCAGGTGCACGTGCATCTACCTCGGACATTCGCCACCCTCCCACCGGAACGGGCAGGTGCGCAAGAACCTGCATGCGTCTTCACACCGGGTCTGGCCGGTACCTGTCCACCAGGGACACGGGCGGACCACGGCTGAGCCGACCCTTCACCCAGGATTGGCCGTGGGGAGAGAATCCCTTGTCTCGTAGCTCTTTTTGGCCTACCGGATCATGTCTGACCGTTGTGGGGTGACTCGGCCCCGCGCGTCGCTGCCAGGCTAGCTGATCTTGTGAATGCGGACCATGACGCTTGGTCATTCTGTGCTAGGCTGTCGCTTTGGTGTTGATTCTCGCCGTGCATACGCCGCCCGTGCAAGACGTCTGCGCCCCGAACCACGTCCACGCCTGGGCACGCTGCCGGCGCCCACTGAGATCGAGGTCACCGGCGCCCTGAGGCGGGCCGTGGCAGCCCGGCGTGCCGCCGGCTACCGATCGCGGGTGCCTCCGTGCAGGATGGAGCGATGGAGGTTCTGGGGCATCGTGGCAGCCGGTCGCCCGGCCCGGAGAACACGGTCGAGGCCGTGGATGCCGCGTTACGAGCCGGTGCGGACGGAGTCGAGCTGGACGTCCGCCGCAGCGCCGACGGCGACCTGGTGTGCGTGCACGACGCTCGGCTGCCGCGTGTGGGCGGCCTCGGTGGGCGTGCGGTCATTCGCCGGTCGACGCGGGAGCTGGCCAGTCAGGGCATCCCCGCGCTCACCGAGATGCTCGACGCCTGGGGCGGCCGCGGGCGGCTCATTCTGGAGATCAAGAACCAGCCGGGCCAGCCGGACTTCGACGCGCCGCGGGAGCGGACGGCCCAGGCGCTGATCGAGCTCCTGCGCGCCAGGGGCGACGGCCACGCTGATGCCACGGCGGCGGGGATCACGGTGTCGTCCTTCGACTGGTTCGCGATCGAGGCGGTCCGGGACGCCGGGATCGGTGTCGGGACCGCGTTTCTGACAATGCCGCGCATGTCGGTCAGCGGCGGGATCGCCTACGTCCGCGCGGCCGGCCACGCGGAGCTGCACGCGCACCTGTCCGCCGTGCGCCGTGCGCCGGACGCCGTGACGCGGGCGCGTCGGGCCGGCATTCGGCTGGTCACCTGGACCGTCACCGACCCTGCGGCCGCGCTGGAGCTTCAGGACGCCGGAGTCGACGCCATCATCTGCGACGACCCGACCGCCATCCGCCGTGCGCTCGGGCGAGGAGAACCGACCGGCGGTCGGCCTGATGGCAACGGAGCCGAAGGCAGCGGGCCCCACGGCAGCGGGGCCGACGGGGGGAAGGACGCGCGCTGAGCGCGCGTCAGGCGATCACCCGCAGCGCGCTCGCCTCGTTGGCGAGCTCCACGGACTCGAAGAGCCCGAGTACCTCGCCGTCCATCTGCACCGTGACCGGGCGGTCAGCGTCCAGCGTGATGGATGACGCGTCATGGAGCCTGACGACGTTGCGCCCGCGCGGATCGGGATTGTCGCCGAGCATCTGCAGGCCGGTGCGTACCACGCTGGTCAGCCGGGCCCGCCGCAGGCCCACCAGGTCCAGGCCGGTGTCGAAGGACGCCTGGGGGCACGCGGCTACCGGCTGGTCGTTCAGGTAGGTCCAGGGCCGGGTGTTGCACACGATCGCCAGCGACACCTCGGCGGGAGCGGCGTCGTCCGCCGTGCCCTCGGCCGCCGCGGCCCCCTCGGCCGGTGTGGCGCCCTCGGCCGGGGTGGCTGCCGTCGTGACCTTGATGGTCGGGCCGGAGCGCCCGGTCCGCTTCACCATCTCGGCGATTGCGCAGCGCAGGAACAGCCCGGGCGTGCTGCGGCGCCCCTTCTGGCGACGGCGTTCGACCGCGGCCACCACATCGGCGTCCAGGCCCATGCCCAGGCAGAAGGCGAAGTAGCGCTGCTGGTCGCCGTAGTGGGCCAGCCCGACGCTGACGTCGCGGGAACGGCCTTCGCGCAGCGCGGCGAGCAGCTCGCCGGTCGCCTCGACGGGGGACGGGGAGTACCCGAGGGCGCGCGCGAACACGTTGGTGCTGCCGCCGGGCACCACGGCGAGTGCGGGGCCGTCGCTCGCCGGGCCGCTGCTGACCAGGCCGTTGACGACCTCGTTGACGGTTCCGTCGCCACCGAGCACGATCACCACGTCGACGCCCAGCTCGCGGGCGTGGACACCGAGCTCGACGCCGTGGCCGCGCCCCTTGGTGACGACCGTCTCCAGGGCGACGTCCGCGGTCAGAGCGGTGGCGAGCACGTCTCGGACCCGCTCGGTGGTCGTGGTCGCGACCGGATTGACGACCAGCAGCCCGTGCATACGAATACGGTAGCCTGCGCAAACATTCGGGGCAGTGGGGAGGGAAAACTCTCACACCGTGCGTCCGACGGCCGTGACGCAGCGCCCGGGTGTGGCGCTGTCCGGCACGTAATCTTGGCGGATGGGTACCAACCGTGGCGCCGTGGGGGAGTCCGGCCGTGGGCCGGAGCCGGCGGCGCAGGTGCGCGCGAGGCCGCGGCCAGTGCTTGTGGCAGGGGCGTTGCTGGGCATCGAGACGGCGGTTCTGGCCGGCCTGGGCGTGCTGCTGGTGGTTCGTGGCTTCGGGTCCGACATCGACGATGTCGGGCGGGCGGAGACCGGCGGGCTGCTGGCGCTGGTGGGCGCGGCCTGCCTCGGTCTCGTCACGTGGGGAGTGTTCCGAGGCCGGGAGGGGTTCCGGACCCCGGCTCTCGTGACCCAGATCCTGTGTCTTCCTGTTGCCTGGGGGCTGCTCCAGGGCGGCCTGTACGGCTACGGCGTGCCGCTGGTGGCGGTGCCGATCACCATCGTCATCGCCCTGGGGCTTGGCGGCGGGTACTTCCGGTCGGGCGATGACGCCGATCAGCCGGCCGCCCATCAGCCCGACGGTGGCCAGCGGGCGCCCAGACGGACGTCGACCTGAGCCGACCCGGGCCCGGGGGTCGGCCGGCGCCCGAGGATCAGCCGTCCTCCAGCAGCCCGCGGCGCAGCTGGGCCAGGGTGCGGGCAAGCAGCCGGGACACGTGCATCTGCGAGATCCCGAGCTCGTTCGCGATCTGCGACTGCGTCATGTTGCCGAAGAAGCGGAGCAGCAGGATGCGCTTCTCGCGCGGCGGCAGCTTCTCCAGGAGCGGCTTGAGGGACTCGCGGTACTCCACGCCCTCCAGGGACTCGTCCTGCACCCCGAGCGTGTCGGCGACCGCCGGGGCCTCGTCGTCGCCGGAGTCCGGGGCGTCGAGCGAGACCGCGGAGTAGGCGTTCGCGGACTCCAGGCCCTCGAGCACCTCCTCCTCGGTCATCTCCAGATGGCGGGCGATCTCGCTGACGGTCGGCGACCGTCCGAGCGACTGGGACAGCTCGGAGGTCGCCTTCGTCAGCGAGAGCTTCAGCTCCTGGAGCCGGCGCGGAACCCGGATGGCCCAGCCCTTGTCCCGGAAGTGCCGCTTGATCTCACCGACGATCGTCGGTGTCGCGTAGGTCGAGAACTCGACGCCACGCTCCGGATCGAACCGGTCCACCGACTTGATGAGGCCGATCGTCGCGACCTGCACCAGGTCGTCGAGCGGCTCGCCGCGGTTTCGGAACCGACGAGCGAGGTATTCGACCAGCGGAAGGTGCATGCGGACGAGCTGGTCGCGCAGCGCCGCCCGCTCGGGGTCGCCCTCGGGCAGGGAGACCAGGCGGGCGAACAGGAGGCGGGCCCGGACCCGGTCCGGCGAGGTGCTGCCGGACCGCTCGGAGCTGTCGGCTCCCTCCGGGTCCGAGTCCGGGTCCGAACCCGGTTCGGCATCCGACCGGGTTGAACCGGGTTCGCCCGGGCCGGCTGGCCCGGCCGCGTCGACGGCATCGTCCGGATTGGCCTGCTCGCCCAGGGCCGAGGCCGTCGATGCGGACGAGGCGGGTGGCCCGCCCGCCGCGGACCCGCGCTCGGAGCGTGGGCCGACGGTTGGCTCGGCGTGGCCGAGGCCGCCGCGGTCGGTTCCAGCCCCGGACAGCGCGGTCACGCCGGCGACGTCGTCGGCGCTGCGCTGGCTGATCGCGGTGACGGGGTCGCCCGCGCCCGCGGAGTCGAGGCCGCCCGCGTGGCCCGCGGGCGCTGATCGAGGTGTGGTGGGTGTTCTGCCGGCTGAAGTCACAACGTGCCTACCGTGTCGCCGAGGGCCGCTGCGGAGGCCGCGCCTGAGCCGCGTACGTGCCCGGCCGGGGGCTCACCCAGGTCGGCCCGGACGCCGCGACGCTTCTGAAGGGCAATGCTGACCCGGGAACCCGGGCCCGTCGAGCTGGAGACGTCACCGGCCAGCGCGGTCAGGACCGTCCAGGCGAACGTCTCCCTGGACGGCGGCTCGCCGTCCAGGCTTTCGACTGTGACCAGGACCTTCATAACGCCAGGTTCCAGGGCGAATCTGCATTCCAGCGACGAACCGGGAACGGCGGAGACGAGCAGCAGTGCGCAGGCCTCGTCCACCGCGATACGAAGATCCTCGATGTCGTCGAGAGTGAAGTCCAAGCGGGCCGCGAGGGACGCCGTGGCCGTCCGCAGGACGGTCAGATAGGCGCTCGCGGCGGGCAGGGTGAGCTGGACGACGTCGTGCGGGCCGCCCTCGTGGGTGGCTTCGCCCGAGATGCCGTCGGAGTTCTCCGCGCCGCCGGTAGAAGGCGTCGGATTCACGTTCCTACCCCCAAGAGCCCGGGTCGTGCGAGGAAGGTCCTCGTCGATGATGTATGTCGTCGTGCCGGGCGCCGTCGCCGCGACCAGTCATGTCATCCGGGGCGCCGTGTCCGTTTCCGGACGACACTCCGGTGCTGACCCATGCCCCGTTCCGCGGGGCGGTACTCCGATGATGGTCCTGCTGATGGTTCTGCCCGGGAGGAACACCTGGCGCGGCCTCCCGTGGTTCACCACCGTACCCAGCCTCCCTGGGGTGTCGCAGGTCGGGTGATCAGAACGCGCCGCCTGGGGTCCGACTGGTCGCGGATGGCCGATTCATACTCGGTCAACTGGGAATTCATCGCGCGGCTCGGCCGGATGCCGGCCGGCTGACAGGTCAGCGTGGATGGGCGGCCAGCCGGGGTGATACGGGTGCGAGCCCAGGACGAGTCCGGCGCGGCCGGCGAAAGGGCACGTCAGCCGATATCGGGGGACTGGCGCGGGCCGGCCAGCGCGGTGATCGCGGTGGCATCCAGGCGCCAGGTGGTCCACTCGGAGGTGGGTGCCGCCCCCACCGACCGGTAGAAGACGTGCGCGGGGGTGTTCCAGTCCAGCACAGCCCATTCGAGGCGCTGGTACCCGTGCTGGACGCAGAGCTGGGCCAGTTCCGCGAGCAGGGCCCGGCCGTGCCCGTGGCGGCGGTGCTCGGGCCGTACGAACAGGTCGATCAGGTACATGCCGGCCTTGCCGGTCCAGGTCGAGAAGGTCGGGTGCCACAGCGCGCACCCGACGACCGTGCCGGCGTCGAGGGCGACCAGGCAGTACGCCGCGGGCGGGTCACCGAACAGCGCGGTGACGAGATCCTCGGCGGTCATCGACACGGCGTCCGGTTCCCGCTCGTAGGCGGCGAGGCCATGGACCAGGGCCAGAACGGCAGCGACGTCCGTGTGCTGCGCTGCTCTGATCATGTCGGCTCCGAAGGTGGCGTCAGGTGGCGTCAGGCGGTGCCAGGTGGCGGCGGCCGGTGGCAGGCACGGCGCTGGGCGGGTGGGCGAGGTCCGCCGAAAGGGCCCTGACGTGGGACGTCCCCACCAGGTGGCGCTGTGCGCCTCCGGCGGGGACGTCCGTCGTGCTGGTCGGGTGACCGTCAGGCGGCGGCCTTCGTCTCCCAGAAGATCGTCGAGATCTCGTCGATCAGGTCCAGAAGCTGCTGGCCCTGGGCCGGGTCGACCGAGCCCTTCGCACCGGCGGCGCCGGCGGCCTTCGTGGCCTTCCAGAACAGTTCGTGCAGCTGCGGGTACTTCTCGATGTGGTTCGGCTTGAAGTAGTCGGTCCAGAGCACCCAGAGGTGGTGCTTGACGAGCTCCGCGCGCTCCTCCTTGATGGCCAGCGCGCGGGCCCGGAACTCGGGGTCGGTGTTGCCCTGGTACTTCTCCTGGATGGCCTTGACCGACTGGGCCTCGACCTTCGCCTGCGCGGGGTCGTAGACGCCGCAGGGCAGGTCGCAGTGGGCGTTGACGCTGATGGCGGGCTTGAGCAGGCTCATTCCGCTTCCTCTCTTTACGCCTCGGGTCTCAGGTCGCCCCAGGGCGGCCGTGTCCTCCGTACGGCGGGACAGGCCGGCCCGGGTGGGTGCGATCGCGGGATCCGGGCCGCGGATGTGCAGCTCGCGGGCCCGGATTTCCGCCTTCTGGCAACCTACCCCTGTGAGGCCGAGCATTTCTCTGCGGGCGGTGTCCGTTCGCGGCGAGTCCATGCGTCCGACACTGCGCGATGGCGATGCGTGCCTCGTGTTGTGGGGAGCGCCACCCAGGCCGGGAGACGTGGTGGTCGCCCGGTTGCCGGAACGAGGACTCGGAATCAAACGGGCCGAGTTCGCGGACCCGGACGGTTCATGGTGGCTGCGTTCGGACAACGTGGGGGTCGGAACCGACAGCGTGACGTTCGGCATGGTCGCGGCGACCGACATCCTGGGCCGGGTGGTCGCCCGGTACTGGCCGCGGCCGCGTCCGCTGCGTCGTCGCCGCGTGCGGCCCGCGCCCTGATACGGCCCCTGTCCTTCGTGCGGCCCCTGTCTTCGTACGGCCACGGTCGTACATAGCGCGGCCACGTCGGAGCGCGGCCACGGCCGTGGTGCGGGGCTGCCGGTGGTGGGGCAGGTCGGAGCCGCCGGGGCCGCCGGAGCCGTTCTGGGGCCGCGGAGATGGCCTGCCGGCCGGGCGCGCGGCTGGTTCAGCCGCGGCCGACGCCGCTGCCGAGCGGTCGCAGCGATTCGTAGAAGGCCCTGCAGTCGGCGTAGTCGGGAAGGATTCCGGCGGCGGCGGCCTGCGACAGGCTCGGCGCCGCGACGTCCTTCTCGGACAGCAGCGGCGTGATGTCGGGTGGCCAGGGCAGGTCGAGGTCGGGGTCGAGCGGGTTGATCCCGTACTCACGGGCCGGCGTGTAGGGGGCCGAGCACAGATAGGTGATCACCGCGTTGTCGGTGAGGGCCATGAAGGCATGCCCCAGGCCTTCCGCGATGTACAGCCCGCGACGGTCGACGTCGTCGAGGATGACGGCCGCGTGCGCGCCGAAGGTCGGCGAGCCGAGCCGTATGTCGACCACACAGTCCAGAACGCGACCACTCACGCAGGTCACGTACTTTGCCTGGCTGGGCGGCACCTGGGCATAGTGCACTCCGCGCAGAGTTCCCGCGCGGCTGACGCTCGCGTTCGCCTGGGCGAGTTCGAGACGGTGCCCGGCCACTGATTCCAGCGTGTCGGTGCGGAACCATTCGAGGAATGTCCCGCGAGGGTCGGAGTGCTTGCGCGGGGTGAACAACCAGGTATCGGCTATCGGCAGCTCGGTGACCTCCACGAGAACATACGCTACTAGGTTTAGCTCGCCGATTCCTCGTGAGGCTCGTCCGGGAAGGCGTGCTCTGGGTGAACGAGATGACACCTTTGGTTATCATCTCGACGGCGGGTTGTCGGGGATCTCCCGAAATATGTCGCCGTGCCGTACGGGGGGTTACGGTGTTGACGCTGGACCTGTTCCTAGATCCTCTTTGTGTCGCCTCCCGCACTCCACCAATCCACGGACGAACAACATTTGTGCGGGCGTGAATCGTCTCACGATTCATCTGTGCTGCGTGTGTCGCGAACCCGTGATCATTGGGCTGATCTCGACGGGAAACAAGCAGGAAACGCACCGGAATCAGCCCCGCCGATGCGCCCGGGCTTTCGGCCCGATTGGGAAACCCGGATGACATGGGTGCCGGGAGGCCTGGCGGCGGGGAAGGCGCGCGGCCGCGGCGCGGTCTCTCCCGGCGACCCGGTCGGTTGCCGGGCCCGGTGTGGTGGCCTCCGGAATCTGGTGCGGTGGCCTCCGGGACCCGGCGGAGCGGCCTCCGGAACCCGGCGCGGGCGCAGCCACGACCGGTTCCGGGCATCGCCGCTGCATCTGGGCATCGAGGCGGGTTCCAGACATGGTTCCGGACATCGCGATTGGTTCAGGGCATGAGGTGATTCGTGACCTGCGCCGTGATGTCCGTCTCACGGTTCCATCGTGATCAGACGACGTGTTCCCCGGCCCGCCGGACGATGCTCGCGGCGGCGCCGCGAAGGCCGGCGGCGGCGCCGCCACCGCGCCGGGTGTGCCGGACCGGTGGCGGTTGTGACGCTCGTGACCGGCCCGAATCGAGTCGGATGGGCGACAGGTACCGCCGCCGGGCGGCCTGTCGCCGCGGCGCGCGACGGTGTCGCGGGCCGCCCGAGACGCCTACAAGCACAGTCATGTCACGAGCACGCTACGTCGGTGGCCTCGGTTCCCGTCTGTCGGTTTCGCGCAGGAGACATCCGCGGCCGGTCAGTGGCGAACCAGACAGCCGGGCTCGGGGCGCTGCACGTGCCATATTGGAAGCTGCGCCGGGCCACCCCCGCCGCAGACATGTGGCACAACCAGCCGCCTCACACGCCGAGGCGACAGCGCAAGGCCCGCCGCCCCGCGAACGCGTGATCTTCGCCGGGGTCCCGGGAACGTCCTAGCCACGTCCGGGCAGTGACACCGTTCGCCGGACGGTACCGCCGTGGCTTGTCCGAGGAGCCCCTTTCGTGACCGCAACGACCGACCACACGACCCTCGACCAGTCCATCGCCGCCCCGGTCCAGGGCGCGGCCTCGCCGCAGTCGCCGGCAGTGTCGCCGGGCTTCGACGGGCCGAGCCCGCGCCCCTCCGACGACGATCCCGCCTTCGCGCTGCACCGTGGCGGAAAGATCGGGATCGGCCTGACCGCGCCGCTGAACAACCGTGAAGACCTCTCCCTCGCCTACACGCCGGGCGTGGCCAGGGTGTGCATGGCGATCGCCGAGGCGCCGGCACTGGCTGACGATTACACCTGGCGCGCCAACACGGTCGCCGTTGTGACCGACGGAACCGCGGTGCTCGGCCTCGGCGACATCGGGCCTGCCGCGGCGCTGCCGGTCATGGAGGGCAAGGCCGCGCTGTTCAAGCACTTCGGCGGCGTGGACGCGGTGCCGATCTGCCTCGACTGCACCGACGTCGAGGAGATCGTCGCCACCGTCGCGAGGCTCGCCCCGGGCTTCGGCGGTGTCAACCTGGAGGACATCTCGGCGCCGCGCTGCTTCGAGATCGAGGCGCTGCTCCAGGAGCGTGTCGACATCCCCGTCTTCCATGACGACCAGCACGGCACCGCGATCGTGGCGCTCGCCGCGCTGGAGAACGCCGCGCGGCTCACCGGCCGGAACCTCTCGGACCTGCGGGCCGTGGTGTCGGGGGCGGGCGCCGCCGGGATCGCCGTGACCCGCATCCTGCTCGCGGCAGGGATCGGTGACATCGCCGTCGGCGACAGCCGCGGCATGATCTACGCCGGCCGCGATGGCCTGACGCCGATCAAGGCCGCGCTCGCCGCGGACACGAACAAGGCCGGCAAGCAGGGCTCGATCAACGAGGCCCTCGCCGGCGCGGACGTCTACCTCGGCCTCTCCGCCGGCAAGGTGCCCGAGGAGGTCGTGGCGACGATGGCGCCGGAGGCGATCATCTTCGCGATGGCGAACCCCGACCCCGAGATCGACCCCGAGGTCGCGCACAAGTACGCCCGCATCGTCGCGACCGGTCGCAGCGACTACCCCAACCAGATCAACAACGTCCTGGCGTTCCCCGGTGTTTTCCGCGGTGCGCTGGATGTCCGCGCGAGCCGGGTCACCGAGGGCATGAAGCTGGCGGCCGCCCGGGCGCTCGCCGACGTGATCGCGGACGAGCTCAGCGAGGACAACATCATCCCGAGCGTCTTCGACGCGCGGGTCGCCCCCGCCGTCTCGGCGGCGGTGGCCGAAGCGGCCCGTGCCGACGGAGTCGCGCGCCGCTGATCAGGCGCGCCTGAGGATGGCCGCCGAGGGTTTCCCACCCTCGGCGGCCATCGTCGTCTCCGGCCAGCTCCCAGGCCCCTGTCAGGGCGCCTGCTCGCAGGCTCCTGCCGGGGCGGCGCCTGTTCGGCGGGCTCCTGCCGGGGCCGCTGGCCGGCCCACAGGCCCAGCCGAGACGGGCCCGCGACCCTGCCTGGAACGGTCAGACCCGGCCGCAGCCCAGACAGGGCCGGTTCTCGTTCACCTCGGCCAGCGGACGCAGCGCGCCGCAGCCCTTGTAGGAGCAGCACACAAAATCCGCCGACGGGACGATGATGATCGGGTCGCCGTCGGTCGCGAGCGTCATCGGCGGCTCGGGGGCCGGCACCGGCCGACGCCGACGCCAGCCGAATCGGCGACCGCCCCCGTCACGGCCGACCGCAGCCGGCGTTCCTCCCTGTGTTGCCACGGGACTGAGTTCAACACATCCGCGGGGTCGGCGCGACGGCCGGGGCCTTTGGATCGTGCGGTCACGGGCCGCCGGGCTGCGCAGAGGCTCGTCGGGTGCGGGTTGAAGCCACCCGAACCCGGACGAACTCCGAGGCACCGAGAGGGCACGGAGCGTCCGAGCGCCAGGCGTCACCGGCGCAATAGGGTCGGGCTCGTGCTTGCCGCTGCCGCAGTCGCGATCAACCCGGACGACCCGCTCTCAGGCCTGCGCGTCGGTGATCAGCCCGCGCCGGTGGTCCCGGAGGGCTGGACCACGGTCTCGGTGCGGGCCGCCGCGCTCAACCATCACGATCTTTTCAGCCTGCGCGGTGTGGGCCTGCCCGCCGAGCGGCTGCCGATGATCCTGGGCTGCGATGCCGCCGGGGTCAGCGCCGACGGTGCGGACGTCATCGTCCACGCGGTCATCGGCGACCCGGCCCGGGGCGGTGGCGACGAGACCCTGGACCCGTCCCGGACGCTGCTTTCCGAGCTGCATCCGGGAACACTGGCCGAGCAGGTGGCCGTCCCACGGCCGAATCTCGTGCCGAAACCGGCGTCGCTGTCGTGGGAGGAGGCGGCCTGCCTGCCGACCGCCTGGCTGACCGCCTACCGCATGGTGGTCAGCCGCTCGGGCCTGCCCGCGAGCGGCGGTGGCACGATGCTGGTCCAGGGGGCCGGCGGCGGGGTGGCGACGGCGGCCCTGATGATCGGTAAGGCGGTCGGGCACACCGTCTTCGTCACCTCGCGGGACGAGGCGAAGCGTCGTCGTGCGCTCGATCTGGGCGCCGACCTCGCGGTCGCGACGGGGGAGCGCCTGCCGGCCCGCGTCGACGCGGTGATCGAGACGGTCGGTGCCGCCACCTGGTCGCATTCGGTGCGTTCGCTGCGCCCGGGCGGCCGGATCGTCTGCTCCGGGGCGACCAGCGGGCCGAACCCGCCGGCGGAGCTGAACCGGATCTTCTTTCTCCAGCTCTCGGTCGTCGGCTCGACGATGGGCACCCGCGGTGAGCTGGCCGACCTGGTGAGCCTCCTGGACCGAACCGGCACCCGCCCGCTGGTCGACGACGTCCGCCCGCTCGCGGACGCGCGAGCCTCGTTCGAACGTCTCGCCCAGGGTGAGGTGTTCGGCAAGCTCGTCCTCACCGTCTAAGGCCGGGTTCTCCGGGGAGCGGTGCGGCGGGCGTTGCGCGGGTGCGGCGCTAGAGGTCGGGGTCGTCGTCGGGCCGGGCGAGCCAGGTCGCGAGCTGTTCGACGGCGTCCTCGAACTGTGGGTGCAGGTCGACGAAGGTGCGCAGCGCGTCGGCGAGCCATTCGAAGGACACCGACTCCTCGCCGCGCCGGTTGGCGAGCTCCTCGATGCCACGGTCGGTGAAGTACATGCCTGGACGGTATCGGGTCGTACGAGTCGCGCAGGCGTGCAAGGTCGCGAAACGAGATCCGGCGGTGGGCCGGGCCCGTGGCAGTCAGGGCTCGGCCCACCGCCGGCTTGGGCCGCTGTCGTCGCGTGTCCTGCTATGCGTCGCTGTGCGTACGCTTGCTGCTATGTAGCCGCCCGGTCGCCTACTGCGGACCAGCTCAGGTGCTGCGGCCCGCAGCAGGCTGGCGGGTCGGAGCCGCGCCGATCGTGCACTGCGGCCGCCTGGCGCCAGGCGGCCGCAGTGGCACGGTCAGGCGTCAGTCGCTGAAGGCCGCCTCGACGAGAGCTGCCTGCTCCCGCTCGTGCACCCGGGACGAGCCGGAGGCCGGGGCGGCCGAGGCCCGCCGCGAGACCCGCCGCAGCCGCAGGCCCTCGGGCAGCGACTCGGGCAGGTTCAGCGCCATGTGCGGGTAGGCGCCCTGGTTCGCCGGCTCCTCCTGGACCCAGACGAGGTCGGTCAGGTTCGGGTACCGGCTCAGCAGCGCGGCGAGCTCCGGCCCGGGGGTCGGGTAGAGCTGCTCGACGCGCAGCAGGGCGAAGCGCTGGGCGTCGTTGCGCTTCTCCTTGGCGGCGGCGAGGTCGTAGTAGACCTTGCCGGCCGACAGCAGCACCCGCCGCACGCTGGCCGGGTCGCTGACCGAGGCGTCGTCGATGATCGGCTGCCAGGCGCCGCCGGTGAGCTCCTCGACGGTGCAGGCGGCGGCCTTCAGCCGCAGCATCGACTTCGGCGTGAAGACGATCAGCGGCCGGCGCACCGGTGACAGCGCCTGCCGGCGCAGCAGGTGGAAGTAGCTGGCCGGGCTGGACGGGGCGGAGACGGTCATGTTGCCGTCGGCGCACAGCGAGAGGAACCGCTCGATACGGGCCGAGGAGTGGTCCGGCCCCTGGCCCTCGTACCCGTGCGGCAGCAGCAGGGTCAGCGAGGAACGCTGGCCCCACTTCGCCTCACCGGCCGAGATGAACTCGTCGATGATCGACTGTGCGCCGTTGGCGAAGTCGCCGAACTGCGCCTCCCACAGCACCAGGGTGTCGTCCCGGGCCACCGAGTAGCCGTACTCGAAGCCCATCGCGGCGAACTCGGAGAGCAGCGAGTCGTAGGTGTAGAAGGTGCCGACCCGGGAGCCGTCGTCGTTGCGTAGGGTGCGCAGCGGCGTGTGGTCCTCCGCGGTGTAGCGGTCGACCAGCACGGAGTGCCGCTGGCCGAAGGTGCCGCGGCGGCTGTCCTGGCCGGTGAGCCGCACCGAGGTGCCGCCCAGCAGCAGGCTGCCGAACGCGATCATCTCGGCGAGCGCCCAGTCGATGGCCCCGGTCTCGACCATCTGCGGGCGGCGTTCGATCTGCGGCCGCAGGCGCGGGTGCATCACGAAGCCGTCCGGCAGGTTGACCTGGGTGTCGACGATCTTCTTGACGATCTCCAGCGGCACCGCGGTGGTGACCGCGGCGGCTGCGGCGGCCTCGGCCGGGGTGGTGACGATCCGCGGCTGCGGCGTGGGCCGGGTCGTGGTCTCCCTGGTCTCGGCGAACGCCTTCTCCAGCTCGGCCCGGTAGCTCTTCATCGCCAGCTCGGCCTCGTCGCGGGTGATGTCCCCACGGCCGATCAAGGCCTCGGTGTAGACCTTGCGCACCGACCGCTTGGAAGCGATCGTGTCGTACATCAGCGGCTGGGTGAAGGACGGCTCGTCCATCTCGTTGTGACCCCGCCGGCGGTAGCAGACCAGGTCGATGACGACGTCCTTGTTGAACTCCTGCCGGTAGGCGAACGCCAGCGCCGCCACCCGGACGCACGCCTCCGGGTCGTCCCCGTTGACGTGGAAGATCGGCGCCTGCACCATGCGCGCCACGTCGGTCGCGTAGACCGAGGAGCGGCTGGACGTCGGTGAGGTGGTGAAGCCGACCTGGTTGTTGATGACCACGTGCACGGTGCCACCGGTGCGGTAGCCGCGCAGCTGGGAGAGGTTCAGCGTCTCGGCGACCACACCCTGGCCGGCGAACGCGGCGTCACCGTGGATCAGCACCGGCAGCACCGTGAAGCCTTCGAAGCCCTTGTCCAGGACGTCCTGCTTCGCCCGGGCGACACCTTCGAGGACGCCGTCGACCGCCTCGAGGTGCGACGGGTTGGCGACCACCGAGACGGGGACGGTGCGCCCCTCCTGGTCGGTGTAGACGCCGTCGGCACCCAGGTGGTACTTGACGTCACCCGAGCCGTGCGCGGTCTGCGGGTCGACGTAGCCCTCGAACTCGTCGAAGATCTGCCGGTACGACTTGCCGACGATGTTCGCGAGCACGTTGAGCCGCCCGCGGTGCGCCATGCCGATGACGACCTCGTCGAGCGTGGCCTCCGCCGCCCGGCCGAGGATCTCGTCCAGCAGCGGGATCGTCGACTCGGCGCCCTCGAGCGAGAACCGGCGCTGGCCGACGTACTTGGTCTGCAGGAACGACTCGAAGGCCTCGGCGGCGCCGAGGCGCTCCAGGACGTACAGCTGCTCGGCCGGGTCGGGCCGCTCCGCGGAGCGCTCGACGCGGGCCTGGATCCAGGTGCGCTCCTCCGGCTCCTGGATGTGCATGTACTCGATGCCGACCCGACGGCAGTAGGAGTCACGCAGGACGCCGAGGATGTCCCGCAGCCGCATCGTGCGCTGCCCGGCAAAGCCACCCACCGCGAACTCGCGGTCGAGGTCCCACAGGGTCAGGCCGTGGCCGATGATGTCCAGGTCGGGGTGGCTGCGGATGGCGAACTCGAGCGGGTTCGTGTCGGCCATCAGGTGACCACGCACCCGGTAGGCGTGGATGAGCTCCATCACCCGGGCGCCGTGGTCGAGGTCGCCCTCGTGGTGGGCGGAGATGTCGGGCAGCCAGCGGATCGGCACGTAGGGGACCCGCAGCGACGCGAAGATCTCGTCGTAGAACCCGTCGGCGCCCAGCAGCAGCTCGTGGATGCGCCGCAGGTACTCGCCGGACTGCGCGCCCTGGATGATCCGGTGGTCGTAGGTGCTGGTCAGCGTCATGATCTTGGAGATCGCGAGCTTCGTCAGGGTCTGCTCGGAGGCGCCCTGGAACTCGGCCGGGTACTCCATGGCACCGACGCCGATGATCGTGCCCTGGCCCTCCATGAGGCGCGGGACGGAGTGCACCGTCCCGATGCCGCCGGGGTTGGTCAGGCTGATCGTGACGCCGGTGAAGTCGTCCATGGTCAGCTTGTTCGTGCGGGCCCGGCGGACGAGGTCCTCATACGCCAGCCAGAACTGGCTGAAGTCGAGGGTCTCGGCCTTCTTCACCGCGGCGACGACGAGCTGGCGCCCCTTGGGCGTGACCAGGTCGATCGCGAGGCCGAGGTTGATGTGCTCCGGCTGGACGAGCGTCGGCTTGCCGTCGATCTCGGCGTAGGACGCGTTCATCGCCGGGTGGTCGATCAGGGCCTTCACCATGGCGTAGCCGATCACATGGGTGAAGGAGATCTTCCCGCCGCTGGACCGCGCGAGGTGCCGGTTGATGACGATGCGGTTGTCGGCCAGCAGCTTCGCCGGCACCGCACGCACGGACGTCGCGGTCGGGACGTGCAGCGAGGTCTCCATGTTGGAGACCACCCGGGCGGACGCGCCGCGCAACGGGGTGCGCTCCCCGGCCGCGACCGGGGTCGCGGGCTTGGCCGGCGCGGAAGCCGGCTTCGCGACCGCATCCGTGCTCGCGGCGGCAGGCGCCGCGGCCGGTGCCGCCGGCGCGGGAGCCGCCGGGACCGCTGGCGCCGGGGCCGGGACCGGTGCCACGCTCGCGGTGGCAGCCGGAGCGGAGGGGGTCGAAGGCGTCGGCGTTGACGCGGGACTGGGGGCGGTGGCACCGCTCGCCTGCGCGTTCCCGGCAGCCGGGTTCGCGGGGCGGTAGTCGGAGAGGAACTCGCGCCATTCGGGGGAGACGCTCTCCGGGTCCTCGAGATACTGCTGGTAGATCTCGAAGACCAGCCACTCGTTAGGGCCGAAGTCAGGTTCTGACGCGGGTACCGTCGGTGCTGTCACGGAGCCAATCGCCTCTATCCACGGTGTACATCTCAGCCTGTTCGCAGGCCCTTCGCTACCGTCTGCTCAGGTTACCCGTTGTGGACGGACACCCCGAAGCTGCCCTCCCCGGCGTCGCGTCACATTCGTCCCGTTGTGTCAGGGCTGATCGCCTCCTGCCGGCGCCACGATCCACTCGCTCGGCCCGATGGTGATCTCGCCTGTGCCGCTGGCAAAGACGGGTTGTCCACGCGATTCCCCGCCGGCCTACGGCGCTGCGCGTGAGGTCACATTAAGACCCAACAGGTGGTTTCGTACCTGGTGCCGGCTCAGCCTTACCGGCCGCCCGGTACCGCTTCGCGTTGTTGCTCTGGGTAATCAGTGCTCTGGGTGGCCGGTGCTGCCACCGGCCGGCCAGGGCGCCAGCATGTCAGGGACGCCGTCGGAAGTCAGGGAAGCAGGAGGCCGAGTGCCCGATCAGCAGGAGCCGTCCGGCGAGCGGGTCCGGCTCGGAGTGGATGTCGGCGGCACCTTCACCGACCTGGTGGCGGTGGATCCGGACGGTGGGGTGCGGTTCGCCAAGGTTCCCTCCGTTCCCACCGACCCGTCCGACGCGGTGCTGGCCGCGGTGGCCGCGGCCGGCCTCGCCCCGGCACAGGTCGGCACCTTCGCCCACGGGACCACGGTGGCCACCAACACGCTGCTGGAACGCGCCGGGGCCCGCACCGCGCTGGTGACCACCCGGGGCTTCCGGGACGTGATCGAGATCGGCCGGCAGAACAGGCCGTCCCTCTACGACCTGACCAGGGACCGCCCGCCCAGCCTCGTCCCGCGCGAGCTGCGCTTCACCGTCGCCGAGCGGTGCGGGCCGACCGGGGTGATCGAGCCGCTGCGCGACGACGACGTCGCCCGGGTCGTCGAGGAGGTTGCGGCCGTCCCCGACCTCGCGGCCGTCGCCGTCTGCCTGCTGTTCTCCTTCGCCTTCCCGGCCCATGAGCAGGCCGTCGCCACGGCGCTGCGGCGGCGGCTGCCGGGCGTCACGGTGGTCGCCTCCAGCGAGGTGCTGCCGGTGTTCCGCGAATACGAGCGCTTCACCACCGCTGTCGCCGACGCCTATCTGACCCCCGGACTCTCCACCTATCTGCGGCGCCTGGAGCACCGGTGCGCGCGGCGGTCGCTCACCGTCCCGATGATCATGCAGTCGTCGGGCGGTGTCACCGAGCTCGCCGAGGCGGCCGGGCACGCCGCCCGCTGTGTGCTGTCCGGCCCGGCCGGGGGCGTCGTCGGCGCCGCCTACGTCGCCGGCCTGTCCGGGGTCCGTGACCTGCTCACCTTTGACATGGGCGGGACGTCCACCGATGTCGCGCCCGTGCTCGGCGGGCGGGCGCTCACCACGTCCGAGTCGGTGCTCGCCGGGGTGCCGATCATGCTGCCAACGGTGGACGTCCACTCGGTCAGCGCGGGCGGCGGCTCGATCGCCTGGGCGGACGCCGGTGGCGCCCTGCGGGTCGGCCCACGTTCGGCCGGAGCCGACCCCGGCCCGGCCTGCTACGGGCGCGGCGGCACCCTGCCGACGGTCACCGACGCCGACCTCTACCTGGGCTACCTGGCCGACGGTGCCGGGCTCGGCGGCGAGGTCACGCTCTCCCGGGCGGCGGCCGAGGCGGCGCTGAGCGGGCTCGGTGCCGAGCTGGGCCTCACCCCGGCACAGGCCGCCGCCGGGGTGGTGGCCGTCGCCGACGCGGAGATGACCCGGGCGCTGCGGGTCGTCTCCGTCGAACGTGGCATCGACCCGCGTGAGCTGGTCCTGGTGGCCTTCGGCGGGGCCGGTGGGACGCACGCCTGCGCGCTGGCCGAGGAACTCGGCATGTCCCGGGTGCTGGTCCCGCTGGCCGCCGGGGTGCTGTCGGCGCTCGGGCTGGCGATCGGGGACGTCCGGCGTGACCACGCCCGCCCGCTTATCGGCCGGCTCGGCGAGGTCGATCTCGCCCGCGCCTTCGCCGACCTGGCCGCGACCGCGGCTGCGGAGGCCGACCTGGCCGCTGCTGCAGATGCTGGACCGGCCGCGGACGCCGAGCCGGGGCAGGCCTCCGCGGGATCGCCGGCCGTCCTCCAACGGCGCGTCGACTGCCGGTACGCGGGCCAGTCCCACGAACTGACCATCGACGTCGCCGAGCCCGGGGACGCTGCCGGGGACGGGCCCGGGGACGCCTCGGTCGACGCCGCCTCGATGGCCCAGGCCGTGCGTGCCGCCTTCGAAGCCGAGCATCTGCGCAGATACGGGCACATCGCCCCGGAGCGCGAGATCGAGACGGTCGCGGTGCGCCTGGTGGTGACCGTGCGCGGTCCGAGGCCCGTCCCCGTCGCCCCACCCGCCGACCCGACCGCTCGACGCGGACGCCGGCAGGCCTGGCTGGACGGTGCGTGGCGGGACGTCGAGGTGGCCCCGCGGGCCGCGCTGGGCGCCGGCGACGTCGTCGCGGGCCCGGCGGTGGTCGAGTTCGCCGAGGCCACCTGCCTGCTCCGCCCCGGCTGGACGGGCACCGTCGACGACATCGGGACCCTCGTCCTCACCCGTCAGTTGTAACGGACGGGAACAGGCGGGCGCAGTGCCGCGTTAGGATGAGCAGTGCCGGTCCGTATCATGGCCCCCGGACCCATATTGAGTCGCTACGTGCGACATCACGCCGTGAGGCGACCTGGCGGGCCGGCACCCACAATCCTGGTTTTGCGTGTTCGCCCGTTTTTGCGGGCTCCCTGGTGGGTTGTGGGATGTTGGCCGGTGGGGCCGAGCCCCCCCGAGCCCCCCACGGCTGGCGAGGTTGGGGGTGTGAGTGTGTCCCTGCGTTTTGAGGGGGCTCTCCCTGGGGCGCCGATATTGATCTGGCGGTCTGCGCTTTCCCGCTGCGTGGTGACCCAGCAGGGATCCGGCGTCGCCACAGTGTCGGTGTAATTCCGCCGACTGACGCGAAATGTGGCACAGAGTCGCTTGCTGATCGGCAAGGAGTGAGGGTTTCGGTTGGTGTGGCGGCCAGGATCCTCAGTTCTTGCTTTGTGGCAGTCGGCGGCAGCGGAAGCCCGAGGCTCGGTCGGCGGGGCTTCGGGGTTCTGATGATTTTGGCGTCGTGCGCGCCGGCACCACGGATCCTGTGACGGCCGGACATCTACGCTTGTCGGGTGCGACGCCGGCCGATCATCGCTCTGCTCGGGGTGGACGGGTCGGGTAAGACGACCCAGGCCAGACGGCTCGCGGCCTGGTTGAACGGGCAGGGTGTGCCGGCCCGCTACTTCGAGAACGCCGGCGGTCGCCCGATCTGGGATGCGTTGGCGAGGCTGCTCGGCCGCACCGACGGGCAGGCGCTGTTCGGCCGCCGCGCGTACGTCGTGATCGAGGCCTCCATGCGCTGGGTGGCGGTCAGCCGGGCGCTCGCGCTGTCCTGGCTGACCGGCCGGGTAGCGGTGATGGACCGCTACGCCTACTGCCAGTATGCGATCATGCGTGCCCGCGGCGATCGTGGCGAACGCCGGGTGCGTGCCGCGTTTCGCCGGTTCCCTGCGCCTGACCTGGTGTGCTACCTGTCCGTCCCGGCTGGGCTTGCGCAGCGGCGGGTGGAGCAGCGCGGGCGCGACCATGAGGAGCTCGACTACCTCGTCGCCTTCGACGAGGCGTACCGCTCCCTGCCGGAGGCCTCGTCGTTCGCCGTCGTCTCGGCCGAGGGGGCATGCGAGGAGGTCCAGACGGCCTTGCGGGTGACCGTCCAACCGGTGGTCGCCCGGTTCCGGGCGGACTGAGTCCCCGGAGGACGCCGCGGTCTTCGGATCAGGCGAAGTGGTCCCAGCCGGGCTGGTCGTGCTGGTCCCGGCCGTTGACGAGGACGCCGTGGTCGCGCGTGCCGGCGTCGGCCGGCCGCTCGTTCAGGACACGTCCGATCACGGTGCAGCCCGCCGGAAGCTCCGTGCCGGGGGCGACGCAGGCGACCAGTGCGTGATCGTCCCCGCCGGTCAGCACCCAGCCGAGTGGATCCGCGCCCAGTGCCGCGGCGGCGGTGCTGATCCGAGCGGGAACCGGGATGAGGGCGGTGTCGAGGTCGACCCACACCGATGAGGCCGCCGCGATGTGACCGAGATCGGCGAGCAGGCCGTCGGACACGTCGCACATGGCGTGCGCGCCGGCCGCGGCCAGCTGCGGGCCGAGTGGATAGGGCGGCTGCGGCCGCCGGTGGGCGGCGACCAGCTCGGCGTATTCGGGATCGTCCAGGCGCACGGCGGGTGCCGCCGCGGTGCCGCCGGTAGCAGCGGTGGAGCCGGTGGCGGTAGCAGCGGTGCCGGTCGCGGTGGCACTGGCGGCACTGGCGGCACCAGTGGTGGCAGTGGTGGCAGTGGTGGCGCGGAGCAGCGCGAGGCCGGCCTGGGCCCAGCCGAGCCGGCCGGCCAGGACGACGAGATCCCCGCCGCGTGCGGTGTCCCGGCGTACCGGTGCGCGGCCGGCCAGATCGCCGAGCGCGGTGATCCCGAGCACGATGTTGTCGGACGAGCTGATGTCGCCGCCGGCGACCGAGGCGCCGACCAGCTCGCACTCGTCGCGCAGGCCGTCGGCGAACTGCTCGGCCCAGGCGATCGGCAGGCTCCGCGGAGCACCCAGGCCGACGACCAGGGCGGTCGGCCGGGCACCCATCGCGACCACGTCGGAGAGGTTCTGTGCCGCGGCCTTGCGGCCCACGTCATAGGCGGAGGACCAGTCCCGCCGGAAATGCCGGCCTTCGAGGAGCAGGTCGGTCGTGATGACGACCCGGCCGTCGGCGCTGGCCACCACGGCGGCGTCGTCGCCGGGCCCGAGCAGGACGTCCGGGCCGGCCGGCAGGCGTCGGGTGATCGCCCGGATCAGCCCGAACTCGCCGAGATCCGCGACAGTCGGTCCGGACCCGTCGCCGGTGGCCGTGGCGGTTGTACCCGGTGCCGCCGTGTCGGGTGCGGGCGCATCCGCTGCGGGGACATCCGCGGTGTCATCGGTGTCGGGTCTGCTGGTGCTCATGGCCCGGCCCACGCTATCGGTCCGGGCTGGGGTTGCCGCGCGGGTCGGTGTTCTGCCGGGATTCAGTCGGGATTCGGCGCTGTTAACGAGGTAATTGACGCCGACTGCAACATCCACGACATCGTGACGTCATCTTCCGCTGCGACTCTGACGCGCGTGCATCACCCTCAGCGCCGTTGTCGGCGGCCGGCTCGTCCGATAGCCGTGCGCGTCGTCCGTGAGCCCGTGGGGCCTCGCGTCGGCGTCCGTCCCAATGCGGGCGGCGAGCGATGACCGGGCTCCCGCGGGTGTGCACAGGGCGCCGACCCGGCCTCGCCGGGCGTCGGCACGGGTAGGGCGCGAGTGGCCCTGCAGCCGGGACGAGGAAAGATCGAGGGCCGGCACTATCTGCCGTCCACCCCGGAGACGATCAGCTGGGGTGCCCTCCCGAACGCGCGGACGCGACCGGTGCTCAGCGTGGACTCTGGCACGACCGTCACCATAGACACGGTCAGCCAGGAAGGCATTCTCGAGGACCAGGGCCGCGATCCCGATGCCTTTCTCGGGGGTTTCGGGGTCGTCCCCTCGGAGGTGTTGGAGGACGCGCGGGCCATCGCCGCGTCCGGCGTTCCACACCGGTTCGGCACAGACGGCTCGGATGTGGTGACGGGCCCGATCCACGTACGTGGCGCCATCCCCGGCGACATGCTGCGGATCGACATCCTCACGCTGCACCCGCGGGCCCGATATGGCGTGATCTCCACCCGGCACGGCGCGGGCCTGCTCGCCGGGGAGTTCCCGGAGACGCCGGCACCGGCCCTCGACGCCGACGCGCGGCGCTGGCAGGGCTATCGCACGGTGACGTCCTTCTGCGCGGTGGAGCGCCGCCGGGGGCGGCTGTTCGGGGCCATGCCGAGCGGGAGCCAAGGGCGCATCCGCTTTCCGTTGAACCCGTGCCTGGGGATCATGGCTGTCGCGGCCGACGTGACGGACGATGCGATCACGTCGCGCTCGACCGGTGCCTTCGGCGGTGCGCTGGACTGCCGGGAACTCGGGCCCGGCGCGCATCTGTACCTGCCCGTCCAGGTGGCGGGGGCGCTTTTCGTGGTTGGCGACCCCCACTATTCCGTGGGCGACGGGATGATCGGGGCGACCGCGCTGGAGGGTCCGCTGCGGGCCACCCTGCGCCTGGTCACCCTGCGGGACGCGGCGGCGACCGCCGCGCTCGGCGCGCTGCGTGAGCCGTTCGTCGAGACCGAGGAGCTGTGGATCACCACGGGCTTCGACCCTGATCCGCGGGAGGCGGTGCGCCGGGCGGCGCGGGCCGCGGTGAGGTTCCTGCAGACCAGGGGCGGCCTGCAGCGCGCGGACGCGGCCGCCTACCTCGCGGCGGCGGCGGACTTCGGTATCGGCCGGCTGACCGACGGCCACGGGACCGGCTTCTGCCGGATCCGCCGTTCGGACTTCAACGAGCCGGCACCGGTCAAGTCACGGCTGCCGCGCGGCGGCTTCGCCCGGATCGTCGGTGCCTCCGACTCCGACTCGACGCCCGACTCCGACTCGACACCCGAAGCCGGGTCGATGCCCGAAGCCGAGGTGGGACGTCCCGGCGCTGACCGTCAGATCATCGTGCCGGAGCCGACCCAGGAGGCGGTGACCGCCGCCGGCCAGGCCGGGACCGACGAACCGGCCACCTAGTTCGGCGTAGGTCGGCAATCGGACGGACGCGGCTACGCGGCTACGCGCTACGCGGCTGAGGGCCGCCACCGGTCCGAGAAGCCGGTTGCCCGGTTTGGCGCGTCGCAGGAGTGAACGATTTTGGTCGTGCCAACGACCAAAATCCTCACTTCTTGCGGGTCGCCAGGTGGCCCTGCGCCCCTTTTGTTCCTCTTGAGGTGAATTGCTGGTGCTGCCCGGCGGCGCGGAATCCCCAATGGGGGTGGCCGTGCGCCCGGCGGTCCGGCAGACCACCCGGTCGGGGGTCTGCCGGACCGCCGGGGTCAGAGCGCCGTCGGAGGAACGTCGTCGAGGCCCTCCAGCTCGGAAAGCTGGATGGGACGCCAACGCTGGCGGCGTTCGTCCGGGTCGGCGTGCACCGAGGCCACACCGGGACCAGCGGTGTCGGATGCGGCGGGAGCGTGGCCGGCCGACGGACGGCTGGACGCGAGGTCGTCCGTGTCAGCCGTGCCACCGGTCGCCCCACCGGCCGCGGTGGCGGAGGCCGCCGGTCCGGCGTCGGTCTGCCCGCCGGTCGGCACCGCCGCGATGCTCGCGTCCGGGACGACCGGTGCGCCGGGCGAGACAGCGTCCTCCGACCACTGATCCGGCCCGGAGGGGAGGTCGTGCATGGCGGGGAAGCCGCTGGGTGACGTCCCCACGGACGCCCAGCCGGTGGGCGAGCCGCCGGATGTCGTCCAGGCGCCGGCAGCGCCCGAGCCGGTCGTGCCGGAGCTGGTCGTGCCGCCCGCGGACGGCCGCGGCAGGCCCGGTGTGCTCGGGAACAGGTCCCGCGCCGTGGACCTCCCCGCGTCCCGTGGTTCCGGCACCGGCAGGGCCGAGGGGCGCACGGGAGCTGAATCCCGCCCGGGTGCGGTGGTGTCACCGGTGGGCCGTGGCGCCGGCCTCGACTCGCTCTCCGGCCGCACCGAGCCGGCCGTGGCCGCCGACGGGGCCTCCGCGGCCGCGGCCGTCGACCCCGCCGGAGTGAACGCCGCGGGGGCGGGCGTCGCGGGAGTGGATGTCGTGGGAGTGGACGGTGCCGCGATGGACGTCGCCGAAGCCCCCGGTGGGAGGGCTCTCGGTGCCGGGGCCGAGGGCAGGGTGGTGCCGGCGGGCACCGGGCTCGCGTACTCGGGCGCGGTCAGCAGCTGGGTCACGTGCATCGCCGGGTCGGGATGGTTCGGCGTCACCGGCAGGTGCGCCGGGGTGGCGATCGGCAGGATTCCCGCGGCGGCGAGCCGGGGCCACAGCGGGGCGAGCGCCGCCTCCGGGTCGATCTCGAACTCGGACCGGCGAATCCGCCAGATCCGCCAGCCGACCCGGCGCAGCTCCCGCTCACGGGTCAGGTCGCGCTCGACGTCGTCGGTGGAACGGGTGGTGTCCCCGTCGCACTCGACGGCGAGCCGGGCCCGCCCCCCGGACACGACCAGGTCGAACCGGCGGCCGTTGATCTCGACCTGCGGTGTCACGTGGTAGCCGCGGGTGGCCAGGGCGAGGAAGACCCGCTGCTCGAACAGCGAGTCGAAACGCGGATGCGGCAGGACCGGGCTGACCTCGGACGCGGCGACCGGCGCCGCCGAGATGGCCGTCGGCGTCGACCCCGAATGTGCCAGCACGTAGCTGAGGTAGCTGTGCCGCAGGTCGACGGGTTCCAGGTCGGAGGCCGAGACCGAGTGGAACAGCCAGACCTGGTCGCGGGCCCGGGACGCGGCCACGTTGAACCTGCGCTGGTACTCCAGGCGGGTCAGCGAGGTGGTCGACGTGCCGGGCGCGATGACCAGGGAGAGGAAGATGACGTCCCGCTCGTCGCCCTGGAAGTCGGGCGGCGATCCGACCCGCAGCCGGCGCCGCTGCTGCTCGGCGGCGGACATCCGGGAGACGAGCTCGGAGCGGATGAGCTCGGCCTGGGCGGTGCCCTGCAGTACGACGATGCCGAAGGTCAGGCCCCGGTAACGCGGATCCTCGGCGCATTTCAGCACCTGGGTGACCAGCGCCTCCGCCTCGACGGGGTTGCGCGGGCCGTCCGCCGTCGGGGTGGTGTAGGCGTGCGGGACGTACTGGGCCCGCAGCGGGGTGAGCCGGTCGACGCCGAACTGCCGCAGCGGGATCAGCGGTGCGTCGCGGTAGAACATCGCCGACGACCACTCGATGATCTCCGGCATGCAGCGGAAGTGCTCGCGCAGCCGGACGACGTCGCCGAACCTGGTCCGCAGCAGGGAGAACAGGCTGGACCGCGGGGTGAAGCCGACCCGCAGCCAGCTGGGGATGTCCGGCAGCAGGGTGTCGAGCCGGTTGAAGACCGGTTCGAGCTCCTCGGCGGAGGCGTCCGGCGGCGTGCACTGCCGGTCGTCGCCGACGACGATCACCCGCGGTGCGAGCCAGAGCAGGAAGAGGCTTTCGAGGCCGGCCTGGCTTCCCTCGTCGACGATCACCACGTCGAAGCTGTCCCGTACCGCCGGGATGGTCGACAGCACCTCGCTGATCGGCATCACCCAGGCCGGGACGGCGGTCTGCGCGATCCGCATCGCCTCCCGGGCGGCCTGCCGGTAGCGCTCGGCGTGCCGGCCGGTGAAACGGCCGCCGGCGGCCATCGCGTCGGCGTAGGCGCGCAGGGCCGCCGACTGCTCGGTGCCCATCCGTTCCAGGCAGTGCTTCCAGGCCAGCGATCCGGCCAGCTCGGCGGTCGCGGAGGCGACCAGCTCGTCGGCGGCGTCGAGGTCGGCGTCCAGGTCGCTCTGGTCGGTGGCGCGGACGCGGGCGAGCCAGGTCGCGGCGACGGCGTGCGACCACGCCTTGCCGAAGGACTCGAACAGCTCGCCGAGGGCCGCCGGGCCGGTGGCGCCCTGACCGCCCTGACCTGCCTGACCCGTGTGACCTGCCTGGCCGGACGTCCCGTGGCTGGCCGCGCCCTGGCCGGCGAACAGACGTCCCGCCTGCAGCAGGTCGGCCAGGACGGGGTGGGCCTCCCGGACCCGGCCGAGCAGCTCGTCGCGGCGGCGGGCGCGGGCGCGGCCGTTCAGCGCGTCCGCCGTGGCCTCCAGGGCCGCGACATAGCCGGCCGGGTCGCGGGCCTCGACCGCCATGGCGAGCAGGGCCAGCTCGTCGACGGCATCCGGCTGGGCGGCGGCGGCGACGAGCTCGGCGGTGAGGTCCCGCAGCCCGGTGCCCGCGGCCGTGGCGGCCTGCCGCAGCCGGTACGCGTTCGCGGCCGCGCCCACGTCGTAGCACGCCGTCGGGGAGTCCAGCGGGATCCCGTGCGCGCCGAGCGCGTCGAGCAGCGCCGCCAGCCGGCCGCGGGCCGCCACGGCGACGTCGATGGCCCGCGCCACGTCCTGCGCCTCGGTGAGGCGGGCCAGCCGGACCTCCAGCTCCGCGGACGGGTCCGGGGCGACGCTGAGCAGGGACCAGGCGCGGGTCGCCGCGTCGAGCGCGACCTCCGCGCGCAGCCGGAAAAGCGCCAGGTCCAGCAGCTCCGGGGTGCGGGGCGGGACCCCGTCGACGCTCGTCTCCTCGAGCAGGACCCGGGCGTCCTTCTGCGCCTTCGACCGGAAGAACCGGCGCAGCGTGCCGCCGGCGTCCATGTGCTCGCGCAGCGCGATGGCGGAGGACAGCAGCGCGATCGCGTCGGGCCCGCGGCCGTCGGGGTAGCGGGGGAGCTCCACCTGGTGCAGGCCGAGCTCGACCACCGCCGCGGTCGCCTCCGCGATCGCGGGCGCGGCGGCGGCGACCTTCGTCCACAGCACCGCGGCCCGGCCGGCGAAGGCGTCGGCGAGCGCGTCCGCCGCCCACGGCTGCCGGACGGCGAGCCGGGCGATGATCTCCGCCGCGCGCAGCACACCGTCGACGGCGGCGGCCAGCCGGTCGGCCGCCTCGTCGCCGGCCAGGGCGAGCGCGTGCGCCAGCACGGGAACCATGGCCGCCGCCTGGCGGGACAGCGCCTGCTCGGCGGTCTCGGCGGCGTGCAGGGCACCCTGCTCGGCGTAGGCCAGCGCGGTCAGCTCGGAGCGGGTGGGTAGTTCGCCGAGCTCCGGTGGCAGCCCGAACGCCCGCTGCTCACGCAGTGCGGACAGCGCGATCGCCGAGGTGATCGGGGATGGAACGGTCGGCGGGTCGGATGGTCCCGTGGACTCCGCCCCGACGGCCTGACCAGCCTGACCAGCCTGACCGGCCGGTGCCCCCGTCCCGGCTGAAGCACTTGGACCACCCTGGCGTCCTGCTCCAGCCGCGTCCGAGGCACGTTCCGGCCCGGCGCCACCGCCACCATGGCCCGGCTGGGCGGGTTGACCTGGCCGCGCGGAATGTCCGGGCTGCGGGGACTGTCCCGGCTGGGCGGGGTGCGCCTGGCCGTCCGCCGGCACGGGCGCGGCGGGCAACGCGGGTGGTGCGGGCGGTGCTGGGAGGGTGGCGGGAATGGTCCGGACGAGCCGTCCCCCGATGGTGATCCGCAGCGGTGTGGTCGGCGCGCTGGACGGGTCGCCCGGCCCGCCGTGCTGCTGTCCGGGGCCACCGAAGCCGCGCATCGCCGAGGAGACGGGGTCGGGTGTCGTCAGCAGGCGCCACAGTTCGGCGGCTTCGGAGTCGTTGAGCGGCGGGCGTGGCCAGCCACCACCCTCCGGCCCGGGGACGGGAACGGGAATCCATCCGTGTTCGGAGGCCTCGTCGCGCAGCCGCGCGGCGATCTCGGCGCGGGTGCCCGACCAGCCGGCGCCGACCTCGTACGTGCCGTGCCGGCGCCACTCGGCCGCCCGCCGTGCCGCCACCGCGGTGGCGATCCGTTCCCGCTCGGAGACCGCCGAATCCCGGCGCTGGCGTGCCGTCCGAATCCGCTCGTCCTGGGATCCGGCGTCGTAGACGGCCTTCTGGGCGGCCAGCGCGCTGACGCTGGTGGCGAGCTCGCCGGCACCGCTCTCGGCGTCCTCGGTGAGCGAGACGCACAGCCGGCGAAGCTCGGGCGGGAGCTTCTCCTGCAGCACCCGCAGGGCCTGGCCCTTCTGGCTGGTCACCAGGACCCGGCGGCCTTCGGCGAGCAGCGCGCTGATCAGGTTCGCGATGGTGTGGGTCTTGCCGGTGCCCGGTGGGCCCTCGACGACGACCCCGTTGTCCAGCCGCAGCCTGCGCATCACCCGGGTCTGTTCCGGGCTGATCGGGAGCGGCGAGAGCCAGTCCCCGGCCACGTCGGCATCGGACGCATCCGGCGAGCCGGGGGAGCTGGATGAGCCGGAGCCGGGAGAGCCGGAGCCGGTGGAGTCGGTGGGGCCGGCGAGGGTGCCCGTGGGGCGGGGGGCGAGGGCCAGGCGGCCTGGTTCGGTGCCCTCCGCCGTGGCGAGCCAGGCGAGGCGCTCGGACGTGTCGAGGGTTTCCACCAGCTGGGCGAGTCCCAGCGGCGGCAGGCCGTCGCCGCGCAGCGCGTCCAGCATCTGCTCGTAGTAGTTGAGCAGCGCGGCATGCCCGCGGGAGCGCAGGATGAGCGCCGGCGCGAGGGTGAGCGAGGCGCTGGGGCCGGCCGGGCCGGGCGGTGGCCAGTTCGGGCGGTAGCCCTCGGTCGGGCCGTCGACGGCGAGCGTGAGCCAGTCCCGCAGGAGTCGCTCGTCGTCGGCGCCCAGCGGCGCCGCGTCACGTGAGCGGAGTCGCTCGTGCAGCGCGTTGGTCCGTTCCGGCCGGAACGCCGGGACCCGGTCGAGGAAGGCGCTGTCCTCCAGCCGGGTGGAGGTACCCGCCGGCACCCGCAGCCGGATGGCCGACGTCATCGGATCGGTCTCGACCACGAGCCGGGTGACGAGCAGATGCCGTCGGACCGGGCGGGGCAGCTTCCAGGTCAGCAGGCCGGTGGCGAGCACCAGCTCCAGGGTGTCGCCTTCCTGGGCCAGGCGCTGCGCGACGCCGTACAGCGTCGTGTGCAGGTGGCGTCGGTCGGCGTCGGCCCGCGCCCGTGAGCTCCACACCTGCCACGCCCGCGCCCACTCCGCGAACGCGGCCGCGACGTCCGCCGGAACCGGCGTCGCGCTCGGATAGGTGGTCGCCGGCTCGCCGGAGGTGCCGGCGCGCCCGTTGCCGGCGGCGCCGGCTGTGCTCGGCTGCCGCGGGCCGGTCACCTCACCGGTGCGCGGCCGGGTGCCGTTGGAACGACGGCCGTTGGACGTCGGCGAGCCGCCCTTGGAGGCCGGCCCCGAGCCGTTCGAGGTCGGTCCCTGGCCGTTCGAGCTTGGCCCGGTGCCGTTGGCGGAGGGCGCCGTGCCGTTGGCGGCGGAGGGGGCGGTGCCGTTGGGCGAAGGTCCCCTGCCGTTGGATGACGGCGCGGCGCCGTTGGACGTCGGCGAGGAACCGTTCAGGGCACCCGATGGCGCGTCACCCGGGCCCGCCGCGTCATCCCGGCCGGGCTGGTCGTCGCCGTGGCCGGCATCGTCGGTGGGGTGGGCCGCGGCCCGCTCCGCCGGGCTCACGGCGGGCAGATCGTAGACGAGCAGCGGGGCCGCGCTCAGGTCCACGTCGGCCGGGGGCACGGGGCCGTGCAGGACGATCCCGTGCTCCGACCGGCCGGCGGACGCCTCCGAGCCACGGACGGGCAGCCGGACCCGGCCACGGAGGATCTCGGGCAGCGGTGGCGCGGGCGGAAGAAGCGCGGCGGCGGGTGCCTCGAGCAGGACCTCGCCGGCACCGGCGGCCTCGAACAGCGACAGGCCGGAGGGCAGGCCGGCGAGCCAGATCACCAGCGGGTTCTCGTCGACGTCGACGATCTGCTCGGACTGGGAGACCGCCACCTCGTGCAGGAAGCGCACGAGCCGGTGGCAGCGGTCGGTCAGTGCGGCGTAGCGCTCACGACGGGCGAGGTCCAGCGCCCTGGCGTCAGCGGCGTCAGCGGCGTCAGCCGCGGCGGCGTCGCCGCTGCCACCGTCACCGGCGTCACCGACGTCCGGGCCAGGGCGGCCGGTGCCGGTGCCAGTGCCGGTGCTGCTGTGGCTCTCGGTGCGACCGCGGCTCTCGGCTCCGCCGCGGCCCGCCGCGTGATCGGCGCCGATGCCCGGCCGTGGCGCGTCGGAGCTGGCACGGGCCGTGGTCCGGGCGGTCACCCGTGCCGGACGGCGCTCCGCCCCGTCTGTGCCGACGTCCGCCGTGTCCGTGGCCCCTGCGTGAGCCACTCCGGAGTCCACCGAACCCGAGTCCGTCGTCATCTAGTCTCTCCCCGATTCCGGCCGGCGCGTGCCGGCGGCGGAACTCGTGACGGGGCGTCGCGAACGCCCTGTTCCGATCGTTCCGGGACCGGAACACCCGATACCAGAACTAGTGCAAGCCTCCCGGACGAACCAGGACGGTGGCGCCGCGACCCACTGTTTGCGGCACTCGTCCGTATGCGGAGTTGGCCCAGGGGGTGTAGCGGCTGAAATCGATGGCCCGGCGGTGGCCGGCCGTGGTGGACGGAAGTCGCCTGCGGCTGGGCATGGTTGGCCGTGGTCGGTCCGTGGTCGGATGCGGGATTCCGCGTGTTCGGTGGCGTGTCCACCGGCGTGCCGCTGCCCGGCCCGAAGGTGGGATGCGACAACATACGCATCCGTGAGGTCACGGTTCTTTGCCGACACCCACGTGCACTCCAGGTACTCGCGGGCCTGCAGCCGCGACTGCGACCTGGAGCATCTGGCGTGGTGGGCGGCCAGAAAAGGCATCAGCGTCGTCGGCACCGGCGACTTCACCCATCCGGCGTGGTCGCAGGAGCTGGCGACCAAGCTGGTGCCGGCGGAGCCGGGGCTGTTCCGGCTGCGCCCCGATCTGGAGCGCGACGTGCTCGCGACGCTGCCGGCCTCGTGCCGGACGGCGACGCGATTCATGATCTCCACCGAGATCTCCACGATCTACAAGCGTGGTGAGCGCACCAGAAAGGTCCATCACCTCCTCTACGCACCCGATCGGGAGTCGGCCGGTCGGATCACGTCCGCACTGGCCCGAATCGGCAACCTGGCCGCCGACGGACGTCCGATACTCGGCCTGGACTCCCGCGACCTGCTGGAGATAACGCTCGCCGCGGGCGATGGCTGCTACCTCGTCCCCGCCCACGTGTGGACCCCGTGGTTCGCCGTTCTCGGCTCGAAGTCGGGGTTCGACGCGGTCGAGGACTGCTACGCCGATCTCGCCGACCACGTCTTCGCGCTGGAGACCGGGCTCTCCGCCGACCCGGAGATGTTCTGGCGGATCTCCGGGCTGGACCGGTACCGGCTGGTCAGCAACTCCGACGCGCATTCGCCGCCGATGCTCGGCCGCGAGGCGACGGCCTTCACCTGCGATCCGGACTACTTCTCGATTCTCGCCGCGCTGCGCACCGGGGACGGTTTCGGCGGCACCGTCGAGTTCTTTCCCGAGGAGGGGAAGTACCACCACGACGGGCACCGCAAGTGCGGGGTCGCGCTGACCCCGGAGCAGACCCGTGAGCTCGGCGGGCTCTGCCCGGAGTGCGGTCGCGGCCTGACCGTCGGCGTGCTGAACCGGGTCGACACGCTGGCCGACCGGACCGAGTCCACCCGCCCCGAGACCGCGGGGGACGTCACCTCGCTCGTCGCGCTGCCGGAGATCGTCGGCGAGATCCTCGGCGTCGGCCCGAAGAGCAAGGCGGTCGCCTCCCAGGTGACGACGCTGGTCTCGCGGCTGGGCCCGGAGCTGGGCATCCTCTCGGACGTCCCGCTCGACGCGATCGCCGAGGTCGGCTCACCGACGCTGGTGGAGGGCATCGGGCGCCTGCGCCGGGGCGAGGTGATCCGCCAGGCGGGGTACGACGGTGAGTACGGCGTCATCCGGCTCTTCCAGCCGGACGAGCTGAGCGCGGACGCGGGCACGCTGTTCGACGTGCACCCGACGGCTCCCCGGCCAACCTCCACCGGCAGCGGCGGCGCCGGCGGTTCGGGCGGACGTAAGGCCCGGGGCTCCGCCCGGCGCAGCGCGCTGGTTCCCGAGGCCGCCACCCCTGGACCGGAGGCCGCCACTCCTGGACCGGAGGCCGCCACTCCTGGACCGGCGGCCCCCGTCCCTGCCCGGGAGTCTCCCGCCCCGGAGGTCCTCGGCTCGGTACCGGGCGACCCCGGCTCCGGCTCCGCGCCGGATGCGGCTCCCGGCGGCCGTTCCGTTCTCGACGGCCTGGATCCGGACCAGCGGCGCGCGGCGGAGCAGGCCGGTGGGCCGATGCTGGTCCTCGCCGGTCCCGGCACGGGCAAGACCCGGACGCTGGTGCACGCCATCGCGTACCGGGTGCGGGAGCTGGCGGTGCCCGCCGAGCAGTGCCTCGCCGTGACCTTCACCCGCCGGGCCGCCGGTGAGCTGCGGGAGCGTCTCGATCTGCTGCTCGGCACGGGCACGGACACGGCCGGGTCGACGGCCGGATCCGTGGCCGGATCCGCGGTGACCGCGACGACGTTCCACGGCCTCGGCCTCGCGATCATCCGCGAGCGGCACGAGGCGCTCGCGCGGGCCGCCGAGGTGCGGGTGGCGGACGACGCCGTCCGCGACGAGCTGGTGGACGAGGCCCTGCACGGCGCCGAGAGCCCGCAGGCCCGGAGCCGGGTCGTCGCCGAGCTGGCCGACCTCAAACGGCGGCGCGCGTTGGGCCGGTCCTACCGGGACCATCCGTCGGCCGGGGTGCTCGCGCGCTACGACGCCGCGCTGCGCGACCGCAACATGGTCGACCTGGACGACCTGGTGACCCTCCCGCTCGGGCTGCTGAGGTCGTCCCCCGAGCTGGCCCAGGAGTACCAGCGGCGCTGGCGGCACGTCTGGGTCGACGAGTTCCAGGACATCGACGAGGTGCAGTACGGGCTGCTGCGGGAGCTGTGCCCGCCCGACGGGGACCTGTGCGCGATCGGTGACCCGGACCAGGCCATCTACAGCTTCCGCGGCGCCGAGGTCGGCTTCTTCCTGCGGTTCGAGCAGGACCGTCCGGGCGCTCGACGGGTCTCGCTGACCCGCAACTACCGGTCGACGCCGACGATCGTCGGGGCCGCGCTGGACGCGATCGCACCGAGCACGTTCGTCCCCGACCGGGAGCTGCGCGCGGTCACCGGCCAGGACGCCGACGGTCCGGTCGTGATCCGGCCGTGTGGGAGCGAGGCGGAGGAGGCGATCGCCGTCGTCGACCTCATCGAGGAGGCGCTGGGCGGCACCTCGTTCCACTCCCTCGACTCCGGTGCGGTGGACGGATCGGAGCGGGGCAGGCTCTCCTTCGCCGACATCGCGGTGCTGTACCGCACGGCCCGCCAGGCCGAGCCCGTGGTCGACGCGCTGCTGCGCCGGGGGTTTCCGTTCCGCCAGCACGGCCACACCCCGCTCGCGGAGCTGCCCGCGGTGGGGGCCCTGCTCGCGGACCTGCGGGAACGGTCCGGCGAACCGCCGCGCTCCGTGTCGGCCGCCCTGCGGGACGCCGCCGCGCGGCTGACCGATCTCGCGGCCGGTTCGGACACCGCGCTGGGGGCGGTTCTGCGCGCCGAAGCCGCCGACGGCGGCGGTCGGTCGCCCGGTGCGGCGGAGCTACGCCGGGCGGTGGAGCTCCTGGCCCCGGCGGCCGCCGCCGCGGGAACAGATCTCGACTCCTTCCTCACCGCGGTCGCGCTGGGGACGGAGGTCGACGACCTGGATCCCCGGGCGGACCGGATCTCCCTGCTCACGCTGCATGCGTCCAAAGGGCTGGAGTTCGGGCTCGTCATCATCGTCGGCTGCGAGGACGGGCTGCTGCCGTTGCGCTGGGGCAGATCGGCGCCCGCCGGGGCTGCCGCTGCTTCCGGGCCTGGCGGTGTTGCCGCCGGGCCTGCCGGTGCCGCTGAGGCCGCCGCCGACGCCGAAGCGGAAGAGCGGCGCCTGCTGTTCGTGGGAATCACCCGGGCGCGTACCCGACTCGTTCTCACCCATGCCACGCGACGTCGCCGCGGCGGGGAGGTCGTCCAGACCGGGCCTTCGCCGTTCCTCTCCGCCATCGACGGTCGGTACCTGGAAAAACGGATCGGATCAGTGCCCTCCGCCGCGCAGACCCGGCGCCGGTCCGAGGGTCGCCAACTTCGGCTGATCTGACGGTTAACGAGGCTGAGGCGTGCTGACGGAAGGCGAACCGCACCCGCACGGCTGCCATCGAGGATCCCGCGCAGCACCGGCAGTTCGTCCTCGAAAGGCGCAAAAGGGGTGCCGGATTGCCTGGCGAACCGCAAGGGTGAAGGATTTCGGTCGTCGGAACAACCAGAATCCTTCACGTTTGCGACTCGCCAAGCCGGGCTACCGGACCCTCGGAGGCCCGGACACGTTGATGGAGGGCACCCTCACCCACAGGCTGGCGATCTTGATTGGAGCCTCTGGGTTTCTGACAGTGCTGGTCAGCTTTCGGCGAGTGCACGGCTGTTCCGTTCGCGATCCTAAAGGGCTCCGCGTTTCTCTTTCTTCGGGTCTCTTTACATCCATTTCTTCGCCGGTTTTGCAAGTCTTCGAGGGGTGTTTATCGGAAGGGCAACGAAGAGCCCTTTAGCTGCCGATCCCGCGCGCCTCGCCGGGAGCTGCGGGGGTGGGATTCCGTCCCTCCAGGGAGTCGTTGGCGCCGTCCGCGGCCCCTGAAGCCGCAGGTCGCGGGGGTTCTTCGGGTCTCGCTGGCTGCTGTGACGCGGTGCCGGACCGGCGATGTCGGATGTGCGGGCTGCCCGTGGCGGCGATTTGTCCGCGATGGCCGATCGCCGGGTGTCCCGTCATTCATCCAACGGATTGGAGCGATTCGGGTTTCTGGCGCCTCCGTCACTTTGCCTGATGAGGGCCGAGGGCTGGGGAGCCGGTCCGTCCACGGATCTGAACGGCCATGGGCGCTGGCGGCCGCGCCACTATTTCGGCTGGATTCGCTCGATCTTGGTCCAGCCGTGCCAGCCGCGTTCCTCGAGCTGCTTCAGGAGCCTGCGTGCGATCGGCACCGACTCGAGGAAGACGGAGTCGAGGAGCTCCGCGAGCTCGTCGGTGATCTCCCAGTCCCGGTTCCCCGCTTCCGTTTCCGTGGTGTCGGCGGCCTCGAAGGAGGCGACGAGCCGGTCGCCCAGGGCCGCCACCCGCGGGTCGTCGGCATCCCATTCGATCACTGTGGCGAGATCGCGGTAGAGCGTGACGATCGCCGGGTCGTCGAGCTGTTGCCGCTTCAGCTTCATGAGCAGTGGCATGCGCTCCGGGAGCTGGGCGGCGACCAGGATCCAGGCGTCCCGCTCGCCCGCGATCATCAGCTCCGGGAGCCCGAGCTCGCGCAGCCGGTCGAGGTAGGCCACCGCCTCCGGCGGCAGGGCGAGGCTGTCACCGGCCGCCAGCTGGGCGATCCGCTCGCGATGCCGCTGCCGCAGCCTGATCTCCGCGCGCAGGCGCCGGTCGATGTCGGCGACGGCGGTGCTGAACTCCTCCTCGCCCGCGTCCAGCAGCTCGCGGACCTGCGCGAGCGGCACGCCGGCCTCGGCGAGCGTGCGGATCTTGACCAGCTCGACGACGGCGCGGGCGTCGTAGCGCCGGTAGCCGGAGTGGTCTCGCTCCGGCTCCGCCAGCAGACCCTTGGCGTGGTAGTGCCGCACCGCGCGTACGGTGACGCCCGCGTACGCCGCCAGCTGGCTGATCGTGAGCACCATGCCAGTCTCCTATTTCGTGGGCACGCGCAGGAACAGCCGACGTGACCACAGGAAGCCGAGCAGCGCGATCAGGGCGCACCAGCCGATCGCGAGCCACAGGTCGGCGCCTGCCGACGTACCCGTGACCAGGGCCCGCAGGGTGTCGATCATCGGGGTGAACGGCTGGTGCTCCGCGAACTGGCGCAGCCCGGTGGGCATCGCGTCGGTCGGCACGAAGCCGCTGCTGATGAACGGCAGGATCACCAGGAACAGCGGCGTGTTGCTGGCTGTCTCGACGCTGTCCGCCGCCAGGCCCATGCCGACGGTCAGCCAGGTGAGCGCGAACGAGACACCGACCAGCAGCCCGATCGCACCGAGCCAGTCGAGCGGGCCGGCGTCGGAGCGGAATCCGAGCCCGAACGCGACCGCCGCCACGATCACCACGGCGAAACCGGTCCTGATGACGGCGCCCAGCACGTGGCCGGTGAGCACCGAGACCCGGGCGATGTTCATCGTGCGGAACCGGGCGATGATCCCGGTGGTCATGTCGGTCGCGGTCGAGATCGCGGTGCCGAGCGCGATGCTGGTGACGGTCATGAACAGGATCCCCGGCGTGATGAACTCCAGGTAGTCGCCGCGGTCCCCGGTGCCGGCCCGGCCCACCGCGCCCGTCACGCCCTCCTGGCCCGGCAGGCCGGCGCCCAGGGTCCCGCCGAACACGTACACGAACAGCAGCAGGAACACGATCGGCTGCGCGACCAGCATGATCGACAGTGAGGGGTAGCGGCGGATGTGCAGCAGATTGCGCCGCAGCATCGTCGCCGAGTCCCGGACGGCGTAGGCGGTGCTCATGCGGGGATCCCCTCTGCGGTGGGCGCCGCTGCGGCCGTGCGGCCGGTGAGCGCGAGGAACACGTCGTCGAGGTCGGCGGACTGCACCGTGAGGCCGGCGACGGCGTCGTCGTCGAGGCCGGCGAGCAGGCGGCGCAGCCCGGCGACGCTGCCGTCGCCCGGCACCTGCAGGGTGAGCGCCTCGACGTTGGACGAGGCCTGCGGATGCGCGGCCGCCGCGGCGGCCAGCCCCGCGGCGTCGGTGAACTGCACCGTCACGTGCCCACCGGGTACCCGCCGCTTCAGCTCGGCGGCCGTACCCTCGGCGACGAGGCGGCCACCGTCGAGCACTCCGATCCGGTCGGCCAGCTGGTCGGCCTCGTCGAGGTACTGCGTCGTCAGCAGCACCGTCACGCCGTCGGCGACCTGCTCGCGCACGATCGCCCACAGGTCGCGACGGCTGCGTGGGTCGAGGCCGGCTGTCGGCTCGTCGAGGAAGATCAGCCGGGGCCGGGTGATGAGCGTCATCGCCAGGTCGAGGCGACGCTTCATGCCGCCCGAGTAGGTCTGCGCCCGCCGGTCGGCCGCGGCGACGAGGTCGAACCGCTCCAGCAGCACCGTCACCGCCGCGGTCGCGGTCGCCCGCTCCAGGTGGGCGAGCTCGGCCATCAGCCGCAGGTTCTCACGCCCGGTGAGCAGCTCGTCGATCGCGGAGAACTGCCCGGTCACACCGATCGCGGCACGCACCCCGGCGGGCTCGCGTCGGATGTCGAAGCCGCCGACGCGGATCTCGCCGCCATCGGGGGCCAGCAGGGTGGAGAGGATGTTGACGATGGTCGTCTTACCGGCACCGTTGGGCCCGAGGAGCGCGTAGACGGAGCCCTGCGGGACGGTCAGGTCGACGCCGTTGAGCACAGCGTGTCGCCCGTAGGACTTGGTAAGCCCGGAAACCTCGATCGCGGGCCTGATGGCGGTCATGGGGCCATGCTGGAGGCCTGACGCAGGGTCAAGGTCAAGCCGCCGCCCGAAAAGAAATCAGTCCAGGCGGCGCAGGGGAAAACGCCGGGCCGCGTCGCTCAGGACGTCCAGGAGCGTGTCGATTTCGGCCTCGGTGTTCGCGGCGGTCACCTGGACGCGCACACCGACCTGGTCCCGGGGCACCAGCGGGAACGGCGCCACCGTCACGTAGATGCCCCGCTCGAAGAGGAACGCGCCGAGTGCGTCCGCGTGGTCGGGGCCGGGGTCGGTGAGCGGAATCTCGATGATCGGATGGCCGGAGCTGTTCAGGGTGGCCAGCCCGAGCGAGCGGATCCCGGCCAGCGCCCTGGCGGTCAGGGTGTGCAGGGCCAGCCGGGCCTGTTCGCCGCGCTCGGCGTTGACCCGTAGCCCGACCTGCGCGGTCGCGAGCGACGCGACCGGCGGCGGGCCGGAGAAGATGTAAGGGTTGGCCATGGTCTTGAGGTAGTCCTTCAGCTCGGTCGGGCAGGTCGCGAACGCGAGCAGCGAGGAATACGACTTCGAGAAGCCGCCGACCATGACGACGTCGTCGTAGGACTGCCCGAGATGGCGGACGATGCCGTTCCCGCGCAGCCCGTACGGAGTGAGCTCCGCCGGGGAGCGCTCGCCGATGACGCCGAACCCGTGCGCGTCATCGATGTAGACGACGGCTTCGTGCGACCGGGCGACGGCGAGGATCTCGGCCAGCCGCGGCCCGTTGCCCGTCATGCTGTTCACGCCGTCGATCGCGATGACCCGGGGGAAGAGCCGGCACGCGCGCAGCGCGCGGTCCAGCCGGTCGAGCCGGGCCTCTCGGAACCGGCGCACGGTGGCGCCTCGGCCCAACGCCATCGCCGCCCCGTCGTGCACCGAGCTGTGGGCATGCACCTCGACGAAGAGGGCGCCTTGGCCGACAAGCGCGGGCAGCACGGACAGATGTATGTGGCTGATCGTCGGCAGCAGCAGGGTGTCGGGCGCGCCGAGAAGCTCGGAGAGGCTCTGCTCGATCTCGGTGAACAGCCGTGGATTGGCGATGATCCGGGACCAGCTGGGGTGGGTTCCCCAACGGTCGAGATACTCCGGCACGGCTTCGATGATTTCGCGGTCCAGATCGAAACCCAGATAGTTGCAGGACGCGAAGTCGATCAGCCATCGGCCGTCGATGCGAATGCGTCGCCCCGCGATCTCGTCGACCCGCGAGTCATAGAACGGTGACTGGCGGCGCATCCGGGCCATTTCCGCCATGACACCGTACGGACGGGCCAGCACGTGGCGAAGACCTGCGCCGTCGGCCTGCCGGGCCGGCGCCACGGCCGGCGCCGCGAGCCGCGGATCGTCGGCGGTGGCCGTGGCGCGGATCGACTCGGCGCCGGCCGGGGCGGAATCCGAGATCTGGGTCACTCGGGCCAGCTTTCGTTCTGCGGGTGGCGCAGAGCCGTCGGGGTCATCGCCGGCACCGACCTTTCGGGACGCCCGAAAGTCCGGTCTCCGGGCATGGGAAACGAGAAAAATCGACGAAAGGCTGCCCGAGTCGTCGGGAAGTCAGGTGAGGGTGACGCTTGACGAAGAGCCAAGGAAGAACATAGCGGGTTGAACCGGTGCCTTCCACCACTTTCAGTTTTCTTGGGCGCTATCGCGGGGGTGGCGCCGGGCGTCCTACGACGACCGGCGCTCCGGGCGGTCTCCGGGCCCTCTCCGGGTGTCCGTGGGGTGGCCTCCCGCGGGCATCCGGGCCCGCCCCGCCACCTCGTCCGGCCGGTCCGCGGGCACTCGTCCGGCTGGTGCGGAGGCACTCGTCCGGCTGGCGTGCAGGCACTCGTCCGGCTGGCCCGCGGCAGCGCAACGACCGGCCGAACGGCAGGGCGAACGAGGGCACCGGATCGGGCCGCGCGGCGACCCGCGGGCGGGCCCGTCGGCGCCTGCCGCGGGAGCAGGCCTTTCGTCGCGGCCACAGGGAACAACCCGGCGCGGCAGTGGTGTTATCGTGCCCGGCATGTCCGAGACCGTGTCCGCTTCGAACAGCCCGTCGTCGAGCGCGCCGGCTTCGGCCAGGCCCGCGTATGAGGGCCCGCCGCCCCTCCGTGACCTCCCGTACGCGGGCTTCGGCCTGAACCGGTCGGTCACGCTCTTCAAGGCGCACCGCAAGGAGCCGGTCGACCCGGCCGGGTTCTATTCGCTCATCGCGGCCGACTCCGTCCGCCAGCTGGAGCGGTACACCTCCCTGGCCGGCCAGCTGGTGCTCGACGTCGGCGGCGGCCCGGGCTACTTCCGGTCCGCCTTCCTGGACGCGGGCGCCCGGTATTACTGGGTTGAGCCGGACGTCTCCGAGATGGAGGCCGGCGGCATCGACGTTCCGGGGCGAATCCGCGGCAGCGCGCTCGAACTGCCGTTCCGCTCCGACTCGATCGACCTCTGCTACAGCTCGAACGTCCTTGAGCACGTGCCCGACCCGTGGCGGATGTGCTCGGAGCTGGTGCGGGTCACCCAGCCCGGTGGCCTCATCTTCCTCAGCTACACCAACTGGCTCTCCCCGTGGGGCGGCCACGAGACCGCGCCGTGGCACTACCTCGGGGGCCACCGGGCCGCCGAGCGGTTCCGCAAGCGTGAGGGCAAGGCGCCGAAGAACCGGTTCGGCGAGACCCTGTTCCCGGTTTCCGTCGCCGGCACCCTCGCCTGGGCACGCCAGCGCAACGATGTCGTGGTCGTCGACGCGATGCCGCGCTACCTGCCGGACTGGGCGAAGGTCGTCCTCCGCGTTCCCGGCGCCCGCGAGGTCGTCACCTGGAACCTCGCGATGGTCCTGCGCAAGGTCTAGCGCGGCGTCGTCCGGCGCGGCGTCTCAGCAGGGCTTCGCCGTCGACCGGGAGCAGTGCCCGTCCGAAGAGCCCGACCAGTGGAGGATCTCGGTCGTTCCGACGACCGAGATCCTCCACTGTTGTCTGACCGCAATGCCGGGAGTGGCGGCGACCCGCGGCTGCGGCCAGCTCAGTGGTCGAGGCGCTGGCCGCACCAGAGGGAGGCGTTCTGGGCGCCGGGTGCCTCGTTGCGGACGATGTCGTAGCCGGTGCCCGCGTCGTTGACCTGAACGAAGCTGTAGCAGCTGCTGATCCTGCCGAAGTCGTTGCGGAAGTCCACGTCGCCGGCCAGCAGCCCGGAGGCGTTGTAGCCCTTGGACCCGCGCAGGGTGTCGATGAAACCGGCGCGGGTCGGGCAGGGGCCGGCGAGCTGGAGCCCGTGCAGGAAGACGTCCGTGAGGATGTAGGACACCAGCGCGAGCTCCTGGTCGGGCCGGCTCAGCTGGGGCGCGAACTCGCTCATCGCGTTCAGGTAGATCTGCTGTGACGGGGTGCGTGCCTCGAAGGGCACGTAGTTGACGAAGGTGGTCAGGCCGGCCAGCGCGTTGCCCTGCCGGGCCAGCAGGCTCGGATCATAGCCGTTGGCGGCGAGCATGACTTTCGGCTTCAGGCCGATCCGCTGCCCCACCCGCATGATGTCGGCGAGTTCGTCACTGGAGATGGGCGCGATGATCGTGTCCGCGCCCGAGGCCTTGAGCTGCTGGGCCATCGCCTCGGGCGTGGTCGTGTTCAGGTTCCAGATGAACGGGCCGGGCAGGATTCTGATTCCGGTGGCGACGAGACTGTCCACGATCTTGCTGCTGAAGTCCTGGGGGGCGTCACCGATATCGGTCCTGATGACGGCGGCGGTGGTACCTCCCCGTGCTTTCACGTACTGGCCGAAGGTGTCGACGGACGGGCCTTCGCCGAACACGTAGGAGTACGCGAACATGTTCTGGTATTCGGACCACACGCCCTCGGCCGGCAGCCCGGCAACCGGAATATTGAGGTCGTGCAGGTAGTCAGCGCCGCCGGAGGCCGCTGTTGTCGCCTCCACCAGGCCGAAAACGTTTTTCCGATCGATGAGGTCACGGACGACCTCATTATTCGTGGCCGGGCTTGACTCGTCATCCCGCGCGGTGGCGACGATGCGCCGGCCGTGGATCCCACCGTCGGCATTCGCCAGGCCGATGCGTGCGTCGAAGCCGCTGCGCATCGCCGCCAGGGGTTTCGCCAGCGGGCCCGTGTCCGGGACGACGAACCCGATCTGGATCTCGTCGTCGGTCACGCCGGGTGCGACACAGCCGGCCTTCTGTGAACTGGCGCCGTCGTCGGCGGACCCGACCAGGGAGCATCCGGCGAGGGCGATCACGGCGGACGTGACGAGCCCGCCTGCCACTCGTAGCTTCCGGTGGTGACGACGGGCCATCTGTGCTCCTCCGCAGGATGCGATTGGTCGGGATCGGTGGCCTGGGCGGGGACCTGGATCCGGATGTCGAACGGGCGTCTTCGAGCCCGTGGCGACCGCGATCCAGGGCATGAGAACAACGTTTCTGGCCGGGTGCTTCGTGATTCTCGTTCTGGGTGGGTGCGGGCGGCCTGGTTGTCTTTTCGGGTACGGGCATGCTGGAGCTGCCCGGGTCTTCTGTTTGGTTGGGCGACTGCCGGTCGCCAGGTTCGCGGTGAACCGGCGTTCATTTGATGAACTGTCGTTCAAAGTTCCTCTTCCATCTCACGGTCCGGGGCCGGGATGCCGCGGGTCCGAGTCAACGATGGAAGAAGATCAATGCGGTCGACGATTTCGACCACAATACAGATGGCTGTCGGATTGTGCATGGAATGCTTCAGGTGTACTTGTTACGTCAAAGCTGACATCGACCAAGAATTTCGGGGCGCACCGGATGTATCGGCTCATTCCGACTCCGACTCCGACTCCGGGTTCGGGTTCGACCTCGACTCCGGCCTCGACTTCGGCACGGACCTGATGATTCACGGCCGGAATCAGAACGCGTCCCGCGGAATCAGGGGTATGGATGCGTCTCGGGTTTCGGCATGTGGGGCAGGGCCGGGCTGGCGAGTCGGATGCGTCCGGTTCGCTCAGGCGTCGGTTGGCCGGGGCCGGTTCTGCGGTGGCCTGCGCGGCGGCGCGAGGCGGGAGACCGGAAGCCGGTCGCATTCGAGGCGGATGCGGTCATCACGGACGGCCCGCAGGGTCGCGAGGAACTCCGAGCGCGGAATCTCCTGCACGCCGAGCGTGATCAGGTGCTCGGTGGTGAGCTGCGTGTCGAGGAGCACCCCGCCGGCCTGCCCGAAGCGGTCCAGGAAGTCGACCAGGGCGACCTTCGAGGCGTCCGAGGCGCGGTGGAACATGGACTCACCGCAGAAGATCCGCCCGACCAGCACGCCGTACATCCCGCCGACCAGGCGGTCATCGTCCCAGATCTCGATGCTGTGGGCCCAGCCGCAGGCATGCAGCTCGGCGAAGCCCTCGATGAGGTCCTCGGTTATCCACTGGTGCGGGCCGTCCCGCCGGCAGTGGCGGACGACGTCCACGAAGGATTCGTTCATGGTGCTGGTCCAGCTGCTGTTGCGCAGACGTTTGACCAGCGAGCGGCGGACCCGCATCGTGCCGGGCGCGAGCACGGTCCGCGGATCGGGGCACCACCAGGGCGGGTCCAGCAGCTCCGGGCTCCCACCGGCGGTCCGGCGGCGGCGACCGGTCCGCGCGGCCGGGATCCGTGGGATCGCCCCGCGGGCGACGGCCACGCCCAGTGCCGCGCGCAGCTCGTCGGCTTCGGCGGGATCGTCGGTCGGCCACGGGAAGACCCCCTGGCGGTAGGCCCCGACCAGGGTCGCCGGGGTCATCCCGCCGCCGGCGGCGACCGGCCCGTACGGCGGGGCCTGATCCAGGTACCGGGCCAGGATCGGATGGTCCCAGCCCGAGGAGGGCGGTTCGGGGCTCGGCGGGGTCAGCATCGCAGCGGACCCATCGGAGTCGGGGCCGTCGCCGTCGCCGCCGGGGTCAGCTGCTGCGCGCAGTCCTGGTGGCCGAGCGCGGACAGGGTCGCCGTCAGCTCGGTCGCGGGCCGCGGCTGGCCCAGGAAGTAGCCCTGGGCCAGGTCACACCCGTAGCTGCGCAGCTTGGCGAGCACGCTCGCACTGTCCACACCCTCCACCACGATCCGCAGGCCCAGCGCATGCGCGAGCCCGATCGTCGACCGGACGATCGCCTCCGCCTTCTGCCGGCGCCGCTCGGACCCGTCCTCCAGCCGCGTGACGAACGACTTGTCCAGCTTCAGGATGTCGACCGGAAGCTCCTGGAGGTACGCGAGCGATGAGTAGCCCGTGCCGTAGTCGTCGACGGCGATCTTCACTCCGAGTTCGCGCAGCTCGTCCAGCACCGCGGCGGAACGCACGAGGTCGCGCATCAGCGTCGTCTCGGTGATCTCCACCTCCAGCGCCGAGGGCGGCAGACCGTACTGCTGCAGCAGCCCGCGGACCTGCTCCGGGAAGGCGCGGTCGAGCAGGTCCGAGGCGGCGAGGTTGACGGCGACCGTCATGTCGACACCGCCGTCCCGCCAGCGCCGGCACTGGGCGAGCGCCAGCTCCAGCACCTCGATGGTGAGCTTGCGCATCAGCCCCGCCTGCTCGGCGAGCGGCACGAAGGCGTCCGGTGCGAGCAGGCCCCGGGTCGGGTGCCGCCAGCGGACGAGGGCCTCCACACCGTGCGGGCTCCCGGAGCCGAGATCGACCTTCACCTGGTAGTGGACCTCGATCTGGCCGGTTCCCAGGGCCGCGCGCAGCGACTCGATCATGTCGAGGCGCAGCAGCGTGTCGACCTCCGCGCCGGGCCGGTAGTAGCCGACGCCGGTCCGGCCGGCCTTCGCACCGTACATGGCGACATCCGCACGCTGGAGCAACGTCTGTGCGTCGAGTGCGTGTTCCGGGTAGAGGGCCGCGCCGATGCTCGCGCCGACGTGCAGGGTCATCCCGCCGACCTCGAACGGGCCCGACAGCGCCTGCAGCACCCGCTCGGCCACCAGCCGGGCGGCGTCGGCGTCGGCGTCCTCCAGCAGCACGGCGAACTCATCCCCGCCGAGGCGAGCCTGTAGATCACCAGGCCGCAGGGCGCCCGAGATGCGGGCGCCGACCTCTATGAGCAGCGCGTCGCCCAGGTGGTGGCCGAACGAGTCGTTGATCTCCTTGAAGCGGTCCAGGTCGAGCAGCAGCAGTGCGGACGAGTCGCCCTGCCCGGAGTTCATCTCCATCTGGGAGAGCCGTTCGAGGAAACCCCGCCGGTTCGTCAGCCCGGTGAGGTCGTCGGTGTGGGCCAGCGCCCTGCTCTCGGCGAGCTGCTGGACCTCGATGAAGGTCAGCGCGGCGCGGGCGAGCGCGGCGAGCACGGTCGTCGCCGCCAGGATCACCGTGACCAGCGGAAGGTGCACGGTCGACCCGAGCACGAGCAGCGCGATCGCCACGACGCTGAGCACCAGCGGGACGGTGATGACGCTCCAGCCGGACATCCGTGCCGGTCTGCGCCAGGGCTGGCGCTGCCAGGCCGCGAACGAGGGGGTGAGCAGCGACAGCACCCAGACGATGTCCAGCACGCCGCCCTGCATCTCGCCGTTCGCGATCAGGAACAGGAAGTAGGAGTCGGCCAGCGCGAAGCCGCCGAGCCCGGTGCCGAGCAGCCACCACACCTGCCCGGGGCGCCAGTCCATCAGCCCGAAGGCCGTGACGACCAGCAGGAGCAGCAGCAGGTCGGCGAGCGGGTAGATGAGCCCGAACACGATGGTCGCGGTGTCACCGGGATCCGTCTCCGACTCCGAGATCCACGGGGTGATTCCGCTGCACAGCGCGGCCACCCCGAGAACACCGACCAGGGCGTCGAGCCACACGCTCGGGTGAAAGCGAAGGATCCGCTGCCGCAGCAAAAGGATGACCGCGACGTAACAGGCGGGGTAGAAGAGAAGCCAGCCGATGTCGGCCGCGGAGACGATGCTGCTCCCACCGCCCGAGGGTCCGTCGACCACCAGGTTGAAATAGACGCCGGCGAGACCGTAGCTGATGATCCCGGCGCCGAAGAGCGCCCACGGCGCCCGCGCACCACGCAGCAGTACCGCGCGCAGGATGCACAGCAGACCCGACGCGACGATGATGGACGCCCGCAGCGCCAGGACGGCCGGCTCGTCGCCGGAGGTGCCGGCCAGCGTGAGCACCGCGTACAGCCCGGCGGCGAGCAGCAGCGAAAGCTGCGCCAGCCGGATCACACGGAATCGGCGGGGCGCTGGTGGGGAGATGTTCAACCGCCACTCGCCCGATCTCCGCAAACGGCACGGCTGGTGGCTGGCCTGGACATAGGCCAAATTCTGCTGCACGCGCCCCCGTGAGCTGCAATGGGTGGTGGTCCGTGGCGGGAGGTCTGGGTGGACGTTGTCCGGGGTGGACGTCGCACGGGCGGATGCTGGTGTCGACAGCGTCGCCGCGTGGTCTGGTGACGGGAACAAACCGAGTCCCGGACGGCCGCGCCGCCTGAGAGGAGACGACGTGCGACTTGGCGTTCAGATTCCGGACTTCACCCGTCCCGCTGGGCCCGCGGACCTCGGGCCCGCGCTCGCCGAGGTCGCCCGGGAGGTGGACGCGGCGGGGTTCGACTATCTGGCGGTGATGGACCACTTCTTCCAGATCGCCTTCGTCGGCCCACCCGAGCACGACATGCTGGAGGCCTACACGACACTCGGCTTTCTGGCGGCGAACACGAGCCGGGTCACCCTCCTGACCCTGGTCACGGGGACCGTTTACCGGGAACCGGGAGTTCTGGCCAAAATCATCAGCACCCTCGACGTGCTCTCCGGCGGCCGGGCGATGCTCGGCATCGGCGCGGCCTGGAACGAGGAGGAATCGGTCGGGCTGGGCATTCCCTTTCCGCCCGTCGCCGAGCGGTTCGAGCGACTCGAGGAGACTCTGCAGATCTGCCTGCGGATGTGGTCGGAGGACGAGAGCCCCTGGTCCGGGAAGCACTACCAGCTGGCCCGGCCGCTGAACGTTCCCGCGCCACTCACCCGCCCGCACCCGCCGATCATGATCGGCGGTGGGGGAGAGAAGAAGACGCTGCGGCTGGTGGCGAGGTACGGGCAGGCCTGCAATCTCTTCTTCGGTCCGGAGCTGCGCCACAAGCTGGACGTCCTGCGCCGGCACTGTGACGCCGAGGGGCGCGACTACGACGAGATCACCAAGACCTGCTACTACTCGTTCGACGTGGGTTCCTCCGGCGAGAACGTCGGGCGCATCCTGGACGATCTCGGAACGCTTGCCGACCTCGGTGTCTCGGTCGCGCTCGGGAGCGTCGCCGACATCTGGGACGTCGAACCGCTGCGGATCCTGGGCGAGCAGGTGGTCCCCGCGGCCGCCAAGCTCTGACCCGGGGCCGGGCGCCGGCGGCCGAGACCAGCCGCCGGCGCCGGGCCGGGGTAGCGGCGGGTCAGCCCTTCCACAGGTCGCGGACGCTGTCCGCGACCGCGGCGGCCTGCGCCCGTCCCGCCCGGGCGGCGTCGGCACGGATCGCCGGGTCGAGAATGTTCGAGCCGAACGCGGCCCGGGACGTCTCGTCCGCGGCGACCACGAGCACCCGGCTGCCCGCGCGTTCGAGGCGCCGCACCTCGGTCGGAATGCCCAGGCCGTTGACCGGGGCGAGAATCAGCACCCGTTCATGGCCCTCCGCCAGATCGGCATTGATCACGGATCGCATTCCGCCGTCGACATACCGGCGGTGGTCCACGGTCACCGGCGGAAACACGCCGGGCAGTGCGGAGCTCGCCGCCACCGCGTCGACCAGGTGGACTCCCGAGTCGCGGTCGAACGCCACCCAGTCACCCGTTTCGGCCTCCACCGCCACCACCATCAGGCGGCGGCGGGGCCATTCGCGCACGGGCAGCCGGCCGGCCACGATCTGCCAGCGATCCTCTTCTGAGGGGACCGCGGCAGTCAGCGCGTACGCACCGATCCGGGCCCGGGCGTCGCGTGCGCCCCGAGAGCCCGCGGTGACCTGGGCAAGGGTGGACATGAGTTCGCTGTAGTCGAATTCGACGGTCGGTTCAGCGTCCGGGTCGGCGGGAGCCAGCTGCCGTGAATACAGCAGGTCCAGGTCCGCGCCACTGCTGATCATCGTGCCCACGGCAGAGCCTGCCGAGGTTCCGACGACCAGATCGGCATCGGTCACATCGATGCCCGCCTCCGCGAGACCGACCAGCAGGCCGATCTCCCAGGCGATGCCGGCCACGCCTCCGCCGCCGAGGACCAGCGCGTGCCGCATCCAACACACCTCTCCGCGACGGCCCTCGTCAGGGCGCGTCGCTTTCAGAAGGGCTTTTGGGAAGTACGCACCGGAGGTGGCAAGCCACCGCCGAAATCACCCGACAGTGCCATGCCATTGCGGCATGGAGATCGCTGCGGTGTAGATAAAGGGGCGGTGACCAGGCTCGATCGACAGCGGCCCGCCTGTGCTTTAGAGCAAGTGCGGCGGGCGGCAGTGGGGGAGCCTTCTCCAGCCGGGTTCGGTGCGAATCGTGTCGCGGCCTCCGGATCCGCATCGTGAGGGGGTGTCGGGGTTCACGTCCCGGGATGGCCGATCCGGGTCTGCAGTGCCAGGGTGACATTGCCAGGGTGACATTCCGGGGCAGGTCGCCATGCCGAACATCGGAGCATCTTCGGGAGGTCATATGACCGCGGCCATTGACCGGACGTCCCTGGCGCGAAACGAACACTTCACATTTCGGGCGAACCATGGCGTCGGGCGGCACGGCTGGCTTCGCCTCACCCCCGCGTTCGGGGTTCGGCTCGTGCGGGCTCGGCTACGTGCGCTGCCCGCCGGATCGGTCGTCACGGACCCCTTCTCGGGGACCGGAACCACGCCGCTGGCCGCGGCCGAGCTCGGGCATCTCGGCCAGAGCACCGACGTCAACCCGTTCCTGGTCTGGCTGGGCCGGGCGAAGGTCCGCCACTACCCGCACGACACCCTCGAGCAGGCCAGTGCCGCGGCCCGGGACGTGGCGGCCGGCGCCACCCGCAGCGATCGAGACAAGGCGCTGTGGCAGCCGGACATCCACCGGATCGAGCGCTGGTGGGGACCCGGTGAGCTGCAGGCGCTGCGGGCGCTACGGGCCGAGATAGACGCCTTCAGCGGCCCGGTGGCGGACCTGCTCCAGATCGCGCTGTGCCGGGTGCTCATCTCCGTCAGCAACGCGGCCTTCAACCACCAGTCGATGTCCCTGCGCGCCGGCGCCCCGGCAATGGGGGCCGCGATCTCACGGGCCGCGATCGCGCGGGCCGCGATCGCGAGATGGGAGGCCGAGGCCACGGACCTCATCGAGTCGGCCCGCCTCGACCTGCCCGGCACGGCGGCCGTCCACGAGGGGGACTCGCGCGGATGCCCCGCCCAGCTGCGCCCGGCCGACCTGGTGCTGACCAGCCCGCCCTACGTGAACCGGATGTCCTACATCCGGGAGCTGCGGCCCTACATGTACTGGCTGCGCTTCCTCGACCGCCCCGTGGAGGCCGGGCAGCTCGACTGGCGCGCGATCGGCGGCACGTGGGGCAGCGCGACGTCGAGGCTGCGGACCTGGCTGCCGAGCACGTGCACGCCGGTCGACGACGAGCTCGACGCCGTGTGCGCGCGCATCGCCGCCGCCGACGACCGGAGCGGGCCGCTGCTGGCCGCGTACGTCCGGAAATACCACCACGACATGTGGCTGCACTTCCAGGCCAGCACCGGTCTCGTCCGGCCCGGCGGGCGGATCTCCTATATTGTCGGAAACTCCACCTTCTACGGTCATGTTGTACCCGCGCAGGACTGGTACGCCTGCATGCTGCGTGAGCTCGGCTATGTCGGCGTAGAGGTCGAGGTAATACGAAAGAGGAACTCGAACAAGGCTCTCTTCGAGTTCGATGTCCGGGCCTTCCGCCCGTGACATGCCCGGTACGGACCGACCCACCGACAAGTCCGTCGGACGGCCGGCGTCCGGCCGCCTGCGATTATCCTCGGGATGGCAGGGGAAAATGATTCCGGCGGAAGCGGGGCGGACAGATATCAGGTGACGACCACCACGACCAGAACACCACCGAAATCGACACCCGCGACCCGGGTCGCCGTCATCGTCGCCGAGGTCGCCGCGCCGGCGGTGCTAGTCACGGCGCTACTCGCGCTCATCGCCTGGCACGATGCGCCGGATTCCGCGCACGCCCTGCTCTGGGGTGCCGTCTCCATCCTGTTCGGAACGGTCATCCCGATGGCGTTCATCTTTCACGGGGTGCGGCAGCGCCGATGGTCTGGCCACCACGTTCCCGAACGCAGCAAACGGATGGCGCCGATGCTGTTCGGCTGCGCGTCGGTGAGCGCCGGCTGCTTTCTGCTGGCGGTGCTGGGAGCGCCGCGGAATCTGGTCACCGTGTACGCGGCGATCATCGTCGAGGCGCTGATTCTCACGGTGATCACGAAGTTCTGGAAGATCAGCGGACATGTGGCGGCCGCGGCCAGCTGTGCCACCGTCGTCCTTTTCGTGTTCGGCCCGGCCTTCGTGTTCGGCTGGCTGCTGGTCCCGGTTGTGGCATGGGCGCGGGTACAGGCCCGGACCGCCCGCCTGGCCGAAGGCCCGGCGGAGGGCCAGGACCCCGCAGCGGATCACGACGAGCTTGACGGTCACACCCCGGCGCAGGCCGTCGCCGGCGCGGTGGTGGCCGCGGTGACGGTCACGGCCGCCTACCTGCTCGCCGGCGCCAGGTAACGGGCTGCCCGGCGGGACGTCGCTTCGGGAGGTCGCTTCGGGAGTCGCTTCGGGATGTCAGCTGCTGGGCGGGTTGACGGCGGCCTGGACGGCGACGAACGCGGCGACGGCGAGCACGAGGTACGCGAAGGACCTGCGTAGGCGGTCGGCGGGCAGGTTGGCACCGAACCGTCCGGCCAGCAGCGAGCCGATGATCGCGGTGGCGGTGAACGCGGCGGTGATGCCGTGGTCGAGCGTGGCGTCACCGGCATGGGCGGCGAAACCGGCCGCGGAGTTGAGGACGAGGACAGCCAGGGAGGTGCCGACCGCCAGGGGCATGGGCAGGCCGAGGAACAGGACGAGCGCGGGGATGACGAGGAAGCCGCCGCCGACGCCGAACAGGCCGGTGAGGAACCCGACGGCGATGCCGGTCGCGATGGCCTTGGGCAGGCAGCCGCGCCAGTTGACGCCGCCGTCGGGCCTGGCGCAGTCGCCACGGGCCTCGGTGTCCCCGTGCAGCAGGCGGGCCGCGGCGGCGACCATGACGGCCGCCAGCCCGATCAGGACGACGCGGGGGTCGAGCAGCCGGTTGAGAGCCGCACCGCCGAAGGCCGCCAGCGCGCCGGCGGTGCCGACGACCGCGGCGATGCGCCAGCGGACCTGGCCGGCGCGCAGCCGGGGCAGCAGCCCGGTGGCGGACGAGATCCCGACCACCACCAGCGAGGTCGGCACGGCGGCCTGCACCGAGAGCCCGGCTCCGTAGACGAGCGCGGGGACGGCCAGGATGCCGCCGCCACCGCCGAGCAGGCCGAGCAGGATTCCGATCGCCGCACCGAGGCCCAGCGCGGCGATCACGGCCGCGGGCCGGCCAGGGTCGCGATGACACCGTCGATGTCGAGGCGGGCGCCGCGGTTGTAGGGGAGCTTCGCCAGCAGCATCGCCATCGTGCAGGTGTTCGTCAGGGCCGCCACGGTCAGGCCGGTGCCGATCCCCGCCGCGACCCACTTCGCGCGTGGGATCACCGTGCTGGCCGCGACCGAGCCGAGCACGAGGGAGCCGGCGACGAGGCGGACCTGCCGTTCGAGCTCCCAGCGGGGCCGGCCGGCGCGCACGGGGGCGTCCAGGGCCTGCCAGGCGCCCAGGCCACCGGTGAGGACCAGCGGGCTCGCCACGCCCGCCGCGGCGAGGTCCGCGGCGGCCGCGGCGGCACGCTGCCCGGAGCCGCAGACGAGCACGACGTGGTCGTCGAGGTGGGTGCGCAGGTCGCTGAGGTGGGTGCGCAGCAGGTCGAGCGGAACGTTGTGCGAGCCCGGGATGTGGGCCGTCTCGAACTCGCCCGGGGTGCGCACGTCGACCAGCCGCGGCGGCTGCGCCGTGGCCATCAGCTGCGTCAGGGTGGCCGCGTCGATCGTGGCGGGCCTCCCGCCGGCGGTGGGGGCGTTGCGGGTCATCGGATCTCCGTTTCGTCGTTGACGATGGTCAGGCCGGCCTCGGCGGCGGCGGGAAAGTCGTCGTCGAGATGCACCACCTGGCGGCCGGCGCGTTGCAGCAGGCTGGCGGCGACCGCGGCGCGGTACCCGGATCCGCAGTGCACCCAGACGGTGCCGGCGGGGATCTCGTCGAGCCGGGCCGGCAGGTCGGGCAGGGGGATGTGCACGGCGCCGTCGAGGCGGCCGGCGCGCCACTCGTTGCCCAGGCGCACGTCGAGCACGACATCCGGCGGCGGCGACGGTGACGGCGACGGTGACGGCGGCAGCGGCGGCAGAGGGAGAGACGGCGGCGGCAGCGGCAGCCCGGGCGGGACGGTTCCGCGGCGGGCGGCGGCGAGGTCGGCGAACGTGGCGGTGGCGAGCCGGGCGAGGTGCTGCTCCTCGCCGGCGGCCCAGCGGTCGGGATCGCCGGTCGCGGCGGCGGCGGGCCGGTCGATGCCGATGCGGGCGAGTTCGCGCTGGGCGTCGGCGACCTGCCGCTCGCTTTCGCCGAGCAGGGTGATCGGCGTGCCCCAGGGGACCAGCCAGCCCAGCCAGGTGGACATCGGTCCGTCCAGGCCGAAGCTCAGCGTGCCGGCGAGGTGCCGGTGCGCGAACGCCCTGCGCGAGCGCAGGTCGACCACCCACTCGCCGGCGGTGATCCGCTCGCGCAGCTCGGCCGGGTCGGCCGGGCGGGCCGGGGTGAGATCGACCGGCGCGGCGCCGTCGGCGTTACGGGCACCCATGTGCGCGTAGTAGGCCGGGTAGACGTCGAGCCCGGCGAGGACCTCGGTGACGAACGCGTCGCTCTCCAGCCGCAGCGCGGGGTTGACCTGCCGTTCTCGGCCGATCGTGGAGGCACGGGCGTCGGACTGGGTGGCGGAGCAGAAGCTGCCGAACCCGTGGGTCGGCCAGATCCGCGTGCCGTCGGGCAGCAGGTCGGCGAGACGGCGCGCCGAGGCGTGCTGCTGCGCGGCGAGGGTGTGGGCGTGGCGCTGGCCGAGCAGGTCGGTGCGGCCGGTGGTGCCGAACAGCAGCGACCCGCCGGTGAACACCCCCACGGACCCGTCGGTGCCGTCGAGGACGTACGACAGGTGGTGGAACGTGTGCCCGGGAGTGGCGACCACCCGCAGCCGCATCGCGCCCGACACCGCGATCTCGTCGCCGTCGGCGACAGGGAGGCGGTCGAAGCCCACCACGTCGCTGGCCGCGACCAGGTACCGGGCACCGGTGATCCGGGCCAGGGCGAGCCCGCCGGAGACGTAGTCGTTGTGCAGGTGCGTCTCGGCGACGTGGGTGACCCGGACCCCGAGCCGCCCGGCCAGGGCGAGGACCCGGTCGATGTCACGCTGCGGATCGACGACGACCGCGACCTGCCCGTCGTGCGCCAGGTAGCTGCGATCACCCAGCGACGAGGTCTCCACGACCTGGACGTCGATCCGGAGCTCCGCTCCCACGGTCATCGGCTTTTCCCTTCGGCTCGTCTGGTCGTCTGCTTGTCTGCTCGCTGGTCGTGCCTGCTCGTGCTCGCTGGTCGTGCCTGGTCGCTGATGTCGAGGTGGTGCCGGGTGCGGCCGGGTCAGCGGCTCGCCGGGGCCCCGCGGAGTGCGGGCCGGCACCTGACCGGTGCCCGGCGGCGGCGCGACGGCACCCACCGATGCCCGGCGGGACGGATCCACCACGCCGGGCCGTCGCCGCCGCACCCCGGACGGGCGCCCCCATACCCGGGGGGGTATCTGCGGAACCTGGTACCGCCCGGGCAGTACCACACCGCGCGGGTGGTGGGACCGTCTCGCGGTTCCACCACCCGCACGGCTCCGGGAGCGCCCCGGTACGTGCGTCAGGACAGGGCCATGAACAGCCTCTCCAGTTGATCCTCGGTCAGCGGTGGCTGCTCGCCGCGTTCGCGTGCGGCCTGACACTGGCGCATGCCGGTGGAAATGATTTTGAAGCCCGCCTTGTCCAGCGCCCGTGACACCGCCGCGAGCTGCGTCAGCACCCGCTCGCAGTCGTCACCGTTCTCGATCATGCCGATGACGGCGCCGAGCTGACCGTGGGCGCGACGCAACCGTGTCAGCGCGTCCGACAGGATCGCGGCGTTCATCTCCACCAGGCCCCACCTCCACGGCGAGGGTACCCCCCGGGGTACCTGGGCCGCCTCGCTACGGAACGGTGGGAAAGGCAACAGGTGCTGGTGCCGGTGCCGGCGTGAGCATCGCCGCGAGGGTGGCCATGGTGCCGGGCACGGGACGGTAGTAGGCCCAGACGCCGCGCTTCTCGCGGGTGATCAGACCGGCGTCGACGAGGACCTTGAGGTGATGGCTGACCGTGGGCTGGGTCAGGCCGAGCGGCTCGGTGAGCTCGCAGACGCAGGCCTCACCGCCGTCACGTGCGTAGATCATGGACAGCAGCCGCAGCCGGGTGGGCACGGCGATCGCCTTGAGAACGGTGGCGAGCCGCTCGGCGTCCTCGACGGACAGCGGCTCACGGGCCAGTGGCCCGCAGCAGGCCGAGAGCGCTCCCGTTGGTGCTCCCGTGAGCTCGGGGGCCTCGGCGCGAGGGGCGAGGGCGGGGCTCGCGGCCGGCGGGGGTGTCGTCGCCATGGATCCCAGCATGCCCCAGGACATTGACAGTCGTCTATTTGGTCGGTCATCCTCTGCTCATCCAGACATAGACGGCCATCGATGTGATCGTGGGGGTTCCTGATGGAGCGGGTGCAGCTGGCGCTGAACGTCTCGGACGTGGACGCGGCGGTGGAGTTCTACCGGAGGCTGTTCGGGGCCGAGCCGGCGAAACTGCGGCCGGGGTACGCGAACTTCGCGATCGACGCGCCGCCGTTGAAGCTGGTCCTGATCGAGAACCCGGCGGCGCGTGGCGCCGGGGTCGCCGGGGCGCTCAACCACCTGGGCATCGAGGTCGGCACGTCCGAGGAGGTGTCCGCGGCCACCGCGCGGCTCGCCGGAGCCGGGCTGGCGACGGCGGTGGAGGAGAACACGGCCTGCTGCTACGCCCTGCAGGACAAGGTGTGGGTCGACGACCCGGACGGCGCGCCGTGGGAGGTCTACACGGTGCTCGCCGACGTCGCCGAGACGACCCGTCCAGGTGCGACGCCGTCGGCCGCCGAACGTGCGGAGCGTGCCGGGGGGCCGGGCTCCGCCTGCGACTGCGGCCCGATCTGCGCGCCAGACGCCACCGCATCCACCGCAGTCGGCACAGTCACCGCATCCACCGCATCCACCGCATCCAACGCGGAGCCGGGACCGGCCTCGACCGGCTCCTGCTGCTGAACCCGCCGCCCGTGACGAACGCATTGGCGGGCCATCCGCCGCTGGTACGGCCGCCGCTGGCACGACGGCTGCTCGCCGAGGCGCTGGGCAGCCTGCTGCTGGCGGCACTGGTCGTCGGCTCCGGAATCGCCGCGCAGCAGCTGAGCCCCGGCCAGGTCGGCCTGCAACTGGTCGAGAACGCCGCGGCGACCGCCGCCGGCCTGTACGCGATCATCCTGATGGTCGGGCCGGTGTCCGGCGCCCACCTCAACCCGGTCGTCACGGCGGTCGACGCCGCGTTCGGTGGCCTGCCGTGGCGGGACGCCGCCGCCTACCTGCCCGCCCAGGCCGCCGGCTGCTGCGGCGGCGCGATCCTGGCGAACCTGATGTTCGACGGCCCGGCGGTGTCGATCTCGACGCACCACCGGGCGTCGGGAGCCCACCTGCTCGCCGAGGTCGTCGCCACCGCCGGACTGATCCTGCTGATCTTCTCGCTGACCCGGACCGCCCGCGCGGAACGGGCACCGGCGGCGGTCGGCGCCTACATCGGCGCCGCCTACTGGTTCACCAGCTCCACCAGCTTCGCGAATCCCGCGATCAGCCTCGGACGGATGCTCTCCGACACGTTCGCCGGTATCGCCCCCGCATCCGTCCCGCCCTTCGCCGCCGCCCAGGTCGTTGGTGGCCTGGTCGGCTACTGCCTGGTCCGCGTGCTTTACCCGCTCGCGTCTGCCGGGCGGTGAGCAGGCATTTTTCCCGCCCGTGAAAGGACTGAGCCATCCGTGCCCGAGAAACCGTCGATCCTGTTCGTCTGCGTGCACAACGCCGGCCGTTCCCAGATGGCCGCCGGCTTCCTCACCCACCTCGCCGGCGACCAGGTCGAAGTCCGTTCCGCCGGCTCAGTTCCGGCGACTGAGGTCAACCCGGTAGCCGTGGCGGCGATGGCCGAGATCGGCATCGACATCGCCGCCGCGACACCGAAGATCCTCACCGCCGACGCGGTCGCGACCTCGACCCTGGTCATCACCATGGGCTGCGGCGACACCTGCCCGGTCTTCCCCGGCATCCGATACGAGGACTGGAAGCTCGACGACCCCGCCGGCCTTGACCTCGACGCCGTCCGCCCGATCCGCGACGCGATCCGCGCCCACGTCGAAACGCTCCTGAACGAACTCCTGCCCCCCCGCTGAGGCGATGAGCGGCTACCCACGATGGCCTGAAATCCGCGCAGAACCGGTCGCCCGAGCTGGACGCGTGCTCCCCGAAGGCCCCCGGCCGGCCCACGGGGGCACGGCGGCCGATCACCGGCAACTATGCACGCGAACCTCCGAGGTGCCTCGTCCAGGCCGCAGGCAGCGGCGGGCGCGGGCGATCGGCTATTCGCCGCCGCGCCGTTTCGCCAGCTCGATCGTGACTCGCTGGCCCGGCCCTGTGGCGGTGCCGACCTCGCAGGCCAACGCGCTCAACACTGTCCAGGCGAACGTGTCCTTCGACGGCGGCTCACCGTCGAGGCTGTCGACTGAGACGGTCACTCTCAGGAGGCCTGCCGACAGCGTGAAAACGCACTCCAGGGCCGATTCGGGGACCGCGGAGACCAGCAGCTGGGCGCAGGCCTCGTCCACGGCGATCCGCAGATCCTCGATGTCGTCAAGGGTGAAGTCCGCCCGCGCGGCCAGGGATGCGGTCGCGGTGCGCAGGACGACCAGGAAAGCCCCGGCGGCGGGAATGGCGAGCTGCACGACGTCGCGCGGACCATCATGATGGTCGTCGTCGGGGCTGCCGTCGCCATCCCCTGGAGTCGTCGTATCCATTTTCACTCCCAGCGCCGGGCCGTTCCGGCTTCGAGATTCGTCGCCGGTGGCGAGTTCGAATTGTCCGCCGTCCGGCGGGCACGTTCCCGCCGGCGGGCCGTTGCATGCATCGTTCAGACCGATCCGGCCGACAACAGCCCAGCTGGATCAGACAGGCTCCGGAGAGGTACAGCCGCGCAGGCGATTGACGACGAGATCGGCATGACCAGGCCTGGTCTCCTCGGCGCTGTCGATGGACGTACAGACGAACCGCCACCGGGCTGGACCGGCACCGCGGAACCGGTCCTCACCGCGGTCCTCGACGACGGTGATGCCACGCCGGGTGTCACTGGTGAGCGAGTAGACAACTGGATCGCCTTCCGTGCTGAGCACGGTGCTTTGCAGGGTCGCTGCCCGCCCAGCGGCGACGGCCTCGATGAAGCACCGTCGGGCCTCCCCGGCGGCCAGACCGCTCGGCCCGATCCGCTCGCTCCCACAGTCGACGACGGCGGTCCCAACGGTGCCGCCACTGGTCGCCGAGGGCAGGACCTGCGGCTGAGTGGGCTCGCCCGAGTTTTCGCAGCCCGCCAGTGCAAGAGCTGCCACAAGAGAGGCAACAGCACCGACAACGGTCAGCCTGCGATCAATATCCCTTGACGTCATGGCTTTTGGACGCAGGCGCGGGCCTCGCGGTTCACCCTGCTGTTCGACGTGCCGTTCGGCGTGCAACGGCGGCTCGGGCACCGTTCACCGAACCTGACGGCGGAGGGCCTACACCCGGCCGTTCGGCTTGCGGTACGTCATAGGACGCCGAAAGCCGATTGACTGCACACCCGCACCAGCCATACTGAGTCCGTGGACCTGGTGATACGGCCGCTGGTCACCGCGGACGTGGAAGAGGTCGTCGCATTCTCGGTGGATGCATGGGGCCCGGTTTTCGCGTCGGTCGAACAGGTGCTTGGTCGTGCCGTCTTTCTTCGAGTATGGCCGGACTGGCCGGTGTCCCATGCGGAGTTCGTGCGCGGGGTCTGCGTGGGGGACAAGGCCAGGGTCTGGGTGGCGGACGTCGACGGACACGCCGTCGGCTTCGTGGCTGTCATCATCGATCGGGAGTCGAGCCGCGGCGAGATCGAGATAATCGGCGTGGATCCGCGCCATCAACGGAAAGGCGTCGCGGATGCCTTGATGACGCAAGCCATCGAGTACATCCGCAAATCTGGATGCGGCGTTGCCATCGTCGAGACCGGCGGTGATCCGGGTCATGCTCCCGCGCGAGCCACCTACGAAAGCGCCGGTTTCACGGCACTGCCCATGGTCCGGTACCACAGGAATCTCTGAGGTGGTCGTCACGCGACAGGCGCGGTCGCTGTTGCTGACTCAGGCGCAACGCGGTGATGGCCTGACGGCATGGAGTTCACCCGCGCTGTCCGGGGAGCGTAGCGTCCTGGCGTTGTCTCCCGGTCTTGCGCTGGCCGTGCCCTCTGCTCGTTCTCGGCTGCCACCGCGTACGCGGTGGCAGCCCGCGGTTCCCTGTGCGTGTCTCGGCCGATTCCGGGGTGCTGTCGGCCGGTGCGCGTTCCTCGAACATCTCGGGATCATCTACGCGGTGCGGGCTGCGACGCGCCCGGCGAGCACAGCCGTTCACCGCCACGCGCAGCCGGCCACACCCAGCCGGCCGCGCGGCGCAACCCGCACCACGGCTTGATCAATAAAGGGACTGATCCGGCAACCCGCGGCGTCGGCGTTCGACACCTGGCGCTCAGCGGTCCAGGCCGATCCAGGCGGCGAGGTTCCGGAGCCTCTCGGTGGAGCGTTTCTCCGCCAGGGCGCTGGATGCCACGGTTTCGCGGAACGGCTCGCGGGATGTCCGGGCTGATGCGGAGCGCGGCATTCCGGCTGACCGCCAGCCCTGGGCTCATAGTTCGACAGCGCGGCCGACTCCCAGACGTCGACGTCGGTGGGACGAACGACCGGACGAGGTGACGGCACCGGCCGGCGCGCCTGCTCCCGCGGCCCTCCGAGGCCGCGACATGCTCGACCTGGGCGAGGCGAAGATCTGCGAACCGCTGGCCACGCACGAACCCACCCAGGCACCGATCGCGCGGCGTTGGCGACGAGCCAAGCCCCGCAAGCCACCATAAAAACCCCGGCCACCCAAGAGCGCCGGCCGCCCGGGGGGCTTGGGTGGCGCCCCCCAACAAACTGACACGACGCCAAACCCCAGCCCCGCTGGGCACAAAGCATCCCAAGTCGTGTGCCCCCGGCAGGATTCGAACCTGCGCACCCGCCTCCGGAGGGCGGTGCTCTATCCCCTGAGCTACGGGGGCTCCAGGGCAACGAGGCATACCGTACCAGGTGGGATCGGCAGACTGTGCAACCCGGTGCCCGTAAGCTTCGCCCGTGTACTTCAGCGCCCCCCGCGTGCTCGTCGTGGACGACGACGCCGTGATCCGTCAGCTCGTGGTCGTCAACCTCGAACTGGAAGGTTTCGAGGTGCACACCGCTGTCGACGGTGCTGACTGTCTTGAGCGGGTCCATGAGATCGCGCCGCAGGTGATCACGCTGGACATCATGATGCCGCGGGTGAACGGCTGGGACGTCGCCGCGCGGCTGCGTGACGACCCGGCGACGGCCGGCATCAAAGTGATCATGCTTACCGCGCGTGCGCAGGAGGCCGACGTCAAACGCGGTGCGCGCCTCGGCGTGGACTACTACCTGACGAAGCCGTTCGACCCCGATCTGCTGATCGGGGTGGTCAGTCGCCTCGCGGCGGGCCAGCCGGTCTGAGGGCCCGGCTCCGGTAGCGGGGATCGGCGCACATGCCGGCGGCGCGGCGGGGGCTGGTGCCGGTGTGTCCTTCCGTGACCTTCCTGAAGACGCCACCGACTGCGTGCGGAAGGTCTCCAGTGGGCGCTGCCTGGGGCGATGCCGAACGGGGCGCGGCACCCTTCGCCGCCCGGTCCGTACGCGCGGCGACCGGAATGGGCAGGCGCGCCGATAGCATCGCGACATGACCCCCGCCGAGCTGGCCGACTCCATCGTCGCGGCCGTTCGTGATGCCGTCGCAGGCGGTGAGCTTGATGTGCCCGTGCCCACCACGGTCACGATCGAGCGCCCGCGGCAACCAGAGCACGGTGACTACGCGTCACCGGTCGCCATGCAGCTGGCGAAGGCGGCCCGCCGCCCGCCCCGGCAGGTGGCCGAGCTTCTCGCGGCGCGCCTGCGAACGCACCCGGGCGTGGCGGAGGTCGAGGTGGCCGGGCCCGGCTTCCTGAACATCCGGCTCGCCGGCGCCGCCCTCGGCGGGATCGCGCAGGCCGTCGTCCGTGGCGGTGCGGCCTACGGCCGTGCGACCACGCCTCGGGGCCTGCGGGTGAACCTGGAGTTCGTCAGTGCGAACCCCACCGGCCCGGTGACGCTGGCGTCCACACGCTGGGCGTCGGTCGGTGACGCGCTGGCCCGGGTGCTGGCGGCGGCCGGCTACGAGGTCGGCACCGAGTACTACGTGAACGACGCCGGGGTGCAGGTCGAGCGGTTCGGGGCGTCGATCCTGGCCGCGCTGCGCGGCGAGCCCGCGCCCGAGAACGGGTACCACGGCGCCTATGTCGCCGAGATCGCCGCGCGGGTCGTGGCGGCGAACCCCGGCCTGGAGCAGCTCGTCGCCGCCGGGTCCGGTGGCCAGGTGGCGGATGAAAAGGCACTCGCGGTCTGCGCTCGCGACGGCGTCGAGATGATGCTCGCGGAGATCCGTTCGACGCTGGCCGGCTTCGGGGTCGAGTTCGACCTGTGGAAGTCGGAGCGGAGCCTGCACGAGGCCGGCGAGCTGACCGCGGCCATCGAGGAGCTCCGGGCGAAGGGGCACGTCTTCGACGCGGACGGCGCGGTGTGGCTGCGCACCACCGACTTCGGCGACGACAAGGACCGCGCCCTGGTCAAGAGCGACGGGCACCCGACCTACTTCTGCGCCGACGCGGCCTACTACCGGGACAAGCGCCGCCGTGGGTTCGACCGGCTCTGCTACCTGCTGGGCGCTGACCACCACGGCTACATCGGGCGGCTGCGCGCGATCGCGGCGTGCTTCGGTGACGATCCCGAGCAGACCCTGGATGTGATCATCGGCCAGCTGGTGACCCTGTCGCGGGGCGGGGTGGCCGTGAAGATGTCCAAGCGTGCCGGCACGTTCCTGACACTGCACGACCTGGTGGATGCGGTCGGCGTCGATGCGGCGCGGTACTCGCTGGTCCGGGCGTCGATGGATTCGTCGCTCGACCTCGACCTCGACGTGATCGCGCGGCAGACCAACGACAACCCGGTCTTCTACGTCCAGTACGCACATGCCCGGATCAGCTCGCTGATCCGCAACGCGGCCGCGCTGGGTCTGGCGACCTCCGCCGATCCGGCGTTCGACCTCGAGGCGGTCGACGTGTCGCTGCTCACCCATCAGCGGGAGGTGGAGCTTCTCGGGGCGCTGGGTGAGCTGCCGCGGGTGATCGAGTCGGCGGCCGCCCTGCGGGCGCCGCACCGCATCGCCCGGTATCTGGAGGAGCTGGCCGGGACGTACCACCGCTTCTATGACTCCTGCCGCGTGCTGCCCCAGGGCGACGAGGAGGCGACAGCGCTGACGGCCGCCCGGCTGTTGCTGGTCGAGGCGACCCGGGTCGTCCTCGCGAACGGGCTGCATCTGCTCGGCGTCGGCGCGCCGGAACGGATGTGAGGCGAATGACGATCGACGGGGGGCGTCCGCGCCCGATGAGAATCGCGATGCTCGGCTGCGGCGTCGTCGGCACCGAGGTGGTGCGTCTGCTGCGCACGCATGCCGACGACCTGGCCGCCAGGGTCGGCGCTCCGCTGGAGATCGCCGGCATCGCTGTCCGTGACCCCGACCGGGTCCGCGGGATCGCGGTCGACCGGGCGTTGCTCACCACCGATCCCGGCGCGCTGGTCGCCCGGGATGACATCGACATCGTGATCGAGGTCGTCGGCGGCATCGAGCCCGCGCGCAGCTGGCTGCTCGCCGCGCTGCAGTCCGGGAAATCCGTGGTCAGTGCGAACAAGGCGCTGCTCGCGACGCACGGTTCGCTGCTGCACGACGCGGCGGCCGCCGCGGGTGTCGACCTGTACTACGAGGCCGCGGTGGCGGGCGCGATCCCGCTGCTGCGGCCACTGCGCGAAAGCCTCGCGGGGGACCGGATCCGCCGTGTCCTCGGCATCGTGAACGGCACGACGAACTACATCCTCACCCGGATGGACGAGACCGGGGCCTCCTTCGACGACGCGCTGGCCGAGGCCGGCGCGCTCGGGTATGCGGAGGCTGATCCGTCCGCGGACATCGACGGCTTCGACGCCGCCGCCAAGGCGGCGATCATCGCGCAGCTCGCGTTCCACACCCGGGTGACCATCGACGATGTCTACCGGGAGGGCATCCGCGGGGTGACCGCCGCCGACATCGCCAGCGCCCGTGAGCTCGGCTGCACGGTGAAGGCCCTCGTGATCGCCGAGCGCGCCGGCGACCGGCCGGGCATCAGCCTGCGGGTCCACCCGGCGATGATTCCCCGCTCGCATCCGCTCGCCGGTGTGCGCGAGGCGTTCAACGCGGTCTTCGTCGAGGCCGAGGCCGCCGGTCAGCTCATGTTCTACGGCCGCGGGGCGGGCGGCGCGCCGACCGCCTCGGCGGTCCTCGGTGACGTGGTCGCGGTCGCCCGCAACCGCATCGCGGGCCGACAGGGCCCGGGGGAGTCCGCGTACGCGGCGCTGCCGGTCCTGCCGATGGGGCCGACGGTCACCAGCTACCACCTGCAGCTCGACGTCACGGACAAGGCGGGTGTGCTGGCGTCGGTGGCCGGTGCGTTCGCCCGGCACGATGTCTCCATCAGAAGTGTTCGTCAGGACGGCCGTGGCGACGACGCCAGCCTCGTCCTGGTCACCCATCCGGCCGCGGACGCGGCGCTGTCCGCGACCGTCGAGGACCTACGTGTCCTCGACGGGGTACGGGCAGTGTCAGGCGTGGTACGGGTCGAGGGAGTTGAGTCATGACCACGATGTCGTCGATGCCGGTTTCGAGTGCGTCGAGCTCCGCTGAGGTCTCCGGGCAGCTGCCGCGGGCCTGGCGCGGGATCATCGAGGAGTATCGGGACCGGCTGCCGGTCACGCCGGAGACTCCGGTCATCACCCTGCGGGAAGGCGGCACGCCGCTCCTGCACGCGGATCACCTGTCGCAGCTGACCGGGTGTGATGTTCATCTCAAAGTCGAAGGGGCCAACCCGACGGGCTCCTTCAAGGACCGGGGCATGACGGTCGCGATCAGCCGTGCGGTGGGGGAGGGCTCCCAGGCCGTCATCTGCGCCTCCACGGGGAACACCTCGGCCTCGGCTGCGGCCTACGCAGCCCGGGCCGGGCTCACCTGCGCGGTGCTCGTGCCCAGTGGCAAGATCGCGCTCGGCAAGCTGGCTCAGGCGCTGGTCCACGGGGCGCGCCTGCTGCAGGTCAGCGGCTCGTTCGACGACTGCCTGCGCGTCGCCCGCGAGCTGGCCGACACGTTCCCCGTGACCCTGGTCAACTCGGTCAATCCACACCGCCTCGAAGGCCAGAAGACGGCGGCCTTCGAGATCGTGGAGGCGCTCGGCCAGGCGCCGGACGTGCACTGCCTCCCGGTCGGGAACGCCGGGAACATCACGGCCTACTGGCGTGGCTACGTGGAGGAGGACACCCGGGTCGGCAGCGGCCGCCCGCGCATGTTCGGCTTCCAGGCCGCCGGTGCGGCGCCCATCGTGCGCGGTGAGGTCGTGACCGCGCCGCAGACCATCGCCACCGCGATCCGCATCGGCAATCCTGCGTCCTGGGATTTCGCGACCGATGCCCGCGATGCCTCCGGTGGCCTCATCGATGCGGTCAACGACCGCCAGATCCTCGCCGCCTACCGGCTCCTCGCACGCCGTGAGGGCGTCTTCGTCGAGCCGTCCAGCGCCGCCAGCGTCGCCGGGCTGCTGGCCGCCCACGCCGACGGTCGGTTGGACGCCGGTCAGCGCGTGGTCTGCACGGTCACCGGCAACGGTCTCAAGGACCCCGACTGGGCCATCAGCGGAGCCGCGAAGCCCGAGACCATCCCGCCGACCGTCGCCGGGGCCGCGCAGGCCCTTGGCCTGCGCAACCTGTGACAGCCGTCGGTGGTCGGGCCGCCGCAGCCCACGAAGCCACGCACGCCACCGGCGTCGCGGTGAGCACGTCCGTGGAGGCGGCGGAGCAAGCTGGTGAGCCGGCGGCAGGCGGGGTCCGGCTGCGAGTACCGGCGTCCAGCGCGAACCTCGGGCCGGGCTTCGACGCCCTCGGGATCGCCCTCGGCCTGTACGACGAGGTGTCCGTCCACCCGACGCGATCTGGTCTCACCATTGACGTGGTCGGCCCGGACGTTGTGCCCGCCACCGAGGATCACCTTGTGGTCCGGGCTATCCGGGCCACCTTCGACGAGATCGGCTGGGCTCAGCCCGGCCTGGCGCTGCGCTGCGTGAACCGGATCCCGCACGGCCGCGGGCTGGGCTCGTCGGCCGCGGCGATCGTGGCGGGAGTAGCGGCGGCCGACACCCTTGCGGGCTCCCCGCTCGGCCCGGCCGGCCGGCTTCGGTTGGCGACCGCGATCGAAGGCCATCCGGACAACGTCGCGGCTGCGCTCCTCGGTGGTCTTACCGTGGCCTGGTTCGAGGCGGGCGTTCCGCAGACGCTGCGGGTCGAACCGGCGGGTGAGGTACGACCCGTCCTTTTCGTCCCATCCCGCCGGCAGTCGACCGAACAGGCGCGGGGTGTGCTGCCCGAGCAGGTGTCGCACGCCGACGCGGCGGTGAACCTCGGGCGGGCCACCCTGTTGGCTCTCGCGCTCAGCGGCGCGGAACCCGCCGTGGCCGTGGGTGCCGAGCGTTCCAGGCTCCTGCTCGCCGCGACCGAGGACCGCCTGCACCAGCCCTACCGGCTGCCCCTGCTCCCCGCGTCCGCGGATCTGGTGCGGCGGCTGCGCGCGGAGGGAATCCCGGCGGCGCTGTCCGGGTCGGGGCCCTCCGTCGTCGCGCTCGCCGTCGGCGGGGGTCAGGCCGCGGCCGCGATCGGCGTGGCCGCGCCCGGGTTCTCGGTGATCCCGCTGACTCTCGACGCCGAGGGCGTACAGGTGGAGACCGTCGACTCCCGGGAGTAGTCGGCTAACTCCTACTGGTGTACAAATGGCGGCACCCGACCGGTTTGGGTGCCAGGAAGGGGCTGCGGGTAGTCATCGAGAGTCCCTCGTGACGTCATCGAGAGATCCAGAGGTCTCTAGGTTGTTGCCGAGGTGTCTCCGTCTGGATAGTCTGATGACTGCACCCGCTGCCGCCGCGGCGCGTGCTCGCCCCCGCCAGCCTGATCTGGTCCTTCGTGGTGACCAAGCTGTGGTGGAGCCTCACCTCAGCGATCGGTCGCACACGGTGGCTGGTCCTGGTCAGGGATCCCGGTGCTTCAAGCCTCGTCGCCGTTGCCTCGGCTGGCGTACCGGCACCTGTCGGCGGGAAATCGGGTTCGCTCGCGGCTGTCGGCCGTCAGGGCCTTTGAGGGCGCGTTGCTCGCCGTTCAAATGGTGCTGCATCTCCACACATCCGGCATGCGCGCAGGCGAAGAAAGTTCACACGCTACGCCCGGCCTGAGAGGCCGGTTCCTTCCAGGAAGGAAAACCTTGAGCGACACCACCGACGTGCTGCCCGACAGCGCACGTGAGTCTGCGGCGCCTGCCTCGCCCGTCGACAGTCCCGCTGCGGCCGGCACGACGACCGTGGACTCGGCCGACCCGATCGACTCGAACGGCAACCACGCCGCTTCGGCCGGATCGGCCACGGCTCCCCGGCGCCGGAGGTCCGGCACCGGCCTGTCCGCGATGCTTCTGCCTGAGCTGCAGGCCATGGCCTCGCAGATGGGCATCCCCGGAGTCGGTCGACTCCGCAAGGGCCAGCTGATCGCAGCCATACAGAACGTTCAGAGTGGAGACGCGGCGACCCGACCGGTGCCCAGATCCTCAGCGGCGCCGACGGCGGCCGCCGATTCCGTAGCCTCCGCCACCGCCGACCAGGCCGTGTCGGAAAAGCCCGCCTCCGCGGGCGCCACCGTCACCGCAGCGCCGCCGGCCGAGGAGAAGGCCGCCACCGCGCCGACGCAGGGCGGCGCGCCCAGCGCGGCGGCGCCGACCGGCACCGAGGCGCCGTCCGCGCCCCCGGCCCGGGCACGTGGCCGGCGTGGTGCCTCCCGCGGGGTGACGAGTCCTGCTGGTGAGCAGCAGACGTTGCCGTCCGCGCCGCCGGCCGCCGGCGAGCCGGCCGAGGAGGCTGTCCGCCCCCAGGCCGCCGCCGAGGCCCCGGCCGCGACCGCGCCGGTGGCCGCCGCGCCGCGTGCCGCGGCCGGCGGCTCCGAGGCCCCCACCCGCAGCCGTGACGACCGCCGGGAGCGCTCCGGCGACCGTGACCGGGCGGACCGTTCCGCTGACCGGGATCGGTCCGGCGATCGGGACCGGTCTGGCGACCGCGACCGGTCTGGCGACCGGGACCGTTCGGGCGACCGGGCGGAGCGCTCCGGCAACGACCGTCAGGGCCGTTCGCAGCCCGCGGGCGACCGGGACCGCGCGGGAGACCGTGACCGGACCGGCGACCGCGACCGGACCGGCGACCGTGACCGCGGCGGGGACCGCGACCGCGGCGGCGACCGTGACCGTGGCGGCGCGGACCGGACGCGCTCCGGTGACCGGGCCCCCGCCGGGGACCGCTCCTCCGTGCCGGGCGACGGCGCGGGCCAGGGCGACGACGAGTTCGGCAGCCGGCGCCGCGGCCGATTCCGCGAGCGTGGCCGCAACCGTGGCCGCGGTGGCCAGGGCGGCCCGGCCGACACCGAGCCGACGGTGCGCGAGGACGACGTCCTCGTGCCGGTCGCGGGCATCCTCGATGTGCTCGACAACTACGCGTTCATCCGGACAAGCGGGTACCTGACCGGCCCGACGGACGTGTACGTCAGCCTCGCCCAGGTCCGGCGCAACGGCCTGCGCCGCGGCGACGCCATCACCGGCGTCGTGCGCGCGCCGCAGGAGGGCGAGCAGCGCCGGGACAAGTACAACGCGCTGGTCCGGCTCGACACGATCAACGGCATGGAGCCGGACGAGGCGCGCGGCCGGCCGGAGTTCCACAAGCTCACCCCGCTGTACCCGCAGGAGCGGCTGCGGCTGGAGACCGAGCCGCACATGCTGACCACCCGGGTCATCGATCTGGTGATGCCGATCGGCAAGGGCCAGCGGGCACTGATCGTCAGCCCGCCGAAGGCCGGCAAGACGATGGTCCTGCAGGCGATCGCGAACGCGATCACCACGAACAACCCCGAATGCCACCTCATGGTCGTGCTCGTCGACGAGCGTCCCGAGGAGGTCACCGACATGCAGCGGTCGGTGAAGGGCGAGGTCATCGCCTCGACCTTCGACCGCCCGCCGGCCGACCACACCAACGTGGCCGAGCTGTCCATCGAGCGGGCCAAGCGGCTCGTCGAGCTGGGGCATGACGTCGTCGTCCTGCTGGACTCGATCACCCGGCTCGGCCGTGCCTACAACCTGGCGGCGCCGGCGTCCGGGCGGATCCTGTCCGGTGGTGTCGACTCGACGGCGCTCTACCCGCCGAAGCGGTTCCTCGGCGCGGCGCGCAACATCGAGAACGGCGGCTCGCTGACGATCATCGCGACCGCGCTGGTCGAGACCGGGTCGACGATGGACACGGTCATCTTCGAGGAGTTCAAGGGCACCGGCAACGCCGAGCTCAAGCTCGACCGCAAGATCGCCGACAAGCGGACCTTCCCGGCGGTGGACGTCGACGCCTCCGGAACCCGCAAGGAGGAGATCCTGCTGGCGCCCGAGGAGCTTGTGATCATGCACAAGCTGCGGCGCGTCCTGCACACCCGGGAGCCGCAGCAGGCGCTCGACCTGCTGCTCGACCGGCTCAAGCAGAGCAGGACGAACTACGAGTTCCTGATGCAGATCGCGAAGACCGCGCCGCCGCAGGACTGAGCCTGTTCCGTCGCCGGAAGGGCTCACCGACCGGCGCGGACCGGCGCGACGACGCCTCCGACGGGCCCCGGGGAACATCGAGGCTCGCCGGAGGCGTTGTCGAGTGCTGCTGGCCGGGTCCGGTCGGACGGGTCTGGCAGACTGGGAACACCAGCGACACACCAGCGTTACCCCGAACAGCAGCGTTACTGGAACAGCGGCTCCGGTTCACGCCCTCCGCGCCCGCGGCGGCGACCCGGCGGCCACATCGGAAGAGGGACCATGAAGGCTGACATTCACCCGACGTACCACGAGACGGTCGTGACCTGCACCTGCGGGAGCACGTTCACCACGCGCTCGACCAAGGACAACGCCGCGATCAGCGCCGAGGTCTGCTCGCAGTGCCACCCGTTCTACACGGGCAAGCAGAAGATCATGGACGTCGGTGGTCGTGTGGAGAAGTTCGAGCGTCGCTTCGGTCGGCGCCGGCCAGGCGACAAGGCCGGCGGCGCGAAGTAGGCCGTCCACGGCGCCCGTTCCGGACCCCCGGGCGGGCGCCGTTCGCGTCCTGGCGGCTGCCCGGCCCCGATGCTGCACGGCCCGATGACTGAAGGAACAGCGATGACCTCCCCGCTCGCGAGCATGATCGCCGAGCATGCCGACATCGAGAAGCGGCTGGCGGATCCTGCCATTCACAACGATCCGTCGGTGGCGCGGGAGCTCACCCGTCGGTACGCCGAGCTTGCCACCCCGGTCGATCTCGCCCTGCGGCTGGAGAGCGTCGAGGGTGACCTGGAAGCGGCCCGTGAGCTCGCCGAGCAGGACGCGTCGTTCCGTGACGAGATCACGGCGCTGGAGGACAGTCGGGCCGAGCTCGCCAGCCGTCTGCGTGCCTGGCTCGTGCCGACCGACCCCGACGACAGCCGGGACGCCATTCTCGAGGTCAAGGCCGGCGCCGGCGGCGAGGAGTCGGCGCTGTTCGCCGGCGACCTGCTGCGGATGTACCTGCGGTACGCCGAGCGGCGCGGGTGGCGAACCGAGATCCTGGACGCGAACCCGAGCGATCTCGGCGGCTACCGGGATGTGAGCGTCGCGGTGAAGGCCCGCGGCTCCGCCGGACCCGGCCAGGGTGTCTTCGGGCGGCTGCGCTTCGAGGGCGGGGTGCACCGGGTGCAGCGGGTGCCGGTGACGGAGTCGGCGGGGCGGATCCACACCTCCGCGGCCGGCGTCCTGGTCCTCCCCGAGGCGGCCGACGTCGACGTCGACGTCGACCCGAACGACCTGCGTATCGACGTCTTCCGCTCCTCCGGCCCGGGCGGTCAGAGCGTGAACACCACCGACTCGGCCGTGCGCATCACCCACCTGCCGACCGGGGTGGTCGTCTCCTGCCAGAACGAGAAGAGCCAGCTCCAGAACAAGGAGTCGGCGATGCGTATCCTGCGGTCGCGGCTGCTCGCCGCCGCCCGGGAGAAGGCCGAGTCGGAGGCCGCTGCCGCCCGGGCGAGCCAGGTGCGCACCGTGGACCGCTCCGAGAAGATCCGCACGTACAACTTCCCGGAGAACCGGATCAGCGACCACCGGATCAACTACAAGGCGCACAACCTCGAGCAGGTGCTCGACGGAGACCTCGACGCCGTGGTCGACGCCCTGATCGAGGCGGACCAGGCAGCCCGGATGGTGGCGGCCCCGTGACCCTGCCGCGGATCGCGGCGGCGGGCACCGGCGTCTCGGCGGCGGCCGGGGACGATTCCGTTCTTCTGCGGGACGAGCTGATCTCTGCCGCGGCACGTCTGGAGGCCGCCGGGGTGGGTAGTCCCCGCGGCGACGCGGAGCAGCTCGCCGCACACGTGCTGGACGTCTCCCGCGGCCGGCTGGCCCTGGTCGACCTGATCGACGCCGCCGCGGCGGCCGAGCTTCGGGCGCTGGTCGAACGGCGGGCGGGCCGAGTTCCCCTGCAGCACCTGACCGGTGTCGCGGGCTTCCGCCGGCTGGACATAGCCGTCGGCCCGGGGGTTTTCATCCCACGCCCGGAGACGGAGTGGGTCGTCGAGGGCGCGCTGGCGGCGCTGCGCTCGCTGGGGGTCGCCCGCCCGGTCTGTGTTGATCTGTGCGCTGGATCGGGTGTGATCGCCCTGGCACTGGCCGACGAGTTCCCGGCCGCCCAGGTCCACGCGGTGGAGATCGAGCCGTCCGCGCTCGACTGGCTGCGCCGTAACGTCGAGCGCACCGGGCTGCCGGTGCATGTGCACCAGGCTGATGTCGGCATCTCCGCGTACACCGACACCGGCACTGGCACTGGCATCGGCACGGGGCGCCCGCCAGCGCCGCCGGTGCGGGCTGCGCTCGCCGACCTGGCTGGGCGGGTCGACCTGGTGGTCAGCAACCCTCCCTATCTTCCCGACCGCGACCGCGCACTGGTCGAGCCCGAGGTGGGCCGCCATGACCCGCCGGCCGCGCTGTGGGGCGGACCGGACGGGCTGGACGGCCCCCGGGCTGTCGTGGCCGCCGCCGCTGTCCTGCTGCGCCCGGGCGGCGTGCTGGTCATGGAGCACGCCGACGAGCACGGCCAGGCTGTTCCCGCCCTGCTGGCCGAGAGTGGGCCGTCCGAGAGCGGGCCGTCCGAGAGTGGGCCGTCCGCGCACGGGCCTGCTGCGAGCGGGCCGTCCGGCGGCGCGGGATGGGCCGGCCTGTGGTCTCATATCGTTGATCATCCTGATCTCGCCGGGCGGGACAGGTTCGTCACGGCCCGCTGGAACCCGCCGGAGCGGGGCCGGCGGCGCGGCGCCGGAGAGGACGCATGATGCAGGTGTTCAACTGCGCGGAGCAGGATCGACGCGCCGCCGGACTCGACGCCGCCACGGCCGCCGTCCGCAGCGGCAGGCTCGTGGTGCTGCCCACGGACACGCTGTACGGCATCGGTGCGGACGCCTTCGACCCGGTTGCGGTGGGGTGCCTGCTCGGGGCGAAGGGCCGGGGCCGTGACATGCCCGTCCCGGTGCTGGTCGGCTCCTGGCGGACCCTCGACGGCTTGGTCGAGCAGGTCACCGATCAGGTTCGTGACCTCGTGCGGGCCTTCTGGCCGGGCGGGCTGACGCTGGTCGTCAACCATGCGCCGTCGCTGAGCTGGGATCTCGGCGACGCCCGGGGCACCGTCGCGGTCCGGATGCCGTTGCACCCGGTGGCGATCGAGCTGCTGACCAGGACCGGCCCGATGGCCGTGTCCAGCGCGAACATCAGCGGGCGTCCGCCCGCGACGACGGCCCATGACGCGCTCGCGCAGCTCGGCGGTGCGGTCGACGTCTACCTCGACGGGGGCCGGACGCCGGTCGGCAAGGCCTCGACGATCCTGGACTGCACCGGGACCGTCCCGGTGGTCGTCCGGGAGGGCGCGGTGGACCTCGAGGCGCTGCGCTCGGTGGTGCCGCACATCGCGGAGCCCGTGCGCCGCTGATCTTCGCGCGTCGCTGACCGCCCGGCCGTCGTCGACCCCTGGCCGTCGTCGGCCCTTTGCCCGCAGGTGTTCCGGTGGCGCGGCGGGCCGGTGCCCGGCCGGATGGGATGGCGGCGACGCGCGGTGCCGCGGCGGCCGGACTTATCCTGGCGTTGCAGCCGCGGGAGGTGAACGCATCATGAGCACCCCGTTCTGGGGCCCGGACTTCGACCAGCTGCGGGCCACCGATCCCGAGATCGCCTCGGTCGTGCTGGGCGAGCTCGACCGGCTCCGCGGCGGTCTGCAACTGATCGCCAGTGAGAACCTGACCTCCCCGGCGGTGCTCGCGGCGCTGGGCTCGACCCTGTCGAACAAGTACGCCGAGGGCTATCCGGGGCGGCGGTACTACGGCGGCTGCGAGGTCGTCGACCGTGCCGAGGAGATCGGGATCGCGCGGGCGCGGGCCCTGTTCGGCGCCGACCACGCGAACCTGCAGCCGCATTCCGGCGCCCAGGCGAACTTCGCCGTCTATGCGGCTCTGCTCACGCCGGGCGACACGGTGCTGGCGATGTCGCTGCCGCACGGCGGGCACCTCACCCACGGCAGCCGGGTGAACTTCTCCGGCCGCTGGTTCGACGTCGTGGGCTACGGAGTCCGCCGGGACACCGAGCTCATCGACTACGACGAGGTCCGTCAGCTCGCCCTGCAGCACCGGCCCAAGATGATCATCTGTGGTGCGACGGCGTACCCGCGGCTGATCGACTTCGCCGCCTTCCGCTCGATCGCCGACGAGGTGGGAGCCTGGCTGCTGGTCGACGCGGCGCACTTCATCGGCCTGGTCGCCGGTGGTGCGGTGCCCAGTCCGGTGCCCTACGCGGATGTCGTCAGCGCCACGACCCACAAGGTCCTGCGGGGGCCGCGCGGGGGCATGATCCTCTGCCGGGAGGAGCTGGCGTCGCGCATCGACAAGGCGGTCTTCCCGTTCAGCCAGGGTGGCCCGCTGATGCACGCGATCGCGGCCAAGGCGGTGGCCCTGCGGGAGGCCGCCACCGCCGAGTACGCGGCCTACGCGCGGCAGGTGGTCGCCAACGCCCAGGCGCTGGCGGGCGGGCTCGCCGCCGAGGGGCTGCGACCGGTCGCCGGTGGCACCGACACCCATCTCGCCCTGCTCGATCTTCAGGAGCTGGGCGTCACCGGCCGCGAGGCGGAGGCACGCTGCGGCGCGGCCGGCATCACGCTCAACAAGAACGCCATCCCGTTCGATCCGCAGCCGCCGGCGGTCTCGTCCGGTGTCCGGGTCGGCACCCCGTCGGTGACGACCCAGGGCATGCGGGAGGGTGAGATGAAGGAGATCTCCAGTCTGATCTCCCGGGCTGTCCGCGAGCCGGAGTCCGCGCCGGAGGTGACGGTGGCGGTGGCCGCGCTGGTCACGCGTTTCCCCGCGTATCCGAGGTAGTGGGCCGGGAGCGACCGTCCGTCCGACCGGCCCTGTCTTGAGGACCTGCACCGAGGGGGCGCACCGAGTGCGCGAACGATGAACTGCGGAATGAGTTGACATGCGCGAGTACCTGCTCGTCTTCGCGGTCGCGGCGGCGGTCACCTTCCTCACGACTCCGGTCGCCCGCTGGATCGCCTTCCGCATCGGTGCGGTCGCGTGGCCGCGGGCCCGCGACGTGCACGCGACCCCGACGCCGCGCCTCGGCGGTCTGGCGATGCTCGCCGGGCTCTACGCCGGCCTCGAGGTGGCGGACCGGCTTCCCTTTCTCTCCGTGGTCTCCCAGGACTGGTCGGAGACGAGGGCGGTGCTCGTCGCGGGGACGCTGATCTGCCTGCTCGGGGTGGCCGACGACCGCTGGGAGCTGGACTCGCTGACCAAGCTCGCGGGCCAGGTGGCCGCGGCGGGGGTCATGGTCCTGCTGGGTGTGCAATGGTCCTTCGCGATCGACCGGGACAGCCAGACCACCATCAGCTTCGGGCCCGAAACCGCTGTGCCGCTGTCCATTCTCGCGACGCTCATCCTGGTCAACGCGATGAACTTCATCGACGGCCTGGACGGGCTCGCCGCCGGCGTCGCCGCGATCGCGGCCGGGGCGACCTTCTACTTCGCCTATCAGATCGCGGTGATCAACGGTTTCTACCGGGCCTCGCCGGCGGCCCTGCTCGCCGCTGTCACGGCGGGTGTCTGCGTCGGCTTCCTGCCGCACAACTTCAATCCGGCCCGGCTGTTCATGGGGGACTCGGGATCGATGCTCATCGGGCTCCTTTCGGCGGCCTCGATGATCTCGGTGACGGGCCAGGTCGCGTACGGGGGTTACGCTGGACCCTCCCGGCAGCTACCGTCGCTTATCCCGCTGGCGATTCCGCTCGCGGTGCTTGCCGTGCCGGTGCTGGACTTCGGGCTGGCGGTGATCCGGCGCACGAAGGCGGGTCGCTCGCCGTTCGCTGCGGACAAAATGCATCTACATCATCGAATTCTTTCCATCGGAAACTCCCATGTCAGGGCGGTTCTGCTGATGTACTTCTGGGCCGCGCTCGTCGGCTTCGGGGGAGTGGCGGCATCTTTCTCGGACTCGCCGCTCCCGATCCTCGCCGCGACCGTCGGTGTGGGCCTGCTCGCGCTGGTCGCCCTGCTGCTCACCGGGCAGCGAGCGGCGCGTCGGGCATGATCGCCACCGCGCTGCCCGCGCTGCGTGCCGGCCTGTGCGCGATGGCCGCCCTGCTGGTCGTCGTGCTGACCCTCGGGGGTGTCCTGCGGGGTGCGTCCGGGGTGGCGGGGGCCGCCCTCGCCGTCGGCCTGGTCGCGGCCTTCTTCGCGCTGGGCAAGCTCGCGCTGGTCGCGGTGGCCCGCCGCGGCGCCACCACGATGCTGCTGCCGGCGGCGCTCGGCGTCTACGCGGCGAAGGTGGCTGTCCTCGGCGTGGTCCTGCTCGCCCTGCGGGACGCGACCGCGATCGACCTGCCCAGCTTCGCCTGGTCGATCATGGCGGCCACGCTGTGCTGGGTGGGGGCCGAGGTGTGGGTCGCCGCCCGGCTGCGGGTGCCGTTCTACGATCCGCAGACCTTCGACCCGTCCCGGGTCGCGCCGCTTTTCTCCGCCCAGGGGCGCCCGTCCGGGGGCACCTCCGCCGCGGCCGCGCCGTCACACGAGGAGCTGTAGGCAAGCATGGTCAGCGGCAGACAGTCCGAGGTGGGCGCGGCGCTGGACAGGTCGTCAGCCCGGATTAGGCGCAACGTGGCGGCGGATAGCACCAATGGGCGGAATCGCGGCCATTCGGGCAAAAAGGGCAGTGGTGAAAAGGATGAAAGACTAAGATCGGGACCGGTCGATGCCGGCCCGCCGCCGGGAGAGGCCTGGGGCATCATCGGCACACTCGTGGCCGGCGGTGGGTTCTGGGGGCTGGTGGGTTTTGGTGTCGATCACCTGGCGGGCTTCGGCCCCGTGTTCTTTCCGATCGGGCTTGTCGTCGGTATGGTCGCCTCGATCTATCTGGTCATCTACCGTTTCGGCGCGCGCCGTTGACGGAGCGTGTCGTTGACGGGGCGTTGGGCGACGCATCGACAACGTAGTGTGACAATATGTCCAAAAACCCAACGGAAGATGAACGTTCGACCGTCCGTCGGAGATCTTAGTCCTGCAACGAGTGCTCTCACGCGCCCGGCCGGATAGCATCTGCCCTGTCGAGGAGCGTCTGTGGATGCTGTCGGCACTGGGCGCCCCGCTTCGACCGCATCGGTACCGGGACAGTGAGTCCCCTGCCACCGAAGCAATGAACGGGTAGCGCTCGGCGGTCCTCCGCTTGTCTTTGATTGCCCGGGGCGGCGGCCCATCCCGTATAGGGTGAGGTCGATCCAGTCCTGGGGGGATCGCGAACTTTGTCAGCATAAATGATCTTGGAGGTACCGGAAGTGCCGAGCGGATCGCTGCTCGCGGTGGCCGACGACGGCTTCCAAGGGCCGGATCCCAGCGTCTTCAAGCCGAAGAGCTGGTTTGAGTTCGACCTGGGGCCGATCGACTTCTACTTCAACAAGTGGTCCGCGCTGACGCTGTTCGTGTCGCTCTTCGTCGGAGGCTTCCTCTGGCTGGGGTTCCGCAAGGCGACGCTGGTACCGCGCGGCCTGCAGAACTTCTGTGAGTCGATCTACGACTTCGTCGATATCTCGATCGCGCGAAACGTGATCGGTGAGCGGGGCAAGACTTTTGCTCCGTATCTGACCATTCTCTTCTGCTTCATTCTGGTCTCGAACGTCCTGGCGGTCATTCCGGTCGCGCAGTTCCCGACGACGTCCCGGATCGCGCTACCGCTGATCCTCGCGCTCACCAGCTGGGTGATCTTCAACGCCGTCGGTATCCGCGAGCACGGGTTCGGCACCTACTTCAAGGACATGCTGGTCCCGGCGCCGACCGCACCGCTGTTCGTCAAGATCATTCTCGCGCCGATCGAGTTCGTCTCGACCATCATCGCCCGGCCCGCCACGCTGGCCATCCGGCTGTTCGCCAACATGTTCGCCGGCCACATGCTGCTGCTCGTGTTCGCTCTCGGCGCCGACTACCTGTTGCCCAGGCCGCAGTTCATCTTCGGTGCGGTCTCCGGCGTGGTGGCGATCGGCCTGACCGCCTTCGAGCTGATGATCGACGTCCTGCAGGCCTACATCTTCACGGTCCTGACGGCCGCCTACATCGGTGGAGCGATCTCCTCGCACGGGGGCGACCACGGTGCGGACCACGCCCACGACCACGAACACAGCGAACCGGTCGCCGCTGTCGCGGTGGCGCGGGCCTGAAGCCAAACGACCCACGCGCACCGTGGGAGAGCCCCCGGTGCATCGACCACAGAAGGACGGATCTAAACGATGTCTCTCCTCGCGTCGTCCGCGTTGCTTGCCGCTGATGATGCCATCAGCGGCAACATCGGGACGGTGGCCTACGGCATCGCCACCCTTGGTCCCGGCATCGGCGTCGGCATCATTTTCGGTCTGGGTGTCCAGGCGATCGCTCGCCAGCCCGAGGCCGAGCAGGTGGCTTTCCGCTACATGCTGATCGGCTTCGCCGTCGTTGAGGCGCTTGCCCTCATCGGCTTCGTCGTGCCGTTCGTCTTCACCTGATCCGGGGCGCCTGGTGCTGGATACACTCATTCTCGCCGCCGAAGAAGGCGCCGCGCACGAGGACAGCGTCCTTGTGCCGCCGCTCGCTGAGCTGATCGTCGGCCTGCTGGCCTTCGGCCTGCTCGTGGGCTTCTTCTTCTGGAAGGTCTATCCGCAGGTCCGCAAGACCTATGCGGAACGGACCGAACGCATCGAAGGTGGCCTCAAGCGCGCCGAGACGGCGCAGGCGGAGGCACAGGTCCTGCTCGAGCAGTACCGCGCCCAGCTCGCCGAAGCCCGGACCGAGGCGGCTCGCATCCGCGAGGACGCCCAGGCCCAGGGGCGGCAGATCGTCGAGGAACTGCGCGCGCAGGCCCAGCAGGAAGTCGCCGAGATCCGGGAACGCGCCGACGCGACACTGGTGGCCGAACGGGCCCAGGTCGTGGCGTCGGTGCGCCGCGAGATCGGCGAGATCGCGCTCGAGCTCGCCACCCGCATCGTCGGGCACGAGCTTGAGAGCGACGCGAGCCAGCGGCAGCTCGTCGACGACTTCATTGCGGGTCTCGACGAGGCGCCGCGTCCAGCGGCCGCCCCGGCCGGGCCGGGGGCCTGACGGTGGAGGGAGCCAGCCGGCAGTCACTCGCCGCCGCCAGGTCGGTCCTCGACCAGGTGACGGCGGTGCCGGTCGGCGCCACCACCGGCTCGGGGCAGCCCGATGTGCGCGCGATCGCCGAGGAGCTCGGAGCGGTCGCGGCGCTCGTCGGCCGTGAGGCGACGGTGCGCCGTGCGCTGACCGATCCCGGTGCGCCGGCGCAGTCGCGGGCGGGTCTCGCCAGCCGCCTGTTCGGTACCCAGATCAGCCCGGCGTCGCTCTCCGTGGTCTCAGCGGCCGTCTCCGGCCGCTGGTCCCGGCCGATCGACCTGCGCCTCGCACTGGAGGAGCTCGCGGTCGAGGCCACCCTGGCCGAGGCACAGGCGGCTGACGTGCTGGACGAGGTGGAGGACGAGCTGTTCCGGTTCGGCCGGATCCTCGGGCAGAACCCGCAGCTCTCCCTCGCGCTCACCGACCCGGCCGCGCCGGCGTCGGCGAAGGCCGCCCTGGTGTCCCGGCTGCTGTCCGACCGGGCCCATCCGGTGACCGTCCGGCTGGCTCAGCAGGCGACGGCCGACCCCTCGCAGGGTGACGTCGAACGGCGTCTGGAGCATCTGAGCCGGATCGCGGCCGCCCGCCGCGGGCGGGTGGTCGCGGTGGTCCGCACCGCGAGCGTGCTCGACGAAGACCAGATCGCAAGGCTGAAGGCGGCGGTCAGCCGTTTCTTCGGCCGGCAGATCCAGCTCCAGATCGACCTCGACCCGTCCATCCTCGGCGGTCTGTCCGTGCGGGTCGGCGACGAGGTCGTGGACGGCACCGTCCTGCGCCGGCTCGCCGCGGCCCGCCGCGGGCTGACGGGCTAGGCCTGGACGCGCGATGGGCGAGCGCAGAGCGGGCCCGAGGCCAGGGCCGGCAGTGACGACCTATGACCAGATCCACGTCAGCCATGAAGGACCAACGCGATGACTGAGCTGTCCATCCGGCCGGAGGAGATCCGCGACGCCCTCCGGGAGTACGTCGACTCCTTCCAGGCCACCTCCGGTGAACGGGAGGAGGTCGGCCGCGTTGTCGTGACCGGTGACGGGATCGCGCGGGTCGAGGGCCTTCCGCACACGATGACCAACGAGCTGCTGGAGTTCCACGGCGGCGTGCTGGGCCTCGCTCTCAACCTCGAGGTCGGCGAGATCGGCTGCGTCATCCTCGGCGAGGCCGAGCACATCGAGGAGGGCCAGGAGGTCCGCCGCACCGGAGAGATCCTCTCCGTTCCGGTGGGCGACGGCTTCCTCGGCCGGGTCGTCGACCCGCTGGGCCGTCCGGTCGACGGCCTCGGCGACATCGTGGCCGAGGGCAACCGTGCCCTCGAGCTGCAGGCGCCGTCGGTCGTGGAGCGCCAGCCGGTCAAGGAGCCGCTGCAGACCGGCATCAAGGCCATCGACGCGATGACCGCCATCGGCCGTGGTCAGCGGCAGCTGATCATCGGCGACCGGCAGACCGGCAAGACGACGGTCGCGATCGACGCGATCATCAACCAGCGTGACAACTGGCTCAGCGGCGACCCGAAGAAGCAGGTCAAGTGCGTCTACGTCGCCATCGGCCAGAAGAAGTCGACCATTCGCGAGGTGGTCAACACTCTTGAAGAGGCCGGTGCGCTGGCCTACACGACCATCGTCGCCGCCCCGGCGGACGAGCCGGCCGGCTTCAAGTACATCGCCGCGTACACCGGTTCCGCCATCGGGCAGCACTGGATGTACAACGGGCAGCACGCGCTGGTGGTCTTCGACGACCTCTCCAAGCAGGCCGAGGCCTACCGGGCCATCTCGCTGCTGCTGCGCCGCCCGCCGGGCCGTGAGGCCTACCCGGGCGACGTCTTCTACTTGCACTCCCGCCTGCTGGAGCGCTGCGCGAAGCTCTCGGACGAGCTGGGCGGCGGTTCGCTGACCGGGCTGCCGATCATCGAGACGAAGGCCAACGACATCTCGGCCTACATCCCAACGAACGTCATCTCGATCACCGACGGGCAGATCTTCCTGGAGTCCGACCTGTTCAACCAGGGTGTCCGGCCGGCGATCAACGTCGGTACCTCGGTCTCCCGAGTCGGGGGTAGCGCGCAGGTCAAGGCGATGAAGTCGGTCGCCGGCCGGCTCCGGCTCGACCTCGCCCAGTACCGCGAGCTGGAGGCCTTCTCGGCCTTCGGTTCCGACCTGGACAAGGCCTCGCGCGACCAGCTCGCCCGCGGTGCACGGCTGGTGGAGCTGCTCAAGCAGCCCCAGAACAAGCCGTTCTCCGTCGAGCGCCAGGTCGTCTCCATCTGGGCCGGCACCACCGGCAAGCTGGACGATGTCCCGGTCGAGGACATCCGCCGCTTCGAGACCGAGTTCCTCGACTTCGTCGGGCGGGTCCACCCCGGCATCTACGACGCGATCGTGAACACCGGCAAGCTCGGCGACGACACGATCGGCTCGCTGACCTCGGCAATCGCCGAGTTCAAGCAGCAGTTCACCCTGTCGAGCGGCAGCCCGCTGGTGAACGAGGCGACTCCGGAGGCGCTCGACCCGTCCGCGGTCGAGCGTGAGGAGATCGCCGTCCACCACGCGAAGCCGTCCGAGAACAAGGGCCGCTGACCCATGGCGGGCCAGCTGCGCGAGTACCGCCGGCGGATCAAGACGGTCAACTCGACCAAGAAGATCACCAAGGCGATGGAACTGATCGCCGCCTCGCGGATCGCCAAGGCCAGGGCGCGGGTCACCGCGTCCCGGCCGTACGCGGACGAGATCACCCGTGTGATCACGGCGGTGGCCTCGCAGACGACGATCGCGCACCCGCTCACCACCGAGCGTGCGCAGCCGGCCCGCGCCGCCGTGGTCGTGGTCACCAGTGACCGCGGCCTCGCCGGCGGCTACAGCTCCAACGCGCTCAAGCGCGCCGGTGAGCTCGTCGAGCTGCTGCGCGAAGAGGGCAAGGAGCCGGTGCTCTACGCCGTCGGCCGCAAGGCGGTGTCCTACTACCGCTTCCGCGGCCGCTCGTTGGCCGGTGAGTACACCGGCTTCTCGGAGCAGCCCGGGTACGGCGACGCCAAGGCGGTGGCGGACGCGGTGATCGACGCGTTCACCACCCCGACCGAAGAGGGCGGCGTTGACGAGATCCACCTCGTCTTCACCGAGTACGTCAGTGCGATGACCCAGACCCCGGTCGCGCACCGGCTGCTCCCGATGGTGCTGCGTGAGCACGACGAGCCGCCGCCCGGCGGTCCGCTGCCGAACTACGAGTTCGAGCCGTCGGCCGAGGCGGTGCTCGACGCCCTGCTGCCGCGGTACGTCGAAAGCCGCCTGTACGCGGCGCTGCTGGAGGCGGCGGCCTCCGAGTCCGCCGCCCGCCAGCGGGCCATGAAGTCGGCGACCGACAACGCCCAGGAACTGGTCAAGACCTACACCCGCGCCGCGAACCGGGCCCGGCAGGACGCGATCACCCAGGAGATCTCCGAGATCGTGGGTGGCGCGAACGCCCTGGCGTCCAACGCCTAGGGGGCAGGTGTGAGACTCCGGCCCGTCGACACCGCAGAACGTCAAGCCCGAAGCCCGCGGCGGCGGGCAACGACAGTGAAACCGAGGACGCCATGACCGTCACCACCAGCTCGCCGGCCACGGCGGAGGGCCGGACTCCGGGGACCGGCCGAGTCGCCCGAGTCATCGGCCCGGTCGTCGACGTCGAGTTCGCACCCGACGAACTGCCCGAGATCTACACCGCGCTGCACGTGGAGCGCACCATCAACGGTGAGACCGCGGTCCTCACCCTCGAGGTCGCGCAGCACATCGGCGACAACACCGTCCGCGCGATCTCGATGCAGCAGACCGACGGCCTCGTCCGCGGCGCTCCGGTGCAGGACACCGGCGCGCCGATCTCCGTCCCGGTCGGGGACGCCACCAAGGGGCACGTGTTCAACGTGCTCGGCCGGCCGCTCGACGTGGACAGCGTCGACGCCCAGACCTACTGGCCGATCCACCGCTCGGCGCCGACCTTCGACCAGCTCGAGTCGAAGACCGAGATGTTCGAGACCGGCATCAAGGTCATCGACCTGCTCGCCCCGTACGTACGAGGCGGCAAGATCGGTCTGATGGGCGGCGCCGGCGTCGGCAAGACCGTCATCATCCAGGAGATGATCCGTCGAGTCGCCAAGGAGTTCGGTGGCGTCTCGGTGTTCGCCGGTGTCGGCGAGCGCACCCGTGAGGGCAACGACCTCTTCCTGGAGATGACCGAGGCCGGCGTCATCGACGACACCGCCCTCGTCTTCGGCCAGATGGACGAGCCGCCCGGCACCCGGCTGCGGGTCGCCCTCGGCGCCCTCACCATGGCCGAGTACTTCCGGGACGTGCAGAAGCAGGACGTGCTTCTGTTCATCGACAACATCTTCCGGTTCACCCAGGCCGGTTCCGAGGTGTCGACGCTGCTCGGCCGGATGCCCAGCGCTGTGGGCTACCAGCCGACGCTCGCCGACGAGATGGGCGCCCTGCAGGAGCGGATCACCTCGACCCGTGGCCACTCGATCACCTCGCTGCAGGCGATCTACGTGCCCGCGGACGACCTGACCGACCCGGCTCCGGCGACGACGTTCACCCACCTCGACGCCAACACGGTGCTCGACCGAGCGATCTCCGACCTGGGTATCTACCCGGCCGTGAGCCCGCTCGACTCGAACTCCCGGATCCTGGACCCGCGCTACATCGGGCAGGCGCACTACGACACCGCCCGTGAGGTGCAGCGGATCCTGCAGCGCTACAAGGACCTGCAGGACATCATCGCCATCCTCGGCATCGACGAGCTCTCCGAAGAGGACAAGATCCTCGTCAACCGGGCCCGTCGTATCCAGCGGTTCCTGTCGCAGCCGTTCTTCGTGGCCGAGCAGTTCACCGGTATCCCCGGCAAGTTCGTCCCGGTCGCGGAGACGATCGAGTCGTTCCGCAAGCTCACCCAGGGCGACTACGACCACCTGCCCGAGCAGGCGTTCTTCATGTGCGGCGGGATCGAGGACGCCGAGAAGAACGCGGAGAACCTGTAATGCCGATGCGGGTGGCGATCGTCTCGCCCGAGCAGGAGGTGTGGTCCGGCGACGCCGACATGGTCGTCGCCCGGACCGTCGAGGGCGACATCGGTGTCCTGCCGGGTCACGTCCCGATGCTGGCGGTCCTGGTCCGTGACCAGGTCGTCCGCGTGAAGGTCGGCTCGCAGGAGATCTCCGCCGGTGTCGACGGCGGCTTCCTGTCCGTCACCAAGGAGGGCGTCAGCATCCTCGCGGAAAGCGCGACGGTCGCCTGACCTGCACTCCTTTGTTCTGAACTGTTGTTCTGACTCTGGCCCGGTTTCCGGTGCTGGCACGCCGCCAGCGCCGAGCCCGGGCCAGATCCGTTTTCCCCCGGAACCGGAATCCGACCGCTTCTCCGCTTCTTTACGGAGAGCCCTGCTCCCGGGCAGGAGTTGAGGATTTCGGTCGTGGGAACGACCGAAATCCTCAACTCTTCGGACGAGCTGAGCCTCCGGTGGCGCGGCGGGTAGCCGGCGGCCGGGGTGCTCGAGCCTGCCGGCGGCGTTCGCTCAGCCTCCGGCGCCGGGCTTCCACAGCACGTCGCCGTCGGGGTTCGCGACCCTGGACAGGATGAACAGCAGGTCCGACAGGCGGTTCAGGTAGCGGGCGGGCAGCGGGTTCGTGCTGTCCGGCTCCGCCTCGAGCAGCGCCCAGCAGGACCGTTCGGCCCGACGGGCCACGGTGCGTGCCACGTGGAGCAGTGCCGCGGCGGGAGTGCCCCCCGGCAGGATGAACGAGTTGAGCTTCGTCAGCGTCTCGTTGTACCGGTCGCAGGCCTCCTCCAACCGGTCGACATACGTGTCGGTGATCCGCAGCGGTGGGTACTTCGGCTCCGCGACCACGGGGGAGCACAGGTCCGCACCCACGTCGAACAGGTCGTTCTGCACCTGGGCGAGCGTCTCCCGCACCTCGGCGCCGAGTTCTCCGAGAGCGCCGAGATCCCCGAGGGCGAGCGCCACCCCGATCGCCGCGTTCGTCTCGTCGACGTCCGCGTAGGCCGCCAGCCGCACCGACGTCTTCGGCACCCGCGACATGTCGCCCAGCGCCGTCGTCCCGTCGTCGCCGGTCCGGGTGTAGATCCGGGTCAGGTGCACCGCCATGCCGTCACTGTATGGGGGAGCCTGCGCGGATGCCCGCGGTTACAGCCGGCGCGATCCTGACCGTGACCGTGATCGCGACCGCGACCCGTCCGCGCCGCCCGGGTCGAGAATCGGGTCGATGATGGCGTGTACGACGCTCGCGTCGTCGCTGGCGCCGAATCTCGGACGGTGGACGCGGTCGGGGTCCGCCGCTTCCACCGCGCGCAGCCGCTCCACCAGCTCGCCGGCCGCTCCGTCGCGGACCGCGGCCAGCAGGGCACCGTAGCCGTCCACCAGACCGAACGGTTCCACCAGGCGGCCGAACCCGTCCGAGCAGATCAGGACCTCCGCGTCGCCGGCCAGCGGCATGCTCAGGCAGCGGGCGTGCGCGGCGGCGGCCGGGACGTCACCGAGGATCCACGAGCCGGCGTCGGTGTTGCGGCGTCTGCGGTGGTCCAGCAGGGTCTCGTGGAGTCGTCCATAGGCCGTGGCCGGATCGTCGCCTCGGTCGAGGCTCGCCCGGACCCGGCCGAGTAGCTCACGCTCGACATCGTCGTACTGCGGATCCGTGAGGACCATCGGCTGACCGCCGGGTCCGCCGGGTCCGCCGGGTCCGCCGGGCCCGTCAGCCCCGGCGGGGCTCGCGGGGGTGGCGAAGCCGCTGAGTACGACGGGAGCGTCGCCGAGCAGACAGACATCCAGCAGGGCGCCGCGCTGGCGGACCAGTGAGATCGCGGCGGTGGGGAATCCGGACGAGCGGGCGGTGCCCGCGTCGACCAGCCCGGCCCGCCGACCCCGCTCGATCAGGTGCTCGATGAGCTCTACCAGGACGTCCCGCAGCGCCTGCCCGTCCCAGTCGACCTCGCTGAGATAGGCCCCCGCCAGGGTGCTCACCCAGGCGGGCCCGGGCAGCCCGTCGAGGAGCGGCCCTGGCTCCAGCGCAGAGGCGCCGTCGATGACCCAGGCGCCGTCCGCGCGCGTTCCGCAGGTGTCCTCGTTGTGAGCCTTGAACGACCAGCTCCTGGCCACCGTGGTGCGCATCCCGGTGATCGCCTCCCGCGTCGCCGAACCCGCCTCCTCAGAGTAGTAACACGCCGACACCAGGTAGTGGGAGGTGGCTGTCACGTCCACCGATGATGCGGGCGTGGACGTCCCGGGAGTTCTCCACAGCCAGGTGCGCGTCGGTGTCAGCGTGGCCGCGGTGATCCGTCGGGGTGACGGTCGTGTGGTCTGCATCCGGCGGCGGGACAACGGGGCCTGGCAGATTCCGGGTGGGGTGCTCGAACGCGGCGAGACCTTTCACCAGGCGCTTCGCCGTGAGGTTCGCGAGGAGACCGGAATGTCGGTCGAGCCGGAGCGGCTCACCGGGATCTACCTGAACCTGCCGCTTGGCGTGGTCGCGCTGGTCTTTCTCTGCCGAGAGGGGCACACCGAGGCCCTGGCGGAGGCGGAGCCGCTGACGGAGACCGAGGAGGCCACGGCGGTCGAGTGGCTCACGGTCGAGGAGGTCGTGCGGCGGTCGACGCCCGCGTTCGCCGTGCGGGTCACGGACGCGCTGGCCGGTCGGCAGGAGCCTGTCCTGCGCCACCATGACGGCGTTCGTCTCCTTGGTGTGGAGAGTGGCGCGTTGGACGGCGTGGGAGAAGAGGCGTCAGCGGAGGCCGGACCGGGGGTCCGATCGTGGTCCACAGCGGCCAATCCCCGGGGTTGGTCTGAAGATCCCCCGCGCAGCACCTAGCATCGGAGCCCGTGGAACGCTTCGTCGTGACAGGCGGGACCAGGCTGGTCGGCGAGGTCGCCGTTCCGGGTGCGAAGAACTCGGTGCTCAAGTTGATGGCGGCGAGCCTGCTCGCACCCGGCCGCACCACGTTGGAGGCCGTGCCGGACATCCTCGACGTGTCGGTGATGGCGGACGTCCTGTGCGGTCTCGGTGCCAGCACCTCACGTGACCGGGATGCGGGGCGGGTCGTCATCGACGTGCCCGAGATGGTGGAGTCCACCGCACCGGCGGAGCTGGTCCGCCGGATCCGTGCGTCGGTCGCCGTGCTGGGGCCGCTGGTGGCCCGCCGCGGCGAGGCCCGGGTGGCGCTGCCGGGGGGTGACGCGATCGGCTCGCGTGCGCTCGACATCCACATGAACGGCCTGGCGAAGCTGGGCGCGGTCGTGGACGTCGAGGCGGGGGCGCTGGTGGCCCGTTCGTCCGGGCGCCTGCAGGGGGCGTCGATCTGGCTGGACTTCCCCAGCGTCGGCGCGACCGAGAACCTGCTGATGGCCGGTGTGCTGGCCAAGGGCACCACGGTGATCGACAATGCCGCGCAGGAGCCGGAGATCGCGGACCTGTGCGCGCTGCTGGTGGAGATGGGCGCGCGGATCGGCGGAGTCGGCACGTCCACGCTGGTCGTCGACGGTGTCGACACGCTGAGCCCGGTGTCGCACCGGACGGTGCCGGACAGGATCGTCGCGGGCACCTGGGCGATCGGCGCGCTGATGACCGACGGCGATGTGATGATCCACCATGGCCGCGCCGATCATCTGGGGATCGTGCTGGAGAAGCTCTGCGACGCCGGTGCCCTGGTGGAGCTGCATGCGGACGGTTTCCGGGTCAGCGCGCAGGGGCGGCCGAAGTCGATCGATGTCGTCACACTGCCGTATCCGGGCTTCCCGACCGACCTGCTGCCCCAGGTGATCGCGTTGGAGGCGATCAGCGAGGGCACGTCTCTGATCACGGAGAACGTCTTCGACAGCAGGTTCGTGTTCTGCCGTGAACTGCACAAGCTCGGTGCGGACCTGCGCACCGACGGCCACCATGTGGTGGTTCGTCCCACCCCCCGCCTGGTGGGCGACTCCGTGCTGGCGTCGGATGTCCGGGCCGGCGCGGCGCTGGTGCTGGCCGGGCTGGTTGCGGAGGGCACCACGGAGGTCCGCGACGTGCACCACATCGACCGGGGCTACGCGAACTTCGTCGAAAGCCTCACCGGGTTGGGCGCCCAGGTACGCCGTGAGCCGCCCTCGGTGGTGGCCGCCTGAGGCCCTCTGAGGGCACGAGGCTCTGAAACGCCGCGGCGCTGAACCCGTGCGCCCTCAGCCCCGAACCCCGAGGTCGGCCGCGGGGTCAGCGGTTCGTGCCGCCACCGCCGCCCGGCCTGCCGGCTGACCCGCTGCCCGGCCCGCCGCCGTCCGGCCCGCGGTCCGGCCGCTGGCCGGGTGCGCCGCGGGCCTGCCGCAGGGTTCGCAACGCGCTCGGGACGTCGTTGGCGAAGACGAGCACGTGGGCGAGCTCGACGGGGCGGCCATGCCGGGCCCGGACCGTCCCGGCCGGGCCGAGGGTGGCGCGGACCCCACCGGCAGCGAGCGCGGCCCGCACCTGCGCCGCCCGTTCCTTCGGCCCGGTGGCGACCGGCACGAGCAGGCCGAAGTCCTGCGGCTGCCGGGCGCCGGGCCAGGCCCGGCCCGGCCTCGAGCCACGGTTGCGGGGATGCGCACGCCGTGGCCCACGGCGCCGGGATCCGCTGTGCCTGGATGTGCCGTCTCGTGGGCTCCTGGGCCGGGCGCTGCCGTTCCGGAGGCTGCCGGCCCGGCCGCGGGGCGCCGAACCGGATGTCAGCCGGCAGATGAAGACCAGCACGCCGATGGTGAGCAGCACCAGGGTCGGCCCGTAGAGAAAACCGAGCGCGGTGGTCTCCACGGTCGCCTCCTGGACGCGCGACGTGCCGTTGGGCGATCCCGCGCAGGGCGCCGGATCGCTGCCGCCGGGTCCATCGTCGCACCGTCGCGGGTCTGCCGGAGAGAACTTCGTCCCTGATCAGGCTGTCGCGGCGGCGGAACCGAACATCGTGGCCGGGTTGGTGGGATCATCAGTTCGAGTGGGCTCCGAGTGGCCCACTTCCGCGGTCGGATGTCCGGTTCGTGCGGGCAGCTCGAGCGCGTGTCCAGGTGCCCAACGGCGGGCCCCGACAGACGTCTCGGGCAGCCGGTGCATGGGATCGGAGGCCTCGGTGGACGTGCTGTCGGCAGGTCAGGCGGTGGTGCCTCCAGGCGCCGTACGGGCGGTGGCGGCAGCCGATCGTGCCGACCTCGACCCACATCGGGCGGACCCACATCGGGCGGACCCACATCGGGCGGACCCACATCGGGCGGACCCACATCGGGCGGACCCACATCGGGCGGACCCACACCGGGCGGACACGCGCCATGCAGACCCAAACCAGGTGGACGTGCACCAGACGGTGCGGCTCACCGGGACGGTGGACGTCCGATCCGTCGGTGAGCTGCGGATCCAGCTGCATGCGGCGATCGACGCGGGGTGTGGGCCGCTGCACGTGGATGTCGGCGGCCTGGAGCTCACGGACAACGCCGGTGTCGGGGTGCTGCTCGGCGGTGCCCGGCGGGCGCGTTCGATCGGGCGTTCGCTGGTCCTGCTGGACGTGCCCGCGGCGCTGTGGCCGCTGCTGGCGGCCGACCGCCTCGGGCAGCTGCTGCGGGTGCGCAGTGTGCATGAACCGCTGGTTCCGGCTGCCTCACGAGATACGTCACCGGAATGATCTGTCGCGAGACGGTGCGTGACTGACGACCGCCCGTCGGAGGATGTCGAGTCGCGATAGGGCATGCTTTCCCGATAATCAGGCCGAGGCATGGCATGGTGGAGGGCAGACGCAGACATGCTGGACGTGGAGGTGCCCGCAGGGGTGGACTCAGCCAGTGGTCGCGTGGCCGGATCCGGCGCCGCGACGTGGACCGAGCGGAAGCGACCTCTTCTCGTCGCGGGCTCGTTCGTGGTCGCGATCCTGCTCGGGGTCGTTCTCGGACTGGCCTGGGCCGACGACGAGGAGCCGGCGACTGTCACCACCACGACCGAGCTGCCCGACAGCCCGGTCCTCAGCCCGCCCCTCCCGTTGGTGAGCTGGGCAACGAGCCGAGTCGAGGGCACTCCGCACAAGGTGACGCTGTCGGCCACCGAGCGTCAGAGCGTGCGCCTGCCGCTGCAGTGGCTCGCCGCCTGGAAGGTGCGCGAGAAGACCGCCGGCAGCACCACGCCGACCATGGACGATGTCACCATCGTCAAGGACACCCTGTTCTACGGCGCGATCGAGGGCGCCGACAGTGCGCATGACGAGTTCTGGGCCGTCGCCCAGACCGAGATCAAGGACGTGCCGGAGACGGACGCGCCCGACCCGCATGTGTGGAAGCGCGTCGGCAGCGAGCGCTGGACCCTGGTCGCCCTCGGGCCCGGTGCCTGCAGTTCGATTCCGGCCAAGCTGATGACGGTCCTGAGCCCGGGTATCTGCGCCTCCTGAGCCAACCGGACCGGATCTCACGGCCCGGTTCATCTCCCGCAGGCCGGTTCGGCGCCGGCGGGGGCCGGTTCGACCTCGTCGTAGGCCAGGTCACATCCGGGGCGCGCGGGCGGCTCGGGCCGTTACTCTGCTTCGGTCGCCGGCAGCCTTCGAGCTGGCGGCGAACGATCTCTGTCCCGGCCCGGCGTCGGTGACGGCCAAGCCTGTGCTGCCATGCCCTGTGCCGCCTGGTGCCGTCATGCCCGACCGCCGGTTCCGGGCACCACCCCCGCACGGAGCGCGAGGAGACGGCGATGACGGAGACGGCTCGGCCAGAGCGGGATCGGCCGTGGATCATCCGGACCTACGCGGGCCATTCGAGCCCGGCCGAGAGCAACGCGCTGTATCGGCGCAATCTCGCGAAGGGGCAGACGGGCCTCTCGGTGGCCTTCGATCTGCCGACCCAGACCGGGTACGACCCCGATCATGTGCTGGCGCGGGGTGAGGTCGGGAAGGTCGGTGTCCCGATCGCGCATCTGGGTGACATGAGGGCGCTGTTCGACCAGATCCCGCTGGGCAAGATGAACACGTCCATGACGATCAACGCGACGGCGATGTGGCTGCTCGCGCTCTACCAGGTGGCCGCCCAGGAGCAGGGCGCGGCGCCGGCGGAGCTGACCGGTACGACGCAGAACGACATCATCAAGGAGTACCTGTCGCGCGGGACGTATGTCTTCCCGCCTGGCCCGTCGCTGCGGCTGATCACCGATCTCGTCGCCTACACGGTGACCGAGATCCCGCGCTGGAACCCGATCAACATCTGCAGCTACCACCTGCAGGAGGCCGGCGCGACGCCGGTGCAGGAGCTGGCCTACTCCCTGTGCACCGTCATCGCCGTGCTCGACGCCGTCGTCGCCTCCGGGCAGGTCCCGCAGGAGCGGATGGGTGAGGTGTGTGCCCGGATGTCGTTCTTCGTGAACGCCGGGGTGCGGTTCGTCGAGGAGCTGTGCAAGATGCGCGCGTTCGTCGCGCTGTGGGACGACCTGCTGAAGACCCGCTACGGCGTGACGGACCCGCGCCACCGCCGGTTCCGTTACGGGGTGCAGGTCAACTCGCTGGGGCTGACCGAGGCGCAGCCGGAGAACAACGTGATCCGGATCGTGCTGGAGGCGCTCGGGGTCACCCTGTCGAAGGACGCCCGCTGCCGGGCGCTGCAGCTGCCGGCGTGGAACGAGGCGCTGGGCCTGCCGCGGCCGTGGGATCAGCAGTGGTCGCTGCGGATCCAGCAAATCCTCGCCTACGAGACGGACCTGCTGGAGTATCCGGACCTGTTCGAGGGTTCGGTGGTCGTGAACGGCCGGGTGGATGAGCTGGTCGCGGCCGCGACCGAGGAGATCGACCGGGTCCAGGCGATGGGTGGTGCGATCGCGGCGGTCGAGTCCGGTTATATGAAGTCGCAGCTCGTCGCGTCGCAGGCGACCCGGCGGGCGCGGATCGAGTCCGGTGACGACATTGTGGTCGGGGTGAACCGGTTCACCGAGACCGAGCCGAACCCGCTGCTCGCCGATCTGGACACGGCCGTGCAGGTCATCGACCCGGCTGGTGAGCAGGCCACCCGCGAGCAGGTCGCCGCGTGGCGGGCCGGCCGGGACGCCGGCGTGGTGGATGAGGCGCTGCTGGGGCTGCGGGAGGCCGCGAAGACGGATGTCAACCTGATGCCGGCGACGTTGGCGTGTGCGCGGGCGGGGGTGACGACCGGGGAGTGGGCGGGTGTGCTGCGGGAGGTGTTCGGTGAGTACCGGGCGCCGACCGGTGTGTCGGGGGCGGTGACCGCCGGGGCCGGTGAGGGTCTGGCCGAGGTGCGTGGGCTTGTCACCCGGACCGGTGAGGAGCTGGGGCGGCGGCTGCGGCTGCTGGTCGGCAAGCCGGGGCTGGACGGGCATTCCAACGGTGCGGAGCAGATCGCGGTGCGGGCGCGTGATGTCGGCTTCGAGGTGGTCTATCAGGGGATCCGGCTGACGCCGGCGCAGATCGTGGCCGCGGCGGTGGAGGAGGACGTCCACATCGTGGGGCTGTCGGTGCTGTCGGGTTCGCACATGAACCTGGTGCCCGAGGTGCTGGACGGGTTGCGGGCCGCGGGGCTCGGGGACGTACCAGTGGTGGTGGGTGGCATCATCCCGCCTGCCGACGCGGATCGGTTGGCCGCGCTCGGTGTCGCGGCGGTGTTCACCCCCAAGGACTACGGCCTGACCGAGATCATGCGAGGGATGGTGAACATCGTGCGCACGGCGAACGGCCTCGCCGGTGCCTGACCCGTCGGCTGCCGACCCGTCCGGGCCTCACCCGGGCGGGCTCGGCCTGTCCGCGGCCGGCCCGTCTGTCGCTGGCCCGTCTGGCGCCGGGAGCTCCGTGGCCGGCCCGTCCATCGCGGATGCGGTGGCCCTGGCGACCTGGGCGCACAACGGCCAGCTGGACAAGGCGGGGGAGGCGTACATCGGGCATCCGCTGCGGGTGATGGAGACCGTCGGCCGCACGGCCGCCGGTGCCGGTGTCGACGTGGCGCACGCGCGGATGGCGGCCATCCTGCACGACGTCGTGGAGGACTCCGACCTGACCGTGACCGGTCTCGCCACCGCGGGATACCCGAGCGAGGTGGTCGCGGCGGTGGACGCCCTCTCGCACCGCGACGGCGAGCCGGTGGAGTGCTACCTGGCGCGGGTGGCGGCCGACCGGATCGCAGTGGTGGTGAAGCGCGCGGACATGGCCGACAACTCCGACCCGGTGCGCCTCGCCCGGCTGCCCGCCGAGCGGGCGCGGGAGCTCACCATCCGGTACGCGGGCCGCCGGCGCCTGCTCGACGACCTGGTCGTGCGGAACAACGCGGTGGTGCGGAGCAACGCCGCCGCCCGTCGGCTGCCGGGGAACGGGCCGGCGGCAGGGGGACCACAGGACCACGGGGCCGGGCACGAAGGCACCTGACCCGGCAGGATACGGTCGCGCCATGCGCCTCGTCATCGCCCGCTGCAGTGTGGACTACGTCGGTCGGCTCAAGGCGCACCTGCCCAGTGCGGTTCGGCTGCTGCTGGTGAAGGCCGACGGCTCGGTGTCCATCCACGCGGACGGGCGCGCCTACAAGCCGCTCAACTGGATGAGCCCGCCGTGCGCGATCGTCGAGGCCGAGGGCGTCTGGCGGGTGACGAACCGGGCGGACGAGCAGCTGGTGATCTCGATCGAGGAGATCCTGCACGACTCCACGCACGAGCTGGGTGTCGATCCGGGGCTGCGCAAGGACGGGGTCGAGGCGCACCTGCAGGTGCTGCTCGCGGACCGGCCGGACGCGATCCGCGAGGGACTGACGCTGATCCGCCGGGAGTACGAGACGGGCATCGGCCCGGTCGACCTGCTCTGCCGGGATGTCGACGGTTCCACCGTCGCGGTCGAGATCAAACGGCGCGGCGAGATCGACGGGGTGGAGCAGCTCACCCGGTACCTGTCCCGCCTCGACGACGACCCGGCCCTGCCGCACCCGGTGCGCGGGATCCTGTGCGCCCAGTCGATCACGCCGCAGGCCCGGGTGCTCGCGGGTGACCGTGGCATCTCCTGCGCGACCGTGGACTACGACGCGCTGCGTGGGCTGGAGCCGTCCATCCCCACGCTGTTCTGACCCGCTACTCCGACCCGCTGTTCCGGCCCGCTGCCGGGCGCTGTCCCGGCGCGGGGCCCTGACCCGGCGGCAGTGTTCCTACCATGGGCGCCGGCGGGTTTTCAGGGTCTTCATATGTGGCAGATTTCGTCACGATCACAGGCTCCTGCGTCGTGAATCTGCGACGATCCGGTCATCCGAGCGCGCGACGCCTCCGCCAGAGCCGCGCGCTGTGGACGGGACGCGCGGACCCTGGGACGAAGGAGCGCTATGGGCCAGGACACTTCCCTCGGTGAACTGACGAAGATCGGAGTCGTCGGTCTGGGGACCATGGGGGCCGGCATCGCGGAAGTGCTGGCCCGCGCGGGCATCGACGTCGTCGGCGTCGAGAAGGACGACGAGGGCCTCGCCCGCGGTCGGGGGCATCTGGAGCATTCGACCCAGCGGGCCGTTGACCGGGGCAAGCTGACCACGCAGGAGCGCGAGGAACTGCTGGCCCGGGTGCACAGCGGCACCGATCTCGCGGCCGTCGCCGACTGCCCGCTGGTGATCGAGGCCATTCACGAGCGCCTCGACGCCAAGCTGGAGCTGATCGGCCAGCTCGACCAGCTCTGCCCGCCGGCCACCGTGATCGCCAGCAACACCAGCTCGCTGTCGGTCACCGAGCTCGCCGCCGCGACGCACCGGCCTTCGCGGGTGCTCGGCACCCACTGGTTCAACCCGGCTCCGGTGATGGGACTGGTCGAGGTGGTCGGGACGGTCGTCACGGATCCTGCCGTGCTCGACGGGGTGCGGGAGCTGCTCGGCCGGGTCGACAAGACGGCGGTGTCCGCCGGCGACCGGGCCGGCTTCATCGCCAACGCGCTGCTGTTCGGCTACCTGAACAACGCGGTGCGGATGCTGGAGGCGCACTACGCGACCCGGGAGGACATCGACGCGGCCATGCGCTACGGCTGCGGCCACCCGATGGGTCCGCTGGCCCTGCTCGACCTGATCGGGCTCGACTCGGCGTACGAGATCCTCGAGTCGATGTACCACCAGTCGCGCGACCACCTGCACGCCCCGGCGCCGCTGCTCAAGCAGCTCGTCACGGCGGGGATGCTCGGCCGCAAGACCGGCCGCGGCTTCTACACCTACGCCGCGCCCGACTCGCCGCAGGTGGTCGACGAGGCCGGCGCGACCGAGGTCGCCGGGGTGACCGCGCGGCCGGTCCGGCTGGTCGGCGTGGTCGGCACGGGCACGATGGCCACCGGCATCGTCGAGGTGCTCGCGCGTTCCGGCTACGACGTCGTGTACCGGGCCCGTTCGGACGACAAGGTCTCCTCGGTGCGCAAGCGGCTGACCGAGTCCTTCGACCGGGGCGTCCACCGCGGCCGCCTCACCACCGAGGACCGCGACGCGGCGCTCGCCCGGGTGACCGGCACGACGGAGCTCGACGCGCTCGCCGACTGCGACCTCGTGATCGAGGCCGTCGTCGAGGAGCTGGGGGTCAAGCGGGCCCTGTTCGCCGCACTGGACGAGGTCGTGAAGCCCGGGGCGATCCTCGCCACGACGACGTCCTCGCTGCCGGTGATCGAGTGCGCCACGGCGACCGGGCGGCCGCGGGACGTCGTCGGCATGCACTGGTTCAACCCGGCGCCGGCGATGCGCCTGATCGAGGTCGTGCCGACCGTGCTGACCGCGCCGGACGTGACCGCGACGGTGCTCGCGGTCAGCCGGGCGGCCCGCAAGCATCCGGTGGTGTGCGCGGACCGCGCCGGGTTCATCGTGAACGCCCTGCTGTTCCCCTACCTCAACGACGCGGTGCGGATGCTGGAGGCGCACTACGCCACTGTGGAGGACATCGACACGGCGATGACGGTGGGGTGCGGGCATCCGATGGGGCCGTTCGCCCTCGCGGACGTCGTCGGCCTCGATGTGACCCTCGCGATCCAGCGGACGCTCTACCTGGAGTTCCGGGAGCCCGGCTACGCCCCCGCCCCGCTGCTGGAGCATCTCGTCAAGGCCGGCTACCTGGGCCGCAAGACGGGGCGGGGATTCCGCGACCACTCACGTTGAGCCGGTACGGAGGAGGTCACTGACCGAAATCCGGGGTTGATCACCGGGCGGGCCGGTCGGCAGGCATGTCTACGATGTCGGCGGGTGGGCATGCGGGCGTCGCGCGCACGAATGGCGGCGTCTGTGCCGGCCGCCCGAACCGGTGAGGAGGACGGCTGTGGCCATGGTGGACAAGGACGCGCTGCGCGACTTCGGCCGTGAGGTGGCGACTTTCCTGCCCGACCTGGTCGTGATGCTGCGCCGGGTGCTGGCGGACCCGCGCGTGCCGCAGCAGGCGAAGCTGGAGGCGGGCGCCGCGCTGGCCTACCTGGCGTCGCCGAAGAACCGGCTGACGAACTTCATCCCGGTGATCGGCCAGCTCGACGATGTGGCCGTGGTGGCGTTCGCGTTCCGCCGGCTGGTCGTGGGGGCCGGCGAGCCCATCCTGCGGGAGCACTGGCGCGGAAGTGACCGTGCGTTCCACGCGCTGATCGGTGCCTCGTCGGCGCTCGCCAGCCCGGCGGGCATGCTGCGGCGGGCGAATGTGGCCCGCACCCTGGCCGGCGCCGCGATGCAACGGGTGAGCGGGCGCGGCGGACCTGGCGGGGGCGTGGAGGACCGCGGCGGCGCGGCGGGCACGATCAAGGTCGTGGACGGCGAGGTCGTCGGCCGATCCGTGCCGGACGGTGACATCGGCGGTCGTTGAGATGCGCCACGGTGGCCTCGGCGACACCGCGGGAGGCGGTTCGGGTGCAGGCACCGCGGGCCGCGGTTCGGGCACAGGCAGGGCGGGTGTAGGCGAGGTGGGCGCAGGCGGGGCGGGCGAGGTGGACGGGGCGGGCAACGCGGACGAGGCGGACGAGGGCTGGGTCGTTCGGCCGGTCACCGGGGCTGCGACCACGAAGGCGTACCGCTGCCCGGGCTGCGACCACCTCATCGAGCTGGGCACGCCGCATCGGGTGGTGTGGCCGGTGGGCGCGCTCGACGATCGCCGCCACTGGCACACCCCCTGCTGGGCACGCAGGCACGCGCGCCCGGATCGTTTCCGGCGCGGTGGTCGGCGGGGCTAGCCGGCTCGACGGGATGAGGATGTTGCTCGCCGCAGGCCTGCCGCGGCACGGTCCCGATCAAGATCGGTAGTCGGTCGTGCCGGTGGGGTTCGCATTCCGGTCCGCTGGGACACCGCTGAGCCCGGTAGTCGGTTTGGCGAGTCGCAGGAGTGAACGATTTCGGTCGTTCCGACGACCAAAATCCTTCCTTCTTGCGGTTCGCCAGGCGCGTCTCCGCCCTTTTGTCCCTCTTGAGGTGAATGGCTGACGCGCTGTGGTGGCGTGGGATCCCCGGCGGGCAGCGGTGCGGGCGGTGGCGGTGCGGCGGGCAGCGGTGCGGGCGGTGGCGGTGGCGGTGCGGCGGGTGGCTGTGCGGGTGCGTGCGTGGGGCCGGACGCCTGATGCCGGGGGCCGGGCGGGGGCGTCTGGGGTGAAGCCTGCCGGGATGGCACTAGCTGTGTGCCGAGGCAGCCGTCTGGGTGGATGTGGTCTCGCCGGCCGTGAGCGCTCGCGGCGTTGACGAGGCCTGCAGTGGTGCGGTCGCGGCGGTGAGCCGGTCCCGCAGCGCGCCGAGCTGGGCCGTCACCTGGTCGTGCAGCGCGCCGAGCTGGGCGGTGACCTGGTCGCGCTGGTTCTCGAGCTCGGCGAGGCGCCGGGCGGACTCGCCCTCCAGCTGGGCCGCGGTCGCGCGCGCGGTCTCGACGACCCGCTCGGCCTCGGCCAACGCTGTGCCGACGATGTTCTGGGCCTGGTCCTCGGCGTCGCGCACCGTTCGGTCGCGGGTGTGCTCCGCCTCGGTGACGATCCGACGGGCCTCCTCCAGCTGTGCCTCGGCGTCCCGGGTCCGCTCGGCGCGGACGGTCGCGGCCTCCTCCTCGGCGAGCTGGAGGATCTGGGTGATCCGCCCGCCGAACTCCTCCCAGGCCGGCCGGTTCGCGGCGAGGTCGTCGCGCACCCGGGCCGCCTCGGTGGCCGCCTCGGAAGCGGCGGCCTCGGCGGCGGCCCGGTGCGACTCCGCCTCACGCAGCTGCTCGACCAACCAGTTGACGTGCGCATTCACCTGCTGCGGATCGTAACCGCGGCGCACCAGATCGAACCCGGGAGCACCTTCACTGTCACCGGGCATCGGAATGAGATCGCTGTGCTCTGTCATAGGGCCTCAGCATCTCAGACGGGCAATCGCCGGGTGACAGGAGCTTGGGCCTGGGCAGGCCCGGGACACAGGTACTTACACGCCGCGGAAGCGGTTGATTGCCGTCAGGTGACGAGCCCGGGTCTGCTCGTCACGAACACCCAGCCCCTCCTCCGGCGCCAGACACAACACCCCGACCTTCCCCTGATGCGCGTTGCGATGCACATCGAACGCCGCCTGCCCCGTCTCCTCCAACGCATACACCCTCGACAACGTCGGATGGATCAACCCCCGCGCCACCAACCGGTTCGCCTCCCACGCCTCCCGATAGTTCGCGAAATGCGACCCCACGATCCTCTTCAGACTCATCCACAGATACCGGTTGTCGTACTCGTGCATGAACCCACTCGTCGACGCACACGTCACGACCGTCCCACCCTTACGCGCCACGAACACCGACGCCCCGAACGTCTCCCGCCCCGGATGCTCGAACACGATGTCCGGATCCTCCCCACCCGTCAGCTCCCGGATCCGCGCCCCCAACCGCTTCCACTCCCGCGGATCCTGCGTCACCTCATCCGACCAGAACCGATACCCCTCCGCCGCCCGGTCGATCACCAGCTCCGCCCCCATCGACCGGCAGATCTCCGCCTTCGCCGGCGACGACACCACACACACCGGAATCGCCCCACCCCGCAACGCCATCTGCGTCGCATACGACCCCAGCCCACCCGACGCGCCCCAGATCAGGACGACGTCGCCCTGCTTCATCCCGGCCCCGTTCCGCGACACCAACTGCCGATACGCCGTCGAGTTCACCAGACCGGGGGACGCCGCCTCCTCCCAGCTGAGGTGGTTCGGCTTCGGCATCAGCTGGTTCGCCTTCACGAGGGCGAGCTCCGCGAGACCACCGAAGTTCGTCTCGAACCCCCAGATCCGCTGCTCCGGATCCAGCATCGTGTCGTTGTGACCCTCGGGCCGCTCCAACTCCACCGACAGACAGTGCGCCACCACCTCGTCACCGGGGTGCCAGGCATGCACCCCCGGTCCGGTCCGCAACACCACACCCGCCAGATCCGACCCCACCACGTGATACGGCAGATCATGCCGCCGCGCCAACGGCGACGTCCGCCCATACCGCTCCAGGAAACCGAACGTCGACAACGGCTCAAAAATCGACGTCCACACCGTGTTGTAGTTCACCGACGACGCCATCACCGCCACCAACGCCTCACCCGGCCCCAACTCCGGCGTCGCCACCTCATCCACATGCAACGACTCCCGCGGATCCTTGTCCCGCGACACCCGCCCCTCGAACAACCCCACCTCGTCCTTCCGCACCACCACACCCCGATACGACTCCGGCACCGCCAGCGACGCGAACTCCGCCTGTCGTTCCGGCGACCGCTGCCCGCCCGTCATGATCGCGTCCAGGATGTGCTTCATCATCGATCTACCTCCGGCTGTGCTGGTCGGGGGACCGAGGGCGGATGGAGCCCGCCCGGCCTGGTGTACCCGCGGGTAGGCGGGCCAGATGAACTGAGGGGTGTCAGCGCGCCGCGCGACGCGATAGAACTTCTGGGACAACCTTGGAGGCTCGGCGCGCGTCAGACTTTCCGTGACCGCGCCCATGACAGTCGTGGAAGGGTGGCGACCCGTGCCTGCGCGGAGCGACGCCGCCCGTAGCGCTGTCGCGCGGGACGCCGACGCCGCTCTGACCGCGTTGTACTCCGAGCACTACCGATCCCTCGTCCGTCTCGCCGCGCTGCTGCTGGATGACATCGGGCTATGCGAGGAGGTCGTCCAGGACGCCTACATCCGGGTTCACGGCGCCTGGGGGCGGCTGCAGGACAGGGACAAGGCGCTTGCCTACCTCCGTCAGACAGTGGTCAATCTCGCACGATCCACGCTCCGTCGTCGACTGGTTGCTCTCAAGCACGCACCCAAGCCGATGCCCGACGCCGCGAGCGCCGAGGAGGGGGCCTACTCTCTGGTCGAGCGCGCCGCGGTCGTGCAGGCGCTGCGGGAGCTGCCCAGACGGCAACGAGAGGCGGTCGTGCTCCGCTACTACGCGGACATGTCGGAGGCTGACGCCGCCGCGGTCATGGGTTGCAGCGTCGGATCGGTGAAGGCCTACACCTCACGCGGGCTGGCGGCCCTGAGTGGCAAGTTGGAGGGCCTGCGGTGAACAGCGGGCTCGAACCGGAGGAGCTCACCAGGCTCCTGCGGGCGGCAGTGGAGCCGATCCGGACCTCGCCGGACGCGTTGAACCAGATCCGGGCCGGTGTGGAGCGCCGGCGCTGGTGGCGGATGCCGCTGATGGCCACCGGCGGCGTGGTGATGGCGGCCCTGATCGCGCTGGCGTTCGTGGCCGTCCGCCCGCAGTCGTCGCCGTCCGAGCAGATCGTGGAGCCGGCCGGGCCGCCGCTGATCTCGTCGGTGATCGAGCCGACGGCGGGCCCGTCGGCCGGGCCCTCCGCCGGCGGCGGTGGTTCGGGCGGCGGTACCCGTCCCTCCGGCGGGACCAGGTCGCAGCACACGACCACGCCACCACCGGCGACCAGCTCGACCCCACGAACCGGCACCACCCCGTCCAGCCCGGCGGCGAGCGCGACCACCGGGCAGGGCGGCTCCGGCTCCCTGAACCTGCCGTCACCGGCGTACCGGCCCGCCCACGCGAACGACGTGGACGGCGACGGAACCGCGGACACGGTCCGGCTGAACGGCACGAAGGTCGAGGTCGTCTTCTCCCGCGGTGGAAAGCCCGGTTCGGTCGACCTGCCGAGCCTGCAGCTGCCGACCGTGCACGCCGTCGTGGACGCCAACGGCGACGGCTTCGCGGAGATCCTGGTCCGCACCTCGAGCCGGGACAACATCGACGAGTACGCGCTGCTGCGCTACGCCGCCGGCGGAGTCCTCTCGCAGGCCCAATCCGTGGGCGGGGCCGCCCTTCGCATCGCCTCCGGGGTGCGGGAGGACAGCGCCTTCGGCTTCCAGTGCGACGGCAGCGGTCTGCGGCTCATCTCGGGCACCTCGTCGGATGGCATCTCGTACCAGACCGTCACCACGGCTGTGCAGATCACACCGGACGGGCTGGTCGCGGGCCAGGTGACCCAGGATGTGGTGACCGGGTCGAGCGTGGGCACCCTGTTCGCGCCGAGCTGTGGCACCCTCTCCGCCCTGTCCTGACCTCCACTCTGTCCTGATCTCAGCTCTGGTCCTGACCCACGCGTGATGTGACTCACCGGCTGTGGCCCGGCTCACGAGTCGTGCGGCCGGGCCGGATGGCGAGTCGGAATCCGCCGTGGTGGCGGGTGAACCGCCGCCGGCCCGGGGCTGTCACCGGGGCAGTGGTGCCCGGTCGCCGGCGGCTGTCGTCCCCGGCACGTGCACCAAGATCACGTTATTGTGGCTGGGAGAGTTTTTTGGTTTCTCATCCCCCCACCCGGCCAGCCGTGGTGTGAGCGGCGCGGCCCGCGGTCGCGAGCACCACCCGGTGGCCGTGGCGGGCCGGTACCGCGCCAACCGGTACCCGTGAACCCGAGGAGGCGTCATGCCTGGTTCTGTGATTGTGGCCGGTGCCCGCACCCCGGTCGGCAAGCTTTCCGGCGCCCTCAAGGACTTCACCGCCGTCGAACTCGGTGGGATCGCGATCGCCGGTGCGCTGAAGCGGGCCGGGCTGTCACCCGAGGCCGTCCAGTACGTGATCATGGGTCAGGTCATCCAGGCCGGCTCGGGTCAGGCCGCCGCCCGCCACGCCGCCGCCAAGGCCGGCGTACCGCTGAGCGTTCCGGCGATGACCCTCAACAAGGTCTGCCTTTCCGGCCTCAACGCCATCGCGCTCGCCGACACCTACATCAACCAGGGCGTGTTCGACGTCGTCGTCGCCGGCGGCATGGAGTCGATGACCCGCGCGCCGCACCTGATCCCGGCGCTGCGCCCGGGCGTGAAGTACGGCGACACCACCGTCACGGACGCCATCGCGGCCGACGCGCTCACCTGTGGCTTCGACCAGGTCTCGATGGGCACCGTGACCGACCGCGTCAACTCCCGTTACAACCTCACCCGCGCCGAGCAGGACGAGTTCAGCGCGCTGTCGCACCAGCGGGCCGCCGCAGCCGCGAAGAACGGCCTGTTCGAGAACGAGATCGTGCCGGTCGAGGTTCCGCAGCGCCGCGGTGAGCCGATCATCGTCAGCGCCGACGAGGGCGTCCGGGGCGACACCACCGCGCAGGCGCTGGCCAAGCTGCGTGCCGCGTTCCTGGACGGCGGGACGATCACCGCCGGCAACGCCTCCCAGATCTCCGACGGCGCCGCCGCCGTGCTCGTCACCAGCCGGGCGAAGGCCGAGGAACTGGGCCTGCCGATCCTGGCCGAGATCGGTCACGCCGGGTATGTCGCCGGTCCGGACAACTCCCTGCAGTCGCAGCCGGCGGAGGCGATCAAGGCCGCGCTCGCGAAGGAGAAGCTCACCCCGGCCGACCTCGACCTCGTCGAGATCAACGAGGCCTTCGCCGCTGTCGGCATCCAGTCGATCCGCGAGCTGGGGATCAGCCCGGACATCACCAACGTCAACGGCGGCGCGATCGCCGTCGGGCACCCGGTCGGCATGTCCGGCGCCCGGATCGCCCTGACCCTGGCCCTGGAGCTCCAGCGTCGCGGCGGCGGTGTCGGCGCGGCCGCGCTGTGCGGTGGCGGTGGTCAGGGCGACGCGCTGGTGCTGCGCGTACCGGCCCAGGCGTGAGCGCCGGCTCCGCACGGGCCGCCCGGGCCGCCTGGGCCGATCCGGCGGAGCTGACGGCTGCCGCGCTGGCGGGGGACCGCCGCGCGGTGGCCCGCCTCATCTCGCTCGTCGAGGACTCCTCGACGGCCCTGCGCGAGGTGAGCGCCCTGCTCGCCCCGCACACGGGCCGAGCCCGGGTGATCGGGCTCACCGGGGCACCCGGGGTGGGCAAGTCGACGTCGACGTCCGGCCTGGTCGGTGCGTACCGCGCCGCGGGCCTGCGGGTGGGCGTGCTCGCCATCGACCCGAGCTCGCCGTTCACCGGCGGTGCGCTGCTGGGCGACCGGGTGCGGATGGTCGAGCACGCCAGCGATCCGGATGTGTTCGTCCGCTCGCTGGCGACCCGCGGCAACCTCGGCGGGCTCTCCTGGGCCACCCCGCAGGCGCTGCGTGTCCTTGACGCCGCCGGGTTCGACGTCGTGCTGGTGGAGACCGTCGGCGTCGGCCAGGCGGAGGTCGACGTCGCCGCGCTCGCCGACACCACCCTGGTGCTGCTGGCCCCGGGGATGGGCGACGGCATCCAGGCGGCCAAGGCGGGGATCATGGAGATCGCCGACATCCTGGTCGTCAACAAGGCCGACCGGCCCGGTGCCGACCACACCTATCGCGATGTCGTGACGGCTGTCCGGATGGCAGGCCGGCCCCGCGAGTCGATCGCCGGCACCGCGTTCGCCGGCACCGCGTTCGCCGGTGCCGGTGCTGCGGCTGCCGTGGATGGCGGGGCTGGCGGGGGGCTGGAGGACTGGCACCCCGACGTCATCCGGGTGGCGGCCGTGAGCGGGGAGGGCCTGCCCGAGCTGGTGGCCGCCATCGAGCGCCACCAGACGTGGCTGCGGGCCAGTGGCGTGCTGCGCCGGCGCCGGCTGCGGCGCGCCGGGGAGGAGATCTCCCAGATCGCGCTGGCCGGCCTGCGCGCCCGGCTGGGCCGCCTCGACGACGGGCAGCGGCTGGCCGAGCTGGCCCGCCGGGTGACCGACGGCCAGCTCGACCCCTACACGGCCGCGGACACCCTGCTGGCCGGCGTGGCGGGCTGAGCGCCCCGGTTTGGCAAGTCGCAAGCGTGAAGGATTTCGGTCGCTGGAGCGACAAAAATCCTTCACGCTTGTGGGTCGCCAGGCGACCCGGTGACCTTTTTGCCCCTCTTGAGGCCAATTACTGGCGCTGCGACGCGGCGCGGGATCCTTCGATGGGTGGCCGTGCGGGTGGGGTTCGCGTTCCATCGGCGCGACCGGGCCACGCCCAGGCTGCTGGCCCGAGGCTGCCAACCGTGCAGCAGCCGCTGGCCACGCGCGGGCGCGGGCGCGGTATTCGGTATCAGGGCGCGGTGAGCTGGGATGTCGCGGCGATCAGGGTCGTGACATCGAGCGGCATGCCCAGAATCTGCCTGGCACCGGCTCGGCGCAGGCGGGTCCATTCGTCCGGGTCCGCCTCGGCCGCGAGGACGAGCGCCGGCACCGTCCCGGCCACCGGGTCGGCCGCCAGCCGCGGCAACAGGTCGGCGGCGGTCACGTCGGGCAGGTCGCCGTCCAGCAGGACCAGCGAGGGCCGGGCCCGCCGGATGGCCTCCACCGCCAGCGCCCCCCGCGGGACGCTGATCGTGTCCGCCCCGAGCGCGCTGGCGAGTGTGTCGGTGACGAGCTCGCGCAGCCCGGGATCGCCGCTGATGTGGACCACGCGCAGGCCACCGGGCTCGAGCTGACGCTCGCCGGGTGCCTCCTGGGGATCCTCGTCCGCGTGGTCGTAGCGGACGTCGACGGCGTCGAGGACGACCGCGAAGACGCTGCCCACCCCCGGCCTGCTGGCGACGGTCAGCACACCGCCCATCGCCGTCACGAGGGCCTGGGAGAGGGCGAGCCCCAGCCCGCTGCCCTCGACGCCGGTGTCCTCCGCGCCGAGCCGCTCGAACGGCCGGAACAGCCGGGACAACGCGGACGGGGAGAGCCCGAAGCCGTCGTCCTCCACCTCGATGCGGATCCGCGAGCCGGTCACCGGCACGATGCCGACCCGGACGCTGCCGCCCTCCCGCCCGTACTTAAGCGCGTTGCCGATCAGGTTGAGCAGGACCTGCCAGAGGCGGCGGCGGTCCGCGTCGGCGATGAGCGGCCGGGCCGGCTGGATGACCCGCCGGATACCGCGCCGCTCCGCCAGCGGCTCGACCAGCTCGACCACGCCCTGGACGATGTCCAGGACGTTGACCGGCCCCTTGTTGATGTCTCCTCGCCCGGCCCGCAGCCGGGCCAGGTCCAGCACGTCGTCGATGAGCGCCTGCATGTGCCGGCCGCCGGTGATGATGCGCTCGACGTCCTCGTGCAGGTCGGGCGTGAGCGGCTCCAGCTCGAGCAGCTGCGCGAACCCGAGCATCGCGTTGAGCGGCGTGCGCAGCTCGTGCCCGAGCCGGGCGACGAACTCGTCCTTCGACCGGGACTCCCGCTCCGCGGCGCCGCGGGCACGGGCGTCGACGGTGTCCCGGGCGACGATGACGACCCCGCCCGCCGGATCCAGCCTGGCCGTCACCGTGTACGGCGCCACCGCCCCCGCGACGTCGATCAGCCACACGGTGCCCCGCCATGCCGCGGTGCGGGTCAGCGCCTGCGACACCGGGCTCGCGAGGTCGGAGCGACAGCCGGGCTCCACCACACCCGACAGTTCGTGCAGGTGCGGCGTGGAGCCGACCCGATCGCCCAGGAACGCGGCGGCACTGCTGCTCATCTCGCGGACGCGACCGTCCCCGCCGACGATCACCACAAGATCCGTCAGCGTCTCGAGCAGGGTACTCAGCCCCACCTAGGCCTCGTCCGTCTCGTCATAAATCTGCATCCACCCCACGGCGGGTCATGGTAGGGCGTACCGTCAGCGGACGTTGTCCCGGGTTTGGTGTTGGCGGGTTGATTCGCCGATGTTATCAACCGATGGTGACAGTGTCGTCGCCCAGGAGATCTGCCGGTGTGGCGAGTGTCCGGCCGGGACAGGGTGGGCGTGGTAGGTCTGTCCACATGCTTGTTGCCTTCAGCGTCACCCCCATCGGTCTCGGCGAGGAGGTCGCGGCACCGGTCGCCGAGGCGGTCCGGGTCGTGCGTGAGTCCGGGCTGCCCAACGAGACCAACGCGATGTTCACCATGATCGAAGGCGAATGGGCCGAGGTCATGGAGGTTGTGCGGCAGGCCACCGAGGCCGTCGCGGCCCGGTGTGGGCGGGTGAGCCTGGTGCTCAAGGCCGACCTTCGCGAGGGTGTCACCGACGCCCTGCACAACAAGGTGGCAAGCGTCGAACGGCATCTCGCCGCCGGCTGACGCCGGCCGGCGGGTCCGCCGAGGTTTCTGGGTCACCGTGGGGCCACCGGAAGGCAACCGCGGGGCCACTGTGTGGTCGCTGTGTGGCCGCTGTGGATGGCCGCGCGGGAAAAAGTCGACCGGTGGCACCCGACCCGCGTCCACCGAGTGCAACGATGGAGCCATGCAGCGGAGGTCACCTGTCCCACCCGGCTCGCCGCGCAGGGGCGGGCCGGGCCGAATGCCCGACACACTCGGCGGTCTGCGCCTCGCCGGCGCCGTGCCCCTCGACCCCAAGCCCGCACCGCCGCCGCCCCCGGTCGGGCGGCCCGGTGCAGGTCCGGCCGGTGCCCCGGCCGGCGCACCCACCACCGGTGCCACCGGGCCGGTCGTCGTGGATGTGACGGAGGAGACGTTCAACGACGAGGTCGTGGCCCGGTCCATGGAGGTGCCGGTCGTCCTCGACTTCTGGGCGTCCTGGTGTGGCCCGTGCAAGCAGCTCAGCCCGGTGCTGGAGCGGCTCGCGGCGGCCGACGGCGGGCGCTGGGTGCTCGCCAAGGTCGATGTGGACGCCAACCCCGGCCTGGCCCAGGCGGCAGGTGTGCAGGGGATTCCGGCGGTCAAGGCGGTCGTCGGCGGCCGGATCGTCGGTGAGTTCACCGGCGCCGTCCCCGAGCGTGAGGTGCGCGGCTGGCTGGACCAGCTGCTCAGCGCGGTCGGTGAGATGCCGGGCGGGCCCGCGGGCGCGGCCCCGCCGCCCCACCTCGCCGAGGCCCACGACGCGATGGCCCGTGGCGACCTGGACGCGGCGGCGAGCGCCTTCCAGGCCCAGCTCGCCGAGACGCCCGCCGACCCGGACGCCGCCATCGGCCTGGCCCAGGTGGAGCTGCTGCGCCGGGTGAGCGGCTACGACGCCGGCTGGCTGCGCCAGCGGCTCGCCGCCGACCCCTACGACGTCGAGGCGGGGCTCGCCGTGGCCGACCTGACGGTGGCCCAGGGCGACCCGGCCACGGCCTTCAGCCGGCTGGTGGAGCTCGTCCGCCGGACGTCGGGAGAGGACCGGGAGAAGGTGCGGGCGCACCTCGTCGGCCTGTTCCAGGCCCTCGGTGACGGCGAGCCGGCCGTCGCCCCGGCCCGGCGAGCGCTGGCCGCCGCACTCTTCTGACCGTCTGACCGCAACACGCTCTTCTGACCGCACGACCGCCGGCGAGCGCCGAGGACCTGAGGATTTCGTCGTACCAGCGACCAAATCCTCAGGTCCTGCTCGGCCGCTGCGTCAGGCCTCGGCCGCGGGCGGGTTCTCCGGGTCGTACAGGAACCAGATCGTGCCCAGCGGGGGCAGCGTGAGCTCCGCCGAGGCCGGCAGCCCGTGCGCGGAGACCGGTGTCGCGGTGACAGCGCCGAGGTTGCCCATGCCGCCGCCGTCGTAGTCGATCGCGTCGGTGTTGAGGATCTCCCGCCACCGGCCGGCGTACGGAAGGCCGAGGCGGTGGCGGACATGGCCGGCGCCGGAGAAGTTCGTCACGCAGGCGAGGACCTGCTCGCCGTTCGCGGACCAGCGGGCGAACGCGAGGACGTTGTTCGCCGCGTCGCTCGCGTCGATCCAGGAGAAGCCGTCGGGTTCGGTGTCGCGTTCCCACAGCGCCGGGGTCCGCCGGTAGGTGTGGTTCAGGTCCCGCACGAGGCGTGCCACCCCGCTGTGCCCGTGGTCACCCAGCAGGTGCCAGTCCAGCGTGGTCGCCTCGCTCCACTCGTTGTCCTGGGCGAACTCACAGCCCATGAACAGCAGCTGCTTGCCCGGGTGGGCCCACATGTAGCCGTAGAGGCCGCGCAGGCCCGCCAGCTGCGCCCGGCTGTCCCCCGGCATCTTCCGCAGCAGCGATCCCTTGCCGTGCACCACCTCGTCGTGGCTGAAGGGCAGGATGTAGTTCTCCGAGTAGGCGTACATCATCGAGAACGTCACCTGGTGGTGGTGGTACGTCCGGAACACCGGTGCCCTCGACTCGTAGTCGAGGGTGTCGTGCATCCAGCCCATGTTCCATTTGAAGCCGAAGCCCAGGCCGCCGAGATGCGTCGGGCGGGTCACCCCGGGCCAGGCCGTCGACTCCTCGGCGATCATCATCGCGCCCGGCACCGTCCGGTAGACGGTGGCGTTGACCTCCTGCAGGAACTCGACCGCCTCCAGGTTCTCCCGGCCGCCGTGCACGTTCGGGACCCACTCGCCGGAGGGACGGGAGTAGTCCAGGTAGAGCATCGAGGCGACGGCGTCGACCCGCAGCGCGTCGACGTGGAACTCCTCCAGCCAGAACAGCGCGTTCGCGACCAGGAAGTTGCGTACCTCGGGCCGTCCGAAGTCGAACACGTAGGTGCCCCAGTCGGGCTGCTCGCCGCGGCGCGGGTCGGGGTGCTCGTAGAGGGCGGTGCCGTCGAAGCGGCCGAGGGCGAAGGCGTCCCGCGGGAAGTGGGCGGGAACCCAGTCCACGATCACGCCGATGCCCGCGGCGTGCAGCGTGTCGACGAGGTGGCGGAAGTCGTCCGGGCTGCCGAAACGGGACGTCGGTGCGTAGTACGAGGTGACCTGGTAGCCCCAGGACCCGCCGAACGGGTGCTCGGCGACCGGCAGGAACTCGACGTGGGTGAAGCCGTTCTCCAGCAGGTACCCCGGCAGCTCCGCGGCGAGCTCGCGGTAGCTCAGGCCACGCCGCCAGGACCCGAGGTGGATCTCGTAGACGCTGATCGGCGCCGCGTGCCAGGCCGTCGCGGCCCGCCGGTCGAGCCAGTCGGCGTCCTGCCAGGTGTAGTGCGACTCATGCACGACGCTGGCGGTGGCGGGCGGCAGCTCGGTGGCGAAGGCGACCGGGTCGGCCTTCTGGCGCCAGACGCTGTCGACCCCGAGGATCTCGTACTTGTAGCGGGTTCCCGCCTCGACGCCGGGCACGAACAGCTCCCAGACGCCGGTCGAGCCCAGGGAGCGCATCGGCAGGGCGCGGCCGTCCCAGAAGTCGAAGTCGCCCACCACCCGCACACCGCGGGCGTTCGGCGCCCACACCGCGAAGCTGACGCCCGCGACGGGGGTTTCGCGACCGGCGACGGGCAGCTGGCGGACATGGGCGCCCAGCACCGTCCAGAGCCGCTCGTGCCGGCCCTCGCCGATCAGGTGCAGGTCGATCTCGCCGAGGGTCGGGCCGTGCCGGTAGGGGTCGTCGACGACGTAGGTCGAGTCCGGGTAGCTCACCTCGAGCCGGTAGTCGGGCAGGCGGCCGGGGACCGTGCCGGCGAACACCCCGCCGCTGTGCAGCCGGGTCAGCGGGTGGCGGACGCCGTCCACAAGCGCGGTCACGGCCGTGGCGTCGGGGCGCAGCGTGCGCAGGATCGTCCAGGCGCCGGCGGGATGCGCGCCGAGGACCGTGTGCGGGTCGTGGTGGGCGCCACCGACGAGGCGGTCGAGCTCCTCGCGGGGCACGTCCACCCGGGGGGCACTGGCCGGGTCCGGCGTGTCCGGCGCGTCGGACGCGCCGGGCCGGTCCACGACCGCGGTGTCGGTGAACCTCGACAGCCGCGCCAGGTCAGGGCGCCCGTTCACGGAACCGTTCCGCGCCACGTCGTCGGGATCGTCCACTACGGCCACCTGTCCTTCTCTCCTGGTCGGGACCTCGTCGTCCCCGATCGGGACCTCGCCTTCGAGGTCCCGGCTACTACGCGTGGTCCGAGCCCTCCAGGGCGGGCGCCGCCGCGCCCCGCCCCGCCGGCTCGCTGGTGAGACGCTCGACCGACCGCAGCGGGATGCTGACCCATCCTGGCCGGTGGCGGGTCTCGTACAGCACCTCGTACACGGCCTTGTCCAGCTCGAGCGCGCGCAGCAGGGCGTCGTCGTCCCTGGGGTCGCGGCCGGACTCGGCGCCGTAGCCGCGGCAGAACGCGTCACGGTTGTGGTCGGCCCACTCCAGCGCCCGGTAGGCCAGCGCCGGCTCGTCGGGCCGTTCCAGCAGCATCGACTGCGCGGCGTAGTCGAAGGAGCGGAGCATGCCGGCGACGTCGCGCAGCGGGGATTCGAGCAGGGTGCGCTCGGGCACCGGCCGGGCCGGCTCACCCTCGAAGTCGAACAGCACCCAGCCGGACTCGACCCGGAGCACCTGGCCGAGGTGCAGATCGCCGTGGATGCGCTGGAACGGGCCAAGATGCCGGGCCGTGCGGACGTTGTCGTAGGCGGCCCGCAGCGCGGACTCGAAGGGCGCGAGCTCGGTGAGGGCCGCCAGCGCGTCGTCGAGGCGCCGGTGCAGGTAGTCGGCCAGCGTCGACAGCGCCGCCGGGTCGGCCGGCCGGGTCGGGAGGGCGGCCGCGAGGTGCCGGTGCACCTGGGCGGTGGCGGCGCCGAGGCGCTCGGCCTCGGCGGCGAAGTCGCCACCGACCTCGTCGGCGTGCAGGTCACCTTCGGCGTACAGGTCGCGCACGCTGGCCAGTGCCAGCAGCCAGCCCTCGGCGCCGGTGCGCAGGAAGTCCTGCATGAAGGCGAAGGTCGTCGGGACGCCGGACAGCTGGCCGGAGAGCCAGGCGACCGGGCGTGCCACGTGCTCGCTGCCCGCCCGGGCCAGCACCCGGGTGATCTCCAGGTCGGGGTTCATGCCGGGCCACAGCCGGCGGAACACCTTCAGGATGTAGGCCTCGCCGTAGACGATCGAGGTGTTCGACTGTTCCGCGCCGATCGAGCGTGCCGGGAGCTCGCCTTCGTCCAGCGTCTCCACGGTCGTCGCGGTGAGGCCCTCCCGGCTCGCCCCGCGCCGCAGGTAGGCGAGCAGGGCGGCGTTGCCGTCGGTGTCGCGCAGGCCGTCGTAGACCAGGCCGATCGACGACTCGCCGATCAGGAAGGTGTCGTGGCCGAAGGGGGAGTCCGCCCGGATGACCACCGGAACCTGGTAGTAGTCGGCGGGCCCTCCGTCGTCGAACTCGACCTCGACCACCAGCAGGCGCAGCACCGCGGCCGGGCCGGCGGCAGCGGTGCTCGTACTCGCTGCCGTGCTGGTGCTCGCCGTCGCACTCGTTTCCGTGTCCGTGTTTCTGCCTGAGCTCAGCTGGACGTCCTGAACGACGCGCGGCTGCCCACCTGCCCGGCCCTTGCCCGCGAACCAGCGCTGCCGTGGCAGCCAGTCCGCGAGCAGGTCCGCGAGCTCGGAGTGCTGGTCCGTCATGCTCGACCTCCCTGCGCGTCGTGTCGCGTTGTCGTCCGCCCGGTCCGCGATCCGCCGGCGGCGAGCCCTCGGAGCCGCGGAGCGCCCCGGTCGAATCGGGGCGGAGCCGCCGAGCTCCCGTGATCTGCCCGGAGCGTGAGTTCCAGGAGAACAAATCGTGACGTCCGCCCCTGGGAACATCAAGGCCGACATCGGAGACAGACGGCTGACCGGCCGGCCGGGCCCGCCCGGATCGCTCCGGGCTGGTCCGGTCCGTCCCGCCCGGGGGCAGGTGCCGGGCGGAACATCGTCGTACCGCCTAAGGCGTGAATTCCCCCGAACTGGTCAGCGCGAACCAGTAGTGCCCATGGCCGGGCAACGTCAGCAGGTACGGCAGCTCGCCGACCGCCGGGAAATGCACCCGGCCCATCAGCTCGACCGGGACCAGCCCGGCGAACCGCCGCAGATCGAGCTCCACGGGCTGCGCGAACCGGGACAGGTTCGCGACACAGAGCACCCGGTCGTCGCCGAACTCGCGGACGAACGCGAACACCGACGGATTGGATGCTCCGAGCTCGGTGTAGCTGCCCTGCCCGAAGACGGGATGCCGTTTGCGAACCTCGATCATCCGCCTGGTCCAGGACAGGAACGAGGTCGACATCCGCTGCTCGGCCTCGACGTTCAGGGCCTGGTAGCCGTACACCGGGTCCATGATCACGGGCAGGTACAGCCGGGCCGGGTCGGTGGTCGAGAACCCCGCGTTGCGGTCCGGGGACCACTGCATCGGGGTGCGCACACCGTCGCGGTCACCGAGATAGATGTTGTCGCCCATGCCGATCTCGTCGCCGTAGTACAGCACCGGGCTGCCGGGCAGGGAGAGCAGCAGCGCGGTGAACAGCTCCATCTGGTCCCGGCTGTTGTCGAGCAGCGGGGCGAGCCGGCGGCGGATCCCGATGTTCGCCTTCATCCGCGGATCCGCCGCGTACTCGGCGTACATGTAGTCGCGCTCCTCGTCGGTGACCATCTCCAGGGTCAGCTCGTCGTGGTTGCGCAGGAAGATCCCCCACTGGCAGTTCGGGGGGATCTCCGGGGTCTGGGCCAGGATTTCCGAGATCGGGTAACGGGACTCCCGGCGCACCGCCATGAAGATGCGCGGCATCAGCGGGAAGTGGAACGCCATGTGGCACTCGTCGTCGTTGCCGAAGTACTGGACGACGTCCGACGGCCACTGGTTCGCCTCGGCGAGCATGACCCGGTCGGCGTACTTGGCGTCGATCTCCTTGCGGACCCGGCGCAGGTACTCGTGCGTCTCCGGCAGGTTCTCCCCGTTCGTCCCCTCCCGCACGTACAGGTAGGGGACGGCGTCCAGCCGGAACCCGTCGAGGCCCAGGTCCAGCCAGAAGCGCAGGACCTCGAGCATCGCCTCCTGGACGTCCGGGTTGTCGTAGTTGAGGTCGGGCTGGTGGGAGAAGAAGCGGTGCCAGTAGTACTGGCCGCGCACCGGATCCCAGGTCCAGTTCGACTTCTCGGTGTCGACGAAGATGATCCGGGCGTCCGGGTACTTGTCGTCGGTGTCGGACCAGACGTAGAAGTCGCCGTAGGGGCCGTCGGGATCCGAGCGGGAGGCCTGGAACCACGGGTGCGCGTCCGAGGTGTGGTTCATCACCAGGTCGGCGATGATCCGCAGGCCGCGCTTGTGGGCCTCGTCAACCAGGTTGATGAAGTCGCCCAGGTCGCCGAACTCCGGGAGGATCTGGAAGTAGTCGGCGATGTCGTAGCCGCCGTCGCGCAGCGGCGAGGAGTAGATCGGCAGCAGCCACAGGCAGTCGACGCCGAGCCACTCCAGGTAGTCCAGCTTGCTGATCAGCCCGCGAAGGTCGCCGGTCCCGTCGCCGTTGGAGTCGGCGAAGCCCCGGACGAGCACCTCGTAGAACACCGCGCGCTTGAACCACTGCGGGTCGCGGGGGGACTCGGCCTCGCCGCCCGCGGCCGCCGTCTCCCGCAGCGCCTCCTCGGCGAACGGTTCCGAGCCGCTCATGAGCTGCGCCGTACGGTCAGGACGTGGGCGGGCTCGCTCGGGTCCAGGCGCACGTAGTTGTCCCGGCCCCACTGGTAGGACGCACCGGTGAACTCGTCGTGGACCGTGAAGGTGTCGCCCCAGTCGAACCCGAGGGCGGGCATGTCCAGGCGCACCGTGGTCTCCCGCGCCATGTGCGGATCGAGGTTGACGACGACGATCACGACGTCCTCGTCCATCCGGTCCTCGTCGGCGAGCCGCTTGGAGAAGGCCATGATCTCGGGTGCGTCCGACTGGTGCAGGCTCAGGTTGCGCAGCCAGTGCAGGGCCGGATGGTCACGGCGGATCTGGTTGAGACGGGTGAGGTAGGGCGCCAGGCTCGTCCCGGCCCGCTCGGCACCGGCCCAGTCGCGCGGCCGGTACTGGTACTTCTCCGAGTCGAGGTACTCCTCGCTGCCCGGCCGCACGGGGGTGTTCTCGAACAGCTCGTACCCCGCGTACACGCCCCAGGTCGGGGAGAGCATCGCCGCCAGGACGGCCCGGATCCGGAACGCGGCGGGCCCGCCGCGCTGGAGGTACTCCGGCAGGATGTCCGGCGTGTTGACGAAGAAGTTGGGCCGCATGTAATGCGCCGACTCGACCAGCTCCTGGGCGTACTCCTCCAGATCCCAGCGTTCGTTGCGCCAGGTGAAGTACGTGTAGGACTGGGTGAAGCCGACCTTGGCCAGGGTGTGCATCATCGCTGGCCGGGTGAACGCCTCGGCGAGGAACAGCACGTCCGGCTCGGTGGCCTTGACCTGGCCGATGAGCCATTCCCAGAACTCGACCGGCTTGGTGTGCGGGTTGTCGACACGGAAGATCCGCACGCCTCGCGCCGTCCAGAACCGGACCACGCGGAGGATCTCGTGGTAGATGCCGATCGGATCGGCATCAAAGTTCAGTGGATAAATATCCTGATACTTCTTCGGCGGATTCTCCGCGTAGGCGATCGATCCGTCGCTGCGGACCACGAACCATTCCGGATGGTGCTTGGCCCAGGGATGGTCCGGCGCGCACTGCAGTGCGAGGTCGAGTGCGATCTCCATGCCGAGGGAACGCGCCCGTGCGACGAAGAGGTCGAAATCGTCCAATGTCCCCAGGTCAGGGTGCACTGCGTCATGGCCGCCGTGCACGCTGCCGATGGCCCACGGCGAACCCGGGTCATCCGGCCCCGTCACCAGCGTGTTGTTCGGGCCCTTGCGGTTGACCTCGCCAATGGGATGGATTGGCGGCAGGTAGACCACATCGAAGCCCATCGCGGCGATGCCCGGCAGCCGTTCCGTGGCGGAGAGGAAGGTTCCCGAGCGCGGCGGGTCGAGGCTCGCACCCTCCGAGCGCGGAAACATCTCGTACCAGCTGCCGTACAGGGCACGCGGCCGGTCAACCCACACGCGGTGCAGGGGGGAGCGGGTGACCAGCTCGCGAAGTGGGTGAGCGTCGAGCAGCGCGGCCAGCTCCGGCGCGCAGGCCGGGGCGATGCGGGCGTGCGGATCGGTGACCTGGTCATCGCGCAGCACCGCCACCGCGTGCGCGAGCTCGGCTCGCCGGGGCTCCGGCAGGCCCGGCAACGCCCGAAGGAACAGCCGTGCGCCGTCCTCGAAGTCGACGGCGAGCTCGTCGGTGGTCTGGCCGGCGCCGACCTTGAGCTCGATGCCGTGCCGCCAGGTGGCGACCGGATCGGCCCAGGCCTCGACGCGAAAGCCCCACAGGCCCGCGCGCCCCATGACGAGGTCGGCCTCATAACGGTCCGTGCCCGCGCCGGTCAGTTTCAAGCGGGTGAACGGGGCACCCTGACCGTCGGGACCGGAAAGAACGACATTTGCTCCGATGAGGTCATGACCCTCACGGAAGATCGTCGCGCTGACGGTGAGGGTTTCCCCCTCCACCGCCCGCGACGGCCACTGGCCACAGGAGACGACCGGGCGCACGTCGGAGATGACAACCCGGCCTACTGAACGTCCGATCATCATGGGGACCTTATCCAGACGAACCACGACTCAATGGTCGACCCTGTACATGGCGTTCGATGGCACCGCCACGTGAACTGCGTGCAACCACCGGATGGGTCTGTGTTGCGGTCGTGGTGTGCCTGGTTGTGCTGTCCCGATGGCCACGGTCCTGACCGATGTTCCCGGCTTGCTCAGATCGTTAACCTTCCGTCGGGGATATTGTCCACGTTGATCCGCTGGTGTGATCCGTGGGGGTTGGTGGCGGGTTCGTCCCGGGTGGGCCTCGAGCTGTGTCGCGGGTATTTCTGACGGCGTGTGCCCGGGGCGGCGGGTGTCACGTCGCGGTTGTGACGGTGTGTCGGATGGGTGACAGACCTTCCGGCATCGGTGCGCCATAAGTGGTGGCAGGCTCGGCGATCCGGGAACTACACCGAGCCGTCGTTCGTCTCGCTGGGCACAGAAGTGTTCGCCGCGGGACCGCTGAACACGAACTCCCATCGACCACCGCACCGGACAGGGGACGCGTGACACCGGACAGGCGAGGCGTCGCCGGCCCGCGCCGAGCGGGGGATACGTCCGTGTCGCCCGTCTCCCTCGCGGGTGCCCGGGCCGGCCGCCGTGGCGGTCGCACGCCGGTGGGGCTGCGCGCGGCCGTGGGGCGGGTGCCCCGTAGTCGGCTTACCGGTGCCCGGGTGGCGCCCGTGGGCGGCTCTGTGACAGCGGTGGGCATCCGGGGCTCGCGAGGCTGGTGGGCGGACACTCCGGTCCCGTGGGCGGCCTTGGGCGTGATGTGTGACGCAGTAGGCTGCCGCCGCCCGTACCCCTGGGTGGTGTGGCCGGTCCCCGACCGGCCCGGCGTGGCTGCCGGCGCGTCTGCCGGCGTGGCTGTTCCCGGCCGGGGCGCGGGGGCGCGCGTGGGACGAGCGTGTGGGGCGGGCGTGGCATCGGCGGGTCGGTGGACCTCGGCCTGACGAACGTGCGGTACGTCGAACCAGAACATCGGACCTGAACCATCGAACCTGAACATCGAATCTGGAGGAGCAGTGGGAGTCAGCCTCAGCAAGGGCGGCAACGTGTCGCTGACCAAGGAGGCGCCCGGTCTCACCAACGTCGTCATCGGTCTGGGCTGGGACGTCCGGACGACCACAGGTGACGACTTCGACCTGGACGCCAGCGCGATCGCCTGCCGGCCCGACGGAAAGGTCGTGTCGGACGGGCACTTCGTCTTCTTCAACAACCTGAAGAGCCCGGACGGTGCGATCGAGCACCAGGGCGACAACCTCACGGGTGAGGGCGAGGGCGACGACGAGAAGATCAACCTCAACCTCGCCGGCCTGCCGGCCGAGATCGACAAGATTGTCTTCCCGGTCTCGATCTACGACGCGGACAACCGGTCGCAGAGCTTCGGCCAGGTGCGCAACGCGTTCATCCGGGTCGTCAACGCGGCGAACCAGGCCGAGATCGCGCGCTACGACCTGACCGAGGACGCCTCGACCGAGACCGCGATGGTTTTCGGTGAGGTCTACCGGCACGGAGCGGAATGGAAGTTCCGCGCGGTTGGGCAGGGTTACGCCTCTGGTCTCGCCGGCATCGCCCGCGACTACGGCGTCAACGTCTGAGCGGTCGGCCCGAACGGCCACTCCTCCGGTGGGGGTCCACACCCGGGGTGGCCCGAGCCGGTGGTCCTGATCCCGTCGACCGGCGGGATCAGGGCTGGCGCCCGGCGGGATCATTTCCAGGGCTTCTGTGAGGTTTCCCCCAGCCGCGGCCGGCGTCAAGGTCGGTGTTTCGTCAGATTTTGGTAGTGCCAGCCGGGCTCCGGCTGAATACGATGCGCTCAACCGCATCGGCCCGGCCCGGTGAACCGGACGCAACGTCCGGTGACAACGCGGTGATGTTATGAGTGGCGGGACCGGTACGGACCGCGGTTCCCGCCCGCGAATGCCTGTCGGAGCATAGTGAGTCGGTCCGGGAGGTGTTCGCAAAAAGTGCACGTACTTCGGATATTCGGCTGGTCGTTCGCGATCACTGCGATCGGGATCGCGGCCGCCGGGGTGATCGGCGGCGGGGACGCCGCGGCGATCGTGGCGATCCTCGCCGTCCTGGAGATCAGCCTGTCCTTCGACAACGCCGTGATCAACGCGACGATCCTGCGGCGGATGAGCGAGGTCTGGCAGCGGCTCTTCCTGAGCCTCGGCGTCATCATCGCGGTCTTCGGGATGCGGCTGCTGTTCCCGATCGTGATCGTGGCCCTGACCGCACACCTGAGCCCGATGGACGTATTCGATCTCGCGCTCAACGACGAGGCCGAATACGCGGCGCGGCTGCACGAGGCGCACCCCTCGATCGCGGCCTTCGGCGGGATCTTCCTGTTCATGATCTTCCTGGACTTCATGTTCGACCCCGAACGCGACATCCAATGGCTCCGGTGGCTGGAGGAGCCGCTGCGCCGTGCCGGCCAGCTCGACGTCCTGTCCGTCGTGACGGGGCTCGTCGCCCTGCTGGTCGTCGCCGAGGCCTTCTCGGGTGATCACACTCAGCAGGTGCTGACGGCCGGTGTCGCCGGCCTCGCCACGTACCTGGGTGTGCGCGGGCTCGGCGAGTTCTTCGAAGCTCGGGGAATCGGCGCGGACGACGAGGACGAGGACGAGGACGAGGGCACGTCGGCGCAGGCGACGGGCTCCGCATCGGCGGAGCGCCGGACCGGCACACCGGATCTGGTTCTCGCGACCGGCCGGGCCGCCTTCTTCCTCTTCCTCTACCTGGAAGTGATCGACGCCTCGTTCTCGTTCGACGGTGTCGTCGGTGCGTTCGCGATTTCGCAGAACATCTTCATCATCGCGACCGGTCTCGGTATCGGCGCCATGTACATCCGGTCCACCACGGTGTATCTGGTCCGGCGCGGGACGCTGAGCGAGTACGTCTTCCTCGAGCACGGTGCGCACTATGCGATCGGCGCGCTGGCCGTGATCCTCGCGGTCTCCATCGAGACCGAGGTTCACGAGGTCGTCACCGGGCTGATCGGCGTCGCGTTCATCGGACTGGCACTGCTGTCGTCCATCCGTTTCCGGGCGAAGGAGCGGAAGGCGGCCGAGATCGAGTCCGGTGCCGGTGGCACGGGCCCGGACGGCCAGGACTCCGACGGCGCGGTCGACTCCGGTGGCCTGGGCGGTGGCGGCGACAAGGCCTCGCCCGTCGGAACCTCCAGCTGACGGACGGACACCCGGCTGGCGGCGGTCATTCGGCGAGCCTTTTCCGTCGTCGACTCGGACTCGCGGCAAACCTGACCGTGGCAAATGAGATGGAAAAGGGCGGTCATCGACCGCCGCGATTGATGGAAACCCACCAACCGCGAAGGAGCGGACCATGGGCATCGACTACAGCAAGCGACCAGCGGCGCCGCCGGCCGGAGCGCCGGTGTCGCTGAGCAAGGTCACCCTCACCAAGTCGGCGCCGACCGTCTCGCTGAGCAAGCAGGGCGGCGGCGGCCGGCTTCACGTCAATCTCAACTGGTCCCAGAACGGGGCGGGTTCGGGCGCGGCCAAGGGCGGCTTCCTCAAGCGGGTGCTCAGCGCGGCGGGCGGCGGGATCGACCTCGACCTGGCCTGCCTGTTCGAGCTGGCGGACGGACGGCGCGGTGTCGTGCAGGCGCTGGGCAACGCCTTCGGGTCCTTCGACAACCCGCCCTACGTCCAGCTCGACGCCGACGACCGCACCGGCGCGACGGCGGGCGGCGAGAACCTCCACGTCAACCTGGCTCGGATCGGGGAGATCCGGCGGCTGCTGGTGTTCGCCTTCATCTACGAGGGCGTGGCCTCCTTCGACCAGGCGAACGCGGTCGTGACGCTGACCCCGGCGCAGGGCGCGCCGATCGAGGTGCACCTGGACGAGAAGGCGGGTGGTTCCCGCATGTGCGCGATCGCCCTGCTCACGAACACCGGCAACGACTTCACCGTCAGCCGCGAGGTCCGCTACGTCGGCGGCCACCGGGAGCTGGACACCGCCTACGGGTGGGGCCTGAACTGGACCGCCGGCCGGAAGTGACCGGAATGTCGGGACACGGGGGGAGTTGAGAGGATCGTCGTAACCGGGCAGGCTGTGCGCATCGACAGGCGCAGCGACGCGACGCGGTGACCGAGGCGCGGTGACCGAGGCGCACGGACGACGGCCGGGTGGGGACACCGGCCCGGCGTCAGCCCTGACCGGGAGCCCTGTAGATGATCCGTCCAGTGCCACCACCCGCCGGGGAAGGGCGTTACTCGATGTTCCAGCCACGCCGTTCCTCGCGCACGGGGTCGTCCGGCCCGGGTGAACCGGGCACCGCCGCCAGTGGCTCCGGCGGGCAGCAGGCCGGCGGGTACCGCTGGTTCGCGCCCGACCCGACCCCGGAGGCCGCTGGGCCGGCGGACCCGCCGGAGCCATCGGCGGAGGTGGACTCTGACCGGTCCGCGGTGGACGAGTCGGGTCGCGGGCCGTCCTGGTACGAGGCTGAGGACAGCACGGACCCGGGCCGTGGTGGTTACGGCCGCCACGGCCAGGTGGCACCGGCGCCCGTCGGGCGCCGGGCGCCGAGCTACCCGGCACGCAACGGACCGGCCGCGAGCGCACGCGGCGGCCGGGGGTCGGTGTTCGCGTCGGAAAGCTACGAGCGTGCCGGGTACGGCCCGCCGGACCGTGGGGCCGGCGATCCGGAGGCGGACCACCCGTCCGGTCACGACGACGACGGCGGCTACCCGGCCGCCGGCTACGAGCGGGCGGAACCGTCGGCCGACGGGCACCTCGTCACCGACCGGCACCCTGCCAGCGACAGGAACCCTGCCAGCGCAAGGCATTCCGCCACCGACAGGTACGGCTCGGCCGACCGATACGCCGGTTACCGGGAGGCGGCCGGGTTCGACGGTCCCGGTGGCTACGAGGACGCCGGTGACTACGAGGACGCCGGTGGCTACGAGGGCACCGGTGGCTACGAGGGCACCGGTGGCTACGACCGTTCCGGCTCTTACGACCGCTCCGGCTCTTACGAGCGTTCCGGTGGTTACGAGCGTTCCGGTGGTCACACGGCTGCCGGCGGCTACGGCACCCCTGGGACCGATGGACGCGGAAGCACCGGCGGATACGAGCGGGCCGACTGGCGCGGCGACGCCGAGGGTGCCGACGGCTACGAGCGCACCGGCGGTTACGACGGCACCGGCGGTTACGACGGCACCAGCGGTTACGACGGCACCGGCGGTTATGGCGGCACGGGCAGCTATGAGGACTACGCCGAGGGTGAGCCGTACGGCGGCAGGCCGGCGGAGTACGCGGGTGGGCTGCCCTACTCCGACGACGTTCCCCACCGTGGCGCCCACGAGCAGGACCCGGCAGGTGGCCACGAGGCGCCGGTCGACTCCGGCCCGGGGCGAGCGCCCCGGTCGGTGATCCCGCCCGGCGCGTTCGGCGCATCGTTCACCGCGAGGCTTCCGAGGACCGCCGCGGTGCCCGGTGATCTCGGGGGGCATGGAGAGCCCGGGGAGCAGAGCGGGCTCGGCGAGCGGGGCGGGCACGGTGGGCTTCACGAGCACGGTGGGCTTCACGAGCACGGTGGCGGTCCCGCGCAGGGCCGGGCGGCGGAACGCGGGGCGGGGGGCGGCAGCACCGGCGATCTCCCGCCGATGCCCGCGCAGAAGATCGACTTCTTTCGCCGCGGCGAACCGGGCCTTGGCGAGCCCGCGTCACCGCCCACCCAGCCGACCGACCTCACGCAGGACCGGCGCCGGACCCCTCACCCCGCCGGCGGCGACGAGTTCGACCTGCTGGACTACGAGATCCTCGGCGGCAGCGCCCGAACCCGGGACAGGGCAGCCAGCGCCGCCGATGCCGTCGACGTCGACGTCGCTCCGGGCACCGGTTCGGACCTGGGGCACGATCCGGCCCTGCCGTCCGGCTACTTCCCGCCGGCGGCCCCGACGACCGGCGCCGCTCCGATGCACGGGGTGGTGGTGTCGTCCGCCGCCGAGGCTGCCGGTGCCGTGGCGGAGCCGGCAGTGGAGGCTCCGCTCGTCGGCGATTTCGCCGCGGCGGTCCCACCAGACGAGGTCAGCGTGGGCAATGGTCCCGGTGTGGTCAGTGGTCCCGGCACAGGCAGCGGTTCAGCCGTAGGCAGCAGTGGTACCAGCGCGGGCGGCGGTCCACTCGGGGCGCCGGCTCCTGGCCCGGATGCCGGCACCGCGCCGGGCACCTTCGATCCGTCCGCGGCGAACCCGCCGGATCTGCCGGCCCCGGCGCTGCCCGGGCTCGGGCACGGGCCCGCGGACGGCGCGGGCCAGCCCTGGGTTGCGGCGGGCGGCAGCGGGGCCTCCGAGGACGCCAGCGGAGCCGGCGGTGGCCCGGCTGGCCACGCCGACGGGACGGACACCGCGGTCGCCGTGGGCGGGGCGAACCACGGCGGTCCGGCGGACAGGGAGCGGACCATCGAGGCGCTGGAACGTCTGACCGAGCGGGTGGACGAGCTCGTCCGGCTGCGCAGGCACGACGCGGAGCTCGTCGATCGCCTCCACGCGGAGAACGGGCGCCTGCGCGGCGGTGAGCTGAACGAGGCGATCGCACCGCTGCTGCGTGGCCTCGTTCGCCTCTACGACCAGATGAGCAGCCTCGGCGGGGACGACAGCCAGAGCGTCGCCGGGATACTGCGCAAGCAGCTGCTTCAGGTGCTGGACCTGGCCGCCGACGTCCGCCCGTTCTCGCCGGAGGTCGGTGACGCGTTCGATCCGGGGCGGTTCCTGGGCGTCCGTCGGGTCGAGACGGACGACCCGGCGCTGGAGGGAAGCGTCGCGCGGACGGTCCGTCCCGGCTTCGTCCGCGGTGAGTCGACGGTCGTCCGCCCGGCGGAGACCGAGGTGTATCGAGGGCGCCGAGCGCGCTGACCGCACGGCGCCGAGCACGCTGACCGCACGGCGCCGAGCACGCTGGGCGCACCGCGCCGAGGGGCCTGAGCACCGGGCCGGGGAGCCTGAGCGCACCGCCCCCGGGTGCCTGGGCGCGCCCGGCGCAGGGTGACTGCGCACATCGTGCCGAGGCATCGGAGGCAGCCTGCCGCACTCGGCGGGACGGCCGCCGTCAGCGGCGGTTGGCCACCCCGTCATCATCATGAGGCAGAGGCCGACTTCGAGCATCGTCGGCGGCGAGGCCGGCGGTATGGCCCGGATGGCCCGGATGGCCCGTCGGTGGGGTGTCGCGTCGCCGGTCGCGGGGGTGTCGGTGGCAGCAGTCGTCAGTGGAAGGGAAGATCAGACGGTGGCAGGCACCAAGGTGTTCGGAATTGACCTGGGCACCACCTACTCATGTATCGCCCAGGTCGACGAATACGGCCGCCCGGATGTGATCCGCAACATCGAGTCGCAGCCCACCACGCCGTCGGTGGTCCTCTTCGACGAGAGCGGTGCCGCGGGAGACGGTGGGCCCGCGGGCTCCTTCGTCGTCGGCACGCAGGCCAAGCGCCAGTCCCGGATCCGTCCCGACGACGTCGCCCGGCTGGTCAAGCGGCACATGGGCGCCTCGGACTGGCGGTTCGTGGCACACGACGTCGAGTACAGCGCCGCCTCGGTGTCGAGCCTGGTGCTCAAGGCCCTCGCCGCGGACGCGCAGCGGGCGACCGGAACGCCGGTCACCGATGTGGTGATCACCGTCCCGGCCTACTTCGGTGACGAGGAGCGCAAGGCGACCAAGCTCGCCGGGGAGCTCGCCGGCCTCAACGTGGTCGACATCATCAACGAGCCGACCGCCGCCGCGTTCGCCTACGGGTTCGCCCAGGACGGCCAGTCCGCCTCGACCGTGCTCGTCTACGACCTGGGCGGTGGCACCTTCGACACGACGGTGATCCGCCTCGACGGCAACGACATCACGGTCGTCGCCACCGACGGCGACCACGAGCTGGGCGGCGCCGACTGGGACAACGAGATCGTCCGCTACCTCGCGCAGAAGTTCGTCCAGGAGCAGCCGGACGCCGGTGACCCCCTCGACGACGTCTACGACGAGCAGGAGCTGCTCACCGCGGCCGAGGACGCCAAGCTCGCGCTGTCCGGCCGGGAGAGCGTGGACGTCCTGGTGGTGCACGGCGGCAAGCGGTGCAGCGTGACATTCACCCGCGCGACGCTCGAGGAGATCACCGCGCCGCTGCTGCAGCGCACGGTCGACCTCACCGGCTCCGTCCTGCAGCGGGCGAAGGAGAAGGGCGTCGACACCATCGACCTGTGCCTTCTCGTCGGAGGGATGAGCAAGCTGCCGGCGGTGTCCCGCCGCCTCGGCGAGGCGTTCGGCCTCACCTGCCGGCTCGCCGACCCGGACCTCGCCGTGGCCAAGGGCGCCGCGGTCTACGGGCAGAAGAAGGCGCTGGAGCGTGAGGTCCGCGAGGAGCTCGTGGCCAGCGGGAAGCTGCGCCCCGACCAGTCCCTCGACGCCGCCGCGACCGGTGACCTCGAGGCCGCCGCGGCGGCGAGCGCGTCCGCCGCCGGGCTGACGACGTCCTCGGTGGTCGATCTGGTTCGCACCCGGGTGACGGACGTCACGTCCCGCGGCTTCGGGATCTTCGCGGAGGACCGCGGCTCGGCCGTCGCCGCGTTCCTGGCCCACCAGAACGACGCCCTGCCGATCGAGGTGAAGCGCACCTTCTACACGATCTCCGACGACCAGGCCGAGGTCGACATCCGGGTCTTCGAACAGGGCACCGGGGTCGAGTCGACCCGGATCGAGGACAACAAGGTGATCGTGGCCGGCGCCATCAGCGGCATCCCGGCCGGCCACCCGCGGGGCACCCCGGTCGAGGTCAGCTTCGAGATGGGGCGTGACCAGACCATCAAGGTCACCGCGACCCATGTCGGGGCGTCCGAGCCGCTGGTGCTCCGGGTCACGGCCGGGGTCGGCAGCGAGAGCATGAAGACGGAGGAGTCGGCGAAGGTCAGTCTCCTCAAACAGCGGGACTGACCGCACCCGCGGCGGCCAGGTGACGGTGGAACAGTGGAGATGAGCACCACCGTGACCGCCGACCGGGCCGGGATCCGTACGCTCGTCGGTGAAGGGGCAAGGCCAGAGCCTGCGGGCGGCGGCGGAACGAGGGTGGAGCGGTGAGCGCGGCATTCGACGGCAGCGGCTACCGGCGACGGGTGCTGGCTGCGCTGCGCGCCCGGACGCCGGTCGACACCGCCGACCCCTTCCTGATCGCGGACCTCGATCCTCGGCGCGAGCACACCGACTCGGAGGTGGCCGCGCAGCTCGCCCGGGTGGTCGCCTTCCTTCAGCGCGAACGCAACTCGGCGAAGTACGCGGCGCTCGCGACCGAGCTCGTCCGGCGGCGTGGCGAATGGGAGGCGCCGCTGCTGGACGGTGACCTCCGGATCCGCCTGCAGGCCCGGGTGCTCGACGCGCGGCGCAGCGGCGACGTCGAGCGGCTCGCCAAGCTCGACGGATACCTCGTCACGCTTCGTGATCGTTTTGGTGGTATCCCGGCATCCCGGATCGCGGGCCTGCGCCGCCTCGCCACCGCCGCCGGCGTCAGCGACCCGGAGTTCGACGCCCGGCTGGCCCGGGAGAAGGTCCTTCCCGACGGCGACCAGGGCGGGGCCGCGCCGCTGGCCCCCGAGGTCCGCAGCCAGATCCGGCAACGCCTCGAGGACCTTCGGGTGCTCCGCGGCGGCGACCTGGTCGGCACCGCCTCGCTGTGGGACTTCCTGGGGGTGGCGCCGGACGCCGGGCCCCAGCGGATCCGGGCCGCCTGGGAGTCGGTTGCCGCCGGCAACGCCCGCCGCCCGCACGACCGGGAGAAGACCCTCACGGCCGACCTGCTCGCGATGGTGCGATCCCGGCTGATCGAAAGCGACCCCGCCCCCTACACCGCCGGCCTGTCGGCCGACGTCGCGGACGAGCTTCGGCCGGCCGTCGAGGAGCACGTCGTACTCGACGGGGAGCTGACCGCGGTCGCCTACGAGGGGCTGGTCCGGGCGGCGCTGGCCGCGGGCCGTGGCCTCGGCACCGAGCAGGTGAAAAGCGTCATCATCGGCATCGCCCGCGACCTCGGCGCCGCCGTGAGCACCGGCGGCGCCGTCGACTACGTGCTGTGCCCCGGCTGCGGGCGTCCCGAGCCGGTCGGCGGGTCCACGACCTGCCGGTACTGCGACACGCAGCTGTACACCGACTGCCCGGCCTGCGGCTCGCTCACCGAGGCGGCGGCCGTGACCTGCCGGCGATGCGGGTACAGCCTGCGCCAGGTCAGAGCCGCCGGTGACGCGCTGACCGTCGTTCGGCAGGCGCTGGAGGACGGCCGGCCCCGGGCCGCCCGGGACGGTCTGAGCCGGGTCCGCGCGGCGCTGGCCGCGGCCGGACCGGCCGCCGGCAACAGCGCGGCCCAGGCGGCGGACGAACTGGACTCCCTGGTGCGGGCCGCGCTCGCGGCGACCGAGGCGGGCTGGCGCGCCCTCGCCGAGGAACGTGCCACCCTGCGCCCGGTCGCGGCGGTCGAACGCGCCCGCTGGCTGGTGGCCCGCGCCGCCGACGTCCCCGGGCCGGACGGCCGCCTGCCGGCCGAGGTGCTCGGGGAGCTGACCGCGGAGCAGGCGGTGATCCGGCGCCGGGTCGAGGCCGCGCGGGCCCTGCCGTCGGACCAGCAGGAGGCGGCGCTCGTCGCGGTGCTGGCCACCGCGGCGGACAGCCAGGACGCGCTGGCCGCGCTGGCGGCGCTGCCGCTGCAGCCGCCGACCGACCTGACCTCCGTGCTGGCGGACGACGCCGTCCTGCTGCGATGGCGGCCGTCCGCGTCCGCCGGGCCGGTCAGCTACCGGGTGGAGCGGATCGTCGTCGACCCGAGCTCGGGCCAGGTCGGCCGGCGGGCGCTGGGCACGACCGGCGCCACCGAGCTCGCCGACTCCGGCGCACCGGCGTGGCGAACGGTGCGCCACGAGGTGACGGCGCTGTCCGGGGAACGGCAGTCCAGATCGGTGAGCACCGCGCCGCTCATCGCCGTGCGTGACATCGCCGACCTGCGGGCCGAGGCGACCCCGACCGGCGTCCGTCTGACCTGGCGGCCGAGCGGGCCGGCGGACACCGTGACGATCGAGCGGATGGTCGACCCGGAGTCCACCGTCACCACGCCGCCCCGCCGGGCCCGGGTCACCGGCAGCAGCTTCCTGGACCCGGACGTGCTGCCGGGCGTGGGCTACCACTACCGCGCGTTCGTCGAGTACGTGGATGTCGACGGCAACGCCGCCCGCACGGCGGGCGCGCAGGCGGAGTTCGGGGTGGTCACCCGCCCGCGGCCGGTGACCGATCTGCTGGCCGGCGCCGAGCACGACCAGATCGCGTTGCGCTGGACCGCCCGGACCGGTGCGCAGGTGCGGGTGTACGCGGTCGCCGTACCGGTCGATGCCGCGGCTGGCGCCGCGGGTGTGATCGGCGTGTCGGGCGCGATCGGCGTGTCGGGCGGGATCGGCGTGTCGGGTGTGCCGGGCGTTGGCCCGACGATCGCCGGTGTGGGTTCCGGGCCGTTGGCGCTGCTGGGACCGGAGGGCACGGAAGTACCGCTGGCCGAACTGCTTCCGCCGCTGCGGCTGGTCGGCGCGAGCCGGCACGGCCAGCTGCGGGACGCCGCTGTCCAACGTGACCACGGGGCGAGTGAACTGATCTACGTGCCGGTCACGGTCGTCGGTGAGATCGGCATCATCGGGCGGTCGGTCCGGCACCGACTGGCCGCGCCCCCGGTCGGGCCGCCGGCCGCGCCCGCTCCGCCGATGTCCCCGATGCCGCCGTTGTCGCCGATCGATCATTCCTCCGGCCGGGCCGCCTCCCCACCGATCGGCCGCGCCCCGCTGCCAGCCGTCTCGCCGGGCACCCAACCGGTGGTCATCGACGTCACCCCGGCGCCGACCCCGACCCCGACGGCATCGGCATCGCCGATGCCGATGCCGATGCAGGCTCCGGTGCCATCACCGGCGACAGCGCTGATCGAGCCGCGTAGATCCGCTCCGAGCGGGGTTCCGGGCATACCGCACCCCGCCGAGCCCCTGATGGCGGCGGCGCGGGTGGACGCGGATCTCGCCGGTGTCGCGCCGGCTACGGGTGCGTACCGGGTACCGGCCGGGCCGCCGACGGTTGGTATGCCCGGTCCGGCGACGGCGGGCATGCCTGGACCCGCGACGGTTGGTATGCCCGGTCCGGCGACGGCGGGCATGCCTGGACCCGCGACGGTTGGTATGCCCGGTCCGGCGACGGCGGGCATGCCTGGACCCGCGACGGTTGGTATGCCCGGTCCGGCGACGGCGGGCATGCCTGGACCCGCGACGGTTGGTATGCCCGGTCCGGCGACGGCGGGCATGCCCGGTCCGGCGACGGTTGGTATGCCTGGGCCGGAAACGGTCGGCATGCCTGGGCCGGCGACGGTTGGTATGCCCGGTCCGGCGACCGTCGACATGCCGGTCACCGAGATCTCGGGCGCGGGCGGTGACGCCGGGCCGCACCAGGGCAGGCCGGGTGCGACGCCGCCGGAATGGCGGCCTGACGTGCCGGCCGACGCCGCGGCGGCCCCCCTGCCCAGCTCGCCCACCGGGCAGGTGGTCATACCGGATCTGAGTGGGCTGACCTCGGTGTCGTACACCGTGGCGAAGGCGGGCTGGCGGCGCCGGACGCTGCGGGTACAGGTGCGGTCCACCGGGCCGGTCCCTCGACTCGTGCTCGTCGCCCGCCCCGGGGAGGAACCCCCCACGACGCCGGCCGAGGGGCAGGTTCTCGCGGAGATGCAGGCGGCGTCGGAGGCGGGTTCGTGGACGATGGAGGTCACGCTCGAAGGCGCGCAGCTTCCGTGGGGTATCCGCCTTCTCCCGGTGGTGACGCCGGACGGGCCGCCGCTGTGGGTCGACCATCCCGAGGACGTCCAGCTCGTCATCCGCTGACATCGCCTACCGGCTCCGGGTAGGTCGCGCATCAAAGCACATTCGCGGTTCGGCGGCTGCGTCTCGGTCGAACCGCGACGAATTTCTCCCGTTGTTGATCGGGTGGACCGCGGCGCGGACATCATCCATACCGTTGTGTATCCGTTACTTAAACCGACGGTGATTGTGCTGCGGATGGTCTCAAGTTTTTCTTTCGTCGCGCCAGATATTTTCCGGTAGGACCACCCCCGTTCTGGTTAGTCCCTTACGATGAGCCCAATCACTCATACGGAGTATGGCCGGATTCATCCGTGATCCGGCCGGTGTAGCCGGAGAATCCGTCGGACGCGGTCGGCTCTGGCACCGATGCGGCGCGCTGGGATCTCGCCACGGCGGTGGTGGCCCGGAGGGGACGAGCCGTGGGTTGACCTGTGATCGGGTCTGCCGCGTGTGCCGGGCGCCGTTTGTCCGCCGATGATCCACGCCACGACCGAAAGGCGGCGCGCGAGCATGGCCCTGACATCCGGCGGCCGACCGACCCCTCAGGTCGACCGCTCATCCCGAACCGGCTTGCGCCGGAATTCCGAGAACACCCCGCGGTTTCGTCGACCAGGCCCTCGGCGGCACGGGTCCGGCCGCGGGGCGCGGCTGGGGCTGCTGGTCGCGACCGCCCTGCTGTTGCCGCTGGGGCTGGTCGCCCCGGTGCCGGCCGGCGCGGCTGGTACCGCGGCGAGCGCCTCCCCGAGCCCGGCCAGCTCGGCCGGCGCGGTGGATGCCCGTCCGGTACCGGTGACCGGCATGACGGCGAACACGGACACCGCCGGCCAGTCGAGTCTCACGGTCGTGCTCTTCGACGGTGACATCGTGCTGGTCGGGGGGCGCGGGTTCAGCCCCGGTCGGGAGGTCGCCGTCACCGCCGCCACCGCCGAGCTCGGCGGCTCCGCGACGGCTCAGCCTGGTACGGACGGCCGCTTCATTCTCGGGTTCCAGGTGCCTGCCGGCTTCTCCGGCCGGGTGACGGTGACCGCCAGGCAGGACGCGCTGGAGGTGAGCGGCACTCTCGACGTCGTCGACGCGGAGCTGACCGCACCGGCGGCCGAGACGCCGGGCACCGCGACGGCGGAGTCGCCGACCGCCGAGCCGGCCGCGACGCCGGCGCCGTCCACCGGCGCGGCGCCGAGCCCGTCGGCGCGTACCGGGTCGACGCCCGCCACGCCCGGGAAGCTCTCCGGCCTGCCCTGGATGTCGGGTGTCTACCCGTCGCACATCCTGGCGCAGGTGCTGTCCTTCGGGAACTGGCGCGGTCGGGCGAACGACGTGGCGCATGTCTTCACCGTCCGGAGCAAGGGTTGGTCCGCGATGGTCGAGCCGCGCTGGCCGCTGGACCTGTACAAGGGCTTCCAGGGCACGTTGATCATCAGCCAGCCGACCTTCCCGAAGGGGCAGGGCAACAACGCGGCGTGTGCCCGGGGTGAATACGACAAGTACTGGAAGACGTTCGGCACCTTCCTGAAGAACAACGGTCGGGCCGCTTCCATCGTCCGGATCGGGTGGGAGTTCAACGGGACCTTCATGTACTGGCATGCGGACAACGCGGGCACCGAGTTCCGTGACTGTTTCCGCAAGATCTCCACGGCCATCCGGTCCACGGATCCGGAAGTGAAGATCGACTGGACGTTCAACGCGCATGCCTCGCCGGTGCCCAAGACCGGGACTCCGTGGGCCGCCTACCCCGGGGACGAGTACGTCGACTATGTGGGCATCGACTCCTACGACTGGTTCCCGGCCTCCAGGACCGAGGCGGAGTGGAACAAGCAGTGCAACACGCCGAACGGTCTGTGCTATCTCATCAACTTCGCCCGTGAGCACGGCAAGAAGGTCGGCGTCGGGGAGTGGGGTGTCGCCTCGTGCAGCCGCGGCGGTGGCGGCGACAACCCCTTCTACATTCAGAAGATGTACGACACGTTCAAGGCGAACGCCGATGTGATGGCGTACGAGGCGTACTTCCATGACGCCGCTCCCGGGAACGTCTGCTCGACCATTCAGAACGGTGGTCAGAACCCGAAGGCCGGCGCCCTCTATCGGAAGTTGTTCGGCTCCGCGTGATCTGGTCGGATCACACCGGCGGGTGCGAGCGGATCCACGGTGGGTGACCGGATCTCTGACTGGATCTGACCGGATCTGATCGGAGCGGTCCGGAGCGGTTTGGGGTGTGCACCACCGGCTCCGCCCGGTGGGCAACAACGACGTGTCGGTGAAACGGGCCGTCGCCTCCTGTCATGGGGCGGCGGCCCGTTTGCCGTCGGACAAGGAGTTGTCCACCCAGTCGTCGTGTGGAGTTTCGTCCCGGATCGGTGAAAGGTCGGGGTACCGTCAGCGCCACGGGCCCCAGGCCCCGCCGGAGGCCCTGCGACCTGCGCGGTCACGCCCTCGGCCTCACCGTCGGATCGATCTGACAGGAGCGCGCAGTTTGCGTCATTTCAGCTTCCTCGACGGCGATACCGCCGGGGCGCTGTTCCACCGCGCTCCCCAGGAGATCGTCGCGGGCGACGACCGTCGACTGGTGGCCACCGCCCTTGGCGCGACCCTCTACGCCCCGGGTACCAGGCCGCGCCTGGCCAGGGACGTCCGACGGCAGGTGGCGGCCGGCGTGACCTCGATGGTCCTCTGCCTGGAGGACGCGATCGCAGACCACGAGGTGGTCGACGCCGAGGACAACGTGATCGCGGCCCTGGCGAACCTCGGCGAGGATCCGCCGACCTGTGGCGATGGTGTGCCGCTGCTCTTCATCCGGGTCCGCACCGTTACCCAGATGTCGACCCTGCTGGCCCGAATGGGCGAGGCGGCGCGCGGGCTTCTCGCGGGTTTCGTGCTGCCGAAGTTCGGAATCGAGAACGGCGAGGCGGCGCTGGAGGAGGTGCTGCGCGGTTCGGAGATCCTCGGCCGCCCGCTGTGGGCGATGCCGGTGCTGGAGAGCCCGTCGGTCATTTTCCGGGAAACCAGGGTCGACGCGCTGGGCGGGGTGCGACGCCTGATCGACAAGCACGCGGACAACGTGCTTGCGGTGCGGTTGGGGGCCACCGATCTCTCCGGGCTGTTCGGGCTACGTCGTGACCGGGACCTCACGATCTACGACATCGCCGTGGTCCGGGACTGCATCGCGGACATCGTGAATATCTGCGCCCGGGGCGGTGACCATGTTGTCACCGGGCCGGTGTGGGAGTACTTCGCGCAGCCGGAGCGTTTGTTTGTCAGTGCACTGAGAGTCACGCCGTTCGAGGAAGCGGACCTGATCGAGGGCAGCGAGCGCGGAGCGCGTATCCGGTCCGAGCTCGTCTCGGCCGACCTGGACCGCCTCATTCGCGAGGTCGTTCTCGACAAGGCCAACGGCCTGATCGGCAAGACGGTGATCCATCCGAGCCATGTGCCGGCGGTACAGGCGCTCCATGTGGTCACCCAGGAGGAGTACGAGGACGCGGAGGTGATTCTTGCCGGCGACGCGGGCGGGGTTCGGGCCAGCAGCTATGAGAACAAGATGAACGAGCTTCGCCCGCACCGGTTGTGGGCCGAGGCCGTCCGGCGCCGTGCGCGGGCCTTCGGTGTGCTGCGCGAGCACCTGACCTTCGTCGACGTCCTGGCGGCCACTCAGGACGCACTCCGTTGACGGCGGTGATGCCCGGCGAGGGCACCCGAAACGGCGCGGCGGGGCAGCCGGCCGATCACCTGGCCGACCCGCCGGCGCAGACCCCGGCCGCGAGCCTGGCCGCGAGCCTGGCCGCGAACCTGGCGGACGAGGACTGGCTGTGGGAGGCCCTGGGCCTGGGCGTGGAGATCCGCGGTGGCGAGCCGGCCGACGAGCTCGACGAGCTGGCCCTGCGCCGGTTGGTGGGACTCGCGCTGCGGCGTAACCCCCGGCGCGCCCATCTGCTGGTCAGCCGGGTGCTCGGCAAGCATCTCCCGGTGCCACCCGAGGTCGCGCTCGACGCCGGCGCCCGCCTGGCCGCGCTGGTCCGGGCGCTGCCCGAGCCGGGCCGGTGGGCCGGGCCGGGGCCCGCGGCGGCGCCGGTGCCGATCGTCATCGGTTACTGCGAGACCGCCACCGCGCTGGGCCACGCGGTCGCCGACGGACTGCCGAACAGCCACTACCTGCACACGACGCGCCGGCAGGTTCCGGGCAGCACCCCGCTGCTGGAGTTCGTCGAGTCCCATTCGCACGCGACCCACCACTGGCTCATGCCGCAGGACCCGGACGTGCTGGCCCAGCCCGGACGGCTGCTCCTCGTCGACGACGAGCTGTCCACCGGGCGTACCGCGCTCGGCACCATCCGCATCCTGCACGCGTTCGCCCCCCGGACGGACTACGCGGTGGCCGCGCTCGTCGATGCCCGGCCACCGGCCGCACGGGCTGCCTTCGCGGCGCTCGCCGCCGAGCTGGGGGTGCGCATCGACGTCGTCTCGCTGGTCGCGGCGACGGTCGCGGTGCCGGTGGACGTCACCGAACGGGCCACCCGCATCCGCGGCAGCGTCGGCACCGCCGCTGCGCCCGAACCGGCACCCGGACCCGCGGTCGACGGCTCGGCACACGGCGCCGCTGGCGCTGACGCCGCCGGTAGCGCCGCCACCGGTGGCGCCGCCGCCGGCGACGCGGGTTCCGTCGACCCGGCCGACACGGCTGGTGTGGCCGACCCGGCCGACCCGGCTGGTGCGGTCACCCGGGTCACGGTGCCCTGGCCCGCCGGTCTGCCGGACGGCGCGCGGCACGGCTGGTCCCAGCACACCCGGGAGCGGCTCACCGCGGAGCTCCCCGCCGTGGCCGACGAGGTGCTGGCCGGCATCGGTGCCGCCCGCGGCGGTGACCCCAGCGCGGGTGGGGACATCCTGGTCCTGGGCACCGAGGAGCTGATGTACGTGCCGATGCGCCTCGCGCAGTGCCTGGTGGAGCGCACCGAACGACGGATCTTCTACCAGTCGACCACCCGCTCGCCGGTGCACCCCCTCGACGTGGACGGGTACGCCATCCGATCGGCGCTGACCTTCCCCGCGCCGGACGACCCATCCCGGGTCAGCCACGTCTACAACGTGGCACCCGGACGCTACGAGGACATCGTGGTCGTCGTCGACGCGGCACTGGACGGCCGCGGGCCCGTGCCCGGCGCCCCCGCCGTGGACGGCCTCGTCGTGGCGCTCGGTGCCTGCGCACCGGTGACCGTCGTGACCATTCCCAGCCACGTGCCTCCCCGCCCCGCGCCGGCGGCCGGTGGGCACCCCGCGGAAGGTGCCGTATGAGCTTCTCCCAGCCCCTCGGGCCCGGCGGCCGGCCACTGATCGGTTCCGGCTCATACCTGCCCGAGGACGTCACCTTCCTGCTCACCGACCTGAGCGACGCGAACCTCGAACGGCCGACGGAGGACCGCGAGGAGGGCTTCCAGTCCGGCCGGCACTACTCCGAGGACCTGCCGATCGAGTACCAGCCCGATGCCGCGTACCTGGACATCTACCGGCAGGCGCTGGAACGTTCGGCGCGGCGGGTGGCGCTGGCCACCGGGATCGTGGCCGAGCTCGTCCGGCACACCAAGCCGGCCCCGGTGCTCGCGTCGATCGCCCGGGCGGGCACGCCGATCGGCATCCTGATGCGGCGCTGGTACCTGTTCCGGCACGGCCTCGACGTCCCGCATTACGCGATCTCGGTCATCAAGGACCGGGGCCTCGACCTGAACGCGGTGCGCCACATCACCGACCGGCACGCCCCCGAGGCGGTCCAGTTCGTCGACGGCTGGACCGGCAAGGGCGTGATGACGAGGGTGCTGACCGAGGCGGTGCGCGGGCTCGGGCCCGACCTGCGCCTCGACGACACCCTCGCCGTGCTCGCGGACCCGGCCCGGTGCGTGCCGCTGTTCGGCACCCGCGACGACTTCCTGATCCCCAGCGCCTGCCTGAACTCGACCGTCAGCGGCCTGGTCAGCCGCACTGTCCTGAACGCCGAGCACATCGGCCCGGACGACTTCCACGGCGCGAAGTTCTACCGGGAGCTGGCCGAGCACGACCTGTCGCAGCACTTCGTCGACACGATCGTCGGCTGGTTCGACGACGTCGCGGACGAGGTCGACCGCGAGTGGCCGCGGCTGTGGTCCGCCGACCGCACACCGACCTGGGACGGCTGGGCCGCGGTCGAGCGCATCGCGGACCAGTTCGACATCCCGGATGTGATCATGGTGAAGCCCGGTGTCGGGGAGGCCACCCGGGTGCTGCTGCGCCGGGTGCCGTGGCGCATCCTGGTCGCGCCCGACCGGCTCGACGAGCTCGCCCACGTGCTCGCGCTCGCGCAGGCGCGCGGAGTTCCGGTGGAGGAGATGGCGGACCTGCCGTTCTCCTGCGTCGGCCTGGTCCGGCCGGTCCGCACCGAGTCCGGTGACGGGCCGGTGTTCCACACACCGGCGGCGCGCTGGCGCCCGGTGGCCTCATGACCGCCCAGGACAGCGCGGGGGCTGGCACCGCGCTGCTCGCCTGCGATCTCGATCTGACGCTGATCTTCTCCCGCAAGCACTTCGGGCTGGCACCGGGAGCCGCGGAACCCGAGGTCACCGGGGTCGAGCAGATCGACGGCGCCGCGTACTCGTTCTCCAGCGACGTGACGCTGCGGCTGCTGGCCGACCTGCAGCGGACGGCGGTCTTCACCCCGGTCACCACCCGCACCCTCGCCCAGTACCAGCGGGTCGACCTGGGGCTGCGGCCCCGGTACGCGGTCGCGGCCAACGGCGGGCACCTGCTCGTCGACGGTGTTCCCGACCCGGTGTGGGCCGGCGAGATCGCCGCGCGCCTCGCCGACGGGTGCGCCCCGCTGGCCCAGGTGCTCGAACTGGCCGAACGGCTCGGGACGCAGGACTGGGCCCGGCTGGTCCGGGTGGCCGACGACCTGTTCGTCTACCTGGTCGCGCACAGCCGGGAGGCGATTCCGGACCTGTCCGAGGTCGCCGCCGAGGTGGCCGCCGCCGGGTGGTCGCTGTCGTCCCAGGGGCGCAAGGTCTACCTGGTTCCGGGACCGCTCACCAAGCAGGCGGCGGTGGCGGAGGTCGCTCGCCGCGCCGGTGCGTCCCGGGTGTTCGCCGCCGGTGACTCGGTGCTCGACATGCCGATGCTGTCCGCCGCGGACCGGGCGGTGCGTCCGGCGCACGGTGAGCTGCACGAGCTGGGCTGGGTGGCGCCGAACCTGACGGTGACGAGCGGGACCGGGCTGCTCGCCTCCGAGGAGCTCCTCGGCCTGCTGGACACCTGGGTGCGCGCCGGGCAGCTGGCGGCCTCCTGACCGTGCGTCCCCCGGTACGTCGGACGTCGGACGTCCGACGTCCGTCCCGCCTCCGTTCGTCCGTCGCCGGACCGTCCGCCGCCCGGGGTGCGCCGCTCGCCGCTCGAAGGCCGTGCGGGCCTGGGACGTACCGGGGACGTCGTGATACACCGTGGAAACACGGGGGTTGACCACGCCGACGCCTGTGGGAGGAAATCCATGGCCGCGACAGACACGGGCGATGCCAGCCGGGCCGGTGCCGGCTCCGCCGGTGGTGAGCTGGAGGCGGAGCTTGCGCGGTTGCTGGCGGTCGAGAGCTTCGACCCGCCGGCCGGTTTCACGCCGCGCCAGCCCGAGCAGGCCGACGCGCAGGCCGCGGCCGCCGATCCGGTCGGGTTCTGGGCGGCGAAGGCTCGGGAGCTGCTGAGCTGGGACAAGCCGTTCACCCGGGTGCTCGACGACACGAACCCGCCGTTCTACCGCTGGTTCGACGACGGCGAGCTCAACGTGTCGGCGAACTGCCTGGACCGCCATGTCGCGGCCGGGCTGGGGGAGCGGGTCGCCTACCACTGGCGCGGGGAGGAGGGCGAGCGCCGGGACGTCACGTACGCCGAGCTGCTCGCCGACACGCAGAAGCTGGCGAACGGCCTGCTTTCGCTGGGTGTGGCCGCCGGTGACGTGGTCGGCATCTACCTGCCGATGATCCCCGAGGTCGCGGTCGCGATGCTGGCCTGCGCCCGGATCGGCGCGGTCCACAACGTGGTCTTCGGCGGGTTCGCGCCGTCGGCGGTGCGGGAGCGCATGGAGGTCTCCGACGCGAAGGTGCTGATCACCGTCGACGGGGCGCGCCGCAAGGGCCGCACGGCGGCGGTGAAGGCCGGCGTGGACGAGGCGATGGCGGACCTGCCGAAGCTGGAGCACGTGGTGGTCGTGCGCTCCACCGGCCCGGTCGGCGGGGTCGAGACGGCGATGCGCGCCGGGCGGGACGTCTGGTACGACGAGCTGCTCGCGGCCGCGGACCCGGTGTGCCCGCCGGCGCCGCTCGGCGCCGAGCACCCGCTGTTCATCCTCTACAGCTCCGGCTCCACGGCGAAGCCGAAGGGCATTCTGCACACGACCGGCGGCTATCTGCTCGGCGCGACCTACACCCACCGCGCGGTGTTCGACCTGGATCCGGAAACGGACGTCTACTGGTGCTCGGCCGACGTCGGCTGGATCACCGGGCACTCCTACATCGTGTACGGACCGCTGTCGAACGGCGTGACGAGCGTGATGTACGAGGGGGCGCCGGACTATCCGGACTTCGACATCTGGTGGCGGCTGATCGCCGAATACAAGGTCACCATCTTCTACACCGCGCCGACGGCGATCCGGGCGTGCATCAAGTGGGGTGCCGAGTACCCGGCCCGCCACGACCTGTCCTCGCTGCGGGTGCTCGGCTCGGTCGGTGAGCCGATCAACCCGAAGGCGTGGCTGTGGTACCACGAGGTGATCGGCGGCGGGCGTTGCCCGATCGTGGACACCTGGTGGCAGACCGAGACCGGCTCGATCATGATCTCGCCGATTCCCGGGGTCACCTCGACGAAGCCCGGGTCGGCGACCAGGCCGCTGCCCGGCATCACCCCGGCGCTGCTGACCGAGGACGGTGAGCCGCTGGCCGAGGGCACCGGCGTCCTGGTGATCACCAGTCCGTGGCCGTCGATGCTGCGCACCCTGTACCGCGACGACGAGCGGTTCGTCCAGACGTACTTCTCCCGGTTCGGCCCGCGGACCTACCTGGTCGGGGACGCGGCGCGCCTCGACGCCGACGGCTACTTCTGGATCATCGGCCGGATCGACGACGTGATCAACGTGTCGGGTCATCGGCTGTCCACCGCCGAGGTCGAGTCGGCGCTGGTCTCGCACGAGGCGGTCGCCGAGGCCGCGGTCGTGGCCCAGGCCGACGCCGACACCGGCCAGGCCATCGTGGCCTTCGTGACGCTGCGCGCTGACCAGGTCGGCGACGACGACATGATCGCGGAGCTTCGTGACCACGTGGCCCACCGGATCGGCAAGCTCGCCCGTCCGCGGCGGGTGATCTGGGCGGAGGACCTGCCCAAGACCCGCTCCGGGAAGATCATGAGGCGGCTGCTCCGGGACGTCGCCGAAGGCCGTGAGCTCGGCGATGTCACGACCCTGCGCGACCCGTCGGTCATGGCCGCACTCGCGGCGAAGGTCGCCACCGCCCCGGACGAGTAGTCGTCCTGGGCGGATAGCGGCGAAGTTGTTCCCGCTTCTTTACCGCCGCGCCGAACCCGGGTGCGGGAAGTTCATGCTCCCTGTTTAGGCTTCCCGTTTCGTGAGAGCGCTGCGCCGATTCACTGTCCGTGCCCAGCTCCCAGAGCAGCTCGCTGCTCTGGGAGAGCTGGTTCTGAACCTTCGCTGGTCGTGGCATCCGGATACGCTGGACCTGTTCGAGTCCGTCGATCCGGAGCTGTGGCGGGCCTGCAAGGGCGATCCTGTCCGGCTGCTCGGCGAGGTCGACCACGACCGTCTCGTGGCGCTCTCGACGGACCGGAAGTTCCTTCGCCGGCTGTCCGACGCCGCGGACGACCTGCAGGACTACCTGACCACCGATCGCTGGTACCAGAAGCAGGCGATCGCGGACGCTCCGCGCGCCATCGCCTACTTCTCGCCGGAGTTCGGCATCACCGAGGTGCTGCCGCAGTACTCCGGTGGTCTGGGGATCCTGGCCGGCGACCACCTGAAGACCGCGAGCGACCTCGGGGTGCCGATCATCGGGGTCGGCCTGCTCTACCGGGCCGGCTACTTCGTCCAGTCGCTGTCGCGGGACGGCTGGCAGCAGGAGCGCTACCCCGGGATCGACCCGCACGGCCTGCCGCTGACCCAGCTCACCGACTCGGGCGGCGTGCCGGTGAAGGTCGCCGTCGGCCTGCCCGAGGGCCGCACCCTGCACGCGCAGATCTGGAAGGCGCAGGTCGGACGGGTTCCGCTGCTCCTGCTGGACTCGGACGTCGAGGACAACTCCTCCGCCGAGCGCAGCGTCACCGACCGGCTCTACGGCGGTGGGACCGACCACCGGCTGCTGCAGGAGATGCTGCTGGGCATCGGCGGTGTCCGGGCGCTGCGGGCCTACTCCGCGGTAACCGGTGAGCCCGCCCCGACCGTGTACCACACCAACGAGGGGCACGCCGGCTTCCTCGGGCTGGAGCGCATCCGCGAGCTGACCGAGACCGGCCTGAGCTTCGACGAGGCTCTGGAGGCGGCGCGCGCGGGCACGCTGTTCACCACCCACACGCCGGTGCCGGCCGGCATCGACCGCTTCCCCAAGGACCTGGTCGCGCGGCATTTCGGCGGCGACAACACCTGGCCCGGCGTGCCGGTCGAGCGGGTCCTCGAACTCGGCGCCGAGCCTGACCCCAACGTGTTCAACATGGCCCACATGGGCCTGCGGCTCGCCCAGCGCTCCAACGGCGTCAGCAGCCTGCACGGCATCGTCAGCCGTGAGATGTTCGCCGCGCTGTGGCCCGGCTTCGACCACAGCGAGGTGCCGATCGGCTCCGTCACCAACGGCGTGCACGCACCGACCTGGGTGTCCCGCGCCGTCGTCGAGCTTGCGGACCGTCAGACCGGCCCCGGCCTGCTCAGCGGTGACGCCGCCGGCTTCGCCCAGTTCGACCGGGTGTCCGACGAGGCGATCTGGGCGACCCGCCGTGAGCTGCGCGAACAGCTCGTCGCCGAGATCCGGCGCCGGGTGCGCGCGTCGTGGCTGCAGCGCGGTGCCGCGCCGGGCGAGCTCGACTGGGTCGAGTCGGTGTTCGACCCCGACGTGCTCACGATCGGCTTCGCCCGCCGGGTGCCGTCCTACAAGCGGCTGACCCTGATGCTGCGCGACTCCGAGCGGCTCAAGCGCCTGCTGCTGCACGCCGAGCGCCCCGTCCAGATGGTCATCGCCGGCAAGGCGCATCCCGCGGACGACGGCGGCAAGCTGCTCGTCCAGCAGATCGTGCAGTTCGCCGACAGCCCCGGCGTGCGGCACCGGATCGTCTTCCTGCCGGACTACGACATCGGCATGGCCCGCTACCTCTACGCCGGCAGCGACGTCTGGCTGAACAACCCGCTGCGCCCGCTGGAGGCGTGCGGCACGTCCGGGATGAAGGCCGCCCTCAACGGCTGCCTGAACCTGTCCATCCGGGACGGCTGGTGGGACGAGATGTTCGACGGCCAGAACGGCTGGGCGATCCCGACCGCGGACGGTGTGGAGGACCCCGACCGGCGCGACGACATCGAGTCGGCGGCCCTGTACGACCTGCTGGAGAACACCGTCACCGCGCGCTTCTACGACCGGCCGGTGCCGTCGGCCCACCCGCCGCGGTGGACGGCGATGGTCAAGCACACGCTGTCGACCCTCGGGCCGCAGGTGCTGGCCACCCGCATGGTGCGCGAGTACGTCGAGCGCTACTACGTGCCGGCCGGCCGCTCCGCCAGCCAGACGGCCGAGCATGACCTGGCAGGTGCCCGTGATCTCGCGGCGTGGAAGCAGCGCGTGCGCGCGGGCTGGTCGGGCGTGCGGGTGCTCAACGTCGACTCCGCGGGACTCGGCGACACCCCCCAGGTGGGCCAGTCCCTGGTCGTCCGGGCGACCGTCGACCTCGGCGGCCTGGACCTCGCAGACGTCGACGTGATCGCCTCCTACGGCCGGGTGGACGAGACCGACCGCATCCTCACCGCCAGCACCCTCTCGCTGCGCGAGGTGGGTGAGGGTGAGGGCGAGGGCGGCCACGGCCACCGCTTCGAGGGCACCATCCCGTTGGGGCGGACCGGTCCGTTCGGCTACACGGTGCGGGTGCTGCCGCGCCACCCGCTCCTCGCGAGCCCGGCCGAGCTGGGCCTGGTCACCAACCCCTGACCGAGGTTCGCTACTGCGCCGCCGGCCCGGGCTGCTCGGCTGGCCCGGGCTGTTCGGGCTGTTCGGGCTGTGCTGCTGGCTCGCCTGGCTCGGTGATCCCCGTGTCCGCACCGGATGCGGGGATCACCGTGGCGCGGCGCGCGGGCAGTGCCCGCAGGACGACGACGGCGTGGCCGCGGACGAGCAGCGTCTCCCCGGGGCCCAGCGACCGCCGCGGTGCGTCGATCGTGCCGGGGAAGCCGGCGAGGTCGTCCTCGGCGGTGTCCAGCAGCAGCTCGTAGCCGGCGGCCCACGGTTCGCCGGGCAGCACGAGCGGTCCGTCCACGCCGTCGGGATGGATCACGAGCAGCAGGCTGTCGCCGGCGATCGGCTGCCCGGCCGGATCGGACCACTCGATCGACGTACCGGCCAGGTGGGCCACCAGGATCGCCACCTGTGGGGCGTTCCAGTCCGCCGGTGACATCACCGCGCCGTCCGCCCGCAGCCAGGTGATGTCCGGCAGGATGTCGCCGTCGACCGCCCCACCGCGGAAGAACCGCTCCCGGCGCAGCACCGGGGACGTCCGCCGCAGCCTGGTGAGCCCGCTGACCAGGGCGAGCAGCGCCGGGTCCGAGCCGGCCGGGTCCACATCGGCTGGGCCGGAGCTGTCCGGGTCAGAACTGTCCGGGTCCGGGCCATCCTGGGCCGGGCCAGCCTCTGGTGTCTCTCCGTCCGCCGGTGTCTCCCTGTCCGCCGGCGCCCGCACGTCCGTGGACCATGCCGGCCAGGCCAGCCAGGAGACCGGGTTGTCCTGGCAGTAGGCGTTGTTGTTGCCCTGCTGCGAACGTCCCAGCTCGTCGCCCGCCACCAGCATCGGCACGCCGGCGGACAGCAGCAGCGTGCTGATCAGCGCGCGCCGTACCCGCCGACGGGTGGCCAGGATCTGCGGGTCGTCGGTCGGGCCTTCGGCGCCGAAGTTCGCCGACCGGTTCTCCGACTCGCCGTCCCGGTTGCCCTCGAGGTTGGCCTCGTTGTGCTTCTCCCGGTACGAGACGAGATCCGCGAGCGGGAAGCCGTCGTGCGCGGTCACGAAGTTCACCGAGGCCCAGGGCCGGCGGCCGTCGTGCTCGAACAGGTCGGACGAGCCGGTGACGCGGTACCCGAGATCGGCGACGCTGCCGGTGCGCCCGCTGAAGACGTCCCGCACCGTGTCGCGATACCGGCCGTTCCACTCCGACCACGGTGCGGGGAACGCACCGACCTGGTAGCCGGCCCAGCCCAGGTCCCAGGGCTCCGCGATCAGCTTCACCGAGCCCAGCAGCGGATCGGCGTGGATCGCGGTGAGCAGGGGAGCGCCGGGGTCGTAGCCCTCCGGGGCGCGGGCGAGCGCGGTGGCGAGATCGAACCGGAACCCGTCGACCCCCATCTCGGTGACCCAGTACCGCAGCGAGTCGCAGATGAGCTGCACGGCATGGGGGGACGTCGGATCGACGGTGTTGCCGCAGCCGGTCACATCGCGGTAGCGCCGTGGGTCGTTGGGCTCCAACCGGTAGTACTCGGCGTTGTCGAGCCCGCGCAGGCTCAGCGTCGGCCCGCGTTCGTTGCCCTCGGCGGTGTGGTTGTAGACGACGTCCAGCAGCACTTCGAGGCCGGCCTCGTGCAGCGCCGCGACCATGGCGCGGAACTCGCCCACCGGGTCCGCGGTGGCCGCATAGCCCGGATGGGGGGCGAAGAAGCCCAGCGTGTTGTAGCCCCAGTAGTTGGTGAGTCCCTGCTCGAGCAGCGACATCTCGGAGATGTGGGCGTGGACGGGCAGCAGTTCGACGGCGGTGACCCCGAGTTGGCGCAGGTGGTCGATGACCGCCGGGTGCGCCAGGCCCGCGTAGGTTCCGCGCAGCGGCTCGGGCACGGCGGGGTGGCGCCGGGTGAAGCCGCGGACGTGCAGCTCGTAAACGATCGTGTCGGACCACGGGATGCCCGGCCGGTTCGCGGTGGGGTCGGGGCCGGTGGCCGTCCCGGTGACGACGCCCTTCGGCACATACGGCGCCGAGTCGCGGTCGTCCGGTTCGCGCCCGTACGGATCACCGTCGGAGAACCCGTGCACCGCCGGATGCGGCACGAAGTCGCCGGTCACCTGGCGCGCGTACGGGTCGAGCAGCAGTTTCGCCGGGTTGTAGCGGTAGCCGAGCTCCGGCGCGTACGGGCCGTGCGCGCGCAGGCCGTAGAGCTGGCCCGGGCGGACCCCGTCGAGGTAGCCGTGCCAGACCCCGCCATCCCGCTCGGGCAGCCGGTGCCTGCGCTCGCCGGTGCCGTCCAGGTCGTCGAAGAGGCAGAAGTCGACGGCTTCGGCGTGCGGTGCGGCGACGGCGATGTTGACGCCGGCCCCGTCCCAGCGGACGCCGAGCGACTGCGCGCTGCCGGGACGGATCATGGCTTCGACGCTAACGCGGGCGAGCCGGCTGGTCCTGGAAACGTGTCCTGTCGGTCAGACAAGTGAGATGCGTCACTTCCTTGCTTGGATCCTTGTCCGGATCGACGCGGTCCGGGGTTCGCCACCTACCCGCCGTGATCGCACCGGCCGCCGCCGGCCTGCCTCGGGCCGAGGTGGGCGCGACGGATGGAGACGCGACGGATGGAGACAGGTGGCGGCCGGTGGCTGCGGGTGGCCCTTCGTCGGCTGCCATGGAACCGACGGCGAGCGGTGACCCTCGACGCTGTCCGCCCCGCCGACGGGGCCGGCTCGGCTAGGGTTTGCCAGGTCCCCGAGGGGTCACGGCACGGTCACGGTCACGGCTGTGGTCGCGGCCACGGTGCGGTTGCGCGGCCCACGGTTTCACGGCGAGGTGGAGGTTCGGGATGGCGCTCGTGCGGCTGGAGGTCGCCGACGGAGTCGGGACGATCAGGCTGGATCGTCCGCCGATGAACGCGCTGAGCGCCGCGCTCACCGCCGACCTGCGGGTCGCGGTCCAGGAGGCCACCGAACGTCGCGACATCCGTGCGGTCGTCCTTTACGGCGGCGAGAAGGTGTTCGCCGCGGGGGCGGACATCAAGGAGATGGCCGGGCTGGACGTCGCCGGCATCGCCAGCTGGGTCCGTGACCTGACCGGTGTCTTCGAGCTGATCGCGCGGATCCCGAAGCCGGTCATCGCCGCCGTCACCGGCTACGCCCTCGGCGGCGGGCTGGAGCTCGCGCTGTGCGCCGACTTCCGGGTCTTCGCGGACAACGCCAAGGTCGGCCTGCCGGAGATCACGCTCGGTGTCATCCCCGGCGCCGGCGGCACGCAGCGGCTGCCCCGGCTCGTCGGTCCGGCCCGCGCGAAGGACCTGGTGTTCAGCGGCCGGCAGGTGCGCGCCGCCGAGGCGGAGGCGATCGGCCTCGCCGACCGGGTCGTGCCCGCCGACGAGGTGTACGCGGAGGCTCTGCGGCTGGCGGGGCGGTATGTGGCCGGCCCGGCGCTGGCCCTCGCGGCGGCGAAGCAGGCGATCGACGACGGCTCCGAGCTCGCCCTCTCCGAGGCGTTGCGGCTGGAGTCGGCCCTGTTCGTCGGCCTGTTCGGCACCGAGGACCGCAGGCTGGGGATGGACTCGTTCATCGCGAACGGCCCCGGCAAGGCCGACTTCGTCGGGCGGTAGACCGGTCCTCGGGGGCCTGGTCCATCCGAAGATCTGAGGACTTTGGTCGTTGTGACGACCAAAGTCCTCAGATCGTGTCCGGTAGCAGCGCCAGTCGGAGCCGCAGCCCGAAGCCCGCGGGCCGGGTGGGACTGCGGTGCGCGGCCTGCGCTCAGCGCATGGCCAGGTCGGCGAGTACCGGCTTGTGATCACTGCCGAACTCGGAGCCGACCTGGTAGCCGGTGATCGCGAAGGCCGGTGAGGCCAGGATGTGGTCGATCCGGGCGATCGGCGGAACCGCGAACATGCTCGCGTTCCAGGTCGGGGTCCACCCCGCGCCCACGACGTCATGCGCGTCGCGTACCCCGGCGGAGATCAGCTCGCGCAGCGGCCGGTTGTCACGGGTCGCGTTGAAGTCCCCGGCGAGAACAACCGGGAGCCTGGACGCCGCCACCTCCGCCCGCAGGTGGTCGAGCTGGTCGCGCCACGCCCGCGCGTACTCCCCGCTCGTCGGCGCGATGGTGTGCACGGCGTGGACGACGAACGACCGGCGCTCGTCGACCCGCACCGTCGCCCGCAGCGAGGCGTACCCGGCGACCTCGGGCGTCGCCGCGTCCGAGAGCGGGAACCGGGAGAACACCGCCGCGCCGAAAGCGCCCTCCTGGGGGTGGACCTCGGAATAGCGGTAGTCCGCGAGCGCACCCGAATCGCGCAGCTTCGTCAGCGTCAGCGGCGAGAGCTCGACGAGGACGAGGACGTCCGGGCTGGCGCGGCGGATCTGGTCACCGAGGCGGCCCGCCTCGGCGTTGTGGTACAGCAGGTTCGCCGTCATCACCCGCAGCCGGGCCGAGCCCTGTGGGGCGTTCTCCGGACCACCCGGGAAGAGCTCCGGTACCGCCCAGAACAGGTGTGCCACCGCGACCAGGCCGCAGAGCATCATGAGGCGGCCGCGCCGCAGCGCGAAGCCGATGGCCAGGGCGGCGTACACGGGCAGATAGAGCAACGGCGTCAGCGCGTTGGCCACCGTGTAGGGCCAGGTGATCGCGTCGTCGAGGTGGACGAGCCGCCCGACCGCGATGATGGCGAGAGCCGCCGTGACGAGCCACGCGGCGGCGACCAGCAGCTCCCGCCCCGTCACCGTGGACGGTGCGGTGCCACCGCTTCCCCCGGCGCCCCCGCGCCGCCCCGCCGGGCCGCCCGAACCGCCACCGCTGGTACCGCCGCGGCTGGTACCGCCCCGGCCGCCGCCGGCACCGGTCGGTCCGACGGCGGGGACCGCCGGTGTGCCACCGGCGCCGCCCGTGCCACCTGTTCCGCCTGGCCGGTCGCCGTCGCCGTCGCCACCGGCGGCCCGGCGGCCGCCTGCTGAGGGGGCGCGCAGGCCCAGGCGCCGGCCGACGTCCTTCGCGAGACTCACCTGACAAGCGTGACTGGTCACCGCGTAGCGCCCGGCAGTGGGTCGGACGGAGCATCCGCCGCGGGTCGGACCGGAGCGTCCGGTGCGAGTTCGCCGTGGTCGTTCCGCCGTGGTCGTTTCGCGGCTGCGGCGGGCCTGGGGGAGTGCGTGGGCGGGTCTGGCGGCCGGTCAGCCCTGGCGGCCGGTCAGGCCGAGCTGACCCGCGGGTGCTCCCGGCCGCGATCCACCACGTCGCTGACCCGGTTGCGCCATTCGCGCGCGGCGACCACCTTGGAGAATCCGGCGATCGCCTCGTCCAGCTCGGTGAGCTTGTTGGTGATTCGGGTCGACGAGACCGACCCGGCCAGTTCGACTGCCTGGTAGCCGGCCTCGATCGCCGCTTCCAGATCGGGCCGCGGCCGCCGCAGGTAGGACAGCGCGAGGTCCGCCTCGGCGTAGGCACGGCTGCGGGCGCGGGCCTCGCCCTGCAGGTAGCGCGCCTCCAGCAGCCGTTGCTCCGCGACGGCGGACTTTCCCAGCAGCATGAAGCAGTGGCCCTGGCACTCGGCGACGTCGCCGGAGTTGTAATGCCCGGCCCAGGACGGCGCCTCGCCCGGCTCCCGCGAGATCACCCGTTCCATCTCCGCGAGCGCGCGCATGCAGCCCGACTCGTCGCCGTTTCGGGCCAGGGCCCAGGCCAGCCGGTCCTGCAGCATCGCCTGGACGGGGGGTGCCGACTGCCGCGCGGCCCGGTCGATGGCCGCGCGGGCGAGCGCCAGGCTGTGCCGATGGTGCCCCAGCGCGGCGGCCTGGTCGCTCATGGCCGAAAGAACCCTGCCGGCCATCATGACGTCCTCGGCGTGCTCGGCGAGGCTCAGCGCCTGGATGTAGTAACGCTGCGCGAGGGCCTGGCGGTTGCAGTCCTGGGCGAGCCAGCCGCTGAGCTGCGCCAGCTCGGCGAGGGCGCTGAAGGTGTCGGTGTCGGCGGGGCCGTCCACCGCGGCCCGGGTCCGGTCGTGAAGGAAGGCGACGACCTGGGGGCGGATCTCGCTGCTGCCGAACCGGGCGTCGAGCCGGCGGAAGGTCGCCGTCATGTCCCGGATCATCGCGCCCCCGGACGGGGACGCGGGTGTGTCACCGGTGATGCGGCTGATGACACCGGTCAGGCTGGAAAGAACCGGGTCGGCGAAGGCGGTGGCGGCGAACGCCGCCCCGTCGTGGAGCACGTCACGTCGCCGCATGTCTCGTCCTGAAAGTCCCGCGAGTGTTCTCAGGGTGTCGTCAGGCAGGTCTGCGACGGCGAGGCCCAGGTCGTCGCGTTCGTAGCCCTCGCCTCGCCAGCCGAGGTCGGCCGGCGGAACCGGATAGCCGACCACGGCGGAGAGCTCGGCGGCGGCCAGCTCCGCGACCATCGGGTCCCGCGGCTTCATGCCGCGCCGCCAGTGGCCGACGGTGGTCCGGGCGAGCCCGAGCTCGACGCGGCGCTGTGTTCTGGCGCGGTTGTTGACCTGGCGGGCGAAGCGGGTGTCGGAGATCCCGGCCTCGGCCAGCAGGCGGGCGAACAGACCCGGTGCGGCCGGATCGCGGTCGGTCGCGGTGGCTCCGGTCGCTGTGGTCCCAGCCGCTGTGGTCCCAGCTGCGGAGGCGCCACCTGCGGAGGTCCCGGCCGCGGAGGTCCCGGCCGTGGTGCCGGCTTTGGTGGTAGCGGCGGTGCTGCTGACGGCGGGCTGCCGCGGCGCTCCCGCCGCTGGGCGTGTCGCCGACTGCCGCGGCGCGCCGGCCTGTTTCTCCGGCCCCGTGGAGGTGCGGCCCGACCGGCCCGGATTCCCCGGCCGCCGCTGCTCCGGGGACGCCTTGGCAGTGAGCTCGTCCGTGACCATGTCTACGTCTCCCCCGTCTACGTGGGCGTGGCCGGAGGGCCTCCGTTGTCGGCCCGCGACGACCTCACAGGGCAGAAAGTAGCCGATCGGTCACGCATTTAGGAAGGGGGTGTGCATTAGAGGGACACAATGCACGGTCATGCCGGGACTGGGGACCCTTGTACTTTCTGCGCCCGCACCGCCGACGGCGGGAAGGGTGGGCGACATGGTGGCCCGCGGTATGTGGCACCTCACAGTTCCACGCCCTGGTCGAAGGTGGAGCCGACTGCCGTCATCCCGGCCGCGCCAGCGGTATCCGGTGGGAATCTCCTGACTGTGTAGGGACATCCCGTTGGTGTGGCGTGTTCCGGTCGTCCGGTCCATGTCCGCGGATGTCGTCCAGGGGGCGCGGGCGCCCCGGGGAACGGCCCCGGGGGCCGCTGTGCCGGGGCCGGGATCATCGGGCACGTGCGCGCGTCAGATGCGACGATGCGGGGAGGAGCGACATCGATTTTGCTGGCTACGGAGGCCCCAAGGCGTGAACATCGTCGTTACCGTCAAGCAGGTTCCCGATACCTGGGCGGAGAAGAAGCTCGACGCCTCGGACAAGACCGTCGACCGCAAGAGCGTCGACAACGTCATGAACGAGATGGACGAGTACGGGGTCGAAGAGGCTCTGAAGATCAAGGAAGCCCACGGCGGCGAGGTGACGGTCGTCACGATGGGGCCCGAGAAGGCCGTCGAGACGATCCGCAAGGCGCTGTCGATGGGTGCGGACAAGGCGGTTCACCTCAGCGACGACTCGCTGCACGGCTCGGACGCGCTCGCCACCTCCGCCGCGCTCGCCAAGGTGATCTCCACCCTTTCGCCCGACCTCGTCATCACGTCGTCGGAGGCCTCCGACGCCCGTGGCGGTGTGATGGGTGCCCTGCTTGCGGAGCGGCTTGGGCTTCCGCAGCTCACCCAGGCCCGCAAGGTCACGGTCGACCCGGGCGCGGGCAAGGTCACGGTGGAGCGCCTCGCCGACAACGGCTACGCCCTGGTCGAGGCGGCTCTCCCCGCGGTCGTCGGCGTGGTTGAGAAGATCAACCAGCCGCGCTACCCGTCGTTCAAGGGCATCATGGCGGCCAAGAAGAAGCCGCTGACCAAGCTCTCGGCGGCGGACGCCGGCCTGGACGCGGCCTCGGTCGGCCTCGCCGGCGCCGCCTCCACGGTCGTTGAGTCGCAGCCGGCACCGCCGCGGCAGAGTGGCACCATCGTCAAGGACGAGGGCGACGGCGGCGCGAAGGTCGCTTCGTTCCTCGCGGCGCAGAAGCTCATCTGAGGAAGGCTGTTCGATGGCTGAAGTACTTGTTCTCGTCGAGCACACCGACGGTGAGCCGAAGAAGGTCACGGCCGAGCTGCTGACCCTGGCCCGCACCCTGGGCGAGCCGTCGGCGGTGTTCCTGGGCGCCCCGGGCACCCTCGCGAAGGCGAAGGACTACCTGGCCCAGTACGGCGCCGCGAAGATCTACGTGGTCGAGTCCGACGACGTCGCGAACTTCATCGGCGCGCCCGCGGCCGAGGTCCTGTCGAAGCTGGTCGCCGACACGTCGCCGGTCGCCGTGCTGGCCGCCGCGACGCCGGACTCCCGCGAGGTCGCGGCCCGCACCGCCGCCCGGACGGACTCGGGCCTGATCTGGGACGCGACCGCGCTGGCCCCGGACCTCACGGCCACCCAGGGCATCTTCGGCGGTTCGACGATCGTCAGCTCGAAGGTCACCAAGGGCACCCCGATCGTCGTCGTTCGTCCGAACTCCACCGCGCCGGAGGCCGCGCCGTCGACTCCGGCGGAGACCACGGTCGACATCGCGATCTCCGACGCCGCCAAGGGCGCGAAGATCGTGGACCGTGTCGTCGAGGCCAAGTCGGGCCGGCCCGACCTCACCGAGGCGCAGGTTGTGGTCTCCGGTGGGCGTGGTCTCGGTGCCGCCGAGCACTTCGGCCTGGTCGAGAAGCTGGCGGACACGCTCGGTGCCGCCGTCGGTGCCTCGCGCGCCGCGACCGACGCCGGGTGGTACCCGCACCAGAACCAGGTCGGCCAGACCGGCAAGACCGTGTCGCCGCAGCTCTACATCGCGGTCGGCATCTCCGGGGCGATCCAGCACCGGGCCGGTATGCAGACCTCGAAGACGATCGTGGCCATCAACAAGGACCCCGAGGCCCCGATCTTCGAGTTCGCGGACTACGGGCTGGTCGGCGACCTGTTCAACGTCGTCCCGCAGCTCACCACGGAGATCGAGAAGCACAAGGCGGGCTGATCGCCCGATCCGGTGCTGTGTCCGGCCGGCCGCATCGACGGCCCGGGCGGGCAGGACGGCCGGGTGTGGTTCCTCCGGACAGGGGGCCCGCACCCGGCCGTCGGCGTTACTGACTCCGCTCAGCTCTTCGCAGCCTCATCTCAGCCCCTCACCGACAGCTTCTCGGTTACGCTACGTAGCGATGGGGCGGCGGGAGGTATCTGAGTGTCACTACGTCACGGGCTGCTGGGCCTGCTGGCCGAAGGGCCGGCCAGTGGCTACGACCTCACCCGACGGTTCGAGCAGGTGCTGGGGGCAGTCTGGCCGGCCGGGCATCCCCAGATCTACGGCGAGCTGAGCCGCCTCGCCAGCGACGGGCTCATCGAGATCGACAGTGAGGGACCGCGTGGCCGCAAGGCCTACCGCATCACCGACGCCGGCCTGGCCGAGATCCGGCGTTGGCTGAGCGAACCGTCCGAGGTCGATCACACCACTCGGCTGCAGCCCCTGCTGCGGTCCTTCTTCTTCTGGCTGATGGACCCGGGTGACCTCAACGCCCATCTGGTGCGGGAGGCCGACTTCTTCGCCGCCGCGGCCAGCAGGTACCGGACGTACGCCGACGCCGCCGACCACGGAAATGTGCCGGACACGCCACAACAGAGGTCACTGCGTATCGCGATAGAGGGCGGCGCGCGCCTGTACGAGGCGTTGGCCGCCTGGGCGCGCTGGGCGGCGCAGCGACCAGAGCTGGCGGGCGACCGCTCGCGCCGGTAGGCCGTTCGAGCCGCTGAACCATCCGTGGGGATCTCACCGCGATCCGCCCTGGCCGACGTCCGCACACCGGTGGGTTTGTAGCGGATTCGGCGTCCGCACGTTCATCGGAACGGACTGTTCACACATTCGGCGCGGACCGGGGCAGCGCGTCGTGCGGATCGGCCGGCTGCGCCCGGAGGTCGCTCGGCGGGGCGACCGGGGGCCGCGAGCGCCGGGTGGGCGGCCGTTGCGCGAGGCCCGGTAGGCCGGCGATGCATGTGGCGGGCGGGGTGCGTTCACACCCCGGATCCCTCGTGTATAGTTCCTCCTTACCGCCTGATCGGAACGGAAGAACCGATGGTTGGCGGGCCCAGGATCCTCCGAGGGGGCGCAGACCCCCCGAGGACAGAGCCCGAAAACAGTGCGGTAAGGTTGGAAAGAGTGGCAGTCGCCGGCGAGTCCGGAGCGATTTGACACAAACCCGAAAGCATCGGTAACTTCACCGAGTCGCCGCAGCCGGGGCCGATAGGCCGGACCGGATGAGGCAAAGGCAAAGTGGCAGAATCGCGAAACACGGCGATTTGACACAAGCCCGAAACGCCCGGTACTTTAACCGAGTCGCCGCAGCCGGGGCCGAAAGGCCGGACCGGATGAGGCAAAGGCAGGGCGGAAAGTCGCGAAACACGGCGATTTGACACCGGCCGGAAATACCGAGTAAGTTGAAGACGCACCGGAAACGCCGAAAAGCACCTCTGGTTGCATCTGCTCCTTGAGAACTCAACAGCGTACCGAATAGTCAGTGCCATTTAGTTTTAAACCCCCGTCCATGGCCAGGGCTTAATGTTCTGGTTGTGGTGGGAAATTCCTTTGGCAATGACAGACGATCTTACGAGGATCTGTCTTGCCAGGATCGGTTGGGCTTGGCGGCCCGGCCATCTCTTTCAAGCATTGATGGAGAGTTTGATCCTGGCTCAGGACGAACGCTGGCGGCGTGCTTAACACATGCAAGTCGAGCGAGGAGCTTGCTCCTAGCGGCGAACGGGTGAGTAACACGTGGGCAACCTGCCCCAAGCTCTGGAATAACTCCGGGAAACCGGGGCTAATGCCGGATATGACACTGCTGGGCATCTGGTGGTGTGGAAAGATTTATTGGCTTGGGATGGGCCCGCGGCCTATCAGCTTGTTGGTGGGGTAATGGCCTACCAAGGCGACGACGGGTAGCCGGCCTGAGAGGGCGATCGGCCACACTGGGACTGAGACACGGCCCAGACTCCTACGGGAGGCAGCAGTGGGGAATATTGCGCAATGGGCGAAAGCCTGACGCAGCGACGCCGCGTGAGGGATGACGGCCTTCGGGTTGTAAACCTCTTTCAGCAGGGACGAAGCGAGAGTGACGGTACCTGCAGAAGAAGCACCGGCCAACTACGTGCCAGCAGCCGCGGTAATACGTAGGGTGCAAGCGTTGTCCGGAATTATTGGGCGTAAAGAGCTCGTAGGCGGCCTGTCGCGTCGGCTGTGAAAACCCGGGGCTCAACCCCGGGCCTGCAGTCGATACGGGCAGGCTAGAGTCCGGTAGGGGAGACTGGAATTCCTGGTGTAGCGGTGAAATGCGCAGATATCAGGAGGAACACCGGTGGCGAAGGCGGGTCTCTGGGCCGGAACTGACGCTAAGGAGCGAAAGCGTGGGGAGCGAACAGGATTAGATACCCTGGTAGTCCACGCCGTAAACGTTGGGCGCTAGGTGTGGGGGACCTTCCACGGCCTCCGTGCCGCAGCTAACGCATTAAGCGCCCCGCCTGGGGAGTACGGCCGCAAGGCTAAAACTCAAAGGAATTGACGGGGGCCCGCACAAGCGGCGGAGCATGTGGCTTAATTCGATGCAACGCGAAGAACCTTACCAGGGCTTGACATGCAGAGAAATCCTGTAGAGATATGGGGTCCTTAGGGGCTCTGCACAGGTGGTGCATGGCTGTCGTCAGCTCGTGTCGTGAGATGTTGGGTTAAGTCCCGCAACGAGCGCAACCCTTGTCCTATGTTGCCAGCGCGTCATGGCGGGGACTCATAGGAGACTGCCGGGGTCAACTCGGAGGAAGGTGGGGATGACGTCAAGTCATCATGCCCCTTACGTCCTGGGCTGCACACATGCTACAATGGCCGGTACAAAGGGCTGCGATACCGTGAGGTGGAGCGAATCCCAAAAAGCCGGTCTCAGTTCGGATCGGGGTCTGCAACTCGACCCCGTGAAGTCGGAGTCGCTAGTAATCGCAGATCAGCAATGCTGCGGTGAATACGTTCCCGGGCCTTGTACACACCGCCCGTCACGTCACGAAAGTCGGTAACACCCGAAGCCGGTGGCCCAACCCTTGTGGGGGGAGCCGTCGAAGGTGGGACCGGCGATTGGGACGAAGTCGTAACAAGGTAGCCGTACCGGAAGGTGCGGCTGGATCACCTCCTTTCTAAGGAGCTTTCTGGTTGGGTGCTTTGCCTGTAGTGGGTGGGTGCCTGGCGCAGAGCGAAGGCCGGTCGGATGGCTGGTCTGGTGTGCTCATGGGTGTGGAACGCTGACTTGTTCTGCCGGGTTGGTCTGGTGTTCTGGGTTCCTGTGTGTTCCTGGGGCTGGGTCTTCCTGAAGGATCGGTACGCTGTTGGGTTTTGAGGGAGTGAGATGCCCTCGTGTACGTCCCCGCCCTGGTTGGCCTGTGGCTGCCGGGGTGGGTGTGCGGGCTGGTTCGTGTGGGATACCGCTATCCGTGTTGGGTGGTTGGTCTCACGGGCGCGACTGGTTTCCGTTCGTAGTTTGAGAACTGCACAGTGGACGCGAGCATCTTTATCTTTGTGGCCAAGTTATTAAGGGCGCACGGTGGATGCCTTGGCACCAGGAGCCGATGAAGGACGTGGGAGGCTGCGATATGCCTCGGGGAGCTGTCAACCGAGCTGTGATCCGAGGATTTCCGAATGGGGAAACCCGGCAGGGCTTTAAATCCTGTCACCCGTGCCTGAACACATAGGGCATGTGGAGGGAACGTGGGGAAGTGAAACATCTCATTACCCACAGGAAGAGAAAACAACCGTGATTCCGCGAGTAGTGGTGAGCGAAAGCGGATGAGGCTAAACCAGTTTCGTGTGATAGCCGGCAGGCGTTGCGTGGCTGGGGTTGTGGGACTGTTCGGGCAGGGCTGCCGTCCTGTCGAGGAGTAAGAAAGCGTGTTGTTAGCCGAAGGTCATGCGAATGGACCGCCATAGAGGGTAACAGCCCTGTAGGTGAAAACGGCACGTCTCCTGAACAGTTTCCCAAGTAGCACGGAGCCCGTGAAATTCCGTGTGAATCTGGCGGGACCACCCGCTAAGCCTAAATACTCCCTGGTGACCGATAGCGGACTAGTACCGTGAGGGAAAGGTGAAAAGTACCCCGGGAGGGGAGTGAAATAGTACCTGAAACCGTGTGCCTACAATCCGTGGGGGCTGGGCTTTTCGGAGCCTGGTGACCGCGTGCCTTTTGAAGAATGAGCCTGCGAGTTTGCGGTGTGTGGCGAGGTTAACCCGTGTGGGGTAGCCGTAGCGAAAGCGAGTCCGAATAGGGCGTTGAGTCGCATGTCCAAGACCCGAAGCCGAGTGATCTACCCATGGCCAGGTTGAAGCGCGGGTAAGACCGTGTGGAGGACCGAACCCACCAGGGTTGAAAACCTGGGGGATGAGCTGTGGGTAGGGGTGAAAGGCCAATCAAACTCGGTGATAGCTGGTTCTCCCCGAAATGCATTTAGGTGCAGCGTTGCGTGTTTCTTGCCGGAGGTAGAGCACTGGATGGCCTAGGGGGCCCACAAGCTTACTGAAGTCAGCCAAACTCCGAATGCCGGTAAGTGAAGCGTGGCAGTGAGACTGCGGGGGATAAGCTTCGTAGTCGAGAGGGAAACAGCCCAGATCGCCAGCTAAGGCCCCTAAGCGTGCGCTAAGTGGAAAAGGATGTGGAGTCGCATAGACAACCAGGAGGTTGGCTTAGAAGCAGCCACCCTTGAAAGAGTGCGTAATAGCTCACTGGTCAAGTGATTCCGCGCCGACAATGTAGCGGGGCTCAAGCGCACCGCCGAAGCTGCGGCATACACGTTGTGTATGGGTAGGGGAGCGTCGTGTGGCGAGTGAAGCGGCGGGGTGACCCAGTCGTGGACGCTACACGAGTGAGAATGCAGGCATGAGTAGCGAATGACGGGTGAGAATCCCGTCCGCCGAATGACCAAGGGTTCCTGGGGCAGGCTTTTCCGCCCAGGGTGAGTCGGGACCTAAGGCGAGGCCGACAGGCGTAGTCGATGGACAACGGGTTGATATTCCCGTACCGGCGCTGACGCGCCCATGCTGAACCTGGTTGTGCTAACCGTTCTGGTTCTTGTTCTGCTTTCGGGTGGGGCTTGGGCTGGTCGGGATCCTGGCCAGTAGTAGGCAAGCGATGGGGTGACGCAGGAGGATAGTCCAACCCAGGAGGTGGTTTTCCTGGGGCAAGGGTGTAGGGCGAGACGTAGGCAAATCCGCGTCTTGTGTGCCTGAGACCTGATGCCGAGCCGATTGTGGCGAAGTGGGTGATTCCATGCTGCCGAGAAAAGCCTCTAGCGAGTGTCAGGGCCGCCCGTACCCTAAACCGACACAGGTGGTCAGGTAGAGAATACCGAGGCGTGCGAGTGAACTGTGGTTAAGGAACTCGGCAAAATGCCCCCGTAACTTCGGGAGAAGGGGGGCCACTTCCTGTGTAGGAGCTTTGCCTCCGAAGCGGGGAGGGGCCGCAGAGACCAGGGGAAAGCGACTGTTTACTAAAAACACAGCTCCGTGCGAAGTCGTAAGACGATGTATACGGAGTGACGCCTGCCCGGTGCTGGAACGTTAAGGGGACGGGTTAGCTCTTCGGGGCGAAGCTCAGAACTTAAGCGCCAGTAAACGGCGGTGGTAACTATAACCATCCTAAGGTAGCGAAATTCCTTGTCGGGTAAGTTCCGACCTGCACGAATGGCGTAACGACTTTCCTACTGTCTCAACCACAGACTCGGCGAAATTGCACTACGAGTAAAGATGCTCGTTACGCGCGGCAGGACGGAAAGACCCCGGGACCTTTACTACAGCTTGATATTGGTGTTCGGTTCGGTTTGTGTAGGATAGGTGGGAGACTGTGAAGCTGGGACGCCAGTTCCGGTGGAGTCGTTGTTGAAATACCACTCTGGTCGTACTGGATGTCTAACCTCGGTCCGTGATCCGGATCAGGGACAGTGTCAGGTGGGTAGTTTAACTGGGGCGGTTGCCTCCTAAAGGGTAACGGAGGCGCCCAAAGGTTCCCTCAGCCTGGTTGGCAATCAGGTGTTGAGTGCAAGTGCACAAGGGAGCTTGACTGTGAGACAGACATGTCGAGCAGGTGCGAAAGCAGGGACTAGTGATCCGGCGGTGGCTTGTGGAAGCGCCGTCGCTCAACGGATAAAAGGTACCCCGGGGATAACAGGCTGATCTTGCCCAAGAGTCCATATCGACGGCAAGGTTTGGCACCTCGATGTCGGCTCGTCGCATCCTGGGGCTGGAGTAGGTCCCAAGGGTTGGGCTGTTCGCCCATTAAAGCGGTACGCGAGCTGGGTTTAGAACGTCGTGAGACAGTTCGGTCCCTATCCGCCGCGCGCGCAGGAGACTTGAGAAGGGCTGTCCCTAGTACGAGAGGACCGGGACGGACGAACCTCTGGTGTGCCAGTTGTTCTGCCAAGGGCATGGCTGGTTGGCTACGTTCGGAAGGGATAACCGCTGAAAGCATCTAAGCGGGAAGCTCGCTTCAAGATGAGGTCTCCCACAGGGTAGCCTGGTAAGGCCCCCGACTAGATGATCGGGTTGATAGGCCGGAGGTGGAAGTGCGGTGACGCATGGAGCTGACCGGTACTAATAGGCCGAGGGCTTGACTACATATGATTCTGCTGTTTTGCGTCCACTGTGCGGTTCTCGGGCTGCGACCGGAGGGTCGGGTCTGATGGTGTTTCGGTGGCTTTGGCGAAGGGGAAACGCCCGGTTCCATTCCGAACCCGGTAGCTAAGCCCTTCAGCGCCGATGGTACTGCGTGGGGGACCGCGTGGGAGAGTAGGACGCCGCCGGACTTCTTTCCGATGGGGTTGTTTCTGGTCTTGTGGCCGGGGGCAACCCCATCGGCATTTTCGCGTTCTGTCACGTTCCACGCGGGGCACGCAGCCGAGGCCCGGTGAACCGTTGCCCCACGCGTGGCGCGCTTCAGACCACCCCGAGGTCCGCAGCCCCTGAGACGCGGTCGACAGCGGCACGGTTGGCCCCAACTCCATGGACGTCCTACTATCGGACGTGCCAGCGGGAGTCGGTGGCATCGGTGGCAGCCGAGCGTCGTCCAGGGAGCGTGGCCATGAGCGCAGTTACCGCGGCGGAGGCGGAGCAGGAGATCCCGTCGTTGCACGTGCCCACCGGGCCGGTGCGGGTCGTCACCGCGGCAGCTCTGTTCGACGGTCATGACGCCGCGATCAACATCATGCGGCGCATCCTCCAGGCGCAGGGTGCGGAGGTGATTCACCTCGGGCATGACCGCGGGGTCGATGAGATCGTGACGGCCGCCATCCAGGAGGACGCGCAGGCGGTCGCGATCTCCTCCTACCAGGGCGGCCACGTCGAGTACTTCAGCTATCTCGTCGAGCGGCTGCGCGAGCGCGGCGCCGGGCACGTGCGGGTCTACGGCGGCGGTGGCGGTGTCATCGTTCCGGAGGAGATCGATCTTCTGCACTCGCGTGGCGTGGCACGGATCTTCTCCCCGGAGGACGGCCGGCGGCTCGGGCTGGCCCTCATGGTCAACAGGATCGTCCGGGAAAGCGATGTGGACCTGGCGGCGGTCACGCCGGCACTGGGAGATCTGCGGTCCGGCGGCGATGCCGCGCTGGCCCGGGCGATCACCGTGCTCGAGAGTTCTCGGGATGGCGCCTTTGCCGCTGCCGTCCGGGATGCGGCGGCCGCCGACCGGCCGCCGGTGCCGGTCCTCGGCATCACGGGCACGGGTGGATCAGGCAAGTCCTCGCTCACCGACGAGGTGCTGCGACGCTTCCGGCTCGATCAGAGCGATTCGCTGCGGATCGCGGTACTGGCCGTCGACCCGACGCGGCGACGCGGCGGCGGAGCGCTGCTCGGCGACCGGATCAGGATGAACGCGCTGGCGATGCGGCCGGATGCCGGCCTCGAGCCGGCGGGGCCGAGGCCGGGCGGTGACGTGTCGCTGACCTTCTTCCGGTCGCTGGCAACGCGAAAGGCCGGGCGGGAGCTGCCGGAGCAGTTCGCCGACATCGTGTCGGCCTGCAAGGTGGCGGGCTATGACCTGGTGATCGTCGAGACCCCCGGAATCGGCCAGGGCGACGCGGCCATTGTGCCTTTCTGCGACGTCTCCCTGTATGTCATGACGCCCGAGTACGGGGCGTCGTCCCAGCTTGAAAAGATCGACATGCTCGACTTCGCGGACGCGGTGGCCGTCAACAAGTTCGAGCGCCGTGGTGCCGAGGACGCGCGGCGCGATGTCGCGCGTCAGATGGTCCGCAATCGGGAGGAGTTCGGCGCGGAGTGGGAGGAGATGCCGGTCTTCGGCACCTCCGCGGCCCGCTTCAACGACGATGGCGTCACGGCGCTGTACTTCTACCTGCGCGACCTCCTCGGTGAGCGTGGTCTGGAGCTGAAGCAGGGCGCGCTGGAACCCGTGGAGGTACGGGTATCCAGTGGTCTGACCACGGTCGTTCCGCCGGCCCGGGTCCGCTATCTCGCGGAGATCGCGGATGCTGTCCGTGGCTACCACGCCCACACGGAGGCACAGGCGGTGCTGGCACGTCGTCGCGAGCACCTGGCCACCGCGATCGCCGAGCTCGAGGCGCATCAGCAGGGCACCGGGCCGGACCGGGCCGGGCAGGAGCTGGCCGGGCAGGCCGAGCAGCCGGACCTGCGGTTGCTGCGAAGCCTGCGGGATGCCGCCGAGTCGCGCCTCGATGCCGAGACGCGGGACCTGATCGAGTCCTGGCCCGCGCTGCGCGCGGAGCGTTCCGGCGACGAGATGGTCTACACCGTGCGCGGCCGGGAGATCCGCACTCCGCTGGTACGCACCACTCTCTCCGGAACCTCACTGCCACGGGTGGCCGTTCCGGAGATAGACGACGACGCCCGGCTTGTGCGGTTCCGCCGGCGGGAGAACCTGCCGGGGCTGTTTCCGTTCACCGCCGGGGTCTTTCCCTTCAAACGGGTTGGTGAGGCTCCGGCGCGCATGTTCGCCGGGGAGGGCGACCCGTTTCGGACCAACCGGCGCTTCCACCTCCTCTCGGCGGATTCGCCGGCCACTCGGCTCAGCACAGCCTTTGACTCGGTGACCCTTTACGGACGTGATCCGGGTGCCCGGCCCGACGTCTACGGGAAGATCGGTACCTCAGGTGTGTCCGTCGCCACGCTGGATGACATGAAGACGCTGTTCGCCGGCTTCGATCTGTGCGCGCCGACGACCAGTGTCTCGATGACGATCAACGGGCCGGCGCCGGCCGTTCTGGCGATGTTCCTGACCACGGCGGTCGACCAGCGGCTCGACCTCTTCCGGGTGGAGCATGGCCGTGAGCCCCGGGCGGCCGAGGCCGCCGAGGCCGCCGCCTGGGCGCTGGCGAACGTGCGTGGCACGGTCCAGGCGGACATCCTCAAGGAGGACCAGGGCCAGAACACCTGCATCTTCTCGACCGAGTTCGCGCTGCGGTGCATGGCCGACATGCAGGAATGGTTCATCGCCAACCAGGTGCGCAACTTCTACTCGGTGTCGATCTCCGGCTACCACATCGCGGAGGCCGGGGCGAACCCGATCAGCCAGCTGGCGTTCACGCTCGCGAACGGTTTCACCTACGTCGAGGCGTACCTGGCGCGCGGCATGAACATCGACGACTTCGCCCCGAATCTTTCGTTCTTCTTCTCCAACGGCATGGACGCCGAGTACAGCGTGATCGGCCGGGTCGCCAGGCGCATCTGGGCGGTGGCCATGCGCGAGCGCTACGGTGCGTCGGAGCGCTCGCAGAAGCTCAAGTACCACGTGCAGACCTCGGGCCGTTCGCTGCACGCGCGCGAGATGAACTTCAACGACATCCGGACGACTCTGCAGGCTCTGTGTGCGATCTATGACAACTGCAACAGCCTGCACACCAATGCCTACGACGAGGCGGTCACCACGCCCACCGAGCGGTCGGTCCGGCGTGCGCTGGCGATCCAGATGATCATTGATCAGGAATGGGGGCTTGCCGGGAACGAGAACCCCCTGCAGGGCTCGTTCGTGATCGATGAGCTCACCGACCTCGTCGAGGAGGCCGTCCTCGCCGAGTTCGAGCGGATCTCGGAGCGTGGTGGCGTTCTCGGGGCGATGGAGACCGGATACCAGCGTGGCCGCATCCAGGACGAGTCGATGCTCTACGAACGGCGCAAGCACGACGGTTCGCTGCCGATCATCGGGGTCAACACCTTCCTCGGCCCGGACGACGACGAGGAGGTCGCACACCAGCTCGAGCTGGCCCGGGCCACCGAGGAGGAGAAGCAGTCACAGCTGCGCCGGCTCGAGGAGTTCACCTCAGGCAACGCGGCCGAGGCCGCCCTGGCGCTCGACCGTCTGCGGAAGGTCGCGACAGCGGGTGGCAATACCTTTGCCGCCTTGATGGACGCGGTGCGGGTGTGTTCGCTCGGTCAGATCAGCGCGGCGTTCTTCGAAGTCGGCGGGCAGTATCGCCGAAACATCTAGCCACCTCCGGCGGCGTTGACGTGCTGCGGCAGCGCGGTCGCGCAGCCGTGACCATCATCCGCCACATCGGTCATCGGCTACATCGTCATCATCGCGTGAAGATGTTGTACGCCCGGCGCCGGTGGCTCGGCACGTGGTTGTGGACGAGCCGAGCCACCGGCACACTGCGCCGGCGGGCCCCGCCTGTTGCCAAGGTCCGCGAATGGCACGTGGGAATGGCATAGTGGACAGCGCCATTCATCCGCTCGTCCGCCCCGCGATCTTTTGGAGTACCGCCCTCGTGTCGCCGCCGAAGCCGCTTCCGACCGACCCGATCGCGGAGGCACACCGGCAGTGGACGGCGCACGGGTGGGGCGGGGTGGCGGACGGCATGGCCGCGGTCACCTCGTTGATGCGTGCGCAGCAGATCCTGCTCGCCCGCGTCGACGAGATCCTGCGTCCGCTTGATCTGACGTTCGCCCGTTACGAGCTGTTGATGCTGCTGCTCTTCAGCCGCCGGGGCTCGTTGCCGCTCAGCCGCATCGGCAGCCTGCTCCAGGTCCACCCGACCAGCGTCACCAGTGCCGTCGACCGGCTGGAGGCCCGTGGCCAGGTTCGCCGCCAGCCGCATCCGACCGACCGGCGGGCCATCCTCGCCGAAATCACCGACGACGGTCGCGCGACGGCGCTCGCGGCCACCGAGAAGCTCAACGAGAGCGTGTTCGCCGATCCCGGTCTGCCCGAGAACGGGGTCCGCGAGCTCGTGGACCTGCTCACCGACCTTCGCAGCCGGGCCGGCGACTTCTGAGGGCCACGCTGTGCCGATCCTCCCGGTCATCCCTGGTGGGGCCGCTCGGCCCCGGTGAGCCCAGCTGAGGCGTCCAGGCTGCGGCTACCCTCTACAGACGTGACCTACCTCGACCACGCGGCGACCACGCCTATGCGTCCCGAGGCCGTCGAGGCGTTCACCGCAGCCCTGACCGGCGCGGGCAACGCCTCTTCACTGCATGCCGGCGGTCGGCGCGCACGCCGGCTCGTCGAGGAGTCGCGGGAGTCGCTGGCCGAGGTGCTGGGCGCGCGGCCGTCCGACGTCATCTTCACGGGTGGCGGCACGGAAAGTGACAATCTCGCGGTGAAGGGCCTGTTCTGGTCCCGCCGGGCGGCCGACCCGCAGCGGCGGCGTGTGCTGGTCAGCGCGATCGAGCATCCCGCCGTGCTGGACACGGCGTCGTGGCTGGCCAGGCAGCAGGGCGCGGTGCTGGAGAAGATCCCGGTGGACGGCACCGGCCTGGTGCACCCCGAGGCACTGCGTGCGGCCGTGCAGGCCGATCCGTCGTCCGTCGCGCTGATCTCGGTCATGTGGGCGAACAGCGAGGTGGGCACGATCCAGCCGGTCGCCGAGCTGGCGAGTATCGCGCACCACTACGGCATTCCTTTCCATACCGACGCGGTGCAGGCATTCGGCCAGGTGGAGACGTCCTTCGCCGCGAGCGCGGCGGACGCACTCACGATCAGCGCGCACAAGATCGGCGGCCCGGTCGGAGTCGGGGCGCTGCTCCTGCGGCGAGGCCTCGAGCTTGAGCCGCACCTGCACGGCGGTGGCCAGGAGCGCGACGTCCGTTCCGGCACGCTCAACACGCCCGGTGTCGCCGCCTTCGCGGCGGCCGCGCGCGTCGCCACGGCGGAGCTGCCCGCGGAGCGGCTCCGGCTTACCGACCTGCGCGATGACCTGGTGCGTCGGGTCCTCGCGGAGGTTCCCGGGGCCGTCCTCAACGGTGCGCCCTCCGGCGCCGGCCGGCTGCCCGGCAACGCCCATCTGACCTTTCCCGGCTGTGAGGGCGACTCGCTGCTCATGCTGCTCGACGCGCACGGAGTGGAATGCTCGACCGGTTCCGCCTGCTCGGCGGGAATCGCGCGGCCCTCTCATGTGCTGTTGGCTATGGGTGTCGAGGAGGCGCACGCTCGCGGTTCGCTGCGTTTCTCGCTCGGGCACGGTTCGGTCGCCGCGGACGTCGACGCGCTGGTCGCGGTGATCGGGCAGGTGGTCGAACGGGCGGGCCGGGCTGGTGAGCTCGCGGGCCTGACCTCGCGGATCTGATCTCGGGCGGGTCTGGTCGTGCGGGTCTGGACTCGCGGATCCTGACAGCTGGTCGGAGGGCCGTCTGGCCGGACGGGAGAGCGGGAGAGCGGGAGATGGGATCGTGAGCGGGATGAAGGTGCTCGCGGCAATGTCGGGTGGCGTCGATTCGGCGGTCGCCGCGGCCAGGGCCGTGGACGCCGGTCATGATGTGACCGGCGTCCATCTCGCCCTGTCCCGGTCGCCGGCCTCCGACCGGGTCGGTTCTCGAGGCTGCTGCACTCTGGAGGACGCGCGGGACGCCCGCCGTGCCGCCGACGTGCTCGGTATCCCCTTCTACGTGTGGGATCTCGCGGACCGCTTCGAGGCGGAGGTCATCGACCAGTTCGTCGCCGACTACGCCGCCGGACGAACCCCTAACCCATGTGTTCAGTGCAATGAGCGCATCAAGTTCTCCGCCGTCCTGGACAAGGCGCTCGCGCTCGGATTTGACGCCGTGGTCACCGGGCATCACGCGAGACTCGACCCGGATGGCACCCTGCGCCGCTCGGTGGACCTGGCCAAGGACCAGTCCTACGTACTCGGCACGTTGCGCCCCGACCAGCTCGCCGCGGCTCGATTCCCGCTCGGCGACTCGACGAAGGCCCAGGTGCGTGAGGAGGCGGCGCGCCGTGGGCTGGGCGTCGCCGACAAGCCGGACAGCCACGACATCTGCTTCGTCGCCGCCGGGGACACCGGGGCCTGGCTCCGTGACCGGCTGGGGCCGCGGCCCGGCCCCATCGTCGACTCCGAGACCGGCGAGACCCTCGGTGAGCACGACGGCGCCTACGCCTTCACGGTGGGGCAGCGCCGGGGCCTGCGGCTGGGTCACCCCGCGCCGGACGGCCGTCCACGCTACGTGCTCGAGGTGTCCCCGGTGACGTCCACGGTGACCGTCGGGCCGGCGCGGGCGCTGGACATGCGCAGCCTGGTCGCGGAGCGGATCGTCTGGCCGCACGAGGGCCCGGTGTCGTGTGTGGCGCAGGTGCGGGCACACGGTGGTGTGGTCCCCGCGGTGGTCCGTGCCCGTGGCGAGGAGCTTGACGTGCAGCTGGTCGAGCCGGTGCGCGGGACGGCGGCCGGTCAGGCCGTGGTGTTCTACGACGGCGACCGTGTGCTCGGCGGCGGCCGCATCCGCTCGCTGGCCGCCTGACATCCTTTTCCGGATCCGGTCCCTGACGGCGGAAGCCACGTTGGGGCCCGCGGCGTGGGCCAGCCCCGGGACCGGCCCGATGGCATCGGCACCAGGGCACCAGGCACGAGGGCACCCGGCGACGGCACCCGGCCGGCCGCGGGCGTGTGATGCGCCTGAGACCCGGGATGCGTCCGGAGACTGTTCCGGAGATTGAGGAGTCGATGTGGCGATGATGTGGTCCGCGACGGAGCGCGAGCCGGGGCCGCCGGAGGAGGGGGACAGCGCGTCGCCGGCTGGCCAGACCCCTGCCGCGCCCGAAGGCCTGCCGTGGTCGGCGGGGTGCGCGTCGGGTGTCGGGTCACTGCCCGACCTCGACCCGGTCGAAGCGGCGCGCTACGTGCTGGGGGAGGTCCCGGACCTGCCCTTCCTGCCGGAGCTGCCCGCCCGCGGAGTGGGTGCCGACATGATCGGCCGGACCTGCGCGGTGCTGGCGGATCTGCCGGTCGATCTGCAGCCATCCGGTTGGCGGCTGGTGCCCCGCCCGGGGCTCGACCTCCGCCGGGCCCGCGACCTGCTTGAACGGGACCTCGACGCGTTCACCGAGGCGGCCGCCGGCTACACCGGCCCGCTCAAGGTGGCCGTCGGTGGTCCCTGGACGTTGGCGAGCACGGTGGAGCTGCCACGCGGGCACAAGGCGCTCGCGGATGCGGGCGCCACCCGTGACCTCGCGGAGGGACTCGCGGAGGGACTCAGCGGCCTGCTGGCCGACCTCGCTCGCCGGATACCGGGAGCCCGCCTGGTGGTCCAGCTGGACGAGCCGGCGCTGCCGGCGGCGCTCGCCGGACGCATCCGCACACCCAGTGGCTTCTCGGTGCTGCGCGCGGTCGAGGAAGGGCCGGCGACGGAGCGGCTGGCGGCCGTCCTGGCCACGGCGACCGCGGTCGGGGCGGTGATCGCGGCCGGCGTGCACTGCTGTGCGCCCGACGTCCCGATCGGACTGCTGCGCCAGGCCGGGGCCCGCTTCGTCGGCCTGGACGCGACGCTGCTCACCCGGGACCAGGACGACGCCGTCGGCGAGGCGGTCGAGGCGGGGATGGGGCTGATGCTCGGCCTGGTACCGACCTCCGCCGGAGTCGGCCAGGATCTGTCGGACCCTCGTCGTACCGTCGCGGTGGCGGTCGACCTGTGGCGTCGGCTGGGTTTCCGTCCGGAGCTGCTGGGAGAGGTGGTCGCGGTGACACCAACGTGTGGTCTGGCTCATGCCACGGTGGCCGATGCGCGTGCCGTGCTGCGGCACTGCCGCCTGGCGGCGCGGGTCCTGGTGGAATCACCGCAGTGATTTCCACACAGTGAGCCTTTTCCATCGCACGCTCGTCGGGCGTGTCGCGGCAGGTCGGAGCCGGCGGTGGAAAAGGCTCAGTGACATCCGGCCGGTGAGTTCCGCTGCAGCTGTGGCGTGGGGAGTTCGGTGAGCATGGCGGAGGAAGGCGTCGAGCCGATGGCCGACAACCAGGTGGTGGCGGTGCCCGCGGCGGCGCCGGTGCCTGACGCGGGGGTGCCCGAGGCCGAGGCGCCTGACACGGCTGTGCGCGCGCGTGCCGCGGAGCTGGCCCGTGATCTGGAGGAACATGCCCACCGCTACTACGTGCTCGACGCGCCGACCATCGCCGACGCCGAGTACGACGCGCTTCTGCGTGAGCTTGACCAGATCGAGCAGCGGTACCCGGAGCTGCGAACCGCGGACTCGCCGACACAGAAGGTAGCCGGCTCCTACTCGACGCTTTTCACGCCGGTCACCCACCTGGAACGGCTGCTGTCGCTGGACAACGTCTTCGACGAGGACGGGTTCCACGCCTGGGCCGCACGTGCCGCGCGGGAGCAGCCGGTGGAGGCCTGGCTGTGCGAGCTGAAGATCGACGGGCTCGCGGTCGACCTCGTCTACGAGGCCGGCGCTCTGGTGAGCGCGGCCACCCGCGGCGACGGCCGTACCGGTGAGGACATCACGCTGAACGTGCGCAGCCTGCGCAGTGTGCCGGCACGGCTGCGTGGCCGGGGCGTGCCGGAGCTGCTGGAGGTCCGTGGGGAGGTGTACTTCCCGACCGCGGGGTTCGCCGAGCTCAACGCGTCACTGGTCGAGGCGGGAAAGGCGCCGTTCGCCAACCCGCGAAACGCGGCTGCCGGGTCGCTGCGGCAGAAGGACCCCCGGGTCACGGCCAGCCGCCCGCTGGCCATGATCGTGCACGGGCTCGGCGCGAACCGGGGGTTCGAGGTGGAGTCACAGTCGGCTGCCTACGAGCGGCTGGCTGAGCTGGGCCTGCCGGTCTCCACGCGCTATCAGGTGTGCGCGGGGGTCGATGAGGTGCTCGCCTTCGTGCGGGCGTGGGGTGAGCAGCGGCACGACGTCGAGCACGAGATCGACGGCGTCGTCATCAAGGTCGACGGTTTCGCCCAGCAGCGCCGGCTCGGCGCCACCTCGAAGGCACCCCGCTGGGCGGTCGCGTTCAAGTACCCGCCCGAGGAGGTCACCACCCGGCTGCGGGACATCCAGGTCAACGTCGGCCGAACGGGCCGGGTGACACCGTTCGGGGTCCTCGAGCCGGTGAAGGTGGCGGGGTCGACGGTGGGTATGGCCACCCTGCACAACATCGACGAGGTGGGCCGCAAGGGAGTGCTCATCGGGGACATGGTCGTGCTCCGCAAGGCCGGCGACGTCATTCCGGAGATCGTCAGCCCGGTCGTCGACCTGCGGGATGGTTCGGAGCGTGCGTTCGTCATGCCCACGCACTGCCCGGAGTGCGGTACCGAGCTGGTCCGTCCCGAAGGCGAGGTGGACATCCGCTGCCCGAACACGGTGTCGTGTCCGGCGCAGCTGCGGGAGTCGGTTTTCCACCTGGCGTCGCGCGGCGCGCTCGATATCGACGGGCTGGGCTATGAGACCGCGACGGTGCTACTCGCCGAGGGTCGCATCCGTGACATAGGCGACATTTTTCAGCTCGCGCCGGAGTCCTTCGAGGGCCTGCGTGGCTTTGCGAGCAAGAAGGTCGACCAGATTCTGCGCGGGATCGAGGCGGCTCGGGACCGGCCGCTGTGGCGGTTGCTCGTCGGGTTGTCGATCCGGCATGTGGGGCCGACCGCCGCCCGCGCGTTGGCCCGGGAGCTGCGCTCCCTCGACGCGATCGCCGCCGCGCCGGCCGAGCGGCTCGCCGCCGTCGACGGGGTCGGGCCGAAGATCGCCGAAGCGGTGGTCGACTGGTTCGCCGATCCCCGCCATCGCGATGTCGTCGCCCGTATCGCAGCCGGTGGGGCCCGTCTGGCGGATGAGGGCGCGGGAGAGGGCCCCGGGCTGCTGGACGGTGTCGTCGTCGTCATCACCGGAACGCTGCAGGGGTGGAGCCGGGATACCGCTACCGAGGCGGTGCAGGCGCGTGGCGGAAAGGTCACCGGCTCGGTGAGCAAGAAGACCACTTTCGTGGTCGCCGGAGTGGATCCAGGCGCCTCGAAGTACCAGAAGGCGCTGAGTCTGCGGATTCCGTTGCTCGACGAGACGGGCTTCGCGGCGCTGCTCGGTGACGGAGCGGATGCGGCCAGGGCGCTTGCCGTGCACGAAGAGGGGGAGGGGTAGCCTTCGAATCCTGGCAGCGAAAGGTTCATCACGGTGAGCACTCATATGTTCTGTCATGTACCTGGCCGCGTGACGGGCCGCGCTTACGAGCATCTGCAACACGTCGACGGATGGGCTCCGGGCGGACCTGGGCTTTGCTGATGGGGGGCCCTCGGCCGAGCGGCGGGCCGTCGGGGCTGTCCGAGGCGTCTGGGCTGTCCAGGCCACCCGCATCGTTGTCCGCCGTCTGGGTGACCGTGGGCGGGGCGCTGGGATGCCTGTCCGCACTCGCGATCATCGCCGTCGCGGCCAGCCGCGGCGGATTCGACGATCTCGGGGTGGCCTTCGCGCTGCTCGCCGGGCTCACCGTCGCCGTCGGCCCGCAGCCGCACCCATCGCTGATGCCGTCCGCATCGGCGCAGATCACCGGGCCACTGCCAGGGTCTGGGGCGGGGTCTGGGCTGCTGTCGGGGCTGGGGCCCGGGTCCGCTGCGGGCCAGGTGGTGGGCGGCGGCGGCACGGACCTCACGGGCACCTTCCTGTTCGCGATTCTGCTCGGCTGGGGTGCCGCGCCGGCACTGGCGGTTCACCTCGTCGTGGGCGTTCTGCTGGAGCTGCCGCGACGGAGTTCGCTGGGGCGTGTGGTCGCCCGGGTGGGGCGTCGCGCGCTTGGGCTCGCCGCAGCCGGGGCCGTCGTCGCGGCGTTCGGTCTCGACCGCACCCTCGGTACCGCCGAGCTGCCGGCTGTCGCCCTCGCCGCGCTGGTGCTGTTCGTGATCGATGACCTGGCCGGCGCTCCAGTCGGGCCGCTTCGGTCGCGCGGGCCGGTTCGGCCGGCCCGGCCTGCCCGGCCGAACCGGCCTGCCCGGCCGAACCGGCCGGGCGCGCGTGTCGGCGGAGCTGCCCGCGGCTGGCGGAACGACGTCCGCGGGGGCGGTAGCCGTGGGAGCGGCAGCCGTGGCGATGCATCGTTCCGTCTGCTGTACAACGAGCTGCATCGGCGGCTGGCGGTCGCCGCGGCCCTGCTGTCCCTGGCGCCGTTGATCGTGATCGCCGCCGGGCGTGGACCTTGGCTGGCGCTGCTGCTCCTGCCCGCGCTGCGGGTGGTGACGAGGGTCGGTGAGGGCGCGCGGCAGAAGGAGCATGAGGCCCGTCATGACGGGCTGACCGGCCTGCCGAACCGGACCGCCCTCGCCGAGCGTGCGGCGCTAAGCATCGCGGCGGCGGAACGGACCGGTACTCGTGTCGGGCTGCTGCTGCTCGACCTCGACCGGTTCAAGGAGGTCAACGACCGGCTCGGGCACGATGTCGGCGACCGTCTGCTGGTTGTCGCCGCGGCTCGTCTCGCCGCTGCCCTGCGCCCCGGGGATGTCGTCGCGAGGCTCGGTGGTGACGAGTTCGCGGTGCTGCTTCCCTGGCTTCCACCCGGCGCCGACGGTCGGGCTGTCGCCACCGAGGTCGCCGGGCGGGTTCGCGGTGTCGTGCGCGCGCCGTACGAGATCGACGGTCAGTTCTGCGACATCGATGTGAGTGTCGGCGTGGCGCTCTACCCCGATCACGGCGCTGATCTGCCAGCGCTGTCGCAGTCCGCTGATATCGCGATGTACGCGGCGAAGGAGCACCGGCTGGGGGTCCAGGCCTACGGCCCGCGTGACGCCCGCCGGGCCCGGCTGCGTACGCGGACCACGGCGGAGCTGGGCTACGCCCTCGACCACGGGCAGCTCGAACTGCACTACCAGCCTCAGGCGGAGATCGTCGACGGAAGGGTGCGCCGAACCGAGGCGCTGCTGCGTTGGCGGCACCCCAGCCGCGGTCTGCTGCTGCCGGGAGTCTTCGTGCCGCTCGCCGAGTCCGCTGGTCTGATCCGTCCGATCACCTCCTGGGCGATGGACACGGCGCTGGCCCAGACCGCCCGGTGGCACGCGGCCGGCATCCCGGCCGCGGTCGCGCTGAACGTTTCCCCGCGTGATCTGCGCGACCCCGGTTTCGTCGGGTCCGTCGCGAGCGCGCTTGCCGCCAACAACCTGCCACCGGGCGCACTCACCTTCGAGGTGACCGAACGGGCGCTGACCGCCGACGGCGACGGGGCCGCCCGCGCGCTCCGGGATCTGGTCGACCTCGGCGTGACCGTGAGCCTGGATGACTTCGGCACCGGACTGATCTCCCTGGACGCCCTGCGTCGGTTGCCGATCGGCGAGATCAAGATCGATCGGACGGTGATCGGCCGGCTGGGCGCCGACCCCCGAGACGCCGTCACGATGGGTCTGGCCGATGGGGAAACCGCGGCCTGGGAGGCAGCCACCAGGGAGGTCGCCTTCATTCGCGCCGTGGTGCGGATGGCGTCCGACCTCGGGATGCGCGTCGTGGCGGAAGGCGTCGAGACATCGACGGAGTGGTGCCAGCTCGCCGGTTTCGGCGCGGACGCCGCGCAGGGCTGGCATGTGGCGCCGGCACTGCCCGCGGCGTTGGTCACCCGGTGGCTGGTCGAGCCCGGCCAGGCCGGCGAGCTTCTCACCGGACATCGTCCCGGTGAGGCCCGCCAGGTGGGCTCCAGGCACGGCCAGTCACAGGACGCCGTGGTGAGCCTGAGCCGCGACGGCTGACGGGACTGCATCGGGTTCCGTCAGCTTCCAGTGCGCTGCGCGCCGAACCGGACGATCGCCTGCCGAGACGCTGCGATGCTCCAGGTCAGGCTGTCCGCCGAAGGCGCCGTTGGCGGGTCGGGTGTCGCTGGCGGGCCGGGCGTCGTTGACGGGCCGGGCGTCGTTGACGGGCCGGCGGACGGTCGCTCGCTAGCGCCGGGGGCCGTTGGTACGGGCGAGGCTGGCGGCGATGCCGGCCAGATGCGCCAGACGCGCGATCTCCGAGCCGCGGAACGCCGGGCCGCCTGGTCTGCCGACGAGCAGGACCAGCTGGTCGTGGCCGACAGGCGCGGCGGCGAGCTCCATGCTGACCGCCTCCCAGCGAGCCGGGAACTCCCCATCGCTGGGTGCGATTCGCCTGGCCTTCTCCAACGGCAGCCACGGCAGGGAGATGCGGACCCGTTCCGGCACGCCCAGGTCGTCGCTGCCGAGGTTGGGAGCGCCCACCGACGCCTCGCGGACGCGGACGTCACCCGGCGCCAGGTGCTCGAGCAACAGGGCCCAGTCGGCGTTGAAGACACCCGAGACCAGCTCGGTCAACACGGCCGCGGCTTCGGCGGGACGTTCCGTCAGCGCGTCGACGAGCTCCAGGTCGTCGCCGATACCGGCACCGTCGGCGAGGAAGGGGCGCAGGGCCTCGACGGTCACCCCGGGAACGGACTGGGCGGCGGTGAACACGCGGTCGGCCAGACCGCCGGGCGGCAGCAGCACGATCATGTCGTCGACCGCGCCGGCGGGTGTGTGCTCCACGACCGAGAGGCTCACGATGTCGATCCCCGCCGCGCCGAGGGCCGTCGCCACCGCGCCCAGCGCGCCAGGATGGTCGGGCAGAAGGAGCCGGAGCAGGTACGACATGCGGCTGAGCATGCGCAAGATGTGTGACGCTGTCATGGCGATCACGTCACGGGCAGATGTCGATGCAGGTCACCTGCCTGTAAGGAAACGGTTTTCGGGAACGGGTGATCGTGGGTGGCTGCGTGCGTCGCGCGGCGCGCCGGCTCCGCGACGCGGACCCGTACGATGAGTGCACGCTGACGCCGCGCTTCGCCAGGTACGCCGCTGCCCGCGCGGCGCGCGCCACGACCTAGCCGATGTAGGGCCTGTGCCCACCGCTCACGAGGGGTCCACCGGAATGGCGATCACCCGGGACGAGGTCGCGAACCTTGCCCGCCTGTCGCGGATGTCCCTGTCCTCCGCTGAGCTCGACGCGCTCGCACCGCAGCTGGAGGCGATTCTCGGCGCCGTGGCCAGGGTCGCCGAGGTGGCGGCGGCGGACATTCCGCCGACCTCGCACGCCGTACCGCTCACCAATGTCTTCCGCGCGGACGTGACTCGCCCGTCGCTGCCGGTCGCCGACGTCCTCGCCGGCGCGCCCGCCGCCGAGGAGGGCCGGTTCCGGGTGCCGCGCATTCTCGATCCGGAAGAGTGAAGGGCACCAGGCTGCACATGACCGACGTTTCAGGCATCTCGACGCCCGTGGAGTCCGCCCGGACGGACGACGTCGTCCGGCTGACGGCCGCCGAGACGGCTGCCGCGATCGCCGCAGGTGAGCTTTCCGCGGAGGAGGCCACCCTCGCCGCCCTGGACCGCATCGCGAAGGTCGACGACGCGGTGCACGCGTTCCTGCACGTCGACGCGGAAGGCGCGCTTGCCGCCGCCCGCGCGGTGGACGCCCGGCGTGCCGCGGGGGAGCGGCTGGGTCCACTGGCCGGTGTGCCGCTCGCACTCAAGGACGTGTTCACCGCCCGCGGCATGCCGACCACCTGCGGCAGCAGGATTCTCGAAGGCTGGCGGCCGCCCTACGACGCGACTGTGGTCTCCCGGTTGCGTGCTGCCGACGTCGTCATTCTCGGCAAGGTCAACATGGACGAGTTCGCGATGGGCTCCTCCACCGAGAACTCGGCGTACGGCCCGACCCGTAACCCATGGGATCTCACCCGGATTCCGGGTGGCAGCAGCGGTGGCAGCGCGGCCGCGGTGGCCGCTTTCGAAGCGCCGCTGTCCATCGGCACCGACACGGGTGGCTCGATCCGTCAGCCGGCCGCCGTCTGCGGTCTGGTCGGGGTCAAGCCGACCTACGGCGGGGTCAGCCGGTACGGCCTCGTCGCCTTCTCCAGCTCTCTGGACCAGGCGGGCCCGATCACCCGTACCGTCGCCGACGCCGCCCTGCTGCACGCGGCCATCGCCGGGCACGACCCGATGGACAGCACCAGCGTCGAGCTGCCGGTGCCTCCGGTGGTGGAGGCCGCCGGCCGCCGGGACATCCGCGGAATGCGGGTGGGCGTTGTGCGTGAGCTCGCCGGCGAGGGCTACGACCCGGGAGTGCAGGCCGCGTTCGACGCGGCCGTCGCGGAGCTGGCCGGGCTCGGTGCCGAGGTGGTCGAGGTGAGCTGCCCGCACTTCACCTACGCGATGGCGGCGTACTACCTGATCGCACCGAGCGAGTGCTCGTCCAACCTGGCCCGCTTCGACGCGATGCGGTTCGGCCTGCGGGCCGGGGACGACGGTCGTGCCGGCGCGGAGGAGGTCATGAGCCGTACCCGGGACGTCGGGTTCGGTGCCGAGGTGAAGCGGCGGGTCATGCTCGGCACGTACGCGCTGTCCTCGGGGTACTACGACGCCTACTACGGGCAGGCACAGAAGGTCCGGACGCTGATCAGCCGGGACTTCGCCGCCGCCTACGAACAGGCTGACGTGCTGGTCTCACCGACCACGCCGACGCCGGCCTTCCCGATCGGGGACAAGGTCGACGACCCGGTGGCGATGTACCTGTCGGACCTGTGCACGATTCCGTCCAACCTCGCCGGTGGGCCGGCGATGAGCCTGCCGTCCGGGCTGGTGGACGGGCTGCCCGTGGGCATCCAGATCATGGCGCCGGCGTTCGCCGATGACCGGCTCTACCTGGTCGGCGGCGCACTGGAGGCCGCGCTGGACGCCCGGCGGGGGCACGCCCTGCTCGACGAAGCACCGACGCTGTAGACGAACCGACGCTGTGGACAATCCGACGCTGTGGACAACAGGCCAGCACACCACGAGAGGAGGGACGAGAAAGAGATGGTCGAGCTGCGCAGCGGTCGCCAGGACCGCGCACTTCTGCTGATTGTCTGGGGGCTCACGCTCGTGGTGCTCGTCCTCGGCGTCCTGACGTTGAGCCCGATCCTGCTCGTCTGGGGGATCATCGGCCTGCCCGCGGCGCTCGCGCTGGGCTACGTCCATGTCCGTGACACGCGGCGTCAGGCCGGCAGCCAGGGGACAACACCTGGGCGGCCGGCGGCCGGCGGTCACGAAGACGGCCTTGAAGACGGCATCGAAGAGGAGTCATCCCGGTGAGCACATCGGCTCCCGTCATCGCCACCCCCTCCTATGAGGACGCCATCGCGCGCTACGAGGCGGTGATCGGGCTGGAGACCCATGTCGAGCTCGGCACCGCCTCCAAGATGTTCTGCGGGTGCGCGACGACGTTCGGCGCGGAGCCGAACACCCAGGTATGCCCGGTCTGCCTGGGTCTGCCCGGGGCGCTGCCGGTGGTGAACGAGGCCGCGGTGCGGTTCGCGACGCTCATCGGGCTCGCGCTGAACTGCACGATCGCGACCTGGTGCCGGTTCGCCCGGAAGAACTACTTCTATCCGGACATGCCGAAGAACTTCCAGATCAGTCAGTACGACGAGCCGCTGTGCTCGAACGGCTGGCTGGACGTCGAGGTCGAGGGGGAGATCCACCGGGTCGGGATCACCCGGGTCCACCTGGAGGAGGACACCGGCAAGTCGCTGCACGTCGGCGGGGCGACCGGGCGGATCCACGGAGCCACCCACTCCCTGGTCGACTACAACCGGGCCGGTATCCCCCTGGTGGAGATCGTCACCGAGCCCGACATCCGGCACCCCGAGGTCGCTCGGGCCTACGTCGACGAGCTGCGGGAGCTGTGCCGGGCGCTGGCGGTCTCGGACGTGCGGATGGACCAGGGCTCGCTGCGCTGCGACGCGAACGTGTCGCTGCGGCCCCGGCCCGCGGCAGGGCAGCCGGACGCGCCGTTCGGCACCCGTTCGGAGACGAAGAACCTCAACTCGCTGCGTTCGGTCGAGCGGGCTGTCCGCTTCGAGGTCGTGCGCCAGGCGGCGCTGCTGGACGCCGGCGAGCGGGTCATCCAGGAGACCCGGCACTTCGACGAGGCGTCGGGCCGCACCTCCTCTGGCCGGTCGAAGGAGGAGGCGACCGACTACCGCTACTTCCCGGAGCCGGACCTGACGCCGCTCGCGCTCACCTCGGAGTACGTCGAGGCGCTGCGCGCGGTCCTGCCGGAGCTGCCGGCGCAGCGGCGGGCCCGGCTCGTCGCGGAGCTCGGCTACTCCGCCCGTGAGCTGCAGGAGATGCGCAACGCCGGGGTGCTGGAGCTGGTCGAGGCGACGGTGGCCGCGGGCGCGAGCCCGGCCGGGGCGCGCAAGTGGTGGCTCAACGAGCTGGCGAGGCGCGCCTCGGACGCCGGTGTCGAGCCGCGTGAGCTGGCGATCAGCCCGGCCCAGGTGGCCCGGGTCTGCGAGCTCGTCGCCGAGGGGAAGCTGACCGACGCGCTCGGGCGAAAGGTCGTCGACGGTGTGCTCGCGGGTGACGGCTCGCCCGACGAGGTCGTCGCCGCGCGGGGGCTGGCCGTGGTCTCCGACGACTCGGCGCTGCGCGACGCGGTCGACGCCGCCATCGCCGGCGCGCCCGACATCGCGGACAAGGTCCGGGGCGGCAAGCTGAACGCGGTGGGGCCGCTCGTCGGCACGGTGATGAAGACGATGCGGGGCCAGGCCGACGCCGCGGCCGTCCGCAGGCTGTTGCTGGAGCGGCTGGAAGTCTCCTGACCGACGGTGGTCCCGGCAATGTGCGACGATCGTCGGTGATGTCTGGGACCACGCGGGGGCGTCTGCTCGCCACCAGCGATATCCATGTTCGCCATCCGGAGAACCGGGCGATCGTCGAGGCGATGCGGCCGGGCCATGACGATGACTGGCTGCTCGTGGTCGGCGACGTCGGCGAGCGTCTCGACGACGTCGAATGGGCGCTGCGGTTGCTCGCGGGCCGGTTCGCCCAGGTCGTGTGGGTGCCCGGCAACCATGAGCTGTGGACGTTGAGCCGGGACGCCGTGCCCCTGCGCGGAGAGGCCCGTTACCGCCATCTGGTCGACCTGTGCGCGGGCCTGGGAGTTCTCACCCCCGAGGACCCCTACCCGATCTGGACCGGGCTGGGTGGTCCCGTGCGCATCGTGCCGATGTTCCTGCTCTACGACTACACGTTCCGTCCCGAGGGCACCTCGAACAAGGAGGAGGCGCTCGCCGCGGCGTACGCGGCGGGCGTGGTGTGCTCCGACGAGTCGGTGCTGCACTCCGACCCCTATCCGAGCAGGGACGACTGGTGCCGGGCTCGGGTCGCGCAGACGCGCGTCCGGCTGGACGAATGCCCCCGGGACGTCCCCCTCGTGCTCGTCAACCATTTCCCGCTGGTGCGCGAGCTCACCAGGATCCTGCGCTACCCGGTGTTCGCGCAGTGGTGTGGAACCGAGCTCACCGCGGACTGGCACACCCGCTACAACGTCGCCGCGGTGGTCTACGGTCACCTGCACATTCCTCGGACGACCTGGCACGACGGCGTCCGGTTCGAGGAGGTCTCGGTGGGCTACCCGCGTGAGTGGCGCAGCTGGCGGACCCGACGACCGGTGTTGCGCCAGATCCTGCCCGCGCCGACCGGTGAGCGCATCCCGCCCTGGGGCGCGACGCGGGACGAGTCGGAGTCCGCGGTGGTCCCGCCCGGCTGACCGGCTGGCCGGTCGGTCGGCCGGTCCAACAAAGGTGTGGTCCTCCGTGTTGCCACCATCGGTCCATCCGCGTGTCGGCTTGCCGACGTCGCGCGGCGCGTCGGATGCGGAGTCGCGGAGCCGTTCGTAGTGTGTGGACGGGCCTTGCGGGCCCCACCGGATGGTTCTGCGAGGCAATGGGGGGAGGCGAGTCGTCGTGCCCCTCACACCTACGGGGTTCGGTCCGTCCCGGTCGCGCCGCAGGGGGCGGGGGCGCCGGGGCCTGCTGGCCGCAGGTCTGGTGCTCGTGCTCGTGGCGGTTGGTGGCGGTCTCACCTACTGGCTGAAGGAACGGTCGGACGCACGGGCGGCTGACCGCGCGGTGGTCTCGGTGGCCGCGTCCTATCTGGAGGCCTGGCAGGCGCTGACGATCGCGCCGTCCGCGGCCGAGGAATCCGACACGGCTGCCGGCGGGACCGGTGCCGCTGCCAGCGGAACCGGTGCCACCGGCACCGCTGCCGCCGGGACCGGAGCCGCCGGGACCGGAGCCGCCGGGACCGGAGCCGCTGCCGCCGGGACCGGCGGTGGCGATGCCGCGGCCGGTCAGGCCCGTGCTCGGGCCGGTGCCGCGGTCAGCGCGGTCAGCGTCGACGGCGACGTCCCGGTCGCGACACTGGTCGGGCTGATGTCCGACGTCCACGATCGGCTCTCGGTCACCAGGGCAGAGTTCGTCGCGGGGAAGGCGGAGCGCTCGGGGGCGAGCGCCACGGTTCCCTACACCGCGACCCTGACGCTCGCCGGATTCACCGAACCGCTGACGTACTCTGGTTCGCTCGGCCTGACCCGGGCCGGCGGCGACGCCTGGAAGGTGCGGGCGGCGCCGTCCTCGGTGCACCCCGAGCTCAAGCCGGGCCTGCGCCTGGACCGCACCGACTCCACCGGTAGGCGGGGCGCGCTGCTGGACGTGAACGGGCGTCCCATGGACACCAACCCCGAGCTCGCCGGGAACCTCATCGGCCGGATCGATCCGGCCTCCGGCCTGCAGCGGGTCTACGACTCGCGGCTGCGGCCCCAGGGCGGCTCGGTGGTGGTCCGCACCGACGGCAACGAGACAGTGAAGACCCTCAAGGCCTACCCGAGCAGCGACGGCGAGGCGATCCGCACCACCATCAACCTGGACGTCCAGCGTGCGGCCGAGGCGGCCCTCGGCACCGCCGCGCAGCCGAACGGGGCGCTGGTAGCCATCGACACCCGGACCGGCGGGGTGCTCGCGGTGGCGAACCGCCCGACCAACGGCTACGGGCGGGCGGTGCGCGGGTCGTATCCGCCCGGTTCGACCTTCAAGATCGTGACGGCGACGGCGGCGCTGATGAACGGCAGGACGGCGGACACCCCGCTCGACTGCACCGAGAAGGTGAGCATCGGCGGGCGGGAGTTCCAGAACGCCGAGGCGGAGCAGTTCGGCATGATCCCGTTCCGCACGGCCTTCGCCAAGAGCTGCAACACGGCGTTCATCCGGCTGGAGCAGTCGCTGCCCGACGGCGCGCTCGAGCAGGCCGCCAAGCTGTACGGCTTCGACGGTGTCGAGCCGCTGCCCATCGCCAGCGTCGGCGGCTCCTTCCCGACCCCGCGCGACGACGTCGAGGCGGCGGCCGCGTCGATCGGGCAGGGCCGGGTCGCCGCGTCGCCGTTGCAGATGGCGAGCGTCGCCGCCGCCGTGGCGAGCGGCACCTGGCACCAGCCGTTCGTCGTGGGGGAGTCGCCGCGCAGCAACGCTCTGCCGGCGCAGGCCCTGGGGCCGCTGCGCGACTTCATGCGGGCCGTGGTCACCGAGGGGACTGCGGCGGGGGTGCCGATGCCGGGTGAGGTCGGCGGCAAGACCGGCACGGCCGAGTACGGGAACGGGAATCCGCCGCCGACGCACGGCTGGTTCGTCGGATACCGCGGTGACATCGCGGTCGCGACGGTCATCGAGGACGGTGGTTTCGGTGCCGAGTCCGCCGCGCCCGTGGTCTCCAGGTTCTTCACCGCTCTCGACGGTGGCCAGGTGTCGGCTCCGCCGGCCGCCGGCTGATCGGCTTTGGCCAGCCGCAGGAGTGAGGGATTTTTGTCGTTCCAACGACCGAGATCTTTCACTCCTGCGGGTCGCCAGGCGACCCTGTGTCCCTTTTCGTTCCTTTTGACGGGAATTGGGTGGCACGGGCCGGCTACCGCCGTCCGCTTGACGTGGTGGCCGATGTCGGGGATGGTGTATCGCGTGCTGCTTGGCATCCTCGTACGCTCGGAGCGCGTGTAGTCGGACCGACTGGTCACCGACCGCCCGCGCCGCCCCTCAGTGCCTCCGGCACGAGGGGCTTTTTCATGTCCGGCCCGGCGCGTGCACCACGACCGCCTGTACATCGCCGTCTCGACCAGCTCTGCCGGCCCCGTCAAGGAAGACGACCAGATGACCAGAGAGACTCCACAGATCACCGGCGCGCAATCGCTCGTCCACTCGCTTGAGGCGGTCGGTGCCGAGGTGGTCTTCGGTATTCCGGGCGGGGCGATCCTGCCCGCCTATGATCCGCTGTTCGACTCCACCCGGGTGCGACACATCCTGGTCCGGCACGAGCAGGGCGCCGGGCATGCCGCCGAGGGCTACGCGCAGGCCACCGGGCGGGTCGGGGTGTGCATGGCGACGTCCGGGCCGGGCGCGACGAACCTGGTGACGCCCATCGCCGACGCCTACATGGACTCGGTGCCCATCGTCGCGATCACCGGCCAGGTGGCGAGCCGGGCGATCGGCACCGACGCGTTCCAGGAAGCCGACATCTGCGGCATCACGCTGCCGATCACCAAGCACAACTTCCTGGTCCAGTCGGCCGATGACATCCCGCGCACGATCGCCGAGGCGTTCCACATCGCCTCGACCGGCCGGCCGGGTCCGGTGCTGGTCGACCTGCCGAAGGACATCCTGCAGGGCCTCACCTCGGTGCTGCCGCACGAGGTCTGGCCGCCGGCGCTGGAGCTGCCCGGGTACCGCCCGGTCACCCGCCCGCACGCCAAGCAGGTCCGCGAGGCGGCGAAGATGATCAGTGCCGCCCGTCGTCCGGTGCTCTATGTCGGCGGTGGCGTCCTCAAGGCCCGGGCGGCCGCCGAGCTGCGCGTGCTCGCCGAGCTCACCGGCATCCCGGTGGTCACGACGCTGATGGCCCGTGGCGCGTTCCCCGACTCGCATCCGCAGCATCTGGGCATGCCCGGCATGCACGGGTCGGTCGCGGCGGTCACGGCGATGCAGAAGTCGGACCTGCTGATCACTCTCGGTGCCCGCTTCGATGACCGGGTGACCGGGCGGCTGGCGTCCTTCGCGCCGGAGGCCGCGATCATCCACGCCGACATCGACCCGGCCGAGATCGGCAAGAACCGGGTGGCCGACGTGCCGATCGTGGGTGACTGCCGGGAGGTGATCGCCGACCTCACCGTCGCCCTGCAGGCCGAGCCGCGTCCCGACCTGGAAGCCTGGTGGCACGCGCTGAACCGCTGGCGGGGGACCTACCCGGTGGGCTACGACCTGCCGGCGGACGGCTCCGTCGCCCCGCAGCAGGTCATCGAGCGGATCGGTCAGATCTCCGGGCCGGAGACGGTCTTCGCGGCCGGTGTCGGGCAGCACCAGATGTGGGCGGCGCAGTTCATCTCCTACGAGCACCCGTACACCTGGCTCAACTCCGGTGGCGCCGGGACGATGGGGTACGCGGTGCCGGCGGCGATGGGCGCGAAGGTCGGCCGGCCGGACGCGACGGTGTGGGCGATCGACGGTGACGGCTGCTTCCAGATGACCAATCAGGAACTGGCGACCTGCGCCCTGGAGGGCATCCCGATCAAGGTCGCGGTCATCAACAACGGCTCGCTGGGCATGGTGCGCCAGTGGCAGACGCTGTTCTACGACCAGCGGTACTCCAACACCGACCTGGGCACCCACCCGGCTTCGGCGCGGACCGGGGTGACCCGGGTGCCGGACTTCGTGCGGCTGGCCGAGGCGCTGGGATGCGTCGGTCTGCGCTGCGAGTCCCCTGAGGACATCGACGCGACCATCGAGAAGGCGATGAGCATCAACGACGCCCCTGTTGTGGTCGACTTCGTGGTCCATCCGGACGCCATGGTGTGGCCGATGGTGGCCGCGGGCGCCAGCAACGACGAGATCCAGGTCGCCCGCGACCTGGCTCCCGACTTCGACTACTCCGGCGACGCGGAGGTCAACCTGTGACCCGGCACACCCTCTCGGTCCTCGTCGAGAACAAGCCGGGCGTCCTCGCCCGGGTGTCGGGCCTGTTCTCCCGGCGCGGCTTCAACATCGAGTCGCTCGCCGTCGGGCCCACCGAGCACGCGGACGTCTCCCGGATGACGATCGTCGTCGCGGTCGAGGACCTGCCGCTGGAGCAGGTGACCAAGCAGCTCAACAAGCTGGTCAACGTGCTGAAGATCGTCGAGATGGACACGAGCGTCTCGGTCCAGCGCGAGCTGATGCTGGTCAAGGTGCGGGCTGACCTCACGGTCCGTTCCCAGGTGCTGGAGACCGTCCAGCTCTTCCGGGCGAAGGTCGTGGACGTCGCCCAGGACGCGGTGACGATCGAGGCCACCGGCACCCGTGACAAGCTGGACGCGCTCATCCGCATGCTCGAGCCCTTCGGGATCCGCGAGCTGGTCCAGTCCGGCATGGTCGCCCTCGGCCGCGGCTCGCGGTCGATCACCGACCGCAGCCTGCGTGCGGTCGAGCGCTCGGCCTGACGAGCATCCCCTCTGTTTCCACCAGCAGTCTGTTTCCACCAGCAGTGCCCCGGCAGTGCCCACCAGTAATTCCCACTAGGAGATTCACCAACGATGGTCGAGATCTACTACGACGACGACGCGAACCTCGCGAACCTCGCTGACCGCAAGGTCGCCGTGATCGGTTACGGCAGCCAGGGGCACGCGCACGCGCTGAACCTGCGCGACAGCGGGATCGACGTCCGCGTCGGCCTGCCCGAGACGAGCGCCAGCCGGGCCAAGGCCGAGGAGCAGGGCCTGCGGGTGGTGACCCCGGCGGAGGCCTCCGCCGAGGCCGACATCATCATGATCCTGACGCCGGACACGACGCACCGCAAGATCTACGCCGAGTCGATCGCGCCGAACCTCGCCCCGGGCAAGGCGCTCGCCTTCGGGCACGGCTTCAACATCCGTTACGGCCTCATCGAGCCGCCGGCCGGCGTGGACGTCTTCATGGTCGCGCCGAAGGGCCCGGGCCACCTGGTCCGTCGGGTGTTCACCGAGGGCAAGGGCGTGCCGTGCCTCGTCGCCGTCGAGTCGGACGCCTCCGGCAAGGCGCTCGACATCGCGCTCGCCTACGCCAAGGGCATCGGTGGCACCCGGGCCGGCGCGCTGCGCACGACGTTCACCGAGGAGACCGAGACCGACCTGTTCGGTGAGCAGGCGGTGCTGTGCGGCGGTGCCAGCGCGCTGGTGCAGGCCGGCTTCGAGACGCTGGTCGAGGCCGGGTACACCCCCGAGGTCGCGTACTTCGAGTGTCTGCACGAGCTCAAGCTGATCGTCGACCTCATGTACGAGGGCGGCATCAGCCAGATGCGCTACTCGATCTCCGACACGGCCGAGTACGGCGACGTCACCCGTGGCCCGCGTGTGGTCACTCCGGCGGTCAAGGCGGAGATGCGCAAGATCCTCGGCGAGATCCAGGATGGGACGTTCGCCCGCGAGTGGGTCGCGGAGGACGACGCGGGTCGCCCGACCTTCACCAAGCTGGTCGAGGAGGGCAAGCAGCACCCGATCGAGCAGGTCGGTGGCAAGCTGCGGCCGATGATGTCCTGGATCGCGAAGGACTGACGCGGTGGGCCGGGCCGGGTGGCACTGCCGCCCGGCCGTGCCCGGCGTGTCAGGCGGTGCCCGGCTGTGCCCGGCCGTGATCCCTCGGTGGTGAGAGCGGGCACACCGCCGTGGGCGACCGATCGCGCTGAGCGTCCTCTGTAGGCTGTAGGCGCACCGTAAAGCCCACCTGATTCGACACCGTCGTCGTCCGCCCGGGCAGCGGCGCAGCACGGCCTCGTTGCCGCTGCGTCCTTCTCACTGGTGGCCGGCGACGAGCTGCGCTACTAGGAGCAGACCGTGCCCGTCGTACTCGTCGCCGAGGAGCTCTCACCGGCCGGGCTGGAGGTCCTCTCTGGGGACTTCGAGATCCGCCACGTGGACGGGGCCGACCGATCCGCGCTGTTGCCGGCGCTGGCGGACGTGGACGCGGTCCTCATCCGTTCGGCAACGAAGATCGACGCGGAGGCACTCGCCGCCGCGCCGCGGCTCAAGGTCGTGGCCCGGGCCGGGATCGGGCTCGACAACGTCGACGTGCCGGCCGCCACCAACCGGGGCGTCATGGTGGTGAACGCGCCGCAGTCGAACATCGTCAGTGCCGCCGAGCACGCGGTCGCGCTGCTGTTGTCCGTGGCTCGGCGGGTGCCGGCCGCGCATGGCGCGCTCGTCGGCGGCGAGTGGAAGCGGTCGAAGTACGTCGGCGTGGAGCTGACCGAGAAGACCGCCGGCGTCGTGGGGCTCGGCCGCATCGGCGTCCTGGTCGCGCAGCGCCTCGCCGCGTTCGGGATGGACATCGTCGCCTACGACCCCTATGTGTCGGTGGCCCGGGCCTCCCAGCTGGGCGTCCGCCTGGTCGACCTGGACGAGCTCCTCGCCGTCAGTGATGTGATCACCATTCACCTCCCCAAGACGCCCGAGACGCTGGGGCTGATCGGCGCCGAGCAGCTCGCGCGGGTCAAGCCCGGTGTGATCATCGTGAACGCCGCGCGTGGTGGCCTGGTCGACGAGGCTGCGCTGGCCGAGGCCGTCAGCTCCGGCCGGGTCGGTGGCGCGGGGCTCGACGTGTACGTCAAGGAGCCGACCACATCCTCGCCGCTGTTCGGCCTGGAGAACGTGGTCGTCACTCCGCACCTGGGCGCCTCGACCCAGGAGGCGCAGGACAAGGCCGGCCTCGCGGTGGCGAGGTCGGTGCGCCTGGCGCTGAGCGGCGAGTTCGTTCCCGACGCGGTCAACGTGCAGGCCGGCGGGGTCGTCGCGGAGGACGTGCGGCCCGGCCTGCCGCTCGCCGAGAAACTGGGCCAGCTCTTCTCCGGCCTGGCCGGGGGAGTCGCCGCGGCGATCACGGTCGAGGTGCGGGGCGAGATCGCCGTGCATGACGTCTCGGTGCTGCAGCTGGCTGTCCTCAAGGGTGTCTTCACCGACATCGTCGAGGAGCAGGTCACCTATGTGAACGCGCCGCTGATCGCCAAGGAACGCGGTGTCGAGGTCGGGCTGGAGACCTCCGAGGAGAGCCCGGACTACCGCAACCTCGTGACGGTGCGCGGAGCGCTGCCCGACGGCACCGCGGTCTCGGTCAGCGGCACCCTGGTCGGGTCGCGGCAGGTCGAGAAGATCACCGCGATCGACGGGTTCGAGGTGGACCTACGGCCCGAGAACCACCTGGCCTTCTTCCGTTACGAGGATCGCCCGGGCATTGTCGGCGCCGTCGGCGCACTGCTCGGCGAGGCCCACATCAACATCGCCAACGCGCAGGTCAGCCGCCTGAGCGCCGGCGGCGAGGCGCTCATGTCCCTGTCCCTGGACGACGCGGTGGCGCCCGACATCCTGACCGAGATCGCGAAGATCATCGGTGCGTCCTATGCACGGGCGGTCAGCATCTCGACCGACTGATAGCGCCGAATGGGTCTTTTCGTCGCGCCTCGGTGTGACTCGACCTGATCCGGGTGATCGTTAGGCAGAAGTGACGCCCGAGGCGCTTGCCGGCGTTACCGTGACACACATGGCGCCACGGCACCCGGATCCGTTCGAGGACGTGCGGCTTGACGAGCGCTTTGTGCGGTCCGCACGCTTCCTGGAACCCTCGGCGATGGAGCGTGCGGGCCGGTTTCCGCCCGCCGGCGGGGCGCGGTGCACGGTCGTGCCGGCGCCCCGCGGCCTGCACGGGCTGGTCTTCCGGCTCTTTGTCGCCCCGCCGCGTCCGGCGCCGCGGGCCAGGCGCCTGACCTGGATACTCGCCGTGCTCACCCTCGCGCTCGGGATGATCAGCCTCACCTTCATAGCGCTGCGCCAGACGGCGCGCAGCGTTCCGGTCGCGACCTTGCCGCAGCCGGCCGCGGGGATCAGCACCACCAGCAGCACGCTCGCCTCCCGTGAGACCGGTGGTGAGGTCGCCACCACCGCGACCAGGTTCGCGACCGGCCCGTCATCGCTGGCCGGGAACGGGGCGGCGGCGGGCCTGGCCGCCGCAGCTTCGCAGGGCTTCGACCTCACGCCGGCCCTGTTCGCCGGGCTGCGGGCGGGGGACTGCCTGGCCTGGCCGGCCGCGCCGGCGACCAGGCTGGCCCCGGTGCCGGTGGACTGTTCCCAACCTCACATCGACGAGATCACGAAGGTCGTGGACCGGGCCGGCGGCGACGCCTCCTGGCCCGGCGCGGACGTGCTCAGCGCAACCGCGACGGACCTCTGCGGAGGTTCCCTGCTGGCGTCCGCGGGTGCCTTCGGCGTGGCTTCGAGCGGGGCCGTCGCGACGGTGTGGCCGGACCGGGCCAGTTGGGAAGGCGGCGTGCACGGGATCGCCTGCACGATCCGTTCGCAGGACCTGACTCCCCGGTCCGGGCGCCTGGTGGTCCCGGCACCCGTCCAGGGCTGACACCCGTCCAGGCCCGACAGACGTCCAGGCCCGACAGACGTCCGGGGCCGAAAGACGTCCGGAGCCGACGGCCGTCCGTCCGGATCTGACATCCGGTGGTCTGGGTAGTGGCATGGGCGACGGTGCGGGGCGGGTCGGGTTCGCCGGCAGTCGGGTAGGCTGACGAGGCGATGCGTGCGCTGCTTCTTCTTAGGTGCCGCGGCGGGGCCTGATCCGGGCTTTCTGATCCGGAATATTGGCTGGCTTCCCCGTCGCGGAGTTCTCGTGCGTCAGCACCGGTCCCCTGCCACTGATCTCAGTCAGGCGCTGAGCTTCAGGCAGGCGCTGAGGAACCGGCCCGCATACCCGAGGAAGCAGGAACAGTGATCACACCTCAGCAACCGTCTGGCATGCCCATCGAGAAGTACCGCCCGTTCCAGGCGGTCACGCTGCCGGACCGTACCTGGCCGGGCGCCACGATCACCCGGGCACCCCGCTGGTGCAGCGTGGACCTGCGCGACGGCAACCAGGCGCTGATCGACCCGATGACCCCGTCCCGCAAGATGCAGCTGTTCGAGCTGCTGGTGGCGATGGGCTACAAGGAGATCGAGGTCGGCTTTCCCGCGGCGAGCCAGACCGACTTCGACTTCGTCCGTCAGCTGATCGAGGGCGATCGGATCCCCGACGATGTGACGATCCAGGTCCTCACCCAGGCGCGTGAGGAGCTGATCGAGCGCACCGCCGCGGCGGTGGCCGGGTCCGACCGTGCTCTGATCCACCTGTACAACTCCACGTCGACCCTGCAGCGCCGGGTCGTGTTCGGTCTCGACCGCGCCGGCATCACCGACATCGCCGTGCAGGGCGCGCGCTGGTGCGTCCAGTACGCGGAGAAGCTGCTGGACGGGACGGACGTCCGCTGGCAGTACAGCCCCGAGTCGTTCACCGGGACGGAGCTCGACTACGCGGTCGAGGTCTGCGAGGCGGTGATGGATGTCTGGGAGCCCACGGCGGAGAACCCCGTGGTCCTCAACCTGCCCGCAACCGTCGAGATGTCCACGCCGAACATCTACGCCGACCAGATCGAGTGGGTCAGCCGGAACCTGACCAGGCGCGACGCGGTGGTGCTGTCGCTGCACCCGCACAACGACCGGGGCTGCGCGGTCGCGGCGGCCGAGCTCGGCGTCATGGCCGGTGCGGACCGGGTGGAGGGCTGCCTGTTCGGCAACGGCGAGCGCACCGGCAACGTGTGCCTGGTGACCCTCGGGCTGAACCTGTTCTCGCAGGGCGTCGACCCGGAGATCGACTTCTCCGACATCGACGGTGTCCGCCGCACGGTGGAGTACTGCAACCAGCTGCCGGTGCACCCCCGTCACCCCTACGGCGGCGACCTCGTCTACACGGCCTTCTCCGGCTCCCACCAGGACGCCATCAAGAAGGGCTTCGAGGCGATGGAGCGCACCGGCCAGACCCTGTGGGAGGTGCCCTACCTGCCGATCGACCCCAAGGACGTCGGCCGCAGCTACGAGGCCGTCATCAGGGTGAACAGCCAGTCGGGCAAGGGCGGCGTGGCCTACCTGATGAAGTCGGAGTACGCGCTGGACCTGCCGCGGCGGCTGCAGATCGAGTTCTCCGGCGTGGTGCAGAAGCACACCGACGACGCCGGCGGCGAGGTCACCGCCGAGCAGCTCTGGGAGATCTTCACCCGGGAGTACCGCCCGCAGGGCGGCGACCCGGAGGCGCCGCTGGAGCTGCTGGGATCGCGGACGACCGCGGCGAGCGGCGAGCGGGACGAGGTGACCGTCTCGGTGCGCCTGCACGGGGTCGAGAACGTGATCACGGGCACCGGCAACGGCCCGATCGACGCGTTCGTCGCGGCGCTGTCCGACCGTGGGGTGCAGATCCGGGTCCTCGACTACACCGAGCATGCCCTGGGCTCCGGGGCGGACGCCCGTGCCGCGGCCTACCTGGAGGTCGTGGTCGGGGACGCGGTGTTCTGGGGAGTCGGGATCGACCCGAACATCGTCACGGCGTCGATGCGCGCGGTCGTCAGCGCGGTCAACCGGGCAGCGGCCCGGGCCCGGGTGGCGCCGCCGGCGCCGGCACCGGCGCAGTGAGGTGGCGCGGGCCCGGTGGCGCGGCTGCCACCGGGCCCACGCCCGCTCCGGGCGTGCCGTCAGTGCGTGTCGTCAGTCGTTGTGCGCGTTGAGCGCGGTGGGCTCGACGTCGCGGATGCCGCGCCGGACCAGCTCGGTCAGCTGCAGCGGCACGTCGGTCATCCCGTGGTCGACCCGGGCGTGCGTGTCGACGGAGGCGATGATCTCGTCCTCGCTGGGCGCGACCAGGCGGGTCTCACAGTCGTGGATGATCGCCCCGCAGTAGAACTCCTTCATCACCGGGGGGCGCCCCAGTGTGATCTCTCGGACCCGGGCGCCGGGATCACCCACGGGGCGCGGGGCGATCAGGGCCTGCGCGGTCCAGAACCGGTTCCGCCTCATACCGCCGACAGCTCCGCGAGACGCAACATCAGGCGCTCCATCCGTACCAGGCCGAGGGGTCGTCCCATTTCGGTCACGATTATCACCGGGTCGAACCGACGCCCCTTCGGGCGGGTCATGGCTCGGCGCGCCACCTCGGTCACGGGCTCGTCCGGCCGGGCGAACAGCGAGGTGGGAATCCTGCGGGGCGCCTGAGCAGCAGCACCTCCGGCGGCTCCAGCACCTCCGGCGGTACCGGCGCCTCCGGCGAGCTGCAGCGCCACGGGCCGGCACCGGTTGCTGACGATGATGGTCGTCTCCCCGGCCCCGTCGCGGTCGCCGTTGCCGTCGCGGTCGCCGTTGCCGTCGCGGTCGCCGGAGGGCTGCCGCACGGCGCCGGTTTCCGTAGCCGAAGCCGGGGACTCCGGCACGTCCGCCAGGTCGAGCATGCAGGGCGGGCACGCCGCGTCGCGGGCGCACTGCCCGTGATCGCCGGTGGACACCCGGGCCGGTTCCATCAGGCTGACGATGTGCGCGGAACGGTCGGTACGCGCGGCCATGGTCTGGATCCGTCTGGCCACCGAGGGGTCGAGGAACTGCCAGTGGGCTGACGGACGTCCGAGGAGGAAGCCCTGTGCCAGCGGGACGCCCAGGGCGACGAGCATGGTGAGCTCCTCCACCCGTTCGATGCCTTCGGCGATCACCCAGCCGTTGAGGCGGCTGGCGAACCCGCCGACCAGCTCGGTCAGCGCGATCTTCACCTGGTCGTCGTCTATGTGGGTTACGAGCGATCTGTCCAGTTTTACGAAATCCGGGCGGATGTAGGTGAGCTGGCGCAGCCCCGCGTAACCCGAGCCGACATCGTCCATCGCAATGAAGGCGCCTCTGTCGCGGAGCTCCTGTGATGTTGCGGCCAGGGCCGAGGAGCAGTCGATGGCCACTGCCTCGTTCAGCTCGAGAACCAGCCGGGAAAGATCGGCTGTCCGCCAGACGGACTCGACCTCCGGGCTGGAAAGAAGATGCGGGAAGACGTTGACGGCGAGAAAACAACGATCCGGAAGATGATCCCGTGCGGCGATCGCCTTGCGCAGCACCCGCGCCTCCACCTCGGCGGCGACACCGAGACGATCAGCTTCGGCGAAGACGAGGTCCGGGGCGTTGCGTGGGTCGTCGCCGAAGCGGGCCAGTGCTTCGTAGCCGGCTGTCAGGCCCAGTCGGAGGTCCACAATTGGCTGGAAGACAAGGTCTGGTGCGTCCGGGTCGGCCAGGATCCGGTCGATGTCGGGACGGGTCGGTGGTCCCACGGCTGGCTGGAGCTTCGCCGCCGCAGAGACCTCTCCCACCCCGCCGTGGCCTCCTCGACCCGCGGATCCGCGGCCCGTCGGCCGGCCGGTGTCCGCCGAACGCCCGCTGGTCAGGCGCTGAGGAACCATGCGTCGTGCACCCCCTCGTATCCCCGCACGTCGCATCAGCAAAGTTGTTTATTTCGTACCACTTTTACGGCGGCATCGGCATCCTGTCTCCGTGGAGTTGTGGTGCTGTGCGTGGGTGTGGTCCGAACTTTGTCCGTTGTGCATTTTTCGAAGTCAACGCGATTGTGTTCCGGTTGATATGTGCAGGGTCGGTCGGTGCTTCGTTTGGACCGACTGATCGGCACGCGAATGCAGCGCACTCGTTGAACGGAATGTCGGGCTGGCCCGGCTGCCACCACGGGCTGTGGTCGGCGAGCACGATCGGCCGGTGGAGCGGCCCGCCGAAGCGCTGCATGCAGGTCCTCTCACGGAGGGTGGCGGCGGGGTCGGTCCAGCCGAGTGGGTCCGTAGGGGCCGACTACAGTCAGGCCTCATGAGGCTTGCGGTCATAGGTGGCGACGGGATTGGTCCGGAAGTGGTGGCGGAGGGGCTGCGTGTACTGCGGGCGGTCTACCCCAAGGTCGAGACGACCGACTACGAGCTGGGTGCCCAGCGGTGGCACCGGACCGGCGAGACCCTGCCCGACAGCGTGCTAGCCGAGCTGCGTGGCCATGACGCGATCCTGCTGGGGGCCGTCGGGGACCCGGGCGTGCCGAGTGGTGTTCTCGAGCGTGGGCTGCTGCTGCGCCTGCGGTTCGAGCTCGATCACCACGTCAACCTTCGTCCGGTGCGGCTCTACCCGGGCGTGACCACACCGCTCGCCGGTGACCCCACCATCGACATGATCGTGGTCCGGGAGGGGACGGAGGGGCCGTACGCCGGTGCCGGTGGCACGCTGCGTCGCGGCACGCCGCACGAGGTGGCGACCGAGGAGAGCCTGAACACGAGGTTCGGCGTCGAGCGGGTCGTCCGGGACGCCTTCGCGCGGGCGAGCCGGCGGCCGCGCGCGCATCTGACCCTGGTGCACAAGACCAACGTCCTCACCAAGGCCGGTGATCTCTGGGCTCGCACGGTGGCCGACGTCGGCGCGGAGTTCCCCGGCGTCACCGTCGACTACCAGCATGTCGACGCGGCGTCGATGTTCTTCGTGACCAACCCCGGGCGGTTCGACGTCGTGGTCACCGACAACATGTTCGGCGACATCCTGACCGACATCGGCGCCGCGATCACGGGTGGCATCGGGCTGGCCGCGAGCGGGAACCTGGACCCGTCAGGTGCGAACCCGAGCATGTTCGAGCCGGTGCACGGCAGTGCGCCGGACATCGCGGGCCAGGGCCTGGCCGACCCGACCGCGACCGTGGCCTCGGTCGCCATGCTGCTGGACCACCTCGGGCACGCCGGCGAGGCGGCACGGGTGGAGGCGGCGGTCGCCGCGTCGCTCGCGGCGCGTGCCGCCGCTGACGGCGGCGGGCGCCGGTCCACCCGTGAGATCGGGGATGACCTGGCGGCGCGCGCCGCCGGCTGATCGGCGCCGGCGCCGCGCTATGGCGGTGGCGGCGGCATCGTTGCAGGCGGTGCCCGCGCCGGCGGTCGTTTTCCGTTCGGTCATCCGGGGGCTATTCTCGGAAGGGAGCCGTAGATCCGGTACGACGGCAGCCGACAGGGCCTGACCACGGCGACGATCGGCAGTTTCGTCATCTCTGACTGTTCGTCACAGTGTTCGCCTGCGCCCTCGTGCGCCCTGAAGTCTTTCGTACTGGAGTTGCCATGCCCATTACCCCCACTTCAAAGATCTGGATGAACGGCGAGCTCGTCGACTGGGACGACGCCCAGGTCCACGTGCTCAACCCGAGCCTCCACTACGGCTGGGGTGTGTTCGAGGGCATCCGCGCCTACGCCACCTCGAGCGGCAGTGCGGTCTTCCGGCTGACCGACCACATCGCGCGTCTCTACCGCAGCGCCAAGATCTACATGATGGAGCCGTCCTTCTCGCCGGAGGAGCTCATCCAGGCGACGAAGGACCTCATCGTCGAGAACGACGTCCAGGCCTGCTACATCCGCCCGCTGATCTACCTCGGCTACGGCGAGATCGGCCTCAACCCGCTGCCGTCCTCGATCGAGGTGATGATCGCGGTCTGGCCCTGGGGCTCCTACCTGGGAGAGGACGCCGAGCGCAACGGCGCGCGCGCCACCATCTCGACCTGGCGCCGCAACGACGCGAACATCATCCCGCCGGCGGCGAAGGCCACCGGGCAGTACATCAACTCGTCGCTGGCCAAGGTGGCCGCCATCAAGGCCGGCTACGACGAGGCGATCATGACGAGCCCGAACGGCCACATCGCGGACGGCTCGGGCGAGAACGTCTTCATCGTCTCCGGGCGGAAGGTCATCACCCCGCCGCTCAGCGATGGTCCGCTCGGCGGCATCACCCGGGCATCGGTGATGCAGATCGCGGCGGACCAGGGCTACGAGGTGCTGGAGCAGCACATCGTGCGGACCGACCTGTACCTCGCCGACGAGGCCTTCTTCACCGGCACCGCGGCCGAGATCGTTCCGATCGCGTCGGTGGACGACCGGCCGGTCGGTGCCGGCCGGCCCGGCCCGGTCACCAAGGAGATCCTCGACATCTTCCACCAGGCGACCCGCGGCGAGCTCGACCGCTACAAGGACTGGAACGAGTCCGTCCGCTGAGGTTCACCGCGACCGCGTAATGCCGACTGCCCCCGCCCGGGTAACTCCCCGGGCGGGGGCGTTGTCGTTTCAGGACGTTTTATGGCGCGATGACCGCTGTGCGCTGTCCCTTTTCTGACACCATCGACAGCTGTTCTGGCGTGTGCTCTGGCCAACTCGACCTTGGCCGCCTACCGTCTCCCTTAGTCGTTTCACGAACGCACAAGCGTCAGGAGCGAGCCGGTTCAGGAGGGTGCCATGCGAGTTTCGGACGGAATGAGTGTTCTGGTCCTCGTCATCGGGCCGAATCACACGCTGCGGCAGGCGGCCCGGCTGATGGCCGCCCGGCACGTCGGCGCGGCGGTGGTCCTCGACAGCGAGAGCCAGGGGTTCGGAATCCTGACCGAGCGCGATGTTCTTCGCTCGGTCGCCCTCGGCCAGGATCCTGACGTCGAGCTTGTCGGCGATCACGTGACGAGGGACGTCGTGGTCGCCGGCCCTGACTGGTCCCTGGACGAGGCCGCCGCGGCCATGCTGCGGGGTGGCTTCCGGCACCTGATCGTGACCTCGGGAGCCGAGGTCGAGGGCGTGCTCTCGATGCGAGACGTCGTCCGGTGCTGGAGTCGCCAGCGGGTCGCTGCCTGACATGATCTGGATCGCCAACTGTGGTCGTCGAGTGACGTTGTGCCGATGAATTCACCGAGTCGGGCATCCGTGGCGCATCACATCCCCCGACAACGCTACGTTCACGGAATGCACGACACTGAGGCGGTCACCCTGCTGCGGGCGACCACGCTGCTAAAGGAACTCGACGAGGAGGACCTGCTCCGGCTGGCCAGCAGGTCGGTGACCCGGCGGTTCCGCCGGGGGCAGGTGGTCTTCACGGAGGGCGAGCCCGCGGACACACTGCTCGTGGTCGCCTCGGGCCGGCTGAAGGTGCTCACCAAGGCGGACGACGGCCGTGACCATGTGCTGAACATCGCGGGCCCGAAGGAGACCCTGGGCGAGCTCAACATCGTCGAGGCCGGGACACGCTCCGCGAGCGTCGAGGCGCTGGAACCGAGCACCGCGCTGGTGCTGGACCGCAGTGCCGTGTGGGAGCTCGTCCGGGAGCGCCCCGCCGTCGCCGAGCAGCTCATCCGGGCTCTGGTCGCGCATGTGCGCCGACTGACCGGCGCGAACGCGGACCTGGTGTTCCTCGACCTGCCGCGCCGCGTCGCCAAGCTGCTGCTGATGCGGATGCGTGAGGCCGGCCGCCCGGTCATCGAGCTCGGGCTCACCCAGACCGAGATCGCCTCGCTGCTGGGTGGTTCGCGCCAGTCGGTCAACCAGGCGCTGCGTGAGTTCGAGCGGCGCGCCTGGATCCTGTCCGAGGGGCAGACGATCACCATCCTGCAGGTCGACCGGCTTCGGCGCTTCGCCGGCGACTGAGCCGGCTCGCCTTTCCGGGCTCCCTCGCCGCTTCCCGCTCCGTAGCTCGATGGCTCTGTAGCTCGGTGGCTCCGTGGCTGGTGGCGCGGTGGCTCGGTGGCGGCGGGCCACGCCCGGCAGCCGCGAAGCCGGCCCGCCGGCCGCCGCGCCGCGAGCGGTGCGTAGCGTGGAGGGCAGGAACGGGTCGCATCGATTGCGGCAGGGGCCTGCCGGCGCCGGCCTTCTGGGCCGCCGGCCCGGCCCCGGGCGAGAGAACCCCAGGTAGATCAGGTGGGCCGGCACGATGGCGCTCGCCACACTTGCTACGTGTCCAGCGTGTTACGACATAAGGTGGGACGCTGGCGGCGAACCCGTCCCCGTCGCGCGTACCGGTCACTGACCATGGAGACCGGGGCGCGTGACGGCCAGACAAGGTTCCGGCGAGAGGTCCAGCTGTGCACCACGACGTCCCAACCACCACCCGAACCGTTTCCGTCGACGCCCGCACCGAGGGTGCCCCGGCGGAACCCGCGTTCGACCGTGAGTCGCTGCACATCTACGACACGACCCTGCGGGACGGAACCCAGCAGGAAGGGCTCTCGCTGTCGGTCGCCGACAAGCTTGTCGTCGCTCGTCATCTCGACGAGCTGGGCGTCGGGTTCATCGAGGGCGGCTGGCCCGGATCGAATCCCAAGGACGCCGAGTTCTTCCGCCGTGCCCGCACCGAGCTGAACCTGCGCGGTGCGCTGCTGACCGCCTTCGGTTCCACCCGGCGGGCGAGCAAGGCCGTGGCCGACGATCCGCAGGTCGCGGCGCTGCGTGACGCGGGTACCGCGGTCGTGTGCCTGGTGGCGAAGGCTGACCGTCGGCACGTCGAGCGCGCGCTGCGCACGACACCTGCCGAGAACCTGGCGATGATCCGCGACACCGTCCGGCATCTGACCGCCGAGGGCAAGCGGGTGTTCGTCGACGCGGAGCACTTCTTCGACGGTCACCGGGCCCACGCCGACTACGCCCTGGAGATGGTGCGCACGGCGGCCGAGGCCGGTGCCGAGGTCATCGTGCTGTGCGACACCAACGGCGGGATGCTGCCGACCCGGATCGGCGAGGTCGTCGCCGAGACGCTGGCGCTCACGGGTGCGCGGCTCGGCATCCACTGCCACGACGACGCGGCCTGCGCCGTCGCGAACAGCCTGGTCGCGATCGAGGCCGGGGCGACCCATGTGCAGGGCACCGCGAACGGCTACGGCGAGCGCTGCGGCAACGCCAATCTGTTCAGCGTGATCGCCGGCCTGGAGACCAAGCTGGGGCGCCAGGTGCTGCCCGCCGGGCGGCTGCGCGACCTCGTCCGGGTGTCCCACGCCATCGACGAGGTCACCAACTCGGTACCGGACAACAGCCGGCCGTATGTCGGGGCGAGCGCCTTCGCGCACAAGGCCGGCCTGCACGCGAGCGCGGTCAAGGTCGACCCGGACATGTACCAGCACATCGACCCGGCCGTGGTCGGCAACGACATGCGGATGCTCGTCTCGGAGCTGGCGGGCCGGGCGACGCTCGAGCTCAAGGGCCGGGAGATGGGCCTGGACCTGTCCGGCGAGCGTGAGGCCCTCGGCCGGGTGCTGGAGATCGTCAAGGACCGTGAGGCCGCGGGCTACTCGTACGAGGCCGCGGAGGCCTCCTTCGAGCTTCTGCTGATCGACGAGGTGTCCGGGCGGGAACGCTACTTCACCCTGGAATCCTGGCGGGTCATCGTCGAGCAGCGGGCCGGTGGCGAGGTCGTCAGCGAAGCGACGGTCAAGCTCACCTCCCACGGTGAGCGGCACGTTTCGACGGCCGAGGGCAACGGCCCGGTGAACGCGCTCGACACCGCGCTGCGCGCCGCGCTGGAGAAGGCCTACCCGGGCCTCGTGGACCTCGACCTCGTCGACTTCAAGGTCCGGATCCTCGACGGGAGCCAGGGCTCCGGAGCGGTCACCCGGGTGCTGGTCGAGACCAGTGACGGCCGTGGCCGTTGGGACACCATCGGCGTCCACGAGAACATCATCGCGGCCTCCTGGGTGGCGTTGCAGGATGCCGTCATCTACGGGCTGCGTCGCCAGGGCGAGCGTCCCGACCCCGACGCGGTCTAGTCCGGTCGCCTGGCGGTCCCCCATCGCCAGATCAACATCGTCAACGCCGCCTATGCGGCGTCCGCCCGTCCTGCCAAAGATTTCTCCGCTCGTGCCAACGCGGCGCGGCCATCCTTTGGTGCCCGTTACGCTGACCGCGACGCTTCCGGCGATCCGGCTAATCCACCGCATATCGGTGTCCTGGATGTCCGAGGCGATGGTGAGACGCGAGCTCGGTCACCAAGCCGGGGAGAGGGGACGGCGGTGTCGCGGTGTCCGGCCATGGCGCGGTGTCCGGTCATGGAGTGCCAGACCAGCAGCAACAGCCGGTGGGGGCGGCTGTGAGCCGCCGGGCCGTCCGTGGCGCGGCAGGTAGCGGCGTTGCGGGTCATGGCACGGCGGGTCATGGCACGGCGGGCCGTCGGGCCGGTGCACACCGGTCCTCGCGGGCCGCGGCCGAGGCGGTGTGGGTCGATCCTCCGTCGAGGCGCCGCAGGCCGGCGACAGCACGCGGCCAGGTGGCGGCCCGCCGCCCGACGCCGTCAGCCGCCCTCGGTGGGCGACGCCGACGCGACGCCGGCCAGGTGGCACGCGTCTCCTGGGGTGCGCTGCTGAAGCTCCCGCTGGCGGTGGCAGTGCTCACTCTCGCGGTGACCGCGGTGGCCACGCCCGCGCCCGCCGCCGCACCGATCAGCCTGCACGGGCCGGTCAACGGCCGGATCGACCAGGTCGAGGTGCTGCCCGACAACGGGGCCGCCTTCGGCGGAGCGACCGTGGAGGCCCTGGCCGGTGTGGTCGGTGCGTCCGGGCAGATCCGGCTGCCGGTGCGTGACGGGCTCACGGTGTCCGCCGGTACCGCGACCCGCTCCGGGTCCGACGTCGCCGCCGCCGACGACGACGAGGCGGACGACGGTTCGGCGCCGGATTCGACGGTCCGTAACGAATCGCTGACCACGCCACCCGGTTCGAGTGCCGAGGCCTCCACGATCCCGTCCCGGGCGTTGGCCGCCTACACGAGCGCGGCCGACCGGGTGAACGCCGAGCGGCCGGACTGCTTCCTGCACTGGTCGCTGCTGGCAGGAATAGGCGCAATCGAGTCGGGCCACGGAAAGGGCGCGGCGATCGACCCGGCCACCGGCCGGGTCACACCCACGGTGGTCGGCCCACGGCTCGACGGCTCGGCCGGCATGTTCTACATCCGCGACACCGACGACGGCTGGCTCGACGGTGATCGCGAGCTCGACCGGGCGGTCGGCCCGATGCAGTTCACCCCGGCGATGTGGCGCTGGGCCGGCCGGGACGCCGACGCGGACGGACGTGCTGACCCCAACGACCTCGACGACGCCACGCTCGCCGCGGCGGAGCTGCTCTGTGCCTCCGGTGACCTGCGGATCCCGAAGAACGTGCTCACCGCGGTGCGCTCGTACAACCCGTCGGAGGCGTACACCCGCTCCGTCCTCGGCTGGGCGGCCTGGTACGCCGTCGGCGCGACGGTCGTGAGCGGCCTGGGCGCCGAACCGGCCGACGCGGCCGGTGGCGACACCTCGGATGATCAGGGGGCGCAGGGCCTGCCGATGGACCAGCCGTTCGAGGTCACGGCGCTGACGCCGCTGGCCGGCGCGGAGGGGGAGGGCTGCCTGACGCCGGTGATCGACCAGGGATCGATCAGCGTCGACGGGGTCGGCGGCGATGTGCTGACCGGCTCGGACCATGAGTCGTTGGAGGTACGCGGCCGGGTCGGGGGCACCGACGGCCGGACGGTGACCATCGAGCTCGTGGTGCTCGACAGCACGGGCGCGACGGTGGCCACGGGGACGAGTGCCCGGACCGTGTCGAGCGGCGACGAGGTCGTCTCGCTGGGGCGGGTCGACGGGCTGGCGATCGGCCGCGCGACGGGTCGCGGCCCCTTCGACGTCGTGGTGCGGGTCCTGCCCGGCGGTGCTGACTGCGCGGCCGCCGAGACGCGGATCCGGGCCGCCGACCTCGATCCCGCGGACTTCTCCGGTGCTCCGCCCACGCTGGCCGGGTTGCGGCGCCATCTGGAGACCTACCGCGACACCGGACGCATCACCCGGACGGCGGTGGACGACCTGCTCGCCACCCTGCCGGACGGCGATGGCGGTCTGCAGGCCGCTGTCGAGCTGTCCCGTTTCCTGGACCGGCTCGCGGCCGCGATCCAGGTGGGAGAGATCGCCGCCGATGCGCGGATCGGTCTCGGCGAGGTGATCACGGCCCTGTGCGCCCAGGTGGACCCGGGCTCGGCCGCCACGGGTTCGGCCACCACGAGCTCGGCCGCCGCTCCGGAAGCTGCCGGAACCGGCGGCGACGGGAGCACGCTGCCCTTCCCGGTCGTGTCGTTGGCCCCGTAATCCCCAGCCACGACAGGCGTACGGTTCCGCTGTTTCCAGGTGGCTGCGGGTAACCGGGCGCCGTAGCCTCACCGTCGCAGGGAGGTGGCGATGGTGCTGCGGGCGATCCGGGGCCGAGTGCGGGACAAACGCGCACTGCGTGATGTGCTGGAGCGAGGGGCCGGCGGTTCGCGTGGTCCGAGCGGTTCAGGTGCACCGAGCGGTTCAGGTGCACCGAGCGGCGGCCCGGCTGGCGCCGGGCTGGCCGCCTGCACCACCGGGACGTCACGAGACGGTGTCTTCGTCGGCCTGTTCGACCTCCATGACCCCGGCGATGCGGACCGCACCGAGTTCTGGCAAGGCGGGACCTGGGAGGCCTTCGGAGGGTTGCTGTGCCCCGTGGCCGTGATCGACCACCCCCACGTGCAGCTCGTCGGGGAGGCGAGCCTGGCAGGGGAGGAAGACCGCCCCGAGCTGGGGCGGGCGCGGTTCGTGCGGATCACCTGGGGGCGGACCGCCGACCGGGCGGCGCTGTGGGAGCTGCGGCGGCGGCTTGCCCGCCGGCTGCCTGACGCCCGCCCGGACCTGCTGGGCCTGCTGTCGGCCTGCACGGCGAGCGGATGGCTGGTCGAGGCGGCCTACCACGAGTCCGAGGAGCTGGCGCACGCGGCGGACCGTGGCTGGCAGGAACCGGAGGTCGCGGAGCTGCTCGCCGAGGCGAGCAGCCTGGTCGCGGTCGCCGCCGTCGACGTCCTGCCTGCTCCCTGGCTGGCCGGTCGCCGGCCTGTGACCGGCGACAGCGACAACATCGGGGGCGCCAGTGGGGGCGTCGGGGCGGCCCGGCACCCCCGGGGCGTCGCCTCCCGGAAGGTCAGTCCTCTTCCGGGATCTCCTCCCACCACTGGCACCACCAGTCGCCGCCGACCAGGATCCGCAGCTTCGGGTGCCAGCAGTAGGTGATGTCCTTGTCGGTGTCGAGGTAGTACAGGCAGTTGTCGCAGCGCTCGTCGCCGTTGGGCTTGCCGCGAAGGATCGCGTCCTCCGCGAGGTGGCCAAGCTGGACGCTGAGCTCCTCGTCGATCGGCTTGGGCTCGGGTGCGCCAACGTCGTAGACGGGAGTGGTGTCAGTCTCGGTCATCGTGCTCCTTCCAGATCGAGGCCGGTCCGTGATGGGTCACCGCTGTCCCGACCCGGGGCGCGGACCCGTACGGGGCAATCCTGCCTGATTCTCGGTGCCCTTTCGCCACCCCGGCGAATCGGATGCCTCGACGAGGCTGGCGCGGCCCGAGCGGGCCGGTCATGGTCAGACGTGGTCAGTGGCGGCCGGACGGGGCCGGATGTGGCCGGATGTGGCCTGATCGTGGTCCGGCGGGGTCGGGGCTGCGCAGCGTCGGTGGTTGGGTGCGCCGCACCACGCCCCCGACGCGTAGCTGGGTCGGTACGGTCGCCCAGTGCGCATCGCGAGGTTTACAGACGGATCGGAACCGGCGTTCGGAGTGGTCGAGGGGTCACCGGAGGAAGGAACCGCGGTTGTAGCCGGGATCACACCGCATCCGTTCGCTCCGTTCACCTTCACCGGGGTGCGGCGCCCGCTGGCGGAGGTCCGGCTGCTCGCTCCGGTGCTGCCGAGCAAGATCCTGTGCATCGGCAAGAACTACGCGGACCACGCGCGGGAGATGGGTGGTGAGCCACCGGCGAGCCCGGTGCTGTTCCTGAAGCCGTCGACCAGCGTGGCCGGCCCGGGGGACCCGGTCATGCTGCCGGCCGAAAGCCGGCGGGTGGACTACGAGGGTGAGCTGGCCGTCGTGATCGGCCGCCTCTGCCGGGACGTCCCGGTGGAGCGGGCGATGTCCGTCGTGCTCGGCTTCACCTGCGCCAACGACGTGACCGCCAGGGACGAGCAGGCGACGGACGGCCAGTGGACACGGGCCAAGGGGCATGACACGTTCTGCCCGCTCGGGCCCTGGATCGAGACCGAGCTCGATCCGTCCGACGTGGCCCTGCGGACGACGCTGGACGGCGAGGTCCGGCAGAACTCCCGGACCAGTCACCTGCTGCATGACGTGCCGGCCCTGGTCGCCTTCATGTCGCGCGCGATGACGTTGCTCCCGGGAGATGTCCTGCTTACCGGCACTCCCGCCGGAGTGGGGCCGATGGAAGCAGGGCAAACCGTCGCCGTCACCGTGGATGGCATCGGAACCCTGACGAACCCGGTGACCGCCAGGTAGCTCCTCGGGTGCCGCGGGGTCGGCGGTCCTGGACCGGCCCGACCCCCGGACGCCGGTCTCCGGAACTGGCCGGCCTTTCCGCGGCCCCTACTCGCGGATCTGGGCCGTGCATGGGGTACAGTAGGCAACGCCCGCGAGGGCCCCTTGGGGTATGGGGTAATTGGCAGCCCAACGGATTCTGGCTCCGTTAGTCTAGGTTCGAGTCCTGGTACCCCAGCTGCACCAAAAGCACGAAAATGCTGTATATTGCAGGAACGGTTCTGGCCCCGTCGTCTAGCGGCCTAGGACGCCGCCCTCTCAAGGCGGTAGCGCCGGTTCGAATCCGGTCGGGGCTACATTTGAAGAACATCAGGCGCCAACCTTCGGGTTGGCGCCTTTCTTTTTCTGCCGACGCCAGGCGCCGCTGCCGACGCGGGCCACGGGGGAGTGACGTACGTCTCCTTGTCTCCCTGTCGCGGTCTCCCTGTCGCGTTGTCGTGGAACGCGTCGAGGGCTCCGAGTAGGCCTCGGAGCCCTCGACGAGCGCCCGACGGACGCGGAGGTCTGCTGAGCGTGGCGGGGGCCGTTCCCAGGCCGGCGGAGTGGCAGCGCGGTGGCGCGGTGGCGGCGGGCAGGCTGGCCGCAGTGGCCTTGCCGGCCTGCGCCGGCCGCGGCGCATGCCGCAGGTCGCCCCCGGGTGGTCCGGGTGGTCTGGTTGTCGGTGGCGGGCCCGGTCGGGCGCAGGTCGCCGCGAGGGGCGACCTACCGGAAGGTGGCGGTGGAGGACTAGTTCCTGGGCGTGGCCCTAGTCAACGACACGGAGACGAGGCATGGACGCTGGGTGACGGGCCATCGCGCACGGCCGGCAGTTGCACGTGACCGGCCCACCCCAGCCGTGGACGACCTCCGCGGGCCCTTCGGACCCGTCGACCTGCTCCGAGCCGACGAGGCGCAGCAGGGGCCGGGGCGCCAACACCCCGCGGACACCGCTCTGGGCGCCATTTACCGCAGGTTGCGGCGCTGTCTGGGTGATGAGGGCGGTCGCGGTCGCGGTAGTCAGGGCAACTGGGGGCACGTGTCCTCCTTCACGGGCGGCCGTCGGCGAGGCCACCTCGCGGACCACAGCCTGTCGGGAATGCCAGCATCTGCGCCATGCCCTTTTGAGCCCCTTACCGGGTGGTGCGGATGGCCTAGTCAAAGCTGGGCATAGTCGTCATACGACACCACCCGTGCCAGCCATGGCGCTCCGGGACCGGAACGGGGGAAACTTGCTCGGATGTCCTCCGCCAGCCCCTCCATGCCCGCACGGGCGCGCCGCCGTCACGGCAGTGCCCATGTAGGGCGCGCCGCCCGGCGACCCGAGAAGCCTCGGCCGTCCCGGAACCACGCGGCGGATTCCGGGCTGGCCGCGTCGGGTGTCGACACCACGTCCCGTGGGCCGGTCTCCTGGTTCCCCCGGGGCCGGGGCCTGCCCACGGAGGACTGGGCCGCCCGCCACTCCCTGATGTGCTGGGTGCTCGCCCTCCACCTGCCGGCGATCGTCGTGTACGGCCTGTGGCGTGACCACAGCCTGCCACACGGTGTCCTGGCCGCCAGCCCGCCCGCGCTGCTGTTCGGTGCGGCGCTGGTGCCCGGCATGCGCCGGGTGCGGGCCCTCGCGGCGAGCCTGGGGCTGCTGTGCTGCTCCGTCGTCTTCGTGCATCTCTCCGACGGCCAGACCGCGATGTACTTCCACTTCTTCGTCGTGGTGGCGCTGATCGCCCTCTACGAGGACTGGACCGTCTACCTGCTGGCGATCGCGTTCGTGTTCCTGGCCAGCCTGGAGATCGGCGACATCGTCACCGCCGAGGCCGCGGGGCGGATGGAGGACAACGCCCTGGTGCTGGCCGGCCTGCACGCCGGCTTCATCTGTGCCCTCGCCGGCGCCCAGATGGTCTTCTGGCACTACAACGAGCAGTCCCGCCGGCGGGAGGAGGACTACCGCCAGCAGCTCTACGAGGGCCAGCAGAGCCTCATGGCCCGGCTGGAGGAGACCGACCGCATCCGCAGCGACCTGGTCGCGACGGTCTCCCACGAGTTCCGGACGCCGCTGACGGGAATCCGCGGCACCCTGCTGACCATCAGGCGCCGCCGCGACCGCCTCTCCGACGCCCAGCTCGACGGGATGCTCGACTCCGCCGTCACCTACTCCGACCGCCTGTCCAGGCTGCTGGAGAACATGCTGACGGCGGCGACCGCCACCGGAACCGACGACAACACCGTCGCCGACCTACCCGAGGTGGTCCGGGACGTCATCGCCGGCCTGACCTATGCCGGCAACAGCGTCACCGTGGACCTGCCGCCCCAGCTCTCCGTGCGGATGGCCCGCCAGGCCCTGCACCAGGTCGTCGCCAACCTGGTGGACAACGCGCTCGTGCACTCCTGGCCGGGCGCGCCGGTGCGGCTGATCGCGGGCCGGGTCGGCGACGAGGTGGTGCTCCGGGTGCGTAACCCCGGTCCGGACCTCGATCCGGCGACAATCCGCCAGCTCTTCGAGCCGTTCACCCAGCGGGACGGGACGGCTACCCGCCAGACGGACGGCGCCGGGATGGGGCTCTACGTGGTGCGGCGCCTGGTCGAGGTGCACGGTGGCCGTCTTCGGATGTCCTCGGAGAACGGCGAGATCATCGTCGAGGTCGACCTGTGGGCAGCCTCGCCGGCCGCCGCCACGGGTGCCGCGGAGCCAGCTCCCATGCCGGTTCCGATGCCTCTCCCGCGCAGTCTGCGCACCCGGGCCGACCTACCCGATCCGCCGGCTCTGCCCGCGGGCTCCGGAGCCCTGCTCCGGCCCCGGGGTGGCCCTTCCGGCAGCGGCGCGGGCTCTCAGGTACCGACCCCGACGCCGGCGAACTTCCCCAAGCCGTCCTCCGCCCGGCTGCCCGCCGTACCCCCGGCTGCTCCGGGCCCGCGGGCAGCAGCCGAGCCGGCGCAGGGGTGGCCGTCATCGCTGCCCGCGGACTGGGTTGGCTGACTCCGCTCACCCGCGTTGCGCGGCAGCGCAGTTGTGTGGCAGCGCAGTTGTGTGGCAGGGGTCTGCTGTGCCGGGAGGGGTGGTGACCTGGGTAGTCCTCGGGCCCCTCGACGGCCGGGAGGAACTGCGCCGGGTGTGGGCGGAGATTGACCGCGCGGCCCATCCCAGCGCGGCTGGGCCTCTGAGCCGGATGGGGCGAGTCCGAAGAACTGAGCAGCATCCAGGCTTCGAGCTGCCGCCGGGCAGGATCTGAGGATTGTGGTCGTCGGGACGACGAAGATCCTCAGATCTTCGAGCGGCGGCTTCGAGCGGCGACCACCGCTGGCGTTACTGCCGCGCAGGGGCTGGGGGTTCTGGTTGCAAGCACGACCAGAACCCCCAACCCTTCGGACTCTCGCGTCCCTTTCACGCGCCCCGAGTCGCGTCGAGGTGGCTGTGGGTGTCGAGCGCGGTCGGGTGACCTGTCAGGTCCGGGTGGCGGCTGGTGTTGTCGGGGCCGGGGCTGGTGACGCGGAGCAGTTCGGCTCCAGCCAGACGTTCTCGCCCTTGTGCATCATGGTTCCGGCCGAGGGATTGGTCCGTGCCGCAGTGCTGGTGGTTCCCCACTGACAGCCGCCCCCGCCGTCCAGAACGCCAAGCCCCGCGCTGGTCAGCTTGCTCCGTGCCGCGCTGAGCGAGCTGCCGGCGACGGACGGGACCTCGACGCAGTCGGTGGCCTGCACGGTCAGCGTGATCTTCGTGGAGACCGGGACGACACTGCCGGCGTTGGGGCTCTGACCGAGCACGATCCCGCCGCTCTCGCCCTTCCGGCAGGTCTCGCTGGTCGCGACGTTCGTGAAGCCCTTGCCGCTCAGCGTGCTCGTCGCGGCCGACTTGCTCTGGTTCGTCACGTCGGGGACGGTTCCGTCCTTGGTCGTCGGCGAGGCGCTGGGGCTGGTGCTCGCGCTCGGGGAGGCCGTCCCGGACTGGGTGGCGCTGGCGCCGGGCGAGGTGCTCTGTCCGGGACGGCCGGATGCGGTGCCGCGTGCGGCGCCGGTGGAGCGCCCGTCCGTGCCGGCGGCCGGCGGGGCCATGCCCGGCGGCATCGGGCTGCCCCCGGGAAGAGTCGCGACCACGCCGGAATCGTCGGTGAACATCTGCTGGTTGCTGTCCGTGGTCAGGGTGGTGTCGCCGCCCCCGGCGGCGGCCAGCGCCCAGCCACCGGCTCCGGCGACGAGGGCCACGACCAGGCCGGCACCGGCCGCGATGCGGCTGCGGCGGCGGCGGTCGGCCGCCGAACGGCCGCTCGGTGCGCCCGCGCCCGCTCCTGGCGCGCCCGCGGGTGCGGAATCCTTGCTCTTCGAGATCACCGTGTTGCGGTCGGAGGCCGAACCCGCCGAACGCGCCGGAACCCGGACCGCGGGCTGGGCCCCGGTGGCGGCGTCGGACCAGTCGGTGCTGGTGCCCGGGCCGGCCCCGGCACCAGCGCGGTCTGGCCGCACGGGCGGCATCCCGGCGATCTGCGTGTGCGCCGCGGCATCCCAGTCGGCGCGGGCTGGTGGAATGCCGGCGACCTGGGTGTTCGCGGCGTCGTTCCAGCCGCTGTGGGCGCCGGTCGCGTCCGTCCCGGCGGCGAGCAGGCTGGTCGCGGCGACGGGGGCGATCCCACCGACCTGGGTGAGTGCGGCGTCGAAGGCGGCGTCGCGTCCCGCGGGGGCGCCGTGCCGACGTCCGGCTGCGCCGGATCGGCTGGCGGTGCCGGATCGTCCGGCCGCGCCGGGCCGCTCGGCCCGGTCGATCCGGGTGGTGTGGTTGTTGTTGCCGGAGTCCTGGTCGAAGTCGTGGTCGTGATCCCGGTCGTCGTCCTCGAGGGCGTCGAGCAGGTCCTCCGCCGCGTCCGCCGCGGTGGCCGGGCGTTGCTTCGGCGACTTCGCGAGCATTGAGGCCAGGACGTCCCAGACCGCCGTCGGCACACCCTGGATGGGTAGCGGCTGCTCCTCGCGGTGCGCCCGCATCAGGTCGGCGGGATGCGCGTGGTCGAAGGGGGGACTGCCGGCGATGAGCTCGTAGAGCACGACTCCGGCGGCGTAGATGTCCACCGAAGGTGTCGGTGGGACGTCGTCCGCCAGCTCGGGTGCCATGTAGAGCGGGGTCCCGATCGGGCCGGTCAGCGATGCCCGGCCCGGGGTGTGGATCATGCGGGCCACGCCGAAGTCGGTGAGCCGCACATAGGGACGACGCGGATCCGAGGTGTCGATGAGCACGTTCTCGGGCTTGACGTCGCGGTGGATGATGCCCGCGTCGTGCACGCTGTCGAGCGCCCACAGCAGGCCGATGACGAGGCGGGCGGCCTCGGTCACCGGGCGTGGGCCGCTCTGGTCGAGGTGCGCGCGCAGGTCGATGCCCTCGACGAGGTCCATCACGATCGCCAGCGTGCCGGGCTCCTTGATCAGGTCCCGCACCCGTACCAGCTCGGGGCTGTCAAGCCGCACCAGGAGGTCGCATTCGCGGAGGAACCGGTCGACGACCTCGGGATCATGCGCGAGTTCCGGCCGGAGAACCTTGATAGCCACCGGCTCCCCGTCGGGGACGTGGGCCCCGCGCCAGACCTGGCCGGCAGTGCCCTGCCCGATCAGCTCGTGCAGGACGTACCGCGAACCCAGTTTGCGCACTGCGCCTTTCCCCCTTTGACTGCCGTGGGGAGCCTGACCGGCGTGAGCCTGCGCCCCGTCGTGACGGGGACCCGGCAACCGCAGCGCGTCGACGTGCCTGCCGTCGCTGGGATTGCGCATGGCCACTGGCGCCGCGTCCGACCGGAGCGATCGGCCTGGAAGCACATCGGGCCGGGCACTCGCAGCCCCGGCCGGAAACCGCGGAGCCACGGTCAGGCCGAACCGTGCGACATCCATGTCCGTGGGTGGACAACCGCTCGGAAACATCGATCCTGACTGTTGACCACCAAAGGCTACGACGTCGCATCTCACCCGGTTGCGTCGGGGTCCCGCTGACGCTTACCGCTGTGGCTGGATTGCGCCCCGCCATGCCCGCAGGTGGTGTTCACGGCGAGAATCCAGTGATTTTCCTGTGTGTTCGCGGACCGGCATTCTCCGGCTATCCATCGTGACTTCGGGTACTTTCCCGGGGGGTCGCGTTCTGATCGTCGGGATGCGGCGGGCGCGGCGCGACCGGCGCAGCCGGCGGGCCCGGCGCTGACAGCTGCCGGGCCGCGGCGACGACGACCGGGCCGTGGCGCCGTCCCGGCGACCGGGTGAGCCGTTCGACCGGGCCGGACAGCGACACCGCGGCGACCAGGCCCGATCCGTCGAAGACCGGGGCTGACACCGAGGCCAGGCCGGGCTCGCGCTCGCCGATGCTCTCCGCCCAGCCGCGCCGGCGCACCCGGGCCAGGATGTCCGGGGCGAACGTGGCGCGGGCCAGCAGATCGGGCTCGGTGGCGTCGGCGAAGGCGAGGAGGACCTGCGCGCCCGATCCGGCGGTCATCGGCAGGGCCGCGCCGACCGGCACGGTGTCGCGAAGGCCGGCGGAGCGTTCCGCCGCGGCGACGCACACCCGGACCGGGCCGCGCCGAACGTAGAGCTGGGTGCTCTCGCCGGTCTCGTCGCGCAGGGCGGTCAGGATCTTGCCGGCCGCGTCCAGCATCTCCCAGGGCAGTGCGGCGGGGCCGCCGGCGGCGAGCCGAGGGCCGGGAACAAAGCGCCCGGCCGCGTCGCGCGCCAGCAGCCGGTGGACCTCCAGAGCGCTGGCGAGCCGGTGGGCGGTGGCTCGGCTCAGCCCGGTCTGGGCGACGAGGTCGCGCAGGTCGGCCGGGCCATGCTCCACAGCGGTCAGAACCAGGGCAGCCTTGTCCAGGACGCCGACGCCGCTACTATGTTCCATAGTCTGATACTGCCATCCCAAGGGCTGAGATGCCCTGAGAGCTGAGATGTCCTAAGAGCTGAGACGTCTCGGGAGCTGAGATGTCTCAGGGGCTGAGACGTCTCAGGGGCGGGATGGGCAGGCGAGGCGAGTGGGAGACCACGAAGCGGAAAACCAGACGAGCGGGAGGCCAGGCGACCTCCTCCCGCGGCGCAGTCATGACACCGGGATTCGAGCAGCGTGGGCCCGGCTCACGCCAGAGAGGGAGTGGGGCCAATGGGGCGCACACTCGCGGAGAAGGTCTGGGACGCACACGTCGTCCGCCGCGCCGACGGAGAGCCGGACCTGCTCTACATCGACCTGCACCTCGTCCACGAGGTCACGTCGCCGCAGGCGTTCGAAGCACTGAGGCTGGCTGGCCGGCCGGTCCGGCGGCCCGATCTGACGATCGCCACCGAGGACCACAACGTCCCGACGACCGACACCCTGCTCCCGATCGCGGATCCGGTGTCGCGGGCCCAGGTGGAGGCGCTGCGCAAGAACTGCGCCGACTTCGGTGTCCGTCTGTTCCCGATGAACGACCCGGGGCAGGGAATCGTTCACGTGGTCGGCCCGCAGCTGGGCCTGTCCGAGCCCGGGATGACGATCGTCTGTGGTGACAGCCACACCTCGACCCACGGCGCCTTCGGCGCGCTGGCGTTCGGCATCGGCACGAGCCAGGTCGAGCACGTGCTGGCGACCCAGACCCTGCCGCAGCGCCGGCCGAAGACGATGGCCGTCACCGTGCGGGGCGAGCTGCCGGCCGGCGTCACCGCCAAGGACCTGATCCTCGCGGTGATCGCCAGGATCGGCACGGGCGGCGGGGCCGGCTATGTCATCGAGTACCGCGGCGAGGCCGTGCGCGCGCTGTCGATGGAAGGCCGGATGACGGTCTGCAACATGTCCATCGAGGCCGGCGCGCGGGCCGGCATGATCGCCCCGGACGAGACGACCTTCGAGTACCTGAAGGGCCGTCCGAACGCGCCGCAGGGGGCCGACTGGGATGCCGCCGTCGCCTACTGGCGGACGCTGGCGACCGACGACGACGCGACCTTCGACCACGAGGTGGTCATCGACGCGCCGAGCCTGAGCCCCTACGTCACCTGGGGAACGAACCCCGGCCAGGCGGCGCCGCTGAACACCGCCGTTCCGGACCCGGCCGACTACGGCGACGCGGCGGCGAAGGCCTCGGTGGAGCGGGCCCTGGCGTACATGGGTCTCACACCCGGCGCGCCGCTGAGCGACGTCGCCGTCGACACCGTCTTCATCGGCTCCTGCACCAACGGCCGGCTCTCCGACCTGCGTGCCGCCGCCGAGGTGCTGCGCGGGCGGCAGGTGGCCGACGGGCTGCGGGTCCTGATCGTCCCCGGTTCGATGGAGGTCAAGGCACAGGCCGAGGCCGAGGGCCTGGACGAGGTGTTCCGCGCGGCGGGCGCCGACTGGCGCAGCGCGGGCTGCTCGATGTGCCTGGGCATGAACCCGGACACTCTGTCGCCGGGGGAGCGCAGCGCGTCGACGTCGAACCGCAACTTCGAAGGCCGCCAGGGCCCCGGGGGCCGCACCCATCTGGTGTCGCCGGAGGTCGCCGCCGCCACCGCGGTGACCGGCCGCCTGACCGCGCCCGCCGACCTGTAGCCGTCCGCTCCGACCTGTAGCCGCCTGCACACAGCGACTTTCGAACGAAGCCGTTCGAACGATTTCGAAGGGGACGTGCCTGTCATGGAGGCGTTCACCATCCACACCGGTCGGGCGGTGCCGCTGCGGCGCAGCGACGTCGACACCGACCAGATCATCCCGAGCGAGTGGCTCAAGCGCATCGAGCGCACGGGCTTCGGCGCCGGCCTGTTCTCCGAGTGGCGGGAGGACCCGTCGTTCGTCCTGAACAACCCGGCGTACGCCGGGGCGTCGATCCTGCTCGCCGGGCCCGACTTCGGCACCGGCTCGTCGCGGGAGCACGCGGTCTGGGCCCTGCAGGACTACGGGTTCCGCGCCGTGCTCTCGCCTCGCTTCGCCGACATCTTCCGGGGCAACGCGCTGGGCAACGGCCTGCTCCCGGTGGTGGTACCGGTCGACGTCGTCGAGACGCTGACGGCCGCCGTGGAGGCCGATCCGACGACGGAGATCACCGTCGACCTGGTGGCCCGCGAGGTCCGCGGCGCCGGCCGGACGGTCGGCTTCGAGCTCGACGACTTCACCCGGTGGCGGCTCATGGAGGGCCTGGACGACGTCGGGTTGACGCTGCGTCACGAGGAGCGGATCACCGCCTTCGAGGCGGGCCGGCCGGCCTGGCTGCCGACCACGGCCTGAGCCCGAAGCCCTGCGCCGGGCCGGTCCGGGTCGTCACGGCCACCGGGCCGGCCGGGTCCGGGGCTTGCGCGGACGCTCTGACCCGGCCCGGCACAGGGCTTTTCGGGCCATTGGGCGGCCTGTCGGGGCCGCTGCGGGGATGTTGCTTTGATCACATCCACAGCCATCGGGCCACCGCGTCGGAGGGCGGTCGCGCCACCTCGGGGGCATCCCCGCTCGCGTGCTCGTTGTGGTGCTGAGTGTGATCTCACATCCGCTTGGGGTAGTGCGCCGGTGCGTTGCGGTAAGCACACCCGTCTCGTTGCGTCTGGGGGCTATCAATTCGTGACGTTCGGCATGAATCGCCGCTGGCAAAAAGTGACTCAAGGTGACGAAACTGCAGGATGCGGCGGCCTCGTCGAACAGTGCACAAGCGGTAGTCACCCGGCGCGAACCCGCTGACGTGCGGGTTTGTGTGACGCGACACGCTCATGGGAATTGCCCTCGACAGTGGAGATGCCTACGGTGCAGCGCAGTGTGATGCCCGATCTGCTCCCCACCCCGTCAAGCGCGGGGGCGTCCGGAGGTTGTTGTGAACAAGTCCCAGTTGGTTGACCGCATCGCTCAGCAGATCGAGGGCGGGCGGTCGAACGCCACCAAGGCGGTCGACGCCGTGTTCGACGCGATCCAGGAGGCCGTGGCCGGCGGCGAGAAGGTCACGATCACCGGCTTCGGTGTGTTCGAGCGGGTGGAGCGTGCCGCCCGCACCGGCCGCAACCCCGCGACCGGTGAGCCCGTGCACGTCGCCGCGTCCGTGGTGCCGAAGTTTCGGCCCGGCTCCGAGTTCAAGGCCAGCGTTTCCGCCAGCAGCGACTGAAGCGCACGGCGGCCGTGCCGCCGCCCACGGCCGCCTTCCGGCGCGGCCGTGACCGGCGGCACGGCCGCCGCCGGCCCGGCGATCCGTCCGGCCCGGCGACGTGTCCGGCTCGGTGGGGTGCGGTGCCGGGGCGGCGGTGATGTGCCAGCCTCAGCGGCGCCCGCGCTCGAACGCACGAGCCATCAGGTCGTGCTGGTAGTCCGACAGCGCCACGTCGTCGGCACTGGTGGTGTGCCGCTCCCAGCGGCCGTCCGGGGCGAGGACCCAGGCGGAGACCTGGTCGGAGAAGGCATGGTCGAGCATCCCGCGCACGGTGGCCTGGCGTTCGGCGTGTGGAACCCGCACCAGCGCCTCGATCCGGCGGTCGAGGTTGCGGTGCATCATGTCGGCGCTGCCGATCCAGTACTCGCCCGCCGACACGAACTCCAGCACCCTGCTGTGCTCCAGGAACCGCCCGAGGATCGAACGGACGTGCACCGTCTCGGAGAGCCCGGAAACTCCCGGTCGCAGGGCACAGATGCCGCGGACGAGGCACTGGATCGGCACCCCGGCGATCGACGCCCGGTAGAGCGCGTCGATGAGCTGCTCGTCGACCAGGCTGTTGACCTTGATGCGGATGCCGCACTCCCGGCCCTCGCGGGCGGCGGCGATCTCGGCCTCCACGCGCTCGATGATTCCGTCCCGCATGTGCTGCGGGGCGACCAGCAGTGAGCGGTACTCGGTCTGCCGGCTGTAGCCCGTCAGCACGTTGAACAGGTCGGTGAGGTCGGCTCCGACGTCCGGGTTCGCGGTGAGCAGGCCGATGTCCTCGTAGAGCCGCGCGGTCTTCGGGTTGTAGTTCCCGGTGCCGACGTGGCAGTAGCGGCGCAGGCCTCCGCGCTCCTGCCGCACGACGAGGCAGATCTTGCAGTGCGTCTTGAGCCCGATCAGGCCGTACACGACATGGCAGCCGGCTCGTTCCAGCTCCCGGGCCCAGCGGATGTTGGCGCTCTCGTCGAACCGGGCCTTGATCTCCACCAGGACGACGACCTGCTTGCCCGCCTCCGCCGCGGCGACGAGCGCGTCGACGATCGGGGAGTCGCCGGAGGTCCGGTACAGGGTCTGCTTGATGGCGAGCACGTTCGGGTCCGCGGCGGCCTGCTCCAGGAAGCGCTGCACCGACGTGGTGAACGAGTCGTACGGGTGATGAACCAGGACGTCGACCTCGCGCAGCACGCTGAAGAAGTCCGTCGGCTCGCCCTCGTCGTTGAGCAGCCGGGGGTGGGTCACGGGTACCCGCGGCGCGTCCTTCAGCTCGGGGCGGTCGAGGTCGTACAGAGCCCACAGGACGGACATGTCCAGCGGGCCGCGGACCCGGTGCACCTCGCGCTCGGTGATCTCCAGCTCGCGCATCAGCAGGTTCAGCAGGTCGTCGTCGATGTCGGCGTCCACCTCGAGCCGCACCGCGGGGCCGAACCGGCGGCGCGCGAGCTCGCGCTCCAGCGCCTGCAGCAGATCCTCCGCCTCGTCCTCCTCGACCTCGAGGTCAGCGTTGCGGGTGACCCTGAACAGGTGTGAGTCGACGACCTCCATGCCGGGAAAAAGCTGCCCGAGATGGGCCGCGATGACCTCTTCCAGCGGCACGAAGCACGCGGTGGAGTCATCCCGCGCACCGGCCAGGCCCTCGGTGCTCTCGTCGACATCCACCCTGATCAGTCGGGGGACGTTCGGTGGAACCTTGACCCGGGCGAACCGTTCGGATTCGCCGCCCGGTTCACGCACGGCGACGGCGAGATTGAGAGAAAGCCCACTGATGTAGGGAAACGGGTGGGCGGGATCGACAGCGAGCGGAGTGAGAACCGGAAAGATCTGCTGGGCGAAGTAGTCCCGCAGCCGTTCCCGCTGTGGTGCTTCGAGCTGCTGCCACAGTTTGATCGTTATTCCGGCGTGGGCGAGTGACGGCGCCACCTCGTCGGTGAAGCACCGGGAATGGCGGGCGGTGAGCTCGGCGGTCGTGCGGCTGATGAGATCGAGCTGCTCGCGTGCGGTCAGGCCGTCCGCCGAGCGGACCGCGAGGCGGGTGGCGTGGCGGCGCATCAGGCCGGCCACCCGCACCATGTAGAACTCGTCGAGGTTGCTGGCGAAGATCGCGAGGAACTTCGCCCGCTCCAGCAGGGGTGTCGAGACATCCTCAGCAAGCGCCAGGACGCGCGCGTTGAAGTCCAGCCAGGACTTCTCGCGGTTGATGAACCGACCCGAGGGAAGATCCGACGGGGCTGGCGCACGAGGCGCCTCCAGGGGTTCCAGCAGCGCGCTCCGAGCCTTTCGCTGCGGCTGTTCCGACCGGGTCGCGACCAGCTCGCTCATGCTTGCCCATGCTGCCAGTTCCGCGTGAACTCGGCAGCCGCGAAGGATGACGATGTGAGGTCATCGTGTGGACTGGTTGTGTCGTGCAGGAAGTGATGATGGTCCGTGTTGACTTTGTTCGGTAAAGGCTGGGTGGCGGCGTCTCCGCCGTTAACGGGCGGGAAACAGAAACGAGCGACGATCGACGGCGTGGCGCCAACTACCGGGCCGATCAGGGACGGGTGCGCCCCGCATGATCCCCATCACGGCATGTCGGAACCCGCGGGCGAGGTCGACCTGGTGGGCGCCGAGCGGGTCACCTATCGGGTGAGCCAGCGCTTCCGTTACACCTACGACGGAGCCGCGACGGATCTCGACCACCGGCTTGTCGCCGTGCCGCCCGTCCGCCACGGCGGTCAGCTGCGGCGTTACATGGACCTGCGGGTCTCCGCGCCCCACGCGCGCACGACCTGGCAGCGCGGGCCGGACGGGCTGCAGGTGGCCAACATCAGGATCGACGTCGTCCCGCCGACGCTGGACTTCGACATCACCGTGGTCGTGGAGCGGGTCGCCGACCTCGGCTGGCCGGAGCTTCCGGCGTCCGCGCTCAGCAGCCGCCGCCTGCTCGCCCCGACCCCGCTCACGACGCCGACCGCCGCGATGGTCGACGCGGCCCGCTCGTTGGCGAGCTCCGACCCGGTCGCCACGGCCCGTCGTGTCTGCGGCTGGGTCTATCAGCGCATCGAGTACGTCTCGGGCAGTACCGATGTGGGGACGACCGCCGCCCAGGCACTCGCCGGCGGGTCCGGGGTGTGTCAGGACCAGGCCCACATCATGATCGCCATGTGTCGGGCGGTCGGGATCCCCGCGCGCTACGTGTCCGGGCACCTGGTGGGTGAAGGGGCTTCGCACGCCTGGGTCGAGGTGGTCGTGCCGAGCGGGGCGCTGTCGTCCGGCGGTGCGCTGCCGTTGAGCGGTGCGCTCGCGTCGAGTGGTGCGCTGCCGTCGGGCAGGGCGGTGCCGCGGGGTGGGGTGCTGTCGCCGGGCGGGGCGGGTGCGGTGGCGGTGCCGTTCGACCCCTGTCACGACCGGACCGCGGATCTGCGCTATGTGACCGTCGGGGTCGGGCGTGACTACCAGGATGTGGCGCCGACCTCCGGCCGTTACGTCGGCGTGGGCCGTGGGGCGCTGGTCGCGACCCAGCGGGTCGACGTGGTCAGCGTGGTCCCTCCCGCCGCGGCCCCCGCCGCCTGCGCGGCCCCCGTTGTTGCCGCCACGGTCACCGAGTGATCTTCGGGCGCTTCTTCTGGTTGTCCGAATCCGGCTGTTCGTGACGCCGCGATCTGGCGGGAATGGTCGTCGACGCGCCGCGCGCACCACAGGTGGACACTCTTTGTGTTTGCCCGATCACAAGATACGGTGACGCGAGGCGCTCTCCGACGAGCTGGTCACTCGGCGTCGAATGGTTGATCGGGCAGGGGATGCCCGGTTCGCGGGAGCGCCCGACGAGCGCGCCGCGGTCGCTCACCGCGGTCAGTGACCCTCGTGGGCGCCGAACCGTCAGGTCACGGCCGAGCCGCGACGCGCCGTCATCCAGGAACAGCCGCCATGCCCCTGCTCGCAGCCGGCGCGGCCCGTAGAGGGCCAGCGTGCGGGGAATCCGGCCCACGGCCGGCGGGTGACCGGACCACCGGCCGCAGGGGAGGAGGGTGGGCGTGCCGCTGTTGCTCGACGGCACCGCGATCGCGTCAGCACTTGCCGCCGCGACCGGCTGCGTCTGGAAGGGCCGCCGCCTTGGACGGGCACACGGCAGATGGCTGATCTGGGCCGCGGTGGCCCTCGTCGCCTGGACCGCGGGCCAGTCGGTCTGGCTGCTGCAGGCCGGGCCGGCTCACGGGAGCCGGCCATACCGGCTGTCGCCAGCAGATGTCGGCTACCTGGCCATGCCGGTGCTCGCCCTGGCAGCCCTCTCCGCCGCGCCCACGGCCAGACCGCGCCGGCCGGTGAGCCAGCCGGACCTGCCGCCGCTTCCCCCCGGAGTGCCCACGGGTGGTGCCGGTGGTGCGGGTGGTGCGGACGGATTCAGGGGTGCGGGCGGGTTCGGTGGCACGGGCGGATTCAGGGGCACGGGCGGGTTCGGTGGTGCGGGCGGGTTCGGGAGCGGGTTCGGTGGTGCGGGCGGGTTCGGGAGCGGGATCGTGGGCGGCGGGTCCGCTGGTCTGGTCGACCGTTTTCTGCTCGCCTGCTCGGTGCTCCTCGTCGGCTGGGGGCTTGGCGTACGCCCGGCGCTCACCGCCGCGGACGATGGTTGGGGACGGTTCGTGGGGATCGTCCGCCCGGCCGAGGTCGTGGTGCTGGTGCTGGTGTCGCTGCACACCGCGGCGTTTCGTCGGCTCACCGATCGCGTCCGCGTCCTCGCGGTGGCGGCCGGGCTGGTTCTGCTGGCCGCCGCGACATCGCTGGCACACAGTGCCAGCGGCCGGGACGGTGCCACCGGCCCGGACGCGCCGGAGCTCCTCATCGGGATCATGTCGATCGCCGGCTGTGCCGTGGTGCTCGCGGCCGCGTGGCACACAGCCGGCGCCACGCCGCGCGGGCAGGCCGGAGTCGTGCTCGCCGACGGTGGCGACGGACCGGAGGGCCGGACACTCCTCGTCGTGCCGACGCTGCTGGCCGGGGCCGCGACCGCGGTCGTGCTCACCGGGGTGGCCAGCGGCCATCGGCCCGACGGCGTCGAGATCGGGCTGGCAGCGGCCCTGGCGACCGGGATGGTCGCGGATCGGCTGGAGGCTGCCCGAGCGGGGCGTCGGCTCGTGCTGCGGGTCCGTGCCGCCGAACGGGAGCTGCACCATCGTGCGTTCCACGACCCGCTGACCGAGCTTCCCAACCGAGTCCTGTTCCAGCACCGGCTGCGGGGGCTGTTGTCCGACCGCCGGCGGGCCGCCGGCCGGGGGGCGGGCGCCGGGTCGGGATCCGCGTCCGGGGCCGCGTCCGGGCCCGGTGCCGATATCGCCATCCTGTACTGCGACCTGGACGACTTCAGCGTTCTCAACGACAGCCTCGGGCCCGCGGCCGGTGACCATCTGCTGCGCACGGTCGCGCAGCGGCTGCTGCACTGCGTCCGCGCGACCGATCTCGTCGCCCGCATCGGGTCGGACGAGTTCGCGGTGCTCATGGCTGGTGGTGGCGAGTCGCCCGAGGTCGTGGGTGCCCGGGTGCTGGCGGCGCTGCGCCGCCCGGTGTCGTTCGGTGGCCGGCAGCGGTCGATCCGGGCCAGTGCCGGACTCGCCGTCGCCCGCCGCACGCACGAGACGGGGGAGGCACTGCTGCGGCATGCGGAGACCGCCGTGCAGGTGGCGAAATGCTCGGGCCGGGACCGGCTGGTGACCTACCGCCCCGGGATGGCCTCACCCGAGGCCGGCGCACACCTCGCGGACGCGCTGGCGACCGCCCTGCGCCGCGGCGGGAGCTCCGCCGGCTTCGACGTCCACTACCAGCCGATCGTCCGGCTCCGCGACGGGCGGGCGGTGGCCCTGGAAGCACTGGCACGGTGGACGGATCCGGGCCGCGGGCCGGTTTCCCCGGGCACGTTCGTCGCCGCGGCGGAGAGCGGTGGCATGGTCGGGCTCCTGGACGACCTGGTGCTCACCCGGGCCTGCACCGAGGTCGCCCTCGCCTACCCGACCGGTTCCCAACTGCGCCTGCATGTGAACGTCTCGGCCAGCCGGATCGGTGACACCCGGCTGCGTGACACGGTCGCCCGGGTCCTCGCCGCGAGCCGTCTCGACCCGCGGCGCCTGGTGGTCGAGGTCACCGAGACCAGCCGGATCACCGACCTCGCCGCGGCGGCGGACGTCCTGACGGAGGTCAAGGAGCTCGGGGTGACGATCGCGCTGGACGACGTCGGCGCGGGCAACACGAACCTGGCTGTGCTGCACCGGCTGCCGGTGGACGTCGTCAAGCTGGACCGCACGCTCATCGACCCGCCGATGGACGGCAGCCGGTACTCCAACCTGCGTCGATCGATGATCGACGTGGCGCATTCACTGGGCGCGGTCGTGATCGCCGAGGGCATCGAGCGGGAGGCCCAGCTCGTGGAGCTGGACCGGCTCGGCTGCGAGCTCGGTCAGGGCTTCCTCTTCGCCCGGCCGGGGCCGCTGTCAGGGCTGGCCACGATCGAGGAGCCCACGGCCACGATCCCGAGCGGGGAGCCCGCGGCCACCGTCCCGGCGGATCAGCGGTGGCGTCGACCATCCTGATGGCGGATGGTTCGCGTGGTTCGCCTGCGCCGGCCGCCGTCGCGCGGGCGGGGCGGGACCAGGCCGAACACCGTGGCGGCGGAGCCGGAGCCGGCCCGGTTGACGGTGCCCCCGGCCAGCACCCAGGCACCGGCCGGGGGAAGCGCCGCGAGATTGGTCAGGTTCTCCAGGGATATGCGGTGTTCGTGGAAAAGCTCCCTGGAGACCGCGAACGTCTCGTCCGAGCCCGGATCCGGGCCGAAGGTGTCCGAGCCCAGAGCGCCCCGTCGCCCGAGCCGCCCGGTGCCGATCAGCCAGCGGACGGCGTCCAGGCCGAAGCCCGGTTGGCGCAGGCGGCCGTGCCGGTCCAGGTTCGGGTAGGCGGGGGTGCCCCAGCGGTCGGCCCAGCCCGTCCAGGCGATGACGGCGGCCCCGGCGGGAATCCGGCCGTGCTCGCGCTCGAAGGCGGCCAGGTCGCCCAGCGTCACCTGGTAGTCGGGGTCCGCGGCCGCGGCGGCCCGGACGTCGACCCGCACGGCGGGCAGGAAGAGGTCCGCGGGGCCGAGGTCGTCGGCGAGGGCGCCACCGGGCTCGAAGTGGCCGGGTGCCCCCCAGTGCGTTCCGGTGTGCTCACCGCAACTCACCCGTTGCAGGTAGTAGCCGTCCTCGTCGATCGTCGCCGCGGTGGTCAGCGTGAACTCCGGGTCCCCCGGGAAGATCGGCGTCGTCGCCGGATCATGGATGTGGGCGAGGCTCACCACCGTGAGCTCGTCGAGCCCGCCGAGGGAGACCGCCGCGGCGCGCGGGGTGCTCACGCCGCGCTGCGTGGCGACGGGTCGGCCTTCAGCACCCGCCTCGTCGCCGGGCCCAGCCCGAGTGCGCGGGCGTCCGCGAGATCGGAGACCGTGTCGACATCGCGGCGCAGCCCGGGAACCTGGTCGCGCAGGAGCCCGGTGAGGTCGGTGGCTCCCGCGTCGCGGTGCGCCCGGAAGCTGCCGGACCCGAACCGCGGGCGCAGCTCGGTGCCGGGTGCCGCGCTGAGCAGCACGGTGCCGGTGCCGACGGCGTCCGCGAGCACGGCGTGGCCGGTCGACGGCGCGACCGTCAGCGCACGGCGCAGCTCCTGTGGCCGCAGCGCGGGCAGGTCCGCGGAGAGGGCAGCCGTCCCCCATCCCGGATGCAGCCGCCGGGCGAGTGCCGCGGCATGCGCGAACGCCGGGTTAAGCCCGCTGCGCGGCTCGTCCGCGGCTACCAGCAGACGTCCCACCCGCCCGACGGATCCGTCGGGTCTGCCGGGGCGGTGGAGGTCGACGTCCACCGCCACTGCCGCGGACGTCGATGTGGACGTGGCGGTCGGGTACGCCTTCGCGAGGTCGGCCAGGGCTTCGCGGGCCGAAGGGTCGTCGGTGACGACGATGACCGAGCCCACCACCTCGGCGTCGACGTCGAGGATGGCCGCGGTGGTGTCCAGCGCCATCGCCAGGGCCAGCGCGCCGCGATCGGGATGGTCGAGCCGGGACTTGGCCGCCTGCAGCGGTTTCAGCGGTACCAGCACGACCCATGGCGGCATCGTCTCGGCGGACTGCACAGCGCAGACGATAGGCCATCGGGACCGGCGAAGGCGCCGTGGCGGGCTGGGGCAGCCCCGGGGGCCGGCCGGCGCGGCTGACGCCGCATGGCTGCCCGCGACGCGTCCGGCGGCTGGCACGGGCCGGGCACAGCTGCCCGGATCGGTCCGAACGCGGCCGGAACGTACGATCGGTGGCGTAGGCCTCGCGCGGGTCCGTGTCCCGCCACCGCGCGACGAACTCGACAGGCTTCCCGGCGCTGAGCAAGACTTCGCGTTCATGAGACGACCGTGGCGGGGCGGCCCCGGGATCACACTCGCCGCGGCAATGATCCTGCCGCTCTCGCGGCTGCTGACCCGGCGGCGTTGGTCCGGTCAGGAGAACATCCCCGCTTCGGGTGGTGTCATCCTGGTCGCGAACCACCTTTCGACGGTGGACCCACCCCTGCTCGCGCACTATGTGTATGCCGCCGGGCGTAACCCCCGGTTCATGGCGACGAGCGAGTTGTGGGAGGTTCCGATCCTGCGCCATGTGCTGGCGAGTGCCGGCCAGATTCCGGTGTACCGCCGGGATCCGAGCGCGCAGGACGCCTTGCGCGACGCGATCGCCGCGCTGCGGGCCGGGCGGGCCGTGGTCATCTATCCGGAAGGTGGGATCACCACCGATCCGGACTACTGGCCGAGCAGGTCCCGCACCGGTGTGGCGAGACTGGTTCTCGCCACGGGCGCGCCGGTCATCCCGGTGGCCCAGTGGGGTGCACAACAGATCTGGGGAAAGGACCGCCGGCTGCGGCTGATCCGCCGCCCGGAGATCCGGATTCATGCTGGGAGAGCTGTGGATCTGGCCCGTTTCGCCGAACGGTCCCGCACGCTGCCTGGAAACGGGGCGACGGGCCGTGGCGATGCTGCCGGTGGTGAGGCCGCGGGCGTTGAGGCCGTAGACGTTGAGGTGGTGGACGGTGAGGCCACGGCTGGCGCGGCCGTGAGCGGTGAGGCCACGGCTGGCGCGGCCGTGAACGTTGGGGCCACGGGTGGTGCGGCCGTGGACGGCGGTGCCGACAGCGCGCGGCTGCTACGTGAGGTGACTGACGCGGTGATGGCGGATCTGCTCGTCGAGCTGGAGCGTCTGCGCGGCGAACCGTGCCCGCGGCGCCCCGGGCTCGATCAGGTCCTTCCCGTCCAGCCCGATGCCCCGGCCGATGCGTACCCGAACCCGAGCCGGGAGCTGGCGCAGCCCCGGGACCTGGCGCCCGGTGGTGGCGTCGGCGGGGATCCGGCGGCGCCGGGGGAGCGGCGGTGAGGCGCGCGGCGGTGCTCACCGCGGGTTCCTGGGGCACGGTCTTCGCGAAGGTGCTGGCCGACGCGGGAGCGCGCGTCACCCTGGTCGCCCGGGACCGGGAGGTCGCGGACTCCATCAACGGCCGTCATGTGAACCCCCGGTACCTCGAGGGCGTCCGGCTTCCCGACCAGGTGCGCGCCACGGTGCGGCCGGAACAGGCGTTGCGTGACGCCGACCTGGTGGTGCTGGCGGTGCCGTCGCACGCGCTGCGGTCCTGCCTGCTCGACTGGGCGCCGATGGTGGGGCCGGGGGCCGTCTACGTCAGCCTGATGAAGGGCATGGAAGCTGTCACCAGCCACCGGATGAGCGAGGTGATCGCGCAGACGGCCGGCGTGGGCCCCGATCGCATCGCCGTCGTCAGCGGCCCCAACCTGGCGCGCGAGATCGCCGTCGAGCACCCCGCCGCCACCGTGGTGGCGAGTTCCTCGGCGGCCACCGCGCACCAGGTCCAGAGCGCCTGCTGGACGCCCTACCTTCGGCCCTACACCAACGGCGACGTCGTCGGCTGCGAGCTCGGCGGGGCGGTGAAGAACGTGATCGCCCTCGCGGCCGGGATGCTGGAGGGCATGGGCTTCGGCACCAACAGCCAGGCCTCGCTGATCGCCCGCGGGCTGGCTGAGACGATGCGGCTCGGCGCCGCGCTGGGCGCCGAGCCGATGACGTTCGCCGGGCTCGCCGGGCTCGGTGACCTGGTCGCCACCTGCGGATCCCCGCTCTCCCGGAACCGGACCTTCGGTGAGCGGCTCGGCCGTGGGATGACGTTGGAGCAGGTACTGGCGCAGCAGCTCCAGGTTGCCGAGGGTGTGCGGTCCTGCCGGCCGCTGCTGGCGCTGGCCGAAGGCCTCGGGGTGTCGATGCCGATCACCCGCCAGGTCGAGCGGGTGCTCTACGAGGGCCTGCCACCGCTGGAGGCCGTCAAGGACCTGATGAGCCACGAGCCCGGCCCCGAGTACCGCCCCCGCTAGCAGCGGGGCGGTACTGCCGTTGCCGCTGCGAGCCGCTGCTGCTGCCGGCGACCAGGGTCTGAGGATCCTGGTCGCCGGAGTGCCCGTCGCGAGATCCCGAGCCTCGGGCAGCCGTTGCCACCGAGCAGGCGTTGAGGATTTTGGTCGTCAGGACAACCAAAATCCCATGATCTTCAGGCGGCGATCTCGGTCGTGCCCACTCCTACGCCTGGTCAGGAGGCCGTGGCCGGCGGCGTGGGCCGGACGGCGTCCGCGGGCCGGGTCTCGATCAGGGCGCCGATCGAGCGTAGCTTCCCGACCGGGTCCTCGTAGCCGCGTTCCAGGAAGCGGGTTCCGCGGATCAGGCTCGACCCCTCGGCGACCAGGGCGGCCATCACGTACGCGAAGCCGGCCCGCAGGTCGGGAATCTCCAGATCGGCGGCGCGCAGCGGGGTCGGCCCGCTGACGACGGCCGAGTGCTCGAAGTCCCGGGAGGCGAACCGACAGGCCTTGCCGCCGAGGCAACTGGTGGACAGCGCGATGTCGGCACCCATCTCGTTGAGCTGGCGGGTGTAGCCGAACCGGTCCTCGTAGATCGTCTCGTGGATGACCGACGCACCCTTGGCCTGGGTGAGCAGCACCGTCAACGGCTGCTGCCAGTCGGTCATGTAGCCCGGGTGGACGTCGGTCTGCACATGGGTGGCGGTGAGCTCACGTGCCCGGTAGAAGGTCAGGCCGTGCTGGCTGACCTCGAACTCCCCGCCCAGGCGGCGCAGGTGGTTCAGGAACGTCGCCACGTGCTCCTGGCGTGCTCCCACGACGTCCACCCGGCCGTTCGTCGCGACCGCCGCGGCCGCGAAGGACGCGACCTCGATCCGGTCCGGGATCGGGGCGTGGTGCGCGCCGTGCAGCGCCTCGACGCCCTGCACCACGATCGTGCGGTCGACCTCGACATCGACCAGTGCGCCCATCTGCTGCAGGAAAAGGATCAGGTCGATGATCTCGGGCTCCACCGCGGCATTGGAGATCACCGTGGTGCCCTTGGCCCGGACCGCGGCCAGCAACAGGTTCTCCGTGGCCCCGACGCTCGGGAACGGCAGGGTTACCTGCGCCCCGTGCAGGCCGAGCGTCTTGACCTCGACGGACCGGAGCTGCTCGATGATCTCGGCACCCATGGCGCGCAGCCCGACCAGGTGGAAGTCGACCGGGCGCTTGCCGATGCGGCACCCGCCGGGGAGCGGGACGACGGCCTCACCCACCCGGTGCAGCAACGGACCCATCATCAGGATGGGAATGCGGTTGACGCCGGAGTAGGCCTCCGAGAGGGAGGCGTCGACGATCGTCGGTGTCGCCACCCGCACCGTCTGCGCGTCCAGCCATTCGACCTGCGTCCCCAGCTCCGCCAGCATGCCGAGGACGACGTCCACCTCGACGATGCGCGGGACCCTGGTGAGGGTGCACGGCTCCGGAGTGAGCAGGGTGGCGACGAGGAGCTTGGTGACCGAGTTCTTGGCTCCGGAGACCTCGACGGAGCCGGTGAGCGGTGCGCCGCCGGCGATCGTGTACCAGTGCGGGTCCGGGAAGGGGTGCCTGCCGGCAGCCGCGCCGGGGCCGGAAACGGTGCTGTCGCCCGAACCCACGGGAGTGGTCAGACCGGAACCGGTTTCCCTCACGAGGTGCCTCCACGGCGATGGGTCGGATGTGCCAGAATGCAAGGTTCGTCACATCTGATGGTGCGTCGCGCTCTGCTGTGCGCCTGGTACTTGAAGTCGGGGAGATTCAATCAGACGACGCCATTGGCCTCACGGGCCCCGCCGGCTTGGTCTCGCGGGTGGGGCCGAGGGCCTGGGCCGGCCGCCGGGTCAGGTAGGCGTGGTCCACCGGGCCGATGCCCGCGCCGAGGGGGAAGCCCGCGGCGAGCGCCCCGGTCACGTAGGTCTTGGCGGCCCTGACCGCGGAGGGTACGTCATCACCGCAGGCCAGGCGGGCCGCGATCGCCGAGGCGAGCGTGCAGCCGGTGCCATGCGTGTGGATGCGGGGCAGCCGAGGAGAACGCAGCTCGTAGCTGGCTGAGCCGTCGGTGAGCAGATCGACCGCGTCGCCAGGCAGGTGGCCGCCCTTGACGAGCACCCAGGTGGGCCCGAGGGCCAGTAGAGCGTCGGCGGCGCGGCGCAGGCCCGTCTCGTCGACGACGTCGACGCCGGTCAGCAGTCGCACCTCGTCCAGGTTCGGGGTGACGATGGTGGCGCGGGGCAGCAGCTCGCGACGCAGGACGTCCACCGCGTCGGTGGCCAGCAGTGGGTTGCCGTGCTTGGAGACTCCGACCGGGTCGACGACGCTCGGCACGGACATTCTGGCGAGCTCCTGCGCCACGGTCTCGACGAGGGCGGCGGAGGAGAGCATCCCCGTCTTGACCGCGTCCAGGCCGATGTCCTCGGTGACGGCGCGGATCTGCGCCCGGACCGCCTCGGGAGGGAGGTCCCAGACGCCGTGCACGCCGACCGAGTTCTGTGCGGTGACCGACACAACGGCGCTCATGCCATGCACACCGAGTGCGAGCATCGTCTTCAGGTCCGCCTGGATGCCAGCGCCGCCGCCGGAATCGGAGCCGGCGATGGTCAGCACCCGCGGCGGGGCGGCATCCGGCGGTACTGCTGGGGTCATGCGTGGGGATCCTCACAGTGAGGGCCAAAGCGGGCGTAAGAGGCCTGGAACGGCCGAGTTCGCCGCCCGTGGAGTGCGGTTCCTCCGCGCCAGTCGGGCGATCAGAGCAAATTCCTCGCCTCAGACCCTCTCATCCGGCCCGTTTGCCTGTTACCTTCTGTCAGCCCGTGTCTGCTCGACGGGCTGTCGACGTCCGACGAGGGAGCGTCTGTGGTACACGCGTATATCCTTATCCAGACTGAGGTCGGCAAATCGGCGGCGGTGGCCAAGGAGATCGAGCAGATCCCGGGGGTCACCCAGGCCGAGGATGTCACCGGTCCGTACGACGTCATCGTCCGCGCGCAGGCGTCGAGCGTAGACGACCTCGGCAAGCTGGTGATGTCCCGGGTCCAGTCGGTGGACGGCATCACCCGAACGCTGACATGTCCGGTGGTCCACTTCTGAGGGCAGGCTCCCCAGGGCAGCGAGACTGCCCGTCACCAGGGTTCCCCGGGCCCGTGGGGCCGGAGGAGAGCGCGTGACAGGGAGGCCGCGGCTTCGTCTGTTCCGCCTCGCCGGTCCACTCGTCGTCGCCGGGGCGGTGTTCGTTTCCTGCGGTGGTCCGGGCCCGGTTTCGATCACCGGGGCACCGACCCCGGCGGTCGGAGACCAGGCGGCCTGCGCCGCGCTGATCGCGGCGCTGCCCGATTCGCTCGGCGCAGACCTGGATCGCCGGGAGGTGAAGCCTCCCGTCGCCAACGCGGCCGCCTACGGAGCGAAGCCGGATGCCGTTCTCACCTGTGGTGCGACAGGTGTCGCGGCCAGCTACCAGCCGACCACGGTGCTTTCCGCGATCGACGAGGTCGGCTGGTTCACCGAGGCCCTCGGTGACCGGATCAGGTACTCGACGCCGACCAGGACCCCCCAGGTGGTGCTGACACTGCCGGCGGACGAACAGGCCTTCGAGGTCCTGGTCGCGCTGGCGCCAGCCGTGCGGGAGCACACCGAGCCCACCGCGGGCACGGAGGGTTAGCCGAAGAGCGGCGGTCACGATCGGCACGAGGCGCGCCGACCAGCACCGTCGCGCTGAGACCTCGGTGGTGGCCCACCACCGAGGTCTCAGCGCAGGCCGGCACCATCGCGCAGGGCCAGCTGGACGAGGCGGTCGGTGAGGGCGGCGAAGTCGAGGCCGCTGGCCGCCCACACCTGCGGGAACATCGAGGTCGAGGTGAACCCGGGCATGGTGTTGACCTCGTTGAGAACGATGTCGCCCGCGGGCGTGACGAACATGTCGACACGGGCCAGGCCGGCGCAGTCGAGGGCCTCGTAGGCAGCTGTCGCCGTGGCACGCACCCGTTCGGTGAGCTCGTCGGGCAGCTGGGCCGGTACGTCGAGGCGAGCCCCGTCGGAGACGTACTTGGCCTCGAAGTCGTAGAACCCCGCAGACGACGTCACGGTGATCTCGGCGGGCACGCTGGCCTCGGGCCCGGAGCCGTCGAGGCGGTCCAGCACACCGCATTCGATCTCGCGGCCGACGATCGCCGCCTCCACGAGCACCTTGGGATCACTGGACCGGGCGGCCTTGAACGCGGTGTCGAGATCCGCCCAGGCATCCACCCGGCTGATGCCGATGCTGGAGCCGCCCCGTGCGGGCTTGACGAAGACCGGCAGCCCGAGCCGCTCGCGTTCGCTCTCCGGGAGCGTCTGCCCGGGCCGCACGACCGTGTAGGGGCCGACGGGCAGCCCGCTGGCGGCGAGGATGCGCTTCATGTGCTGCTTGTCCATGGCGGTGGCGCTGGCGAACACGCCGGAACCGACATAGGGCAGGCCGCTCATGTCCAGCAGGCCCTGGACGGTGCCGTCCTCGCCGAACGGGCCGTGCAGGAGGGGGAAGACGACGTCGACGGTCCCCAGATCGCGCAGCGGCGAGGACGGGTCGGACACGAGCAACCGGGGCCTGGTCGGATCCGGGGTGAGCGTGACCTCGATGCCGTCCGCCGCGTTCACGGTGGGCAGGTCCGCGCTGACGGCGGTGAGGACGGGACTGTCCTCGGGTAGTACCACCCAGCGGCCCTCGGGGTCGATGCCGACCGGAATCACGTCATAACGGGACCGGTCCAGAGCCCGCAGGACTCCGCCGGCCGACACACACGAGATGGCGTGCTCGGTGCTACGCCCGCCGAACAGCAGGACGAGTCGAACCCTGCGAGTGGAGGCTCCCATGCCGGGACAGTAACGGATGCCATCCGGCATCGCACGAAGGACCCCGGGGGTGCCTGCGGCCCGCATGATGCCGGGTGAGATCCGTGTCGGACCGGCGAGCTGGCCTGTGCCAGCCCAGCCGCGATCCGTCACCGGAAGGAGCCGTGACGCACCAATGTGCTCGGCCGCGATCCGCGACCGGAACCGGACGGTCGCGCGCCGTGACGCGCGCCCGTCGGAGTTTCGGCCGCGGTCAGCCGCGGGTGACCTTGCCCGCCTTCAGGCACGAGGTGCAGACGTTGAGCCGCTTGGGGGTGCGGCCGACCATCGCACGAACAGTCTGGATGTTGGGGTTCCAGCGACGGCGGGTGCGCCGGTGGGAGTGGGAGACCGACATGCCGAAGCCCGGCCCCTTGCCGCAGACGTCACACACCGAAGACACGAGAACACTCCGTCAATCACGATGGCCGGGAGTCACCGACCGCTCTAGCCTGTAGTCGACTGTGAGGCTACCCTAGCCGCGCCGTTCCGGGTCGCCGTGGGCCGCGCAGGCCGGGCCCCTGGAGCAGGTCGGCGCCTGCCGCGGCGTTGCGCGGGGTGGGCCTGCGTCCAGGTGTCGGCGTCCCCGTGAGCTGTCGGCAGCCGAGAGTGTCGGTGGCGCGGTGCACTATCTGAGGTGTGCTCGATCTGGACACGCCGCTCAAGAGTGTGTTGGGCGCGAAACACGCGTCGCTGCTAGCGGACGAACTCGACCTGGCGACCGTCGGCGACCTGTTGAACCATCTGCCGCGGCGCTATCACGAGCGCGGGGAGCTCACCGACCTGGACGGTCTTGTGGTCGGTGAGATCGCCACGGTCCAGGCGCGGGTGACGAAGGTGGTGAAGCACAAGCCCCGGGCGGACTGGAACACCAACAACCGCCGGCGCGAGAGCGGCCGCACGGAGATCACCGTTACCGACGGCCGAGGTGAGCTCTCCCTCGTCTTCTTCAACCAGCAGTGGCGTGCGAAGGCACTCACGCCCGGTACCACGGCGTTGTTCGCGGGCAAGGTCGCCGAGTTCCGCGGCCGCCGTCAGCTGATCCACCCGGAAGTGCACATGATCGACGGGCCGGACTCCGACGACGACGCGGGCGATGGCCAGCTCGGCGTGGCTGGTGGCCAGCTCGGCGAGCTCGGCGTGGGCGAGGGCGGCGATGATGTCGCGGGTGAGCGCGGTGAGCGGTCCTCGGCGGTGGCCGACTTCGCCGGCGCGCTGGTCCCGATCTATCCGGCCACGGCGAAGCTCACCAGCTGGAAGATCGCCCGTTGCCTGCGGCTTGTCCTCGACTCGCTCGGTGGGCTGACCGATCCGCTGCCGGAGTCCGTCCGTTCCCGGCACCGGCTGGCGGGCCTGGCGCGTGCCTACCAGCTCATCCATCGGCCCGGCACCCGCGGCGACGTCGCCGTCGCCCGCACCCGGCTCAAGTGGGACGAGGCCCTGGTCGTCCAGATAGCGCTGGCCCAGCGGCGGCGGCGGGTGGAGCTGGTCGCCACCCAGCCCCGGCCGGGCCGGGCCGGCGGGCTGCTCGACGCGTTCGACGCGAGCCTGCCGTTCGCTCTCACCGACGGCCAGCGGGAGGTCAGCGAGACCATCGCCGCGGAGCTGGCGAAGGCCGTCCCGATGCACCGCCTTCTGCAGGGGGAGGTCGGTTCCGGCAAGACGGTGGTGGCGGTCCGGGCGATGCTGCTCGCAGTCGACTCGGGCGGCCAGGCGGTTCTGCTGGCCCCCACCGAGACCCTCGCGGCCCAGCACCACCGGAGCCTGCTCAGGCTGCTCGGTGACCAGGCCCGGGCCGGCGAGCTCGGGGTGAGCGGCCCGGCGACGCGGGTCGCGCTGCTCACCGGGTCGATGCCCGCGCGGGCCCGGCGGGACACGCTCGCCGCGATCGCCGACGGGAGCGTCGGTCTCGTCGTCGGCACGCACGCGCTGCTGGGTGCGGGCGTCACCTTCCACGACCTCGCGCTGGTCGTGGTCGACGAGCAGCACCGGTTCGGCGTCGAGCAGCGTGACGAGCTTCGTTCCCGCGGCCGACGCCCACCGCACCTGCTGGTCATGACGGCGACCCCGATCCCGCGAACCGTCGCGATGACCGTCTTCGGTGACCTTGAGGTCTCCGTCCTGAACCAGCTTCCGTCCGGGCGTTCGCCGATCTCCACGTTCGTGGTGCCGGCGGTGAACACCGTGCTGATGAGCCGGATGTGGGGGCGGGTGCGGGAGGAGGTCGCCGCGGGGCACCAGGCGTACGTGGTGTGTCCTCGGGTCGGTGAGGGCACGGCGGGCGCCGGGGATCCGGCGGGAACGGAGGAGCCGGCGCCTCCGGAACCGGGCGAGCCGGGTGAGCCGGGTCAGGCGGGTGGCCAGGGGCCGCGTGACGGTGGTGAGCGGGTCGGCGCCACGGTCGCGCAGACGTTGCCCCGGCTGGTGGCGGGTGAGCTCGCCGGGTTGCGGGTCGAGGGCCTGCACGGGCGGATGCCCGCGGCGGCCCGGGACGATGTGATGACCCGCTTCGCCGCGGGTGAGGTCGATGTTCTCGTCGCGACGACGGTGATCGAGGTCGGTGTGGACGTGCCGAACGCGACCGTGATGATCATTCTTGATTCCGACTGGTTCGGCGTGTCCCAGCTGCACCAGCTCCGCGGCCGGGTGGGGCGGGGCAGTGCTCCGGGCATCTGCCTGCTCCAGACCTGCGTCGACGCCACGGCACCGGCCGCCGAGCGGCTGCGGGCGGTCGCCTCCACCTCGGACGGCGCCGAGCTGGCGCTGCTCGACCTGGCCCAGCGGCGGGAGGGTGACGTGCTGGGCGCGGCCCAGTCGGGTGGCCGGCGCTCCCTGCGTCTGCTCGAGCTGCTGCGGGACGAGGATCTCATCCGGTCGGCGCGAGAGGAGGCCGGGGCCATCGTCGCGGCGGATCCCGAGCTGCGGTCGCTGCCCGCGCTGCACCGCCTGCTTGCTGACGCCCTGGACGAGACCAGCGCCGCCTTCCTGGAAAAGGGCTGATCCTCGGTGAACCTTTTCCGCAGCTCGAAGACCTGAGGAATCGGGTCGTTCTTTCGACCACGATCCTCAGATCTTTCACGGCAGCGGCGGAAGCCCGGAGCCACCGCTCGAAAATCCGAGGTTCTGGTCGTTGTGGCGGCCAAAACCTCGGGTCCTGCTCAGTAGCAGAGGCAGCCCGAAGCCCGGGATTCTGTTTCGGGATCATCGAACATCGACGATGGAAAAGGTTCAATGACACGGATCGTGGGCGGCAGTGCTGGAGGGCGTCGCCTCGAGGTGCCACCGGGCACCGGCACCAGGCCGACCTCCGACCGGGCGAGGGAGGGCCTGTTCAACACCCTCGGCACGCTGGTCGATCTGACCGGCGCCCGGGTGGCGGACCTGTACGCGGGTTCGGGCGCGGTCGGACTGGAGGCGTTGTCCCGTGGCGCGGCACACGCCCTTCTGGTGGATCGTGACGCGGGTGCCGCCCGCATCCTGCGCCGCAATGTCGAGGCGCTGGGCCTGCCCGGGGCCGAGGTGGTGCGCGCCGCGGTCGCCCGGGTGGTGGAGGTGCCGCCGACCGCTCCCTACAACGTGGTCTTTCTCGACCCGCCCTACGCCCTGGCCGACGCCGAGCTGGGCGTCGTGCTCGGCCGGCTGGCGAGCGGCGGATGGGTGGCCGCGGGGGGCGTCTGCGTAGTCGAACGCGCTGCTCGGAGTGGGCCTGTGGCCTGGCCCGACGGGCTTGTGGCGCTCCGTGAGCGCAGGTACGGAGAGGGGGTCCTCTGGTACGGTAATCGATCATGAGGAGGGCAGTCTGTCCCGGATCGTTCGACCCCATCACCAACGGTCACCTCGACATCATCGTGAGAGCCAGCCGGCTCTTCGACGAGGTCGTCGTCGCCGTTCTGATCAACAAGTCGAAGGCCAACCTGTTCACTGTCGATGAACGGATGGATCTCATCCGGGAGGCGGTCGCCGCACATCCGGCCGCACCGACCAACATCATCGTCGAGTCGTCACATGGCCTGCTCGTCGACTTCTGCCGGGTGCGCGGCATTCAGTCGATCGTCAAGGGTCTGCGTGCGGTGAGTGACTTCGACTACGAGCTTCAGATGGCGCAGATGAACCATTCCCTGGCGGGTGTGGAGACGCTGTTCATGAGCACCAATCCGCAGTACGCGTTCCTTTCGTCGAGTCTGGTCAAGGAGGTGGCGCGGTACGGCGGCGACGTCTCCGGGCTGGTTCCCGACGTCGTGCTCAAGGGTCTGCGGGACCGTTCCGGCCTGTAGCTGTGTTCCGCTCGCGGGCCCGCGCCTACACGGGCCCGCGAGCCCGTCGCCGGATGGCGTCGAGTCGCTACCCGACGTCGAAGTAGGACTTCTGGGGCATCGTGGTCTGACCGTGTGCGTTAACGGAGTGTCGCTACTGGGTGATTCGTCGGCTGGTCGTAACCTACCGCTCATGGATGATCTCGCTGAGCGCCTCGATCTGATCATCGTCTTGGTCGAGGGGGCGCGGGCGATGCCGCTGTCGGCGTCCTGCGTGCTCAACCGGGCCGAGCTGCTGGAGGCTCTGGAGGATCTCCGGGCGCGGCTGCCCGAGCGGCTGGCCGATGCCGACCGGGTCCTGCTGGAGAGCGAGGCGATCATCGACGACGCGCATCGGCGGGCCGCGGCGATAGTCGCCGACGGTCGCCGGGAGGGCGCGCGGCTGGCCTCGGGCAGTGCCGTGGTCGTGCGGGCTGAGTCCGACGCCGCGGCGATCATGGCTGCCGCCCGTCAGGCCTCGGATGACATGCGCAGCCAGATCGACTCGTATGTCGACGGGAAGCTGGCCGGTTTCGAGGAGCTGCTCGACCGCACCCTGGCGTCGGTGGCCCGAGGCCGGGAGCGGCTCGCGTCGCGAGGTGCGGTCGCGACCGCGGCGGCCGTCGGTGCGCCCGGTCATCCGGCCCCGGCCGGTGCGGTCCCCGTCCACGCGGGTGCGGTTCACGCGGGTGCGGCAGCCGACGAGCCGGAACGGCCGATGGCTGGCGACGTCGTCGACCGCGAGGGCGGCGAGCCGTCAGGGCTCTCCCGGATGTCCTATGGCGGCCCGGGCGCCGCCTTCGCCTCCGGAGCCGAGCGTTGGGCCGGTGTCCCGGCGGCCCGCGGTGGCATGACCGGTCATGTTCGTCTGACCTCGGCCTGACCTTTCGGGCTGCCTGCCCCACGGTGCCGGAGCGCCGATCGGGGGGAGTGGGCGCGATCGGATACGCTGGTAGTCCGTGCCCGGTGACGTGGGTGCGTAACTTCCGACCGGGCCTGGTTCGCTTCATCCCGGGTCGGGCAGGCCGGCGGTCAGCCGGTCCGCTCTCGCTGGCCTGCGTCAGCGGTCGGGAGGATCAGGGTGGGTGATCTCTGTGCTGGATCCGAGGCAGTTCGGTCGGTATCGGTACGATCGGCCTCCCGCCCCCAGGTCAGTCCCGTAACGACCGTGACGTGAGAACATCTGCTGTGACCGCCATGACCACACAACGAGCCCGTCGGCGTGCCCCCCGGGGTCCCTATGTGCTCGACACCCGTGAGCTCGGCCGTAGGCCGGGTTCACTTCGTCGTGTCGAGACCACGATTGTCCAGCCGTCCGACTTCGGCACCGAGATTCTGCGCGTGCCCGAGGGTGCCGCTGTGCGGCTCGACCTGCGGCTCGAGTCGGTCATGGAGGGGGTCCTGGTGAGCGGCGTGGTGACCGCGCCGTTGGCCGGGGAGTGCGCCCGCTGCCTGGAGGAGGTCACGGACACGACGTCCGTCGACATCAGGGAGCTGTTCTACTACCCCGAGCGGGCCGTCGAGACCGAGGACGAGGGCGACACCTGCGTCCTCGTCGAGGATCATGTCGACATCGAGCCGGTCGTTCGTGACGCGGTGGTGCTCAGCCTTCCGCTGTCACCCCTGTGCCGGCCGGACTGCGCAGGCCTGTGCGTCGACTGCGGCGCTCGTCTTGACGAGGTCGGTCCGGACCATTCCCACACCCGGCAGGACCCGAGATGGGCGGCGCTGTCCGGTCTCGCCCAGGATCCCGCTATCACCGAGAACAAGGAGAAGGACTAGTGGCCGTCCCGAAGCGGCGCACCTCGCGCAGCAACACCCGGTCCCGTCGCGCGCAGTGGAAGGCCAAGGTGCCGACGCTCGCGAAGTGCTCGCGCGGGCACGTCATCCGTCCGCACACGATGTGCACGACCTGCGGCCGCTACAACGATCGCCAGGTTCTGGACGTCTGACCACGGTGTGGCACGCGTAGCTGTCGATCTGATCGGGGAGGGCCTTCCACCGGAGGACCTCCTCGATGAACTTGCGACGGCGCTCGATCTTGATCCGCGGCTGACGTTGACCGTGGTGGCGCCCACGGCCAGTGTCGAGTCCGCGCTCGCGGCGAGTGGCGTCCTCTCCGGTGGGCGATGCCAGCTGGTCAACGCGGCGCGCGGGGTCGCGGCAGGTCCGGAGGCGTTGAGCGAGGTTCGGGCGCGGCGTGACTCCGGCGTACGGGTGGCGGCGCGGCTGGTGCGGGACGGGCAGGCTGACGCGATGGTGTCGGTCGCTCCGTTGGAGGCCGTGCTGGCCGCGGCGAGGTTCACGCTCGGCCTGGTCCCGGGCGCGACCCGAACCGCCGCCGCGGTCATCCTCGGTTCCGTGAGCTCTCCCGTGGTCCTGTGCGACGCGGGCGGCTCGGTGGACGTGACCGCCGACGAGCTTGCCCAGTTCGCCCTGTCGGGCACCCGGTACGCGACAGCCTGCCACGGAGTCGTCCGTCCGCGGGTCGGTCTGCTGTCGGCGCGCCCGGCGTTGCAGGACCAGCTCCGGCGCTCCGCGGGTGATCTGCTCTCCTCGCTCGGGCTGCACTTCGTCGGGCCGGTCACCGCCGACAGGCTGCGCACCGGGGCCGGTGTGGACGTCGTCGTGACCGACGGCTTCACCGGCGATGTCGTGCTTGCCGCGCTGGGACGGAGTGCCGCGTCGACATGGGTCGGGTCGGACCCGGCTTCACCACCGGCGGTCGGTTCGGAACTTCAGGGGGGAATGATCGTGCTGGGAGTGGACGGTACAGCCGTCCAGGTGGGCAGGCCGTGCGCGGCCGGCCCCGGGCGGGCGGGCGATCTGTCCGCGGCGGTGGGTGCGGCGGCCGGCGCGGTGCGTGCCGGGCTCGCCGGATCGGTTCGTGATGCCATGGCGACGTTGGTCGAGCGGCGCCGGGAGCTGGCAGGGCTGTCCCGATGAGCCGGGTGCAGTCGGTTCCGCCGCCGCGGGACGGGCTGGTCGAGGCGCTGCAGGTCGACGTCGATCCCGAGCTGCTGGATCGGGCGCTGACGCACCGGTCGTACGCCTATGAGAACGGTGGCCTGCCTACCAACGAGCGGCTGGAGTTCCTCGGCGACGCGGTGCTCGGCCTGATCGTGACGGCCGCGCTCTTCCGCCGCCACCCCGACCTCCCGGAGGGCCAGCTCGCCAAGCAGCGCGCCTCGGTGGTCAACATGCGGGCGCTCGCCGATGTGGCGCGGCGCATCGGACCGACCGGCATCGGGCCATATCTGCTGCTTGGCCGGGGCGAGGAGGCCACCGGTGGGCGTGACAAGCCGAGCATCCTCGCGGACACGCTGGAAGCGGTGATCGGCGCCGTCTACCTCTCCAACAGCCTTGACGTGGCTTCCGGCTTCGTCCATCGACTCTTCGACCCGCTGCTGGACGAGGCTGCCGGCCGCGGCGCCGGGCTGGACTGGAAGACGTCGCTGCAGGAACAGACGGCGCTGCTGGGTCTCGGCCCGCCGGACTATGTGGTCACCGAGGCCGGCCCTGATCACGCCAAGCGGTTCACGGCCTTCGCGCGGGTCGCCGGCGAGGTGTTGGGCGAGGGCGAGGGCGGCAGCAAGAAGGAGGCCGAGCAGCGTGCCGCAGCGACGGCCTTCGCGATGCTGGAGAAGCGCGCCACCGCCGCGGATGACGGCGAGCCGCAACAGGACAAAGCAGACGGGGCGGCCACGGAAGGTGCCGCAGTGGGCGGTGCCGCTGTGGGCGGTGCCGCTGTGGAGGGTGCTACCGGCCGCGACCCGGCGGCCGGTGCGGGCGACGCAGGATGATCCGGTTTCGCCGAGTTCGCCGATGATCCGCTGTGCCTGAGCTGCCCGAGGTCGAGGTCGTCCGGCGCGGCCTGGAGCGAGGCGTGGTCGGCCGCGTGATCGACGGCGTGGAGGTCTATCACCCACGGGCGGTTCGCCGCCATGCCGCCGGCCCCGATGACTTCGCCGCGGTCCTGCTAGGGCGGACCGTGACCACCGCGTGCCGGCGGGGAAAGTATCTGTGGCTCGGTCTTTCTCCGCAGGGCGCCGAAGCTGCCGGGCCCGAGGCCATCGAGGCAGCGGCTGCTGGGGCAGGGGCAGAGGCAGCGGCTGTCGGGGTGGGCGAGTCACTGCTGGGGCATCTCGGCATGAGCGGGCAGCTTCTTGTGGTCCCGTCGGACAGCCCGGACCAGGTTCACCTGCGGGTCCGGTTTCGCTTCGGTGACGGCGGGCGCGAGCTCCGCTTCGTCGACCAACGGACGTTCGGTGGCCTGGCGGTGGTCTCCGGCGCGGACCTGCCGACCTCGATCGCGCACATCGCACCCGACCCGCTTGCCGCCGACTTCGACGTCGAGCGCTTCGTCGACGCGCTTCGTCGGCGCCGCACCGGTCTCAAGCGTGCGCTTCTCGACCAGACGCTGATCAGCGGCGTCGGCAACATCTACGCGGACGAGGCACTGTGGGCGGCCCGCCTGCACTACGCGCGCCCCACCGAGACGGTCTCCCGCGCCGAGGCGCACCGGCTGCTGGAGGCCGTCCGTACGGTGATGACGGCAGCTCTGGCCGCGGGGGGAACCTCCTTCGACCGGCTGTATGTCTCCACCGAGGGCGTGAGCGGTCTGTTCGAGCGCTCCCTGGAGGTCTACGGCCGCGAGGGCGAGCAGTGCTCGCGCTGCGCCGCGCCCATCCGCCGCGAGGCGTTCATGAACCGCTCCAGCTACACCTGCCCGGTGTGCCAGCCGCGTCCGCGCCGAGCTCGGTGGTAGGATTTCGAACACACATTCGATCAACGACGGTGTGTTCGCGGTAGGTGTGGGCCGACGTGAACATAGCCCGACTCGCGATCGTCGGCCCGACGTGAACGTGGCCCGATATGAGCGGGTGCCGTTCGGGAGATATATTGATCAAGAAGGCGTGTTGATCAAATAGTTGCAGGTTCGATCCGAATCAGCCTCGTCCATGGCCGTGACCGGGAGCTGACGACGACAAGGTCGTGCCCGGTTCGGCGAGGTCTCACAGACGTGTTCTCCTCCGGCTGTATCCAGGCCGGAGCAGGACCATGGACGGAGGCGCCATGAACCCCGATGCTCTGCTCGGCCGGGTGCGCAAGCTGCTGGCGATGGCGGAGGCCGAAGGCCTGCCTGAGGCGGCTCGGGAGAACTACAACGCCAAGGCCGCGGAACTCATCGCCCAGTACGGGATCGACCGTGCCCTCGTCGAGGACGGTGCCCCGGCGGGCGCCGTCGCGGGCGATGTCGTGATGAGCGTGGACGCGCCCTACGCGCGGGACAAGATCTCGCTGTTGGCCAGTGTGGCGGACCCGCTGGGCTGCCGCCTTGTGCACAGGACGGTGCCTGCGCCGAGCGGCGTCGGCGGGACCGTGCACACCGCGCACCTGTTCGGGATGGCGGCGGATATCGAACGCGTCCAGATGCTGTACACGTCGTTGCTCGTGCAGCAGGCGCACGGTCTCGCGGCGGCGCGGCCGCCGGTGTGGGAAGATCCGCGAGCTTTCCGGCGGTCCTGGATGGCCGGCTTCTCGGTCGCGGTGCGTGATCGGCTCGCGCTCGTGGAGGAGGCGGCACGCAGGAGGGCTGAGAACGAGGGCAGAACAACCGCGGCCGACGGAGCGGGAGAACAGCGGTCGGTCGCAGTCGTGCTGGCCAGCCGGGAGGGGCTCGTCGAGGCGCATCTCGCCCGCGTCTATCCGCGGCTGCGCACGACGCGTACGCGCCAGCTCTCAGGATCCGGTGGCAGGGACGGCTACCAGGCCGGCCAGCGGGCGGATCTGGGGGAAGGCCGGCGGGTGCCGACGCAGGAACGACCGGAGATCGGCTGAGCTGCTCGGGCGGTACCCGCGAGCGAACCAGCCGATCGCGGTGGATCCGATGTTCGGTGGATCTGGTGTGAAGTAGCTCTTGGTGCGAAGTAGCTCTGTCGGCGTGGCCGCGGCGGCCACGCCGATCCAGGCCCCACTACAACTTGCCGCCGGGGAGGTTGGGTACCGCGGTCTGGGTCGGACGCTCGCCGCGGGGCGGAGCGTAGCCCGGGCCGATGACGGTTTCGGACGGTACCGGGACCGGCGTGACACTCCGGATGCCCTCGGTGCTGGCATGCGGAACCGGGATCACTCCTCCGTCCTGGGAGAAGTTCTGCCCACAGCCGGAGAGCAGGAGTGCGGTACCCATCGAACAGACGGCGGCCACGCACGCGAGCGACCGGCGACGGCCTGATCGCCCAGGCGTGCGCACATGGTCACCAATGGTGGTGCCGTTCGACGGCGTCCCCTGCCCCGGCCCCACGCGAACGGTGGCCTCGGTGCCCCTGTTGAGCTGCGCGCTCTCGATGTACATGGTGTCCACAATGGCTAGTACCCTACCGCTCCGATGAACGAGATTCGCGCGACGAACGGCGCCTCCAGCAGGGACGTGGTCCGCCTCACCGCCCGGGTCGAAGGTCTGGTTCAGGGTGTGGGGTTCCGTGACTATGTCCGTACCAAAGGGCGACGTCTCGGACTTGCCGGGTCTGCGACGAATTTGCCCGACGGTGCGGTCGCGGTGATCGCCGAAGGAGACCGGGCTGCCTGTGAGTCGCTCCTCGACCTACTTGTGACCGGGCACACACCGGGTCGAACCGACCGTGTCGAGCACGTGTGGAGTGAGGCACGTGGTGGATTGGCGGGCTTCCTTCGGCGTTGATGCGCGGCGCCGTCGATTGAACAAGCGAGCAATCCGCGGCGACGTCCGTGCGAACGGAGTCGAACTTCACAGAGAAGCCCGCGTTGACGGAAGTGTGTTTTTGCCCAACGAGACCATGTGATCACGGCGCGTCGGTCGATCATTGATGCGCCTGGTTGGCGCGCACGCGGCGACTTTCCCTGCGTCCATGGATGATCGTGGCTGGTGACGGGCCCGATCGTGGCAGCCCGTCGGCGCGGAACAAGCCGCGTGTCACCGGCGCCACATGCCGAACCGTGGACGAACCTGCTGCATCTGGTCCCGCCATGTGTCCCGTCGGGTGTTCGCGGGCGAGGATTTTCTGATGTTCGTGGGACCGCACGTGGGCCTTGTGGCATGCTCTTGACTTTCGGTGGCCTGACGTGGGATTCTTAGGTCATTCTCTGGGGCGCACTCTGATCGTTCTGATCTCGTCGCTCCCACACATCCCGCTAGGTCACTCATCGTGGAGGACCATCACCATGGCGAAGGCCCTATTCGGCCACGTCGGTACTGGCAGCGACATGCGTCTCTCGTACGAGGTACGCCGTCTTCGCGCCCGGGTAGCGGAGCTCGAGGCTGAGCTCGCACGCGTACGGGCAGTGAACGAGGCGCTCGTCGACGGGGTTGACGTACCCGCTGACGTCCGGGCACTCGAGGTCGAGCCCGCGCTCACCTGAGCCGAGCTCACAAGTAGTTCCACATCCGGGCACTTCGGGTGCCCCACATACCGGGTTGAGCGCGGTGAGGGTCCCTGACCTCCTTGCCGGGCGGGCTCCCTCATGCCCTGGTGCGCACCCTTTTGGGTGAGTGCTGCGCTTGAAGGGGCTGTGCCTGGCTCGGGGTGGGTTCTCGCGCGTCCTCGTGTTGCCCTGTATGTGGTGTTCTGAGGTGTATTAGGCAGGTGTTGGTCGAGGCGGGGTGCGGTTCGCCCTGCCATCGGCAGGCCCGTTGCCCGCCTGGCAGGCGCGCTGTCCTGGTGCCTGACGCGTGCTGTCGGACGCGTGGCGTGGCACGGGCGTCGCATCCGGTGGGCAGGTCGCCGGATGACAGTCCTTGCGCGGGGGCGCCGCGTCGAGGCTCCGGGTGCCGCTCGGTACGATAAGCAGGTCCAACCTGGAATGATCTTGTTGTTGGACTGATCTTGTCGTGGACCGGTGGACCATCGGTCCGGTAACGGTTTTTCGTTCCGTCCGCCGCCCGGAGCCCGGTGCATCTAAAAAGTCTCACCCTGCGGGGTTTCAAGTCGTTCGCGAGCTCGACCACCTTGCACCTCGAGCCCGGCATCACCTGTGTCGTCGGCCCCAACGGCTCGGGTAAGAGCAACGTGGTCGACGCGATCGCCTGGGTGCTGGGCGAGCAGGGCGCCAAGGCGCTGCGCGGCGGCACGATGTCCGACGTCATCTTCGCCGGAACGCCGGCGCGCCCGGCTCTGGGCCGGGCCGAGGTGCTACTGACCATCGACAACACCGACGGCGCGTTGCCGATCGAGTATTCCGAGGTCACCGTCGGGCGGCTGATGTTCCGCAGCGGCGAGAGCGAATACACCATCAACGGTACGGCCTGCCGCCTTCTGGACATCCAGGAGCTGATGAGTGACTCCGGCATCGGCCGGGAGCTTCATGTCGTCGTCGGGCAGGGCCAGCTGGACGCCGTCCTCCATGCCCGCCCCGAGGATCGCCGGTCGTTCATCGAGGAAGCCGCGGGCGTCCTCAAACACCGCAAACGCAAGGAAAAGGCGCTTCGCAAGCTCGAGGCGATGGCCGCCAACCTCACCCGTCTCACGGACCTGTCCGCCGAGCTGCGGCGGCAGCTCGGCCCGCTGGGCCGCCAGGCGGAGATCGCCCGCAAGGCCGGCGTGATCCAGGCGAGCCTGCGGGACGCGCGGCTGCGCCTGCTCGCCGACGACCTCGCCACGGCTCGGGCGTCCGTCGTCACCGACGCGGCGGACGAGGAGGCACTGCGAGCCAGGGTGGCCCGCACCGAGCGAGTGCTCGCCGACGGGCAGCGCCGAGAGGCGGAGCTGGAGGCTCGCCTCGCCGAAGTGGTTCCCCAGGCGGCCCAGGCGGCCGAGACCTGGTACGGCCTCGCCTCCGTCCGGGAGCGGTTGCGGGGGAGCAGATCCCTCGCTGCCGAGCGGTCACGGCTGCTCGGCGCCGCGGAGGAAAGCCGCAGCGGTCGCGATCCGGACGAGTTGGAGCAGGAGGCGACGGCGGTCCGGGAGCAGGAGCTCGCGCTGACGGAGCGGCTGGAGCTGGACCGCGAGACTCTGGAAGAGGTTGTGGCCCGTCGCGGCTCTCTTGAGGAGCAGGTGGCGAACGAGGAGAAGGCACTTCTCGCGGCTGCGAAGGCCGCGTCGGACCACCGGGAGGGGCTCGCCCGACTCGCCGGCCGGGTGGACGCGGCCCGGTCGCGCGCCGCGTCCGCCGAGGCCGACATCATCCGGATGACCGAGGCCCTGCAGGCGGCCCACGCGCGGGACGAGGAGACGGCCGGGTCCCGGGCGGCGCTCGACACCGAGCTGGCCCGGATCGAGACCGCACGCCAGGAGCTCGGGGAACGGCACAGCGAGGCGGTCGCCGTACACGAGGCCGCCAGCGAACGCCTGGAGGCGTTGCGGGACGCCGAACGGGCAGCGGAGCGCGATCGTGCCTCCTGGCAGGCACGTCGGGAGGCGCTGGAGCTTTCGCTCGCGCCGGCTGACGGCGCCACCGCGCTGCTGCGCGCCGCGGTCGAGTCCACGTCCGGGTCGGCGGCGTCGCCGCCGCCGTCGCTGTCGTCGCTGCCATCGCCGCCGACAGGGGAGCCGGCGGCTTCTGTGGGCGCGTCGGCGGACGGCAACCGAGGCGGGCGTGGCGGTGGGAAGAAGCGCCAGGGCCGCTCCGGGCGTCGCGGCGAGGCCGAGGCCGAAATCGTCGTCGAGCTCCCGCCGCTCGACTCGTCCATCGAGATCATCGGACGTCTCGCCAGCTTTGTGACCGTCGCACCGGGTGCTCAGGCGGCGATCGCGGCCGCCCTCGGGCCGGTGGCGGACGCGTTGCTCGTGGGGACGTCCGAGGACGCGCTCGCCGCGCTGCGCTGGTTGCGCGGTGCCGACGCCGGCCGCGCCGCTCTGGTCGCGGCGGATTCAGCGGATGTAGCGAGTTCAGCGGACGCAGTGCGCGGGGCGGATGCGGCGGACACAGCGGACCTGGGGCGCGGACCGGGTGTTGCCGAGCCGCTGCCGGCCGGCTCGCTGCCGGCGCTGGAGCTGGTCACGGTCACGGATCCGCGTTTCGACGCCGCGGTGCGGGAACTTCTCGCCGACGCGGTCGTCGCGGACGATCTGGACGTCGCCGCCCAGGTGCTCGCCGGTCGTCCGCGCGCGACGGTCGTCACCAGGGACGGTGACGTCGCGGGGCGGCGGTCGGCGGTGGGCGGCAGCGCCACGCCGCCTTCGGTCCTCGAGGTCCAGACCGCCGCGGACGAGGCGGACCGCGGGTCCCTCGAGGCGCTGGCCCGTCGGGAAGCCGCCCGTGAGGAGCTCGGCCCGGCCCGGGCGGAGGTGGAGCGGGCTCGGGGCGCGATCGACGCGGTGCTCGCCGAGCGGCACGGGGCCGATGCCCGTCATCGCGCGCTTTCGGAGCACCTCGCCCAGATCGAGCGGACCCGCGGCACGGCGGCCGGCGAGATCAGCCGGCTGGAACGTTCCAGGCTCGCGGCGGAGGCCGCCCGAGACCAGGCCTACGGCGCCCTGACGGAGCTGGAGGCGCAGCTCGCGGCGAGCTCCGCCGAACCGGACGTCGGTGAGCGCTCGCCGCAGCAGCGCGACCGCCTGGTCGCCGAGACCTCCGCCGTTCGTGCGGCCGAGGTCGAGGCCCGGCTGGCCGTGCGTACCAGTGAGGAGCGCGCGCGTGGCCTGCACGGCCGGGCGGACGCACTCATGCGGTCGGCGGCGAACGAGCGGGCGGCGCGGGCGGCTGCCGCTCGCCGCCGAGAGGTACGTGAACGCCACGCCGCGGCGGCGGCCGCCCTCGCCGCGGCCGCGGACACCGCGCTGGACGCGCTGGAGCGATCGCTGGCCACCGCCGCCACGGAGCGGGAGACCGCCGAGGCCGCCCGGCGCGAGACCGAGGAGGCCCTGGGCACTGTCCGGGAGCAGGTGCGCGGCTGGGCCACCGAGCTGACGGGCCTGCGTGACGCCGCTCACCGCGAGGAGCTGGCCCGAGCGGAGAAGCGCCTGCGGGTGGAGACGCTGGAGGCCAAGGCCCTGGAGGAACACGGCGTCGAGGCCGACGACCTGGTCGCCGAGTTCGGCCCGGACGTGCCGGTGCCTCCGGACGAGCCCGATGGCGAGGCGACGCCGTTCGACCGCGCGCAGCAGGTCGAGCGGGCGACGCGGGCGGAGAAGCAGCTCACCCGACTGGGGAAGATCAACCCGTTGGCGCTGGAGGAGTTCGCCGCGCTGCAGGAACGCGCCGCGTTCCTGTCCACCCAGCTGGAAGACCTGAAGAGCACACGACGTGACCTGCTGCTCGTGGTGGACGAGGTGGACGCCCGCGTCCGCGAGGTGTTCGCCACCGCGTTCGCCGACACGGCGCGGGAGTTCGAGATCGTCTTCGCGACACTGTTCCCGGGGGGTGACGGCCGGCTTGTCCTGACCGATCCGGACGACATGCTGACGACCGGTATCGAGGTCGAGGCCCGACCGCCCGGCAAGAAGGTCAAGCGGCTGTCCCTGCTCTCGGGCGGTGAGCGGTCACTGACCGCGCTCGCGTTGCTGCTGGCCATCTTCCGGGCGCGGCCGTCGCCGTTCTACGTCCTGGACGAGGTCGAGGCCGCGCTGGACGACCGCAATCTCGGCCGGCTGCTCAACGCCATCGAGGGCCTGCGGGAGAAGTCCCAGTTGATCATCATCACGCACCAGAAGCGGACGATGGAGATCGCGGACGCGCTCTACGGTGTGGCGATGCGCGGCGACGGCATCACGACCGTGATCAGTCAGCGGCTGCGCGCCCGCGCCTCAGCCTGACCTGCCGCTCCGGCCGGGCTCGGCACGTTCGGCGCTGCCATCAACGCCACCGGCGCTGCCCGTCACCAGCGCCGCCATCAACGCCATCGGCGGCGCCCGTCACCAGCGCCACCACCGGCGTCGGTGCCCGAAACCCCACGGTCTGGCCACCCCGTTCGCCATAGCGCCGGGGGTGGACGGGCGATGGTCGCGCCGCGATCTGTAAGGATCGTGGCGTGGAGCTGGTCATCCTCATCGTCCTCATCGCCGTCGCCCTGGTGGGGGTCGTTGGTCTCGTCGCAGGTAGCGCGCTTCGGGGGCGCACCCGGCGGGGCCCGATCCGACCGGGCCCGGACTCGAGCGGCCTCGACGCGGGCGCCGCGTCGCCCGGTTCCGTCACCGAAGTCGCACCCGGCGCCTCGCCGGGCCTCGCTGCGGGCGCACCGCCTGCGGTGGCTCGTCCAGGCGGTCCCGAACCCGCGGCTGAGCCGGCGGAACGTGCCGGTCAGGCCGGAGTGCCGGGCGGGGCGACCGAGCCGGCGGAGGAGATCGCTCCGGCCGCCGGCGGGGCGGTGACGGCGGAGCCCGAGATTGTTTCTCCGCGTGCCCCGTTGGAGGTGCCGGCTCCCGCGATGGGCCGGATCGTCCGGCTGCGCGCCCGACTGGCTCGCTCCCAGAACGCGCTCGGCCGCGGCCTGCTCGCGCTGCTCTCGGGCGACAACCTGGACGAGGAGGCCTGGGAGGACGTCGAGTCGACGCTGCTCGTCGCGGACGTCGGGGTGGCCGCCACGGCGGAGATGGTGGACGCGCTGCGGGAACGGACGAAGGTGCTCGGCGCTCGCACGGCGGCCGACGCGCGCGCGATGTTGCGCGACGAGCTGCTCGCCCAGGTGGGCACGAGCATGGACCGGTCGCTTCGCACCAGTGCGCCGGACCGGCCGGCCATCCTGCTCGTGGTGGGTGTCAACGGCACCGGCAAGACCACGACCTGCGGCAAGATCGCCCGTCTGCTCGTGGCGGAGGGCCGATCCGTCGTGCTCGGCGCGGCGGACACCTTCCGGGCGGCGGCGGCGGACCAGCTGGAGACCTGGGGCGGTCGGGTGGGCGCGACGACCGTGCGTGGCCCGGAGGGCGGTGACCCGGCGTCCGTCGCGTTCGACGCGGTGAAGCGCGGGATCGATGACGGCGCCGACACGGTGCTCGTCGACACCGCCGGTCGGCTGCACACGAAGGTCGGCCTGATGGACGAGCTCTCCAAGATCAAAAGAGTGGTGGTCAAGCAGAGCCCGGTCGACGAGGTCCTGCTGGTGCTGGACTCCACCACCGGTCAGAACGCCCTCACCCAGGCGCGGGTCTTCACCGAGGCCGTCGACATCACCGGTGTGGTTCTCACCAAGATGGACGGGACGGCCAAGGGGGGCATCGTCATCGCGGTGCAGCGGGAGCTGGGTGTGCCGGTCAAGCTGATCGGGCTCGGCGAGGGCCCGGACGATCTCGCGCCGTTCGAGGCCGAGGCGTTCGTCGACGCACTGCTGGGCGAGCCGGCCTGACCTGACGGCTCGCCGGCGGACCCGTCGTCCTCGGACGCCCTGCCGGTGGACGTCCTGCCGGTTGGACCTGCTGCCGGTGGATGTGTTGCCGGTGGACGCAGGGACCACATTCTTGGTTGTCGCCGGCCTTCCCAGCGGCCAGTCGCAGCTCTACGCTTTCCGCGTGTGCGGATCCGTCGGGATCCGCGGACTGCCGCGCCCAGTCTCGACCAGGAGCGCCTCGGTCGTCACCGAGCGTCCGCCAGGAGTTTCGGTCGGGCTTTGAGCCTCCGGCGAGGTGTCTCGCCCTCCTCAGCGCAGAGGGCGGAGCCGGCCGGCCTCGTGCCGGGTTCCGTGCGGGCACGCCTCGCCGGGCTGGGCCGGCCTGGTGGGCCGGCCCAGGCTCGGCTGGGCAGGGCCGGCGTCCACATCGGCGTCGACTGTCGTCCCGACCCCCGCTTCCGGATCAGCGAGTGATGCGTACGCTGGTGGCTGCGGTTCGTCTGCGATCTCGGAGTGTGTGCGCGTGTTCGACACCCTTTCCAGCCGCCTCGACAAGGTCTTCACGTCGCTGCGGGGCAGGGGGCGGCTGACCGACGCCGACATCGACGCCACCGCCCGAGAGATCCGGGTGGCGCTGCTGGAGGCCGATGTCGCCCTCCCCGTGGTCCGCGGTTTCGTCGCGGCCGTCAAGGAGCGGGCGCGCGGCGCCGAGGTGAGCGCGTCGCTCAACCCGGCGCAGCAGGTCATCAAGATTGTCAACGAGGAGCTCATCGCCATCCTCGGTGGCGGCACCACCACGGTGCGTTTCGCGAAGACGCCGCCCACCGTGATCCTGCTCGCGGGTCTGCAGGGCACCGGTAAGACGACCCTCGCCGGCAAGCTCGGCCGGTGGCTGAAGGCCCAGGGGCACACCCCGCTGCTCGTGGCCGCCGACCTGCAGCGCCCGAACGCGGTGAACCAGCTCCAGGTCGTCGGAGGCCGGGCCGGGGTCGAGGTGTTCGCGCCCGAGCCGGGCAACGGTGTGGGTGACCCGGTCCGGGTCGCGCGGGATGCGCTCGCCCACGCCCGCCGCCACGTCTTCGACGTGGTGGTCGTCGACACCGCCGGCCGGCTCGGTGTCGACGAGGAGATGATGCGCCAGGCCGCCGACATCCGGGACGCGGTCTCGCCGGACGAGATCCTTTTCGTGCTCGACGCCATGATCGGTCAGGACGCGGTCTCCACCGCCCAGGCGTTCGCCGACGGCGTCGGTTTCTCCGGTGTCGTCCTGACCAAGCTTGACGGCGACGCCCGTGGTGGCGCCGCGCTGTCGGTGGCCCGGGTGACCGGCGCGCCGATCATGTTCGCCTCCACCGGCGAGTCCCTCGAGGACTTCGACGTCTTCCACCCCGAGCGGATGGCGTCGCGCATCCTCGGCATGGGTGACGTGCTCACGCTCATCGAGCAGGCCGAGAAGGCGTTCGAGGTCGAGCAGGCCGAGGCGATGGCCGTGAAGATGGCCACCGCCGAGTTCACCCTCGAGGACTTCCTCGAGCAGATGCTGACCGTGCGCAAGATGGGCCCGATCGGCAACCTGCTCGGCATGCTTCCCGGCATGGGGCAGATCAAGGATCAGCTCGCCCAGGTGGACGATCGCGACCTGGACCGGGTGGTCGCGATCATCCGCTCCATGACCCCGGCCGAGCGGCGCGACCCGAAGATCCTGCAGGCGTCCCGGAAGGCCCGTGTCGCGCGTGGCTCCGGAGTCACCGTCACCGAGGTCAACCAGCTGTTGGACCGTTTCGGTGAGGCCCGCAAGATGATGAAGCAGATGGCCGGCGGGTCCGGGTTGATTCCCGGCCTGGGCCGGGGGAAGGCCGCGCAGGCCCGCAAGGCGCCGAAGAAGGGCAAAGGCGCGCGCCGCAGCGGAAACCCGGCGGCCCGGGCCGCGCAGTCGCAGGATCGCAAGACCGGGCAGGACGGGCCGCCCGCGCTCGGTCCGGGCATGGCCCCGGGGCCCGAGGGCATGCCGGACCTCTCGGCTCTGATTCAGCAGAGCGGCCTCGGCGGCAACGGTTCTGGCGGCAAGGGGACCCCGCCGCGGCGCCCCCGTTCAGGCCGCTGACACCGATCGGGGCGCGGTGGCCGGGGTCGATCGGGAACGCTCCCGACTCCCCGGGCGCGGTCCCGGCAGGTGATCTGGCAGACTGTAAGGTCATACCGGCGTTGCCTGCCGGCGTCGGCGTGGCCGCCATCGGGCGTGTTCCCCGGAGTTCTGGGGGAGTGCCAGGGTGGTCTGTCGTCGGCGGTGTTCTCCCGCCATCGGGGTGTCACGGGTGCCCGTGTAGCTCTGGTGGTCATCGATATGTCTGGAGCCGTTCGACCACCGTGGCAACAAAGATCAAACTTCAGCGCCTCGGCAAGATGCGCGAGCCGCACTACCGCATCGTCGTCGCCGACGCCCGTACCAAGCGGGACGGCCGGGTCATCGAGGCCATCGGGCAGTACCACCCCAAGTCGGACCCGAGCATCATCAAGGTCGACGCGGAGCGCGTCGGCCACTGGCTCTCGGTCGGCGCGCAGCCGACGGAGCCGGTGCTGGCGATCCTCAAGGTGACTGGCGACTGGCAGAAGTTCAAGGGCCTGCCGGCGCCTCCGCCGATGAGGTTCCCGGCGCCGAAGGCCGACAAGCGCGAGGTCTTCCAGGAGGCTGCCCGTGCGGCCGCCGACGCGGCGGACAAGCCGGCGACGACCCCGAAGAAGGCGAAGAAGTCGGCTGCCGCCGACGACGCCGAGACGGCGTCCGCAGAGCCGGTCGCGGGGCAGTAGGTGCTCGAGGCGGCTCTCGAACACCTCGTCCGCGGCATCGTCGACTATCCCGACGATGTGCGGGTCGATCTGTCGAGTAACCGGCGCGGCCGGACGCTGGAGGTGCGGGTGCATCCCGACGACCTCGGCAAGGTGATCGGTCGCCGTGGCCGGACAGCCCGGGCGCTGCGTACCGTGATGGGCGGTGTGGGCGGTCGCGGTCTGCGTATCGACGTTGTCGACGTGGACCGGTGATGTCCGTCTCCTCCGTTCACGGGCGCGCCGCAACCTCTCATGGGTGAGCCCGTCATTGTCGGGCGGGTCGGGCGTCCGCATGGTGTTCGCGGTGATGTCACCATCGACGTCCGGACGGACCTGCCCGAGCGGCGTTTCGCGCCCGGGTCCGTGCTGGGCCGTCAGGTCGCGGGTGACTCGGCGACGGCGGCGGGTGTCCCCGCCGCCACGGGTGACTCCGGCACGGGTAACGGCAGCACGGGTACGGGCGCGACCTCGCCGCTCGGCGCGATGGCGACGTCCACTCAGCCGATGCTGCGGGTCGTGACCTCCCGGTGGCATTCCGGCCGGTTGCTGGTCCGGTTCGACGGTGTGGGCGACCGCAACGCCGCGGAGGCGTTGCGGGGCACCCTGCTGACCATCGACTCCGACGAGTCCGGGTCACCGGCGGAACCCGACGACGACGATGACGGCGACCTGTGGTGGGACCGTGATCTCGTCGGCCTGCGGGCGCAGACGCCCACGGGCGAGCCGCTCGGCGACGTGATCGACGTGATCCATTCACCGGCCGGGGAGATGCTGGCGATCAGCAGGGCCGGCGGGGGAGAGCACCTCATCCCCTTCGTCCGGGAGATCGTCCCGACGGTTGACCTGGAGGCAGGCCACATCGTCGTCGACCCGCCACCTGGCCTGCTCGACCTCGACTGATCCGCCGCCGAGGTGGGGCGGATCACCGTCGCGCCAACGGCACCTGATCCGACGGCCGACGGCACCTTCTCCGACGAAGGCGGACGGATGCGCATCGACGTCCTGACGATCTTCCCGGACTACCTGCGTCCGCTGGAGCTCGCTCTGGTCGGGCGTGCGGCCGCCCGGGATCTGGTCGACATCCACACCCATGACCTGCGGCAATGGACTCATGACGTCCATCGGACGGTCGACGACGCTCCCTATGGCGGCGGGCCGGGCATGGTCATGCGCCCAGAGCCATGGGATGCGGCGCTGCGGGCCGTCAGTGGTGGTGATCCCACCCGCCGTCCTCGCGTGGTGGTTCCGACGCCTGCGGGCGTCCCGTTCACCCAGCGCTATGCGGCCGAACTCGCGGAGCAGGACTGGCTGGTCTTCTGCTGCGGCCGGTACGAGGGCATCGACGGCCGGGTGGTCGAGGCCTGGGCCGACGACGAGATCTCCATCGGCGACTACGTTCTCGCCGGCGGGGAGGCCGCCACGCTCGTGATCGTCGAGGCGGTGACGAGGCTGCTTCCCGGTGTTGTCGGCAACGTCGAGTCCATCACCGACGACTCCTTCGCGCATGGCCTGCTTGAGGGTGCGGTATACACCCGTCCGCCGGTCTGGCGGGAGCGTGAGGTGCCCGCGATCCTCCGCTCCGGTGATCATGCGGCCATCGCCCGGTGGCGCCGGGACGAGGCTCTGCTGCGTACCCGGCGCAGACGTCCTGAGCTGCTCGAACGGATCGAACTGTCCGCGGCTGACCGGGCGGTCCTGGCGAACGCGCCGAATGCGCGGAGTGCCCCGCCGAACGGCGGCGACGGTCTCGAGGGCAGCACGGCGTGACGGCGTGACGCGCGCAGGTGACGGATCCGGCCTGGCGGGGGCGGCGCGGGTGGCCTGGACAGGGCCTGCCGACCGGACACCTCGCTCGTGTGGCACAGTAGGATGCGGTGTCCGCTGGTTCCTGACCGACGGTGTCACGCAACACTGACCCGTCACCCGCCGGCCTGGTTGAACTGACCTGGTCGGTCCGTGACGTTGTCGGTTGGTGGCCTTGTCGGTCTGCCGATCCGGCGCACCCGGTCGGCCCGCCGATCCGGCGTAACCGCTGTTCTGCCGCTTCGCCGTCCTGGCGCATGCTTCGTCCGGCCACGTGCCGGTGTGATGCCGTGTGACCGGGAGGTCGGAAGGCCGCAGCGAAACGCTGGTCGTGGCCGGCGGACCGTTTCATGCATTTGCCTGTGACAACCCTGAGGAAAGCGACTGCCATGCACACCCTGGACAGCCTCGACGCCGAGTCGCGCAGGACGGACGTGCCGGAGTTCTGGCCGGGCGACACGCTGAAGGTCCACGTGCGCGTGGTCGAGGGTAACCGCCAGCGCATCCAGGTCTTCCAGGGCGTGGTGATCCGTCGCCAGGGCGGCGGTGTCCGGGAGACGTTCACCGTTCGCAAGGTGAGCTTCGGCGTTGGCGTCGAGCGGACCTTTCCGCTCCACAGCCCCATCGTCTCGCGCATCGAGGTCGTGACGCGCGGTGACGTCCGCCGGGCGAAGCTCTACTACCTTCGCCAGCTTCGTGGCAAGGCCGCGAAGATCAAGGAGAAGCGCGAGCCGGTCGGCCGCTGAAGCTCCCGGTGAACCGTCGCCAGAGGCCTTCCGGTTGGTGGGTATCTGGCGACTGGCCGGTCACCAAACCACTCCACCGCGCGGGCGGTGCATCAGGATGGTCAGGTCGTGGGCTGATCCGGTCGATTGCGGTCCGGTCAGACCGCGGCCTTGGCGGGCCTCTGCCTGTCCGATGACGAATGACGGCCGACCTGGCGAGGTGGCGCAGTGAGTGGATCCGACCGCGGCACACCCGAACCGTTCGACGGTTCGGGTGAAGGCGATCCGGCGTCTGCCGGTCCTGGGCCGCACGGTGACGCCCCGGGTCCCGCGGTTTCTGGCATGGATCCGGGCGTGACGGGTTCGCGTCCGGATCACGCCGCCGCCGGGCTTGGTTCCGGTGCCGATGACGGGTCCGCGCGACCCGTCGGCGCCGTCAACTCCGTCGATGTGGATCCCGCCGAGCCGGTCAAGGACCCCGCTGAGCTGGTCAAGCCCTTTGAGCCGGTCGTGGCCGGCGTCAACGCGGGCATCGGCGGCGGCGTGCTGGGAGCCGCGTACGAGGCGGAGACGAGCGCTTCGTCCGGGCCCGAGGAGCGCGGGCGTGACGAACACGGGAGCGGGGCCTCGCCGGCCACCGGCCGGCGGGTCGCTCGGCCGGACACCGGCCGGGACCGCGGGCGGGGCTCGTTCCTACGTGAGCTCCCGATCCTGGTACTCGTCGCCTTCCTGCTCGCGCTGCTGATCAAGACCGTCTTCGTGCAGGCGTTCTGGATTCCGTCCGAGTCGATGGAACGGACGCTGCTCATCGACGACCGCGTGCTGGTGAACAAGGTCATCTACCACTTCCAGGACGTGCACCGCGGCGAGATCGTGGTGTTCAACGGTGAGGGCACCGGCTTCGAGCGGGAGTCGGTCGTCAGCGAGCCCGGCAGCGGGCTGAGCCGGTTCGTCCGGAACGTTCAGGAGCTGCTGGGCCTCGGCGCCCCCAGCGAGAAGGACTTCATCAAACGTGTGATCGGAGTCGGTGGGGACGTCGTCGCCTGCTGCGATGACGCCGGGCGCGTGACGGTGAACGGCAAGGCCCTCGACGAGCCCTACGTCTACGAGAACGATTTCCAGGAGTTCGGTCCGATCACGGTTCCGGACGGAGACCTGTGGCTGATGGGTGACCACAGGTCCCGGTCATCGGACTCGCGACAGAACGGTCCGGTGCCGCAGGACAAGGTGATTGGCCGCGCGTTTGTGCGGGTCTGGCCACTCGGGCGCTTCGGCATCCTTTCGGTGCCGGACACCTTCTCCGGGGTGCCGTCGGCCAGCGCCGCGAATCGCGGCAACGCGGAGCACGAGCCGGTCGCGTCCGGGGCGGGCCTGCCGGGGTCGGCGGACGCGCTCCTGGCGCCGGTGGCGGCCTTGGCGCTCGTGGTCCCTGGCCGTCGGCGTCGTCGTGCCGGGCTGGGACGGCCCGGGCGGTCCGGACGGGCGGTTGGTCTGTGGCCGAGGTCCGCGCGTGCGCGCCGGGGGATTGTCCGGTCGCGCGTGCGACGCGCTGACCGTCGGCCTGACGTGGGTGGTTCGCCCTGATCCCCATGGATGTGCGTGGCACGACGGTCCGTAGCGACGCCGGCCTTTTCGGCTACGAGAGGGCGCTGACCCGCTGCGGCCTCGGACCGGTGGCGGGTGTGGACGAAGCAGGCCGGGGCGCCTGCGCGGGGCCGCTGGTGGTCGCCGCGGTGATCCTGCACCCAGGTCGGACCCGCCGGCTCGCACGTCTCAACGACTCGAAGCTGCTCACCGAGCGCGTCCGCGAGGAGGTCTACGCGGACGTGCTGGCCAGCGCCGCGGCGGTGGCGACCGTCGTCGTTCCCGCCGCGGACATCGACCAAATCGGCGTGCACGTCGCCAACATCATGGGCATGCGTCGGGCTGTCGCACGCCTCGGTGTCTCGCCGGGCTATGTGCTGACGGACGGGTTCGCGGTAGAGGGATTCGGGGTGGAGTCGCTGGCAGTGATCAAGGGAGACCGGGCTGTCGGGTGCATCGCCGCGGCGTCCGTCGTGGCCAAGGTGACCAGGGACCGGATCATGCGTTGTCTGCACGAGCAGTACGCCGAGTACGATTTCGCGCAGCACAAGGGCTACGTCACCGCGGCGCACACCGCCGCGTTGGCGCGGTACGGGCCGTGCGCCGAGCACCGCCTGTCATATGTCAACGTCGCCGCCCAGGCGGGGCTGGCGGGGAAAACAAGATTGCTGCGGCTGGAGGAAAGAGTTGCTATGACCAGCCTGCGTGGCGCCACGGAGAGCGCATGAGCGCGGAGGATCTCGAAAAGTACGAGACCGAGATGGAACTCCAGCTTTACCGCGAGTACCGCGACGTGGTGGGGCTGTTCTCGTATGTGATCGAGACCGAGCGGCGGTTCTATCTGGCGAACGACTATCAGATCGAGATCCGTAACAGCTCGGACGGCGAGGTCTTCTTCGAGCTCACGCTGCGGGACGCCTGGGTGTGGGACATGTTCCGGCCCGCTCGTTTCGTGAAGAACGTTCGAGTTGTCACGTTCAAGGACATCAATGTCGAGGAACTGACCAAGGCCGAGCTCTGAGCGCCAGGTCCTGAGCGCTGGATTCCTCGGTCCGTCCGGCGTGTCCGGTATGTCCGGCGCGGCGGGGTCACCTGAGACGTGGAGGGGTGCCGGTCCGCCGGTTGCCCGGTGGCGCGCCGTACATCGTTGCCGCTCTGTGGATGAAAGCTGGTTATCCACAGGGAGCCGATTGAAGCGTCTCCGCGGGGCGAGAGCGCGGAACCTGATCTCACCGGAGGGCGTGCGACCCCCGGTGAGACGGAGCCTCGGATGCGGGTCAGTCAGCGGTTCGGCCGGTTCGGCGAGGATGTCGCGGCCGAGCATCTGTGCGCCGAGGGCGCGGAGATCCTCGCCCGCAACTGGCGGTGTCGTGAGGGCGAGATCGATATCGTCGCGCGCCACGGCGACATTCTTGTCTTCTGCGAGGTCAAGGCACGTAGCGGGTCAGGCTACGGAAGCGGCGCCGCCGCGGTCGTCGGTCGCAAGGCCGCCCGTATCCGGCGCCTTGCCGTCCGCTGGCTCGCCGAACATCCCCATCCCCCCGCCGTGGTGCGATTCGATGTTCTCGAGGTCTATCGGGAACAGCAGGGGCCGGTCCGGGTCGAGCACCGCCGGGGAGCCTTCTGATGGCTCTCGCCCGCTCCCTGGCCGTCGCGGTGGTCGGTATCGAAGGGCGCCTCGTGGAGGTCGAGGCCGATCTGGGGCGCGGCCTGCCGGGCTTCACGCTGATCGGCCTTCCGGACGCGGCCCTGCACGAGGCGCGGGACAGGGTGCGAGCCGCGGTGGTGAACTCCCGCGAGCACTGGCCGGATCAGAAGATCACAGTTGGGCTGTTCCCGGCGACCCTTCCAAAGTCCGGCAGCGGATTCGATCTCGCGATGGCCGCTGCCATTCTGGGCGCGGCCGGGGCCGTGCCCTCGGGCGCACTGGCGAGCCGCATCCTGATCGGGGAACTCGCGCTCGACGGCAGGCTCCGCCCGGTGCGAGGCGTACTCCCCGCCGTTCTGGCCGCCGTTGAGGCAGGCCTGGAGCGGATTGTTGTGCCCGTCGCGAACGCCGCGGAGGCCTCGCTGGTTCCCGATGCCGTCATCGAGCCCATGCACGACCTCGCAGGTGTGTTGGCGCTGCTGCGTGGCCGGCCGACGGCTGTGCTCCTCCCGGCAGGCGCCGCGCAGCCGGTCGATCCGGGGGAGCCGGCCGATCCAGGGGAGACGATGCCCGATCTGGCGGACGTCGCGGGGCAGGTCCGAGGACGGCTGGCAGTGGAGGTGGCCGCCGCGGGTGGTCATCACCTGTTCATGCTGGGGCCGCCCGGCTCCGGCAAGTCGATGCTGGCGGAGCGGCTGCCGGGCCTGTTGCCCGCGCTGGACTTCAGGGCAGCGCTGGAGGTCACGGCCGTGCATTCGGTGGCGGGCGTTCTACCGGTCGGCCGGCCGCTCGTCACCCGGCCACCGTTTCGGAACCCGCATCACTCGGCCACCCCCGCCGCGCTCATCGGCTCCGGCTCCCCGGCCATCCGCCCGGGTCTCGCCAGCCAGGCCCACCACGGGGTGCTCTTTCTCGATGAAAGCCCGGAATTCGGGCGTAGCAGTCTCGATGCTCTGCGCCAGCCGTTGGAGAGCGGCCTGATCGAGGTCGCGAGAGCCCGGGCCACCACCCGCTTCCCGGCGCGCTTCCTGCTGGTCCTGGCGGCGAACCCGTGCCCCTGTTCACGTGCCCGCGGCCCGCGGGACGCCCGTTGCGACTGCCCGAGCACGGTTCGTCGGCGTTACCTGGCGCGGTTGTCAGGCCCACTGCTGGACCGGATCGACATTCAGGTCCAGCTGAACTCGCCGAGCCGGGCGGAGCTGAAAGCGGACCGAGGGCACGCGAGCTCCTCCAGGACGATCGCGGAGCGAGTGGCACGCGCACGTTCCGCGATGGAGAAGAGGTTCGCCGGCACGCCGTGGCGCCGTAACTCCGACGTGCCCGGGCCCGCCTGGCGACATCGGTGGCCGTTGCTCCCGGAGGCGACCCGCCTCGCGGACCGTGCGTTCGACCGTGGGCTGCTCACGGCACGTGGGCTGGACCGGGTGTTCCGCGTCGCCTGGACGATCGCGGACCTGGCGGAGGTTGAACGGCCTGGCGCTGCCGAGGTCGGCCTCGCCCTCGATCTGCGGCTGCCGGGGTGGTCGGCATGAGCAGGCCGTCGGATCACCTGTCAGGGCCGTCTCCGGTGGCGCCGGTGGCGGGTGGTGAAGTCGACGCGCGTCGACTTGCGCGCGTCGGCCTCAGCCGGATCGCCGCTCCGGCCCGGGCGTCACTGCGCGAGCAGTTGCAGGCGGTCGGCGAGGTGGCCCTGTGGGAGCGGCTCAGGGCGCAGCATCCTGGTGTCGATCCGCGGCAGGATATCGAGGCCGCGGAGCGGGTCGGAGCTCGCCCACTGTGCCCGGGCGATCCGGACTGGCCGGCTGGGCTCGACGTCCTCGACCGGATCGGTGGCGACAAGAGTGGCGACGACGGGATGCCCCTCGTGCTCTGGGCTCGGGGAACGGCTGGCCTCGCCGACATCACCCGGCGGGCGGTGGCGGTCGTCGGCTGTCGCGCGGCCACGGACTATGGCCTTCACCAGGCCCAGGAACTCGGCTTCGGGCTCGCTGAACGCGGCTGGACCATCGTGTCCGGAGCTGCGTTCGGCGTCGACGCGGCCGCGCATCGCGGTGCGCTCGCCGCCGGGGGATCGACGATCGCGGTCCTGGCGGGTGGCGTCGACGTGCCCTACCCGGCTGCCCACGCCGACCTGCTTGACGAGATCGCGGCCTCCGGTCTGGTACTCAGCGAGACTCCCCCGGGGAGCCCGCCCTACCGGCGCCGATTCCTGACCCGGAACAGGATCATCGCGGCGCTTGGTGCGGGCACGGTACTCGTGGAGGCGGGTGTGCGCAGCGGCGCACTGAACACGGTCCGTCATGCCCGCCGCCTCGGCCGCACCGTGATGGCGGTCCCAGGGCCGGTCACCAGCGCGATGAGTGCTGGCTGCCACCGGTTGCTGCGTGATCAGCGCGAAGAGACGGCGCTGGTCACCTGCGCGGGCGAGGTCTGTGAGGAGATCGGCGAGATCGGTGAGCTGGCGCCCCGACCGAGCGGCCCGACGCGAGCCCGTGACGGCCTAGCGGACCTCGTCCTGCAGCTGCTGGACGTGATGCCAGCCCGTTCGGCCATCGGAGTGGCGGCACTTGCCCGCCGGGTCGACTGTCCTCCCGGAACGGTGCTGGCACTGCTCGGGCCGCTGGCCGTGGAGGGTCTGGTCGAGGCGACCCCGGCGGGCTACCGGCTGACGGCGCTGGGAAGATCATCCTCTCAGGCGGGTGGTGGCAGGGCTGCCCGCAAATCGTGAACGGCTGCCTGGCGGCTGGGGCTCTCGGGTCCTGCCCGGCAGCAGCTCGAAGCTGGCCGTCGAGTAGCCGGCAGGCTGTGGAGCCGCTCGATCAGTCAGGGGATATGAGCTCGGCGGCCGTGTGGATGCCGTCGGCCAGATCGCCGAGCGCGCAACGACCGTTATCGGCATCGATATCATTACATCCAGCGATCTGATGGCGCCCAGAAGCGAATTGAACCGACGCCCTTCGCGCTAGGGGTGAAAAGTATGGAAACCAGTCCTCCGGTTGAACCACACGAGAAAGGCATGATCCCGGTCGGTGACGGTAACTTCGTCTACTGGGAGGTCTGCGGTAACCCGCAGGGGAAGCCTGCGCTCGTCGTTCACGGTGGGCCCGGATCGGGTTGCTCGGTAGGCGCCCGTCGGTTTCCTCACCTCGACCGATTCCGAGTGGTGCTCTTCGATCAGCGGGGCTGTGGACGTAGCATCCCGCACGCGAGTGATCCGGCTACCGATATGCGTTGTAACACCACGGAGCACCTGCTGGCCGACATGGAGGTGCTCCGTGAGCACCTCAACGTCGAGAAGTGGCTGCTCTTCGGAGGATCGTGGGGGTCGACGCTGGCGCTCGCCTACGCCGAGCGGCATCCGGGCCGGGTCTCGGAGATCGTCATCCCCGGAGTCACCATGACGCGGCGTGCGGAGATCGACTGGCTGTACCGCGGGGTGGCGAGGTTCTTCCCGCAGGAGTGGGAGCGGTTCCGTTCCGCCACGTCCGGGGCTGGCGGTGAGGGTGATCTGGTCAAGGCCTACGCGTGCCTGATGGAAGATCCCGACCCGCAGGTGCGGGCACGGGCTGCCGAGGCGTGGTGTGCCTGGGAGGACGCGGTCATCTCCCTGGAGCCGAACGGACGGCGGAACGCCTACAGCAGTCGTCCGCTGGCAGCCCGCCTCGCGCTCGTCCGCATCTGCGCGCACTACTTCGCCCACGGCGCCTGGCTGGAGGAGGACGTCCTGCTGCGTAATGCAGGGCGTCTGGCAGGAATACCCGGGGTGTTGATCCACGGTCGCCATGACCTGGGCAGCACCTTCCAGACCGCGTGGGAGCTTGCTGGCGCCTGGCCCGGCGCGGAACTCGTCGCCGTCACCGACGCCGGCCACACGGGCAGCGACACCATGCGCAGCCAGATTCACCGTGCCCTCACCAGATTCGCTCCGGGATGACCGGTGTGACCTCCAGTCTCGGTACGGCGCGGGCCGGGGCAGTGTGCATGTTCCTGACCGGAGTCAGCGCAATTCCGCCGAACATTTGCGCAGGGCTATCCGAGCAGTGGGAGCAGCCGGGGGCGGATCCGGTGGAAGAAGGCGAGCGGGTTGAGGTATTCCGCGCCGCGTAGAAGCCCCCAGTGCAGGCAGGCCGCGGTCGGGCAGCCGGAATGCCCCGCTTCGAGGAGCCCGATCTGCTCTCCCGTGGCGACCTGGTCACCTTCGTGCACGAGTGGACGTACAGGTTCGTAGGTGGTGCGCAGCGAGCCGTGCACGACGGTGACGACCCACCGGTCGCCGACCCAGCCCGCGAAGCCGACGACCCCGGAGCGGGCGGCTGCGACCGGGCTGCCCGGCGGGGAACTCAGATCGACCCCACGGTGCCCTGGGCCGAAAGGGTGCTCAGGTGCCTGAAACGCCCGCGCCACCGTGACGGCGCCTGGCAGTGGCCAGGTCCACCCGGCGGCGTCGCCGGCCGGCTCGGATCGCACCGGCGCGGTTACTGCCGGCTGGCTCGGGACCGGGGTGCTGACGGATGCCCGGATCGGCACCCGCCCTGGGCAGACGAGCGCGATCATCAGCGCGAGCAGCGGGATGACCAGCACGGCCGGGTCGAGGCGCGGTGGGTGGGACACAGCGGTTCGCCTCCGGATCGGCAGACACGACGAACTGTCCTTGTAGTGGAGCCGCCCTGGTGCCTTGTGGCGGAGCGGCCCCGATGGATGAGCGGCGGTCGGGCCCTTCGGGTCGGTTCCGACCGCCGCTCTGCTGGCCGGCGGGGGCGCCCGGTTTGGCCAGCAACACAAGGGTGCACGAATCCGCCATCAAACGGTGGCTAATGAAGTCTGTTGTGGATAAACGAAAACGAAAGGGGTCGCGCCGAGTCTCTGTGTGACCTCTTCGGTTTCGCCCGGCAGAGGCCGCCGATCCGGAGCGTCGCGCCGAGCTTCCGGGTTCGGTAGCGCGCTTGCCGCGGTTGCCGGGCTGGCGGGCCGTCCGACCAGCAGCTCCGCGGCCGTCCCTCCGGGCGGGCGGCCCCGGGCCTCGGTCAGGGAGCGGTCACGGAGGCCGGGTATCATTGACGGGAGTCCATCTGCCGAGGTCGCCTCGGCGTTGTTGGTGTCCCGGCCGCCCGGCTGGGCCGTCTGTGGCGCCGTGGGCCCCATTGGCGGTGGTCGGCGGCCGGCAGCAGCCGGTCTCCGACCATTTCGGTGGGCTCAGTTCGCACGCCTGCTCCCGGTCACGACCGGGAGGGCCTCCTCGGTCCGCCGCCCCGCGGCGGCCACGGCCAGTCGGGCGTCAGGGGTCTCCGGCTCTCGCCGGGGCCGTCACAACCGAGGCGTCCCGGTCAACGTGCCGGGCGAGAAGGGAGCGACGCCAGTCATGGCCGTCGTCACCATGAAGCAGCTCCTGGAGAGCGGCGTCCACTTCGGGCACCAGACGAAGCGCTGGAACCCGAAGATGAAGCGCTACATCTTCACCGAGCGCAACGGCATCTACATCATCGACCTCCAGCAGACCCTGTCCTACATCGACCGGGCCTACGACTTCGTCAAGGAGACGGTCGCCCACGGTGGGACCGTTCTGTTCATCGGGACGAAGAAGCAGGCGCAGGAGGCGATCGAGGAGCAGGCCCTGCGGGTCGGCATGCCCTTCGTCAAGGAGCGTTGGCTGGGCGGCATGCTGACGAACTTCTCCACGGTCTACAAGCGTCTCCAGCGGCTCAAGGAGCTCGAGGAGATCGAGCTGACCGGTGGCACCGAGGTCCGCACGAAGAAGGAACAGCTCGTGCTGACCCGGGAGAAGGCGAAGCTCGAGCGCACCCTCGGCGGTATCCGTGACATGAGCCGGGTGCCGAGTGCGGTCTGGGTCGTTGACACCAAGAAGGAGCACATCGCCGTCGGTGAGGCCCGCAAGCTGGGTATCCCGGTCGTGGCGATCCTGGACACCAACTGCGACCCGGACGAGGTCGACTACCCGATTCCGGGCAACGACGACGCGATCCGCAGCGCTGCCCTGCTCACCCGGGTCGTCGCGGACGCGGTGGCCGAGGGCCTGATGTCACGCGCCGGCGCGTCGAGCAACGCCGAGGCGAAGCCCGAGCAGTCCACGGGTGAGGAGCCGCTGGCCGAGTGGGAGCAGGCGCTGCTGCGCGGCGACGCCGCTCCCGCCGCGGCCGAGCCCGCCGTGGCCGAGCCCGCTGCGGCCGAGCCGGCTGCGGCCGCTTCCGCGGCGGCGAGTGAGCCCACGGCCGCCGAGGGCCAGCAGGAGGAGCAGCAGGAGCAGCCCCAGCCGGATGCGGTCGGCACCGCCGTCTGACAAAGCCAGACCCGACCTCGCGACGTCTCCCGGTGGTCTGCGCGTACCGCCGTGAGACGTTGCTCCAGCCCCGCCGCCCGGCAGCCGGGCGGCGGGGTAGGCGTCCGTCCGGGAGGCCGTCGACCGCCGCTGGCGGCGGCGGTCGGAGTGGGTGGCGCCCGTGCGGCGGCGTCGCGTAGTCCCGACGTCGAGACTTCCAGCAACGCTGACCATCGCCAGCAATCGGAACTGACGAGAAGAGCACCATGGCAGACATCACAGCCGCCGACATCCGCAAGCTCCGGGAACTCACCGGCGCCGGGATGAGCGACGTCAAGAAGGCGCTTGTCGATCACGACGGCGACTTCGAGAAGGCCAAGTCCTGGCTGCGGGAGAAGGGTCTCGCGGGCGTCGCCAAGCGCGCGGGCCGCAGCACGGTGAACGGGCTTGTCGAGTCCTACCTCCACCGCACCGACCCGCAGCTTCCGCCGACGCTCGGCGTCCTCGTGGAGCTTCGCTGCGAGACCGACTTCGTCGCCAAGACGGAGGACTTCAAGCAGCTCGCGCGTGACCTCGCTCAGCACATCGCGGCGGCCGACCCGCTGTACGTGACCGCGGAGCAGATCCCGAACGAGGTGCTGGAAGCCGAGCGGAAGATCTACGAGGCGGCGGCCCGCGAAGAGGGCAAGAACGAGAACGCCATCCCGAAGATCGTCGAGGGCAAGGTCAACGGCTACATCAAGAGCGCGGTGCTGCTCGACCAGCCCTGGGTGAAGGATGGCAAGATCACCATCCGTGCCCTGCTGGAGCAGGCGGGCTCCTCACTCGGTGAGAAGATCGAGGTGGGCCGGTTCGCGCGGTTCAACGTGCGGCAGGCCTGAGTAGGCGCTCGCCACGCCGGTGGGGAGAGACGGCCGGGCATCTGGCAGGGGATGAACCCTCTGCGGATGTCCGGCCGACGTCGGTTTGCGGTCCTTCGCCTCTGCGGCCCCTCGCGTTCGCGGGCATCACACGGCACACGGTGACGTTTGGCGGCGCGATCTGCACCGGCCCGATCCGGCCGGCCACAGTTCGCGCTCGTCGACGCGCCACGCGGCCCCACGGGCAGCCGTGCCTGAGTCGTGCGGCAGACTGCAGTCAGCATGAACGTCCCAGGCCGATGATCCCGGCTAACGGCGAAGGAGCCTCCCCGTGACCGATGACGCCTACAACGCCGTGGGTGCAGTCGACTCTGGAGACCGCACTGACACCCAGCCGCGATGGACCCGGGTGCTGCTGAAGCTCTCCGGTGAGGCGTTCGCCGGCGGGGAGCCGCTGGGGATCGACCCCGTCACCCTTTCGACGATCGCACGCCAGATCGCCGGGGTGAGCCGGTCGGGTATCGAGGTCGCCATCGTCGTCGGCGCGGGAAACATGTTCCGCGGGCAGGCCCTGGCCGAGCGTGGGATGGACCGCGCCCGGGCCGACTACATGGGCATGCTCGGAACGGTGATCAACTGCCTCGCGCTGCAGGACGTCCTCGAGCGGGAAGGCATCGTGACGCGGGTGCAGACGGCGATCGCCATGGGCCAGGTCGCCGAGCCCTACCTTCCCCTGCGGGCGATCCGCCATCTGGAGAAGGGCCGAGTGGTGATCTTCGGTGCGGGTCTGGGGGCGCCTTTCTTCTCGACTGACACCACGGCCGCCCAGCGGGCGCTGGAGGTCAAGGCCCAGGCGGTGCTCAAGGCGACGAAGGTCGACGGGGTCTACGACTCCGACCCTGCGACGAATCCCGCCGCCGTTCGGTTCGACACCCTCACTTACGGTGAGGTTCTCGCGCGCGGCCTGAAAGTGATGGACGCGACCGCGATCAGCCTGTGCATGGACAACGACCTGCCGATCGTCGTCTTCGATCTCCTCACCGAGGGGAACATCTCCCGGGCTGTCCGGGGTGAGAAGATCGGCACGTTGGTCGGTGTCGAAACGTACGGAACGGAAGGTACGCGGTGATCGACGACACGCTCCTCGAGGCCGAGGAGAAGATGGACAAGGCAGTCTCGGTCGCCAAGGAGGACTTCGGGAACATCCGGACCGGCCGCATCACCCCGGCGGTCTTCGGGAAGGTCCTCGTTGACTACTACGGTGCGCCGACCCCTGTCCAGCAGCTCGCCTCGTTCCACATCCCCGAGCCGCGCATGGTCATCATCACCCCCTACGACAAGTCGTCGCTGGGTGCGGTGGAGAAGGCCGTCCGGGACTCGGACCTCGGGGTGAACCCGAGCAACGACGGTGCGATCATCCGCTGCGTCTTTCCGGAGCTCTCCGAACAGCGCCGCCGTGAGCTGGTGAAGGTGGCCCGCACCAAGGCCGAGGAGGCCCGGGTCAGCATCCGCAACATCCGGCGCCACGCCAAGGACGCCATCGACCGTATCGTCCGTGACGGTGACGCCGGCGAGGACGAGGGCCGGCGTGGCGAGAAGGATCTCGACGAGGCGACCCACCGGTACGTCGCGCAGGTCGATGAACTTCTCCGCGTCAAGGAGTCGGACCTGCTCTCGGTCTGACCCCCGAGCAGCGTTCAGCCATATGCGGCACCGTGCCCATCCGCCACCTCGGACCATCCAGGGGTGGCGTGCCGGGCGTGCCGGTAGGAACGGATGGGATGGGCGGAGCGGTGAGTATCCCGGCCCTGGGAATGCCGCCCGAGGACACGGCTGTGACTGACCGCGCCGACACGCCTGACGACCCGGGACGGGACGGTCTCCGAACGGAGCAGCACGGCTTCGTCCCGGCGGACGGGCCTGCTCCGGGCGGCCATGCCTCGAACGGCATCGGTGGTCCGCACGGCATCGGTGGTCCGCACGGTGCCGGCGGTTCGAACGGTGCCGGCGGTTCGAACGGTGCCGCCGGTTCGAACGGTGCCGCCGGCTCGGAGCGGGTCACCCGACCGCTGGCCGGGGACGTTGATCTCGCGTCCGCCCCGGTCGTCGGGCCAGGTACCGGTCGCGGCGGTGATGCGGCGGGCCGCGGGCCGGCAGCCCAGCCGCCGTTGGAAGGCGACCAGCAGCCGGCCGCGGGGGGCCTGCCCGCGAAGAACACCGCGAAGAGCGGCCGGCGGGTGATCCGGGCCGGCCGTGACCTCCCCGCCGCGATCGCGGTGGGGATCGTCCTCGGCGCGGTGATCCTCGTCCCGCTGTTCACCTTCTACCCGATCTGGGTGGGCGTGGTCAGCGCCGCGGTGGCGATCGGGACCTACGAGGTCGTCCGTGCGCTGCACGTCGCGGGGATGACGGTCCCGCTGGTCCCACTGGCGGCGGGTGCCGTCGCGATGCCTGTCGCGGCCTACGGCGCCGGTACGAACGGACTCGTGCTGGCCCTGGCGGGCACCATCCTCGCCGCCGTCGCCGTCCGTGGCGTGCGCGATCCCACGACGGCGAACAGCGCGGCACGGTTGCGGGACTTCGCGGCCTGCGCCTTCACCGCCGCGTACGTCGGCTTTCCGGCCGGCTTCGCCACCCTGCTGACCTCCGCGCCGGACGGCCACTGGCGCACCATCGCGTTCCTCGGCACGGTGGTCGCCAGCGACATCGGCGGCTACACGGCAGGTGTGCTCTCGGGCGGCCGTCACAAGCTGGCTCCGTCGGTTTCGCCCGGCAAGTCGTGGGAGGGCTTCGCCGGGTCGATCGTCGGCTGCGTCATCGTCGGCGCCGTCCTGATGACCTGGCCGCTGGACGGCGAGATCTGGCAGGGAGCGCTGCTCGGGGTGGCCACCGCCTGTTCCGCGACTGTGGGTGACCTGGGCGAGTCGCTGCTCAAGCGGGACATCGGCATCAAGGACATGGGCAGTCTGCTGCCCGGCCACGGCGGGATCATGGACCGCCTCGACTCCCTGCTGTGCACGGCCCCGGTGGCCTGGCTGCTCATCACCGCGTTCCTCGGCTGACCGGGCCGACCTCGACTGACCGGGCGAGGCTCAGCGGGGCCGCGGGCGCGTTCTGACCGGCGCAGACCCGGGGCGGCGAACGGGCCTCGTGGATCACCGGGGCGCCGTCTCGCCGGACTGCCTGGCAGACTGGACAGGCGATGACTGCCACGACCGCCGATTCCGGAGACCTCCTGCCACTGGTGGCAGGGCGGTCTCGCCCGCCGCGTCACCTCGCGGACCTCTCCCGCGACGAACGGCGTGCCGTGGCCGAGTCGCTTGGCCTGCCGGCCTTCCGGGCCGACCAGCTCGCCCGGCACTACTTCGCCCGTCATCTGCGGGCCGAGGACGCCGCCGCGATGACCGACCTGCCCGCGCAGGTCCGGGCGACGCTCGTCGACTCGCTGCTGCCGCGGCTGCTCACCGCCGCCACCACGGCGGACTGCGACGGTGGCCAGACCCGCAAGACCGTCTGGCGCACGGTTGACGGCGCCAAGATCGAGTCCGTGCTGATGCGATACCCGCAGCGGACAACCGTCTGTGTCTCGAGCCAGGCGGGCTGCGGTATGGCCTGTCCCTTCTGCGCGACGGGCCAGGGTGGTCTCACCCGCAACCTCTCGACGGCCGAGATCGTCGAACAGGTGGTGGACGCGGCTCGCACGATGACTCGGGGCGGCCTGCCCGGTGGGCCCGGCAGGTTGTCCAACGTGGTGTTCATGGGCATGGGCGAGCCGTTGGCGAACTACAACGCCCTGCTCGCCGCGCTGCGGCGGCTCGTCGAGCCCACGCCGGACGGTCTCGGTCTCTCGGCGCGGAGCCTGACGGTGAGCACGGTGGGCCTGGTGCCGGGGATCCGCCGGCTGGCCGGTGAGGGGCTTCCGGTGACGCTCGCGCTCTCGCTGCACGCACCGGACGACGAGCTGCGCAACGAGCTCGTTCCGATCAACACGCGGTGGCCCGTGGCCGAGGTCCTCGAGGCTGCCTGGGACTACGCCCGCATCACCGGCCGGCGGGTGAGCATCGAATACGCGCTGATCGACGGCGTCAACGACTCTCCCGAGCGGGCGGACGCCCTCGGCGCCCTGCTCGCCGGCCAGCTGGCACATGTGAACCTGATCCCGCTCAACCCGACGGACGGCTCGTCCTGGCAGGCGAGCGCCCCCCGCGGCCAGCGGGTCTTCGTGGATCGACTGCGAGCCCGGGGCGTCACGGCGACAGTGCGCGACACCCGCGGCCGGGAGATCGCCGCCGCGTGCGGCCAGCTCGCGGCCGAACCGCCGGCCCGTCGGCGGACGGGGCGCTAGCCGTGGCGTTCGGGAGCCCTGCCGGGCGTCGGCGAGGCAACGGCCGGCCCGGTGCCGGTTCGGCGAGGTCGACCGGCGGATCAGCGAGACCTGGTGTCGGTTCGGCGAGATCTGGTGTCGGTTCGGCGAGGTCGGCCGCGGGCTCGGCGAGGTCGGCCGCGGGCCGGGTGCGGGCTCGCTCCGGTGCGCTGCGCAACGGCTCCCGGCCGAACAGCACGCTCTGGCTGCCGATCACCGCCGCGGCGGGGGTGCTCCTCCTGCTGCTCTGGTATGCGATGTCACAGTCCCCGTCGGGCAAGTCCGATGCCGCGGCGCCGGTCGCGACCGCGCTGGGCAGGGCAGGGGCTTCGGGTGCGGCCGCGCTGGCCGCGCTTCCCACCGTGCCGGCGCCGCCGGCCAGCGGCTGCCAGACGGGCAAGAGCCTGCCGTCCGGGGTCACCACCGAGACCGTCACCGTCGCGGGCACGGATCGGCAGTACCGGCTTGCCGTGCCCCAGGGCGCCAGGGCGGGCACGGCGCTTCCGCTCGTCGTCAACCTGCACGACCGCGACCAGTCCGTGGACCAGCTGGAGCAGTACACCGGGATGGCTGACGCGGGGACCAGATCGGGCTATGCGGTCGTCACCCCGGTCGGCGTGTCCGCCCGGTGGAACCTCACCCGCTCGGCCGAGGTCGGCCCCGACGACGTTCTGTTCATCGGCACGGTGCTCAACGACCTGACGGGCCGGATGTGCCTCGACCCGAAGCGGGTGTTCGCCAGCGGCTTCTCCGATGGCGCCGACATGGTGCTGGAGCTCGCCTGCGCGCTGCCCGACCGGTTCGCGGCCGTGGTCACGGTCGCGGCGAGCCGGGTCCCGGACGACTGCGCGGATCCGCGCGCGAACCTGCTCGAGATGCACGGAACCGCGGACGCGATCGCTCCCTGGGACGGCGGCGGCCCGGCCCGTACCGCGCCCTTCGCGGGGCTGGTCGCGCAGCCCGTCGAGAGCCGCACCGACCGGTACGCCAGGGCGTTCGGCTGCGGCGGTGAGCATTCCGCCGGCGCGGAGATGTCCAGCGCCGCCCTCACTGCCTGGACGTCCTGCCCGACGGGCAAGGACGTCGGGGTGCTGGCCATCAAGGGCGGTGGTCACACCTGGCCGGGCGCGGCCGCGCGGCCCGAGCTCGGGGCCACCGTGTCGAACCTGAGCGCGACCGTCGTCGCCCTGGAGTTCTTCGGCGGGCATCCGGCCGACGGCCGGACGGTCACCGGTGGGGGTGCTTCCGGCGGCGGTGGCACGGCCGGGGGCGGTGCGACCAGGCCGGCCGTTCCCACGACGAGCCCGGCACCGGCGTCCGCGACGAGGTCGACAGGCCCGGAACCGTCCGCATCCGCGGTACCGGATAGCACCACCGAGCCCACGACCGGACCGACTCCGTCCCCCACTCCAGTGGTCCCCTCTGTGTCCGCCACCGCATCGGCGAGCCCGGCGGCCGCCGGCGGGTGAGGGTTGACGCCAGGTGAGAGGCCAGTGGCTACGGGGCAGGTCAGCGTATTCGGTGCTGACCGCGGGTAGGCGCGGGTGCACCCAATGCACACCTTCGGGTTGCACCTGTCAGGAACCGAACAGGCCTCGGTCCAAGCGTCGAAGGGCCTGCGAGAATGGGCGGTGTGGCGGAGGCTTCGGTCCAGCGTGAAGTGGTTCTGCTCGGGTCCACCGGCTCGATCGGAACCCAGGCGATAGATGTCGTACGCCGCAACCCGGACAGGTTCCGGGTGGTGGCGCTGATGGGCGGCGGGTCACGGGTGGACCTGCTCGCGGAGCAGGCGCTCGATCTCGGCGTCGAGGCGGTCGGTGTGGCCGCCGCGTCCGCGGCGCAGGACCTGCAGCTCGCGTTCTTCGCGGAGGCGTCCCGGCGCGGGTACCGCCGCGGGGAGTTCGCGGTTCCCAAGATTCTCGCGGGGCCCGACGCGGCCGTCGAGATCGCGTCCTGGCCGGCGGACATCGTTCTCAACGGGGTGTCGGGCTCGGTCGGGCTCGCCCCGACCCTGGCGGCGCTCAAGGCAGGCGCGACGGTGGGCCTGGCGAACAAGGAGTCCCTGGTCGCCGGCGGCCCGCTGGTGCTCGAGGCGCTGGGCGGCAATCCCGACCGGCTCGTGCCGGTGGACTCCGAGCACTCCGCGCTGGCCCAGTGCCTGCGCGGGGGGCGGCGCGAGGAGGTCCACAAGCTGGTGCTGACCGCCAGCGGCGGTCCGTTCCGCGGGCGGAGCCGGGACGAGCTGGCCGGCGTCACCCGCGAGCAGGCGCTCGCGCATCCGACGTGGGCGATGGGGCCACTGGTCACCATCAACTCGGCGACGCTGATGAACAAGGGCCTCGAGCTGATCGAGGCGCACCTGTTCTTCGGGGTGCCCTACGACGACATCGAGGTCGTCGTTCATCCGCAGTCGCTGGTCCACTCGATGGTCGAGTTCACCGACGGTTCGACCATCGCGCAGGTGTCGCCGCCGGACATGCGGCTGCCCATCGCCCTGGCGCTGGGGTGGCCGGACCGGGTGCCCCTGGCACAGCCGCCGATGGACTGGACCCGGCCGCAGTCGCTGACCTTCGAGCCACTCGACACCGTCGCGTTCCCCGCGGTCGACCTCGCCCGGACGGCGGGCCGGCTCGGTGGCACCGCTCCGGCGGTGTTCAATGCGGCGAACGAGGAGGCCGTCGCGGCCTTCCTCGCGGGTGGGCTGCCGTTCGTCCGTATCGTCGACCTGGTGGCTGAGGTGGTGGAAGCGCACGAGGTGATCGCCCGTCCGACGTTGGACGAGGTGTTCGAGACCGAGCGCGAGGCCCGGGCCGCGGCGAACCGTCTGATCGAACAGGCCGGTGGGCGGCCTGTGGCGGCCGGAGGACGTGCTTGATGGCAGCCCTGGGCATCGCAGCCTTCGTCCTCGCCCTGTTCGTCTCGGTCGTCCTGCACGAGGCCGGGCACTTCGTCACGGCCCGGTACTTCGGGATGAAGGCGTCCCGCTTCTTCGTCGGTTTCGGCCCCACCCTGTGGTCGAAGCAGCGCGGGGAGACCGAGTACGGGGTGAAGGCCATCCCGGCCGGCGGGTTCGTCAAGATCGAGGGAATGACCTCCCTCGAGGAGATCGACCCGGCTGACGAGCCGCGGGCCTTCTACAAGGCCCCGGCACGGGCGAGGCTGGTCGTGATGTCCGCGGGCTCGTTCGTCCACTTCGTCATCGCGATCGTGCTGATCTACGGCGTGCTGGTCACCCTCGGCACCAAGCAGACCAGCGAGACGCTGATCGGGGAGACGACGTGCCTGCCCGCGGCGGGCCAGACCGAGTGCACCGGGGCCGGCCCGGCGGCGGCCGCCGGGCTGCTCAAGGGCGACCGGGTGGTGAGCTTCGAGGGAACGTCCATCACCACGTGGGAGGACTTCACCCGGCTGGTGCGAGAGCACGGACCCGGGCCCGCCGAGCTCGTCGTCTCCCGGGACGGCCGGCAGCTGACCCTGCGCCCCGACCTCGGCGAGGTCCTGCGTGACCGCAGGACCGGCGGCGAGGGGAAGGACCCGGTCGGAGCCCTGGGAGTCAGGCCGGGGCAGGAGTCCGTTCACTACGGGGTGCTCGGAGCCGTTCCGGAGACCTTCAAGGTGATCGGCTCCGGGTTCACCGGGATGTACGACACGTTCACCGAACGGCTCGATGACATCAGCCGCATCTTCGGTGACAACCGCGACGAGAGCGGTTTCATCAGTGTGGTGGGCGCGGCCCGCCTCGGTGGCGACGTGGTCACCGCGGACGAGGACTGGTCCGACCGCATCGGGGTCTTCCTGTTCCTCGTGGCCGCGATCAATCTCGCCATCGGGATCTTCAACCTGTTGCCGCTGCTACCGCTCGACGGCGGGCACATCGCGGTGCTCGGTTTCGAGCAGGCCCGACACGGGCTGCGGCGGCTGCGTGGTTACCGGGGGCCGGTGCAGCCGGTGGACTTCGCGAAGCTGTTACCAGCCACGTACGCCACGGTCGTCGTTCTCGTCGGGTTCAGTCTGATCATTCTGTCCGCCGACATCGTCAACCCCATCCGCATCAACCAGTGAGCCGCCGTGTACCCGCGGTGGCGCGCGGTGGTGGTCAGTGGACGTCCCGGTCGCCGGTCGATCCGGCGGATCCGGTCGGGCGTCGCGCCGGCCGTCGTGAGTGCGCCGCCTCCGCACGACGTCCATCGACCTGATTGACACCGATCCAGCCGATCTGTGAATCGGCTCGGACCTGATCGACCCGGATGCCCCGGTCGCCCATGGCGGACCGGGGCCGGGTCGCCAATTGACGATCAAGAATCCGACACGCCAGTGAGGACATCGTGACCGTTACTCTGGGCATGCCCGCCGCTCCGCCCCGCCCGGTCGGAACCCGGCGGGTCAGCCGGCAGATCCACGTGGGCAACGTGCCGGTCGGAGGTGACGCCCCGGTCTCCATCCAGTCGATGTGCACCACGCTGACCTCGGACGTCAACGCCACCCTGCAGCAGATCGCCGAGCTGACCACCGCCGGCTGTCAGATCGTGCGGGTCGCCGTTCCGAGTCAGGACGACGCGGACGCCCTCGCGGCGATCGTGCGCAAGTCGCCGATCCCGGTGATCGCCGACATCCACTTCCAGCCGAAGTACGTGTTCGCCGCGATCGACGCGGGCTGCGCCGCGGTCCGGGTGAACCCGGGCAACATCAAGCAGTTCGACGACAAGGTCGGGGAGATCGCGCGGGCCGCCAAGGGCGCCGGCACCCCGATCCGCATCGGTGTCAACGCCGGGTCGCTCGACAAGCGCCTGCTGGAGAAGTACGGCAAGGCCACCCCGGAAGCGCTCTGCGAGTCGGCGCTGTGGGAGTGCTCCCTGTTCGAGGAGCACGACTTCCGCGACATCAAGATCTCGGTGAAGCACAACGACCCGGTGATCATGATTCAGGCCTACCGGCTGCTGGCCCAGGCCTGTGACTACCCGCTGCACCTCGGTGTCACCGAGGCCGGCCCGGCGTTCCAGGGCACCGTCAAGTCGGCGGTCGCCTTCGGAGCCCTGCTGGCCGAGGGTATCGGCGACACGATCCGGGTCTCGCTGTCGGCTCCTCCGATCGAGGAGGTCAAGGTCGGCGCGGCGATCCTGGAGTCGCTCGGGCTCAAGGAGCGGCGACTGGAGATCGTCTCCTGCCCGGCCTGTGGCCGGGCTCAGGTCGACGTCTACACCCTCGCCAACGAGGTCAGCGCCGGCCTCGAGGGCATGGAGGTGCCGCTGCGCGTGGCCGTCATGGGCTGCGTCGTGAACGGCCCGGGCGAGGCCCGCGAGGCCGACCTCGGCGTTGCCTCCGGCAACGGCAAGGGTCAGATCTTCGTCCGTGGCAAGGTAATCAAGACGGTCCCCGAGGCGCAGATCGTGGAGACTCTGATCGAGGAGGCCATGCGAATCGCGGAGGAGATGGAGGCTGACGGCGCGGCCTCCGGTACGCCGTCGGTGTCTGTGGCCTGACAACGGGAAGGGCTGGATGGGTCTGCCGCTTCGCTCCACTCCGACCAGGCTGCTCGATGACCGGGATCTTCCCGCGGTCACCGAGCTGCTGAGCCGCAACCCGGTCGCGGACGTGTTCGTCGCGTCGCGGGTGGCGGCGTGTGGCCTGGATCCCTGGCGCCTGGGCGCCGAGGTCTGGGGGCACACGGTCGACGGCACCCTCACAGCCCTGTGTTACTCCGGCGCGAACCTCTGGCCCGTGGGGGCGGGCCCGGACTCGGCGAAGCTGTTCGCCGAGCGGGCCCGCCGCCAGGGGCGCCGCTGTTCGTCGATCGTCGGCGTCGCTTCGGCGGTCGCCGCGATGTGGCGGCATCTGGAGCCGGTGTGGGGCCCGGCCCGGGAGATCCGCGGCGAGCAGCCTTTACTCGCCATCAACGACGAGCCCAGGATCGCGCCCGATCCCGGGGTCCGCCAGGTCCGGCCAGATGAGCTGGACATCCTGCTCCCCGCCTGCATCGCGATGTTCACCGAGGAGATCGGGGTCTCGCCGGTCGGTGCCGACGGTGGCGCGCTCTACCGCTCCCGGGTCGCCGAGTTCATCGGGCAGCGGCGGTCCTTCGCCCACATCGAGAACGGCCGGGTGCTGTTCAAGGCGGAGCTCGGTGCCGTCGCGGGGGACGTCTGCCAGATCCAGGGCGTTTGGGTTGACCCGGCGCTACGCGGCCGTGGCCTCGGCGCCGCCGGTACCGCCAGCGTCGTCGCGCTGGCCCGGGCGATGTTCGCCCCGGTCGTGAGCCTGTACGTGAACGACTTCAACCACGTCGCGCGCCGCGCCTATGAGCGTGTCGGCTTCGAGCGCGTGGGCACGTTCGCCTCGATCCTCTTCTAGCGCGGACGTCCGGGCTGAGCCCGGCTCTCACTGCGACTGCCACGTCGCGCCATTTCCGCGCCATTTCCGCGCCACTTCCGCGCCGCGTCGCGTGCACGGATCCCTTACTCGCGCCGTGGTGGTCGACGCGTCCTCCTCCAGCACCTGAATTTGCCAGATCGTGGTCGTTCGATCACTAATCGTCGCACCTTTCGGTATCTGTGTTCATTGCTGTGGCGCTATCGCCCTATCTCTGGCATCCTTACCTTCTCGACGTAATCAATCGACAAGACGCATTCGATCGAGTTTGTTAGACGATCGGGTGTGTGGGAGAGGGTACGGAACGTGATGAAGCCCCAGGGTCTGTGGCGCAGGTTCGTGCCACTGGTTGCTGCCAGTGCGCTAGCGCTGACGGTGGCCGCCTGCTCGGGCGACGACGGGGGGTCGGAGTCCGTGGCGGCGTCCGGGGAGGTCACCGGAACCCTGCGGCTCGGGTACTTCCCGAACCTCACCCACGCCCCGGCACTGGTCGGCGTCGAGCAGGGCACCTTCGCCAAGGAGCTCGGCTCCGGAGTGAAGCTGGCGCCCTCGACGTTCAACTCGGGCACGCAGGAGGCGGAGGCGATCCTCTCCGGCGCGATCGATGCCGGCTTCATCGGTCCGAACCCGGCCGTCAACACCTTCATCAAGTCCAGGGGCGAAGCCATCCGGATCGTCTCCGGGGTGACCTCCGGCGGTGCGGCGCTGGTGGTGAAGCCGGAGATCACCTCGGTCGACCAGCTTCGCGGCAAGACGCTGGCCACGCCGAGCCTCGGCAACACCCAGGACGTCGCGCTGCGCTACTTCCTCAAGAAGAAGGGCTTCGAGACCGACACCAAGGGCGGCGGCGACGTCTCGATCCGCCCGCAGGACAACTCGATCACCGTCGACGCGTTCAAGTCCGGTGCCATCGACGGCGCGTGGGTGCCCGAGCCCACCGCCTCCAGGCTGGTCTCGGAGGGCGGGCACGTCCTGGTCGACGAGGCCGACGAGTGGCCCGAGACCGACGGCAAGTTCGTCACCACCGTCCTGCTCGTGCGCACGGACTACCTGAAGAAGAACCCGGAGATCGTCGAGCGGCTGATCACGGCGAACATCAACGTGATCAAGCAGCTGAACGACGACCCGGCCGCCGGGCAGGCCGCCGCGAACGAGGCGCTGAAGAAGCTCACCGGCAAGCCGCTCGCCGACGACGTCGTCTCGTCCGCCTGGAAGGGCCTGACGTTCAGCCCGGACCCGGTCGCGAAGTCGCTGTTCACCTCGGCCGCGCACCAGGAGGAGCTCGGGCTCATCAAGGACCCCCAGCTCGACGGGATCTTCGACCTCTCGGTCGTCAACAGGATTCTCGCCGACGCGGGCGAGCCTGCGGTCGCGGACAAGTAGCCCACGGGCGCGAGAGCACAGGCAGGTAACGGAGCGGGTGCCGTGGCGGCCACATGGCCGCGACGACACCCGCTCTGGCGCACCACACATCCCGAGGGGAGCAAGCGTTGAGCGTTCTCACGACGGGCGCGGCGCTGCGGATCGACGGCGTCAGCCGGGTCTTCGGCGGCGGCGCAGGCCAGGTCCGCGCACTGGACGACATCACGCTGGATGTCCGGCCCGGTGAGTTCGTCTGTCTGCTCGGAGCATCCGGCTGCGGCAAGTCGACCCTGCTCGGGCTGGTGGCCGGCCTCGACCGGCCCACGACGGGCACGGTCGACACCGGCGGGCGCCGGGCCGGGATGATGTTCCAGGATTCGGCCCTGTTGCCCTGGCTGACCGCCGGGGGCAACGTCGAGGTGCCGCTGAAGCTGCGCCGGATGCCGAAGGCGGCCCGGGAGGCGAGAGTCCGCGAGCTGCTCGCGATGGTCCGCCTCGCCGGGCAGGCGGACCGGCGTCCGCACGAGCTGTCCGGGGGTATGCGCCAGCGGGTCAGCCTGGCCCGGGCGTTCGCCCAGGAGGCCGACATCCTCTGCATGGACGAGCCGTTCGGGGCGCTCGACGCGATGACCCGCGACCTCCTCCACGACGAGCTGGAGAGGATCTGGCGCGAGACCGGCATCACCGTCCTGTTCGTCACCCACGACGTGCGGGAGGCCGTGCGGCTGGGGGACCGGATCGTCCTGCTCTCCTCCCGTCCCGGCCGGGTCGCGGAGGTCTTCGACGTCGCGATCGACCGCCCGCGCCGCATCGATCAGCCCCAGGTCTCCGAGCTGGCCGCCGCCGTGACGGCACGGCTGCGAGAGGAAGTCGCCCGTCATGGCCACTGACACCGACACCGGCGTGCCGTCGCTCCGGACGCCGGGCCGGACGTCGGACGGGACTTCGGACCAGACCCTGGCAGGCCTCGACGCGCTCGACATCCCGGTGGGTGAGCAGCGTCCGCTGGCGCGCCGCACATGGTCCGCGACGTGGCCGAAGGTCGCCGCGTTCGCGCTGTTCCTGCTGCTCTGGCAGGCGGTCGTCTGGTCGGGCTGGAAGCCGACCTACGTGCTGCCGGGCCCCGACGAGGCCCTGCCCGAGTTCTTCAGCCAGCTCGGCACCGCCGACTTCTGGGACGCGCTCGGCCGAACCCTCAGCCGTGCCGGCCAGGGCTACGCGCTCGCGGTGGTCATCGGCGCGGCTGTCGGGCTCGCGGTCGCGCGCTTCGCGCTGCTGCGGACCGCGGTGGGGTCGTTCATCACCGCGCTGCAGACGATGCCGTCCATCGTCTGGTTCCCGCTCGCGATCCTGCTGTTCCAGCTCAGCGAGTCGGCCATCATGTTCGTCGTCGTGCTCGGGGCCGCCCCGTCGGTGGCCAACGGTGTCATCTACGGCGTCGACTACGTCCCGCCGTTGCTGGTCCGGGTCGGGCGCAGCATGGGGGCGAAGGGCTTCGCGCTCTATCGGCATGTCGTGGCCCCGGCGGCGCTGCCGTCGGTGCTCGCCGGGCTCAAGCAGGGCTGGGCGTTCGCGTGGCGCAGCCTGATGGCCGGCGAGCTGATCGTCATCGTCCCCGGCCATCCCTCGATCGGCGCCAACCTGCAGAACGCCCGCGACCTTTCGGACACCGTCGGTGTCATGGTGTCCATGCTGACGATCTTCGTCGTCGGCGTGGTCGTGGATGCCGTCTTCAACGCCCTCGACCGGCGGATGCGGCAGCGAAGAGGCCTGCTGGCCGAAGGCTCGGCCGCGGTCAAGGCGGCCCGTGGGCCCCGGCGACCCGGCCCGGAGGCGGTCGCTGGGCCGGGTGCCGAGCCGGGTGGCGGGCACCTGCCGGCACCCGCCGGCGGCGCCGAGGGCCCGTCCGGTACCGGGGTCTGACCGGCCGCCGTCGCGCGACCTGGGCTGCCCGGCCACCCAGGTCCGCGGGGCCACCGAGCGCCGCTTGGCGCTGCGGGCTGCAAGATAGTGCCATGCAGATCTCCGCCCGGGCCGACTACGCACTGCGGGCCCTGCTCACGCTCGCTGCCTCGGACGGCAACCTCGTCAAGGGGGAGACCCTCGCCTCGGCACAGGACCTCCCCCTGCGTTTCCTGGAAAACATCCTCACCGACCTGCGGCGCAGCGGCCTCGTGCAGAGCCGCCGCGGTGCCGACGGCGGCTATCAGCTCTGCCGCCCTGCGGAGGACATCACGATCGCCACGGTGATCCGGGCGACCGACGGCCCGCTGGCGAGCGTCCGCGGCCGTCCACCGGAGACCGCGCACTACGAGGGCGCGGCCAAGCATCTCCAGGACGTCTGGATCGCGACCAGGGTCAACCTGCGCCGGGTGCTGGAAGCCGTGACCCTCGCCGACGTCGCCAGCGGGAAACTGCCGGACATCGTCTGTGAGCTGCGGGAGGATCCGGACGCATGGACCACCAGATAGGCAGGGGCCACCAAATGGCCAGAGGCCACCGGACGGCCGTGGGCCACCACACAGCCGTGGGGTACCAGACAGTCGTGGGGCGCCAGACAGTCGTGGGGCGCCAGACAGTCGCGGGCCAGCAGCCAGCTCGGTGATCGGGTGGCCTTCTCGTGGTTCACACAGGGCACCGACCCGGCTGTCGGCCGAGCCGTCGACCCGGCTGCCGGCGGGGCTTCGGGCCCGAACGGCGGAAGGCCGCTCGAAGCCGTGGTCTTCGACTGGGGCGGCACACTGACGCCGTTCCACGACGTGGACCTGCTCGACCTGTGGCGAATGGCCGCCATCGAGATCTCTCCGGCGCACGCGGATGAGATCACCGCGATCCTGGCCGGGCTGGAATCAGCCTGGTGGCGGGGCCGGGAGGGCGCCGACGGGCTGTCCGGGAACGGTGCCCAGGACGGGATGACCGGCTCGGTCACCGAGCTGCTCGCCGAGGCCTCGGCCCGGCTGGGTGTCGACGTGGCCGCCGCGGTGCTGCAGGCCGCCACCCGTCGTGACCTGGCGGCGTGGACCCCGCACACGATGTGCGACCCCGAGGCGTTGCTGCTCGTGCACCTCGTTCGCGCCCGTGGCCTGCTCGTCGGCCTGCTGACGAACACCCGCTGGCCACGGCTGTGGCACGAGCGGCTGCTGGAGCGGGACGGCCTGCTCGGCCTGTTCCACGCGCGGGTCTACACCAGTGATCTTCCGTTCGACAAGCCGCATCCGATCGCGTTCCAGGCTGTGCTCGACGCGCTCGGGCTGGTGGATCCGTCCCGTGTTCTCTTCGTCGGCGACCGCGTGCAGACCGACATCCGTGGTGCCCGAGCCGCCGGCATGCGCACCGTCCTCGTCGCGGATGGCCGGGGCGGTCTCGGACCGGGCGGTCTCGGACCGGGTCGGACGGAGCTGGCCGGACCGGCTCGCCCGAATCCGTTTGCCGATCCGATTCCTCGGGATGACGAGGGACGTGCCGGGGGACAGCGGCCTGTCGCCGCGGACGCGGTCATCGCCCGGCTCGGACAGCTTCTCGACGTCCTCGACGCGTTCGGGGCGGCCAGGCCGGGGACGCCGCCACCGCGCTGATTCCGGACGCCTGCCGTCCGACGACCAGCATTCCTCGACCAGCCTCCGTGCGGCGATCGGCTCCGTGCGGTGATCGGCTCCGTGCGGCGAGCGGGCAGCGCTGCCGGATGCCTGCCTGCCGAGCGGCCGCTCAGCGGCCGGGAAAGGCTGCGGTCACGGACGCCGGGGCGACACCGGCGGCGAGCCGGGCTCGCTGCCCCCGCAGCGTCATGGCGACCAGTGTGTCGACGGCCATTCCCCGGTCGGCACCGGTGAGAACGTCCACCGCGGCGAGGGCGGAAACGGCTGACTGGTCCTCGATGCGGGCGAGGAGGTCGAGTGATCCGGCGACACCCGCGGGCTCGACCGGCAGCTGATAGGCGGCGAGCGCCGGGGGAGGCGTCGCTCCGCGTGTTCTCAGCATCGCGACCAGGGAGTCCCGCAGAGCCCGGTGATCGTCGAGGGCGGTCCGGGCCAGATCCCGAGCGGGGCGGGCCGCGTCGCCCAGCGGGGCGAGTACGCCGCCCGCCGCGGCGGCCGCGTAGACGGCGGCGTGCGCCGAGGCCAGCATCGACGACAGTGCCCTGGCCTGCGGGTCGGGTGCCCCCGAGGCCGCGACCCCGGTGGTGGCGGTCACCGGGCCACCGTCGGCTGCGCCTTGCCGATGAGCTCCGCGTGCGCCGACTCGGCGGCGCACAGGCTCGCCAGCAGCCCCGCCAGGCCCGTGCTCGCGGTGAGGCAGCCGGCCCGGTGCGCGGCGGCGGTGGTGCCTTCGAGGGCCGCGAGGGTGGTGAGCGTGGCGGCCTGCGTCTCGGATGTGTCCGCTGGGGCCGCGGTGTTCGGCACAGGATCCCCGGTGGACGTCGTGGGTGCTGTCGCCGCTGCCGCGGATGTCGTGGGCGCGCCGACGCCGGGCAGCCCGAGGGCGGCCAGATCGCTGGCATGGTCGGCGTGATGCGCGCGGATCGTGCGCAGTGTCGTGGCGAGCCCGGGATGGCGGCTGATCGCGGCGTCGTAGGCGGTCAGCAACTCGGCTTCCCGCTGGTGGGCAGCAGCGGCGGCCGCGACGTCGGCCGGGTTCGCCGTCGGTGTCGGGGCCACCGGGTCCGAGCCGGTGCAGCCGGCCGAGGCGAGAAGGACCGATGCTCCGGCGCCGACCAGCGGGACGGCGGCCAGGATCGCCCGGCGCGACGGACCGGAACCGGCTGCTGTGGGCACGGCAGGCAGCTTCGCACATGGGCGGCCCGGTGCCGGCCCCGCGGTCGCACCGCCGGGCCGGTCCGGTCGCCGGACCGGCCCGAAATTGGAGAGGCCCGTCGGCAGACGTAGGCTAAGGATCTCGACTGTGTGACGCTCGACGCTTGACCCGGCGGGCGCGCGCACGCGGGGCGACAGCGCGTCGGGGCTGGCGACAGTGCATCTGGGCTGGCGACAGTGCATCGGGTCCCCATCGCGTCCGGGCGGCATCCGGGGCGAGGGCGCATCCGAGGGTAATGTGGCTGCTTTTGCGCCGCCGCGGTCGGTCGCCGGTGGAACAGGCCGCGGGCAGAGGCGCCGCGTCGGTGGGGGAAGGGACAGGCTAGGTGGCTAGGGCGGGAAACTCCGGCCGGGCGGAGGTCCGTCGGCCGACGGCGTCGTCCCGGGGCACCGGCAGGGCACAGACCGCCGGCGGGTCGCCGGCCGCAGGCGAGAGCCGGGCGGCGGCGGACGCCATCCGCGCCCAGCTGCGCGGTCGGCTCGAGCCAAGGCTGGCCGCGGCGGGTTTCGATCTCGAGGACGTGACCGTCGCGCGGGCGGGTTCGCGCAGTGTCGTCCGAGTCGTCGTCGACCGCGACGAAGGTATCGATCTTGATGCGGTCGCGGATGCGAGCAGGATCGTCTCGGCGGCTCTCGATGAGGACGAGCAGGGCTCCGCGGCCGAGCCGGGCGATGCGGCGGGTGCCCGCCCGCCGTCGGGGTCCGGCGCCGGTCCGCTCGGCGGGCCCTACGTCCTTGAGGTGACCTCGCCCGGGGTCGACCGCCCGCTGGTGGAGCCGCGGCACTGGCGTCGTGCGGTCGGCCGGCTGGTGCTCGTCCGCCGCGCTGACGGCAGTGAGGTCGAAGGCAGGGTGCTCTCCGCCGGTGACGATGGTGCTGATCTGGCGATCCCGACCGGCGTCGCTCGCCGTGGCCGCCCGGCGCGCACCCGGCTGGAGCGCGTCGTCTACAGCACTGTCACCCGGGCGACGGTGCAGGTCGAGTTCGGCGCGCCCGCCGGCTCCGAACCGGGCGGTTCGGGTGAGAACGAGGGCGAGGCCGCGACCGGATCGCATGCCGCGGACCTGGAGCCCGAGATCGAGGACGTCGACGATGTCGATGACCTTGATGACGTCGAGGACCTTGACGACTTCGAGGACGTTGAGGACCTCGACGACTCCGATGCCGCCGACGAGGCTGTCGAGCACCTCGGCGCGGACGGTGCGGATCCCACCGACGGGACAGCGGACACCGACGAGACAGCGGAAGATCATGATGCCGTGGGCGCGGAAGCGGGCCGCGGCGGCCGGAACAGCAAGGAGATGAACCGGTGAAGCTCGACGTCGCTGCGCTGCGGGGAATCGAGCGCGAGAAGGAGATCGCCTTCGAGACGCTCGTCGAAGCGATCGAAACCGCGTTGTTGACCGCCTACAAGCACACCACCGGCTCCGCTGACGATGCTCGGGTGGTGATCGACCGGACCAGCGGTGAGGTGGCCGTCTTCGCCCGCGAGAGTGCTCCGGACGGCACCTCGCGCGAGTGGGACGACACGCCCGCGGACTTCGGTCGGATCGCGACGATGACCGCGAAGCAGGTCATCATGCAGCGTCTCCGGGAGGCGCAGCAGGAGGTGACCTACGGCCAGTACGCCGACCGGGAGCATGAGGTCGTCTCCGGGGTGGTGCAGCACCACGAGCAGCGCGCGGGCTCCCGGGTGGTGCTGGTCGACCTCGGCACGGTCGAGGGCGTGCTGCCACCGGCCGAGCAGGTGCCCGGTGAGCGGCTGGAGCACGGCGACCGGATCAAGTGCTACGTCGTGCATGTGTCGCGAGGAGCCCACGGCCCGACGGTCACCCTCTCGCGGACCCACCCGGAGCTGGTGAAGGGGCTGTTCCGGCTCGAGGTTCCCGAGGTCGCCGACGGCACGGTCGAGCTCGCGGCGATCGCGCGCGAGGCCGGCCACCGCACCAAGATCGCGGTGCGTTCGAAGGCGCCGGGGGTGAACCCGAAGGGCGCGTGCATCGGGCCGATGGGGAGCCGGGTGCGCGCCGTCATGGCGGAGCTGCACGGCGAGAAGATCGACATTGTCGACTGGTCGGCGGATCCCGCGGCGTTCGTCGGCAGCGCGCTCTCACCGGCGAGGGTCTCGAAGGTCGAGGTCACCGACCTGGCGAATCGTTCCGCCCGGGTTGTCGTGCCTGACTACCAGCTGTCGCTCGCCATCGGCCGGGAAGGGCAGAACGCCCGGCTCGCGGCGCGGCTCACCGGTTGGCGGATCGACATCCACTCCGACACCGAGGGGAACCCGGACCGTGCGGACCAGCCAACCGGGGACGCCACGCCCCGGCACAACGGATCCGGGACAGGGCCGCGGAGGTCCTCCACGGCGGGGGGCCACTCTCGGGGCGCAACGGGATAGACTTATCATGGCGCGCCGTGCGGAGCCGACTCCTCATGTGTCCCCAGCCCGAACCGCGATCTCCGGTAGCACGATCTCCGGAACCGCGATCCCGGTAGGGCCGGTTCGTACCTGTGTCGGTTGTCGGGCCCGGGTGGCGCGGTCGGACCTGTTGCGTATCGTCGTGGTAGGTGGGGAGCTCCTCCCGGATGTTCGCCACCGGATGCATGGTCGGGGTGCGCATGTGCACCCCGATCCGGGCTGCGTCGATCTCGCGGAGCGCCGCAAGGCGTTCCCGCGGGCGCTGCGGGTTCCCGGGCCGCTCGGGCTGAACCAGGTCAGGGCGTACCTGGAACTGCGCACGCGCAACACAGGCATGTAGAACAGTGGTACGGGCTACACGCGCCAGCATGGAGTCCGGTGTGACAGCGGAGCGGTACCCGTTCCGGAGGTTTCGGTTCGGGTGGCTCGCGCCGGAAGGCGACGCCAGATCGACGTCGACAGGGAAGCAGGTCGAGACAGCGATGACCGCGCAGTGAGAACGCAGCCATGATCACGACCAGCAGGTAACGAGGTCACGCGGGCATGGACCGCGGGCCGAACGAAGGAGCACCGTGGCAGGAAAGGCCCGCGTACATGAGCTCGCGAAAGAGCTCGGCGTCGACAGCAAGACCGTGCTCGCCAAACTGAAGGATCTCGGCGAGTTCGTTAAGTCCGCCTCGTCCACCGTCGAGGCACCCGTAGTCCGCAAGCTCAAGGAAGCCTTCCCCGCGGAAGGCTCCGCCTCGCCCGCACGCCCCGGCCCGCGGCCTGGTAACGGCGCTCGGCCGACCCCGCCGCCCCGTCCGGGTCCGATGCCCGGTCGTCCCGGCCCGCGGCCCGGCCCTGCCGGTCGCCCCGCTCCGGGCGCTCCGGGTCGTCCTGGCCCGATGCCCGGCATCGCGAGGCCGTCCGCGCCAGCGGCCACGCCGCCCGCGGCGCAGCCCCCGGTGGCGCAGCCGCCGGTCGCCCCGCCGTCCGCGCCGCTTCCCCAGCATCCCCGCCCCATCGCGGCGTCAGCAGCCCCGCCTGCGGCGCCGTCCGCGCCTGCCGCGCCGTCCGCGCCAGCCACCCCGCCCGGCGCTTCGGCGCCGCGTCCGGGCCCGGCTGGCCCGACGGCCGGCGGTCCCCGGCCCGGCCCGGCTCAGCCTCGCCCGAGGCCCGGCGGTCCCGGCGCGGGTGGCGGTCCTCGCCCTGGCCCGCGGCCCGGTCCCCGGCCCGCGGGTGCGGGTAACAACCCGTACACCACTCCGTCGGCAGGCCCGCGTGCCGGCTCCGGCCAGGGCGGTTCGCCCTCGGCGCCGCCGCGTCCCGGTGCTCCGCGCCCGGGTGGCCCGCGCCCGGGTGGCCCGCGCCCCGGCGGCCCGGGTGGTCCCGGTGGTCCGCGTCCGTCGCCGAACCAGATGCCGCCGCGTCCCGGTGGCTCCGGCGGTGGTCCCGGTGGTCCGCGTCCGTCGCCGAACCAGATGCCGCCGCGTCCCGGTGGCTCCGGCGGCCCGCGCCCGAACTCGAACATGTTCCAGCCGCGTCCGGCGGGCGGTGCTCCCGGCCGTCCCGGTGGCGGCGGTGCTCCCGGCCGTCCCGGTGGCGGTGGCGGTGGCCCGCGTCCCGGTGGCGGCGGTGGCGGCTTCCGTAGCGGCGCCCCCGGTCGTCCCGGTGGCGGCGGCGGTGGCGGCGGTGCTCCCGGTCGTCCCGGTGGCGGCGGCGGTCCCGGTGGCGGCGGGCGTCCGGCTGCCGGTGGTCGTGGCCGCGGCGGAACGACGGCCGGTGCCTTCGGTCCCGGCGGTCGCGGGCGTCCCGGCCGGCAGCGCAAGTCCAAGCGCGCGAAGCGGCAGGAATGGGAGAGCGGGCTTGAGGCGCCGCGCATGGGGGCGATGGTCCCGCGCGGCAACGGCCAGGCGATCCGGCTTCCTCGCGGTGCGTCACTCGCCGACTTCGCGGACAAGATCGACGCGAACCCCGGTGCGCTGGTCCAGGTGGTCTTCACCCAGCTGGGTGAGATGGTCACGGCGACCCAGTCCTGCACGGACGAGACGCTGCAGCTGCTTGGTGTGACGCTGGGCTACGACGTGCAGATCGTCAGCCCCGAGGACGAGGACAAGGAGCTCCTGGAGAGCTTCGACCTCTCCTTCGGCGGCGAGTACGGCGACGACATCGAGCTCTCGGCCCGGCCCCCCGTGGTCACGGTCATGGGTCACGTCGACCACGGAAAGACCAAGCTGCTCGACGCGGTCCGCTCGACGGACGTCGTCGGCGGCGAGGCCGGCGGCATCACCCAGCACATCGGTGCCTACCAGGTGCGGGCGACCGTCGACGGCAACGAGCGTCCGATCACCTTCATCGACACCCCGGGTCACGAGACCTTCACCGCGATGCGTGCCCGTGGTGCGCAGGTGACCGACATCGTGGTCCTCGTGGTGGCGGCGGATGACGGTGTGAAGCCGCAGACGATCGAGGCGTTGAACCACGCCCAGGCGGCCGGCGTGCCGGTCGTGGTCGCGGTGAACAAGGTCGACAAGGAGGGCGCGGACCCGGCGAAGGTCCGCGGCCAGCTCACCGAGTACGGCCTGGTGGCGGAGGAGTACGGCGGCGACACGATGTTCGTCGACGTGTCCGCCCGTAACCGGACCGGTATCGACGAGCTGCTCGAGGCGGTCGTCCTGACCGCTGACGCCTCCCTCGACCTGCGCGCGCCGACCGGTACCGAGGCTCAGGGTGTGGCGATCGAAGGTCGCCTCGACCGTGGGCGCGGCCCGGTGGCGACCGTGCTGGTCCAGCGCGGAACCCTGCGGGTCGGCGACTCGGTCGTCGCCGGCGAGGCCTTCGGCCGCGTCCGGGCGATGCTCGACGAGAACGGCGCCCAGGTGGCGGAGGCCGGCCCGGCCCGGCCCGTGCAGGTGCTCGGTTTCACCAGCGTTCCCGACGCCGGTGACAACTTCCTCGTCGTGCCCGAGGACCGGGTCGCCCGGCAGATCGCGGAGCGCAGGCAGGCCCGCGAGCGCAACGCCGAGCTGGCGCTGAGCCGTGGCCGCCCGACGCTGGAGTCGATCCTCGAGCGGATGAAGGAGGGCGAGAAGACCCAGCTCAACCTCATCCTCAAGGGCGATGTGTCGGGTTCGGTCGAAGCCCTCGAGGACGCTCTGCTCAAGATCGATGTCGGCGACGAGGTCGGCCTGCGGATCATCGACCGCGGTGTCGGTGCGATCACCGAGACCAACGTCATGCTGGCGTCGGCCTCGGAAGCGGTCATCATCGGCTTCAACGTCCGGCCGCAGGGCAAGGCGACGGAGCTGGCCGACCGCGAGGGTGTCGAGGTCCGCTACTACTCGGTGATCTACCAGGCCATCGAGGACATCGAGAACGCCCTCAAGGGCATGCTCAAGCCGGTGTACGAGGAGGTTCAGCTCGGCACCGCCGAGGTGCGCGAGGTCTTCCGCGTTCCTCGGGTGGGCAACGTCGCCGGTTCGCTCGTCCGTTCCGGCATCATCCGCCGCAACACCAAGGCCCGGCTCATCCGGGACGGTGTCGTGGTCGCGGACAACCTCACCATCGAGTCGCTCAAGCGCTTCAAGGACGACGCGACCGAGGTTCGCGAGGGCTACGAGTGCGGTATCGGTCTCGGGTCGTTCAACGACATCAAGATCGATGACGTGATCGAGACCTTCGAGCAGCGGGAGGTTCCCCGCACCTGATCCGACGAAGCCGGTGCCGGTCGAACCCGTATACGCGGGTTCGACCGGCACCGGGACGTCGCCCGACAGGTCGCGGAAAGATCATGTGGATCGGGAGTCTGACACTGGACATCCTTCTCGGGGACGTGCATTCCCTGAAGGAGAAGCGGTCGGTGGTTCGGCCGGTCGTCGCGGAGCTTCGCCGGCGGTTCGTCGTCAGCGTCGCGGAGACCGGGAGCCACGATCTGCACCGTCGAGTCGAGATCGGGGTCGCCGTCGTGGCCGCGGACCGGGCGCACTGCGCGGACGTGCTCAGCGCCTGCGAGGACCTGGTGGCCGGGCGCCCTGAGCTGGAAATTCTCTCGGCGCGGGTGCGCTACCTGTCCGATCAGGATGCCGACGGCATGACCTGCTCGGAGACAGCCCTGTCCTAGGACGCCTCCGGGCGGTCATCCAGGCTGCTGGCGCATCTCCGCCGCGGTCCGCCTGCCCGGAGCAGCCGAGTAGGCAGTGACCCGGGGTAGGTAGGAAATGGTGGGTGTCGACCGTGGTCAGGCCGGGCACCGTGGTGTCCGCCGCCCAGGTCGACCGGGTGAGTGAGGGAGGTGGACGGTGGCTGATCCGGCTCGTGCGCGTCGATTGGCGGTACGCATCCGTGAGGTGGTCGCGTCCACGCTGGAGCGCGGTGTCAAGGACCCCCGTCTCGGGATGGTGACCATCACGGACGCCCGGGTGACGCCGGACCTGGTGGACGCGACGATCTTCTATACGGTCTACGGCGACGACGAGGCCCGGCAGGCCTCGGCCGCGGCGCTGGAGTCGGCCAAGGGCATGCTGCGCAGCCAGGTCGGTCGGGCGACCGGCGTCAAGGTCACCCCGACGTTGACGTTCGTGCACGACCGGCTGCCGGACGACGCGCGGCATCTGGAGGACCTGCTCTCCGTGGCGCGCCGGCGCGACGCGGAGCTGGCCCTGGCCCGGCAGGACGCCCAGCCCGCGGGTGAGCCGGACCCCTACCGCCGGCCCCGTGAGATCGACGATCTCGACCTCGCCGACGCCGGCGCTGATGCCGACACCTTCGCGGACGGGCTGGACGAGGACGATGCCGGGAACGCCGTCGTCGGCTTCGACGAGGTCGCCGGGGAGGACCGCGAGGCCGTGCGCCGGGAGTCGGCGTCATGACCGTCATGTCCGCGGGAACGGGCCCGATGGGCGCTGGTACCGGGGACACGGACCGCACTGGTGCCGCTGCCACTGTCGGTGCGACCGCTGCTGCCGGTGCCGGTGCTGGCGCGGTCGGCGCCGGCGAGGCCTTCGGCGCGGCGGTCCGGGCATTGCGCTCGGCCGCGGACACGGGTGCGCCGGTGCTGTTGCTGGCGCATGTCAACCCGGACGGTGACAGCCTCGGGTCGGCCATCGCGCTGGGCCTGGCGTTGCGCCGCCTGGGCGCACGACCGCGGGTCTCGTTCGACGCGGAGCCGTTCGTCGTCCCTCGTACGCTGCGTTTCCTTCCCGGTCAGGATCTGCTCGTCGCGCCGGGCGACCTCGACAGCCTCGGCACCGCCGCGGCACTGGTGGTGACCCTGGACGTCGGCAGCGAGGAGCGGCTGGGCCGGCTGTCGCGACGGCTCGCCGGCGCACGGTCCCTCGTCGTGGACCATCACGCCTCGAACACCCTCTTCGGAGAGGTCAACTTCGTCGATCCGGAGGCGGCGTCGACCAGCGTCCTGGTCACCCGGATCATCGACGCGCTCGGGGCGGAGCTCGACCGGGACATCGCCGCGGCGGTCTACACGGGCCTCGTCACGGACACCGGCTCGTTCCGCTTCGCGGCGACGACGCCCGCGGTCCACGAGCTGGCTGCCCGGCTGCTTGCCACCGGGATCCGCCACGACCAGATCTGCCGCACGCTGTGGGACACCCACCGGTTCGGCTATCTCAAACTGTTGGGCCAGACCCTGGAACGGGCGCGGCTCGAGCCGGAGCTCGATCTCATCTGGACCTGGTGCACCGAGTCCGATCTGCGCCTGGCCGGGATCGGTTACGACGAGATCGAGGCCGTGATCGATACCGTGCGTACGGTGTCGGAGGCCGAGGTCGCGCTCGTGTGCAAGCAGGACGGCGGGATCTGGAAGCTGTCGGTGCGCTCCAAGGGCGCGGTGGACGTCGGTGCGTTGTGCACCACGCTCGGCGGCGGCGGGCATCGCTTCGCCGCCGGGGTCTCGTCCTCGGAGTCGTTGGCGGCCACGATGGACCGGTTCCGCGAGGAGCTCGTCCACGCCCCGCGGCTGAGCCGGTGAGCGACACGCCACCGCCCGCACCGCCAACGCCGCCCGCGCCGCCAACGCCGCCCGCGCCGGCCACTCCGGCGACTCCGGACGGGCTCGTCGTCGTCGACAAGCCGGCCGGCTGGACGTCGCACGACGTCGTCGCCCGCTGTCGGCGCCTGCTGCGGACCCGGCGTATCGGCCACGCCGGGACTCTTGATCCGATGGCGACCGGTGTGCTCGTGCTGGGCGTCGGGCGCGGTACCAGGCTGCTCGGCCATCTGGCCCTGACGGCGAAGGTCTACGAGGCCACGATCAGGCTCGGGCGGACCACCACGACGGACGACGCCGAGGGCGAGCCGGTCGCCGACCGGCCGGTCGAGGTCGGCGCGGGCGAGCTCGCGGCCGGGATGGCGGCGCTGACCGGTGTGATCGACCAGGTTCCGTCCAGCGTCAGCGCGGTGAAGGTCAACGGTGTACGGGCCTACGCGCGGGTCAGGGCCGGCGAGGACGTGGTGCTGGCGGCTCGGCGGGTCACCGTGAGCCGTTTCGAGCTGCTGGCCCGTCGTGGGACCGACCTGGACGTCGTCGTGGCCTGTTCGAGCGGCACCTACATTCGTGCTCTCGCGCGTGATCTGGGCGCCGCGCTCGGCTGCGGCGGCCACCTCACGGCGCTGCGCCGCAGCGAGGTCGGGCCGTTCGGCCTGGCGGCCGCGGTCGGCCTCGACGAACTGGCCGAGCGGGGTCCCGCGGCGGTCGTCCCACTGGGAGCGGCGGTCGCGGCGGCGTTCCCACGCCGCGATGTCGATCTCGATCAGGCGCGTGATGTCGCTCACGGTCGATGGTTGCCTGCGCTAGGTCGTTCCGGCCCGTATGGCGTCTTCGGGCCGGACGGTGCGGTCCTGGCGTTGTTCGAGGATCGAGACGAAACAGCCCGGCCCGTCGTCGTGTTCGCGCCGGCGTAGGCGTTCGACTCGGCGCGCAACGGCCCGTCGGCACGGTCCCCGATGGCCGCCGCCGTGGTCACCCCGTTGCCCCGAACGGCGATCGAAGATCGACTCGCGATGCCCTAGGCTTCGGCAGGTGCGACGTTGGCGCGGAGTGGAGAACACCCCCCAGGACTGGCCGGGGGGAGTCGTCACCATTGGCTTCTTCGACGGTGTTCACCTGGGGCACCGCCGGATCGTGGGCAGGGCGGTCGAGCTCGCGCGCCAGCGCGGGCAACGGTCGACGGTGCTGACCTTCGACCCGCACCCGGCGGAGGTTCTCCGTCCCGGCACCCATCCCGCCCAGCTGACCACGCTGCGGTACAAGGCGGAGCTGCTGGCCGCGATCGGCGTCGACGCGCTGTGCGTCGCCCCGTTCACGCTGGAGTTCAGCCGGATCCCGGCGGAGGAGTTCGTCCGCCAGGTTCTGGTGGGGCGGCTGCGCGCGACCGCCGTGGTGGTGGGGGAGAACTTCACGTACGGCCACCGGGCGCTCGGCAATGTGGAGAGCCTGGCTCGCGACGGGCAGGCGGAGGGCTTCGAGGTGGAGGGCATCGGGCTCGTCCGCGCGGACGAGAAGGTGCTCTCCTCGACCGAGATCCGGCGGCGGGTGGCCGCTGGGGACGTCGAGGGCGCCGCGGCGGCGCTGGGGCGGCCGCACCGGGTGGAGGGCGTCGTCGTGCACGGTGACGCGCGCGGCAGGACGATCGGCTACCCGACGGCGAACCTGCAGTGCGCGCCGTGGTCCGCGATTCCTGACGACGGCGTCTACGCCGGTTTCGCGAGCTGGTCCGACCAGCGCCGGGCCGCCGCGATCTCGATCGGGACGAACCCGACGTTCGAGGGGCGGGACCGCCGGGTCGAGGCGTTCCTGCTGGACTTCGACGGCGACCTTTATGGCGAGTACATGACCTACGAGTTCACCCGCAGGTTGCGTCCCACTCTGCGGTTCGACTCCGTCGACGAGCTTGTCGAGCAGATGGGGCGAGATGTGGACGCGACCCGGTCGGCCACCCTGCCCGTCTGACAGTGAGGCTTTTCCGTCGCACGGTCCCCGATCGAGGAGGCCGCGGGTCCGCGTCGACGACGGAAAGCGCTCGGTCGGTGTCCGGGCGGCCCGCCAGGGGTTGATAGGCTTGCCCTTCAAGCGGGAGCGGTGTGTCCGGTGACGGCGTGCCGAATGGTTGGCTCGCGGCGGTTGCTGATGGTTCACAGCTTGTTTTGCGTGGTGCACCTGGTGGTGCCCGGTCCACTGCGGGGGAGCCCTGCGGTGGAGACACTGCGGTGGAGACACCGAGGGTGGGGCCGGGTGCAGGTGGTGGTGCGCAGCGTGGCTGATGGCGCTCAGCTGTCGTCGAGGTCCGGCGATCGTAGGGGCGGGTTCGGTGTGGTGCCGATGGCCCCGGGGGTCGGTGGGCGTGGGGCGACGGTTCGCCAGGCCTACACCGGCAGGAGGCTCGGGTGCAGAAGACCCCGGGCGCGCGCCGTCCCAGACGAGGAACGAGGTGGAGCGTGCCGCTCTCAAGCGACGTCAAGCAGAAGATCATGTCGGACTACGCCACGGTCGAACGGGACACGGGTTCGCCCGAGGTCCAGGTGGCGATGCTGACCCGTCGCATCAGTGACCTGACCGAGCACCTGAAGGTCCACAAGCACGACCACCACAGTCGACGCGGGCTGCTGCTGCTCGTCGGGCGCCGGCGCCGCCTGCTGAACTACCTGGCGAAGACGGACATCAACCGCTATCGCGCACTGATCGAGCGACTCGGTCTGCGTCGATAGCAAACAAGAGGGAGCGCCCGGTGGCGCTCCCTCCGGCGCATCCGGGGTAGGTACCGGGGCGTCGGGCCGCCGGCGGCGATCGGGCCGCCCGGCGGCCGCAGGACCTGACCGGGTCCGCGCGGCATGAGTCGCCGGTCCTCGGTCGTGGCCGCCCGAGCGGTGCCAGCGGTAGCGGTGCCGGGCCCGGGAGACTTCGACTGAGCACCGGCATCCTCGATGGCGCGGGCACGGCCCACGAAGAGGATGGAGTATCGAGTGGACGACTCGACACAGGCGGCCGAGGCGGTCATCACGACGCCGGCCGGGCCCCGCACGGTGCGGTTCGAGACCGGCCGGCTGGCCCGGCAGGCGGCCGGTTCGGTGGTCGCCTACCTGGGCGACACCATGGTCCTCTCGGCGACGACGGTGAGTCGGTCGCCGAAGGAGCAGCTGGACTTCTTCCCGCTCACGGTTGACGTCGAGGAGCGGATGTACGCGGCGGGGCGCATCCCCGGTTCCTTCTTCCGCCGGGAGGGCCGCCCCAGCGAGGACGCGATCCTCACCTGCCGGCTCATCGACCGGCCGCTGCGGCCCTCGTTCGCCAAGGGGCTGCGTAACGAGATCCAGGTCGTCGCGACGGTGCTGGCGCTGGACCCGGAGACCCTCTACGACGTCGTCGCGATCAACGCGGCGAGCGCGTCCACGATGCTGGCGGGGCTGCCGTTCAGCGGCCCGATCGGGGCGACCCGGGTCGGTTTCGTCGACGGTGAGTGGATCGCCTTCCCGACCCACGCCGAGCTCGAGCGCGCGACGTTCGACATGGTCGTGGCCGGCCGGGTGCTGGAGGACGGCTCCGACGTCGCGATCATGATGGTCGAGGCGGAGGCCACGCCGGGAACGGTGGGCCTGCTCGCGGGCGGTTCGCCCGCGCCGACCGAGGAGGTCGTCGCGGCCGGTCTGGAGGCCGCGAAGCCGGCGATCCGCGAGCTGTGCCGGGCCCAGAGCGAGCTGGCGGCCGGCACGGCCAAGCCGCAGCGCGACTTCCCCCTGTTCGTCGACTACCACTCCGACGTGCTGGAGTCGCTGACGGCGGCGGTCGGCGAGGAGCTGGCGGCGGCGCTGCGCATCGCCGGCAAGGCCGAGCGTGAGGCGGAGCTGGAGCGGGTCCGCGTGCTGGCCGTGGAGAAGGTCTCCGGCCAGTTCGAGGGGCGCGACAAGGAGATTGGCCCGGCCTACCGGGCGCTGACCAAGAAGCTGGTCCGTTCCCGGATCGTCGCGGACGGCGTGCGCATCGACGGCCGTTCCACCACCGAGATCCGAGAGCTGTCGGCCGAGGTCGACTACATTCCGCGGGTGCACGGCTCGGCCCTGTTCGAGCGGGGCGAGACGCAGATCCTCGGCGTCACCACGCTGGCGATGCTCCGGATGGAGCAGACCGTCGACACGCTCAACCCGGAGCGCACCAAGCGGTACATGCACAACTACAACTTCCCGCCGTACTCCACCGGTGAGACGGGCCGGGTGGGCTCGCCGAAGCGGCGCGAGATCGGCCACGGCGCGCTCGCCGAGCGGGCCCTGCTGCCGGTGCTGCCGGACCGCGAGGAGTTCCCCTACGCGATCCGCCAGGTCTCCGAGGCGCTGGGCTCCAACGGCTCGACCAGCATGGGCTCGGTGTGTGCCAGCACGCTGTCGCTGCTGAACGCCGGTGTGCCGCTCAAGGCGCCGGTGGCCGGCATCGCGATGGGGCTGATCCAGGAGGGCGACACGTTCGTCACCCTGACCGACATCCTCGGAGCCGAGGACGCCTTCGGTGACATGGACTTCAAGGTCGCCGGCACCCGTGACTTCGTGACGGCGCTGCAGCTCGACACCAAGCTCGACGGCATCCCCGCCTCGGTGCTGGCCGGTGCGCTGCAGCAGGCGCGGGCGGCCCGCCTGACGATCCTGGAGGTGATGGCCGAGGCCATCGGCGCGCCGGACGAGATGTCCACGCACGCGCCGCGGGTCATCTCGGTGAAGATCCCGGTCGACAAGATCGGTGAGGTCATCGGGCCCAAGGGCAAGATGATCAACCAGATCCAGGCGGACTCCGGCGCCGAGATCACGGTCGAGGACGACGGCACGATCTACATCGGCGCCGCCGACGGGACGTCCGCCGAGACCGCCCGTTCGGCGATCAACGCGATCGCCAACCCGCAGATGCCCGAGGTCGGCGAGCGTTACCTCGGTACCATCGTGAAGATCACCAACTTCGGTGCCTTCGTCTCGCTGACGCCGGGCAAGGACGGCCTGCTGCACGTCAGCAAGCTCAAGCAGCTCGCGGGCGGCAAGCGGGTGGAGAAGGTCGAGGACGTGCTGTCGGTCGGCCAGAAGCTGCAGGTGGAGATCACGGAGATCGATGCCCGGGGCAAGATCAGCCTGGCGCCTGGCGCGGAGGCCGTTGACGCGGTTGCCGCCGAATCCTGAGTCACCCCTGTGTCCGCGGGGGTCCTCCTCCTGACAGGAGTGTTGTGACGGAGACGGATCTGTCCACGTCCGACGAGCGCACGCCGGCTCCGCGCGGGTCGGAGGTCACCTCCGCCCCGTCGCCGGTCCGTGTCGCCGAACTGCTCGCCGCCGGATCCGGGCCCGAGGAGCTGCTGGCCGGCACCGTGCGCCGCACGGTGCTGCCCGGCGGCCTGCGGGTCATCACCGAGAAGGTGCCCGGTGTCCGGTCCGTGGCCATCGGCGTCTGGGTGGGGGTCGGCTCCCGCGACGAGACCCCGCTGACCGGCGGCTGCTCGCACTACCTGGAGCACCTGCTCTTCAAGGGCACCCCGAGCCGGGACGCACTGTCGATCAGCGCTGCCATCGAGGCGGTCGGCGGCGACCTGAACGCGTTCACGGCGAAGGAGTACACCTGCTACTACGCCCGGGTCCTCGACTCGGACCTGGACCTCGCCGTCGACGTCGTCTGTGACATGGTCGCCAACTCGCTGGTGACCGCGGACGACGTCGAGGCCGAGCGTGGCGTGATCCTCGAGGAGATCGCCATGCACGAGGACGATCCCGGCGACGTCGTCCACGACGTCTTCGCCGACGCGGTCCTCGGGTCCTCGGTGCTGGGCCGGCCGGTGCTGGGCACGGTCGACACGATCGGGGCCCTCGGCCGGGAGACGATCTTCGACTACTACCGGGAGCGCTACGCCCCGCCGTCGCTCGTGATCTCGATCGCCGGGAACCTCGAGCACGACCGGGCCCTGGACCGGGTGGTCCGGGCGTTCTCCGACCACCTCGGCGGGTCCGCGCGGCCGCAGGACGTCCGCCGCGGCCAGTATCCCTTCCCGCCGCCGCCGGGCATCGTCGTGGACCGGCGGCCCACCGAGCAGGCGCATGTCGTGCTCGGCACGGTCGGTCTGTCCCGGCACGATCCGCGGCGCTACGCGCTCGGGGTGCTGTCGACGGCGCTCGGGGGCGGCATGAGCTCGCGGCTGTTCCAGGAGGTCCGGGAGAAGCGGGGCCTGGCGTACTCGGTCTACTCGTTCGACAACCAGTTCGCCGACGCGGGCCTGTTCGGGGTCTACGCGGGCTGCACACCGGGCCGGGCCGACAACGTGCTGGAGATCTGCCGCGAGCAGGTGCACCAGATCGCCGAGCACGGCATCACCCAGGAGGAGCTCGACCGCGCCCGGGGCCAGAACCGCGGGGGCCTCGTGCTCAACCTGGAGGACACCGGGTCGCGGATGAGCCGGCTGGGCAAGAGCGAGCTGGTGCACGGCGAGCTGCTGTCGGTGGACGAGGTGCTCGCCCGGGTCGAGGCTGTCACCCTGGACGACGTGCGGGCGCTCGCGGGCGAGCTGGTGGACCAGCCGTGGGCGCTGGGCGTCATCGGCCCGTTCGACGACCACGATTTCAGCGCCGCCGTCGCCCGCTGACCACGGCGTGGCGCGTGCAGGACACCTGGTGCCTGCAGGACACATGAGGGGCATGAAGTGATCGCTGTCGGTGTGCTCGGATCCCGGGGCCGGATGGGTGCCGAGGTGTGCCGGGCTGTTCGCGAGGCTCCCGATCTGGAGCTGGTCGCCGAGATCGACGCCGGTGACGACCGTTCCGGGCTCGCGAAGGCCGACGTGCTGGTCGACTTCACCCACCCCGACGCGGTGATGGACAACCTGCGGTGGGCGGTGGAGAACGGCGTCCACTCGGTGGTCGGCACGACCGGCTTCGACGACGACCGCCTCGCCACCGTGCGCGGCTGGCTGGGCCCCGATCCGTCGGTCGGGGTTTTCGTGGCCCCGAACTTCGGTATCGCCGCCGTTCTGATGATGCTCTTCGCGGCCCGGGCGGCGCCCTACTTCGAGTCCGTGGAGATCGTCGAGCTGCATCATCCCGGCAAGGCCGACGCGCCCAGCGGGACGGCGCGCCGCACCGCCGAGCTCGTCTCGGCCGCCCGGCGCGCGGCCGGGCAGGACCCGGCGGGGCCGGACGCGACGACCTCGGCCCTCGACGGGGCCCGTGGTACCCGGGTCGCCGGCGTCCCGGTCCACGCGGTCCGGCTCGGCGGGCTCGTCGCGCATCAGGAGGTCCTGCTCGGTGGTTCCGGGGAGACCCTGACCATCCGGCACGACTCGTTGGACCGGGCCTCGTTCATGCCGGGTGTGCTGCTCGCGGTGCGCCACGTCGCCGATCACCTGGGTCTCACGGTGGGCCTGGAGGCCCTGCTGGACCTCGGCTGACCGGTACGGGCGTGGGTGTCGCGAAGCCGTCACCCAGTCCGCTCTCTGCCCGACCCGGTACGGATGGATAAGTTTCGGGTGTGGCGCGACATACAGGTGGCCGGGCGGCGAACGCCGGAACCGTTTTCGGTATTGACCTGGGGACGACCTTCAGCTGCCTGGCGACCGTCGCGAGCTCCGGCGATCCCGAGGTCGTGCCGCTGATGGACGGGTCGTCCACGCTGCCCAGCGTGGTCCTCTTCGTCGGTCAGAACGACTACATCACCGGGGAGACCGCCCGGCGGCTCGCCCGGGCCCGCCCCGATGACGTCTGTTCGCTCGTCAAGCGCCGGATGGGCGACCGTGACTGGCGTTTCGTGACGCACGGGGCCGCGTGGTCGGCGCCCGCGGTGAGCGGGCTGATCCTCAAGGCACTGGTCTCGGATGCCGGCCTGACCGTCGGCGAGCCGGTCCGTGATGTGGTCATCACCGTCCCCGCCTACTTCGGTGACGAGGAGCGCAGGGCGACGGTGCTGGCTGGGGAGTACGCCGGCCTGAACGTCGTGGATGTCATCAACGAGCCGACGGCCGCCGCGCTGTCGTACGGGTTCGCCCGTTTCGAGGTCGCGGGCCGGCGGACACTCGCCGGGCCGGGGGCGCTCGCCGAGGAGGTGGCCCTCGTCTACGACCTCGGCGGCGGGACCTTCGACGTGACCATCGTCGAGCTCGCCGACCGCAGGGTCTCCGTCGTCGCCACCGACGGTGATCATCAGCTCGGCGGGGCGGACTGGGACGAGAAGATCGTCCTCTTCCTCTCCGACCGTTTCCTGGCGGCCCACCCCGAGGCCGACGACCCGCTGGACAACGGTGAGGCGGCCCAGGAGCTGTCACTCGCCGCCGAGCGTGCCCGCCGGGAGCTGACGGAGGCCGAGTCGACCGTGGTCACGGTCAGCCACGGCGGCAGGTCGCTGGACGTCACCCTCACCCGGGACGAGATGGAGAGCCTGACCGCCGGCCTGCTCGACCGCACCCTCGCGCTGACCCGGTCGGCGATCGACGCCGCCCGTGAGCGGGGGGTCCGCGGTGTGGACCGGGTCCTGCTCGTCGGCGGGGCATCGCGGATGCCGGGCGTCGCCCGTCGCCTGGCCGCGGAGCTGTCCGTGCCGGTGGAGCTCACCGATCCCGACCTGGCCGTCGCCCGCGGTGCCGCCATCTACGGCCAGAAGAAGGCGATGGAGCGTCTGGTCGCCGCCGATCTGGTGACCCGCGGCCAGCTGGTCGACGGGGCCTCGGTGGACACCGCGGCGCCAGCCGACCTGGACGCCGCCTGCCGCCGGCTGGCCGACGCGCTCGGCCTGCCCGCCGACCGGGTCCGGCGGACGGTCGAGGTCCAGGTCGTCAACGTGGTGTCGCGGGGCTTCGGGGTGCTGGCGCTGGACCGGTTCGGTGACCAGCGCGCGGTCTTCCTCGTGCACCGCAACGACCGGCTGCCGGTTGCCGTTCGCCGGCTGTTCGGCACCGTCCGCGATGATCAGGACGCGGTGATGGTGCATGTCGTCGAGCAGGCCGGCGGAGTGGAATCCACCCGGATCGAGGACAACAAGATCATCACAAATGCGGAGATCATCGGGATTCCGCCGGGCTATCCTGCCGGAACCCAGATTGAAATCATGTTCCGCATGGGCTTCGACGGCATCCTGGAGGTGACCGCCCGGCACGAAGGGCTCGCCGACCAGCCGTTGACCGTCCGCATCGAGACCTCGGCCGCGCTCAGCCAGGCGGACGTCGCCCGCGAGCGTGAGCAGGTCGCGCGTGCCCGCCGGGAGCGGGGCCTGGACCGGCCCGCCACCGGTGGTCCGGACCCGCTGCGCAAGAAGCCGCAGGACGGGGACTCCGGCGGGCTCGGCGGGCTCGGCGGGTCGCCGGGCTGGCCGTAAGCCGCCGTCAGAGCGTCACGTCTTCAACAGGGAGTCCGCGGTGCTGCCCTTCGACTCGAACGACTACCGGAGCCGGGTGCTCGCCGCGGTCCACGCCCGCGGCGGTGCCGAGCAGAGCGACCCGTTCGAGATCTACGACATCCCGATCGAGGAGGCCGCCCGGCTCGGCGACGCCGAGGTCCGGGCACGCATCGACGAGGTCTGGGCGTTCTGGCAGCGCAGCCGGGACCATCCCCGCTACCGCGGTGTGATCATCGCGCTGCTGGGCCTGCACGGTGAACTGTCCGCGGCGCTGCGCACGACGGCCGCCCGCACGGAGCTCGCCGGACGGGTCACCGCCGCCCGCACTGCCCGGGACGGCGAGCGCTTCGCCGAGCTCGACGCCGCCGTTCGCCGGCTGGTGAGCCGCTTCGGCGGCCTGCCCGAGGACAAGATCGCCGGGCTGCGTGCGCTGGCAGCCACGCATGGCATCGACGACGCGGCGTTCGAGCTGCGCATTCGCCGGCATCGGCGGCTCCCCGCCGGCACGGCGGAACGAGCCACGGCCACGTCGGCCCGCCGGCCGGTGTCGGCCGAGGTGATACGCCAGGTGCGCGCCGATCTTGACGAGCTTGGCCGGATCGTCGGAACCACCCCGCCACGAAGCCTCTTCGACCTGCTCGGGGTCACGCCGGAAAGCAGCCGGGAGGAGATCCGCGCCGTCCGCGACGCCGCCGCGGCGCGCAACCGCGAGCGTCGGCCGGACCGGCGCCGCGCACTGCTGGACGACCTGCTCACGGCGGCGCGGGCGCTGCTCGTCGACGGCGACCCCGAGGCCTATCTCGACGCCCTGGTCGAGCCGGTCAAGGCGGTGCTGCGGCCGCGGGTGGCCACCGCCGTGCTGATCGAGGACCGCCTGCTCGCCACGGCCGCGGCCGAGCTCGTCGCCCAGGCCGTCGCCGAGGGCCTCGACCAGGGCCGGGCTCGCGCGGTCGTCGCGGATCTCGCCCGCGAGCACGGCGTGGAGCCACCGGAGACCGGGCGCCTGACGAGCCCGTCGCGCCCGTCGCGTCCGGGAAGCGGTGCCGCGCAAGGTGGGTGGACGGGCGGTGGGCCGGCCACGGGTGGCTCCGCGGGAGCGGCCGAGACCACCGGCAGTGACGCGCCCACGCGCGACCGGCCAGCCTCCCGACCGGTGCCGGCCCGGGCCAGCGACTGGCAGGCCCTGCTGTCGCGTGCCCGCGCCGAGCTGCGGGCGGGGCGGCCGATCGCGGCCAGCGGTGAGATCGCCCGGGCCCGGGAGCTCGCAGGCGAGACGCTGCCACCGATCAGGGCGCTCGACGACGAGGTCGAGCGGGTGATCCGGGACGCCGGTGAGCGCTGGCAGGCCATCATCGCCGAGCTCACCGCGAACCGTCACCGCGCGGCGCTGGGCCTCGTCGAGGCCCTTGCCCGCCTCGCCGCCGACGTGCCAGGCCCCGGTGGGCGGCTGCTCGAGGAGGTGCGGGCGCTGGCGCTCGACCAGTGTGCCCAGGCGGACGAGCTCGTCCGCCGGGCGCGGACGTCGGTCGGCCCGGACCGGGTCCGGCTGGTCCGGGCGGCGGTGGCCCTGGTAGCGGACCACGAAGAGGCACTCGCCCTGCTGGCCGAACCCGCGGCCGGCGCCGCCGGCCCGGGCGCCCAGAGCGGTGGAACCGGGTCGTCGACCGCGGGCTCGCGAGCAGAGACATCCACCGGCCCGGCGCCATCCACCCGACAGCCATCCACCCGACAGCCGTCCACCGAACAGCCGTCCACCGAACAGCCATCGGCGGAACCGCTGCCGGTGCAACCGCTGTCGGCACAACCACGGCCCGCCGAAACGCCACCTGCCGAGCCGGCGTCGGTCGAACCGCCGACCGGCGTGGCCGCTAGGTGGGACGGGTCCTCCGTGGTCATCAGCTGGCGGCGGACAGTAACTCCTGGTGATGTCAGTTATCGCATCCGCCGGATCACGGCGGACGGGAAGGCTCGGGCGGTGGGCGTCACGCCGGCCACTGTCATCGAGGACGGCGGGGTGTTCCGCGGTTCGTCGATCCCTGAATACGAGGTGATCGCCGGCATCGGCGGAGTGTGGTCGAAGCCCGCGAGATGGCCCGACCCCGCCGACCCCGCCGGCACCGCCGGCACCGCCGACGCGGCCGGCACCGCCGGCACCGCCGACGCGGCCGGCACCGCCGCTCCGGCCGACGCGGGCACGGCCGACGCGGGCGCTGCAGGGTCGGGCGCTGCAGGGCCGGGCGCGGCAGAGCAGCTCCGGAGCGAGACCGGCGGTTCCGCGCAGGGGTCGGTTGATGGCGCACCGCCCGACGGCGGAAAGGCCGGCGCCGCCGTGTTCGAGGTGCCACCGCCGGGACCGCGCACAGCGGCCGACGAGATCGGCCCGGCCTCCGACCTGCGAATGGAGGGCGGCCGGTTGTGCTGGACCTGGCCGGCCGGGTGCACCGAGATGATGGTCACCGCCCGTGCGGACCTCCCGCCCGCCGGCGCGCAGGAACTGGGCGCCACCACGCGCAAGATCACCAACACCCGGTATGACATCGATGGCGGCTTCCTGCCGCCGGACGTCCGTCCACTGCATGTCGCCCTGTTCGCCTGCGTGCGGGAGCGCGGTGAGCTGGTGGTCGCGGGCGCCGCGGCCGGCCGTGTCCTGATCGATGCGAGCGGCGGCCTGACCGTCGTCGGGCCGGGTTCCGCCGTCGCGGTGCGGACAGCCCCGGCTGGCGGCGTCGTCGGGGCCGGCAGCGGCAGCGGGAGCGGGAGCGGGAGCGGGAGCGGGGCTGGCTGACGCCCGCACCGGCTGGTACCGACCGGTGCCGCTGTAAGGTTGGGATCGTGTTCTTCTTTTCTCGACATCGGTGATCGCCGCGCTTCCAGGGTCCGATGAGCGCGCGAAGAGATCGCGTGCCAGCAGTGTCGAGAAAGAGGAGTTGATCGGCGATGGCCGATGCGCCCGTGGTTCGTCCCACGCTGGTCAGCGGGTTTCCCGAGTGGCTTCCCGACGTGCGGATGGTCGAGCTGCGCTGGCTGGACACCATTCGGGCCTCGTTCGAGCGGTACGGGTTCTGCTCGGTCGAGACCCCGTCGGTCGAGGCGCTCGAGGCGCTGATGGCGAAGGGCGAGACGTCGCAGGAGGTCTACACCCTGCGGCGCCTGCAGGCCACCGACGATGACGACAGCGCGCGTCTCGGTCTGCACTTCGACCTGACGGTCCCGTTCGCCCGTTACGTCGCCGCGCACTTCAACGACCTGGTCTTCCCGTTCAAGCGGTACCAGATCCAGCGGGTCTGGCGCGGGGAGCGGCCGCAGGAGGGCCGGTACCGCGAGTTCACCCAGTGCGACATCGACGTCATCAACGTCGATCACGTGCCGCTGCACTTCGACGCCGAGCTGCCCCGGATCGTGCACGAGATCCTCACGACGCTCGGCGTCCCAGCCTGGACGCTGAACATCAACAACCGCAAGGTGCTGCAGGGGTTCTACGAGGGCCTCGGCATCGGTGATCCGCTGGCTGTGATCCGGGCCGCCGACAAGATCGACAAGATCGGTCGCGCGGGGGTGGAGGCGCTGCTGACCGGCCCGGTGGGCCTCAGCGCGGACCAGGCGAAGGCCTGCCTCGACCTGGCCGGGGTCCGGGGCTCCGACGCCTCGGTCGTCGATGAGGTCGGCCGGCTCGGGGTCAAGTCAGACCTGCTCACCGAAGGGCTCGACGAGCTGGGGCGGGTGCTCGACGACCTGGCCGACCTGCCGGCGGGAAGCGTGGTGGCCGACCTGTCGATCGCGCGCGGCCTGGACTACTACACGGGCACCGTCTACGAGGCGAAGTTCGTGGACGCGCCCGGCTACGGCAGCATCTGCTCAGGCGGTCGGTACGACGACCTCGCCGGGACGTTCATCCGGCGCAATCTGCCCGGAGTCGGGATCTCGATCGGGCTGACCCGGATCTTCGCCAAGCTCGTCGCGGACGGTCTGGTCGGTGGCGGGCCGGCGAGCCCGGCCCAGGTCCTGATGGTGATCCCGAGCGACGAACGGCGTCAGGTGGCGCTTGCCACCGCCCGGACGCTGCGCGAGCGCGGCCTGCGGGTTGAGACGTACCACCAGGCCGACAAGATCGCCAAGCAGGTCCGCTACGCCTCCCGCAAGGGGATCCCGAACGTCTGGTTCCCGCCGTTCGCGGATGACCGCGAGCACGAGGTCAAGAACATGGCGACCGGCGACCAGCGCGCCGCCGACCCCGCGCAGTGGGCCCCCGACGCCTGATCCGTGCGGCGCCGGTGCGACGCCCGTTCGCGCCACGCGGCCGCGGCGCCGGTCGGCGGCGCGGGAGACGGGCCGACCGGTGGTCGCGGCCGCGTGGTGGACATGGTGCCCGCCGTCGGTGCGGGCCTCGGCCGGGAGCTGACGGGGGCGGAGACCCCCGGCCGAGGCCACACTTCCGGGTGAGCACCGGACCCCTCACCGGCTGTGGCGAAGAGCCCACATCCGGTGTACCACGGTGGGCCGTCGTGGCCACCGCCGTGTTCCGGACGGGTCACCGGACGGGTAAGTGGGTGGCGACACGGGGCGGTTGGGCGGTTCGAACGTAACCGGTCTGGTGCATGCCGATGACGCCCACGCGAACGGTCCCGGAGCGGGGTCGGGCCGGGAAGACGATGCCGCTGTTGATGCGGTGGTCCCCCGGGGTCTCGTCCGATGCCCGGCCGGATCGCCGCGAAGCGAGCGGATACCGTGGTGCGCATCCGCTGCCGGCGAGGTCGGGAGGCTCGCATCCGCGGCCTGACCCGTGGCCGGGGGGCGCGTGGCGCGCCGTCTGACCCGAGTCCAGATCGAGGGCCGGGCGGGTCGCCGAGCGTGTGGGTGCGGATTCCTTGTGGAGGTCAGTCTCGTGGAGATCGCTGTGGGGGAGGGTTTCATGCCGGACGAAACCGTCGGGTCCGCCGGGCCGGGCGGGTCCCCGGAGGGGGCCCAGGTACCGGCGGTGGCTCGCCTGCGGGTGCAGGTCATCGCCCGTACCGAGTTCCTGCCGCCGAGCGACGTGCCGTGGAGCACCGACGCCGACGGTGGCCAGGCACTCGCGGAGTTCGCGGGTCGAGCCTGCTACCAGAGCTGGAGCAAGCCGAACCCGGCGACCGCGACGAATGCGGGCTACCTGCGGCACATCCTCGACGTCGGCCACCTGTCGGTCCTCGAGCACGGGTCGGTGTCCCTCTACATCACCGGGGTGTCACGCAGCCTCACGCACGAGCTGGTGCGGCATCGGCACTTCTCCTACAGCCAGCTCTCCCAGCGATACGTCCCCGAGCATGACGCGGCACTGGTCGAGCCCGAGGTGATCGCCGACGATCCGGAGCTGCACGATCTGTTCACCGAGGCCGCCGCCGCCTCGATGGAGGCGTACGCGCGGCTGCTGGAGGGCCTGGAGAAGCGGTTCGCCGACGTGTCGGCGCCGACGTCGCGGCGTAAGCAGGCACGGCAGGCGGCCCGGTCGGTGCTGATGAACGCGACCGAGACCAGGATCGTCGTCACCGGCAACTACCGCGCGTGGCGGCATTTCATCGCGATGCGGGCCAGCGAGCATGCCGATGTCGAGATCCGCGGATTGGCGGTCGCCATCCTGCGGGCGTTGCAGGAGGTGGCGCCGAACGTCTTCGCCGACTTCCAGGTGCGAACCCTCGACGACGGCACCGAGGTGGCGTCCAGCCCGTTGGCGGGCGAAGGCTGATCCTGCGCCCCGCCGGCCCGACAAGGGCCCTTCGGCGCCGGGACTCCCGACGTTCGGCCCCGCCAGCCGCGGGCTGACCTGACCACTCCCATGCTCACAAGGGATCAGCGTTCGGGCCTGGTCGAGGGGAACGATGATGGGGTCGAGCGGTGGGGCAGACGCGCGGGCAACGGCGCCAGGGCGGGACGGGCAGGGGAGGGCCAGCATGATCGACGTTGCCGAGATCGACGCGGGTTCAGCCAGGGCGGCGGGGTCGGCAGGGCCAGCCGTGGCGGCGGCACGCCCGCTGTCCACCGAGGAGCTGCGCCTGGTCGACGCCTACTGGCGGGCCGCGAACTACCTCTCGGTCGGGCAGATCTACCTGCTGGACAATCCGCTGCTGTCCGAGCCCCTGCGGGCCGAGCACATCAAGTCGCGCCTGCTCGGCCACTGGGGGACCACACCCGGCCTCAACCTGATCTACGCCCACCTCAACCGGGTCATCCGGCGCAACGACCTTGACGCGATCTATGTGATCGGCCCTGGTCACGGCGGTCCGGGCATCGTGGCGAACACCTATCTCGAGGGCACCTACAGCGAGATCTACCCGTCAGTGGCCCAGGACCGGGAGGGCATGCGGCGGCTGTTCCGCCAGTTCTCCTTCCCCGGAGGCATTCCGAGCCATGTGGCACCGGAGGTGCCCGGCTCGATTCACGAGGGCGGTGAGCTGGGCTACGCCCTCACGCATGCCTTCGGAGCAGCCTTCGACAACCCGCACCTGCTGGTCGCCGCCGTCGTCGGTGACGGTGAGGCGGAAACCGGGCCACTGGCCGCGAGCTGGCACTCGAACAAGTTCCTCGACCCGGTGCGGGACGGCGTCGTGCTGCCGATCCTGCACCTCAACGGTTACAAGATCGCGCAGCCGGCCATCCTCGCCCGTATCCCGGAGGCTGAGCTCGAGTCGCTGATGCGGGGCTACGGCTACGAGCCGCTGCACGTGGCCGGCGACGACCCCGCCGAGGTCCACCAGCGGTTCGCGCACTGTCTCGACCTCGCGATCTCGCGGATCCACGACATCCAGGACCGGGCCCGCCGGCTTGGCGATCCGTCCCGGCCCGCCTGGCCGATGATCATCCTGCGCACCCCGAAGGGCTGGACCGGCCCGACCACGGTGGACGGGCTGCCGGTCGAGGGCAACTGGCGGTCGCACCAGGTACCGATCAGCGAGCCGAAGCGCGACCCGGCCCACCTCGCCCAGCTCGAGACCTGGCTGCGCAGCTACCGGCCCTGGGAGCTGTTCGAGCCCGACGGGCGGCTGAAGCCCGAGCTCGCGGCGCTGGCCCCGGTGGGAACGCGCCGGATGAGCGCCAACCCGCACGCCAACGGCGGCGAGCTGCTGCGTGACCTGACCCTGCCGGACTTCCGCGACTACGCGGTCGACGTGCCCAAGCCCGGCCGGGCCTGGACGGGGGCGACCCGGGTGCTCGGTGGCTTCCTGCGGGACGTCATGCGCGCCAACCCGAACACCTTCCGGGTCATGGGCCCGGACGAGACCGCCTCGAACCGGCTGGGTGCGCTGTTCGAGACCACCGGGCGGGCCTGGAACGCCGAGGTCGTGGAGACGGACGAGGACCTCGCGCCGGACGGCCGGGTGATGGAGGTGCTCTCCGAGCACCTGTGTCAGGGCTGGCTGGAGGGGTACCTGCTCACCGGCCGGCACGGCTTCTTCTCCTGCTACGAGGCGTTCATCCACATCGTCGACTCGATGGTGAACCAGCACGCGAAGTGGCTGAAGACGTCCCGGCACATTCCATGGCGGCGGCCGATCGCGTCGCTGAACTACCTGCTCACCAGCCACGTGTGGCGGCAGGACCACAACGGCTTCTCGCACCAGGACCCGGGCTTCATCGACCACGTGGTGAACAAGAAGGCCGAGATCATCCGGGTCTACCTGCCGCCGGACGCGAACACCCTGCTCTCGGTGGCCGACCACTGCCTGCGCAGCCGGCATTACATCAACGTGATCGTGGCCGGCAAGCAGTCGGCGCTGACCTACCTGCCGATGCGGGACGCGATCGCGCACTGCACCCGCGGCCTGGGCATCTGGGACTGGGCGAGCAACGACCACACCGAGGACGGCGACGGCACCCCCGACGTCGTCATGGCGTGCGCCGGGGACATCCCGACCCTGGAGACGCTCGCCGCGGTCGACATCCTGCGCCAGCACTTCCCCGAGCTGAAGGTTCGCGTCGTCAACGTCGTCGACCTGATGAGCCTGCAGGACGAGGCGGAGCACCCGCACGGCATCTCCGACGCCCGCTTCGACGCGCTGTTCACCGCGGACCGGCCGGTCATCTTCGCGTACCACGGCTATCCGTGGCTGATCCACCGGCTCACCTATCGCCGCCGCAACCACAACAACCTGCACGTGCGGGGCTACATCGAGGAGGGCACGACAACCACGCCCTTCGACATGGTGATGATGAACAACCTGGACCGCTTCCACCTGGTGGTCGACGTGATCGACCGGGTGCCCAGCCTGGGCGCGCGCGCCGCGCACGTGCGGCAGCGGATGATCGACGCCCGGCTGGCCGCCCGGGCCTACACCCGGGACCACGGCGAGGACGATCCCAGCATCCGCGACTGGACCTGGCCCTACTGAGGTCAGGCCGGGAGCGACCGAGAGCCGAGAGCGACCGAGAGCCGAGAGCGACCGAGGACGGGGTCTTATGGGCGGGAACGTGCTGGTGGTCAACGCCGGCTCGTCCAGCGTGAAGCTGCGGCTGCTCGATCCGGGCGACCGGGTGCTGGCCGCGCACGACCTGCGTGCGGTCGCCGGCCGGCCCGACCCCGACGAGCTGGAACGGGCGGTCGAGGAGCTCGCCCAGGCCGGCGATGTGGCGATCACCGGCCACCGGGTGGTGCACGGGGGGTCTGTCTTCGTCGACCCGGTCCTGGTCGATGACGAGGTCGAGCGGCAGCTGCGCGCGCTGGTTCCGCTGGCGCCGCTGCACCAGCCGGCGGCGCTGACCGCGCTGGCGGACGTCTCGGCGGTGCTGCCCGGGGTGCCGCGGGTCGCCTGCTTCGACACCGCGTTCCATGCCCGCATGCCGCCCGAGGCGATCACCTACCCGGTTCCGATGCGCTGGCGCGACGAGTACGGGGTGCGCCGGTACGGGTTTCACGGCCTGTCCCACGCGTACGCGTCACGGCGCGCCGCGGAGCTCACCGGCGCCCGGCGTGTCGTCACCGCGCACCTGGGCTCGGGAGCGTCGCTGGCGGCGGTGCGCGACGGCGTCAGCGTCGACACGACGATGGGCTTCACCCCGCTGGAGGGCATGGTGATGGCCACCCGCTCGGGAACGGTGGACCCCGGCCTGTTGCTGTGGCTGCAGACGGAGCAGGGGATGACCGCCGAGGAGCTGACGGACGCCCTGTTCCACCGCAGCGGCATGACCGGGCTCGTCGGCTCCGCGGACATGCGGGCGGTGCTCGACGGCGCGCGGCGGCCCGGTACGCCGGAGGCCCTGGGCCTCGCCGTCTACCTGCACCGGCTGCGGGCCGAGATCGCCGCCATGACGGCTGCCCTCGGTGGGCTGGACGCCCTGGTCTTCACGGGTGGGGTGGGGGAGCACGCCCCGCCGGTGCGCTCCGGTGCCGCCGCCGGGCTCGGTTTCCTGGGCGTTGCACTCGACGCGGAGCGCAACGGCTCGTACCAGGGCGGGGACCTGGAGATCAGTGCTCCCGGCGCACCGGTTCGCACCCTGATCATCGAGGCGCGTGAGGACGTCGAGATCGCCCGGGCGGCCCGCGCCCAGCTGCCGGCACACGCGGGGTGAGCTTCTCGGGCGGGCGCGCGCTATGTGAGGGTGCTGCTACTCTCGCCCGATGTGAGCAGTTCGGGCGGTTCGGGTAGTTCGGGGGGACCTGCGGGGCCCTGGCCTGGCCGCCTGCGGCGGTGGCGCCGGCGGGACGACGCCGACAGCGCCCCGATTCTCGACCTCACCGATGTGGACGAGGTCACCACGATGCTGCTGGCACCCCCGGCGGAGTACCAGGGGCTGCGGCGCCGGGTCGTCGACCAGTTCACGATCGTCAGCGCCAACCGCTGCCAGCTCGCCAGGTCGATCAACTGGGGGCCGCTGGACGGGCTGCTGAACAGCATCGTCCCGGGCACCGGCCGGCTCGACACCGCGGGCCGGCTGCCGCCCGAGGTCTGTCTCCTGCTCCCGATCTCCACCCTGCCCAAACGCGCGCTCGTCGGGTTCGACCTCGTCGGCCCCGGCGGGTCGGACGCCCATCTGATGCCCTACGGGACGTCGGTCGCGATCCAGGGCAATCTGATCGCGTTGCTCGCCGAGGCCGCCGGATGCCCGCTGCCCGGCCCGGCCCGCCGGGTGGTGGACGCGATCTCACGCTTCCGTCCCGGGCGGCTCACCGGCAACCTGCCGCAGCTGGCACCGCGCGGGGACCGCCCGCTGTCCTTCGAGGCGGTACGGACCTACCTCGACGCCGAGGCCGACCTCGTCGTCCCCGCGCCCACGCTGCGTTCCTGGCAGGAGCTGCTCGAACCGGCCCAGAGCCTGCTGGGCCGGGCGCTGGACGAGCCGTTCGACCCGCTGAGCAGCGCCGACACCCTGCTGCTCGCGGTCGGTGAGCTGTGGCGGGACCCGGACGTCCCGACGCCGTTGGAGATCGGGCACATCGAGTACTACCTGCGCGAGTTCACCACCTGGATCGGCGAGCTGAGCCTGGCGGGCGCGGCGGCGACGCCGGTCCTGAGCACCGTCGCCGAGTACGGGCGGCGGTGGGAGGCGCTCGCGGCGGTCATCGTCGACCCGTACCGGCCCTGCCTGATCAAGATGAAGGAGGAGCGCCGGACGATCCTGGCCCGGCGCCACCCGGTCCGCGACGGGCAGGTCCCGATGCGGCAGCGGTGGCTGACCCCGGTCGCGCTGGTGGACATCGATCCGGGCGGTCCCGGCAGCTACCACGTCAGCGTCGGCACCGACGACTCCAGCATCGAGCTGAGCACGCCGATCACCGTCGACCTGTGGCACCGGCGGATCGCCCGGACCTACGTCGAGGACGTCCACGGCAACCGTGAGGTCTACGCCTTCTACAGCACGGACGCGCGGCGCGCCGCGCGGGCCAGGCTCGTGGTCGGCCTGAGCGTCTCGCCGGATGTGTGGCGGGTGGCCGCGGCCATCGGGATCCTGATGAGCCTCACGGTCGCGCTGTCGGCGCTGCCGTTCCAGCTCGGCGCGGACGCGGTCGCGGTGGTGGCGGTGCCGTCGTCGTTCGCCGCCACAGTGCTGCTGACCAGGGAGCGGTCGAGCCTGGCGGCCTGGGTGCTCGGGCCGACGAAACAGGCCCTGCTCGCGTTGCTGGTCGCGCTGGCGGTGCTGTCCGGGCTGCGGGCGCTGGGCTGGCACACCCCGCCGGACGAACCGGCGTCGTCGATCATGTCCGGGCAGGCCCAGGAGACCGGCCGCCGGGGGCCCGGCTGACCTGATGGCGACGGCAGGACGCGGCCGGGGCCCGCGAACGGCGACCGTCGCCGCGGTCAGGGCGGTACCCTGAACCAACTGTCGAGCGAGACGGGGCGGTGAGCATGCCAAAGAACTATGGCGCCGGAGTCGCGGGCGGCGCGGCGCGCGTGGGTGGCCTGCGGTCGTTCGTCCGTCTGGGTCGTCGTGAGCTGTGGGTGCGGCTCGACCGCAACATGATCGCCGGTGCTCGAAAAGAGCCCGCCGGCCGTCCGTCCGCTGGTCCGTCGAGTCCGGCGGAGCTGGCGCCAGGGTCCTGAAAGCCGCTTGAAAGTAGATCTTCGTTCCCTGCCCGGGTCCGCCGGGTCGGTGGGTTTCCGGCGCGACTGTCCGGATGATGCCGCCCGCCCGCCGCTCCAGGCACCTGGTGGGGGATGCCGACTCCGCCGGTCGGTGACCGTCGGAGGAGATGTCGGAGGTGCCCGCTAGCGTGGCAGGTATGTCAGCATTGCCCCCGGCCCCGTTCGGGCGGATGATCACGGCGATGATCACGCCGTTCACCTCGGATGGCGGCCTGGACGTCCCGGGTGCGGCGGCGCTCGCCGAGCATCTCGTCGACGCCGGTAACGAGGCGTTGGTCATCAACGGTACGACGGGTGAGTCCCCCACGACGTCGGACGCCGAGAAGGACACGTTGCTGCGTGTGGTCCGTGAGGCGGTCGGTGGACGCGCCCAGATCATCGCGGGGGTCGGTACGAACGACACCCGGCACACGCTGGAGCTGGCAGGCGCGGCCGAGAAGGCGGGCGCTGACGGCCTGCTGGTCGTCACGCCGTACTACAGCAAGCCCCCGCAGGCCGGGCTGCTCGCCCACTTCCGGGCCGTCGCCGACGCGACGGGCCTGCCTACGATGATCTACGATATTCCCGGCAGGTCCGGAGTTCCCGTCGCGACCGAGACGCTCCTGCGGCTGGCGGAGCACCCGCGGATCGTCGCGGTGAAGGACGCGAAGGACGATCTCGCCGGGTCGTCGTGGGTGCTGGCCAACACCGGCCTCGCCTACTACTCGGGCACGGACGTGCTCAATCTTCCGTTGCTGTCCGTTGGTGCGTGCGGCGTGGTCAGCGTTGTCGGTCATGTGGCCGCACCCGCCATCCGGGCGATGATCGAGGCCTTCGGGGCCGGTGAGGTGGGTCGGGCGATCGCGCTACACAAGGGCTTGCTGCCCGCATACGAGGGAATTTTCCGTACCCAGGGTGTGATCACGGCCAAGGCGGCGCTGGCGATGGCGGGCCTGCCCGCTGGGCCGGTGCGGTCCCCGCTGGTCGACGCCACCGAGGCCGAGCGTGCGCGGCTGCGCGCCGATCTCGCCGCCGCCGTGCTGGACCCGGCGGCCGCGGGGGCCCGGGGTGGCGCAGCCGGCGCGGCCGGGTCGGCGGGCGGTGCCGCTTCGGCGTCGCCACGGTCCGACACCGCGGCGGCGGCCGCGGGGGCGGCGGTTTCATGACGCCTCCGCGCCCCGAGCTGGGGCCGCCCCCGCCGCTGCGTGCCGACGGGCTGAGGATCATCGCGCTGGGCGGGCTGGGCGAGATCGGCCGGAACATGACTGTGTTCGAGCACGCCGGCCGGTTGCTCATCGTCGACTGCGGGGTGCTCTTCCCCGAGACGGACCAGCCCGGTATCGACCTGATCCTGCCGGACTTCACCGCCATCCGGGATCGCCTCGACGACATCGAGGCGGTGATCCTCACCCACGCGCACGAGGACCACATCGGGGCCGTTCCCTACCTCCTGCGCGAGCGCCGGGACATCCCACTCATCGGCACCCGGCTGACCCTCGCGCTCATGGTCGCAAAGCTGCAGGAGCACCGCATCCAGCCGGTGACGCTGCAGATCCGCGAGGAGGAGCGCCATTCGTTCGGGCCGTTCGACTGCGAGTTCCTCGCCGTCAACCACTCGATTCCGGATGCCGTCGCGGTCGCCATCCGCACCGACGCGGGCCTCGTCCTGCACACCGGTGACTTCAAGATGGACCAGCTCCCGCTCGACGGGCGCCTGACCGACCTGGGCGGCTTCGCCCGGCTCGGCCGGGAAGGCGTCGACCTGCTGCTGTCGGACTCCACGAACGCCGAGGTCCCGGGTTTCGTCGCCTCGGAGCGCACGATCGCGCCGGTGCTCGACAAGGTCTTCCGCGAGGCGGAGCGGCGCATCGTCGTCGCGTGCTTCGCGAGCCACGTCCATCGGGTCCAGCAGGTTCTCGACGCCGCCGAGGCACACGGCCGGTCGGTCTGCTTCATCGGCCGTTCGATGGTCCGGAACATGGGCGTCGCCCGCGAGCTGGGCCTGCTCCAGGTTCCGCCGGGCCTGGTGATCGACGCCCGTGACGTCGACTCGTTGCCGGACCGCAACATCTGCCTGATCTCGACCGGGTCCCAGGGGGAGCCGCTGTCCGCGCTGTCGCGGATGGCCAACCGGGACCACGCGATCCGCATCGAGGCCGGTGACACCGTCGTGCTCGCCTCCAGCCTGATCCCGGGCAACGAGACGGCCGTCTACCGAGTGATCAACGGCCTGACCAGGTGGGGCGCGAAGGTCGTCCACAAGGGCGTGGCGATGGTCCACACGTCCGGGCACGCGCCCGCCGGTGAGCTGCTCTACGTGCTGAACGCGACGAGGCCGTCGAACATGATGCCGGTGCACGGCGAATGGCGGCATCTGCGCGCCCACGGGGCGCTCGCGGAGGCCACCGGCGTCCCGCCGGACCGCGTCATCCTCGCCGAGGACGGAACGGTCGTCGACCTCATCGACGGCCAGGCCAGCATCACCGGGGCGGTGCCCTGCGGGATGGTCTTCGTGGACGGGCTCGCGGTCGGCGACGTCGGCGAGTCCAGCCTCAAGGACCGGCGGATCCTCGGGGAGGAGGGCTTCATCACGATCACCGTCGTGGTGGACGCCGCCGCCGGGAAGGTGGTCGTCGGCCCCGATCTGTCCGCTCGTGGCTTCTCCGACGCGCGCGGGGCCTTCGACGAGGTCCAGAGCCGGCTTGCCGACGCCCTCAACGACGCGATGCGTTCCGGGATGACCGACACGAACGCGTTGCAGCAGCTCGTCCGCCGCACGGTGGGCCGCTGGGTGAACGAGCGGTACCGGCGCCGCCCGATGATCCTCCCGGTGGTCCTGGAGGTCTAGAGAGCGACCGCGGATGGTTTCTCGCCGCCCTGGGCCGGATCTCCGGTCCAGGGCGGTTCTTTTTCCGCCCGCGCCGCCTCGTGCTCCTCCAGGCGGTATATGTCGATCGCTTGTATAGTCTTCTGGCATGAGTATGGAGGAGATGCGGGAGCCCACCTTCCTGGTGCTCGCCGCGCTCGCGGACGGTCCCCGTCATGGGTACGCGACGATCGGCGAGGTCAGCGCGATGTCCGGCGGGCGGGTGAACCTGCGGCCAGGCACCCTCTACGGCGCGCTGGACCGGCTCGCGGGCGAGGGCCTCGTCCAGGTCGACCGCGAGGAGATCGTCAACGGGCGGCTGCGGCGGTACTACGCGCTGACCAACGAGGGCGCCGCCGTGCTCGCGGCGCAGACCGAACGGATGCGGGCGAACGCCGCCGAGGCCGAGCGCCGGCTGGGCGTGCGAACTCGCCATCTCCCGGGTTCGGCGACCGTGGCCGGAATGGCGGCGGGCGGATGAGCGCGCTCGACGAGACCGGTGGGGAGCACCCGCGGCCCGACTCGGACGACGAGGTACCCAGCGGGCCGCGGGTCCCCGACCTCGGCGACCCCGGCTCCGGTGGTCTTCTGCCCGCGTTGGCCGTGGTCGTCGGCTGGGCCGGCCTGGTTGGCGTCCTCGGCCACCGGTGGGGCTGGTGGGCCCCGCCCGAGGAGGGCTTCCTCGCGATGGTTCGTACCGTCCCCGCCGGCTATTGGAGTGGGTCCTACTGCGCGTCGCTGGTCGACTCGATGCCCGAGGGCCTGCTGTGTACGGGCGTGGTGGGCCTGCTCGCCGGTGTCCGGCGGCCGGGCTGGGTCGCGGCCCTGTTCGTCTGCGGCGCGTTGCTTTCGGTTCTGCCCGTGTGGCTGGCGTGGATCCAGTACTGGGACTTCTACCAGCGCATGACCCAGATCGCTTTGGCTCTGGCGTTGTTGCTGTGCGCCGCCCTGATCGACGGGATGCGCGCGCACCGGATCTCCGCCAGGGCGGGTGGCTCGGTCGCCGGCCACGGCTGAGCGTGGCCGGTGTGCGTCGCGGCGCGGTACGGTGCTGTGCGTCGCACCACGACGCTGCGCGGCGCTGCCTGCGGCGGGTTCGGGTCGCATGCCTGAGGGCACTCTCGGGCGGGGCGAAACGCGGCCACTACGGCCATGGCGCGCCCGGATAGTCTGGGTTGCAGCGACTCGCGACGCTTCCCGGGTACCTTCTCCGCGTGGCCACACGCACGTCCAGCGCCCGAACCCAGGCGCAGCCGAAGCCACGAGCGGCCACGGCACGGTCCGGCGGCCCGAGCGGTTCCGGCGGCTCTGGGCGGGCTTCCGCGCGTCCGCGGTCCGGCGCGTCCACCAGGGGCGCCGCCGCCCGCGGCCCGGGTGGTCGCGGGCGCCGAGAACCGCCGCCGCGTCCCGTTCAGCTGCGGCTCGCCCAGGCGGCGATCAAGGCGGTCTACCAGACGTGGATGGCCGCCGCGGGCCTGCTCGGCAGCGGGCTGCGCCGGTTCGGCCGCAACACGCGGGATCTGCACATCGAGCCCGAGCACTGGCGCGACGGCCTCGGGCTGGCGGCCCTGGGCGCGGCGATCCTGCTGGGCGCCACGATGTGGGGCGGCGCCGGCGGGCCGGTCGGCGCCGGTGTCGCGGCGACCATCGAGCTCTTCCTCGGCGAGGGAGCGCTGGTCGTGCCGGTGTTCTGCCTCGGCGCGGCCTGGCGGCTGGTGCGTTCGCCCTCGGACCCGGAGAGCCGCGGCCGGGTGGTGATCGGTTGGGCCGCGGTGACGCTCGGTCTTCTCGGGTTGGTGCACATCGCCCGCGGGATGCCCGACTTCGCCACCGGCGTCGCCGCGCTGCGGGACGCCGGCGGCCTGATCGGGCTGTTGGGCAGCGCCCCGCTGGTCGGCGCGGTGACCACCTATGTGGCGGTGCCGCTGCTGGTGCTGATGGCGTTCTTCGGGTCGCTGGTGGTGACGGCGACCCCGGTGCGCCAGGTGCCGGAGCGGCTGCGCGGGCTCGCCGAGCGGCTCACCATCCCGATCCGCCAGCCCGGCGCCTATGACGAGGGCGACGACGAGGACTACGACGACTACGACCTCGACGAGGACGTCCATGGGGCGGCCGGTGGGCCGGCCGACGCCGCCCTCGACGACCTGCTCGACGGCGAGCCGGCCCGCTCGCCCTCGCGCCGCCGGCGGGGCGCGGCCGCGGAGTCCGATGACGTGTACGACGTCGACGGCGATCCGCGGGGCTCGGCCGCGGGTGGCGACCGGGCCAGGGCTGGCCGAGCGCGGCGCTCCGGACCACCCGACGCCCGCGACCAGGCCGACCTGTTCGGCGACATCCCGGCGGCGGTGGGCGCGGGGGACGGCGTGGATGTCGATGACGTCGATGACGTGGTCGGCCTCGTCGCCGGGGAGGTCGGCGGGCCCGTGGCGGGTGCGCGGCGCCAGCGCGGCCGGGCGGCGGCGTCACCGGGCGCGGCGACCGACGCCGGCCCGTCCGCCCAGGGCCCGGTCGGGCCGGACGAGATCGAGTACCTCGTACCGCCGGTGGAGGGTGACTACCGGCTGCCCTCGCCGACGCTGCTGCGTTCCGGTACCCCGCCGAAGGTGCGCTCGGCTGCCACCGACGGTGTCATCGCCTCGCTGACCGACGTGTTCTCCCAGTTCAAGGTGGATGCGAAGGTCACCGGCTTCACCCGGGGCCCGACGGTGACCCGCTATGAGGTCGAGCTGGGCGCGGCGGTGAAGGTCGAGCGGATCACCCAGCTCGCGAAGAACATCGCCTACGCCGTCAAGAGCCCCGATGTGCGGATCATCAGTCCGATCCCGGGCAAGAGCGCGGTCGGCATCGAGATCCCGAACACCGACCGCGAGCTGGTGTCTCTCGGTGACGTCCTGCGCAGCACGGACGCGACCGGCAATCCGCATCCGCTGGTGGTCGGCCTCGGCAAGGACATCGAGGGCGGGTATGTGCTGGCGAATCTCGCGAAGATGCCGCACATCCTCATCGCGGGCGCAACGGGCGCCGGAAAGTCGACCTGTATCAACACCCTCATCACGAGTGTGTTGGCACGGGCCACGCCGGACCAGGTCCGTATGGTGCTGGTCGACCCCAAACGGGTGGAACTGACGAACTACCAGGGAATTCCACACCTCATCACGCCCATCATCACCAACCCCAAGAAGGCGGCGGACGCGCTGCAGTGGGTGGTGAAGGAGATGGAGAACCGGTACGAGGACCTGGCGGCCTGCGGAGTGCGCCATGTCGACGACTTCAACCGCAAGGTGCGCGCCGGTGAGATCGTGGCCCCGCCGGGCTCGGAGCGGGTCTACACGCCATATCCCTACATTCTCGCGATCGTGGACGAGCTCGCCGACCTGATGATGGTCGCGCCGCGTGACGTCGAGGACGCGATCTGTCGGATCACGGCGATGGCCCGTGCGGTCGGCATCCACCTGGTGCTGGCGACCCAGCGTCCGTCCGTGGACGTCGTCACCGGTCTGATCAAGGCGAATGTCCCGTCTCGGCTGGCCTTCGCGACGGCCTCGCTGGCCGACAGCCGGACGATTCTCGACCAGGCGGGTGCCGAGAAGCTGGTCGGTCTCGGAGACGCGCTCTTCCTGCCGATGGGGGCGAGCAAGCCGGCCCGGATCCAGGGCGCGTTCGTCTCCGAGGAAGAGATCGCCGCGATCGTCGACCACACCAAGGAACAGGCCCAGCCCACCTTCGTGGCGGACGTCTTCGACGGTGGCGGTGAGGCACGCAAGGAGATCGACGAGGAGATCGGCGACGACATGGCGCTGTTCCTCCAGGCCGTCGAACTCGTGGTCAGCACCCACTTCGGCTCGACGTCGATGTTGCAGCGCAAGCTGCGGGTCGGCTTCGCCAAGGCCGGTCGACTGATGGACCTGATGGAAAGCCGCGGGATTGTCGGCCCGAGCGAAGGCTCCAAGGCGCGGGACGTCCTCGTGATGCCCGACGAGTTGGAGGGACTTCTCACGACGCTCCGCAACGGATAAGAAAGTCTCAACAGATCCGCTGCGCTCGGTCGGGCGTCGGCGGGCGACCGTAATATCGGCTGGCGCTGGCAGTGGCGCCAGCGCGATGACGGGTGCGGAGGTTCGCTCATGCAGTCCGCGGACGAGCCGGCGACCCCTGGGCCGGATGCCTCCAGGCAGGTGGCCCCCGACTCGATCGGGGCGACGCTGGCAGCCGCCCGCCGGGCGGCGGGCCTCACGATCGACGACGTGAGCGACCGGACGAGAATCCGCGCGTCGCTGATCGAGCAGATCGAGCGTGAGGACTTCAGCGGCTGCGGCGGCACCGTGTACGCACGCGGTCACCTGCGGAGCATCGCGACGACCTTGGAGCTCGACCCCGCGCCGCTGCTCGCGGCCTACGACGCCGGGCACGAGCGGGTCCCGTCGCCGGTCGTCGTCGCCTCCTCCGAGTTCGACCCGCTGAACGGCGGCGGGGCGCGCCGGGGGATGGGTGGCTTCCGCTGGGCGCCGGCCATGATCGCTTCGCTGGTAGTGGTCTGCGTGTTGGCTCTGGTCGCGCTGGTGCTGCCCGGTGGCGGCGGTGACGAGGACGACGCCACGGCCCGGCCGAGCATTGTGCCGAGCACCGCGGCCGCGACCGCTCCGGCGGCCCCGACGGCCGCCGCGACGCCGCCCCAGCCGCCCGGTGTGAACGTGCGGGTCGAGGCCCACGACGCGCAGAGCTGGCTGGAGGTCCGGGACGAGGGCGGGAAGCCCCTCCTGGCGCAGCTTCTCCAGCAGGGGGACAGCCGGGAGGTGTCCTCCGAGGGGGCCCTGGAGATCAAGATGGGCAACGCGGGCGCCGTCGACCTCACCTGCAACGGCCGGGACCTCGGCAAGGCGGGCGGCCCCGGCGAGGTGGTCACGATCAGGCTGGCACTCGCCGAGAGCGGCGGCGGCTGCGCCGTCGGCGGCGGTGACGGCAGGGCGACCGGCCTGGCCGCCGCCGGTCGTCCCGCCGTCAGCGGGGCGACCGGGGCGGCGGCCCAGCCCGGCGGGACGCGCTGAACGGCCCTGGGGCAGGTCCAGCCGCGTCACCAGCGCCGCGTCCCGGTAGCCTGAGTCCGTGTCCCCTCGCCCTACACGCCGGGTAGCTCTCGTCACGCTCGGCTGTTCCCGTAACGAGGTGGATTCGGAGGAGCTCGCCGCCCGCCTCGCCACTGATGGCTGGGAGCTGGTCGACGACGCCGAGCTCGCCGATGCGGTCCTGGTGAACACCTGCGGTTTCGTCGACGTGGCCAAGAAGGACTCGATCGACGCGCTGCTCGCCGCGGACGCACTGCGCGAGCCGGCGGGTGCGGCCACGGCCGGCGAACGCGGCGGACACGGGCCGGGTGGTCCGGGTGGCCCCGGCCCCGGCCCCGGCGCCGGTGGGCCGCGTGCGGTGGTGGCTGTGGGCTGTCTGGCGGAGCGCTACGGCCAGGAGCTCGCCGAGAGCCTGCCGGAAGCCGACGCCGTGCTCGGTTTCGATGCGTACCCGCAGATCTCGGCTCACCTCGAAGCGGTGCTCGCCGGCGCGGCGCCGGCCTCGCACACCCCGCGTGACCGGCGCACCCTGCTGCCGATCACGCCGGTCGAGCGTGCGGGTGTCTCCGGTGCCTCGGACGCCCCGCATCTGCCCGGGCACATCCAGCTGCCGACCACCCAGACGGCGGCTGGTACCCAGCGGGCGGCGGGCGCCCTGGCAGCGGGCACCGGCAGCCGTCCGAGCGAGCCGTCGGCGGGAGTTCTCGCCGGTGGGGTCGGTCGGCGTCGGCTGACCGAGGGTCCGGTCGTGCCGCTGAAGCTGTCGAGCGGGTGCGACCGGCGCTGTGCGTTCTGCGCCATTCCGTCGTTCCGTGGCTCCCATGTCTCCCGCCCGCCGGAGCAGGTGCTGGCCGAGGCCGAGTGGCTGGCCACGCAGGGAGCGCGCGAGCTGGTGCTCGTCAGCGAGAACTCCACGTCCTACGGCAAGGATCTCGGTGACCTGCGGGCGCTGGAGAAGCTGTTGCCGCGGCTGGCCGAGGTCCCGGGGATCGTCCGTGTCCGGACGGTGTACCTACAGCCGGCCGAGCTGCGTCCGTCGCTGCTCGAGGTGCTGCTGACGACGCCGGGTCTGGCCCCCTACCTGGACCTCTCCTTCCAGCACGCCAGCCCCGCGGTGCTGCGCCGGATGCGCCGGTTCGGTGGGACCGACGACTTTCTGGACCTGCTGCGCCGGGCCCGTGGGCTGCTCGGCGATCTCGGCGCGCGGTCGAACGTCATCGTCGGCTTCCCGGGCGAGACCGAGGAGGATGTCGACATCCTCATGGACTTCCTGGAGCGTGCAGATCTCGATGTCGTCGGTGTCTTCGGCTACTCCGACGAAGAGGGCACCGAAGCCGCCGGAATGGACGGTCATCTCGATCCCGACGAGATCGAGCGCCGCCGCGCCGACGTCACCGACCTCGTCGAGCAGCTGACGGCGGCCCGGGCCGAGCGCCGGGTGGGCACGACGGTCGAGGTCCTCGTCGAGGAGGTCGGCGGCGGTCTGGCGTTCGGCTGCGCCGGGCACCAGCAGGCCGACGCCGACGGCGCCTGCACCGTCCGGCTCCCCACCAGCCGCCCCGACGGGTCGGGCCACGGCGATGGATCGGCCTACGGCGGCGTGCGCGTCGGTGACCTTGTCGCCGCCCGGGTTGTGGCGGCGGAAGGCGTCGACCTGGTCGTGGAGTTCACCGATGTGCTCGACCGTGCCGCCGTCACGCCGGTGCGGGCCGCCTCCGCGCCGGCCGCTGTCGCGCCGGCCAACGCCATGCTGGCCAACGCGGTGCCGGCCGTGGGCGAGGGCCAGGCCGCGCTCAGCGGTGCGGTCGGCCAGTCGCCGGGTTCGGCGTGACCGGTCCCGTTGCGGGTCCCTCACCCGGCGGCGCGGCCGCCGGGACGGATCCGGCGGTGCTGGCGGGCGGGCCGGTGCTGGCGGGCGGGACACCGTCGGCCCGAGCGGTCGGACAACGGCCGGAGCGGACGGAGCCCGAGCGGTCGGCGCCCAACCCCCCGGCGCCCAAACCCCCAGAGCCCAAGCCGCCGGTGCTCAACATCGCCAACGTGCTCACCATCATCAGGTTGGCGTTGGTTCCGGTCTTCGTGGGCTTTCTGTTCGCCGGCCCGGACACCGACGGCTGGCGTTACGCGGCCTTCGCGGCCTACGCCGTCGCCGCCATCACCGACCAGATCGACGGCACGATCGCCCGTCGGCGCGGTCTGATCACCGATTTCGGGATTCTGGTCGATCCCATCGCCGACAAGGCGCTCACCGGTGCCGCCCTGGTCTCGCTGTCGCTGCTGGACGAGCTGCCCTGGGCGGTCACGGTGCTGGTCGCCGTCCGCGAGATCGGGGTGACGCTGCTGCGGCTGTGGGTCATCCGCTTCGGAGTGATCGCCGCGAGCCGTGGCGGCAAGGCGAAGACACTTCTGCTCAACATCTCGCTCGGCCTCTACGTGCTCCCGCTCGACGGGTTCGCGGCGACGGGCCGGGCGGTGATTCTCGGCTGTGGCGTCATCGTGGCCGTGGTGACCGGTGCGGACTATGTCTATCGTGCGCTCGCGCTGCGTCGCCGGGCCGGGGCCGGGGCCAGCGCTGCGGCTGGAGCCCGAACAGAGGAGACCGATGCGCGCTGAGCTGCTCGCGGTGGGGGACGAGCTCCTCTACGGCGACATCGTGAACGGCAACGCGGCCTGGCTGGGTGGCCAGCTGGCGGACGTCGGGGTCCAGGTGTCGACGTCGATCGTGGTCGGGGACGTGATCGCGGACATCGCCACGGCGATCGTCGCGGCGCTCGGCCGGGCCGACGCGGTCGTCCTCACCGGCGGGCTCGGCCCGACCCAGGACGACCTCACCCGTGAGGGCATCGCGCAGGCGGCCGGGGTGGGCCTGCACCGCGACGCGGCCGAGGAGGCGACGCTGCGCCGCCGGTTCGAGGAGATGGGGCGCAGCCGGGCCGGCTCGGGCGGGCGCGGGGTGCCCGAGATGAACTTCCGCCAGGCGGACCTTCCGGTCGGCGCGCAGGCCCTGCCCAACGTGCCGGGCACGGCGCCGGGCATCCGGATGGAGATCGGCTCCGGCGTGGTCTACGCCATGCCGGGGGTCCCGTTCGAGATGAAGGACATGTTCACCCGCAGCGTGCTGCCGGACATCCTGCGTCGGGCCGGTGAGCCGGCGGTCGTCGTGCACCGGGTGCTGCGGACTGCCGGCATGTGGGAGTCGATGGTCGCGGAGGCGCTCGCGGACGAGGTCACCAGGCTCGAGCCGCTCGGGAACCCGCGGATCGCCTTCCTGGCCAGCGGTGGCCAGACCCGGGTGCGGATCACGGCGCGGGCCGCTGATCGCCTCGCCGCCCAGGAGCTGATCGCTCCGGTCGAGGCGGCGGCGCGGGTGGCGCTCGGCCCCGGGCTGTACGGTGTCGACGACGACTCGCTCGAGAAGGTCGTCCTGGATCTGCTGGGCGCCCGGGGAGCGACGCTGGCCGTCGCGGAGTCGATGACCGGGGGGCTGCTCGCCGGCCGGCTGACCGACGTCCCCGGTGCGAGCGCGGTGCTGCGCGGTGGGGTGGTCGCCTACGCGACCGAGGTGAAGAGCTCCGCGCTGGGGGTCGACCCCGCGATCCTCGAGACCGTGGGCGCGGTGTCGCCGGAGACGGCGGTGGCCATGGCAGCCGGGGTGCGGGAGCGGCTCGGCGCCACCTATGGGCTGGCCACCACCGGTGTCGCCGGCCCGGACGAGCAGGAGGGGAAGCCTGTCGGCACGTTGCACGTCGGGCTCGCCGGCCCGGACGGGGCGACCACACGCACGGTGCGGCTGCCTGGTGACCGGCGCCGGGTTCGTGAGTTCGCCGTGGTCCAGGCCCTGGATGTGCTGCGGCGTGTCCTCACCGGAGTGGCGGCCGCGGGCGACTTCGGCCCGTGGGTGCCGACCGGGCCGCGCTGACCGGCGGGCCTCGGCGCGGCTCAGGGGTGCCCTGATCGCGGATTGACCCGGTCCGGGTGTGCTTACAGCGTTACAGTCGCATCAACGACGCCCCGGAAACGGGCTCGGCGGGTATACGGTGAAGCCAGCCCGTGGATGAAGGAGGAGGCTCGATGGTCCTGCTCCGACGCGTGATCGGCGAGGCATTGCGCCGCCGCCGACAGGATCAGCGCCGCACGTTGCGGGAGGTGTCGTCGGCCGCCAGAGTGTCGCTCGGCTACCTCTCCGAGGTGGAGCGTGGTCAGAAGGAGGCGAGCTCCGAACTGCTTGCCTCGATCTGCGATGCGCTGGGGGTACGTCTCGCCGATCTCCTGCGTGAGGTCAGCGACGATCTGGAGCTTGCCGAGCTGGCTGTGGGCGCCCCGGCGCCGGTCGGCGCCACGGCGGTCGTCGTGCCGGCGCGGCCGGCGGTGGTGGATCGCGCCGCCTAGAGCGGCCGGCCTGCATACGACTCCTCTCGGTGGGCACGTCCTGATGCGGACGTGTCCGAAACCTTCCGGGAGGAAAGCCATGAGCGCCATCCGCAGTCCGCTGTCCGACGAGGCGCGTGTCGTCGTCGGGGAGGCCCTTCAGGGCGCGGTCGTAGACCTGATCGATCTTTCCTTGCTGGGCAAGCAGCTGCACTGGAACGTCATCGGGCGGAACTTCCGCACGGTTCACCGCCAACTGGACGACGTGGTCGACCTCGGACGCCGGTACACGGACATGGCCGCCGAGCGGGCGGTCGCGATCGGGGTCAACCCCGACGGTCAGGCCACCACCGTCGCCCGCGGCAGCCATCTGCACGGCGTCGAGAGCGGCTACATCGGTGACGAGAAGGCAATCCGCCTCATCACGGACGTACTCGCCGGGATGATCACCAGGATGCGTACCCGGATGGATCTCACCGCCGAGCCGGACCCGGTGACGCAGGATCTGTTCATCGCGGTGATCCGCGATCTCGAGGAGCAGCACTGGATGTTCCAGGCGATGGTCTGACGGCGCGCCCCGAGCCTGCCCGAGCCCGGCCCTGCAGGCCGGCCCTGCGGCCCGGCCCTGCGGCCCGGCCCGACCACCGGGTGCGGGCGAGGGCGGTCAGATCAGTGACACTCGTCGACTCTCCGGATCGCCCTGCGCGTGGGACGATCGAGCAATGGCGAATGTTGTTCGCAAGGCCTTCCGCTACCTGTCCAAGCGGGCCGAGGTCGCGTTCGAGGAGAAGGCGGATCCGAAGATCCAGCTCGAGCAGGCGATGGACGAGGCGCGTGCGCAGCACGAGCGGCTCGTCTCGCAGGCGGCGCTCGTCGTGGGCAACCAACGCCAGATCGAGATGAAGCTGGGCCGCCAGATCGAGGAGGTCACGAACCTCACCGAGTCGGCCCGATCGGCCCTCGTGCTCGCGGACAACGGCCGCGCCGCCGGTGATCTCGCGGCGGCGGCCCGGTACGAGCAGGCCGCTCAGGCGTTCGCGAGCCGGCTCATCTCCGCGGAGTCGGCGCTGGAGGATCTCAAGCTGCTCCAGCGGCAGGCGGCCGAGTCGGCCGCCCAGGCCCGGGTCGCCGTCGAGGACAACGCCCTGCGCGTGCGGCGCCTGCAGGCCGAGCGGGCCCGCCTGCTCACCCAGATCGAGCATGCGGCGATGCACGAGCAGATGGGCAAGGTGATGGAGCAGATGACCTCGCTCCCGCCGGCCGGAGACGTCCCGACGCTCGCCGACGTCCGGGACAAGATCGAGAAGCGTTACGCGGTGGCTCGGGGCCGCCAGGAGCTGGCGTCGCAGGGCCTGGAAGCTCAGATGATCGAGGTGCAGCGGGCCACCATGGACGCGCAGGCGATGGGGCGCCTGGCGGAGCTGAGGGCGTCCCTGCCGCCCGCAGCCGCGCCGGCGGCCGGTTCCACGGGCGTGGCGCCTCACGTCGGCGATCAGGGGGCCCCGGAGGCGCCCGCGGTCGAAGCCGCTCGGCCTGGCGGTGGCGCTGGCGGCACCAGTGGCACCAGCGGCACTGGTGGTCCGCGCCCGTCGTTGGAGAAGGCATCGGATGATGCCCAGACGTCGCCGGACGCGCGCTGACGTTGCCGGATACGCGCTGACACTGCCGCGGACGCGCGCTGCCACCGCATGCGCTCATACCGGAAGGCTGCTGATGACCGACGTGGCGGGAAGCCCCGGCGAGCCCGGTTCGCCGCCCGTGGGCCCGCAGCCTCCGGCCGCGCCCGAGGCTGAGCACCGGTCCGCGCCGAGGCGGGCCGCGCCCGCACCGCAGGTTCCCGCCGAGCCGCGTGATTCGAAGAACTTCGCAGATTTCGGGCCGGCGGTCACCCGGAATGTTCCCGGTGGGACACAGAGTATGTCCGGCGGTTTCGAAGAACCCCGATCCGGCCGTCAACGCAGAAGTTTTTCGCACTTTATCGGTCTCGCTGACGACGCTGGCGGATTCGGCTTCTCCGGTGCGGTCGCGGCGGTCACTCCCGGTCTTCCGGACTGGCTGCGGGCGGACGTCGAACGTCGTTCGTTCGAGAACTCACACCGCCGGCTCGACCGGCCGTTCCGGCGGGCCCGTCGGCGTGCGTTGAATTCCGCCCGGATCTGGGCCGCCGCCGCTGCCGCCTCGCCGGTGGCGGCCGTCGCCGCCGATGAATGGGGTTGGCTGGGTTTCGGCGCGGCAGCCCTCGTTCAGGCCGCTGTGTCGTTTCGGGAGTTCCGAACGTCTCCGGATACCGGGCTGCCCGTGCCGCGCGTCGCTCCGCTGAAGGCCATGGAGATACGCCGGTCCGCGGCCGCGCGTGCGCTGCGCCGCGGCGAGGCCGGGCTGGCCGCTCTCGCCGCCCTGCTGCTCGCGGTCGAGGCTCGTCCGGCCGCCGCGCAGGTGTTGCGGGCCACCGAGACCGCCGCCCGCCTGGTCGACGACCTCCGATCGACCGCCCGCAGGGTGCTGGCCTGCGAGTCCGCGCTGCGTGCGGTGTCGGATCCGGCGGTGCGGGCCGAGATCAGCACCACCTCCGCCCGGCTGCTGGCGGGCATGGACCAGGCCGCGGACCTGCTCGACGGCCTGCTGGCCGCGGCCACGCAGATCGTCGGCGCCGTCACGGTCGCGGGCTCGTCCCCGCGGCTCGCGGAGCTCACGGCTGACGTCGAACGCCTGCGCACCTACGCCGATGGGCTATCGGAACTGCTGGGATCGGGCGGGCCGGGCCGCCCGGCCTGATCTGGCACGATTCTCTCAGGTGTGACGTCCGTTTAACGTCCGTCCGCCGCGGCCTGCCCTTTCCGGCCGGCGGCAACGGCCGGTTCCGCCTGTCTGGCAGCGACTTTCGGCTGGAACGGCGAGGCAAAGGTCATCCCACTAAGTGCACAGCGACTATGCAGTTAATTCTTTTTGGACTTTCTGGTGTGCACCCGGGTTGGCACCTTCGAGGGGCATGTAGGTTTGGGTATGTGACCTCGGTTATGGCGCACAAGCGCGGTTTGGCCTAATGTCCCAGATGTCCGATCGGCGATTGTGGCGCTGGATGACGAAGGGGAGCGTCTTCCACGTTTTCATCGCCGCCGTGCGATGGCCAGACCGGCGGTCCCGGACGTCCGGATGGCATGACGCAGCCAGGCAGGTGGAAGTGCCATGACGCAAATCAGTGGGGACGATATCGAATCCCCGAACCAGGAGCCTGCCCGGCAGGTACCCGATGAGGCAGGCGCACTCACGGACGTCGACCAGCCGTTCAGCGGCGACCGGTGGTCACTGGTCCTTCCGCACCGCGAGCGACTGGTGCACATCGCCCGTCGGCGGCTGCCGAGCACCGCCGACGCGGAGGACTGCGCGCAGGAGGCACTTGTCCGTGCCGCCGGGTTCCGCAACCTCGACAGCCATCGGGTCGGTCAGTTCCTGACCACGACGGTGCTGCGGCTGTGTGTGGACCACCACCGTGCGCGGATGCGCGCGGACCGCGCGATGGCCCGCAGCGTCGCGGCACCCAGCGACCCCGGTCCCGAGGACTCGACCTGCGACCGTGCGGAGGCGCTCTGGCTGCTCGACCAGACCCGCCGGCTCCGCGGTCGGGAACGGCAGATCATGATGGCCCGCGCCGCCGGCCGGACCACCCGTCAGGCGGCGGATGATCTGTCGATCAGCGTGAAGGCCGCGGAGGGCGCGTTCACCCGCGGCCGGGCCCGCCTGCTGGCGGCCAGCAGGGTCTGAGACCCGGCCCGGTGGCCGGGCCACGCCTGCGGTCAGCCGGCCGGTGGCTCCGGCACCGGCCCTGGCTGGCAGGTCGGACACCATGCGGTGACCCGATCGTTGCCACCGCCGACGTCGACGCGGACGTCGGCGGAACTGCCGGCACCATCAGCGTGCCGGCCCTGGTCACGCCGGACGTCGAGGCGCGGGCCCCGCTCACCGGGTCCGCGGCTACGTCCCGGCGATCCGCGTTCGGACGAACTCTGGGTGGAGACCCGCCGATCCAGCCGGCGGACAAGCGTGCCGCAGCGCCGACACGGCCTGCCTGCGCGCCCGTACACCCAATGCTGTTCGCCCGGGCGGGCGGAACCAGTCGTCACCTGGTGACCGCCCCGCGCCCCGGCCCTGACCATCGCCTGGGCGCGGCGGACCAGACCGGGAAGGTCACGCACCTCGCCGACCGGGGTCCAGGGGCTGACGCCGGCGAGGAAACACGCCTCCGTCCGCCAGATGTTGCCCAGACCGGCCAGCATGCGCTGATCGAGTAGCGCGACGCCGATCTCGCGGGTCGGATCCGCCAGCAGGTTGGCGACGGCGCGGTCGAGATCCCAGTCGGCGCCGAGCACGTCCGGGCCGAGGTGCCCGACGACCCGGTCCTCCGAGGCGGTCGGTAGCAGGTCGACGACCGGCAGCCGGTAACCCACCGCTACCTGCACCGCGGTGACCAGCACGACCCGGATCTGCCAGGCCGGCCCGCCAGACCACCGTGAGCCTGGCCGGTACAGGTGCCAGGAACCCTCCATGCGGAGGTGGGTGTGCAGCGTCAGGCCGCCGTCGACGCGCAGCAGCAGGTGCTTGCCCCGCGCGCATACCTCGAGGACCTCCCGCCCGCGCAGGTCGGCGGTTGCCAGCGACGGCATCCGGAAGTCCGACCGCAGCAAATGCTGACCGCGCAGCGCCGCGTCGAGCCGGCGCGCCGTGAGCCAGACCGTGTCGCCTTCGGGCACCTCTCGATAGTGCCTCCGAACTGGCGGTGCCTCCGAACTGGCGGTGCCTCCGAACTGGCGGTGACCGAATCGCGGGTACGGCTGAGAAGGGCCGGTCGGCTCAGCTGGCGGCGGGGGTCGAATCCGCGGCGGGGAAGATCCGGGAGGGCGCCCGGCGCACCACCAGGGCGCCCAGGGCCGCGACGATCACAGTCAGCCCGAACACGGTCGCGAGCCCCAGGTCGGGAGTGCCGTTCGCCGCCTCGCTGGCCGCGACCGCCGCGCCGCCGAGGCCGGTGCCCAGCGCGGTTCCCAGGTTGTCCGACAGGGTCACCGCGCTCGACGCGGTGCCGTGGCGTTCAGGTGGCGTCTCGGCGAGCACGAGGCTGGCGATCGGGGAGTAGGCCAGGCCCATCCCGAGCCCGGCGACCGCCCAGCAGGCGATCGGCACCGCGAGTGCCACCGCGTCGACCAGCACCAGCGCGAAACCCGCCGTGCCCGCGGAGACCGCGAGCAGCCCGGTGCCTATCAGGACACGGCCCGGGACCCGGCCGGCCAGCCGCGCCTGCGTCCAGGAACCGGTCGTCCAGGTGACCGTCACCGCGGTCACGGCCGCGCTCGCCACGATGGTCGGCTCATGCCGGGCCGCCGTGATCGCCAGCGGGACGAACGTGTCGGTGCCGAAGAAGGCGAACGTCAACAGTCCGCGGGCGGCCACCGCGGCCGCGATGCCGGGCCGGGCCCGCAGGGTGCCTGCCGGGAGCAGCGCGCGCACCGGCTGGTAGGCCAGCACGGATCCGACGGCGATGAGCGCCAGCCCCGGCGCCGACCGGCCGGTCAGCCCGGCGAGAACCAGACCGGCACCGACGCTCACCCGCAGCGCCGCGATCAGGCGCGGCGCGGTCGGCGCGACGTCCACCGTGGTCGGGGCCGGCACACCTCGCAGCGCGCGGACAGTGCCGGTGCCGGCCACCGCGACAAGCGGTATCAGCCCGCCGAAAACCCAGCGCCACCCGGCGTGCTCGGCGACGAGCGCGGCGGTCGCCGGCCCGATCAGGCCGGGCAGCACCCAGGCGGTGGCCGTCACCGCGAACATCCGGGGACGCTGCGATTCCGGATAGGCGCGGCCGATCGTCGCGTAAAGGATGGCCGGTACGGCACCGCCGCCCAGCCCCTGCAGGACCCGGCCGGCCACCAGGATCCACATGTTCGGTGCCAGCGCGGCCACGGCGAGCCCCGCGCCGAACAGCACCAGCCCGGCGGTGAGTGGCCGGGCCGCTCCGACCCGGTCGCTCTCCGCACCGGCGATCACGACTCCGACCAGCAGCCCGAGGAAGAACCCGCTGGTCGTCCAGCCGTAGAGGGACAGGCCGGACAGATCCTCGGCGACCTTCGGCAGCACGGTGATGACCGCCATCGCCTCGAACGCGATCAGCGTCACCGTGCTGACGAGGCCGAGCGTCAGGGCACGCAGCCGCGGGTCCCATGGGGTGGGATCGGCCGTCTGCCCTCGGGATCCCCGCCCGGAAGGCCCGCGTTCGGTCGACCCGTGATCGGTCGACCCGTGATCGGTCGACCCGTGATCGGTCGACCCGTGATCGGTCGACCCATGCTCGGGTGGCCCCTTCGCGGGTGGCTCGTTCTCGGGTGATCTGTTCGATGCGCTCATGCGCGTAGCCGCAGCCCGCGCGGGGTCGGATGGAAACCCGCGGCCTCCAGGGCCACGCCGAGCCCGCTGCCCACCACCGCGACGCCGTCGGCCTTCTCCACGGTCAGGCGGCCGAGCGCTCCGGCGCGGACGGCCTGCGCGAGGGCCTCCACCGCCGGGCCGAGCAGCGCCGGGGTGTCCGACCACGACAGCAGCGTGCGGCCGCCGCGTTCGACGTAGAGCACCAGCTCACCATCGACGAGAACGACGACCGCGCCCGCCTTGCGGCCGGCGCGGTGACCGGATCCCTCGCCTTCGCCCGCAGCCGCCGGGCGTGGGGGCCACGGCAGCGCGGCGCCGTACGGATTCGCCGGATCCGCAGCGGCGAGCACGACAGCCCGCGCATCGGCTTCACCCGGACGCGGCATACCGAAACCCGCCCCGCCGGCCAGGCGCGCGCTCGCGACGTGCCCGGCGCCCGCGCCCGCCATGCCGGCTCCTGCCATGCCCGCGCCCATGGCGAACGGTCCGGCGGCCGCCCAGCTGGGCTGGTCAGCGGCGTCGCGCTGAGCCGCGGCGATGGCGCGGAGCCGGTCGACGGCGCCCGGGACGGCGAACTGCGCCGCACCCAGCGACTCGACGAAGTAGCCGCGGCGGCAGCGCCCCGCCTCCTCGAACGCCGCCAGCACTCGGTAGACCGCCGCGAAGCCGCCCGGCGTGTGCTCGGCGGCGACCGCACCGCGGGTGACGATGCCGTGCCGCTCCAGCAGCGCCTCGGCCAGCGCGTGCGCGCGCCGGGTCGGGTCGCTCTCCCGCTCGGGGAGCAGCGACCACCGGCCACCGACCGTCGGAGGGCCGGTCCGGCGTGGCATCGCGGGCCGCCCGCGGCCGAGCCGGGCCACCCGGCCGCGGGGGGCCCGGCGGCTCGGCTGCGCCGGATGGCCCGCTCCGAGCTGGACGCGCAGCGCGGCGAGCGTGTCGTTGGTGACCAGACCGGCCCACACCAGATCCCACAGGGCGCTCGCGAGGGCGGTGTCCTCGACGAGCCCGGCGTCGTCGAGGCTGCCCACCCGGTCGGAGAGGCCGCGGAAGAACAGCGCCTGGCCGTCCGCGAGCGCGTCCAGGATGGCGCGGTGGGTCTGGCCCGCCGCCGCGTCCGGGTCGGGCTGCGGCAGCAGGTCCTCGGCGGTCTCCGCCAGGACGAGGGTGAGCCACCCGTCGTTACCGGGAAGCCCGCCGGAACCGGCCCACAGCACCTCGCCCGTGGCGCACAGCTCGTCGAGCATCGCCGGCGCGTAGTCGCTGACCCGGGACGGCAGCACCAGCTGCTCCAGCGAGCTCGCCGGCACCAGCGCGCCCTGGAGCTGTTCGATGGCACGCAACACCCCGTCGACGCCCCGGCCGCGCCGGGTCGTCACCGACTGCCAGGCTGGCAGGAACTCGCCCATCGCCCGGACCGGGACGGCCTCGACCTCCTTGCGCAACGCGGCGAGGCTGCGCCGGCGCAGCGAGCGCAGCACCCCCGCGTCGCACCACTGCTCACCCGCGCGGTCCGGGTGCAGCTCGCCGCGGACCAGGCGCCCCTCGGCGGTGAGCCGCTCGAGCACGCCTTCGACCACCGCGACGCCGAGCCCGAAACGGCCGGCGACATCCGCTGACTCGAACGGGCCGTGTGTGCGGGCGTAGCGTGAGATCAGGTCACCGAGCGGATCACGCACCGGCTCGGTGAACGCGGCTGGAACGCCGACCGGCAGTGCCACGCCGAGCGCGTCGCGCAGTCGGCCCGCGTCCTCGACCGGAACCCACCGCTCGGCCCCGGTGATCCGTACCCGGATCGCGCGACCGGCCCGCTCCAGCGATTCCAGCCAGGAGTGCTCCACGCCGCGGGCGGCGGCCTCCTCCAGGCTCAGATCCCCGAGCACCCGCAGCAGATCGGCCGCGGACTCCGCGTCCCGCGCGTGCCGTTCGGGCACCAGCCGCTGCAGCTCGGCGACGATCCGTTCGAGCACGCGGGGATCGATGAGCTCCCGCAGCTCCGTCTCGCCGAGCAGCTCGGCGAGCAGCGAGCTGTCGAGGGAGAGGACCTGGGCGCGGCGCTCGGCCAGCGGGGCGTCGCCGTCGTACATGAACGCCGCGACATAGCCGAACAGCAGCGACGAGGCGAACGGGGAGGGCGCCGCGGTCTCCACCTCGACGACCCGCAGCGACCGTGCGTCGACCTCGCGCATCAACCCGACCAGGGCCGGCACGTCGTAGACGTCCTGCAGGCACTCGCGCATCGTCTCGAGCACCACCGGGAAGTCGCCGAACGTGGCGGCGACCGACAGCAGATGCGCGCTGCGCTGGCGCTGCTGCCACAGCGGTGTGCGCCGGCCGGGGGTGCGGCGTGGCAGCAGCAGGGACCGGCTCGCGCACTCGCGGAAGCGGCTCGCGAACAGGGCACTGCCGCCGACCTCGGCCCGCACGACCGCCTCGATCTCCGCGGGGTCGAAGACGACCAGCTCCGCCCGGGGCGCCTCGGCCGCGTCCGGGACGCGGGCCACCACACCGTCGTCGGTGTGCATGATCTGCACCTCGGAGCCGTACCGTTCCCGCAGGCGGGCACCGATCGCCAGCGCCCAGGGCGCGTTCACCGGCGCCCCGAACGGCGAATGGACGGCGAGCCGCCAGTCACCCAGCTCATCCCGGAACCGTTCGACGACCAGATGCCGGTCGTCGGAGAGGTGCCCGGTGGCCGCCCGCTGCTCGTCCAGGTAGCTCAGCAGGTTGCCGGCGGCCCAGTCGTCCAGCCCGGCCGCGCGGACGCGGGCCGTCGCCGCCGCGGGCGCCAGCGTGGCCAGCTCCCGCAGGAACGCGCCGAGGGCACGGCCCAGCTCGGCGGGCCGGCCTGGCGCGTCGCCGTGCCAGAAGGGCAGTCGGCCGGGCCGGCCGGGCGCGGGCGTGACGAGCACCCGGTCCGGCGTGATCTCCTCGATGCGCCAGCTCGACGAGCCGAGCAGCACGACGTCGCCGATGCGCGACTCGTAGACCATCTCCTCGTCGAGCTCGCCGACCCGGCTGGCCTTCTCCCCGAGCAGGAAGACACCGAACATGCCGCGGTCGGGAATGGTGCCGCCGCTGGTGACGGCGAGCCGCTGCGCCCCGGGCCGGCTCGCGAGCACACCAGTGGCCCGGTCCCAGGTGATGCGGGGACGCAGCTCGGCGAAGTCGTCGGACGGATACCTCCCGGCCAGCATGTCCAGGACGCCCTCGTACGCCGAGCCGGGCAGGCCCGCGAACGGTGCCGCACGGCGAACCAGCGCGCCCAGTTCGTCCACCTCGCGGTCCTCCATCGCGAGGATCGCCACGATCTGCTGCGCCAGCACGTCCAGCGGGTTGCGCGGGTAACGGACGGCCTCGATCTGCGCGGAGCGCATCCGCTCGGCGACGACGGCGCATTCCAGCAGGTCGGAGCGGTGCTTGGGCAGGACCACGCCCCGGCTCGCGGCGCCGACCTGGTGGCCTGCCCGCCCGATCCGCTGCATACCGGCCGCGACGCTCGGCGGTGACTCGATCTGCACGACCAGATCGACCGCGCCCATGTCGATGCCCAGCTCGAGGCTGGAGGTCGCGACCACGGCGGGCAGCCGCCCGGACTTCAGATCGTCCTCGATCAGCAGGCGCTGCTCCCGGCTCACGCTGCCGTGGTGGGCACGCGCGACCTCGACGCCCACCGGTGGCGCGGCGCCACCGGCCGGACCCATCAGATCCGCCGGTGACAGACGCCCGGTGCTCTTCACCGCGGTCTGCCCGCCAGCCGTGGCCTGTTCGAACGCCGTGGCCTGTCCGAAGGCCGCAGCCTGCTCGATGCGGTCGGCGTACAGCTCGTTGAGCCGGGCGCACAGGCGCTCGGCCAGCCGCCGCGAGTTCACGAAGACGATCGTCGAGGAATGGGAGAGGATCAGATCCAGCACTCGCTCCTCGACCGCGGGCCAGATCGACGCGCGCGGGCCCGGGCCGGCGGCGGGCCCCTCGGCGACGGCCTCCAGTGGCAGGACCTGTGGCGGCGTCGTTGGTGTTGGTGTCGGTGTCGGTGTCGGTGTCTCGTCGAGGTTCGCCATGTCCTCGACGGGGACGGCCACCTCGATCTGAAGCGTCTTCTCGGACGGCGGTCGGATGACCGTCACCGGGTGTGGCCCGCCGAGGAAACGGGCGATCTCCTCCACCGGGCGCACGGTCGCGGACAGCCCGACCCGCTGCGCCGGGGCATCGAGCAGATCGTCGAGGCGTTCCAGACTCAGTGCCAGATGCGCGCCCCGCTTGGTGCCCGCGACAGCGTGGACCTCGTCGACGATCACAGTCCGGACGCCGCGCAGGGCTGTGCGGGCGGCGCTGGTGAGGATCAGGAACAGCGACTCCGGCGTGGTGATCAGGATGTCGGGCGGAGTCCGGCCGAATGATCGGCGTTCGGCCGCTGGAGTGTCGCCGGAGCGGACACCGACGGACACCTCCGGGACGGGCTGACCCAGCCGCGCGGCGGCGGCCCGGATGCCGGCGAGCGGCGCCCGCAGGTTGCGCTCGACGTCGACCGCGAGTGCCTTGAGCGGGCTCACATACAGCACCCGGCAGCGCAGCGTCGGGTCCGCCGGAGGGCTGGAACGAGCCAGACCGTCCAGCGACCACAGGAAGGCCGCGAGCGTCTTGCCGGACCCGGTCGGCGCCACCACCAGGGCACTCGCGCCTCGGGACACGGCCGACCAGGCCTCGGACTGGGCCGGGGTCGGCGCCGCGAAGGACGAGGCGAACCACTCTCGGGTCGGGGCCGTGAAGGCGGCGAGGGGGTCCGGGACGTCCGAGGCGGTCACGGCATCAGTCTGCTTCCTGCCACCGACACAAATCCCGCGGTCCACGGCCGGGTCCGCCCGGCGTCGCCGGACGGTCACCGGACGGTCGCCGGTATGAGGACCCGGCCGTGGCTGGGGCGCGGTCGGCGGCGTGCAGACTGGAGCGGTGCGACTGACCGAGTTCTGGGCGAACATGAACAAGCAGTTCGGCGCTGCCTACGCCGACTCGCTCGCACGCGACCACGTGATCGCCGGTCTGGGTGGGGCGACGGTGGAGGCGGCGCTGCGGCGGGGGGACGACGCCAAGCAGGTGTGGCGCGCGGTATGTGACGAGTTCGACGTGCCGGCTCGCGACCGCTGACGCCGGCACCTTGGTGGGCCCGGCGTCGAGTTGGTGGCAGCCGGTGGCGGCGGATGGCCGCGGCTGTGGGCGGCCACGGGTGGTGGCCGAGTGGCGGCAGTGGCGGGTGAGTGGTGGCCGAGCGGCAGTGGGTGGTGGCCGAGTGGCGCCGGAACCCGGCCCGGCAGGTGTGCGGGGAGCGGTGGGGCCACCCGTTCGGGTGAGCCACGGCGTGTCGTTGAGGCTTCGAACGAATGTTCGGCTACTGTTGTCCACATGCTCTCCGATGTCCACAGAAGCGACCCGGCTCTCGAAACTGTCGGACCCACCCCCTAGCGTCGGATCGTGGCCAAGACTCGACGACCTCTGCATGGAGTAACTCCAATGGTTGGACCCGACCGCGAGAAGGCGTTGGAGAACGCCCTTGCGCAGATCGACAAGCAGTTCGGCAAGGGCTCGGTCATGCGCCTGGGGGATGACACCAGGCCGCCGATCCAGGCGATCCCGACCGGATCGATCGCGCTCGATGTCGCGCTCGGTATCGGGGGTCTTCCCCGTGGGCGCATCATCGAGGTCTACGGGCCGGAGTCGTCCGGAAAGACCACGGTCGCCCTGCACGCTGTGGCTAACGCCCAGGCGGCCGGTGGCATCGCGGCCTTCATCGACGCGGAGCACGCGCTTGACCCCGAGTACGCGGGCAAGCTGGGCGTCGACACGGACGCGTTGCTGGTCTCCCAGCCCGACACGGGGGAGCAGGCGCTGGAGATCGCGGACATGCTGATCCGCTCCGGCGCGCTGGACATCATCGTCATCGACTCGGTGGCTGCCCTCGTGCCACGTGCCGAGATCGAGGGCGAGATGGGTGACAGCCACGTCGGCCTGCAGGCCAGGCTGATGTCCCAGGCGTTGCGGAAGATCACCGGCGCGCTCGCGAACTCGGGCACGACCGCGATCTTCATCAACCAGCTCCGGGAGAAGGTCGGCGTCATGTTCGGCTCCCCGGAGACGACCACCGGTGGCAAGGCGTTGAAGTTCTACGCCTCCGTCCGGCTGGATGTCCGTCGCATCGAGACCCTGAAGGACGGGCAGGAAGCCGTCGGTAACCGAACCAGGGTGAAGGTCGTCAAGAACAAGATGGCGCCACCTTTCCGGACGGCCGAGTTCGACATCGTCTACGGCGGCGGCATCAGCCGTGAGGGCTCCCTCATCGACATGGGTGTCGAGCACGGCATCATTCGCAAGTCCGGCGCCTGGTACACCTACGACGGCGACCAGCTCGGCCAGGGCAAGGAAAATGCGCGTTCATTCCTGCGCGACAATCCTGATCTGGCGAACGAGATCGAGAAGCGGATCAAGGAGAAGCTCGGTATAACGCCGGCGCTGGACGCTGACGCGGATGCGCCCGCTCCGGTTCCGGTCGACCTCTGACCCGGGGTGCCGTGTTCCCGCCCGAGCTGTCGTCAGCTGTGCAGGATGTGGTGAAGGGGGAGGTCGGGCCGGCGGCAGCGGACCGCTCGTCGGGTACGTCGGGTACCGCTGCGGCGTCGGCCCGCGCGGGCCGGGTCGACCCGCTGGCAGCCGCGCGGGAGATCTGCCTGCACCAGCTCGCGGCCCGGCCGCGTAGCCGGGCAGAGCTCGCGGCGGTGCTGAGTCGCCGGGGCGTCGAGGAGGAGATCGCCGGGCTGGTTCTCGATCGTCTGGCCGAGGTTGGTCTGGTGGACGATGAGGCCTTCGCGGCCGCGTTCGTCTCGTCGGCCCGGGCTGGGCGGGGATTGGGCCGTCGCGCGCTCGCCGTCGAGCTGCGACGGCGCGGGGTGCAGCCCGAGGTGTCGGAGGAAGCCCTGGCGGCGGTCGGCACCGAGGACGAGGAGGTGACCGCACGTTCCCTCGTCGCCCGGCGTCTTCGTGCCATGGAGGGCCTGCCGGCGCCGGTGCAGGCCCGCCGGCTGGCCGCCCTGCTCACCCGAAAGGGCTATCCGCTCGACCTCGTCCGGCGAGTCGTCGAGGAGGCGGTCGAGGCGGTCGTCGAAGAGGAGGCCGAAGAAGCGGACAGCGACGTCGACAGCCTGGACCGGGGCGTGCAGCGCCGGCCGCGGAGCCGCTGGCAAAGCTGAATGGGTGGCTCCCTCCCGGCGGTCCGGGTGCGGTGGATCGGCGATGTTTTTCTTGACCGAATGAAAGTTACAGACCTACCCTTTCACAAAGGTGCAAGGGTAGCCGCGCGTATGCGGTTCCAGATAGCTGGCCAACTTCACATCAGGGCGGTGTTCCTTCGACCGCCGGTGGTCCTGCGCTGTCGGCAGGCTCGGCTTTCGGTGCCGATGTGCCCTCCGGTGGCCTGATTTAGGGCACCGGTCGATAGGTGCTGCCTGCTCGCTGGCTGGTCTTGGTCCCGTGCACCTCACGCCTGTCATCACAGGCGTGAACAGAAGCGGGAGGAGCAACCGTGGGTGTCGCCCTCATAGCGCTTCTCGTCCTGCTTCTTCTCGCGGTGGTCGGTCTGACCGTCGTTCTGTTGCACCTGGTGCGGGCTGGAACGCTCGGCGTAGGCGGCGGTGTCGCTCTCGGTAAGCAGGGTGAACCGGCCGGCGCTTCCACCGCTTCCACCGCTGACCCCACCCCTGCGGCCAGCACCCCTGTCACGGCTGATACCGCCGGCGCGGCTGTCACCGCGGATACCGCTGTCACCGCGGATGCTGCCGTCGCCGACACCACGGCCGTCACTGACACCACCGACACCACTGTCGCTGCTGACACCGCTGTCGCAGCTGACGGCGCGGCCCGGCCCACGCCGGACATTCCCGCTCGGCTGGATGGTCAGCCTTCGCCCGATGCGCGGGCGGACGCTCAGGCCCACGCGGAGTCGGTCGACCCACAGGCGCCTGAAGCCGGCGAGGAACGGGCCGCGATGGTAGGGGCTGCCCAGGCAGAGGCACCTCGGGTGGAGTCGGCCCAGGTGGAGACGGCACTGGCGGAGGCAGCCCGAAACGATCTGGCCACCCTGTCCGCGAAGCTGGTCGACCTGCGGCGGCAGGCCCGCGACGCCGAGGACGACGCCGACCGCATCCGGCGGCGCGCCGAGCAGGACGTCGCCGAGCAGATCGCGCGAGTGGATCGTGACGTCGCGCAGATCCGTCGGCATGCCGAGGAGGCAGCGGAGGCGATCCGGGCGCGGGCCACGGAGGACGCCGAGCTGCGTGCTTCGAAGGCCCGGACGGAGGCGCTCGAGGCGATCCGGGTGCAGCGCGAACAGCTGCGCGCCGAGCTGGAGGAGGACCTGCGCTCCCAACGGGCGGAGCTGCGTGGCTGGGACAGCAGGGTGGCGCAGCGCGAGCAGCGGCTGGCGGACCAGGCCACCGCCGTCGAGGACCGGGCTCGGCGGCTGGAGACCCGGGAGGAGGAGCTCGCCGCCCGGGAGGTGGAGCTGGGTGGCCGCGGTGCCGAGCTGACCGACCTGGAGACCCGCCTGCGTCAGGAGCTCGAACGTGCCGCCGGCCTGACCTCCGCCGAAGCCCGCACCGAACTGGTCAAGGTGGTTGAGGACCAGGCGCGCCTCGACGCCGCGGTTCGGGTACGGGAGATCGAGGCCCGGGCGGAGGAGGAGGCGGAGGATCGCGCCCGCCGGATCGTGACCCTCGCCATCCAGCGGGTGGCCTCCGAGCAGACCGCCGAGTCGGTCGTGTCGGTGCTGCACCTGCCGAGTGACGAGATGAAGGGCCGCATCATCGGGCGGGAGGGGCGCAACATCCGGGCGTTCGAATCCGTCACCGGCGTCAATGTGCTTATCGATGACACTCCCGAGGCGGTGCTGCTGAGCTGTTTCGATCCGGTGCGCCGGGAGACGGCGCGTATCACCCTGGCGGCCCTGGTGTCGGACGGGCGTATCCATCCGCACCGCATCGAGGAGGAATACGCCCGCGCCGAGCGGGAGGTGATGGCGAAATGCGTCCGGGCCGGGGAGGACGCACTGATCGATGTCGGTATCGCCGAGATGCATCCGGAACTGATCACCCTGCTCGGGCGCCTGCGGTATCGAACCAGCTACGGGCAGAACGTCCTGGCGCATCTCGTCGAATGCGCGCATCTTGCGGGAATCATGGCCGCCGAGCTGCGGCTGCCACCGGCCATCGCGAAGCGCGGCACACTGCTGCACGACCTCGGCAAGGCACTGACGCATGAGGTGGAAGGCTCGCACGCGCTGGTCGGCGCGGAGATCGCCCGGCGTTACGGTGAGCATGAGGACGTCGTGCACGCGATCGAGGCGCATCACAACGAGGTCGAGCCGCGTTCCATCGGCGCGGTGCTGACCCAGGCCGCGGACCAGATCTCCGGGGGGCGTCCCGGGGCGCGCCGCGACAGCCTGGAGTCCTACGTCAGGCGGCTGGAGCGGATCGAGCAGATCGCCGGGGAACGGCCCGGCGTCGAGAAGGTCTTCGCCATGCAGGCCGGCCGCGAGGTGCGGGTCATGGTTGTCCCGGAGGTCGTCGACGACGATGCCGCGCACCTGCTCGCCCGCGACGTCGCCAAGCAGATCGAGTCCGAGCTGACCTACCCGGGCCAGATCCGGGTCACCGTTGTCCGTGAGACCCGCGCCATCGGCCTGGCCCGCTGACCCCAGGGTCGCCGACGCGCGCTCAGGCGGCCGCGTCGACGCCCGTGCCGGCGCCCGTGCCGGTGGCCGCTGCTCCGGTCGAGCCGCCCGCGCGGACGGACTGGCGACGCTCCAGCCAGCGTGCCGTCAGGGACAGGCTGCCGTTCACGACGATGTAGATGACGGCCAGCGTCGTGTAGATGGGCAGTGCGTACCGCCCGCCGAGGTACTCCACCGCGGTGCGCCCCTGCCGCAGCAGCTCGGTATAGCCGATGACGAAACCGAGCGAGGTGTCCTTGAGCAGGGTCACCAGCTGGCTCACCAGCGTGGGCGACATCCGGCGGACCGCCTGCGGAAACTGGATCAGGGTGAAGATCTGCGTGCCACGCATCCCGAGCGCCGCCGCGGCCTCCGTCTGGCCCCGGTCGATGGACAGGACGCCGGCGCGGAAGATCTCGCTGAGCACCGCGCCGTTGTAGGCCGTGAGGCCGAGGACCAGCGCCCAGAAGGCCGAGAGGTTCACGCCGAGCGCGGGCAGGCCCAGATAGGCGAAGAAGATCAGCATGAGCAGTGGCAGGCCGCGCAGCGTCTCGACGAGCACGGCAGCCGGCCGGTGGACATCGGGGCGGGGCGACAGCCGGGCGAAGGCGAGGGCCACTCCCAGCGCGACGGCGAACACCATGCCGGTCGCCGCGGCGCGCAGCGTGTCGAGCAGCCCTTCCCACAGCAGGGTGCGCAGGTCGGGCTCATCGATGAGGACCCGCCAGACGTCGGGGTCGAGCCGCCCGTTGTCCGCCAGCCGGCGTACGGCGAGCACGGCGAGTGCCGCCAGCACCGCCACGGCCAGCACGCTCGCGACGAGGATGCGCCGCCGGCCACGCGGACCTGGCGGGTCCGCCAGTTGGAGGCTCACCGTGGCTCCCCTCTCAGCCGGCGCTCGACAACACCGACCGCGCCCGCCAGCGACAGCGTCAGCACCAGATAGCAGACGATCCCGGCGAGCAGGATGGCGATGACGTCGCCGGGGTTGGCCGTCGCCAGCCCCTGGCTGACGCCGGTCAGCTCCTGCACGCTGAAGGCCGCCGCGATGGACGAGTTGCGGATGAGCGCGCTGCCCACGCTGCCCAGGGGCTGGATGACGTTACGGAAGGCCTGCGGCAGGATCACCAGCCGCAGGCTCTGCGAGAAGGTCAGGCCTAGGGCGCGCGCGGCCTCGGCCTGACCGACTTCCACTCCGTTCACACCGGCCCGGACCGCTTCACAGACGAAGGCCGTGTGGTAGATCGTCAGCGCCATCACCGCGAAGGCGAAGAAGCTGAAGACGATGTCGACCTGCGGAAGTACGAAGACCACGAAGAAGAACACGATGGTCAGCGGCGTGTTGCGAACCGTCTCCACATAGGCCGTTCCCGCCCAGCGCAGCGGCGGGACCGGGCTCACCCGCATGGTCGCGAGGACGCTGCCGAGCAGCAGCGCCCCGACGGCGGAGAACAGGCTCAGCCCGAGGGTCCTGACGAAGCCGTCGCGGAAGACGTGCAGGTTGTCGAGCACCGCGTCGATGGGAGACCACCCGTCGTGGAATCGGCCGTTCCGGCTGGCACCGGCCGGTCTCGGCTACGCCGGCCACCTCGGCTGTCCGGGCCGCGGCGGCCGGCGAAGGATCAGACCGGCGAAGGTTCAGATGTGCGTAGCGATCAGGCGTGCGTAGGTAGTGCGTAGGTAGTCAGACGTGCGTACCTGTCAGGAGGTGTAGTTGTCGACCGCCGGGGGCTTCGGCATGTTCGGCTCGACCTTGCCGAGGGTGGACTCGTAGGCCTTCTCGTACCGGCCGTCGGCGTAGGCGGCGGTCAAGGTCTCGTTGATGAAGGTGCGGAACTCGTCGTCACCCTTGGCGATGCCGATCCCGTACGGCTCGGTGCTGAACGGCTTGCCGACCAGCTTGAAGGTGCCCGGGTCGGAGTCCATCAGCCCGAGCAGGATCGCGTTGTCGGTGGTGACGGCGTCGACCTGGCCGTTCTTCAGGGCCTCGGCGCACTTGCTGTACACGTCGAACAGGACGAGCTTGGCCTGCGGCGCCTCGGTGCGGATCCGCTCGGCCGGGGTCGAGCCGCTGACCGAGCAGACGTTCTTGCCGGCCAGGCTGTCCTTCCCGGTGATGGCGGACTCGCCGGCCCGCACCATCAGGGTCTGGCCGGCCACGTAGTACGGGCCGGCGAAGTCCACGACCTGCTTGCGCTTGTCGTTGATGGTGTACGTGGCGACCACCATGTCGACCTTGTGCTGCTGGATGAACGGCTCGCGGTTGACCGAGACCGTCTCGACGAACTTGACCTTGTCCGCCGGGATGCCGAGCGCGTTGGTGATGATCTTCGCGATCTCGACGTCGAAGCCCTCGGGCACGCCGCGGAGGTTCTTCAGTCCGAACAGCGGCTGGTCGAACTTGGTGCCGACGGTGATGGTTCCGCCCGCCTGCAGCTTGGCCATGGTGCTGCCGGCGGGGAAGGTCGTGGCGGGTGCGGCCGCGGGCTCGACCTCGGCTTCGTCGTCGCTGCCGCAGGCGCCCAGCGCGAACACCGCGAGCAGTGCGGTGCTGAGCAGCAGTGCCGTGCCGCGCGCCGTCCGGCGCCTGGGTTCACGGTGGCCGGCGGCCGCCGCCCGCGAGGTCGGGTGAGCCGATCGCTGTCTGGTCCGGGTGAGCGACATGCGCATGAGTAATCCCCTGGAGAAGGTTGGCGTCGGAATTCAGGTATCGGTTTCGGCGAACCTCGTTCGCGGGCCGGACGGCGCCCGGCCCGACAACACTAGCCAGCGCGCCGCCGATGACTCCGCATCGGTGACGAGGCAACAGTGACCAGGCACCGGGAAGGACGTCTCCACCGGCGAGGGTCTTCGCCGGTGGAGTAGCTCGCCGAGGGCGAACCAGGTGACTGGTTGTGGTCCGATCAAATTTTGCGTGGACGCCCGCGGAGCGGCCAGGTCAGCGGTGTGTTCGAAGGTCCTTTTCCATCCCACGGTCCATGATCCTGGAAGTCTCGAGTCGAGTCCGGGGATGGAAACGGCTCAATGAGCATTCTCCATCGTCGACTCGGCCGCGTCCCTCTCCCCGGCCACGCGCCGTGAGACGGAAAAGGTTCAATGAGCCTTTTCCATCGTCGGCTCGGACCTCGCCCCTCCTGGTCACGTGTCGTGAGAGGGAAAAGGTTCAATGGGTAAGAACCTTGGCCAGGAAGTCCGCGGCTCGTTCGCTGCCGGGCGCGGCGAAGAACTCCCCGGGGGGCGCGATCTCCAGGATCTGCCCGTCGGCCATGAAGGCGACGCGGTCGGCCGCCGAGCGGGCGAAGCCCATCTCGTGGGTGACCACGATCATCGTCATCCCGGACGCCGCCAGCGACCGCATGACGTCGAGGACCTCCTGGATCATCTCCGGGTCGAGGGCGGAGGTCGGCTCGTCGAAGAGCATCAGCTTCGGTTCCATCGCGAGGGCTCGCGCGATCGCGGCGCGCTGCTGCTGGCCGCCGGAGAGCTGGCGGGGAAGGCGGTCCGCCTTGTCGGCGATGCCGACCCGCTCCAGCAGCGCGCGGGCCGCCCGCTCGGCGTCCGCCCGCCCGACGCCCAGCACCTTGCGCGGCCCAAGGGTGATGTTGTCCAGCACGGTGCGATGCGCGAACAGATTGAAGGACTGGAAGACCATGCCCACCTGGGCACGCATTCGCGCCAGCTCGCGGCCCTCCGCCGGCAGCGGGCGGCCGTCGAAGGTGATACGGCCCTCGTCGATGGTCTCCAGGCGGTTGACACACCTGCAGAGCGTGGATTTACCGGAGCCTGACGGGCCGATCACACACACGACCTCGCCACTCCGGACGGCCAGGTTGATGTCGCGCAGCACCCGGTTCCGGCCGAAGGACTTTCCCACGCCCTCCATGGTCACCAATGCCATGACATACCCCCGACACCTGGTTCTCGGCGGGCGGGCGTGGATGCGGACGCTGACGTGGTACCACCCGAAACCTGACGGCGAACGTGCCGACGAGATCGGTGGCGCCCACCCGGAACGGCTTCCGGCTGCGGTGTCATGCTCGCGAGCATTTATGGATGTTACGTCCCAGGCATTCGTAACGGTGCCGGCCGGTGCAGTTCTGCCGATCAGGCAACGGGGTTTACCTGCCATCCCGACGGGTAGCAAATCGTCCGGCCAGAGCGGAGGCTCGCCGCCGGCCGGGGTGCCAGGGGAGACCGGCGTCCGCGTGGGCCAGGGCCGGCCACCCCAGCGGTAGCCCGGGCGACCTGGATCGTCCGGGCGTTGTGACCCGACGTGGTGACCCGACATCGTGCCCATCTGCTGCCCGACGTGGTGACCCGACATCGTGGCCATCTGCTGCCCGACGTGGTGACCCGACGTCGTGGTCCTGCATCGGAGGACGGGCACGGACCATCGCCTGCGATCGGCGCGTCGAACGGCGACCGCGGGCGGGCCGTACGCTGGTCGGGTGAGCGGGCGTAGCTATCAGGTCCGGACGTTCGGCTGTCAGATGAACGTGCACGACTCCGAACGGCTTGCCGGCCTCCTGGAGTCGGCCGGTTATGTGCCGGCGGCACAGGGAGCCGACGCCGACGTCGTCGTGTTCAACACCTGTGCGGTCCGTGAGAACGCCGACAACCGGCTGTATGGAAACCTCGGTCATCTGTACCCGACCAAGAAGAACAATCCCGGGATGCAGATCGCCGTCGGCGGGTGCCTCGCCCAGAAGGACCGCTCGGTGATCATCGACCGCGCGCCCTGGGTCGACGTCGTCTTCGGCACCCACAACCTGCACCGGCTGCCCGTCCTGCTGGAACGGGCCCGGCACAACGCGGCGGCCCAGGTGGAGATCGCCGAGGCGCTGGAGGTCTTCCCCAGCAGCCTGCCGGCCCGGCGGGCGAGCCACCACTCGGCCTGGGTGAGCATCAGTGTGGGCTGCGACAACACCTGCACGTTCTGCATCGTCCCGAGCCTGCGCGGCGGTGAGCGCGACCGGCGCCCCGGTGACGTGCTCGCGGAGGTCGAGGCGCTGGTGGCCGACGGCGCGCTCGAGATCACCCTGCTCGGCCAGAACGTGAACTCCTACGGGCGGTCACTCGGCGACCCGGGGGCCTTCGCGAGGCTGCTGCGCGCCTGCGGCAACATCGAGGGCCTGGAGCGGGTGCGCTTCACCTCGCCGCATCCCCGCGACTTCACCGACGACGTCATCGAGGCGATGGCGCAGACCCCGAACGTGTGCCCACAGCTGCACATGCCGCTGCAGTCCGGGTCCGACGCGGTACTTCGGCGGATGCGGCGCAGCTACCGTCGCGAGCGCTTTCTGGGAATCGTCGAGCGGGTGCGCGAGGCCATTCCCCGCGCGGCGATCACGACCGACATCATCGTGGGCTTCCCCGGCGAGACCGAGGAGGACTTCGCCGACACCCTCGACGTCGTCCGTGCTGCTCGTTTCGCCGGGGCGTTCACCTTCAAGTACTCGCCCCGGCCGGGTACACCGGCCGCCGAGATGGACGGCGCCGTCGACCCCGCTGTCGTCTCCGAGCGCTACGAGCGGCTCGCGAGCCTGCAGGACGAGATGTCCTGGGCGGAGAACCGCGCGCAGGTCGGGCGCAGGGTCGAGATCCTCGTCTCCGAGGGTGAGGGCCGGAAGGACTCGGAGACCGGCCGGCTCTCCGGCCGGGCGCGAGACGGCCGGCTCGTCCATCTACTGGTGACCGGTCCGCACGCCCAGGACGGTGTCGTGCGCCCGGGCGACGTGATCGAGGCCGTGGTGACCAGGGGTGCCCCGCACCACCTGACCGCCGACGGGCCGCTGCACAGCCACCGGCGGACCACCGCCGGCGATGCCTGGGAGGCCGCCAGATCGCGCGGCTCCGAAGCCGGCTCCGAAGCCGGCTCCGAGGCTGGCCCGGAGGTTCTGTCGCCGGCCGGCTCGATGTCCGCCGGCTCAGGGCAGCCCGCCGTCTCGCTGGGGATGCCGACCCTGCGTACCGGGCCTGCCGCGCGGTGACGCTGCTCGCCGCGGCCGTCTGCCCGCACCCGCCGCTGCTCGTCCCGCAGGTCGCCGGCCGGGACCCGATCGACGTCCGGGATCATGCCCTGGCGGCGGTGCGCCGGCTGTGCGCGCTGGAGCCGGATCGGATCGTGCTGGTCGGAGACGACGCGACGGAGGCCGTCTACGACGAGATGTCCGTCGGCTCGCTCGCCGGCTTCGGCGTCGATCTGATCTTTCCGCTCGCCCGGGCGGCCACGGCGAAGACCACGGCCACGGCCCCTGCGACAATCGCAGGCGTGGGCGTGGGCGCCGACTCGAGGCGGCGTCTGCCGCTCTCGCTGACGATCGGCGCCTGGCTGCTGGGTGAGGCGGGCTGGGCGGGGCCCTGTGCGGCCCGCGGCGTGCCCGCCACGACGACTCCGGCCGCGGCGGCCGAGCTGGGGGCCGGCCTCGTCGACGCCGCGGCGGCGGACGGATCGCGGCTCGCACTTCTGATCATGGGAGATGCCAGCGCCCGCCGCACGGTCAAGGCGCCCGGCAGCCTCGACCCGCGCGCCGACGCCCACGACGCGTCGGTCGCCGCGGCGCTCGCGGCGCTCGACGTCGACGCCCTGCTCGCCCTCGACCCCGAGCTGTCCAGGGATCTCCTCGCACCTGGCCGGGCGTCCTGGCAGGTCCTCGCGGGCGCCCTGCGTCGCGCGACGCCGACGGATCCCGCGCGGTCCTGGCGCAGTGAGGTCCGCTACGACGACGCACCGTTCGGAGTCGGCTACCTTGTCGTCGGGTGGGAGCGCAGCGGTCGATGAACGAACGCCGTGGCCCCGTCGTCGCGGTGGTGGGCCCGACCGGCGTGGGGAAGAGCGACTGGGCCGTCGAGATCGCCCTGGAGCTCGGCGGGGAGATCGTCAACGCCGACTCGATGCAGCTCTACCGGGGAATGGACATCGGCACGGCCAAGATTCCGGTCGAGGAGCGCCGCGGGATCCCGCACCACCTGCTCGACGTGTGGGACGTGAGCCGGACGGCGGACGTCGCCAGCTACCAGCATGACGCACGGGCCGTCATCGACGGCCTGCTCACGGCGGGCCGGCTTCCCGTCCTCGTCGGCGGCTCGGGCCTGTACGTGCGAGCGGTACTGGATGACCTGGCCTTTCCCGGGACGGATCCGGCGGTGCGCGCGCGGCTCGAACAGGAGCTGGCCGAGGTCGGCCCGGGGCCCCTGCACGCCCGCCTCGCGGTACTGGCCCCCGACGCGGCGGAGGTGATCCTGCCCAGCAACGGGCGGCGCATCGTCCGGGCGCTGGAGGTCGTCGAGCTGACCGGCACCTTCGTGGCCACCCTGCCAGAACACAGCTCGATCTACGACGTGGTCCAGGTGGGTCTCGATCGGCCTGATCTCGACGAGCGGATCGAACGCCGCGTCGAGCTGATGTGGCGCGCCGGGCTGGTCGAGGAGGTCGAAGAGCTGGCCGCACAGGGCCTGCGGGATGGCCGCACGGCCTCGCGGGCGCTGGGCTACGCGCAGGTCCTGGCCGCGCTCGACGGGGCAGTGGGCTCCATGGCCGAGGCCAAGGCGGCCACGACCATCGCCACCAGGCGTTTCGCCAGGCGGCAACGGTCGTGGTTCCGGCGAGACCGGCGGATATCCTGGTTCGACTCTCCGGATCTCGCCGAGGTGCGACGTCTGGTCGGCGCGCTCTGACGGGTGGTCGGCCTCCTGCCGAGGCGTCTGGAACACGGCGTCTGGAGTCTGACGTGACCGCGCTCGACATCGGCCTGGTGCCCGCGCTGTACGCCTCGTTCGACGACGGCACGCTGCGCCTGCACTACCAGCCCGACGTCGACCTGCGCAGCGGCTCCGTGCCCGGCATGCGGGCGTACCCCCGCTGGGCGCATCCCGAGCTGGGCCTGCTGGGCCCGGCGGACTTCATGCCGGTCGCGGCGGCCGCGGGGCTGGTCGGCCAGGTCCACCAGTGGGTGCTGCGGATGGCGGTCACCGAGGCGCGCACCTGGCATCGCATGGCGGCGGGCACCGGGGTCCGCCCGCCCCGGCTGTGGGTGCGGGTCGACAGCGCCCAGCTCGGCCGGCCGGACTTCTTCGACGAGATCGAGCGGCTGGTCCTCGGGCGGTCGCTGCCACCCGGGGCGATCGGCCTGCAGTTCACCGAGAACACGCTGGCCTTCGCGCCGCCGGGCCTGCCCCACCTGCTCGGGCGGCTGCGTGCGCTGGGTGTCGCGGTCGGTGTCGACTCGTTCGGTACCTGGTCCGCGTCGGTGGCGACGCTCGACAAGCTGCCGCTGGACCTCGTGCGGATCGATGGGCGCTTCCTGCGGGCGACGATCCGCGACCTGGAGGGTCAGGCGGTTTTCGCGTCCATGCTCCAGATCGCGCACCGCCGCCGCATGGTCGTGGTCGCCGAGGACGTCGACACCGCGGCGCTGGCGGCCGCCGTGGGGCGGACGGAGTGCGACCGGGTCTGCGGCCCGCTGTTCTGTCCGCCCGTTCCGGTCGAGGACGCCCGGATGATCGCGCTAGGCCGGGGTCGGCCGGACCGTTGGTACAAGCCGTGGACGGACTCCTGGGAGGGCGTCGGCACCCGTCGCCCGACCGGCGAGCCGTCGAATCCTTCGAGCTCGGCCAGCTCCGCCGACCCGGCAGGCTCTGGCAGCTCGGTCTACTCCGGCAGCTCGGCCGGCTTCGGCAGCTCAGCCAGCTCCGGCAACGCTGCGAACAGGGCGGGCCCGGGGAGCGGTCATGCGGGCGCGGCGGGTCGTGCGGGCCGGCGGACGCCCGCGGGCCCGCCGCCCGCGGCACCGCCACGCGACCCGGCGAGGGCGTGCCAGGACTCGCAGAACGGACGTCCTGGCAGTTCCGGACGTGGCGACCGCTCTCGGGCGGCCACGGCCGGATGAGGCGCCCGGCGCCGTACGATCGCCGCGTGCGGTACGTCAAGGGACACGGGACAGGCAACGACTTCGTCATCCTTCCGGATGCTGACGGTGATCTCGACCTGTCGGCACAGCTGGTGCGCGCGATCTGCCACCGCGGAACAGGGGTCGGTGCCGACGGGGTGCTGCGGGTGGTCCTCGTCGCCGCGGAGCCCGCGGCGGCGGCCTACCTTGGCGCCGCCCGCTGGTTCATGGACTACCGCAACGCCGACGGCTCCATCGCCGAGATGTGCGGCAACGGAGTCCGGGTCTTCGCGCGGTATCTGGTGGACGCCGGCTACGAGATGCCCGGCAGCCTCGTGATCGCCACCCGGGCGGGCCTGCGCTCCGTCGAGGTGCCGCCGGCCGGTGACGTGAGCGTGGACATGGGGCCGCCGGCTTTCGCCGCGGGCACCGTGCCGGTCACCGTGGTCGGCCGCGAGTTCGCCGCGGTGGGTGTTTCGATGGGCAACCCGCACGCGGTCTGCTTCGCCGACGACCTGGGGCCGTCCGAGCTGGCGCGCCTGGACCTGGGTGCTCCCGTCTTCCCGGCCGAGGCCTTCCCCGACGGTGTGAACGTCGAGGTCGTCGTGCCGAGTGTGGATGGCGTCGCGATGCGGGTCTTCGAACGCGGCGTCGGCGAGACGGCCTCCTGCGGCACCGGCGCCTGCGCGGTGGCGGTCGCGTGGGCGGCGCGGGTGGGCGGTACGCCGCCGTCCGAGGTGCTGGTCGATCTTCCCGGCGGGCGCCTGACCGTTGACTGGCGGGAGACGACCGTCATTCTGCGCGGTCCCGCCGTTCTTGTGTCTGACGGTGTCCTTCGTCCCGAATGGATCCGCCAGGCCGCCGAGGTCGCCTCCGGTACTGCCGCTGCGGGTGCGCAGGCACTGGTTCCCGCCGGGACCGGCCGGAGCTGACCGACAGGGCCGTTCCTACCGGGCGCCGGGCCGATAAACGGCTCGCGATCGCGGCAGCGGCGTGTCACCCTGGGGCTGCGGAGGTTCCGCTGCGCCGGGGCACCGAGCCCGGGTACAGCGGCACCGGCCCGCTCCCGAACGGGGCGGGCGGAATTCGACGGTCACCGTGCCGCGTTGAGAACGGATGGTATGAGTCTTCCCGCTGACGCCGCCATGGCGTCCACCCGGTACCCGAACCCGAACCTGAGCCCGAGCTTCGACGGCGACGACGGGGGCGTGGTCCTCCTCGGTGACGGCGAGGGGTTCTCCTTCTTCGACGAACAGGGCGACGGGTTCGACCTGGAGGAGCGTGGCGCGCTGCGCCGCATCCCGGGTCTCACCACCGAGCTCGAGGACGTCACCGAGGTCGAGTACCGCCAGCTCCGACTGGAGCGGGTGGTGCTGATCGGGGTGTGGACCTCCGGGACCCTCCTGGAGGCCGAGGCGTCGATGACGGAGCTCGCGGCCCTGGCCACCACCGCGGGCTCGATGGTGCTGGACGCGCTCGTGCAGCGCCGCGACCGGCCGGACACGGCGACCTTCGTCGGCTCCGGCAAGGCCCGAGAGCTCGCGGACGTCGTCGCGTCGACCGGTGCGGACACGGTGATCTGCGACGGCGAGCTGACCCCTGGGCAGCTGCGCCAGCTCGAAGAGGTCGTCAAGGTCAAGGTGATCGACCGGACGGCGCTCATTCTGGACATCTTCGCCCAGCATGCGACGTCCCGGGAGGGCAAGGCCCAGGTGGAGCTGGCCCAGCTCCAGTACATGCTCCCGCGGCTGCGTGGCTGGGGTGAGTCGATGTCCCGGGCCGCCGCGAGCAGTGGTGGCCGGGCGCCCATCGGTACCCGCGGCCCTGGTGAGACGAAGATCGAGACCGATCGGCGGCGGCTGCGCACACGGATGGCCAAGCTGCGGCGCGAGCTGGCCGCGATGGCCACCGTCCGGGAGACGAAGCGCTCCTCGCGGCGGCGGGGTGCCGTGCCGGCGGTCGCGATCGCCGGGTACACCAACGCCGGGAAGTCCTCGCTGCTCAACCGTCTGACCGGAGCCGGTGTGCTCGTCGAGGACGCCCTGTTCGCGACCCTCGACCCGACCGTGCGGCGAGCGACCCTGCCCGACGGGCGGGTGTTCACCCTGGCCGACACCGTCGGTTTCGTCCGGCATCTGCCGCACCAGATCGTCGAGGCGTTCCGGTCGACGTTGGAGGAGGTCGTGGACGCGGATCTCGTCCTGCACGTCGTCGACGGTTCGGCGCCGGACCCGATGGGGCAGATCACGGCGGTCCGTGAGGTGCTCGCCGAGATCGACGCGGCCGGGGTTCCCGAGCTCGTGGTCGTCAACAAGGTCGACGCGGTCGATCCGACGACGTTGGCAGTGCTGCGCAAGGCGGTTCCGGACGCCATCTTCGTCTCGGCTCGGTCCGGAACGGGCCTGGCGGAGCTGATCGACGCCCTCTCGGAGCGGATACCGCACCCGGAGATCGAGATGTCGCTGCTGGTGCCCTACACCCGTGGTGATCTCGTCTCCCGGATCCACCGCGACGGCGAGGTGCTGAGCGTCGAGCACACCGGCGCGGGCACGGCGGTGGCGGCCCGGGTGCCGGTGAGCCTTGCCGCCGAGCTGGAGCCCTTCAGGGTCGCTGGAGCCCTTCGGAGCTGACCGCTTCGAAACTGACCGCTTCGGAGCTGACCCCGCTTCGGAGCTGACCGAGCCGGCGGGAAGCCGAGCCAGGGGCCGCCGCCTGGCTCGGCATGGCGGCTGGCTCGATGGCCGGCTCTTCCCCAGGGGGTCAGCGCCCCCTGGGGTCGCGTTCGGGTCAGACCCGGCGCATCACGGCGACGATCCGGCCGAGGATGGTCGCGTCTTCGGCCGGGATGTCGGAGAACGCGGGGTTCTCCGGCGCCAGCCACACCCGGCCGTCGCGCTGGCGGAAGCGCTTGACCGTCGCCTCGCCGTCGATCATGGCCGCGACGATCTCGCCGTTGTCGGCGACCGGCTGCTGGCGGACGACGACGTAGTCACCGTCGCAGATCGCGGCATTGATCATCGACTGCCCGACCACCTTGAGCAGGAACAGCGTGCCCTCACCGACGATCTCCCGCGGGAGCGGGTAGACGTCCTCGACGGCCTGCTCCGCGAGGATCGGCCCGCCGGCCGCGATTCGCCCGATGAGGGGCACGTAGGTCGGGGTGCCGCCCTCGGCCGCGACGGCACCACCCACCTCCGCCGGCGTGGCGCCGGCGGAGCGCAGCCGGGCGCCCGCCTTCTGGCCGCCGATCGGCAGTACTTCCATGGCCCGCGGCCGGTTCGGGTCGCGCCGCAGGAAGCCCTTCTCCTGGAGCACCTTGAGTTGGTGCGCGACGCTGCTGGTGCTGGTCAGGCCGACAGCCTCGCCGATCTCGCGGACGCTCGGCGGATAGCCGCGCTGCTCCACCGCGGCGCGGATGACCTCGAGAATCCCCTTCTGTCGTTGCGTGAGGCCTGAGGCGTCCGCGGGGCTGTCGGGAAGATCCCGGACATTGCCGCGGGCGTCGCCTCGGCGGGTACCCCGTGCCTGGCTGGTCATCGCCTACCGCTCTCCCTGTCGATGCATCCGGCGGCGGGGCTTCGCCCGCTACCGGCTTCTCCGCGACCGGGGGCTCGGCGGTTCCGCAGCCGGCGGGCCACCCGGTCGATCTACCACTTTGTCCTATTAGTAGCTTCTGACCGGTTCGGGTGGATTTTCCGTGCTCGCTTCTTCTCGCACGATCGTCCACAACTGATCGTCCTTGACGGTAGTCGGCCGGTCGCCGAATCTCAAACGTCTGTTCGAGCGTGTCGGGGGAAGTGTGCGTGGCGACCGTGTAAGAATCGCTCAGGTGTTCGAGCGAGCGGATGCTCGCGCCTGGGAGGTTGACATGGCCGACCCCGATCTGGCCGACCCCGATCCGGCCAACGCTGATCCGGCCGACCCTGATCTTTCCCGCGCCGGTCTGGCTGATGCCGACGTGACCGACGTTGCCATTGTCGATATCGCCATTGTCGATGTTGCTGCGGCCGATCGTGACCTTCGGCCGGCCGCTGGCGACGTTGGCCTGGCTGCCGGCGATGTTGACATCGCGGATGGCGACAGGGCGCTCGGCGGGGGAGCCGGTCCCAAGTGTCGGGTGTTCCGCGTCGGCGCGGCGCGGCGGTCCGCGGCCGTCGGAGGAGGTGCGCCGGCGGCGGGCGGCCGTGGTGGTCGCGCGCGTCCGCGTCCTCGTGCTCGCCGTGGTGCGGCGGTCAGCGGGGTCGTGGTGCGCGGCCAGGCGGTGCGGGGCAGGGCCGTGCGTGGCGGTGATCGGCGGCCGGCGCATCGCTCGGCCCCTTCTCGTTGTCTCGGCAGTGGTCCTTCGCCTGCGGCGGGCCCGTGCGGCGCACAGTCGTCCTCGGCGGCGGTCGAGTGCGTCGAGGCCCAGGTCATCGAGATGCCCGGGCTGGAATGGCGTGCCCGCGCCGTCGGGTACGCGTTGCCGCCGCCCGGCGACCAGAGGCTACGGACGAGAGCACGGCGCCGGTGGCCGAGTCTGCGGCGCAGCTCGTCCCCGAGCTCGCGAGCCCTGTCCCCGGGCGCGCAACGGCCCCGCCCGGGCTCGCGACGCCGCCCGCGGCAACAGCCGCCGCTGAGGCTGACCCGGCGGGGCAGGCTCGTGTTCGCGGCGCTCGCGTGCCTGTCCGGCGCGCTGGTGCTCTCGCTGGCGTTGGTCACCGCGTCGCAGGCGTTCACGGCCACCCCGGTGGACTGTCAGGCCCACGTGGTGCGCCAGGGCGAGACGCTCTGGGAGGTGGCACGCGGGATCGACCCCGAGGCCGACACCCGTGCGGTTGTTCGTCGGCTCATGTCCCTGAACGATCTGCCCACCGCGGATCTCGTTCCCGGCCAGCCGCTCTGCCTGCCCTGACGGTGGCCCGCCCGACGGCCGGCCGCCGGGCGGGACCGGCTGCCGATCAAGTGGTGGCGGCCCCGCGGCAGCGACACGCCGGAGGAGGAGGGGCGGTGTCGGACCTGTCGGGTGCGTGCGCTACGGTGAACACAACATCTTGTAGTTACAGCACCGTAAGTCATCCACAGGTTGTGCATCGATATCCACAGGTTGTCAGTTGGCCACCCCCGGAGGGTGGTCGGCCGGTGGCATGTGGGCACCTGCTGGGGCGTGCTCCGCGTGTGGCAGCCAGGCCGCCCGGAGCGGAGAGGAGTGTGCCGTGCGCTGTCCCTTCTGCCGCCATTCCGACAGCCGTGTCGTTGACAGCAGGGAGGCCGAGGAAGGCGCCGCGATCCGGCGGCGCAGAGCCTGCTCGGAGTGTGGGCGCCGGTTCACGACGATGGAGGAAGCTTCGTTGCGGGTGCGCAAGCGTAGCGGTGCCACCGAGCCGTTCAGCCGCGCCAAGGTGATCGTGGGCGTGCGCAAGGCCTGCCAGGGGCGCCCGGTCCGGTCGGACGATCTCGCCCTGCTGGCCGAGCGGGTCGAGGAGACGGTGCGTTCCTCCGGCTCCGCGGAGGTGGCTGCCGAGGACGTCGGCCGGGCGATACTCGGCCCGCTCCGGGAGCTGGACGAGGTCGCCTACCTTCGGTTCGCCTCGGTCTATCTGGCCTTCGAGTCGCTCGCCGACTTCGAGGTGGCGATCGCGGCGCTTCGTGCCGACGCGGGGCAGAGCTCCGAAGCCGGTGGCACCCCGCTGGCGGAGTCGTCCCGGGCCGCCGGCCCGGAGCTGGGCGCCGCCGGGCTCACCCGCGGGCCGCACCTCGCCGCCGCGCCGGGCCTGCGCGCGGCCGCCGGCCCCTGAGCCGCCGCCGGCCCCTGAGCCAGGGCCGGGTGCGGCCTCGGCCAGGCCAGGCCGGGTGTGGGGCGGCCCAGGAAATCGGGGCATCCCCGGCACCGGGCGTATCACTGACAACCGCACCGGCAACCGCACCGCTCTTAACCACCGCGGACTGACCACCGCGACTGACCACAGCATCGTGATCGCGCCCTGACCGCCGCGCCACGTCGCTCCACCACCGCCACGAACCACCGCATTCGGCGGTCGCCTGCGCCACCACAGCCGTCACCGCATCGCGCACCGACGGCGTGGTCGCCTGCGCTGCCACAGATCCCAAAGCACGTCGGACCGATCAGCAACGAGGCTGATCCGGTCATTTCGGCGTGCCATCCAACGGCGGGGCCACCTGCCCGGCGAGCGCCGAGCCCGCTGTGGACCGGGCTCATCGGGCAGGTAACCCCGGCCGCCATTGTTGAACCTGTCGAAAGCGAACACGAGGAGTGCCATGACCGAGACCCGCGGCAAGGGCAGCAGATCGGCCGCGAAGGTGGCTGGCCTGAAGATCCGGCGGGTTCGAACCACGCCCGGCGTCCACCCCTACGACGAGGTGGAGTGGGAGACCCGGGACGTCGTCATGACGAACTGGCGTGACGGTTCAGTCAACTTCGAGCAGCGCGGGGTGGAGTTCCCGGCCGCCTGGTCGGTGAACGCCTCCAACATCGTTGCCAGCAAGTACTTCCGCGGCGCGCTCGGCTCGGCCGAGCGCGAGTCGTCGCTGCGCCAGCTCATCGACCGGGTCGTGCACCGCTACACAGTGGCCGGCCGCGAGAACGGCTACTTCGCCTCCGAGGACGACGCCGAGGCCTTCGAGCACGAGCTCACCTGGATGCTGCTGCACCAGGTGTTCAGCTTCAACTCCCCGGTCTGGTTCAACGTCGGGACCTCGGCGCCCCAACAGGTCTCGGCCTGCTTCATCCTCGCCGTCGACGACACCATGGAGTCGATTCTCAACTGGTACCGGGAGGAGGGGCTGATCTTCAAGGGCGGGTCCGGTGCCGGCCTGAACCTCTCCCGGATCCGGTCGTCGAAGGAACTGCTCTCCTCCGGCGGAACGGCGTCCGGCCCGGTCAGCTTCATGCGTGGCGCCGACGCCTCGGCAGGCACCATCAAGTCGGGCGGCGCGACCCGCCGTGCCGCGAAGATGGTCGTGCTCGACGTCGACCACCCCGACATCGTCGAGTTCGTGGAGACGAAGGCACGGGAGGAAGACAAGATCCGTGCCCTGCGTGACGCCGGGTTCGACATGGATCTCGGCGGCCGTGACATCGCCTCGGTGCAGTACCAGAACGCCAACAACTCGGTCCGGGTGAACGACGAGTTCATGCGGGCCGTCGTCGACGGGACGTCCTTCGACCTGCGTGCCCGGCTGGACAACCGGGTGATCGAGTCGGTGGACGCCAAGGGGCTGTTCACCACGATCGCCCAGGCGGCCTGGGAATGCGCCGACCCGGGCATCCAGTACGACGGGACGATCAACGACTGGCACACCTGCCCGGAGTCCGGGCGGATCTCCGCGTCGAACCCGTGCTCGGAGTACGTCCACCTGGACAACTCCAGCTGCAACCTGGCGTCGCTGAACCTGATGAAGTTCCTGCGGCCGGATCGCACCTTCGACGCCGAGGCGTTCGTCGCGTCGGTCGAGCTGATCATCACCGCGATGGACATCTCGATCTGCTTCGCGGACTTCCCGACCCCCGAGATCACCACGGTGACCCGGGCCTACCGCCAGCTCGGCATCGGCTACGCCAACCTGGGCGCGCTGCTCATGGCGAGCGCCCGGGCCTACGACTCCGAGGGCGGGCGCTCGCTCGCCGCGGCGATCACCTCGCTGATGACGGCGACGGCCTACCGCCGCTCGGCGGAGCTCGCCGGAACCGTCGGGGCGTACGACGGCTTCGCCCGCAACGCCGACGCGCACCGCCGCGTCGTGCGCAAGCACGCGGCGGCGAACGACGCGGTCCGCACCGTCCACGCCGAGGACGCCCGGCTGATCGCGGCCGCCTCGAAGGAGTGGGAGCGGGCGCTGTCGGTGGGGGAGAAGAGCGGATGGCGTAACGCGCAGGTCAGCCTGCTCGCCCCGACCGGGACCATCGGGCTGGCGATGGACTGCGACACCACCGGGATCGAGCCCGACCTGGCCCTGGTGAAGATGAAGAAGCTGGTCGGCGGCGCCAGCATGAAGATCGTGAACCAGACGGTGCCGGCGGCGCTGCGGGCGCTGGGCTACCCGGAGGAGACGACCGAGGCGATCGTCGAGTTCATCGCCGAGCACGGCCATGTCGTCGACGCCCCCGGCCTGCGTCCGGAGCACTACGAGGTCTTCGACTGCGCGATCGGTGACCGCGCGATCAGCCCGATGGGGCATGTCCGGATGATGGCGGCGGTCCAGCCGTTCCTGTCCGGTGCGATCTCCAAGACGGTGAACATGCCGTCCACTGCCACGGTCGCCGACGTCGAGGAGATCTACCTCGAAGGCTGGCGGCTCGGGCTCAAGGCGCTGGCGATCTACCGGGACAACTGCAAGGTCGGCCAGCCGCTGACCGATGTGAAGGGCGCGAAGCGGGACGCCGAGGCGGCCGCCGCCGCAGCCGGCACCGCCGACGCCGCGCTCGCGGGTGCCGCGGCCACCACCGGGGTCACCGCGGCCGGGCTCCCGCAGTGGCCCGCCGGCCCCGGGGAACACCGCCCGGTCCGGCGGCGGCTGCCCAAGAAGCGCCCGTCGCAGACCGTCTCGTTCACCGTCGGCGGCGCCGAGGGCTACATGACCGCCGGGTCGTACCCGGATGACGGCCTCGGCGAGGTCTTCATCAAGATGTCGAAGCAGGGCTCGACGCTCGCCGGCGTGATGGACGCCTTCTCCATCGCGATCTCCATCGCGCTGCAGTACGGCGTGCCGCTGGAGGCGTACGTCAGCAAGTTCATCAACATGCGCTTCGACCCCGCCGGCATGACCGACGACCCGGACGTGCGCATCGCCCAGTCGATCATGGACTACCTGTTCCGCCGGCTGGCGCTGGACTACCTGACCGAGGAACAGCGCGAGGAGCTCGGCATCCTCTCCGCCTCCGAGCGGACCAGGAAGCTGTCCGAGCAGTCCGGTGGCCCGGCAGCCGGCCCGGCGGAACCCGAGGTCGACATCGAGGCGCTTCGGACGTCCGCGCCGGTGGAGGGTGACGCAACGGCCGCCACCGGTGTCGGCACCGGTGGCGGTGGCGCCGATCGCGCCGCACGCAACGGGGTGGCCCCGTCGGCCGGAGTGGGCGGCCTCACCGGCCCGGCCGCGGGTGCAGGTCCGGAGCTGGTGGCGCGTGAGCTCCGCGTGGCCATGCCGGGCGGCTCGCTCACCGCGCAGACCGCCGTCGACGCCCCGCTGTGCTTCACCTGCGGGGTGAACATGCGCCCGGCCGGCAGCTGCTACGTCTGCGAGCAGTGCGGCTCCACCAGCGGCTGCAGCTGACACCGAGCGCTGGTGCGGCAGAGCACCGGCGCGGCAGGGCGGGGGTGGCGAGCGAGTCCGCCTCGCTGCCCCCACCCTGCCCGAGACCTCAGATCCGTCCCGAAGGTTTTGGCGAGTGGCGCTGCCGCGAGCTCTCAACTACGAATCCGTCGGGCCTCCGGCCACGGAATCCGCGGCACTTCTGGCACGGATTCCGCGGGCTTCCTGTCACGGATTCGTCGTGCTGTCCGTGCTGGTCAGGGCCACCTGTGGGTGGGTGGCGAGAATGTCGATGAGCAGGGCCGACGTCCAGGAGAAGCGGTTGCTGCCGGCGCCGGAGCCGTCCAGCGGCGAGTAGTACTCGAACATCGATCCGGACGCGCGGATCACCTCGACGGTGTTCGCGCGGATCGCGTCGGCGGCCTCCCGGCGGCCGTAGCGGTCGAGCCCGTCGGCGATCAGCCAGTTCATGTTGACCCAGACGGGGCCCTGCCAGTAGCAGCGGGGCAGGAAGGCCGGGTCGTCGGTCGGGACGCTGGCGATGCCGTACTTCGCCCAGTACCGCGGCGACAGGAGGGTCTTGACCAGGCCGTCGACCTGGTCGTCCGGGACGACGCCGGCGTAGAGCGGCAGGAAGCTCGCGATGGTGGGGTGGTGCAGGAGCTCGCCGGTGCGGAAGTCCCGGCTGAAGTAGAGACCGTCCGACCACAGTTCACCCATGGCCGCGCGGCTGCGCCGCATCGACCGGGAGAGCCAGCGGGGGATGGGGATGCCCGCCTCGTCGGCGATCGTCACGAGGTGCTCGTTCGCGCGGATCAGGATCGCGTTGAAGGCGACGTCCTGAACCAGCGGGACGAAGGTGTCCCGGATGGTGCGGAAGTCGTAGCGGCTGCGGCGCAGCTCGCGGACGATCCGGTACAGCGTGAACAGGTCAGCGGAGGTCAGCCGCTCGTCCGGCGGCACCTCCTTGGAGTCGCGGCGCAGCGCGTCGAGCGCGTCGTCGCCGTTGATCCGGCGCAGCGCCCGCACGGTGCGCGGGGCGACCGGCTTGGTCATCTCCATCCAGGTCGGGGTGTTGTCCATGCCCGACTCCCAGGAGTGGACCAGCGCGACCAGCCCGCTGTCGTCGGGGTCGCGCTCGCGGTAGAGCCACTCGTGGAACCGGATCAGCCCGGGTGCCAGGCGCCGGTAGAAGTCGACCCGCTCGTCGCGGGTCATGGCCTCCCCGACCCGGACGGCCGCCTCGGCGATCATCGGTGGCTGGGTGACCCCGGTCGACTGGACCCCGCCCGCGGTGGTGCACACACGGTCGCAGCGCCAGCGCTGCGGGCCCGCATGGTAGTAGTCGGTCGTCTCCGCGAAGATCACGTGCGGGATCATGCCGCCCGGCCACTGGCCCCGCAGCAGGGAGAGCAGCTCGGCCGCGGCCCGGGCGGGGTCGAGGTGGCGCAGCCCGATGGCGATGAAGCAGCTGTCCCACAGCCACTGGTGTGGGTAGAGAGTCGGCGACGGACGGGTGATGTCGCCGAGGTCGTTCGCGCGCAGGACGCCGACGGCCGTCTCGCGCAACGCGGCGAGGTCGGCCGGCAGCGGAATCTCGCCGGCTGGCGACGGCACGGGTGGTGCCGGCGGCGTGGCGGGCGCTGACGGTGCCGCGGGCACCGTTGTGCCGGCGGGGGACCCGGCGGCCTCGACAGTGGTGGGCATCACATCGACCGGGTCGGCCGGGCCGGCGGGGCGGGGGACGTCGACAGCGGGCACGGCACCGCTGCCGGCGGGGTCCGCCAGTGGCCGGTTGGGGCCTGCCGATCCCACCGTGGGGTGGTCGGCGGCACGGCCGGTCGGCGTCTCCGGCGGCGCCGCGGCAGGGGAGGCGCCACGCGCGGAGGCCGGCGTGATCGGGCTGGACGAGGACTGCGCGGGCATCGGGGAAACCGACATCGTGAGAGAGTAGCGGTTACACCCCGTGCTCGTCTGGTGGGGGTCCCCGGCGCGGCCAGGGGTGGTGGAAGAAGGTTGCGCGGGGGCTACCGGAGCGTTGCATCGGGCGCGTCGTTCGCCGATGAATCAGCAAAAACGCCAGGTTCGGGGCTCCTGTGGTGGGTGTGGGGTGGCGTGGGTGGCCGAGGCGCCCGGTGTGGTGGGGGGCTCGCCGCGCGGCGGGGGCGTGCACCACGAGTCGTTACCGAGAGTGATCATCGGTCTGACTGCGGGAAGATCTACGTCAGGGTCCGCCTCTGGCCGGCTGGTGCGCGCCGACTCCGCCGTGTGGGCGAAGAAGTCGCGGTTCGGTGGCGCAGCGGGGTGAGGGTCGATGCGGTCCGTGAGCGTCGCGAGTCGTTACCCGGAATACATCCGTCGGCGACGGCGGGCTGGTTGTCTGTGGATCGGCTCACGTCGTGCCGGCGGCCGTGTGGTTCGGATGTGATCCGTCTCTCGCTGGTGGCGGCGCTCCGGATGGGTGAAGAGGCGCTCATGGGGGTACGGAGTCGGTCTGTCGGTGGCCTGATCGTCTCTCTGTGGCATCGGCGCAGCTGGTTGGATGGTGTTCGCGGGCGGAGGGCGTGCGTGGTGGACCCTCGTCGCGGCGCGCGGAAGGTGACGCCGATCTCTGGATCGAACTCCCGAAAGTGGTGTTACGGCGACGCTGCGTTGTGAACTGTCACTGACAGTCGAGGACTGACCGTGGAAGCCGCCGAGATAGTTGCTCGTTCTCACCACAGCGCGCGATCTGCCAGGTAGTCTTCGCGACAGCGGGTTCAGCGTCCCGAAGGCAGGGGTCTACACTTCTCTGTAGGCCCGGCGATCGCTGACGTCCGGCTGTGCCTGCACGGGAATGGTTGCGCCTCTTCGGTCGTTACCTCCACGTGCAAGGAAGTAGACGACCCACCCGCACCGACCATCGGATCTGCCACTGATGACGCTGCCTGCCCTGGAACTAGCCGAGCGCACCGACGAGTCACGCCCGCGTCCGCGGCGCCCCCGTCGCTCCGCTTCTCCTGTCCGTAACGCTCCAAGCCGCACGCTCGCCGCGGTCCCCGATGAGCTCGACGAGCTCGACGTCTCCGCTGTCGCCGAGCTCATCGCCCGTGGTCGCGAGACCGGGGAGCTCAGCCGTGCCGAGCTTCGCGAGGCCCTTGAGGCCGCTGATATCGGCGTCGAGCTGCTGCCCGCGCTGATCGCACGTCTCGGCGCCGCTGGAATCGACCTCGTCGAAGAGGAAGAGGAAAGCGAGCGCGCCCCGGCCGGCGCCACCACGCCTGGCCGCACCGTCGCCGACCACGCCGGCACGGCGGACCTCGTCCGCATGTACCTGCGCGAGATCGGCAAGGTTCCGCTGCTCAACGCCGCTCAGGAGGTCGAGCTCTCCAAGCGCGTCGAGGCGGGGCTGTTCGCCGAGCACAAGCTGGAGACCGACGAGGGCCTCGCTGAGGACCTCCGCCGTGACCTGCGCCTGCTCGTCACCGACGGCCAGGCCGCCAAGCAGCAGCTGGTCTCCGCCAACCTGCGCCTCGTGGTGTCGGTGGCGAAGAAGTACAGCGGCCGCGGCATGACCCTGCTGGACCTCGTCCAGGAGGGCAACCTGGGCCTCATCCGCGCGGTCGAGAAGTTCGACTACGCGAAGGGCTACAAGTTCTCGACCTACGCGACCTGGTGGATCCGCCAGGCCATCGGCCGCGCGCTGGCCGACCAGGCCCGGACGATCCGTATCCCGGTTCACGTGGTCGAGCAGATCAACAAGATCACCCGGCTGCAGCGCCAGCTCGTCTCGACCCTCGGCCGTGAGCCGACGGACGAGGAGCTCGCGTTCGAGCTGGACATGCCGATCGAGCAGGTCGTCGAGCTGCGCCGCTACGCGCAGGACACGGTGAGCCTGGAGACGTCCGTCGGTGACGACGGCGACTCCGTGCTCGGCGACTTCATCGAGGACTCGGATGCGACGTCGCCGGCCGACGCTGCGTCCTACGGCGCGATGCAGGACGAGATCGACAACGTCCTCGGCGCGCTGAACCCTCGTGAGCGCGAGGTCATGCGGCTGCGTTTCGGTCTCGCTGACGGAAAGCAGCACACGCTCGCCGAGGTCGGCAACCGGCTCGGGCTCACTCGTGAGCGCATTCGCCAGATCGAGCGGGACACGCTGCGCGAGCTGCGTAAGCCCGCCGTGGCCGGGAGGCTGCGCGAGTTCCTCGACTGACGAGCGGGCGGCTGGGCCGAGGTCGTCTGATGGGCGCCGGCAACGCGGGCCGGCGCCCATAGCACAGCCCGGAGCAGGGGCAGCCGTCCTCGCTCCGGTACGGGTGGTCGGAAGCCGGATCCTCGCCATGAGGATCCGGCTTTTCCTATTGGAAGCCGGCCTGTCGAAACCGGACCGGCGAGACGCCAGCCCGCCAGACGGCCAGCCCGCCAGACGCCAGCCGGCCATGGACCGGCCCGTCAGCGGCCGGCGTGTCAGTAGCCTGCGCGGACGCCGGATGGCAGGAGCGTCGGGTACAGGACGTTGCCCACGGCGAAGGCCCCCGACGGCGTCAGGCGCGCGTACTCGTTCTGCGACCACCAGCCGGGGAATCGTGCCAGCCGGGTCTGGAAGAGCCACGATCCAGCTGGATCGCCCCAGACGAACAGTGGCATCGACGGCATCGGCATGGTCACGACCAGCTCACCGTCGACGTCCGCCGGGCCCCTGGCCGGGTAGCCGGCCGGGTCGACCACGGCGACGGCGCAGCCCAGCGCCGCGCCGGCCTCACCGGCCCGCACCGGCGCGGTGGGCAGCGCCGCGATCGTGGGCGCGCCGAGGTCGCCACCGCCACTCATGGCGCTGAAGGCGACCGACGGGCTCACCGTCTCGTAGACCCATGCGGCCGCGTCCGGCGTGAACGGCGATCCGAAAGCCGCCACGGTGCGCAGCAGCGAGAGATCGGCGACGCTCGCCGGCACCAGCCCCGAGCCGTGGCACGCCTCGACGAACGAGGCGGGCAGGCCCAGGCAGGTCACCTCGACCGCCTCCGCGAGCCGCCACAGGATCGACAGGTCCGGCCGGGCCGGGCTGCCGTCGTACAGGACGATCGCCGACCCGGTGAGCAGACCGGAGACCAGGAGGTTCCACGTGGCCTCGCCGGTGGTGGCCAGCCAGCAGAAGCGGTCGTCCGGCCCGAGATCCAGGTGGAGCACCAGCGATTTCAGGTGCTCCAGCAGGATCCCGCCGTGCCCGTGGACGACGGGCTTCGCCACGCCGGTGTCCGGGGAGCTGAACTGGATCCACAGCGGCGCGTCGAACGGGAGCCGGGCCCAGGCCAGGTCCTCCGTCGCGGCGAGCAGGTCGTCCCAGGACGTCAGGGCCGGGGTCCGCGCCTGCGCCGCCCGGGTCAGGGCATCGGCCGCGAGGTAGGGAACCACCACCGTCGCGGCCAGATTGGGCAGGCGGCGGGCAAGGTCGGCCAGTGACTGCGCCGAGTCGAACACCTGGCCCTCGCGGGTGTACCCGTCGACGCCGATCAGCACCTTCGGCGTGATGGGGGCGAAACGGTCGGCGATGTCCGCCAGGCCGAGCTCGGGCGGGCAGCACGCCCACACCGCGCCGAGGCTCGCGGACGCCAGCATCGCGACCACGGCCTGCGCGCCGCTGGGCAGCACCGCGGCGACCCTGTCCCCGGGGCCGACACCGAGGCGGCGCAGGCCGGCGGCGGCCCGTGCGACCTGCCGTCGAAGCTCGTCCCAGCTGACGACGGTGGTCACGCCGTCCTCGCGGACGGCGATGATCGCGGGTGCGGGGCCGCGGCGGCTGAGCGCGTTCTCGGCGTAGTTGACGCGTGCGGAGGTGAACCAGCGGGCATCGGCCAGCCCGGTGCCGGTCAGCGCCGGGCCGTCGCCGCGGTCGCCCTCGACGGCGCAGAACTCCCAGACCGCCTCCCAGAAGGGGCCCGGTTGGGTGACCGACCAGCGGGCGAGCCCGGTCCGCTCGGCGAAGGACACGCCGTGGTCCTGTGCGAGCCACTCCTGGAAGCGGGTGACGGACGCCTCCGCGACGCGCTGGGCCGACGGCTCCCACAGCACGGTTCCCACCGGCGTGCGTGACGGTGCGGCGCGTGACGACGCCACGCGTGACGTTCCGGAGCCGGTGGCCGCGAAGTGGCCCGTGCCCGCGGGCGACTGATCGCGCGATTCGTCGTTTGCTGGACTTTCATCTCCCGCCACGTGATCTGACCCTAACGTGTCCTCGCCGGTCAATCGCCTGCGAGTCGACGAGCGGTCGTGCCGGAGAGCCACGGGAGTTACCGTCTTGTCGTGTGAGCGGGTCCGTGAACGTCCAGCCAGTGCAGTCGCGGTCGGTCGGGTCCCCGGAGGCTGACCGGGCCGCCGGGGATGGCGGCCCGGGCGACGGCACCCTCGTGGTCTGGGACCCGGGGATGCTCGACTACAACTTCGGCCCGGCCCATCCGCTGCATCCGGTCCGGCTGGCGCTGACCATGGAGCTGGCCACCGCGGCCGGCCTGCTGGAGGCACCCGGGCTCACCGTCGCCGCCGCCGGCATGGCCGCCGACGAGCTGATCGAGCTGGTACACGACCCCGACTACGTGGGTGCGGTCCGCGCGGCCTCGCCGGGCTCGGCGGCGGGCAGCCTGCTGGCGGCGCGGTACGGGCTCGGCACCGCGGACAATCCCGTCTTCGACCGGATGCACGCCGCCTCCGCCCTCATCACCGGCGGCACGCTGGCCGCGGCACGGGCGGTGTGGGAGGGCACCCACCGCCATGCGGTGTCCCTCGCGGGCGGCCTGCACCACGCGATGCGCGGTGCGGCGAGTGGGTTCTGCGTCTACAACGATCCGGCGATCGCGATCGCCTGGCTGCTGGCGGCCGGCGCCACCCGGGTCGCCTACGTCGACATCGACGTCCACCACGGTGACGGGGTGCAGGCCGCGTTCTACGACGATCCGCGGGTGCTGACCATCTCGCTGCACCAGAGCGGAATGTCGCTGTTCCCCGGGACCGGCTTCCCCCGGGAGGTCGGTGAGGGCAGTGCCGAGGGCACCGCGGTCAACGTCGCACTGCCGCCGGCCACGGGTGACGCCGGCTGGCTGCGGGCGTTCTCCGGGGTGGTGCCCGTCCTGCTGCGCGCGTTCCGGCCGCAGGTCCTGGTCACCCAGCACGGGTGCGACACGCACCTGCTCGACCCGCTCGCCGACCTGCGGCTGTCGCTGGACGGGCAGCGTGCCTCCTACGAGGCGCTGCACGCCCTGGCCCACGAGGTCTGCGAGGGCCGCTGGGTGGCCTGCGGCGGCGGCGGCTACGCCCTGGACGCCGTGGTTCCCCGGGCCTGGACCCAGCTGCTGGCGATCGCCTCGCACACCACCCTGGACGGGGCCCGGGCGCTGCCCGAGGAATGGGCGGCCGCGGCTCCGGCCAGGGTGCGGGCGGCGACCGGCCACACCTCGGTCGGCGCCGCCGGGATGCCGTCCACCTTCGGCGACGGCGCGTCGACGCGCTACCACCCCTGGGACGCCGGTGCCGGCGACCAGGATGATCCGCTCGACCGGGCGGTGGCCGCGACCCGCAACATGGTGCTGCCCCTGCACGGCCTCGACCCGCTCCGGGACCGTTGAGCGCCGCGCCGCCCGCCGCGGGGCCGCCACCGCCGCCATCACCGCAGCCGCCGCCATCACCGCAGCCGCACGACTATCCGGCCCACTGGGAGGCCGATGTCATCCTCTCGGACGGTGGCACGGCGCACATCCGTCCGATCCGGCCGGCGGACGGGGAGCTGCTGCGCCCGTTCTGGTCCCGGCTGTCGACCCGGACGATCTACTTCCGGTACTTCAACGTCCGCCGCGGCCTCAGCGACGCCGACATCGCCCGGACGACCAACGTCGACCAGCGGGTCCGCGGCGCGCTGGTGGCGCTGATCGGTGGTGAGCTCGTCGGGCTCGCGCACTGGGAGCGCGGGCAGTCACCGGACGCCGGTCCCACCCCCGAGGCGGAGGTGGCGTTCCTGGTCGAGGATGCCCAGCAGGGCCGCGGGATCGGCTCCGTGCTGCTCGAGCACCTGGCCGCCGCCGCGGCCGAGCGGGGGGTGCGGCGCTTCGACGCCGACGTGCTCAGCGAGAACCAGCAGATGATCAGGGTTTTCCTGGACGCCGGTTACACGGTCTCGCGCGCCTGGGAGTCCGGGGCCGCCCACCTGTCGTTCGACATCGCGCCCACCACCCGCTCCGTCGATGTGATGCGAGCCAGGGAGCACCGGGCCGAGGCCGCGTCCGTGCACCGGCTGCTGCACCCACGGGCGGTGGCGGTGATCGGAGCCGGCCGCGACCGGGAATCGCTCGGCAACATCGTCCTGCGCAACCTGCTGGCGGGCGGGTTCGACGGCCCGGTCTACCCGGTGAACCCCGTGGCGGCGGCCACCGGCGGCGCCGTCGCCTCGGTGCGGGCGTACGCGTCGGTCGAGGACACGCCGCCGCCGGTCGATCTGGCGGTGCTGTGCGTGCCGCCGGGCGAGATCCCCGGCGTGGTCGCCTCCTGCGGCCGCCACGGTGTGCGCGGCCTGGTGGTCATGACCGACCAGCGCGACGACGAGGCGGACGCCCGGCTCGCCTCCGACGCCCGCGCCCGCGGCATGCGAGTGGTCGGCCCGGCGAGCCTGGGCCTGCAGAACGTCGCCGCCGGCCTGAACGCCTCGCTGGTGAACCAGCTGCCCGCACCCGGACGCATCGGCTGCTACTCCCAGTCCGGCCCGCTCGGCGGCGCGCTGCTGGAGGCGGCGGCCGCGCGCGGGCTGGGCTTCTCGGTCTTCGTCTCGGCGGGTGACCGCGCCGACGTCAGCGGTAACGACCTGCTCCAGTTCTGGAAGGCGGACACGTCGACCGGTGTCGCCCTCATGCACCTGGAGACCTTCGGCAACCCGCGCAAGTTCGCCCGGCTGGCCCGCTGGCTGGGCCGTGACACCCCGGTGGTCGTCGTCCTCTCCGAACGGACACCGCTGGACGAGGCGCTGCTGCGCCAGGCCGGGGTGATCGGCGTCGACCGGGTCTCCCAGGGGCTGGACGTCGCGCTGCTGCTGGCCACCTGCCCGCTGCCGGCGGGCAACCGGGTGGCGGTCGTCGGTGACTCACGGGCTCTGGTCCGGTTCACCGCCCGGGCGGCGGACGCGGCGGGGCTCGCGGTCGAGGAGGTGCTGCTGCCGGCCGGCAGCAGCACCGAGGCCTTCCGGGCCGCGCTGGTCTCCGCGGCCTCCCGGGCGGATGCGCTGATCACCGTCGCCGTCCGGCTGCCCACTTCGCTGCCGGGCCCGAACTCGGGCCCGAACCCGGACCCGAACCCGGACCCGGCGCCGGCTGCTCTCGGTGCCGCCGCCGCGGCGAGGGCCGTCAGCGTGCCCGTCCTCGCCACCGTCCGGGGCTCGCGGGTGCCACCGGAGCTGTCCGGGCTCCCGGTCTATTTCACGCCCGAGGCCGCGGTCGGAGCGTTGCGCGGAGCGGTCGCCTACGCCGACTGGCGTGCCCTGCCCGCGGGGACCATCCCCACCACGCCGGTTCGGCGCGACGAGGCCCGGCGACTGACCGACGGTGTGACCGGCCGGCTCACCGCCGGCGCCGCGAGTGAGCTCCTCGACTGCTACGGCATCGACGTCGTCCCCAGCCAGGTCGTCCGGAATGCGGACGAAGCGGTGGAGGCGGCCGAGCTGTTCGGCTGGCCGGTGGCACTCAAGGCCCGCGCGAGCCGGTATCGGCACCGGCCGGAGCTGGGCGGGCAGCGCCTCGACCTGGCGGACCCGGCGGTGCTCCGGACGGCCTGGCGGTCACTGGTGGAGCGCGTCGGGCCGGACGGCCCGATCGTCGTGCAGCGGATGGTGCCGACCGGGGTGGCGGTGGTCCTCGGCGCCGAGGAGAACCCCCGCTTCGGGCCGTTGGTGTCCTTCGGCCTGGCGGGTGCGGCGACGGAGCTGCTCGGCGACCGGGTGCACCACATCCTCCCGCTGGCCGACGCCGACGCCGCTCGGCTGGTCCGGTCCGTGAAGGCGGCGCCGTTGCTCTTCGGCTACCGCGGTGCCGCCCCCGTCGACGTCGCCGCGCTGGAGGACCTGCTGCTGCGGCTGGCGCGCCTGGTGGACGAGACCGGCGCGGTGCGGCGGCTGGCCCTGGAGCCCGTGATCGTCTCGGCGGACGGGGTAAGCGTGCTCTCCGCGGAGATCGTTCTCGCCCCGCCGATCCCGCGTGCCGACGCGGGCCCGCGTCGCTTCTGGCGGGCGGGTTCCCAGGGCGCGCCGGCGGGCGCCACGGCGGGTGCCACGGCGCTTGTCGCGGAGGCCGACACACAGCCCGGTTCGGCACAACGTGTCCCCACCGTCCACAATCGTCTGCCATGACCACGCCGTACCCTGCCCAGCCAACAGGCCGGCCGTCCGACGGCCCCGAGACGGGCGGCCGTGACGCCGTCGGTGACGAACCCGCTGGATCGGCTGGCCCGGGTCCGGTTCCGGGCCAGCCGGGCGGGGAGCGGGTGGGATCGCCCGTTGTCGGCTGGGACGACTTCGGCCGGGCTCTGGACGGCTGGAACGACCAGAGCAGCGAGAACGGCTGGTCGTCCTACCCGGACGTCACCGGTGCGCGGGCCGCCGTGGGCCAGCAGCGGACCCCGTCCGGCTGGGAGCCCCTCGTGGGGGATGACGACAGCGAGACCCGTGGGCCGCTGTCATCGGCGGGCTTCCCGCTGCCGGTGCCCGCACGGCCGCCGGTACCGCCGCCCACAGCGCCGCCGCCTACGATCCCGCCGCCGCCGACGGTGCCGCCGCCGACCACGGCGCCACCGGCCGCGCCGCTGTCCGGCCTGCCGCAGTCGGTTCCTCCGCTGTCAGATCCGCAGCCGCCCGTCCCGCAGCCGGCAGCGTCGTCGATGCCGCCGCCGACCGCCACGCCGCCACCGACCGCCACGCCTGGGCCTGGGCCGGGGATGCCTGGGCCGGGAGCGTTCGGGGCATCGGCCGCCGGCCCCGGCACGGACGGAGCCCTTCTCGCGGGAGAGCCCGGGTCGGGCTTCGCCGGCATCCCCGGCTTCCCGCTGACGCCTCCACCCGGCACGGGTGTGGCGCCACCGTCTGATTTCGGTACGTCCTGGCGCGGGCCGGCCCTCGAAAACAGCGCGGCGGCAGGTGGCGCGGGCGGCGGTCCCGGTGGTTTCGGTGGTTCCGGCGGTCCCGTGGGTCCGGGCAGCGCGGTCCCGGCCCTGTCCGCGACCGGTGCCGGCGCCGGCACCGGCACCGAGCCTGGCTCGTCACCGCCGCTGCCCACCGATCTCGTCGGCCAGGCCCTGCGCGAGGCGCTGTTCGACCGGGCGCCCGTCGGGCTCGCCCTCTACGACACCTCCGGCCGGTATGTCCGGGTCAACGAGGTGCTGGCCAGCCTCAACGGCCGTTCCGCCGCCGAGCACCTCGGCCGCACGATGCCGGAGCTGCTCGGCGACATCGGCCTGGAGATGGACGTCCTGCTGGGGCGGGTCCTGCGGACCGGCGAACCGGTCACCGATCTTGAGATCGGGGTCGCCACGGGCGGTTCGGGGCCGAACCAGACCTGGCTGGCCAGCTGGTACCCGGCCACGGACCGGCTCGGCGCGCCCGCGGGAGCGGTCCTGGTCGCGATCGACGCGACCCGCGCCAAGGCCGCCCAGGCCGACCTCGGCCGGTCCGTGGCCCGGGAGCGTGCGCTGGCGGAGGCCACCGCCGCCGATGTCTTCCACGGCGGCCCGGACGGCGCGCTGGACACGGATCTGCCCCGCTGGCGTGCCATGACCGGCCAGTCGGGCGCCCAGACCGCCGGCTTCGGCTGGCTCGACGCGCTGCACCCGGACGACCGGGATCGGGTCCGCCGGGCCTGGCGCGCCGCGGTGGAGCGCCGGGAGCAGTTCGACGGCGAGTTCACCGTCCAGGACGTCCTCGGCGCCCCCCGGAAGATCACCGCGCGGCTGCTGCCGACGGCGGTGGACGGCCAGCAGGGCCAGCACGTCGAGTGGGTCGGCGTGTTCACGGACGTCACCGAGGCCCGGTCCGCCGCGGTGACGCGGGCGTCGGTCGCCGCCGCCGCGGACGAGGCGGCGTGGCGCCGGGAACAGTCCCGCCGCCTCACCACGGCGCTCGGCCGGGCGGTGACGGTCGACGACGTGGTCGCCGCCGTGGTCGAACACGGCGGTCGCGCCGCGCGTGCCATCAGCCGAGGGGTCGCCCTGATCGACTCCGCCGACGACCGGCTCCGGTTCGACGCCCTGGTCGGCGTCTCGGCGGAGTACGCCGCGCACTGGTCGGAGGTCTCGCTCGGCGCGATCCACCCGCTGGCCGAGGTGGTCCGCGGCCGGCGGCCGATCTTCCTGGGCAGCCGGGACGAGCTGAGCGCGCGCTGGCCCGTCGCGGAACTGCTCGGCGCGGTCGAGTCCGGTCCGGAGCACAGCTGGGCCCTGCTGCCGCTGGTGACGACGGACGCGCCGTTCGGCGTGCTGCATCTGGGGTTTCCCGACCCACGCGAGTTCGGCGGCGACGACCAGGACTTTCTGCTGACGCTGGCTGAACAGACCGCGCAGGCGCTGGAGCGCGCGACCCTGTTCGAGCGGCTCGCGGCCGAGGCGGCCGGGCGGCGGGTCGCCCGTGAGGAGGCCGAGGCGGAGCTCGCCGCGGCGCGGCTGGCCGCCGAGGCCCACCAGGCGGTCGCCGACGGGGCGCTGCGGCGGCTCGAGGTGCTCGCGCAGGCCAGCACCGCGGTGGCCGCGGCCGCGGACGCCGACCGGGCGCTGGCCGCGCTGGCCTCGGTCGTGGTCGGCGAGATCGCCGACGTCTGCCTGATCTACCTGAACCCCACGGTGGACGACCTGGAAGCGGCGGACGCGACCGCGGGTGTGCGCCTGGTGGCCGCCGCGGTCAGGAACGGCCTGACCGCCGCGCCGCTGCCCGGTGGACCCGCGCTCGTGCTGCCCACGACCGGCCCGCTGGCCGCTGCCGCCGACGGCGACGATGACGGCGACGGTTCGCCTGGCCGGACCGTGCCCGTCCTGTTGTCCCTGGGGGAGGGCACGGCGCTGCCCGGCGAGCCGACGTCCACAGGCCTGGCGCCCTTCCTGGAAGGGGCTCTGGCCCCGGACCTGGCCCGCTGGGTACGCGACGCCGAGGGCCACAGCGCCGCCGCGATCCCGATCATGCGGCGTGGACGTCCCGCCGGGGTCATGGTGATGATCGCGGCCGGTGAGCGGGCCGCGTTCACCAAGGACGACCTGACGTTCCTCACCGAGATCGCGGCCCACACCGCACCGGCGCTGGAACGCGCCCAGGCCGGTGGCCGGGCCGGTGGCGAGGCCCGTGCGCTCCAGACCGCCCTGCTGCCGCGGATGCCCGTCGTGGCCGGCCTGGAGCTGGCGGCCCGGTATGTCCCCGCCGGGGATGCGGACGAGGTCGGCGGTGACTGGTTCGACGCCATCGACCTGGGCGCCGGCCGGGTGGCCCTGGTCATCGGGGACGTCATGGGCCGCGGCCTGCGCGCCGCGGCGCTGATGGGGCAGCTTCGCAGCGCGGTGCGCACCTGCGCCCGGCTGGACCTGCCGCCCGTGGAGGTCCTCACCCAGCTCGACCGGCTCGTCGCCGACCTCGGCGAGGATCTGATCGCCACCTGCATCTACGCCGTGCTCGAGATCGAGACCGGCCAGCTCACCCTGGCCAGCGCGGGACATCCGCCGCCGCTGGTGGTCGCTCCGAACGGGCTGGTGTCGCGCCTGTACATGGCGGTCGCGACGCCACTCGGGCTGGCCCGCGACGCGATGACCGAATACACCGTGCAGCTGGGTCCCGGTGCGCTGCTCGCCCTGTTCACCGACGGGCTGGTCCGGGGGCGGTCCACCGACATCGACGCGGGCGTGTCGAACCTGGCCGCCGTGCTCGCCCGCCCGGCCGAGGACTGGGACGGCCGGCTCGACCTGCTTGCCCGGGCCGCCTGCGCGGCCGGGTCGCGGGCGGGCGGTGCTCGTCCGGACGGTCCGGGCCCGGGTTCGGGCCCGGCGCCCGCACCGGCGTCAGCCTCAGCGTCAGCGTCGGGGCCGGGTGACGATGTGGCCCTGCTGTTGGCCAGGCTGCCCGAGGCGGGCCCGGCGGTGGATCCACTGGACGTCACCGTCGATCCGGCCGGCGGTCTCAGCCAGGTTCGGGCACACGTCCGGGTCGCCATGGAGAACGCCCTGGTCGCGCCCGCGGTGATCGACACCGTCGTGCTCGTGCTGTCCGAGCTCGTCGGCAACGCGCTGGTACACGGCCGGTCGCCGCTTTCGGCGCGGGTCCGACGGATGGGGATCGCGGGCGGGGCCGCGGGCGCTGGTGGCGGGAGCTCGCGGCGGTTGCTGATCGAGGTCACCGACGCCGGCGGACGGATGCCGCGCCGGCGGCACGCCAGCCCGGACGACGAGGCGGGCCGCGGGCTCGACCTGGTCGGGCGGCTCGCCGTGCGCTGGGGTACGCGCCCGTTGCCCGAAGGCAAGCTGGTGTGGGCGGAGATCGATCCGGACGACCTCTGATCGTCCGGGCCTTCGGCGGCCGGCCATCGAGAGGGCGCAGGCGGGCTTTCTCGCGGCCGGGCCGTCGGATCCCACGCCGCCTCGCGTAACGTGAGCGTCATGCCGGAAGCGGTGCTGCGCCTAGAGAACGTCACGGTCAGGCGCGATGGGGTACACCTGTTGCGGAACGTGAACTGGGTGGTGAACCAGGGCGAGCGCTGGGTGCTGCTCGGTCCGAACGGCGCGGGTAAGACGACGCTTCTTCAGATCGCCTCGTCCCGGCTGTTCCCGACCTCCGGCGAGGTTGATCTTCTCGGCGAGCGGATGGGCCGGGTCAATCTGCAGGACATTCGCTACCGGGTCGGAGTCGTCAGCCCGGTTCTCAGCGACAAGCCCCCGCACTACGAGCGGGTGCTCGACGCGGTGGTCACCGCGGGCTGGTCGGTGCTCGGGCGTGGCCGCGAGGAGTACGACGAGGTCGACCTGAAGCGGGCGGCGGATCTGCTGAGCCAGTTCGGTTGCCGGAGCCTGGCCGAGCGGAGCTTCGGCACGCTCTCCGAGGGAGAGCGTAAGCGCGTCCAGATCGCCCGCGCGCTGATGACCGACCCCGAGCTGCTGCTGCTGGACGAGCCGGCCAGTGGCCTCGACCTCGGTGCCCGGGAGGCGCTGCTGCGGCGGCTCACCCGCTTCGCGGCCGATCCCGGTGCCCCGGTCACGGTCCTTGTCAGCCATCACGTGGAGGAGATCCCCGTCGGGGTCACCCACGCGCTGCTGTTGCGCCGCGGCGAGGTTCTCGCGGCCGGCCCGGCGGCCGAGGTCCTGGTCTCCGAGCATCTGTCGGCCTGTTTCGGGCTTCCCCTGGAGGTGACGGCCACGGCGGGCCGGTACTCGGCTCGACTGGCCGCTCCGGGGCCACGGCGACCGTCTGCTTCGGTCTCAGCCTGATCTCCGGTCTCGACTCGGCCGGCGGTTTCGGTCCGGCCGGACCGGCGCGGGCCTGACCCGCATCGGATGCCGGCCGCGGCACTGGCAGCACCTGGCCTGATGCGGCGGCCGGGCGGGGATTCCCGCACCGGGCCCACCATCCTGGGTGGCTTCGTAGCGGCGGCCTCATGGTGAGTGGCTTCGTGGTGAGTGGCTTCGTGCACGGGGAACACAACCGGTGGGTGCTCGTGCAGGCGCGGTGGCGGTGGCGGGCCGTCGGTCCCGTGCCGGTGTTCGGGCCGGCTGGGGGCCTCGGGATCCCGTACCGGATGTGGCCCGGCCCGATGGCGAGGGGCCGGGCGCCTGGGCGAGCGGCTCAGAGCGTCTGTGCGGCGCGACGCGGCGAATCCGGGGTTTCATTTACCCTCTCGCCTTTCGAAGGCTTGTCTGACCCGCTGAGGCGGCCCGCTGGCTCTCGTGCGGGCAGGCGTGCCGGTCGGCCACGGAGCGCGGTCCCGCCGGCGGTGTCGGAACGCCCGACGGGCCGTCATCTGGCAGGCCGAATGCCTGACGGGTGAGAGCCTGACGAGTGGGTGGCGGAGGGCCGAGAGCCTGACAGCCCGAGCGCCTGACAGCGATGTGCCTGACAGCGATGTGCCTGACAGCCGAGCGGAGCAGGGTCGAACCACGGATGGCGCGAGGGCTATTGGTTCGGTGGCCGGAACTTGTCGGCTGCCGGGGCCGTGCCGGGTGGGTGTGATTCCCCGCATAGTGATTTCCGGCATACTCATGGTGATTTACGGCATATAGGTGTACTGGCCCCGTCAAGGACATCCCGGAGCCAGCCAGAGCCCACCACCCGTGCGCCCAGCGCGCGAACGCGATCTCGCAGTGCCTGGTCCGATGTCACGACCAGAGTCGGCGGTGGCGTGGTGCGTACCGCTTCCACGATCGTGTCGTCCCCACTGGCCGGTGCATGGATCACCAGGAGCCGTGGGGGTTCCACGCTCATTCTCGGTAACGGTGACTTCAGTTCCGGTGCTGCTGCCGGTGTCCGGTCTTCCCGGTCGTCGGCGGAGATTTCGCTCGTACCGGCCGCGGTTGGTGCGAACTTAGCCATGGTCGGCCCGGCCGGTACACCGGCCCGGGCGGCTCCCTCGAGAACAAGAAGCACCTGTGACGGTCGATCCGCCGGAGTGCGGAGTCCATCCGGCCGGCTGAGCAGGGTGAGAATGTCCCTGTGTAGTCGCCCGGCGGCGGCGGCGCGATCCCGCCACCAGCCGTCTGGTCGTGTGCCAATCACGTTCGCCGCGTCGACGACCCAGGTGAGCCGGTAGTCCATGCCAGTCGGGCGCATAGCGTCAGGAGCGGAATCCGGCGTACTCATCCGGCGCCGCGGGTCGGCTTTGGCAAACACGACGGTGGGTTCACGGGCCCGGGCTTGACCAAAGACGCCGCTGTGCGGGTGGCCTCGTTTGCCGGGCAATCGAACGGTCCGGCGGCGTACGAAGCCTGCTGCCCGTCCGCGTACCGGTGTCTCGGTGCCGAGGCGGGTCGCTGGTGGGTTGCCGCGTGCCGTCGTCGGGACGTTCGTGGGTCGACGTTTCGAACCGGAAGGTGTGATTCGAAGAACATGATCATCTCTCTATCATGTCGATGTCGATCCACTCCTTTGGGCTGCGTCGAGCACCCACCTCGAGCCAGCGACTTGCGCCATCGTCACGGTTGCCTCGCGAGTCTGACGAACCAGGCGTGACAGTTCACGGTGTTCTCGTGGTAATACTAGACCCGTAAGTTCTGCGGTCCGCTGACCTGAAGGAGAGTGGCATGGCCCAGAAGACCATCGTCTCGTTGATTGACGATCTCAGCGGAGAAGAGGCCGACGAGACAGTCCGGTTCGGACTGGACGGCGCACAGTATGAGATCGACCTGTCGGAGAAGAACGCCACGAAGTTGCGGGAGTCGCTGGCGCCGTTCGTCACCGCCGCTCGTCGTTCCGGCGGGCGTGCTGCCAGTGGCCGGCGTGGCGCCCGCGCCGCTTCGCGGCGTACCGGTGGAACCGACCGCACCGCCGACATTCGTGAGTGGGCGCGCAGCAACGGCTACACGGTGAGTGACCGTGGGCGTATCGCGTCGAACATCGTTGAGGCGTACGACAAGGCTCACTGAGCCAGGTCCCACTGCTTTACGGGTCGACGTGTCGAGTCATCGACCCAGGTACTACCCGAGCACAACCCTGATAGTTGGTGTGGGTCTCCTCGGGCCGGCGGCCGAAGAAGACGTGATCATGTTTCGCGTCCTGGTTCCTGCCCATCGAGCGGTCGATGGGCAGGAACCAGACCACGTTGTGTCGATTGCCGGCCGGTGGCCGTACTGCGGCCGGGGGCGACCAAATGGGCGGCCGGCCGGCTGGATCCCCGTGGTTTCAGTGCCTGACGGCTTCGCCGGCCATCCACTTTTCGACATCGTCGGCCGAACGCGGGAGCGCGGCCGACATGTTCCGACTTCCCTGTGACGTCACCAGGATGTCGTCCTCTATCCGGACGCCGATCCCACGAAGCTCCGGTGGGACGGTGAGGTCATCGGGCTGGAAGTAGAGGCCCGGTTCGACGGTCAGCACCATCCCGGCCTCCAGCGCCGCATCCCGGTATGTCTCATCGCGTGCGTGCGCGCAGTCGTGCACATCCAGTCCGAGCATGTGTGACGTGGAGTGCAGCGTGTAGCGCCGATGCAGACCGGCACCCGGTGCCTTCGGATCCTCGCTGAGTGACTCGTCGGGCGTGACCGGAAGCAGCCCCCAGTCGTGCAGGGCCTGTGCGATCACCCGCATCGCCGCGCGGTGTGGATCGAGGAAGGCCGCACCTGGCCGGACCGCTGCTATTCCAGCCTGTTGTGCCTGGTAGACGATCTCATGGACCTGGCGCTGCAACGGGCTGAAGCGTCCGTTCACCGGCAGCGTCCGCGTCACATCCGCGGTGTACAGCGAGCGGCTCTCGACGCCCATGTCGAGAAGCGCCAGGTCACCGGGCCGCACGGGGCCGTCATCCCGCACCCAGTGCAGGGTTGTCGCGTGTGGTCCGCAGGCCACGATGGATCCGTAACCGACGTCGTTGCCGTCGACCCGGGCCCGCCGCCAGAAGGTTCCCTCCAGCCAACGCTCACCGTTGGGCAGTGTCGCCGCATAACCGAACTCGGTCACACACTCGGTGAAGCCGACAATGGTCGCGGCGACCGCCTCGTCCAGCCGCGCGATCTCGAAATCATCCTTGACCAGCCGAAGTTCGGACAGCGTCTGGGCGAACACGGCATCCCGGTCGACGGCCGTGCCGGGCGGCGCCCAGCGGCTCACCGCCCGATCAACTCGGCTGTCCAGCCCGCGCAGAACTCTCGTCCTTGCCGGAGAGAGCTGGGCGAGTGCTTCGGGCAGTTCCGGCAGCGGCCTGCATTCGATGTCGAGCGCGGCTGTGGTCTCCCGCACGCCTGGGCGAGGGCCGACCCATAGTTCGCCGTATCGGCGATCGGTGTAGAACGCGGAGCTGGACCGGTCGGAACGGTCGGCGAGATAGAGCACGGCGTCATGGTCACCGGCCGCGTTGGGATGCAGGATCAGGACGGCGTCCGGTTCGTGACAACCGGTGAGCCAGAAGAAGTCACTGCCCGGGCGAAACGGGTAATCGGTGTCGTTCGCCCGCACATGGAGCCCGCCGCTCGGTACGACGAGTGTGTCGGAGGGGAATCTTGTGGTGAGAAGCCCACGCCGCTTGGTGGTGTAGGGAGCACAGTCGTCACGCGGTGCGACGGTGGTGTCGACCGGTGCCCACCCGCTCGCCATGAAACGCCTGAAGGCCGCGTGGGGCGTCTCATCGTGTTTGGCCTGTCCGTTCCTGTCCGGTTCGTCCGCAGCTTGTTCATCCGTCGTCACACCGCCCGCGGCGGGCAGTGGTGCCTGTGGATCCGTGGCAATCTTCGCCGACTCCTGTGGCCGAGTTGTCCCGATGGTCGGCCGGGACGATTCCTGATCCTCCTCGCCCGGGTTTTCCGCGGACCCCGTTGCGGATGCGGCCGGTGCGGAGACACCCGTCGAAGACCGGACGGACGCCACTTCCGAGCCGCCCGAAGTGAGAGAGCTTCGTTGTGCGCTGTCCGCGGTCGGGCTGTCCTGCGACGGCGCCGCGGCGGGGTGTGAAGCTGGTGTTTGGTGGGACTGGGCGCTCATACCGTTAACGGTAGGCCGATCGAGCCATGGTCGGGTAGCGGCGCTCGCTGTGGCGGACCCGGCCGGTTCGCGCCGCGGCTCATCTCGCACCGGATCTCGCCCAGATTTTGTCTGGATCCGTTAGCGATGATGATGCGTACTCATCGTGACAGCAGGAGCGTCCGGCGCGACGCTCCAGAGGCGGACCGATCCGCGATCCCACGGCCCGGCCACCGGCAAATGATCGCCGCAGTTCACGGGGAGTGGCGTCGGTTCGCAATCAGCCGTTCCGCACCCTGGCGCGCTGCAACGGACCGTGACTTCACGTCGCGGATCGTTGCCGACTTCGGTGTTCGGCCGGAGATGTTCGGTGGAAGAACTACCGGGGTGGTTGTGATAGGGGCCCAACCTGTGGGGGAGGGGTACGTCGCCTTCGGTTCGTGCCACGTCTCGGCACCGAATTCGGGTGAGGGTGCTCCGGCGCCGGGTAAACCGGTGCACCCGTGGGCGGAAGGGGCGCGGGCCTCGGCCGCGAGGGGCGGAGTATGGCGTTCATCACTTACCGCCTGTCGCGGTGAGGGTGCAAACCCGGCAGGTCGATCGTGGAAGACCAGGAGTTCCGTGTTATCGGCGCCACCGGTGCCACCCGCGACGCGCGGTGTCCGCCGCCCGGTGGTAGCGACGATTGCGCCGGGTGGAAGGCACTGGTCGCGGCCCTCCAATTTCTAATCCTTTCAAGTCTGGTGGTATTCAGACCGCGTGATCGCCGCGACGGGCCGGACCCGGGTGGTCCGTCCATCGGCCGCGGCCAGCACCAGGCGGCCGGGCTCCGCGACCGGCGTCCGCGACGTGGCTCCGCGAACGGCGTCCCGGCCCGGCTCCGCGAACGGCGTCCCCGGCCCGGCTCCGCGAACGGCGTCCCCGGCCCGGCCGGTGGGCTCGGCGGGACCGCGTCGCCTGCCGGCCGAGCCCGAGCCCGAGCCGGTGTCGGTGTCGGCTGTCGGACGTCGGGCGGTATCGGCCGGATGCCGGCGGTTTGATGATGTCGACTGTCGAGTCGGGCAATCAGATGCCGGACAGAGATATCGGTAGAACCCTGCGGGTCGCCAGAACACAGGTAGAAAAGTGGTGGGCCGCTGTGGTGGTCCGCGTAGCCGTGCCGACCGAGGCTCGCGGCTGCCGCGGCGGCCGTGGGGATGTCGAGCGGCGTCGGCAGCGGCCAGCCTGGTGCGGCGTCGGATGAGATTCCGACGGCCTTCGGCGGTCGATCCAGCCGTTGGTTCGACGGGCAGGCGCTCGGCGGCAGGAGTCCGCCGGCTCCGTGGGGGCGACGTGGCTCGTCCCGGCGGGTGAACGAGGGGACGTGGCCGTGAGCTGGCCTCCGAACAATGACGATCCGGGCCACTGGGATCCGCGTGACCGTCGTCGCACGCCACCGGGCCGGGGGTCTGGCCGACCGCTGCCTCCGGAGTCCGGAGCACCCCGGCAGCCCGGAGCACCTCGGCAGCCCGGAACACCCCGGCGCCCCCCGGCGCGCCAGCCCCGGCCCCAGGAGCGCCCGGCGGCCCCCGAGCGCGGTGGTCCACCTCGTCCGGGCCAGGCACGTCCCACTCCACCGCCCGCGGCGGGTTCCGCCCGGCGTGCGCCCGGAGCGGAGAACTGGCCTGCCGGTAGCTGGCCGCAGCGTGAGCCGAGGCCAGCTCCGAACGGGCCTGCCCGCCACGGCCCACCGGGTGGACCGAACAGGTCGGGTAGGCCGGGCGGGCCCCGCGACCCCTATGACTCCTACGAGCCCTATGGGCCCGCCCCCGCCCAGGAGGAGCAGCGCCGGCCGGCCAGTGGGCTGCGCCGCACCGTGACGGCGTGCGCGGCGCTCGTCTCGATCGTCCTTCTCCTGGGGGCGACCACCGGCTGGGCCGTGCTGCGGCACTACGACGGCAAGGTCGGGCGGGTGGAGCTGAAGTTCTCCGACGCCTCCGCGCGCCCGGCCGCGGCCGGGTCGGGCACCCAGAACATCCTTCTGGTCGGCTCTGACACCCGGGCCGGTACCGGGGGCGAGTTCGGGCAGACCGAAGGGCAACGATCGGACACCACGATCCTGGCTCATCTCGATGCCGACGGCTCGACGACCCTGCTGTCCTTTCCCCGGGACCTCTGGGTCCAGATTCCCGCCTACACCGACTCATCCGGTGTCGCGCACGAGGCGCAGAAGTCCAAGCTCAACGCGGCCTTCGCCTACGGCGGGCCGTCGCTGCTCATCCGCACCATCGAGACGCTCACCAACATCCGCGTCGATCACTACCTGCAGATCGACTTCGTGGGCTTCCAGGCGATGACGGACGCGCTCGGTGGCGTGACGGTCTGCGTGAAGGAGCTGTCGGCCGATCTGAAGGCGCGCGGCTTCAACAACCTGAGCGACCGGTACTCCGGCTGGCAGGGGCAGGTCGGCAGCAACACGCTCAACGGTGAGCAGGCCCTGGCGTTCGTCCGGCAGCGCTACGGCCTGCCGGAGGGCGACATCGACCGGATCCGTCGCCAGCAGCAGTTCCTCGGTGTGGTCTTCAGATCGGTCGCCTCGACCAGCACGCTGCTGAACCCGAAGAAGCTCCTGGATGTCGTCGACGCGGCCACCTCCGCCCTGACCCTGGATCAGAACACCTCGCTGGCCGACCTGCGCCTGCTGGCCATCCGGATGCAGGGGATCAGCAGCGGTGCGGTGACCTTCGCGACCGTGCCGGCCACCCCGGGGAGGGCGGGCGAGCAGTCGGTACTCCTGGCGAAGCCCGATGAGCTGGCGGAGCTGCTGGACAAGCTTGGCGGCTCCCCGCAGCGCAGCGCCGCGGCACCCCACACCGGCGACTCGACGACCACGTCCGCACGTGCGGTGAACTGGTCACCCGCCACGGCTGCCCACCCGGCCAGGACGGCCGGCCTCGTCACGCAGCTCGACGAGGGGGCTCCTGGCACCGTCACGTTGGCCCAGGCCGCGCCCGCGCCGGCGGAGGGAGCCGGCTGCACCTACTGAAGCCCGCGCGCACCTGCGCCTGCCCGCACCTGCGCCAGCCCCGCGCACCTGTGAAGCCCGCACCCGTGCTGACGTCCGCCCTGGCGAGAGCCGAGGCGGATGCCAGCACGCTAGCGCGGACGGGCCCGATGCTCACCGCCCCGGCGTGGGCGGGGCGGTCGTTCGTCCAGTGCGGCGTTCAGCTCCGCGCCGAGCAGTACCGCGAGCGCGGTGATGTAGAAGAACAGCAGCGCTGCGACCGGTGCCGCGAGCGAGCCGTAGACAAGCTCGTTGCTGAAGACCAGCTCCAGGTACATCCGAAGCAGATAGCTGCCCACCAGCCAGAGGAACAGCGCGAGGGCGGCGCCCGGCAGCGCCCGTCGCCAGGGGCGTCGCTGGGGCAGTGCGAGATGGTAGAGCGTCGTCAGCATGGCCAGCGCCACCACGCCGACCACGGGCCAGAAGACGTCCCGCAGCAGCTCGTCCACAGCTGGGTGCCGGCCGGCGTCGAGCAGGTCGGAGAGCAGGCTGGGCCCGAGTACCAGCGCGGGCAGCAGGATGACACCGGTCGCTACCTGGGCCATGAACAGCCACAGCGCGAGCAGTCGGCTGCGGACCGCGGAACGGAGGTCCCGCTGGCCGTAGGCGATCGTGATCGTGTTGACGAAGGTCGCCATGGCGGTGGACCCGGTCCACAAGGACAACAGGAAACCGATGGAGATGACGTCCGGGCGGCCGCGAGAGAGGATCTGGTCGATCGTCGGCCGGACCGTTCCGTCGACCACCGACGCGGTCAGCAGGTTGTCGGCACCGCCGAGGATGCTCTGCCGGACGTTGTCGACGGCGTCACCGCCGAGGACGTCGCCGAGGTAGCCGATCGCACCGAGCAGCGCGAGCAGCAGTGGTGGCATGGAGAGCAGCTGCCAGAAGCCCGCCTCGGCGGCGAGCCCGAGGACGCGGTGCCGCCACGCGTTGGCGACCGTCGCCCGGGCCAGTCGCAGCGCGCCCCAGGGAACCCAGGACCTCGGCTGCAGCAGCCGCCGGGCGAGGTCTCGCACGGCCTCGCCCCGATCCGGGCCATCCGACCGCGCGAACGCCCGGAACCAGGTGAGGGCGCGCAACGCCCGCCTTGCGGCGACCCGCGCGCTGGTCGACAGCGCACGGCTCGACAGAGCACGCAGCCCACCTTCCGGGGCAGCCAGGGTGCGGCCCGGCTCGTTCCCGGTGGTGGACACACACTTACCGTATGACTGCCCGGCTATGGCGCGGGCGAGGGCACCTGCGGGGCTCGGCAGCCGTCAGCGGCGGCTCGTACGCCCGGCCTGGCGGCCACGACACCAGGCCGGACGTGAGTCGGGGGCATGCCGTGCGATCACGGCATGCCCCCGGTTGCGTGATGTGTCAGGAGACACTCAGCTTTTCGGTCTCGTCGTGGTACTCGACCGCGACCGAGCGGAGCTTGGAGTCGTGCGACTTCGCGTGGTGGCGGCAGAACAGCAGGTCTCCGCCCCCAGGCAGAACGACCCGGACGTAGGCCTGTGCGCCGCACCTGTCGCAACGGTCGAGGTTGGTCAGCGTCGGCTTCGTGGTAGTCCCTGTCACACCTTCTCCAACTGTGTTGAGCGGCCAGACGTTCCGCCTGACCATGTGACGGTTTACTCACAGCCGGCTCTCTCGGCGTCGTTGCACCCAGAGCGGCTTCCGCCGCCGGTGCCCCGTGGTGGCGGACCGGTGGCGGACCTCGCCTTTGGTGCCCCCCCGCCGGTCAGGGCCGGCGAGCACCAAACACGATGTCGTCCCATGCTGGCACCGACTTGCGTCCGCGTCGACCGCCTGCGGGACGTTCGCTGCCACGACCTGTCCCGTTCTGGCGCCCACGATTACCCGCAGCAGTGGTCTGATTGCCCTTGGACGTCTTTGAGGTGCCGTCCGTGGCGTCTTCCGCACTGTCGGTATCCGCCGAGGTAGGCGCGCCTTCGGTCGCCGTCGCCGGTGCGGTGGCAGCCGCCTCGTCGAAGGCGGCGTCAGCGGCGGTGGCGGCGTCGGTGGCAGAGATGTCCACGGCGGCGTCTGCGGTGGAGCCTGAGCCCTGGGCCGCGCCGGCGTCAGCAGGCACCCGCTCGTCCGGAACGATGTCACCGGCTGGCGCGGTGCCAGCGGCGCGTGCGGCCGATGTGGGCGTGCCGGTGGCGGAGGCCTGCGGCCGTCCGGTCGTGGCCCGGGCTGCCGGCGCCCGGCGGGCCCCTCCGGCCGCCGCGGCGGGGCGCCGCGCTGGCCGCCGACTCGCCCCGGCGTCGTGGGTCTCGGCGGCGGGCGCAGCGGCTGCAGGCGCGGTCGGGGCGGGTGCCACGGGCTCCGCGGGCGAGACCGCCGCCGGCGGCCGGGTAGCCGCGGCCGCGCGTCGCGGCGCTGCCGGCTCGTCCGCCGCCGCAGCCATGCTCGCGGCAGCGGCAGCGGGTTGGCCTGGCAGGCCCGCGTGTGGCGGCTCGCTGCCCGCCTCCCGGGCCGGGCCGGCCTCGCCGTCTGGGACGGTCTCGGCCGCGAGGCCGGCGTCGAATGCCGCCGCTGTGCCGTCGAAACCGTTGCCCTCGAAACCGTCGCGGTCGAGCCGCTCGTCCTCGAATCCGAGCCGTTCGTTCTCGAACTGTTCGCCGGCGGCGCCTTCGTTCCCGAATCCCTGGCGGTCGTCCGGCTCGGCCCAGCTCTGCGTAACCTCGCCGCCGACCGCCTCCGCCGGCTCACGGACCTGCGCGGGCCGGTGCGGCGTGATCCGGGCGGGACCGACGGAATTGGCCCGGTCGCTGACCGGAGCATCGTGGCCGGTGGGCACGCTGTGGTCGGCAGGAGCATGGCTGTCGGCCGGAGTGTGGTGTTCGACCGGAGTGTGGTGTTCGACCGGCGACACCTCGTCGGATCCCGCGACCGCACGGTCGCGGGATCCGAACCTGCCCGTCGGCGGCGTCGTGCGCCGGCCGGCTGCCTGCCGGCTGGGGACGCCGGGCAGCCCACCGGGGCCTCCGGGCCACGGGGTGGCGGCCGCGCGGCGCGAGGCGGGTGCTGGGCGGCTCGGCGCGGAGGGCGCGGCGGGGGTGCTGGATGGGGCCGAGAACTCGTCGGAGGCGCTGGCAGCGGGGCCGGTACCGGCGAGGTATCTGCCTGCGGCGCGTTCCCTCCTGGCTCCGTCGGCGGGGACGCGTCGTTCCGGCGCCGCGCCGGTTTCCGTGGTGGGGCGCAGCCCGCCGTTGCGGCCAGCGCCGATCCGGGTCGGCCCGGTGTGCTCGGGCGACCTGGAACGGGGGGCGCCGTGGCCGGAGTTGCCGCCGCGGTCGGGCGCATAGCCGGTGGGCCGGTATCCGTCCGCGTCGCCATCGGCCTCGTGGCCGGTGCCGTACCCACGGGCCTCGTTGCCGGTGGTCTCGTACCCGGTGGTGTCGTATCGGCCGGTGCCGTAGCCGTTGGCCTCGTAGCCCGTGGCGTCGTAGCCGTTGGCGTCGTTGCCGTACCCGGCCTCGGGCCCCGGCCGACCGGGCGCGGCCGGGGCGTAGCCGGCCCGCTCGTAGTCGTTGGCCTCCCGGCCGGCGGTGGCCGCCGGGACGGATGCGCTGGCCGTGGCCGGCCCGGGCACGGCCGGGGTGAATCCGTCGCCGTCAGGCTGCGGTGAGTAGTGGTCGGCGGGCTGGTAACCGGCCTCGTCCGTGGTGGATCCGTACCCGGCGGAGGAGCCGCCCGGCGGGTAGCCCGTCGCGTTCGCGACCGCTGCGGACGGGACGGCCGCCGGCGTGGCGGGAAGCGACGACGGCTGGCTGTAGCCCGCGGCAGCGCCCATCGCGCCCGGGTGGGCCGGTGCGGCCCCCTGGTCATGCACGAGTGTGAGCGCGGGTCCGCCGGCGCGTGCCGGTGGCTGTGCGGGCGGCTGCGCCGGCGGGAGCTCGGCGGACTCGGGGGCGACCAGCGCGCGGGCGGCGTCGTCGTGCGGGCGCACGCGACGGACCACCGGGTCCCACGTCCAGCGGGCGCAGCGACTGTCGGAGGTGAGCTGAACCAGCCAGATCCCGTCCACGCGGCGCCAGGCGTCCCACTGGGCGGTCTCCGGGTCGTCCTGGACGCTGAGCAGGCGTGAGTCGACGACCTCACCAAGCGGGCGCCCGGGGATCCCGCCGGGATCCTTCGGCAGCAACGCCGCCCGGGCCTCCTGGACCACTCGGGCACGTTCGGCGAGCACGGGACCCTCGTACCGCTCGACCCGCTCGACCGGGATGCCGGCGGCGCGCGCGACGTCCGCCGCGGTCTCGCCGGCTCGCAGCCGCGCCTGGATCTCACGGGGGGTCAGCGCGCTTTCCGCGCGTACTTCACTACGTCGGGCCCCGCGCAGGGCCGCCCGTAGTCGATCATCGACGGCGACACGGAACTGTTCCGCGTCGCTCCGCCCGGCTGCGTCGGCGAGTACGAGGTAGCCGCCGTCCTCGCTGAGTGCGACCGCCCGCAGCTCGCGCATGGCGCCTTCTCCTCCCGTCGATCTCCTGCCGTGGGGCCGCCGCGGCGCACACACCGTGCCGCGGCGCCCGCACGGGGCCGAACACCGGTGTGCCCCGCTGGACACCCTGAGGGCGCACCGGAGCACGGAGTGCGCGCGCAACCGCCTCGCCGCCATGCGTCCCGGTAGGTGACAGCCTGCCATTGATGGCGCCAGACAGTCGCATTGCGGCGGACGACACGCACAGTCTGACTCTCGCGGAAGGTTCTGGACACGTCGGGGGCTTGTCGGCGGGGCCGGTGTGACGAATCACCGCCCGAGGTGCCACCCGTTCCGGATGGCCCGTTCGGGTGGTGTCGGTATCGATGCCGGATTCGTCGGGCGCCAGGGGCGCCGGCCGCCTCAGGGGCGCCGGCCGCCGGGGGGCCTGGTCGCCGGGCCGCGGCGGCGGGTCGGTCGTGGCACCGGCCGCGGGCGGGTCTGGTCACCGACGGCGACGAGGGCGGCGCCGATGATCCCCGCATCGTTCTGGAGCTGCGCGGGGACGACCTTCGTCCGCAGCTGGAGATGATCGAAGAACTTGTCGGCCTTCTTGCTCGCACCGCCGCCGATGATGATCAGATCTGGCCAGAGCAGGGCCTCGACCGTGGCCAGATACCGGTTCACACGCTTGGCCCACTTGTCCCAGGAGAGGTCCTCGCGCTCCCGGGCCGCCTCGGAGGCCTTCGTCTCCGCGTCGTGGCCGTGGATCTCCAGATGACCCAGCTCGGTGTTGGGGACCAGCTGCCCGTGGAGGAACAGCGCAGTGCCGATGCCGGTGCCGAAGGTCGTCATGACGACGAGGCCGGACGTGTCGCGCCCGGCGCCGAAGGCCATCTCGGCGACTCCGGCGGCATCGGCGTCGTTGACGACGGAGACCTCGGTACCGCCCAGAGCCGAGCCGAGCGCGGTGGACAACGTCGCGGACACATCGGTGTCCACCCAGCTTGGATCGACGTTCGCCGCGGTGCGCGCGACCCCGGACTTGATCACTGCGGGGAAGGTCGCGCCGACCGGGCCCGACCAGTCGAAGTGCTCGACCACCTCGGCGACGGTCCGGGCCACCGACTCCGGGTCCGCCGGACGGGGCGTGGGAATCCGGAAACGGGGCGCGGCGAGCGTTCCGTCCTCGATGTCAACCGGGGCGCCCTTGATGCCGGTTCCGCCGATGTCGACCCCGAAGACCCGCATCTACCCCGTCCTCTCCGTCGTGCTCCGCAGTGTTCCGCTTCAGCGCGCCCCACGGTGCGCCGGGGCGCCGCAGGCCGTTCGTGGTCCGTTGTACGTACGTCCCGTCGCGGTACATCAGGTCGACGTACCGTGTCTCGCGATGTCGTTGTGTCGCCGTGCGTCCGGCATGTCGCTCTGTGTGCCCTCCGCTGGAGGTCGGCGCTGACCCGGCCGGGCCTCGGGCGCGGAGGCCGCCCGGTACCGGGCCGGTCGGTGTAGCGGGCCGGCCTGCTGGCACCTGTTGTAGTTTCGCAGGCCGGCGGGGCGTCGTGGCAGCGACGGGCGCTTTCGGCGGTGACGGTCGTTCATATGTGGCACGGTCAGCTCGCGCCGGTCGGTTCCCTGCGCCGCGCCTGGTACCTTGCGCTGCGTCGTCGTGCCCCGCGGTTGGTTCGGCGGTCGGTTCGGCGGTCGGTCCGCGGCTGGTGGCGGGCCAACGCGTGTGCCGGGTCCGCGGCCCACCTACTCTGGCCAAATGCGGCTAACCGATTCCTACGGGCGAGTCGCGACTGACCTGCGGGTGTCGCTGACCGACAGGTGCAATCTGCGTTGCGCCTACTGCATGCCCGCCGAAGGCCTCGACTGGCTCCCGAGCGCCGAGGTGCTGACCGACGACGAGGTGCTGCGGCTGGTCGGGATCGCGGTGACCCGCCTGGGCGTCACGGAGATCCGGCTGACCGGCGGCGAACCCACGCTGCGCCCCGGCCTGGTGCACCTGGTCGAGCGGATGTCGGCGTTGTCGCCCCGGCCCGAGATCTCGCTCACGACGAACGGCCTGCGGCTCGGTGGCCTGGCTGCCGACCTCGCGGCCGCCGGCCTCGACCGGGTCAACGTCTCCCTGGACACCCTGCACCCGGACCGTTTCGCCCGGATGACCCGCCGTGACCGGTTGGACGACGTTCTGGCGGGCCTGGCCGCGGCGGCCGAGGCCGGTCTGACTCCCGTCAAGGTCAACGCGGTACTCGTCCGCGGCCTGAATGACGACGAGGCCGCTGCCCTGCTGCGCTGGAGCCTGCGGCTTGGGTACGAGCTGAGGTTCATCGAGCAGATGCCGCTCGACGCGCAGCACGGCTGGCGCCGCACGGAGATGGTCACCGCCGGCGAGATCATGGAGCTGCTGCGGGCGGAGTTCACCCTGGAGCCGATGCCCGGGCGGGGCAGTGCCCCGGCGGAGCGGTTCAGCGTTGACGGTGGCCCTGGCACCGTCGGCGTGATCGGCTCGGTGTCGGCGCCGTTCTGCGCCGCCTGCGACCGGGTTCGGCTCACCGCCGACGGTCAGGTGCGCAACTGCCTGTTCGCGCGGGAGGAGTCCGATCTGCGCGGGCCGATGCGTGCGGGCGCCGACGACGAGGACCTCGCGGAGCTGTGGCGGCGTGCGGTCTGGGGCAAGCATGCCGGCCACGGCATCGACGCCCCCGGCTTCCGCCAGCCGCAGCGGCCGATGTCCGCGATCGGCGGATGACCGCGCCCGTCCCGGGAGCCCTCGGAGCCACCGGTACCCAGGGAGCCCCCGGAGCTCAGGGATTTCAGGGAGCCCTCGGAGTGCAGGGATTCCAGGGCGCTCAGGCCGACGTCGAGCCGTGGGACGCACTCGTGCTGGCGGGTGGGGCGGCCCGGCGGATGGGCGGTGACGACAAGGCGGCGCTGAGCGTCGGCGGAGCCCGTCTGCTGGACCGGGTGCTCGGCGCCGTGGCGGCGGCCCGCACGGTGGTCGTCGTCGGGCCGCGGCGCCCGCCGGTACCGGGCACGCGCGCGGTCAGGTGGGCTCGTGAGGACCCGCCCGGGGGCGGTCCGGTCGCCGCGATCGCCGCCGGCCTGCGGCTCGTCACGGCCACCCGGGTCGTCGTGCTGGCCGTGGACCTGCCGTTCCTCGGCGCCCCGGAGGTTCAGGGCCTGCTGGACGCGGTGGCGGCCGGCCCCGGCGGCCCGCAGGTGGCGCTGCTGAGTGACCCGGCCCAGCGGCCGCAGTACCTTGCCGCCGCCTGGCGCACCGTCACGCTGCGAGCCGTACTGCCGGTCGACCCGGCTGGCCGGTCGGTGCGGTCGTTGCTCGCGGGCCAGTCGGTGCGCACCGTCGCCGCGACCGAGCGCGTCTGCCTGGACTGCGATGATCCGGCTGCCCTCGCCGTCGCCAGGGCCTGGGCCTGAGCACGCGAGCCGCGCTGGCGTCCGGGTCTGGCGTGAGATGGGTCAGTGATTGCGCGCGAGCCTGCAGCACAATCCCGGACGTCGGGAAGCCTTTGCTGCTGGACAAGAGTTGAGGATTTTGGTCGTCGGGACGACCAAATTCCCATGATCTTCGAGCGGTGACCTCGGGCCGCATCTCGGGCAACCGTTGCGACCAGGCAAGAGTTGAGGATTATGGTCGTCGGGACGACGAAAATCCCATGATCTTCGAACGGCGCCGACTCTCGGTCGTGCCGCCGATTGTCGATCTTGGCTCGTGCGGTTTCGCGACGGGCTCGAGCGCGACCAGAAATGCTCAACGCTGTGATTCGCCGCCCTGCCCGCCGCCTGCCGGTGGCGACAGCGGCCACGTCCACCCGGTTTCCGATCTTGGCTGGTGCGGTTTTGTGACTGGTTCTACGAATGCGAACCGTCCGCAGGACGGTGGGATCGAAGCCGTCCTGGACGAGTGGATGGCCCGGGTGATGCCCGCGCTGGGGCTCGCGCCCGACAGTGTGGACGCCACCCTCGTTCTCGACCTCACCCGCGATGTGGCGCACGGTGTCGCCCGGCCGGCGGCCCCGCTGACCGCGTTCCTGGTGGGACTGGCGGCCGGGCGGGCCGGCGGCGACTCGTCCGCTGTCCGGGCCGCCGTCGACACCGTGCTGGCGCTGCTTCCGGCCGGCGACAGCGAGCCGTGAGCGGCACAGCCAGCCGTGCCGGCGGTGCCAGCTGTGCCCGCAGTGCCCGTGGTCAGCGCATGCGTATCGCGCCGGTCTCGTCCAGGTAGCCCCGCATGTCGATGGCCATGGTGTGGACGTCCTCGGCCGCGGGTTCGGGGGCGTCGTCGGGCCCCGGGGCGTAGCGGAACGCCAGCCGCGGCAGCATCTGGGTGGGGGCGTCGACCAGCCCGGGGGCGGCTTCGATCAGCCCGGACTCCCAGTCGAGCTCCTTGCCGCTCAGCGGCCCCGACGGCAGGCTCTGCGCCGCCGGTGAGGTCGTGACCAGCACGAAATCGACAATGCCCAGGACCGCGATCACCGCGAGCGCGGGCAGCGCCGCGATCGGTTGCCACGCCGCCAGGCCGACCATGACGAAGACGGTGACGACGGTCAGCCCGCCGACGATGTGCCTGCGCACCGGGGGCAACGCGGGCACTTTGCGGCCACGCCGGTAATGGGCCATACCCAACAGTGTGCCCCCTGGGCCGCAACTGTCCGGAACGTGGGTCGCTGTTCGTCGCATGGCGGTATGCCCCGCCTGGCGTCGGTGGCTGTCGGTGACTGTCGGCGGGGCCGTCGGCAGTGCCGTCGGCAGTGCTGTTGGCGGCGCTGCCACGGGCCTGCGCCGGTGCTGCCGTGGGTCTGCCGGCCATGGGTCGACCGTGGTGGTCACTGTGGGTAGTTACCGAGTGGCGCCCCCGGGGAGGGGACCGCAGGGTGGAACCCGGCGGGGCCCGCGAACGGAGGAGTAGGCCGCGACAGCGGAGGGTATCCGCAATGACCCTTTCCGGCGAAATCCAGGTGATGTTGCGCCGGAACGAGTCACACTTGTCATGGGAAATGTGGATCCATGGCCCGGTGCCGCACCATGGGATCGACCTCGCGAGGCTGGAGGATCGCCGTGGAGGTTAAAAGTCGTGGCCACCTGCCGCGGCCACTGCCACCAGCCCGGCCGAGACGCGGGCCGCGGTCGCGTCTGAGGTCAGGCCCCGTCCTGGTCATCGCCGCGGTGGTGGCGCTGCTGGCCGGAGCGGCCGGATGTGGTTCGCCTAGTTACCAGTATGTGACGAACAAAAAAGACGGCGCGTTCCTGAAAGTGCCGGCCGGCTGGACGCATCAGGAGATGCCCGGCCCCGCGCTGTTCGGAATCGATGCCCGCAATGTGAGCCCGGAGATGCTGCGAACCCTCATGTCGAGGGAGTGGGTGGTCGGGCTTGACGCGTCGGAGAAGTTCGACGAGACGAGTCTGTTCGTTCCGGATGCCGCGTTGCCCAAGGGTTTCGTCCAGGTTCGTCATCTCCTCCCGGAGGAGGCCCGTTCGGTCTCCACCAATGACCTGCGCAACTTCGTCGTGACCGTCGACGACGCGGTCGCGGCGCAGGAGGAGGCGGTGCGCCGCGACCCCTACGGCGCGCGGCTCGCGCCGAGTTTCCTTCTGCTGCGGGACGAGTCGGTCTCGCGGGACGCCGGCGTCCATGGCGTGCATCTGATCTACCAGGTCGCGACCGCGGCCGGTCTGGTGACCATCGACCAGACGAGCCTGCTGGACCAGAACCAGACCGTGCTCTACCAGCTCGTCCTGGCTTGTTCGGCGTTGTGCTACGCCCAGCACGGCGTGCAGATCAGCGAGGTGACGGGCTCGTTCACGATCAAGCCGACGGACCGAGGGCAGAAGGCATGAGCACAGGCGACCGGGCGCGAGGCACAGCATCCTCCGCCACCGGCAGTGCGACCGAGCCGACGCAGCCGAAGCTGCCGGTGCAGCCGAACAGGCCGGATCAGTCGGAGCCCGACGGAGGCTCGCCGTCCGGTGCCGGGCAGCGCCGCCGCCCGGCGGCGTTCTGGGACAGGGCGAAGTTCCTGCTCCTGCTCGGAGCGCTGTTCATGTTCGTGGTGGCGGCGGATGTCTCCGGTAACCCGCTGATGACCTGGGGCGACGCGTTCCGCATCCAGGCGGAGTCCAGCTGGTGGATCCTGGCGCTGCTCGGCCTGGAGATCGTCCACCAGGTCCACATCTTCCTCGGTGAAAGATCGTCCGCCTACTACCTGTTCTGGACGGACAAGGTCTTCGGCCGCGCCGAGCGCCGGCTGCTGCGCCTCAACGACTGGAACCGGTTCCGGGTCAGCCGTGCGCTGAAGCTCGTGACGGCGTTCGCGCTCTTCCTGTTCGTCTACGCGCGGATCGTCGACCAGTCGGTCTTCGAGGCCATGGTCGGCCTTCCCGGCGCCGCATGGGACGCGATCCCCTACGTGCTGCAGCTCGTGCTGCTGCTGCTCGTCGTGGTCGGCCAGTTCGTCGCGATCTTCTGGTTCCTGTCCAAGGGCGGTGTCGAGGTCTACTTCCCGGAGGACATCAAGACCCGCTTCTCGGACGTCTGGGGCCAGGACCACGTGGTCAGCCGGGTCCGGGAGAACGTCTTCTACCTGGAGCGCCCCGAGGAGATCGAGGACCGGGGCGGCTACGTCCCGGGCGGCATCCTCCTGTGGGGCCCGCCCGGGACGGGTAAGACGCTGATCGCCGAGGCGGTCGCCGGCGAGACCGGCAAACCATACGTCTTCGTCGATCCAGGCGCCTTCTCCGCGATGTTCGTCGGCGTCGGCATTCTGAAGGTGAAGTCGCTGTTTCGGCGGCTCCGCAAGCTTTCGCTGCGTTACGGCGGAGTGATCGTCTTCTTCGACGAGGCCGACACCCTTGGTAACCGAGGTCAGCTCGCCACCGGGTTCGGTGGAAAGCTCGGCGGTGCCACCGGGGCGTCCACTCGTGGGAACGGGGTCTTCTCCGGCGGGCCGGGCACGTTTTCCGCCGCGCACAGCGCGTTCGGGGTTCCCGTGGGCCCGCACTCGCCCGACGTCTGCAATGGATTCTCCTATCTGGACCCCTCCGCGCAGGCCCGAATCGCCCGTGACCACACCGAGCGGCACAACTTCGTGATGGGTGGAATGGGTGGCGGCGGCGGGAACTTCGACGGAACCCTGCAGGCGCTGCTGACCGAGATGTCCGGGCTGAAGAAGCCCCGTGGATTCCTCAACCGGGTCGTCCGGCGCACGCTCGGAATGCGCCCGAAGCCGCCGCCGAAATACCGCATCCTGGTCATGATGGCGACGAACATGCCCCAGTCGCTGGACGAGGCGCTGCTGCGTCCCGGTCGTATCGACCGCATCTACAAGGTCGGCTACCCCAGCAAGGAAGGCCGCATCCGGACCTTCGAGGGGTACCTGGCCAAGGTGAGCCACGAGCTGACGCCCGAGCAGATCGAGCGCCTGGCGATCATGAGCCCGGAGGCGACCGGAGCCACCATCAAGGACACGGTCAACGAGGCCCTCGTGCAGGCCATCAAGGATGGTCGGGAGGTCATCACCTGGCAGGACATGCTACGCGCCCGGGTGATCAAGGAGTACGGCCTCGCCGACGACCACGAGCACATCGCGCGTGAGCGGCACAGCATCGCCCTGCACGAGGCCTGCCACGCGGTGGTCGCCTACCGGACCCAGCGCGGCCGGGTGATCGACCTGGCGACCATCGAGCGGCGCGGCGGCGTCGGCGGCTTCGTCGCGCACGTCGCGGTCGAGGACCGCATGTTCATGTGGAAGTCGGAGATGGAGACCCAGGTGATGGTCTCGCTGGCCTCCCTGGTCGGCGAGCGCATGTTCTTCGACGGCGACAACACCGTCGGCGTGGGTGGTGACCTGCGCACCGCCACGCTGCTCGTGTCCGGCCACATCTCCGCGTCGGCGATGGGCGAGACGCTGGCCTCCCGATCGGTCATGATCGAGAGCCAGCTGGGGCAGGCGTCCATCGATGTCGACCGGCCCTTCGGTGAGCAGGTCGAGGCCAAGCTGCGCGAGCTCTACGAACGCACCGAGGCTGTGCTCGCCGCGAACCGGCGTGAGGTGCTGGCCATGACCCATGCCCTGGAGAAGTACAAGACGGTCAGCGGGGAGGACATCGAGGCCATCATGGAAGGGGTGGCCGGGCCGACCATCGACGGCAGCAGCTACCTCGACCCCGGCTTCCTGGTCCTGGTGGAGGACTACCACCGCACGGCCGCGCTGGCACATCGCGGGCCGCAGCAGCGGGACCTTCCCCGGGAGCTGCCCGGGCTCGGCAAGGCGGCGGCCCGTGAGGCGCGGCAGCCCGCGCCGCAGGTGCTGCCGGAGATGCCGTCGCCCTCCGAGAACTGAGCTGACGGCGCGGAACGGTGCCGACGGCTGACCCGGGCATGGCCACAGGTCAGCCGTCGGCGCCGTCTGCCGTCAGCGCCGTCTGCCATCAGACGTCCTGCAGGGCGGTGGCGGAGCGGCCCGCTGCCGGGACCTGCCCGGCTGCTCCGGGACGCCCAGCGCTCCCCACCTCCAGGGCCGGCCTGGCCGCCGGCTCGTCCGGTCCATCCGGTCCATCCGGTCCATCCGGAACATTCGGGACGTCCGGGTCGTCCGGGACGGAGCCGGCGGGCACAACCTGGCACGTCTGGGCCCGCTCGGATGCCACCGCCGCTGTCGTGCGGTCGGCGGCCTTGCGTAGCGAGGCCAGGGCATAGAACGCTCCGGCGACGGCTGCGGCGCCGGCCAGCACCAGCCCGGCACGGGCACCGAAGGTCTGGGCCACCCAGCCCGCGATCGGCCCGCCGACCGGCGTCGAGCCCAGGAACGCGACGGACCACAGCGCCATCACCCGGCCGCGCATCTCGGGCGCGGACGACAGCTGCACGGTCGCGTTGCCGGTCGCGATGAAGGCGACGCTGGCGGCACCGACCAGGACCAGCGCGACGACCTCCAGAGCCAGCGTCGGAGCCGCCGCGGCGAGTAGGAGCACCACGCCGAACAGCCCGGAGGCCAGGGCGAGGGCGGCGATGCCGACGCTGCGGCGCCGGGCCACGAACAGGCCGCCGACCACGGCGCCGGCGCCCATCGCGCCGGTGAACAGGCTGTAGGTCGCCGCCGACCCGTCGAAGGTCTCGCGCGCGACCAGCGGCAGGACCACCTGGAACTCGTACGCGAGTGCGCCGACCACCGCCATCATGATCAGGGGGACCCGCAGCCCGGTCGTGCGCATCGCATAGGCGAGGCCGGAACGTACCTGGCCGGGGGCCCGCGGCACCGGCTTGCTGGGCACCAGCGCGCTGGCGTCCATCCGGCGCAGCGCCAGGACGACGGCGGCGAACGACGCCGCGTTGAGCAGGAAGCAGCCGCTGGTCCCGATCAGGCTGATCACCAGTCCGGCGATGCCCGGGCCGACGACCCGGGCCGCGTTCACGGTCACCGAGTTCAGCGTGACCGCGTTGGGTAGATGCTCAGCCCCGACCATCTCCTGGACGAAGCTCTGCCGGGTCGGGTTGTCCACCGCGGTGATCAGTCCGATCGCCGCCGCGAGGGCCGCGACCATCCACAGTCGTGCGACGCCGGTCAGATCCAGGATCCCGAGCACCGCGGCGAGCGCGGCCAGCGAGACCTGGGTGCAGATCAGCAGCCGGCGGGAGTCCGAGCGGTCGGCGATCAGACCGCCGTAGGCACCGAAGAGCAGGACGGGCAGGAACTGGGCCGCGGTGACGAGGCCGAGCTCGGTGCCCGACGCGCCCAGCGAGAGGACCAGCCACCCGAGGGCGATCATCTGCATCCAGGTGCCGCACAGCGAGACCACCTGACCGCCGAGGAAGAGGCGGAAGTTGGGTACCTGGAGCGCGGCGAACGTGCCGGTCCGCGACCGTGTGCTCTCGGATGCGCCGACCGTGTCGCGCTGGACCACCCTCGACGTGACCGTGCGTCTCATACAGTGCACCTCCGTTCCGGTCAACGTCTCCGTGCCGCCAAATTATTTCGCGCTGCTAAGTAATTTTGCGGACGGCTCTGGCCCGGATGGGCGCCTCGCCGGCTCGGCGACCCGGCGCCGCCTGTGTGTGGCGGGGCGGGGTGGCGCCAGGGCGTGTCGACGAGTAGCATCGAACATACGTTCGATGACAATGCTGTCGGCGGCGCGTGGGCCTGCGGGCCAGCGGGAGTCGGGAGGTCGCGATGAAGGACGTCGACGAGCAGGTGGCTCACCTGGCCGCGGTGGATCCAGCCGAACTGCCGGACGGCGAGTTGGCGATGCTCATGACCGATGTGCGGCGGCTCGTCGACGCGACGGATGCCTGCTGGGTCCGGCTGCTCGCCGAGTTCGACCGCCGTGGTCTGTGGCGGCGCGACGGTACCCGGTCGGCCGCAGCCTGGCTGCGCCGGGAATGCAGGCTTGTGCACCCGTCGACGACGGCCGCGCTGCTCGTGGCGAGCGTGCTGCGGGTCCTGCCAGTGACGGCGGAGGCGTTCCGGGTGGGCTCGATCAGCTTCGAGCACGTCAGGGCGATCGCGCCGGCGGCGGAGGGCGGCCGGGTCGACCTGGTGCGCAACGCGGATCCGATCTTCGCGCGTGCGGCGCTGTGGATGAATCCGCGTCAGATGGGCAACGTCGTGCGGACGTGGATTCGTCTCACCGAGACCGAACATCCGGAGCCCGCGGCGCCCGCGGAGAACTCAGCGCCCGCGGAGAACTCGGCGCCCGCGGAGCGCCTGGAGCCGCCGGAGGGGGCGCCCCGCGGTCCCTGAAGGCGACCTGCGTCGGCCCCGCCGCGACGGCGGGGGCGGGCCCGAGAACATGGGCGGCCAACTACCGGGGCGGCCGAGAGCGGGGAGTCCCGGCCGGGCCGGGGGCGGCACCCGGTGTGCGTCCGCCCCGCTGTCAGCCGCACACCGGGTGCGACTGACAGCGGGGCGGAGACGAGCACAGAGCTACAGCGGGATGTTGCCGTGAACGTTCTTGTCCGTGCGGGCGGCGGCCAGCGCCTCGGCGAGCACGGTCGCGACCGCGCCGCGGGTCTCGCCCGGGGTGACGACGGCGTCCACCACACCCAGCTCGACGGCACGGTCGACGCCACCGACGGTGCGGACGTGCTCCTCGGCCAGCTCGGCCACCACATCCGGGCGGCGCTGCGCGGGAACCTCGGCGATCTTCCGCCGGTGGATGATCCCGACCGCGGCCTCGGCTCCCATGACCGCGAGCTGCGCGGTGGGCCAGGCGTAGACAGCGGTCGCGCCCAGGCACCGGGCGTTCATCGCGATGTAGGCGCCGCCGTAGGCCTTGCGCGTCACGACGGTGACCCGGGGAACGGTGCACTCGGAGAAGGCGTACAGCAGCTTCGCGCCGCGGCGGACCACGCCCTCCCACTCCTGGCCCACTCCGGGCAGGTAGCCGGGAACATCGACGAGCACCACCAGCGGGACCCCGAAGGAGTCGCACATCCGCACGAAGCGGGACGCCTTCTCCGCCGACAGCGCGTCGAGGCAGCCACCGCGGCGCAACGGGTTGTTCGCGACGACGCCGACGGTGCGCCCGCCGATGCGGCCGAGGGCCGTCACGATGTTGCGGGCCCACTTCGGGTGCAGCTCGATGACCTCGTCGTCGAGCAGCCCGGCGACCAGCGGGCGGACGTCGTAGGCCCGGCGCGGGTTCTCCGGCAGCAGCGCACCGAGCTCGCGCTCCGGGACGTGGCCGATGGAACCCTGGTCGGCGAGCAGCGAGGTGATCGCCCGGGTCTTCTCGAAGGCGGCGTCGTCGGAGTCACAGGCGAGGTGGACCACACCGCTGCGGGTCGAGTGCACCTCGGGCCCGCCGAGGCTGTCCGCCGTGCACTGCTCGCCGGTCACCGAGCGGACCACGTCCGGGCCGGTGACGAACACCTTCGCGTCGGGCCCGGTGATGACCAGGTCGGTCAGGGCCGGGCCGTAGGCCGCGCCGCCGGCCGCGGCGCCCAGCACCAGCGAGATCTGCGGCACCAGACCGGAGGCCCGGACCGTCGCCGCGAACACCCGGCCGACCCCGTCGAGCGAGGCCACACCTTCCTGGAGGCGTGCTCCGCCGGAGTGCCAGATCCCGATGACGGGGCAACGCATCCGGACGGCCGACTCGATCGCGTGCACGATGCGGGCGCAGCCGTCCCGCCCCATCGCGCCGCCCTGGACGGTGGGGTCCGTCGCGAAGGCGACGACCTCGTTTCCGTCGACAAGGCCCTGGCCGGCGACAACTCCCGAGCTGTCGGCGGCGGCGAACAGAGAAAGGGAATCCGGGTCAAAAAAACGGCTCAGCCGCGCGACAGGTGTTCTCGGGTCGGTGCGATCGATGGTGGACAGACTCACCGTAGGTCTCCTAGGTTGAGCGGTATCAGTCTGCTCCTGCGCAGATGGCAGCGATGGACCTGGCTGCCGCGGGCTGTGGAGGGCGGCTACAGCCTGAGCCGGCGAAGCTGTGCTGTGAGCAGTTTCCGTCCACGTCTGTCGAATGCTGTTGAGGCAGGTTCAGCGTCGACGATGGAAAAGGCTCGGTAAAGCGGAAAAGCTGTGTTGTCATGCGAAACCGTGCGGTGACAGATGTGTGTCCGGGTTTCCCAGGCATGCCGTCGCCGGTACGCCGGCATGATGCCCTGGGAAGACGCCGAACTCTGTCACACCGTGAATCCGTCTTGCGTCGTGAATCTGTTACACCGTGAAGGCGAGGCAGACGTCGTGCCCGCCGAACCCGAACGAGTTCGACAGCCCGGCGCCTGTTCCGAGCTCACGGTTGTCGATGCTCACGACGTCGAGAGCGATCTCGTCGTCGAGCGCGTCGAGGTTGCGCGTCGCCGGAACGATCCGCTCGCGCAGCGAGAGGAGCGTGACCACGGCCTCCAGCGCGCCAGCCGCCCCGAGCAGGTGGCCTGTCATCGACTTGGTCGAGGTCACCGCGATCGAGTCGAGGGCATCGCCCAGCGCCAGCCGCAGGCCCACGCCCTCGGCGACGTCGCCGATCGGCGTCGACGTGGCGTGCGCGTTGATGTGGATCACATCCGTGGGCTCCAGCGAGGCCGAGCGCAGTGCCGCCCGTACCGCCCGGGCGGCACCCGCACCGGTCGGATCCGTCGCGGCCACGTGGTAGGCGTCCGAGCTGATACCCGCGCCGGCGAGGGTGCCGAGCACCCGCGCTCCCCGGGCGGCGGCGTGCTCCGCGGACTCCAGCACCAGAACGGCCGCGCCCTCACCGAGCACGAAGCCGTCCCGGCCCTTGTCGAACGGCCGCGACGCGGTCTCCGGCGCGTCGTTGCGCTTGGAGAGCGCCTGCATCTGGGCGAAGCCGGCGATCGGCAGCGCGGCGATCGCCGCTTCCGTGCCGCCGGCGATCACGATGTCCGCCCGTCCGGCGCGGATGATGTCCAGCGCCAGCGCGATCGCCTCCGAGCCGGAGGCGCAGGCGCTGACCGGAGCGTGCACACCGGCCTTGGCGCCGAACGCGAGGCCAACCGTGCTCGCCGGGCCGTTCGGCATCAGCATCGGGACGACATGCGGGGAGACCCGCCGCGGCCCCTTCTCCCGCAGCACGTCGTGCTGGTGAAGGAGAGTGAGCACGCCGCCGATCCCCGACGCGACGCACACCGCCAGCCGCTCGGAGTCGACCTCCGGCGAGCCCGCGTCAGCCCACGCCTCCCGTGCGGCCACCAGTGCCATCTGCTGGCTGCGGTCGAGGGTTCTCGCCTCGACGCGCCCCAGCGGAGGCTCCACGGCCAACGGGGCGGCGATCTGGACGGGGAGCTGTTCGACCCAGTCCTCGGTCAGGCGACGCGCGCCGGAGCGGCCGGAGAGCAGCCCCTCCCACGTGGACGGCACGTCGCCGCCGAGGGGAGTGGTTGCCCCGAGGCCGGTGACGACGACCTGCCTGGGGGTGGGTGTCACGCGGCGACACCCGCCCGCTGGATGTAGGAGACGGCGTCACCGACGGTCTTGAGGGTCTTGACGTCCTCGTCCGGGATCTTCACACCGAACTTCTCCTCGGCCGCCACCACGACCTCGACCATGGACAGGGAGTCGACGTCCAGGTCGTCGATGAAGGTCTTGTCGGCGGTGACGTCCGCCGGCTCGACACCGGCGACTTCCTCGAGGATCGCGGCGAGGCCGTCGAGGATATCCGCTTGCGACATTGCTTTCCTCCTGGTTGCGGGATGCTGGTTACGCGAACCGGTCGAGCCGGTGGCTGACGGCCGGCCCGAAGTGGGCCGGCCCGGTCAGCGATGGTGCGTGCGGTGCCTCGTCACGGGGGCGATGACACAGCGGCTATGACACAGGGGAACGGGTGCTCGGGGGCAGTCGACGCACCCGGGGACATGGTGTTCAGGGGCATCGAACCACCTGCCCGCAGTAGGTCAGGCCGGCGCCGAAGCCGAACAGCAGTACCGGGTCTCCCGAGACCACCTCGCCGGCTTCCATCATCCGGTCAAGTGCGAGGGGGATGCTGGCTGCGGACGTGTTGCCGGAGTCCACCACATCGCGGGCGATCGGCACGTCGGGCACGCCGAGGCCGCCGGCGAGCGCCTCGACAATACGCAGGTTTGCCTGGTGCGGCACGATCGCGGCGAGCTCCTCGGGCGCGATCCCGGCCCGTTCGCAGACTGTGCGCAGGGTGGGGACCAGCGAGATCGCCCAGCGGAACACCGCCGGGCCCTCCATCCGGAAGGCGTTGTCGCCGCGCCCGGGGACCTGGATCGCCTCCGGCCGGGAGCCGTCGTGCCCCCAGACGGCCGGGCCGATCCGGTCGGCGTCGGCCGGGCCGATCACGACCGATCCGGCACCGTCCGCCAGCAGGATGCAGGTGGAGCGGTCGCTCCAGTCCGTGTAGTCGGAGAGCCGTTCCGTCGCGACGACCAGGACGTGGCGCGCGCTGCCGGCCCGCACCATGTCGGCGGCGGTGGAGACCGCGTAGCAGAAACCGGCGCAGCCGCCGTTGATGTCGAAGGTGCCGGCGCTGGACGCACCGAGACGAGCGGCGATCTGCGGCGCGGTTCCCGGGATCTGTGACGGCGCGGTGCAGGTCGCGCCGATGACGGCGTCGATGTCCGCGGCCGCCAGCCCCGCGGCGGCCAGCGCCTTCTCCGCGGCGTTGGCGCCCATCACGACCGTCGACTCCTCGCTGTCGGCGATGCGCCGCGTCGCGATGCCGGTCCGGGTCTGGATCCACGCGTCGGAGGTGTCGACCTGGCGGGTGAGGTCGTCGTTGGTGACCAGCCGGGCCGGCCGGTAGGTGCCGAGCCCCAGCATTCCCGCGCCGGTCATGAGCTCGCCCCGACCAGCGGGGCCGCCTGGGCGGGCACCGCCGCGGCGGCGGGCAGGTGCTCGGCGACGAGCTCGCGGGCCGCGTCGAGATCGGCCGGCGTCTTCACCGCGACGATCTTCGTTCCGCGCAGCTCACGGCGGGCGATGCCGGCCAGCGTGCCGGCGGGCGGCAGCTCGATCACCGCGGTGACGCCGGCTTCCCGCATGGCGGCGAGGCACAGGTCCCACCGCACCGGCGCGGCGACCTGGGTGACCAGCCGGGCGACCAGGTCGGCTCCGTCGTGGACGAGTGCGCCGTCGGCGTTGGAGAGCTGGCCGAGCGCCGGCGTACCGGGCTGGATTCCCGGGGCGACGGCGCGCAGCGCGTCGCGGGCGGGCGCCATGTGCTGGGTGTGGAACGCGCCGGCGACCGACAGCGGACGCAGCTTCGCTCCGGGCGGCGGCGTGTCGGCCAGCCGGGTGAGGTCCGCCAGGGTGCCGGCGGCGACGATCTGCCCGGCGCCGTTGCGGTTCGCGGCTGTCAGGCCCAGCGCCTCCACCGCGGTGGCGATCTCCTCGGGGTCACCGCCGAGCAGCGCGGTCATGCCGGTCGGCGTCCGCGCCGAGGCCTCGGCCATCGCGCGGCCACGCAGCCCGACGAAGAGCAGGGCGGCCTCCGGGGTGAGGGACCCGGCGATGGCGGCGGCGGTGATCTCGCCGACGCTGTGCCCGGCGACCAGCGCCTGCCCGCCGGCGGCGATGGCCGGCGATGCCGGCAGCAGGCCGAGCTGCTCGGCGGCCAGCAGGCCGTTCGCGACGATCAGTGGCTGGGCGACGGCGGTGTCCCTGATGGTGTCCGCGTCTGCTTCGCAGCCGAGGTCGATGAGGTCCAGCCCGGCCGCGGTGGAGTACCAGCGGAGCCGGGACTCGACGCCGTCGAGCTCCAGCCATGGACGTAGCTGTCCAGGCGTCTGAGCACCCTGTCCCGGTGCGAGGATCGCGAGCACGTATCCACCTAACCCCGTGTGGCCGGTCGTTGTCGCTGGTGACGAGTCACCGATGTCTCGTCAGCTCATTGTGGATGCCCTACAAAGGGCCGGCACTGACGGTACGTTAGTCCTGGTGCGGGTCACCTGGTTGTAATGCGGTGACCCGGCAGTAAATCTGCTTGCTGTGACCGTTGTCGCACCGCCGGCGCCAGCCGGGTGGGGCGGTCACGGACGGGGTCGTGGTCCGGGGCGATCTGTAGGTTGCGCACCGTCGAGACGGCCGAGAACAAGGGCGATGTGCAGGACGAATCGCTCCCGGTGATCGGCCGGGTCGAGCCCGCAGAGATCCGCGGCCTTGCGTAGTCGGTAACGCACCGTGTTGGGGTGAAGGTAGAGGGCCCGCGCGGTCGCCTCCAGCGACGCGCCGTAGTCGAGGTATGCGCCGGCGGTCTCCAACAGCGGGCTGCCGGCGTTTTGTAGCGGCAGATACACCTTTCGGATGAGGCTCTGGCGCGCCTCCGGATCGCCGGCCAGGGCCAGCTCGGGCAGCAACGCGCTCGCCGAGACCGGGCGCGGCGCGGCGGGCCAGGCGCCGACGACATCCGCGGCGGCGAGCGCCGCGCGGGCGCAGTCCGGGGCTCCGGTGAGATCCGCGGCGATCGGCCCGACCACCACCGGGCCGGGGCCGCACGACGGCAGCAGGGCCCGGCCGGCGTCGAGCGCGGTCTCGGTGCCGCCGTGGCCGGCGCCACCACCCGAGGCGCCCGAGGTGCCCGCGCCGCCGGCTGCGCCGTCCGCCGGGCCGGCTCCCGAACCGCCCGCCGCCGCGGAGGCGGCGTGGGAATCTCCGCCGGCGGGGCCGAAGGCCCCGCCGACCACCATCACGAGCCGGTTGTGGTGCACACCGGCGAGCACTTCGAGCCCGGCGGCCCGTGCTCGCCGGTGGACCTCGTCCACCGCGGCCTCCGGGGACGTCGGCGGTGCCGGACCGACCACGACGGTGACCGCCGGCGGGTTGCGCCAGCCGACCGCCGCGGCCCGGGACGGCAGGCTGCGGTCGACATCGCCGCGCACGACCTGGTCGACGACCAGGGCCTCGAGCCGTGCGTCCCAGGCCCCGCGTTCCTCGGCGGCCCGCGCGTAGACCACCGCGCCGGCGAAGGCGATGTCCCTGGAGTAGCGCAGGACGTCCGCGAGCAGGTACTGCTCGTGCTCCGGCCCGGCGAGGGCCGGTACCTCCACCTCGATCGCCTCGACGGCGACCCGCACCAGGTCCACGAGGCGGCGGAAGGTGACCGCGCGGACCAGCTCGCGGGGCGCCACCCGGAAGACGTCGCCGGACAGTTCCCGGGCATGCTCGGGGCGCCGGCACCAGGCCACGAAGGAGGAGATCCCGGCCTGCACGACCAGCTGGATGTCAGCGCGGTGGCGCGCGGACATCCCCGGATACCAGGGAAGCACCTCGGTCATCCGGGCCGCGGCCCGGGCCGCGAGATGCCCGCTGGCCCGCTCGACCCGGCGGATCACCTCGTCGGTCGTCCCACGGGTGTGCGCCGGCCCGCCGCGGGCGGCGGCCGCCCGCCGCCCGCCGCCCGCCGCGCTGCTGCCGTCACCGCCGTCGGCGTCGCTGTCGGGATGCCAGGCCGGTGTGGTCACGTGACCAGGGCCCGCGGTGGACGACACCGGTGTGGACGAGGAGAAGGACGCGGAAGTCGCGGGGGAGAGCGACGGCGGCAGCAGCGGCGGCTCCGCCAGCGGTTCGTCGGCCCGCACACCTGCGGCCGGGTCGAGGTCGAGTGCGGCGGCCGGGTCGAGCCTGCCGCGCGGGGACGCCTCGCCTACCTCGCCTGCCTTGTCGACCGCCACGACATCCAGGATGACATGACGTCAGAGCTGGTCGGAGTAAGTGGCTGCCCAGTCATGCACCCGTGCGACGTACGCCCGGGTCTCGTCGAAGTCCGGGATGCCCCCAGCGGTGCGGACGGCGACCGGGCCGGCGTTGTAGGCGGCGAGGATCAGCGAGATGCGGTCGCCGGGAAGATCTGCCAGGGACTTGGCGAGGTGGGCCTCGTAGTTCGCGGCGGACGGGATCGCGTCCCGTGGTTCCAGCGGATCGGCCAGCCCGTCGCCGCTGCCGTCGACGCCGAACTGCGCCCAGGTCGTGGGCAGGAACTGCATCATTCCGCGGGCGCCGGCGTGCGACACGGCCCGCGGGTCGAAGCTGCTCTCCACCCTGGCCTGGGCGGCGAGCTGGGCAGCCGTCAGCACTCCGTAGGTGGCGGCGGCGGCCTGGAAAACCGGAACGAGGTCGGCGGGCACGTCCTCGAAGGACCGGTCGAAGATGTGGCTGCAGCCCGAGAGCAGTGAGATCACGATGACGGTGATCAGAACCGCGGGGGCAGGTGCGCGCCGGATCATGCCCCTCATTGTCGGTTCCGCCTCGGCGATGTGTCCGCGTGGTCGGGAACTTTCGGGTTACAACCGTGGCACGGCAGCAGGCGGCTCGACACACGTCTGCCCGGCGCACGTCTGCCCTGCGCGCATCGCGCCGGCACCTGTCGCCCCGGCCGGCGTCGACGCGGCGGTGCGACACCCTCACTCGACAAGACGGGTCCGCAGCGAGTGCAGGTCGGCCTCGGTGACCCCGGCGTGCAGCGCCCATGCCGTCGGCCCGCCCCAGATCCGGTCGACGGCGTCGAGGAAGCCGCGCATCACCTCCGGCCGGCAGCTCAGACTGTCCGCCGTGATCGCGTTGTCGGGCCGGCGGTAGGAGGGGCGCCGCGCCAGCCGCGCGTCGACCAGCGCGATCCGTTCGTTGGTCAGCGTGTAGTCGCTGATGATCGATTCCCGGTCGACCCCGACGATGTCGAGCACGAGCGCGGCCAGCACGCCCGTGCGGTCCTTGCCCGCCGCGCAGTGGAACAGCGCCGGCCCGGTCGTCGGCTGGGCGAGCAGGCGGACGGCGCGTGCCGCGGCGTCCCCGGCCAGCCGCAGGTAGCCCAGGTAGCGCTCGACCCGCGCGGCCGAGTCGAGATCCACGACGATGGCCGCGTGCCGCGGGTCGCCCGGCATCACCCACTGGCCCGGCAGGAACGAAAGGTGGTGGTAGGCGACGCTCTCGAACTCCAACGGCCCGCGCCCCTCGTGCGCCACCTCCTCCTCGGCCCGCAGGTCGAGAACGGTGCGCAGGCCGAAGGTCTGGCGCAGCCGCACCACATCCGCCGGGGTGAGCTCCTGCAGCGTGTCGCTGCGCAGGAGCACACCGTGGCGGGTCAGCCTGCCACTGGATGTCGGCATCCCGCCGAGGTCACGGGTGTTGTCGGCGCCTGCGAGATCGAACCACCGATGCACCCGTTGATCATAGAGCCATTCTCGTCGCCGTTCTGGGCTCGTGGCAGGCCTGACCCTGGCCCGTGAGAGGTAACAGGCTCTACAGGTCGGCCCGTGGGGTGCCCGGCTCGGGTTCGGGCTTCCGCGGCGAGACGATCGGGGGGCGCGCTTCGGAGACGCGGCCGTCCGACGCGTCGATGGGGCGCGCCGGGACGCCGGCCACGACGAGCCCCGGCCGTACGTCCTCGGTGACGACGGCGCCCGCGCCGACGACCGCACCGGCGCCGATCCGGGTGCCGCGCACGACACTCGCCTGCATGCCGACCCACGCTTCGGGGGCCACCTCGACCGCGCCACCGAGACGGGCGCCCGAGGCGACGGTCGTGTAGTCGCCGAGGCGGCAGTCGTGGGCCACCCCGGCGCCGATGTCGACGACCACGTGCCGGCCGGTCTCGATGTTGGTCGTGAGGCTGGCGAGTGCGCAGACGATGGTTCCGGGCCCGAGCTTGACGTCGCCGCCGAGGTAGGCACGGGGGTGCACGAGGGTCGCCGGGCGGCGGCCACAGGCGCTCGCGTAGCGGTCGATGCGTGCGCGCGACGCACCGGCGGCGACTCCGATCAGGTAGTCGGCCTCCAGCCCGGTCAGCAGGTCGAGCCCGCCGAGCACCGCGGTTCCGCGCCGCGCGAGTGGGTCGGGGTCGACCTCGCCGTCGTCGAGAAACCCCAGGAAGCGGTAGACATCCTCGGCGGCGGCGGCGTTGATCGCCTCGACGAGGTCCAGGAGCTCGCGGCCGTGACCGCCGGCTCCCACGATGACGAGCTGGCGTCGGTCGTCGGACACGGGGCGACCGTAGAGCGATGACCGCTCTCATTCAATCGGACACTCTGAGTAGTCAAAGTGCGAGTGAAGATGCCGTTCGTGCACATCGGGTGGACGTGTCGGGCCGGTCGGGATGCGCTTCTCGGGAATGGTGCCGCCGCGCTACTACTATGAGTGTTCGGTCGACTTCTTATGGTGTCCAGATATGCGCGGGGCTGGTTGACCTCAGGGCCCATGCGCTTCGCAGGGAGTGATCCGGACGATGCAGGTGGGACTCGTGGAACCGGTGGGGCGGGCTCGGTGAGGGTCGTGGTGACCGGCGGTGCCGGCTTCATCGGCGCCCACCTGACCAGGGCGCTGCTCGCCCGCGGCTGCGAGGTGGTCGTCGTCGACGACCTGAGCACCGGTGCCCGGTCGAACCTGACCGGGCTGTCGGTGAAGCTCGTCCTGGGCAGCGTCACCGACCGGGAGCTCATGGAGGAGGCCTGCACCGGGGCCGCCAGCATCGTGCACCTGGCGGAGCGGCCGTCCGTCGAGAGATCGCTGCTCGACCCGCTGGCGACCCACCATGTCAACGCGACGGGCACGCTCACCGTGCTCGACGTCGCGCAGCGCAGCGAGACGCACGCCGTGATCGTGTCCTCGTCGGCGGTCTACGGCGACCGTGACGGCCGCCCCTGTGCCGAGTCCGATCCGCCCTGGCCGTGCAGCCCGTACGCGGCCAGCAAGCTGGCCGCCGAGGCCTACGCGCTCGGCCACCAGGCGAGTTTCGGGCTCCCCGTGCTGGTCGTGCGGCTGTTCAACGTCTACGGCCCGAACCAGTCGGCCCGGGCGGCGCATGCCGCCGTGATTCCGTCGTTCATCGACGCGGCGCTGCGCGGCCGTCCGCTGAACGTGCACGGCGACGGACGTCAGACCAGGGACTTCACCTATGTGGGCGCGGTCGCCGAGCTGCTCGCGGAGGCGGCCTGGCGCCGGATGACCCACCCCGGGCCGGTCAACCTCGCCTTCGGGAGCAGGACGGACCTGCTGTCGCTGGTCGGCCACCTGGAGGTGGTCCTCGGACGCCGGCTGGAGGTCGCCCACAGTGCTCCCCGCACCGGGGACATCCGCCACTCGCGCGCCAACACGGACGTCATGCGGTCGCTTTTCGGTGCTGTCGAGGGCCAGGACCTGCGTGCGAGCCTTGCCGCGACGGCCCACTGGCACCGGGCCCGCCTGCATGAGAGCGCGGCCGGCACGACCCGCGCTGTCGGTGGCCCGCGCCGCTGATCGATCTACCGCGCCGGGCTCCCGTCTCCCGCTCCCGCCGGCTCGGGAGCAGCCGTCCGTTCGGGGGTGGCCGGCCGCCGGGGCGCCGGGATGCCGAGCCCGTGCTCCGCGACGTGTGGTTCGCGGACGTGTGGTTCGGAGATGTGTGGTTCGGAACTGTGCGGGTTGGCGGCGAGCGTGTCCGCGGCGAGCTGGTCGGCGGAGTGGTGGCTGGCGGTGTGGTGTCTGGTGGCGAGCTCGGCGAGGGTGGCGCGCAGCGCGTCCGGTTCGGTGTACGGGTCGACGGACCAGGCGTTCGCCGGGTCCAGCGGTGGCACCGGGACCTGCGAGATCAGCGGGTGACGCGGTCGGGTGTCGAGCTCGTCGGCGCCGAGCAGATCCTCGTGCAGCTTCTCGCCCGCGCCGAGGCCGGTGTACACGATGCCGACCGGCTTGGGTGCCCGCAGCGCGAGGCGGCGGGCGACGTCCGCGATGCGGACCGGTTCCCCCATGTCGAGGACGAGTGCCTCGCCGGGCGAGCCCAGCGCCGCGGCCTGCAGGACCAGCTGGACGGCTTCCTGGATGGTCATGAAGTACCGGGTGACCTCCGGGTCGGTGACGGTCAGCGGCCCGCCGGCGGCGAGCTGGCCCGCGAACACCGTCAGAACCGATCCGTTGCTGCCGAGCACGTTGCCGAAGCGGACGCTGACCAGCACACCGGTGGCCCGTGCGGCGATGTGCGCGGTCAGCCGCTCGGTGATCCGTTTCGAGTAGCCGAGCACGCTTCCCGGGTTCGCGGCCTTGTCGGTCGAGATGTTGACGAGCCGCAGCACCCCGCTGGCCGCCGCGGCCTCCAGAACGTTCAGCGTTCCCCAGAGGTTCGTCTTGACGGATTCTCCGGGAAAGCGCTCCAGCAGGGGCAGATGCTTGAGGGCCGCCGCGTGGAAGACGACCTCCGGCCGACGCCGCTCGAACAGGCTGGTGATCAGATCGGCGTCCCGGATGTCGGCGAGAACAGTGGAGTCGTCGTCGAGCATCGCCCGGCCGTGCAGGGAGAGCTGGACCGCGCGCAGCGCCGACTCGTCACGGTCCAACATGATCAGCTCTGCCGGGTCGAACGCATGGATCTGTCGGCACAGCTCGGAACCGATCGATCCGCCCGCGCCGGTCACAAGGACCCGCCGGCCGGTCAGGTACGCCCTGGCGGCCGTCATGTCGGTCTGGACCTGGCGGCGCCCGAGCAGGTCGGCGAGGTCCAGGTCACGGATGTCGCCGACACCGACGGTGCCGTCGATCAGGTCGACGACCCGGGGGAGAACCTTCACGGCGAGCCCGGCCGACTCGGCGAGCGTGCTGATCTCCCGCAGCAGGGCGGCGTCGGCGCTCGGGATCGCCACGAGCAGCGTGCGGGCGGCCGTGGCCGCGGCGACGGCGGGGATGGCCTCCCTCCCACCGCGGACCCGGACCCCGGAGAGCTGCAGGTTCCAGGTGCTGGGGTCGTCGTCGAGCAGCGCCACCGGCAGGTAGGGGCTGTCGGGCGTGCGCAGCATGGCGGCGATCACCAGGTGACCGCCGTCGCCGACGCCGAAGACGATCACCGGCTCGGCGGCCTCCGGTGACGGCCGGCGCAGCCGCTCCTCGATCCGCCGCCACAGATAGCGGATGCCGAACATCAGCACCAGGGTCACCGCGCCGCCCAGCGGCGGGACGCTCAGTGGAATCGCGCGTGGTGAACCGAATGCGAGAACCACGACGAGTACTCCGGCCACGGTGAGTGCAACCGCGATCACAATGCCCAGAATCTCGTCGAACCCGCCGAACCGGTACCGGCCGAGGTAAAGGTGCAGTGCGGTGCCCAGGAAGTGCAGCAGACACACCGCGAGAAAGAGAATGACCCAGAAGTCGGGGTCCGCGAGTGCGGCCGGATCCAGGTCGAGCCGTCCGACCTGTGCCGCGATGAGGCCGAATGCCAGCGAGCAGACGTCCAGGGCGATCTGCAGGCCGACACGTTGACGGAGATTGAGCCGCGACACGCGCTGTGCCAGGCCTGTCGTCCACAGACCGTGACGCGGCCCGTCTACTGTACGTCTCCACATGAGTCCACAGAGTAACTGTCGCTGTGGGTAAATGACCGGCTACCAATTGGTAAGTTGCGTTTGCTGAGTGTCACGGTGAGTGTTCGGGTGAGCTTCCCGGGAAGGCGGTCGACGAGTGGAACTGCGCGAATATGTGCACGTCCTGCGTCGAAGTTGGTTGCTTGTGCTGGCGTGTGTGCTGCTGGGCGGTCTGCTCGCGGCGACGGCCAGCTGGCGTCAGACGAAGATGTACGCGGCCTCGGTGACGATGGTGGTCTCCTCCTCCGACGAGGCCGTGAACGCAGCCAGCGCGTACCAGGGCGGGCTACTCTCGCAGCAACGGGTCAAGTCGTACGCCAACCTCGTCGCCAGTGAGCGGGTCGCGAGTGATGTGATCGCCCGGCTCCACCTGGCGGAAAGCCCCGCTGATCTGCGTGCGCGGATCGAGGCACAGGCCGTGCCGGACACCGTCCTGCTGCGGGCGGTCGTGCGTGACGCCGACCCCCAGCGAGCGAAGTTGATCGCGGACAGTGTCGGCGAGGCCTTCTCCGCCGCGGTCGAGCGGATCGAACGGCCGTCCGAGGACGAGCCGCCGTCGGTGCATGTGCGGGTGTGGGAACGAGCCAAGGCGCCGACCGCACCGATCTCTCCGCAGCCCGTCCGCAACGTGGTCATCGGCCTGCTCCTGGGCGTGATCGTCGGGATTGCCGCCGGCATCGGCCGGCACCGTCTCGACACCAGCATCGGCGGGGACTCCGACGCGAGCGTGATCACGGGCGCCGCGACCCTCGGCATGATCGGCTACGACTCGGATGCCAGCCGCCACCCGTTGATCGTCCACCTCAGTCCTCACTCGCGGCGCGCGGAGGCTTTCCGCCAGCTCCGCACCAACCTGCAGTTCGTCAACATCGACACCGGCCCGCGGTCGATCCTGGTGACCAGCTCGGTCGCGCAGGAGGGCAAGAGCACGACCGTCTGCAACCTCGCGATCGCCCTCGCCCAGGGTGGGGCGCGCGTGTGCCTGGTCGAAGGCGACCTGCGGCGACCGTCCTTCGGTGAGTACCTGGGAATCGAGTCCGCGGCGGGGCTGACGTCGGTGCTGATCGGCGCCGCGGAGCTGGACGACGTGCTCCAGCCCTGGGGCGAGGGCCGGGTTGGTGACGGACGGGTCGAGATTCTGCCCAGCGGCCCCGTCCCGCCGAACCCGAGTGAGCTGCTCGGCTCGCGCAACATGGCCGAGCTGCTCGAGGTTCTCGACAGCCGGTTCGACATCGTCCTGATCGACACGCCGCCCCTGCTGCCGGTGACGGATGCAGCCGTTCTGGCCACCCGGGTGGATGGTGCGCTGCTCGTCGCCCGTACGGGCCGGACGCGCCGCGAGCAGCTCCGCCGGGCGGTCGGGGCGCTGCGGGCGGTGGACGCGAACCTGCTCGGCACCGTGCTCACGATGATGCCGACAAAGGGCGCGAACTCTCATTACTACGGCAGCTACGAAACCTACGCCCCGCATCCTCGGCACCTGCGTTCCCGCGGGGAGGCAGGCTTCCCGAACGAGTCGTCGCCCGCCATCCCGGCCCAGGGCCGGGCCCGGGCCACCTCCGCGGCGGGCACGTCGTCGTCCGATGGCAGGCCGACCGACGGCAGGCCGGTCGATGGCAGGCCGGCCGACACCCGGGTGGCCGACGGCCGCGCCGCCAAGCCGACGGCGGCTGCGCGCAAGGCGGCGACCAGGGCCGCGGTCGAGGCTGACAGCCGGCTCGGCGGCCGTAAAGGCTCCCGATCAAAGCCGCGTTCGGCCCCGCAGCCGTCCACGCAGCCAGCGACGTCGTCGTCGGCGGCGGAGGGGACGGATCAGGTGAGCGCCGAGGATTCCCCGGCGGTCGAGATCGCCGCGCAACGGCAGCCGGATGAACCCACGGCGCCGCTGGCCTACGGCACGGCCGACTATCCGGACCACCCGGCGGGCCGGTGACGGAGCGGCCGACGGGGGGAGCGGAGCAGCCGTCCGCGCCGTCGGCACCGCCGGCGGCGCGGACCGCGCCGCCGGTGCGGGAGACGGCAAGGCCAGTGGGCGAGCCGGTGGGAGGGGACGGCCCCGGACGCCCGAGAGGCGGCCGGGGCCGACTGCAACACCCGCGGCGACGGTTCATCCTGGCCGCCGCCTTGCTTGCCGTGGTGGTGTCTGCCGGTGCCTGGGTGGGTGTGCGAGGGCTGCTCGCCCGGTCGCAGTTGGAAGCCGCCCGGGCCCAGATCACCGGGCTGCAGTCCGCGCTTTCGGGCGGCGCTGTCCCCGGGGCGGCGGACCTGCGCCGGACAATGGACGAGATCGTCGCGCGGACGAGCTCGGCCCGGTCGCTGACGTCCGACCCGCTGTGGTCGCTGGCCGGGCATCTCCCGTTCGCGGGCTGCCCGCTGCGTTCCAGCGCAGCGCTCGCCGCCGCGCTGGACGGGGTGGCGACGAACGCGCTGGGGCCGGTCGTCGAGCTGGGAAACCGGTTGGACCCCAGCACCCTGCGGTCGGATACGGCGATCAACGTGACGGCGCTGGCCTCGGCCCGGGTTCCCGCCGAGCGGGCGCGAGTGGCGGTCACCTCGTTCGAGAACGCGGTGCGGCGGGTGTCGCCCTGCGACGGCCTCGGTGATCAGCTGGGCGTCGACGCGGCCCGGAGCGAGGCGGCCGCGACCGGCGAGAAGCTGCACGGCGTCCTGGACACCCTGGTGCTCGCCACCCGGCTGGGCCCGGACCTGCTCGGCGCCAGCGGGCAGCGCCGCTACCTGCTGGTTGTGCAGAACCCGGCGGAGTCACGTGCGAACGGCGGCATCATCGGCGGGTTCGGCGTGCTGACGGCCACCCGTGGCCGGCTCGAGCTCGACGACATCTCCGGTAACGGGAACCTGCCGGGCGGTCCGACACAACAGCTCCCGGCCATGAAACTGCCCGCGGAGTTCGCGACCCGCTACGGCCAGTTCTGGCCGGCCCGGGTGTGGGCGAACGCGAACCTGACGCCGGACTATCCGACGGCGGGGCGGCTCTACTCCGCGCTCTACCGCGCCGGCACCGGTGCGACGGTGGACGGGACGATCAGCCTCGATCCGACGACCCTGGCCTACCTGCTGGCTGTGACCGGCCCGGCGGTCCTGCCGGACGGCCGAACGGTGCCGGCGGATCAGCTGGTCGAACTGGTCGAGTCCCGGGTCTATGCGCAGATCGACGATCTCGACCGGCGTGACGAGTTCTTCGCCTCGGTCGGGGAAGCCGTCTATCAGGCCGTGATTACCGGTGGGGGTTCGGCGGGCGACACCGCGAAACTCCTCCGGGCGTTGGCGCGCGCTGCCGGCGAAGGGCGCCTGCTGGTGTCAAGTAACCACGCCGAGGAGGAGGCGACGCTTTCGACGACCGCACTCGGCGGGGCGCTGCTGGATGTTCCCGGGCCTTTCCTGGGAGTGGTGACCCAGAACGCGTCGGCGAGCAAGCTCGACTTCTGGCTACGGCGCAGTACCGAGTACCGCATCGACCGCCGTCCGGACGGAACCGGACTTGCGACGATCACTGTCTCGCTGACGAACGCCGCCCCGGAGGGTCTCAGCGATTACGTCCGCAACCGCGGAGACGTCGACATCCCCGGCTGGCGTAATGAAGGGGCGCAGAACAACATCTGGATCTCTCTCTATACCGGGCGCGGGAGCGTGCTCGTCGATGCCAGCGTCGACGGGAAGCCGATCTCGCTGGCGGTGGGGGAGGAGAAGGGACGCCCGGTCCTGTCGAGCTATCTGACGGTTGACCGGGAGCAGACTCGGACGCTGCGGGTCCGGGTACTGGAGCCTTCGGCCGGACCCGTACTGACTCTCCGCAGTCAGCCTCTGACGTTTCCTGAGCGCCTCGTGGTAGAGGGGCTTCCTGTGGAGCGACCGTGGTCACGGAGAGTTATTGGATGACGGCTGCGGGTCGTAGACACGGAGAGTAACTCTCTGTAGTCTCCCTGTAGTCAATCATCCGACTGCTTGAACTGATCACCCGCAGGGAGAGTATCTGAATGAAGTTCCGAACTCTCGGCGTCGCGCTGGTAGCGGGCGGCGGGCTGGCGCTCGCTGCGCTGCCGGCTTCTCCGGCGACGGCATTCGATGACAAGGACACGCCCTACCCACCTGTCTCCTGTGCCGGAGGCAGCGGGGAAGGTCATGTCACCAAATCCCTTCTCCTGTTGGGTGAGCACACGACCTTCAGTGGATGTGGATTCCGGCCGAACACATCAGTCGACATTCAGATCGACGGAATCAGCACCATCTCGGCCTTCGTCAATGGCTCCGGGCGCTTTAGCCAGCAGATCACACCCGGCACCGTGGGCACCCACATTCTCACTGGCGTGGGCGTGGCGGGCGGGCCCACGACGGCGTTCGGCGCAGACGACGAGGAGTTCTCCGACTCGGCCGGCGGCGACACGTTCACTGACCCGGCCGGCGACGAGTTCGACGACGGCTTCGGTGACGGGTTCGACGACGAGGGGACGCCGCCGGCGGACGATCTGCCCGTCGACGGCGCATCGTTCGGCGGTCCGGACGCCGGTGGCCCGGTGGTCGACGTTCCGCCGACCACCAGCGACGTCCAGCCACCCGCCGCGGTGGACAGCCCGGCCGAGGACTCGCCGGGTGGGCTCGCGTCCGTCGTCCATCCGTGGAAGAAGACCCGGGTCGTCACCGCCAAGGTCACCGTCATCGGTCTCGGCCAGGGTGGGATCGACCCGATCGTGGCGGCTGATCTGATCAGCGACTGGGTCCGCTGGGGCCTGGACCGGAACGACAAGGACCGGTTCCGGGACGGGAACGGTTCCTGCTTCGGTGACGGGTTCGACAAGGACCGCAACAAGGACTTCGACAAGGACCGCAACAAGGACTTCGACGACAAGAACATCCGCAACGACAAGGACTTCAACGACAAGGACCGCGTGCACCGTGACGGCCTTGCCGCCCCGGTGGTGACTCCGCTGGCCGATGGTGACAAGGACGACCGCTTCAACGACAAGGACGACCGCTTCAACGACAAGGATGGTCTGTTCAACGACAAGGACCGGCGCCGGGACGGTGACTGCATCATCGCTGGTGGAGTCGTCGGCGTGGGCGTCGGTGGAGCCGGGGTCGGTGCGGCCGGTGCCGGTGCTGGTGCTGGCGCTGGCGCGCTGCCCTTCACCGGTGTCGAGACCGGCGCGATGATGTCGATCGCGATCGCGCTGCTCGGTGGCGGTGTCCTCCTCCGGGTTGCCGCCCGGCGGCGTCGGCTGGCCGGCCGGGTGCAGGGCTGACCTGGACGGACAACCAGCGGGGGACAGAGACCACATCCCCAGGGTGGAATAATGATCCAACCCGGCGACTGAGGACGATCGTCCGCAGCCGTGGCGCGGACACGCGGCCACGGGCCGTGGTCAGGACAACCGGAACCGTTGGTTGATTCACGGTGCATCCGGTGCCACCCATGAAAGGCACGGGCCGCCCGCGTAGAGCGCGGGCGGCCCGTCGCCATGCCAGCCGTCGGCGCCGGTCAGCGACGATCAGAGGGAACCGCGGCGCAGCGGATCGAACGGAGCCAGCTCGGCGGGCAGGCGCCCGTCGACGAGCGTCTCCGCCACCAGCCGGCCGGTGATCGGCCCCAGGGTGATGCCCCACATGCCGTGCCCCCCGGCCACATGCACCCGCGGCGAGAGCGTCGGCCCGATGAGGGGGAGCCCGTCCGGGGTGCATGGCCGTGGCCCCACCCACTCCAGGGCGCGGGCATCGAGATCGACACCGCGCAGCAGCCTGCGCGCGGCCGTGACGATCGCGTCGATGCGGCGCGGGTCGGGCGGTGCGTCCGGTCGGCGGAACTCCATCATTCCGGCGACTCGCAGCTCGGCGCCGATCGGTGTGCACGCCACCCGGGCGGCGGGAAAGTAGAGCGGCCCGGTGGGCGGCTCCTTCACCGCGACGCTGAAGCTGTAGCCGCGCCCGGCCTGCACGACGGTCCGCACGCCGAACCGGGCCGCCAGCGGTGACAGCCAGGCCCCGCCCGCCAGCACCACCGCGTCGAACCGCACCGGCGGACTGGCATGGTCGGCCATGGTCAGCACCACCCGGGAGCCCAGGTCGATGACCTTGTCGACGGTGATGCCCTCCCGGATGACCCCACCGCGCTCGCGCACGGCGTCGGCCAGCGCGGCCACGAACCGGCCGGGATCGCAGTAACGCTGGCCGTGGATCTGGATCACGTCGGTGATCTGGTCGGACAGCAGCGGTGCCAGGTCCCGAGCCGTCAGCGGGTCGAGATCCTCGGCGTCGACGGGCTGGCCGCAGTGGCGCACCTCGTCGAGCTCGGTGCGGAACGCCTCGGCGCCGGCCCGGTCCTGAAAACAGGCCAGGAACGGGGCGGCTGCCCTGGTCGGTGCCGCGACTCCGCCGTCGGCGAGCTCGTCGAAGGCTTCCAGGCTGCGCTGGGTGAGCGACGAGAGGGCGCGCATCGCCCGGCGCCAGCGGGCCTGGGTGCTGTGCCGGACGAACCCGGTGAGGAAGCGGGCGAGAACGGGGTCGGCGGCGGGCGGCAGGAACACCGGGGAGTCCGGGCGCAGGAACATCCGCAGCCCGTAGCTCAGCACCGCCGGCTCGGGCAGTGGGGTGGCCAGGCCCGGAGTGAGCCATCCGGCACTGCCCCAGGACGCACCGGCGCCGCCGTGCACCGGACCGGGCGTCACCCGGTCACGTTCGAGGACCGTGACGCCCACACCGCGCTCCTGCAGGTACCAGGCCGTGCAGAGGCCGACCATGCCGGCACCGACGACCGCCACCTGATCCGGGCGCGGATCAACAGACAAACCAGACGGGGGACGAGGGTCCACGCCCCAGATGTTCCCCCGCGCGGGCGGTTCAGCCGTCCGGCCCGGGTGAGCTGGCCCAAAAGGGCCCGCCCACGGGCGGCGACAGGCACAGAACGTGCCGGCCGCCGTCCGTGGGCGGGGGTTGTGCGGGTGCGACCGCGGGTGCGGCTGGCTACCGCTTGGTCAGGGCCCGCAGGTACTCGCGGTTGAGGTTGCCGATGCTGGTCAGCGGGATGCCCTTCGGGCAGGCGACGGTGCACTCGCCGGTGTTCGTGCACCCGCCGAAGCCCTCTTCGTCCATCTGCGCGACCATGTCGCGCACCCGGCTCTCGCGCTCCGGCGCGCCCTGCGGCAGCAGGTTGAGGTGGGTGACCTTGGCCGAGGTGAACAGCATCGCCGAGCCGTTCGGGCAGGCCGCCACGCAGGCACCGCAGCCGATGCAGGTCGCGTTGTCGAACGCGGCGTCGGCGATCGGCTTCGGCACCGGCGTCGCGTGCGCCTCGGGGGCGCTGCCGGTGACGACCGAGATGTAACCGCCCGATCCGATGATCCGGTCGAAACCGGAACGGTCGACGACCAGGTCGCGCATCACCGGGAAGGCGGCGGCACGCCACGGCTCGACGTCGATGACGTCGCCGTCGGCGAACTCGCGCATGTGGAGCTGACAGGTGGTCGTCCGGTCCCGCGGGCCGTGCGCCTGGCCGTTGATGACCATGCCGCACATGCCGCAGATGCCCTCGCGGCAGTCGTGGTCGAAGGCCACCGGGTCTTCGCCCTCGAGGATGAGCCGCTCGTTGAGCACGTCGAGCATCTCAAGGAACGACATGTCCGGGCTGACGTCTGCCAGCTCGTAGGTGACCATGGCACCGCGGTCCTCCGGGCCGCGCTGCCGCCAGATCCGAAGGGTGAGGTTCACGGTCGGGGCTCCTTCGAGTGCTGTGTGGCTCGTCGCGCGGCGTGCGGACGTCCGTGATCGCGCCGCCTGCGGCGCTGTGGAAGCGGATGGCAGGAAACAGGGGCAGGGGCGGATGCACAGGCGGCTGGTGCCCCCGGAGTAACCCCCGGAGCGGGTGCCCCCGGAGCCGGCCGCCACCGCGCCGCCCCGACGGGGGCGGCCGGGCGACGGCCGGCAGCGAGGATCACGAGTAGTTGCGCTGGGCCAGGTGGACGTAGTCGAACTGGAGCGGTTCCCGGTGCAGCACCGGGGCCCCGCCCGTGTACTCCCACGCCGCCGCGTACGCGAAGTGCTCGTCGTCGCGCAGTGCCTCGCCGTCCGGGGTCTGGCTCTCCTCACGGAAGTGACCGCCGCAGGACTCGGCCCGGTGCAGGGCGTCGATGCACAGCAGCTCGCCGAACTCGAGGAAGTCCGCGATCCGGTTCGCCTTCTCCAGCGACTGGTTCAGCTCGCCGGAGTCGCCCGGCACCTTCACCCGACGCCAGAACTCCTCGCGCAGCTCCGGGATGCGGGCGAGCGCCTTGCGCAGACCCGCCTCGGTGCGGCCCATGCCGCACTCGTCCCAGATGAGCTCGCCGAGCTCACGGTGGAACGAGTCGGGGGTGCGGTCGCCGTTGATCTCCAGCAGGCGGCCGAGCCGGCCGGTGACATCGCCGATGACGGACGTCACCGCGGGGTCGTCCAGGCTGACCGAGCCGAGCTTGGTGCTGGCGATGTAGTTGCCGAGCATGGGCGGCAGCACGAAGTAGCCGTCGGCCAGGCCCTGCATGAGGGCGCTGGCGCCGAGGCGGTTCGCGCCGTGGTCGGAGAAGTTGGCCTCGCCGACGACGAACAGGCCGGGGATGGAGCTCTGCAGGTCGTAGTCGACCCACAGCCCGCCCATCGTGTAGTGGACGGCCGGGTAGATCCGCATCGGGACCTTGTAGGGGTCCTCGCCGGTGATGCGCTCGTACATCTCGAACAGGTTGCCGTACTTCTCGCGGACCTTGTCCTCGCCCATGCGCCTGATGGCGTCGGCGAAGTCGAGGTACACGCCGAGGCCACCCGGGCCGACACCGCGGCCGTCGTCGCACTGGTACTTCGCCGCACGCGACGCGATGTCACGCGGGACCAGGTTGCCGAAGGCCGGGTAGATCCGCTCCAGGTAGTAGTCGCGCTCGGCCTCGGGGATCTGGTCGGGCGAGCGGGTGTCGCCCTTCTGCTTGGGCACCCAGATGCGGCCGTCGTTACGCAGCGACTCGCTCATCAGCGTGAGCTTGCCCTGGTACTCCCCGGAACGGGGGATGCAGGTCGGGTGGATCTGCGTGTAGCACGGGTTGGCGAACAGCGCGCCGCGCCGGTGCGCCCGCCACGTCGCCGTGGTGTTGGAGCCCTTGGCGTTCGTGGAGAGGAAGAAGACGTTGCCGTAGCCGCCGGTGGCGAGCACGACCGCGTCCGCCAGGTAAGGCGTGATCTTGCCGGTGACCAGGTCGCGGGCGACGATGCCGCGGGCCTTGCCGTCGATCACGATCAGGTCGAGCATCTCGGTGCGCGGGTGCATCTCCACGTTGCCGGCGTCGATCTGGCGCGACAGCGACTGGTAGGCGCCGATCAGCAGCTGCTGGCCTGTCTGGCCCCGCGCGTAGAAGGTGCGCTGGACCTGCACACCACCGAAGGAGCGGGTGTCGAGCAGGCCGGAGTACTCGCGGGCGAACGGCACGCCCTGGGCGACGCACTGGTCGATGATCTGCGTCGAGATCTGGGCGAGCCGGTAGACGTTCGACTCGCGGGCGCGGAAGTCGCCGCCCTTGACCGTGTCGTAGAACAGCCGGTAGACGGAGTCGCCGTCGTTGCGGTAGTTCTTCGCCGCGTTGATGCCGCCCTGCGCGGCGATCGAGTGCGCGCGCCGAGGCGAGTCCTGGAAGCAGAACTGGATGACGTTGTAACCCTGCTCGGCCAGCGTCGCGCCGGCCGCGCCGCCGGCGAGGCCGGTGCCCACCACGATCACGGTGTGCTTGCGGCGGTTGGCGGGGTTGACCAGCTTGGCGGAGAACTTGCGGCGGTCCCAGCGGGTCTCGATCGGACCGTCGGGTGCCGCGGTGTCGGCGATGTCGTCGCCAACCGTCCAGTAGGCGCTTCCACCGGAGCCGAGAGACGTCGTCTCAGGCATCTCAGTCCACCAATCCGGCCAGCACGGCGATGGGAACGACCATGAAGCCCGCCGCGATGAGAACCGCCAGAACGGTCGCGGCGATCTTAAGGTTCTTCTCCCGTGCCGCGCTGTGCACGCCGAGGGTACGAGCAGCGCTCCAGAATCCGTGATGGATGTGTAGTCCGAGCGCTAGCATGGCGATGATGTAGAAAAGTGTGACCCACCACACAGAGAAGCTGGACACCACGTTGTCGTAAGCGGCGCCTTCGACTCCGTTGCGGTTCAGCGTCAGAGCCGTGAAGTCGAGGAGGTGGTAAACGATGAACAGGGCGAGGACGATGCCGCCATACCGCATCGTGTTCACGGCGTAGCTGGCCTCGAGGCGCTGCCGGTGTGAGTACTTCTGCGGCCGGGCCTTGAGGTCACGCCGGCTGAGCTGGTAGGCCGACGTCGCGTGCAGCACGACTGCCACCGTCAGGACGGCCCGCATGATCCAGAGGAACCAGGCTCCGTGGAGCGCGGGGTCGCCGATCGTGCGCAGCCAGTGCGCGTACTCGTCGAAGCTGGTGCGACCGAAGAAGATCTTCAGGTTGCCCAGCATATGGACGAGTAGATAGAGCAGCATCACTGCTCCGGTGACGGCCATCACGGCCTTCTTGCCGATGGTCGACCGCCAGAAGATGCCTACGGGGGACGTAGGCCGCGCGTCGTTCGTTACAGCCACGCTGCGAACCCTAGGGATAAGTTCCCGAGTGGTCCAAGACATGATGGACCTGAGCTCGATAGCCTCTGCCTATCCTCGGCTACTCTTAGGTGTGCAGCTTCATCAGCTTGCGTATTTCGTCGCCGTCGCCGAGACCAGGCATTTCACTCATGCGGCAGAGCGTGAGCACGTGGCGCAGCCCTCCCTCTCGCAACAGATCCGTGCCCTGGAACAGGAGCTCGGAAGTCCACTCTTCAACCGAATGAGGGGGAACATCACACTGACGGTGGCGGGTGAGACCCTGCTGCCGCTGGCACGTCGGATCCTCGCCGACACCGAGACGGCCCGCCGCCAGGTGCAGGAGCTGCTGGACCTGCGCACCGGCACCGTCCGGCTGGGCGCGACGCCCAGCCTGTGCACCGGCTTCCTGCCCGACGTGCTCTACGCCTTCCACCGGGAGTACCCGGGTATCCGGCTGATCGTCGAGGAGGGCGGCTCCCGTGACCTCGTCCGTAACCTCGCGCAGGGGAACCTGGACCTCGCGCTGATCATCCTGCCGCTGCACAGCTCAGACCCGGCGCTGTCGACGACTCCGCTGCTGCGCGAGGACCTCGTCCTGGTCACCTCGGAGAACTCGCCGCCACCCGCACGGGACGGCCAGCTGCGGGTGGGCGACCTGCGCGGGCGGCCACTGGTGATGTTCCGCCGCGGCTACGACCTGCGGGAGTTCACCGTCGGGGCCTGCCGGCTGGGCGGGTTCGAGCCGACGTTCGCCATCGAGGGCGGGGAGATGGACGCGGTCGTCGGCTTCGTCGAGGCCGGTCTGGGCGCGGCCGTCATCCCGAGCATGGTCGCCCGGCGGCAGCGGCTGCGCAGCACCTCGTTCGCCCCGCCGGGCCTGCACCGGACGATCGGGCTCGCGCACCGGCGCGATGTCGAGCCGCCGCAGGCGGCCCGTGAGCTGCGGCGCAGCCTGCGGGCCTACCTGAAGAGCACGGCCGCGGCCGGAACCCTCCCGCCTGGAACCGATCTGCTGCCGGGCTGACCGTGTGGTGGCGGGTCGTCCGTCTGCCGGCGGGCTGACCGCCGCGGGCTTACGCCATACGGTCAGATTTTTCGTTCAATTGTGATCATTGCCGTTCGTGGGTGATCCGGACCTGGCTAGCGTTGCCGAGATCAGAGCTTTTGTCGGTGGGTGACGGGTTCGTGCACCCGAAGGTGGGTGCGTGGACGTGACCGTGCTCGGCGATCGGGCCGAGCGCATCGGCCTGTGGGCCGGGATGCGCCGGCGGGCGGAGAACACCCGGACCGAGCGGTCGAAGGTCACGGTGGCAGCGGTGGCAGCGGTGGCCGCGGTGGCGCAGCCGGAAAGCTCGTGGGAGCTCTCGGAGCGTGACGCTCCGAACGCTCGGGAGACTCGTGCGGGAGGAACTGTGAACAGCGTCGACGTAGCCCTCAAGGAGGCGATGGCCACCGAGGGCGCCATCGGGGTCGCGCTGGTGGACTTCACCAGCGGGATGACCCTCGGCACCCTGGGCAGCAGCCACACCTTCGACCTGGAGGTGGCCGCCGCCGGCAACACCGACCTGATCCGGGCGAAGATCCGGACGATGGAGAGCCTGGGGCTCGCCGACACCGTCGAGGACATCCTGATCACCCTCGGGCGGCAGTACCACCTGATCCGCCTGCTGCAGAGCCACACCGGGCGGGGGCTGTTCCTCTACCTGGTCCTCGACAAGTCGCGCGCCAACCTCGCGATGGCCCGGCACCGGCTGCGCACCATCGAGTCGTCCCTCGACATCTGAGCCCCGGACCGGATCACGTAGGCGGCGCCGAAAATTCGCCTCAAGGGGCACAAAAGGGGCGCAGGGCTGCCTGGCGACCCGCAAGAAAGAAGGATCGTGGTCGTTGGAACGGCCGAAATCGCGACTCGCCGAACACGGGCTACCGGGCGGGCGCGGTGATGGTGGCGGTCCGACCCGGGTGAAGGATGGTGGCGTGACCACCACGCCGACACTGCGGATCACCGGGCGGGTTCTCGTCGGGCCCGAGGACGTGCGGGACGACCTCTGGGTCGTCGACGGGCGGGTGACCTTCACCGCGCCGGTCGGCGCCGCGTCGCGGGACGTCCGGACCGTCTCGGGCTGGGCGGTTCCCGGCCTGGTCGACGCCCACTGCCATGTCGGGCTCGTCTCCACCGGCGCCACCGACGCCCGGACCGCCGAGGAGCAGATCCTCACCGACCGGGCCAGCGGCGCCCTGCTGCTGCGCGACGCGGGATCACCGTCGGACACCCGGTGGATCGACGAGCGGCCGGAGCTGCCGCGGCTGATCCGCGCCGGCCGGCACATCGCCCGCCCCAGGCGTTACCTGCGCGGCTACGCCGCCGAGGTGGAGCCGGGCGATCTCGCGGCCGAGGTCGCCGAGCAGGCTCGCCGCGGGGACGGCTGGGTCAAGCTGGTCGGCGACTGGATCGACCGGGCCCAGGGCGATCTGGCGCCCTGCTGGCCGGCGGAAGCGGCCCGTGCGGCCATCGAGACCGCCCACGCGGCCGGAGCCCGGGTCACCGCGCACTGTTTCGCCGAGAGCTCGCTGGTCGATCTCGCCCTCGCCGGCATCGACTGCGTCGAGCACGCGACCGGGCTGACCGACGAGACCATCGGGCTGTTCGCCCAGCGCGGCATCGCGATCGTGCCGACCCTGGTGAACATCGCGACCTTCCCCCAGATCGCCGCCGGTGCCGAGGCGAAGTTCCCCGCCTACGGCCGGCACATGCGTGACCTGCACGCCCGCCGGTACGACACGGTCGCCAGCGCCTTCGAGGCGGGCATCCCGATCTACGCCGGCACGGACGCGGGCGGCTCGCTGCCCCACGGCCTGGTCGCCGAGGAGGTCGCGGAGCTCGTCGCCGCCGGGCTCCCGCCCCGCGCGGCGCTCGGTGCGGCCTGCTGGGACGCCCGCCGCTGGCTGGGCCGACCGGGCCTGGACGAGGGCGCCTCGGCCGATCTCGTGGTGTACCCGGCCGACCCCACCGCCGACGTCCGCGTGCTGCGCGCCCCGGATCTGGTCGTCCTGCGCGGTCGGGTGGTCTGACGGGCGGTCTGGCGGATCGCCTGGCGGGCGGTCTGACCTGGCCGGGTTGCGCCCGGGGAACCTCGGGCCCGGCCACTCGTTGTAGCCGGTGGCGGGCTCTGGCCCGGATGGGCGGTGCGGTCGCGCGGTGCGGGCGGGCGGTGCGGGCGGTGCGGCGGCACCGAGGAGCAGGAGGCCAGATGGCGGAGCTCGTGTCCGGAGCCAACACCGAGCTGTCCGGCACCGTGATCTCCATGGAGCTGCCGGGCCCCTTCGATCTCTCGGCGCTCGTGCTCGGGCCGGACGGGCGGGTGTCCGGCGATCGGGACATGGTCTTCTACAACCAGCGGTCGGCACCGGGCGTCATGCTGCGTGCCACGCCGGGCTCGCCGGCCATCGAGCTCGACCTGAGCCGGCTGCGCCCGGGTGCCGAGCGGGTCGTGCTCGTCGCCAGCCCGGCGGACGGCGTCACGCCGTTCGGCCGGCTGCCATCGCCGCAGGCGACCGTCAGCGCCGCCGGCCGCACCGTCGCCACCCTGCGCCCGCCGCCGCTCGGCACCCAGACGGTCCTGCAGATCGCCGAGATCTACCGGCGCGGGCCGGGCTGGAAGCTGCGAGCGCTCGGCGCCGGGTACGCGGACGGGCTGGCCGGCCTCGCCCGTGACTTCGGCGTCGACGTGGACGACTCGCCCCCGGCGCCCGCTCCCGGGCGGTCGGTGCCGGTGCCCGCTTCCGGGCGGTCGGTGCCGGTTCCGCCGCCCGCGGCCCCGGGGGACGTCCTCGCCGAGGTGCTGGCGCTCACCAACGCCGAACGCGCCCGGGCGGGGCTGGCCGCGCTGACCGCCGAGCCCCGGCTGGCCGCGGCGGCCGCCCGGCACAGCGCGGACATGGCCGCCCGCGGCTTCTTCGCCCACGACACCCCGGAGGGGATCAGCGTCGCCGACCGGGTCCGGGCCGCCGGTTACGACTACTCGGTGGTCGCCGAGAACATCGCCGCCGGTCAGCGGACGGCACGCGAGGTCGTCGCCGGCTGGATGGACAGCCCGGGGCACCGGGCGAACATCCTGCGGCCGCAGGTTCGTCAGCTCGGCGTCGGCCGGGTCGAGGGCGGCGAGTACGGCGTCTACTGGACGCAGGTCTTCGGGTCGCCCAGGTGATCCTCCGGGTGCAGAGGTGCTCAGGTACCCGGCCGTGGTGCCACCGACAGGTGTGCGCGGGGCCTGTGGCGGATGTGGCGTAGGTCCGATTCCGGTGGCGGCGCCGAGCCGAACGTCCTGACCACGCCGACCGCGAATCGGGCCGGGCGGGGCCGGAGATCGCAAATTGTGGGTGGTTTGCTTGCCGAGCAGGTCTTTGTGACCATACGTTCCCAGCTGTCACCGTGATCCGTGATCAGGGTTGTTCGCGTTGATCAGGTGGGTCCACGGCGCGTTCGTGGGCCATGTCCGGAGGCGCTCGTGGCCCTCCTTGAGCGCAGGCAGACACCGGCCACCGGTGTGATGCGAGGTGGTGGCCGTGAACGACGTCATGGGCTACGTCCTGTTGAGCCTGGGCACCGGTGCCCTTTACGCACTGGTCGCCACGGGTGTCGTGGTGGTGCAGCGGGGCGCCGGTGTCCTGAACATGGCGCAGGGTGCACTGCTGGCCTGGTCCGCCTACGCGTTCCACGGCGCGAGCAGTGTCTGGGGGCTGCCGCGGGCACTGGCGGCGCTGCTCGCCGTCGGCTCCACGATGGCCATCGGGGTCGCCTTCCAGCACCTGGTGCTCCGCCCGATGCGCCAGGCGACGGCCGTGCTGCGGCTGATGGCCACGCTCGGACTGCTCATCGTCATCCAGTCGTCGCTGACGCTGATGTACGGCAGCGACGTGCGGAACTCGCCGACCGTCCTGCCGACGTCCAAGGTGACGTTGTTCGACACCGCGGTGGGTGTGGACGTCTTCACCCGCCTCGCGGTGGTGGTCGTGGTGGTGGCGGGGCTGTGGGCGGTGTTCCGGTTCACCACGCTGGGGCTCGCGGCGACCGCGGTGACGGAGAACGCACGGGCCGCGGCGACCCTGGGCTGGTCGCCGGACGCCGTGGCGAGCTGGGCCTGGCTCGCCGGGTCCGCGCTGGCCGGGCTCGGCGGTGTGCTGCTGGCGCCGCTGCAGAACCCGCTGTCCGCCGGTGGGCTGATGCTGCTGATCGTGCCGGGCCTGGCCGTCGCCCTGGTCGCCCGGTTCAGATCACTGCCGGCGGTGCTCGTCGGCGCGTTGGCGCTCGCCGCGGTGGAGCTGGAGCTGCAGGTTCACCTGGTGGCGGACCATCCCGTCTGGCGGGGTGTGGACCGGGCCGTTCCGCTGGCGGTGATCGTGTTCTATCTGGCGGTGCGCGGGCGCGGGATTCCCGACCGCGGGCATGTCGCCGAGCGTCATCCGTCGCTGGGCAGCGGCCGGGTGTACTGGCGGGCGCTGGGTGCCGCGGTGGCCGGCGCGCTCGTCTGTATCTGGTGGCTGCTGCCGGCGCCCTGGGTGAACGCGCTGAACGCGAACGCCATCTGGGCCATGATCATCCTTTCGGTGGTGGTGCTGGTCGGCTTCACCGGCCAGCTCTCCCTCGCCCAGCTCGCCTTCTCCGGCACGGCGGCCCTGATCGCCGGACGGCTCGTGGCGGTGCAGGGGTGGCCGCTGGAGGCGGCGCTCGTCGTCGGGGTCGCCGGGACGGCGCTCGTCGGGGTGCTGTTCGCGCTGCCGGCGCTGCGGACCCGTGGCCTGCAGCTCGCCGTCGTCACCCTCGGCCTCGGCGCCGCGGTGGACGCCCTGCTGTTCCAGCGCGGGTACCACTCGCCCGCGCCCGCGAGCCCGCTCGGTGACCTGTTCGGTGACCTCTCCAGGCTGGAGGGCACCGAGGTCGGCGACGCCACCCTCCTCGGCGTCCACCTGGACAAGGTCTCCGACCCGCGTGGTTTCGCCACCCTGTCCCTGCTGGCCTTCACCGTGCTGGCGCTGCTCGTCGCGAACCTGCGGCGCGGGCGGGCGGGCCGGCGGCTGATCGCTGTGCGGACGAACGAGCGTGCGGCGGCCGCCCTCGGGATCAGCGTCGTCGGGGCGAAGATCTACGCCTTCGCGCTCTCGGCGGCGATCGCCGGCTTCGGCGGGGTGCTGTACGCCTTCTACGCCTACGGTGAGCGGGGCAACATCGACTACGGCGGCGGGCTGTTCTCGCCGTTCGCGTCGATCCTGCTGATCGCCTACGCGGTGGTGGGCGGGGTCGGCTGGACCAGCGGTGCCTTCGCCGGCGCGACGATGGCCGCCGACGCGCTGGCGACCCGCGTCGGCGCCTGGGTGGGAAGCCTGCTGGCGCAGCTGGGTGCCGTCCTGCGGCTGCTGCTGGCCGCTCTCGCCGCGATCATCGGCCTGGCCCTCGGGCGCGCCGTCGCGCCGCGCCGGCCGGCGCCGGTGGGCGGGTCGGTGGGCGGGCCCGCGAGCGGGCCGGCGGGCAGGCCTGAGAACTGGGCGACGGGTGAGCCGGCGCCGGGCGCGGGCGAGCCCGGGCCGCATGGCGCCGGGCGCCTGGCCGGGCGTGCGCTGCCCTGGCTGACGGCCGCCGTCTGCGCGGGCGTCGCCTTCGCGGCGGGCGGGCGCATCGTCGACTGGCTCGCGGATCTCGACCGCTACGTCCCGCTGATCGGCGGTCTGGTGCTCGTCACCGTGCTGTCCCGGTCGGGCGGCGGCATGGCGCCGGAGAACGCCCGCACCGCCCGGCGCGTGCTCGAGCGCCGTTTCCCGGCCGCCCTCGAGCGGCGCGCGGCCGCGGACGCCGCCCGGGTCACCCGGCTGCTCGGCGCGGTACCGGCGATCGGCACCGTCGCCGCTGGTCCGGCTGGTCCGGCAGTCCGCGCCGCTCCGGTTGCTCCCGCCCAGCCCGCTGCCCCGGCCCAGCCGACTGCTCCCGCGGGGCCGGTGGCCACCGGGCTGGAGACCGGGCCGATGCGCCAGGTGGGATCGGTCGGCTATCCGGCCCGACCAGCGACGCTCTCCGCCTGGGGGCTCTCGGTGCGCTTCGGCGCGGTGGAAGTGATCCGCGGCGTCGATCTGCGGGTGGAGCCTGGCCAGATCGTCGGCGTCATCGGTCCGAACGGCGCCGGAAAGACCACAGTGATTGACGCGATCACCGGCTACACCGGGTCGGTCTCGCAGTCGCTGATGCTCGGCGAGGCCCGTCTCGACCGCCTGCCGGCCCACCTGCGCGCCCGGGCGGGGATCAGCAGGTCGTTCCAGAACCTGGAGCTCTTCGAGGACCTCACTGTCATGGAGAACATCCAGGCCGCCTGCGACCCGCGGGACGCCCGTGCCTACCTGGGGGACCTCGTGCTGCCCCGGGCCCGTCCGCTGCCGGCCGCCGCGGCGGCCGCGGTCGAGGCGTTCGGGCTCCGCGCCGACCTGCTCCGCCCGGTGTCGGAGCTGCCCTACGGCCGCCGCCGCCTGCTGGCGATTGCCCGCGCCGTCGCGACCTGCCCGTCCGTCCTCCTCCTCGACGAGCCGTGCGCGGGGCTGGACGAGAACGAGAGCGCGGGAGTCGCGACGCTGCTGCGCCGGCTCGCGGACCACTGGGGCCTGGGCATCCTGCTCAACGAGCACGACATGGAGGTGGTGATGCGGATCTGTGACCAGGTCGTGGTCCTCGACGGTGGCGAGGTGATCGCGCGCGGCACGCCCGGCCAGATCCGCGTCAACGAACGGGTGCGTGACGCATACCTGGGACCGGCCGACCCGGCCGTCGCAAGCAGCTCGTCCGGCCCGGCCGGCTCGTCCGGCCCGGCCGCCGGGACCAGACGATGACCCCCGACAGGGGGCTGCGCGCGATCGCCGACGCGGGATCCCGGAGCGGCACACCCGTCCTGAGCACGCGCGGGCTGTCGGCCGGCTACGGGGATGCCGGGCCGGTGGTGCGTGACCTCGACCTGGAGCTGTGGCCAGGCGAGGTCGTCACGTTGCTCGGGCCGAACGGTGCCGGCAAGACGACGACGTTGCTGGCCCTGAGCGGTGCGCTGCAGCCGCGCGCCGGCGTCGTCCGCTGGGGCGGCCAGATCACCACCGCGCCGCTGCACCAGCGCGCGCGGGCCGGGCTCGCCCTCGTCCCCGAGGACAAGTCGGTGATCATGAATCTCACGGTTCGGGAGAACCTGCGGATCGGCCGCGCGGACGTCGGCCTGGCCCTGCAGACGTTCCCCGAGCTCGAAAGCCATCTCGACCGACGGGCCGGGCTGCTCTCCGGCGGACAGCAGCAGATGGTGGCCCTGGCTCGGGCCCTCGCCCGCCGCCCCGCCGCGCTGCTGGCCGACGAACTGTCCCTCGGCCTGGCCCCGCGCCTGGCCGAACGGCTGCTCGGTGTCGTCCGGGCCGCGGCCGACGGGGGGCTGGCCGTGCTGCTCGTCGAGCAGCACGTGCGCAGCGCCCTCGCCGTCGCGGATCGGGTGGTCGTCCTGCGGCACGGGCAGATCTCCTGGTCCGGCCCGGCGCGGCAGGCGCGGGAGAACCCCGACCTCCTGCTCGGCGCCTACCTTCCGCTCGCCTGAGCGCGGGCGGTGGCGGCCCCGTTCAGCCGGGACCGCCCCCGCCCTGTTCCGCGCCCTGCGTTCCCGCCCTCGCGCTCAGGACGTCCTGCTCAGGAGGCGCCCTGCTTCAGCAGGGTCATCGCGTCGTAGGTCTCCGGCCCGAGCGACACGAACCCGCCGGTGGCGCTGTCCCACCGGGCACCGCGCATCGTCGTGTTGAAGACCCGCTCGACGCCGGGAACGGGGTTCGGGGTGGTGAAGTCCAATGGCGGAACCAGGCCGAGGTCGAGCCCCTTGGTCTTCCCCAGCTGGTCGAGCAGGGCCTGCGAGGTCAGCTCGCCGGGGACGGCGTTGCCGACCTTCTCCGCCACCTGCACGGAAAGCCAGGCGGCGGTGGTCCCGGTCGCCGAGCGCAGGTCGGCGGCGGCGTCAGCGTCGCCGGCCTTCTCCTCGGCGTCGAGCTCGGAGATCATCCGGGCCAGCTCGGGGAACTCGCCCTGCTGGCTGAGCTCGGGGAACGGACTGGCGACAACGAGGTTGTCGGCGGCCGCGCCGAGGCTGGCCAGGTACTTCTCCGAGAGAGTGCCGGCCGCGTGGCAGGTCCGCAGGCTGGTGCCGGCGCCCTTGATCACGGCGTAGGCGGCCTGGTCGAACACCACGAGCACCGCCCCGTTCGCCTTCGCCCTGGTGAGCTGGGTGACGGTCGGGGTGAAGTCGCTGGTGGAGATCGGGATGCGCAGCTCGGGGGCGAGCGGTGTGCCGACTGCCCGCGCGCCCGCCTGGGCCATCGTGATCAGCCGGTCGCTGTAGGACAGGTCGTACCCGACCAGGCCGATGCTCGACGCGCCGGCCTTGCGCAGCAGCGACGGGCAGACGGCCGGGTAGAAGGTGAGCGGGCTGAGCATGAAGCTCACCTTCGAGCTGAGCTCGGAGCCATCCGCGGCGATGCCGGCCGAACCGATGGCGGGGATGCCCGCCTGCTCCAGGATCGGCATGATCCCACCGGAGCCGGAAACCGCCGACACGACGGCCAGGACCTTTTCGTCCACGGCCTGCTGGGCGCATTCCTTCGCGGCCGCGGCGTCGTTCTTCTCGTTGCAGTGCACGATCTCCACGGGATGGCCCTTGATCCCGCCGCGGACGTTCACCGCGCGGGCGGCCGCCTTCGCCGCCGCCACCAGCTCGGGATAGTTGCTGCCGGTGGTCCCGACCGGTGCGATGACCATGAGCTTGACCGGGGTGCCCGATCCGGCGGCCGTGCCATCGGAGGCCGCCCCGCTGCTGTCGTCGCTCCCACCGCAGGCGGCGAGAGCCATCGCGGCTCCGATACAGGCTGCGCCGAGCCGCAGGCCCAGACCTCGTCTCACCGGCTAGTCCTTCCTTGTGCTGCTGGCGGGCTGGCGGGGCGGCGTGTCGGGCGCAGGCACCCGCGCAACCCCGGAAAGCCACGCCACGGTAGCCCTGTCCGGATGTGATCCCTACGGCAGGTGAGTCGAGAATCCGCTGGTGTGGCGTTTACCTAACGCTACGCACAGTTTTCGGGGATCTGCGGCCACGCCGGGGCGAGGCCGCACACACCCGTCCGGAGCAACCGCGGATACGCGGCCAGGCGGCGCAACGAGGCGTCCAGAGCCTTCCAACGGGCCGCTGCGCTCGCTCAGGTCGCGCTCCGCTGGCCAGGTGGCTCAGATGACCTGCGACCAGGCGTAGGTGAAGCCCATGACCTGGTCCGTAAGCGTTTCCAGATGGCTCGCGGCCCGCCGGTCGAGCACCTCGCCGCCCGCGCCGAAGGGCGCCGTGGAGGTGTCGATCGAGACGCCGAGGGGAGTCGGCCAGCCGCGCAGCGCGTGGACCGAGGAACGCAGCGCCGCGAGAGTGGTGCCCGCCGTCTGGGGGCCGTCCGCGCAGACGATCAGCCCGACGGCACGTCCGTCGAGGTAGGGGCGCGGTGCGTCCCGGAGATCCTCCAGGTAGTCCAGCGCGTTCTTGACCAGCCCCGACACACCGCCGTGGTAGCCGGGAGTGGCGATCACCACCGCGTCGGCCCGGGCGATCTCGGCGACCAGCCGGCGAGCCGCGGGAGTGCGCTCGACCTGGTCCGGAACGTACATCGGCAGGTCGATGTCGACCGAGCCGAGCAGCACCGTCTCCGCGCCCGCCGCGGCCATGGACCGCAGCACCGTCTCCAGCGCGCGCAACGACGCCGACTCCGGCCGGGTCGTCCCGCCTAAGCCCACGATCGTCGGGCGCCGCCGACGATCCGGGCGGGCGGCCTGGCCGCTGCGCACGGCCAGTGCGGCGAGATCCCCGAGGACGTCCCCACCCGCCCGGTCGGCGGGGCGTGATCGCCTGCTCGTGTCCCGGCGGGCGAGCGGCTCGCCCGCACCCGTGTGCACACCTTCACCGCTCGACGTGAACGCGCTGTGCGCGTCGACCATCGACTCCTCCTCGTCGCAAACCGCTGCCGATCTCGCCCGCGGGACCTCGTGGACGAAATCTGCCTACCGCAAGGCGTGGGGCGGAAGCGACGGAAAGCGTACTGGCAGGTGTTCAGTGCCGATCGGCGCGGCGTCGCAATGCGGGCGGCAGCGCCACGGCCCCGGGGCCGAAGACGGCGACGTGGTCGTCGGGGTTCGACATGTGGCAGCGCCGCAGCGACAGGCAGCCACAGCCGATGCAGGTGTCGAGGCCGTCGCGCAGCCGTTCCAGTGCCTCGATCTGCTCGTCGAGCCGGCTGCGCCAGGCCCGCGAGATCGCGGTCCAGTCGGCCTTGGTGGGAGTACGTTCGGCCGGCAGGCGCTGCAGCGACTCGCGGATCTCGTCCAGGCTGAGCCCCACGTTGCGGGCCGCGCGGATGAAGGCCAGCCGACGCAGGGCGTGGCGCGGGTACCGGCGCTGGCCGCCGCTGGTCCGTGTTGTGCTCAGCAGCCCTTCCCGCTCGTAGAAACGCAGCGCCGAGGCACTGAAACCACTGCGGCGCACGACTTCACCGAGGGTCATGGCGTCCGAGGCGTCCATTTCCCGACCGTACAGCGGTCAACATGAAGTGAGCTTTAGGTTTCTGGGCCGGCGGCCTGACTCCGGGCTCGCTACGATTTGACCGTGCTTGCCGCGGTTCCCCGATCAGATGACGGTCCCGTGCCGGACGGCCGTCCGGGCTCGAGCGGTACGGGTCCGAACCGTGCAGCCCCGAACGGTGAAGCTCCGAACGGTGAAGCTCCCAACGGTGAAGCTCCCAACGGTGCGGGCGCGAACGGTGCGGGCGCGCAGCCCGGTGTGCTGGCCCTGCCGGAGGCGGCCGGCGGGCCGGAGGCGGCCGGCGAAGGCGCGCATCGGCGCTTCGACCCTCTTACCGGGCGCTGGATTCTCGTGTCGGCGGGCCGGGTCGCGCGCCCGTGGCGCGGCGGCGAGGAGAAGGTCGCCACCGACCTCCCCGCCTACGATCCCGAATGTCATCTCTGCCCCGGAAACGCGCGGGCCTCCGGCATCGGGAATCCGGACTACGACGGCGTCTACGTGTTCGAGAACGACTTTCCGGCGCTGCGGCCCGGATCCTCCGACGCGCCGGGCGGCTGGCTGGGTGAGGCCGCGCCGAACACGGCGAACGGTGCGCTGCCGCACATGGCGGACGGTGCGGCGCCGATGTCCGATGCCCGGGCGTCCGCGCTGCTGCGGGCGGCTCCGGGTGCGGGAACCTGCCGCGTCGTCTGTTTCGACCCACGCCACGACCTCACCCTGGCCAGCCTGCCCCTCGAGCGGGTCCGCGCCGTCGTCGACACCTGGGCCGACCAGGAGCGCGACCTGGCCCGTACCTGGACGTGGGTGCAGATCTTCGAGAACCGCGGGGCGGCGATGGGCGCGTCCAGCCCGCATCCGCACGGCCAGATCTGGGCGTCGTCGTTCATGCCGGACCTGCCGGCCACCGAGGACCGCTCCCAGCGGGCCTACCTGCAGGCGCAGGGGACCTCCCTGCTCGTCGACTACGCGGCGCTGGAGTCCGACCTCGACGCGGCGGGCGCGGCCTCCGGTCCGAGCCGGGTGGTGGTGGCGGACGACCACTGGGTCGTCGTCGTGCCCTACTGGGCGCTGTGGCCCTTCGAGACGCTGCTGCTGCCCCGCCGCCCGGTGCGCCTGCTGCACGACCTGACCGGCCCGGAGCGTGACTCGCTGGCAGGCGTGCTGCGTTCGCTGCTGCGCACCTATGACGCCTTGTTCGACAGTCCCTTTCCGTACTCGATGGGCTGGCATTCCGCCCCGGGCCCGCACAACGGCTCCGCCGGGCAGGCGACCGAGCACTGGCAGCTCCATGCCCATTTCCACCCGCCGTTGCTGCGGTCGCCGACGGTGCGCAAGCACGTGGTGGGCTACGACCTGTTCGCCGGGATGCAGCGCGACATCACGCCTGAGGACGCCGCCGCCCGCCTGCGCGCCGCGCGCCGCCGCGTGACAGAGCCGCCCGCCGCTGTGTGAGCCTGCCGGACAGGTCCCGAGCTCCGGCCGGCTGCTGCCGCCGGACAGGACTTGAGGATCGTGGTCGTGGGGACGACCGAAATCCTCGGATCTTGGAGCCGCTGTGGCGGGCCGGGGTGGGTCGGGCCGGGTCGGTGGCCGGTCAGGGTGTGCCGGGAAGGGCGTCGTCGGCGTCGCCGTCCACGCCTTGCTGGCTGGCCAGGCGTTGCTGGGAGGAGAACTCCCAGAGCTTCCCGGTGGCCCACCACGGCCAGTCGTGACCGCCGTCCCAGGGCACACCGACCACCACCGACGAGCTGGTCACCCGCGAGGATTCGGTGCGTGAGTCGGGGAACGTGACCTTCACGTAGTCCGACCAGCCTCCGCGCCAGGGCACGGTCGTGTCCTGGGTGCCGTGGATGTGCATCATCCGAATGGGCGCCTGCTGACAGGGCACGAGCAGCGCGCCGGCGACGACTCCGGCGGCGGCGAAGACCTCGGGCGCCTCGCAGACGGCCCGCGCCGCCATCATGCCGCCGTTCGAGTAGCCCCAGACGTAGACCCGGGCCGGGTCGACCGGGGTTCGTCGTTCCACGTCCGCCACGAGCTCTCGCAGGTAGGCGACGTCGTCGACACCGTTCACACCCGCGCAGCAGGTGCCGGAGTTCCAGGCCCCGTCGATTGCGTGCCCGTAGGCGAGGACGAATCCGTGCTCGTCGGAATACGGGGTCGCGCCGCTGAGGTCGCGCATCGCGGCCGCGTCGTGCAGGTACGCGTGAAGGAGGATCACCAGCGGTCTGCGCTGCCCCGCCTGGACGGTGGTGTGCAGGTCGTAGCTGCGCCCGGACGCCAGTGTGACGAGCTCGGTGTAGGTGGCGCCCGCCGCGGCGGTGGCGGCGGTGGCGGCCGGCGTCACGGTCGACGACGCCGCACCGCTGGTGGGCGAGGCCGCGGTCCCAGCGGCCACGGTCCCAGCTGATGAGGAGGCCGAGGCCCCCGACTTGGCGGCGGCGGTGCCCTCGGGCGCCGCGGCGTGCCGCGCCGCACCGGTCGTGGTGCCCGTCGCGGGGGCGGTCGCGGTGCCCGGGGAGGCCTCGGCGACCACGTGCGCGGCGGAGGCGGCGCTCGTCGCGGACGGGAAGCCGGTCGCCTCCAGCGCGACCTGTGTCGCGAGGAGGGCTGCGAGTGGCAGGCCGACGGCGACGAGGAGCGCGATGACTCGTCGGTGGCCGAACGCCACTGCACCCCCCACCCGGGCTCTCGATCAGGCAGATACAGGCAGATAGATGTATGTCGCTGACTTCGCCGCGGGGCCGCGGCCGAGGTCATCGTAATAGCGCCTCGGATCGGTGCTGACGGCCCTACCAGCCGTGATGCGGGCCGCGGCGGCACCGCCACCCCGGGTGGCGCCCGATGGTCATCCGCGGGGTGCGGTCGGCGGGCGAGCCGCCCATCCATACCCCACGGCCGCGGTTCGAAGATCTGCCGCTTTTGGTCGTTGGAACGACCGAAAGCCGCAGATCTTGTCGGGCAGCAACGCCAGCCGGCGGCGGCCCGCAGTCGTGGGAGCCGGCGACCCGGCGTCGTCAGAAACCCGTTGTCGTCAGACCCGGTGCCGTCAGGGATGACGAAGGCCGTCGATCGCCCGGTAGATGCGTTCCTCGGAGACCGGGTACGGCGTGCGCAGCGCCTGCGCGAACAGGCTCACCCGCAGTTCCTCGATCATCCAGCGGACCGCCGCGACGGGCTCCGCCGCGGCGGCGGCCGGGCCCAGCTCCTTGACCAGCTCGCGGTAGGCCGTCAGAACATGGCCCACCCGGGTGGTGAGCTGGCGATCCCGGGCGGCGTCGCCGGGCAGCCGGTCGACGCGCCGGGTGGCGGCGGTGAGATAGCGCTCCAGATCGGGCAGCCGCTCGAAGCCCGTCCGGGTCACGAAGCCGCGGTGGATCAGGTCGTCGAGCTGGCCGCGCAGGTCTGCCGTGGTCGCCAGCAACGCCGGGCTGGTCAGGGTGCGCAGGCTCCGGTCGACCTGGTGCGCCAGCGCCAGCACCCGCTCGGTGGCCCGCACCACCGCCAACGAGCGCTCCGGCAGCTCGGCGCGCACGACCTCGAGCAGGGCCCCGAAGCCGGCCTCGTCCCGGGCGGGCCCGCCCGCCCGGCGCAGCAGCGTGTCCGCGGCGCAGGCGACGCAGTCGTCCAGCAGGTCGCTGACGTCGCGGTGCGGATTGTTGCTCAGGGCCAGCTTCGCCGCGTTCGGCAGCCGACCGATGATGCCCCGGACGGGGGATGGCACGCCCAGCAGGAGCAGCCGCCGGGTGCCGGCCCACATCGCGGCGTCGGCCTCGTCCGGGTTGTCGAAGACCCGGACGGACACCGACGTGCTCTCGTCCACGAGCGCCGGATGGGCCCGCACGACATGCCCGCCGCGGGTGCGCTCGATCACCGTCGGCAGGGTGCCGATCTCCCAGGCCCGCAGGCCCGAACGCTCCACCCCCGCGGCGGCGGCGGAGACCACGGCCCGGGTCTTCGGCCGCAGCCGGGCCCGCAGCTCCGCCAGGTCCTTGCCCTCGGCGAGGGTCGCCCCGCGGTCGTCGACCACCCGGAACGTCATCCGCAGATGGGGCGGCAGCATCTCCACCAGCCGGGGCGGCGCCCAGACCCCGGGCGGCAGCGCGGCCCCGCTCATCCGGTGCAGCTCCGCCGCGACCGCGTCGGCCAGCGGATGGTCGTCCGGGGTGATCCGGTCGAGCACGGCCCGCGCGTAGTTCGGCGCGGGCACGAAGCCGCGCCGGACGACCTTGGGCAGCCCGCGGATCATCGCGGTGATCAGCTCCTCGCGCAGCCCGGGCACCTGCCAGGTGAACGGCTCGGCCGGCAGCGTCCCCAGCACCGGCAGCGGCACCCGCACGGTCACGCCGTCGGCGGCCTCGCCGGGCGTGAACTGGTACGTGAGCGGCAGCTCCACTTCGCCGGCGACCCAGACGTCCGGGTAGTCCTGCGTGCGGATCGCGCCGGCGCGGTCGTTGACCAGCATCGCCGCGGAGAAGTCGAGCAGGTCGGGCTGCGTGCGCCGGGTCGCCTTCCACCAGGTGTCGAAATGGCGGCCGGAGACGACGTCCGCGGGGATCCGCTGGTCGTAGAAGTCGTAGAGCGTCTGGTCGTCGACGAGGATGTCGCGGCGCCGGGCCCGGTGCTCCAGCTCCTCGACGTCCGCGAGCAGCTCCCGGTTCGCCTGGAAGAACGCGTGCCGGGTGTTCCAGTCGCCCTCCACCAGCGCGTGCCGGACGAACAGCTCCCGGCTCACCACCGGGTCGATCCGGCCGTACTGCACCAGCCGCGCGGTCACCAACGGGACGCCGTAGAGCGTGACCTTCTCGTAGGCCAGTGCCGCCGCCTGCCGGCGCGACCAGTGCGGCTCGCTGTAGGTGCGGCGCAGCAGATGCTCGGCCAGCGGCTCGACCCAGTCGGGCTCGACCCGCGCCACCGTGCGGGCCCACAGCCGGGACGTCTCCACCAGCTCCGCGGCCATCACCCAGGTCGGGATGCCGGGCCCACGCCGGTCGCCCTGGGCGTCCGGGCCCACGTCGGCCCCGCCGCCCGCGCCACCGGCGTCCGCGCCGGCTGCCTGCGGGCTCTCCGGCCGCGCCGGCCGCCGGCGGGCCAGCCCGGAACCCGGGAAGATCGCGAACCGGGCACCGCGTGCCCCGAGGTAGTCCTTCTTCTCGGGCTCGTAGCGGCCGATGTGGGACAGCAGCCCGGTCAGCAGCGCCTGGTGCAGCGACCGGTCGTCCGCCGGGCTCTCGTTCGGCGTCAGCCCCAGGTTCCGCGCGATCGAGCGCAGCTGGCCGTGGACGTCCTGCCACTCCCGGATGCGCAGGTAGTTCAGGAACTCGGTGCGGCACAGGCGGCGGAACTGGTTGGACGACCGCTCCTCGCGCGCGGTGCGCAGATGTCGCCACAGGTTCAGGATCGACACGAAGTCCGACGTCGGGTCGGTGAACCGGGCGTGGGCCAGGTCGGCGGCGGCGCGCTGCTCCACCGGCCGTTCCCGCGGGTCCTGGATCGCCAGCGCCGACGCGATGACGAGGACCTCCGACAGGCAGCCGAGCTCGCCGGCGGCGAGCACCATCCGGGCCAGCCGCGGATCGACCGGAAGCTGCGCCAGGCTGCGCCCGACCGGGGTGAGCCGCCGGCCGGGCTCGGCCTCCTCGACCAGCGCGCCAAGCTCGGTCAGCAGCCGAACACCGTCGGTGATCTGGCGCGTCTCGGGTGCGTCGAGGAACGGGAAGTCGGCCATCTCGCCGAGGCCGAGCGCCTCCATCTGCAGGATCACCGACGCGAGGTTCGTCCGCAGGATCTCGGGATCGGTGAAGGCCGGCCGGGCGAGAAAATCGTCCTCGGCGTACAGCCGGATGCAGATACCGTCGGACGTCCGCCCGCACCGGCCGGCGCGCTGGTTCGCCGAGGCCTGGGAGACCGGCTCGATCGGCAGCCGCTGCACCTTCGTCCGATGGCTGTACCGGGAGACGCGGGCGAGCCCGGGGTCGATCACATACCGGATGCCCGGCACGGTCAGCGACGTCTCGGCGACGTTCGTGGCCAGCACGATCCGCCGCCCGGTATGCGGGCTGAACACCCGGTGCTGCTCGGCCGAGGACAGCCGCGCGTACAACGGCAGCACCTCGGTGGCCGGGCGGTCCTGCCGGGCCAGCGCCTCCGCGGTGTCCCGGATCTCGCGCTCGCCGCTGAGGAACACCAGGATGTCGCCCGGTCCCTCGGCACACAGCTCGTCCACCGCGTCGCAGATCGCCGAGACCTGGTCCCGCTCGCTGTCCCGGTCGGGCTCCCGCTCCCGGCCTCGGTCCCTGGCGCGGTCCCGGTCCCGGTCCCGGTCGCGGTCCCGGTCCCGGTCCCGGTCGCGGTTCCGCTCCCGTGCGGGGCTTCGATCCGAGCCATCGTGCCGGTCACCGCGGTCACCGCGGTCACCGGCGTCGCCGCCGTCGGAACCGGTGAGAGGTCGATACCGCATCTCCACCGGATAGGTGCGGCCCGACACCTCGATCACCGGCGCTCCGTGGAAGTGGCGGGCGAACCGGTGCGGATCGATCGTCGCCGAGGTGATGATCACCTTGAGATCCGGGCGGCGGGGGAGAAGCCCGTGCAGGTAGCCGAGAATGAAGTCGATGTTGAGGCTGCGCTCGTGCGCCTCGTCGATGATGAGCGTGTCGTACTGGCGCAGCATCCGGTCGGCGGCGAGCTCGTTGAGCAGGATGCCGTCCGTCATCAGCTTGATGAGGGTGGTGGGCCCGACCCGGTCGGTGAACCGCATCTGATAACCCACCAGGCCGTCAGTGGCCGCGCCACCCGGCTGGTCGGGCTGATCGCTTGGATCGCTTAGATCGGTTAGATCGTTTGGGTCGGGCTGGTCGGTTTCGGCGGGTTGGCTGGGCTGGTCGGGTCGGCCCTGCGCGGGGGCGGTGATCCGCTGGTCGCGCCCCGCGATCGTGCTGCCCAGCTCCGCCGCGATCCGTTCGGCGACGGTGCGTGCCGCGATCCGCCGTGGCTGGGTGTGCCCGATCATGCCGAGCACCCCGCGGCCCAGCTCCAGGCACAGTTTGGGGATCTGGGTGGTCTTTCCCGAGCCGGTCTCACCGGCGATGACCACGACCTGGTGGTCACGGATGGCGGCCAGGAGCTCGTCCCGGCGCTGGCTGACGGGCAGCTCCTCCGGGTAGTGGATGAGCGGCACGCTCGCCTGCCGCGTCGCGACCCGAAGGCGTGCGGCTTCGACGTCGGCCGCGATGCGTGCGATGGAGGACTCGCGCGCGCCGGCGTCCCGCGTCTTGCGAGCCCGGTCGAGGCGGCGGCCGAGGCGATGCGCGTCGACGGCCATCAGCCGGGGGAGGTGAGCGCGCAGCTCCGACAGCCGCGGCGGCGGCGATTCGGCTGGAGAGATCACTGGCAGCGTGTGTCCCGGGCGGTCGTCGGATCGGCGTTCCTGGCTGCCTCGGCGGACGCGGGTGGCGACCAGCGGACTACCCGACCGGTCACACTCCGCCCGCGCCGAGGCGGGTGGGCGCCGCCGTGGCGTGGCGGGGCTCCCGGGGGAGCATTGTGCCCGGGACGCCGCGTGCGGGCACCTGCTTTTCCAGCGTTCGGGTGGACGGACACATTCCCGCCGGGCCCCGCGGTGGCCGGAAGCGGTGGCGCTGCGCGCTGGTTCCGCGCGCTGGCGCTGCGAGGTGGCCTGGCGCCGCGGTCTGACTGCGCGTGGTCGAAAGGTTGTCGGTGCGGCTCCCTGGCCGGTCTTCGCCATCGAACGCTTCTGCTGGCCATGTCGAAAATCCATGACAAGTCGGATAAAAGGGCTGCGGAGTCATCTGCTAATCCGCAAGAAGGAAGGATTTCGGTCGTCCCAGCGACCGAAATCCTTCACCCTTCGGACTCGCCCCACCGGGCCTCCGCGTTCGGGGGCCCGGCCGCGTTCGAGCACCGGCGTCGAGCGGGGGGAGGCCAGGACTCGGTACCGGCCAGGGTGCTGTATCAGGCGGCGGTTGCCGCCACGGCGAGGAGCACCAGAGCGCTGACGGCGGCGGTCGTCCGGATCGAGTTGAAGAAGTCCCAGCGGGCACGCTGGTCCTGCCAGTCACTCGGCGGCGCCTCCGGCTCCCAGCTGGCCATCGCGTTGTTGATCGGAAGGTCACCCCGCACGGTGACGAGGATGTTGGTGAGAACCGCGGCCGAGGCCACCGCCGCGAAGATCGCGGAGGTGGTCGCGCCATCCACCGCCGCGGCCACGGTCAGGGCCACGGCCGAGAGCAGGCTGGTGATCTGAAGCGGCTTCATCAGCTTCGGGTAACTGATGTCGAAGGCCTGCTTGACCAGCACATATGAGGTTGTGGGCAGCGAGTGCAACGCGGGTCGAACCGCGACGAGGCCAATAGTCATCGTCCCCGCGACGAGCCCGGTCAGAACGAGGGAGACCACGACGAGTGCCGAGACCATGGCTTCCGGCTCTCCATCCTTCAGGCGTGGCTGAGTGGATGCATTCATACCAAGCCGGGATGGTCCGGGTGACCCACTGTCCTTTTCATGCAAAGCACCTGGCCAGGACCCTGGACGGGCGGCGTTCGCACTGCTCGCGGCCGCGGCGCGCCCGCTGTGCCCTCGCACCCGGGGCGATATGCCGGGTTGGCATGTCACGGCCGGATCGGGCCAGGGCCGGCTGGGCGGGACCGGGCTGAGCCGGGTCGGGTGGAGCCGGGTCGGGTGGAGCCGGGTCGGGCGCGGCGGAGCCGGGTTGAGCGGTTCCACGCGGCGGTTCCATGCACAGCGGAACCATGCGGAGCTGCGCGGATCCAGATCGGCGCAGGCGTGGGCGGATATCAGGCCGACCGGCGGACCGGCCCACCAGCCGATCGAGCGGCAGGGGCGGCGGGCGGCGCGGTGGTTCAGAGCTGGGCGACGATCCGGTTCAGGAGATCGGGTGTGGCGGCCGGCGGCGGGCTGTCCACCGTGAGACGGTTCATCGCATTTGCGTAAATGTCTACTTCTTCCCTTTTATCCATATAGACGGCGCCGGTGAGCTGCTCCAGGTAGACCACGTCGGGCAGGTCCGACTCGGGGAAACGCAGGATCGTGAAGGCGCCGCCCTCCGCCGCATGGGCGCCGAAGGTGAACGGCATGACCTGCAGCGTCAGGTTCGGCAACGCGCACATCGTGATCAGGTGTTCGAGCTGGCGACGCATCACCTTGGGGCCGCCGATCGGCCGGCACAGCGCGGCCTCGTCGATCACCACCCACAGCCGGAGTGGGTGCTCACGGTAGAGGATCTTCTGCCGGTTCATGCGCACGCTCACCCGGCGTTCGATGACGTCCTGGGGGTCGCCGGCGCTGCCCTGGGTGATGACGGCCCGGGCGTATTCCTCGCTCTGGAGCAGGCCTGGGATGAACTGCAGCTCATAGGTTCGGATGAGCTGCGCCGCCTCCTCCAGCCCGATGTAGGGCTGGAACCAGTTCGGCAGGACGTCGCCGTAGCCGTGCCACCAGCCCGGGCGGTTCGCCTCGCGGACGAGGGTCAGTAGCGGCTCGCGTTCGTCCTCGTCGGTGACTCCATACAGGGTGAGCAGGTCCTCGACGTCGCGGCCCTTGAAGCTGACCCGGCCCAGCTCCATCCGGCTGATCTTCGATTCGGAGGCCCGGATGTGGTAGCCGGCGTCCTCGCGACTTATGCCCTTTTCCTCCCGAAGGCGACGCAGCTGCGAGCCGAGCAGGATCCGACGGACGGTCGGACCGCCTCCCGGCTGAGTGCTGGTCACTGTCGGCCCCCTTGACATAGGTCAATACAAGAGTACGTCATTCGATCTTCTGCCCTCGTTCACCCCGCGGCCTCTCGACCCGGTTCAACCGGTTCCGCCTTCGCGCTGTGAACTAGATACGTATACACGGTTTACGTTGAGTGTTCGGCACCGGCTCGGCTTGACGAGCCACAAGCAGGCGTGATCAGGCCCTTCCGAGTACCGCCTGTTTCATTGCCGCCCACACACCGTTGCATTCCTCCTCGACGTGGACCGTGTCGGGGGAGGCGCGACCGGGTGGCTGCGGCATCGATGGCGGCCCGGCCGGTCGGATGGGTCGGTCGCTGATTCCTGCAAGGACGCCACCATCCCGGGGAGGCTTCTTTGCCATGGCCGGCGCACAGGCCAGGTGCCTGGCCCGGGGCCTGTCTCCGAACCCCCTCGAACCGGTCGGTGTTGCCGGAACCTCACTGTGGCAGAAGGGTCACGCTGTGGTCGAGCAGTAGTGCTCCGCCGGAGGGTTTTCCGCAACGGCGCGTGTCCTCTTCCACTGTCGGGCCGCGAAGCCGCCCGCGGCCGCATGGCGCGCACCGCCTTCCGTTGTCCTTCTGTGTTGTTCATGTGGGGCGCCGTTCATTCGGTGCTGTCATCTCGGCAGGCCGGTCGGCACCGTGCCGCTTCACGCTGCTGCGGTGTCACATCCTGCCGGCCCGGCGAATACCCGGCGTGCGGACCCGGTGTACCCGCTGGAGTCGGACGGCGTGTTGACCGTACAGGCTCGCCGTGGCGCGTCCGGCGGGTGAGGGGACCTTCGTCGTTGCCTGGAAGGTGGGCCGCCGCCGCCCTGTCGAGGAGGCCGCGGTGAGCTGGCCGGGTGCCCGCAACCCAGCTCGGAGCACACATCGCGGCATCCGCGGGGCGTATGCCGGTGCCATTTCCGTGGCGTGCGGGGGAGTCGTTCGTCATCGGAGGCATCCGGGTCGAGAGGGCACGATCGGGTAACCGGCTGCGATGGAGTCGCGTCGAACGGGTTACCCCCGCGGGCCGTGTTCACCAGGACCGTCGTGGGTCGGGTGGAGATCGGCGCCGGCCGCGGACTTTCGATTGGTTGCTCCCGGCCTCCTCGTCGCCCCTCGTGGAGCCCGCGGTGGGCCGGAGGCTGCGGATGCCGCGCTGTCATGGTCGGTGTGAACTGGTTGCCGGTGGGTGTGGCCTGGTCGTTTCACGGTGCCTGAACTTTGATCCTGTGTTGCTTTGCTGTCTCAAAGGGGTGGCACGGTGGGGGAGGTGGGGGCCTCGTGAGCGAACGCTGGATGCGGCAGGCGAGCGTCGTGTGCACATGGATAGCGGTCCGATGCACGTGCACACGCGCGTGCTGTATCGTGAGCCGAAGTCCGTGCAAGCGCACGAGCTGACCCCCGGAGGGAGGTAGGACGAGGCCTCTCGTCGGCTTGGACCCCTTGCGCGTGGGGCGGTTTCGTGGCCGCGGGCGAGCCGTGAGCCGCCTGAGAGAAAAGGCTCCCAGACCCTCGGTAGCACTCGCCTGGCTCCGGACGAAGGAACTTCAGGAGATCGACCTTGTCCAAGATCTACAGTGGTATGCCGGCCACAGCACTTCAATGGGTCACGTGGCAGAAGAGCCGGCGGAGTAACTCCCAGGGCAACTGCGTCGAGATGGCGCGGCTACCCGGAGACGCTGTGGCTGTTCGGAACTCCAGGCATCCCGACGGGCCCGCTCTGGTCTACACGCGGGCCGAGATTGAGGCACTCATCCTCGGTGCCAAGGATGGGGATTTCGACAACCTGCTCATCTGATGGGAACGACCGTGTCGGTACTCGGTGAGTACCGGGGGACTGCCTCTGGGGGTGGCGGTCACCGTGAACCACGCTCTATCCCCGTCCTGGGCGGGTACTCGGAAAAGCCGGGGCGGGGCCCCGGTCGCACTACCTGTAACCGCACCACCTGTAACCCGTATCGCCTGTAAGTGCAGCACTGATAACGCCGTGCCATCGCCAGTGCACCACCTGCTAACGCACCAACGCCGACTAGCGGGTAACCGGATTGTGCGGGGACCAGCCGACTGCTCGGCGCTACGACGGGATCTTGCGATCTCGAGGTAGTCCGCCCCGCTGGGTCGCGACCGGACACCGGCGTCCGGTCGGCGATCTCGTCAGGGGCTGGCGGATCTCCCCGCCGCGGTTTTCCCGCTGAGCCATGCACGGGTCTCCACGAGCCCTGTGCGGCCTGTCTGGAGGTTGTTGGTGTGAGCCGGTACGGCAGCGATCTGGCAGGTTCCTGCCGGCTCGGGCCTTCTCGACTGCCTGCCGCTGATCCTGCGGCGTCCTACCGCCGCGTCGCGGCTGGGTTCGACACCTACCGATTCGACCTCGACCCGCCGGGGCTGCCGCGAGCGCTGCCATGCCCTGTGCGCGCACCGGAGAGCCGAATGACGCCGCCGATCACCGATCGGATCTTCACGTCCGGGGATCTCCCGCTCCTGTCGCTGCCACGGGCCGACGGTCTGATCGTCTGCCGGTGGCTGCCCGACCCGGCCGTGGCCCGGCTGGGAGGTCCCGCCGACGTCGATACCCTGCTGGAGCGGCGCCGCACACAGGTGAGTTTCGACATCGTGGAACCGAGCTGGCTGGCGCGGGCCGCCGCCGAGCGGGTCCGCGGGCCGGGTGTCGACGCGGTCGTGATGCACGAGCATGGCGGCCTGCCCGGCCGAAGCGCCCTGGCGCTGGCCTTCGCCTCGCACCTGCGATCGGTGTTCCTGCGTGCCGAGCGGCAGGTCCACGTCGTCACCTCCGGCACCCGTCCGGACCTGACCGGCCTGGCCGAGCTGGTCCGCGTGCCGCATCTGGTCACCGTCACGGATGCCACGGGCGCCGTCGCGGATGCCGTCGTCTGGGAGGTCATGACCGGCGGCGAGTTCGACGCCTGGCTGGGCGGCGCACCACGCCCGGACCAGTGCGCCATCGAGTCCCACCTGCCGGGCCTGCTGCGGCTGCGAGGCCTGCACCGGGCCGGCCGGCTCGACCGGAGGCGCTGCGCGGTCCTGGCGGAGGTCTTCGGCGAGAGCGGGGAGAAGACGATCTCCGCGACGTTGATCCACCGGTTTCCCGATGTGGTCCTTCCGCTGGCGGCCGCCACAGTGGCCGCCTAGGGAACCGAAGCCTGGACGGTCGGCCGATGATCGCCGACCGACGCCTGCGCCGACGATTACGCCCCGCCGATGGCGCTGTCCCAGCGTGCCCGAACCGCGGCTGTGTGGGTTCCTGGATTTGCCGAGTGTAGTCGGACGAACACTCTTCGCGCTGGTCGGGCCGAGTGTGACCAGCCATCGCCGCCGCCCCATTGCATTGGACGGCACGAGGGTGCAAACATGTACCAGCTGCCCGGGGATCCCCCCGTACCCCGGGCGGCCTTTTTTATGTCCGTTCCCGGCCATCGCCGCGTTCCGGGCCGGACCAGGCCCAGCCCGGCCGCCAACCGTCAGCTAGGGCCAAGGGCGACCTTGCCGCGAGGCGGTCCCTGGCCGTGTGGTCCTCAGATTGCCCGTCTCCTCAGCTGTGACGCTGGTGCGGTTTGGGACGAGGCGGTCGGGTATCTGGACGAAGGTCGGCGTGCCGGGTACCGACCCGTCCGCTCGGATCTGCCCGACTGCCTGGTTCAGCGCGGCCTCGACGAGGCCAGGCAAGCCGTCGATCATCGACGGAACCGCGTAGATCGCCCGAGGGAACCTGCGCAGCAGGTCCACGGCGGCGGTGACCACCGAGGGCATCTCGCGGAACACCCGTTCGACCTGGACGGCGGCGCTGGAGCCGTCGGCGAGGCGGGCGACGCCGTCCGGCACGAGCGCGCCGGCGGCGACCACCGCCTCGTTCTCCGCGCGCCATCGGCGCGGGCTCACCCAGCCGACGACCGCGACGCCCGCCACCGGTGTCTGGTGTTCCAGGAGCAGCCGGGTCCGTGCAGCCTCGGCCGCATGCACGGCCGCGGTCACCGGCTCGTCGGCGCGGTGGTCGACCTCGCCGACGAGGCGCGCACCGTTCTCGGTGAGGCGGACGATCCGGCCCCGGTTGGCGAACAGGCCGTCCGCGTGGACCAGATCCGCCTGCATCCAGCGCCGAACCACCGCCCGCGCCGCGTCGCGGGAGGTCTGCATCGCGGGGTCGAGCACGATTGCCAGGTCATCCTCGTAGGCCGAACCCATCTCCAACAACCAGGTCAGGCATCGAAAGTCCCGCGCGTTTACCCGTACGCGCCCTTTGTCCGATCTTTGCTTTCTGGCCGCCTGTACCATTTTGTGCCTTTCCTTGGCGCCGGTGCAGGCGCCGCCACAGTGTCCCCGCTGGGGCATCGAACCCATAAGGGACGCCCCGCGCTGGGCCGGGCAGGCTCGGGCCGGGACGTTCGGGGTCGATTCCACGGCTGGCCAGCTTGCGCGGGGGTCCTGCCGCGAGCCGGTTCATTTTTAGTGCAAATAGCTAGACGATATTTGTCTTTGCTGGACCTCAACGCTTCCGTGTTCCGAGTACTGGCCGGACCGCGAAGGGCCGGACCTGAACTCTGCTCGGGGGGTGCTGTGACCTGGGCCGATGCTGCTTATATGGGCTCGGTCCACTGTTGCCCGCTCCGCGTTCGAACGTCGGGATGTTTGTCGGGTGCCCGATTGTGTCAAAGGGGTGCATGCTGTCAAGGGGGTGTGGTGTGCCGGTCGGAATCGGTCGGTTTGCACATGCATTTTGCAGCCTACTCCTGTCGGTCGCGCGCGAAGTGAGCAGTAACGGGCTTCCGTGCGCTTTCCGACCCCCTGGCTGATGCCGGCGCGGCCCGGCGGCAGCTGAACACGGGGCGGCCGTGGCGCGTGGATCCTTCGGGCTTACCGGCCGGGCGGCGGGACGCCCGGCCGGGTGCGGACTACGGTTCCCGCCATGCCGTCAACCGTGACACTGCCAGCGTGGACCCAAACCGCGAAGTATCTCGCTCTGACCACGTTCCGCAAGGACGGACGTCCCGTCTCGACGCCGGTCTGGTTCGTGGTCAACGGCGCGGAACTGTTGGTCCTGACGGACGAGAGCAGCGGGAAGGCACGCCGGCTGCGCAGCTCGCCGCGGGCGACCGTCGCCCCGTGCGACGCCCGCGGGCGGGCCTCGGAAGGCCCGATCGAGGTCATGGCGGAGATCGTGCCGGAGCGGACCGGCGCGACCCGGGCCATGGTGAACCGCCGATACCGGTTGGCGGCCCCGCTGGTGGCGGCGACGTCGAAGGTCGTACGCACGGTGCGCAGACGTGATCCGGAGCGCCCGACCGCGATCCGGATCACGATGCCCGGCTGGTAGGGCTGGTAGGGCTGGCAGGGCGGGAAGTTCTGGTAGGTCGCCGGCCCGCGTGCCTGGGCCCGGTGCCCGGTGCCCGGTGCCCGGGGCGGTCAGGTCCGGTCGGGGGCGGCTATCGCCTCCGAGCGCAGCCGCTGGCCGACGGTCCCTTCAACGATCTTCCGCAGCACGGCCGGTCGGGGATCACGCCCGAGGACACCCTTGATTTCCAGGTCGGCCGCCAACTTCCGCAGCGCCGGGACGGTGAGCGGGCCCAGGTCGTCGATCAGCCCCATGGCGGCCTCTCGGCTGGGGGCGGCCCGCAGCGACCGGCCCAGCGCCGCCAGCATCGCCCCCGCGGGCGGCTCCACCGGCCCGCCGTGTCGGGTGGCAGCGGCGGCCCGGCGCGGGCGGTGGCTGGCCGCCCGGGCGGCAGCCGTCGCGCTGCCGCGCGGCTCCGCGCTGCGCGGACCGGTGTTGCCCGCGTCGCTCGCCTCGACGGCGTCTGGTGCGACGGGCACCACCGTGAGACGGGCGCGGCCGGTCGCGAGGTCGCCGACCTGCCGTGCGTCGAGGGTGGCCAGCAGCTCCGAGAGACGCCTCAGTACGAGAATTCCGATGTCGGCCGGGTCCGTCGCCCCGAGCGGGGCGTCACGGGCCACCGCGCGCGGGGATATCCCGGTGTCAGTACCCACGGTTCGCCGCCCCGATCCGCCGCAGGAACTCGTCGACAAGGGCGCGCAACTCCACCGCCAGCGCCCGGGGTATGCGCTCGGAAAGTACCACGGGCAGCCGCGTACCGGCCGCTCCGGCGAAGTAGGTGTTGCTCTCCCGGACCATTGCCTCGAAAACCGGGACATCGAGGCTGCGCACCAGGTCGATGTGCGGCTGCATGGCGTTGATGGGCTGGCCGCCGTAGTACTGCACCATGGTGAAGACGATGCCCAGAATCCGCGGGTCGAGCCTTTTGACCTCCGGATGCCGGTCCGACTGCAGCCCGGCCACCCGGTTGTACTCCCAGGTGAAGCGATGCAGCCGGCTGAGGAGATGCTCGATACCCAGGGTCGACAGCTCGTCCGGCCGCGCCGGGATCAGCAGGTGGTCGCAGGCGGCGATCGCGGTGCGGGTGATGACACCGAAGTTCGGCGGGCAGTCGATGAGAACCAGGTCGTAATCGTGCGGGTGCAGCGTTGCCAGGCCGGTGACGAGCCGCTGATAGACGTCGAAGTAGTACCGGGTGGACCGCTGGGCCTGCGCGCCCCCCAGCCGGGCGGCCAGGTTCATCTCCACGTCCCCGAGGGAGAGATGGGACGCGACCAGCCCGAGCGCGCCGCCGTTGTAACTGATGGCCGAGTTGACCACCGGCGGTGAGGTGATGAACGGCGAGAGGTGCGGGACATAGGCCTCGCCGCGCCACGCCTCGAACCACTCCTTGATGGTCCGGTCGTCAGCGAGATTCGCACGCCATTCGTCGGGGCGGTAGAAGGAGAAAGTGAGACTTGCCTGCGGATCGAGGTCGATCATCAGGACGCGCTTTCCCCACCGGGCTATGTCCGCGCCGATGTTGGCGGTGAGTGTCGTCTTTCCTACCCCACCCTTGTAGTTGACGACTGCCACGACTTTCACGGCATCCTCGCTCCCGTACCCCGGCTGGCGCTGCTAAGAGGTAACCACATGCCGGTTCGAGGGCATTCGTGTGGCATGCCGGGAGCCGCTGACCGCCGGCCACCGGCTGCGCGGTGCCCGATCACCGGCCGACCTGTGTACGGATCCGCCCGGAGGTGCCCGGTAGGCGTTCTGACTCTCCGTGCATCCGTGCCGGCCCGAGCATCCGATGTCCTCCCGATGTCCGTCTGACGTCCTTCCGGGGCGCCTGATGCGCCTGAGGCGTCTCTCGGGGTGGCTGGCGTCCCCCAGGTGCCTGGGGTAGGCAGGCGTCCCGCGAATGCCGACCGCCGACCGACACTTCGGCGTACATCGTGCTGAACAGGAAAAATTATGGCGTAGGTACTGATCGGGCCCGCGAGTGGCTCTTCCGGGTGACAGGGGGCCGATCGGATCGTCCGAGGGACGCGACATCATGGGACGTACCGGCATCTGGCCGGCGACCCGCATCGGCGCGGCATCAGGGAGCCACCATGTCCGATCCATCTGTTGATCTAGCTGCCGACCCGGCCACCCTGGTGGACCGGCTGGCCTCGCTGTCGGAGTCCCAGACCGAGGAGCTCCTGCGGGGGCAGCGCGGGGACGCCGTCCTCGACGAGTTGTTCGCGCGGATGCGCGACAGCTTCCAGCCCGAGAAGGCCGGGGGCGAGGACGCACTGGTCCAGTTCGAGCTCGGCGGCGGCCCGGGCGGTGTGACTCGGGTCTTCGCGCTCTCCATCCGCGCCGCGGTGTGCGAGCTCACCATCGATCCGCCCGGCGGTGCCGTGCCGGCTGACGATCGCACCGTTACCGTGCGCACGGATCGGGTCCGCCTGGTTCGCGTGGTCACCGGTCAGGCGAACGCGGCCAAGCTCTTCCTCACCCGCAAGATCAAGATTGATGGTGATCTGAAGTTCGGTGGGCAGGTGGTGTCCTGGTTCGGGGTCACTCCGGAGAACTGAGAGGCGTGTCGGGGCGTGGGGCGTGGGGCGGCGGCGGCCGGCGGCCGGCGGGTGATCCGGCTGCCGTGCCTGCGGCTGGCCCTCGCTCCGGCGAATGAATGTCCGGTGTAGGGCCACTTGTCTGGCATGGGTCAGCCGTGAACTGGCGTGTCGGGCGAAAATAATCCATCCCGCGGTGGTGGTGGTCCGTGCATCGGTACCCTGCTCGAAGGGCGGTCGGCCGTGCACCCCGTGGCCGCCTCGCCGCTGGCTTCCCACGGTTCGCGCCTGATGTCAGTACCGCTGCCGCCGCGCTGTCGCCTTCGCGCTTTGCCTTCATCCGACGCTGTCGTCACGTCGCCCTCATCACATTGAGGTTCAGTGCCTCAGGCTCTTGTGGCTGGATGCCAGTGCCGGGTAGCTGCTGGCGGTCGAGTACCACCACGCCCGAAAATCGCGCGCACGCACGGTTGCATTTGTGTACTGACCGTAGATGGGTCGAGGGTGCTTCACGGCGCCAGCCCGGTTCTACGCAATCACTGTTGCCCGGGGTGTTGCCAAGACTTCCCATACACGCAACCATCTATCACCGTGACCTGTGACGACGTAATGCAAGTGGCCGACCCGGTCGAACGGGCAGCGCTCGCCGACCAGCTCATGTGGACGGCAAGCCAACAGCGTTCCGCGCTACGCGGTGTCCGGGCCGCCGCGATCAGGCAGGCTCTTGAGGATGGGTCGACCACGGCCGAGCTGGCCCGCCGGATGCGGGTCACCGAGGCCGACGTCGCCTGGATGGCTGATCATCCGGTGTCCACGCTGCGGGTTGTTCCGCTGAAGCCCGAGCGAGCGATGCGCATCGCCTGAGCGGGTCGTTTCCGCGGTATGAGGGACGTCGTCCGGTCAACGGCGACCGGGCACACTCCCTCGCTGTCCCTTCCCCGATCCGCCCCGGATGGGCGGAGCGGCCACCGGCCGCACCGTCGACTCCGCCCCGGCCGTGTTTCCCCCGCCGGGCTCGCACCTTCTTCGACGCCCTTCTCGTGCGTCTTCGTCCCCACTTTCCCGATGGCATCGATAGTGAGCCTTTTCCGTCTCACGGTGCACGGCCAGGGATGCCGAAGGCCCGAGCCGACGATATAAGGCGCAGTCGCACCCGTGGCTTCCAATGCCCGAAATCGCTGCAGCGGCCCGCTTCGGCAGTCGCCTTGCCCTCGTCGCCACCGCCTTCTCGGCCGTGGTTCGCGGCCATGCCGCACCGGCCTTTTCCCAGCGTCTGTGGCTGTTCATCTTTTCTGTCATAATTTGTCGGCAAGCAGGCCGTTGAAGGACCGGTGGCCAGGTAATACGCAGGCCTTTCGGTCGCCGCGGACGGCTTCGTCGGTTCCGCCGGCACGCACCCGACGTGCCGCCTGCGCGCGGGCGGGGCTCGCCCGTGCTTCGGCCTCGACCTGCGCCCGCGCCGCCGGCTCCCCATCCAGGTCTGCCCGCTCCGTCCTGGCCAGTCCCGGCCCGAAAAGCGTTTGACCTCAAGCTCGGTTGAGGTCTTACTGTCGCCGCACGTGGCCGGGATCGGCCGTCCGAGGCGGCCGCGTGGGCACACGAAACTGTCGGTACGGCGTGCTTCCATGCCTGCGACAGAGCTGGATCCCGACGCGGACAAGGTGGTGGTGTTGATGAGCCTGGAGTCCACGGCCTGGCACTCGATGTACTCGATGATGCACGCGCAGCGGGAACGGCGGCCGTTCTCCCGCGCCACCGTTCGCCGCATCGCGGGCTTCGCGGTGCCGCACCGGCGCAGGCTGGGCTGCTTTCTGGTGACGAGTGTCGCGATGGCTGTCCTGGCGGTCGTCACACCGGTCCTCGCCGGCCGGGTCGTCACCGCGATCGTGGACGGGTCGCGTCCCCGGGTGGTCGTGGTCCTGGCCCTGGTGATCGCCGCGATCGCGGTGGTCGAAGCCGGGCTGGGAATCCTCAACCGCTGGCTGTCCGCGGGCATTGGCGAGGGGCTGATCCTCGACCTGCGCACCGCCGTCTTCGACCACGTGCAGCGAATGCCGGTCGCGTTTTTCACCCGGACCAGGACGGGCGCCCTGGTCAGCCGGTTGAACAACGACGTCATCGGTGCTCAACGGGCATTCAGCGACACGTTTTCCGGCGTTGTCGGCAACCTGGTGTCACTGCTGCTCACGCTCGTGGTGATGGTCAGCCTCTCCTGGCAGGTCACGCTGTGCGCGCTCATTCTGCTTCCCGTGTTCGTCCTGCCCGCGCGGCGGATGGGTTCCCGGCTGGCCGGGCTGGAGCTCGAGGCGGCCAACCACAACGCGGCCATGGGCTCGCGCATGACGGAACGCTTCTCCGCCCCAGGCGCCACCCTGGTGAAGCTGTATGGGCGGCCCGCGGAGGAATCCGCCCAGTTCGCCCGCCGGGCCCGCCGGGTGCGCGACATCGGCGTACGTTCCGCGATGCTCCAGTGGGTGTTCCTGTCGGCGCTCACGCTGGTGTCGGCGCTCGCGCTGGCCCTCGTCTACGGGCTCGGCGGGTACCGCGCGCTGCGGGGCGACCTGGAGCCGGGTGCGGTTGTCGCGCTCGCCCTGCTGCTGACCCGGCTGTACGCACCGCTCACCGCCCTGGCCAACGCCCGTGTCGAGATCATGAGCGCGCTGGTGAGCTTCGAGCGGGTCTTCGAGATCCTCGATCTGGCGCCGCTCATCGTCGAGTCGCCGAACGCGCGGCCGGTGCCCGACGGGCCGGTCAGCGTGGAGTTCGACGAGGTCGACTTCGCCTACCCGACCGCCGAGGCCGTCTCCCTGGCGTCGTTGGAGGAGGTCGCCGTCCTCGACGAGCGCGGCGGCGCCGAGGTGCTCCACGGCGTGTCCCTGCGGGCGGAACCGGGCCAGATGATCGCCCTGGTCGGGTCGTCGGGCGCGGGCAAGTCGACGATCGCCCAGCTCATCCCGCGTCTGTACGACGTGGGCGCGGGCGCGGTGCGGCTGTCCGGGGTCGACGTCCGGGAGCTCGGCGCGGACTCGCTGCGCCAGGCCGTCGGCATGGTCACCCAGGACGACCATCTCTTCCACGACACGGTGCGCGCGAACCTGCTGCTGGCGCGGCCCGAGGCGGGCGACGAGGAGCTCTGGGGCGTCCTGCGCCGGGCCCGGCTCGCGGAGCTCGTCGAGGAGCTTCCCGACGGGCTGGACACGGTGGTCGGCGAGCGGGGCTACCGCCTTTCCGGTGGGGAACGCCAGCGGCTCACCATCGCACGCCTGCTGCTCGCCCGGCCCCGAGTCGTGGTGCTGGACGAGGCGACCGCGCACCTGGACTCGACCTCCGAGGCCGCCGTGCAGGCAGCGCTCGCCGAGGCCCTCGCGGGCCGCACCGCCGTGGTCATCGCCCACCGGCTGTCGACCATCCGCTCCGCCGACCAGATCCTGGTCGTCGAGGCCGGCCGGATCGTCGAGCGGGGCAACCACGCCGAGCTGCTGGCGGCCGGCGGGCGGTACGCCGAGCTGTACCGCACCCAGTTCGACCAGCGGGACCAGACCGACCAGCGGGACCAGACCGACCAGCGGGACCAGGCTGGCCAGCAGGACCAGGCCGGGCAGCTGCCCGCCCAGCCCGGTCCCACCCTCGTCGGCGCGGGCTGACCGCGCCGACGAGACGTCAGCACAGGTCAGCCGGCCTGCAGGCCCTTCGACCAGAGGACGTTCCCGGCGACGTCGATGAGCTGGGCGGTCAACGCGCGCGAACGGCCGTCGATCGCCAGCCGGCCGAAGAACTGCAGGCCCGCGGACGGCGGCAGGTTCGACTGGCCCGCCGGTGGGGCCTTCACGAAGACCTGCTCGGGGCCGAACGTCGAGTCGAGCGTGTTCGGCCCGAACGTGCCGGCGTTCGCCGGGCCGGCGACGAACTCCCAGAACGGGTCGAAGTCGCGGAACGCGGCCCGGTCCGGGTGGTAGTGGTGCGCCGCCGTGTAGTGGACGTCCGCGGTGAGCCACACGGTGTTGCGCACCTTGTTGCGGCGGATCGACGAGAGGATCTGCGCGATCTCGACCTCACGCCCCAGCGGGGCGCCGGCGGCGCCCTGGGCGACACCCTCGATGGCGGTGCCGTCCGGGACGAGCAGGCCGATCGGCAGGTCGTTGGCGATGACCTTCCAGGTGGCCTTGCTCTTCTTCAGGCCGTCGATGAGCCAGTCCCGCTGGGTCGCGCCCAGGATCGCCGCACCCGCGGGGTCGTTCTGGCCGTCCGGGTTGGCGTTCTTGTAGCTGCGCATGTCCAGGACGAAGACGTCCAGCAGCGGGCCGTAGGAGATCTTCCGGTAGATCCGGCCGTTCGGGTCGCCGCGGCCCTGCAGCAGCGGGGTGTACTCGTACATCGCCTGCTTGGCGCGGGCGGCGAGCACGTCGACGCGCTTTTCGGTGTAGCGGGTGTCCGTGGTGAGGACCTCGCCGGGGTACCAGTTGTTCGTGGTCTCATGGTCGTCCCACTGGAACAGCCACGGCACCTCGCGGTTGAACGCCTTCAGGTTCGCGTCCAGGAAGTTGTAGCGGAAGTTGCCGCGGTACTCGGCGAGGGTCTCGGCGACCTTGCGCTTCTCGTCGATGACCAGGTTGCGCCACACCGTTCCGTCGGCGAGCGTCACGGTCTCGGCGAGCGGGCCGTCGGAGTACACGAAGTCACCGGAGCAGATCGCGAAGTCCGGCGACGTCCGGCGCATCGTCTCGAAGATCTTCATGCCGCCGAGGTCCGGGTTGATGCCCCAGCCCTGCCCGGCGACGTCGCCGGTCCACACCAGCGACACGTCCCTGGCGCGAGCCGGTGCGGTCCGGAACCGGCCGACCAGCGTCTCGCCGCCGCGGCGCGGGTCGTCCGCTGCGGTCAGCTTCACCCGGTAGAAGACCTCGCTGCCCGGGGGCAGACCGTCGACCGCGACGATGCCGGTGCGGTCCGTCGCGTCGGTCAGGCGGGTCACGCCCACCGTGCGCGCCGAGCGGAACGACTCCGTCCCGGACACCTCGACGGTCATCAGCGCCGGCCGGTCCGAGCGCGCCCAGATCACACCGCTGCGGGCGGTGACCTCACCGGACTGGATGCCCGAGGTGAAGGTCGGCCGACCACCCAGCACCTGCCCGGGGGTGCTGCCCGAACCCGAAGCCGAACCTGAGCCGGCCCACGCGGCCGGCGAGCCGAGCCCGCCAGCCAGGCCCATGGTCCCCGCGGTCGCGATGACGGCGCCACCGCGCAGCAGTGCCCGGCGCCCGATCGCGGCGGACCCGAGCGACCCGGCCTCGATCGCCCCACCAGTTTCGCCCGCGTCGGTGGCAGGTGTCCGGTGGTCAGGTGCGGTCATGGAGTGTCCCCATTCTCGGTGCCGCACCGTGCACCGCGCCCCCGGGCGTCATCCGCGCCACCTGCGCGGCGGCTCCGGCACGGCGTCAGCGTCGTTGCCCCCAGCGGGGAAAAGAGTGGCAATCATGGCGGACTGTCCGTCGACAGCCGACCGACGACGTGGTGAACGTTGCGGGACGGGACAGTGGGGACCTGGCGAGCGCGCCGATGCCGCACCCGATGCCCCACTGACGCCGCCCCGCACGTCAAGTGGACCGATGACCAGCGGCGACGGGACCACCGGGTGGTCTTGCCGTGTCGGGCATCGCCTAGAATTTCCGGCCCAAGCGCTGTTTGAGCAGGGCGGCGGAGGGAGACCGTGGGTTGAGCGGGCTGCCGGGAGCGACACGAGATCCACAGTGGCGTCCGAGGACGCTTCCGTTCGATCTTCGTGCTGGTGGTATTCCGCGACGCAGCGCGTCATCGCGGCTCGCCAGGGTGACCCTGGGGATGCTGTCGGTTCTGGTCTTCATCGTCACGGCCAGCGGTTGGGCGTTCTACACCTACGTAAACGAGAACACCGACCGGGTCAACCTCAGCCTGGGCAGCGACCGTCCCGAGCAGACCGAGGGAGCCACCAACTACCTGATCGTCGGCACCGACAGCCGGGCGAACAGCGGCGGAGCCTACGGTGACGTCGAGGGGCAGCGCTCCGACACCACGATCCTCGTGCACTTCAGCGAGGACGAGACCGTGACGATGCTGTCCTTCCCGCGTGACACCTACGTCCAGATCCCCAAGTACACCGACAGCGCCGGCAAGGTTCACGCCGCACACAAGAACAAGTTCAACTCGGCCATCTCCGACGGCGGGCCCTCGCTGCTCGTCCGCACGGTCGAGTCACTCACCAACCTGCGCATCGACCACTACGTGTCGATGGACCTGGAGGGCTTCAAAGCGATCACCGACGCCATCGGGGGCGTCGACGTGTGCGTCCTGCCGTCGACCTTCAAGGAGTACGTCTCCGAGAACGGCCGCACCAGCCGCAACACGAACGACCCGATGAGCGGCTTCGTGGGCGGCCCCGGGACCGTGCACGTCAACGGTGAGCAGGCCCTCGCGTTCGTCCGGCAGCGCCACGGCCTGCCCGGCGGCGACCTCGACCGCATCCACCGCCAGCAGCAGTTCATGGGAGCGGTCTTCCACAAGGTCATCGGTGGTGGGGTGCTGAAGAGCCCCAGCAAGCTGGAAGGGCTGATCAGCACCGCGACCGGGGCACTCACCCTCGACGACAGCACCGACATCATGGACCTTCGCAAGCTCGCCAGCCGGCTGACGGGCATCGCCTCCGGCGGCATCGCCATGCAGACCCTGCCGACGCACGCACCGGGCCCGACCGAGGGCGGCAACGAGCGAGGCGAGATCCTCATCGGCGGCCAGCGAGTGTCCGTGCAGCTCTACAACCCCGCAGACCTTGAGAAGATCATCGCCCCGCTCGGCGGATCCACCGGAGCGGCCACCACCGGCACCGGCTCGGCCGCGATGACCGTGCGGGTCCTCAACGGCACCACCATCGCCGGCCTCGCCGCGGGCGCCGTCGACGAGCTCACCGCCAAGGGCTACCAGGCGACGAACGCGGGCAACACCACCGACAGCAGCAACTACGTGACCTCCCGGGTCCGTTACGGCGCCGGTATGCAGGACGCGGCGACCGCCCTGCAGGCCCTCGTGCCGGGCGCACGCCTGGAAAGCGACGCCAGCATCACCGGCCTGCAGCTCATCCTCGGGACGTCCTTCGACGGCCTCACGGACGCCCCGGTGACCGCACCGTCCGCCGCGGCGCAGTCCACCGTCGCGGACGCCGGTTCCGCCGCGGCCACCGGTCCGGGCACCCAGGCCCCCGCGGCCGCAGGGGCAGGCGCCGGCGCGGCCGGCACGGCACCCGAGGCCGCCCCGCCAACCGCACCGAACTGCACCTACTGATCCCGGGGGCCTACCGGCGGCTGATCTCAGGCCTGCCGGCGGCTGCTCAGGCCTACCGGCGGTCGGGCTCGTCCGAGGCGTGGCTGCTGGAGCCCTTCGGCACCCGCTGGCGTGGGCTGAGCGATGTCCACTCCTGCGCCCAGCCGGCCAGCGGCTCCAGGACGCCCAGGAGCCGCCGCCCGTGGCTGGTCAGGCGGTACTCACCCGCCTCGTCCACCTCCACCAGGCCCGCTTCACGCAGCTCACGGGTCCGCTGGGAGAGCTGGGACTCCGCCGCACCCACCCGCGCGGCCAGCCCCCGAAACGAGGACGAGCCGCCGCGAAGACACCAGAAGACCGCGAGCGCGTGCCGCCGGCCGAGCAGGTCCACCAGCGTGAGCAGCTCGTCCGGCGCCCCCGAGCCGGACGGACCACTCACGCCATGCGTGTGCCGGCTGCTCAGTGGGTTCGCACCCCCGCCCCGTTCGAGCTGTGCGCGTCGCGGGGGAGCGTGAACGGGGCACTGTTCACATCGGGCTCTGTTCCACCGAGCATCGCGCGCACCCGATGGAACAGAGCCCCGGCCTGCGCGGACACCACACCGGCCACGCTCTGGACCTCGGGACGCTCCCGCACCTCGCGGGCCTGGCGCATGATCGCGTCATAGTGCTCGCGGCCACCACGCGCACCCAGGACATATCCGACGCCAAGGGCGATGGCCACACTGGGCCTGATGCGCATGGTTCCTCCCGGGGGGCAGGACCGGGCGGGCGCGGCCGACTCCGCTGGCGCTCCGGCATGTCACTAGGCTTGTTTACTACCCCACCGGCAGCACCCGGGGAACCTCAGGTAGGCTGACGGACGTCAGACACGATCTGGACCGCCGATCTGGGCCGCGAGGTCGCCGATCTACCCGGAGCTGGTTGCCGGGTGACTGGTGTACGATCTGCGAGGGTTCCAGGTTCGTGGATGGCGCCCTGAACGGTCCTGCGTAGCTCAATTGGCAGAGCAGCCGGCTGTTAACCGGCAGGTTATAGGTTCGAGTCCTATCGCAGGAGCATCACCGCAGGTCGGGCGTTTGGCCGACTCTTTCGTGTAGATCATCTCTACAGAGTATCCACACTTTTTGTATCGTTCCTGGCCACAGGTCTGCCATCGTTGGGTCTGCCTGGGTCCGCTCCGCACGGGCCGTGCGTACGCCGCTCGATGTGGTGGCCGTCACATCAATCTGGGTCTGATCTGTCGTCGCGGCGGGCTCCCGCATCGGGTCGCCAGCCGTCTGATGATCTCCCTCGGAGGTCCGCCGGAGGCGGACCTCCCTATGCCGGTGTCGACCGGGTGACCACGGCGGCGCGTGGAAGGCCCGGGGTCAGCGCTTCGCGGTCGGGTTCTGATCGATCAAATGGGCGTGGTTGTGGTGCGGGCCCGATGACCGCGGGGCGCGGCCGCCATCGCGCCGGGTGGCTATGCCGGTCACAACAAGCACCAAGGGGTGTGCCGGTAAGAAACGCGTCACCAGACGTAGAGATCGGTCAATGTCCTTTCGGCCCGGAAGGCTGGCAAATTGATGTTCATTTGGCCCCGAATGACCACTGGACCCGAACGGCTCATGTTGGAGAGCATGCTCGACCGCAACCGGCAAGCGCTCGTCGACACCGTGCGAGGGCTGTCCGAGACCGACGCGCGGCGGCGCCTGGTCGTCTCACTCACCACACCGATCGGGCTGATCAAACATGCCGCCACCGCCGAGCGCATCTGGTTCCAACGCACCCTGCTCGGCCTGGACGAGTCCGCATGCGACGGCTACGCCACCGGTGACGACGGCAGTTTCGTTGTCACCGACGGCGAAACCCTTGCAGACGTGATCGCCGAATTCGAGCGCGCCAGCGATCGCTCCCGCGTGATCGCCGCCGACTTCGAGCTCGACGACACCAGGGCGCACCCCCGCGCCGGCAATGTCAGCCTACGGTTTGTCTACCTGCTCCTGATCGAGGATTTCGCCCGTCACGCCGGCCACGGTGACATTCTCCGAGAACAAATCGCCGCCGCACGATAGGCGTTGGCGGGGTTGCGCAGGATCTGGTTGCAACCCAGGTATCGGTCCCGGGCCGTGGTCGTTCGTCGGGCGGGCGGGCGGGCGCCGGAGTTCACTGTCGACTCGGTTGTCGAGGCCCTCGTAGTACTCCGCGCGTCTGACCTGTACTACCGCGCGGCGGGTGACGACATCGTGTGCCCGCGCCACGGAGGCTTCGACACCTGCTGTGATCGGCAGGACGAGCACATCCCGGTGCTGCGCCTGCCCGACTGCTCCCGCGTGTCCGGAGGATGCCGCGCGGTGAATTCTCCTGTCGTCTCCCCGACAACGCAATCCGGCCCGAGGTCTGACCAGCGGCTGCGGGAGCTGGCGCTCTGTCCGGTCATCGATCCGGGGGACTTCGTCGGGGGGATCATTGCTCTCGGCCATGCACCTCCGGCGATAATCAGCCGCGTGGGGCGCCACCCGCCTGACGGATGACGGCTGCGGCCGTTCCTGTGGTCAGGTAGCGGGGCCTGCGGCCGGCCTTCCGGCAGGAACCATTCGTTCGACGGGCCCAGGTGGGTGAAATGGCTGGCAGGGAGACGGGGCCGCGGCGGCTGTGGCTGCTCCGCGCGTCGCTGGGTTTCCTGCTGGTCGCGTGCGCGGTGACCATCGCTGTCTGGCGGTCGCCGGGGACACCCCCGGCCCGGGCCGCGAACCTGGACGACAGCTCCGCCTGGCTGCCATCCACGCCCGCCTGGGCCGGAGTGCTGGTGGACGGGGCGTCGGCAGCGGTGATCCGTCGAGTGTCTCTCCTGGGAGAGCCGTTGGCGGTCGCCCAGTCGGGGCCGGACGCGTTCGCCGTCCTGAAGGACGGTGCCGTCCAGCGCATCGATGGTGCGACGTTCGACCTGGGCGCTCCGGTGTCGTTCGTCGACGCTGGAACCAGAAACGCGGATGTCGGGCAGCTCGCCGATGGGCAGCCGCGGCTGGAGATCCGGGCCACGCCCAGTGCGGTCTTCGTCCGGGACCGGCTGACCGGCGTGGTCAGCATCGCCGACCCGAAGACGCTGCGGACCGTGCGGACCTACTCGCTGGCGGCCCCCGCCGGCATGGCTGAAGGGGCGACGATCAGCGACGCCTCGGCGGGTGCCGACGGCCAGGCACGGCTCTGGGCTGTCGACGGCACCGGCGGGCTCGTCAGAATCGACGCCGCCGGCACCCGCGTCTGGCGGAACGTGGTCAGCAACCCGGCGCTGGTGCAGCTGGTGACGGTGGCAGACAAGCCCTATCTCGTCGACTTCGCCGCCGGCACGGTGCGAACGATCGGGGCGGACGGCCTCGGCGACGAGCACGCATGCGTCGAGCCGCTGTCCGACCTGCGGACGGTCGAGGTCATCGGCTCCAGCCGGGGGACGGCGCTGTACCTGGTCAACAGCCAGCGGGGGGTGCTGGTGGTCAGTGACGTCGCGGCGGGCGGTTGCGCCACGGCGGCACTGCCGATCGCACCCGAAGGTCACACGCTCGGGCAGCCGAAGGATGCGGCGGGGCGCGTGTTCATCCCCGATCTGAGCACCGGTGCGATCATCGTCGTGGACACGACGGACCCGGCCCGCCCGCGGGTTCTGGCCCGCTCGGAAGTCGTGCACGGGCCGAGTGCCGCGCTCGAGCTGGTCGCGCAGGGCACATTGATGTTCTACAACGACCGTAATCGTGACATCGCCGGTGTCATCCGCGCGGACGGCACCGCTTCCGAGGCGCACGAGTTCGACCGGGGCGCGGCCGGCGTCGCCGCGAACACGCCGTCCGGCCCGGCGCAGACTCCGCCCCCGGCGCAGACATCCCCTCCGGCGCAGCCGTCACAGCCTGCGCAGACCTCCGCCCCGGCGCGGACGACCCAGCCGACGCGTACCGCCGAGTCAAGGCCGGTCGTCCCGGTCGTCCCGGTGGTGCCGTCCTCGTCCCCTTCGACGCAGGCTTCCGAGCCGCAGCCACGCACAGCGCCGCAGGTCAGCAACTCGCCGACCGCTGCGCCGCGGACCTCGGCGCGGCCGCCCGCACGGTCCGGTGTAGAGATCCGCGTGACCGCCCAGCAGGTCACGACTGACAGCGCGGTGACCCTGCGGGTCGTCCCGCTGGGCGACACAGCACCGGTGGCCAGTGCCAGCTGGTACTACGGCGACGGCGCGAACGGGATGGGTCTCGACGTCACCCATTCCTGGGCCGCGGCCGGGACCTACACCGTCAGCGTCAGCGCCCAGCTCGTCGGCGGTGGTAATGCCACGGAGCAGGTCTCCATCACCGTGCGGCCGCGGACGGCCGCCCTCCCGTCGCCGCCGCCCGCGCAGCTGCCGACCGGAACGCAGCAGCCGTCGTCGGCCCGCCCGACAGCGCCCGGCGCGTCGCCGACGTCCCCGACGACGACCCGGTCGACGACTTCACCGGTGCGGACGACGCCGCCGCCTGCTCCGACTCCGACCCCGACTCCGACCCCGTCGCCGTCGCCGTCGACGGCTCCGCCGGTGCGGACGCCGCCGTCGCCGAGCCCGTCCCCGTCGCCGACGACGGTATCGCCGACGCCGGTGCCGCCGACGACGGTGCCGCCGACGACGGTGCCGCCGACGACCGTGCCGCCAACGACCGTGCCGCCAACGACCGTGCCGCCGGCGCCGTCCACCTACTCGGAGACCTCCAACCACGGCGGGCACACGTGGACGAACTACCAGACCGCTGGTGGTACGCGCGGCCCGGACATCGCATACCACCAGACGGTGCAGGTGTCCTGCCGGGTGCGTGGCTACGTCACCCCGAACGGGAACGACTGGTGGTACCGGATCGCATCGTCGCCGTGGAACAACGCGTACTACTCCGACGCGGACGGCTTCTACAACAACGGCCAGACCTCCGGCCCGTCGAACACAGTCTGGGTCGACACCAGGGTTCCGCTGTGCTGATGGCGCGATAGACGAGGCGGCGGGCGGCGCGTGGCCGACCGCCGCCGACAACGCGAACGGCGCCGGCGGGGCTTTCCGCGGAACGGTGTATTTTCGGCCGTGTCGACTTTGCTGTGCGCTGACAGCATGGTCGGGTCACGGGGGGAATACGATGAAGGTAATGGCGTGCGCGCTCCGTGTGATGGCTGCGGCCATCGGAGTGAGCCTGGTGCTGTCGACGGGTGCCTGCGGCGGCGGATCGGCCGGGTCCGGCGAGGCTGACGGGGCCGGCACCGTCACCACATCGCCAGGTGCCTGGGCGACCGACATACCCGTTGAGCTGGCCGGAGGTGCTTCGTCACCGTCAGCCGCCGCGGCTGCGGATCCGGTCGCGGATCCGGTCGCGGCGCCAGGTGCCGGGGGCGGTGCGGCGACGCAGTCGGCGGGGGCCGAGGGAACCGGTCCGCTCGCTGGAACAATCGTCCCCGCGGATTTTCCCATTCCGCCGGGAGCGACCGTGACGGTTTCCGAGGCAAAGGCGACCGATGCGACCATCAGGCTTGAGGGAATAGCTCCCGCCGCGGCCGTCGCCTACTATCGCGCGGCTTTGCCTGGCGCCGGGTACAAGTTCTTCCAGGAGGCCGGTTCCGAGGGGCGGACGAAGGTGACCTTCACCGGGCGGAGCCAGAGCGTTCAGGTGCTGGCCGGTGGTACCCGGACTCCCGACCTGGTCCTCGTCATCTTCACCCAGTGCACGAGCGCGGTGAGCGGTGGCGACATCGAGGGCCGGCGTAGCGACCGGGTCGCCTGCGTCTGATCCGGCCTGCGTCTGATCCGGCCGGTGGTGCTGGCTGGCCTGTGGTGCTGGCTCGTCCCACTCGGTTTCATGCTCCACCAGCGCGCCCCGATCCGTGATCGACGTCGGGACGAGTCCGAAGATCGGCGGGTGTTCCGTCGTTCTGACGACCGTAGTCCTCAGATCCTGCTCGCCGGCAGCCGCAGCCACGGTGACAGCCCGCGACGGCGGCGCGAAGTTCCTATGATTCTGGTCGTTCCGGAGTCCGTGGCAGAAGCCTGAGACGCGGCGGATCCGGGCCACCTGCAAGGGCCTGACGGAGCCGTGCTGACGGAATGCGAACCCCACCCACACGGCCACCCATCGAGGATCCCGCGCCGCCGCGCGTGCACCGGTAATTCACCTCAAGAGGCGCAAAAGGGGTGCAGAGTCGCCTGGCAACCCGCAAGAAAGAAGGATTTTGGTCGTCGGAACGACCAAAATCGTTCACTCTTGCGACTCGCCAAACCGCGCTGCCGGGCTGCCGGCTATCCGGCTACCGGGCGCCGGGGTGTCGGGCGCTCGGAGGGTCGGCCGCGTTCGCGGAATGCGAGCCTCCCCGCCCAGCGCCCAGCGCCCGGCGATCTTGATCGATGCCGGTCGGCGACAGGCTTCCTGGCGATCGCGGCCCGCAGGTCCTGCTCGGTAGCGGCGGTAGCTCGAAGCTCGGGAATCGCGATCGCGCCCGCCCTGTCGTCCTCGTCGTCGTCGTCTCAAATATTGAGATTGCGGTTTCGAACTATGAGATAGTCTGGGTGTGGAGAGACGGATCGATCCGTAGCGAGAAGGGCGAGGTGCGATGACGACACCCGCGAACACCTACACACACGGCCATCACGAGTCGGTGCTCAGATCCCATCGCTGGCGCACGGCCGAGAACTCGGCGGCCTACCTGTTGCCGGCCCTGCGGCCCGGGATGACGTTGCTCGACATCGGTGCCGGGCCGGGCACGATCACCGTCGACCTGGCCGAGCGGGTGGCGCCCGGGCAGGTCACGGCGGTGGAGATCAGCGAGTCCGTACTGGAGCTGGCCCGGGCGGAGGCTGCCCGTCGCGGCGGCACTGCCGCCGGTGGAATCGTCTTCGCCGTGGCCGACGTCCACTCGCTGCAGTTCGACGATGATTCGTTCGACGTCGTGCATGCCCATCAGGTTCTTCAGCACGTCGCCGACCCGGTGCTCGCGCTGCGCGAGATGCGTCGGGTGTGCCGCCCTGGTGGTCTCGTCGCCGCTCGGGACGGCAGCTACAGCGACTTCGTGTGGACACCGAGGCCGCCCGAGCTCGACGAGTGGCTCGATGTGTATCTGCGTACCGCGCGGGCGAACGGCGGGGAACCGGATGCGGGGCGCCACCTGGCGCAGTGGGCGCGCGACGCCGGGTTCACCGAGGTCGCGGCGACGAACGACGACTGGGTGTACGAATCAGAGGCTGATCGGCGCTGGTGGGGGCAGATGTGGGCTGAGCGGATCCTGCGCTCGGACATGGCGTCCCAGGCCCTGGCCGGCGGATTCGCCAGCCAGGCCGATCTGGAGCGGATCTCCCGGGCGTGGAGCGCGTGGGCGGCCACGCCTGGAGCCTCCATCACGATTCCGAACGGCGAGATCCTAGCCGTCGCCTGAGCCTGAGCCTGCGTCGCACCGCGCGGTGCCGTGCCCTGCCACGCTGCGCGGTGCCGCGCCCTGCCACACTGCGCGGTGCCGCGCAGTGCCCCGTGCCGTGCCGGCGGTTGGTCGAGTCGAAGTCAGGAGTGGTGGCCCGACGTCGGTTCCGCGGAACCGCCTGTGAGGGTCGCCCACCGGGCCCGCCAGGACATCACCGACCAGCCTGACGCGGCGCTCATCACCGAGCCGAAGCTCGCCCAGGAACCGACGCTCAGGACGGACACGGCCGAGCCGATCGAGCCGATCGACAGAACCGAGCCGATCGAGCCGATCGAGAGCACGGAGCCCTTCGACCACAGGCACAGGACGGAGTCCTCCGAGCCGATCGACAGCCGTGAGCCCTTGCGTGCTGACAAAGCGGAACCACTCTGCGTGCGCATGGGTCCATCATCGCGCCGCCGGGGCTGGCGGGCAGCGCTGCCCGCCAGCCCCGGCGGCGCTGCGGGCTCCGTCAACGGCCGGCCGCGTGGGCGGCGGCCCGGCTGCGCTGGTTGGCGACCCAGCGCACCGCCGAGCGGCGCAGCAGTCCGGGGGCGAGCCGGTGGAAGCGCCAGGCCATCCGGGCTGACCGGGGCGCGATGAGCAGGGCCCGGTCGGCGGCGACGGCGGCCAGCACGTCCGCCGCCAGCCGGTCGACGTCGTAGGGCTTCCGAATGCCCTGGTCCTTCAGGAAGAGATCTCGGCTGTCGAAGCTCCCGATCGCGCCCTTGTCGAGGATCGGCGTGTCGACACTGGACGGGCAGACGACCGTCACGCCCACGCCGTGCGCGGCTGCCTCGGCCCGCAGTGCGAGGGACAGCCCGACGACGGCATGCTTGGTCATCACGTAGCTGGTCAGCAGACCGGAGGCGACCAGGCCGGCCAGCGAGGCCACGTTGACGATGTGCCCGCTGCCGGCGGCGATCATCCGTGGGTACGCCGCGGTGACACCGTGCACCACGCCGCGGATGTTCACGTCGATGATCTGGTTCCACTGGGCGGGGGTCAGCTCGGTCGTCTCGCCGCCGAAGACGATGCCGGCGTTGTTGACCAGCAGGTCGAGCCGTCCGTCCTGGGCCACGACGTCGGCGACGGCCTGCTCGACCGCCGCCGCGTCGGTGACGTCGAGCCGGGCGGAGCGGGCGCCGGGCAGGCCGCCCGCGGTGCGGGCTGCGGCGGCCTCGTCCAGGTCGGTGCAGATCACGGTCGCGCCGGCGCCGGCCAGGGCGCGGCACAGGGCGGCCCCGATGCCCGACCCGCCGCCGGTGACCAGTGCCGTTGTTCCGGCAAGCCGCCCCGTACGGCTCTCTGTACGGCTCCCCGTGCGGCTCCCGGCGGGCTTCCCTCCGTTCGCGGCGGAGGCTGTCCCGTCGGTGGCTGTCCGGTCGGTGGCTGTCCGGTCGGTTGCGGCCGGGGCCGGGCCGGGCGCGGAGGAGGCCGGGGCCGGCGTCGGGGTCGGGGCCGGGTCTGCTGTGGGGTCGGCTGCGGGGTCGGTCGTGGCCATCTCAGCTGTCCCCGAACGCGCGGGCGAGGTGGGTGAGCATGTTCGGGTAGCGGAGCATGTGCGCGCCGCCGTTGATGTCCAGGATCTCCCCGGTGATCCAGGCTGCTGCGTCCGAGCACAGGTAGAGGGCGGCCTGCGCGATCTCCTCCGGTGTGCCGGCCCGCCCCAGCGGGGTGTTGGCCAGGTAGTCCTCGGTGATGCCGGGGATTGCGGCGGCGGGGGCGGTCAGCGGGGTGGTGACCAGGCCGGGCGCGATCGCGTTGACTCGGATGCCTCGTTCGGCGAACTCCAGGGCGGCGACCTGGGTGAGCATCGACAGCCCCGCCTTGGCCGAGCAGTAGGCGGCCAGGCCCACGCCGGGCTGGCGGGCGTTGAGCGACGACAGTGACACCAGCACCCCGCCGCGGCCGAGGTGGCGCCCGGCGTGCTTGGCGACGAGGAAACCACCGGTGAGGCTGACGTCGACGACGGCGCGGAACTCCTCCAGCGACTGGTCGGCGATCAGGCCGAGGCTGCCGATGCCGGCGCTGTTGACGACGGCGTCCAGCCGGCCGAGCCGGTCGTGGACCCCGTCGAACAGGCCCGCGACCGATGCTTCGTCGGTCACGTCGGCGGTGGCGCTCTCATGTGGCCTGCCCAGTCCGCTGGCGACCTCCGCCGCCAGCGTGCCGTCACGGTCGGCCACCACGACCTGGTAGCCGTGTGCGGCTAAGACCTCGGCGGTGGCGCGGCCGATGCCGGAGGCCCCGCCCAGGACGACCGCGACCCGACCGGCTTCGCGCCCGCCCCCGCCTCCGTCCCCGCCTGCTTCTGCCTGCGTGCCTGCGAGCGTGCCTGCCGCAGTCCCGGCCTGCGGATCCTGCTGCGCCCCGGTCTCCACCGCTGTCTCCACGGTCGGCTCCACCGTCACCCCTCACGCGTGTCAGCTTTTATTGACATGTGTCAGGTCAGTTCCTAGTCTGTGCCCGGCACCTCTGTCCAGTCCCCTGGAGGAATCCATGAACGGGCCTCGCACGGCGGTTATCGGCGCGGGCATCAGCGGCCTGACCGCAGGCAAGATGCTCGGCGACTACGGAGTGCCGTACACCTGTTTCGAGTCGTCCGACCGCCTCGGCGGCAACTGGGCCTTCGGGAACCCGAACGGGCACAGCAGCGCCTACCGCTCGCTGCATATCGACACCTCGCGGCACCGGCTCTCGTTCCGGGACTACCCGATGCCGGACGACTATCCGGACTTCCCGCACCACACCCAGATCAAGGACTATCTGGACGGGTACGCCGACGCGTTCGGGCTACGCGAGCGCATCGAGTTCGAGAACGGTGTGACGCACGCGGAGCATCTCGACGGCGGCGGCTGGCGGCTGGCCACAGCCGACGGGAGCACCCGTACGTTCGACTTCCTCGTCGTCGCCAACGGCCACCACTGGGACCCGCGTTACGCCGACTTCCCCGGCACGTTCACCGGCCAGACCCTGCACTCCCACCACTACATCGACCCGGAGAACCCGCTGCGGTTCAAGGACTCGCGCATTCTGGTGGTGGGCATCGGCAACAGCGCCGCCGACATCACCGTCGAGCTGTCGTCCCGGACGCTGCGCAACCAGGTGACCATCTCGACCCGGTCCGGCGCCTGGATCGTGCCGAAGCTCGTCGGTGGCCAGCCGGGGGACAAGCTCTACCGCACCCTTCCGTACGTGCCGCTGAACTGGCAGCGCAACGTGCTGCACTTCTTCAACATCCAGTCGGCGGGGCGGCCCGAGCGGTGGGGGCTGCCGGCCCCGAAACACCGCCTTTTCGACGCCCATCCGACGCAGTCGGCGGAGCTCCCCGTCCGTCTCTCCAGCGGGGACGTCACCCCGAAGCCGAACGTCAGCCGGCTGGACGGATCAACCGTCCATTTCGAGGACGGGACGTCCGGCGAATTCGACATCATCATCTACGCCACCGGCTACAACATCACGTTCCCGTTCTTCGACGAGGACTTCGTCAGCGCGCCCGACAACCGGATCCGCCTGTACAAGCGGATCCTCCTGCCGGGGCTGACCGACCTCGCGTTCGTCGGTTTCGCCCAGTCGACGCCGACCCTCTTCCCGTTCGTCGAGTGCCAGTCGCGCCTGGTGGCCGCATACGCGGCCGGCCAGTACCGCCCGCCGTCCGACGCCGAGATGGAACAGGTGATCACGGCGGATGAGCAGAAGTACATCGGCCGGATGGTCGACCGTCCACGGCACACTCAGCAGGTGGACTACTTCCTCTACGAGCACGACATGCGCACCAGGGAGCTGCCGCGGGGGCGGCGCCGGGCACTCGCCGACGGCCCGGTCCCACTGACCGCGGCGACGGCCCTGAGTTGAGCGGTGGACAGGCCGGCGTCGGCGATCCGCTCGACCGGCGCGCACCCCAGCGCGGTGACCAGCGCCGGGCCGCGATGATGCGGGCGCTGGACGAGCTGCTCAAGGAGCACGACCTCGACGAGATCAACGTCGCCGCGATCACGGCCGAGGCGGGGGTCAGCCGGTCCGCGTTCTATTTCTATTTCGAGGACAAGGCGGCCTGCGCCGCCGCGCTCGGCTCGGACGTCTACCAGGAGGTCCTGACTGCCACCCACGCCCTCATCACCACCGGCGGGCCGCCGAGGGAACGGATCGGCAGGACGATCCGGGCGGTGCTCACCAGCGGTGAGAAGCACCGGCACCTGATCCAGGGAATGCTGGTCGCCCGCCAGCGCAGCGAGACCGTCCGCAGACTGTGGGACGAGTACCGGGAGTCGTTCATCGGTCCGCTCGCGGAAATGATCGACGCGGAGCGGGCCGCTGGCACCGCCCCCGCCGGGCCGGACAGCCGGGCGCTCGTCACCGTACTGCTCGAGCTCAACGAGCGCAGTCTCGAACAGCTGAGCACGGGCGGTCCGCTCAGCGCGGATCAGCGTGCCGAGGCGCTGACGGCGATCTGGCTGCGCACGATCTACGGCACCGATCCCGATCCCGGCCCTGGCCCCGATCCCGGCTCTGGCCCCGAATCCGGCGCCGATCCCGATCCCGACGAAGTGACCAGCCCCTAGCCATGCCCCGGCTCGCCGCCGCCCACCCCGCCTCCGCCGCCACCGCTGCCGGCGGAGGCGGGTGGGTGACGGCGGCAAGCCACGACGATCGGACCGCAGATGACGAACACGCAGCTCACCTTCGAGGAACGTACGTTCCGTTCCGGGGACGCGGACTGCGCGGCCTGGTGGTTCCGGGCCGCCGACGACAGCCTGGCGACGGATTCCGGCCGGCCCGCCGTCGTGATGGCGCACGGGCTGGCCGGCACCATGGACTCCGGTCTGGAACCGTTCGCCGCCGGTCTCGCCGCGGCCGGGCTGGACGTCCTCACCTTCGACTACCGCGGTTTCGGCGCGAGCGGCGGCGGCCCGCGCCAGACGGTGTCCCTCGCCAGGCAGGCGGACGACTACCGGGCCGCGCTGACCGTGGCGGCCGGGACCCCCGGTGTCGACCCGTCCCGGCTGGTGCTGTGGGGGGAGTCGCTGTCGGGCGGCACCGTGCTGCAGGTCGCCGCCGGCCGGGCCGACATCGCGGCCGTTATCTCCATGGTCCCGCTGCTGGACGGGCCGGCCGCCGCGCTGTACGCGTTCCGGACCCAGCCGCCGCTGATGGTGGCCCGGACCTCCGCCACATCCCTGGCCGCCCGGCTGGGTGGGCTGGTCGGCCGCCCCGCGCCGATGATCCCGGTGGTCGGGCCGCCAGGCCGGCCGGCGGCGCTGACCCCGCCCGGCTACTACGACGACTACCTGGCGATCGCCGGACCGACGTGGCGCAACGAGGTCGCGGCCACCCTCGGCGGTGAGATCGGGCCCTTCCGCCCGGGCCGGACGGCGGCCTCGGCACTGCGCAGCCGCTGGCTGGTCCAGATAGCCGACTTCGACCGGGCCGCACCGCCGTACGCGACCGCGAAGGCCGCCTTCCGCGGCCGGGCCGAGGTACGGCACTACCCCTGCGACCACTTCGACCTGCACGCCGGCAAGCCGTGGCACGAAGCCGCCCTCGCCCACCAGGCCGCCTTCCTGCGCCGGGCTCTGCAGCCATAGGCACCCCGCCCGCCAGCCACAGCCACCGCGGCTGCCAGCCACAGGCGCACCACGTGCCAGCCGACACGCCGTCCGCCTCGGGAAGGACGTCCCCCGGGCCCTCAGGTCAGCTGGTGAGCAGGGCTGTCGTGGCGAGGCCGAGCACCGTCACCGCGATGGCGGCCCGAATGGGAAGCTGGGCCCGCTCGACCGCCGAGGATCGTTCCGAGAGCGCGGACAGCGGGCCGGCGATCATCGCCAGCAGGGCCCCCGCCCACACCAGGGCGGACAGGTCGGCCACGTCCGGGTCGAGCCCGACCACGACGATGGTGGCGATCAGCGCGGCGGCGAACAGGGCCTGGGGGAGCAGCAGAAACGACATCCGGGGCAGTGCGGTCTTCGCGGTGGCCCCGGATTCGGGGCGGCCGGCGAGCACGACGCGGACGAAGGCCAGCGCGTAGAGCGGCGCGTTGAACAGGGTGCTGGCGATCGTCCGGTGCGCGCCGCGCAGGCCGGTGTGGCGGGCGACGACCAGCATCGACCCGACCAGGTAGGGCAGGGCGTGCAGCACGTAGTCGGTCAGCGAGACCCCGGCGGCGATCTGCACCCCGGCCAGCGCGTTCATCGGCGGCCCGAGCAGGAACATCATCTGCGCGCACGCCACCAGGTAGCCGACGCCGGTGTGCAGGTAGTGGGCGCGCTGCCAGCCGGTCAGCCCCGGTTTGCGCAGCGGATTGTCGAACAGCAGCAGGCGTAGCCCGTCCATCGCCCACCGGCTGCGCTGCTTGGCGTACTCGGCCGCGGTCGCGGGCGCTATGCCGACGGACACCGGCTGCGGGTGGTAGACGCTGCGCCAGCCGCGGGAGTGCAGCTCGTAGGAGGTGTGCAGGTCCTCGACGATGTTCCACTCGCTGAACCCGCCGGCGGCCGTCAGGGCCGAACGCCGGTACAGGGTGCCGTTGCCGCAGGAGGAGGCCGCGCCGTCCCGGTCCTTCGCCGGCTGCACCGCCCGGTACAGCATCGGTTCGGCGTTGTTGAGGACGTCGTACCGGCCGACGTCGAAGCGCTGCTCGGTGCAGACGAAGCCGACCTGTGGGTTGCGCAGGTAGCCCAGGACCCGTTCCGCCAGGTCGGGGACGGCGACGTGGTCGGCGTCCAGCGTCATGATCGCCTCGGAGCCGGTGCGCGCGAGGGCGTGGTTGAGATTGGCCGCCTTGCCCTTCGCCCCGGTCGTGCGGGTGAAGCAGGTCAGCCCGAGCCGGGCGGCGAGCTCGTCGATCTCGCGCCAGTTCTCCCGGCGGGCGATCCGGCCGTCGTTGAGCACGTAGGTGCGGTGCGGGTAGTCGATCGCCAGCGCGGCCCGCAGTGTCGCCTCGACGATCTCCACCGGCTCGCCGCAGACGGTGACGAAGACGTCGAGGGTGCCGGTGGGCGCCGGCGGACGCCGCACCCGCCCGGGCCGGATCCGGGATGTCATCACCGCCGTCCACACGATCGTGAGGTAGCTGGCGACCTCCGCGCAGTAGAAGAGGAACCCGGTCACCCCGGAGCCGCCCAGGGTGCCGGCCCGCCAGGTCAGGTACCCCGCGCCGATCAGGATGACCGCGATCGCCAGGCCGGGCCCGGTGACGGCCGTGAGCCGTCCGACGGGCACCCGCTGCCAGGTGTCGTCCTCCGTCAGCGGCGCGGGACCGGCGAGGGTTTCGAGCGCGGTGGCGCGCCGTGCCGCGGGGCGTGTCGCGATGGACGTCCGCAGGTTGGATCCCTGTGCGGTGGACCCCTGTGCGGTGGGCCCCGGTGCGGTGGACCTCTGCACGGGAACGGGAGGGGCTGCCGGAATCGTGGTGTTGACCGCTGCGGGTCCGGCGGACGCGCCTGGAACAGTGGAAAAAGCGGGTGCCCTGGACAGGGAGGTGGCGCTCCCGCTGATTCCTGACAACTGAGGCCGCACGAAGCCGTTTTCCACCGCCCAGGACGTGACGTCGTGGTCATCCGTACTGTTTGTGTCCTCGGGCCGGGCCTGGTCCACCACACGATCTCCTCTCGGTGTTCGGCGGCATCCTCCCATCTCGTCTTTTGTTCGAATGCACCGCCTGGTGGCCGGCTCGGCCCGCCCATGAGAAATCGACTGCCTTCTGGGGGTTCCGTGCGCGGGGCGCGTAAATGTCCAGAACATGGCATTAGGGCCGGCTTGGCCTGTACGGGTTCCACGCCCCGGCATCGTCTGATCCGCGGCATTCCGACATGCCGTTAAATTCAGGTGATGAGGATGTTGCTGTGATCTTCTGGATCGAGTGCGGCGGGTGAATGCGGTTGCGTAAGTGAGAAGCCCGTCGCAGGCGTCCGGGATGTGGCCGGGGCCCTTCGGGGCAGGTTGGTCGTCCGTGGCCGGGCCGTCATCCGCCGTAGATCGTGATCATGTTGGCGGCCGGTGAACACCCGACGCCGATGCGCCGTAGCGTCGAAGATCCGCATAGGCTGGGTGGCGTTAGGGGGACTTTTGGTCGCCGGGCGAGCCTGTCGCGGATCCCCGGGTTTCGGCTCGGCTTCCATCCATTGTCGCTGTCGCTGTCGCTGTCGCTGTCGAGCAAGAAGTGATGATTTCGGCTGCTACAACGACCGGAATCCTCGTTTCTTGCGGATTGTCAAACCGGCTCCGCCCTGTTTGCGCCTGTTGAGGTGAACTGCTGGCGCTGGGTGGCGGTGCGGAATCCCGGTGGATCATTCAATGCAGGACAGTATTCTTTCGACCTCGTCTTCGGTCGGTGCCGCAGGTGCGGCCGTACCTACCCGGTCGGAGTCCTGGAGCATGAAGCCGTCGATGATGGATTCGACGTAGCGCCGCCAGAGATCGGGGCGTATGTCGACGGGGTAGCCGAGATTTCCCGTGAGCAGGAAGATCATTGAGCCTTTTCAAAGTCGATTTTCCTAAAGGCCCTCACTGGAGAGGACGAGGACGGCCTGGGCGAAGATGCCGACGCGGCGTGGGCAGCCGCGGAAACGGTCGAATATGTGCCAGTTCTTGAGGACCGCGAATCCTCGTTCGCCTTGCGAGCGGGTGGTGGCGTGGGTCCAGTTGGTCTCTTTGTCGCGGTCGGGGAGTTCCCTGTTCTTGGGTTTCTTGACCGGGACGAGGAGGCGGTCACCCTCGCCGCCGACGTAGCCCTTGTCCGCGTAGAGGTAGAGCCCCGAGCGGTCGATCAGATGGAGGACGTCGTGCATCCGGGCCGCGGTGAGGTCGTGGACGGAGCCGGGAAGTCCTTCGGAGATCCAGAGCAGCCGACCGTAGGGGTCGGTGAGGCCCTGCAGGTTGATGCCGTGGTACTTGTGCTTGCCCGAGTAGTACAGCTTGTTGTGCGCACGGACACGGTTGGTACGCACGACGGTGCCGTCGAGGATGAGGAAGTTGCTCTGGGTCCACGCGAAGGTCCAGACCGCGGCGAGCAGGGTCCGGCCGTGGGTGGCGAGCAGGCCGACGGCCTCGCGGATGTAGTTGTGGACGGTGCCGACGCTGACCTGGAAGCCCTCGGCGAGGTGCTCGTAGCGTTCACCCTTGCGGAGGTGGGCGAGCACCAGGAGTGCCTGCTCGCGTGGGGGCAGCTTGCGCCAGGTCCGGCGCTGGGCGCGGTCCTCGGCCAGCAGTCCCGTGAGGAAGGTCAGGGTCGACTCGGGCAGGTCGACGACACCGGGGTAGGTTAGCAACGGAAGTCCTCGGTCAAGGGCACAGTGGAGTAGGAACCCTGTGATCTACCGGGGACTTCTCTATTTACGGCATCCCTCCGCCCGCCGCCCGACCAACTATTGCCGTCGCCAGATGATGGAACGGCCCGAGCCGGTTCCCGTTCAATTCGTCAATTGGTGACCCTTAACCGCCGGGAGAATCAGACAAACCAAGATTGAAAAGGCTCATTGGAAAGTCGGTGGCGGTGAAGTCATCTCGGAGGCGACCGCTGGCCCTGGCTCGGGCCACGATGCGCGTGATGACCGGCAGCAACCGCTCGCGTGCGAGCTCCTGGTTTCGTTTGGCGGCGGACATCATCGCCTGCCACAGCGCACGGTCGGAGAAGTGGTACTCGCAGGTGCGAACAATCGCCGCGCGCAATGCCTCGATCGGGTCGGCGACCTGCTCGGCCGCGAGCATGATGTCGCGCGCGGTGTCGAACCGCTGCTCGATCAGGGCGCCGAGTAGTGCTTCCTTGTCGGCGAAGTGCCGGTAGACCGTGCCGACCCCCATGCCTGCCGCGGCGGCGAGCTGATGGAACGTGACGTCGAGTCCGCGGATGGCGATGAGCCTGTCGGCGGTCTCCAGCAGGATGGCGCGATTGCGTACCGCATCCTTACGTGCACGTGGAGCGTCGGAGCCGCTGACCGTAGGTGTGGCGGACATGGGTGCATTCACTCCCGCGGGTGGGGTCGATGTCGTAAGGCTAGCTACCCGGTGTAGCGGGCGGGTCGGTAGGCGGTGGTGCGTCGAGTTCTACGGACCCGGGGCTGGGCCCAGCGCGACCGATCTGTCGATCAGTGTGCTGCTCGTCGTGAACAAGGCCACCACTTCACAAGTGGACCGGAGGTGTCCGCTTCCGTTAGCTTGGCTGAAGCGGACCGATGATGTCCACTTCGATCAGGCGGGATGGTCATGTCGCTAACAGGTACGGAAGCCGGCGTCGCAACACAGGCGCCGCCACGGGCGGACGGGGGCTCCGCCAGCCTCACCGACAAGCGCTGGTGGGTGCTGTGCGTGCTCGGCCTGGCCCAGCTGATGGTCGTCCTGGACGGGACGGTGGTGAACATCGCGCTGCCATCGGCCCAGCAGGCACTGGACTTCAGCAACGACCAGCGCCAGTGGATCGTGACGGGCTACGCAAGTAGTACGTCGTAGCAACGTCTGACCTGTGTCTTTGGGTCTGCCGGCTAGCCGGCGGGGTCCGGCGGCTGGAGGTCTGTTCGCGCTCCTCGTCCTGGGCGGCTGGCCATCCACGCTTCGAAAGTCGACGTCTTCCATCTCGGCCGGTCGGGCACGGAAAGATCGTCCGGCTCAGGTAGTAGCCCTTTGTTGCGGTAGTTACGTAGCGTTCCCGGCTTGATGCCAGCGCGCTCGGCCATCTCGCGATAGCCGATCAACGGATCTTCCTCCGCCACGTATCTCCTTGTTCGCCTGAACTTTGGGACGCTTCGTCTTATAGTTGATGGTGTTGGCGGTTCCGGTGGGTGTTGGCGCACCCCCCGGAACCTTGATCCTCACCTGCGGTGACAGGAGATGACCCGTGACCAGTATTCCGCCTTCGGGTGACCGTGGTAGCCGGGACCCGTACCGGGGCCGACCGTTCGTCACGGTCAATCCTCGGCCACGTGGCGTGTTCGACGTGACGGTGCGGTCGGGTGCGATGCTGCGGGACCTCGTCGACGTGACGGCGACGCTGCCATCGGTGGTGTACCTCGACCATCGCTCGGTGGCTCCGGGTGGTACCGACGTGAGGATGCGGTTCCGGACCCTGGGTGACGGCACAACGGCGGCAGCCGGCGGGTGGGTGCCAACCCTGGATGTCCCGGGCAACGGGGGGTGGACCCCCTATCAGGAAGGGCTGCAGACGCTCATGGTCGCCGTGCCGGAAGGTCCGACCGGAGAGCGGTTGTGGGGTGAGCTTCTGACGCTCGACCCACGGAGCGTGGTGGCGCTGGCGGACATGGTCCGCAACCGTCGGCGCGCGCGCATGTAGCCCTCGACCGTCGGCCCTGCGGCCGGTATCCCGTACCCGGGGTGCCGGCCGCTCGGCGTTGATCGACTGCGTTCACAACGTATAGCGAAGTTGCGACAATTGATCTACAGAACAAAGCGGCCCGGTCGGTGCGGGAACACCGGCTCCGGGCCTCGTCCGAAACCTGCACGAACAGGAGTCGAACGTATGTCCATGGTGCCACAGAACGTAGTGCCGGTGCGTCCCTCGGGGGTGCCTGCGGTCGGTGTGGTCGGCGCGGAGGACCCCCGCGCGGCGCTGATCCTTCCCGACGGCGTTGTGCTGCGGATCGATGATCACGGCGACGGTCCGGGAACGGCCGGTTTCCTGGTGGAGCTGGCGAACGCATGTCTGGCGGCGGCGGACATGTTCCTTCCGGTCGGGGAGGATGCCGGTCGGGAGGTGGCTGAGGTCCGGGAGAGGCTGCGGTGGGTCGGAGCGGCGGTGCTCGTGGCTCGGCTGCGGGTCGCTTCGGTGCGGGCTCGGCTCCGGCGGAACGGGGGCCGGTGAGATGGCGGCGGTGCGGGCGGTGAGCTTCGTCCGGGATGACGTCTCGGCGTTGGACCGGATGATTCAAAGGTCGGTGTTCCTGTGGTCCTGCCGTACGCGGGGCTGGGAGGCGGGCCCGACAGAGCATCAGCAGCGTGAGGGGCTGTGGGCCTGGTCGCGGGTCCTGCGGCAGATCAACGGCGGGGGCTGCCAGGTGGTGATCGTCGACACGGTGGATCGGCTGGCGTCAAGCGACGTTGGCCGTAACGCGGTCCTGGCCCTGCTGCGCCGTGAGGGCGTACGCCTGGTGGCGGAACGCGATGGCGTCGATACGGGCGATGCGGTCGGGCGTGCCCTGGTCGACGATCTGATCAGTCCTCCGGGGCCGCGACCGTTCGTCGGGTTGTAGCGGGCTGAGGCGGTCCGGTGGCCTGTGGGCTTGCCGGACCGCTCTTTGTTCTTCACAGTCCTCGGGCTGAGCTGATCTCCTCCGTCGGCGGGCAGGCTGGGCCTTACTCCGGGTTCTCCGGCCGTGCATGAGCGCCCACGCTCCGTACACTGCTGGGTGCTGTGCGCTCTTGCGCGGTCGGGGGTTCCGGAGTAACCCCCTGGGGTGTCCGTCGGCGGAGGCGATCAGCGGACGTTCGCGGCCCCTCCCCCTCCTCCAGAGCGTGGGCCGGGGTTTGGGGCAGAGCCCCAACAACATGGGGCGTAGCCCCGGAAATGAGTCGCCCGAAGGGCGTCCCTCTCTATCGCCAACCGGATGCGCGGCCTAGCTGGTGTACAGCGGGTGGTCTGACGCTCCGACGGGCCGACGCATCCGACACACCCGGCAGGCCGACGCACCGGTGGGGAGCCGACCGAAGGGAGGCGGGGCCCCACCGCGTGCGGCGAGCCTGCCGGGCGGGGCGAGTGCGGCGCGCGCGGCGTGTGCGGCAGGTCACACGCGCGCGCCGTCGGCGCGCCTTGAACCCGTACAGACGATTAGCGACGATCTTGAACTACTCGGGAATCCGGGTTGTCGGGGTCACCTGGCAGTAGTTCTCGACCTCGGCTGCAATGTCGAGTGCCTGCGGCGATCGTCCGTACCGCTGGTCGGTCAGCGCACCTTGAATGCGCTGCATGAGGGTGCGGATCCCGTGGTTGCGGCGCTGGGCTGGGATGGCTAGGACGGGCCGGAGGGCGTCTTGGGCGCCGTCGACGTCACCCCGGCGGGTGCGAGCCAGAGCGAGGTTGATGTGGGCCCCAGCTCGGCTGCCGTAGCTGGCGCTACCTGCGGCGGCGAACGCTTCCACGGCGTCCATGGCCGCCTGCTCGGCGCGTGGGTCCTCGGGGAGTCGGGTAAGGGCATCGGATGCGATGAACAGTTGGACGGCTACCGGGGTGGAGAGTTCACCCCCGATCTCGTCCAGGTCGTCGGGACGGGTCCGCTCGCGGAGGTCTACGGCTCGCGTGATGGCGGCGTGGGCCCGTGCGCTGTCGCCGAGTGCCGCATGGGCACGGGCTGCCTGTACGGCGGTCTCTATCGCTGCCGTGCCGTGAACGAGGTGGAGGTCTGCTTCGGCTGCTTCGATGTAGCGCAGTGCCTCGTGTGGTGCCCCTGTCCAGTAGGCGGCGCGGGCCTGTTCGGTGCGTACCCAGATGCGCAGGCCGGGATGATCTGCCCGGTCGGCGCACAGGTAGGCGACGCGGGCGTAGATGTCGGCGGTTGTGTGCTGGCTGAGGTCGACTCCTGCGCGGGCGAGGAGGCCGGAGGTGATTGCTGCGAGAAAGTAGAGGTCCCGGGCCTGGTCTGGCGGAGTTGGGCCGTCCAGGAGTCTGAAGGCGACGCGCTGTGCGTCGAGTAGCGGGCCCACAAGGTTCGTCGCCTCGGTCGGGAACGCGATGGCGAGGCTGCGTACCTGTTGGTGGAGGAAGTCGAGAACTTCCGGTCGAGCCGCGGCCCGTTCGGCGTTGACCAGGAAGTTAAACGCCTCTTCTGATTCGGTCATGATCCGCCTCTCCGGCCCGTCGGTATCGGGCGGGCGTGAAGCGGTGTACCCGCCGATGTCTCCAGAGTAAGGCGGCGGAGAGGACGCGGCCCGGTCACTGGGAGAGTCGGCCTGCTGCGGAGTCGTCTGGGCCTGCTCGGCGGGGAGCCGGTGGCGGAATCCCAGGTCGGCGTCTCCAGTGCCGAAGATGTGCCGGTAGCTGGCGCGGTAGTCGGCGCCGGGGTAGGTCTGTCCGCGTTCGTGCTTGCCGATGACTTCGGCAGTCGCCAGTGGCGGGGTGAAGCTTCGTTCACGGGCGCTGTCGACGTCGATATTGCGGATGCGTTCGGCGAGCGTGGGGAGGGTGAGCCCGTACTGAAGCCGATGCCGGCGGAGCACAGAGGGGTTCCATCCGGGGTGCTCTGTCGCGCGATGTGGCGTCACGGGTGCCTCCCAGAACAAGGGGTTGCACGAAGCGTAGCGGCCCATGTTCGGTGGCGGACCGGACGGCCGGGAAGTCACCGTGGATTCGGCTGGTCGACTGATCATTTGACCTGCGATTCGACTGGTCACGTCAACCGGACAACGGCTCTGATCGCCGGACGGGCCGTCGGTGACAGCCGGTTACTTGACGTGGCATCTGTCCTTGGGCGCGTGCGGAATCCGCGTTGAACTTCTCGTAGCGGCCCTGGCCGGGCTTGGGGCCGTCCCCCCGGCCGGTGCCGTTGGGGGCCTGGGGTGCCGTGGCTGGAGTGCGCAGCATTCCGGGTCCGGACAGGTACCGGGAGTTCGCGGTCTGACGGATGCGGTCGGTGGAGGTGGGAGCGATGAAGGACGAGGACAGGTACGACGTCGACGACGACTGGGAGTGGGATGACGAGAACGGGTATTCCTACGGGGCTCGCGCGAATGGTGAATCTCCGGGACGTGATGACCCCGTCGGGAGCCTTCGCGCTGGTAGTGCCGGGCGCTCAGGTGGTCGCCCCATTCGCGGATCTGCGGTCGATGGCGAACTATGCCCACCGGCACGGGATCACGATTCCGGGATACCGTGCGCTTCCGTTCCTGGACTTGAGGATGATCGCGAGCCTTTGAGGGATCGGGCTCTTCGTCCGGGGCCCGAGCAATGGTGAGTGGGGCGGTCACGGCCACCGGGTGGGAATTTCACACGGGCCAGCTCCCGGAGTTCGTTCCCTGGCACCGCGACGGTTTGATCATCGGCATGCTTCCAGAGCCGTTGCGGGCGGACAGCGAGGCACAGGAGATGCTGCTGTCCGACCAGTTGGCGGTGGACGAGGAAATCATGGTGGGGGCAAGTATTGGGATTGCCCAGCTTGCTCCGGTGGGGCTCGTGCTGATGCACCGCAGGTTCACGTCGCTGATGGAATCCCGGGTGGCGTGGGCGGTCGGTATCCGGCTGCGGCGACAGAGGATCATGGCAGGTGAGCTGCCCCGGATCGTGATGGCGGGATCGAGACCGAACCCGGATGTGACACCGGACGGAGTGACGTTCAGTTTGCATCGGGTGCGCCTGCGCGACCACGAAGTGGTGTTGCCGATCGACGTGTGGGAGATCCATTTCCCTGCTCTGATTTGAAGGTCGACGCTGCGTCATAGTCAAGAATGACGCTCCGGTGAGCCTTCACCCAGATCCCCCGATGCGGAATCGGCCGCTGTCGGGTACCCAGGCGCGGTGTTGGCCGCGCAAACACCAGGAAAGGTAGGGCGGAAAAATGGTGACGGTTGACTTCCAGCCGCACGACGGCCCGACGGAAAAGGCTCCGGTGCTGCTGGTGAGCCTCGGTGAGGCGTCGATGGTGACGCTCGGCCAGGGCAAGGGCAGCGCGGAGGACAAGCGGAAGGCGTACAACAGCTAGTCCGCGTCCTGCTGGTGCCTGGTTCTGCATGGGGCCAGGCACCAGTACGTTCAGGAAGGGGCGAAAGGGATGGGAGACATGCGCTGGTTCGGGGGCTTCAGTAGCGCCGCAAAGCCACCGCGGACCCCTGTTAACAGCGCGGAGGTGTGGCCGACCATTTCCGGATGCTGGACGGTCGGACGATGGGACGGGAACGAGGTCCGCGCGACGTACAGCGACCATCGAATGGTTGCGGTGATCGGTCCCTGCGCCATCACTCGGAATTCTTTGGCGCGACTCGGAACGCACGGGGTTCCGGACGACGTGGCCTGGCGGTGGGCGGGTAGTTACACCACTGTGGAAGTCACCGACAGCCTTACCCGCATCTGGACCGACCTCGGTGGAGCATGGCCCATCTACACAGCCTCGCTGGACGGCGGGGTGTACTGGTCTTCCAGCTCACGCGCTTTGGCTGCGCTGACCGGTGCCGGGCCGGATCTGGATCGGTTGGCCATGTGGCTTTTGGCTCCGTCGGTACCTGTCCTGTTTGCGGGGCGATCCGCATTCAAGGGCGTAGGGCTTGTACCCGCCGGGCATCGCCTGACCCTGATCCGGTCGGGGGCGGTGCGGTCGGAACGGATGTGGTCGCCTCGGCCATGCGTAGATTCACCCGGCAGGCGACTGCGGGCGGAACTGGCAGCGGCGGTGGCGGTGCGGGCAGTCAACGCGACAGCGCTGACAGCGGATATGTCAGGCGGGTTCGATTCGACATCTCTTGCTTTACTGGCCCATGCGTCGTCCGGCACTGCGCGGCCGGTGACCGGGGTGACGGTGCATCCAGTCGGCCATGCCACGGGCGGAGACGTGGACTATGCGCGGCTCGCGGCCAGGCATTCCGGAATCGTTCACCGCCTCATGCCGCTGGGCGCGGAGCACGCGCCGTATTCGGCGCTGGATGTTGTCCCGGTAACAGACGAACCGGCGCCGTCCACGATCGCGCATGCCCGCTTTTCCGGTCAGCTCACCTGGATGCGGAGCACCTTCGGCACTGATTGTCATTTGACTGGCGATGGTGGGGATAGCCTGCTGTGTTCTCCACCAATAATTCTGGCAGATTTGTTCGCGATCGGGCATAGCCGGCGGGCAGTGGTCGAAACGATCCGATGGGCGCGGTTGCGTAGGCTTCCCGTGTGGCCGCTGCTGCGGTCGGCTCACCGTGTCTCGCGAGGACGTCGCGCGGCAGCGCTGGCGGCGCTGGCCACGGAGTTGGGTGGAGGTTCCTCACGAAGTACCGCCGATGGCGATATCGGCTGGTGCGGGATCGAGCCTCTTCCCTCATGGGCGACGTTGCAGGCACGGGAACGGGCACGGGCTGTCGCCGCGGCGGTGGCTGAATGCGCGGATGATCCCACCCCCGGTTCGTTTGCCACGGTCATGACCGGTGAAGGAATGGCGGAGGTGGGGCGCTCCGCGCGCGCCGATATTCAGCTTGCCGAAGCGGCCGGGGTATCACTGCACAACCCATTCACGGATTCTCGCGTGGTGGATGCCTATCTGTCGCTTTCCTTGGGTGACCGTCCCGGCCCCGCCGACTACAAGCCCGTGTTGCGGGCTGCGATGGCGGACCTGTTCCCTGCCAGGCTGGCAGAGCGCACTACCAAGGGCGATTTCAATCCTGACCACTACCAGGGGATGCGCACGAACCTGGCTTCGCTCCATGCCCTGGCTGACGGCCGGTTGGCCGCCCTAGGTCTCGTCGAGCCCGGCGAGTTCCGACAGACGTTGACGATGACGGCTGCGGGGCTCCCTGTCCCGTTCGCCACCGTGGAGCCGGCTTTGGCTGCGGAGGTATGGCTACGGGCCCTGAGTGACACATCCGATGTGGCGTGGATTCCAATGAACCACGGAGAGCGATAGATGATGTCATGTGAGTACATCATTGTCCCCGAACACGTTCGTGCGCTCGATGTTGGCCCTGCCACCGTGATCGTCAACTACCGCAACGGCCGTGCTGATGTACTGACCGGGCCGGCCGCGCGCTGGTGGGAGGCGGCAACGACCAGCGGGTACGGCGACCCGTCGGGGCTGCTGGACACCCAGTCCGCGCGGGCCCTGCGTGAACAGCTCCTTACGGCAGAACTGATCATGCAGACCCCCCGACATCGAGCGGGCCAACCGACGGCGGTCGGGCCGTCGTGGGTGCCAAGTTGGGGAACACAGGAGATGCAGGCCGGGCGCACGACGGTCGGATCCGCATCCTGCGGGATGACCCTACGTGCGGGTGTGGCCCTACTCGTCGTGCTCGGCGCCCTCGCGGCCGGACAAGGTCGCAGCCGGATGGCGCGGCTACTTCGTCTGCTGACGTGGGCCACGCGACGCGCCAGGGTCGATGCCTCAGCTGATCACCTCATGGAGGCGGTCAACGCCGTCCGGCGGGCAGGAACGGTCATGCCGGGTCGTGTTGCCTGCCTCGAAGAATCATCAGCGGCGTTCCTCCTGCTGGCCATGGGCCGGAAGCGGGTGACGTGGTGCCACGGTGCAGCAGCCGACCCTGTTCGGCTCCATGCCTGGGTGGAGACTGACGACGGACAGCGGGTTGCCGAACCGTCGTCAACCGCACGGTTCGGCGTCCTGCGCGCCGTACCCGAACGCGACGACGGAAGCGAGAACAGGCGTGCATGAACCGATCGTGTGGATCCGCGGCGAACGCGCTGGGCTCGGCCCGTTCTCCAGTAACCTCGTCGATCTTTACTGGCAGTGGGAGCAGGATCCTGGCGTCCTGGTCGGCTACGGTCGGCAGACACCGGACTCGCTGGAAAACCGGCGAGAGGGGTTCCAGCATCAGGCGCGCGGCACGGACGATCAGCTGAGGTTCACCGTCTACGACGTGACCACGGATCCGCCGACCCCCGCTGGCACCACTGCCGTTCTCATCGACCATCACGTGCGAACCGGGGAGTTCGTGATCCAGCTCGGCCCGGCCAGCCGTGGCAACGGTATCGGTACCGAAGCGACGAGGCTCACACTCGACTACGCCTTTCACGTGACGAACCTGCGATGCGTCCACCTATCGGTACTCTCTCCGAACCTGGCTGCGATCCGGGCCTACGAGAAGGCTGGTTTCCGCAGGATCGGGGAGCGTCGAAACTCCGGATATTGGCTGGGTAAGCTTGCCAACGAAACGCTAATGGACGCGATACCCGCCGACTTCCCGGGGCCGTCTGCGGTACGGCAGGCCGTCGAGCCGGACCGGTAGAGCAACGATTCTCGCGGAACTATCCCTACCCGTCCCACCCCCGCCAGGCGACCCCGCGGCCTTCCCGATCCTTCCCTCGGGTGGAGGTGCCCCGGGGTCGTCGCCATGCCCCCTGGCATCCAATGCGCCGGGGTGGTATCGTAAATGACGGCATTCGGGGGTTCTGAACCCTGCGCCGCGATGATCTTTCTCTTGTACGGCAGTACGCCACATTGTCGGGCTGTCCACCTTGCGCCGCCTGGGAGCGGCACGGACCGGGCTCGGGCTGCTGCACCGTGGGTCACCGTCGGTGGCCTGCGTCCAGTCGTGTTGATGTTCCGTCTGGGGTGCGCATGTGCCGTGTTCTGCTGCTGTCCTGGGTTGCTGCTGCCTGTGGGGTGAGCGGGTAGCCGGGGGCGGCTGAGCCTGCGCGGGCTTGTCCGCGCGTTCGCCTGTTTCCCCGTGCCGGTGCCGGTCTGGTGCCGGTCGGAATGCCTTTTCGTGTGCCATTCGTGTGCCGACTATTAGCACGTTTGTGTGTGTGGCATGGTGCCGGCGTTTCGGTGTGGGATGGGTGTACGGCGGAAAGCCCGCCGGGTTCGGTTTCCGTTCTGGTTTCCCCTGTTCTCGTTCCTGCTTTCTTTCCGTGTGTCTCCGGCTGGCCTGACCTGTGAGGTTTCCGGGTCTGGGCTGGTGGGGGCTGTGCGGGCGAAAGGGCGCGGTGTGTTTTCCGTGGATGTGGGCGTGAGCCTGCCCGAAAACCGGCCGGTCGCGGGTGGCTGTTCCCGTCCGATTCGCCTGTCGGGACATGTCGACCATGTCGATACCGCTACCGGTGAGATCCGCCGGTCGTTCACCAGCTCGGATCAACCCGGCGGGGTGCTGCATGTGCGGTGCGGCAACCGGCGGGAGTCCGCGTGCCCGGCTTGTTCGGCGGTGTACAAGCGGGACGCCCGGCGGCTGGTCCTGGCCGGGCTCGCGGGTGGCAAGGGCGTGCCGGACACGGTCACTGGGCATCCGGCGTGGTTCGTGACGTTGACGGCGCCGTCCTTCGGGCCGGTGCATTCCCGCCGTCAGAAGGGCGGTAAGGCCGGGCCGGTGCGGGCGTGTCACCCCCGGCGGGGCCTGTGCCCGCACGGGCGTCCGGCGGGCTGTCATGAGCGGCATCATGAGGCGGATTCCCGGCTCGGGTCGCCGTTGTGCGGCGACTGCTACGGCTACGGCCGGTCGGTGGTGTGGAACGCGCTGGTTCCGAAGCTGTGGAAGGTCACGCGGGACGCGACGGAATCCGCGGTGGCGGCGGCGGCCGGTCTGACCGTGGCGGGGCTACGCCGCTCGGCCCGGATGAGCTTCGTGAAGGTCGCGGAAATGCAGGCGCGGGGTGTGGTGCACCTGCATGTGGTCGTCCGGGTCGACGGTCCCGGCGGGCCCGGCTCTGCTCCTCCGGGGTGGGCGGCCGGTGAGCTGGTCGCGGATGCTCTGCGGGGCGTCGTCGGGTCGGTTGCGGTACCGGCTCCCGATCCGGACGCCGGGACGTTCGACGGGCGTGCCGATGGGTGGGCGGTGCGCTGGGGGGCGCAGGTCGACATCCGTCGGATCACGCTGGACGGGGCGGCGGCCGGCGGTGCGGTGGCGAACTATCTGGCGAAGTACATCACCAAGTCGGCGGCTGCCGGCGGCGCTCTGGATCGTCCGGTACGGTCGCTCGCCGCGCTGGCACGGCTGACGCTGCCCCCGCACCTGCGGCGGCTGGTGGAGACCTGCTGGCGGCTGGGTCGTGACGCGGTGTTCGCGGCTGCGTTGGACGCGGCGTTGGGTCGGGAATCCGGCGATGTGCCCCGGCTGGTCCGCTGGTCGCACAGCTTCGGGTTCGGCGGCCACTGGCTGACCAAGTCCCGGCGGTACTCGACGACGTTCACCGCGTTGCGGACGGTGCGGCGGGTGTGGTCGCGCACGATCGGCGCGGCGATGGCGGGCCGGATCCCGGTGGACGCTTTCGGCCGGTTGGAGGGTGATGAGAACACGATCGTTCTCGGGGCGTGGACGTATGCCGGTCGGGGGCTGCATCTCGGCGGGTACGGGGCTGACCCTCCCGAGTTGCCATCGTCACGGGCGGCTGCTGGCCCGGTGGGCACGTGGCGGGCCGAACGATGAGTTCCGGAGGTTCTGTTCAGCCGTCGCTGTTCGATGACCTCGACGATGCGTGTTCGGGGCCGGTGGTCCCGGGTGGGCTGGTGGCTGGCCAGGAGACGAGCACCGAAGGTGCCGATTGTTCTTCGTCGTTGCTCACGACCGGTGGGGGTGCGAGTGAGACGACGGACACGGTGGTGGCGGGGGTGGGTGGGTGGGCTGTACGTCGACGGGCGTCGTCGCAGGGCGGTCGGCGGGATATCGGGGCTGAGCGGGTGACGTCGTGTGAGTCGGGGACGGATGGTGGTCGTGGGCCTGGTGCTGCTGGGCGGCGGCGTGGTCGGTCCTCGGGCCGGTCGGTCTCCAGGCCCTCGGCCGGTACTCCAGATACCGACCGTGACGCTGAGGCTGAGGCGGATGCGCGGTGGATCGCGGCTCAACTCGCGCGGGCTCCGGAACCATCGGCGCTGATGGCGGCGGCGATCGTGACCGCACTCGCACCGAAACCCGCGCGGAACATCGACGGTGGCCCTCAGGCGGGTCCGGGATAGCGCCATTGCGGGTCCAGCCGTTCCCGCAACGGAAGCTCCTTCCCGGGAATGACAACGATCTTCACGATGATCGTCGACAGCACGCGGCGTTTCTCCGTGAGCGTGCCGCCGCGCCACAACCGGAGCGCTTCCGCTCCGTCCAGCACGGTCACGAGACGCGCACGGCGGGCCAGCTCGGCGTCGATCTCCCGTAGCCGGGTCTCGTACTGGGCTTCGAGCTGGCCACCCAACCGCAGACTGATCTCCTTGGCGGCGATCGCGCGGGGAAGGTCGGCCAGTTCGCGTTCCTTCTCGGTCCGCTCGGCCTTCAACTCGTCGCCGTCCGCGACGTCGCCTGTCTTCTCCCACACGCGGCGGCGTAGGTACTCGTCAACCAGACGGGTCATCAGGTCGTCGGCATCAGCGGCGTTGATGTGGAACGACTGGTCACACTCGAAGTGTTCACGGCTCTTCCCGAGACGATGCCGCCACAGTGCGTACGCGCGGGGTGAGTTCCTGACCAGCGAACGCCTGCACTTGTGGCACACGTAGTACCCGGCGAACGTGTGCTTGACGGCCGTACCGGTGCCCTTGCGGGTCGTGACCGCTTCCAACGCCGCGCACGTCTCCCGCCACTCCTCCTCGGTGAGGATCGCGGGGAAATTCACCATCGGGCCCACCACGGTCCACCCTGTGTGAACGTTTCCCGTCGCGAACAGACCAGCGATCCTCGGGTTACGCAGCATCGCGGAGAGGCTGGCGCGCGTCAGGCTGCCGGCTTCCATCGTGTCATCCGGGCGTGTGCGCCGGTGCGGGATCCGTAGTCCACGATCGTAGAAGTCATCCGAGACCTTGAGAACGGCCTCACCTTCACGGATACGCTGCGCGGCCTCACGTAGCCAGCGGGCCTGCTCCTCATCGACGGACCACACCGTGACGATCTTCTTGCCTTTCCGGGTGATCGTCTGGGACCACCCGAACCCCACGGGGCCACCCATGAACTCCAGGGCTTCGCGCTTCGCGTCCAACTTCCGCTTGATCAGCTCGGACTTCAGCCCCGAATCACTGACGGACTTCCCCACGGCGCCGTGCCATGAGTCACGGTCGCGTTGCCTGCGGAAATCGTAGGTCGTGGCCTTCTCCCCATCGGTCACGATGAGGCGGCCACCGACCCGTTGCATGATCTTGCCGAACTCGGCTCCGACGACCGGATCGCGGGTGATCCGGCTTTCCTCCCACGCCACGACCAGCTGATACTTCCCGGCGCGTAGGACGGACAGGAACCGCTCGAACTCGGGCCGGACCACGTCTTCCCGCCACGCTGAGATGCCGTCATCGGCCCACGCCCCGGCGATCCAGTATTCGCCAGTCACGGCGGCGTACTTCTGGCCTCGGGCGAACTGGTCCGGAATACGGGCGTCCTTGTCGAGGTCAGACATCCGTCCGTACCACAGGGCGGGGTCGGCATCGGGCCATTGGGGCAAGGGGGCCAGCGGGGGAAATTCCATACCATGATGCTACGACGTTCTAAACACGTACGCGCTCGCCTTCGGCAGCCTGCTGCTGCTCGGCGGCAGGCTGGCTGACCTGTACGGGCGCAAGCGGATGTTCCTGCTCGGTCTGATCGGGTTCGCCGTCGCCTCGGCCGTCGGGGGCGCGGCGACCAGCTTCGCCATGCTGGTGGCGGCCCGGGTCGTGCAGGGTGCGTTCGGCGCTCTCCTCGCCCCGGCCGCCCTGGCGCTCCTGAGCACCACCTTCACCGACGTGAAGGAACGCTCCAAGGCGTTCGGCATCTACGGGGCGATCGCCGGTGGCGGCGCGGCCATCGGGCTGCTGCTCGGCGGCGTGCTCACCGAGTACCTGTCCTGGCGCTGGTGCATGTACGTGAACCTCTTCTTCGCCGCGGTGGCGTTCGTCGGCGGCGCCCTGTGGCTGCGTCACGAGATGGAGCAGGAGCGGCCGAGGATCGACATCCCGGGCATCGTGCTCGTCTCCACCGGCCTGTTCGCCCTGGTCTACGGGTTCTCGCGGGCCGAGACCGACGGCTGGTCCGACCCGGTGACGATCGGCTGCCTCGCCGCCGCCGCGGTGCTGCTGATCGCGTTCGTCCTCGTCCAGCAGCGGGTCGCCCAGCCGGTTCTCCCGCTGCGCGTCGTGCTCGACCGCTACCGTGGCGGATCGTTGGTGGCGATGCTCATGTCGGGCGCCGGCATGTTCGGGGTCTTCCTCTTCCTCACCTACTACCTGCAGCAGAACCTCGGGTTCAGCGCGGTGAGGTCGGGCCTCGCGTTCCTGCCCATGACGGCCGCGCTCATGATCTCGGCGCAGTTCGGGTCGGCGGTGCTCACGCAGCGAGTCGGGCCGCGCTACATCATCGCCCCTGGGCTGGCGATCGCCGGCGTCGGTCTGTGGATGCTCACCAACATCGATCTCGGCTCGACGTATCTGGGCAGTGTCCTGCCGGCGACCATGATCTTCGGGGCCGGTATCGGTGCCGTCTTCGCCTCCGCGATGAGCCTGAGCACCGCGGGCGTCGAGGCCAAGGACGCCGGCGCCGCGTCCGCGATGGTCAACACCGTGCAGCAGGTCGGCGGTTCGATCGGCACCGCGCTGCTGAGCACCATGGCGGCCACCGCCGCCGACAACTACATCGACTCACACGCGCCCGGCCCGATGCTGCCGGTGCTCGCCTCGCTGGAGAGCTACACCACCGTGTTCTGGTGGAGCGCGGGAATCATGATCCTCGCCGCCGTGATCACCGCCGTCGTCCTGCCGGGCCAGGTGCGTCAGCCGGGCGAGAACGAGGAGGAGGTCGTCGCCATCGGCGGCTGACCGACTCCGCTCACGGCCCCCGCTGACCACCCCGCCCGATGGGGGCATGCCCGGCATCACCCAGCGTCGCCCGCCAGCATGGGGGCCATGCGGTCGGCCGCGGTCAGCGGTCGGCCGCGGTCATTCGTAGATGGCGTAGTTCCACTGCGTCGCTGCCGCGTACGTATCCGCCGGCCTTCCCTGCAGGCAGAACCGGTAGTCCATCCGGACCGTCTCACCGCGGCCGACCGGCGGTATCTGTGCGGTCACCGAGTCGGTGGCCTTCGTGACCTTGATCTGGTCCAGCCAGTTCACGTAGATGACCAACGAGCCGCCTGCCGTCCCCCGGTCGCCGCTGTTCACGAAGGTGATCGAGGTGCGGAAACAGGACGGGTCCGGGTCGGTCTGAGTCCAGCTCGCAGCCATGGTCAGGGTCAGCTTGGCCAAGGGCTTCGGCCTGGTCGGCACCGGTGGCAGGGGCGTGGGGGAGTGCAGGAGCACGGCACTGGACGTCGGCGGGGCCGCTGCCATCGCCGAGGCAGCCGGTGGCTGCTGGGCCGGTGTCGCCCCACCGCCCTGCCCGGCCGGTCCGTTGGAAGCGGACCTGGGCTGCGGCGCCGGAGCGGTCCGCGTCCCGTCCGCCGAACGTGCCGTGGACGATCTGGTGCCACCTGGAGCGGTGCCGGCGCTGGCACCGGTGACGCCTCCGACCGGTGCGCTCGCGGTGGACCCGGCCCGGCCCGGCCCCGGAGTCGGCGTCGGTAGGAGGCCGGGCTCCCGCCCGGACGGCGTCGGAGGCGACAGCCGCGCGCTGTCGCTGCTCGACGAGGCCCGAACCTCGGCGGAGCTTCCAGCCTCCTCGTGCCCGGGCCCCGTGCCACAGGCGGCCAGCGGCAGACCGACTGTGAGCAGAGCGGTCAACACGGCTGCGTTCGGACGGCGGCTGCCCCGACGCGTCGGCCTGATTCGCACGGAGCGCTCCCCGGATGAGTCGTCCGCATCCCACTGAGCTGACGGCGGGGAGCAGCCTAGTACCCGGGTGCCGCGCCACGGATGTGGAGTCCCTCGGCGTGGAGAAAGGCCGCGACATGTCGGGGCCTTTCTCGACCAGCCCCGGCGAGGATGCGAGGCGATTTCGTGGCCGCACCGGCGGGACCGTGGGCAGGCGCGCAGACGCCGCGGTGTCGGTCAGTGCCTGCGGCGGGCTGCCGGGGGTCGAGCCGGCGCAGGCGCTGCTGAGGGCGCGGAAGGCTCCGACCAGGTGGCCTTGCCGAGGCGTCGCAGGGCGTGCTGCGGCGGGCCGAAGCAGGCGGCGTGCCCGCCCCGGCCGGTAGCCCGGCAGTCCGGTAGCCCGCCCCGGCCGGTAGCCCGGTAGCTCGGCACTCCGGTAGCCCGGTTTGGCGAGTCGCAAGAGTGGAGCATTTTGGTTGTCCCGACGACCATCATCCTTCACTCTTGCGGGTTGCCAGGCGAATCTGCGCCCTTTTTGCCCCTCTTGAGGTGAAATGCCGGTGCTGCGTGGCGGTGCGGGATCCTCGATGGGTGGCTGCCTGGGCGCGGTCCGCCTTCCGTTGGCACGGCTCCGCCAGGCCCATGCCGGTGGTCCGGATCCGGCGTTGTCTCGGGATTCTGCTACGGGCTCGGCCGCAACCGAAATCCCGCACTTTTTGCGGATCGCCAAGTGGCTCGGGATCGTTTCTATCCCTGTTAATTGTCAGACGGATCGGTGCGGCTCAACGGAGCCGGCGGGCACGCAGCACCACGTCGTCGGTGTGGTGCGCACCGGCACCGCCCTCGGGTGCGATCCGTGGGCGCTGCTCGTCGCACTCCACCACCCAGTCGTCGTCGAGCAGCGCGGCGACCATCGAGGGCCAGACGTAGTCGGCCGGGTTGAAGCCGCCGTCGTGCACCGGCTGGACGTCCATGCCGGCGTGGTGCACGAGCAGCAGCAGGCCGCCGGGCGCGACGGCGGCGAGCAGGGCCCGTTCGGCGGCGGCGTCGCGGGTGCGCAGCAGGGCCGGGTACTGCGCGGAGACGAGGTCGAAGGACGCCGGAGGCAGCGCTGCCGGCGCTGCCTCCGTCAGCTCGGCGTGCACCCATCGCACTGTGACACCGGCGTCACGGGCGTGCTCGGCCGCTCGCCGCAGCGCCACACCCGAGACCTCGAGCGCGGTCACGTCCCAGCCGCGGTTCGCGAGCCAGACGGCGTCCGCCCCCTCGCCGCAGCCGACGTCGAGGACCCGTCCGGGCGTGAGCCCGGAGACCTCGGCCACCAGCGCGCCGTTGGGCTGCCCGCTCCACAGCTGCTCCCGCTCGACGTACCTCCGGTCCCACTCCGCCTGCACCGCGAGGTTCCCGAGATAGCCATCGGCGGGGGAGAGGGCGTCGGGCGAGGCGACGTCGGGTGCGGGCACGGGCGATTCGGCGGTCAGTCTGTCGATCATTCGGCCACTCTCGCCCAGGGTGCGTCCGTCCTCCAACATTGTTTGCCGAACTGGCAAACCTGCGTTGGGCTGTCCGCTCACCCTGTCCGCTCACCCCGCGGGGGAGACCGGAGATCAGGTGCCGCAGGGGAGGGTGGCGGGCGCCCGGGCGGCCGAGGTCGATGCCGCCCATTCGGGCAGTGCCCGATCGTCCGGAGTCGGAGCCCAGCCGCCCGGGCCACACGCGTAACGCCAGCGGGGTCCTTCGGTCAGGTATTCGTCCAGTGCCTCGATGAGCTGGTCGACATCGGCGGTGGTCGAACCGACGCCGACACTGGCGCGCAGCGCGCCGCCGGGGGCTCCGAGCCGCCGCAGCAGCGGATGCGCGCAGAACCGGCCGGCGCGCAGGCTGATGCCGTGCTCGGCGGCGAGATACCCGGCGACGGCGTCCGGGTGATGCCCGGAGAGCGTGAACGTGACGACACCGACCGGAGCGCGCGTCCCGTCCGTGCCGGCGGTGGGCCAGCAGGCCAGCACCCGCACGCCGGGCAGGGCGCCGAGCCCGTCCGCCAGGCGGTGCCGCAGTGCCAGATCGTGCGCGGCGAGTGCCTCCGCGGGCAGTTGCGCCAGTGTGCGGCAGGCGGTCGCCAGCGCCGCCACGCCGGGCAGGTTCGGGGTGCCGGCCTCGTGCCGCGCCGGCGCGTCCGCCCAGGTGACGGAGTCCGGTGTGACCTCGCGGACCGCGCCACCACCGGCCAGGTAGGGCGGAGCGGCATCGAGCCAGTCACGCCGGCCGACCAGCGCCCCCGCCCCGAACGGGGCATACAGCTTGTGGCCGGAAAGCGCCAGGTAGTCGATGCCGAGGCCGGCCAGGTTGATCCGGGCATGCGGGGCCAGCTGGGCCGCGTCGACGAACAGGCGGGCGCCGGCGTCATGGGCGACGGCCGCGAGCCGGGCCAGCGGCAGCCGCTCCCCGGTCACATTGGAGGCCCCGGTGACCGCGAGCAGCGCGGTCGGCTCGGCGCGCAACGCCGCGGCGAGCGCGTCCAGCGTCTCCTCCGGAGTCGTTCGGGACTCCACCACCTCCCGGCGCACCGCCGACCATGGCAGCAGGTTCGCGTGATGTTCCAGATCGAGAACCACCACCCGGGCGGCCCGGCCCACCGCGTGCGCGACGCAGCGCGCGAGCAGGTTCACCGCATCGGTGGTGTTGCGGGTGAACACCACCGTGTCGTCCGTGCGCACACTCAGGAAGTGGCCCACCTCGTCGCGAGCGGTCTCGTACACCGTGGTGCAGACCTGCGAGCCGAAGCCGGCTCCGCGGTGCACGCTCGCCGAGTACGGCAGCAGCCGGGCCACCTGGTCGGCCACAGCGACGAGGCTGGGCGCGCTTGCCGCGTAGTCGAGGTTCACATGCCGGACGCGGCCACCGCCGACCAGTGGGACGTCCAGATCGGCTCCGACGACGGGCAGCAGCGCGTCGTGCCCCGCGCCGGCTGCCGCCGGGCCAGCCGAGGGCGGCAGGACCTGACGGTCGCGGAACCTGGCCGGGACAGCCCGCGCCGTGGTCGTGGCCCAGGCCGCGGGCGCGGTGCGAGAGGCGGGAACGGTTTGTGCGGCGGGCGCGGCGGCGGCGCGGGCGGCGGGATGGTCAAGGGCAGGCTGAACAGACGGCACAGCCGTGACTCCTTCGGGTCCATCGGACCCCGGTGAGGGTCCGCACTTGCCACGCCCGACACCCGGACGCGGCCTGGTCACAACCGGGGGCACCCCGCCGCGGAGGAGGGTTGCCGGCCAGCAAGCCCGGACTTGACGCTGGCACTCTTGACCTGGATGAGCGCAATGTGGCCTGATCGATCACCGTGCGCTCGCCGTGCTCCCACACGAAGACGGGACCACGACGCCGCCTGAGGCCACATACCGAGACTCAGAGCGACGCAGACAGACTACCTCTCCGACCGGCCAGGTCGACAAGCGCCTGAGGGTGCCGTATCCGTCCCGGCCGCCCTGCCGCGCGTTCCGGCAGCCCGCTGAACCTGGCCAGACCCGTTGTGGGTCCTTTGGGTCGCGGGTCCTTTGGGTGGCACAGCTGCCAGGGTGCGACCGGTCACGGCGCGCGGCCCGCCCAGATCCGTCACATCTTCCTTACACGAAGCGATGAGCAGGCTGTCGGTGACACAGACACCCCGACCGGATGACCGGCCGTGCTCCATCGCCGGCGTGGCGGACCAGAAAAGAGACCAATGACCAGACAGCGCAGCCTGGCCCGCGCGGACCAATCTCCCGCGCCGGTCCGTCAACGGCTCAGCAAGGTCCCGGAGGTGACCGCCCTTTTCTGGATCATCAAGGTACTGTGCACGACGGTCGGTGAATCAGCCGCCGACTTCCTCAACGTCAACCTCGGTCTCGGCCTGACGGGTACATCCGTCGTCACCGGGGTTCTGCTCGTCGGTGCCCTGATCGTTCAGTTCACCGCCCGCCGCTATGTGCCGGTGACGTACTGGCTCGCGGTGGCGCTGGTGAGCGTGTTCGGCACGCTGGTGACCGACAGTCTCACGGACAATCTCGGCGTTCCCCTGGAAACGAGCACCCTGGTCTTCGGCGGTCTGCTCGGGCTCACCTTCCTGGCGTGGTACCTGGTCGAAAGAACCCTCTCGATTCACTCCGTCCTCACCGCACGGCGTGAGGCCTTCTACTGGCTGGCCGTTCTGGTCACCTTCGCGCTCGGCACGGCGACCGGCGATCTCATGGCCGAGGTGCTGGGGGTCGGCTACCTGATGACGGGAGTCATCATGATGGCAATGATCGCGGCCCTCGCGGCCGGATGGCGAAACGGGCTCAATCCTGTTCTCGCCTTCTGGCTCGTCTACGTTCTGACCAGACCGCTCGGCGCGTCGATCGGCGACTATCTCTCCCAGTCTCCGGACGTGGGCGGTCTGGGCCTGGGCGCGACAGTGACAAGCCTGATCTTCACGGCCGGCATCATCGGTATCGTCGTCTATTTCTCGGTCACCAGAGCGGACGTCATTCCGGCCGCCCCGGCCGCCCGTTCGGCCGGGGCCGGCTCGGGTTCCGCTTCCGACGCGAGGCCGGGGCGGGGCGGCCTGGTGCAGACGATCGTCGTCGTCTCCCTCGTGCTCGTCACCGCGGGGACGGGATACTTCCTGCGCAGGTCCGCGCTGGAGTCCGACACGTCGGGCCTGGCCTCGGTCGGTGGTCAGGCCTCCGGCGGTGGTCAGACGGCACCGTTCTCGCCCCTCGGGGACCTCTCGAAGTTCGCGATCATCACTCAGGACACGCTGGACCGCCTGAACGCCGGCCATCAGTCGGCGGCCACGTCCCGCATCGGTGACCTCGAGACCGCGTGGGACAACGCCGAGGCCCGCCTGAAGCCGCGAGACGGCGCCGCCTGGACCGTGATCGACGACAGGATCGACACGGCCCTGCGCGCGCTCCGCTCGACGCATCCGGACGTGAACCGTGAACGGTCAGCGCTGACCGGCCTGCTGACCGACCTGCGCCCGCAGGCCGGTACCTGAACGACGGCGGCGCGGGGCCCGATCCGCCTGGTTTCATGTCGGTGTGCCGCATCAGCTGAGCCACCCCGGAGCCCGCAACGCGGTCCGCCTGGTCGGGCGGGTGCATCGATCGAACCGCCTCCGGCCGGCGTCATGACAGGCGTCACCCGCGGGGCGATCCCGGCGGGCCGTTCGCAGGCGGTGGTCAGGCCGGCGAGGCTGTCCGACGCCGCCGCGATCCGGGCCATCTACGCGCCCTACGTGCTGGAGACACCGATCACCTTCGAGGTGGAGGTGCCCGGCGAGGAGGTCATGCGCGCCCGCATGACCGCGCGGCCGCTGATGCCCTGGTTCGTCGCCGAGATCGAGGGCGAGGTCGCCGGCTACGCCTACGCCAGCCAGCACCGGGAGCGCGCGGCCTACCGCTGGTCGGCCGATGTCTCGATCTACCTCGCCGGCCGGCAGCGCCGGCGCGGGCTCGGCCGGCTGCTCTACACCCGGCTGATCGACGAGGTGCGCACGCTCGGCTATGTGACCCTGTTCGCCGGTATCGCCCTGCCGAACGAGGCCAGTGTGGGCCTGCACACCGCGCTCGGGTTCCGGCCGGTCGGTGTCTACCCCGCGGTCGGCCACAAGGCCGGCCGCTGGCACGACGTGGGCTGGTACGCGCTGCTGCCTCCGGGAAGCCCGCCTGCCGACCCGGCCGAGCCCCGGGAATGGGACGTCGACCACCAGGCGTCCGAGTCCGCCGCCGGCTGACCGGCTGATCGGCTGATCGCCGCGGCCGGCCATCGCGCCGGGCGCTGCCAGACCCGCCGCGGGCACCCGCCACAGGCCCCGTGGTGCTGAGGCGCTGTGGCGCTGAGGCCCTGAGGTGCTGAGGTCCTGTGGGCGCTGTGGCGCTCCCGTCGAGCTCACATCCATCGAGCTCACATCGAACTCAAATTCGCGGCGACCTATCGTTCGGTCATGCGGGTGCTGGTGGTGGAGGACGAGACGCGTACCGCCGCGCTGCTGCGCCGGGGCCTGGCGGAGGAGGGGTTCGCGGTCGACGTCGTCGCGGACGGCGCCGACGCGGTGTGGCAGGCCACCGAGATCACCTATGACGTGATCGTGCTCGATCTGATGCTGCCGAGCCTTGACGGGTTCGAGGTCTGCCGGCGGCTGCGCGCCGCGGGGCGCTGGGCACCGGTGCTCATGCTCTCGGCCCGCGGCGCCGTGACGGACCGCGTCCGCGGGCTCGATGTGGGTGCCGACGACTACCTGGCCAAACCGTTCAGCTTCGACGAGCTGTCCGCCCGCATCCGGGCCCTGATCCGGCGCGGTGCCCACGAGCGCCCGGTCGTCCTGGACGTCGACGGGCTGCGCCTGGACCCGGCCGCGCGCACCGCGAGCCGCGACGGTGTCCCCCTGGACCTGTCGCCGAAGGAGTTCGCGCTGCTGGAATACCTGATGCGCCACCCCGGTGAGGCGCTGCGCCGCACTGCCATCCTCGAACACGTCTGGGACTTCGCCTACGACGGAACCTCCAACGTGGTCGACCAGTACATCGCCTATCTCCGCCGCAAGATCGACAAGCCTTTTGGTACGACGCAGCTGGAGACGGTGCGCGGGGCCGGCTACCGGCTGCGGACCAGCGCCCGGACGGACTGACCCATCGGGCGCCGCGGCGCCTCCCTCCGGGCACGGACGAATCACATCGTCCTCACATGATCCCGGTCCTAACGTGCACTTCCGTCACCGCGCGGCCGTTGCCGCCGCTGCCACCGGCGCGACCATCGCCGCCACCGGCGCGACCGCAGCCGCGCCCGATTTCGCCAGGAAAGGCGACCAGTGAGTGCCATCAGTGTTGGGCAGGCCCTTGTTCTCGGTGTCGTCGAGGGCGTGACGGAGTTCCTTCCGATCTCCTCCACCGGTCACCTCAAGATTGCCGAGGGGGTCATGGGCCTTCCCGTGGACGAGCGGTCGGTCGTCGCTTTCACGGCGGTCATCCAGGTGGGCGCGATCGGGGCCGTGCTGGTCTATTTCTTCACCGACATCCGCCGGCTGGCGACCGCCTGGGTGCACGGGCTGACCGACCGGGAGCTGCGCCAGCACCACGAGTTCCGGTTCGCCTGCTGGATCTTCTACGCGACGCTGCCGGTGGTCGCCGTCGGGCTGGCCGCCAAGTCACTGATCGACGGGCCGCTGGCCTCGCTGTGGATTGTCGCGGGTTCGCTGCTCGCCGGAAGTGCCTTCATGTGGTTCGCCGACCGGTTCGGCCGGCGCAAACGGGGTGAGGACGACATCGATCTCACCGATGCCATGGCCGTGGGGTCGTCCCAGATCCTGGCCCTGCTCTTTCCCGGGTTCTCCCGTTCCGGGGCGACGATGTCGACGGCGCTGGTCCGCGACCTGGACCGGGTGGCAGCCACCCGGCTGTCCTTCTTCCTGTCGATTCCGGCGCTGACCGGCGCCGGGCTGTACGAGCTGAAAGACGCGGTCGGCGGCGGTGTCTCCGTACTGCCGCTGGTGGTCGGCACCGTGGTCTCCTTCGCCGTCGCCTACGCCTCCATCGCCTGGCTGCTGCGGTATGTGGCCCGGCATTCGTTCGACGTCTTCGTCGCCTACCGGATCGTGGTCGGGCTGGCCCTGTTCGGGCTGCTGGCCACCGGCGCGCTGGCCGCGTGAGCGCCCGCCGTCCTGGTCATCATCGTGGGGAGCCGGCATTCCGCCCGGACATCGGAAGATCACAGAGGAAGCGTCGTTCGTGCCACTGCGAGTGAGACTGACCCTGCTGTTCGCGCTCGGCACCTCGCTCGTGCTCGTCGCCGCCGGCGTGCTCTTCTACCTGCTGCTGCGCAACGACCTGCAGAACTCCGTCGACGCCAGCCTGCGCACCCGCTTCTCGATCCTCGCCGCCCAGCTCCCGGAGGCGTCCGATCCGGCGACGGAGCTGAAGGAGGCCGGAGCCGGGCCCGCTCAGCTCCTGCGCCCGGACGGCACCGTCATCGCCTCGACCGACGTCGCGGGTTCGGAGCCGCTGCTCGACCGGGACCAGGTGGCGGCCGCCCGCACGGGCCTGACCTCGCTCACGCTCGAGCTGGAGCGGCACCGGGGGACGGACGATGACGAACAGGACGTGCGGGCGCTGGCCGGGCCGCTGCCCTCCGCGCCGCGGCAGACCGTACGACAGCAGACCGCCCAGCAGCAGAACATCCTGGTGGTGGCGACGGAGACCGACCTCGTGGACGCCGCCGAGGACCGGATCCGCAACATCATGATCGCGGCGACGGCGCCGACGGTGGCCCTCGCCGGGCTCGCGGCCTGGCTCCTCTCGGGTGCTGCGCTGCGCCCCGTCGACCGGATGCGCCGGCAGACCGCCGCCATCAGCGAGTCCGACAGCGCCGCCGAGCTGGACGTCCCCGCCACCCGGGACGAGATCGCGGCCCTGGCGACCACGATGAACGACCTGCTGCGCCGGCTGAACGCCGCCCGAGCCCGCGACCGGGCCTTCGTCGCCGACGCCGGGCACGAGCTGCGCACCCCGCTGACGAACCTCAAGGCCGAGCTCGACCTCGCCGGGCGCCCCGGCCGCACCCGTGACGACCTCGTCGAAGCCGTCGGCAACGCCGCCGAGGAGACCGACCGTCTCATCCGGCTCGCCGAATCCCTGCTCACGCTCGCCCGGATGGACAGCGGCATCATCACCCCGCGCCGGCTGTCCGTCGGTGACCTGCTCGACCGGGCCAGCCGGGCGGCGGCCGGCCACGCGCAGACCAGGGACGTCACGATCCGGACGGACGCCGACCGCATCCTGACCGTCGACGCCGAGCCCGACCTGCTGCGCCAGGCTGTCGACAACCTCCTGGCCAACGCCATCCGGCACGCTCCACCCGGCACCGCCGTGGAGGTGGCGGCCCACCTGGCCGAGGGTGGGTCGGCCGTCGCCGTGCAGGTCCGCGACCATGGCCCGGGCTTTCCCCCCGACTTCCTCCCGCACGCCTTCGAACGTTTCCGCCGGTCCGACAGCGCCCGCACCCGGGATCACGGCGGGACCGGGCTCGGGCTCGCCATCGTCGCCGCGACCGCCCAGGCACACCACGGGACCGCCACGGCCAGCAACCATCCCGACGGCGGCGCCGTCGTCACCCTCACCCTCCCGACCAGCCAGCCCCCCGACGTCGGGATCCCCGGCCCCGGGACCGACGAGAGCCCCGCCTGAGCATGCCCACCAGGCCGCCGCGTGACGGGGTTCGCCCGGGTGGGACGGACCCGTCGCGGCCGCGTTCCCGCCGGCTCGTTCAGGCGGGATTCAGCCGCCACGCGGAACCCTGACCGCCGTGCGGATTCTCGTGGTGGATGACGACCCGAGCCTGGTACGTGCGCTGAAGCGGGGCCTGGAGGCGGAGCGGTTCGCGGTCGACGTCGCCCTGACCGGCCCCGACGGGCTGTGGCGGGCCGCCGAACACCGCTACGACGCGATTGTGCTGGACGTGATGCTGCCCGGTCTGAGCGGCTACACGGTGTGCAGCCGCCTGCGGGAGGCCGGGAACTGGGCGCCGATCCTGATGCTGACAGCCAAGGACGGGGAGCTGGACGAGGCGGAGGCACTCGACACGGGCGCCGACGACTTCCTCACCAAGCCGTTTTCCTACGTGGTCCTGGTCGCACGCCTGCGGGCGCTGATGCGCCGCGGGGCCCGCGAGCGGCCGGTCGTGCTGACCGCCGGCGATCTGCGCCTCGATCCCGCGTCGCACCAGGCGTGGCGGGGCGAGACGCCGATCGAGCTGACCCCGCGGCAGTTCGCCCTGCTGGAATGCCTGATGCGCCGGCCAGGCCAGGTGATCTCCAAGCGGGAGATCCTGGGGCAGGTGTGGGACTTCGCCTTCGACGGCGACCCCAACATCGTGGAGGTCTACGTCCGTCAGCTGCGTCGCCGCGTGGACGAGCCGTTCGGCCGCGGCGCCCTGCAGACCGTGCGGCTGGTGGGCTACCGCGTCGACCCGGCCGGCGGGTGAGATGCGGGGCCTGTGGCGTCGGCGGGCGACGGTTCGCGCCCGGGCCGCCGCGGTGGCGACCCTGGTGGTTGCCACCGCCCTCGCGGCCGGCGCCGCGGGGCTGCTTCTCACCCTGAACAGGTCGCTGGTCCGAGGGCACGACGACGCCGACCGTGCCCGGCTGCGTGACCTGGCGACGATGGTCGAGGCGAATGCGGTTCCCCAGGTCGTCCCGGTGCCCGGTGATGACGATGTGGCGCAGGTGGTCGAGAGCTCCGGCCGGGTGCGCGCGGCCAGCGAGAAGGTGCTGGGCCAGCCGAGGCTGACCTCGTTCGAGCCGAACGGCTCCGATCCGGCCGTGCGGACCGTCCTGTGGACGTCCGGCGGGGAGTCCGAGAAGTACCGGATCTGGGCGCTGCGAGTGCCCGCCGCCACGGACGGCGAACACGACCTGGTCATCTATGTCGGAAGCAGCGTGGAGACCGTTCAGGAAGCCGTCACCACGGTGCAGGGGGCGTTGGTCACGGGCCTGCCGGCGCTGGTCGCGCTGGCGGCCGCGGGCACCTGGCTGGTCGTCGGCCGCGCGCTGCGGCCGGTGGAGGCGATCCGGGCCGAGGTCGCGGACATCACCGGGGACATCGGCGGGCGTCGGGTACCCGTGCCGCTCGCGCGTGACGAGATCGCCCAGCTCGCGTCGACGATGAACGACATGCTCGACCGGCTGCACGCCGCGGCCGAGCGGGAGCGGCGGTTCGTCGCCGACGCCGCCCATGAGCTGCAGAGCCCGCTCGCCGCCTTCCGGACCCACCTCGAGGTCGCCCTGGCCCATCCGGACTCCGCGGACTGGCCGTCGACCGCGGACGAGCTGCTCGACGGCAGCCGGCAGATGGAGCGCCTGGTGCGGGATCTGCTCTTCCTCGCCCGCACCGAGAACAGGCGGAGCCAGCCTGGCCGGGACGCCATGAACCTGCTGGATCTCGACGACGTCGTCATGGCGGAGGCCGCCCGGCTGCGCTCGCTTCGCCGGGTGGCCGTGGATGTCTCCGGTGTGTCGGCGGCCCCTGTCCACGGCCGGCGGGACGAGGTCGCGCGGCTGGCGCGCAACCTGCTGGAGAACGCCGAACGCCACGCCAGGTCGACAGTCACCGTGGCTGTCCGTACCACCGGGACCGCCGCGGTGTTCGTCGTGGCGGACGACGGACCAGGGGTGCCGCCTGAGGACCGCGAGCGGATCTTCGACCGGTTCACCCGCCTGGACACCGCCCGCACCCGCGGGACCGGCACCGGGCTCGGGCTCGCGATCGCGAAGGAGATCGCCCAGCGGCATGGCGCGACCATCCAGCTCGACGACGCCGATCACGATCTTCGGGACGGCGACATTGCGGTCGAGGCCGCCGTCGCCGTCGAGGCCTACGGCGGTGTCACCCCCGCCCGGTGTGTCGGCGGGCGCGGGGCGCGGTTCGTCGTGTGCTTTCCCCTGCCGGCGGTGCCAGGGGCGGCCGCCCCCGCCGCGGGGGGCTGATCCCCGCCCCTCGCGAGGGCGGGGATCAGCGGACCGGTTCGACGTCACCCGGCGACGGTCACCCGGCGACGTCGTCCGTGGGGTCCTCGGGACCTTCGGAGTCCGCGGGGTCGTCGGGACCGGTCTCGGTGTCCGCGACCGCGCCGATCACCGTGAAGTCGCGGTCCAGGGCGACATCCACGACTGCCTTGTCGGGTGTGGTGACCTCGACCTGGTAGTAGCCGTCCTCGTCGCCGACCTCGGTCTCGGTCACCTTCCCGCCACCGGTGTACGCCAGCGCGGCCGCGCTGGCCTGCTCCAGCGCGGGCCCGGTGATGGGAGTCGCGTTGTCGTCACCGCCGCCCGATGCCGAGGCCGCGGTCACACCGCCGCCCACCATCGCGGCGATCAGCGCGCTTCCCGCCGCGCTGATGATCATCTTCTTCCGTCGAGTCATTGCCTGGAGCCCTTCGTCGTCGTCCTGACCTCAGCCGCGTGACCGCGACGACCGCAGCGTGACCGAGGACGCCTGAAGCACCGCTGAATGCGACGGCAGGCAGGAGGCGGCCGCAGGCGGTGGGGCCGGCCTGCCGCCGAGGGGCAGGGTGCTGCGACCGCGCGGGGAGAAAGGCGGTATGTGTTTCACATCGTCCGTACATGTCGGCTGTAGCAGTCTTCGGTCGAGCGTGCGTGCCACGCCCGAAACGACCGGGAGGGGCCGCTGGTGAGCTCGGCATCCGATCTGTCGGCGGGCGCACCCGGACCGGAGCGGACCCGCACCGAAACCGCGCGCCGCCTGGTGGCCGGTATGTCGGGTCTCCTGCTGACCGGGCTGTTGTACGCGGTCGTCAGCAGAAACGGAAAGCCGTTCGCGCTTGACGCCAGGTGGCACCGCTGGGCGCTGGACCACCGCAGCGCCACGTTGTCCGACATCGCCGTCGCGGTCACCGACACCGGGGTCGGTGCCTGCGCGTACGGTCTCGCCGCGGTCGCCGGCGCGGTCGCGGTGGGACGACGTGGACGGTGGTGGCTGGGCGCCGTCGTCGGGCCCGCGGCGTTGCTGATGGCTCAGCTGCTCCGGACGTCCCTGGCGACCGTTGTCGGCAGGGCACGACCACCGCTCGCGGACTGGATGACCCACCCTTCGGGTTTCGCCTTCCCGTCCGGGCACACCACCACTTCGGCCCTGGTCGCCGCCGGTCTTGCCGCGGTGCTGTACCGCCGGGCGAGGCGTCGGACCACCCGGGTCGCCGCTGTCGTCCTCCCGGGTCTGTGGGCGTTCGCCGTGGGGATCAGCCGGATCCTCCTCGGCGTGCACTGGCCCACCGACGTTCTCGCCGGATGGCTGCTGGTGGCAGTCCTGGCCTGCGTCTTCCTGCCGCCGTTGGCCGCCCTGCTCACCTGGGTCGGGCGGGACCGACCGGACCCGCCCGACCCGCCGCACCAGCCGAAGTAGCCGCGGACACGCCCGCACCAGGCCGCCGGAGTGACGCCGGCCAGCGCATCCTGACCCGACCAGCCGAGCCCCCTCGGCGGCAGGCGCATCTCGGCGTCCGGGCATCTAAGCACCTCAGCACCTCAGCGCTTCAGCACCTCAGCGCTTCAGCACCTCAGCGTTTCAGCGCCGGTGATCATCCGCACCGTTCCGCACGTCGGTGCGTTCGGCGGACCGTCCGGTCATCCGGCGCGCCGCCCACCGGATGGCCAGCGGGGTGAGGAGCACGACGAGGAACAGCCGCAGGCTCTGCACGACGGCGACGACGGGGACGTTGGTGTGGGTGGCCGCGGCAGTCGAGAGGACGGCGTTGATGCCGCCGGGGGTGGTGGCGAGGTAGGCCTCCAGGAAGGGCACCCCGGCCAGGCCGGCCAGGATCCAGGCAAAACCGGCGCAGGCCAGGCAGATCACCACGATGCCGCCGAACAGGTGCGGTATGAGGTGCCCGATGTGCCGGATGGACGGGCGGGTGAAGCGCAGGCCGACCTCGAGCCCCACGAGGACCCAGACGACGTCCTGCAGCGGGCCCGCGGGAGCGAACCCGGGGGCGATACCGGTGGCCAGCACGGCCGCAGCCACCAGCATCGGCCCGAGCAGCGACGGCGCCGGCAGCCGGCAGCCCCGCCCGACGCGGCTGCCGGCCACGCAGATGAACAGCAGGGTGGCCAGGCCGGCGAGCTGATGCGACGAGTCGACCAGATGGGACAGATTCGGAAACGACCCGGGGGTGGTGTGCCCGGCGCCCGGCCCATGCAGCGCCAGCACGACCATCGGGGCGGAGAAAGCGACCAGCCCGACCCGCAGGTACTGGGCGAAGGCGACCACGCGGCTGTCCGCACCGAGGTCCTCCGCGTAGGCGACGATCGCCGCGGACCCGCCGGGGATCAGGCCCAGGACCGCATCCACCGGGCGGGTCCTGGTCCGGTACGCGATCAGCACCGCGACCCCGGCGCAGACGGCCACCGTGGCAGCGGTGACCACGGTCAGCGCAAGCGCCTGGCCTGCCGCCGATGCCAGTTGCGACGGGACGAGATACGACCCCATGAGCGCCCCGAGCACCGCGTGCGACGAGCGGGCGGCGGAGGCCGGCACCTGGCGGTGCACCAACCCGGTGACGGCGAGGGCCGCTCCGACGGCCAGCGACACCACCAGCTGGGGTGCTGGCACCGAGGCCATCTCACCGATCTCGCTGAGCAGGTAGCAGGCGATGGTGAGCACTATCCAACCCGCGGCCTGCACGCCTGCCCGGGAACGCGTGCCTGCTCGGGTGTGCGCGGATGCCCGTGGACCGGGGCATCTCGTCATCTCGGCATCGGCCCGCCGGTCCGGAACCTGGGAATCCGCGACTGTGGAGAAGATCATCGTCACCGCCGGAAGGTTTCATCGTCCGCCAGCTGGCCCGGACGTCGTCTCAAACGAGGGACGTAACTAACCCTGCCCGCCGAAGATGTGAATTCTCTGAAAGCCGGGCACTTTTAGGTCGACGCTGTCGGTGGCTCGCGTCACCTCGTTCGCGAAGTGAGCTGGATCGCCCTTTCGGGATCCTTCCTTGTGCCCATTCGCGGTCCGGGTGTCAGTGGACCTGTGGGGTGGGGTGATGTGTCAGGCGACGCCGGCTGGGCACAGTTCGTCGCCCGGCCCGACGGCATTCGTGTCTTCACGGTTTCCCACGATCTCCCAGGTAGAGCGTCGCCCACCGACGATCCAAGGTCGGAGTCCGTCGGTGGGCGAGCGTCCCGGCTACCCGTCGCTGCCGGGAAAGATCGGAGACTGGTGGCTGGGGGTGCCTGTCGAAATCCCGATCCCGGGAAATGGCGGATCCGGGGTCGTCGATATCGACCTGGCGGGCGGCGCGGGGTGAGCACGGACCGCCGCACGGTGACCCACCGGAGATTCCGCGCCGCCACACGGTGTCAGAAATTCATGCCAATAGCGACAGGCGGGACACGGCGTCACTCGGTGATCCGCAAGAAATGAGGATTTCGGTTGTTGCGGCAGCCGAAATCCTCACTTCTTGCTTGGCGGCAGCGGCAGCGGCAGCGGCAGTGGCGGCGGGAGTGGCAGGAGCGGCAGGAGCGGCGGGAGTGGCTGTGGAAGGCCGCGGCTCTGGATTCTGTGTATAGATCCAGATCGCTGAGATCGGTCACCCGGCGTCGCCGCGAACGGCGTGCTCCCGAGATTCCGGGCGGGCTGCCACGGCCTTCCGGCGGCGGGCGCGCAGAACCTCGACCAGAATCGGGATGACCGAGATCGCGACGACGAGAAGCAGAATCGCCTCGACGTTCTGCCGGATGAAGTCGATCTTGCCGAGAAAGAATCCCAGGATCGTGACGCCGCAGCCCCACAGGACGGCGCCGACGATGTTGTAGACGACGAAGATCCGGTAGTGCATGGCGCTGACGCCCGCGATGACCGGGGTGAAGGTCCGCACGATGGGGACGAAACGGGCCAGGACGATCGACCGCGGGCCGTGCTTCTCGAAGAACCCGTGTGCCTGGTCGACGTACTCCTGGCGGAACAGGCGGGAGTCCGGGCGGCGGAAGAGCGCGGGGCCGGCCTTCCGGCCGAAGAGGTAGCCGACCTGGTCACCCAGGGCCGCGGCGGTGCCGACGAGGGCACAGGCGAGCCACAGCGGCGTGGACACCTCGTCCCGGGAGATCAGCAGGCCGAGGGTGAACAACAGCGAGTCGCCGGGCAGAAAGAAGCCGACCAGCAGGCCGGACTCGGCGAAGACCACGAGCAGGACCACGGCCAGGCCGGCCTTTGCCAGGCTGTCCGCACTGATGAAGCCCGGCCCCAGGGCCAGCGTGTTCGATGCGATGCCGGTCACTGCCGAGTGCCTCCCGCGAGTCCGGCGACGGGGCCGGGTACCCGTCGATCCGTGACCGCACGGTAGGCCGGCGGCGATGTGAGTTCGGTGTGAGCGCGCGCCGCTGTGCGAATGTGCGGCTGTGCCGTGCTGTGCGGTGCCGTCGGTCAGCCGCCCGTCGCGGCCTCGGAGACCTCGACGATGCCGTGCAGGTAGAGGACGACCGCGACCGTGCTGGCCCAGCACACCAGGGTCGCGACCGTAAGCAGAACACCCGCCCAGGTCCGGCGGGCCGGCGGCTCGAGAAGGTCCTGGACCCGGTCGACGACGTGGTCGTGGGCGGCACCGAGCAGGTGGGGCGGCACCGCGGGCCGGGCGAGCGCGGCCAGGCCCAGCGCCTGGGCCACGGTGGACGGGTCGCCCACCGCGCGGACCGCGGCGGCGTCGGCCCACCGCTCGATCGCGTGGTCGACGGCGCGGGTCACCATCGCCGTCGGGGGACTGGCCGCGGCGGCGAGGCGGGTCAGCTGTGCGTAGCGGTGGTGATGATGACGGAGGTGGGCCTGCTCGTGGGCGAGCAGCGCCCGGCGTTGCGGGCCGGTCAGCAGGCGCAGCATGCCGGTGGAGACGACGACGCGGCGGTGGCGGCCCGGAACCGCATAGGCGTGCGCGTCATCGTCGTCCACGACAGCCAGTTCGCCCACGGCGGGGAATGCTCTGACCGCGGCCGTGGTCCGGCGTGCGGCCATCACCACCCGGATCAGGTGGACGCCGGCCCGACCGAGCAGGACGAGCGCCAGCGCGCCCACGGCCAGGCCGACGATGCTCGGAACCGGCAGCATCGCGCGCAGGACCGGGATGGACCAGTCGCTCGGGTGCGCGGCGGGGAAGACGGCAACGGTACTGAGATAGGCGGAGTACGACAGCCCGGTCTCGGTGGCCAGCGACACCGTAACCGCGAAGGTGGTGAGAAGCACGGTCGCGGCTGCCGGCGGGAGCAGTCGGGCCGCGCGCGGCGCGGCCAGACCGCCGACGAGGCCGACCACGACCGGGATCATGATCAACCCGAACACGACGGCGATTCTGGTCACTGCGGCGCCCGTTCCTGCGCGTCGGATGCCGGCGTCGCCTGGTCGGGTCCGGGGTGGCGGGCGAGCAGTTCCCGCAGGATGCGTTCGGAGTCCTCGTCGAGGGTTCCGACGAACTGGGAGAGCACCCTGGCGCGGTCCGTGCCGGCGTCGAGCAGCTTCTGCATCTGGCGGGCGGTGAGCCCGGCCTGGGTCTCCGACAGGCTGCCGACCAGCTGGTATGCGTAGGCCCGGCCCCGCGGGACGCGGGTCAGCGCCTGTTTCTCGTGCAGGCGTCGTAGCGTCGTCAGGATGGTCGTGTAGGCCAGGTCATCACCCAGCTCGGCCTGCACCTGGGCCGCGGTCATCGGCCCGTCGGCGGCGGCGAGGCAGGCGACGACCTCGTTCTCCAGGCCGCCGCTGGGGCGGGGGTGAGTTCGGCCGGCCACTGATGCCTCCCGTCGCTCGTCACTCGCTGCCCGTCGACGCCTGGTATCCCGCGTCTCCCAGCCGATTGTGACAGTGCGTTGTGTGCGGGAGCCGCCCACTGGGGGCTCGTTGTGCCGGCTCGACCCGATGGCGGGCGGAAAGCAAGCTTGCGTTTTCCGTGAACATTAGGTATGCCTTACCTCCACAACTATCGTCAGATAGTTGTTGATCTGGAGGATCGAGCGCCGTGTTCGCCAACTACCTGATCGGCCTGCGTGAGGGCCTTGAGGCCGCGCTGGTCGTGAGCATCCTGATCGCCTACCTGGTCAAGGTCGGCCGGCAGGACCGGCTGGTGCTCGTCGGCGGCGGTGTCGCGCTGGCGGTCGCCGTCAGCGTCGGCTTCGGGGCGCTGCTGACCTACACGTCGACGACCCTGCTGGCCGACTTCAGAAGCCAGGAGATCTTCGGCGGAACGATGTCGGCGATCGCGGTCCTGTTCGTCACCTGGATGGTGTTCTGGATGCGCCGCACCGCCCGCGGCATGCGGGCTGAGCTGGACGGACGGCTCGCCTCGGCGCTGGAGCTCGGCGCGTTCGCCGTCGCCCTCACCGCCTTCCTCGCCGTGGCCCGGGAGGGGCTGGAGACGGCGTTGTTCTTCTGGTCGGCGGTGCAGGCCGCGGGGAGCACCACCACACCCGTGATCGGGTTCTCCCTGGGCATCGTCACCGCGGTCGTCCTGGCCTGGCTGCTGTACCGGCGGTCGGTCCGCCTGAACCTGGCCCGGTTCTTCACCTGGACCGGCGCCGGCCTGATCGTGATCGCCGCCGGCGTGCTGGCCTACGCGGTCCACGACCTGCAGGAAGGCGGCGTCATCGGCGGCCTCGGCACCCTCGCCTTCGACGTCAGCGACCAGATCTCGCCCGGCTCGTGGTACGGGGCGCTGCTCAAGGGCGTCTTCAACTTCACTCCGCAGACCACCGTCGCCCAGGCGATCGCCTGGACCGCCTACCTCGTCCCCGTCATGGCCGTCTTCTTCCTCGGCCACCGGCTCCGCTCCGGCCAGCCGAGCCAGCCGAGCCAGCCGGGACCGGCGGGCGCGGCGGGCCAGGTACCGCCCATCCCGTCGGAATCGACCAGCTGACGGCGCCGTCGGCGGCCGCCGACGCGGTCCGCCTCCGACCGATCCTTCGCACCGCCCAGAACCCCTGAGGAGAACCAGTGAAATCGCCTGTCAGTCGTGTCCTGCGCGTGGCCTGTCCCGTCGTCCTGGTCGCGACACTGGCCGCGGCCTGCTCCTCGGACGAGACGGCCAGCTCCGGCTCGTCCGGGGCGGCCGGCGCCGGCGGGGGACCGGTGGCGGTCAAGGCGGGCGACAAGAAATGCGAGGTGGCCAGCGTGGAACTGGCCGCGGGCCGGCACACCTTCGCGGTGACCAACACCGCGTCGCAGGTCACCGAGGTGTACGTCTACGCGGCCGGCGACCGGATCATGGGCGAGGTGGAGAACGTCGGCCCGTCGACGAAGCGCAGTCTGATCGTCGACCTGCCAGCCGGCGAGTACCAGGTGGCCTGCAAGCCCGGGATGGTCGGCGACGGCATCCGCACCGCGCTCAAGGTCACCGGCAAGGCCGCGCCGCCGCAGACGCTCGACCAGAACCTTCAGACCGCGGTCACCTCTTACCAGACCTACGTCGAGTCCGAGACCCAGGCGCTGGTCGACACCACCGCGACCTTCGTCGCGGCGATCGGCTCGGGTGACCTGGCCAAGGCGAAGGAGGCCTACCCGGCCGTACGCCTGCACTACGAGCGGATCGAGCCGATCGCGGAGTCCTTCGGTGACCTCGACCCGCTCATCGACATGCGGATCGACGACGCCACCGGAGAGACGCCGTTCGTCGGGTTCCACGCGATCGAGCAGAAGCTCTTCGAGCAGAAGACCCTGGACGGGACACAGCCGCTCGCGACCGCGCTGACCACGAACGTCGGCAAGCTCAACGAGCTGGTCAAGACGGTGGAGCTCACCCCCCTGGTGATGGCCAACGGGGCGAAGTCGCTGCTGGACGAGGTCGCCGCGTCCAAGGTCACCGGCGAGGAGGAGCGGTACTCCCGCATCGACCTCGTCGACTTCGCCGGCAACGTCGACGGCGCCAAGTACGTCTACAGCGCGCTGCGCCCGGCCCTGCAGGAGAAGGACCCCGAACTGGTGTCCACCCTCGACAAGCGCTTCCCGGCGCTGGTGAGCCTGCTCGACACCCACCTGGCCAAGCCGGGAGACAACGGCTACATCCCCGGCAGCCCTTACGTCTCCTACGACACCCTCACCCCGGAGCAGGTGAAGGCCCTCGCCGTCGAGGTCGACGCGATCTCCGAGCCGATCGGGCAGATCGCGGGAGTCGTGACCAGCAAGTGAGCACCGCACCCGACCCCGGCGGCCCGCACGGCCGCGAAAGTCAGCCAGCACCGGACTCGGCGCCGACTCCGGCGTCAGCGGCCCCGGCCCCAGCCCCAGTGCCGGCCCCGGCCCCAGCTCCGGCTCCGGCCCCAGCTCCGGCTCCGGCCCCAGCTCCGGCTCCGGACCCGGCTCCCGCGTCGCGCGGCTTCAGCCGTCGCCGCATCGTCGGGCTCCTCGGCGGCGCCGCGGTCGTCAGCGCGGGTGTCGGCGCAGGTGGCACCGCCGCCGCCTTCGCCGTCTCCACCGGGGACGACGGGTCACCGGAGTCGGGCCAGACGGTGCCGTTCTTCGGCCCGAACCAGGCCGGCATCGTCACCCCGGTTCAGGACCGGCTGCACTTCGCCGCCTTCGACCTCGGCGCGACCGCCACCCGCGAGGACCTGATCGCGCTGCTCACCGCCTGGACGAACGCGGCCACCCACCTGACCGTCGGGACGGATGTCGGCACCGGCGCGGTGACCGGCGAGCCAGGCGCACCGCCGGACGACACCGGTGAGGCACTGGGGCTGTCGCCCGCCCGGCTGACCCTCACGTTCGGCTTCGGCACCAGCCTGTTCACCGACGCCAAGGGCAAGGACCGCTTCGGGCTCGCCGCCTCACGCCCGCCGCAGCTCGCCGACCTGCCCGCCTTTCCGGGCGACGCGCTCGACCCGGCCCTCAGCGGTGGCGACCTGTGCGTGCAGGCCTGCGCCGACGACCCCCAGGTCGCCGTGCACGCCATCCGCAACCTGGCCCGGCTCGCCCGCGGCACCGCCTCGGTGCGCTACTCCCAGCTGGGGTTCGGCCGCACCAGCTCCACCTCGAACGCCCAGGTCACCCCGCGCAACATGATGGGTTTCAAGGACGGCACGGCCAACATCAGGGCCGAGGACACGGCCATCATGAACACCCAGGTCTGGGTTCAGCCCGGCGACGGGCCGGCCTGGATGACCGGCGGCAGCTATCTCGTCAGCCGCCGCATCCGCATGCTCATCGAGCCCTGGGACAGCACGCCGCTCACCGAACAGGAGCGGGTCATCGGCCGGGCCAAGGGAAGCGGCGCGCCGCCCGGAAGGAGCGACGAGTTCGACCCACTGGATTTCGGGGCCAAAGGTGCCGACGGTGAGCCGCTCGTCGATCCCAACGCCCACGTCCGACTCGCCCACTCCTCCCATAACGGCGGCGCCGTGATCCTGCGCCGCGGGTACTCGTTCACGAACGGCACCGACGACCTGGGCCGGCTCGATGCCGGGCTGTTCTTCATCGCCTACCAGCGCGACCCGCGCAAGCAGTTCGTGACCATCCAGAAATCGCTGGCCGGCAAGGCCAACGATGCCCTCAACGAATACATCCAGCATGTCGGCAGCGGACTGTTCGCCTGCCCGCCGGGCGTCCAGCCCGGAGAGTACCTGGGCCAGAAGCTTTTCGAACAGGCCCCCTGACGGCTTGTCCGGAAGCAGCTGCAACCGAGGCGGCGGGGGGAGGTGCGGGCGGGGCGCCTCGAAGCGGGAGGGATATCGGTCGTTCTGGCGGCCAAGATCCTTTGTTCCTGCTTGGGGGCGGCCGCGTTCGCCCGGCTACCGATCCTGGTCGGCGCGATTCCGCGACAATGAGACGGGTCGGGTTGCCTCGGTCATGCGCGGTGGGGGAGAAATCGTGGTTGGCCGGTCCGCGTGACGTCGTGGCGCTCCTGATGGATTCCCTCCCGGCCTGCGCCCGGCAAAGTGACAGAGGTGTCTGAAGCCCGAATCGTCCCGATCTGTTGAACGAATCGCGGGCGGCCCGCACGCGGAAATCGCGGGCTCGCGGTGGCCGCGGACGGCCCCCGGTCGCGGCATAGCCGGCCCGGCACGACGTCCGGGTGTCTGCCGAGACCCCGACGAACCCCGTGACCAGCGGCTCGAGGGGCCGCTGGCGGTGCTCTCGGCGTGCTGGACGGGGGAATCCCCACCCCCGCGGGGCCCGGCGAGGTGCGCGGAGACGACTCCTGAAGGGCTCTTCGTTTCTCTTCCGATCGCAGTCCCTCGGACGCTTGTGAAAATGGCGGAGAAGTGGATGTCAAGAGATGAGGAGAAAGGGAAACGCGGAGCCCTCTAGTCGCGTGGATGGAACAGGCCTGCCAGCGTCGAAAGCTGACCAGTGCTGTCAGAAACCAGAAGATCGGCCAGGTGAACAGGTCGCGGCCCGCGGCGGGAAAGCCAGCGACCCGGAGCAGCCCGGAGTCGCCCGGAACAGTGCGCAACCGATGTGTTGAGGATTGTGGTTGCTCCGACGGCCACAATCCTCAGGTCCTGCTCGGCAGCAGTAGCCGTAGCAGTGGCGGCGGCAGCAGCAGCGGCCAGCGACAGCGACAGCCGTGGGGGGAGTGGCAGCGGTGGGGGAGCGTCAGCCGGGGGTGATCGAGTAGCGCGGCATCGGGCCGGCGGGCTCGGTCAGCAGCCGGCCGATCTCATCGAGCGGCACGGGTGCGGCGACAAGGTCCGACCACGGAAGCTTCTCGTGGGTCTCGCCCAGGAAACGGAGCGCCGCCCCCAGGTGCCGGGGCTCGTAGTTGTGCACGCCCAGGATGGACAGCTGACGGCGTACCACCGCCTCCGGGTCCAGTGCGACGGCGGCGTCGGGCGCGACGGAACCGGCGAGGACGGCGGCCCCCTGGACGTCCAGGGCGGCCAGCCCGTCCTGCAGCGCCGCGGACGAGCCTGAGAACTCCAGCAGCACGTCGCAGGTCCCCGCCTCGAGCACGGTCGGCCGCGCATCGGTGGCGCCGAGCCGCCGCGCCAGCTCACGCCGCGCCGGGTGGTGGTCGATCGAGGTCACCGTGGACGCCCCGGCCCAGGCGGCCGCCGCGGCGGCGGCGAGCCCGAGCATGCCGGCACCCACGACGACGACCCGCCGGCCGGTCAGCGCGCCCGCGCGCTCGATGACGGCCATCACCGTCGCCGTCGCGCAGGCGGCGGGTGCCGCGACGGTGTCCGGCAGCTCGTCGTCGACGACGGCGACCGGCAGCCCGTGCGGGAGCAGCACATGTTCCGCGTATCCGCCGGACAGGCTCCAGCTGGAGCCCAACGCCTCGTGGCCGGCCTTGCGCACGGTGCGGCACTTCGCCGAGAATCCCGCGGCGCAGCGGTCGCACGAGCCGCAGGGCAGCGTCACCGACCAGATGACCCGCTGGCCGAGCCGCAGGGGCTGCCCGTCCACCGCCGAGGCTTCGCCCGGGCCGAGCGCGACGATCTCGCCGACGGTCTCGTGGCCGAGAATCGAGGGGCAGGGCTGGCGGCGCCGGCCGCTGACGGTGTGCCGGTCGCTGCCGCACACGGTGGCCAGCCGAACCCGCACGAGCGCGTCTCCCGGCCCGAGCACGGGAACCGCGACGGGCTCGACGGCGACCGCGTCGCCCCCACGCCAGACAGCGGCACGCGTGTCGGACGGCTGGGCGGTCGCGGTGTGTCGGTCGATCGCGGCGCGTTCGTCCGCGGTGCGTTCGTCCGCGGCGCGTTTGAGGGTCACGGCGCGCCGACCAGCCGGCCGCGCACGCCGAGCAGCGCCGGCAGGTCGGCGACCGACGCCAGCAGGTGGGTGTGCCGGTAGGCGCCGAGCTCGTCGACGCCGCAGGCGCCGGTCAGCACGCCCACGACGAAGCCGGCACCGGAGTTGACGCCGGCTTCGAGGTCGCGCGGGGTGTCGCCGGCGACGAGCACGCGGGCGATGTCGGTGACACCCGCCCGCTCCATCGCCCGGAAGATCATGTACGGCGCCGGGCGGCCCGCCGCCACCTCGCTGCCGCACACGACGGCGTCGGCGATGGCGTCGCCGTCCCAGCCGAGGGCGGGCAGCAGCGCGTCCACGATGTCGCGGTCGAAGCCGGTGGTGAGCGCGACCCGGATGCCGGCGGCGCGTAGCTCTGCGAGCGCCTCGGGCACGCCGGGCAGCGGCCGCGGCGGGCGCTGGGTGTACGCGGCGGTGAGCCGGGCCCGGAAGTCGGCGACGACCGCGGCCAGCACCTCGTCGCTGGGGGGCGTGCCGCCGCTCGCGGTGAGCATGGTGCGCAGGGCCTCGCTCTTGGTGGAGCCGTGCCACCGGTCGATGTCGACCGCGCTCGGCGCGACCCCGTTCGCGAGCGCTGTCTCCCCGAGGACGCGGTAGACCTCCTGCCCGTCGTCGATCGTGGTACCGGCCATGTCGAGGACGACCAGGTCGATCGACGGAGCGATCGACGGAGCGATCGACGGAGCGATCGAGGGGGCGGTCGAGGGTGCTGTCATGTGAGGGTGCCCTCCAGGCTCAGCGGGTCGGAGTCGCGGCCGCGTTGCGGACGAGCGCGCAGCGCGCGTCGAAGGTGTTCTCGAGGGTGAAGCTGACCACCGCTGGCAGGTACCGGTCGTCGTGGTATTCGAGGACCTCGCCGTCGGGGTCGCGGGCGGTGCGCTGCTGGCGGAGCAGCGGGGCCCCTGCGACCACGCCCAGGTGCAGCGCGTCGACGGGGTCGGCGGCGACCGCGTCGATGACGTGTGAGGCGGTGGCGAACCGGACCCCGCGCGAGATCAGGTGCGCCCACATCGACCCCGAGCTGGTGTCGAAGTCGAACAGGTGCCGGCCGACGTGCTCGACGAACGTGCCGCGTTCGAGCATCGCGCGCTCACCGTCCAGGTAGCGCAGCCGCAGCACCTGCACGACCGGTACTCCCGGCGGGACGTTCAGCACCGTGCAGGCGTGTTCGTCGGCCGGGCGCAGTGCCAGTTCGAGTGTGTGCTGTCCGGGCTGGCGCCCGATCGAGTGCGCCCAGGCCGAGTACGACAGCAGCGTGTTGAACGACTGCCCCAGCGACGAGCTGCACACCACCGGCGGCTTGCCGGGCCCGCCGGTGATGACCCCTTCGGCACGCAGGGCGGCGAGCGCCTGGCGTACCGGCCCGAGCGAGGTCTTCCACTGGGCGCGCAGCTGGGACGCCGATGGCAGCGCGGTGCCGACCGGCAGCGCACCCGAGCGGATCTTCTCTCGGATGTCCTCGGCGATCATGGTGTGCAAGGCGGCGGCCACGAACCTGACTATATAGGTTGGCGAGCCGCTTGCCGCCGGTGTTGGAAGGCAAAAAGCTGTGCAAATGAACGAGAGGCGAACTCTCGACGACGTCACTTCCGGCCTGTTGACCAGGCTGTGGAGCGTGGCCGACCCTGCCTCTCATGACAGGTTTGGACGGCGTTCGAGCGGACGTCGTGGTGGTCGGCGCCGGCATCGTCGGGCTGGCTCACGCCTTCGACGCCCACACCCGTGGGCAGTCGGTCGTCGTCGTCGAGCGTGACGACCGGGCCGTCGGAGCCTCCGTGCGCAACTTCGGGCACGGCTGCGTCACCGCACAGTCCGGTCCGGCGCTCGACTACGCGCTGCGGGCCCGGGCCCGCTGGACCCAGCTGGGCAAGGACGCCGGGTTCACGGTGCGCGAGGCGGGCACGCTCGTCCTCGCGCGCCATGCCGACGAGCTGGCCGTGCTCGACGAGTTCGCCCAGATCCGCGGTGACGACGTGGTGCTGCTCGACGCCGCCGAGACCAGCCGGCGGGCCCCGTTCGCCGGGCCGGCGCTCGGCGGCGCCTGGTTCCCGCTCGACCTGTGCATCGACGCGCGCGCGGCGGCCGGCGCGATCGCGGCCTGGCTGGCCGCCCACGGCGTCCGCTTCCACTGGAACACGGCGGTCGGCGGCATCGAGACCGGCGCCGTGCACACCTCCCGGGGGACGATCGGCGCTGGCCGGACGGTGGTCTGCGTCGGTCACAACGTCGACCGCCTGTTCCCCGACCTGGCGGCCGACCACGGTGTCCGCCGCTGCGCCCTGCGCATGCTGCGGGTGCGTGACCCGCACGAGCTGCCCATCGACCCGGCCATCCTCACCGGGCATTCACTGCTGCGCTACAGCGGTTTCGACGAGTGCCCGAGCCTGCCGGCGCTGCGCGACCGGATCGCCCGGGAGGCGCCGCGCGCGGTGGAGGCCGGCCTGAACCTGATGTTCACGCAGCGCCCCGACGGCAGCCTCACCATCGGCGACACCCACGACTACGCCCTGACCCCAGCGCCCTTCACCGACGAGCGACGCGACGAGCTGGTGCTCGCCGAGACGGCCAGGCTGCTCGGGGTCGCGCGGCTGGACGTCCTCGAACGCTGGCGTGGCGTCTACGCCTCGGCGCCGCAGCCATTCCTCATCGCCGCCCCGACGGCCGGCGTGCGCGTCGTCTCCGTCACGTCGGGGATCGGGATGACCACCGCGCTCGGCCTGGCCCCGACGGTCCTCGACGACCTGCTCTGACTCACGGCCTGCTCTGACTCACGACCTGCTCTGACCCACGGCCTGGTCAGTGGCCTGCCCTGTTTCCGGCCTGTTCTGGTGCACGGCGGTCCCGACTCACGGCTCGGCCTGATCCGCCGTCGTTTCCGCTCCGCTCTTCTCCGCGCCCTTCCGCTTCTTTCCGCTCTGCTCCGCGTATCTTCCCCACTCACAGGAAGTCATCGTCATGATTGTTCGTCGTGGTGCCGCACTCGTGGCAAGCGCCATGGTTCTCGTACTCGCCGCCGCCTGCGGCTCCGACGACTCCGGCTCGAAGACGGACACCGCCGCCGGGAAGGTCGAGTGCCCGAACGGCGGCACGGTCCAGATGGCTGTCGAGCCGTTCGAGGACCCGGCCAAGCTCACGCCCGCGTTCAAGCTCGTGGGCGAGGCCCTGAGCCGGGAGCTCGGCTGCAAGGTCGAGACCACCGTCGTCACGGAGTACTCGGCCGAGGTCGTGGCGATGCGCAACAAGAAGATCGACGTCGCGGTGTTCGGCCCGCTCGGTTTCGTCTTCGCGAGCAAGAACGCGAACGCCGAGGCCGTCGCGTCGTTCGGTGACTCCACCGGGAAGCTCAGCTCCTACAAGGCCGGCATCTGGGTGCCGAAGGACTCCCCGATCACGAAGGTCGAGGAGCTGAAGGGCAGGAACCTGGCGCTGTCCAGCGCCGGCTCCACCTCCGGCGACGCGTTCCCGCGCTACGCCATCCGCACCGCCGGTCTGCAGGAGTCCGACGTCAACCTGACCTACGCGGGCGGGCACCCGCAGGCGCTGCTCGCGCTGAAGAACGGCAAGGTGGACGCCGCCGAGATCAACACGCAGCAGCTGGCCACCGCCACCGAGGCGAAGGAGTTCGACCCGAGCGGCTTCCGGCAGATCTGGGCCTCCGACCCCATCCCGAACGACCCGATCACCGTTCGCGGCGACCTGAGCCCGGAGTTCAAGAAGGCCGTCGCCGACGCGCTGCTGCACCTGTCCCCGAAGGACGTCGGCGAGCTGGGCGCGCTGCTGGACGTCTCGCCGCCCGGGCCGCTCGTCGCCGTCACCAGGGACACCTACCAGCCCATCTTCTCGCTGGCGCAGACCCTCGGCCTGACCGAGAAGGACGCCTGACCGTGTCACAGCCGTCCGGGCGGCCCGCGCCGCCCGGACCCGGCGCCGGCACCCTCGTCGCCGCCGGTGATCCGGGTGAGCTCGGGGATTCCCGTGAGCTCGGTGAATCCGGCGCGATCGGGGAAGCCGAGGCGCCGGTGCTGCTCGAGCTCGTCGACGTACGCAAGTCGTTCGGGGCGCAGGAGGTTCTCGCCGGCCTCGACCTGTGCGTGCGGGCCGGGGAGTTCGTCGCCGTCCTCGGCGCGAACGGCTCCGGGAAGTCGACCGCCCTGCGCTGCGTGGTGGGCCTGCTCGAAGCCGACGGCGGGACCATCCGACTCGCCGGTGTCCCGCTGGACGCGGCGGACCTGCGGCGGACCGCCCAGGCGCGCCGCCAGGCCGCCATGGTCTTCCAGCAGATCCACCTGGTGCGGCGCCTCAGCGTGATCGACAACGTCTGCTGCGGGGCACTGGGACGGCTGCCGCTGTGGCGTTCCCTGCTGCCGATCACCTTCCCGAGGTCGGTGCGGGTCGAGGCGATGCGGTGCCTGGACCGGGTCGGGCTCGCGGCGCGGGCGGGGGAGCCGGCCGGTCGGCTCTCCGGCGGCCAGCAGCAGCGGGTCGCGATCGCGCGGGCGCTGTGCCAGCGCGCGTCGGTCCTGCTCGCGGACGAGCCCGTGTCGGCCCTCGACCCGGCGGCCGCCGAGAACGTCATCGGGCTGCTGCGTGACCTCGCCGCCGAGGGCTACGCGGTCGTCGCCGTCCTGCACCAGCCCGATCTGGCCCTGCGGTACGCGCACCGGGTCGTCGGCCTGGCCGCGGGCCGGGTCGCGTTCGACGGCGCCCCGAACGACATCCACGCTGACGAGATCGAGCGGCTGTACGCCGCCGACCGCGCCCGGGCCGGGGAGGCTCCTTGACCGCGACCGTGGACGAGACCGCCCTCGACGGGCCGGCGCCGGAACCGCCGCGGCGCCGCCTGATCGGTGCCGGTGGGCTGGTGCTGCTCGGGCTGGTCGTGGCGGTGCACGCGCTGGCGTGGCGCGAGACCGACATCTCGCCCGGCGAGCTGATGGCGGGCTGGCGGGGGATGGGGGACTTCCTGTCCGGCGCGTTCCCGCCCGACTTCTCGTGGCCCGAGGTGGTGCGCCCCGGCCTCACCGCCGCGCTCGTGACCTTCTACATGGGGCTGCTGGGGACGACCTTGTCGGTCCCGCCCGCGTTCGTGCTCTCCCTGCTCGCGTCGCGGGCGACCACCCGCAACGTGTACGTCTACCAGGTGTCCCGCACCCTGCTGTCGACGTTGCGGGCGATCCCGGACGTCGTGTTCGCGCTGATCTTCGTCGCGGCGGTCGGGCTCGGGCCGTTCCCCGGCGTGCTGGCCCTGGTCGTGCACAACACCGGGGTCATGGGCAAGCTCTGGGCCGAGGCGATGGAGGAGAGCGACCCGGGGCCGCGCGACGCGCTGCGGGTCGGTGGGGCGTCCAGCCTGCAGATCGCCACCAACGCGGTGCTGCCGACGGTGCTGCCGCAGATCGTCGGGCTGCTGTTCTACCGGCTGGACGTCAACGTCCGTTCCTCGCTGGTGCTGGGCCTGGTCGGCGCCGGCGGCATCGGCTTCCTGATCAACCAGTCCATCCAGTTGTTCCAGTTCGACGAGATGCTCACCCATATTCTGATCGTCCTGGTTCTCATCATCGTGGTCGACCAGGTGTCGGCGCAGGTCCGGAAGCGTTTCGCGGAGTGACCGGCGTGGTGACCCGGGTCGAGGTCAACGGCCGTGAATACCTCTTCGGCGCCGATCCGGTCGTGGTGATCTGCGTCGACGGCAGCGCCCCCGCCTACCACGAGCGAGCCGTCGAGGCCGGTCGGATGCCCTGGCTCGCGGGCCTGCTGGCCAGCACCGGGGCCGGGGCCGGGGCAGGCACCGGCACCTCGTGGCCGGCGCACGGCGCGATGCCGGCGCTGACCAACCCGAACAACCTCTCCATCGCCACCGGGCGCCCGCCCGCGGTGCACGGCATCAGCGGCAACACCTACTGGGACGACGCGAGCGGCACCGAGCTGCCGATGACGTCCCCGGACCTGCTGCGCGCCCCGACGCTGTTCGCCGCCGCCCACGCGGCCGGGCTCGGCGTCGCCGTCGTCACCGCGAAGGACAAGCTTCGCCGGCTGCTGGGAACCGGCCTGGACGCACCCGGACCGGCCAGGACCGGTGCGCCGCGGCCGGGCGCGGTCTGTTTCTCCGCCGAACAGGCCGGCGCGGCGCGGATCGAGACCAACGGCATCGCGGACGTGCCGGGGCTGATCGGCCGGGCGGTGCCCGAGGTGTACTCCGCCGAGCTGTCCGAGTTCGTCCTCGCGGCCGGCGTCGCGCTGCTGCGGGACCGCCGGCCGGACCTGACGTACCTGTCGCTCTCCGACTACGTCCAGCACAAGCATGCTCCCGGCACCGCCGCGGCGAACGACTTCTACGCGATGATCGACCGGTACGCGCGGGCGCTGGACGAGCTCGGCGCGACCATCGTCCTCACCGCCGACCACGGGATGAGCGCCAAGTCCGACGCGCACGGCCGGCCGCGGGTCGTCCACCTCTGCGACGAGATCGCGCGGCTGCTGGACGGGCGGGCCGATCTACGTGTCGTCCTGCCCATCACCGACCCGTATGTGGCCCACCATGGCGCCCTCGGCTCACTGGCGAACGTCCACGTGGTGGGCGGCGTCGAGTCCGCGGCGTCAGCCGGGACGGCCGCGGCGGTGGCCGAGGCGCTCGCGACCCTCGACGGCGTGCAGGCGACCTACCTGCGCGCCGACGCCGCCCGGGAGTTCGCGATGCCTGCGGACCGGCTCGGTGACGTGGTCGTGCTCGCCGACGCCGCGACCGTGCTGGGGAAACGGGCCGCCGCCCACGACCTGAGCGGTCTGGACGTCCCGCTGCGGTCGCATGGCGGGCTCGGCGAGCTCGCGGTGCCGTTCATCGTCAACCGGAAGCTGATCCGCCCGCCGGCGGCGCTGGGGCTGGGTGCCCCCGCCCGGCACGGGAACCCGGCCGCGGTCGTCCACAACTACGACGCCTTCTACGCCGCCACCACCCTGGCGTGGCTGTCCCGGACCGCCGCCGAGGCGGCGCCCTGACCCCGCCCGGCGCCCTGACCCCGTCCGGCGCGCAGCCCTCAGCCGGTGCCGCCCGGGTCGGGATGATCGCCGACGGCTCGGGACTGCTCAGGACGGCTCGGGCCGCCAGTGCGGGTCGCGGCCGATGAACCCGAGCAGGCGGGTCTGGGCGTCGGCGCCCGCGGGCACGGCGACCGCCGGCCCGTACTGCCCGGATGACCGCAGGACGTCCTCCATCTGCGCCATTCCGTTGACGAGCTGGGCGCAGAAGGCGGGGTCGAGCCGGTCGTCCTGCCCGGTGGCCCGGGCGAGATCCCAGGTGTGCATGAAGACGTCGGCGGTGTAGATCATGTCGGTCGCGGCGGTGACCGACAGTTCGCCCACGTGCGGATTGCGCAGGATGTGGGCAGCGGTGGCCGGATCGTCGAGGAGCCTCTGCACGCCGGCGGTATGCACCTGCCAGGCGCCTGCCGGGTCGTCGTCGACGGACGGGCCGTGGGGCAGCGCCGGTCCGCCGCTGGCTTCGAGGAAGCCGGCGAACCACTCGCACAGGTGCCGGACCACGTCGCGTGCGGCCCACCCGGCGACGGGTGTGGGGGCGTCCCAGTCTCGGGTGCCGAGCACCCGGTCGGTGAACGCGCCCGCGATCAGCCGATGGCGCTCGGCGGGTGAGAGCCCGGCGGGTGAAACGGAGAGCGTGGAGTTCTCGGTCATGGATGTCGTCCCTTCGCCCGGCTGGTTCCCGGTTCAGACGGTGCCCGAGGAGACCAGGGCGGCCAGCTTGGCGTAGCCCTCGTTGATGCCGGTCTCCATTCCGCTGCGCAGCCAGGCGTCGCGGCCGTCGAAACTGTCGACCAGCGACTGGGCGTGCAGCCGGGCCCGGCCGGCACCGAGATCCTCGAACCAGATCGTCTCCAGCGCCACGTGGTCCGGCTCGCCCTCGAAGCTGAAGGTCTGGACGATCCGGTTGGGGCGGACGTCGTGGAAACAGCCGCGGAAACGGAAGTCCAGGCCGTCGCGGCGTGCGACGTAGCGCCAGCTTCCGCCGTTGCTTGCCTCCCAGTGCTCGATGGTGGTGACCATCCCGTCCGGCCCGACCCAGCGGGCGAACAGGTCGGGGTCGGTGTGCGCGCGGAACAGCTGTTCCGGCGTGGCGACGAAATCCCGGGTGAGCCGGATCAGCGGCACGTTCGGGTCGGCCTCGATCCGGGTCGTCTCGATGGCGGTCGTGGCACTGCTGCTGGTACTCATCAGTCTTTTCCCTTTCTCAGGCCGACTTCTCGCCGGCGATGTGGGACGGGTCGGCCGCCGCGGGGTCGTTCAGGGCGGCGAGCACCGCGTCGAGGCGGCGGTAGCGCTGCTCGGCCTGGCGGCGGTAGCGCTCGATCCACCCCGTCATCAGGTCGAGCACCTGTGCCTCCAGGTGGACGGGGCTGCGGTGGCCGGGGCCGGTGCGGCTGACCAGGCCCGCCTGTTCAAGGACTTTCAGGTGTTTCGAGACCGCCTGGATGCTCATGTCGTAGGGCGCGGCGAGCTCGCCGACGGTGGCGTCGCCCGCCGTGAGCCGGGCGACGAGATCCCGCCGCGTCGGGTCGGTGAGGGCTGAGAAGAGCCGTGACAGCTGATCCACCATCACCCCATCTAAACTCAACCGGTTGGTTGAGGATGAAGGTAGAGCGGGTGGGCGGCTACGTCAACCATCTGGTTGACGGGAGTGTCCCGGCGAAGGTGCGAAGGGGGCCTCAGCCCCGCTGCGGCGGGGCCGTCGTGGTGAACCTCGTCCACAGGCGTACCGTGCCGTCCTCGCCGGCGCTGGCGAGGATGTCGCCCTGCGGGCCGAAGGCCACCGAGCGCACCCGGTCGGTGTGGCCGCGCAGTGGCTCGCCGAGGGGCTGGGGCGCGGCCGGATTGGTCGTGTGCCACAGGCGCACGACCTTGTCGAAGGCCGCGGCGGCGAGAATCTCCGCGACGGGTGAGAAGGCCATCGCGTTCACCCCGGCGCGCCCGCGGCCCCGCATCGGCTGGCTGAGCGGCCGCGGATCGGCCGGATCGGCCACATCCCACAACGTCACCGTCGCCCTGCCGACCCTCGTGGCGCCGGCGCTCGCGCCGGCGAGGGTGTCGCGACGCCGGGAGAACGCCACCGCGTCCACCTGGCCGAACTGGTTGCCGAGCCGGTCGTGGATGAGCTGGGGGTTGGTCGGCTCGGTGAGATCCCACAGCCGAATCCTCTGGTCGGCCCCGCCGCTGGCGAGGATGCGCCCGCTCCGGGAGAACGCCAACGAGCACACCGAGCCCTGGTGGCCCAGCAGTGGCTCGCCGACCGGTCGCGGGGCAGTGGGATCGGTGACGTCCCACAGCCGGATCGCGGTGTCCCTGCTGCCGCTGGCGAGGATGCGGCCGTTGGGCGAGAACGCCACCGAGCTGACCTGGCCGGCGTGTTCGAGCGGTTGCCGGCCGGAAAGGCGTAGTGCTGTCGGGCCGGTCGGTCTCCACAGCTGGACCGTCCGGTCCGCGCCGGCGCTGGCCAGGATGCTGCCGCTCGGGGAGAAGGCCAGCGACAGGACGGTGCCGTCGTGGCCCTGCAGCGGCCCGCCGAGGGGCCGGGGGCTGACGGGGGCGGTGAGATCCCACAGCTGGACGCGCTGATCGGCGCCCGCGCTGGCGAGGATCTTCCCGCGCGGGGAGAACGCCACCGCGTGCACCGGCTTCTCGTGGCCGCGCAGCGGGGCCCCCAGGGCTCGCGGGTCAGAGCCGCGAGATGTGTCCGAACGGTTCAGACGCGGGGTCCTGATGACGTTGGGCCCGGTGGGGCGAAGGATCTCGATCAGTTCAGGCAGGTCCGTCAGATGCAGCGGGAGGCCCGTGCGCGCCTTGTCGGCCCAGCCGGGGCCGTAGGCGTCGGTGGCGGCGTGGGCCAGGGCCAGGGCAAGCTCGGCGGCGCTGGAGTAGCGGTCGCCGGGCCTTCTCGCCAGGGTGCGCAGGACGACCCGGGCGATCCGGTCGTCCACGGCGCCCATCGCCGGCGGCTGGTCCCCGGCCCCGGTTTCCGGTCGCGCGATGTTCCCTTTGGGGCCGAACGGGAGCTGGCCGGTCAGGAGCTGGTAGAGCACGACACCGAGGGCGTAGATGTCGGTCGCCGGGGTGAGCTTCCCCGCGGTGATCTGCTCGGGCGCCATGTAGGCCTGGGTGCCGACCACGTTGTCGGTGTGGACGGCCTGGCCCACATATGACTTCGCGAGCCCGAAGTCGCCGACCTTCAGCGTGTTGTCCTCGGCGAACATGATGTTCGCGGGCTTGATGTCGCGGTGCAGCAGTCTCTGGTGGGCGTGGTTCAGCCCGGCGGCGACCGCGAGCCCCACCGCGCACGACTGCTCGGGTGAGAGCCGCTCGCGCCGCCCGTTCAGGGTGGCACCCGGAAGATATTCCATCACGACCACCTGCAGGTGGTGCTGCCCGAAGATCTGGCTGAACGAGTCGTATACCTGCACCACATGTGGATGATTCAGCTCGGCCAGTCGCTGCGCCTCGTCGGTCGCGCCGAGAATTCCCTTGACGGCAACCCGGCGATTCAATTGTTTCTGGGTTGCCTCCAGCACCAGCCCGTACCCACCCGAGCCCAGTTCGGGGCCCAGGACGATCTCCGGTCGCCGCGCTTTTACCGCAGCTGGTATCGCCGACCTGAGCCACCCGCGGCGCTGCTCTAAATTGGCGAGCAGGTAGTGGTTAGACCAGTTCGCCTCGTGGTCGTTCGCCCCCGTCATAGTGCCGCCATCATAGTGGCTGGCCGGGGCCCTGCCCGGGGCTTGCTCCGAGGATGGCCAGAGCCTGTCCGAGGTGGCTCGCGGGCCCGCCGGCCGGTTGATGCCGTGGTCTTCCGGTCCGTGGCCCGGTGGATTTCTCAAAGCGAGGGCAACCGTGGGCGGAGGTGTAGCGGGTGCGTGGTTGTCGGCCTGGCGGCCAACCTTGGTTGCTATGAGGCAAAGGCTCTGCCTGCTGGTTCGGTTATAGGCCGGGCTCGCGCCCCGGCCTCGGCTGTGATTTGCCCGCGGTGTGCGGTACGTTCATTCCGAGAGTCGGTATGCGGGTGTCGGGTGCATCGGCCTGAGCTGCGTACACCTGAGCTGCATTGGTCTGAGCCGCCTGCACGGGAGCGATGGTTGGTCGCCCCGCGGCGGGCCCGCGGGGGAGGGGAGTGGTCGGGTGGCGCGGCAGGGCCGCCGGCCGGCGGGTGCCGGCACGCCTACCGTCGGCCCCCGCGGTCGCGGGGAAATGCGGGCGGGGCTCTGAGGGGCACCTCAACATCGGGCTGGGCGAAACATCGGGCTGGGCGGGCCACCGGCCACCCACACCGACAGATGGCGTAAACGGGGAGCGTCATGTCGAACGACAGTTTTTCGCAGGACCGGGGGTCGGGGCTTTCCGGGGGTTCCTGGCCGGGCGGTCTGCCTGACGAGGACCCGTGGGCGGAGGGTGGCAGGCGCCGGTCGCGTCCGACCCGGGTGCTGCTGTGGCTCTCCGGCGCCAACACCGATATTCTGGATCGCTTTCCCTCCGACGTCCCGAAGTACGTGGGCATCGGCGCCGCCGTGCTCACCACGTCGACCATGGCCGGTATCTCCTGCGCCTTCGCGCTACGGATGGCGCTGGGCCTGAGCCCGTTCTTCTATCTGCTGCTCGGGGTGGCCTGGGGTTTCGCCATCATGAGCCTCGACCGGTGGCTGGTCGTCTCGATGCAGCGCCGGGACCACTGGTATCAGATTCTGCCGATCGCGATTCCCCGGCTCGCCCTCGCGATACTGATCGGCGTCGTGATCTCGACACCGCTCGTGCTGCGAATCTTCGAGGCGGAGATCACGACCGAGCTCTCGCTCATGCGCAGCGAGCGCGACAGCGAATTCCTGGCCACCACGCAGACCGACGAGCGCGGCACGCGGATCAAGGCGCTGGAAGCGGAACAGAAAACGCTGCAGGCCACGATCGACACCAGCACCGACACCGTGGACGTCAGCACGGACCCCGACGTCGCGCGCATACAGAAGCTGGTCGATGCCAAGCAGGAGCAGTACGACGCCGCCGAGCAGGCTGTCATCTGCGAGAACGAGGGGACCTGCGGCAGCGGCAAGGTCGGCCGTGGCCCGGCCTACGCGGAGAAGGTGGCGCTCCGGGATCGGTACCGGGATGAGCTCAGTGTGCTGAACGGCCAGCTCACCACCGCCCAGGCGACCGCGCGGTCGAAGGCCACCGACACCAGGGGCGCGGCGCAGAACACCGCGAAGGGCCGGCTGAAGACGGTCGAGACGGAGCTCACGGACCTCAGGACGGCGCGCACGGCGGCCATCGAGAACTTCCGCAAGGAGAACGGCAAGGAGAACGGCCTGCTGATCCGCATCGAGGCGCTGGACAACCTGACCGCGCACCGGCCGGCCCTGGGCCTCGCGCACCGGTTCCTGCTGGTGTTCATCACGGCGATCGAGTGCCTGCCGATCATCGTCAAGTTCATCATCTCCGTCGGCCCGGCGAACGACTACGAGCAGGCGGTCGCCCTCGACGGGAAGAGCCGGCTGCGGGCCGAGGAGGAGCGCATCCGGCACCGGCGGGCGGCGGCGATCATGGCGAACGCCGGGCTGCACCGACGGCGGGCCATCGGCGTGGAGATACAGACCGAGGCGGCTGAGCACGCCAGCGAGGCCGCCCTCAACCAGCTCAAACGCCGGATGACCCGGGATGCGAGGCGCAACCCGCAGGCCTACATGGATCCGACGGCGTTCTCGACCCGGCGCCCCGCTCCGGTGCGGCCGGTCCCGGCACCCCGGCGGTCGCGGCTCGACAACCTGCTGGCGCGGATCGGGCTGCAGCAGGTCTCCAGCGGGCAGCACCCCAGCGCGGACCAGTACCAGCCCTACCCGAGCAACGAGCCGATCCCGCCCTCAGGCCCGTTCTTCGACGGCGATTCCGGCAACGGCTACGGCCAGTGGCGGAACTGACCAGCCAGGCGTGACCGGGCCCCGGGCCGCAGGGCCCGGGCCCTGCGGCCCGCGGGCGAGACCGGCGGGTGTGTACCGCACGGCTTGTGACGGGGATCCGGCCGGACGGCTGACTTCGACGACTCATGAGGGACGACGACGCGGTGAGCTGGAGCGCGGCCGAGGCCGCGGTGGGCTGCCCGGTGTGCCGGCGGCGGGTGGCGGAGCGGGACACCGCCTGCCCGCGGTGCGGCTGGCAGCTGCGGAGCCCCCAGGTGCTCGGCGAGATCACGGCACAGCTGCGACAGGCGTTCGACACCCGGCTGGCGCAGGCCAGGTGCAGCCACGACCTGCGGTCCGCCGCCCGGGTGCTGGCCGCGGCGGAGCAGCCCGACCCCGATCTGCCGGTCCGTCTCGCCGCGTTCATCCGCGGCGGGGACAGAACCGCCACGGAACTCGTCGCCGAGCTGGTTGAGCTGGCCGAGCGGGCCGCCACCCCGGCGGCCGCGGCGGCCGACCGGCCGGGTCTGCGCGGGCCCGAGATCGTGCTCGGCCCGCTGTTGCGGCGGATGGCCTCGGGTGGCCCCGCGCGGATCGCGGTCATCGAGCTGCGGCCCGACGCCGTCGTCGTCAGCACCCTGACGACCGGCTTCGACGGGCAGCCCGGCCGGCTGGCGGCCGCCCGGGAGTGGGCCTGGCCGGACCTGCTGCCAGCCCTGCCCACGGACCCCGACGCCCGCCGCCTGCGCCTCGCGGCGGGTCTGGAGGAGGACATCGCGCTCGGTCCGCTGGTGCCGGTGCTCGCCGCGGTGGCCGAGACGCTGGCCACCGAGATCCTGCTGATCCGGCCGGCGGTCGACTGGCCGGTGACCAGCCAGGTCGCGGACGTCCTGGCCGGCGAGCTGGGTCGGGCTGCCGGGCCGCGCCGGGCCGACGGCGTGCCGGCGGTCCAGCAGGCCCGGGCCCGGCCCCGGGAGCCCTTCGCCACCGCACTCGAGGCCGCGCGCCGGCAGCTGCCGCTCGCCGTCGGCTACGGGCTGGTCGTGGCGGACGTCGACCGGGTCACCCGTGGGGTGCGCCTCACCACCCGGATGCTCTTCCCGCCCGGCACCGTCATCGCCGACGGGCAGCCTCCCACCGCCGAGATCACCGTCTCGGTGCCGGCCGCCACCCCGCCCGAGCTGGCGTTGGTGATCGTCGCGGGCGGGGTGGCCGGCGCGGGCGGGGTGGCCGGCGCCGAACCGCATCCGGACGGCTGGGCACCGATCACGGTCGGCTGGGTCGCGGCGACCCCACGGGCCGACCTGCGACTGCGGTTCGCCCTGGACGGGCCGGGCCGGATCCGCTTCCTCGAACCAGCCGGAATCCGGGTGCACAATCCGGGCTGGCCGGAGCTGCTGGCCCGCGTCCCGCGGCGTTACGGCGCGGACCCGGTGGACGTGGTCTGCCTGGTGGAGATGGCGGGAACGGCGCAGGACGTGCTGCGCCGACTGGGGCTGGTCGACGATCTGATCGCCCTGGTCGTGGCCGAGCATCCCGACGCCGACGCGGTCCGCTTCGTGGTGCTCGGCTACGACGACCACGACTACCTGGGCCAGGGGTGGCCTGACCAGGGGCAGGTGGTGCGGACCGTCGGGCCGGCAGCGGGCCTGCAGGTCCGGGTGGCGCTGCGGGAGTGGGGCCCGAGCGTTCCCCAGCATGACCTCGCCGCCCCGTTGGAGGACGCGCTGGCCGTGGCGGCCCGGCTGCCGTGGCGGCCGGGGGCTGCCCGCGCGCTGGTGACCGTCGCCGCCAGGCCTCCGCATCCACCGAGGCAGCGACCCGATGATCTCACGCTTCCCTGCCTGGACCGGCACGACTGGAGAACACTCATGGACAGCCTGGCCACTGTGCAGCGCCCGCGTCGGGTGGCCGTTTGCGGGCAGGAAGCGTTCCTGGCCGGCTCCGGCTCCGGCGTCGGCTTCGGCGCTGGTTTCGGTTTCGGCGTGGGTGGCGGTGGGCGTGCCGGTGGTCCGTCCGGGGCCGGTGCGGTCTGGCGGGTGCTGGGTGCGGACGCGCTGCTCCTGCTCGAGACGGCTTCCGCGCAGGAGGTGGCCGACGCGCTGGGGCTGTTCGCCGGGTCCGCCGGGCAGCCGCTGCCGCTGCCGCTGGCACCGGCGTCGGCGTCGGCGTCGGGCGTCGCGGCGCCGGGTGGCCCGCGTTGACGCGTCCGCCGGCGGGCCCGCGCCCGTCGCCCCGGGGCCGGGTGCGCCTCGGGCTCTGGGGAGCGACGAGCAGCGGGAAGACGACCCTGATGGCCGCCATGCAGCTCGCCGCCATCCAGCACAAGCCCCGCGAGCCGGGGGGCAGGCACGTCCGGTGGACCATCACCAGCGCGGACCGGGCGACCGGAAGCGCGTTGGAAAGGCTGCGGAGCACCCTGGTCCAGGACCACCGTTTCCCGCCGGCGACGCTGGCCAACACACCGTTGCGGCTCATCTTCGAGGGCCGCGTGCTGCGGCCGGGCTCGAGTCCCGCGCGGCCGAGGCCTGAGCGCACGCCGCCGATCGATTTCACCCTCGACTTCCTGGACGTCTCCGGTGCGCTGTACTACCGGGGCGGGGGAAGCGAGATCAGCACCCTGGACGGCGGCAGCGGCAGCGGCAGCGGTGGTGGCGGTGGCGGTGGCTTCGAGGACGACGGGCTGAGGTTCGACGACGACGAGACCAGCGCGCCGACCCCGGCTCGCCGCCCTCCGGACCGTGGCGCGGCGCAGCACGAGGAGCTGGTCGACCATCTGGTCCGCTGCGACGGGATCGTCCTTCTCTTCGACCCGATCCGGGAGCGGGACCGCGCGGACGGCGACAACTACGCCTATTTCGATGCCATGATCAACCGTGTGCTCGAGAAGGTCCGCACCGCGGGGCGAAGCCGGGGCGGGCTGCTGCCGCACCACCTCGCCGTCTGCGTCACGAAGTTCGACGACCCCCGGGTGCTCGGGGTCGCCCTGGACGGCAGGCTCAACACGCTGGCCAACGGATCGGGGCCGCCCAGGATCGAAAACGATGTCGCCCATCGCTACTTCGATCAGCTCTGCAACAGATCGACCGGCGCCTCCCATCTACGAGACGCGATCGGCGGATTCTTCGACCCGTCGCGGGTTCGTTTCTACGCGACTTCCTCCATCGGCTTGTTCGTCGGCCCGGACGGCCGGTTCAACCCCGTCGACTACTCGAACATCGTGATGACCGGTGGGGTGCCCCGCATCCGCGGCCGGGTGGCGCCGATGAACGTCCTGGAGCCGGTCGTGGGCCTGGTGACCCGGATCAACGGGGAGCGCCGGTGACCGGCACCGTCGGCTTCGAATGGGCGCTGCTGGGCAAGGAGCCCGGGCAGCGCGAGGATTACCAGATCCTGTGCGCCGGCGGGGCCCGGCTTCGACCGGCGACGCTGGAACGCATCATCCAGCATTTCTCGCCCGGCTCGCCGGCCGGTGAGCGCGCGGGCGAGCCGGACGCGCTGCCGTGGATCACCTTCACCGCCGCGACGTCCGGCGAGACGCCCTACGTGGGAGTCGCGATCCGCGAATGGCCCGCGGACCCGGCCATGGCGGTCGACGCCACCGGCCGGGTCGTCATCCCCACCCGCTTCTTCTGCCTGCCGCTGGACGACTTCCGCCGTCACCTGGGGAGTTTCACGGCGCTGTACGAGGCGGTGCGGGTGGCGACCGTGAGCCAGCTGCGCCGGCTTCCCGAGGTCACCGGCGGCCATGCGCTGTCCCTGCGCCCCGCCGCGTCGCCGCCTCGCCGGGCGGGTGCCCTGGCCAGCCCGGCCCTGCGCTTCCTGCGCGGCGCGGTCGTCACCGCCGCGTTGGCACTGGACGGTCCGGTCGTGGTGCGTGCCGTACCCGAGCTGGCCACCCATTCGGCCCGGATCGCCTTTCTCGATCTGGTGGCCGCGCTGCTGCCGGCCGGCGCCGAGGGCGCTCTCGCCGCCGGTACCTGGGTAGACGTCGCGACCAGCCACCGGCTGCGCGTCGCGTTCGGACAGGACCTCGGCGGCACCGGCCGGCTGGTCGACCCGACGGCACCCCCGCGGTTCGGCCCGCCGAACCCGAACGACGAATGGGCTCCCCGCTACGCCTCCCTGCTGGCCTACCTGATCGACGGCAACCGGCCGGCCGACCACGGCGCCGGTCACGGGCTCGGCCACGACGCGGGCCACGACAACGGGATCGGCCGCGACAACGGGCTCGGCCACGACCACAGCCACGGCGACGGCGAAGCCGGGTTGCGCACAGTCCTGGGATGGCTCGCCGAGGACATCACGCCGCGCAGCTTCAGCCGGCCCGGGGAGATCTTCCAGGCTCTCACCGAGACCGCCGCGCTGGACCTGGCCACCCGGTTCGCCGCCGGGAGGGCAGGCCCGGAGCACCTCCGGCGGCACCTGGCCGCCCTGCCCGCGCCGGCGGACCCGACCGGCGTCCTCGTCCCGTTGCTGCTGCCGTTCGCCCGGCCGGAGGACCTCACCCTGGTCGCCCGCCACTGGGCCCCGGCGCTGGCCCCGGCGGTGGTCGACCTCGTGGTCCGGCTCTGCGCCGCGGGTGGGCGGGAATACCGGGACCTGGCCTCGCACCTGCAGGGTGCGCCCGAGGCGATGTTCGCCGCGATCGTCGGCGGGCTGCTGGAGCCGGGAGCGGACGACGACCCGCCGCCGCTGGACGCGGTCGAGCTCGCCGCGGACATCATCCGGGAGCACGGAGGGGCGACCGGGGACCGGGCGACCTGGGCCCCGGTCCGCAACGGGCTCGCCGCCAGCCCGGCGCGCACCCTGCAGGTGCTGGTGCGGTACTTCGCCAGCCGGGGAGTGCCCGGGCTGCTCCAGCTGGTGGAGTGGCTGGCCGCCGCCGGGCAGCCGCAGACCGACGCGGTGCTGCGCCCGTTCCGCGTGCTGGGCGGCAACAGCGGCAACAGCCAGGAGTCCGTCGGTCACCCGGATCTCACCGCGGTCGGAGCCGCGGACGGGATCGGTGAGGCGGCGATGCTGACTGTCGTCCGGCTCGCCGGGTGGAGCGGCCGGGCCGAGGCGCTGACACCGGCGCTCGAGGAATGGCTCTGGGCCGAAGCCGACCGGGCTCCGTTCAGCGTCGCTCGCCGCAGAACCTGGACGGCTGCCCTGGACGAGCTGTGGCCGGACCGCCGCGCCGACGAGCGACAGCGGCTCGGCAGGCTGATCGGCGAGCCCAAAGCCCGCCGCCGGCTGCTCCGCCGGAACACGGAGCCCACCGACGGCGAGGCGGTGCCGGACGACCCGTCGTCCCGGCTGGCGGCGGGCACCCGCGTCCAGCTCGGCGCCGGCTGGGTCGATCCGGCCCCGTCACCGCAGCCCGCCTCGGCGGACGGCCGCGGAATCTGGGAGCTCGCCCGGCTGTACACCCCCGGCGTGCGCCGTGACGGTCCACCGGGCGGGACGTCCGACGGGCTGGTGCTGTTCGGTGACGGCGGTGGGCGGCTCGCGGTGTGCGGCGCGGACTGGTGCTGCCACACCGGCCTCGCGCGGTTCGTGGATTCGGGGGTCGGCATCACCGGCCTGAGCCTCGCGGCCGCCGCGTCGGCGGCAGCCGGCTCCCGGCCGAGCCGGCTGCAACTCGTCGCCGCCGACCAGCGCCTGGGTGCCCTGGACGTCGACGCGTTCGGCTTCGGCGCGGTCGCCGCCGTCGCCGCGGGGCTGCTCGACGGCCCGGTGTCGGTGGTCGGCGCCCCGCCGGCCCTGACCACCGAGCAGCGCCTGCGCTTCATCGAGGCGGTGCTCGCCCTGCTGCCGGCCGGTCTGCTCGCCGGGGTGGCCGTGACCACCGCGACCGACAACCCGACCCCCTTCCGGCTGGCCTTCACCACCCAGGGGCAGATCTCCGGCGGGCGGTCGAGGCTGCTGGTTCCCTGGGGTGACCTGCCGGAAGCCGCGGAGCCGCCGAGCAGCTACGGCCGTGAGTACTTCCGCCGCCTGCTGTCGGCCCGCGCCCTCTTCCAGGACACCGCCGGCCTGGTCCACGCGTTGTCCGCCTGGCGTGACCCACTGGACGTCGACCAGGCCGAGGACCTGCTCGACGTGCTCACCGACACGAACCCGGCCTTCGTCTCCCCGCTGCCGGCCAGCAAAAGCCTGGAGAAGGCCCGCAGCCGACGGCGGGCGGCGATGGCCGGCAGGTTCGCCCGGGAGCCCGAGGAGGCCGACGCCCTGCGGATCCTGCTCTCCGGCGGCACCATGGCCGACCTGCAGGACGCCGTCGTGTTCGCCAACCGCCTCGAGACGTTCCAGCGCCTCGACGGCATCCTCGCCCGACTGATCCGCGGCGACGGGAGGGACACCGACCGGGTGGCACGCACGCACGCCGGAGCGCTCCTGCTGCTGCAGCTTTCCGGCGGCGGAGAGGCCGTCCGGGCGGCGCTGCAGGAGCTGCCCGAGGCCGCGGTCTCCTGGATCATCCATCTCACCCGGTCGGGCAGCTTCGCGGCGCTGAACGCCGCGCAGGGCGGATGGCTCCGCTGGCTCACTCCGCCGAGCGGGCAGCTGCCGCCGGCGCTGGCCGTCTTCCAGGCACTGGTGACCCCGCGTCCCGCGCCGATCGATCTGCGGCTGCTGGCGGTCCATGGGGATGATGCGCTGTTGGCCGCGCTGCAGATCGCCCGCTACGGCGAACGGCACGGGCCGCCGGGCCGGTTCGCCCAGCTGCTGAGGGCCCTGCATCACACTCGCCCAGCACTGGTGGACTCGTTCCTGCGGAGCGGGGCCGCCGGTTCGAGTGCCGCCGCCGTGGCGGGGCCGCCCAGATGAGCGCCAGGCCACCGGGCCACCGGGCGGGCGTCGACTTCGGCACCCAGTTCACCAGGCTCGTCATCCTGGACACCGACACCGACACCGACACCGACCGCGACCGCGCTACCGACGCTGGGCCTGGCACTGGCGCTGGCGCCGGCGGCCGGGCCGGGGCGTGGATGGTCACCGGTCCCGCCGCTGCGCGACCGCGCGGTCCGGTGGCGGCCGGGCGGGACCTCCTCTCGACGCTGGCCGCGGACAGCGAGATCACGATCGCGGGTGAGGCCGGCCCGTGGGATCTGCGGTCCGCCGCCGGCCTCGCCGTCGCCGTGACCGGTGACTGCTTCGCGACCGACTCCGGAGCGCAGGTCCGGACGCGGCTCCAGCAGGCGCTGGCGGCCGGGCTGGGGCTGCCCCAGGACGCCGTCGCCGTCCACAGCACGGCGGTGTGCGCCGCGGCCGTCCGGGCCGACCAGCTCGCGGTGGACGGGGGGCCGGGGATCCCGGGGCGCCTCGTGCTGGTCTGTGACATCGGCGCGGACTCGGTCGAGGCAGCCCTGGTCGAGGTCGCCACCGCCCCGGCTGGCACCGCCTCGGCCTCGGTGGGCATGGGGACCGTCCGGCTGCTGGAACGCTGGATCCAGCCTGGGTACGCCGGCCGCGGTTTCGCGGTGGACGCGGTCCGGCGAGCTGGCTCCGCCGGTCCCGCCGGACGCGTCGGACCCGGGGCATTCGGCGGGATCGGTGACGACACGGTGCCGATCAGGACGGAGAACGACCTGGTCCTGACGTTTCTGCGGGGTGCGCGTGCCGGCCGGGAGCCGGTCCGCGCCGGCCCGGTCGGGACCACGGCCGATCCGTACCGGGACGCCGGCAGCGCGCTGGTCTTCGGACCCGGCCGGGAGCTGAGCGCGGGCCAGCTGGCGGCCGCGTTCGAGCCGGTCGCCCAGACGGTGCGGGCCGCCGTCGGCGGGCTGCTGCGCCGGCGGGGTGACCTGCGCCGGCCGGAGGACCTGTGCCAGCCGGAGGACCTGTGCCAGCCGGAGGACCTGTGCCAGCCGGAAGGCGGGGATGCCGTGGCGCGGGGCGGAGCCTCCTGGCCGGAGGTGATCGTCGTCGGCGGCCTCGGCTTCCTGCCGTCGGCGGTCGAGGCGGTCCGGACAGCGGTCGCCGAGGCCTGGCCGGTCGACCTGCCCGGCGGCTCCGACGCCTCCGGCGTCTCCGGTGTCTCCGGCGTGTCTGACGTCTCGGGAGTCCTCGGCGAAGCTGAGGCCGCCGGCGGCGGGGAGGCGCAGGTGCCGGTGTGGCCGGTCGCGGAGCCCGAGTACGCGGCTGCCCGGGGAGCCGCGCTGCTCGCCGCGGCGAGGGTCCGCGGGACGGAGCTCTACCCGCACACGGTGAGCCTGCGCGTCCACCGTGTCCTGGCCGGCCGGCTGACCGGCGGGAGCCTGCGGGTGATCTCGGCGGGAGACGTCCCGCTGGAACGGTGTGAGCTGGCCGGCGAGCTGATCACGGTCCACCATGACGGGTCCGCGGGCGGCGTGCTCGTCGTGGACGTCCAGGCCGATGGCGACCCGCCGCGGGCGCTGCGGGTGCGGCTCGGCGCCGAGCTGCCGACAGGCGACTACCACGTCGGGGTCAGGTCGGACCGCTCACAGCTGGGTGCGCTGCTGCTGAGCCCGGCCCGCGGCGGCCCGCCCACGGTGCTGCCGCTGGGCCGGTACCAGCGCCGGCCTTAGAGCGGCGTCAGGCAGCGTCGGCTCTTCGACGACCTGGCGTGGGTCCGGCCCTCCCGCGCGGGCCACAGATCCAGGGCGTCAGCCCCGGCCGGTCCATGTCGTGCCAGGTACGGCGGGATGGGCCGTCACTCCGTCCCACAGCACCAGCGGCCGTAGCACGTCGTAGGTCTGGCCTCCATCGAAGCTCGTGAACACGGCGGGATCGGTGCCGTCGACGTAGGCGAAGCTCGGGCAGTCCTCGATCCCCGCGCCCATATCGGTGACCTGGACCACTTTGCCGGTATGAGCTTCCAGAACCGTCATCCGGTAATTACTGCGCAGCAGTCGAACGTTGCTGCCGAGGTCCTCGCACACGATTCCGGACGGAGACGAGCCGGTCCGGGTGACACACACGACGAGCTGTGTCCGGCTGAGATCCGGGATGAGGGCACCGGAATGATCGCGGGTGAGAACATTGAACGCACCACGAAGGTCGTCCGGTGGATCGCTCCAGAGAATGGAGGTGAGGGCGACGGCACCGGTGTTCTGGCCAGGCTGGAGACCTTCGATCGGATGTGGCGCGGGCCCGGTATACGCCGGCATCGCCGGTATGTATCCGCCGTACCTGCACATGGCCTGCAGGCCCTCGCTGCTGGCCGGATGCGCCTGGGGCGGCCGGGCCGTCGGCGGCGGCGCCGCGGAGTCCGGACCAGTCGGGCCGCTCGTCCCGGAGCAACCCACAAGCGCGGCCACCGTCAGCGCGAACAGTGCGGCGCCGATGAGACGGCCACGAGGCCGCGACCGCGTCACATGGCTGGCGGCATATCTTTGAACGTGCACGAAGCAACCTTCCCTGTGCGGGTCAACGCAGGTTCGATCCTGCACCTGGGAACGGGGCACGAACACTGGACTGGAGGATTCTGGTCGTTCCAACGACCAGAATCCTCCGTTGTTCGCTTGCGGCCTCCGCATCCTCGGCGGCAGGTCTCCCGGTCAGATTTTCGGTAGCCAGATACGCCACTGCCGGCCGGCTGGCAGGTTCCTGGCCCACGGGTTCCTGATCAGGAATCGGCCGACCACCTTGATCAGCACGGCCAGCCCGGGTGGCCGATCACGCTGGTCGATGTTGGCCTGGACCAGGCGGACGAGCTGCTCCAGCACCCTGAGCATGAGGTCCACCTGCGCCTCGTCCTGGGGCCAGCCGGTGTCGAGGATGGAACGGGCCAGGGCGGTCAGGGCCTGGTCGACCCGCCCGTCCGCCCCCTGCTCCCGCACCAGGGTGGCGAAGTGCTCCTGGAACGCCGCCGTGTAGTCCGTCGCCATCGTGCTGATCCGGCGTCCCAACGGCCTGCCGGGGGCTTCACCCAGGATCAGCAGGAGCAGGTCGTAGCGGGCTGCCCTGCTCGGGGTGCCGAAGCGGAAGCCGCGGATCTCGGCGGCCCAGTCCTGCCGGTGCCGCGGCGACAGGGCTGGGACGGTCTGCCACAGCCAGGGATCCAGCAGGACCACCATCGCGGCGCCGGTGCCGCGGAGCCGGGCGAGCTGGGAGAGCGACAGCAGGTAGCGGGCCCGGCCGTGCAGCGTTTCGACGACGTCCGGGTTGGGGGAGCCGTCGAGAACGGCGCGGAAGGGGCGCGTCTGGTCGGCGAGCTCGGGCGCGCCCTCCAGCCAGCGCAGCCAGCGTCGCGTCGACGCCGTCGCCTGACGCTCGCCGGCGGTTCTGGCGTCCATGCCTGTGCCTGTGTTCGGGGCGCCGTCGAGGCCGAGGTCATCGAGAACGGCCAGGCGGATCAGCTCGAGGGCGAGGTCGTCCCGGGGCACCTGCGCGACCACGGCCAGCAGCCGCCGGCTGAACGTCCGCGCCGCGTCGTCGTCGCGCGGCCGCTCGTCGTCCCAGGCGGCGCGTACCAGCTCGGCGACCTCCTCCACCGCCTTCTCCTGGACGGCCTGCCACTGCTCGGCGTCCGTCGGGGCGGTGTCAGGCAACAACCGGCCCGGGGCCAGCCGCCGGGCGACCAGGGCGGCCAGTGCGTCGGCGGTGTCGCCCCCGCCCATCTCGTGCAGGTGGAAGTAGGCGCGTGCGGTCGCCCTGAGCCGGTGCCAGGCGGCGGGGTAGGCGGTCGGGTAGCCGGTGAGGTGGGCGACGAGGGCGGCCAGCGATCCGCCTGCCTGGTCGCGCAGCCGCAGCAGCAGATCGAAGTAGTCGGCGGCCGGGCCCGGCAGCTGGGCGGGCCGCGGTCGCGGGTCGCGCCAGCGCAGAACCAGGTCACCCTGGCGGGGCTGGTCGGTGAAGGCGAGCCGGATCCGGTGAGCGGCGCCGCTGACCGCCCAGGTGCTGGCGGTCAGCCGGGCCCGCTGGCCGTAGGGCAGCAGCGCCGCTACCGCGTCGAGGAATCGCAGCCGTGCCCGCGCGGTCGGCTCGTCGCGGCTGGGAGCCGGGAAGCCGAGGATGGCCACCCTGCCGGCCAGGACGAGCGCCGCGGCCTCGGCGGCCAGCAGGAACCACTGCTCGTCGTCGGTGGCCAGGCTTTCGGCGATCCGTGCCGGGTCGAGGCGCGGCACGGTGACGGGCAGGCTGCCCACGGCGGTCCCCGGCACCGCGGGCTGGGTTCCCGCCGCCGGGCGCTGGATCGTCGGGCTGGCCAGAGCGGTGTGCAGGCCCGCGTAGGAGACCGGAGCGGCGGCGAGCGCGCTGAACGGGACGCAGAGGTAGCGGGTGTGCGCGATGGGGCGCCCGGACGCGTCGGCCTCGTCGGACCAGGTGCGTTCGGCGATCCCGAGCACGGTCTGCCCGGTGTCGCGACCGAGTGGGGCGTAGCTCACCGTCACCCAGGGCAGCGACCCGGGCAGGCTGGTGCGCTGCGCGTGTGGCGGTGTTCCGGGGGAGTACCGGTGCAGGATCGTCTGGTAGGCGGACCTGCTGAAGTAGGCCTCGTTCGACCGGAGGACGACGTAGTCGGTGAAACCGCCGCGCTCCTTGCCCATGAGCGCCCACCCGACCCGCAGGGTGGGCCCGGCCGGCGTTGGCGGCCCGGGTGCTGCGGCCGGCGGGCTCACAGCTTCGGCCTCACAGGTCTGGCCTCACAGGTCTGGGGGTGGGCCGGACCGGGTGAAGTCCGAGAAATCCGAGTCCAGCTCCGAGTCCAGCTCCGAATCCGGCTCCGGGGATTCCGGGGATTCCGCGGGTTCCGGGATGATCGGCGGTGGCAGCGGGTTCCGCCGGATCTCGTCCTCCAGCCACAGGAACGGCTCGAGCACGTTTATCGGCCGGATTTCGCCGCGGATTCGTGGGCGCCCGTCCGGCCCGGAGATCACGTTCTGGTTGTCGCGGTGCCGGAACAGCCGGCCCGGCTGCACATAGAACCCGATGGACGAGGTCGCGAAGTAGGCCACCCGATCGGGGTCGAAGAACCGACGGATGATCCGGCGAACCTGGGCGGCGCCGCCTGCCTCCCGGCCGTCGCACAGCCGCTCGAAGAGTTCGGCGGCGTACTCGCGGGGCACCTCGGGCAGCAGCAGGTCGTTGTCACCGCTGAGCATGTAGCCGTTCTGGCTGGCAACCCGGTAGATACCCGGATCGTCGATCTTGTTGACGCAGACCGCCAGGTAGTGCGGAAGCCGGCCGTTCCGGATCCGCCCGGATTCGTGGGACAGCCGGCCGATCTGGTCGAGCACCCGGGCGAAGTACTGGAAGGAGTTCTGTTCCCGGTGCTCGGTGACCGGGTCGAACAGGTAGACCAGCCCGTCGCAGTCGGCCATGGCGCGCATGACCTCGTCGGCGTCCGCGCCCGCGGTCTGCTCGGGGTCGAAGAGCGGGAGCCCCTCGTCCTCGTCGTCGTAGTAGTCGTGGTATGGGTCGTCGAGAACCTCGCCGAGATGGTTGCGGAACATGTAGCCGCCGACGTCCAGCGTGTTGACCTCGAACACCTGCTGGCCGGTGGCCAGCGGGCGCCGAAACCGCCTGCGCAGCCACGCGTTCAGCCCGCGCGGCGCCGGGTCCGGGCGGTAGAAGAGCCAGGAGAGCGGCTCGGCGGCCTCCGTCGCCACCGGGAACTTCTTGTCCGTGGTCAGGACGTCGACGTTTCGGCTCAGGAACGTCGACGACGCCGGGTTGGCCCCGATGACCATCCAGCGGTCTTCTCGGACCTGCTGGCCGGCGGCTATCTGCAGGGCGGCGAGCATGGTCGTCTTGCCGCTCTGGGTGGCTCCCCACAGCCCGATGCGCCGCTGGACCGGCGGCCCGCTAGGCGCCATGGCCGGACCTCGGGCTGGCTCCCGCGGTACTGCTGCTGGTGATGCTGCTCATGTGCCCCGTACCGCCCCCGATCCGGTTACCGACTGGGGCAGAACCGCCAGCGGCGGGGCAAATCTACCATCATCGTCACGCCCGCCCGGCTACTGACGGCGACCGGGACGCCGTGGCCGCCAGCTGTCCGGGTGCTGACGGACGCAGGACCCTCACTGTTGTGAGTAATCTTCACATCATAAGATGACAATCTGCACTGCTCGTGTACCGGGGGGCCGGCTGTGTATATGGGGGACAGGCGCGCGTGAGGCTCGGGCCGGAATGGGACCGTTTACGCGAATGGGCCAGGCACAAGGCCGTCAGCGCACGTGGTCACTCTTCATCTGACGTGCTGGAGCAGATCGCCTGGCGAACACTCGACGAAAGTCGGCGGGCGACCTGCGGCCCGGCACTCGTCGCCCCCCGCCGGGTCCGGGTGCGGCTCAACTCGGACGATGCCAGGCGGGCCGAGGCGTCGCTACGGACTCTCGGGCTCGAGCTGAGCCAGGCGGGCCCGGCGGTCCAGGACGTCCTCACCGCCGCCCTGGAGCGGGAGGGCCGGCGACAGGTCTGGTTCCACGACGACTTCGCCGTGATCCTCGACGGCACTCCCGGGGTCCGGCAGGGCCGGCCGCAGCTCACGGTGGAGTCGCGGGCCGACTGGGGCCTGCAGGCGTTTCTCACCGACCCGCGGGACCCCGGCCGGGACCGCTCCCGGTCGCTGGGCCCGGCCACCGTCATCAACCGGGACCTGGTGTTCGGCGTCTCGCGCCGGCGCGACTCGCACATCTCCGCCGAGGCACATGCCGAGGTCCGCGTCAATCCCGACGGCCGGGTCACGATCACCCCGTCGCGGGACCCGCGTCACCAGGCCGTCGTCGGTGACACCCCGCTGGTCGCGGAGGTCACGCTGTCTCCCCGCGATCCGGGCTACCCGTTGCAGGTGGGGCACACCTGGCTGAATCTCTTCTGGGACCAGGGCTGGTTCATCTTTGACGACACGGCCGGGCGGGCGTCGCCGGCGCGGAGCGTGGGGCACCGGTGAGCAGAATTGATCATGCAGATGGCTCTGTTGGTGCTCCTGCTGGGGAACGTCGCGTTCGTCGCCTGGTGGGTGGTGCATGACCATGACTGACAGCGGCCTTGCCGGCGGTATCGACGGCGACACCCCGGAAGGCCCCCGGGGGAGCTGGTGGGTGCAGTTCGACCCCGAGGACGAGGTCAGCGGCCCTCCGTACCAGGTGCAGCGCGGCACGCTGCCCGGCCCGGGCGGTGCGGCGCAGGCCGTCGCCCGCAAGCGGGTCTCCCCGGCCGACGGGCAGGCCGCGGAGGATCTCCGCGCGGAGATCGAGATCCTGCTGACCCTCTGGCACGCCATGGAGCGCAACGGTCCGCGCCCGGACCGCCACCGCCCCTTCCGGTACCCGGACCAGCTCGTCCGCCTGATCGGTTTCAGTGAGCACGGCGACGCCCCGTTCTTCCTCACGACGTCGCTGTCCCACGGCGAGACGCTGGGGCGGCGGCTGCGGCGCGCGGGCCCGCTGGGCGCGGACGAATGCCGTCGGTTCGCGGCCAGCCTGTTCCACGGGCTGTACTGGCTGCAGGCCGCCGAGATCGTGCACCGGGACCTCACCCCGGAGAACATCCTCTGGGATGGCCAGACCGCGCTCATCTTCGACTTCAGCCACGCCTGCTGGGCGGGGGCGCACCGGCCGCACGTGGAAGCGCCGCCGTGGAGCACGCTGGACCCGCCCCGCGCCGACCTGATCGCCGATTTCACCGAGGACGTCTCCCGCGCCTGCTGGCTCATCCTGCACGCCGCGACCGGCGAGCCGCCGGAGTCGCTGCCCAGCTGGCGCCCTGATGCCGACGGCTACTGGCCCCGAGGCGAACAGCAGTACCCGGACCCGGACCCGGTTCCGGGCTGGTCCGGTGGAAGCTCGTCCGTCACCGAGCCGAACATCTCGACCTGGTTTCCCGAGGGCTTCTTCGCGGGTGTCTTCGAGCCCGGTTCCCCGGTGGTCGCGGCGGAAATGCTCGCGCGGCTGCGCGAACGGCGGCCCGAGCACCGGACGCGGTATGACCCCGCGGGGATGCTGGCCGGGCGGGACCGGTTCAACGGCCTGGTGAAGGACAAGGAATGGCGCCGGGCGCCGGTTGCGCCGTCGTATCCTCCGCCGGGCCGCAGGCGGCCCGGCCACAGCCGCCGCCGGCCCGAACCCGGGCCCGGGCCCGGGTTCGAACAATCCCACGACGAGACGATCACCCACAGACAGCCTCCACCGGATCCGTATCCGGATCCGAGACCGGGACCGGGACCGGTCTCGGGTGATCTGGCCATGAAGGTGATCGTCGCCATCGTCACGATCGTGGTGTTCCTGCTTGTGGTGATCGTCGGTCTGGGCAGCCTCTAGCGGTGGTGAGGAACGGGGGACAGAGCTGTGCCTGAGGTACGATGCCCGATCTGCCTGTACGTCTTCGATGAATGGCCGGACGCGTACGAGGGCGAGTTCTACGAGTACGACGCCGAACGGGATGTGTACGAGCCCGTCGACGAAAGCCTCCTGCGCAGTTTCCGGGAGGACGACCAGGACCAGCACCGGCGGCGTTTCCAGGCCTGGCTGGCAAGCAAATACCTCCGGTGCCCGAATCCCTTCAAGGACCCGACGCACTACCTTTTCTATCCCTACGGCTGGTACGGCGAGCCGTTCGTCATCGGGATGGTCGGGGCGACGACGGTAGGTAAGAGCCACCTGCTGGCGGCGATGATAGGCCAGCTGGTGAACCAGCGCGGCCTCGACGATCTCGGCCTGTCGGTGACGGTGGCCGACCCGCGCCGGCACCGCGAATACGTGCGTGACCAGGTGGACCCGCTGCTGGGCAGGTCGGCGGTACTGCCCGCCACCCTGACGCCGGAGGACGAGGCGGTGTCCTTCGTGGACGCCGTGATCATCACCAATCTCCGGACCCGGCGGGACCGTCTCGTCACCTTCTACGACATCCGGGGCGAGGATTTCGCCAGCAACCGGCGTTCCTCCGATTTCGTGAACGCCGCGGGGGCCCTGGTCTTCGTCGTGGACCCGCACCACAGCGGGCTGGCGGGCCGCCCGGGGAAGATCGACGACGAGGCCTTCAACGCCGTCCTCGGGAAGCTCAAGCTCGTCGGCCGGATGGATCAGCGCACCGGCCTGTTCGACATCGACGCCGCCGTCGTCGTGAACAAGTCGGACGTCCTGCGGTTCCAGCCTCCGGTCCAGGACTGGTACCGCCGGGAGCGCACCCGCGGCGAGGTGGACCTGGACGACATCCTGGACGAGAGCACCGTCGCCTACGGGCTGCTGTACAGCCGGAACGCCACGGCCTGGCTCGCGCCGGTACGTGAATGCCGGCGGGCGACCCTGCACTTCGCCTCGGCGACCGGAACCGAGGAAGCCCTCGACCGGCCCGGGTACTACCGCCGCCGCGTCCAGCCCAACCGGGTGCTGGAACCGCTGGTGGCGGTACTGGCGATGGCCGGCATCATCGACCGCTCGGTCTTCGTCGGCGACCGGACCGGAGAGGTGGGCATCTGACGTGTCCAGCCCTGGCAGCGCCGCGGACCCGCACCCGATCCATCAGATCGTCTACCACTGGGTGCCGGGCCGGCAGTCGCCCCTCGGCCAGGAGGGCGTCGGGCCGGCGCTGACCTCGCTGGAGGACCTGCGGCGACTCGCGTCCTGGAACACGCGGCTGCTCAGCACCGTGCTCGCCGCCTCCGGGCAGGGACCGGACGGATCGCTGTGCTACCTGCGCTTCGGGCCGGACGAGGCCGAGGGGGAGGCGGCGGTCATCCGCAGGGTCCCCGCGCTCGACCCGCAGGGCCGCGTCTCGGTCCTCGCGCATGCCCTCGTCGGCCCGGAGCACCTCCTGCCGCCACGCCTGGCGCTCGCCCTGCGGGCCTGGCCGCGCTGGTTCGGCGCGGGGTGGCACGGCGGCCTCGGACCGGCCGCAGGGCAGGTCGACGCCGTCCGGCTGCGACGTCCGACGTCCGCGGCGGGACTGCGTACCCCGGACGTCGAGACGTCGCTGCGCGGGCTCGGCGTGGCCGCACGCGAGCTGGACGAACCCCTGGTCCAGCTGGTGGCCGGAGTGCTGGCCGACCCGGCCGGCCAGGTCAGCGCCGTCGGATACCCGGGCTGGGTCGACCCGCTGATGTTCGGCCTCATCGAGGTTCTCGACGACCTGCTGGGCGGACTGCCCGGCCACGACTGGTCGTTCTCCACCGCCGAGACGGCGGAGCGCCGGTCCCCGCTGCGGCACATCTTTCTCGACCGCACGAGCCACTCCGACTTCGAGCAGACCCGGCTGCGCGTGCGATACGGGTCCGCGCTGCCGCCGGAGGACTTCGGCGCCGCCGCGGAGGTCGCCGTCGAGCTGGTGGAGGCCTACCGGGAGTACGGGCCGGGCGGAATGACCAGGGTGGCCCGCGCGCTCGCCGATCCGCTTCCGGACTCGCTGCCCGCCGTGGCGCCCTGGGTCGTCCGCGCCGCGAGCGCGCCGATGGCGGCCTCCGGTCACCTCTGGTCCCTGCGCCGGGTGCTGCAGGGCCGCGGCGGTGAAAGCGACTCGGCCGAGATCGGGCGGCCGGAGACCGCCGCGCTGCTGCGTGACGAGATACGGCGCCTGCGCGCGGACGGCTTCGGGTGGCTGCGCAGCGGCTGGCGGATGGGGACGGCCCCGGTGCTGGTGGCGTCCGCCGAGCCCGTGTGGGCGATCCTCGGTGAGCGACTCGTCGAGGCTGTGCTCGACGAGTCCCTCGCCGCCGCGTCGGACGACGTGCCTTCCGCGGCCGGCGCCGGTGACGGCCCCGACCCGGGCGTGGGCGACCTCGACCGGAATGTCGAGCGCGCGATCCAGCGCGCGGTGAGCGAATGCGGCCTCGGTCCGGCCGCGGTGCGGACCGTCGTGGAACGCTGGTGGGAGCAGATCGGTGCGAGCGAGCCGGGCGCCGCCGGCCGGCTGCGCGCCGCGCAGACCGCCATCAGGATCTGGGCCGAGGCCGGCCACCCCGACCGGGACCGCCCATGGGCCGGGAACCACCCGCCGGCCGGCCTGCCCGACCCGGTGCAGCGGCGGGAGCTCGGGGTTGTGCTCGCGCTCGTGCTGGCCGGCGTGCCGCTCGGCCGCGTCGCCGAACAGCTTCCCACCGGGACGGACGCCGCAACCCTGGCGACCACGCTGGCCGTCACGCTGCATGTGCTCAACAACCGGCTCGGGCACGGCGGGGACGCTCGAGTCATCGCGGACAGCGTGCTCGAGCCCGCCAGGGCGCGTGGGCAGATCCGCCGCCACCTCGTCGGCCCGAAGCTCGACCCGCTGTGGGCCGAGCCCGCGCAGCTGCCCGAGCCCGCGCTGCCGGAGTCCGCGCTGCTGCCGGAGTCCGCGCAGCTGTCGGGGTCCGTGCTGCTGCCCGAGCCCGTCGTGGAACGCCGGCTGATGGTCGACCTGCTGTTCCGGCCGGAGCTCGAAGATCCACGCACCGACAACGGCTGGCAGTTCGCCGAGGAGCTGCGCGGCCTCCTCCAGCACGGTCTCCCCCCGGGCCTGGTCGCCGAGCTTCTGACGGTCGCGCGGGACGCGGCGTCCTCCCCGCCGGCCGAGCCGGTGCTGAGCGCGTTCGTCGTCGACCAGTGGCTGGCGCGGCTCGGCCACCCCCCGCTCACCCCCCGCCAACGCCAGCCGCGCAGGCCCGCTCCGCCCCGGTCGGCGCGGGCGATCCGGCCGGCCGCTCCGTCCCGGCCGATGCCTCCCGCCGTGCACGCGCCCCCGGCCCGGAAGGCCGCTACGGCCCCGCCGCCCGCCGGCGGCCTCGCGGGCAGGCGGGCACCGGGCCAACAGCGGCGAATCCCGCAGGCGCCCGACCCACTTGACCAGATGCGCGCCGAGGACGCCGAGCGCCGGAGAAGCTGGCTGATCTTCTGGCTCTGCATGGCCGGGGCGACCGTCCTCGTCATCGCGATCTTCCTGCCGCTGCTCACGTGAGCACCGCCGCCACGGGTTTCGGCACGGTGGGCGGACGTCGATCGCGGGACCCGGTCGCGCCCTCGCACGCCGCGTGGCCGGGCCTGTTCTTCGCCGCGCTGGTCTTCGCCCTCTGGTGGCACCGGCCGGCCATGGTGGACCCGATGTGGGCCGTGGCCACCGTCGCCCTCCACACCATGATCACGGTGCTGCTGCTCCGGGGCGCCCGCCGCGTCGGCGACCCGGCCCTCGGCCTGCTGGTGGTCACCGTCCAGGCGCTCACGGCGCTCGGGTTCGTCCTGCGGATGCGGGTCGGTGTCGGGGACCGGATCTCGCTCGGCGCCTACCTGGTCGCCGTCGCCGTCGGCGTCGGGCTGTTCCACCTGGGCCGGTCGCTCGCGCAGACCGACCGGCGCCGGGAGGGCCCGGCGCGGAACCGGTGGATCAGACGGAACGGGCGCACCGGCAACGCGCTGCTCATCCTGGTGGTCGTATCCGGGGTGTTGGCGCTGAGAGCACCCATCGAGCGGGGTGCCCAGATCGGCCTCACGCTGGGCCCGCTGCACGTCCAGCCGACCGAGGTGTTCCGGTTCAGCCTGCTCGGCTGGATCGCGTTCCGGCTGAAGGCGCCGCCGGACGCCCCCCGCCTGTTCGGCTCCTACCGGCCCCCCGGGGCCGGCCGGGCGCTGATCGAGTACGCGCTGGTACCAGCCGTGGTGGCCACCGCGCTCTTTGTCAAGCTCTCCGACCTCGGGCCGGCGGTGGTGCTCTTCATCGGCATCGTCGGCCTGGTCGTCCACCTCACCGGCCGCTGGCGCTACGCCGCGGCGGCGACCGCCTCCTTCGCGGTGCTGGCAGCGGTCGCGATGCTGCTGGGCGTCGGTGTGCTGGGCGACCGGTTCGCCCTCTGGAAAGACCCCTTCTACATGGGCGAACACGGCTCGGGCCGGGCGCTGCAACAGCCCGGGAAGGCGCTGCTCGCCTACGCCCGCGGCGGGCTGCTCGGCGCCGGGCCTGGCCTCGGCCGAGTGGACAGCATCGGCACCGAGCGCCAGAACGACTTCATCCTCGCCGTGCTCGGTGAGGAGCTCGGCCTCGTCGGCACCCTGCTGACCGGTGTCCTGTACGCGCTGCTGCTCATCCAGCTGTTCCGGCTGGCCCGGCGGGCCGGTGAGGAGTCCTGGCTGCGGGCCTGGCTGGTCGGGCTTTCCGTCATGCTGGCGGCCAACATCGTCTGGCCGGCGCTGGCGACGACCAGGGTGCTGCCGATCTCCGGCATCACCACCCCGCTGCTCTCGGCCGGTGGGACGTCCATGCTGGTGGTGCTCGGCATCGTGGGGCTGGCCGCGGGCTGCGCCGGCCCCAGGCCAGCCGCCTCCGCCTCCGCCACTTCCGCCCCCGTTCCCGGTTCCGTCGCTCCCGCTCGCGGTGCAGTCGGCGCGGCCGGCCGCCACGTGACGAGGGCCGGGCGTCGGTCGCCGCTGACCTGGCGGGCGCCGGCACTCGCCGGGCTGCTGGCAATCGTCACCGCCGGCTCGCTGCTGAACGCGCAGCTGGTCACCGCCGGCGCCTGGCTGGGCGACCACGACCGCAGCCGCGGGATCGCCCGCACCGAGCGGGCGACGTTCAACCGGGGCCGGATCCTCTCCGCCGACGGCACGGTCCTCGCCGCAACGGTGGGGTCCGGCGTCGACGCCACCCGCCACGGGACGTCCACGGGCCTGCCGATCGGTGATTTCCGGCCGTCCAGGAAGGACACCGACGGCACCGGGCTGGAGAACACCTGGGCGCTGCAGCTCGAATGCGGCACTCGGCCGGAGGAGGGCCTGGCCGGCCCGCGCGGCCTGCTGGGGCAGCGATGCCAGCCCGCCGACGTGCGGACGTCGTACAACGCCGAGATCCAGGAGGCGGCGGTCCGCGCGCTGGCGGAGGCGAAGCAGGCCGCCCCGGGATCCCGCGGCGCCGTCGTCGCCCTGGACCCACGCACCGGCGGTGTGCTGGCGATCGCCGCCGACGACGACCTCGCGACCACCGTCACCGGGGACGCCAGCCAGCCCGGCTCGGTGTTCAAGATCGTCACCGCCGCCGCCATCGACCCGGCCAGGCTGAACGCCTACCACCTGGCACCGCACAGCAGCCTGCCCCTGCCGGACGGCCATTCGCTGCGGAACTTCGGCGGAAGCATCTGCCCCGACAGGGACATGGTCGGGATCCCGGCCCTGGTGGACGCGCTGCGCCAGTCCTGCAACACCGCCTTCGCCATGGTCGGCAAGGACATCGGCCCGGAAGGCATCACCCGGGCGGCGGCTGCCTTCGGGTTCAGCACGCCCGGCCCCGGCCCCGCCGACAAGCCCAGCGGCCAGCCCGCCGACAAGCCCGGAGGCCAGCACGCCGACAAGCCCGGCGCCGGGCCCGGCGGGCAGCCCGCGGACAGGTCCGGTGCCGCGTCCGCCTGCCGGGCCCTCGGGCTGGAGCCGCTCGGAAAGCACCAGTGCGACCTGGACGGCCTGTCCGTCGACGTGTCCTCCGTCGAGTCCGGCACCGCCGACGGCGAGCGCTGCCTGCCGGAGCACCTGGCGATCGGCCAGGCCTGCGTCTACGCGACGCCGCTGCAGATGGCACTGGTCGCCGCGGCTGTCGCCGCGGGAGGCCAGCTGCGTCCACCGCACATCGTCGAGCAGGTCGAGCGGGATGCCACCGTGCTCTGGAAAGCGCCCGCGGTCGCGCCACGGCCGGTGATCCCGCCGGAGAACGCCGAGATGATCCGAACCGGCATGGTCGAGGCCGTGAACGCGGGCACGGCGAAGGGGGCTGCCGTCCCCTGTGCCCAGGTCGCCGCGAAGACCGGAACGCCGGAGACCGGGCCGCCCTCGGCCAACCCCGACACCAACGCCTGGACGGTGGCGTTCGCCCCGGCGGAGGAGCCGGAGGTCGTGGTGGCGGTCTACCTGAAGGCACCCGCCGGTGGCCATCTCACCGGAGGCGCGAACGCGGCCCCGGCCGCCGCCACGACGCTGCGGACCGCGCTGGTCGCCCTGAAACGGGCTGACCGCTGCTGAGCCCGCACCACCGGATCAGGTGCTCAGGGAAGGAGCGCGTCGGCGAACCTGCCCAGCCACTCGCCGACGGGCTGGCTGCCCGTACTGATCCGCAGAACGACCTGGTCGGCGCTGGCGGCCTGGTATTCGCGGATGCGAGCGACGATGGTGTCGAGGTCGCCCCATGCTGTCACCGCGTCGAGAAGCCTCGCATCGAGACCCGCGATCTCGGGCTCGGTGAATCCCATGCGCCCGAAACTGCGCCGATAGCCGGGCACGGTGCTGAGAAACCTGATGCTGTCGGCGGCGATGGCCCGCGCGGTCGCCGGATCCTTCTCCGGGATGACACTGAGCAGGACGGCGATCGCCGGGCCGGCCCCGAGCGTCACCCGTGCCTGCGCGACATATTCGGGGGTGACCAGGAACGGATAGGCGCCGGCGGCACGGTCCCGGGCGAGCGTCAGGACCCTCGGGCCGAGCGCGGCGAGGATCCGGGCCGACGCCGGTACCCCGGGCTTTTCGGTGTCGAGAACGTCGAGATAGGAGCCGAGCGTGTGCAGCGGCCTGGCACCGTGCGCGCCACCGAGGCCGACGACGAACCGGCCGGGGAAGGACTCCTCCAGATCCGCGTAGGTCCGCGCCACCTCGCCGGCCGGCACCACATCCACGGGGACAATGCCGCTGGCGACCTGGATGCGTTCCGACCCGCGGACGACCCGGTCGATGACGGGCAGGTTGTTGCCCTGGCCTCCCGCCAGCCACAGAGTCGAGTAGCCCGCCGCCTCCGCCTCGCGCGCGAAGGCGACTTCGGCGTCGGGCCCGTCAGTCGGCAGGCTGGCGGCGGCGATGCCAAGGGATCCGAGAGTGACCATGCACAGCGCAACCTCACCCTGGCGGCCTGTGTTCCGCGTCACCGGATCCGATCGCGGTCGGCACCTCCCGCATCGCCGGCACCTCCCGCATCGCCCGTGGCTCCCGCATCGCCCTTCGGTCGTCCCAGGACGCGGCTGCGTGTCACATTCGCGCGCCGTGCGGTGCTGTGTGGGTATGGACCTGATTCGGCACAGGCAGGCGGCGGGTGTCCCCGTCCTGGCGGGCCCCGGGGCGGCTGCCGTCACCGCGGCTCGCCGGGGCGGCGAAGGGGGCATCGCCGCCGGCGGGGGCAGGGGCGCCCGGGTGGCGCGATCCCGTCCGGCGCGCGGCGCGGCGGCAGGCGAGGCGGCAGCGGTGCGGCCTGACCTCGACGAGGTGTTCCGGCGTGACTACCAGGTGGTCGTCGGCGTGGCCGCCCGCGTGCTCGGCGACCGGGACCAGGCAGAGGACGTCGCCCAGGAGGTCTTCCTGTCGTTCAGCGGCTGCTCGGTTCCCGGCGCCCGGGCCCGCGGGTGGCTCTGCGTCGCCGCCGCCCACACCGCGCTGAACACCATCCGCTCGCGTCGTCGCCGCACCGGGCGGGAGGAGGCCGCCGCCACGGCCGAGCACGCCACCGTGCCGGATGTGGCCGACGCCGTGGTCCGGCGGGACGAGCACCGCCGGGTGCGCGCCGCCCTCGCCCAGCTTCCCCGCACCCAGGCGGTGGCGCTGGTCCTGCGTCACAGCGGCCTGAGCTACGCCGACGTCGCCGCCGCTCTCGATCTTTCCCCGACCAGCATCGGCACCACGGTGCGCCGCGCCGAGTCGGCACTACGCAAGGAGCTGAACCGCCATGGGTCACACGTCTGACGGCGTGCTGCGCCGCCTGCTCGACGAGCCGGCCGGAGTGACCGACGCCGACCGCGAGCACACCGCGGCCTGCCCACGCTGCCTGGCTGTGCTGGCCACCATGCGCGCCGACGCCGACGCCGTCCACGCCGCACTGTCCTTCGCCGTTCCCGCGGGCGGCGAGCACGCCGTCGGTGAGCACGCCGTCGGTGAGCATGCCGCGGGTGAGCACGCAGCCGGCGAGCATGCCGCCGGTGACGTCGATGCCGCCTGGCGGCGCCTGGTCGCGTCCATGCCCGCCGCGGGAACGGGGCGTAAGGCGTCCGCCGGCGAGCGTGGCCGCGCGCACGCCCGTCCGCGCACCGGTCGGCCGTCGTTCGGGCGGCGGTTCGCGGGTCGCCCGGCCGTCGCCGCGCTGGTCGCCGCCACGGTTCTCGCCGGCGCCGGCACCGCCGCCGCGAACGGCTGGCTGCAGATCTTCCAGACGGAACGGGTCGCGGTGATCGGCCTGGGCCCCGAGGACCTCGTCGCGCTGCCGAACCTGGGCGCCTACGGTGACCTCGACATGGTCAGCGAACCCGACCTGCGCGACGTGGACTCCGCGGCCACCGCCACCAGGCGGACCGGCCTCGACCTGCCCGCCGTGACCAGACTGCCGGGCGGCATCGTCGGCGAACCGGTCTACGAGACGATCGACCAGGTCGAGGCGGTGTTCACCTTCTCGGCGCAACGCGCCGCCCAGGCTGCGGCCGACGCGGGCGAGACCCTGCCGCCGGTACCTCCGGGTCTGGACGGCACCCGGGTGCGGATGGTCGCCGGCCCGGGTGCGGCCCGGGTCTGGTCCTCCGGCTCCGGGGCACCCGGCCTCGTCGTCGCCCGTGCCGTCGCGCCCCGGGCCTTCTCGACCGGCGTCCCGTTCGAGACGGTCCGCGACTACATGCTGTCGCTGCCCGGCCTGCCGGCCGACGTCGCGGCCCAGCTGCGCACCTTCGCAGCCGACGGCTCGACCCTGCCGCTGCCGGTGCCCACCGAGGAGGCCACCACCCGGGAGGTGAAGGTCAACGGCATTCCCGCCACCGCGCTGACCAGCCGCGACGGTGCCCTCACCGCGGTCGTCTGGGTGCAGGGCGGGGTGGTGTGCGCCGTCGCGGGCTCGCTGACCGAGAACGAGATCCTCACCGTCGCCAGGGAGCTGCGTTGACGACAGTCGCCGAAGGATCCGCGCTCGACGCGGCAGCACGACTGGTCGGGGACCTGCGACCGTCGTCCGCCGTGTGGGCCTCGGGCCTGCGCAAGCGGTACGGCCGCCGCACCGCGGTCGAGGACGTCTCCCTGGAGGTCGGCCGCGGGCAGGTGGTCGGGCTGCTGGGCCCCAACGGTGCCGGCAAGACCTCGGTGATCAAAATGCTCCTCGGCCTGGTCCGCCCGGACGCCGGCGAGGTGCTGCTGCTCGGGCGGCCGGCGACCGACCCGGCCGCGCGAGCCCGGGTCGGCTACCTGCCGGAGCTGTTCCGATACCAGCCGTGGCTCAGTGCGTCCGAGGTGATGGCCCTGCACATCAGGCTCTCCGGCGCCGACGTCACGGCCGGGGAGCGGCGTGACTGCCTCGGCCTGGTCGGCCTCGCGGGGCGCACCGACGACCGGGTGGGCGGCTTCTCCAAGGGCATGCAGCAGCGGCTGGGGCTGGCGGTCGCGCTGGTCGCCCGCCCCGAGCTCGTCATCCTGGACGAACCGACCAGCGCGCTGGACCCGCTGGGCCGCGCCGACGTCCGTGACATCGTGCTGGACCTGCGGTCGCGGGGCGTCGCGGTGCTGCTGAACTCGCATCTGATCGGCGAGGTCGAACGGGTCTGCGACCGGGTCGTGATCCTCGACCACGGCCGGGTCGCGGCCGCCGGCACCCTGGCGGAGCTCCTCGGCCAGCGTGAGCTGCGGCTGCGGCTCACCGACGTCCCACCCGCGGCGCAGCGACGTCTCGCCGCCGTCGGCCGGGTCGAACAGTCCGGCGACTGGTACACCGTGGCCCTGCCGCCCGACGAGGCCGGGGCCACCGGCGCCACCGGGACCGTCGGCGCCACCGGGACCGTCGGCGCCACCGGGGACGTCGTCCCCGGGCTGGTCGCCGAGCTGGTTGGCCTGGGCGTGCGGGTGCACGCGGTCGAGCCGGCGCGGATCAGCCTGGAAGAGCGCCTGCTCGGCATTCTGCGAACCGGCACCGCCGGTCAGCCGGAGGGGAAGCGATGACAGCGCAGCAGGCGACGCCCGCCACGCAGCCGACGCCGACGCCGGCGACGCAGGCCAGACAGCCGGCGCCGCCCCGGCCGACGCCGGGGCGGACGGCACCCCGGACGACTCCGGAACGGCTGATGCCGGTCCGGACGGTGCTCACCATCGCCGGGCTCACCCTGCGGGAGGCGTCGCGGCGCAAGGTGATGCGTGCGCTGGGGGTGCTCACCGTCCTGTTGCTGGCGCTCAGCGCCTGGGGGTTCTCCCAGCTCGGCGCCGCGGCCGACGACGGCGGGCTCACATCCGGCGAGAAGCTGATGGCCTGCTCCCAGATCCTCAACCTGGTGATGTTCGGCTTCAGCCTGATCGCGGCCCTCGGCACCGCCTTTCTCGCCGGGCCCACCCTCGCCGGTGAGACGGAGTCGGGCATCGCGCTGGCGATGCTCGCCCGGCCGATCCGGCGCTCGGCGTTCCTCCTCGGAAAATGGCTCGGGCTGGTCGTGTTCGGCACCGTCTACGTGGTGCTCGCCGGTGTCGCGCAGTGCCTGGTCGTGCTGGCGACGTCCGGCTACTGGCCGCCGGAGCCGGCGACGGCACTGGCCCTGCTCGCCGCCCAGGCGATCGTGCTGCTGACCCTGGCCGTCCTGCTGTCGACCGCGGTGTCGCCGATGGCCTCCGGCGTGGTCTCCATCGGGCTGTTCGGGTCGGCCTGGGTCGCCGGGGTGATCGGCGGCGTGGGCGCGGCACTCGACAACGAGGCCGTGGAACGGGTCGGCACCGTCTCGCGGATCCTGCTGCCCACCGACGGACTGTGGCGCGGGGCGATGCACGGCTTCCAGGACCCGTCGGTGCTGCACAGGTTCGCCGCGGGTGAGTTCGAGGCCTTCCCGTTCCTCAGCGTGCATTCGCTGACCGCCGCCTATCTGGCGTGGGCGGTGGTCTGGGTGGTCCTGGTCTGGAGCGTCGCGGCGGCCTCCTTCCGGCGCCGCAACCTCTGAACGACCCAGCTTCTGAACCACCCAGCTCCGTCCGGCGCCGGGTCAGTGCCCGATACCGAGGTACTTCTCGTAGATGTCGTCCGCGGTGATGTCGTTCGCCCTTCCGGCGTGAATGACCGCGCCGTGGTTGAGGATGTAGACAGTTCGGGCCAGTGCCAGCGCGCGCTGCACGTACTGCTCGACCACGACGAGCGAGACGCCGCGCTCGGCCAGCCGAGCCAGCAGCTCGTAGATCGTGTCCGTCACCCGCGGCGAGAGCCCGAGTGAGGCCTCGTCGACGACGACGAGCCTGGGGCTGGTGATGTAGGCACGGGACAACGCGAGCATCTGCTGCTCGCCGCCGGAGAGGCTGCCGGCGGCCTGCCGGAGCCGGGTACCGAGAGCGGGGAAGAGGTCGACGGCCTCGGCCACCGCCTTCTCGGCATCGCGGCCACGGGCCTGGATGGTGATGTTCTCCCGGACGGTGAGCGAGGGAAAGATTCCTCGCCCCTCCGGGAGATGGCACACCCCGCGCCGGGCAAACCGGTGCGCGGGCTCTGCGGTCATGTCCTTTCCGTCGAGGGAGACCCGGCCGGACCGCGGTCGCAGGAATCCCGTGGCGGCGCGCAGGAGTGTGGTCTTCCCGGCGCCGTTCGGGCCGAGGAGCGCCACGACCTCACCGTCGCCGACGGTGAGGCTCACGCCGCGCAGAACTGTCGTGTCGCCGTAGCCGGCGGTCACCTCGTGGAGAGTCAGCATCGCCGGCTACTCGTGTGCCGGGAGGGCCAGGCGCTGGTCGGCGGCCGATTCAGGCCTGTTCCCGGCCGGCTCGGGTCTGGCCGGCTCGGATCCGTCCGGGGCCGGTTCGGGTACGTCCGCCGTGGTGAGGGCCGCGCTGCCGAGATAGGCGGCGCGTACCCGGTCGGAGCTCTCCATCTCGCTGGGAATCCCCTCGAAGATCAGTTTGCCGAAATCGAGCAGATAGACGTGGTCGCAGATGCTGCGGACCAGGGTCATGTCGTGTTCGACGAGCAGGACGCCGCAGCCGCGCTCCCTCACCACCGTCTGGAGAACCTGGCCGAACTGCTCGGTCTCATGTTCGTCGAGCCCGGAGGACGGCTCGTCCAGCAGCAGCATGTCGAACGGGCCGGCGAGGGCTCGGGCGAGCTCCACCAGCCGCCGCTGCCCGATGGGCAGCAGCCCGACCTGGACGTCGGCGATCCGCGTCGTCCCCGTGAGTGCCAGTGCCTCGTCGACCGCCTCGGACAGCAGGCGGCTCGACGGGCGCGATCCCATGAGGTGGGTGAACGGGTTCGCGCCGGCCAGGGAGGCCTCGCGGCCCATGCCCACGTTCCGCCGCACGCTCAGGCTGTTGAACAGCTCGGTCCGCTGGAACGTCCGGCCGAGCCCGCGCCGGGCCCGGCGTGCCGGCCCCTCCCGGGTGACGTCGACACCGTGCAGGAGGATCTGCCCGGAGCTCGGGCGGTTCAGCCCGCTGCACGCGTTGAAGGTGGTGGTCTTGCCCGCGCCGTTCGGGCCGATGAGGCCGGTGATGGCGCCGGGTGGTGCCTGCAGGCTGACGCCGGCCACGGCCTGGACCCCACCGAAACGCACGGACAGATCACGGACGACCAGCCCGTCCCTGCCGGTGGGCTCGCGGCGGGACGAAGCGGATCGTTGCCGTGCGAGCGCCAGCCCCGGCCCGGCTGTTGCCGGTGGCTCAGCTGTTGCCGGTGGCCCGGCTGTTGCCGGTGGCCCGGCTGTTGCCGGTGGTTCAATCGTTGGCGGTTCAGCGGAACCGGCTGGCTCGGGTGCTGTAGTGGTCGGGGCTATGTCCAGCGGGGCGGCGGGAATCGGCGCCCGGCCGCCGAGGTGGTCGAGGAAGCGCCGCGCGGGCGCGGGCATGGTGCCGCCTCTTGTGCCGTACGCCGCGGTGGCCGCGCCGAGCCCGAAGAGCAGGGTGAGGATGTCGCCGGTCGTGTCCCCCGAGATGTAGGCGGGCAGCACGCTGTAGCCGATCGCCGCGACGATGGCGTACCACGGCTCGCCGACGGTGACGATCACGACCAGCACGACGAGGGTCAGTGAGTTGAAGGACGGATAGTAGGTGCCGACGCCGTAGTAGAAGAGCATGGCGTTGAGCGCCCCCGCCAGGGAGGCCACCGCCGAGGCGACGCAGAAGACGATCACCTTGAGCACGCTCGACGTCGTCCCGTGCGTCTCCAGCGCGAGTGGCGAGTCGGCCAGCGCCTCCAGCAGGCGGCCGAGCCGGCCGTGGCCGATCGCGGTGATGCCCACGGCAACGAGCACCGTGATCACGAGTAGCAGGTAGTAGAAACCCTCGTCGCCGGCGAGGTCCAGGCCCGCGATCGACACCGCGGGGCGCGGCGCCTCCAGCCCCAGCGGTGACTGCCCGAACATGAAGCCACGGGTGTAGAAGACCTGCTCCGCGAGGATGCCGAAACCCAGCGTGGCCAGCGCGAGGAACACTCCGGACACCCGTACGGCCGGTATCGAGATGAGGGCGCCGACCGGCACTGCGACCAGTGTCGCCAGGATCAGCGCCGGCAGCCACGGCATCGTGCTCGCGAAATGCCCGAACGCCGCCGCGCCGACGGCGGCGAACGCCAGGTGACACAGCGAGATCTGGCCGGATCGGCGGACGAGGAGCCCCAGCGAAAGAAAGAGCATGATGTTGATGAGCGCCGCCGACCACACGGAGACGTAGCCCGCCTGGATCGTGGGGACCGCCGCGAGCAGGCCGACCGCCACCACGCCCGCCGACAGGCGCACTCGGATCGGCGCCTGGTAGGAGCGGCGGACACTCGCGGCCGCCACGAGCCGCCGCTGCGTGAGCAGGCGGCGCGGGAGCACGATGAGGACCACGAAGAGGACGACGAACGGCAGCGCGGGTGCCAGCCCACCGATCCAGGTGGACGTCGCCGAGTACTTGTCGACCAGCGCGCTGGCGACGCCCATCACCAGACCGCCGACGAAGGTCAGCGGCAGGTTCGTGAAGTAGCCGATGGCTGCGGCCCCGAACGCCGCGAACACGACCGTCGTCAGGGTGACGCCGTCGACGAGCTGCCCCGGCGCCAGCAGCAGGCCCGCCACACCCGAGAAGAAGCTGCCGATGAGCCAGGCCCAGCGGCGGACCAGGACCGGATCGTCGCCGCTCATGGACACGAGCTCGTGGTTGTCGACGACGCCGCGCATGACGATGCCGATCCGGAACGCCTGGAAGAAGCGGTACAGAATGGCCGCGGCCGCCGCGGACAGTACGAAGAGGATGATTTCTTCCCAGGTGATGTTCACCCCGGCCAGCCGGATCGTCGACTGCGGCAGGAAATGCGGGAACTCCGGCGGGGTGGCCTCATGCCACAGCAGCCCGAGACTCGAGACGATGAGGATCAGGCCGACCGTCGCGACCACCTTGACGGTTTCGCTGGCACCCGCGAGCGACCGGGCGAGCAGCTCGAGCGCCAGCCCGAGCAGCGGCGCGAACAGGAGCAGGGAAATCGCGGCGGCCACCGGCCAGGGCAGGCCGTGGTCGACCCGCAGGAAATAGAAGCAGAAGGCGACGAGCGCCGCGACGGCACCGTAGCCGAAGTTGAAGATTCCTGACGTCTTGTAGGTCAGTACCAGGCCGATTCCGGCCAGGCCGTAGACCGCGCCGGTCGCGAGACCGACGACGATGAAGGGAAGGAAGTCGTCCACGGTGAGATCCGGCCTCCGGTGGCGAACAGACGGTTCGACGAGGGCGTGCCGGCCCGGATCTGTCCTGAACCGGGCCGGCACGCCCGCTGGCTGGTGCTGACGGGGCTGCTGGTGCTGACGGGGCTGGCAGCGCTGCCAGGTGCTGGCAGGTGCTGGCAGGTGCTGGCCGGGCCTGCGTAGCTGCCTGCTACGAGGTCGAGCCGTCCTTGCAGCTGCGCTTTCCGTCGTTGACCAGTGCCGGCTTGCCGTCCTGGACCCGTCCGACGTACCAGCAGTTGACCTGGTTCGCCTTGCCGGCGGTGAAGGTGAGCGGGGGCGCCCAGCCGTCCAGCGTCTCGTCCTTCAACGAGGTGAGGCCCTTGGTGATCGCCGCGGCCGACACGTCCTGCCCGGCGCTGACGCCGGACGACTCGACGCCGCGCTCGACGAGCAGCCCGCCGGTCCAGACCTGGGCGGCCAGGGTCGTCCACGACTGCGGGTCGGTCCGCAGGCCGGGGGAGTACCGGTCGACCGCCTCGTTCAGCTTCTGGACCTGCGGCTGGTCCACGAAGAACGGAAGAATGGGGAAGGCGATCCAGAGGTTGTTCTTCGTCACGGCGTTGTCGACGAGCCGCATCGTGAAACCCGTTCCGGCCTCGATGAGGGTCGGGTGGAAGTCCTGGCGGGCGCAGTCGCCGGCGACCTTCTCCAGCACCGACGCGGAATGGCTCACATACAGTGCGGTGACGCCGGCCTGCTTGGCCGCGACACACTGGGATGTGTAGTTGGCGGCGGTCGCCGAAATGGACGCGCTGTGGATGACCGGGAGTCCCAGCTCCTCGCCGACGCCCTTCATCAGACTGACGGTGTCCGCGCAGCTGGGTGACTCGGCGCAGTACAGGATGCCGAGGTTGGTCGCCTTCGCGAGCTTCGCGGTCGAGATGATCGCGTACGGCAGGGCGTTGGTCGTCTGCCCGGAGGGGTAGGCGTTCGGGTCCTTGCTGAACACCGCGTTGAAGAAGTCACCGCCGACAACCGGGATGCCGGCGTCGTCCGCAGCCTTGATCCAGGTCGAGACGAGCGTGGTGAGGTTGATGATGACGTCGACCTTGTCGGAGATCGCCGCCTTTGCCTTGGTGACGGAGTTTCCGGGGTTTCCGGCGTCGTCGTACAGTTTGAGCTTGACCGGGTGCCCGTTGATGCCGCCGGCGGCGTTCACCGACTTCGACCAAGCCTCAGCGACCTTGCTCGCGGGGCCGATGCTATGCGCGAAGGATCCTGTACAACTGCAGATCACCGCCACGTTGACCGGTGTTCCAGCGGCTGCCGAGCTGTTCGCGTCGGCCGAGTCGCTCGATCCTGAATCGCCACACGCCGCAACCGTCATGGCGACGAATGCCAGCATGGCTATCAGGAGCCTGCGTAAGTGCATTTCTCTCCCCTGTTTGGAGCGGCTAGGTGGGGGACTCTAGTAAATATTCACTCACCAATCAAGGTTAAGGAGTGCACTTCTTTTGCATCGATTGCCCGTCGAATGCCCAAATTTGTCCGCATTTTCTACCTCCCCTGGCCGTGGTTCGACCACTTTCCGTAGTCAAGTGCGTACGAAATGCCGCCTGGTGGTGTAGATGGTCGGATGCCCTGGGTGGGGTGGTGAGCGCGAATTGCCTACAGCAAAGGTCTAGCGGAGTACATGCTTACTCTGCTACTTTGCGAACGCTGCAGGCCAGCCGCGTCGGCCGCGGGTTGGTCGACGTCCCTCCCCGCCGACGGCACCGCTTTGCCCGCCAATTTGAATGGGGGTTGTCATGGCAGACACCGGGATGGACCGGACACGCCCACCCGTACATCTGTGCATCGGCGCCGAGCGGCTCGCCGCGGGGTCGGGTGGCACGTTCGAGCATGTCGATCCGTGCACCGGTGAAGTCGACGCGATCGTTCCCCTTGCCGGGCCGGCAGAGGTGGAGCAGAGCGTGCGATTAGCGCACGAGGCCTTTCTGCGATGGCGTGACGTGCGTCCCGCCGAACGGCGCAGGTTGCTCTTCCGGCTGGCCGACCTCATCGAGCAGAACGCGGCCGAGTTCTCCCGGCGAGCGATTCTCGACAACGGTATGGCGGTGAGCTCGGCGGTCGGGCTGGTCGGCGGTGCGGTGGAGTGGACCCGGTACTACGCCGGTTTCGCGGACAAGATCTCCGGTCGGGTGGCGTCCTCGTTCGGCCCGGACGGCGAGTTCAGCTACACTCTCGCGCAGCCCTACGGCGTCATCGCCGCGATCATCACCTGGAACGGCCCGCTGACCTCCCTGTCGATGAAGGTCCCGCCGGCGCTCGCCGCGGGCAACACCGTCGTGGTCAAACCGTCGGAGCTGACACCGTTCGCCGCCGAGTTGTTCGCCGACCTGGTGGAGGCCGCGGGGTTCCCGCCGGGCGTCGTCAGCGTGCTGCCCGGCACCGGCGAGGCAGGAGCGGCGCTCGTCGAGCATCCACTGGTCCAGAAGGTCTCGTTCACCGGTGGTCCGGTGACCGCGAAGGCCATCCTGCGGACCTGTGCCGAGCAGATGAAACCGGCCTGCCTTGAGCTCGGTGGCAAGTCGGCCAACCTCGTCTTCGACGACGCCGATCTCGACGCCGCGATCGCCTGGGGGACGCTGCGCGTCCTCGGCACGGTCAGTGGGCAGGGCTGCGCCTTTCCGACCCGCATGCTCGTGCAGGAGTCGATCTACGAGGAGGCGATCGATCGGGTCGCGCGCCTGGTCAAGGGGATCCGGGTGGGTGACCCGTGGGACACCGCCACCGACATCGGCCCGGTCGTCAACCAGGCCGCGGTCGACCGCATCCTCGGCATGATCGAGCAGGCCGGGCTGGACGGCGCCCGGCTGGTCGCCGGTGGCGGGCGCCTGCAGGGGCCGCTGTCCGGCGGGTACTTCCTCGAGCCGACGGTGTTCGCCGACGTGGAGCCGCACAGTGAGCTCGGCCAGGTCGAGGTGTTCGGCCCGGTGCTGTCGATGATGCCGTTCTCCACCGAAGAGGAGGCCGTCGAGATCGCGAACTGCACCCGGTACGGGCTGTCCTCCTACGTCCAGACCACGGACGTGCGCCGCGCGCACCGGGTCGCCGAGCGGCTCGTGGCCGGCGCGACCATGATCAACGGTGCGCCGAACATGATGGTGAACCGCCCGTTCGGCGGTCTGGGCCTCAGCGGCTACGGCAAGGAGGGCGGCCCGGACGGCCTGGCCGAGTTCCAGCGGATCAAGACCGTCGCGATGGTCTGACCCGTGTGACCGAAATCCCAGACCAGAAAACCGTGAACGCGGCGGCGTTCTCCGGGGAAGGGAGATCCATGGCCACTGGATCCGGTTCGGCGGGTGGAAGGATTTTCGGGCCGCCCGGCGCACATTCATCGGGCCAGCTGGTTCCGACTCTCGGCGTGATGCTTCCGGTGTTCGGCACCATCGACGGGAGCATCAGTCCGTCGAGCATCGCCGAGGCGGCGGTCTACGGCGAGCGGCATGACATCGACGGTCTGTGGCTGGGTGACCATCTGGTGCATCCGCTCCCGCTGCTGGAGTCGATCGTGACGCTTGAACACGTGGCGAGCGTGACCACGCGGGTGCGCGTCGGAACGTCGGTGATGCTGCTCGCCCTGCGAAACCCGCTCGCGGCGGCGAAGCAACTCGCGACCATCGCCGCCTATCACCCGGGGCGTCTCACGCTCGGCGTCGGCGTCGGCGGTGAGCATCCGGCGGAGTTCCGCGCCAGCGGGGTACCACTCGACCAGCGAGCCGCACGGTTGGAGCAGTCCGTGCTGCTCCTGCGTGAGCTCTGGTCCGGCGAGCCGGTCACTTCCGACGGCCCGTTGCAGGGGGTGCGCATAGCACCGATCCCGCCGCGGATACCGCTGCTTTTCGGCGGGCACACGCCTCCCGCACTGCGGCGCGCGGCTCGGCTCGGTGATGCCTGGGTCGGCTTCTACAAGGACGTCGACGGGTTCCGCGCGGCCAGGGACACGATTGTCCTCGAACGGAAGCGGCTCGGCCTGGAAGACATCGACTTCCCGCTCGGGAGGGTGCTTCCGACACTGATCACCGAGCGGGACACCGGCGCCGACGACCGCGCGGCCGAGTTCATGCGCGGCGCCAGTACGAAGAACTTCCAGGCCAGCCCGGCACAGTACGTGCTCGCGGGCACTCCCGAGCGGGTCGTGACGCGGCTCGCCGAGTACCACGCCGCCGGGTGCGGGCACTTCATCCTCGCGATTCTCGACCAGGGACCCGCCTATCTGGAGCAGCTCGCGGCCGTCTGCGAGCAGGTTCTTCCCGCCGTGCGGTCATGGGTGAGCGGTTAGCAGGCACGACGGCCCCGGCGCTGACGCCCGGCGCGGACGAGACCGGATCTGATCAAGGGGATCAAGGGGAGAACATGGCACGTCTGGATGGCAGGATCGCCATCGTCACCGGCGCCGGAATCGGGCAGGGCCGTTCCACCGCGCTTCGCCTCGCGAAGGAGGGCGCCAAGGTACTCGCCGTCGACGTGAGCGGCGCCGAGAGGGACACCGCTGCGCAGGCACCGGATCAGATCGAGCCGGTCCACGCGGATGTCACCCGCGGCGACGAGGTTCAGGCGCTTGTCGCGGAGGCGGTCGGGCGGCATGGCCGACTCGACATCCTCTGCAACGTGGTCGGTGTCGCCGGCATCGCCCAGGCGCCCATTCCCGACATCGACGAGGACGACTACGACAGGCTCCTCGCCATCAACCTCAAAAGTGTCTTCCTCGGCATGAAGCACGCGATCCCGGCGATGGTGGCATCGGGCGGCGGATCGATCATCAACTGGTCCTCGGTCGGTGCCCTGGTCTCGTCGCCGCAGACGGCCGTCTACGGCGCTTCGAAGGCCGGGATCCTCGCGATGACCCGTGCCGCGGCTCGTGAATGGGGAAAGTCCGACATCCGGGTGAACGCCATCTGCCCCGGCTTCGTCTACCCGACCGGCATGACCCTCATGGGCGAACGGGAATTCCCCGAAGCGGTGTCGCGGGCCGCCTCGAAATCGGCGCTCGACCGCCCCGGCCACCCTGACGAGATCGCCGCCGTAGCCGCGTTCCTCGCCTCGTCGGACGCCTCGTACGTGACCGGAACCTACCTTGTCGTGGATGGCGGCTGGACCGCCGGCTAGACAACCTGCCTGGCGGTCACCCGCCTGTTCGCCCGGTTCCCGGCCCTCGCGCTGGCCACCGACGAGCCGGTGTTCCGGCCGCATCTCACGGTGCGCGGCTTCGAGACGCCGCCCGTCATCCTCTGACGGCATCCTCTGACTGGCTCTGTCCTGAAATCCGTCCCTACCGGTGCCGCGGAGCCGGTTCGTGTACCGAGACGGGAAGGCGTTCCGGACCGCGCAGGATCACGTTCGGCTTGAAATCCGGCTCGTCGGTGAGCGGGTCGATGGTGATCCCCCGTTCGATCAGGCGGCGCAGCAGCGTCTCCATCTCCAGCAGGGCCAGCCCGGCCCCGAGGCAGAAATGCACCCCGAGGCTGAACGCGAGATGGCGCGGGGGAGCCGCCTGGCGTCCGTGGAAGCGGGTGACGTCGAGGCGGTCCGGGTCCGGGTAGGCGGCCGGGTCGCGGTTCGCGGCGGCGAGCAGCACCGCCACCCCGGAACCGGGCGGCAGCAGCTCGCCGGCGAGCTCCAGCTCGGTCAGCGCGTCGCGGGGGATCAGCTGGATCGGCGCGTCGAAACGCAGCAGCTCCTGGACGGCGCTGGGAACCAGCTCCGGCTCGGCGTGCAGGGCGGCGAGCTGCTCCGGGTGGCGCAGCAGCGCGAGCAGGCCGTTCCCGATCAGATTGACGCTGGTCTCGTGCCCGGCGTTGAGCAGCAGGTTCCCGGTGCCGAGCAGCTCGGTGTCGGAAAGCCCGTCACCGTTCTCGTCGACCGCGGCCAGCGCGCTGATCAGATCATCGGCCGGATGGTCGCGCCGAGAGCGGGCCAGCTCCCGGAAATAGTCGTAGAAGGCGGCCGTCGACTCGTCCCGCCGGGTCTTCTCCTCCGGGCTGAGAAGGATTTCCGGGTCCAGCCCGCGGGCGATGGCGATCGACCACTTGTGAAAGACCGGGTAGTCCGTGGCGGGAATCCCGAGCAGCTCGCACACGATGGTCATCGGCAGTGGATAGGCGAGGGCGGCGATCAGATCGGTCTCGCCGGCGGAGACCATGTCGTCCAGCAGCTGGTCGACGAGCCGCTCGATGCGCGGCGCCAGCCCCGAGATCATGCGCGGGGTGAAGGTCCGGCTGACCATTCCCCGCAGCCGGGTGTGCTGCGGCGGGTTCATGAAAAGAAAAGAGTCGCCGCCCCGGAAGGCGCCGTCCGGGCCCTGGTTGTGCCCCCAGGACGGGTTCTGCAGCACCGCGGTGCATTCCGCGTGCCGGGTCACCAGCCGGATGCCGAGCGGCGTCTCGTGTACCGGCCCGCCCTCGCGCAGCTGTGCGAACAGGGGGTAGGGGTCGGCGCGGTGCGCCGGGCTGAACAGATCCAGCAGGATCCGGGTGACGTCGTCCGCGGGCAGGGTCGAGGCCATCGGTCCTCCCTCCGAGATCGGTGTCGGGCGATCGGTGTCGGGCGATCGATTTCGGGCGATCGGTGTCAGGAGACCGGTGTCAGGAGACCGGGGTCAGGCCCGGGCGGCCATCTGCAGGGCGGCCAGACCACGAACGACGATGTTCGGCTTGTAGGGCGGGTCGTCGTCGAGCAGTTCGAGCGTCCCGGCCCGGCGCAGCAGGCGGTCCAGCAGGATCTCCATCTCCAGCTGCGCGAGCGGGGCGCCGAGGCAGTAGTGGATGCCGAGGCTGAACGCCAGCTGGTGCGGCGGGACGGGGGTCCGCTGGTGGAACCGGGTGACGTCGAGGCGGTCCGGATCGTGGAACGCCGCCGGGTCACGGTTCGCCGAGTTGATGAGAACGACGACTCCCTCGCCCTCGGCGAACGTGCGCCCGCCGATGGTCAGCGGCCGGGTGGCCGACCGGGTGGTCAGATGCACCGGCGGGTCGTAGCGCAGGAGCTCCTCCACCGCGGCCGGGACGAGCTCGGGCCGCTCGCGCAGCACCTGGATCTGGTCGGGATTGCGCAGCAGCGCGAGGATGCCGTTGCCGACCAGGTTCACCGTGGTCTCGTGGCCGGCGACCAGCGTCGTCACACAGGACGTCAGCAGTTCCAGCTCGGTCAGCACGTCGCCCTGGTCCTCGACGGCGGCGAGCGCGCTGAGCAGGTCGTCCGCGGGCTGGCGCTTACGCTCGTCGATGAGCTCCCGGAAGTAGGCCTGGAAGTCCCGGGACGCGGTGCTGCGGTCGGCCCGCTCCTGCGGGCTTAGCAGGGCATCCGGGTCGAAGCCGCGCCCCAGCCACTGGGACCACTGCTGGACGAGCGCGTGGTCGGCGGCCGGCACCCCGACCAGCTCGCAGACGACGGTCAGCGGCAGCGGGTAGGCGATCGTCTCGATGAGGTCGAACTCGCCCGCGGCCAGCGCGTTGTCGAGCAGACCGTCGACGAGCCGTTCTATGCGTGGCCGCAGGCCCGCCACCAGCCGCGGGGTGAAGGCCTTCCCGACCAGCCGGCGCAGCCTGGTGTGGTCCGGCGGGTCCATCCACAGGAACGACGTCGGCAGCTCGGCGGCCGCCTCGTGCGCCTCGACGTCCCCGTGCAGCTGCGCGGCCTCGTCGGCGTGGCTCCAGGCCGAGTTCTGCAGGACGGTCACGCAGTCGCTGTGCCGGGTCAGCAGATACAGGCCGAGCGGAGTGCGGTGCAGGGGGCCGGCCTCGCGCAGGCTCCGGCACAGCGGATAGGGGTCGGCCCGGTGCTCCAGGCCGAACAGCGCGAGAATGGTCTCGGTCAGGTCGATCGTGCCTGAGTCGATCGTGTCTGATACGCCGGGTGATGCGGCTGACGCGTTCACCGACAACCTCCTGCTGCGGAAAGCCGTGCGAAAACCGTAAGGCGCCGGATGTCGAGACGGCGAACGATAGGTGGTTTTCATAATGTGATTGATTTCGGTCGAGCGCCTTGACCGGTGATTTTCGCGGTGGGCAGGATTTCGCTGCTGAATCCTTGTGGATCGCGCGGCTGATCGCAGGCCGACAGCTGTGGGAGGGCGATGTGGCAGACGCCGGTAGCTCGGAGCGCCGTGGGCGGGCGGTGGTGCTCGGAGCGAGCATCGCGGGCATTCTCGCCGCCCGGGTCCTCGCCGACAGCTACGAGCAGGTGGTGGTGCTCGACCGCGACGACCTCACCGGGGTGCTCCAGCGCCGCGGCACCGCGCAGGGCCGCCACCTGCACGGGCTCATGGAACGCGGCCGCCGGATCATCGAGGACCTGTATCCCGGGGTGACCGCGGAGCTCGTCGGCCTCGGTGCGCCGACAACCGAGGTCCTGACCCGATCCCGCTGGTACCTCAGCGGCCTGCGGGTCCATCCGACGTCCACCGGCCTCACCACGGTGCTGGCCAGCCGGCCGCTGCTGGAAAGCACCCTGCGGGCCCGCACCGCCGCGATGCCTGGGGTGGAGATCCATGCGGGTGTCTCCGCGTCCGGCCTGGTCGCCGCACCCGCGGCACCCGACGGCGCGCGGCGGGTGGTGGGCGTTCGGGTCACGGCAACGGACGCGGCCACCGCCGCCGCGATCGACCACCTCAGCCAGGAAGCACCCCGCCTCCTCCAGGACGCAGCTCGCCTCGACGGAGACGCGACCGGCAACGGCCAGGACGCATCCCAGGGCGCCCGCGGCGGAGCCGTCATCGCGGCCGACCTCGTCGTCGACGCGACCGGGCGGGCGTCCCGTGCTCCCGACTGGCTTGCCGAGATCGGCTGCGACCGGCCGGTCGAGGAACGTATCGACATCGACCTGGGCTACGCCTCACGCACCTACGAGCGCCGCCCGGAGCACCTCGACGGTGACCTCGGTGTGGTCGTCTCGACCATGCCGGGCTGGCGCGGCGGCGGCGCGATCGTGCTCGAGGGCAACCGCTGGCACGTCACCCTCGGCGGCATGCTCGGCGACCACCCGCCCCTCGACGAGGCCGGCTTCCAGGCATTCGCGTCCACCATGCCGGTTCCGGACGTCCACCAGATCGTCACCACCGCCCGGCCGCTGGAGGATCCCGTCCCGCACCGGTTCCGCGGATCGGTGCGCCGCTACTTCGAGCGGCTGGCCGCACCGCCCGAGGGCTTCCTCGTCATCGGCGACGCCGCCTGCAGCCTCAACCCGATCTACGCGCAGGGGATGACCGTCGCCGCCCAGCAGGCCGAGGCGCTCGCCGGCTGCCTGCACGCGGGCCGCGCCGACCTGCCGCGGCGCTTCTACCAGGAGGCCGTCACCCGCATCGAGTTCGCCTGGCAGATGTCGACCAACGCCGACCTGAACTACCCGGGCGTCGTCGGCAACCGCACCCCGCGGGTCCGGATCATGAACGCCTACATCCGCCGGGCCCACATCGCCGCGCACCTGGACCCCACGGTCGCCCGTACCTTCATGCGCCTGGCGAACCTGGTGGAGCCACCCTCCAGCCTGCTGCGGCCGCCGATGGTCGCCCGCATCCTGCGCCACGGCTTCTCGGCCTCCGTCCCCACTCCACGGACCGGTGCGTCGTCCGTTTCGAAAGCCTCGCCGGGCACCGCGGCGGCCCGGGCCTCCCGGTGAGAACTGGCTGATCCGGTCCCGCTGTCGCCGCTGTCGCCGCTGTCGCCGCTGTCGCCGAGCAAGATGTGAGGATTTCGGCTGCTGCAACAACCGTAATCCTCACTTCTTGCGAATTGCCAAAACCCTTATGTCGCTATTGGTGTGAATTGATGGCGCTGTGCGGCGGCACGGGATCCACCCTCAGCCGGCGCGGCGGTCTCCCGGGGCGTAGCCGCGGACGAAGAGCCCCACCGCGGAGCGCAGCGCCGCGTCAAGGGCCGGATCGTCGAGCCCGGGCGGGTGGTAGACGGCGAAGGTGCCGAGCTCGGTCATCTCCCAGACGGTGCCGCTGACCAGGGCGATGAAGTGGCCTGCGGCGCGGGCGGGGTCGTCGATGCGCAGCGCGCCGCCGTGGGCGAGGCGAGCGAGCTGGCCGATCAGCTCCGACCAGACGGGCGCCGCGACGCGCTGGCGCCACAGCTGCATGAGCGGTGGGTTGCGCGGGCCTTCGGTCTGAACGAGCACACGGAGCGAGGCGCTGCGTGGGTCGAGGAAGGTCGCCATGATCCGGCGCGCCAGCTCGTTCAGATAGACCTCGGGGTCGGGCAGCTCGCTGGGGAAGTGCGCCGTCGCCTCGCGCAGGGTTTCCAGCGTCGCGGTGATGTGCTCGTCGATCACGGCGAGGAACAGTGTCTCCTTGTCGCCGAAGTGGTTGTAGATGGTCTGGCGGGAGACCGGCGTGGCCGCGGCGACGTCCTCCAGGGTGGTGGACGCGTAGCCCTGGCGGACGAAGAGTTCCAGCGCCGCAGCCATGATTGCTTCACGTTTGGCCGGGCGGCCCCGTGCGGGCGCACGCGGGGCTGGTGGGACTCGCTCGGGCACCCCTTCAGCCTAGTCTTGGACGTCGGTGTCTAAAATTCTAGACGATCACGTCCTGATTGGTGTCCGGGTGTGTGGGCGCGGCGTCGCCGGCCACCACGGGGCCCTGGCGAAGGAGACGAATTGACCGAGGCTGAGGCTGAGCGTTCGCACACCGCCGTCATCGGTGCCGGCCCCGCGGGGCTGACCGCCGCCTACCAGCTCGCCGCCCGCGGCGCGGCCGTGACGGTCTTCGAGGCCGACGACGTCGTCGGCGGGATCAGCCGCACCGTCGTTCGTGACGGCTGGCGGTTCGACATCGGCGGGCACCGGTTCTTCACCAAGGTGGCCGAGGTCGAGGTGCTCTGGAACGAGATCCTGCCCGCCGACGACTTCCTGCTCCGGCCACGGATGAGCCGGATCTACTACCAGGGCAAGCTTTACGACTACCCGCTGCGGGCACTGAACGCCCTCGGGAATCTCGGGCCGCGCGAGGCCGCCCTCGCCATCGGGTCCTATCTGCGGGCCCGGATCCGTCCGCCGCGAGACCAGGATGCCAACTACGAGTCGTGGCTGGTGGCCAGGTTCGGTTGGCGTCTTTACCGGACGTTCTTCAAGACGTACACGGAGAAACTGTGGGGGATCCCGGTCAGTGAGATGCCGGCGGACTGGGCCGCCCAGCGGGTGAAGAACCTCTCCCTCTCCGCGGCGATCGTGAACGCGGTCCTCCCGAAGCGCAACCAGAAGAACATCACCAGCCTCATCGAGGAGTTCCGCTACCCGAAACTCGGGCCGGGGATGATGTGGGAGGAAGCCGCCCGCAAGGTGGAGAAGATGGGCGGAGAGGTCATCATGAACTCCGCGGTGACGACGATTCACCGGGCCGACGGGCGAGCCGTCGCCGTCACCGTCACCACCGGATCCGGGCAGCGCCAACGGGTGCCGGCCGACCACGTCATCTCCTCGATGCCGATGTCGGCACTGCTCAGGAGCATCGACCCGCCTCCGCCGGCGGACGTCCTGGCGGCGGCGGACGACCTGCGTTACCGTGACTATCTGACGGTCGCGCTGATTGTGCCGCAGGAGTTCAGCTTCCCGGACAACTGGATCTACATCCACGATCCCGGAGTCCGGGTCGGCCGCATCCAGAACTACGGGTCATGGTCGCCGTATCTGGTCAAGGAAGGCCGCACCTGCCTCGGCCTGGAGTTCTTCGTGTTCGAGGGCGACGACATGTGGACGAAGCCCGACAGCGAGCTGGTCGTGCTCGCGACCGCGGAGCTGGAAGCACTCGGGCTGGTCCGCCCGGGCATGGTCGAGACCGGCTATGTCGTGCGGGTCCCCAAGGCGTACCCCACCTACGACCAGTTCTACCGGCGCAACGTCGACGTCATGCGGCGCTGGCTGGAGGAGAACGCTCCGAACGTCTACCCCGTCGGCCGCAACGGAATGCACCGGTACAACAACGCCGACCATTCGATGCTGACCGCCATGCGCACCGTCGAGAACATTCTCGACGGTACCGGGTACGACGTGTGGGAGGTCAACGTCGAACAGGAATATCACGAGGAGAAGTCGGCCACCGGCGCGAAAGCCCGGGCGACCGGCGGAACCGGCCGCGACGCACCGGTCATCCCGCGCCGGTAGCAGCGGCCCCTGGGCCCCGCAGGCCCCCGGCAGGCACCCTGGCCCCTCTGGGGCAGGGCTCAGATCGCCGAGATCGCGTCCCAGATCGGGGGCCAGCAGGCGACCGCGGTGACCACCGCCGCGGCGGCGAGCAGGCCCGTCGCCAGCAACGGACGGGCCTGGCGGCGCAGCCGGACGGCGAAGGGCGCGCCGCCGCCTGGCGCGGCCCTGACCTCCTGCGCCACGACGAAGCCCAGCACCAGCAGGAACACCAGCGTGTCCTGCAGGGCGAACAGGAGGTACCCCGCCGTCGCGCCCGCGTCGTAGACGGCGAGGTGAAACCAGCAGACCGCCAACGGCAGCACGACCATGGCGATATAGGGAGCGACGAGCCGCAGCGACATCGCGCCGGCATCGTCACCGACACCCTTCTTGGTGATCATGTACGGCTTCTTGACCCGCAGCACGACCTGCACCAGCGCGGAGAGGACGATCACCCAGCGGGCCGCGTGCAGCACGATTCCGCGCCAGGTGAGACGCACCCGGCGCGGCACGTGCCACGGCCGGCTCCACCACCAGACACCCGCCCCGACCGCGCTCAGCGGCAGGCTGTGGACGACGAACTCCAGGTAGTGAATCGTCGCGATACGCCAGTTCAGGCACAGCGCCGCCAGCGGCAGCGCGAAAAGGGTCACCATCGACAGGCACCAGAAGGTGTACCAGGTCTGCGAGAAGAGGAACTGCACCGCCTGCCGTGGCCGGTAGTTCCGCAGCAGGCGCGGCGTGTGCCACAGCAGGACCTCGATCATCGAATAGGCCCAGGCGAACTGCTGCGAAAGATAGGTCTCGAACGTCTCCGGCCCGTCACCCACCGCGATGATGTCGGGGACGAAGACGCCCTGATACCCGCGCGCGGCGAGGCAGACCGTGTCGAGATGATCCTCGGCCCGGGTCGGCTGGAAGCCGCCGATCTCACGGATCGCCGCGGTGTCGTAGGTGCAGTGGGAACCGATGATGAAAGGAGTCCGGGAGAAGCCGTAGAAGCCCATCTGCAGCGGGCCCTGCAGCCCCAGCTCCTGCTCGGCGGCGCCGCGGGCCGTCCAGTGCTCGAAGTTGCCGTAGACGCTCGGTGCCTGGACCCACTTCACCATTGGGTCGGCGAAGTAGCCGAGGACCTGGTGCAGGTAGTCCGGGTTGGGAATGTGATCGATGTCAAGCTGGGTGAAATGGCTGTACCCGCGGCCGTGGGCATCGAGCCAGGCGTTGACGTTCCCGGCCTTCGTCTTGCGCTTGAAGGGCGGGAAGCGCCGGTTCCAGCCCGCCACACCCGCCTTCCCCCAGCGGGCCTCGTCATGCCGGCAGAAATATCGGACGCCGACCGAGCGGGCCATCTCCTCGATCTCCGGCGAGGGGACCTTGTCCACCAGGATCCAGCTGTCGTGCGGATAGGCGATGCGGCTCATCGCGACCAGCTGACGCCGGACGATCTCCAGCGACTCGGAGCCGGGAACGGTCAGGCTGACGACCGCGACCCGACCGATCGCCCCGGCGTCCTCCGCCCGCCGCACCGGGATGCGAACGGGCCGCCGCATGTTTCCCACGAAGATCAGGTACATCGTCGCGAGGAACGTGCCCACGTAGAAGAAGGACAGCGACATCAACACGAACAGCGGCGCGGAGCCGATGTTGCCGGGACGCAGCCACCACTGCCAGAAGAAGACGACCGCGGCGATCCAGCAGACCACGACCAGCCGGTACTGCCAGGCCTGCGACCGGCTCATCACGGCCGCCGCCCGGACCCGAATCCCAGCGCCGTCCGCCGCCCCCGGCGTCCGCCCGCGGCCGGGGCCCGGCACCCGCGGGCGACGCTGCACCCGCACGGTCACCTGGTCGACACCACCGACCGAAAGCGGCACCGTGACGTCATCCAGATCCAGGAAGGCCGTCACATCCGCGGCCTGGGAGGGCACTGTGGCTTCGGCCGGCCAGGGCGGCGCAGCCCTGGTGCCTGCCGCTGCCCCGGGCCCGGGTGAATACGCCGACGTCGTGCCGTCACGCAGCGGGCTACGCACCTGTCTCTCCCCCCACGAACCGCGCGACTGATCACGCGGCGGAAAACAACGAGCGAGCGGCTGGTCGGTCTCGGGGGTCGCCGAATGCGCGGACAGGTGCCAGGGTCCGTCGCGGGCCCGAATCCGCCGCAGGCCCGAAAGAGATGTCCGGCAGCGCGGGCAGGATTCGCCTGCCGGCGGCCCACCCGGGCCGCCGGCGAATGGCGCAGGTCACATTGCTCGGGCCCGTCGGTATGGACGTGCGGGTGACCGAGGAATTCCCTTTCGTTGCACGTCCAGCCCCCTCCCGCATCCGATCGAGCGCCGAGGTATAGATCGGCGTAGTCCGGACAGATGGTCACGCTAAGGCATCCCGGGCGGCTTGGCAAAATTGATGCACACAGCGTCCGGGTGGACGCTCTCCGGTGTCGGAGCGGAATGTGGTAACGCAGGTCACTTTGTTTTTCTGCTCACACTCTCCGCTGTCCGCGCTGATAGCTGAGATCACTTTCAGGTGGCGGCGGAATGCTTTTCGTGGCCAGGTATCCTGCGAGATCTGAGGCGTTGCCCGAACGGTGGGCCCGGGAGTCTCCCGGCGAAGCCGCCGGGGCCCGAGCCGTCGTGCGGGCCCCGCGGCCCGAGATCGCGGCGCCCGCGGGCCGCTCGGCCGGGAGGGGGGCGGGAACCGATGCGGGGACGGAGCGTGCGGGTGGCCCCTCCTGCGCGGGTGGCCCTGCCGCTGATCCTGGTCGCCGTTCTCGCTGTTCTCGTCGTGGTGTCGGTGCTGGTCACAGTGCTGAGCGGGCCCGGTGCGCGCCCGGCGGAGGTGCTCGGTGTCCGCGGCGCCGACATCTCCTTCACCCTGCAGGAGGAGGCCGCCGGCACTGCCCTGTCTGACGGCGGGCAGCGACGTCCCGTCGAACGGATACTCGCCGCCCGCGGCGCGAACTACGTCCGGCTGCGGGTCTGGGTCAGCCCGCCCGCCGGTTACAGCGACGAGAAATCGGCGCTGACACTCGCCAGAAGAGCGCACAGTGCCGGGCTGAAAATCATGCTGGTGCCGCACTACTCGGATTTCTGGGCCGATCCGCACGCACAGGAGCCGCCGGCCTCATGGCCTCGGTCCGACCTGGCGGCCATGAAGCGGAGAATCGGCGATTACACCCGGGATCTCGTGTCGAGGTTCGCCGCGCAGGGCACCCCGGTCGATATGATCCAGATCGGCAATGAGATCACCAACGGAATCCTCTGGCCGCTGGGCTCCGTCCAGGCCGGCACCGCCGACGAATGGGCGAGGCTCGCGGACCTGCTGAACAGTGCCATCGCCGGCGCCCGCGAAGGCGCCCCGGGCCGGCATCTCCCGGTGGTCCTTCATGTCGACAGCGGCGGGGACAGCGGCCTGTCCCGATATTTCTTCGACAGCCTGATCCAGGCCGGTGTCACATCCTTCGACATCATCGGCCTGAGCTACTACCCGTTCTGGAACGGCTCGCTGGCCGCCCTGCGCGCGAACCTCGACATGCTCGCCTCCCGCTACCACCGCGGAATCCTTATCGCGGAGACGGCCTACCCGCAGAGCCTGGCCGCGGCGAAGCCCGGTGACTGGGTAAACACACCCGACCAGCTACCGGACGGCACCGCCCTGCCGGCGACACCAGCCGGCCAGGAACGGTTCTTCGCCCAGCTGCGCCAGATCCTGAGTGACGTGCCCGACCATCGCGGCCTCGGCTTCTTCGTGTGGGAACCGGCCTGGCTCACCGTGAGCCCGAAACCCGGCGAACCGATGCCCGCGGCGAACCTGGCCATGTTCGATCGCGATGGCACCGCGCTGCCCAGCCTCAACGCCTTCGCGGCCATCCCGGCCGCCGCATCGGGCGCTGCTCCGGGCGCGAGCTGATCCCGGGCCCGCGCGCGGCAGTGGAGGAGCCGGGTTTCGCGGCCGTGCGGCTGATCGGAGCCAAGGATTCATCTCGGTTTTGCAGTTTTCGGACCCAGTTTCACTTTCGGTTGAAATGCGCCGCGAAGATTTACTGCATATTCGCTCTCGGGTTGCTCTGCCTGATCGACTGTCTGGGATTCTCCTGGACGGGTTTCGCCGGACCTGGACCGGAATTCCCTCCGGCCCCGGCGGGGCCAGTCAGGAGAGCGTGGTGTCCCCTCGTGTCTTCAAGGCGGCGGCTGTCGCCGTCGTTGCCATCCTGGTCGGCGTGCTCCTCGCCGCCGCGCCGGCGAACGCGACGCCCCCGAACATCCCCTCGGCAAGCACCGCACTGAGCCGGCTGAACTCCCTGACGGTCGCCGCCGAGTCGCACTCCTCCACCTACGACCGTGACCTCTTCCCGCACTGGATCACGATCTCCGGCGCCTGCAACACCCGTGAGCAGGTCCTGAAGCGCGACGGCACCGGTGTCGTCGTGAACAGCAGCTGCGCCGCGACCTCCGGCTCCTGGTACAGCCCGTACGACGGCGCGACCTGGACGTCCGCCTCCGACGTCGACATCGACCACATGGTTCCGCTGGCGGAGGCGTGGGCGTCCGGCGCCTGGGCCTGGACCACGGCGCAGCGCCAGACCTACGCCAACGACCTCGGCGGCCCCGAGCTGTGGGCGGTCACCGACAACGTCAACCAGTCGAAGGGCGACAAGGACCCGGCCGAGTGGCAGCCGTCGCTCACCTCGTTCCGCTGCACCTACGCGCGTGCGTGGGTCCAGGTGAAGTACTACTACAGCCTCACCGTCGACAGTGCGGAGAAGTCCGCCCTGACGACCATGCTCGGCACCTGCTGAGCCCTGCAGAACTGACTTCCGCGTGACTACGCCTGGCTGCCCACATCCGAACCCGCGGGCAGCCAGGTCCTGGCGTGGTCAGAGCAGGCCAGGGAGAACCTTCTCGAAAAACGGATGGTCGCCGGCGAAGGTGGGTTCCAGCTGGAGGAACTCGGCCGGGGTAACCCAGCGGGCGGCACTCACCTCGTCCGGGTCGAGTGCGAGCTCGCCGGTCTCGGCCGACGCCGTCCACCAGTGCAGCCGGAAGGTTCCGTTGTCGGTGTCGCACTCCCAGACCTTGGCGCCGGGGGTCACCGTGAGCCCGACCTCTTCCTTGACCTCTCGGACCAGCGCCTCCTCCTGGTTTTCACCGGGTTCGATGCGCCCGCTCGGCGGCGCCCAGTAGCCGGATCGCTCCGTCCGCGGCCCCCGCTCGATGACGAGGACCCGCCCGGCTCTGGTCAGCACGGCCACCACTGCCTGTTTCTGCGCCACGGCGTTGATGCTGCCACGGCGTCCGGTGCCGGGTCAGCCCAGCGAGGGGGCAAGGCCGGAGGGTGTGGGCAGGTCGCAGGCCGGTTCCGCGGAACCGGCGGTGAGGCGGACCGGGATCACGCCGGCCCAGTAGCCCGAGTCGAGGTCGGCCTCGTCGTCGTTCGGTGGTCCGGTGCGGGCCTTGAGTGCGACGTCCGTCGACTCGGCGTCCAGGTCGAGGGCGAGCACGGCGGTCGCCGCCAGCTCCTTCGAGGTGGGCGGGCGGCACTGCGTCGAGCGGTCTACGGCAACCCGGTCGACCAGTGCGGCCAGCGCCCGTTCCTTCGCCGCGGGGTCGAGAACGTACTCGGCGTTCCCGTGGATGATGACGGAACGGTAGTTGAGCGAATGGTGGAAGGCCGACCTCGCGAGGACGAGACCGTCGAGCAGCGAGACGGTCACGCACACCGGCAGCGGTTCCGGCCGAGCCGCGGTGAGCAGGCGGGCCGCGGTCGAACCGTGGACGTACAGTACGTCGCCGATCCGCGCGTGGAGGGTGGGCAATACGTGCGGTCGGTCCTCGGCGGCGAAGCCGACGTGGCAGGTCAGCGCCTCGTCGAGCACGGCGTGCACCGCGGCGCGATCTCTGGTCACCCGCTGGGTGGCCCGGGTGGGTGTCAGCATGGCGGAATTCTGTCCCGCCGCCGTGGCCCGTGACGACTGCTTTTCGGCGCCGGCCGCACCGGTGCCGCGGTACCGCAGTGCCTTGGAACGGCGGTGCGGCGGTGCCGCGGAACCACGGCACCGCCGCGCTTGCGCTGAACCTGCCTCGTTAGCCCCGGCCTACCTGACGATGACCCGGGCGCGGGCGATGTTCTGGACGAGTGTGTAGGGCGCCGCCGCGTCGCCGTTGCGTTCGGAGGTCACCCGCACGACCGCAAAATACGTCCCGGGCCTGGTGAAGGCGTGGCTGATGGATGTCTGGACGGTGCTGCCGGGGTTGTCGATTTCGGACTGGTCCGGGTAGGTGCCCCTGCCGTCGAAGTCCCATTCGACGCTGACGATTTTCCCGCTGCCGGGTGGCGCCTGGGCGGAGACGGCGAGCGTGACGGCCTCGTCCGGCCTCGCGTCGGCGCGCACCGCTGCCGGCCGGACGTCCCGGGTGCCGACCTTGCTGATGGTCAGGTTGACGACGGGCTGTACTCCCTTCCGCTGCTCGGCGGTGGGTGCGAGGTTCACCTGTGAGTCGCTGTCGACGGTGTACGAGCTGCTGGCCGGTGGCGCGGTGCCCTGGGTGACCCAGGCGTCCAGGTCGAGCAGGGCCTGCTGGGCCTCGCCGCCGTAGCTGACGACGTGCGTCTCGGCCGCGTCGTCGCGCGGTGAGCTGTGCACCGCGTTGTCCATGTACCACAGGCGGTAGCTGTCGTTCAGCTCCGCGCCGAGGGTGGCCTTCGCCTGGGTGCGGTACCAGTCCGCGGGCCAGGGGAACGCCTCGACATCCAGCAGCGAGGCGAGCATGATCATTTTTCCGTGGAACTTCCCGGTCGGGACGGCTCCGCTCGCCGCCTGGGCGAAGGTCGGCCCGGCGAGGACCGGCCGCTGCGGATACAACGGCGCGCCGTCCGAGCCGCGGAACTGGTTCCAGCCGTACATGTCCGCCGAGGGGACCTGATAGCGCTGGTAGTACTGCAGCGCGAGCAGCCACGAGTTGTCGAGGCGCACGTGGTCGCCGGGGCGGATCGTGCCGATCGCGGCAGTCGTGGCGGCGTCCGCATCCTTGCGGAAGGTGACCTCGGTGCCTTTCGAGCCCGCGGCGATGACGGACTTGCCGGCCGCGGCGCCGCTGGTGACGACGATGTCCGCGCCGGTCAGGTCACCGGCCGGCACACCGGACAGCCGCAGCCCCGTCGGCGGGCTCCCGACCAGCTCCGTCACCTCGGCGTCGTACTGGAAGCGGGCGGCGCCGGCCGAGGACGCCGGATCGGTGCCCGCGTAGCCGGGCTTGCTCCAGAAGTCGTCGACGTAGGTCGGGTCGAGGATGCGGACGCCACCGGCCACCGCGTAGAAGGCGCCGCCGTCCATCTCGGCGTGGTCCCACCACCCGCGCGGGGAGAACCCGAGGCGGGTGGCCTCCCTGAGCACCGCCTGCTGTTCGGTGTTCAGCCCGGCGTAGGGATCGCCGCTGCCGCCGGGCTCCATCGCGTCCACGATCTGGGGGAACTTGTCACGAAGCACCCGCAGCGCGAGCAGCTGCGTGGTCATGCTGCTCGGAATCGCGTTCGGGGTACCGGGGACGATGGGCACGCCTCCGTCCCACACGCCTTCGGTGTTCTCCAGGGCGCCGATGGTCTGGTAGGCGCCGCCGCTGGCGCCGTAGATGTAGCCGCGGGGCCTGGCGGAGTCGGCGTACACCTGGGCGGCGACGGTGCGCGAGAGGTTCGCGGCGGCCGCGTTCGCGCGGTAGCCGCCAAGCTCGCCGGCCTTCGGCAGGCCGCCGGCGTTGTTGGTGCGGACCAGGTAGGCGCCGTTCGAGAGGGCGAAGGCGATCGTGGCCGGCCCGGCGTCGTCGGTGGTCAGGGTCGGGTAGGTGTACTGGAAGAACCGCCCCGCGTAGCGGTCCGGGAAGTAGAAGGCGAACGTCGCCTCGGTCCCGCTGAAGCCTCCGTGCACGTAGCGGAAGTCGACCTTGACCTTGGTCTCCGGGTCGGTGACCGTGCGGCGTTCGTCCTTGTCGACGTAGGGCTGGTTCAGCTTCGGGTCGACGCAGGAGCCGGTGACCACGGGCGTCGCGTCATCCCTGGTCCGGCACGGCTGGCCGGGCAGCGGCGTCGAGATCTGTAAGGGACGCCCGACGTTGCTCTTCCACGACGCGGTCGCGGCGGGCGTGCCGTTGGTGCCGGCGTCGGGCTTTCCGTCCGATGTGCAGGCGGCCGCGAGCAGGCCCGCTGCGAGCGCGCCCGCGGCGAGCCGGATCGTCGCGCCGCGGGGCGCGGGCTTCCTGAATGACCTCATCGCATCGCTTCCTCGGGTTCCTTCGTTGCCGATCGTCGATCATGATCGCTATGAAAACTGAGCGAACCATAAAGAACTGCCGTCAACAAGGAGGAGTAAAGGTATAAATCGGACTTAACGGGCGAGAATCGGCCGCAGGACCTTCATGTCAAATCAGGTTCGGGATGGGCGATGCTCGGTACATGGCATCGACGGCCAGCCGCTCGCGCGGCCGCTACGCCCGGACGGCCGGGCGCCGACGAGAGATCGCTCAGACGGTCCTCGATCTCGTCATGGAGAAAGGTCACGCGCAGGTGACGATCGCCGAGGTCGCCAGGCGGGTCGCGACCAGCGAGGCCACCGTCCTGTACCACTACCCGAGTAAAGATCATCTGCTCGTGGCCGCGCTGGAGCGGGACGACGAGCTGGCGGTGGATCGGGCCGAGCGCGACGGTGTGCCGCCCAGCGCCGGCCTGCCCGGCCTTGACCTGGACGCCCTCGGCGCGTACGCGGGTGGCGAGGGCGTCCGCGAGGCGGTTATGCGGCTGCGTGTCGTTCTCGCCGGTCAGGCCGCGATCCCCGGCCACCCCGCCGAGGAGTACGTCGCCCAGCACCACCGAGCCGCGGTCGAGACCTACGCCCGGCTGGTCGCCGATCGCCAACGTGACGGGAAGGCGCATCCGAGCCTGGACCCGGTCGAGGTCGCACGGCAGTTCATCGCCCTTTGGGGCGGCCTGCAGGCCCAGTGGCTCGTAGCCCGTGACTTCGATCTCGGGGCGACCCTGGTCAGCGCCTTTCGCCGGCTCTCCGGCCAGAACTGGATGGAGGCGACCCGCGCCGTGCTGGAGCCGCCGAGCGGCATCTGAACGACGCGGCGGCCGGGCTGGGTCGGATCACGGGCTTGGTCGGATCAGGGCTGGGCCGGATCAGTCTCCGCCGCGCAGCTCCAGGGTGCAGCATTTCGGGCCGCCCCCGGCCTTCTGCAGCTCGGATATGTCCACGCCGATCGGTTCGAAGCCGCGGTCGCGCAGCTGCGCGATCACCCCGGTGGCGCCGTGGGGGAGCACGACGTGACGGCCGTCGGAGACGGCGTTGAGGCCGAACGCCTCGGCGTCGTCGGTGGAGGCGGTGATGGCGTCCGGGTAGAGCTCCTGCAGCCGGCGGACGCTGTCGGCGCTGAAGGCCTGCGGGTTGTACATGATCAGGTCGTCGTCGAGGACGGCGAGGGCGGTGTCCAGGTGGTAGTAGCGCGGGTCGGTCAAGGTGAGGGTGACCGTCGGCAGGCCGAGGAACTCCTGGATCTCCGTGTGGGCTTCGGGGGTCGTCCGGAAGCCGGAACCAGCCAGGATGCGGGCCCCGGCGGTCAGGCAGTCGCCCTCGCCCTCGTTCGTCCACTGTGCCTGGCGGACCACGCTGAACCCGTGGTCGGTGAACCAGCCGCGGAACACGTCGGATTCGGGGCGCCGCTGCGGATGGCGGAACCGCGCGACGAGGACCCGCCCGTCGACGACGGTCGCGCCGTTGGCGGAGAACACCATGTCGGGCAGGCCGGGGCGGGGTTCGAGGACGTCCACCCGGTGCCCGAGCTCGAGGTACAGGTCGCGCAGCGTGGTCCACTGCTCGAGCGCGACCTTGGGGTAGGTCGGCAGCTCCGGGTGCATCCAGGGGTTGATCGAGTACTCGACGTCGAAGTACGTCGGCTCGACCATGAGGTAGTGGCGGCCGGTGGCGGTCCGCTGCATAGGCCCTCCGAGTGCCTCGGGTGCGCGTGTCCCTGTCCCTGTCCATTCTTACGGGCATGGCACGTGCTCCCTGGTGCGAACCACCGCGAGTCGGGTGATGGGTCACATTTCGCACCCCGACCGGCGCGCTCGAGCCTGCGCCTGGGTGCCGCCTGCGCCTGCGTTGCCGCGGGGCCTTCTGCGGAAGGGCACAATGAGCCCTACAGGACCGTGAACGCGACAGCCGAACCTGCCGCGAAAACCAGCCATTGGTGTCAGATTTCCAGAGGAGCCCGGGGCTGCGCCCGGGCGTCATCCGGCGGTGCGGACGGGCGCCCGGCGGTGGCGCCAAAGGACCGGCGCGGCGGCCCCGATGGCGGTGAGGGCGGACGTCCAGGCGAGGTGGCGCAGGTCCGCCCAGGAGAACCGCTCCGAGAGCAGCTTCGCCAGCAGCAGCTCGACGGCGCTGACCGCGAGGGTGGCGATCATCCACCACAGGACCGCCGCACCGATCTCGCGGGAGACGCTGCGTTCCCGGGCTTGCTGCACCGATCGGATGAGAACGCCGCGGGCGGCGTATTCCGCTGTCCGGCGGGCCCGCCGCCGGCGTACGGGCCGTCCGTGCCCACCGGCCACCCACTGGATGTAGGTCTGGCGCAGGTCGTCGCTCTGCTGTGACCACTGTTCCCAGGCGCCGGGGGCGCGCCGCAGCGCGTCGGCAAGCTCGACCGGGAGCTCTGGGCCCGCTTCGTCTCCAGCCATCCGGGCATTGTCGTGGTGTGCGGGTGTCCCGGATGGCTGAATGCGTGAAGGACCCCGCATACCGGACGTACGTGGGCTTCGCGCCTGACACGGACAGCGTGGAAGGCTGTTCCGTAGATGCGGAGAAGGAGCTATAGTTGATCCGCAAATAAGGATCAGAGCCTTCTGTGTTGCCGTGACTGCGGCTCCATCGGGTGGGAGTGGAGGGTCGACACCATCACGACCGCCCAGACCGTGTCGGGCAGGCAGCGGCGATCGCCGGTCGAGAGGGCTGTTCTCGGCCTGCTGATCGGGTGCGTCCTGTTCGCCTCCTCCGCTTTCGGGGTCCTGCTGCTCATCGGGCCCTTCGTGAAGTCGCTCGGCGAAAGCGAGGCGACCTACGGGGCACTCTGCGCCGCGGCGGCCCCGACAACCGCGATCGCGCTGCTGCTGTTGCTGCGGTACCCGCGCAAGGTCGCACCGCACCGGCTGCTGGCCGTGGCCTGTGTGATGTACGCCGCCGCCGCGCTGCTCGCCGCCGCCACCGACTCGGTCGGCGCGTGGCTCGTGGTGGCCTGTGTCGTGCTCGGCACGGCCTGGTCGGTCACCTACACGGCCGCACCGATGATCGCCTCCGCTCTGGCGACGGACGCCGACCGCGCCACCCTCATCGGCTACGCGACGGGGACGATCCAGGTCGGTTTCGGGATCGGGCCGGTGCTCGGCAACGCGCTGCGCCGGGCCGGGCTGTCCTACCAGGAGGTCTTCGTCGCCGGGGCCGGGCTTGCCGTGGCCGCGGCCTGCCTGGTGGTTCCGCTGGCGATCTTCCTGGGGCGCCTTCGCGTCGGCGCCTCTCCCGCCGAGGCCGCGGTTCGCGATGCTGCCGCTGATGGTCCGGCCCCGGCCCCGGCCCCGGCGTCGGCACCGGCGGCCTCGCGCAGTGTTTTCCGGTCGCCCAGCATCGTGCCGCTGGCGATGGTCCTGCTGTGCGCCTGCGTCTTCACGACGATGAACAGCTTCCAGACGACCTTCGCCGACAGCCGTGACCTCGATTTCGACATCTTCTACGTGACGTACACGATCGCGGTGATCGCCGTCCGGCTGGGGCTGTCGCGCTTCCTGCCGGACAGTGCCTCGGACCGGGTGGTGGCCGTGACGACGATCGGCATGATCGGGTCGGTCACCGCGTTCGTCTTCGTCGGTTCGAGTCCGGTGCTCTACTGCGTGGCCTCTCTCGCGCTGGGCTGCACCTACGGCCTGGGCCTGCCGGCCTTCCAGGCACGGGCGGTGAACCTCGCCGGCCCCGCCGAACGGGCCCGGATGCTGCCGATGGCGGGCCTGCTCTTCGAGGTGGCGATCCTGGTCTTCCCGCTGGTCGCCGGCTCCGTCGTCGGTGCGAGCGGCTACCGCGGGCTGTTCGCGCTGCTCATCGGCATCACGGCAGCCGTCACCGCGCTCGGCCAGATCCGCGGCCGCCGCCCAGAACGCGTGGCGCCGCCGCCGCTGCCGTCCGTCCCGACTGCCGCGGTGGCGGATGGCGGTTCCGCGGAACCGGCCTGAACACCCCGGTTCCGCGGTTCCGGGCGGTTCCGCGGAACCGCCCCGAACCCGAACCCGCCCGAGCCGCGCCCCGCGATCGTCTGGAGGGCTGGATGTACTTCTCCACCACCTACGCCGAGGCCCGCGGCCGTCTGCTCGCCGCCGCGGCCGACCGGGGCGGGCGGATCACGTCGCTGCGCAACGACACGGCGAGGGGGGCCGGCGGCGAGGAACTGTTCACCGACGTCATCCAGCTCGGCCAGCTCCCCGGCCCCGGCCCCGGCCCCGGCGCCGGCAGCGGCCCCGGCAGCGGCAGCGGTGGCGGTGGCGGTGGCGGTGGCGGTGGCGCAGCGCTGGTGCTGGTCAGCGGCACGCACGGGACGGAGGGCTTCGCCGGCTCCGCCTGCCAGCTCCGGTTCCTCACCGAGTTCGACCCGGCCACCGCCCCCGGGATGTCGGTCGTGCTGGTGCATGCGCTGAACCCGTTCGGTTTCTCCCACCGGCGCCGGGTCAACGAGGACAACATCGACATCAACCGGAACTTCGTCGATCACGACCGGCGCCCGGTGAACGAGGGGTACTCGGCGCTGCACCGGTGGCTGCTGCCGGCCGACTGGGAGGGGCCCGCGCACGCCGCGGCCGACGAGCAGATCTTCGCGCACCTCGCCGCGGTGGGGGAGCGTGCCACCCAGCTCGCGATCACCGCCGGTCAGTACCACCACCCCGACGGCCTGTTCTACGGCGGCGCCGAGCCCTGCTGGTCGAACACGACCTGGCGCTCGATCATCCGCGAGCATCTGACGGGCTACGACCGGATCGCCTACCTCGACCTGCACACCGGTCTGGGAGCGCGCGGCGCCGCGGAGCCGATCTTCCGCGGCGGCGAGGACCCGGGCGCGTTCGACCGGGCCCGCGCCTGGTACGGGCCGGCGCTGACGGACTCCGACGACGGGACGTCCAGCTCGACGCGCATCGGCGGGAACTCCGCGCGGGCGCTGATGGACGAGCTGCCCGACACCGAGCTGACCGCGATCACCCTGGAGTTCGGCACCCAGGACGCGATCACGGTCCTGCGGGCGCTGCAGGCCGACAACTGGCTCTGGCTGCACCGCGCCGCGGCGGGCCGCGAGGCGGCCAAGGAGGCCGGTGACGCGGTCGAGGTGACCGAGGAAGTCGAGGTGACCGAGGAACAGGTCGCGCGCATCGCCGGGCTCGTCCGCGCGGCGTTCGACCCACCGGACGAGGCCTGGCGCACCGAGATCCTCGACCGCGGCCTGGCCGTGATCGCCGCAGCCGTGACCGGCCTGACCGGTGTGACCGGTGTGACCGGTGTGACCGGTGTGACCGGCCTGACCGGCCTGACCGCGAGCTAGGCGCCGGAGGTCAGGACAGCAGCTCGCGGATGTCGTCGGCGTCCAGCGCCGTGTCGACGAACTCGCCGCTGTCCATCACGCCGGAGAACAGCTCGGCCTTGCGTGCCTTCAGGGCCATCACCTTCTCCTCGATGGTGTCCCTGGCGACGAGCCGGTACACCATGACATTGCGGGACTGGCCGATGCGGTGTGTACGGTCCACCGCCTGCGCCTCGGTCGCCGGGTTCCACCAGGGGTCGAGCAGGAAGCAGTAGTCCGCCTCGGTCAGGTTCAGTCCGGATCCGCCGGCCTTGAGACTGATGAGGAAGACCGGCGCGGAACCTTCCTTGAACCGTCGCAGGACCTCGGGGCGGTCGCGGGTCGAGCCGTCGAGATAGCAGTGTTCGATACCGGCGGCGGTGAGTGTTTCCCGGACCCGGCCGAGGAACCGGGTGAACTGGCTGAAGACGAGGGCCCGGTGCCCGCCGTCGGCGACGTCCCGCAGCTGCTCGAGCAGGACGTCGATCTTCGCGCTGGGCGTGTCGTCGTGCTCGTCGTCGACGAGGCCGGCGTGCAGGCTGAGCTGCCGCAGCGCCGTGAGCGACCGCAGGATGGTGAACCGGTTACGGTTCAGGTCGCCGATGAGGCCCAGGATCTTCTGCCGTTCACGCTGCAGGTGGGTCTGGTAGATCCGCCGGTGCCGGGTGTGCAGCTCGACCTCCAGGATCTGCTCCTGTTTGGCGGGAAGCTCCGGCGCGACCTGTTCCTTGGTACGCCGCAGCATCAGCGGCCGGATCCGGCGCCGCAGCTGCGCCAGGCGCTCGGCGTCACCCTGCTTCTCGATCCGGCGGGCGTAGTAGGCGTCGAACCGGCCGCGGTTCGGGAAAAGCCCCGGCGCGGTGATCGACAGCAGTGACCACAGCTCCATCACGTTGTTCTCCAGCGGCGTTCCGGTGACCGCCAGCTTGAACGGCGCGGGCAGCAGCCGCGCGCACTGGTACGCCTTCGACTGGTGGTTCTTGATGGTCTGCGCCTCGTCGAGAACCAGGCCGGCCCAGGAGACGGCGGAATACGCCTCGATATCGAGGCGGAAAAGCGTGTAGGACGTCACGACCACATCGGCGCCCGCGATGATCTCGGGGAGGGATCCGCCGCGGCGGCGCAGCGTGTCGGTGATGGCGGCCACCCGCAGCGACGGTGCGAACCGGGCGGCCTCCGCGGCCCAGTTCGCCACCACGCTCGTCGGCGCGACGATGAGGAACGGCGGCTGCCCCGGGTCGGTCTCGCGGGCGTGGCAGATCAGCGCCAGTGACTGCACCGTCTTGCCGAGCCCCATGTCGTCGGCGAGGATGCCGCCGAGCTGGCATCCCCACAGGAAGGTCAGCCAGCGGAACCCGTCCGCCTGGTAGGGCCGCAGCGTGGCCTGGAGGGTGTCCGGCGGCTCCTTGGCGCCGGCGGCGTCGAGGGCCAGCAGGCCCGACACCTGCCGGCGCCACGCCTCCGCCTGGCGCACGACCACGCCGATGCCGGTGAGCTCCTCCCACAGCCCGGCCTGGAAGCGGCTGATGCGCAGCTCCCCGCCGGAGCCGGCGCCGGCTCCGGCTCCGGGGGTGTCCCGCAGCGCCTTCGCCTCCTCGACCAGGGTGCGCAGCGCCCGCAGGTCCGGCCGGTCCAGGCTGAGGTAGGCCCCGTCGTCGAGCAGCAGGTAGGGCTCCTGCCGGCTCAGTGCCGCCAGCAGCGCCGCGAACGGGATCTCGCGCCCGGCCAGTGTGACGGCGACACCGAGATCGAACCAGTCCGTCTCACCCGGGACGTCGTCCGTCGACACCTCGATCCGCAGCAGCTCCCCGGCCTCGCGGTAGTCCGCGGGACGTCCGCCGACCTCGACGGTGAGACCGTCGACCCCGGTCAGCTGCGGGAGCAGCCCGGTGGCGAACCGCATCGTCTCGACACCGGCGAGGCGCACCGGAGCGGCCGAGACGTACTCCTCGCCCGGCGGCCGGGGGACGTCGCCACCCCCGCCCGGCGCCAGCAGCGCGGTGGACCCCGGTGGCAGCCGCAGCCCGGCGAGGATCTCGGCCTCGGCCACCTCGTCACGGAACCCGCCCGTGGCGGCGGTGGTGGAGGCGCTGGCCAGCGGTGTGCGCTGCCGAGCGCCGCCGACCGTGTAGGCCCATTCCCAGGCGATCTCGACGGCGTGGCCCGGGCCGAAATCCGCCCGCATCACCAGCTCCGGCGGTGTGATCACCGGCGGCTCGAACGAACCGTCACTGGAGATGATCCGGGCCACCCGGCGCAGCCGCGGGTAGAACTCGTCGACGAATCGCGGCTGTTCGGCGGCCGGAATCCGCAGGACCTCGGTCTCCATCGTCATCTGGATCAGCGCGGCGGAGGCTGGCACGCTCAGCCGGACGAGTCGCAGGTGCCAGTCCTCAGGACGATCCGAGGCCGCGATCTCCGCCCCGTCGATGCCCACGACGCCGTGATCGCCGATGAACGCGATCGGCGCGACCGCAAACGCGGCATCCGCGTCCGCATCCGCGTCGACGTCTGGGGCGAGGCCCCCGTCGATGTCCGCGTCGACGTCGGTCAGGCACAGCAGCGGAGCGACGGTGAGTTCCGCAGCACCGGCACCGGCACCGGCTTCGCCTTCAGCACCGCCTTCGCCTTCGGCTGAGGTCACGTCCAGGTACAGCTCCGCGGAGCTGTACCGCTCGATGTCGGCGAGCCGCCGGTTGCCGTGCACCAGCCGGACTCCGGCCGCGGCGGCCTCGTCGAGCAGCGGCCACAGCCGCGGACTCGTGAAGGCGCCGAGGTCGAGGTATTTCACGTCGCCGTACACGTAGGCGCCGTACCCCGTCTCCTCCTGCCCGGAAAGGTAGACGGCGTACATCTCCCGCAGAATTCGCAGGTGCGCCGGGAGATAGCTGTCGCGCTGAGCGCCGTACGGGGAGTTCAGCTTCGACCAGGGGAGCGCGTTGATCCAGCCGGTCTTCCCCGCCTTCACCAGCCGTGCCCGCACACCCACTGACGGCCCGCCGCCGCGACCTGCGCCGCCCCTTCCATCACTGCGCCGACGGCCCCGCCCGCCACGGCTCGACCGCGCCGCCGGCACTTCGGCGGACTCGGCGGAGAGGGTCAGCTCGATGGCGAGCGGCGTCGTGCCGTGCGGCTCGTTCGTGGCCGATCGTTCGCCGATCAGGGCCGCCAGCGACGACGCCCAGTCCCGTGCACCGGTGGCGTCAGACCGGTGAGCAGGGGTGCCACCGGCGCGGCCGGCACCGTTCGAACCGGCACCGCCCGAACCGGCGCCGGTATCGCCGGCGCGGGTGGCCGCCGCCAGCACCAGCGCGACGGCGTGCTTGCAGTCGAGGCCGACCGGGCAGGTGCACCGCCCGCCCTCGAACCACCACTGCTCACCGGAGCCGACGCCGGTGAACTGCACGGTGGTCAGGTACCGCTCTCCGTGGCTTCCCGCGACCACACCGGCCAGGGTGTTCCCCGCCGGACGCCACGACACCTGGAGGACGGCTCCCTCCTGGGCGTACCCCAGCCCACGCCGGTAGGTGGTGTCACCCACAGCGACCCGCAGATGGCCCCGATCGACGTCGCACAACTCGGCGGGCAGCATGCGTACGACGCTAAACCCGTCCCATCCCGACCCAGGCACCCCTACCTGCGGAGACCACGTGGGGGTCGCACGCACGGGGGCACGGACGGGTGGGCACCGCTGAGGATCTGGACCCGGTCGCCGCGGTAGACGCATTTCCGCAGGTCAAAAGGATCCGTTCGGAGAACGGCACTGTGAGCCTGCCGCGGATCGGTGTTCCGGCCGAACTCCGACAGCCTTTTTCTCGACCCTTCGGAGTACCCCTAATGTCGCTATGGGAAGGTTTGACATGACTTATGGGCCTGTGCGGGGGCCGGAGACAGGGGGATCTGTGACTGCAAGTGACGAGGGGTGGAACTCCGGATCGGCTGCGCCGGACTGGGTGCCGGCGGGCGTGGATCTGAGGACTGACGTTCCGCACTCGGCCCGGGTTTACGACTACATCCTGGGCGGCAAGGACAACTTTCCGGCGGACCGTGCCGCTGCCGAAGATATTGTGAAGGACTGGCCGCATCTCCCGGTATCCATGCGGTCGAACCGGAGTTTCATGGCCAGGGTCGCCCGCGTCCTGGCCGAAGAGCACGGCTTCCGCCAGTTCCTGGACATCGGAACCGGCCTGCCGACCCCGCCCAACCTGCACGAGGTCGTCCAGGAGGCCGCGCCCGAAGCGCGGATCCTCTACGTTGACAACGACCCCATCGTGCTGGTGCACGCGCGTGCCCTTCTCACCAGCTCGGCGGAAGGGCGGACGTCCTATCTCGACGCGGACTTCGGCGACCCGGCGGCAATCCTGGGCTCGGCGCAGCTTCAGGAGACCATCGACCTCTCCCAGCCGGTGGCGGTGAGCCTGATCGCGATCGTCCACTTCATTGTCGACGACGATGTCGTGCGGTCCCTCATCGAGCAGCTCATGGCGCCGCTGGCGCCCGGGAGCGTTCTGGCGCTGTCCACCTGCACAGCCGACAGCGCGCCGGAAGAAGTGCGGGTGGGTGTGGCCGCGTACAACGCCAATGGAATCCCGCTGGTCGCGCGGGACAAGGCCCGGGCGGAAAGCCTGTTCACCGGTCTCGAGCTCATCGATCCCGGCGTGGTTCTCGTCAACCACTGGCACTCGGACGAGGCAGCGGCCGCCACGGACGACGCGCACGTCCACATGTACGGCGGAATCGCCCGGAAGTCCTGAGTGCCTCTCGCGCGGGGCTTTCCACGGCCCCGCGCGAGCCCCGGCGACGTCGGAGCGCCCACAACCGCACTGTCCTGTCCGCGCTGCCACTGGCCAGCAGGTCGCCGTCCCTGCTGGGCGTACTGCAGCCCAGGCCGGTAGGTGGTGTCACCCACAGCGACCCGCCATGCGTCTGACGCTGAACCCGTCCTATCCTCGTGCAGGACACCCGTACCTGTGGAGACCACGCGGGGGCCGACGCCGGGAGGCCCGCGACGCCCACGTCGGACCCGTTGCCCCGGATCCGTCTGGTGCCTGCTGATCCGCTGGTACAACAGGCCGGTGGTCACCTTTCGTTGTGCAAGCTGTAGCAGCCTCTGACTAGCGAGGTGAGGGCAGGTAAACCGCTGGGAGAGCTGGCAGGCCCGGGGCCGTCTGGCCATGGAGCCGCGCCGCCGTTGATCGCGCAGGGTACATTCATGGTCAACTTTGATGGCAGTTTGTTGATTCTGAACCCGAATGACCTTCTGGGAACGGCATGTCACGCCGACCCTCGGCGGCGCATTGGTTGCTGCGGCCCTGACGGGCAGAATGGCCCCAATCTGGTTTGCTCGGGCTGTGGCGTCGAAGTCGCAACGGAGGAGCGCGACTGCTGGACCGACAATCTGGTCGCGCTGATTGCCGCTGCGGTTGTCGAGGAGCCAAAGAACCAGTAGCAGAGGGCGGCTTTCCACAGCCCCGCGCGGCCCCCGGCGCCGCCAGTGGTCGGCGACGAGTCTGGTCAGGTGCTGATGACGAGGTCGTGCTGGGCCTGAGCCATCGCGGTGACCTCGGACGCCGGTACCAGCCGCAGGTCGGTCCGGCCGTCGGGGAACATGGTCGTGACCAGGCGCAGGTCGGTGCGTCGCAGCGAGAGGCCGGACAGGTCCCGCAGAGCGTCGGCGACGACGAGGTGGGCCACCGCGGAGCCGGCGGCCGGGGGGACAACGACCACGTCACCGTCGGAGCGGCCCACTCCGTTCACCCACTTCACCGCCGAACGGATCTGCTCCGCGGCTCCTTCCCACACCACACCGGTGCGGTGCACGACGACGGCGCCGCCGCGAGCCGGCGTCGGCGCCAGAGCCTCGGTTTCGCGCTGGCGCGGTTCCGCGGAGCCGCCCACTGGGTCGCCCGCTGAGTCGCCCGCTGAGTCGCCCACCACCGAGTGCAGCTGCCCGTCGGGTAGCAGGGAGCGGCACCGGATGTCCACGCCGTGGGTGCGGGCCCAGGCGACGGCCGAGTGGTGCAGCACCTTCGCGCCGTGCCGCGACATCGTGATCATCATGTCGTAGGGCAGGTGCGCCAGCGTGCGGGCGTCCGGCACCAGGTGCGGGTCGGCGGTGCAGATGCCGGGGGAGTCGGAGAAGATCTCGCAGGCCGGCGCGCCGAGCGCGGCGGCGGCGGCGATCGCGGAGAGGTCGGAGCTGTTGCGGCCGAGCATGACCGGGTGCCCGTCCGGCCCGATGGCCTGGCCGCCGGGGATGACCAGCACCTGGCCCGGTTCGGCGAGCTTCGTCAGCATGGCCGGGTCGATCTCGGCGAGGTCGGCGTGGTGCGGTTCGCCGGTTCCGCGGAACCCGGTGTCGGCGGCGGTCAGCGCGAGGGCGGGCAGGCCGGCGTCGCGCAGCGCGGCGGTCATGAGCGCGACGTTGACGGTCTCCCCGGTCATCAGCGCGGTGCCGAGCAGGTCCCGGTCGGGGTCGGGGGAGACGGACCTGACCAGGGCCGAGAGCCGGTCCGTCTCGCCGGCCACGGCACTGACCACGACCACCGCCCGCGCGCGGCCCCCGGCCCCGGCCCCGGCGCCGGTTCCGGTTCCGGTTCCGGAACAGCCGTCACTGAGGCGGTCCGCGACGTACCGGGCGATGAGCCGGTGCGAGCCGGGGGCGGCGAACGACGCGCCCCCGAACTTCAGGACGATGGCGGAAGCGGCTGCGGGTCCGCCGGTCAGATCCATGTGGACTCGGTGGCGAGCCGGGCGATCTCCACGGCGGTCAGCGCGGCGCCGACCATGAGGTTGTCGGCGACGACCCACATCAGCAGCGAGCACGGGTCGTCCAGGTCGGCGCGGATCCGTCCGACATGCACCAGCGAGCTGGACTCCACCGAGGAGCACACCTGCCGCGGCCGCGGATATCCCTCGTCCTCACCGTAGGCCCGCACGCCGGGGGCGGCGCGCAGCGCGTCGAGCGCGTCGGCGGCGGTGACCGGCCGGTCGAAGGTGATGTGCACCGCCTCGGAGTGCCCGTTGACCACCGGCACGCGCACCGCGGTCGCGGCGACCCGCAGCGCCGGCAGCTCGAGGATCTTGCGGGGCTCGCGGCGCAGCTTGTGCTCCTCGTGGGAGATCCCGGCGTCGTCGCGCAGGCCGATCTCGGGCACCAGGTTGAACGCGAGCGTCCGCCCGAACCTGCTCGGCGTCTCGGCCGGCTCACCGCCGTCGAGGACCTCGCGGGACGTCGCCGCCAGCTCCTCCAGGCCGCGCAGCCCACCACCGGACGCCGCCTGGTAGCTCGCCACGACGAGCCGTTCCAGGTTGCCGAGCGCCCGCAGCGGGTGCAGCGCCCGGACCAGCTGGATCGTCGAGCAGTTCGGGACGGACACGATCCCGCGCGCCGGGCGGGTCGCCATCGTGTGCGGGTTGACCTGCGGGACGACCAGCGGGACGTCGTCCTCCATCCGGAACGCCGAGCTGTTGTCGACGACCAGCGCGCCGGCGGCGGCGACCTTCGGGCCCAGCTCCAGGCTGATCGGCGCGCCCGCGCTGAAGATCGCCAGGTCGAGCCCGGCGTGCTCGGCCCCGGCCGGGTCGAAGTCCTCCAGTGCCACGACCTGCTCGACCTTCAGGTCCAGGCCGTACTCGGCGGCGAGGTCGCGGCCGGCGGAACGGCCCGAAGCGACCGGGACCACCCGCTGGACGCCGGGCAGCGCCCCGGCATCCAGCAGCTGCAGGCACTGCTTGCCGACGACGCCGGTCGCGCCGATGACGGCGATGTCCACTGTTCTCGTGCCCCTTCTCGGTCTGCGCGGTGCTCGGTCTTGCGCGGTGCTCGGTCTTGCGCGGTGCTCGGTCTGCGCGGTGCTCGGGCGGTGGACGCCCGGGTGGTGGACGCTCAGTCGGTGGCGACGGCGTCCTGGTCGGCGAACTGGGCGTCGAGGTCCACCCAGCCGCCGTCGACGAACATCAGCTCACCGGTCACGTACGTCGCGGCGTCGGAGGCGAGGAACACCGCCGGGCCGGCGATCTCGCTGGGGCGGGCCCACCGGCCGAGCGCGACCTTCTCCGCGTAGGCGCCGGCCCAGGCGCTGCTGGCCCGGATCGGCTCGGTCAGCGCCGTCTCGACCGGGCCGGGGGCGATCGCGTTGACCCGCACGCCGGCGCGGCCCAGCTCGGCGGCGAACACGCGGACCATCTGGGCGAGCGCCGCCTTCGTCCCGGCGTAGATCACCTGGCCGGGCTCGACGACGCGGCTGCTGATCGAGGAGATCACGATCATGCTGCCGCTGCCCTGCGGGGCCATGATCCGTCCCGCGCCGCGCAGGACGTTGAAGCCGCCGCGCAGGTTGACGTCGGTGACGGCGTCGTACTCGGCGTCGGTGTACTCGATCAGCGGCTTGCGGATGTTGATCCCGGGGGTGCAGACCGCGACGTCGAGCCGGCCGTGCTCGGCGACGACCCGGCCGAGCCAGCTGTCGACCTCGGCGGAGCTGCGCACGTCGACGATGCTGGCGTCGGTCTGCCCGCCGGCGGCCTCGATGGCGGCGATGGTGGCCTTCAGCCCGTCGCCGTCGACGTCGGAGCAGGCCACGACGGCGCCCTGCTCGGCGAACGCGACCGCGATGGCCTGGCCGATTCCCGACGCCGCCCCGATTACCGCGGTGATCTTTCCTTCGAGTCCCAACATGCGCGCTCCCGTTCAGGTGACCGATGTGATCGACGTGACCGACGTGACCGACGTGACCGATGTGATCGGCACGGCCTACGTGGCCGGTACGGCCGACGCGGCTGACGTGCTCGTGGACGGATCCCCGGAGCCGCGGGAACGGCCGAGCCGGCGGGTGAACCCGTCGAGGATCGTCGTCACGGTCTCCGAGGACCGGATGTGAACCATGCAGAGGATCCGGTCGCCGGGACGGGTGTGGCGCCGGAAGTAGTCGTTGACCGCCGGGTCGTCGCAGGTGGGCCTGGCCCGGTAGAGGTCCGTCGGCACGCCGATGCCGCTGATCCGTCCACACCGGCGGTCGAAGGGTGCACCCGGCGCGACCGCGTCGGCGACCCGGGAGGCGAGCTCACCGAGGCGGGCGTCGCGCTGCTCGCGCCGCGGGTCGGGGTAGAGCACCGCGCCGGGCAGCTGGCCGTACGCGCGCATCGCGCAGTAGGCGACCGGGTTGTAGGTGCGCAGCACGTTGATCCGCGGGAACTCGGCGGTGGCGACGACCTGTTCGAGCAGGGCCAGCCAGCTGGAGCTGAACGCGGCACCGCCGCGCAGGTCGCGGTCGACGAACTGGATGCCGATGTGCAGGAACCGTTCGGCGGCGGCGGTCGACGCCCAGCTCGCACCGAGCGCGGCGACGGGACGTCCGTCCGCGCGGGTGCAGACGACGAGGTGCTCGGTGGAGCGGAACAGGTCGGGCCGGGCCTCGAACAGCGCCGTCATGCGCAGGTCGGGCAGCGCGGCCGCGAGGCCTTCCTTGAGCCACCGGTCCGTCCCGGTGTCGAGCGGGTTGTCGTCAGAGTGGAAGCGCAGCAGGTCCAGGGGCGGGGCCGGGGCCGGGGTCGGAGTCGGGGCGGGATCCGGAACCGGGTCAGGGGCCAGGCCCGTCCCGGCCGGCACGGAAGGAGTCGTGCCGGCCGGGACGGCGGGCGCGTCGGCCACCGCCGAACCGGCTGGTGGAGCCGACGGCGCCTGGGCGGCCACCATGGCTCAGACGAGCCCGGCGGCGAGTGCCTTGCCGGCGGCGAACGGGTCGGCGTCCGCACCCGTACCCGCTGCCGCCTCGGTGGTCGCTGCCGTGCTGGTGGCCGCGGCCTCGGCCGGGCCGGTGTCCGCTCCGGCGTCGGCCGTCCCGCTCGCGACGACGTGCTGGTAGAGCTCGAGGAAGTAGGCGACCCAGAGGTTCGCGACGACCTCCATGTGCTCGATCACCCGGGCCTCCTCGGCCGGCGACCCGACCAGGGAGACGAGGACGTCCCAGACGAACGTGGCGTGCTCGTCCTCGATGTCGGTGCCGACGTGGCGGCGGGCCCCGGCGAGCTTCTCCCGGCCCAGCGCCTGCTCCAGGTTGCGCACCCAGGAGGGCTGCGTCTTCGTCGTCACGTACTCGACGAAGTAGACGCTGCACAGCAGCGCCAGCGGCGTTCCCTCGAACTCCATGCCGTACTGCAGGTAGCCGGTCAGCAGTTTGGTCGAGGCGAACGGCTCGGTGGAGTAGATCTCGTCCTTGCTGACACCGACCTTCGCGAGGTCGCCGGCGAACCACTCGTCGTGGAGCATCTCGTCCTCGACGTAGTGCGCCCATTTCGCGCCCCGGACCGGGTCGCGCTTCGAGAAGTAGCCGATCGCCAGCGCGTCGATGGTCCGCTTACGGCGCAGCCGCAGGATCGTCTCGATGTTGTGCCGCTTGTAGTACTCGATGTTGATTTCCTTGCCGGACATCTGGTGGTCCGCGTACGGGATGTCGGCGTAGAACTTCGCGATCCGGGCGTCGAGAGTGTCGTCGATCTGCTGGCGCAGACCGGGTGAGACCTGGCCGGCCCGGGCCTTCGCCGCGGCACGCGGCTCGCCGTACCAGTCACGCGGGTTGTCGTCCATGGTGCGCTCCTTTCGGAAAGGCCTGGCTTCAGAAGAAGTCCGGTTCTCGGGACGGATCTGCCGCTCGACGCTCAGCACTCAGCAGCCGCAGTCCGGGGTGCGCCGGCGTACCAGCCGCCGCGGCGGGACGGGGCCGGCCACCGTGGTCCCGGCCTCGTCGGTCATCACCGTGTCGACACACGTGAACGTCAGTGCGTAGCGGGTGGTGGGGGTCAGGCCGAAGCCGAGGTGCACCACGCCGTTGTTCGCGCCGAACATCTCGTTCAGCCCGCAGTTGCCGGGCTGCTGGCGCAGCACCGGGTTCAGGCCGATCCCGAACTCCCACAACACCCGGTAGGCCTCGTCGGCCGCGTACAGGTCGGTCAGCGCCGCCACCGCGCCCTTTCCGGCCGGGTCGGTCGGACGGACGTCCGTCACCAGGCCGTTGGTGAAGGTCATGATCACCGGGTTGTCGCGCAGTGCGTCCAGGTCCTTGAACAGAGCGGCCTGCTCCTCGACACAGTCCGGATCGTCACCGCGGTGCACGATCGGGGCGCCGAGCAGGGTGATGGTCCCGTTCAGGTCGAGGCGCTGGGACGTGTCGAACCGGTACAGGCCGGTCGGGGCGGCGCTGGCCTCACCCGACGGCGCGATCTGCTGCTCGCCGGGGCCCAGCGTGCCGGCCTGCTGGTTCCACTCGTAGTCGGCCGAGATGGCGAAGGTCGCCGACGTCGCCTCGCGGGGCGCGGTCAGCCAGACGTACGGGGTCTCGCTCAGCGCGCCGAACAGCCGGTCCGCCCGCGCCTCCAGCGCCACCGGGTCGGTGCTCTCGACGACGGTGAGGAAGTAGGCCACCTGGGCGTCGGTCACCGGCGTCGACCCGCAGGGCATGGCGACCAGACGTCGCCCGGGCCCGAGGGACGCCGGTTCGGGGGAGGTCACGAACCGGTCCGGGCAGACCACGAAGATGTCAGCGCTCGCCGGGCAGCGATCGGAGCGCAGGACGTCGTCGAGCGACTCGTCGGCCTCGATCGTGCCGATGGCGGCCCGACTGTACCGGGTGCTCGGGGCGAGGATGAAGTCCTCGACGCGGTCGGCCTGGGTGAGGAGGAGGAACGTCTCACTGGGATTCCCGAAGACCTGATGCCGGTCGGGATGGACGACGAACTGTGCCATTGAGTCCTCCCGATTTCGGGAACTCCGGCCCACCTGGGCCGGCAGGGAAGTCATGAAACGACGTTCTGTGTACGGTGCGGAACCTCGATCTGGGGCGGGTCGGCCCGGTCATAGCCGGCCCGCCCCAGTCGACGGCATCAGCCGAGGAGGGTGCCCAGGTAGCGGTCGTTCTTCTTGACCTGGATCTTCTTCTGCTCCATGCTGCACCTCCTTCGCGGGTCTACGCGGTGGGCGGGAAATCGGCGAGAGCGATGCGTCTCGCCGCCCGGTCAGCCGAGGAGGGTGCCCAGGTAGCGGTCGTTCTTCTTGACCTGGATCTTCTTCTGCTCCATGCTGCACCTCCTTCGCGGGGTCTACGCGTCGGGCAGGAAGTCGGCGAGGGTGGTGCGTCTCGCCGCGCCGGTCAGCTGGCCAGGCCTACCGGAGTCTGGGGCGGCACCTGGGTGATTTCGTTGTCCAGGATGCCGAGGAGGACGTCGCCGCGGTCGTTCGTGACGACGGTGCCGGGGGCGATGATGTCGAGGTGGTACTGGGTGAACGGCGTGAGCCCGATTCCCCAGTGCAGGCAGCCCTGGGTGGCGCCGTACACCTCGTTCATCGCGTGGTTTCCGGGCAGTAGTTCGAGGGTCGTGTTCACCGCGTGGCCGATTTCCCATACCAGGCGGTAGCGTGAGTCGACCTTGAAGAGTGCCTCCAGCATGTCGACCACCTGCTGGCCAGCCGGGTCGATTGCCTGGAGTGCCGTTATTTTACCGTTCTCGACGGTGGCCCGCACCGGGTTTTCGCGCATTGGCCACAGCTCGCTGTGAACGCGCTTCTGGTCGAGCCGGGAGAAGGACGGGGTGCCTGAGTGGAGAATCGGGAGGCCCGCAATGATTATCTCGCCGTCGAGAGGCAGGGACAAGTGCTCCTCGAATTCAATTATTTCGATCGGCAGCACGCTGATCTCGCCGGCCGGCACGATCTGCTGCTCGCCCCAGTCCACGCGGCCGGCCTGCTGGTTCCACACCAGCTCGCGGTCCCACAGGCGCATCCGGGCCACCGTGCCGTACTGCTCGTTCCGGTATTCGAGCACGTCACCGCGCTCGGCCAGCTCGAAGAACCGGTCGGAGAACGCCTCCTGGGCGTCGGGGTCGGTGGCCTCGATGCAGCGCAGGAAGTGGGCCAGGACGGACAGGTCCGTCGGAGTGGAGTTGCAGGCCATGCCCAGCAGCTTGCGGCGCGGGCCGAGCACGTCCGGAGGTGGCGACTGGAAAAAACATTCTGGCGACATGACCAGAACGTGTGCCTGTTCGGGAACCTCTTCCCGCATGATGCGCGCAAACTCCTCGGTCCCGCCGGTGAACACGATTATTCGTGTTCCGACGTAGCCCTCGGTGTTGACGACCTGCACCTTGTCCAGCAGAGAGGTGTTCGTCACTAGGCAGAACTCGGTGTCGGTCGGATCGCCGAACTGGCGAATTCTGGTCGGATCGACGACGAGTTCCGTCATGAGATCTCCTCCGGGACGAGGATGACTGAGTTGGCTTCGCGATGGGAACCGCGGCGTTTCCGTCGTTCCTGGCTGAACGACAAGGACGGTGCGGTGCGATGATGGCGGCGGCCGGGCGCAGCCCGCGTCCGCCGTGCCACCTCGGTGTGGCGATCGGTGCTGAACCGGGGAAACTGATCGCGCCGGGTGTTCTTTCCACCGGGTCGGGCCTGCGTCATTGGCGGCCCTGGATCATCGGATAACATCCGGCCGGTGGTGGTGTGACCGCGGCGACTTCGTGCCGGCGAGAACTTCTTCCGCTCTCCACATTCCGCTGGGAGAACCTGCCGGAATGTGTTGACCCGCTGACCGGGCGGATCTGTTGAATCGGATTCTAGCGTGTTCTGGAATGGGCTGGAAGGGGTTCACTGTGAAAACTTCATGTTTCGCGGCGGCTGTTGGGCCGGATGGTTTCCCGGTCTCCTCCGATCCCCCATCGATGGATCGGGAAACCATCCGGCCGGCCCTCATCCCCGTGGTCCCGAGACGAGTCGGGTCGGGATCGGGACGCAGGTGCGTACCTCGTGTGTTCCGTTCCCGGCGGGCAGCTCGATTCCGGTCACGTGGACGTCCACGCTGTAAAGCCGGGTCAGGCTCTCGCCGGTGACGACGTCCGCCGGCCGGCCGTCGGCGACGACCCGGCCGTCGGCCATCAGCACCGCCCGATCGGAGTACGTCAGCGCATGCGACGGCTGATGCGACGTCATGACCACGGAATGGCCGTCGCGGGCCAGCTCCTCGACCACCCGCAGGATCCGCACCTCGTTGCCGTAGTCCAAGGCGGCCGTCGGCTCGTCCAGCACGAGCACCGGTGCCTGCTGCACCAGGGCCCGCGCGAGCAGGACGAGCTGTCGCTCACCTCCCGACAGGTGCGGGAAGGGGCGGTCGGCCAGGCGGATGATCCCGAGACGGTCGAGCTGGTCGCGGGCGCGCCGGCGGTCCGCCTCGCTCGGAGCGGACAGCGGCGGGAGGTGCGGCGTGCGGCCCATCACCGCGATGTCCAGTGCGGTGAAGGGGAACGGGGTCGACGCGGTCTGCGGCACATAGGCCACCCGCCTGGCCAGGTCGCGGGCCGACATCGAGCCGACGTCCCGCCCGTCGATGCGGACGGTGCCCCGATGCGGCCGGAGCAGGCCGAGCAGACAGCGCAGCAGCGTCGTCTTCCCCGCGCCGTTCGGCCCCAGCAGGCAGCAGACCTCGGCCTCGGCCAGGGTCAGGCTGACCCCGGTCAGCCGATGGCCGCCCCGGGGATAGCTGAACGTCAGATCATCCATCTGTACTCGCGGCGCCGCGGCCGTGCGCGCGGCCGCGGCGCCGCCCGGGGAGCCCCCGGTCTGTGGTGTCTCCGGCCCGGCGGTCTCGATCACAGCCACTGTCGACCCGCCCTGGCCAGAAGCGCGACGAAGAACGGCGCGCCGATGAGTGCGGTCAGGATGCCCAACGGCAGGTCGAGCTCGGTCGCGGTGCGGGCGACGTCGTCGACGGCCAGCAGATACCCCGCCCCGAGCAGCGTCGTCACCGGAAGCATGCGGTTGAACGACGGGCCCGCGGCGAAACGGGCCAGGTGCGGGACGACGAGCCCGACCCAGCCGATGATGCCCGCCACGCTCACCGCCGTAGCGGTCATCAGCGTCGACGCCGTGATCGTCACGGCCCAGATCCGGGTGCGGTTCACGCCGAGCGAGCGCGCCTCGTCGTCACCGGTGGCGAGCACGGTCAGCGGCCAGCGCACCGTGTAGAGCACGACCAGGCACGTCCCGATGATGATCGCCGGCACGAGGAGACTGTGCATGCTGGCCCGGCCCAGGTTGCCGAAGAGCCAGAAGGTGATCTCCGGCAGGGTCGTCTCCGGGTTGGCGAAGTACTGCGCGCTGGAAATCAGCGCGTTGAACATGGCGCCGATGATGACCCCGCCGAGCACCAGGATGATCAGGGAGCCGCGGCCCACGAGCCGCGCGATGCTCACCGCGAGGACAGCCGCGAGCAGCCCGCAGCCGAACGAGATCGTCTGCAGCGCCGCGGTGGGCAGGCCGATGAGGATCGACACCGAGGCTCCGAAGCCCGCGCCCGCGGCCACCCCGAGAACCTCGGGGGACACCAGCGGATTACGGAACATCGTCTGGTAGGCGGCGCCGGACGACGCCAGCGCCGCACCCACCAGCAGCGCCGCGAGGATCCGCGGCAGCCGGATGTTCATCACGACGGCCCGCTCCTGCCCGCCGATCTCCGGGCCGATGCCCGCGATCTCATGGGCGAGGATCTTCACGACGGTCTCCGGGCTCAGCGAGAAACGCCCCAGCCCGAAGGAGACCACGACGAGGACCGCGAGCAGCACCGCGAGCAACCCGACGCGGCCGCCGCTCACCAGCAGCGCCACGACCCTGCCGCGCGCGGCCCGGGGTTCGGAGATCGTCGCAGGCCCGTCAGGCACCTCCGCCGAAGCTTCGGCTACCGAGCCTTCAGCCACCGAGGTGACGGCGGTGTCGGCCGTGTCGGCGGTTGCGGCGTTGCCGGAAGTACCGGCGGCACCAGCCGCATCAGCGGTGGCGGTCTCACCGGACGGCTTCGCGAGCTCGCCGGGCATCGATGGGGCGCTCATCGGCGGGCCGCCAGACTCGCCGGCAGGTTCTCCAGCCGGGGGACGACCTCGCCCGCGAAGAGCCGGACCGTGTTCTGCTGGATCCGCAGCGGGACGGAGGCGCTGAACGAGGGGCGGAGGCTGACCCGTTCGATGCCGAGCGAGTCCCGCAGCTCCGCCATCCGCCGCGCCACCGTCTCGGGACCGCCGACGATCGCGGTCTCGTGCAGGAACCGGGCCGGGTCGAGGTCCGGCTCGCCGCCGGTCAGGTGCCCGTGCTCGTGGACGCCGTGGGCGGCCAGCCGCGCGGTGAGCTTCTCGACGAGCGGGCGGGCGATCGCAACGGCCTCGCTGTCAGTGCGAGCGACCAGGCAGAACCGTTCGATCCGCAGGTCGCAGGCGCGGCCGCCATGGGAGGTGAACACCGCGACACGGCTGGCGAGTGACGGCCCCGACTCGACCGCGGCGAGGATCAGGCCGTGGCCCCGGCTCGCCGCCCACGCGACCGACTCGTCGGAATGCGCCGCGACCTCGACCGTGGGATGCGGGTGCTGTGCAGGCGTCGGCCCGACCCGGTACTGCGCGCCGTCGGCGACGACCGGATGCCCGCGCCAGTACCGCAGCACGGTGTCGAGCGCCTCGGGCAGATCCACACCGTTCCCACCCGGGGACCGTGCGACCCGCGCGTATTCGGGGATGGGCCAGCCGACACCGAGAATCACCCGACCGCCCGAGATCCGGTCGAGCGTCGCGAGGTCGGCGGCGAGCCGGATCGGGTCGTAGAGCGCCAGGTGCAGCGCGGTGAACCCGATCCGGATCCGGCTGGTGGTGGCCGCGACGGCCGCCGCCATCGGAACGGGCGCCGGCCGCGCCCGCAGCGTGCGTGAGCCCACCGAGGTCAGATGGCCGTCGCTGAACCAGAGGCTGTCGAAGCCGAGCTCCTCCGCGACGCGCCCCAGCTCCGCCAGGGAGTCGGGTCGCGTCGTGTCGAGGTCGCCCCGGCCACCGGGAAGGCCGAACTTCATGATCGTCGTCGCAGGCTGGGTACCTGTCTGCGTCGCAGACTGCGAAACTGGCGTGTACTCAAGCGTTTCCCCCCGACCAGCCATGCCCTGACGGCGTTTGGTGATCAAACAGTTGCTGAAGGTGTCCGCGGGGGGGAGTGCGTCCCTAGGGCAGCGGTGCGCAGGGGGTGACGTCGGGCTCTCGTTGCCCGTCACTCCTCGGATGCGGAACGAATCGAGAGTAGCTCACGCATCTGCGGATGTCATGGCCGTCATTGCCCTAATCCACGGATCCGCTGGCGTGACCGGATGTCCAGGTAACGGGCGAGTATTGCGGAAGTACTCGCCTTGTAACGCGGCTGGCGAGCGACGTCGCAAAGGGGTGAGAGGTCGTCCGATACGTCACGTTTCGTCCGATTTTCCGGGAGGGACTGTCGGATGCGGCCGGATGGCAACGTGACGTCTTCGTATCCGCAGATACGGCTATCTGTAGATGCTTGCTCCTTAGATGCGGAGATTCGCTAGGGTGCGGGAAGCAAGCACGGTATGGAGCCTCTTGCGCCTCGTCCCTTGCCTGACCCTGCTCGGGGCGGCGGGCGCTCTCGCACCGCCATCACCTCGAGCCCGCTCCGCTCGATTCACTTCCCCGGCACACACAGAGAGACGGTCAGATGTCGCCGCACCCCATCCGCAGGGTCCTGTTCCGGCGGTTCACCGCCATGCTCGCCGTTCCCGCCCTCCTGATCGCGGCCTTCGTCGCGTTCGTCCCGGGCGTGGCGGCCCAGGCCTCCGGCGGCTCCTCGTCGCACGGCAGTGCGCACGAGCACCCCTCGAAGCCGAAGCCGACGCCCAAGCCCGGCTCCTTCGTCGTGAAGGGCGAGGTCGAGAAGACCCTGCGCCTCACCGTCGCCGACCTGGCGAACTACCCGCAGTACACCCAGACGGTCTCGTTCGTCAGCGGCTCCGGCACGCAGACCCACACCTACACCGGTGCGAAGCTCGTCGACCTGATCACCGCGGCCGTGCCCAAGTTCCGCACCGAGGTCAAGAACGACCTGCTGCGCTACGCGGTGCTGGTCAAGGCCAGCGACGGCTACGAGTCGGTCCTGTCCTGGCCCGAGATCACCACCGGCTTCGGTGGCGTCCAGGCCCTCGTCGCCTCGACCGAGGACGGCGTCTCCCTCGCCGACGTCGGCCCGCGGCTGACCGTTCCGTCCGACACCAAGGGCGGCCGGTACGTCTCGTGGATCACCTCGATCACCCTGGTGCGCGTGGGTTCCTGACCCCCTCCCGCACGCCAGGTCCGCGCGCGGACCTGCGCCGGGCCCGGTGCCGGAACCGGGCCCGGTCCGGAGGCGAGCTGGGCGATTCCCGGGTCGGAACAGTGCGGAAATCCTCGGGGGATTCAGGGGAGCCTCGAGGATCCGCGAATTCCCGAACCCGACGACCACCACTTCCGGAATCGGCGATTCCGGTGCCCGGCCCATGGAAGCAGGAAACCGGGACCCGATTCGGGATGTGCGCGCGGCCACGCCGGTCGGGCCACCGGCCGGTCGTGCGGGTGGGGCGGACGATGACGTCCCCCACCCGCACGATGGTGTGGATCCAACCAGCTCAGGTGACATGGGCCACGGCACTTCCGCGCGGACGCAACCGGGCCGCAACAGGACCTCGTTACTGTCCCAGACATGACCTTGAGCATCCGTAACCGGCTGACCGGGACCGTGTCCGACATAACCAGCGGCGCGGTGATGGGTACCGTTCGCATTGAGCTCCCGAACGGTGAAATCGTCACCTCCGCGGTCACCATGGACGCCATCAAGGAGGTCGGCGTCGGAATCGGCTCCGCCGTCGAGGTGCTCGTGAAGGCGACCGACGTCTCCCTCGCCACCGGCGAGACGTCCGGGCTGACCATCCGCAACCAGCTCAGCGGCACCCTGGTCGGCCTCGACACCGGCGGCGCGATGGCCCTCGCCCGCATCGCCCTTTCGTCCGACGTCGAGCTGACCGCGGCCATCACCCGCGCCTCCGCCGACGACCTGGGCCTCGCCCCGGGCACGCCGGTGACCGCCCTGATCAAGTCGACGGAGGTCGCCTTCTCCGCGCTGTAGAGCCGAGGGGCACAACCGGCCGCGCTGTTGCGATGCTCGCGGCATTACATCTTGCGGAAGTCCCAGCTGGTGAGCTTCTCCGGGGTGACCCGCAGCCACGCGTGCCGGCCGTCGTAGTGCATCTTGTCGCCGCCGGTGTACTTGCGGGCGTACAGCAGCTCCGGGGTTTCCAGGTCGGGGTCGGGGGCACCGCTGCGCGGGACGTCCCCGACGCTCTCCACTCGTCCGCGGATCTCCACCCCGCGCAGCTCGGTGAAGGCGTCACCGGTGTCGACGACCACCGCCACCCGCGGATCCCGCTCAAGGTCCGTCCAGCGCTGGCTCTTGACGACCGAGTTCAGCCACAGCGACGTGCCGTCCCAGGCGAACCACAGCGGCGTCAGATGAGGGCCACTCGGGCTTGAGGTCGCCACCCGGCAGGTCCGCTGCTCGGCGAGGAAGACGTCGATCTCGGCCTGGCTCATGGCGATCTTGCGGCCTCGGCGCTGCTCTCTCATCGTTGTCCCTTCGTGGGCTGGGTGCCCGCCGTACACGACGGTGCCGAACGAACGTATGGCTGGCAGTACGCCCGGCGCATCGCCTTCGCCGGGGATTCACGCTCGGGATTCGCGCTGGGATTCGCGCGGTGAACCCGCATCGCCCGGCCGGAGGGTCCGCCACGGTTCCGCGGTGCCGCGGGTGGGGCGGTTCCGCGGTGCCGCGGCGGCCTGCGCGGTGCCGCGGGTGGGGCGGTTCCGCGGTGCCGCGGTGGCCAGCGCGGTTCCGCGGTGCCGCGGTGCCGCGGTGCCGTGGTGACCTACACGGTGCGGCGGTTCCGCGGAACCGCGCTGGCCTACGCGGTGGGCCCGCCGACCGCGTGGCCGAGTGCCACGCCGAGGAACGCGGCGCCGAGACCTGCACCGACGCTCAGCGCGACATTCAGGACGGCCTGGCGGCGGTCGCCGTCCCGCGCCAGCCGCACGGTCTCGTACCCGAACGTGGAGTACGTGGTCAGCGCGCCGCACAGCCCCGTGCCGGCAGCGGCCCGGACCGCGGCGGACGCCGGCAGCCCGACCAGGAACCCCAGCAGCAGCGACCCGACGACATTGACCGCCAAGGTGCCCCAGGGCATGACCGAACGGTGCCGGGACTGGACCGCCCGGTCGGTGAGATACCTCAGCGGCGCGCCGAGCGCCGCCCCCAGCGCGACCCACAGAACGGTCACCGCGCACCACCTCCGCTCCCGCACCCGTCTCCGTCTCGAGCGACGCCGCCCGCGTCGGCATGGGTGTCGGCGCTGAGAGCAGGGCTGAGGTCGGGGCCGACGTCGGCGACGAGGCCAGGATTCGCAACAACGCCGAGATCTGCGCCGAGGTCGGGGCCGGCGACGGGGTCGGGGTCGGGGTCGGTCGGAGCGTGCCGGCGCAGGGCACGCTCCGCCAGGGCGGAACCCGCTGCGACGGCGGCGAGTGCGGCGACGACGGACACGGCGAGGAACACCAGCGCCGTGTCGACCGCGCCCGCGTCGACCGACTGCTGCACGTCGACGACGTAGGTGGAGAACGTCGTGTAGCCGCCGAGCACACCGACGCCGAGAAATGGCCGGACCAGCCGCCGCCCCGCCCAGACGGTCGCGACCAGTTCCATCAGTACACCGATGAGAAAGCAGCCGGAGGTGTTGATCGCCAGGGTCGCGCCGTCGAAGTCGCCCGGCTCGTGCGGGAAGGCCACCGCCAGCCCATGGCGGGCGAGTGCCCCCAGCGCACCACCGACGGCGATGGCCCCGAGCACCGGCCAGGGGGCGGGCCGCAGTTCCGCCCGTTCGCCAGGATCGGACAGGTCGACATCGGGGTCGACCGGGCGAGGGTGCGACGGCGACGGCACTGACCACTCCGATCCCACTGATGACACAGCTCAGACGCAGTTTCGCACCGCTGGCCGCACATCGTCGCCCGGGACGCCCGACACAGGAAATCCGGTCACGGTCAGGCATCATCGATCAGTTCACGGTGAAATTCCCGATCCGCGTATGCGGTCAGAGCAGCCAGGGATTCTGAGCTCCCGGCTACCGCTGCTTCTGCTACCGAGCAAGACCTGAGGGTAATGGTTGTTGGGGGCCGGCCGCGGAATCCCGAGCCCCGAGCCCCGAGCTACCGTTGCCGCCGAGCAAGACCCGAGGATTTTGGTCGTTGGAACGACGAAAATGCGCAGATCTTCGAGTCGTGGCCCACGGCTGCCGATTCGGCTGCCGTTGCCGCGTGGCAAGAATTGGGAATTTTGGTCGCTGGAACGACGAAAACCCTCAATTCCTCGGGCTGTGGCTTGGGGTTGCCGCTGCTGCCGGGCGAGATCTGAGGATATGGTCTCCAGGGAGTGTGCACCGCCCGGTGCGGACGTCCATGGACGTCGTGCATGCCGACAGGAGGCGCGGTTGAGTCCTGCCTGGGTACCGGTCGACGGTTCGCGGGCGCGCTCGGCGCTGGCGAGCCTTGCCGCCATCAGCCCGTACTTCGAAGCCGACGTTCTGGACGCAAACGAACACCCCGCGCCCACGGCCTCCGCCAGCGACGTCGAACATGCTCGGTTCGAGCCCGTCGCGGTCGCTGAGCTCAACAGCGGGGGCGCCGCGCTCGCCGCGGCCGTCGACGGGGTCAACGAGCGGCTGGGCGGCGTCGAACGGCGGGTGGCCGCGTCGACGCTCGCGCTCGGTCATGCGGCCCGGTTGTGGTCGGTGGCGCTGGGCACGTGGGCGACCTCGGGCATCGTCCCCGACCTCGACCCGGCGGTGCTGCGGGTGCAGCCGCGGCTGACAGCCCCGCTCCGGCTGATCGTCGACCGCCCCGCCGGCTGGCGACCCGCACCGGCCGCATCGGCCGCACCACGGACACCGGCCGCATCGGCCGCGCCGGGGACACCGGCCGCATCGGCCGCGCCGGGGACACCGGCCGCATCGGCCGCGCCGGGGACACCGGCGACGCCGACCACGGCCGCACCGACGTTGGCCACACCGACCTGGCCGGCTGTGCAGGCCGATGGCCACCTGGAAGCGGCGGACCTGATCCGCGAAGTGATCGTCGAGCGGAACCTGCGGCCGTACTTCGCGGCCGTGCGGGCCGAGACCGGGCTCGCGCTCGGCCTGCTGTGGGGGAACGCGGCCTCCGCGCTGGTCGGCGCCACGGGGATGCTGATCCGGTTCCTCCGCACCCAGCCGAACAAGGCCAGCACGGCTCCGGCCACGGCCACGGCCGCGCGTCCGGCTCGGGCCTGCGCCGAGGCCACGGCCGCAGGCATTGGCCGGCTGACCGCGCGGCTGCTCGCGACCCCGCCGCTGGCCGGCACAACCGTCCACAGTCTGACCCCGGACGGTCAGCTGGTGGTCCCGTCCGTCGTGCGGCGCAGCTGTTGCCTGTTCTACCGGGTACCCGGTGGCGGCACCTGCGGAGACTGCCCGCTGGACCGGCCCTGAGAACCGCTGGACCGGCCCTGAGAAACGGGTGGCGTGACACGTCCTTCCTGCCCGACCTGCCCGACGGGGCGCGGGCGTGCGGGCATGCGGGCGCCCCGCGGTGAATCCTGCGCCACTATTCAGTACGCGGCAATAAAAGAGGAGACCGATTTGTCGCCGGTTCATCGCGGTGGTTGATTTTTGCTCGTCAAGTCGTGATCAGAATCGGCCTGGTCAATTCTTGCTCCTGATTCCCGTCCGGTTGTCGGGTTCGTGTTAGCGTTACCGACTCCCAGGGGGGTGTGATGCAGGTCTCCGACCATGACCCGGACTACGACGTCGGCCCCGGGCCGCTGGCGTCGCTCTGGCGTTACCGGCTCGCCTCATCCGTGGTCATTGTTCTGGCCGTACTCGCCGGCGTGATTCATGGTTTGCTCGCCGCGCCGCCCACGAAAGCCCTCGCCCGGATCGGCCTGGCGAATCCCCGCGGCCTCACGGTGATTCTGGGTGGCAGTGCGTCCGGTGCGGATCTCGGCCGGTACGCGAGTGCCCGGGCCCGGTTCGCCGAGAGCACCGACGTGCTGGCGACGGCGGCGCGGTCACTGAAGGACGGGACGTCGCTGGCGACACTGCAGACGGCGGTCGAGGTCACCGCCACCGCGGATGCGGACGTTCTGATCGTGACGGCCACCGGCTCGGGTGCCGAACAGGCGGAACGCCGGGCGGACGCCGTCGTCGCGGCGTTCCGCGAGCTGACCCTGCAGTCCACCAACGACACGGTGAACAGCCAGCTCGCGGCGGTGGCACGGGCGCAGACCCAGCTCGACCAGCTGTTCATGCCTGGCCCCGGCGACAGCGCGCGGGCCGCCGCGGCGGCCACCGCGCTCGGCGAGCTTCAGCAGACCGCCGCCCGGGCCCAGACGGAGGCGGCGCTGTTCGGCTCGGGAACGGTCTTCGTCGAGAACGCGACGGTGCCGCATCCGTCCAGTGACGCGGCGCGGGCCGAGCGGGGCGGCCTGCTCGGGCTGCTGCTGGGAGTGCTGCTCGCGGGCACGGTGGCCTGGCTCCGGGCCGGCCGGCGGCGCGAGGTCGGTGACGGCGAGGCGGCCGCCCGGTTGTTGGGCACCCGGCTGCTGGGCGAGGTCCCCACCACCGGGGAACGCGGCCGTTTCGGAGAACGCGGCCGTTCCACTGAGCGTGGCGATGCAAGGGAGCGTCGCGGTGTCAGGGAGCGCGGCGGTATCAGGGGACGCGGCCGTTCCGTTGAACGTGGCCGCGCCGACGAGGCTGACGGGCCACGGAGCTCTCCGCAGCCTGCCCACCACGCCGCCGCCGGCGTGCTCACCGCCGTCGGCGGGCGCGGGCTGTACGTCCTGGCCAGCCCCGGACGCCAGGACGGGCGGACGGCGACAGCCCTGGGTCTCGCGACGGCGCTGGCGGCCGGCGGCTGCCGGGTGGCGCTGGTGGACGGTGACCTGCGAACCGGCCGGCTCACCGCCCGGTTCGGGCTCCCCGCGGCCGCGGTGGGGCTCGCCCAGCTCGCGCGGGGAACCACCGACCTCGCCACCGCCATCCGGACGTATTCGACCGCGGAGGGCGGCGAGCTCGCCTTCGTTCCCCGCGGCCAGCTGGCCACCGACCCGGCCGGGCTGCTGGGCAGGGCGGAGCTCACCGAGACGATGAGCCGGCTCAAGAAGCTCTTCGACATCGTCCTCGTCGACACACCGGCTACCGGTCCGACCGCCGACGCGTTCCTGCTCGCCGCGACCGCGACCGGGATCATCGCGGTGGCTCGTTGGCGCACCCCGGGCGGTCCGCTGCGGCGGCTGCGCGCGCAGGCCGACGCCACAGCCGTTCCCCTGGTCGGAGTGGTGCTCACCCATGGCCCCCGGGTGCGTGGCGGCTACCAGGACGCCTACGGCGAGCAGATCGCCTTCGACGTCGAGCGCACCCAGACGCTGCGGCCGCGGACGTCCGGGGACCGGCCTGACCGAACCCCGCCGCACGAAGCCGCCGCCCCGCACAAGTCACCCGTGCACAAGCCGTCGGTGCACAAGCCGTCCGTCGCCGCCCGGCTCTGATGCCCCACAGCGACGGCCTGCCAGAGCCGCCAGAGCCGCCAGAGCCGGCAGAGCGGCCACAGCCGGCAGAGCGGCCACAGCCGGCAGAGCAGCCAGAGCCGGCAGGGCGGCCAGAGCCGCCAGCGCGGCGAGAGCGGTCGCGGCCGGTCGGCGGACGTCCCGGTGGACCGTCCGGTGGACCGCCCGGCCGATCCGTCGCCCGACGGATCGGTGGACGGGCCGGCGGTGCGGTCGCTGCGCAGGCCATCAACGCGGGCGGAAGCCTGGTGGTGCAGCTCGCCGCCGCCCGTGCCCTCGGAGCCGACCGGTTCGGCGCGCTGGTCCTGCTCGTCTCCTGCCTGGTCCTGTGCACGGCGCTCTACACCGCGTTCGTCGGTGACGCGCTGACCGTGCTCGGCCGGGACGATCCGGCGGTGCGCGGCGCCGTGCTGGTCGCGCACGGGGTCCTGGTGACGTCCGCCGCGGGGGTCGGTTTCGGGGTGGCGATCGGGCTCGCCGGCCTCGGGCCGGGTGTCGGGGCCGCCTACGCCGGGCTGATCGTGCTCTGGCTGCACGAGGAGCTCGGGCGCCGGGCGCTGATGGCCGGGCTGTCGTTCTGGAAGCTGGCGGCGAACGACGCCGGCTACGTCGCGGTCACGCTCCTGACTCTCACCGCGGCGGGCGCGGCCGGGATGACGGTCAGCCTGCTCATGGTGATCCTCGCGATGGGCGCGGGGGCCGCCGTCGCCATCGGGCTCGCGTTCGGGCAGCTCCCGCTCGCCCAGCTGCGTCCCGCCTGGCCCACGGCGGGCCTGGTGCGCGAGGTCGCCGGTTTCGCGGTGTGGCGTTCGCTGCAGGCCGGTCTCACCCCGGCGCTGCTGTTCACGGCGCGGGTGCTGATCAGCGCCGTCGCCGGGCGGGGCGTGCTCGGCCAGGTCGAGGCGGCCCGGCTGATGATCGCGCCGGCGCAGACGGTGGTCGCGGCGGCGGGGAACGTCCTGCTGCCGGCGTTCGCGGCGGATGGTGCGACGTCCGCCCGGCGGGCCCGTCGCGCGAGCGTGGCGCTGATCGGGGCGACGGTGCTGGTCGGCGCGGTCGCCCTGCTTGTCGTCGGCCCGTTCGCGGATCTGGTCGTCGGGCCGGGGGTCGAGGTGCCTCGCGGCGCCGTGCTCGCCTGGTCGGTGTACTGCTGCGCGCTCGCGGCCGGCCTGCCCGCCGCGACGGCGCTGGTCGCGCGCCGGCGCACCCGGACGGTGTTCCTGGCCTGGCTCGGCGACGCGCTGGTCGGGGTCACCCTGGTGGTCGTCATCCTGGCCGCCGGGCATCCGGTCGCGGTCCCGGTGGGCCTGGCGGTCGCCCGGCTGGGGAGCGCGCTGTGCCTGCACGTCCTCGCCAGCCGCACGGACGAGCAGGCCCGCTCCCGGCACCGGCACCGGTCCCAGCAACCGGGCTGGCAACCGGACCGGCGTCCAGGCCGGCAGCCAACGCTGCACCGAAGCCGAGGCTGGCCCCGCTCGCGGGCCCGGGCCTGGAACCGAGGCCTTCGGTCGCCGGGCGCGGTCGCGGGCGCGGTCGCGGTCGCGGGCGCGGGCGCGGCTGCGGGGGCGGGTGCGCGGCGGCTGCCCCGGCTCCTTCCCAGCCCGAACCGGTGGTCGCTGGCCACCGTCGTGCTCCCGCTCATGCTCGCCAGCGACTACAAGGTCCGGCTGCGCGGCAAGGAGGCGACGACGTCCGGGCAGGCTGACCTGTTCATCCTGGCGGAGATGGCCGTGTACGCGACGGTCGGCGTGGTGCTGCTGCTGACCGTGGCGCGGGCGCCCGCCCAGCGGCGCAACGCCACCGTCGTCGTCCTGGCCTGGGTCTTCGGGTCCTACTGTGCGCTTTCCGTGGTCTGGTCGCCGTACGGCAGCCTGGCGGTGGTGCGTGCGGCGCAGCTGCTGCTCACGGTGGCCGTGGCGCAGACCGCGGCGCGGTACGCCAGCCGCGCCCAGCTGCACGGCCTGGCCCACGCCTTCGCCGCGACCGTCGCCGGCTCGGTGCTGTTCGGCGCGCTGCACCGGTTCCCGCCGGTGAGCGGCGAAACTGCCGGACGCTTCACCTGGCTGTACGTCCACCCGGTCGTCGCCGGGATCTACCTGGGCGCCGCGACGGTGATCCTGACCGTCTACCTGACCCGGCCGGGCCGGGGGCACCGCATCTGGCCGACCTGGACGTACCAGGTGCTGCTGGTCGTCGTCGGGTCCGGGCTGCTCGCCTCGCGGACCAGGGGCGCCCTCGGCGGGGCGGTCATCGCCGCGCTGCTGGCGATGGTCTGCGGCGCCCGCGGTGCGCGCCGGCTCGACCTGCTGGCCACGATCGGCGTCTTCACCGCGATCGCGGCGGTCACCTCCTCGGACGTCGTGCTCTCCTACCTGAGCCGGGGCGAGTCCGCCGAGAAGCTGGCCACGCTCAACGAGCGCACCAACCTGTGGTCGCTCGCCCTCGACGCGTTCGAGCAGAAACCGATGACCGGCTGGGGGCTGACCGCCTCCCGTGGGATCTTCCTCGACGCGATCGGTCTCGGCGGTGGGCACAACGCGTTCGTCAACGTCCTGGTCGACGGAGGTGCGATCGGTGCGCTGCTCTGGCTGGCGCTGCTGGGTGGGATCGTGGTCACGCTGCGCGGGCTGTGGCGCCGGGTCCGGCCGGACGAGCGGGCGGACGAGCGGGCGGACCTGACGTTGCTGACCGCGCTGCTGCTGTTCCTCCTCTTCGACGGCCTGACCGCCGAGCACATGGCGGCACCCGCCAACGTCGCGAACATCCTGCTGGCGGTGATCGTCGGCTGGACCGGCGCGTTGACCCGCCGACGGGCCGGTTCCGCGGGGCCGGCACCCGAGCGAGGTCCGGTGACAGCGGGACGTCCGGGGCCCGAGCGAGGTCCGGTGACAGCGGGACGTCCGGGGCCCGTGCGAGATCCGGCGTCGGCGGGACGTCCCGGAGGTTCGGGCGGTTCGGGGCCGGCGCGCCCGACGGGCCGGCCGGCGCCGGAGCGGATCCCGGCCGGGGCCGGCTGATGGCCCGCCGGACGGTCCTGTTCGCGCACCCCTCCGCCGAGCTGTACGGCGCGGACCGGATGCTGCTCGACTCGGTGCGCGGGGTCGTCGCCGCCGGCGCACGTGCGATCGTGGTCCTGCCGGACCGGGGGCCGCTGTGGCCGCTGCTGGAACAGGCCGGGGCCGAGGTCCGGGCCGGCGACGTCCCCGTCCTGCGCAAGCGATACCTGCGCCCGCATCGGGCCTTCGGCCTCGCGGTGCGGATGGTGGCCGCGGTCGGGCGGCTGGTCCGGCTGATCCGGCTGGTCCGGCCGGACGTCCTCTACGTGAACACGATCACGATCCCGGTCTGGCTGGTGGCCGCGCGGCTGTGCCGGCTGCCGAGCCTGGTCCACGTGCACGAGGCGGAGCGCACCGGCCGGCTCGTCGGCGTCGCGCTCACCGCCCCGCTGCTGCTGGCCCGGACGATCGTGGTCAACAGCTCCGCCGCGGCGGCCACCCTCGCCGCGGCCATGCCGGCGCTGGCCGGACGGACCGAGCTCGTCTACAACGGGGTCGCCCGCGCCGGCGGCCCAGCGCCGCCGCCCCCGCTGTCACCGCCGGTGCGGCCGGGCACTCCGGCTCGGCTGGTTCTCGTCGGCCGGCTCTCCCCGCGCAAGGGCACCGACGTCGCCCTCGACGCGCTGCTCAGGCTCCGGGAAGCCGGCCGCGACGTAGAGCTCGACCTCGTCGGCAGCACGTTCGAGGGGTACGAATGGTACGAGCGCCAGCTGCGGGACGCCACCGCCGACCCACGGCTCGCCGGTCGGGTGCGTTTCCACGGCTTCCAGCCCGACATCGAGCCCTTCCTCCGCGCGGCGGACGTCGTTCTGGTCCCGTCCCGGGTCGAACCGTTCGGGAACGTCGCGGTCGAGGCCCTGCTCGCCGGACGTCCGCTGGTCGCGAGCGCCACCCAGGGGCTCGTGGAGATCGTCAGCACGGAACGCACTGGCCTGCTGGTCCCCCCGGACGACCCTGCGGCCCTGGCGGCGGCGGTCAGCGCCCTGCTCGACGACTGGCCGTACGCCGCCCGACTGGCGGAGGCGGGGCGCGCCGACGCCGCCGAACGGTTCGGCATGGAGCGCTACCACGCCCAGATCAACGCCCTGATCGGCGCACTGGCCGCGACCCGCCCCGAAGGGCCGGGGTGATCGGTGCGCCGGAACCGGCGGGGTTCCGGCGCCCTCGGAAGTCGCTGCCGCCAGAGTCGCTGCCGCCAGAGTCGTTGCTGCCAGGCAAGAGCTGAGGATTCTGGTCGTGAGGACGACGAAGATCCCATGATCTTCGAGTGGTGACCTTGGGGTGCACCTCGGGCCACCGTTGCGACCAGACAGGAGTTGAGGATCGTGGTCGTCACGACGACCAAAATTCCATGATCTTCGAGCGGTGGCGATCTCGGCCGCGCCCAGATTGTTGGGGCCACCGTGCTCAGGGAACATCCGTCGGACAAAATGCGATCATGAAGGTGCCTGCGGGAACGAGGCCACGGGTATTCCACGGGCCCATTGGAAATCCGCGGGAACGGTGGCACGGAAGTGCCGGTCCGCCCGGCCGCCCGAAAACAGGTGCACGGTAACCGGGGACTCGGTATCCATATCTCGTACGTGGCCTGAGGAAAAAGTTGTAGGAATCGATGGAATTCTCCGGAGCCGCGGGCGAGAACTGGCTGGTGAAGCGCGGTGGGTCGTAGGGTTCCCAGCGTGAGATCGTTATCCGTCCTTGGGTCCGGGGTGCTGGCCGGGGTTGTCGCGGCCGTGGTCGCGCTGGCCGGCTGTGGAGGTGGCGACGACGACGGGGCGGGGGACGACCCCTACCGAAAGCAGGGCCCCTTCCCGACCGCGCTCGCTGCCGTGCCGAGCGCGCCGGCACCGACCGTCGGCCCGGCACCGTTCACGGTGCCGGCGTCCGGGGCCGGCAAGGTCGTCGTCTCGGTGGCTGACATAAGCCCGGTGCGCTCGGCCGGCGAGGGTCCGGGGCAGTTCGTCGGCCGGCCCGCGGTCGCGTTCACGTTCGCCCTGCGCAATGACTCCGTTCAGGTCGTCGACCTGAACGGGGCCACCATCACCGTGTCCTACGGTGCGGACGACACACCGGCGCAGCCCGACGACGGCGGCACGGTGCGTCCCCTGGCCGGCCCGCTGCAGCCGGGGCGCACCGCCGACGGCGTCTACGTCTTCCTCATCCCCGAGGACCAGCGCGGCAGGGTCACAGCTGTCGTCAGCTACGACCCGACGAAACCCGCGGTCGTCTTCTCCGGTCCGGTCGGCTGACATCCCGGTCGGCTGACATCCCGGTTGGCTGGCGGGGCGGTCCGCTGGCGCGCGGGTTGGCGCGCATCCACCGCGGGCATCGGTCTCAATAAGCGGCCTGATCTGTTTATCGGGTCGACGAAATCCCGGTCGAGCTCGTTGATTCTCCGTTGACTTTCCTTGGTTTCCGTGGCGTGCCGCCATGCAAGGCTAATTCGTCGCAATGCTGAACGGTTGAGCTGCTGCGGGTCGCTGTGTAAGGTTCCCCGAAAACCGGCGCAGCTGTGAATTCATGCCGGGTAATGGTGGGCGTGCTTCCGGTCGCGCTCGGCGTAGGAAGAGCGTGATGCGGGTGACGCGGGTGACGCGGGTGACGCGGCGAAAGTCAGGGCGAGACGGAGATTTACCTGCCGGCGGCGCCGGCCAGCCTGCCGGGCGTGGCGGGTTCGCCGGGCGCGGCACGGTCGTCGGGCATCGGGGGTTCGCCGGGCGCGGCGGGTTCGCCGGGCGCCTGGTCGGTGTGGCCGCGGTCGCCGCGCTGGCCGTCGTCGGCACCGGCGCGTCGGTCCTGCTGACGGCACCGGGCGCCGCGGCGGACACCGCGCCACCCGACCCGTCGACACCGGCGACGGTCAGCGCGGACGCGCTGCCCACCGTCCAGGTGAACGGCGTCGTGTGGGCGCAGGCGACCGTCGGCAACACCGTCTTCGTGACGGGCAGCTTCACCGCGGCCCGGCCCGCCGGCGCCGCCGCCGGCGTGAACGAGACCCCGCGGGGCAACCTGCTCGCCTACGACATCACGACCGGCAACCTGATCGCGGGCTTCAACCACACGCTCAACGCCCAGGGCCGGGCGATCACCGCCTCACCCGACGGCCGCCGGATCTACGTCGGCGGCGACTTCACCGCCGTCGACGGGCAGACCCGCAACCGGATCGCCGCGTTCAACACCGTCGACGGCTCCCTCGTCAGCGGCTGGACGGGCGGCGCCGCCGCGTCGGTACGTGCCCTGACCGCCTCCGACTCGACCCTCTACGCCGGCGGGGTCTTCGCCTCGGCGATGGGGAACACCCGCTCCCGCCTGGCCGCCTACTCGACGTCCACCGGGGCTCTGCTGAACTGGGCGCCGGCGGCCGCGAACGGCCAGGTCAACGCGATGGTCCTGACCCCTGACCGGTCCCGGGTCATCGTCGGCGGCCAGTTCAACTCCCTCAACGGCGTGTCCGCGACCGGGCTCGGCGCCGTCGACGCCACCACCGGCGCGACCCTGCCATGGGCGGCGAACAAGATCGTGCGCAACTCGGGTGACAAGGCGAGCATCGACAGCCTGCGCACCGACGGCACGAACATCTACGGGTCGGGCTGGGTGTCCGGGGCGACGAGCGGCAACCTCGAGGGCAGCTTCGCCGCGAACCCCACCACCGGTGACCTGATCTGGATCGAGGACTGCCACGGTGACACCTACGACAACTTCGCCGTCGGCGGCGTCCTGTACAACGTGGGGCACGCGCACTTCTGCGGCAACATCGGAGCCTTCCCGCAGACCGATCCGATGTCCTACTACCGGGCGCTGGCCTTCACCACCAAGGCGACCGGCACCGTCGGGCGCAACACGCTGATCGGCTACGCCGACTTCGCCGGCAACCCGGCCCCGACGCAGCTCAACTGGTACCCGAAGCTCGCCGCCGGCACGTTCACCGGCCAGGGCCAGGCCGCCTGGTCGATCACCGGGAACAGCAGCTACCTGTCGCTGGGCGGTGAGTTCCCGTCCGTGAACGGGACGCCCCAGCAGGGCCTGGTCCGTTTCGCGATCCGCGCGGTGGCGCCGAACCGGGTCGGCCCGGTCTACTCCGCCGCGGCTCTCACCCCGACCGTCCAGGCGGTGGGCGCGGGCTCGGCGCGGGTCAGCTGGACGACGACCTACGACAACGACAACGAGGCCCTCACCTACCGGATCGTCCGGGACGGCAACACCGCGAGCCCCGTCCACACCACGACGATCAACGGGCGGTTCTGGAAACCGCAGCCGGCCACGTTCGTCGACACCGGCCTGAGCGCCGGCACCCACACCTACCGCGTCTACGTGTCCGACCCGCTCGGCAACGTCACGCCGGGCCCGACCAGCGCACCGGTGACGGTGACGGGCGCGGGCCCCGCGCCGACCAGCGCCTACGCCCGGACGGTCCTGGCCGACGGGCCGGCCAACTACTGGCGTCTCGGCGAGACGGCCGGCACCACGACCTCCCGTGACCTGGCCGGCGGCGCGGACCTGCGCCTGGGGAGCACCGTGACCCGTGGCACCCCGGGCGCGATCGCCGGTGACGCGGACACCGCCTCGACCTTCAGCGGCACCTCCACCGGTTTCGGCGCCACGCCGACGGCGGTGACCGCGCCGGCCACGTTCAGCGCCGAGGCCTGGTTCAACACCACCTCGACCCGTGGCGGGAAGCTCCTCGGCTTCGGCGGCAGCAACACCGGGACGTCCTTCAGCTACGACCGGCACGTCTACCTGACCAACGCGGGCCGGGTCACGTTCGGCGTGAACCCGGGCGGCTTCCGGACGATCACCAGCGCCGGTGCCTACAACGACGGGCGGTGGCATCACGTGGTGGCCACCCTGTCCAGTGCCGGGATGTCGCTCTATGTCGACGGTGCCCAGGTCGGCCAGGATCCGGCGACGACGTCCGCCCAGGCGTTCAGCGGCTACTGGCGGGTCGGCGGGGACGCCCTGGGTTTCTGGCCGGACCGGCCGACCAGCAACTTCCTCGCCGGTGCGATCGACGAGGTGGCGATCTACCCGACCGCTCTGACGCCGGCCCAGGTCCAACGGCACAACCAGGCCGGCAGAACAAATTAGGAGACCTTTCTCGGCCTTTCCTAGAATGCTGGCACCAGTTTTCCAGAAATTGAACAAGAGGTGCCGCTCCGTGTACCATTGATTTTCCAGAAAATGACGATCCCTGCCATCTGCGGATAAGGGTGACGGCTACGTTCGCGTTGCGGGGCATGCACGGAATCTGAACGTGGGGTGGGGCGCAATGCGAATAGCCATGCTCGGTACCCGTGGTGTGCCGGCGAACTACGGCGGCTTCGAGACGGCGGTGGAGGAGGTCGGCCGCCGGCTCGTCGAGCTGGGCCATGACGTCACCGTCTACTGTCGTGGCAAAGGCCCGGACGAATTCCTGGGAATGCGCAGAGTCGAGCTGCCGGCCCTGCGCCGCCGATCGCTGGAGACACTCAGCCACACCACGGTGAGCGTCGCGCACGCCCTGCGGCACCGGCCGGACGTGGCACTGCTCTTCAATGCCGCCAACGCCCCGCTGTTACCCCTGCTCCGGTTACGGAGGATCCCGGTGGCCGTGCACGTCGACGGGCTGGAATGGCGCCGCGGCAAATGGGCCGGTGCCGGCCGGCGCTACTACATGATGGCCGAGGCCCTCGCGGTGGCCTGGGCCGATGACCTGATCGCCGACTGCACCGCCATCGCGGACTACTACCGCTGGAAGTTCCACGCGGACTCGACCGTGCTCACCTACGGTGCACCACTGCTCGAATCCGCCGCGACCGCCCGGGTCGCCGAGCTCGGCCTGCGCGCGAGAGAGTTCCACCTGGTCGTCGCCCGGATGGAACCCGAGAACAACATCGACCTCATCGCCCGCGGATACCTGGCGAGCGGCTCCCGACATCCACTCGTGGTCGTCGGCGGAAACCCCTACCCGACGCGGTACACCCGCGACCTCACCCAGCTCCTCGCCACCGACCCGCGGGTCATCTCCCTGGGCGCGGTCTACGACCAGGAACTGCTCAACGCGCTCTACGCGGCCAGCCTGACCTACCTGCACGGGCACAGCGTCGGCGGCACCAACCCGTCGCTGCTGCGCGCGATGGGTGCGGGCGCCACCGTGATAGCAACCGGGAACCGCTTCAACCGCGAGGTGCTCGGCGACGCCGGTTTCTATTTCACCGAGCCGGACGAGCTGGCCCGCCATCTGGAGGCGACCGAAAGGAACCCGATCATCGGTGATCGGTACGGCCTGCTCGCGCGAAACCGGGCCGCCGCGAAATTCGACTGGGACGAGGTCGCGATCGGCTACGAGAAACTCTGCCTGCGCCTCGCCGGCCGTGACCCGCACTGGCGGCCCACTCTGACCAGCTCCCTTCGCCGATTCACCGAGAGCGGGGACCTTGCGCCCGTCACCGCTCCCGGTCCCGTCCCCGTTTCGGTTCCTGCCGCTGTTCAGCTTCAGCTCCCGCTCCAGCTTCCACTTCCGCGCCCGCTTTCGGCCCCGCTTTCGCTTCCGGGTTCGGTGCCGCGGCGGCAGGCGCTGCGCCTCGCGAGCCGGCGGCACGCATGAGCGTCTCCCCACCGGCCGGTTTCCGCGCGGCTCTGGACCGGCTGAGCTCCGCGCAGAAGTCACCGAAAGGCGCGCCCGCCTACTCGCGTTTCGTGAACCGGCGGCTGGGCCGGCTGTTCGCCGCCGCCGGCTACACCGCTGGGCTCACCCCGAACCAGGTGACCGCCATCAGCGGGCTGTTCACCTTCGGCGGCATCGCCCTGCTCGCGTACGCCCGCCCGACCGCACCCGTCGGCGTCGCCGTCTGCCTCGCCCTCGTGATCGGCTACGCCCTCGACTCGGCCGACGGCCAGCTCGCCCGGCTGCGCGGCGGCGGCAGCCCGGTCGGCGAATGGCTCGACCACGTCTGCGACTCGGCGAAGATCCCGCTGCTGCACCTGGCCGTCGCGGTCTCCTGCTACCGCTTCTCCGCCCTCGGCCGCGGCGAGTTCCTCCTGGTCCCGCTGGCCTTCGCGGCAGTCGCCACGACCACCTTCTTCTCGATGATCATCAGTGACTTCCTGCGCCGGACCCGCCCAGCGGCCGCCGCGGGCCCTCCGGCTTCGGGGATCCCTTCGGCTTCGGCAGGCCAGCCGGTCGCGGGGAGCCAGCCGGTCGCGTCGGGCGCCGCGGCCGGGACACACGCTCCGATCTGGCGGTCGCTTCTCGTACTGCCCAGCGACTACGGGCTGCTGTGCCTGATCTTCGTCCTGCTCGGCGCCGGCACCGCGTTCAGCGCCCCGTTCTGTGTCGCCTACGCCGCCCTCGCCGCCGCGAACGCGCTCTACCTGCTCGGCGTGCTGCTGCGCGGCTACCGGGCGATGACCGCATTGGGCGTGACCGCCCCGACCGCTGCCACCGCCCCGACCGCCCCGACCGGCGCCGTTGCGACCTCGGCGGCTCCAGGGCCGCTCGCTCCGCCGGCGCCCGCTCCGACATCGTTCATGCCCGGGGTGAACGTGCGCGTCGTGAACGCTGTGCGGGGCGGTCGACGATGACCACCGTCGGCTACGTTCCCGGTGTCTACGACATGTTCCACATCGGGCACCTGAACATCATCCGCCGTGCCCGCGAGGCCTGCGACCATCTCGTCGTGGGTGTGGTGACCGACGAGGTCGTACTCGCGGTGAAAGGCCACCTGCCCGTCGTCCCGCTCGCGGAACGCCTCGAGATCGTCGGCAGCCTGCGCCTGGTCGACGAGGTTGTCGTCGACCCCCACCACGACAAGTTCGCCATGTGGCCGGCGGTTCACTACGACGTCCTGTTCAAGGGCGACGACTGGCAGAACACCCCGAAAGGACGGAGGCTGGAAGCCGACCTGGCCACGGTCGGCGCCCGCGTCGTGTACTTCCCGTACACCGTCCACACGTCCAGCACGGAGCTGCGCCGCTTCCTCAACCAGCAGCGAAACGAACTCGCGAGCAGCGAGGCATGTGGCCCCGCCCCCTCGGCGTCGGCACAGACAGCGCGGCGAACGTGAACATGTGCCCGGCCCAGGAAAGGCGTGCCTCGCAAAGCCCCGGGGATTTTCGTTGTTTCGGCACCCGTCGCGGAATCCCGAGCCTCGGGCATCCGCTGCCGCTGCTTCCGGGCAAGCAGTAAGGATTATGGCTGCTGCGGCGACCGAAATCCGCAGTTCCTGCGTATCGCCAAGCGACTTTCTGGCCGCACTTGTCGCTATTGGTGTGAATGGACGTCCGCTCGGCCCTCAGGTGCAGGTACCGCGGCGGCGCAGGTACCGCGATGACCTGCTGCGCACCGCGGGCGACGTCCAATTCGTGCACATCAGCGTTCCGGCGGACGTCAGACGATGCCGCCGTTGACGCGGATGTTCTGGCCGTTGACCCAGTGGCCCGCGGGGCTCGCGAGGAAGGCGACGACACCGGCGATGTCGGCCGGGGTGCCCAGGCGTTCCAGCGGCGGCTGCGCGGCCAGCCGGGCGATCGTCTGCTCGTCCTTGCCGTGCAGGAACAGGTCGGTCGCGGTGGGGCCGGGTGCGACGGCGTTGACGGTCACGTCCCGGCCGCGCAGCTCCCGGGCCAGGATCAGGGTGAGGCCCTCGACGGCGCCCTTGCTGGCCGCGTACGGGCCGTAGCGGGGGAGGGCGAGCCCGAGAATCGACGTCGAGAAGGTGATCAGGCTCCCGCCCGGGCGCAGCCGGCGGGCTGCCTGCTGGGCGACGACGAAGGTGCCGCGGATGTTCGTGCGGTACAACTCGTCGAGCACCGCCAGATCCAGGTCGGCGACGGTCGACAGGGGCATCCTGCCGGCGGCGTGCACGACGACGTCGACCCCGCCGAACTCCGCCCCGGCGGCCTCGAACATGCCCGCGACGGCGTGCTCGTCGGCGACGTCGGCCTGCGCGGGGATCGCCGCACCCCCGGCTGCCTCGACGGCGGCCACGGTGTCCTGCGCCGCGTCCGTCCGACCGGCGTACCCGACGACGACCGCGAAACCGTCCGCGGCGAGCCTCAGGGCCACCTCGCGGCCGATGCCGCGGGAGCCACCGGTGACGACCGCAACACGGTGCGTCGATGTGTTCGTCATGCGCCCACCATCGACGTACCCGGCCGGTGCGACCAGTGGATGTTCAGCCCACCACAGCAGGCGGGCCGCCTCCGCTCAGCGCGGGTCGTCTCCGCTCAGCGCGAACCGACTCCCACCCGCTCGGGCTTGGTCATCACGTCCGCGATCCTGCCCGTGAGGGATTCGATCAGCCGGACTGCCTGGGAGAGAGACAGATTCAAGACGATCTCACTGCCGGCCTCGGCCGGCAGACGCACCGATACATCCGCCATCGTCGTGCCTTTCCTAGCGAAACAGGTCACCCCATCCGCATTGCGGGGCCATGGTGACGCTACGAGGGAACACCGCCGTGGTGTCAGCAAAGGTGGGCAGTAGCACTCTCGCCGACCAGAGGGAGACGGCCGTGCCGGGCGGCCAGGGCAGGTGGCCGGGCCGAGATCGCCGTGGCACGGCGTGCGGAAGGTCTCAGCGCGGCCGGAAGCGAAGGATGTACCAGTCGGCGACCTCGCAGGCGACTTCCTTGAGGATCAGCGCCTTGGCCACACCGACGTTCTCGTTCTGCCCGTGGGCGATCTTGTTCCGCAGCTCGACCAGATAGTTCAGCTCACGTCTCAACCGCTGGTCGTTCGCCCCGAGCAGGGCTCTCAGCTCGGACTTCAGCGCCGGATCGAAACGCAGCGCCAGCTCTCCCAGCGCGTCGGCGCTGGGGTTCGGCGCGCGTTTCAGCGCACCCAGCGCGAAGTTTCGCACCATGCCGTTGGACGTCCGGCTGATGTAGGCCCGGGAGGTCACGACGACGGTCTGCTCCAGATAGCCGCAGCTGCGGACCACGAGCAGCCGGGCCAGCCACGACGCGACTTCCTGGTTGTCGGGGATCCGCGCCTGTTCCTGCACCAGGGCCGATAACTCCCCGAGGCGACCGAGAATGAGCTGGGTCTCGGCGGGCGGCCACTCCTCGCGGGCATGGCGACGCGGCCCTCTGCCGCCCGTCTGGCCGCTGCCTGTCTGGCTGTCGCCCGTCTGGCTGGTGCCCATCTGTCCGGTGCCCATCTCAGATGCGGGAGAAGGCCCTCGTGGCCAATCCGAGCCGCCTGCGCACACTGTCCTCGTCCGCGGTGGCCCGGGTGGTCACGTAGTCGATCCCGGGTTCGCCGAGCAGGTTCGTGATCGCCAAGCTCACCTGGCCGGCGCTCGGCTCGTCACCGGCGTCGAGCCGGCGGGCCAGGCCCACCAGCAGAGCCTCGGTGAGAGAGGCGTTCAACTGGCGGCCCCGAGCCCGCAGCGCGTTTCTCCCGGCGTCGGCCAGCACCAGCTCCGTCGCCCGGGTGAAACGCCTCTCGATGAGCTCCACCGGCAGGTCATCGAGGTCCCGGTGGGTTCCGACGAAGTCGTTGAGGTACTTCTTGAGCGGACGCCGGTAGTTGCCGGGCGAGATGTAGAGCGCGATGAACCTGAGCACGATCTCCTGATCGCGCAGGCGAGGGGAGCGCGGGCCGTAGAGCGCCCGCCAGGCCGGCTTGTCGTTCAGCGTTGTCAGGAACCTGATGAACTCGCCGGCGTAGAGCGCGACCCGGATCTCGTGCGGGGTGAGCTGGGTGCCGCCCGAGTTCAGCCGCTCGAAGATCTGGTAGACACCGTCGAGCGACTGCGTCGTCCCGTCCGTCCGGACGACGGTCGCCTGGATGAAGGTGTTGTCGAGGGTGCGGCGCTGTTCGTCCGACAGTGTGCTGTACGTGAGATCCCGGAAACGGGGGGCGACGTTCTGCAGCGCGAACTCGCGGTTGCCGATGCTGCCACCGTAGAAGAGGCTCAGTGTCCTGATGCGCTGCTGCCCGTCCAGGACGAGATAGCGGCGGTCCTGCTGCTGGACGAGGAAAATCCCCGGGATGGGGTAGCCGAGCAGCAGCGACTCGATGAAGCGGTCCATCTGGCTGCGCTTCCAGACGAACTCGCGCTGGAATCCCGCGGTCTCGATGCTCGGATCGTCGTTGCCGAACGACGGCACCACGATGTCGCCCCGGTCGTGCCGGCGAACGATTCCCTCGATATCGAAGTCGGTGCCGCTGTAGCTGATCTGGGGCGGATCGGGATCCACCTCCTGCAGCTCGGCGACATCCTCGGCGAGCAGTTCCTCCGAGTCGCGGCCAGCTGCGGATCCTCGGCCGTCTGCGGGACCACGGCCATCTGCGGAATCGCGGCCTTCCTCGGCGGGAGGCAACGGCACGGTCCCGGTCGTCTCAGTCACCTTCTTCGAACCGCCGACCCGCTGGCGACCTCGCGAGCGCCAGCTCATCGGCGAGGAGCGGGTTCTCGTGGCCCAGCCCGCTACCCGACCATCGAGCGCGTCGTCTCGATCCCGCGCCTCATCCCGGCGAGAAGCCTACTACCGGCCCGGTTCTCGTCGCCGGCCGCGGAGGCGAGGGCACCCGGTGCCGGACTGCCACATGGTCGTTCGATCCGGCGCCGGCTACTTCAGGTGATCGGTGCCGGCCACCGGTCGCGTTTGGTCGGAATTCACGACTCGCGCTTCCAGGGTTCGTCCCTGACTGTTTCCGCACGTCAACGTGCCCTGGCGTCGGCAACTCGGCCGGTGTTGTCGAGAAACACGTGCACTTGTCTATCTGACCTAACGTGATTGTCGGTCGGGGATGCCGGTCCCCATGCCAGCTCTTCGGTGTCGACGCGATCGACGCGATCGACGCGGTGACACGTCCCGGCTTGCCATGCTCGGTCGTTTGGCGGTGCTTATGCACATGCATCAGCACAATCGTGCTACGGTCTGCATCGTCGGATCATGAGGGCGGAAAGCACGAGGTCTGTCCATGGAGCATCGTCCGGAGGTTCCCCATCCGGGGTCGAACCGGAGCGGGCCCCACTCCTGCGGCACGTAGGCAGCGCGAGGAAACGCGGGCGGGGCAGTCTCGATCCGCGCAAGAGCGTCGATATCGGCGCCGGTGCCAACGCACCGGAACGCCCCGACATCGGCTTCTCCTTCTGACCGGTGGTTCGGCCATCCATGGCCTGGACAACACCGGTGGTAACCCCAGGTCCATCCAACTTGAGGTGGAAAAACTTCAATGTCGCGGATTTCGCGCTTCCGGCAGGTCAACCGAGCTCGGCTCGCCGGCCTCACCGCCGTGATCGGGAGCGTCATCACCCCCGCACTCCTGTGGAACTGGGCCGGGGTGGACCGCCTGCTCGCCGCGGCGAGCCTCGCCCTGGCGATCATCGCCTTCGTCGGCGGCTCGTCGGTCGCCGCCACCGCGGAGCACTCCGCCGAGAACCTGCCGCGGCTCCTGACCGAACTGGCAGCCCGGGTGCGGGTGCGGTGGGAGGACGAGCTCGTCCACCGCGGCCTCACCGGCGGTGCGATGTACTCGCTTCGGCTGGCGGCGACGAACGCGTCGGCGAGCGTCAGCGCCCCCACCTGTGCGGTGCGCCGGCTCGCGGCGGTCGCCCCCGGACGCGTCCGGAGCGGGAACACCGCCCCGGACTGGCAGCCCCATCTGCTCGACGGTCGCCAGGAGAACCTCGCCGACCGGTACCGGCAGATCCCGACCCGGCGCCTGGCGATAGTCGGCGACAGCGGAGCCGGAAAGACCGTGGTCGCCATCCACCTCGTCCTCGACCTGCTGGCCGCACGGGAAACCGCACAGGCACCGGTACCCGTCCTCGTCGACGCCGGATCCTGGGACCCGACGAACCAGAGCTTCTGGGCGTGGTTCGAAGCAGAGCTCGTCCGCTGCCATCCCGCGCTGGGCGCGCCCGTCTCGAGCGCCAGTGGCTCGAGTGCCGGTGGGACGGTCACGGCGGTGCGAAGACTCCGCGAAACCGGCCTCCTCCTCCCGGTCATCGACGGCCTGGACACCCTCGCCCCCGCCTCCCAGACAGACGCGATCCGGTCGATCAACCGCGCGCTGCGGGCAGGAGACCCGCTGGTGGTGATCTGGCAGACCGCCGCCTACGCCGCGGCGATATCACCGGACGGAGCCGGAACCCCGATCGAGGCCACCCCCGCCGTCGAAGTCCTCCCACTCGACGGCGACGAGATGATCGCCGTCCTGGACGCCGCGGCCGGAACCGACCCGAACCGCTGGTCCGCGGTCTGCTCGCTCATCGCGACGTCCACCACCGCGACGTCCGCCGCCACCCCGTCCGCCACCACCCCGTCCGCCACCGCCCCCCTCGTCCGCACACTGAGCCTGCCGTTGATGCTCTCCCTCGCCCGCTCGAACTACCACCGCTCCTCGGCGGCCCACCCGGCGGAGCTCTGCGACCAGGCCAGGTTTCCCGACCAGGAATCGATCGAGAACCATCTCCTGGACGGACTGATCGGCGCCGTCTATCCCGGAACCGAAGCGACCACACGTTCCGGAAACCGGCGCTCCGCCTGGAACGCCGACCAGGCGCTGCGATTCCACCGCTATCTCGCCCGAAGACTGGTCCACGAGGAACGTCCCGGAGCAACCCCCGTCTACGACCTCGCCTGGTGGCGGCTCGGAACAGCGGGCTCACGGCTGCTGCTCGCACTCGTCACCGGAATCCTGGCGGGAACAGCGGCCACCCTGATCGCCGGCCTCGCAGTCGGCGTCGCCGACGGCACCATGGCCGCGTTCATCCAGGCCTACGCGGTACGCCGGTCAGGCGGACTGTTCACCGAACCGCGCAGAGTCGCCCTCACCTGGCCCGCCACGGCGGACATCCGTACCGGCCTGCTGTTCGCGCTCCCGCTCGGCGCACTCGGCGGCATCCTGGCCGGCTGCGTCTACGGCCTCGCCGCCGGTCTCGGGACGGACCCCGTCCACGCCCTGACCGAGGGCGTCGCCGGCGGTGTCGCGGGAGGCCTCGCAGGCTCCGTGCTGGTCACCGCCACCCTGGCGAGCCTGACGCCACCCGCAGACCTGACCCGCGCCACCGCCGCCCGGGCGCTGCTTCGGTACGACCGATTAACCGGGCTGGTCAGCGGAACCGCGACCGGCCTCGCCGTCGGCCTCGCCGTCACCGTCGTGAACGGCGCGGCGACCGGCCTCGCCGGCGGAATCTCCGTCGCCCTGGTCGGCCTGGCCTCCACCCGATCATCGCTGTACTCCGCCACCGTCTGCTGGCTGGCAGTCACCGGCCGAACCCCGCTCCGGCTGATGGCCTTCCTGGACGACGCCCGCCGCCGTACCGTCCTGCGCAAGGCCGGCCCCTACTACCAGTACCGCCACGCCGCCCTCCAACGCCGCCTGGCGACCCGCGAACCAACGGACGAGCCCAGACCCTGACCCACCAACCGCCCCACACACCCCGGATCCGTCGCCGGGCCACGTCGACGGCACCGCGCCTGGGCCGCGCCGCGCCTGGACCGCAGCAGGTCGAGCGGCCTACACCCCGGACCCACACCCGATCACCGACCGCGTGCCCCACGCCCGATCCGGACCGCTACGCTTGCAGTGCCATCCTCACACCGAGGGTGGCTCATCGGGGGCGGTAGCTCAGCCGGTCAGAGCAGCGGACTCATAATCCGTCGGTCGTGGGTTCGAGCCCCACCCGCCCCACCAATGTAGGCATTGCGCGAACCGCTCCCTTCGGGGGCGTTGTGGCTGGTAGGACGGCTGCGGCGCCCCTGCGGGGGGCGGGGGACGTGGCTGGTTGGGTCAGCTTCGGCTGGCTGGTGTCTCCAGTGTCTACGTTGGCGATGTCCCCTGGAGCGTCGGGTCCGAGGACCTTGAAGATCGGTGTGAGCCGGTCGGGTCCGGTGATCTTGACTTCGGCGACCAAGGCTTCGATGAGAGTCTTGCGTCCGAGGTCGTCGCCTGTCTCGATGATCGTTTCGATGTGCCGGGCGACTGCGCGAAGGGTGGAGCGGGCCGGCATGACGGGTTCGTGGTCGATCTCTTCGGTGAGTTCGGCCTGCCGTTGACGGAGCTGCTTCTGCTTGGTGCGTAGTACTTCGAGGCGTGTGGCGAGGGTTTCATCGTCGAGGGTACCGCGCTCGAACGCCCCAAGATAACGGTCGATGGCCTGATCTGTCTGAGTGAGTTCCGTCTCAATGGCGGCGAGTTCGGCCGCGTGGTCGGATCGGGCGTCGCGGTGGCTGCGCTGGGCTTTGAGGACGGCGTCGGCGATGAGCTGCTGATTGTCACGGTAGAAGCCGGCGAGCGCGGTGAGCACGGCGTAGTCGACGGCGTCGGCATCGAGGCGGGGCGCGTCGCACGCGTTGCGGTTGTAACGGTTGCGGGTGTGGCAGGTGTAGTAGCGGTAGGTGTGGTTACGGCCGGTGGCGCGGGTGCCGATGAGGGCTGTGCTGCACTGGGGGCAGCGCATCCGGCCGGTGAGGTAGTAGTCGGAGGGGTTGGAGGCCCGGCGTGAGGTCTCCTCGCTGCGTTCGGCGAGGATCTTCTGAGCGGCGTTGAACGTCTCCTCGTCGATGATCGGTTCGTGGGTGCCTTCGACGGTGATCTCGCGGAAGGTCAGTTCACCGAGGTAGGCCCGGTTGTCGAGCATGCGTAGGATCTTGTGGCCGGACCAGGGGCCGCCGACGGTGGTGCGCAGGCCGCGGTTGTTCAGGACGCCCGCGATGGCCCTGGTCCCGAGGCGGTCGCGGACGTACAGGTCGAAGATCAGCCGGACGATCGTGGCTTCAGCGGCATCGACGATGAGCTTTTTGGCGATCTTGTCGACCTGATAGCCGAACGGGCGCCGGCCGCCTTTCCACAGGCCCTTGGCGGCCTTGCGTTCCATCCCGGCGATGACCCGGTCGATGATCATGTCGCGTTCGAACTGGGCGAACATCGCCAGTATCTGGAGAAGCATGCGGCCTATGGGGGTGGCGGTGTCGAACGGCTCCGTGGCTGAGCGGAACACGACCCCGGCCTGTTCGAGTTCTTCGAGGAGATCGACGGTGTCGCGCAGGCTGCGGGAGAGCCGGTCGACGCGGTAGACGAGCAGGACGTCGATGAGTCCGTTGCGGGCGGCGGCCAGGGCCCGCTGGAGGTCCTTGCGTTCGGTGGTGGCGCCGGAGGCGTCGTCGGCGAACCGCAGGGCGACGATCCAGTTGGGTTGGGAGTCGACGTAGGAGCGCAGCCGTTCTTCCTGGGCCTCGATCGTGTAGGGCTGGTTCTCGTCGTCGGTGGAGCGGCGCAGGTAGATCCCGACCCGGACGATCTCGGGTTGCGCGGCGACGGCCTGCTTGGTGCGTTTCGCGGTGGTACGGCGCGCGGTCGAGCGCGGCATGGTGAGGTTCCCTTCCTTCCCGGATGGGGGTGTGCTGAGGTGCTGCGGTCGGCCTATTCCTGGGGCCGCCGGTGCCGGTTTCCCCGCCGGCCGGCGGGTCGGATCGGAATCCGGCACCGGGCCGCCCCGCGCGGGGCGATCTGGATGACGGCGGCGTGGACTGAGAGGAAGGAAAGTGCTTTCTCCCGCTGGTCGGCCAGGGACCGGCACCCACAGTTGGTGCCGTGCCGGAGATAGAGGACAACCGGCACGGCACCGGGCACGCGGGTGGAGTTCGACCCCCTCTTCAGGGGGGATCGTCGGGCTGAAAATGGGCGTGGCATACCGACCCTCCTTTCTGGGTTTTCCAAGGCGGTTCACGTGAAGGGAGAGCCGGCCCGGGTGTCAGCCTGTCTTTTTCGGCACCGTGTTCGGCGCCCCTCTCCTTTCCCACTGTAGGACAAGTTCCGCCAGAGCGGACACCGCCGCGTCGTATTCCTCGGCGGTCATATCGACGGTCTCGATGCGGTCGATTTCCACCTGGCGGGCCACGTCCCGCCGTCCGTAGAAACGCGCCCCGGAGATTTCTGTGACCGGACGGTGCATTCCCTCCCCGTTTCGGGGTGAGGAGGCCGTCACGGCAGCACCTCCAGACCGCCGTGCCGCGATCCGCGGGCCAGGCCGCTCGGCCGGATGAAACGAGAAACGTGCCGCGGCGGTGTCGTCATGTCACCGCCCGTGGCTTCCGCTGTCATTTCCCGGCTCACCTGTGGGAGTGGCGGGGAACTCCCAGGGCGGCAGGTGCGGGCTGATGATCGCGGTTTCGGGGGTGGCGAGGAGCTGGGCGCGGAAGAACGTGCGGCCGTCGATGATCGGCTGGTGGGCGTGCGGGCAGACGACCCACTGATCGGGTGGGACGGGCTGGCCGGCGTGGGTGCGGCCCCAGACGGTGGCGCCGGTGTAGACGGGGTTCGCCAGGATGCGGGCGACGTTGGTGGAGGTCAGCTGCCACGGCCGCCCGGTGGCGGGGCTCACCAGCGGGACGAGACGGTGGTTGTGGACGGTGCGAAGGCGGGTGGCGATGGCGCGGGGGCTGAGTTCGTCCTGGACGCGCCACTGGTAGATCGTCCCGATGATGTAGGCGGGGCCGGGGGCGACGACGAGACGGATGCCCTGGCGCACCCGCCCGTCGGCGCCGAGCTCGGTGATGCGGCGGGGCCGGTAGCCGAGGGGGACGGGCCCGAGGTGGAAGCCGGCGCGGACGAGGTCGATCTGGGCGGCGCGGGCGCGTTCGGTGGTCCAGGCGTGATGGTCCGCGAGCAGGAGTGCCTGCCGCGCGGCACGGGTGGTGCGGCGGTGGGTCAGGCGCCACCACCAGCTGGGCCGGCCGGCCGGCGTGGGCGGGGCTGGCGGCAGCGTGGGGATGGGCAGATGGTCGGACATGCGGGGCTCCAGCCAGAGCGAAAGCCGGCCGCGGCGGCGTGAGCACACCCCGCCCCGGCCAGGGGAGGGGTGGTCTAGGTGGCCGCGTGGGGCGAGGCGTCGAGGGCGGCGCGCGTCGGCGGCGGGTCCGGCGGTCGCGGATGGTGCGTTCGCCGACCGTCGGGGCGGAAGACGATCACGTCCTGGTGGACCGGGTAGGCCCGTGCCTGCGGCAGTGGCCGGTCCGTGCCGAGGTCCCGGGTGTAGGGGACGGCGGTGAGCGCGACGGCCCGCTGCACGGGGCGCCAGCCGGTGTCCCGGCCGGCGACGGCAACCTGGCTCGCCAGGTCCATCCCGCCGCCGACGTGGTAGGCGGCGATGACGACGAGGTGCCCGCCGGGCCGAAGCAGACCCCGGTAGGCGGCCAGCCGTTCACGTAGCCGGTCCCCGGCCGGACCAGCCGGGTCGGCGGGGTCGGGTGGTCCGATCGCGGTCAGGACCAGGTCGACCGGTCCGAGTCCGGTCCAGGACTCGCGGCCGGGAAACGCATCGAGGATCATCCCGTCGCCGCGGGCGCCCCGGGCCTTCGCCCGGGTGAGCGCGGCGCGGGCGGTCTCCCACCGGCCGGGGTCGGTGGTGATGCCGACGGCGTGGCGGTGGGCGTGCACGGCCTCGGTCACGACGGCTCCCGGCTCGCAGTCCGGGTCACAGATGGTGTCTCCGGGCCGGCTGTAGACCGCGATCGCGTGGGCGGCTACCGCCGGGGAGATCACCGCACCCCCGGGCGGCGGAGGCGGACCGCCGGCCCGGCCGGTGGCGATGCTGTGCCGACCAGTGGACCAGACCGTCGCCCACCGGCCATCGCGGTGCCCTGTCTGTGGGGCCGCGCCGGTCATCGGGGCACGCCCGACATCGGCGACACGCCGGTGTTCGCGGCGAAGAGGAGGAGATCGGTGTGCACTCGGCGGGCCAGGCTCGCGCGTGGCAGAGGTCCGGGCGGCGGGTCGAGTTCGTCCAGGGGGACCGTCAACACGATGAACCGGTCGAGCAGGGCGAGCCCGTGGCGGCCGGCGGCGGCGGTCAGCTCGGCGGTGGGATCGATCAACCAGCCGTTGACACCCTCGCTGAGGGTGATCACAGCCAGCAGTCCGTCGGGGGTGAGCAGGCGAGCCCAGGGGACACCGCGGACCCAGCCGGTCCGCGTCGGCTCGACGACCGTGATGACCAACGCGTGGCGGTCGCGGTCCGGACCCTCTCCGGCGGAGTCGGGTCCGAGTCCGGACCCGGACGGCGGCACCGCACGGGCGGCGGGCACGGTCCGGACCTGGACGCGGCGGCCGAGTCGGGCCACGGACCAGCCCGCATCAGCGGGCCGGTCCGCCGGTGTCGCGCGGCGCCCTCCAGCGGGCGTGTCCAGGCCGGCCGGGATCAGGATCAGGACCGGGTCGCCGGGCTGGGTGTGGGTGGTGACGAGCTGTTCGACGGCGGCGGGAAGCCAGCCGGCCGAAGCCTGGTCGGGTGTGGCTGGCGGGTACGGCCAGACGGTCGCCAGCCGTCCTGCGGGGACGACAGGGCGGCCGTCGCGGTCGGGGTCGGATACAGGCATCGAGAGAGGTTCCTTTCACGGCGAGCGTGTTTTCGCGGCCGTAAAGAGAGACCGTCTCCTGGGCATGTCTCGGACACCCACGCGGCGACTTTTTCCAAGATTTTTCCTGCTGGGCAATGCCTAGTCCGACCGGACCATTGATCGCTGGCAGATCGCTGGGCAGGGCCCGAAAAGCCGCCGGAATATTTTTTCAAGATTTTTTCGCTGGCGTCGCTGTCCGCCTGTCACGAAGCCCAGCGGGAGTGCCCAGCGATCTTCGCAGGATGCACAGCATCGCAGGTCACGGCCCTGCTGTGCAGGTTCGCGCTCCCGCTGGCGCCGCCCCGACCCCGAGGCTGTCGGGAACGCCAAATGAAGATCGCTGTGCTTCTTCTGGGCGCCAGCGATCTTTTCTGTGCATCTAGCAGAAGATCGTTCTGGGTTTCCGCTGGGCATAGCCTGGCTTCCTGGGTGCTGTCCAAGTTTCCGTGACAGCAAAGGACGGCGGTAATGCCCGACGGAATGTCTTCCTTTCCCGCCCGACCAGCCGGCCGCGGCGTATCCGCGCTGCCGTTGGTGACCTTGCGGGACTGCTTCGGCCTGCTGGTGGCCGGGCCGGCGCCGCTGGCGCTGGACGGGTCGGTGGTGGCGGGTCTGCCGCTGCGGATGGTGGCGCTGGACGAGCTGCGTGACCTGCTGTTGGCCGGCTCCTGCCCGCAGGCCGTCCGCGACACCGCGTGGGCGGTGGTGATCCGCCTTTCGCGGCGTGACGGCGGCGCGTGGACGGTCGGCGCCGCCGGGCTGGCGCTGCCCGCTCTGCACGCGGTCTGCGCCCGACTCGGCGGGCACAGCGACCTCGACGCCGCGGACGTGCAGGCCGAGGTGCTCACCGGGTTCCTCGAAGCGGTGGCCTCGGTGCGCCTGGACCTGCCGCGGATCGCGGTGCGGCTGCGCTGGGCCGCCTACCGGGCCGGGCTGGCGCTGACCGTTCAGCAGCGGGAGGCCCCGCGTCCCGATGCGGACCTGTTCCAGAACGTCGCCGCCGCCGAGCAGGTCGAGTCCGGTTCGGGACCGGCAGGTCCCGAGCAGGTCCTCGCGGACGCGGTCGCCGCCGGGGTCCTGACCGGTACCGAAGCCGACCTGATCGCCGCGACCCGCCTGGAGGACCTCCCGGTCAGTGCCTGGGCCGCCCGCCACGCGACCGCGCCCCGCCAGGCGTCCCGGCTGCGCGAACGGGCCGAACGGCGTCTCGTCGACCACCTCGCCAACCCGGCCGCCCCCAGCCGGGCCCCGCATCCGCCGGCCGGTGAGCCACCGCCCCGGCCCTATCCACCGGCCGGTGCCGCCGGTTCCCTCGCGCCGGTCGACGCGCCGGCCCGTGCGGTCGCGGGGGTGCTGGCATGAGCCCGACCCCACCAGAGCACATCCGCGTCCCTCGACCGGCCCGGCGGGTCGGATGGCGTCAGGCGGTCCTGCTCCTCGCTGTCGTGGGCGTGTTCGTCCTGGCCGGCGGCGTGGCAGCGCTCGCGCAGGTGCCCGACCCCGGGGTGCCGGTGGCACCCAACCTGAACACAGTCCTGAACAACATCCGCAACTGGATCATGGGGATTCTGGCGCTGCTGGCGACGGTGTTCCTCTCGATCGGCGGCGTGCGATACCTGATCGCCAACGGTGAGCCGGGCGAGGTCGGCAAGGCGAAGGACTCCTTCCGCAACGCCGGCTGGGGCTATGGGCTGTCCGCGCTCGCGCCGGTCGTCGTCGAGGTCCTCAAGCAGATCGTCGGGGGTTAGGCCGTGACCGCCGCCGTCTCCTGCCGCCGCGTTCTGCCGTCCGGCACGCCGAGCTCGTCGCCTGTCCAGACGCACCGCCGGCCGGGCTTGTCTCGGCGCCGCGACCGCGGGCTGCTGATGGCCGGGACGGCGGCGTTCACGCTGCTGCTGGTTGGCGTGCTTCCCGCGGTGGCCTCCGCGGCTCCCGCGCCGCCGGTCCCTGCGACTGCGCCGTCCGCCGACACGCCCGCCCCCACCGGTCCCACCCCGAACCCGCAGCCTGGGCCGTCCCCGGTTCCGCCGGGCCAGGCAGCGCCGGCCACGCCCGCTCCCCCCGGCGGGGACGCCACGCCCGCACCCGACACCTCGGACACGCCACCCGACGATGGCGGCACCAGCGGCACCGGGGCTCCCGCCGAGCCGTGCCCGGCCGACGACCCGGACTGCGCCACCACCCCGGAGGTCCCGCCGCCCCCGACACCGCAGACGACGCCCGAGGCGCCGGACACCGGCGGTGACGGCGGCGGGATCGTCGGGTGGATCACTGACGCGATCAACGACGCTATTACCGGGTTTTTCCGCACGTTGGTGACCGCCGCGCTGAACCCGCTGCTGGACCTGCTCGGCCGCACTCTGCTGACGACGCCGGAACCGTCGCAGCTTCCCGCGATCGGGGAACTGTGGTCGACGTCGTGGGCGATCAGCGCCACTGCCTACGGCACGCTGATCATGTTCGGTGGGATCACGGTCATGGCGCTGGGCACGGTCCAGTCCCGTATCTCGATCAAAGAAGTCCTGCCGCGTATCCCGATCGGTTTCCTCGCCGCCGGGCTGTCGCAGTTCCTGGCGACGAAGGCCATCCAGATCGCGAACGTGCTACCCGGCGCGATCCTGAGCGAGGGGCTGAACCCGGACACCGCCGCCGGGCAGCTGAAAACCATCATCCTTGGGGCGATCGTGCCGACACCCGGTGGATATGGCAGGAGCATCTTCGTCATCTTCCTCGGCCTGTTCCTCGCCGGATCGGTCGTGGCGCTGCTGTGTACCTATATCGCCCGGGTCGTCATCGAGGTCGCGCTCATCGGCGCGGCACCCCTGGCGTTGGCGGGGCACGGCCATCCGCTGACCGAGAAGGTGGCGTTCTGGTGGTGGCGGGCGTTCTTCGGCTGCCTGGGAATCCAGATCGCCCAGTCGTTTGTCCTGATCGCCTCGTTCAAGGTGTTCTTCACCCCGGGTGGGTTCACCATCTTCGGGCCTACGCCGGACGGGGTCGTGAACCTGCTGGCCGCGATCACCCTGATCTACTTCCTGTTCAAGATTCCGTTCTGGTTGATGCCGAGGATCGGCCACGGTGGTGGTGGCATTCTTGGCCGGGTCGTGCGCGCCTACGTCATGGGCCGGGCGTTGGGATTCCTCGGTGGCCGGTTCGGACGCGGCGCCGGGCGCGCGGGCGGACGGACCGGCCGAGGCCGCGGCGGACGCGGCCGGGGTCGGGGTCGGCCAGGCGGCGGCCCAGGACGCGGACCGTCCGACCCATACAGCCATGTGGAGGCCGATGCCGACGGGCAGCTGCTCCTCCCGCTGACGAGGGTGCCCCGGGTCCGCCGCCCGGGACCGGCCCGGGGCGCGCCCCGTCCGCCTCGGCCGGCGAGCCCGGGGGGCCGGTCCCGGCCGCAGCACCGCCAACTGACCATCCCGTTCGGCCAGGCCGTCGCCCCGGGCGGGCGGTACCTGCCCCGTGAGGGCGGTGCGTGGGTGGACCGCGACGGCCAGCTGCTCCTGCCGTTCGAGGTCGACCAGCCCCGCCCCCCGGCCGCAGCCCCTGGGCCTGTCCGGCGTCCGGCCGCGACGTCGGCGCGGGCTGGTGCGGGCCGGTCCGGTCCCAGCCGGCCGACCCCGGCTCGGCCCGCGCGGTCGAGGGCCCGGCAGATGGAACTGCCGTTCGACCCCTACCGGGGCATCCGCCCGGACCGCACCGGCCAGTACGCCCTCCCGCTGGAGGGCCTGCACCGCACCCCACGCCCGACCCGGCCGGCGCCGTCTGCGCCGCCACCGGCAGCCCGTCCGGCCTCGCCGTCGCGGCCGGTCCCGCCGCGTTACCAGCAGCTGCTGTTGCCGAACATGCCCCGCCGCCCCCGCCCACCCCGCACTGGAAGGTGATCGGCCGCGATGACACACCCGGTAAGAATTCCCGCCGATGTTGATCGTGAGGACAGGATCGTGGCGGGCCTCACGGCCCGGCAGGTCCTGATCCTCACGCTCACCGGCATCGTGCTCTACCTCGGCTGGGCCGCGACCCGGGCCCTGCTGCCGCTGCCGGTGTTCGCCCTGCTCGCCGTACCGGTCGCGGTGCTCGCCGGCGTCCTCGTGCTGGGCCAGCGCGACGGGCTGTCCCTGGACCGGCTGTTGATGGCCGCGATCCGCCAGCGGACCAGCCCCCGGCACCGGATCAACGCCCCCGAAGGGGTGGTGGCGCCGCCCGCCTGGCTGGCCGCCCGCGCCAGCGGCGGCTCCGGTGACCGTCGGGCATCCGCGGGCGGGCAGAGCGCGGCGCCGCTGCGGCTGCCGGCCCGCACGGTCGCCTCCAATGCGGGAGTCGGTGTGATCGATCTCGGGCCGGACGGGCTGGCGGTCGTCGCGGTCGCGAGCACGGTGAACTTCGCGTTGCGTACCCCGGGCGAGCAGGACGGGTTGGTCGCCGTGTTCGGCCGCTACCTGCACTCCCTGACCGCGCCGGTGCAGATCCTGGTGCGGGCCATGCCCGCAGACCTGTCCGGTCAGATCCATCTGCTCGACGACGCCGCCGACCAACTGCCCCACCCCGCGCTTGCGCATGCCGCCCGCGAACATGCCACCTACCTGGGCCAGCTCGCTGACGAGATGCAGCTCCTCACCCGCCAGGTGCTGCTCGTCCTCCGCGAACCACTCGTCACCGCGGGCCCGGTCGACGGGCTCGGCGGGGCCTCCCCTCTGACTGCGCTGACCGGCCGGCGGGCGGCGGCCCGCGACGCCCGCCGCGCCGGCCCGACCGCCCGCCGCGCCGCGCACACCCGACTCGCCCGCCGCCTCGCCGAGGCCACCGACCTGCTCGCGCCCGCCGGAATCATCGTCACCCCCTTGGACGCGGGCACGGCGACCAGCGTGCTGGCCGCTGCCTGCAACCCCGCCGGCCTGGTACCACCGGCCGCGCTCGCCGCCCCCGACGAGGTCATCACCGCCGAGCAGCCCGAGCTCGCCGACGACTACCCGGCCTACCAGCCCCATCCCGACGACGGTGACCTGGATGACGACGGGTTCGACGACCCGGATGCGGCGTCCGATCCCGGCTACGACGACCGGTTCGACGACGTCGACTTCTGGGACCCGCCTGGCCCGCGCCCGCCGGTCGGGCGTTCCGACGGCGGCTCCCGACGGCCCGCACGACCCACAACCCGGAAGGGACACCGCCGATGAGTAGACGTGCCCGACGCCGCGCTCAGGCCCAGGCCAGTCCGTCGGCAGCGTCGGTGGATGCCGCTGCGGCGGCGTTCGTCCCGGACGCGCTATCGATCGCGCCCCGCCACCTGGACGTGGGCGGGGACTTCCTGGCCACGATGGCGATCACCGGCTATCCGCGTGAGGTCCACGCCGGCTGGCTCGCCCCGCTGCTCACCTACCCGGGCCGGGTCGACGTCGCCGTGCATGTCGAGCCGATCGACCCGGTCACCTCGGCGAACCGGCTCCGCCGCCAGCTGTCGAAACTCGAATCGGGCCGGCAGCTCGGCGATGAGCGTGGCCGGCTGGTCGACCCGCAGGTCGAGGCGGCGACCGAGGACGCCTACGACCTGTCCGCCCGCGTCGCCCGCGGCGAGGGCAAGCTATTCCGCCTCGGGCTGTATCTGACTGTTCACGCGGCCAGCGAAGGCGAGTTGGCCGACGAGGTCGCCGCGGTGCGGGCGTTGGCCGCGAGCCTGCTGCTGGACGCCAAGCCGGTCAGCTACCGGTCCCTTCAGGGCTGGGTGAGCACCTTGCCGCTGGGTCTGGATCAGGTGCGGATGCGCCGCACCTTCGACACTGCGGCCCTGTCCGCGGCGTTCCCGTTCACCAGCCCGGATCTGCCCCCCGCCGACCCGACGTCCCTCGCCCCGACCGGTGTGTTCTACGGGCTGAACGTCGGCAGCAACGGGCTGGTGTACTGGGACCGGTTCGGCGACGTCGACAACCACAACGCGGTGATCCTCGGCCGCTCCGGCGCCGGCAAGAGCTATCTGGTCAAACTCGACTCCCTGCGCTCCCTCTACCGCGGCGTCGAAGTGCACGTGGTCGACCCCGAGGATGAGTACGCTCGCCTCGCCACCGCGGTCGGCGGCAGCTACCTGCACCTCGGCGGCGACGGGGTGCGGATCAACCCGTTCGACCTGCCGATCCAGACCACCCCCGACGGCCGCCGGACCGCACCCCGCGACGCGCTGGTGCGCCGCAGCCTGTTCCTGCACACCGTCATCGCCGTGCTGGTCGGCCAGCTGACGGCGGCCGAACGCGCAGCCCTCGACACGGCGATCACCGCCACCTACCAGGCGGCGGGAATCAGCTCCGACCCGCACAGCTGGGGCCGACCGGCGCCGCTGCTGGCGGATCTCGCCACCACGCTCGCCCGTTCCGACGACCCGGCGGCGCTGGCACTCGGTGCCCGTCTGCACCCCTACACAGCGGGGGCGTTCTCGGGCCTGTTCGACGGGCCGACCACCCGCAGCGGCGACGGGCACCTGGTGGTCTACTCGCTGCGCGACCTGGCGGATGAGGTGAAGCCGATCGGGACGCTGCTCGTTCTCGACGCCGTGTGGCGGCGGGTGTCCAACCCCGCCGACCGCAGGCCACGGCTTGTGGTCGTCGACGAGGCATGGCTCCTGATGCGCCAGCCCGCCGGCGCGGACTTCCTGTTCCGCATGGCCAAGTCCTCCCGCAAACACTGGGCCGGGCTCACCGTCGCCACCCAGGACACCGCCGACGTCCTGGCCACCGACCTCGGCAAGGCGATCGTCACCAACGCCGCCACCCAGATCCTGCTCCGCCAGGCACCGCAGGCCATCGACGAGATCACCGCCGTGTTCGACCTGTCCCAGGGCGAGCGGCAGTTCCTGCTCTCCGCCGACCGCGGTCAAGGACTCCTCGCGGCGGGCGCACAGCGGGTCGCGTTCCAGGCCCTGGCCTCGAACGTCGAGCACCGCCTGGTCACAACGAACCCGGCCGAACTCGCCGCCGACCCCGACGACCCGGGCGACGACAGCTTCTTCGATCTTGCCGCACCGGCTGACCCGGGCGATGACGACGGCCAGATCTACCTCGACCCCGCCTGACCGTCGTAGCCGCATGGAGACCGTGAGCATGGACCTGTTCGCCGCGGCAGCCACGCCGTCTTCACCGATCGCCACCTCCCCGACCGACCCCTGGACCTTCCTCCACGAACTGCTGGACCACCTGCGAGCATCGGCGCCGATCTGGGCACCGATCGCCATCCCGCTACTCACTCTCACCGTCGCCGGCCTGCTCACCCTGCGACGGCGGATGCGCCGCCGCTACCAGCAACGGCTCACCACCGGCGCCCGGCTCGTCACCGTCCTGGCCCCACCCACCGTCGACCCGGCGGGCGCGAACGCGCTGTGGGCGAACCTGCTCGGCCTGCTCCGGCCCGGCTGGCGACGCCTGATCGGCCAGCCGCACCTGGTGTGGGAGTACCAGTTCACCGCCGACGGGGTCCGCATCCAGATCTGGGTCCCCGGCGTCGTCCCCGATGGGTTCGTCGAACGCGCCGTCGAGGCGGCCTGGCCCGGCGCGCACACCCGCACCACCCCCGCCCGCGCGCCGCTACCCGTCGCCGCCCGGCCCGGCCGGCGGCTACTGGCCGCCGGCGGTGAACTGCGACTCGCCCGCCCCGAGGCGCTCCCGATCCGGGTGGACCACGACGCCGACCCGATCCGCGCCCTGCTTGGCGCGCCCGGCAGCCTCGCCCGCAACCAGCGGGCGGCGGTGCAGATCCTGGCCCGGCCGGTCACCGGCCACCGCGTCGCGAAATCCCGTCAGGCCGCCCGCCGGTTGCGCTCCGGTGGCTCCGCGCACCTGATCGGCGGGGTGCTGGACCTGCTCACCCCCGGCCCTGGCCGAACCCGGCAGCGCCGCCGGACGACAACCACCACGGTGAAGGTCGACCCGCAGACGTCGCTGGCGCAGTCCGCGGAAGACCGCGCCATCGTCACCAAGCAGCGCGGGGCCCCCTACGAGGTCCGGGTCCGCTACGCCATCGCCGCGATCCTCGACGAACAGACTGACCAGACCACCGCCGCTCAGGTGACCAGCCAGCTACGCGGCCGGGCACACGCGATCGCGAGCGCCTACGCGGCCTACGGCGAGCACAACTACTACCGCCGCGTCCGGCTGCGCCATCCGCTGCCCGTCCTTGCCTCCAGGCATTTCGGCCGCGGTGATCTGCTCTCGGTCGCCGAACTCGGCGCGCTGGCCCACCTGCCGGTGGACGAGGCGACTCCCGGTCTGCAACGCGCCGGTGCGAAAGCGGTCGCCCCACCGCCCGGCGTTGCCGGTCCGGGCCCGAACGTCCGTCCGATCGGGCGCACCGACGCCGGACATGCACGGTCGGTCGGCCTGCGGGTCCCGGACGCCCGACATCACCTGCATGTCCTCGGCGCGACCGGCGCCGGTAAGTCCGAACTGCTCGCCCGCATGACCTTGGACGACGTCGCCGCCGGTCGGGGCGTGGTCAACGTGGACCCGAAGGGCGACCAGGTCATCGACATTCTCGCCCGCTATCCGCTGGACGCCCTCGACCGTCTCGTCCTGTTCGATGCCGAGTCGTCCAGCCGGCCGCCGTGCCTGAACCCGCTGGACCAGCCCGACCGGCAACGGGCCGTCGACAACCTGGTCAGCATCTTCAGCCGCGTGTACGCCGACTCGTGGGGGCCGCGCACCGAGGACATCTTCCGCGCCGGCCTGCTCACCCTCGCCGCCCAACCCGGCGTCCCCGTCCTCACCGACCTCCCGAAACTGCTCACCGACGCCGCCTATCGGCACCGGGCACTCGGGGAGATCAACGACGACATCTTGGCCGGTTTCTGGACCTGGTACGAAGCACTCTCCGACGCCGCCCGCGGCCACGTCGTCGCCCCGCTGATGAACAAACTCCGCGGTTTCCTGCTGCGGCCGTTCGTGCGGGCCGCGATCGCCGCCGGCCCCTCCACCGTCGACATGGACGCCGTGCTCAACGACGGCGGGGTGTGCCTGGTCCGCATCGCCCAGGACGCCCTCGGCGTCGAAACCGCGGCGCTGATGGGTTCGATTGTCGTGTCCGCGGTCTGGCAGGCCACCACCCGCCGGGCACGTCTACCTCAAGGGAAAAGGCCCGACGCCAGTCTGTACTTGGACGAGGCGCACAACTTTCTCACGCTTCCGTACGCGCTGGAAGACATGCTCGCCGCCGCCCGTGGCTACCGGCTCGGAATCACCCTGGCGCACCAGAACCTCGTCCAGCTGCCTCGGCACCTGGAAGAGAGTATCGGCGCGAACGCCCGCTCGAAAATCTATTTCACGGTGAGCCCGGCGGACGCCAAAAGGCTCGCCCGGCACACCGAGCCCCGGCTCGCCGAGCACGACCTGGCCAACCTCGGCGTGTTCCACGCCGCCGCCCGCCTCGTCGTCGGCGGGGAGGAGGCCCCCGCCTTCACGGTCGTCACGGAGAAGTTGCCGCCGCCGGTGCCGGGTCGCGCTGTCCAGATCCGCCGGGCTCTGCGCCGCCGTGCCGCCGCGCCCGCCACCCCGGCGCCCACTGGTCCACGGCCGCGGCCTACAGCCGATCCGCGTCGCGTCCCCTGACCGCACGCCCCTCCGCAGCTTCGAAGGACTTTCCCGATGGCCAAGCCGTTGCCGCAGCGCGCGCTGCGGGCTCCGATGCGTCCGACCGCCCGCGTCGTCGCCGACGCCGAACACATCACCAACCTCACCCCCCACCTCAGCCCGCGGGACCGGTGGGTCGCCCGGCTTCTCTACGAGCACCGGGTCCTGACCACCCACCAGCTCGTCCAGGCCGGCTGGCCTACCCGGCGCACTGCGAACGAGAGGTTGCTCAAGCTCTACCGCTGGCGTGTGATCGACCGCTTCCAACCGCTGAGCCCCGTCGGGGAAGGCATGCCGCCCGCGCACTATGTCTGTGACGTCGCCGGGGCTGCGATCCTCGCGGCCGAGGACGGCGTTGATCTTGCCTCGATCGGTTACCGCCATGAGCGGGCTCTCGGGGTCGCCTACTGGCCGCAGCTCGCCCACCGTCTTGCTGTCAACGGCTTCTTCACTCATCTCATCGCCCACGCCCGCAGGCCCGACCCGGCCGGCACGCTCACCGCCTGGTGGTCCGAAACCCGCACCCGGGCCGCGTTCGGTGACATCGTCCGTCCCGACGCCTACGGCCGCTGGACCAGCCGTAACAGCGACGTCGAATGGTTCCTCGAACTCGACTGGGCCACCGAACCCTACGCCCGTCTCGCCGCGAAGATCGCCAAATATGGGCGGCTCGCCACCTCGACCGGCATCACCACCCCGGTCCTGTTCTGGTTTCCGACCGCCGGCCGGGAGACCCGCGCCCGCCGAGCTCTGGCCGAGGCTGTCGCCGGTCTCGACCAGCCGCACACCGTCCCGGTCGCGACGACAGCCGCCACACTCGCCCCTCCGGACGGCCAGCTCGACCCGGCGCCCGCCCGCTGGCTGCCGCTCACTTCCAGCCGCGCGGGCCGGCTCACCCTCGACCAGCTGCCCCGGGCCTGGCCCCGGCTGCCCGCCCCCGCGCCGGTGTCCGACCGGCCGGACGCCATCCCCACCGGGACGGGGCTTCGTCCGCCGGCGCCGATGCCTCCCGAGAAGTACCGGGGGTGAGCGGCCACGACCAGATACCTCGCCGGCGCGGTTGCCGCGGTGGTGTTGCTCATCGTGATGATGGGCGCCGCCGCCGCGGGGGTGGCCGAACGCGTCCTGTGCCTACCTGTCGTCGGCTGGTTCCTCGGCTGCAACAGCGGTGGCAGCCCCAGCCAGACCGCCCTCGACGACATCCCCGCCGACTACCTGAACCTCTACATGCGGGCCGCCCCGACCTGCCCCGGCCTGTCCTGGACGACCCTCGCCGCTATCGGTAAAGTCGAATCTGATCATGGTCGGAGTCGGCTTCCGGGTGTGGTCAGCGGCACCAACAGTGCTGGGGCGGGCGGTCCTATGCAGTTCCTCGCGCCGACGTTCGCCGAGGTCGTCGCCCGCCATCCCCTGCCGGCTGGCGGTGCGAACCCGCCGTCGCTCTACAACCCCCAGGACGCCGTGTACGCCGCAGCGGCGTACCTGTGCGACAACCATGTCGCCACCGATTTGACCGGCGCCCTGTGGGCCTACAACCATTCCGACGCCTACGTCGCGCAGGTCGTCACCCAGGCCACCGAGTACAGCTCGACTGGCGGCGGTTTCGGAGCCGACACCAGCCCATCCAACGCCGGCTACGCCGCCGTCATCTACGCCCAGGGCCAGCTCGGCATCCCCTACCTGTGGGGCGGAGACGGCCCCCAGTTGACTGAACTACCAGATGGCCGGGTCAAGGTCACCGGCGGTTTTGACTGCTCGGGTCTGACTCGTGCTGCCTATGCGGCAGCCGGGGTCAACTTGCCCCGAACCGCCCAGCAACAGTACGAAGCGGGACCGCTGGTTCCCGCAAGCTCGGTCCTGCAGCCGGGGGACCTGCTGTTCTTCGGGACCGGGCCTGGTGATGTCACGCACGTCGGGATTGCAATCTCGTCAACTCAAATGATTAATGCTCCTCATCGGGGTGCCGTCGTCCGCATCGACTCGATCTGGCGCAATCTTGTAGGGGTAACACGGCCTGCGGATCGGGGATGAAGGTGACCACGGTGTGGCTGGATAGGAATAGTGATTTTCGCTGTGTGTCCGTCCACCGTCGTAACCGAAGGGCATGGCGACAATCAGACCACTGGATCGCGTGGAGGTTCCGGCGTGGTGAGCGCCCGTTCTCTGCGTCTGTCCGCTGGAGTAGGGCGATGATCGATACTGAGAATGAGTCGCGAGACTTGGCCGCGCTGGTAGTGCCTTGTGTCGGATGCCTGCGAGACACGGGCGAGCTGTTCGAGCCGTACCGTCTGCTGGACGGAACTGGGCGTGTTGTGGAGCCGGTCACGGTCTATTTGAAGGATCTGCAGGCAGCAGGCCGGTCGGCGGCAACGCAACGCTCCTATGGGCTGGACCTTCTTCGCTGGTTCCGTTTCCTGTGGGCGGTTGATGTGTCCTGGGATGCGGCGGGCAGAGTCGAAGCGCGTGACTTCTCCAGCTGGCTGAGAACTATCGACAAGCCGGCGCGGAGCCAGCGAACGAGGAAAGTATCGGGGGCGGGGCGCCCGAACCCAGTCACGGGAAGGCCGGCCCCGGGGGTGAAGTATGCGGCCCGTACAGTCGCGCATAGCGAAACCGTCCTGCGCGCCTTCTATGAGCCTTTTCAATCTTGGTTTGTCTGATTCTCCCGGCGGTTAAGGGTCACCAATTGACGAATTGAACGGGAACCGGCTCGGGCCGTTCCATCATCTGGCGACGGCAATAGTTGGTCGGGCGGCGGGCGGAGGGATGCCGTAAATAGAGAAGTCCCCGGTAGATCACAGGGTTCCTACTCCACTGTGCCCTTGACCGAGGACTTCCGTTGCTAACCTACCCCGGTGTCGTCGACCTGCCCGAGTCGACCCTGACCTTCCTCACGGGACTGCTGGCCGAGGACCGCGCCCAGCGCCGGACCTGGCGCAAGCTGCCCCCACGCGAGCAGGCACTCCTGGTGCTCGCCCACCTCCGCAAGGGTGAACGCTACGAGCACCTCGCCGAGGGCTTCCAGGTCAGCGTCGGCACCGTCCACAACTACATCCGCGAGGCCGTCGGCCTGCTCGCCACCCACGGCCGGACCCTGCTCGCCGCGGTCTGGACCTTCGCGTGGACCCAGAGCAACTTCCTCATCCTCGACGGCACCGTCGTGCGTACCAACCGTGTCCGTGCGCACAACAAGCTGTACTACTCGGGCAAGCACAAGTACCACGGCATCAACCTGCAGGGCCTCACCGACCCCTACGGTCGGCTGCTCTGGATCTCCGAAGGACTTCCCGGCTCCGTCCACGACCTCACCGCGGCCCGGATGCACGACGTCCTCCATCTGATCGACCGCTCGGGGCTCTACCTCTACGCGGACAAGGGCTACGTCGGCGGCGAGGGTGACCGCCTCCTCGTCCCGGTCAAGAAACCCAAGAACAGGGAACTCCCCGACCGCGACAAAGAGACCAACTGGACCCACGCCACCACCCGCTCGCAAGGCGAACGAGGATTCGCGGTCCTCAAGAACTGGCACATATTCGACCGTTTCCGCGGCTGCCCACGCCGCGTCGGCATCTTCGCCCAGGCCGTCCTCGTCCTCTCCAGTGAGGGCCTTTAGGAAAATCGACTTTGAAAAGGCTCTATGATTGCCACCGGCGCTGGGGTAGTGGGCCTGTCATAAATCCGTTTCCGCTGGTCCGGCAGCGGGAGGACCAGGGACGGCCCCATGCACACCATAATCCGCTGGAGCCGTTTCGCAACACGAGGGTCGGCTTGTATCGTCCGGGCATCCCGAAGCGGGTACCTCGCGCGATCCCGGACGAGCGCTTCAACGAGTTGTTCGCGGCGTTGCTGAGCCACCGCGACCGTGCACTGGTTGCGTTTTACGTGTCAACCGGTGCTCGCGCGTCCGAGCTGTTGGGGGCTACCCAGGTTGATGCTGACCCAGGCCAGCAATTGATCAGCGTTGTGAGGAAAGGTTCCCGGACAATCCAGCGGCTGCCGGCGTCTCCGGATGCCTTCGTATGGCTTCGTCTGTATCAGCAGGAGGTTCATGATCTGGCGCCGTCCGGACCGGACTGCCCCCTCTGGTGGACATTGCGGCGGCCGGCTCGCCCCTTGACTTATCATGCCGCCAGGGCGGCCCTCAACCGGGCGCAGGCCATGTTGGGGAGTAACTGGACCTTGCATGATTTTCGTCATACGGCCGCCTACCGTATGGCACGGGATCCCCAGGTGGCATTGACCGACGTGCAATGGGTCCTCGGGCACGCCAGCCTGACGACGACGCAGATCTACACGACACCGTTCGAAGACGAGGTCCTCGCCGGAATGCGCGCTCACCATGCCCGCCAGGCCGCGGGCCTTGTCGCGCCACCGCCTCCGCCGGCCGTGGGATACCGGCCTGACAGCCTGCAGGTCCTTTTCCCCGGGAGAACGCCGTGACCGAGGTCTTGGATCGGCCGGATCCATCCATCGGGTCACATTCCATTGTCAGGAAACCCGGGACGATGCGCGGCACCGCTGGCGCTGCCGCGCGTCTGCGGATACAGTTCCCGCCGCGGGCAGTTCCGGGGTCGTGGCCGGAAACCTTCCTTGGCAGTCGTGACATCGTTGAGCTCCTTGTTCCCCCGCCCTACGGGTCTGACAAGCAGGCCGTGCAATGGAAACGACGCAGCGGCATCACCGGCGTCCTGCGGTGGCTGCAGGGCCATTCAGGCGCTACCTGGCAGCAGCGATGGCTCGCCACAGGAGTGCAGGAGATCGACGGGAAGCACTGGCGGGAAATAGCCGTGCAATGGCTGCGGGGAGTCGGCGACGACACCAACGAGCCCTGTCTCTCGACTGGCCTGCTCGCCTTGATCTGCGGGGATGTGATCCGGCCCGGGGTGCGGTGGATGATGACCCGTCATTCCCCGCGTTTCCAAGCGGCCATGGAACGTTCCCGTGACCCCGACGGTTTCGCCCGGCTGCGGGCCTGCGCGCGGGAGAACCCTGCCGCGGCGCCGCTGATGGTCCGTCTCGCTCTCTACCGCACCGCCACGATCATGGCTTGCAAAGGCGGACTCATCGCCGATATCGTCCCCGGCGATTGCGTGGAGTTGCTGGACGTCCAAAGCTCGGTGCAGGCCAAAGGTGGAACCTGCAAGACCTATTTTTACCAGCTCCTGCACGACGCCGGGATCTTCTCTCCCGATGCGCCACCCACGATACGGGCCTTCCGCGGCGCAACCGGACAGCTCACCGTCGAGGCGCTCGTGGATCGGTTCGCTCTACGCTGCCGGCCGGTGCGGAATCTCCTCGTCGAGTATCTGCGTTACCGGCAGCCAGCAGTGGACTACGTCAGCTTGAAGGAACTCGCGGAAAAGCTCGCGGGCCTGTTCTGGGGAGACCTGGAGCGCCACCATCCCGGAATCTACTCCCTCCACCTTCCCGACGAGGTCGCCACGGCTTGGAAGCAACGCATCCAAGTGAGAACTACGAAGGCGGCCGACACTGACGGGGGTTTCGTCGACGTGGAGACCCCGCGGGCGAACGCCAAGAGCTGCATGTTCGCAGTCCGTGCCTTCTATCTTGACATTGCGCAGTGGGCGTTGGAAGACCCAGCCCGTTGGGGCCCTTGGGCCGCGCCCTGCCCCGTCACGCCTGCCGACGTCAATCGGTGGAAAGAGCGGATGCGCCGCAAGGCGCGGATGGACCAGCGCACCCGCGAGCGCCTGCCGCACCTGCCCGCCCTTGTCCGCATTGTCGAGAAGCGTCGCCATGACACCGCGGAGCGTCTCGCCGTCGCTCGCCGCACCGACCCCGGTGAGACCTTCACCATCGCGGACCGCACATTTCTACGGCCACTCATGCCGACCGCTGGCGGCACGAAGGTCTGGGCCGACGACCAGAACAGCGGCGTTCGCCACGACCTGACCTTTGAAGAACACGAAGCGTTCTGGGCATGGGCAACGGTGGAAATCCTGCGACACACCGGAATCCGGGCAGAGGAACTCCTCGAACTCACCCACCACAGCTTCATCCAATACCAGCTTCCCGCCACCGGCGAGCTGGTTCCCCTCCTACAGATAGCGCCGTCAAAAACTGACACCGAACGCCTTCTGCTGATCAGCCCGGAACTCGCCGACGTCCTCAGCGCCGTGGTCTGCCGCGTCCGCGACGCCACTGGAACCGTGCCTCTCGTCCCCTCCTACGACATCCACGAATGCGTCTGGCTTCCGCCGATGCCTCTGCTGTTCCAACGACGCTGGGGCGCCGAAAACCGAGCGATACCACGCCGGTCCATCGAGAAGGCGCTCAGCAACGCCCTCGCACACTCCGGACTGACTGGACCGGACCAAAAGCCCCTCGACTTCACCCCGCACGACTTCCGCCGCATCTTCGTCACCGACGCTGTCATGAGCGGACTCCCACCCCACATCGCCCAGGCCATCTGCGGGCACCGCGACATCAACACCACGATGGGCTACAAGGCGACCTACCCCGAGGAAACGATCGAAGCGCACCGCGCATGGATCTCCCGACGCCGTTCCGTGCGCCCCAGCGAAGAATACCGGACACCGACGGAACAAGAATGGGAAGACTTCTTCGGCCACTTTCAACGGCGCAAAGTATCCCTCGGCACCTGCGGGCGCGCCTACAACACTCCGTGCATCCATGAACATGCCTGCATTCGATGCCCGATGCTGCGGCCTGACCCGGCCCAGCGGCCACGACTCGTCGAGGTTCATGACAACCTGCAAGCACGCATCAGCGAAGCCGAACAGCAAGGATGGCTCGGCGAAATCGAGGGCCTCACCATCAGCCTCGCCGCCGCCGAAGCAAAACTCACCGATCTCGACCGCCTCACCAACCGGCAGACCACCGTCCACCTCGGCATGCCCAGTGTCCATCACCTCGTCGCACGCACCATCACCACCAATGCGCCCGAGAACCGGTCACCCGAGTAGGGCCATCCTCTCACACCCGTCCAGCCAACGACTCAACCGAGACAAATATGATCTGTCCGACTTGCGCAAGTTCAGAGAACTGGCCGAAGGCGGCTTCGACTGTTCCGGGCTCACCAGGGCCGCCTACCAGGCCGCCGGGATCGACCTGCCCCGCACCGCGCAGACCCAGTACGAGGCCGGGCCTGTGGTCCCGCCCGGGGAACCGCTCCAGATCGGCGACCTCGTGTTCTACGGCACCGCCACCAACATCCACCACGTTGCGATCTACATTGGAAACGGACAGATGATCACCGCTCCAGGTCGGAAGAAAGTGGTAAAAATATCCCCATATAGGTGGAGTGGCGATGACTATTTCGGGGCGACCAGGCCAGTCGCATAGAGCGTTGTAGGTTCTCAAAAGAGATGTCAGTTTCTCAAATCGGATGTCACCGGTCTGTCGCCGACCGACAGATCGGTGAGAAGTGGCTCGGCGTGGCGCCCTCGGATCCGGCGGCGCGCGGTGTAACCATGATCGGGTGGTTGACGGTTCGTCGCGCTCTGGGCGACGTGTCCGGGTGCGGTACCGGTCGATGGCCGGGACTGAGGTGGACACGACGCTGGACCGTGTCGCCGCGGAGGATCTGGCGGAGGGTCTGCCGGTGCGGGAGTTCCGCTGGTACAAGGGCCGCAGGCACTATTCGGGCTGGTACTGGTCGTCTACCGTCAACCGCCTGGTGATCTACGAGAGTCGTCTTGAGCTGGCTCGGATCATGTTGGCGGACTTCGACGCGGCTGTGGTCGGCATCGCCGCGCAGCCATTCCAGCTGGTCGGTGCCGATGGTGACCGGATCCGCCGGCATGTGCCGGACCTGCTGGTCGTGAACGGCGACGGTGCGGTGACTGTGGTGGATGTCAAGCCACCAAGCAAGCGGGACGACCCTGACGTGCGGGCGCTGATGGCCTGGACGCGGGAGACGGTCGCCTCGCGCGGCTGGGCGTTCGAGGAGTGGTACGGGGCGCCGCCGCGGCTGCTGGCCAACGTTGCCTTCCTCGCCGGGTACCGGCGCCCGATGGTCATCGAGGAGGCGCTGATACCACAGGTGCTCGGGGCGACTGCCGGGGGGAGGACGATCGTGGACGTGGAACGGTCCCTGCGGCCGGCTCATCCTGCCGTGGTCCGGCCTGTGGTGCTGCACCTGCTCTGGCGCGGCGAGTTGCACGCCGATCTGGCCGTTTCCCTGGACGGGACGAGCGTTGTCCGCCCACACGCGGAGGCGGTGGGCGGATGAGCCAGGCGGTGATGTTGCGTGTCGGCATGCGGTTCACCTTTGACGGTGAGGTCGTCGAGGTGGTGCAGGTCGAGGGCACCAGGATCACCGTCCGCGACATCCAAGACCGGTGGCGAACCGTCGGCTTGGCGACCTTTGTGGCACGCGCGGTGGCGATGGTTCCCGACGACGAACCCCCTGCGGTTGGCACTGGGTTGGCGGCGCTGTCGGACGCCCAGCGGCGAGCGCTGAGCGAGCAGGCTGGCCATGTCCGCGAGCTTCTCACCGGCTACCGGTCCGGGTCCGCCGACATGCCCCGGCCAGGCGAGCCGCGCGGCGAGTACGACCCGGCCAAGCCGCTGCGGGCCCGTCTGGAGGCGAAGGCCCGTGAGCTCGGCAGGTCGGAGCGGACCGTGCAGCGATGGGTGGCCGCCTACCGCGAGGCCGGCGAGTCGGGCCTGCTCGACGCCCGACGGGTGAAGGGCCGCGGCAGCACAGTGGATCCGAGGTGGGAGGAAACCTGCCTGCTGGTGGTGGCCGACCAGGTGAACGCCTCGACCCCGACAGCCAGTGCTCTGCTGCGGCTGATCGACGAGCGGCTCGACGCCGACTACGGGGCGGGGGTCGTGCGCCGGCCGTCGACCGCGACGGCCTACCGGCATCTGAGCCGCCTGACGAAGGGAACGAACGCGCTGCGAGGCAGCGCGAAGGCCCGTCGGTCCATCGCGCAGCGCCCGACAGGCGCCTATGGGCGGCTACACGCGACGCGGCCGGGCGAGTACGTCATTCTCGACACCCAGGATCTGGACGTGTTCGCCATGGAACCGGTGACCTGCCGCTGGGTGCCGATCCAGCTGACCGTTGCCCAGGATTTGTTCACCCGCTGCATCATCGGTCTGCGGGTGACCCCGGTGTCCACGAAGGCGGTTGACGTCGCCGGCGTGCTCTACGAGACGGTCACCCCACAGCCGGCGCCGCCCGACTGGCCAGAGCAGGCGTGCTGGCCGTATCACGGCATTCCCCAGCAGTTGGTGTTCACCGAGGACGGCCGGTTGCCCGGGGTGCCGGTCTGCCCGCCAGAAACTCTGGTCATCGACCACGGCAAGGCATTCCTGTCCTCCCATGTGATCAGCGTGTGCACCCGGCTGGGCATCTCGATCCAGCCCGCCCAACCGAAGAAGCCGACCGACAAACCCACGGTGGAAAGATTCTTCAGAACGCTACGGGAAGGGCTGATCCAGCATCTTCCTGCCTACAAGGGCCCCGATATCTACAGCCGCGGAGAGGCTGTGGAAGACGCGGCGTTCCTCTACCTGCACGAGGTGGAACGCGTCATCCGGGAGTGGATCGCGCTGGTCTACCACCGCGGAAAGCACAATGGCCTGACCGTGCCGGAATGGCCGCATCTGGGGCTGTCCCCGAACGAGATGTATGAGATCGGAGTGGCCAAGGCCGGGCTGCTGCGGATCCCGCGGTCACCGGAGCTGGTCTATGACTTCCTGCCAGTCGCCTACCGCACGATCCAACATTACGGCGTGGAGGTGAACGGCCTGCGCTATAACAGCCCGATCCTGGACCGCTACCGCAACACACCGAGCCCGCACGGAGGTGTCCATGCCGGCAAGTGGCCGATCCGGGTGAACCCGGACGATGTTCGCTGGGTCTACTTCCAGGATCCCGACGACACTGCCTGGCACCGGTTGGAGTGGGAGCACGCCGCCGGGCTGGGGACCCCGTTCAGCGCGGAGGCTGGCCGCCACGCCCGGCGGCTCGCCGCCCGCGACGATCGGTGGCCCGACCCTCACCGGGCGCTGGCTGAGCTGTTGGGCCGGTGGGACGTGGGCATGGTGACCGACCGGCGGGAGCGTCGGATGGCGGTGCGGCGGGCCGCCGAGACCGCCGCTGTGCCGGTTCCCGACGAGCCCGCCGACCAGGTGGCCGCGCTGCCCAGCATCGCAGCGCTGAACACCGACTCCGCCGCGGCCGACGCCGAACCGGCGCCTGTTGCCATGGCGGACGGCGATGACGACGACGCCGAGGAGATCTTCGACGCCCCGGTGTCGGAGGACTTCTACGCCGACGCGTTCGAGGTCCTCGAATGAGCGGCGCCTTTTACAGCCTGTCCCGCAAGGAAGGCTGGCGCCGCTATGTGGACGCCCCGGCCCGCCGGCAGCCGGACCGGCTCACCACCGCCCAACGCGCCCGGCTGGGTGAGCAGGCGCGGGAGGACTACGACGAGGCGCGCCATGACTGGCATGCCAACTTCGGGATTTTGCGGACTCCGCAGCTCGCCGCGGTCCATGACGAGCTGGAGCGGATCGTGTTCACCAACCGGCAGGATCCCGACCGGATCCGCGGTGCGGCCGTGATCGACGCGTTGCCCGGTCTGGGCAAGACGACGATCGCGAACGTGTTCGCCCGCGGCTTCGACCGGGCCCAGATCCGCCGGCACGGGCCGGTCACCGACGAGGGCCACGAGCGCATTCCGGTGTTCCGGGTCGGGCTGACGTCGAACACCACGCTGCGGACGCTGAACCGGATGATCTGCGAGTTCTACGGCCATCCCGCGACCAACCGGGCCACCGCTGCGGAGCTTGCCAGCCACGCGGTCGACTGTGTGCTCAGTTGCCAGACCCGCGTCGGGGTGATCGACGACGTGCACTTCATCAACCCCGGCCGCAAGGACGGCCTGGATGTGTCCAACCACCTGAAGTGGCTGGCCAACGAGCTGCCCGTCACCTTTCTTTACGTCGGTGTCGGGCTGGCCGAGCGCCGGTTTTTCGCCGACGGGCTGATCGGCGACAACGCCGTGCTCGCCCAGACCGCCCGGCGGTGGACCCGGCTGCCGGTGCCCCCGTTCGAGGTCGCCTCCGACGAGGGCCGGGCGCACTGGCGCGGCCTGCTCAAAGCGACCGAACGCCAGCTCGTGCTCACCCACGCCCGGCCGGGGATGCTGACCGACCTCGCCGACTACCTGTTCACCCGGACCAGCGGGCACATCGGCTCGTTCGTCACCCTGATCACCCGTGGTTGCTTTACCGCGATCCGCACCGGCACCGAGACGCTGACCGTCGACCTGCTCGACACCGTGCGCATCGACGAAGCGTCCGAACAGGCTCGCAACCAGCTCGCCGCGGCGTTCGCCCACGGCCGGCTGGCCACCACCCCCACCCGGCAGCGGGCGGCGGCGTCATGACCAGCACGGCGGCCAGGCGGAGGACCTTGCCGATCCGGGTGCCGATCCTGCCCGGCGAAAGCCTCGACTCCTGGCTGGACGCCCTCGCCCGCCGCAACCACCTGCCCGTCAGCAAACTCCTCGTCGAGCTGGGTATCCGCACCCCGCGTACCCCGGTCGACCTGGCCGCCAGGATCCCCGCCGCGGTCCTACGCCACGTCGAGATCCGCGCCGGACTGCCCGCCGGCCGCCTTGATGCCGCCATCCTCGACCGGTTCCTGCCGGCGGGCTGGGTGAACCTGCACGGCAGCCGCTACTGCCCAGCGTGCCTCGCCGAATCGGACGGCCGGTGGGCGCTGCACTGGCGGCTGACCTGGACGTTCGCCTGCACCACCCACCGCCTCCTGCTCCCGGCCAGCTGCCCGGCCTGCCGATACCCACCCCGCAACGGCTTGGCCGCCACCCGCCGGATCCTTCCGCCTGGCACCTGCCCGAACCGGCGCGGCGCGGCCCGCTTCTGCGGCACTGACCTGCGCGCCGCCGGCACTGTCCTGCTGACCGACGACGACCCGCTTCTCGGCGGCCAGCGCCGGATCGACAGCCTGCTCGCCTCCGTCGAACCCGCCAGCCCGGATCTGCCTGCGGTGTTCGCCGACCTGCACATCGTCGCCGGCTGGCTGCTGCACCACGCCACCGAGCAGGACGTGGCCGACCTCGGCCCGCACGCCCGCCACGCCTGGCAGACACGGCACCAGCCCGCCGACGACGAACCCGGCGGCATCCCCGCGTTCCCTGACACCGCGCTGATCGGCACGAGCGTCACTCTCGCCCTGGCTCTGCTCTCCGACGACGAGACCGACGCCGTCGGCCGGCTACGCGCCCTGCTCGCCCGTGCCGGCAGGCGGCGGACCCGGCCGAGCGGGATGTCCCAGCCGCAGTGGCGCCGGCTGTCCCCGCCGATCCACGCCCGCTTCCTGCACGCCGCCGACCCGGAGCTGGGCAACACTGACCGGATCCGCTACCGCTCCTGCCTGCCCACCGCCCGACCACCCGACCTCGATCCCGACATGCTGGACCGGCGGACTCGTGGCATCCCGCAGTTGCTCTGGCCGGAGTGGACCGTCCGTCTCCTGCCCGCGGACGGGTTCACCTCCCACGCGTTCCGCGCGGTGATCGCAGCTTGCCTGCTCCTACCCGGCGATCCCGCCCACCCGCTGCACCAGGTCACCGGCCGGCTGCACCCCTACCTGACCGGCCAGCACATCACTCTCACTCTCAGGGAACTCGCCGCCCGCGGCCACCAGTCGGTGTCCACCGCGATCTGCCTGCTCGCCGACTACCTCGACGACCACGGCAGCCCCGTCGACTACCAGCGCCGCCGCGCCGCGATCCCGCCGATCCTGATCGACGAGGAGCAGTGGCGACAGCTCTGTTTCCGCGCAGGCGCGCATCCCGGCGAAGACCGCCGGCTCCTCGACGCCCAGCGCCAGCTCTACCAACTACTCACCGGCGCGGACCTCGACGACCCCGCCCGCACCCTGGCGTTCCGCTCCTCGGCCGATCGCAGCGCCTACCTGGCCTTCGCCACCTCGCTGACCAGCGGCGTCCGTGACGGCCTCGCCAAGCATGCGGCCGGACATCTGCGCCGGCGGCGCATCACCGAGCCGCTGACCTGGCACCCGCCCCTCGACCTCGTCGCCCACCTGCCACTGCCCGGCCGGGAACCCGACGACATCGACCTGGACGCCGTCTACCAGCTCACCCTTGTTGAGGGACATCCCCTCGGCACCGTCGCCGCCCAGCTCAACACCACCATCGACCACCTCCGGCTCGCGCTCGACCGCATCCCGCGCCCGCCACGGGACTGGTCCGCTGTCACCCCGCCCGCGGCCTGGCAACACCGCCAACGCGCCCGCAGCCTGCTCACCCGCACCTTCTTCGACCGCGAATACACCGCCGCCGGCAAAACCCTCACACAGATCGCCGACGAGACCGGCTACGACCGCAGACTGGTCGGACAGCTCGCCCGCGAAGCGGGAATCATCATCACCCACCTGTGCGAACCGGTCCCCATCGACGAGGGCTGGCTACGCCAGCAGTACCTCGAACGCAAACGCTCCTACACCGACATCGCCGCCGAACTCGGCGTCCTGGACATGACCGTCATCGAACGGGCCCGCCGCTACGGCATCCCGTCCCGGCCCCCCGGCGTCACCAGCCGCCCAGAACTGCTGCACACCCTCGACCCCACAATCCCAGCCGACGTCCGCCGCGTCGTCGAAGGCGGCCTCGCCGGCTGGCAACGGCTGCACCGCTTCCAGATCGCCATGGCCTTCCCCACCATCAACGCCGCCGCCGACCATCTCGGCGCCCACCAGGCCGCGCTCGTCCGCCAGTTCCAACGCCTCGAACGCGATATCGGAGCTCCGCTGTTCCACCGCGCCACACCTGCCCGATCCCTCCGACCGACCCCACGCGGCCAGGCGCTCCTGCACGCACTCACCCGGCCCGATATCTACGCCCACCTGATGAATTCGAAGAAGAAGTGACAATATCCAGCCAGATAACCAGAATCAGTCCGGCACCACTTGAAGAGATACTGTGCAAGAATCGAGAGGAACGGGATTGCGGCGCGCAACCCGAGCCTCCGTTAGTCATATTTGCACCCTATTTTTTTATTCAGCTGGGAAGAAATCGAGATTTCCGGGCAGCAGCTGGCCATTGTCGGCCATCCAGTGCCTGGAGCTCAAAGGGTTAGCCAAACGACGCAAAAAAGCAAGAACGCCAGGAGTACCGTTACCCCAACCAGAGGCATGGTCCATCAGACTGCTGCCCGGGAAGCGAGGAGCACTGACGGACCCGCCACTGCGAGTGAGCATGAGGCCAAGGATATTCAGCGCCTCCTCTCGGTACCTCGCGTCGCCCGTCACCAAACTCATATCCAACATCAGCTCACCTACCCCTGCCAGTCCACAGCACTGCGTGACAAGCGGAACACGGGACGCAATAGCCAAACATCCGTCTGCGGCACTGCGCGCTGCGGCCAGATATCGTTCTTCGCGGAAGAAATAGGCGCCCCGCGCTAGGGTAGTGCCAATTCCTGCGAGACCTTGACACCACGATATGCACATTGGGCGAGCCGTATCAGAGGATGCACGCAGGACAAGTTCCGAGACAGTACCCGTCAGACCTTCGAGTATAGCCCGGGCGCGATCTCCACTACGCTGATTACCGGAATACGCAGAATGAGCAAGGAGAAAATAAGCCACACCAGCTCGGCCATGCGCAAATCCGTCCGCAATGGATACTGCGTGAGCCGGGTTTCCCTCGGGGAGGTTGCCCAGTTGCTCCTCAACTTGGTCGTAGTCCCGGACGATGCGGTTCGCACATTCATCCGCAAGTGACATTACCGGGTCGGCATGCGACGCAGATGCCGCCAGCGCCAGATAGCCGATCCCTAATCCCGCAATTCCATGCGCCACATCGCATCTGTTTTCATCGGCGAGGTCGCGCCCACTGGGCATCACGCGCTGGCTTGCCCGATGGAGATTGTGATCATTTGACGAATCCGCTACCGTCTGCAGAGCAAGACAAACTCCCATGCGGCCAAAGAGAAGACCGATTGGAGCATCGACTCTTTCGATCACTCGGGCCACTTCGGCCGCGAGGGCCGTTGCCGGTTCCAGCCCACCCGGATGCAAGGCTACCTCTGCAACAAGGCCAGCACTTCCCACCTGCGCAACGACCGTGGGTGGAAGATCGCTACACGTAATTGACTGAAGATCCTTGTCCACCAGCCTCAGACTAGCTTCCAGAGTAGATTGGATCATCGGACGCAGAGGTGGAACACGAGATCGGCGTCTGACAACTTTCGAGACGCTTTCCAAGCAGTTCAGCGTTCGGAGCTGCGCTACGGCCTTGATCCTTTCGGTGGAGTCAGGGCTTAATAGACTAGCCACGGTGTCGACGAGCGGTATCTCATCGCCATACGCGGCTCTCAGGCAGCTAATCGTCCGTGCATCGTTAACCGCAGGATCGTCGTCGATGACGATAGGATCCATACCCATCATCGCGTAGAAGATTACGGCACCAAGCGAATAGTAGTCGTCGGTCGGCAATGCGTCCCTGTTTTCACGCTGCCCATGGCACGAATATCCTGGCGTCCAGCCGAAACGCTGAACCCCACGAAATCGACTCAACTCAAAGTCTACAAGTCCCCATCGACCGTCGACCATGGCTATCACGTTCTGTGGAGCTAAGTCGCGAAACACTACGCCCCGACTATGTATCGCATCAAGCGCTTGAAGAACGGACCTCGTGAAGGCGACGAGACTTCGCTTCAAGGAGTCGGGGTTGGCGAGGATTCCGTGCTCTATGACGTCGGTCCGCAGGTCGCATGGCCCCAGATCATTCGTCACAAGATACTCGTCGTGCCCGTAGGCAAAATGATCGACAACTTCTGGGACCTGACCGATCCCGCTGAGAGCGTTTAGAACCCGAATCTCGTGCCGAAGGTAGGACCGTGCATCACCCGCCGACGTTTCGTTTATGAACGCATTTGCGCCCTTGATGATAACCCCGAGGCCAGTACGGATATCGTTTGCGCGATACGTGGTGCCGCTGGATGACTGGGCTATGGCGCTGACAACCCTGTAATGATCTCCTATTATCGGTGCACCGTCGACCTTGGGAAGAACCGTTCCGCGAGCCGGGCGGTTACCGAAGGGATCCTCTGTCCATCCAGGCGCCGAGTAGACGCCCTCGGCGCGGCCCGATTCCAGTCGCCCATCGGGTCGCCGGATAGTGACGTCAGTGTACCCGTTGTCGTCAATCCGTACACGCGGCATAAATGGGCCGAAACGATAGTAGACAGGTGCACCACGCCGAACCTGGCGATCGCTTAATATTCGCGGAGCTTCGAAATCTATCAACGCATCAGCTAGGAGGTTCGCGATCCTCTCGATTCGACGCTGACTAGGATATATTGTGATCGCTTTGCCGACCGAACCCATCCCATAAATACCATGATTGAAGGCACTCAGCGTAGAGGAATCGACAACGACTTTGAAGTCGCATCCTTCATCAAAGAGTACCGGAATCGCGGCTATGACCGTGCGTTCGAGCGACTCAGGCCGCGCAGAGATGTGCAGCTTCCAACCCTGGGAAAGCCTTTCAGAGACACCCCCACTCCGAGTCACTACGGTCCAACTGGCCGCGTTTCTTAACGTGTATCCGGAGGGGAGGGAGATTGCGTCCAACCATGCGGAGAAAACTCGGCCTGGATTAAGGTCGCTCATTTTTCAGACGACTGTTTTCAATCAATTAGGCAAGGCAACTGGACGACGGTCGCATATGAGTGTGAAGCCCCAGGAGCAAGTACCCGTGTCGCATTTGTATGTGAGACCGGTTAGACAAGTAGTGCCTGTTGGATGGGTTTCACATACAAAGGTCCATCCGGTATGGCAGGTCGAGTCACTGCCTTGAACTGCGGAGCGAAGCACCCATCGCGGCCCAAGGGCGTCTGCCGTGAGGCCGTCGAGATCGTCATCGTCAATGGACGCGTCGCTTACTCTGCGTGGTTCGTCTCCCGGCTCGGGCATTCTGTTGCCTCCATTGGGACGCAGCGACTACTCGGCTCACCTTCGGAGACATACACTGTTGTTCGATTGTAGTGTCCCCGTAGGTCCGCATTGTACACTCGTCCGCACTTCTGGTCCACCGCCTCGACTAGAGAGGTCGCCAGATGGAACGGCGCGCCAGCCGGGGCGCCGCCGGATCCGGGCGTGCCTGAGACCCGGGGCCGAACGTGGGATCTACCTTATTGGCTGGTCGCGGTTCTGACTGTGGATGAAGAGCCTGGTCACAACGGATCGTGCGGTACGACGCCCCAGTCCATCTGCCCCCGCCACGGCCGAGCCGCGGTGGTTGGCCCGCGGCCGGCTCGACCCGCACCCTGGGACGTGATCTATAGACGTTCGAGCCGACCCCATGTGAACGCGTTCGGCCCTGGCCGACGCGTCGTTCTCCTATCGGATCAATGTGGAACAGCTCCCACCTCTTCCGCCGGTGGAACGCCCGCGCTCCCCCCAGCCACCTCCGATCAGTCCCGTTCTGCGCTCGGGCCGACTCCATGGGCCGACTCATCCAATCAACGTCAACGCGATGATCTAGATATTAGCCTATTTCGATCGCAGGAAATGACAGATCGGCGAGAAACAACCCCGGCGACACGTAGATGAGAATGACGGAAAGGGCCTGGTCACAGCATCCCCGCCGACAAGTTAGATGCGAACCTACAAGCGTTGCATGGCGTTTATCGGCGCTCGACGAGAGATGGGACCGAAACGCCCGGCGAAACTCTCTCGCGGGTCGGACCCGGTCAGCGGTGGGCCGGGAAGCTCGGGATCGCCCGTGGGATCGAGGATCGCCTGCTGGACGGATGCGATCCTCTCCCATCAGCAGGTGGTGGACGCCCTGGAGGAGTTGGGCGTGTCCGCCTCCCGGGCCGCGGTTGTGTGGAGGTTGTCCGTGTCTGTGTGTTCTCCCGCCGAGTACGGCGGGAGAACACACAGACGGAAGCACAGCCGGCTGGATCACGTCCCCTGCGCTTCTGCTGTGGCGGAGGTGTTCGCGAGGGTGCTCGTGGGGTCGAGCACCTTCCACTGCTGGAGCATGTCGAGGAGCTGGTCGCGGTCGAGGGTGTAGAGGGTCGTGAGGGTGCGCAGGTCTCCTGCGCGGATCGAGAGGACCCGGCCGGCGTAGTCGTCGCGTTCCCGCTGGATCTCGGCGACCCAGCGGCGCAGCGGCCCGGCGTCATCGGAGGGCACGCGGGCCAGTGCGGGCAGGTTGAGCACGACGCGGGCGGCCTGCGCTGGGACGGGTCCGGGGTGTCCGCCGGGCAGCAGGGTGTGGACGGGGACGCCGTAGAAGGCGGCGAGCGCGGCGAGCCTCTCGATGCTGATCATCCGGTCGCCGCGTTCGTAGGAGCCGAGTGCCGCGGTCTTCCACTGGCCGTCCGAGCGGGTCTCGATCTGCTGGAGGGAGTGGCCTTGCTGGGTGCGGATGGTGCGTAGTCGGGCGCCCACCTCGCGGGCGTAGGAGCGGTTGTCGCTGGTCGTGGACATGTTTCCTCCCTGGGATTGGTGGGCCGGGAATGGGTGTGGGCAAGCCGGGGTCCGGGTTTCTGCGCCCATGCGGGACGCAGCTTCGGCCTGAGGCCGGGAGCGCGGTCCGGGGTGGGGTCGCGCGGGTGCCAGTGATTGAGTCGGCCGTCGCGGCGCGGCCGGAAGCGCAGGGACGCGGTCGGACAGGTGCGGCTGGGCACGATTCGCGGCGGTTCCTGCGGGAATCCGGTGGGGGTTCGAGGGGACGCGCCACGCGGCCGGCACTGGCGCCGGCGCGCCTACACAGTGCCGGTGACGGCGCGGGTGGGGCCTTCGTCGAAAGGGAGATCGTCGTAGGGGTATCGGGGTGCGCTCGACAGGTCGATGCCGTGGTCGGCGGCGTGGATGGCGCGGGTGACGGTGAAGACGCTGCCGTCGTGATAATGGTGCTGGTAGGCGTCGAGGCCGGCGGGCCGGATCGTGGTGGCGCGCAGTCCGGTGAAGGTCGCGTGGTAGCCACGTAGCCACCGGGTGGCGGCGTGGCGGCTGCTGGTGCGGCGCAGGAGGCGGGCGCCGTCGAGGACGAGCCATCCGGTGTGGGGCCAGCCGTGTACGACGCGGTGCTCGACGATCCATCGGCGTGCCTGATGGCGGCTGCGGAACCACCGAGGGGCGGCAGTGGCGGCGTCGTCGAGGTCGGCGAGGAACCCGTCGGTACGGGTGTGGATCGTGCCGGCGGGCCGCCAGCGGCCGGCCGGGGCGGCGAGGAGAACCCGCCACGCCTCGTGGTCAGCGGGGCCCATCCGTCGGCGGTCGCGGCGCAGACGTGCGGTCGCGAGCGCGGTGGTGCGGGCGTGGTCCCAGGCGTGGAACCGGGCAGGTCCGAAGGTCTCTGCGGTGCTGATCGTGCGTCCGGTCGGATCGGCCGCGGTGACCTGGCCGGGCCCGGTCGACGAGGCGGTGAGGTGGTAGCCGGGCGGGTCCCGGTCGAGCGGGTGCAGGGCGGCCGTGCGGGCACAGTGCCCGCAGACGGGTGCGGTGGGGCCCGGTTGGTCCGAGGGAATCTGCTCGCGGAAGGGGCGACCGCAGAGGGTCGCGGTCATCCCGGTAAGCGTCAGGTGGATCAGCCGGGAACGGGAAGAGACTCGAAGCGTCGTGTACTGCTCCGATGGTGAACAGTGAGCGAAGGGGGGCATGGCGATCTCCGATGGTGATCGCGAAGGGCGAATGCCAGCCCGTGCGACGCGTCGCTGTGCGGGCGTGCCTCGGCGTCGGCACGCGCCGCGCCTGGGCGCGGTCGGCGGCTTGCCTGCCCAGCAGAACGGCGCCCGGTCATGGGACAGCTGTGGGCGAGCCGAGCAGCGTCATCGCTGCTGGCCCTTCACCTGCGAGTGGACGTCCGAGAAGGAGGACCTGCGGGCCCGGTCGGCGAACGTGAGCAGTGCCCGGTGGGCCTGGTCTAGTCGGCGGTGAGCAGGCGCAGCAGGCGGAGACCGGGGAAGCCGCTGGTCGGTATCGCCGGGAGGTGGAAGGTGCTGGGCTCGTCGAAGATCGGCTGGCCGGACGGCCGGCGGGTGTAGGGGGCCCAGCCGTAGTCGACACCGTCGTCGGCGTCGTAGGCGGTCCAGACCACGCTTTCCTGTTCGCCGTCGCGCAGGGGCCGGACGGAGAACGCGTGGGCTTGCAGGTTGCCGGGGCTCATCTCGATGATCTGCGGGACGGCGAAGGTGAACCGGCGGGCGTGCAGGGCGTGGGCGTGGTCGGCGGCGCGGGTCTCGAAGTCGATCCGTGCGTTCTCGCCGTGGATGTAGTCGTAGTCGGAGAGGATCTGGCGGCGGTCCCCGTCGAGGATGACGATGGCCGGGTAGTCGGTCATCCGGATGGACTGCTGGACGCGGTCCACGACGTCGGTCACCAGGGTCCAGGTGGCGTCGTTCATCGCGGCCTCCAGTGGTCCAGGAATCCCGTTCCGGAGCCCAGGGCGGTGGAACGGCGGTCGGGTGTAGACGGCTCGTCGGCGTGTCCACCGTATGCGGCGGTGCGCGGCCCGCCGCCGGTTGGCTGTGGCGTTCTGGGGCCGCGATTCCGGTCTGGGCGACAGGGACAGTCCCGCGGTTCGAGGTAGGACGGTGACGATGCGGATCGTCGCCGGCTGCGGGTGTGTGGTGACGACCGCGGGCGCTGCTGGACGGTTGGCAGGGGCGCGCTGGCCGCCGCGGGCTGGCGGCGCGCGGACCTCACGCTCGCGGGTTCCCGTTCGTTGGGGCAGGTCAGGGACCGGTGCGTCGCAGCTTCTCGCTGAGTAGTTCTCGCAGCAGGACGAGGCCGGGGCCGCCGCCGACGTTCAGGGGGATCGAGAAGATGTAGTCCGAGTCGTCGAACGCGTCGAAGATGGGTGTGCCGTCGCGCTTGCGTCGGTAGGGGACCATCCCGGACTCGTGGCCTTCCTCCGTGTCCCAGAGCACCCACAGGATCACGTGCATCTCGCCGTCGTCCTCCAGCACCGGCCCGCCGGTGTAGGGGGAACGCAGCTGGACAGAGGTCTCGTCGTCGATGGTCTCGGGTCTGCTGATCTGCGGGACGGCCAGGATCACACGGTCGAGGTTGATGTGTTTCGCTTCCTCGGCGACCTGCCGCTCGAACGCTTCCGCGCGGGCGGGGTCACGCAGGTAGGCCGAGTTACTCAGGGTGCGTGAGGGTTCTCCTTCCAGGACCGCGATCGCGGGTTGGTCGCCTTTTGCCAGGGCGTCCTGGACCTGCTTGACGGTCATGTCGACCAGGACGTGGGACTCGAAGTTCATCGGCGGTGTCCTCTACGGGGCGGGGTCGCAGCGGCGGCGCGGTCCGTCACCCGCGAGGGAAGTGCCGGACCGCCGTCCCCTCCAGTCTGATCGCGCCAGGCCGGCCGGCACCACACCGGGCGTGTTCGCCCTGGCCCGGCATCTCGTCTGCCCCGGCCAGGCTCAGCCTTCCGATCGTGGTGATGTGGCGTCCCGACCGGGCTACGCACCGGTCGATCTCGGCGCGCAGCCAGCCCGGTCGTGTCACCGTGGAGAGGCAGGCCGACGGGGCTGCCGAGGGCCGGACCGTCGCGCTCGACGTCGCTGACGCACGCGCCTGCTGCGCGGTGGGAAGGACGGTCGCCGTCGCCGCTTCGGGCAGGGTGCGGACGCGCACAGGACGAGGTCCGCGAAGTCGATGTGCCCGATGATCTCCCGGGTCGGCCAGGTGATCAACAGGCCGCAGGTCAGGCAGCAATAGTGGCCCCGCCAGCGGGCCGAGCTCGGGTCGATTTCCCGGCCCCGGTGGACCGGGACGAATCCGTCGCCCCCTGGGCTGTTGCCGCATCGGCACAGCCAGGCATCATCCATTCCCGCGCGCGCAATGTATTCACGCATGCTGATGGCTCTCTTTCTCGTGAAGGTGGTTGAGGGGAGGGAGGTGCAGGCCGCAGGACGGGACACCGCTCTGCCTGGCGGCGAGGGCGGTCGTGACGGCCGCCGCCGGCCGCCTCCTGCGGGAGCGGGACCGGCACAGTTCGGCGGACCGGTCACTGAGGCGGTCGCGGGCGCCGGGGCGGTTCAGCGGTCCCAGGGCTCGCGGGGCAGGTGGTCGCGGGGGGTGTCCCTGGCCTTGATGGCGACGTCGGTCCAGGTGGCCCCGTCCGCTTCGACCTGCTCGGCGGTGATGAGGACCGCACTGGCGCGGGGGGACAGTGTCCAGCCGAGGTGGCCGAACAGGGCCAGCGCGCGGGTGTCCCCGAGAGCGGAGGCGTGGACGGCATCGAGGCGCAGCTCGGCGGCCAGGTGACCCAGCAGCCCGGTCGGATAGCCGCGGTGGAACAGCGGGACGGCCCGGGTCGGGCTGGTCATCTCGGGGGCGTGGCGGGCGGCGACGTGGGTGAGCACGGCCATCACGGTGGCGTCGCCGATGCGGGTGTCTTCCGGTTCGTCGTCCTCGACGGTGCGCAGGACCGCTGTGTGGACGGCGTGGCCCCAGGTCCAGCCCTGCAAGCTGAGCTGCTCAGCCTCGCTGGCGAGAACGGCGGCCTTGACGGTCAGCGGGTAGCCGAGTGCGCTGAGGACGTCGGCGGCGGAATCGAGGTTGAGCAGGCTGGCCGGATCGAGGTGGCCGTTCAGCCAGAACAGGATGTGCCCGTGTAGACGGCGGGGCCAGCCGTCCCGGCCGAAGTACGGCTGGTAGGTCAGATCGGTGGGGCGGCGGGTGACGGTGTCCTCGCCGTTGACGGTCAGGACGTGGCGGAGCCGGCCGAGGAGTTCGGCGAAGCCGAGCAGATGCGGGGTCGAGGGCATGGCGGGGCGCTCCTTCCGGGCGCAGCACGGCGGACAGGCTGATCGCAGAGCGGACGAGGAGGCCGGGGCGTGACGGCCGGACCGGCCGGACCGAGAGGTGCGCGGTGGCCGAGGCGCCGACGGCGGCACGTCGGCCACCGCACAGCCTTGGGTCCGCCCTGGCCGCTGAGAACGGGTAGGTGGGGTCTGGTCGGTCAGGTCCCAACCAAAGGGCAGACCGCAGCGCTCAACCGTGCTGGCCGCACGACCTGTCGAGGGGGCCGCCGGACGTTACTCAACCGGCGGAAGAGAGGCCAGGAACTCGGCGATCTTCACGGCGTGGCCGGCGTGCGTGGAGAACGTGAACTCGACCTCGCCCCGGTGCTTAAGCTCCGCGCTGAAGTTCCCGATCGTCTGCTTGGGGTGGCGCCAGAAGCTGGCGACCGGAACCCAGCGGTCTCGCTGGTACTCGTCGGCCGTGCGGTCGAGTCCTGTCCACGGAAGACCGAACGCGGCCATGACGTCGCGCGCGATCTCCTCCGCGTGCTGCTGCGTTCTGCGCCGGTCGTCGAGAATCTCACACACCCGCGCCAGCTCAGCCTCGTAGCCTGGCAGGACATATCGCTGGATCTGCCGCGCGATCGCCAGCGGCGACTTGTTCGGCGCGGCATAGGTCCTGTCCCTGGGTGCGCGACCGGTCCGGTACTCGGACGCGCGGTGCGGGTAGATACCAGAGATCTCGATCTTGTGTCGCTTGCTGTAGTGCCGGCCCATTTGGACGTGTATCTTGCAGAGCGGGTTCGACTTCTTAACCAGGAAAGCATCCTCCGGCCAGTTGCCGGCCTCAACCTTCCAGTCGTCTCCCAGCTCGGCGGCGACGCCCTCCGCGAGAGCCGGAAGCGGTGTGCCGGACTCGGACATGGCTGTACTCCGTTCCACGATCCCTCGGCTACTGGGTACGGGCGTAGGCGCAGTCAACGATCACGCCGTTGTGTACGCCGTCACAGGTGATCGGGCCGAGCCGACGGTCCTGCACCGTCAGGTCCTTGCGGATATCGTTCTCCAGTTCGTCGATTTTCGGGCCGAACAGGGCCTCGTAGTGGCCGATCTGAGAGTCCGACGCGGTCGTCCCGTGGTCGGGGAACGCCTTCTCCCACAGTCGGAAGTAGAGCCCGTAGCCATACGACGGGAAAGGCGTGGCCTTGCTGACCTCGGTCAGCAGGCAACACGCCTCGGCAGCCGTACCGGGGCGCGTGTCCTTGCCAGCGGCGACCCTTTCGAGGATCTCCCGGAAGTGCCCCCGGTAGACGAACTCGACCGGAAAGAGGATGGTGGTCGGGACCAGGATCGGGTAGCTGTGAAAGAGCTGGTCACGCTTACGCGGGTGGCGGGAAATCGCCTGCGTGATCTCCTGCTCGGCCCAGTCGAGGGCCAACAGCGCGATGTTGACCAGCTCGGCGCAGTCCGCCACGATCTGGTCGAGCTTGCTTTTGGGCATGGTCGTACTCCGCGTTTCTCAGCCTGGTGTTGGCGTGTGCGCCGCGAGTCGGTGTTGAAGCCGGCGTTGCTGTTAGTCCACGAACGCCGCCCATCGGCCACCGTCGTCGTGGACGAAGAAAGCGATCTGAACGGCGACCTTGGGGTTGAGTTCCCGGGCTATCTCCGCCGCCCGCTCGATGACCTCCAACGCCGTGCTTCGGTCCTCGAACAGGCGCGGGAAAGCCTCGACACGAACATCGGCAGTCCAGAGAGAGCGATTCTTGTTGTGAGCCAGCGCCACGCTGTAGAGCGGCGTGTTCATCTGGGCCGTTGCACCCTCGACCGCTTCCGGGTGCGGAAACGAGGGCCTGGCGTAGATGCTGCTCCGGGTCCACGGCGGTGATGCGTGCGCGACGCGGCATCGTAGTCCGGCCTTCGGAAGAACCCGGTCAGGTAGCCCGTCCGGGCCGGTGAACACGGGTGCGACCCGGCCGTGCCCGCCGGGCCGGGCGGCGGCGCCGGCCACGGTGGCTCCGACCGGCGGTCAGATCAGCGATGATCGCGACGAGGGCGACCGCCCCGTAGGCGGCGAACACGGTGACGTTATGCGCGGCGGTGACGCCCAGCAGCCATACGAACAGGAGGACGAACCCCCAGAACCGCAGCTCCCGGCGGCGACGGCGACTCAGGTAGAACACGGGAATCACGTTCCTTTCCGTGGTAAACCGGGCGGAATACCCGGCATCGACATGCGGGTGTCGCTCAGCCCTCAGCGGTGCGCCAGGGAACGGGATGTCCGTGGTCAGGGTCGGCACAGTCACCGCTGAGCGTGGCGGGACTGCTGTAAACCTCTCCGTCGTCGACCAGGACCCTGATCGGCGGTTCCTCCGCGCCTTTCAGGGTCAGCGCGGTGTCGACGTGGACGAGAATTCCGCCGCTCTCGTCGAGTAGCGCGGTGATGCGGAGGGAGAAGCTGCCCACGTTTCCCGGTTCCCAGCTCGCGCAGGGATGCGGAGGCAGCGCGTCGTACATGTCAATCGTTCCGTAACTCACCGATGAATCCGGCATCGGTTGTCCCTTCCAGACTCAGAACGTGCGCGGAAATCCGTACCGAGCACCGCGAGAAAACACCGGTCCGCGTGGGGGCAAGTCCGGTCACCAGGCGGCCGGCGTCACAGCACGCGGGCGCACGGCGGACAGAGATCAGTGCTACTCGGGTAGTGGGCGGAACACGATCTCGGTGCTGTCGGCGTTGGCGGTGGTCGCCCATTCGTCGAGCAGGTCGGCGAGCGACTCGGCGAGCAGGTCCCGTACGTCACCGGTGGAACCGTCGTCGGCGAGAACGGCGATCAACCGGGCGCGGGCCTCCCCGAGTTCGTCCGCGTAGACATCGACCACAAGCCCGGTCGCCGACGGCCACTCGGTCCGCGTCCCGGCCTCGATATCGTCTTCCAGCACCATCCGCAACGCGTCGCGGGCGTCGACGAACACGTCACGTGCCCGCTCACGCCGCGACCGCGGGTCCCGCGACGGGACCCACCGGCGCATCCGCAGAAATCGCACGCCGAGCAGCAGGCGGCCGTTCCACATCATGATCTCCATTTCTCCAGGAGCGGGAAGAGCAGGGCTGCGGGGTCACCCCCCGGGTGTCGTGTCGAAGGATTCGTGCAACTGGCCCTCGGCGGTATAGGTGAAGATCCGTAGCCGGGTGTAGGGTTCAGGAAGAAACACCGGCATGGCATTCACGACAGCCCCGCTGAATCCCCGGCAGATCCACATCACCCACCGGTCCGGCTTGCCCGGGGAGTTTCCGGCGGGAAGCTCGCCAGTGGAACGCCGATCGGTGAGCCGGCGCATGTCCCGGCGGGCCAGATGAGGACAAAGCCGGGTGGACGCCTCGGCACATCCTTCATGCATCGGAGGATCGTGGTAGGCCCCGACGGCGGCGGCCCCCGGGCCGCCGAGAAACGCGACCTCCTCGGCGAACGGTTGAGCACAGATACCGCACCGTCCCTCAGAGGCGAGACGGAATGCCTCCCGGCCGTCCACGGTCGAGAAGTCTGGCTCCCCGTCCGGATGGCGCGCGGTGACAGCGGGAATCGGAACATTCCGGCGCCAGTCGATCGGCAGCATTCTCATCAGCTCGGGAAATTCGGAGGCATGGTTCACTGCCACTCCTTTCCATGGCGGACGACCATCCGGGGGAAATCTCCCAGGGGGAGGGTGCGGCTAGTCCCGGGAGCCCGCGCAGACATCGGCCTTGGCACGCGTCCGGTCGAGCGCTTTGCCCAGGCCGGGAAGGTCGTACCGGCTTTGGATACTGTTCTGGTCGTCGCGGAGAAGACCGACGTGGAACTCGCCGGGCTGGGAGCTGGCCGCGACAACGGCCCACAGCGGCACGTCGTGGCCGGCGCGGGGCACGTAGATGCCGGCTCCCACCGGGCAGCGGACGAACCTCAAAGGCAAGGGAAACTCAGGAGCCATCACCGTCGCTCCGTTCGGGTGAGGACGCCGCGACCCGGCCCGCGCGGCGGCGTCGGGTCGCCGGGCGGGGCTGTACATCCGCGTGGGGACGGGGTCGCCAGACGTGCCGGCCGGCACGCTCGACCCGTTCCAGGTCGAGCGCGTCGGCCCAGCTGAGGCAGAACGTGCAGGGATCGACGCAGGCGGAGCAACTACCGCCGTCGAGGTGCCTGCGGCAGTTCTCCTCGGCGTGGGCCCGGGAGATCCGGTGATAGATCCAGGCGTCGATCTCGCCGGCGAGCTGGTCGCGGAGCGCGGTCAGGATGCGGACGACCCGCTCGGGGTCGTAGCTGGGTGCGGTGTGGTCGGCGAGGTGAGCGGCGCGCAGCGCCGCATGCCGGCTGGTGTCACCGCCGGTCAGCGTGGCGAGCAGCGCGCGGGCGTCGAGACGGTCGTCATCGGTCGGCGGGCCGCCCGGGTTGACCGGTCGGCGGCGGCGCGTGTCGACGTCGGCCGCCGTCGGAGACGTCCGGCGGCCTGCGGTGCGGCCCATCGGGATCAGGCCCGGGACGGGTCGTCGCCGACGAGCACGGGCGGGGGGCCGAGGCGGATCAGATGGCCGTGGGTGACGTCCTCGCCGATCGCGCCGTCGACAGCCGCCAGATCCGCGACCTCGTCGCAGATCTCGCCCCACAGGTCCGGGGCGGTCCGCGCGTCGACGGGGATCACTCTGTCGTCGGCGAGGAGCACGCCTTCCGCGGACGCGGTCGGGTACTCGTCCCAGACCACGTCGCAGAGCACGGCGACGGCCGTCGGGTACAGCTCGCGGACCTTCGACGCGAACCCGCCATCAGCGTTGATCCGCCGCACCAACTCGGTGTTGATCGCAGACAGGGCCGCACTGAGATCGTGGGCCTCGGCGGTCGGGAGCACGGACAGGTCGAACAGCACAGGAACGACCCCCTTTCGGGGCGGGCGGGTATGCGAGTGCACGGGGCCGTGCGGGCGGGAGCGCAGCCGTGCGACTGCCGGCGCTGCTCGGGGCGTCCGTAACCGGGGTCCTGCACGGGGGAGCCGGGCGGGGCCGGGACGTGGCCCGGTCGGTGTTGGGGACGGCGCGTCCTCGACCGGTGTCCGGCGGCGCTTACTCGCCGACGATCTGCCAGGTCCACCGGAAGCCGCCGACGTAGTACAGGCCGTCGCGCGGGTTGGGCTCGACCGTCTCCGTGTCGTCCGACCAGGTGTTGTGGATCGTGACGGTCTCGTCCTCTCCGACGATGATCGTCTCCTGGTCGTCGGAGCCGACGGCCAGGTTGGACAGATGCAGATCGATCGCGATGTCACGAACCTGGTCGAGGGTGAAGCCGGGGCAGGCGAAGCCGTTCCAGCGCAGATCGTTGGCTGGTACCTCGTACTCGCCGAGGCCATCGAGGGTCACACGCATCGTCGTGTGCGCGGAGGCCATGCTGATCTCCCTGCGAGGAGTGTTGAACGTCGGTCTCTCCACCGGCGGCGGCGGGGTCAGGTGGGCAGGCAGCAGCTCAGCGGCACGCCGCGCAGGTCGAAGCTGGTCGCCTCGAAGGGAACGGGGAAACGCTTGTTGCTGGGGGTGAAGCGCAGCCGGTCCGTGGACTCGGCGTCGAGGATGATCGTGGCGTGCTTGCCGTCGATCTGGCGGATGGTGCCGGTCAGCCCGTTGAGGTAGCGGGGCTTGATGTTGGCGATCCGCACGGGGGTGCCGGTGGTCAGGGACGCGCCTCTGATCGCGGCGAGCGCGGTCCGTCGCTGCTGGACCATCTCGGTGATGCGGGTCAAATCCTGTTCGGTGGCGTGCGACAGGATGAAGTCGGTGGCGACCGCGAGCGTCGGCGTCGTGGGCATGCGAATGCCTTCCTGGTCGTGGAGCGGTAGCGAACCGCCGGCCCGGGACAGACCGGCGGGTATGTCCTGAGCGGAGCCAGGCGCCTGCCTGCTGCTACATGCGGGCGGCAGGGAGGGCGCCGGCTGTCGGGAAACGCGTGCTCAGGCGGCGGTGAGGCGGGCTCGTCGGGCCGGGACGGGCCGGCCGATGACGAACGTGCCGGGGTGCAGTGGGTGTAGCTGGTCGTGCGGCATCGGCTGGTCCGGGTAGGGCAGGTGCAGCAGGAGCCGTCCCGCGAGCGGGCTGTCGGCATCGTCGGGGACCCGCCGGATGGTGATCGTGAACGCGCCGAGTGGGTGGCCGGTGGACAGGCTCAGGGTGATCGCGTCGTCGGCCTCGTCGGTGCGGATGCCGGCGCTGTTGCACCACGACAGCGCGACCCGTTCGGGCGTGTGCGGTCCGGTGCCGTCCGCGTCGGGCTCGTCCGGCTGGTAGGCGGGGCATGCGTTGTCGCCGTTGTCGTCGAAGCCGTGCGGGGTCTCGACAAGGTCCGCCCCGCAGGCGGAACAGCGGAACTCGATGTCGGCGTCGAAGATCAGCTTGATGCTGCTGTCTTCGTCCAGGCTGTTCACGGTCGTGCCATCGACGGTCAGTGCGGCGAACATCGCGATACCCGGTCCCTTCCGGTCAGTTGTGCGGGTAGCGCACTGCGCCCGCCCCGGCGGCGGCCGGGGCGGGCGCAGTGGCAGGTGGGTGGGGTGGGCTCAGGCGGGCAGCAGGGTGCGCAGCGTGGCGAGGGTGGAGCCGTCGAGGCTGTCCGCCCCGCCGGTCACGGCGCGCAGCATGTTGCGTTCGGCCCGCGTGGCACCGCGGACGGTCTGCTCGTGGTGGGTGTAGGTGTTGACCGCCTGCACCACACCCCAGCCGGTGTTCCGCCACGGGGAGACCCGCTCGTCGTGGTTCCACAGCCGGTTGAGGGTGTCGCGGTGCTTCTCCGCGCTGGTCCGCGCCCGCCCCTTCTCGTCCGGCATGGGGGCGTGGGCGTCCAGGAACGCGGCCCACTGCCGGTCGGACACGTCGAGTGCGCACAGTTCGGCGACCTCGGCGGCGAAGTCGTCGGCGATCGTGTGCACGATCGCGAGAGCCTCCCGGGCCTCCCCGAGCCGCAGATGTGACCGGGCGGAGTGCTTGACCTTGGTCTGCTGGCCCTTCTCTCGCAGACCGGCTGCCATCGTGTTGTCACAGACGACGTTGGTCACGATCCGCTTGTAGGTCGTCGACAGCGACCCGTCGAAGCTCGTGGTGGCCAGCAGGTTCGGACGGAACGCGACCCCTTCCGGAGTGGTGATCGTGTCGGGGACCTCGACCGACACCCACGCGACCGCCCCGCCGCGTAGCAGCCCGGCCGATCCGATCGCGAGATCGTCATCGAGGAGCTGCCCGACGTTGTCGACCAACCATTCCTTGTAGGGGTGTGGCTGGTAGCCGTCGCTGAAGATCCCCATCACGCTTCCGGTGTCGGATCGGATGATCGCCTTGCGGTCCGGGACGACGTCCAGACCGCCGGTGACCGGGGACTCGACGTAGATCGGCTGTTCGAGGGCGGTCCAGTCGAACAGTCGGCGCTCGACGTCGTCGACAGGGATCGGCCCCGGGTAGTGGTTGGCCTCGCCCTGCTGCTGGTCGGCGCGGTAGTGCCAGGCGTGGCCACGCTTGTCGGTGAAACCGATCAGCGTGTGCTGGTTGAGCCAGGTCAGGGTTTCCTTCGACATGCGGCTTCCTCCGGTGATCGGTGGGGTGGGTGGCGATGTGTGGGCATGCCGACGGGCCGTCGGACACCGTCCGGCGGCAGGCATGCGGAAGCGGGTTACGGGCGGGTGTGCGGGCGGGGCTTAGCGCCGCGCGGGCCGGGTCGAGCACTGACGCGCCGTGCCCCGGCGCGCTCGTGTGTCGTTCGTCAGCGGCAGCGGCAGCGGCCCGACCCGCCTCACGGCGCTTCCCCAGGCACGGCGCGTCGGGCCGTCCCGGACGACCCGAGGGGATGGGCGGGGGACCTGCCTGCGAGCCAGGCATCGACGAGGGCAACGGCTGCGCTGTCACGGGCCACATCGGCCGCATCGGCAGGCAGAGCCGTCAGCCCGAGGGACTCCCGAGCCTGCAACACGTACTCGTTCGCATCGACAAACTCGTGCAACTGCTCGAAGGCAGCGACGGTCTCGGGTACCTTCCCGCCGCGGACATCCTCTAAGATCATTTCCTGCATTGCGGTGGCGATCGAGTCGGAGCTGACGTCTGGTTGATCGCCCATCGCCGTTCCTCTCTGCCGCAAAGCACCCGACGACGTACGTCTCGATAGCCGGCGATCTTCGGACCCCCCGACGGGCCGCCGGACACCGTCCGGCGGGCAGCCACGCGGCGGCGGCTTACGGGGCGGGCGTGCGCGCGGGACTCAGCGCCGCGCGGGCCTCCGCGATCGACTCCCACGGGCGGACCTGACGGTGGCCCGGGTAGGTGTGCGCGCGGGCGATCGCGACCGCGCGGCCCGGGTCGAGCCCCGACGCGTCGACCAAGCTGCTGATCTTCCAGGCGGTCGTGGCGACCCGGACGGGCCGGCCACCCGGCCACATCTCCTCATAGGCGCGAACCCGACCGTCACGGGTCACCGACCGTATGACGATCAGCTCGACGTGGACGGCGTCCGGGCCGCCACCGGTCAGCGGCTCCCGATGCGGGGACACCAGCAACGCGGCCGTCCCCCGGCGGGCGGGCGCCCCGTTCGCGAGCGGCAGCGCCTCGACCTGGCTCACGATGCGTCCCCGGGCAGGGGCAGCCAGGCCGAGACCGGGGTCGGGGCGTCACGCTCTTGAGCGATCAGCTCCCGGATCTGCATCGTCAGGTAGTCGGCAGGGTTCTCCCGCAGGAACGGATCATCGGACCAGACGATCGACCCGGCCCACGCGGACGTCTCCACCACCACACCGCCGAGCACGTCCGTGCTGTACCGGCGGTCGCAGTGCGGGCACTCCACCACGATCGTCAGCACGTAGGCCGCCCACGTCCCGTCCGCGAAACGGTCCCGTTCCTCGGTGATCACGTCGAGGTCGCCGACGGGCGACAGGTAGTAGTCATGGTCATCGTCGATGTAGACCCCGATCCGCACCGTGGGGTCCGCGAGCACGCCGAGCATGGCGCCACCTCTCGAAAGATCAGGCAGGGAGCAGATAAGGGCGGGTCGGCTATGCGCCGGTCAGCCGCGCCCAGAGTTCGCGGCACTCGGCGTCACTGAACCCCTCCGGATGCGCGGAGGTCTCCCGCATCTCGCCGGTGTAATGGCTCAGCGTCGTCCTGCCACCCCACCAGCAGTGCGACCCGGGAAAACCCGGGCCGCCCGACGGTTCTGTGACCCCCAAGTCCGTCAACCGGGCCACGGCCAGGTCCACGGCGCCGAGCCCGTCCGCGCGGTCGTACTCATCCGGTTCGCAGTCGAGTTCCTCGGACCGTTCGTCGTGCGGGTAGATGTCTCCGTCGTACGCTTCGTGCTCGAAGTAGTCGCGGTGGTGGACACGCAGATGCCGGCCGGTCACAGGACCCGCACCACCCAGCTGTCGCAGTCCTCCTCGACCCCGGAGATCTCCAACAGGATGTCGCCGTAGAAGATCGCCATTTCGTGCAGCCGGTCGCCTTCCGGACCGTAGCCGCAGTCCCACAGGCCCGCTCCTTGCCGCTGCCGCGACAGGACCCAGTTCCGGCCCAGCTCCTCGGCCTCCGGTGCCCGATCTCCCAGCCGCTCGATCAGCGACGACAGGTCAGGCTCGGCGCCTTCCAGGTAGTCCCGGATCTCGTCGGCGGGATCGCCGCGCAGATGCTCGGTTTCTGTTCCGTCGAAACCACTGCCGTACAGGTTCGTGGTCTCGTCCGGCGACCATTCGACCATCGCCGATTCGATCAGTTCGCGCCAAACTCCCCGCTCAAAGCGGCGCACGAACTCCTCAGACAGAACATCACAGGTCACAGACCCTCCCTCCACATGACGGGTGACACGCTTCGGACGAACCGCCGGTAGATGGCTAACGCCACCCGATCAGCAGGTCGCCGTGAATCCCCCGCGCTTTGAGTAGGTACGGTTCGTCCATCCATTCCAGGCTGAACTTGTAGATCTTGCAGTCGCAGCCGTGGTAGATCGACGCCAGGCGATCCAGCAACATCAGGAAGTGATCCCGCCCGCGCCGCTGGACAATCGCGAGCGCACGCTCACGATCACCGAGAATGTCGAACACGACCACATGCCTTTCGTGTCGAACCGGATGCGCGTTCGTCAGCTGGTTCGGGCGGTTTCTGCCCTCACCTTGTTACGCGCTGGGAAGCGTTCCGACCGTCCGGCCGGATGCGCGTTCGTCAGCTGGTTCGGGCGGTTTCTGCCCTCACCTTGTTACGCGCTGGGAAGCGTTCCGACCGTCCGGCCGGATGCGCGTTCGTCAGCTGGTTCGGGCGGTTTCTGCCCTCACCTTGTTACGCGCTGGGAAGCGTTCCGACCGTCCGATCGGATGCGCGTTCGTCAGCTGGTTCGGGCGGTTTCTGCCCTCACCTTGTTACGCGCTGGGAAGCGTTCCGACCGTCCGGCCGTAAAACGGCTCAGAAACGCGGAGAGGGCACCGGGAGACTCTCCCGGTGCCCTCTCCGCGAGGAAAGAAGGTCAGTCCTCCCTGCCATCCCGCGCGGCGCGGTAGGTCATCAGCTCCCGTACCGCGTCAGCCCGTTCTGACACTTCCCGGAACTCTGCCAAGGCAGCGTCACGGGTGCGGATCACGGCGCGACGGGAACCGTAGGCACCCCCGTAGCGCTTCTGCGCCACCTTGGACAGGATGCCCGCCCGTCCGATGTCATCGGCCTTGTTCCCCTCGTTGAGCACGTCCGCGAGAACAGGGAACTCCCTGCCGTCACCGAACGCGTGGTGCCAGATGGCCTCACTGTTGGCGGCAAGGTGCGTAGAGACCGCTACGAACTCCATACGAGCCGCAGTCTTCATCAGCTGTGCCCCAGGGGTCGCGTCGGTCTCGCTTGGCTTCTTGTCGATCCTGTAGCCGTTGCGGCGGGCAGCGTCCCGCACGGCGGTGTACTGGATGCTGTCACGGGTGGCGACAAAGGTTCCGCCTTGCTTCGTGACATAGAGCCAGGAGTCCGGTTCCCGCGTGGCCACGGAGTAGGTCACAGGCTCAAACGTCCGGATGATCTTCCCGAGGAGTTGCGCGAAGAGCAACACCGCATCCTGCGTGGTGTCGTCGCTCACGTCCGCCGTGCCGTAGCCACGGCCGGTGTAGGTCGCGTTGCCATCCATCCGCTTACGCGAGTCTGTGGCGTCGACCACGCGGCAGAACTTCCGCGCCTTGAGGTTGATGGCGCGCCAGTCGTCCGCCGTCACCCTAGCCATGTCTTCCAGCTCGACTCGCGTGCCCGGAAGAGCGGACGGCGTGTCCGAAGAAAAGGCGTTGTTGGTCACGAGGTCTCTCCTCTGCTTTGCGGGAACTCCCGGGGGTGTCATCCCGCGCCCGGTGCCGATATCTAATTCTCCATCTATGCGCGCCCGAATACAACCCCCAATCGTCCGCCAATTCATGATTCTTTATATGGCGGGAAAGTGATGAAACGACAATCGGAAGGCGCGAACCAAAAGGCAAAGAAGAGAAGAGGGAAAGCCAAAAGCGAAGTGCAAGAAAAGCGAAATACAAAAACGAGAACGCGACCGGAGGGAAAGGGGGAAACGCATCAATCCGAGACGTGGAGCTTGCACAGGAGCCGCGCGCCGCCAGAGCACCGGTCCCCGCATCGACTATCAGCTCGTAGCCTCGCTATTAAGTCGCGGCGTGCTTGGGTGGGTGCCGTACCTCGTCTGACCTGCACCAACGGCTCTTCGTTCACCCACCCGTCTTTACGGGGGGTCCGGTGGGGGGTCCCGTGGGGGGTCCGGTGGGGGGTCCGGTGGGCTGGAGGGGTCGGATCTACCTGGCCACTCGCTGGGCGACGTGGCCGCAGCTCGGCCTGCTGGGGAAATCCGCTGGTCAGGGCCTCGCTGTGCATCACGCTGGCGCCACCAGCGCTGCCGGTCGCTGGCGCTGACGGCGCCGGCCCCCGACCGCAGCCGGCCGAACCCGGGGGTTGGAGATCCGGATTAATGGCGAGCGCTCGGCGCAGCTGGCGAGTGATGGCGAGCCACCTGACACACCCCCACACCGTCCGTCGCGCACCCTGCCGGCGAAGCACCTGAGCGATCCGCTGATTTGGGCTCTATGGCTTTCTGTCGGCGGTGCCAACTGCCGTTCGCCGACTGCGGTGTCAAGGTTGGTGCGCCAACCTTCGCCAACAACAGCGACTAGTCCGCACGGAATCGCCATCATCACTCGTCCTCCAAGTTGAGGTGAGAATCCGACTCTCGCGGCCCATGGCCATGGTCCTGCCCCAAAACGATGGAAGCGCGTCGCGGTTGAGATTCCGGAAGAGGAGGCTCGCGGGAATGCCGATGTCGTGAGGCTTCTATTTTGTCACCGAGATCGCCGGGGTGGCGGATGGGCGGTCGGGTCGAGGTGCCCGCGTCGTCGGAGGAGGCGTCGACCGGCAGCCTGCCTGCCTAGTCGGCGGCCTGTCGTTGGAGGGCGGGCTTGTGGGAGCCGCCGGATGAGCCGTCCGGAGGCTGGCGGGGCCCGCGGGATCGCGTGACGTGATGAGCATCATGTCGGCGGGGGCGGGCTGGGTGGGTTGGGGTGGTCGTGCCGTCGCGGTGGCGGCGTTTCCGCAGGTAGCGGGGCTGCGGCGCTGCGATTCTGCTCAGGTCGCTGCGCGGCGGGGCGGCGGACAGACCCTTGGATAGCACCGTGACGGCCGGATACCGGATTGTCACCTTACGGCCCGATAGTGCAGCCTTGGGGCAACTGCCCGTCACGCAGAGGGGCTACGGGGCGGCGAGGTAGTCGCGCTGTGCGGCGGAACGGTCGAGCAGACCAGGGGGTCTGCGGATCTTCCGTGGGAGTGAACGTGACAGGAACTGACGATCTGACTGACGCTGATCGGCGCATCCTGCTGCACGATCTGCGCCGCACGCTGAGCCCTGGCTGGCTCCCGGACGTGCTGGTCACGCTGTCGAACGGTCCGCAGCCGTACACGAGCTTGTTGCGCACCCTGCGCAGCTATGACGTTCCGCGGGGCCGACACTGGCCCCAGCCGCTGATCCAGGAGGCCGTGCTGACCCGGACGTTGCGGTCGATGCAGCGCCGGGGGCTGGTTGAGCGGATGCGGGAGCGTGCGTTTCCCTTCGGGACGGTCTACTGGCTGACCCCGGCGGCGAAGGAACTGGCGGATCTGGTGGCGCCGATGGCGCAGTGGGCCGCGGCGCACGAGGAGCTGTTGGAAGTCGATCGGCGGGCGTGGGCCGCGCGGCGGCGTCGCCGGTAGAACGGTGAGAACTGTCGGCTGCGGTCAGGCGGACCGCGTACCGGGCGGACCGGGTCGCATCGCGGCCTGGAAGACGCGATCCGTGTCAGGGGTGGGCCGCTCACCGATCTCGGCGAGGGCCACGACGAGCTGGCGGTAGGTGGCCGCGACCGCGTCCGGCTGGCCGAGGCGGGCCTGGGTGCGGGCGATCTGGACGTAGAGCCCTTCGTTGTAGGGGTCGAGGCGGCGCAGCGTTTCCAGCAGCTCCAGGCGCTGGGGGTTGTCCTCCCCGACATCGGCGGTGATGCTGGCGAGCGCGTCGGAGACCTGGCGGCGCAGGTTCTCGCGGTGGCTTTCGGCCCAGGTGCCGGAGATGTCGTCGGAGAGGTGGCCGGTGTAGGTGGCGGCCAGCGGGAGGATCGCGGCGAGCTCGCCGGCGGTGGTCGTCGCACGGCGACGTGCGTCGAGGGCCTCGTCGACCTGCCAGAGGTCGACGGTGATCAGGTCGCGGCGTAGCCGCCAGCGCCGATCGTCGTGGTCGAAGACGTCGTCGATCGTCCCGCCGGTGGCGGCGGCGAGGCCGCGGCGTAGCTGGCTGATGGCGGCGTAGAACCGGTTGTCCCGCTGGCGTGGGAGTTTGCCGTCGTCGGGCCAGACCGCGTCGATGATGGTGCGGCGGTGGGCGCCGTCGGGATGGGCGGCGAGGTAGGCCAGGATCTCCTGGCTCGGGCCGCCGATGCCATCTACGGGCTGGTAGTCGCCGTCGGGTGCTGCCCGGTACCGCAGTTGCAGCCGGCCGAACAGCGTGAGGAGCAGCGGCGTGACCGCCCTCGGCAGGCGTGGTGGGCTGCTGGCCGGCGCAGGCGGTACCGCGTCTGTGGGCTCAGCGGGGGCTGCCCCGCCGTCGGGTGGGAGCGGCGTGTCTGGGCCCGGCGGCTCGTCTGCGGTCGGTGACACGTCGGGCGTTGGCGGAGGCGGCGGTGCGGGTGTGACCGTGGCGCTACTGGGGGGCGGCGCGGAGGTGGGCGGTGGGGGCTGGGGCCCCTGGGTAGGGTTTACCCGCCGGTACTCCTCCTGGTTGGCGGCCGGGGCGTCGGCGTCGGCGAGCAGGTCGAGCAGCTGGCCGGTGTCGGCCTCGGGCAGGGTGAAAAGCCGGTGGCCGACCAGAGCGGTGGCGATGTCGGGGCTGGCTGCGCCGATCACCCCGTCGGGCCGGACCCGGGCGGTCGCCCCGGGCCGCCACTGCCCGTAGAGGATGCCGACGACGCCGAGGGGGGAGCCGTTGTCGAGGACGGCTTGGAGGCGGCGGTCCGAGGTCTGGTCGGGGGCGGCGAGGACAATCAGGGACGTGCGGCGGGGGTCCTCGCCGGTGGCGGCGCGTCGCGCTCGGGTGACGACGTCGGCTTCGAGCCGGTCCAGCAGGGTGGGCAGGTCGGCGACGATGTGCAGCCGCTGCGGCGGCGTGGCGGTGGTGTCCTCGCCCAGCAGCCGCCGTACGTCGGCGGCGGGGATGAGGACTTCGGCGGGGGCGGCGTCGGGCTGGTGGCGGTCGGCGAGGAGGGTGACGAGCAGGGCGCGGATCGCGGCGTCGGCGCCGGGTCCGATCAGTCCGAGGCCGCGGGTGGCGGCGAGGTCGAGCGCGAGGGGCTGTCCGTCGCCGGTGGTGCCGACGATCCGGGTGCCGGGTGGGGCGGCGTGGGCGGTGGCGGTGGCTGCGGCGTGGCGGCGGCCGGTGATGTGCGGGTCGCCGGGTGGGCGTACGACGACGAGTTCGCCGTCGGCGTCGCGTTCGGCGGTGGCGCTGTTGTAGGCGGCGGCGAGCTGGTGGATCACCGGTGCTTCGACCAGGTCGTCGCGGACACCGCTGCCGGGGACGTAGTGCCGGCGACGCCACAGCCGGACGGAGAACAGCGCGACGACCAGGAGCGCGACGGCACCCAGCCCGAGGTACCCACCGGAGGGGAACTGGACCCCCGGCGGCCGGGACGGGGCGGAGGGGTGCGAAGGCGGCGCCGCGGGTGTGGTCGGCGGCGCGCTGGTGGGGCTGGGGGTTACCGGGCTGGTGGGCGGGCTGAGGGGCGTCGGCGGTGCGGCGTGACCCGGCGCGGGTGTGCTGGCCGGTGGGGTTGGGGTGGTGGGTGGGCTGGCCGCCGGCGGGCTGACAGAGGACGGCGCGGTGGGCGTCGGCGCGGGGCCGGCGGGTGCCTGGCTGGTCGGAGGGGTGGATGGTGCGTGCCCGGCCGGGGACGGGACGGTGGCTGGTGGGGTGGGCAGGATGAGGACCCAGCCGGGGCGGATCAGGCCGGGCTGGGTCAGCGCACGCCCGTCGGCCTGGAGGACGCCGTGGTTGAGGGCCCAGATCTCCGGCCAGCGGGCGCCGTCGCCGAGACAGCGGTCCGCGATCCGCCACAGGCTGTCGTAGACACCGTTGGCCGGCAGCTGCACGACCGCGGTCCCCGCCGCCGCGGCCGGCAGCGCCGGATCGGTCACGCTGGTGGCGGCGACCGGGACGAACCGAGGGGCGGCGGGCGCGGTGGCGACGGCCGGCGCCGCGGCCGGCCCGCTGGTCGAGGTGAAGGGGCCGCGGGCCTGGAGGACGGTGAGCAGCACCGCGCCCAGCAGGAACGTGGCCAGCCCCCGCATCCCGCTGGCGGGCAGCGGCGGGTGGTGTGACGGCCAGCGGGCTTCGCGGACTACGTCGGGCACGGCGGCGACGACGGAGAGGGTGAACGCGGCCCACAGCGGCCACAGCAGGACCGCGAGGATGTCCAGCAGCAGAGTGTCGTCCATCGGGCCGGTCAGCCGCGCCTCGATCTCGTCCCAGGACGGCACATGGTGCGGCAGCGGCCAGCCGACGAAATGCGCGAGCCCCCACGGCAATCCGACGATCAGCACGATGAGCGCGGCGAGCGCGAGGACGGCGCGGACGAGGCGGCCGAGGGCCAGCCCGCCGGCGGCGATCCGGCGGCGGATCGGCCGGGGCGGGATCGGCCGGTGGGAGGCGGGTCGGCTCACGGGGCTGCTCCGGCGGCGGGTGGGGCGGGGTGGGCGCTGCCGGTGCCGGTGACGGTGAGCGTGTCCAGGCCGACGATGCCGAGCAGCTGGTTGGGGTGGGTCATGGTCACCGTGACGGTCACCGTGTTGTCGACGATGGTCACGGTGCCGGTGGCGCCGGCCTGGGCGAGGTAGGCGCGGGCGGCGCCGGCCGCCTCGTCGGGTAGCAGCCGGACCGTGCCGGTGGACCTGTAGGTCGTCAGGTCGAGCTGCTGGGCGCCGGCGCGGGCGGCTTCCTGCGCGATCCCCATTGCGGTGGTCTTGTCGGCGAGCGCGCCGCCGGCGTCCAGGATCAGCCCACCGAACATCACGAACGCGGCGGCCACGACGACAACGAAGGCGGTGACGGTCCCGTCGTCCCGCCCGTGGGTGGACCGGCCGGGGCTCACGATGCCTGTCCAGGCCGGTCGGCGAAGGTGTCTATGGGCGAGGTCGAGGAGGCGCGCAGGGTCGCGCTGCCTGGGGTGGCGAGCATCGCGAGGTCGTCGAGCCGAACCGTGCAGGCCACGGTCACCCGGACCAGAGTGCCCGGCGCCAGTCCAGCGGTGTCGGTGTCGACCGTCAGATCCTGGCAGGTGACCCCGGCCCCGGCCAGCGCGGTCTGCGCGGTGGCGCGGGCGTCAGCGACCGCCTCGGCGGGGGTGGCGGCGATCGAGGCGGCGCGGGCGGCCTGGTGCGCCACGTCGGCCATCCGCAGCTTCGCGTCCGAGATCCGGTAACACAGCACGAGGAACAGCAGCATGAGCAGCAGCACGGGCACAATCAGCACCAGCTCGGCGGTCGCGGACCCTCGGTCCGAGCCAGTCGCCGCAGGCGGGGAGATTGAAGGCGTCACGGTGTGGCCCGTCGCTGCTCAATGGGCCCAGCCGCGTCGGCATCGATCCCGAGCCGAAGCCCAGGGATCACGCTGGCGGCGGTGCCGTGGATGTGGACGGTCGCTGTGTCGCCGTCGCGGGTGACCGTGACCTGCGGACTGGTGAGGCTGGACCGGCCGAGCTGATCGAGAGTGTCCTGTGCCTGCTGCTCGCCGGCGGCGACGCTGCCGCCGTCGGCGCGGGCGGCGACCAGGGCACGGGTGGCGGTGGTTTGCGCGATGTGGCTGGCATGAGCCCAGACCGTGACCTGCGCGAGCAGCAGTACGATCGTGAGTACCAGCGGCAGCACGAAAATCATCTCGACGGTCAGCGCGCCGGCATCCGCCTGACGGCGCGGCACCTCCGCGGAAACGGATCGGCAGGACCGCCGGCCGCGCCCCGGACGGACACGGGTACGGCGTGGGCGCCACCTGGCACCACCCACCCTCGGTGGACGTCCAGCCCCAGGCCGGCCGGAGGCCGGACGGCGTCGCCGGTCATGGACCGGCCGGACAGGCGCTGTCATCGTCATTTCGTCTACTTGAAAACGACACTTCGGGCAGCTTCCAAGATTTCTGGTCCAAAGATTCCGATCACGGTGAGCGCGAGGGCTGCCAGGAAGGCAATCCAGATCACCTGCTCGGTGGTGTTCCCGGCATCGCGTCCATCGGGCGGCGCCTTGGTCCAGCGGTCGACGGCCTGCAACCACCAGGCGTAGAAACGGGCAAACACGAATTCCTCCGGCAGGCTATAGCGAATTCGATATTTGAGTCAGAGCTGGATAGAAGACAAAGACGATGAAGCCGATGGCGATCAGAACACCGGGGATACTCATCCGTTCGGTCGCGGCGTTCGCGTCCGCTTCGGCGTCCTGGGCCTGGCGGACCCGCAGCGCGGCGGCTTTGGCTTCCAGGCTTTGGCGGACCCGGGCACCTTCGGTGCCGGCGAGCGCGACCGCGTCCGCGAGTTCCGTCAGCTCCGAGATCTGAAGATCCGCGCCGAGCCGGCCCATCGCGACCCAGGGACTGACGCGGGTTTCGCGGGCGGTCCGCAGCGTTCGGCGGATCGCCACGAACGGCCAGCCGGTGCCGATGGTCGCCGCGTCGGTCAGCGCGGTCTCCACACCCGCGCCGCCGGCGAGCAGAACCTGGATCAGGGACAGGTAGGCCGACAGCGCGTGCCGGAACGCCCGACGCTGACGGGCGGCCTCAGCTTTCACGGTGAGGTCGGGCAGCAGGAATCCGCCGACCGCGAGGAACAGTGCGAGCGCGACCGGCACCGCCGGAGGAAACGGACGGCCCCCTGCGGCGAAGGCCAGCCCAACGACCGACGGAAAGAGGAGACCGGCAATGCCTGCGGCGGCTTTCTCCGCCAGGTGGGCCTCGACGGAGCGGCCGAGCGCCGTCAGGTCCTGGCGCAGCGCCACAGTGGGCAGGCCCGCCGCGCGCAGAACACCGACGAACGGCCGTCCCGCCCGCACGGCCCACCCATCCTGCTCGTCCGGCACGACCACCGCAGCGTCGGGCGTCGCAGTGGCGGGAGCAGCCGGGATGGGGTCGAGCCGGGCCAGCACCTCCTCCAACGACGGCCGCGGTGGGAACAGCCACACGGCCAGCGCCCACAGCCCGACCCCGACCCCGGCCGCCAGGAGCATCAACAGCACACTCATCACGGCACCCGCCCCACGCCCGCGGAGACCGGTTGCGAAATCGCGGCCTCGTCGCCGCGCAGGAACCGGCCCGGGTTCTCAATCTTCGACATGCGCTTCAACCACACGAACCCGGCAACGAAGATCGCCCCGACGGCCAGCAGGACCATCTGCCCGGTAGCTGAGCTGTACGGCTCCAGGAACGCACGGTTGAAGATCACAAGTCCGCCGGCGAACACCAGCGAGGTCACGACGACGACCCGCATCGTGGTGCGCATCCGGGCCCGACCGACCTCGATGCGGCCCAGCATGTCGACCTGGGCGCGGGCCGTGGCCGCGAGCTGGCCGAGCAGCCCGGACAGCTGCCGGGCCTGATGCTCGCTGGCCAGGATCAGCGCGCCGATCACGAGATCGGCCAGGGGGTCATCCAGGTCGTCCGCGAGTGCACGCAGCGCCGGACCGAGTCGCTCGCGGCGTTCGACCCGGGCAGCCAGGAGCGCGATCTCGTCGCGGATCGCCGCCGGGGCGGCGGGCGCGGTCGCCACGATCGCCTGCTCCAGGCCGGCCGCGGCGGCGAGGGTGTCACGCAGCTGCTCGGCCCACACCGCGATGCCCTGCGTCCGCGCGACCTGCCGTGCCTGGTCCCGGTCCGGGCCCAGCATCCGCGGCAGCCCATACACGGCCATAGCGATCAGCAGACCGCCGACGACCCAGCCCGTCACCGCGCCCGCGACGATCCCGCAGGCTGCCGCAGCGATGGCCCACCGGCCGAACCGCGGGTTCGTCCGCCACGGCCGGGGCAGCACCAGCCCGCGACGAGGACGGCCGGCGTCGTCGGGTGCCCCCCGCCAGCCATAGACGATCAGCAGCAGACCGGTGCCGACACCCAGGCCGAGCAGCCCGAACAGACCGGTCATCCCCACCACCCCTGCGACAGCAGGTCCGGGTCCAACCCGGCGTCGATCAGGTCGTCGAGCAGCTCACCGGTCGGCGGAGCAGCCGGCAGGCCGCGCCTGTCCGGGCCCGGCCGGTACAGCTCATTGGTGACGACCTGAGTGCCGTCGGCGTCCACGACCTCCCGCACCGACGACACCACCCGCCGGCCGCGTTCCCCCCGCGGCTCGGCCAGGTGGACCACGACGTGGATCGCCGAGGCGATCAGCAGGTTCGTCGCCTCGATCGGCAGCCGTTCCGGGCCCTGCACGGCGTAGCTGGCCAGCCGGGTGAAAACGCCGCGGCTGGTCGAGCTGTGCAAGGTCGTCATGGAGCCGTCGTTGCCCTGGCTCATGGCGTTGAGCATCGGGATGACCTCGGGTCCGCGGACCTCGCCGACGATCACCCGGTCCGGGGACATCCGCAGCGCGGCCCGGACAAGGTCGGAGGCGGAGATCGCGCCTTCGCCTTCGGTGTTGGGTTCGCGGACCTGCATCGCGACCACGTCCGGGTGGGCCCGCTCGTCGGCGTCCAACCCCAGCTCGAAGACGTCCTCGACCGTGACCAGCCGTTCGCTGGGCGGGATCTGGTCGGCGAGCGCGAGCAGCATCGTGGTCTTCCCGATCGCCGTCCCTCCGGCGACCACGATGTTCTTCCGCGCCCGGACCAGCGCGCCGAGCAGCGCCTCCAGCCCGTAGTCGATCGTCCCGTTGGCGCGCAGTCCGGCCAAGGTCACGTGGCGGAACCGGTGTCGGCGGATCGACACACTCGGCCGTGCCGTCACCGCCATGACCGCGAACACACGACTCTTGTCGGCCAGGTGAAAGTTGACCATGGGGGCGCCGCGGTCCCAGCGGCGTTCCTCCACCCCGGCGTGCGCGGCCAGGTCACGGATCAGCCCGACCAGCTGGGTGTCCGAGTCGGTGATCGCAGGCAGCCGCTGCCGGCTGCCGTCGGCCCGGCGGATGAACACCCGGTCCCCGTTGATGTTGATGTTCTCGATCGATGGGTCGGCCAGCAGTGGTTCGAGACCGCCGAGCCCGAGGACCTCGGCGAGGACCTCCGCGATGACGCGCTGCTCGTCTCCGGGCGTCAGGACCCCCGCACCGCGGGCCAGCTCGGCACCGGTGTGTGCTTCGGTCAGGTCCACGAGCACGGACCGGGCGAACGCCTCACGTGCGCTTGCGGTCAGCGGCGGGGAGCCGGCGTTCTCGTCTGTGCGCAGCCGGCGGGCGAGCGCGGCTCGCAGCCCGTCCCGGAGCCGGCCGCGTAGGGCGTCAGCCGCTGACCCGGTGGCACGGCCCGGAAGATCAGTCGGACTCCCACCGCCACCGCTCCAGGCCGCGAGCGGACCGGGCCAGCCCGCGCCGTTCCCCGACGCCGGACGACGTGGGTCGTCGGGCCAGGATGGGACCGTCATCGCCGCCCCGCCCGGGTGGGGGCCGGCGGCAACGCGACACGGCCATCAATCCCGCCGGGCGCCGCCTCCAGCGCCTGGCGTTCCACGTCGGCCGGCGCGGTGGCGGCGAGGTGGCCGGCGATGTCCGCCACGGTCCGGCCGAGCTTCGACCGGCCGATCCCGGTGCGGGTCTGGCGACGACCGGCGAGCACCTCCGCGGCCGTGGTGTCGTAGGGCACCGGGCCCAGCACACGCGACCCCAGCACTCGGCCGATCTCCCGCACCCGGTATTCCGGCGCCTGATGGGGCTGGGCGATGACCACGACATACCAGTCCGGTACGTCCCAGCCCTGCACTACGTGCATCCGCGCCGCCAGATGCGCAAGCTCGTCGTCCCGCGCCCGTCCCACGAGCAGAAGCACGTCCGCCGCCCGCAATGCCGGCAGTGTGGGTGAGCGCGGATCGAGCCGGCCGCAGTCCACGATCACCGTCCGGCCGCCCGTCCGCGCCGCGGACCACAGCAGCGACCAGCCTCCGCCGTCCAACTCGGCGAGCACCTGACTGGCCTGCTCGGCACCGGCGGGGGCCGGGATCACCTGAAGTCCACCAGGCAGCTCGTGCACGTGGTCGTCGACCGGGCGGGCCTGCCCGCCGCGGCGGCCGGCAGCGGCGAGCGTGACCAGCCCCCGCCCACCCGCCAGCAGGCCGAACCGGGCAGCGAGGTCGCCGCCCGCCGGGTCGGCCTCCACCACCAGCGGCTCTCCGCCGCCGGCGGGCCAGCGATCCGCCAGCGCCAGCGCCAACGTCGTTGCGCCCGGACTGCCTTTCAGTGAACCCACCGCGATGATCAAGGCCGGGTCACCCGCCCGTGCCGTTGATCGTCACGACGCCGATCTGCCCGGCCGGTGCCGCCGCCAGCGCGTGGGCATCGGCCTCGGTGAGCTGGAGCGAGACCACTGTCGTCTGATCGGTGTCCGTCGCCACCACGGCCACGACCGTCGCCGGCCACGAACGGGCAACATCGGCGGACCCGGTGGTCGATACGGCGCTGGTCGCGGGGGCGACGACCACGGTCACCCGTGAGCCGGCCGACAGGCCGGTGGGGAACTGGCCGGCCTTCAACGCCACCGCCGCGATCGCCTCTCCCCGTGGCGGGACCTGCGCGGCACCCACCGCAGCGCGGCTGAGCACCGTGCCCGCCGGAAGGCTGTAGGCCACCGGCCGGCCCAGCACGGTGTCCCTCGACCCCGCCGGGATCGTGTCGAGGCCATCGGCGGAGATCTGCGCCTCCCGCACATCGGCCGCTGCCAGGACATGCCCCACCGCGACGGGACGGGCCAGCACCAGCACCGGCTCCCGTGACCCCACCCGGGCGCCCGCGAGCAGACCCGCGGTGGCGCAGCCGATCACGAGCACCACCCCGAGCAGCAGATACGGCAGCCGGCGCCGCCGCCGTGGACCACCGGTTAGCCGCGCGGCCGGCGCCGCACCCGCATGCCGGGCGCCACGCTCCACGCCCGCGGTACGTGGCGCCGACGACGGGGCGGTCACCACGACACCTCCCTGCCGCGCCTCCCACAGCGTGGGTGCGCCCCAGCGGCTCGCTGGGCCGTATCGATCGTGGTCGTCATCAGCCACCGCCTGCCGTGAGCGAGGGAATGTCGATCACCCTGGCCGCTGTCGTTGACACGGTCGTCAGCCCCGGGAACGTCCCCGCCTGGCCGGCGCCGGCCCAGGTCACGTCCCAGCGCACCGTCGCCGTCACCGCGAACGTCCCGCCCGGCGTGTCCAGCGACCGGTGGCGGTAGGTGTAGCCGCAGTCCGGCGACCCGGTCTTCGGATCGGCCCCATCCGGGAACGGCGTGCCCGGACCCATGCACGTCACGGCTCCGCCGTCCCCGAGCGACCAGGTCACCTGCACGGGCTTGGCGACCGCGGTCACTGACACCCCGCCCGCCGCTGCGGTCGCCGCCACCTGGTTCCAGCCTGCCGCGTCCAGCCACAGCCACGTCGGCAACCCCACCAGCTGATCCACCACCGGGTTCATCACGATCTGCGGGCCGGCAAGCCGCAACTGGCTGCGCGCCTGCTCCGCCAACGCCTCCGGGTCCGGCGCTGGTACAGCTCCCGGACCGGCGTTCGGTATCCACACCGGCGGCCGGTACAGCGCATCCCGCACTCCGGCCGTCGAGCACCGGTAGACATACCAAGCACCCGGCTCCTGCCCCGGCTGGGACGCCACCGGACGCACCGACGGGGCCGACGAGCCGAGCACCGCGGGCCGCACTATCAGGCCGCCAGTTGCCGACGGCTGATAGGAGACAGGCCGTACCCCGCCAGTGGGCGGCTGGTAGTCGCTGCGGACATACGCGCAATCCGCGGTCGGCAATGCGGGTGGGTCCAAAGCCCTGTCACCCGGAGGGGCAGAACGCGCCTGCCCACCGCTCCCACCCGCTGGAGGAACGGCGGATGGGGGAACGCCGTCCGGCGCTGGGGCCGTAGTGCCGTCGTCCCCGGCGAGGAGGTCGCACCCGGGCTTAGGATTCTGGCTGCAATCCGTTCTGCCGTAGATTCCACCGGCGGCGGCCGGGGAGGCAAATAGGCAGATGGTTGCCACCGCGAGAACGGCGAAGGTGGCGGTTCTTCTCATTGGCACGTTCCGGCGCTGTCGATCCCATATTTGGTCACCCGCCATTTACCATCAGTGTGCAGCCGTACCTCGGCGACAATCCGATGCGACGCCCCCGGCGTGCTGTTCAGCAGAGACCCGTCGGTTCTGTACTGCAACCAGTTCCTGTCATCGCCGCAGTCCTCGATCATCACCGACTTCGGCTCCTTTTCCGAAGCCACCGACGTCACCCGCGGGTTGTTCACCGGTTCGCCTCTGGCGACCAGACCGTTGTAGTGGTCGGCATACAGGTTGCCGGTGATGACCTGCAAAGCGTCACCTGCGGCGTACTGCGACAGATACGGCGCCTGCCAGTCGGAGGTGTGGCTGGCCTGCGCGTACGCCTTCCACATCCCGAGGTACGCCGCCACCGCGTCCCGTCGCGCGACATCCGCCGGAGACGTCGGCGTAGGTGACACGGACGCGGGAGGTTGAGCGGAAGCGTTGGCGGCGCTGGGCGTCGGGGCGGGCTGCGAACCATCCCCCGAATCGCAGCCGGCGGCGAGCGTCAGCACCGCGGTGATCAGGACGCCCGCGCTCGCGAGGCGCAGCCGTGTACCGCTGCGCCGTTCAGACCGACGAGTCCCGTCCACAGTGCTCCACCTCGCAGGCCGTTCCACGCAGGGCGAGCACCCGCCTGGACGGGTGGCCCTCAGATGACCCTCACCGTCTAGGACTACTCCGGTGGACGCGATTTGTGGCGTTCTAACTTTTCGGTCTGATCGGCGTCCCAGCGCGAAATGACTCAGAAGAGCTAGGCCCGTTGGTCCGGATGGGCTAGCACAGCGGATCGCTGTGCTAGCCCATCCGGACCAGTGGGAGGCGCTTAGAGATTCTCGTCGAACCGCGGCCGAAGGCAGACAGCAACCCGCGCCAACGCGGGCACCGCTGAAACCCGCACCACACCCACAGGAGCCCTTCGGCAGCCGGCGAACACGCCAAGGCAGGTTGAGCCCGAGGGGCACGGCGCAGCGGACGCTGCTGGACCACTTGGGAGGAGGAGCGTCGAGGGCTACTGTTGGCGCATTCCGACTCGCTGTCCGCCACCAGCTTTGGTGCAGGACGAGAGAGGAGCCCAAGACCTCGTGACGACCAGGCCCAGCCTGCGGGTGGAGCAGGCGGAGATACGGGCGCGGATGCGCACGGCGGGCATGTCCCACGACGAGATCGCCGTCGAGTTCGCCCGCCGTTACCAGCTGCGCCCGCGCGCCGCCTACCGCGTCGCGCACGGCTGGACCCAGACGCAGGCCGCGAACCACATCAATGCCCACGCCGCCCGTACTGGTCTGGACCCCAAGGGCGCCGCCCCTATGACCGGCCCACGGTTGTCGGAGCTGGAGAACTGGCCGCTGCCGAACAACCGCCGCCGGCCCACCCCCCAGATCCTCGCGCTGCTCGCCGAGGTCTACGGCACCGGCATCCACAACCTGATCGATCTCGACGACCGCGAAAACCTCGCCCCTGCCGACAATCTCCTTATAAGCAAGACGCCGAGAACCATACGGGCCAGACTCGAAGAACTACCGAAACCCAGGGTTGCGAGCGAGGCCGAGACCGCCAAAAAAGGCGTCAGAACTTCCACTCCGGTGATGACTTCGCCATCCGCGGAAGCGACCGTTTCCCTTGGCGGTGGATTTGACCGACAGGCGGAAATGTTTGACGTCGGCGTTCGGCTGCGATATTTCGCGGGGCCCTCCACGCAAACCCCATTTCTCGATTATCTCGACGTTTTCATCGAGGACTGCGTCACCTCCTATGAGGCGCGGGGCCCAGCACTTCTGATGCCTCTTGTCGTACGCCAGCGGAAGGACGTGCAGACCCTCGTCGAGGGCTGGCAGACGCCCCGGGACCGTATCCGACTGCTGCGGGCCGCGGGGCGGCTGTCGGGGCTGGCCGGCTATATGGCGGTGAACCTCGGGGACTTCCTTCTCGCGCGCGCCTACTGCCTGGAGGCGTTCACCCTCGCAGTGGCCGTCGAGGACAGCGATCTGGCGGCCTGGGTACGGGGCACCGAAAGCCTGTGCGCCTACTACGCCGGTGACTACCGGCTGGCGTTGGAACGGGCGCGGGAGGGGCAGATCCACGCCGCGGGTGGGCCGCAGGCGATCCGGCTGGCGGTCAACGGTGAAGCCCGCGCTCTGGGCCAGCTCGGCGACCGCGACGGCGTGCGGGAAGCCGTCGGCCGTGCGTTCGACCTCGCCGAGGGCACCGAGCTACCCGAGGGCATGTCGCCGTGCATCTCCTTCGGCCCCTACAGCTTCGCGCGGATCGCGGCGAACGCCGCAACCGCCCACGTCGGCACCGGCGACACCGCCCTGGTGCAGAGCTACGCCCAGACCGCCAGCGGCATGCCGGGCGCCGACCGTTCCCGGTGGAGCGACGTCCTGATCACCCTTGATGTCGCCACCGCGCTGACGGCCGGCGCCGACCCCGACCCGGAATACAGCGCCGCGCTCGGCGTCGAGGCCCTCACCCGCGCCGGTGCCGCCCCGATCGAGTCGATCCGCCAACGGGGCCGGGAACTGGCCCGCCGCACCGCGCGCTGGCGGGCCCTGCCCGCCGTCGCTGAACTCGCCGAGGTGTCCCGAACACTGCCTCACAGCGCGTCACGGTGAGCGAGCACGATCCGGTCCATGACGACTGGGAACGCTTCCGGGTCCTACCCTCCATGATCGACCACTGGGACCGGCCCGGCTGGACCCCGGGCCGGAGCAGCTTCCACTGGTTCCTGACGTTCGACAGCGCCGCGCTACGTGATCTCGCCGCGACCTGCCAGCAGCAGCTGCACGACCTCGCCTGCCTCGACCCGGTACCCGCCGCCGGGTTGCACCTCACCGTGCGCCGGCTCGCGTTCACCGACGAGATCGACCCTGCCACCCTCGCCACGGTCACCCGTGGGGTCGCCGAACAGTGCCGTCACCAGCCGGCGTTCCGGCTGCGGGTCGGACCGCTGGCAGGATCGAGCGGTGCGGTCCGCTTCACCGTCACCCCCTGGGAACCCCTGATCAGACTGCGGGACTCCGTGGACGATGTGTCCTCTGCCTGCGGCCTGCCCGCCGTCGAGCGGCGTTTCCGTCCGCACGTCGGCATCGCCTACTGCAACCGCGACACGCCCGCGGAGCCGATCATCCACCGGGTCGCGGGGCTGCGTGACCTGCCCCCGGCCGAGGTCTCCGTGGCCGATCTACGGTTGGTGCGGCTGTACCGGGAAGGCTGGACCTATCAGTGGGACACCGTGGCTGCCGCCCCTCTGAGCGCCTGACATGTCTCGTCCGATCGCCTGGGTCGGACGGCGTGGTGCCGCAACGCGGATGCGGGCGTTGATTAACGTGGCGTCGGCCCCGCAGCTGCCAGTCGACCGAACGGGACTCGGACACGATCACATTCCGCCTGGCGGCGATGGCTCACCCTGGCATGATTCTTCCCCCTTCTGAACTCGTTCCGTCGAAATCACCCGTCGTCAGTGGGCCCGACTGCGGGCTGTCACGGCCATCGGGAGCGTCGGTCATCGGCGGTCCAACACATCAGCCGAGGGAGGGGACGCTGCGGCTTCCGCCGGACCGGTGTGGGTAGCTTCCTGGGGGCCGTGCCCCGGGCCACGCGGTGCGGGTGTTCCAACAGGGCCGGCAGGGGTCTCACCGGTCGGAACACCGAGAGCAGTGCGCAGGTGCGCAGCGTTGAGGTTGCTGGCGGTCAGGTGGGCGGCGAGGGCGATGTCCGGGTGTACGGGAACGCCGATGACGAACATGCCGGCGGTGCGGGCGGCAAGGACGCCGGGGGGTGAGTCTTCGATAGCGATGCTTCGCGCTGGCGTGGCGCCGAGTCGGGTGCAGGCGCGGAGGTAGATGTCGGGGTGGGGTTTGGGCTGGTCGGTGTCTTCGGCGCACAGGACGACGGGGAAGGCGTCGGTGAGCCCGGTGGTGGCGAGGTGCTGGTGTACGAGGGTGCGGGGGGCGCTGGAGGCGACGGCGAGGCGGTAGCCGCGGTCAGCGAGGGCGCGGACGAGGTGGATGGCGCCGGGCCGGGCGGGTGCGCCGGTAACGAGTTCGGCGAGGGCGAGGTCGAGGATGTCGCCGGCGAGGCGGGTGCTGTGGTGGGCGGGGAAGCCGAGGACGGTGGCGAGCAGGCGGCCGACGACGGGCATGGGTTGGCCGATGAGGGTGGCGTGATCGGTGGCGGTGAAGGTGCGGCCGTGGTGGTGGAACAGGGTGGTGTAGGCGCGGTTCCAGCAGATCTCGGTGTCGACGAGGGTTCCGTCGCAGTCGAACACGACGGCGTCGGGAGGTGCGGGCGGTCGTCGTTCCGGCGGGAGGTGGGTCATGCGCGGTACGGAGCCGGTGTGCGTAGCTGGCCGTGGGACGTGTCGAGCATGCGGGTCCAGGCGACCGGGACTGGTGAGGCCGGCGGTGTGGCGAGGAAGGCCGCGGCGGTGGCGGCGAGCTGGCTGACGGGCCGGTCGGCGTCGAGAATGAGGCGCCGGTCGTCGGGCAGCATGGCGAGGTAGCGCAGGCTGGCGTGGTCGTGGGCGGCGGTGAAGCGTGGGTCGACGAGGTGGGGTTGCACGGGGCCGCGGTGGCGTTGCCGGGCGAGGACGGTTTCGCGGGGCAGGCGCAGGTACAGGTAACGGTCGGGCGGCAGGGTTGTGCCCGCGTGCACAGCGTCGGTGAAGATACCGGCGGCGTAGTGCGGGTCGGCGGGGACACCGAGGTGGCCGATGGCCTGCTGGTAGGCGATGCAGGACAGGGGGCTGCGGTCGAACAGCACGAGGTCGGTGCGCAGGCGCCGAGTGAGGTCGGCGCGTTGTTGTTCCAGGCGGCACAGGTGGTCGAGGCCGGCGTGGACGTCGTCGAGGGTGCGGGGTGGGTAGGGCGGCAGCGGTGCGAGGTCGGCGTATTCGGGGATGGCGGTGGCGCCGAGCTGGCTGGTCAGCACGGTTGCCAGCGTCGTCTTGCCGGTGAAGCATCCGCCGTCGAGGGCGACCAGTTGCGGGCGGACGGGGGCTGGGGATGGCAGTGTCATGGGTGTCTCCGGGGCGGGGTGAGGGCCGGTGTACGGTGCGGACCGTAGCCAGAGGGGCCGACAATTGTGAGGACGGCCAGGGCGGTGACCGCGGAGACCGGGCGCAGCGAGGTGAGCCGCGGCGGCGGCCCGGGGCTGCCGCTGTCGGTGTCGCGGTTCTGGCCGATCGGGGCGCCGACCGGGGTGCGGTATCTGGCCGAGGGACTGATGAACCGCAACTGGCAGGTCACCACGTCGACAGGGGTGTTCTTCGTCAAGCAGTTCCTCGACATCGACCGGGCGCAGATCGGCCTTCAGCAGGAGGTCACCAGCCGGCTGGCGGCGAGCGGTCTGCCGGTCCCGGCGGCGATGGCGACCGTGGACGGTGCCCGGCTGGTGTGCACCGAGGAGGGCCGGTTCGCGGTCTATCCCTGGATCGCCGGGCGGCATCGGAGGGGTCTGGAGCTGACCGCGGGTCAGTGCGGTGAGCTGGGTGAGCTGCTCGGGCGCGTGCATCAGGCGCTGGGAGATCTCCTGCCGCCCGCGCGGGGTGTGGCCTGGAAGCTGATGGGGGACCCGGCATCGGCGCAGGAGCTGATCGAGACGCTGCTTGGGCGGCTCCCACCACCTCGGTCGCGGGACGCGTTCGACGAGCTGGCTGCGCGGGTGCTGGTGGAACGCCGCGCGATGCTTGTCGAGCTGGCCGACCGGCGTCCCTCGGACGGCCGGCCGAGAGCTGGTGGCCATGTCCACGGGGACTTCCACGCGTTGAACCTGCTCTACGACGACGCGGGGACGGTCGTGGCGATCCTGGACTGGGACCGGCTTACGGCCGGGCCGCTGGCCGCGGAGGTGGTCCGCGCGGCGACGTTGCTGTTCGGGTTCGGTGACGAGCGGGGCCTGGACTTGGACCGGGCGGGACGGTTCGTCGCCGGCTACCAGCAGGCGTTCCCCCTGCCGGTAGAGGATCTTGAAGGGGCGGTGTGGCGGTTGTGGTGGGAACGTCTGCACGACTTCTGGATGCCAGAGTGGCGGTATCTGCGCGGCGATGAGTCCTGTGACCATCTGTTTCCCGGTGCGGCGGCGCTGGTGGTCTGGTGGACCCAGCACTACGACCAGGTGCTGATAGCGCTGGCGTGCGGCTGAGAGGCAGGGCGCGATCACAGGATGATGCGAGGCTCGCCGACGGCGCGGGTGACGTCGTCGAGCACGGCTGGATATCGCCGCGCATCTCCTTCGGTGCCGACAGCCTCGCGCGGATCGCGGCGAACGCCGCGACCGCCCACGTCGGCATCGCCGCCGCCGCTCTCGTCCAGAGCTACGCGCAGACCCGCCAGCAGCATGCTGGGCTTCCCTGTAGAGCGACGTTTTGATCATCCTCGATGTGGCCACCGCGCTGATGGCCGGTACCAACCTCAACCCGGAATAGGCGTCGTGTTCGGCGTAGAGGCTCGAATTCGCGCCGTGCCATGCCGATCGAGTCGATCCGCCATCGTGGCCGGCTACTCGACCGCCGCACCGGGCCCTGGCTGGCCCTGCCCACAGCCGCGGAACTACCCCCGGCCCGGTGAGCTTTGGGGTAGTGAAGCCGACGAGGATGGCCGCGTCGCGCGACGTGGCTTCTAGGCGTCGGTAGATGTCCATCCGGAGACGGCGAAGTTCTGTCGCTTTCGGTACAGCTCGACACCTATCCGTGTGTAGGGGTAGGTGTTGTCGGGCAGGGCGTCGAGCGGGAACCAGCCGAGGCGGGCGCATTTGTGCGGCTCGGCGTTGATCGGCTCGCCCTCCCACGACTGCGCGTGGAAGAACAGTCCGAGCCGGCCCTCGCCGTGCTCGTTGCGGAAGTGCACGGTCGAGGCGAGCGACAGCGTCTGACGGTCCAGGTGAAGGCCGATCTCCTCGCGAGCCTCGCGGCAGATCGCGGCGGCGACGTCCTCACCGTCCTCCAGCTTGCCTGAGGGCAGGTTGAACCAGCCGTCAGCGAAGCCGGTACCGGATCGCTCAGCGAGCAGAACCGCGCCGTCTCGGATGAGCAGAAGCATGACGTCGATGACACTGGTGTACGCCATGGAGGGCAGTCTCCCAGGGACGTGGGTCAGCGGTTTGTCGGGTCGAGGCCAAGGGCGGTGAGTTGCTCGGCGATCCAGCCGACCCGTGCGCTGGTGGGCATGTTCGGTGGGATGTCGTAGATCCGCTGTCCGACGGTGGCGCAGATGCTGCGGACGACCCTGTCGGCGGCGGGTTGGATGTCGAGGACGCGCGACCGGTAGGGGTCGCCGATCTGGTGCTGGTCGAACTTGTCGGTGCAGTAGTACACCGCGTCGTAGAACGGCGCCCAGGCCCGGCAGAACGCTTCCATCGCGCGCAGGACAGGCGCGTGGGGTCCTTCGGGGCCGCCGGGTAGGACGAGCCAGGCGTAGGCGAGGACGTTCGCGATTGTCTTGTCCGCGATGACCATGGTGTGTTGGCGTGCGGTGCGCAGGAGGCTGGTCAGCTGGGCGGCGAACAGGTCGACCTCGGTCTCCAGGTCGAACTCGCCGCGGCCGTGGACGACGATCTCCTCGATGAACGGGCTGTTGCGCGCGGGCTCGGGGACGCAGGCGACGTGCACGCCGCGTTCCCGGTAGTAGGCGGCGAGGGCGTGGGTGAGGGTGGTCTTGCCCGAGGCGTGGGTGCCCTCGACGGCGACGACCAGGCAGTTGCGCAGCATCAGCGAGCTCCTTCCGCGGCGGACATCTGGTCGCTGCGGCCGGCCGGTACAGCGTGGCGAGACGAGGGCCGTGCCGATGGGTTCCTCACGTGGCCGCTGCCGTCTGGTCCCAGGCGGCGGCCTCGATGACCGTGTCGAGATCGAGCCGGTCCCATTGGTAGTGGCCGGAGCTGCGCGCCGCGAGGAGCGCGATCCCCAGCGCTCGGAGAATGACCTGCCGAAGGGTCTGCGGCGCGGTGGCGGAGGTCATGGGTGCCGCCAAGGCAGGGCCGGCGGTTGGGTCCGAGTCGGTGGGCAGGCCGTGGAGGTGGGCGGCGGCGCACACGTCGTGCAGCGCGGGCGGTGTGGGGCCGTATGCCGTGTCGCAGAGGCGGGCGAGACCGGGCTGCGTGGTCTGACCCGGCCAGGTGGCGGCGAGAGCGGTGATTCCCCGTGTGGGTGTGTCGGCGGTGGCGAGCCTCGCCAGAGTGTCGGCGAGCTGGTAGCCGGTGAGGATCGCCGCCTGGCGTCGCGCCTGTACCAGCAGGGCGTCGAGCCTGGCAGCAATGGTGGGGGTCTCCGCCGGTTGCTCGGCCGCGAGGGCGTGGAAGCCGAACCGCAGCGTCGTGTCGGTCACCGTCAGGGTGCGTCCCCGCGGCAGCCGCAGGTAGACCGCTGCGAGGGCGTCCGGCGCCGCGGCGCGGGTCGAGACGGTGAACGCGGCCAGCAACGGGGTGCGTTCGGCGAACGGCCGCCGTGCGGCGCCGAACGGTGTGTCGGCCCAGCCCAGGTTCGTCGCCTCACGCATGGCTGATACGCAGCGACGGAGGTTCGGCCGGCGGTTGCTGGGCGCGGGTGAGGGTGCGGATCGAGCGCCCCAGGTATTTGGCGTAGTGATTGCGTCGGAAGCGGTACCGCTTCCAGATCGCGGTGATCGGCTCGTCGAGCAGGTTGCCCAGCGGTTCGAGCAGGTCGGGGGCGTCGTAGACCGGCCAGGCACTTGCCAGCCCACGCGGGCTGACCACGATCATGTGGCCTTCGGTGTCCGGGGTCCAGGATGTCAGCCGCAGCGCCGGCCGCCAGTCGTGCGCTGTGCGGAGTTCGGCGAGCCGGTCGAACGTCGCTGTGGCTTCCTCCACGGAGATGAACTCGTTGTCGGCGAGGTCGAGCGCGTTACCCTTTTTCAACGGCATGATCAGCTTGAGTTTCCCGGCATTGAGCAGATCGGCGATCTGGTAGGTGTATGGCAGCGCGGCCACCGTCGAGCGGTAGACCACCGCCGACAGCGACAGCGGAAGCCCGGCGTCCTGGAATGCCCGTATTCCGGCCATCACCGCGTCGTAGTCTCCCCGGACACGGTTGGTCGTGGCCCGTGGGCCTTCGAGCCCGACGTTGACGAACGCGATCTTGCCGGACAGGCGTGCCGCGTGTTGAAGGCCGCGGGTCGCGTTGGTCGGCACGCCGATCACCGTCCCGGCGAACATGTCGACGATGTCGACGAAGTCCCGGCGCAGCAGCGGCTCGCCGCCGCTGAGGAAAACTCGGGGCACCCCGGCCAAATTGTCCCGCATCCGCTCCAAGGCGGCCAGCGTCGGGTCGGGCTCCTGCAACGTCTCGGAGCAGAACGAGCAGTCGAAATTGCACCGCTTCGTGACCTGAAGGATTACTGACAGTGGCCCAGCCGCCCCGGCTGCGACCGCCTCCAGATCCAGCGGAGCCCTCAGCCTGAAATGGTGCCCATCGGTGAAGACGACAGGCTCGGCAGTAGGCGCGCAGATCTCACCGGGGCCCGGCTGCACCTCAGTATCAACGGTTGGAGGAGGTGGAGAGGAGATGATCATCAGATCCTTCTCGTCGTAGGCGCCTCGACGACCGGGTCAGCTGGCCGCCGCTGTCGTGACGGCGAGCCGACCGCGTCGACGCTGAACGCCCTCAGCTTCCCAACCGGCGGCACGCCAGTCATTCCCCGCAATGCGAACATCCGCTTCGGGTCTGCGCGGTGCCACTGACCTGCGACAACAGTGTCGACGAGTGCGCTTTGTTCGGCTTGAGCCCCCCGATCTGTTCGGCGTATTCCGTCGAAACCAGACAGCGATCGTTTGCGGCACGCCCGGAGTCAGGGCGGCACCATCCGTGATCACGGCGGCGTCCGCGTGGAGCTGTGGCGGTCGGCCTGGCCGGCGCGCCGATCGTGGAGGAACCCGCTCTATCCGGGCATGCTCGATGTCTATGCGCTCGTACCATCTTTGAGAACTTCCCGTCGCCGCGGGCGAGGTTGCGGGTCCCTGCTCGTCCGCCGGCCGGCACGAGACGTTGTCGCGAGCCTCCTACCACCCGCCGGAATCGTTGAATGCCACTCTTCATTCAAGAAGTGTGGCAGCATTATCCTTCTAACAATTCGTCGGCGGGCCATGCTGGAAGGAAGGGTGCCGTGCCCGATTCTTCCTGGCTCGGGTGCGGCAGCTACGGGAGGCCGGCACGACGGCCGATGCTGATGGCCGAACTGCCCCTTTCATGGTCGCCACTGTGATCGGAGGCGTCGGGATGCTCGTCAGCCTGGAAGGTCTTCCCGGGGCGGGGAAGTCGACGCAGGGCCGTCTGCTGGAGGAGCGACTTCGTAGTGAAGGACTCGTGGTCGCCTTTCTCCCGGATCTCGCCACCCTCGACACCGGGGATGTCGGGACGACCCTGGTGGAGATCTTCTCGTCGTCGGATGATCCGTTCCTGCGTCACGGGGACGTGGTGACCGAGTGCCTGTTGGCGGCGGCGGTGCGCGCGGACATCGTGGCGACGCGGATCGAGCCGGCGCTCGATCACCACGATGTGGTGATCGAGGACCGTGGTGTGCACACCATGTTCTCGTACGGGCTTGCGTCCCTGATCCGGCAGCATGCGGTGGAGGTGGACGACGCTGTGTCCTGGCTGGATGGGTTGGGACGCCTTGCCGGGCGACGGGCGGACGTCGTGCTGTGGCTGTCGGCGCCGGTGGGTGAGACGATCGGGCGGGCGGAGGCCCGTGACGGGAGACAGTGGACCGGCGAGCAGCGCGCGTACCTGTCGTTCGTAGATCTTGCCTATCAGGAGCTGGCCGCACGCGACGCCGGCATGATGAGGGTGCCGACGGCCGGGCAGGCGCCGGAGGCCGTGCACACCGCCGTCTGGGAGGCGGTCGCCGCACAGCTGAAGCGGTCGGCGAAGGGGACTTCCACGCGGGCGTGAGCCCGTCCGCATGGCGGGCGGCCTTCGCCCGTAGGCTTCGTGTGCTGTGAAGCCGTCACTGTCTGAAGCGCCGACGATGACACCTTCCTCGACGCCTGTGCTGCTAGCGGATGACCTGCGTAGATGTCTCCTGGTCGACGGCCCGGAGCGCGTCGAGGGTCTGCACCGCCTCGGTGTTCGCCCGTTGGCGGGCGGCCGGAACAACCACGTCTTCGCCTGGCGGGACCCGCAGGGCGAAGAGGTGTGCGTGAAGGCGTACCGGGTCGATGATCGACAGCGGACGGAGCGGGAATGGCGCGCTCTCTCCTTGCTGGCGAGGCATGGTGTGCCGAACGTGCCGCGGCCGTTGTGGCGGGATCAGCATGAGGCCCAGCCCATCGTCGCGATGACCATGCTGCCAGGCACGTGCATCCCTGACCTGGCTGAGCCGGCGGCGCAAGAGGCCGCCCTGACGGGGCTGGCCGCGACGCTGCGACCGATCCACGACCTCCCGTGGGAGACCGGCTTCGCGAAGCTGCCCCGCGTCGACTCCGCGGTGCACTTCATGGCGAGGCTGACCGACGTGTGGCCCGGCCAACTCGACACGCAGCCGGACGACCCGCTGACGCGGGACCTGCGACAGCTGCTGGGGGTATGGCGGGACAGCGTAGACGCGGAGACACTCGCTCGTCCCGCGGCGCGGATCTTCTCGCGGGGTGACGGGAACCTCGTCAACTGGCTGTGGGATGGCGAGGTCACGCGCTGCGTCGACTTCGAGTTCTGCGGGTGGAGCGATCTGGCGTTCGATGCCGCCGATCTCGTCGAGCACATCAGCGCCCGTGAGGTCGACGACCGGGTCTGGTTGGACGTGGTCACGGCGCTCGGGATCGAGGGCGAGCTGGTGCCCAGGTTCCGCGCGGCGCAGCGGACGTGCGCGTTGCGGTGGCTGGCGGTGCTGTGGAAGCAGCGGGAACGGCGGGCCGGGGAGTTCTCCGCGCAGCTCGACCGTGTTCGGGCTCTGTTTCGCGACCAGTGAGGTGGTGGCGCGCTCAGCTGGGCGCGGTGCGGGAGGTGACGCCGAGTCGGTCGAGGCAGCGCGCGACGACGGCCGCCAGCTCGGTGTCCGTGGCCAGGACGATTTTCGGTTCCGGGATGGGGACCGCGTTCGCGCGAATCCGCTGGTAGAGGGCGACGGTGCGGTCGGCTGCGGGATGCGTGCCCTCGGCCTGGTCCTGGGTGAGACGTGCGTGCGCGACGGCCGGCGGGCAGACGCACTCGATGACGTGCAGGGGGCGTCCGAGGCGGTCGGCGAGGTGGGCGACCCGGCTGATCTGGCCGGCGCGGTGGCAGGTCGGGCCGTCGAGTACGACGGCGGGGGCGATTCCCTCGTCGATCAGGTGGGCGGCGGCCTGGTGGGCGACGTCGATGCACAGGTCGTCCTGGGCAGGGCTGTAGGTGAGATAGGGGTTGGTGAACAGGGCATGGCGGATGTGGTCCTTGCCGAGGACGGCGGCGGGCAGGTGCCGGCCGAGTTCGGTGGCGAGGGTGCTCTTCCCGGTGCCGGGGAGACCAGCCAGCTGCACAATCATCAAGGTCCTTCCTGTTGGTGCGACCTCAGCCGCCCGCTGTGGGTGCCCACCGACCGGCGGCGCGGCAGGGGTCCCACAGGTCGTCGAGGCCGCTGACATCTCCGCCGGCAAGCAGCCGGGTCGCGCGGGTGATCTGCGGGTTCGCTGAGGTGAGGCGCAGCGCGTCGGCACGCATGCGCAGGGACACGGCTCTGCCCGTGCGGGTCTTGCGTCGCGCCGTGAGGAGGACGACGGCGAGGTGATCGAGTGGGTCGAGGACGGGCAGGTCGACCTGCGGGTGGCCGGGAAGAGGCTGGGATCGGCGGCGGTCGAGCATGCTCGGCACCAGGTCCGGGGGAACGCCCGCGGGCTGGGGCAGGTCGGTGATGATGTCGACGGCCGTGCAGGGGGTGACAAGGTCGTCGTGCAGGCGGGTGTAGGTCGCTGACGCCGGGTCGTCAAGGACGACGTGGTGGGTGGCGGGGTCGTAGTGTCCGGGCTGGTAGCCGAGCAGGCGTAGGGCGCGGCGGAAGGCGTCGGCGTGATCCGGAGCGACGAGGACGTCGAGGTCGCTGAACTCGCGGGCGCCGCGTCCTCCGTACAGCTGGGACTCCAGGGCGATGCCTTTGACGGCTGCGAAGGCGATGCGCTGGCGGGCCGCGGCGTCGGTGAGGGCAGCGGCCTGCGCGCGGTGGACGGCGGTCTTGTGCCGGCTGGCGCGCAGGACGGAGGCCAGGAAACGGCGGAACGCCGAAGGAATCTCGTCTGCCAGGCCGGTGGTGGCGAGGGTATCGGCGAGCAGGCACAGCACCTTGTGCTCGATGGCGGTGGCGAGCAGGGTCCCCCAGTGCAGTGTCGGCTCGGTGAGCAGCGGTCGGATCGTGGCGTGGTGCTGCTCGACGGGTGCGGGCAGGCAGGCCGCTTCCAGGAGGAGGTGTTCCACCTGTGGCGTCGCCGGTGGAGATGCGGGGACAGGCGGGGTCGCTGGTCTCATCGGGTGGCTGCGTCGGCGTCGTGGAGGATGGCGGTGACCGCGTCGGCGATCACGATGGGGTCAGGGCGGGCTACCAGTGCGTAGCAGGGCACGGTCCGGGCGAGGGTGGCGATGACGGCGTTCCTGTTGCTCTCCGTCGTGTGGGCCGGGGGCGTCGGGGCGAGCCAGTGGTTGATGTGGGAGCTGGCGCCCGCGGTGGGGCGGTGCATGAACAGCTGGTTGCTTGTCAGGGTGGCGTGGACGGTCTCCGCAGGGATGCGCTCGTGACGGGCGTTTCCTGCGGTCGGGGCCAGCTGCGGCCAGATCATCACGTGGGGGCGGCAGGAGGCGGTGAGCGTGCTCGCGTGCAACAGGCGTGGGATGTCGGGGGGTTCGATGCTGAGCTTCGTGTGCAGGTCGGCCGGGTCCGTGTGTAGGCCAGTGGGGACGAGGCCGGTGAGGTCGGGGTAGGCGAGCAGGGTGCCGATGCCGACGCGGAGGTGGGCGGGCCAGGCGTAGCCGAGCAGTCCGTCGTTTCTGTCGGGGGTGAGCAGGAGCCGGTCGCTGGTGACGAACTCTCCGCCGAGCTGGCGCAGGACGGCGACGAGGGTGGTGGTCTTGCCGGCGCCGGGATGGCCGGCGATCAGGATGCCGTGGTCGCGGTGGACGAGTGCGGCGGTGTGGGTGTAAACCGCGCCGGCGGCGAGGAGCTGGGCGGTGATGAGTTGGCGGACGAGGCGGGCGGCGTAGTAGGTCGCCGCGTCGTCGGTGGCGCAGTGGACGGTGGTCGCGCGGAGGGTGGGGTCGTGGATGACGAGGGTGCGGTGCCGGTCGATCCAGAACACCTCGCGTCCGCCCTCGGTGATGTGGCGGGCGGTGAGCTCGCTGGGGCCGATCTCGCGGAGGTCGCCGGCGTCGGGCGGGGCGTCGAGGAGGCTGTGGCGGGGGTCGGTGATGGTGATGGTGATGTGCCACGCGGCGTGCGTGTCGGTGGTGGTCCGGTAGGCGTAGAGCGTGTCCTCGGCGGCGCGCGCCGCGGCGGTCACGGTCGTGGTGAGGGTGACCGAGGCGTCGGCGAGGCGGAAGCAGGTGACGTGGCGAGGCCGCGGGCCGCCGGCGGCGGGATTGCGGGTCATGCTGGTCCTCGGAGGTTCTCCGTGGCGAGGGCGGTCCGTACCAGCGCGGCCAGGGAGGTCATCGGCGCGTCCTGGTGCAGGTTTGGGAGGCGGGTGGCCAGCGGCCAGGACGCCAGCCAGGCGGGAACGGGTAGCGCGGTCGGCGGGCCGTACTCACGCTGTGAGTCGGCGGTGACGATGAGGGGGTGTTCGGTGTCGCCGTCGCGTACAACGACGAGGCCGGGAGCAGTGGCCCGCTGGTACTTCGCGTCGTCCTGGCGGGGGTAGGCGTCGTCGGGGTCGAGGTGGATGTCGGTGTAGATGTTGAACACGGCTGCCGGGCCGTCGAGGACGTAGGTGAGGTGCCAGGCCCCGAACGGCACGATGGCGAGGTCTCCGGCCCGGGTTGTCGCCTGGTGGGCGTAGCGGGAGCCGTCGGGCCGGTGCCCGGCTACCAGCATCAGGGTGGTGCCGCTCAGGGTCTGGAAGATTTCCAGCTGGGTGGGCGGGTTCCAGTGGCCGATGGACCGGTGGGGCTGCCCGTCGGGCAGTGTGCCGGGCTGGTAGACGACGAGGTCGGCCCGCCAGCCATGCCGGGCGGGTGCGACGTCCCGGTACGCCTCGTACAGCAGCGGATCGTCGCCGGCCTTCAGCGCCTTCTCAATCTGACGGCGGTCGGCGAAGGCGGTCTGGGGGCGGCTGGCATCGGCGTCGCCGTACAGGAGATGGGACAGGAATCGGCGGCTGGGCGGGCCGGGGGCGGCGCCGAGGAGAGACGCGATACCGGCGGGGAGATCGTCCTCGGTCGTGGTGGCGGTGGTTGCGAGGTGTGGTGCGGCAGGGGAGTCCATGCGTTGTCTCCTGTCCGAACGTCGGTCAGGGCCGGTCCGCGGCTCACCGGCCGGCGTCGGCAGCCGACGCCTCGGGTGCCGCGGTGGGCGTGGTCTGGGGGGCGAGTCGCTGGACCAGCGCGGGGATGTCGACGAGCAGTGCGGCGTCGGGCGCTTCGGGGCGTGACGGCTTGCGTCCGGGGTTGAACCAGACCGCGCGGCAGCCCGCGTCGAGGGCGCCGCGGACGTCGGTGCGCCAGTCGTTGCCGACGTGCACGACCTGGTCGATAGAAGTGTCGGTCTGTTCGGCGATGGCGTGGAACATCGCGGCCTGGGGTTTGGCCACGCCGAGTTCGCTGGAGAAGAACAGCCGGTCGAAGTGGTCGGTGAGCCGGTGGCGGTCGAGGATCTGCCGGGTGACGGCTCCTGGGGTCGCCAGGGTGTTGGAGGCGAGGACGAGGCGGTAGCCGGCGGCGGACAGCGCGGCGAGGCAGGCGTGCGCGCCGGGGATCAGCTGGGGGCAGGCCCGCAGCACGGCGTGGGTGTGCGCGACCGTGAGCACCTGGACGAGGGTGTCGTCGGCGTCGATTCCGAGCCGGCGGACGATCGTGCGGACCTGCTCGGGGACCGGGATCTGCCGGCCGTGCTGTCGCTGCTCGTCGAGCAGCTCGGCGCGGACCGCTCGGACCGTGGTGTCCAGGTGCTCGGCGGGGAGGGTGTGGCCGAACGCAGTCAGGGCCAGGTGGAACTCGCGGACCCGCCAGGCGGCTTCGGCGTCCCGGTCGCCGTAGGTGATCAGCGTTCCCCACAGGTCCACGCTGACGACCGTGACGCTCATCGCGGGCGCTCGGGGGTGGTCCGCGGCGGGACGTGCCTGTGCAGCCACCGGGTCGTGGCGGTCAGGTCGTCGCTGCCGAACAGCAGGGAGCCGGCGACCACGCCGTCGGCACCGGCGTCGGCGAGGGGGCCGACGGTCGGCTTGCGGATGCCGCCGTCGGCGAGGATCTTCACGGCTTGGTCGCGGCCGGTCTCGTGCAGGAGGCCGCGCAGGGTTCGGAGGCGGGCGAGCGCGGCCGGGGCGAGTCCGGTGCCTCGGGTGCCGATCGGGGTGCCGACGAGGACGACGACGTCGACCGCGTCGAGGTAGGGGCGGACGGCCGTGACGGGGGTGTCGAGGGTGAGTGCCAGGCCGGCGGCTTTCCCGTGCTGGCGGATCGTGTCGAGGGCCGGGTGGACGTCGTCGCCGGTTTCGGCGTGGACGGTGATGAGGTCGGCGCCGGCCTGCGCGAACAGGGCGGCGAGCGGTGCGGGTCGGCGGACCATGAGGTGGGCGTGGAAGGGGACGGTTGTCAGCGGGCGCAGCGCGGCGAGCAGGTCCGGGAAGAACAGCAGGTCGGGCACGAACTGGCTGTCACCGACGTCGAAGTGGAACAGGTCGGCCACGGGCGAGGCGCGCTCGATCTCGGCGCGCAGGCACGTCAGGTCCGCCGACCAGACGGAGACGTCGACCAGCAGCCGCCCGTCCGGCAGACCAGCCAGCGGCTGACGCGACGAGGCGGCGCGGGTGGTGCTCATCGGGCGAGCTGTTCTTTGCAGTGGGCGACCGAGCTGGCGATCGTCCGGCGGACGTGGTCGTCGTCGTCCTCGAACCGCGGGTAGACCTCCAGCAGCACCGGCACGTCGTCCAGTCCGGCGTTCCGCAGCGCCGCGCCGACCTCGGCGACGTCCACACGTCCCTGCGGGTGGGGCCAGCCCCAGTGCGGGTCGCCCAGACCGTCGGTGTTGTCGAGGTGCACCAGCCGGATCGCCGGGCCCAGCGGGCTGATCCAGTCCGCTGGTGTGCTGTCCGGGCCGTACAGCGGCTGGTAGACGGTGTGACCGATGTCGAGTGTCAGACCGACCGGCACCTCGGTGCGTCCGGTCAGGTCGCGTATCAGCTGGTCGGCCTGGTCGACCGTGGCCGGGATCTCGCGGGCGATCGGCGTCGGTTCGACGAGGAACTCGGCGAGACCGACAGCTGCGGCGTGGTCGGCGACGAACACCAGCGAGTCGAGCAGGTCGGCGTAGCGCCGTGCCCGGCTGTCGGGGTCCGCGGCGTCCTGGACGCTCAAGGTGCCCAGCGGTCCCCCGACGGCACCGGCGCCGAGCAGCGCGGTCACGTCGCAGGCCCGCCGCCACCAGGTCAGCGCGACCGCCCGCGCTTCTGGGTCGGGATCGAGTAGCCCGCCGGGCAGGTAGTGGGCCAGGCCGACGTAGGCGCTGTGGATGGTGAGGTCCCACGCGGCGGCGGCGTCGGCGATGCGGCGGGCGACCTGGTCACGTTCCCGCTCCGGCCACCACGGGTCGAGCAGGTCGAAGGTGACCTGCACCGTGTCCAGGCCGAGATCGGCGCGGACGAACTCGGCCCACTGCTGCGGTTCCAGCTGGCGTTTGACGGCGAAGCACAGATTGATACCGAGGTTCATGCGGGCTGTCCTCCTGCTGTCGGTGTGCGGGGCTCGGAGTCCGCGGGACCCGAGCCACCCGCGGTGGTGTCCGTCCGCCCGCCATGCAGGTGCGCGGCTAGCGTGGCGGTGAGCTCGTCGAGGGAGTGGCTGATGCCACCACCCAGCGCGTAGTCGATCATCAGGTTGTTCGAGTCGGTGCCGCCGAAGCGGCGGGAGTCGGTCTGCAACCCGAAGCAGGTCTTGCCGGCTGCATACGCGAGGCCGAGCTCGAAACAGGCCCCTTCGTCGGGCACCCGGCCGTCCAGGACGAGCAGGAACAGCTCGCAGTCGCCGACGGCCGTGCAGTCGGCGGTGAACAGCCGGGCCCGGACGGTGTGCTCGTCGGCGCCGGCGCGGATCAGCGGCGCGGCTTCGCCGGCGTCCCGCTGCGGCAGGTAGGTGTCGAGTCCCAGGTTCCGCAGCACGCGGTCGACGGTCAGGTTGAACTCCTTCTCCGCCTGGCTGAACAGCGGCGCGGCGATGTAGACCCTCACCGCTGACCGTCCTCCGCCGTGGCCGGGTGGGCGGGCGGTGGGGGGACGAAGCCGACGGCGTCGAGGGCGGCGAAGAACTCCTCGGCCCGATGGTCCGGGTAGGTGCCGTCCCGCATCGCGGGCACGTAATAGTCGGCGACCCGCGCCCAGGTCCACGGGTCGGTCTCGAACGGCGCGTCAATGCCGTTGTTGACCAGGGAGATCCAGCGGCGCAGGCAGCTGGAGCACCGCCCGCAGTGGGTCGCCGCGCTGTCGGTGCGTGAGCAGGAGAACGTCAGCAGCAGGTTGCCGGCCGGCAGGCCCTGGCCGAGGTACCAGGCGACGATCTCCGTCTTGGTCATCTGCCAGAACGGACTGTCCAGCCAGACCGGCCGCCCTGACAGGTCTGTGATCATCTGGCTGATCTGGCGGAACGCCTGGGGGCTCTTGTCCGCGGTCGCGTCGCCCTTGACCCCGACGCACCAGATCCGCTCGGCCCGGTTCGCGGCGAGCATCGCGAGGTAGACGTTGCGCAGCGGGATGATCGCGTTGTCGGCTTCCCATCGCGACAGGTCGAGTTCCCGGCTGACGCTCACCTCGATGCCGCACCGGTCGACCAGCGCGGTGATCGCGGCCCGTTCCTGGTCGCGGTAGCGGTGGCCGAGGTCGAAGTACAGCGCCGGGGGTTTGTCGAGGTAGTGCCAGGCCGGGAACGAGTCCAGCCCGGCGGAGAACAGCAGCACGTCAGACACCAAGATCTCCTCTTACGGTGGGAACACCGAGCAAGGCCAGCAGGTCGTGTTCGATCTCGTCGGCGACGTCGTCGGCCTCGCGCAGGTCGACGACGACGGGGACCACCACGTCGGGGAAGGCGGCGACCACGTGCCGGTAGGCGGCGTCGAACCGCGGCAGGAACAGCAGACGCTCCACCGAGTCCGGCACTCCACCGCCGCGTCCGCGCAGGATCGCCCGTTCCCGTGCCAGGGGCCACGGGACGTCCAGGAAGTACGCCCGGTCCGGGACACAGAACCACGGGGCGACGCACCCCCGGAGCTGGTCGAGCAGCGCGCTGTCGGTGACATCAGGGCGCGTTTCGCTGAGAATCGTCAGGCAGTAGGCGATCTTGGAGTAGACGCCGTGGTCGACCACCACGACGTCGTGCGCCTCCAGCGCCGGCCGGTAGAAGTGGTTGTGGTGCCACGCCTCCCGGCACAGCCGCGCGAACACGTCGACCGTGGCGTGATGAGGGTGACGGAACCCGCCGGTCCCCGTCCTGGCCCGCAGCGGCTCGCGTTCCAGCCAGCGCGACAGCCGACCCACCACGCCTGGCAGCGGCCCGTAGTGCACCACCTCGACGTCGAACCCTTGACCTGCCAGGCGGCGGCCGAGCTGCCCGGCCATGGTCGTCTTCCCCGCTCCCCACAGCCCCTCGACCGTGACGAGCACACCGCTGCGCGGGCGCAGGCGACTAGCCGTGGGACCGGCAGTGACGGGGGAACTGGGGTGGTCAGTGGCCACGGGCGTTCCCCCACAGCAGCACGTGCAGACGCGGCGAGAGGTTCCAGCCCCGTTCCAGGGCGATCTCGGCCAGGCGCCGCATACCGGCCAGCACGTTCGGCTCGTCGGTGCCTTCCGGCATCACCCACACCGGGGACAGGCCGAAACGACCCTCCAGCTCCCCGATCTCGGCGATCTCCCCGACGGCGGAGACCACGAACTTGAACACGGCCTTGCCGCAGCCCGCGAACGCCGTCAACGCCGCCGGAACGATCCGCCGGCCCGCGGCCACCCGCGAACCCGACAACTTCGGCGAGACGGTGAACCGCTCGACGACCTCGACCATCTCCGCCGTCGGCGCCACGGTGCCGTTCGTCTCGATCTCCACCTGCCGTCCCGCACGCGCGAGCGCGGCGACCAGCGGAAACAGGGCCGACTGTTGCAGCAGCGGCTCCCCGCCGGTCACGACCACACGGGTCACCGGCGAGTCCAACGCCCAGCCGAGCAGCGTGCGCTGGCTCAGCCGCTCGCTATGCGCGTCCACGTCGAACCGGTTCCTGTCCCACGTATGCGGCTCGTCGCACCACACGCACGACAGGTTGCAGGCCGACAACCGTATGAACAGCGCCCGCTGGCCGGCCGTCGGCCCCTCACCCTGAAACGTCGGACCGAACCGCTCCACGACCACAAGCCCACGCGACGTCGCGGCACGCGGCGGCGCACCCGGGGAAGCCCGCATCACCGCGACTCCCCGATCAGGTACTCGGCCCAGCTGCTCGGGGTCTCCGACACCCGGACCGCCACGAGCCAGCCGTGCACCCCGGGCTCCACCTGGGTCAGAAACCACCGGGCCAGATGCTGCGCGAGCGCTTCGCTGGTCGGCTCGACGTCCAGCACCTCGTTCAGATCACGGTGATCGAATGCCTCGGCGAGATAACGACCGGCGACGGCGAGATCACCGAAATCGGTGACGAACCCCGGACCGGCCAGCTCCGAGGCTTCCAGCACGAACTCCACCGTGTACGTGTGGCCATGAACGCGGAAGCACTTGTGGTCGGCAGGCAGGCTCGGCAGGTGGTGCGCGGCATCGAAGGTGAACCGTTTCCCAATCCGAAAGGTTGCCGCACCGGATATCCGACTTTCGATCACTGCGCGCTCCATCCTCACCCTCCAAGAATCCCGGCCGCGACACACGGCCATGTCGCGGGCCAGCACTATCCGAGTGGAGAACTGTCGCAGCATGCGTCAGCTGCTCCATCGCCGGAACCACAGGAAGACCAGCATGGCGATGTGCGCCTGCCTCGGTCATTCCCTGGACCACGAAGAAGTCGTTCCCCGCTCCGCGAGGTCCTGACCAGGGAGAATGGCAACCCGGCGGTCGATGACTTCGTGGCAAGCGGTGACGATGCAGGCGTCGCTCCCGCAGGGGCTGCGGCACAGCAGGTGCGACAACACGCAGCGCGGCTGCGTCTTCTGGGCCCGACGGATCGGAATCCTTGTTTCTGCTCCTGCTCGCCGGCGTCGATGCGGCAGCGGCAAGCATTGAAAGATGGCGTCCTGGAGAGCGACTGGAGATCGATGCGATCCTGGCAGGTATCAGAGCGGTTCCGTGCTGTGGGCTTGGGCGATGGCGTTGATGCGCCGCGCGAGATCGAAGTCGGCCGCAGTGAGCCGGAGCCCGGCGTCGTGGGTGGTGATCCCGAATCGGATGCTGTCCCAGCGCAGGTCGATGTCCGCGTGACGGCTGATGAGCCGCTCGATGTCGGCGACGTGCACGATCAGGGCGACTCTGCGGTGGTAGCGGACGCGGAAAATTTTTGGTGATCTCCTGGCCGACGCGGGCCCAGCCGGGTGCTCGCGCAGCCGGGCCTCGATCTCGTCATCGGCCAGGGTCGCCGGAACATCCGGCACGTCGGGTCTCCTTCAGAGCCCGAAGATCTTGTCGAGGTCGCGGCCGACGGCCATCCCTTCCAGAGCCGTGCAGCTTCCCGCAGGCGGGGACCATCGCACGCTCGACCTGTCGTATGTCAGGCCAGCAACTCCGCTCCGGCATGGCCTGTTCTCTACCCTGCTCCATGTACTGACGCGATTTCCTGGATGCGCCTGGCGAGCTCGATGTCGTGCTCGGCGACGTAGCCGCCGATGTCGCTGGAGCTGATGGACACGTGCACGGTCTTGTAGCCGAGCGTCGCGTCGGAGTGATGGCCGAACTCGTTCTGAATGGCGGCGATGTGCATGACAAACGCCGCGCCCTGGACGTGGGGTATCGAGTAGAGCCGTTCGATGCGTCGGCCGTCGGTCGTCCATCCGTCCAGGGTCTTGAGGTGTTCCTCGATCTGTTCGGGTGACAGCGCCTCAGCCATGATCCCTCTCTGGTTCGTCGATGGTGACGGACGCGAGCGCGTCCGCCAGTTCCTGGCCGATGGAGTGAGCACGCCACGGGGCCATCGCCACGGCGACCGTATCCAGTTCCCGCCGGGCACGTGCGGAGCCGGTCTCCACCGCGAGCGCGCTTGCCTGGCGCGCGAGTTCCACTGCCCGTTCCGGTTCTCCCTGCCGCGCTGCGGCGACCGCGTGGCGTGCTGACCAGACCCCGACGTCGCGGCGGGCTGACGGGGGTGCGGCAGGGATGATCTGCTGCCAGAGCCGGTCGGCGTCGTCTGCGAGGCCGAGCCGTCCGTAGCAGGTGGCGCGTTGCACTTCGACGTAGCTGTCGGTGCGGCGGCAGGCCGTGCCCCACTCCTCGACGTCGACCTGGTCCACGCGCCGGCCAGCTTGATCGAGCAGGAGATCGACCTGGCGGCGGTCACCGCGCAGCGAGGCGCCGTGTGCCTGCTGCTGCAAGGCGAACACCTGAACCTCGGGTGAAAGGTACTGCGCGTCGACTAGCACGGCCTGGCACAGGTCGATCACAGTTGCTGTGTTGCCCAGGTCGGTGAAGGCCATCGCCCGGTCGACCAGCGCGCAGGCGACGGCGTCACGTTCTCCACAGCGGTGCGCCAGTTCCAGGACGGCGTCGTGGCAGCGCATCGCGGCGCCCGGATCGCCGGCGTCCAGCCACAGCCAGGCCGCGAACGCGGCGAACGACGAGCGGACCTTCGCCATGAGCTGGCGGGTCGAGCCGTCCGCTGAGTCCACCAACTGCGCGATGACCTCACTTGAAGGCAAACGTGCCGATCAGCGCGCCGGAACCTCGGCAATGCCGGTCACCAAGGCGCGATCCTGGCAGGGGTGTCAAAGCGGTTCCGCGCTGTGGGCTTGGGCGATGAGGTCGATACGTCGCGCGAGATCGAAGTCAGCCGCGGTGATCCGATGCCCGGCGTCGTGTGTGGTGATCCCGAAACGGATGCTGTCCCAGCGCAGGTCAATGTCCGCATGATGGCCGATGAGCCGCTCGACGTCGGCGACATGCACGATCAGGGCAACCCCGCCGTGGTAGCGGATGCGGAAGGACTTGGTGATCTCCTGGCCTACGCGGGTCCAGCCGGGTAGCTCACGCAGCCGGACCTCGATCTCGTCGTCGGCCAAGGGCACGGGAACGTCCGGCACGTCGGGGCTCCTTTAGAACGCGAAGATCTCGTCGAGGTCGCGGCCGACGGCCGTGCCCTTCCAGGGTTCTGCGGCTTGCCGTAGGCCGGCGAGCTCACGGCGAATCCGCACCGACCCAGTTTCCACCGCCACGTCCGCCGCGAGCTGTCCGGCCTCGACCGCTCGCCCCAGATCGCCGTTCTGGACACACGCGGTGGCCTGACGGGCGAGATACACGCCGCGATCCCGCCGGGCATGGGCAGGCATCGTTGCGAGGACCTGCTGCCACAGGCCGGCGGCGGCCGTGGCCAGTCCCAAACGTCCGTAGCAGGTCGCGCGTTGCACCTCCAGGTAGGCCGGCGTGCGCCGGCAGGCGTTGCCCCACGGCACGCCGTCGTCGCATCGCTCCACGAGCGGGGCCGCCTGGTCCAGGACGGAGTCGACGGTCGCGCGATCTCCGACGAGCGACGCGCCGTGGGCCTGCTGCTGGAGTGCCAAGACCCGCATCTTCGGGCTGAGTCGACCGGCGTCGGCCAGGACCGCGCCACACAGGTCGAGTGCACCGAGGCCATCGGCGAGATCGGTGCGAACGGATGCGTGGTTGAGCAGCGCGTAGGCGACGAGCTGGTGGTCCCGGGAGCGTTGTGCGGCCTCCAGCGCGACGCCCCGCCAGACGGACGAACTCGCAAGGTCACCGGCATCCTGATGGAGCCAGCCGATCAACGAGGCGTAGGCCGCGCTTACGCCGAGGAGGGCCCGCCGTGTGTCCCCGTGGGCGGTCGCCACCAGATTGCCGATGAGCGTGTGCTGGGCGGTGACGGTGCTGATCAGCTCGCTGGGGCCGAGCATCATGTCCGCTCGGTAGTGGCCTTCCAGCTGCTGGTTGAAGTAGTCGACGAGGGCAGGGTCTACGTTCCGCAGGGCGGGCCTGCCGAATGTGAGCACGGTGGCCGTCGCGGTGACGAAGTCTCGTCGATCGAGGTCGGGCATGACGGCTCCCGTAGCATCTGCGGGCCTCATGACCTGCGGTGCTGGTACGGCTGGCATCGTGATCTGTCTGCCTCTGCGAGGCTGGCCTGAGTCGTCCGCGAGCACAGGAGCCGGCGCTGATCCACGTTCCGGGTCCGCCGCAGGGTTCCCCCGCGCGGTGTTGATGAGGAGCATGTCGGCAGGGGGAAGGTGTTCGCGGTCGTCGAGGTCGATCAGGTTGTGGATGCTGGTGTCGTAGACCTCGGCGAGCAGGGCGAGGATCTGGGGGGTGGGCCGGCGGCGGTTGTTCGGTAGCGGCCAGTTCTCCAGTTCCGACAGCTTCGGGCCGGTCATGGGCGCGGCGCCGTCCGGGTCGAGGCCGGCGTGGGCGGCGTGGGCGTTGATGTGGTTCGCGGCCTGCGTCTGGGTCCAGCCGCGGGCGTGGCGGTGGGCGGCGCGGGGACGGTAGTGGTAGCGGCGGGCGAACTCGATCGCGATCTCGTTGTGGCTCATCCCGACCGCGCGCATCCGTGCCCGCGACTCATCCTGTTCAACACGCTGACTGGGTCTGGGCATGAGACAGGCTCCTTCCATCAGGACTTGGGCGCCGCCATCCAGAATGATGCGCGGGTCGACGCGCAGCAGAGTCATGGGATAGGCACATGGTCACGATGGGTCCTCTGGCGCGGAGATCTCACCGGCGGGTCGACGCGCTGGCAGGGAATTGAGAACGGGACGCCAGGCGAAGGAGGTGGTGCCGTCGGGGGGCCCGATCGCGTTGGTCGGCAGGACGGTGAACCCGTAGGCGGTCAGATCGCGTAGGGCTCGGGCGAAGGCCGGGTGGGCGGCGAGGGTGGGTTTGACGTAGGGGGCGATGACGACGCGGAGCCCGAGTCCGATCGCTTCGTTGATGACGCCGAGCGCCGCGTTGTCGTTGATCCCGGCGGCGCACTTGTTGATCGTGTTGAAGGTCGCGGGGGCGACCGCTACGGCGTCCGCGGGTGGCAGGCGCGGCTCGTCCGGCCGCCGGGGTCGAGAGCGGACCGGGTGGCCGGTCAGCCCTTCCAGAGCGTGCACGTCCAGCCAGGTCGTGGCGATCGGCGTCGGTACGAGACAGACTGCCCATCCATCGCCGTGGACGTGGCGGATCAGCTCGTCGACCTGCGCGGCGGGTGGGGCCGCGCAGACCACCAGATGCAGCATCGGTCGTCCACCGGTCACGTCGTGACTCCGGCCTGCTCCGCGACGCTCCGTAGGACCGAGACGGTGGAACCGCGGGCACGGCCGAGCAGCGTCGCCAGCACAGCCCGAGCTGTCGGATCAACCCTCAGCAGCTGCGGCGCCCGGCGGGCGACGTCAAGGATGTGCACCGCCGCGATGGCATCCTCGCCCAGGCGGGCATGCCCGTCGGCAAGATCTACGTGCAGACGTGCGCGCCTGCCGGCCAGCGGGGGTGGCAGCAGACGTGTGTCGATCTGCTCGCCGACGCCGACCGCCTCTGTCGGATCGTCCAGTACCAGGGCGGCGGTAAGGGTGTGGATCGCGACGTTCGTCGGCCCGAACGCCGACCACAGCCGGTTGTCGTCCCGGCCAAGCGCGTCAGCCTGCTTGACCGCGGCGGTGAGCCGGCGGCGGCCTTCCGTCCGCTCGCCTTGGCGGATCGAGGTCATTGCCGAGAGCAGAAGAAGAGCGCCCCGCGCGGACGAGAGGTCGCGGTGGTCCTCGTCGCCTGGTCGCTGGTTCAGGGCGTCGAGTGCGCTGACCGCGACCCGTTCGGCGTCGGCCAGCCGTCCCGTGTCGTGGAAGACGCAGGCGATCTGTCTGCGCGCTGTCGCCAGCAGCGCTGGCGCGTCGGCGGCGAGCGCCGCGTGTTGGCCACGGTCTGCGGCCAGCCAGGCGAGATCGTGGTCGCCGGTCTTGGTCGCGAGCTTGGCGGCAGCGATGTACGCGACGGCCTGCGTCCGCCGGATCGCGCGGTGGTTCACGCCAGTCGGCGGATCGACCGTGAGTGTCTCGATGCCCCGCACCACCGCGGGGAGAAGTCTCGCCGTGCCTGCGTAGTCGGCCCGCTGGTAGCGGTCGTGGCACTCCCGCGTGCGAGTGTCAAGGTCGGCAGGGCCCGCGAATGAGGCCGGGTCGGGATCGGTGGACCACTCCGCCGGTGCCGTGATGGCTTCTCGCAGATCAGCGAGAAGATCGTCCGCGGCCGGGAACACGGTCGACCGGACGCTCACGGACGGGGACGGCGCGGCCGGCTGTCGGGGCAGCACCACAGCAACGCCCAAGGCTGACGCCGCGAGCAGGAACTGCTGCCGATTCGGCGCATCCACCATCGGCGTGACCTCCGAGCCTGCCGACTGCGCTCGTGGGAGCGAACCGACAGCGCTCGCCGGCACGTCCCTCTCACGGATCGTGGTGATGAGCAGCAGATCAGCAGGAGGCATCTGCTCGCGGTCGTCGAGGTCGATCAAACCGTGGATGCTGGTGTCATAGACCTCGGCGAGCAGGGCGAGGATCTGGGGGGTGGGCCGGCGGCGGTTGTTCGGCAGCGGCCAGTTCTCCAGTTCCGACAGCTTCGGGCCGGTCATGGGCGCGGCGCCGTCCGGGTCGAGGCCGACGCGGGCGGCGTGGGCGTTGATGTGGTTCGCGGCCTGCGTCTGGGTCCAGCCGCGGGCGTGGCGGTGGGCGGCACGGGGCCGCAGCTTGTAGCGGCGGGCGAACTCGACAGCGATCTCGTCGTGGGACATACCCACCGCGCGCATCCGGGCCCGCAACTCCTCCTGCTCCACACGCTGGCCGACCTTGCTCATGAGGACACCGCACTTCCTCCCGACCCGAGGGGTGATCTCCAAACCTTCTCTCCCCTAAAACGAACCGTTTCACCGTAGCCGTGTGGTCACGAGCGGCGTCCAGGAGCCACGCCGCCGAAGCGGGGCGGGAGAAGGCGGGGTGCCTCGGCCGGACCGCTGGTGGCTCCTGGCGGTGATCCAGCGGCGGGTGCGATGGGATTTCCAGGGATCTCAATGCTCCCGGTGGCATCCGGGCACGCTATCGAATAGGGCCTCCCTTGCGGCCCGCGCGAGAGTGGCTTGTGCGGTCGCCGCGATCCCGAGCCGATTCCAGTGGAAGATCACATGCAGCGAGATGATCGCGCGAATTCCGCGTGTGAGCCGACCTTCTCCCCGAAGGTTTCGAAGTCCGCTGCCCGCTTGCTGGAAGGCGGTGAGCCAGCCGGGGGCGATGAGGTCCGCACGGGCGTCGCCGAGGAGGAAATGGCGAACATCGCTGATAAACGAAGCCCGGACCTGGGGGTCGGCTGGTAGGTCGGCGAGGCCGGGACGCTGCTCGACGATCCGGGCCCACACGTCGCCCTGCTCGTTGGCATCGAGTCCTGCCGCGCGCATGAGTGCGGTGCACAGGAAGAGGGAGTGTTCTCTGCGGTCGGCGGGGTCGTCGCGGAGGAAGGTGAGGAGATGACGGCTGTCGTGGTGGAACAGCGCGTGTGCGATGTCCATGCTGCTGGGACCGCCGAAGGCGTGCACCTCGGGTTCGTAGATGTCGGGTGTCCAGCGGACGCCGTCGGTGAGGACCCGGTGCACGGGGTCGGGGTTCGGCTCGTCGCGGCTGTTCGCGGCCGTGGGTAGGTAACGCAGGCGCCAGGCGCCTTTGCGGATGAAGAACCAGGCGGTGAGCAGGCCGTCGGCTTCGGCGGCGGGCAGGACGCGGACGAGATGGTCGACGGCACGGCGTTCGCGCTGATGACGGTCGGCGCCGGGATAGGTGATGTTCACCTGCTTCCAGGCTGTCTCATCCATGAGCGGCCCTTTCGGTTAGCAGAGCAGGAGGCAGGCGTCCCAGCGGGTGGTGGTCCCTGCGGCAGCCAGGTCAGAACCGGCCGAGCCGTCGAGAAAGCCGGTGGATTTTGTGGGTGTGGCGTGCTGGTGCAGGTGCGTCAGTGGTCCGATGGAGATCGGAGTGAGCGCGTCGGCGGTGATCCGGCGGCCGACGGTGAGCAGCCCTGCGGTGCCGTGGCACAGGCAGCGGTCGCTGAGGCGGCCGAGTTGCGTCGGGTCGGTGATGCAGGCGACGAAGGCCGCCTCAGCGTCGCGCTGTCGGGTGGTGTCGCCAAGAGCGTGGCCGGCGAGCTGCTGGGCACGAGCGACCCCGGGCGTGCCGTAACACCACGACGGGCGCACCGGGCCGCGCTGGTGAGGTTCGGACCGGTCGAGATCGTCGAGTGTGACGAACTCCGGCCACCACACACTGCCCTGGGTTTGTCGTTTCCACCTGTCCAGCCACTGGCAGATCCGGTCGAGGGCCTCCGCGTGGCCGGGGACCGTGACCCCGTCGATCAGCGTGAGAGCAAGGAGAGCGAGTGGGCCAGTGACGCCGTGGGCGATCCCGTGGTTGCTGTGTCCGCCGGCTGGACCCGTCTGGTTCCGGTTCGGACCATGGGAGCACCACCAGCCGGGGAGGCCCTCCATCGGCTCGGTGAGTCGTACCAGGTAGCCCAGCACGTCGCGGAGCAGGTCGAGATCGCCGACGCGACGCAGGGCGACACCGAGGCCGGTCAGCCCGCGGATGAGGTCGAACTCGGCGTACTGCGGTCGCTGGCGGCTGTCGATGCGGCGGTGGGCTGCGTCCAGGCGTCGGCGGGCGACCGTCGCGGTTCCGGCGGCGGCGGTCGCCTTTGCGCGGGCGAGGCCCGGTTGGTCGCAGGCGGCGAGGACGAAGGTGAGGGCGGGGGCGCCGTAGTAGAGGCTGGCGCCCTCGGCAGTACTGACCCCATCGGCGATGGCCTGCCCCAGTGCCATGTAGGTCGCCGGCCAGTTGCCGGTTTCCAGGTGAAGCAGGGCGATGCCCGCCGCTCCCTCGGCGAGCGACTGGCCCGCGATCATGATGCCCGCCGAGCGAGGTCGGTGTGGGAGACGGCACGGGCCAGGCGCAGGCAGTACCGTTCGCAGGCGGTGTCGGGTCCGATCATGCGGGCGTGGTGCAGATGCAGCAGCTCGGCCAGCAGCTGATCGGTATTCAGGCCGTCCCGAGTGGCGAGAGTCCGGTAGGTCGCCAGCGCCGAGGCCAGGCCGGCATCTCCGTACGGGACGCGGACGGCTGCGAGCTGCGCTGGGCTCAGCCGGGGCCCGCCCTGGTAGGGCGCATGTTCGACAAGCCAACGCGCACCGGCCCCGGTAAACCCGTCAGCGATGGCGATCATCCCTGCCGCGGTGGCGGCTTGGCGATCACCGGACAGGCGTCCGAGGGCGGCGTGGGAGTCGGCGGCGAACACCGCCTCGGCCGCGGTGAGAGCCTGCCCGGTTCCGTAGCGGGTCTCCGGCCGGTAGGTGGCCAGCATGTAGTCGGCCAGCAGCCCGTCGTCGTGCAGCCGCTGTGCCCATCCGGCGAGGTCGTGGGCGACATCGGCGAACCGGGCCGTGTGCGCGAGAGGGATGCGGAGACGCAGGTGGGGCTCCGGATGCGGGTGGCGCAGAAACCACCACCCTCCCGGCAGGTTGGGAAAGTCGCCCAGGCGGGCGAGGATCTGATCGGACTGTCCGTGCAGGCGGATGTCGAGCCAGCGGGCCGGGCCGGGCCGGTGGGTGAGGGTGCTGACGGGTCGGGCTTGCCGGTCGGCCGGGTGAGGGTCGGCCGCGATGCGGGCCAGGGTGAGCAGGAACTCGGCGGGTCGGCCATCGATCCAGTCGGCCGGCCCGCCGGCCTCGGTGAGGACGGCGCGGCCGTGTCGGTCGAAGTGGCTGCGCAGTACCGCGAGATGGGCGTTCTCGTCGAGGTCGAGGCGCAGCCGCACATCGTCGTCGCCCACCAGCACCTCGCGTGGCAGACGGTGACGTTCGCGATGTCGCTGCCAGGCCGCTTTCCAATCCGGCCAGCTCGCGGCAGGGGAACCAAGCGCGGTCGCGGAGATGGTCCAGCGGGCCGGGTGGAGGATCGAACGGCCCCGCCGCACTCGTGGGAGGAACGGCAGTCCGCGGGCGTGTCCCCAGTCGAAGCGGGCGCACGGCGCCGTGCCCGCCGTCCAGATCTCCGTGAGGAACCGGACCAGGGGCTGCTGGCCGGTGGGTAGGCGCACGCAGTTGACCAGCAGCGGCTCCACCGGACGGCCGGTCGAGCGGGACAACAGCCACAGCCCGTCGCTGTCGGCGGCCACAGCCAGGTCCGCCACGGTCCACCTCGGACCGGGATGGAAGTCGCCAACGGGCAGTAAGGGCAGGAGTTCGGGTGCACGGGCGACGGCGGCCAGGCGCACGTCCAGCGGAGGTGCGGACAGCTGCACGCTGGCAGCACCGGGCGTCGCCGTCGGCAGACTGGTGTAGACGCCGCGGAAACGCTCCAGCTCGGCGGGGGTGAGCAGGTGCAGGAACCGGGCCGCGGCGACACCGGCGTGGCGGGCCCCGCTCACCACCGTCAACATGAACCTGCCACGGTCGAGATCACACGGTGTGCCGGCAGCGAGGGCGAACCGCAGCTCGGTATGCGGGATCGGCGGACGGTCATCGTCCCCGCGCAGCGATCCGAGCAGTTCGTCGTCGAGAACCACCTCGGTACCGCCGTCCAGCGCCGACTGCTGGGCGAGCGCCGTGAGCAGCCTGTCCCGGGCGGTAAACGTCACGGGGCCACGGCGCGGTGAGCCCCGGTACCCGGCGGGAAAGCCCAGGACGGCCAGAACGTCGTGGAGCGGCACCGCCGCGCGAGGACCCCACCGTTCGAGGAACGCACGATGGTAGGCCGCCCAGCCCACCAGACGCGGCGCGACGGCGACGAGTGCCGAGGCCGCGTCCGCCGCCTCGCGGACCACAGCGGGAGGAAGCGTCACTGAGCAGTCGATCCGCAGATCGACCGCGATCTGGCCGTTGGGTTCAGGAAGGGCAAAAGAGTCGGCAAGGTGCTCGGCTCGGTTGGTCACGGTCATAGGCGGCCGGATCGCGGACACCAGCACCCCCGCGCGCACCAGCGCGGCAAGCAGGCTCTCGGCCGCCGCCACGTTGGCCGGTGCGCCCCACATCGTCGCGGCCAACTGGCTAAACGCGATCGGGGTGCGTGCGGTCTCGATCGCTACGCGTACGGGGTCGGTCAGATCGATCTCGGCGTCCCACACCCGGTCGCCGTCAATGTGAGCGCAGGGCACCACCCATATCCCGCCGCGGGCATACCCCAAAGAGTTGGTCACGACCTGGACCGTCCGCAGCATCGCCAGGTTCTGCTCCGCCGCTGACACCTGCTCGGCGACCTGGCGTTCGTCCGGTCGAACCACCTCGTGATGCTGCTCGCCCCACCGGACCACCGCGCGGGGGCCGAACATGACCGGAGCGACGCCGGCGAACCGGCCGAACGGAGTCGCACGAGTCGTCCACCTCAGCAGATATCGGACCGTCGCCTCGACCAGACGACACAGCCTGCGCCGGTCCATGGGCTCATCGGCAAGAGCACGTTCGATCTGGGTGGCCAGGTGAGGCGCGGCCTGCTCGACGGCAGCCGCGAACTCCGCAAACCGCCACACCTGGCGCAGCCACCCCAGCCACTCGTCGGGCTGGCCCAGAGTCAGGTCCGGCCATGCCGGAAGCATCAGATCTCGGGGGTAGGAGGCGACCCTGATCAACGCCGCGTCGACCGCTTGGTACATCTGAAGGCTCCGCGTAGCCGGGCGAACGGGTCAGTCGCTGGTCGTCGTGCAGGCTTGCGACTCCGTGTTGCCGGAGCCGCACTCGTCGTCGGTACTGGTCGCGTGACCGCTCGCCAGAGGACCGGCGTCGACCAGGCGCAGGTTCAGCTCGTACTCGGGGTTGTCCATCAGGGGGTTCCCTTCTGCTCGGGAGTGAAGGTCAGGACGAGGCGGCTGTGCCGTTTGTCCAGGACTGCCCCGTCCGGCAGGTCGCCGTCCGGGGTGTGCGCGGGAAGGACGTGGAGCCGCGGTGTCGGGTTTCCCGCGTCGACCCACGCACGCATGTGTTCGACCATCCGCTCCGCCGCTGCTGCGGCGGCGGGTCCGTGGGCGTAGGCGCCGAGATCGAACCGCCGGTCGGTCCAGCGCAGCGCCGACCGGTAGGCGAAGGTGGCGTCATCGTCGAGGGTGGCAGGGGTGCCGAATCGCCAGCCGGGAGCGACGATGCCGGATTTGACGGCGGTCGCCTGTGCGGACAGCACCACGAAGTGCGTCTCGTAGGTGAGGCGAGTCGCCAGCCACAGATCTAGGTCGGCCAGGATGGTGACGGGCGGCAGGCTCAGCCCTGTCCACGCCTCCTCACGCGGCTGTGCGAGCAGAGCACCGACGACGGCGGGGTCGTGGTCGACCCGCCGGTCTTCGTCCACGCGCAGGTGGACGCCTTCGGCGATGTCGAGGTAGCGCATCTCGTGGGCTCCGTCGCCCTGCATGGAGACGAACCCGCACTGGCGGCGGCTCTCACTGACCAGGCGGTCCCCGCGGCGCCGCAGCGCCCACGAGCGCGTCATCCCGAACGTGCGCAACGGCACGACCAGTACCCCGTCCTCGGTGAGCTGATCACGCCACGCAGGCGGGATGTCCCACGCCCCGACCGTAACGATGATCAAGTCGTACTGGCGGACCGGCTCGACCGGGTGCTCAGCATCCGCACACACGACCGTGACGTCGGTGTAGCCCGCCGCCGCTAGGCAGGCGACCGCCCGGCTGGTGATCTCGGGATCAATGTCGACGGTCGTGACCGACCCCGACGGGCCGACGAGCTCGCTCAGCAGCGACGCGTTGTAGCCACCGCTGCCGATCTCCAACGCATGCCGGCCCTCCAGCCCGCCGAGCGCGTTCGCCGCCTGACCGATCATCTCCGCGATCAGGTAGGGCGCCGACACCGAGCTGATGGCTTCCGCGCCTCGCATCTTCTTCAGGACCGCCGCGTTCACGTCGTACGCCTCTTCCAGCGAAAGGCCCGGAGTGAACAGCTCGCGGGGAACGGTCCGCAGCGCCGCCTCCACCTCGGGTCGCAGCACCAGCCTTTTCGCCTCATGATCAGCCGCAAGGCGGTCGACCATCGCGTGACGCAGGCTCTCGCTGCCCATGGTGTCAACGGTCGTCACGATGTCCTCTCCACTGCACGCGGACCGCCTCAGGCCGGGCGGCCCTCATAAACATTGACGATCTATCCGGCGAGTGGACCGGCCTGAAGACCTTCGCCACGCCACCCCTTCACTCCCGCACCGGACGAGCCGATCAGCGCCGATGTGATCACCTCCGCGCCCCTCCCACGAGCCGCTTCGTTGACGGTCGCCCCAGCGGCGAGACGCGTGCACGCGGACCGGGCGCGAACGCGACACATAAACATGATCATCTCGCTCCCCTCGGGTGGTACGGCCCGCGCACCGATCAAGATCGGTGGATGCCGCGTATGGCGCCACACCACGATGGCTGGAGCCCGGGGGGCAAGTCATTCCCACCACGACGAAGCTTCTCTTCGGCTCCCGAGAGACAGCTGACCTGCGCAGACAGTGGTGTCAGGGTGCATCTATCCGGCGCGATCATGCCGATTCGTTCGGCAGGCCCGCCGGCCTCGGCCTCGATCACCTGTCTGGGACCACGGCGACCTGAACCTGTTCCCGCGTTCCGACGGCGTCTGGTCCGGCTCCACCGACGATGCGGCTCCTTCGCGCGACCCGCGGCGCCTCTCTCCCGGCTGATCCTGAGCGGACGGCTGTCGGTGACAGACGGCTACGGACTCGGCCGGCAGCGGGAGGCTGCGGCCTCCGAAGCTGATCGACTGCCGGTGTCTGCCGCGTCAGGGCAGGCACGCGCTGCCCTCGGCTGCGGCGGCTGGGTGTGCGCTTGCGCCTTGGTCTGGCGACATGTGCCGGGCGGCTACGGCGTTGGGCCAGGGGCTCCGCCGACCCGCGTCCGGACTGGCGGCAGGTCGCCTCTCCTTCGCAGTGTCCGCGACATCGACGATCACACGGAAGCGCCGGCCGCACAGGAAAGTCCTTTTGAGACGATTGCGCCATGCGCCTGCTGATCCTGGGAGGAACCTGGTTCGTCGGCCGTGTCCTGGCTGAGGACGCGGTGGGCCGTGGCTGGGCGGTCACGACGTTCAACCGGGGTAGGTCCGGACCGGATGTCGCAGGGGTCCACCCGTTGCGCGGCGACCGAACCGACGTCCAGGATCTTGAACGCCTCGCGGCGGCGGGGCCGTGGGATGCCGTGGTGGACGTCGGCGGAGCGGAGCCCCGCTCGGTCGGCCTGGCCGCTCAGGTTCTGGGCGCGCAGGCCGGTCGGTACGTGTTCGTGTCGACCGTCTCGGTGTATCGCGACTGGCCCGCGTCCCCGGTCGACGAATCCTCACCTCTACATCCGGGAAACCCCGATCTTGTGGTGGAAGATCCTCGCTGGGACGCGGTGCGGTACGGCCCCCACAAGGCCGGGTGTGAGGCCGCGGTCCGGCGGAGCGTTTCCCCGGATCGGCTGCTCATGGTGCGGCCGGGGGTGGTTCTCGGCCCGTACGAGTACGTCGGACGGTTGCCGTGGTGGCTTCGGCGGATGGCGCGCGGCGGGCGGGTGCTGGCCCCCGCACCCGCCGACAGGCCGATCCAGCCTGTGGACGTGCGTGACCTCGCGTCGTTCCTGCTCGACCTGATCGGGCGGTCGGCCAGCGGCATCTTCAACGTCGCGGCGCCCACCGGCCACGCGACCTACGGCCGGATGCTGGACGCGTGCGCTGCGGCGACGCGGGACGTCCGAGGCGCAGATGAGATCGAGGTTGTCTGGGCGGAACCCGATTGGTTGGTCGAACAGGGGGTGCGTCAGTGGACGGAGATCCCGCTGTGGCGGGTGCAGCCAGGGACATGGCGCCTGGATGCGACCCGCGCGGCGGCGGCGGGCCTGCGTTGCCGGCCGATCGAGAAGACGGTCCTGGCCACGTGGGCGTGGCTGGCGGCCGGTGGCGCTCCGGTCCGGCATGAACGTCAGGACGAGCACGGTTTCGACCCCGACAGAGAGCGCCGCCTCGTCGACCTGTGGGAGTGCCGGTCACAGGCCGCCTCCGGCGAGAAGGGCCTGGTGTGAGGTGCCCGGGGGCAGCATGGCGGTGGCCGACTCGCGCACGAAGTGTTCGATCTGGTCGTCAAGGTCCTCGGCTTCGGCAGATCCGCGGTAACGCGGCTGGCTCAGCGACCGGCGCAGCCGGTGGAGCCGCCCCGTCAGGCGCCCCGTGCGCTGCTCGGACGGCAACGCGAGGACGGGGACGAGGGCATCGTGCGCGCTGTCGAGATCGCCGCCCAGTGTTCGGGCGACGACCAGATCGATCCGGGCGCCGTGCTCACCTGGTGTCCACCGGTCGGCGATCGGTATCGCGGTGAACAAGTCGATCGCCTGGGACGCCGCGTGCGCAGCCTGGTCGAGTTGGCTGAGCGCGAGATGGGTGGCGGCGGCGCTGAGGAGCCGGCGTTCCTCGCCGAACGAGAACTCGCCGCCCACACTGTCGAGAAGGTCGTCTGAGGCGTCCGCCTCGGCGGCGCGCTGGGCGGCGACCAAGGCGGTCATCGCCTCGTCCGCGGCACCGATCATCGCGTAGGAGCGGGCCTGCACGGCGTGCAGGCGAACCGTTCCGGACCCCGCTCTGGCGTGGTCGAGGCCCGTGGCCGTCAGCCGTATCCCTTCTCTGGGCCGGTCCGACCAGAAGGCGATGGTGGCCTGGACAGCGCGGGCCCATGAGCGCAGCCCGTCATCGTCGACGATCTGCCCATACGCCCACGCCGCACGGGCGTTCTCGACTCCCGCGTCAGGGAACCCGAGGTCGAGACTGACGATGCCGAGCAGGCCGCAGACCTGCCCGGCGAAGACGTAGAGCTCATTGAGCTGCCGTGGGCGTTTCGTCTGTTCCAGCAGTGCGTACACGGTGTTCCGGGTCTTGGCCAGTTCGGTGAACATCTGGAAGGGCGGCGTGGTGTTGTAGGTGTGCGCGAGCCGGCGCACATCGTCGGCGAGCTGTTCCACCGAACTCTCGTCGAGGCTTCCGGCCGCCGCGAACATCGCATGCTCCCCTGACTCCTTGGCAGCCGACATGACACGCTCCATTTCCACCGGTACGTACGGTATTGATAGGTGCTCGATCCCGTCAGGCCGTACCGTTCTCGCAGGCGGGCCGGAAAGCTTCACGGGGCCACGATGGCTAGGCGTCAGAGGTATTCGAGGGGATATGGGCTGAAACTGGCCGGTCTGGCTGAGGATGAGGTGGTCCGCGGGGGTGAGCTGTTCTCGGTCGTCGAGGTCGACAAGGTTCTGGACGCTGGTGTCGTAGACCTCGGCGAGCAGGGCGAGGAGCTGGGGGGTCGGTCGGCGGCGGTTGTTCGGCAGCGGCCAGTTCTCCAGTTCCGACAGCTTCGGCGCGGTCATGGGCGCGGCGCCGTCCGGGTCGAGGCCGGTGCGGGTGGCATGGGCGTTGATGTGGTTCGCGGCCTGTTGCTGGGTCCAGCCGTGCGCGATCCGGTGGGCCGCGCGGGGGCGCAGCTTGTAGCGGCGGGCGAACTCGACGGCGATCTCGTCGTGCGACATGCCCACGGCGCGCATCCGCGCCCGCAGCTCATCCTGCTCCACCCGCAGACTATGCCTAGTCACGTCACGTCCCCTCCCGACAGGGCCTGGCCGGGCGTTCGTCACCCGAAGCATCAAGATTCTGATGGTGATCCGTCGCGGTCGGGTCGGAACTGGTCGTGCACCTGTCGCCCACGGCGCTGTCCGCCCCACCGGGTAGCCAAGAGACCATAATGATCAGCCTTCTGGTCGTGCATGTCATTCCCCTCGTGACGAACATGTTCTTCGGTCTTCATCAGGTCGCTGACCTGCGGGAATGGTGTGAGACGGTGCGATCCGTTCGACGCGTGGCGTCGCATCGCTTCGCGTGGCGGGCGGGAGCATAGGTGCTCGCCGTCGTTGCCCTCAGGCAACGGGAGTGCGATTTCGGCTGGTTGGCTCGGTGTGCAGGGTCTATCGGGCCGCTCGGTGCTCGGGGAGGCCGCTGCGCGGTTGGAGATCGTCGTCGTAGCGCAGGTGGAAGATCATGGCTGCGGTGTCGACCTGGTTGCGGGCATCCTCGGTGTTCAGGCCGAGCTGTGCCGCGTGGTCGTAGGCGTCCAGAGCCGAGCACAGGTCGGTCCACTCCGGAACCGTCGGGCCGGCGGTCGGGTCGAAGGTGGCGAGCAGGTCCGCCAGTCGCGCTGGCGGGAGTACGTCGCGCATCCTGGCGAGCAGAACGATCGGGCGGAGCGCGGGTGGGACGATGTGGCGGTGGAGAGGCATGCGGGCCGTTTCGTCGTCGCTGGTCTGCGGTCGTGAGGACGTGTCGCCGGGGAAGGCGAGGGCGCTGCCACGAGGCAGTCCGCTGAGGCCCTCGCCATGGCATGGCACGCCCCCGCCCGTCCGCACAGCCGGGACCGCACCTGGCCACCGGAAGAGTCCCTCACGGAACGACCCCGACGACCCGTAGTTGTGGCGTTACGTGTGGTCATCGTCCTTCGGGGGTTGGTGTGTCTGGGCGTTGCGGGCGGCGGCGACCGCGCGGGTGAGGGTCGCGGCGAGGGTGTCGGCTTCGTCGAGGGTGAAGGCTTCGCTGTCGGGGTCCTCTTCTCCGGCGCCCAGGGAGATCATCGGTTGGTAGGTGGTCGTCGCGGTGACGTACTGCTCGATTGCGACCTGGATCGCTGTCTGGTCACGGACGCCGGGGATGGGCGGCAGGTCGATCACCGTGAATTCGGAGACGTGGTAGTCGCCAGGGCCCGCGGGCACGACGTCGAGGTGGCCGGCGGGCTGCTCGCACCACGGCGGGCAGGAGCTGGTAGCAGGGTCAGGCATGGCATTCCCCTCGCGTGTCAGGAAGGTGGGGCGTGACGGCCGGAGCCGGTGGACGTGACTGGCGCTGGGTGGGTGTCGAGGGTGCGCAGGCCGTCGCGGACCCGGTGCAGCAGGTCGAGGTCGAAGACGTCCGTGGCGGGCGTGGTCGCGGCGTGGGCGGCGAAGCGTTCGCGTCGTGGCAGGTCGTCGGTCGGGGCGGTCGGGATGCGCCGCGGGAGGGGGGTGTGGTGGGGCAGAGCGGCCCAGACGACCTTGCCTCGCTTCTGATGGCTGCCGTCGGGGGTGTGGACCCGGGCCTGGTAGTAGCCAGTGCGCGGAGTCAGCCTGGTGACCAGGTGCAGGCCGCGGCCGTCCTCGGCGTCGGGGCCGGCAGCCCGGCGGGTCGGGTGGCCCGGTCCTCCGTCCCAGACCTCGACGATCACATGGTGGTCGCTGTAGGTCAGGCGCATCGCGATCTGGGACGTCAGGTCGTCGTCGCCGTGCAGGCTGGAGGCGAGCGCGTTGGTGGCCAGTTCGGAGGTCAGCAGGGTGATCGTGTCGATCACATGGTCGAGGTTCCACTGGTGGAGCTGGGCGGTGACGTCGCGGCGGGCGACGCTGGCGGACTGGGGTCTGGTCGGGTAGTGCCAGACGCGGTGCGGGAGCAGGTGAACGGCCGGTTCGGGTGCGCTGGTGGTGGTGGTCATGTGGCTCTCCCGACGGCGGAGGTCTGGGGTGTCCGCGCCGGGCGGGGCGGGGGCGGTGTCGTGGACGAGCGTGAGGTTGTTCTCGGCGAGCACCACCACTTGGCACGGCCACGTGCACCCACACTCTTCGCACACACCGTTGCGTTGGACATGCCGGTCAAGGAGGCGCACCGCGCTGCCACGCAGCAGCTCGAACGCACGCTCGGGCGGGTGGGCGGCCGTCTTCCGCCCGAAAGTGATCAACGGGTCGGTGGATCGGCCGCGAACGGCGATGACCTGACCGGGCAGAGAGGCGGGGGCGGGAACAGACGCAGGCGGCGTGGGAGGGGCGGGATGTGATCGGCTGCCCGGTGGCCGGCTCAGGCTGATAGCCATGGACGTGCACCTTTGGTCTGCGAACGGGTGAAGGATCAGTGATCAGCGGAGTCGAGCTGCCGTGCTGGTTGGTCAGCCGTGCTGTCGGCGAGCGCGCCGAGGGTGGCGTTCAGCGCCGCACCAGCGCCGCGTCGGCGCAGCTCCCGGGTGAGCACGTCGAGGACGGACAGCGCCGCCAGCGGCGGGGCCGGCGGCTCGGTCGCCGACGGGTCGAGCCGGAGGACGACCGCCGGTAGGGTCAGCGTGATGATCGCCTGGTCGTAGACGGTGGCCGCCCAGATGGTCAACACGGTGTGCAGCCAGTCCCGCCACTGGTCCCGGCTGGCGGCCAGCCGGCCGGACAGCCACGCCTCGACGCCTTCGACGAGTTCCGTCCGGACCGGTGGCGGGCAGCCGAGGATCAGCGGGTGCAGATGGCCAAGCAGTGTTCCGGCGTCCACGAGGTCCCCGCCGGGTTCGAGCGCGGGGGACACCAGGACCGCCCGCGACGATCCGTCGGGATACAGGACGCCGCGTGGGTTGAGGTTCCCGAACGCGATGCCGCCGCGGCTGAGCAGCATCGGGTCCAGCTGGGCGGCCAACCGGCCGAGCCGCGCCGACAGGCTGCCCGCGAGCGCCCGAAGCTCCCCGATCTCGCCTGCCGTCGTGTTGCCGGCGTGGAGGTGCTCCACCGGGTGGTTCAACGCGTCGGCGACGACCCGAGGCAGCGGGTGGGCCGTCGCTGCGGCCTCGGACAGTTGGGCGGGTGGATCACGGTGCAGGTCGCTCAGGTCGTCCATCAGCGCCGTCACCACCTCGGTGAGCCCCATCGGCCGGGTCCGGAGCCGGGTGGCCAGCGTGGCGCCGTCCACCCAGGGGGTGAACATCACCCCCTTCGCCCAGGCGATCGGGGCGGCCACCCACAGGCGGGAGTAGGCTGCCAGCGCCGTGAGCTGCTGCGCCTGGCCGGCTGTCGCGGTTGCCGCGTCGGCGCCGACGTCGGTGAGCACGGTGGCGAGATCGCCGTGGTCGCCGCGGACGAGGCGTGACAGCGCCCGGCCTGCTGGGCGGACCGTCGCGCACAGTGTCGTCCCGTCGCCGGTGCGGACCTGGCGATACAGTGCCCCGCCCGCCGTGGTCATCGCGCCGAACGTCACTTCGGTGCGCGGCCACCGCTGGGCGGTCGCGGCAGTGATCCACTCGTCGGCGTGGGACAGCAGGTCGTGGACGTCGCCGTCGCTCCAGCACGTCGAGCAACCTGAACGCGGGCTCACCGGACGCGGCCGACACCGGCGTAGACCGGCAGCCGACCCTCCGCCGTACGCGACCGGCCTCGCTGCCGGTCGTGCTCCCAGCCCGGGAGCAGGACCAGGCCGGGGTCGACCAGCGTGCAGTCGTCGAAGAACGACAGCACCTCGGTACGGTCGCGCAGCTGGAACGGCGCGGTCGTGCGCCGGTACACCTCCGCCGCTTCCGTGACCTGCTGGGACTGCCCGTCGCCGGTGGCGTGGGTCACGACCAGATGACTGCCCGCGGGCAGGGCCTCGCGTAGTTGGGCGACCAGATGCCGGGGGCCGGTGTCGTCGGGGAAGAAGTGCAGGACCGCGACCAGGAGGAGCGCGACCGGCTGCCCCAGGTCGAGAAGCCGGGACACCTGCGGATGGTCCAGGATCTCGTCGGGCCGCAGGAGATCCGCCTGCACGGCCACGGCGCGCGGGTTGGGTGCGAGCAGGATCTTGCTGTGCGCGACCGCGACCGGGTCGCTGTCCACATAGACGACCTGGGCGTCCGGCGCCAGCTGCTGGGCGACCTCGTGGACGTTGCCCATCGTCGGCATACCCGACCCGATGTCGAGGAAATGCCGGACGCCGACCTCGCCTGCGAGGTAGCTGACCGCCTCACCCAGGAACAGGCGGTTGACCCGGGCGGTGTCACGGATCTGCGGCCACGTCCGCTCGACCTGCGCCGCCGCTTCCCGGTCGGCCGGGAAGTTGTGCGCGCCGCCGAGGAAGAAGTCGTAGACCCGTGCCACGTTCGGCCCCTCGGTCGCCCCCACAGAGGCGACGCCGTCGGTCCCCGTCACGACCGCCCCCGTGACCAGCGCGCTTCGGTGACGACACCGCTTCTCGGCTGACGCGACCGGTACGACCAGGCGACCGAGCCGGCTCTCGTACAGACAGTGCGGTCACGATGCCTCGACCAGACGATTCTCATCATGGGAACGGTCCTCACTGACGGTAGGCAAAACGGAACCGTTACACCTTCGTCCTAGCGGCGTCGGGTGGTCATCCCCCTCACCGCGAAGAAGCCGTTCACCCGTCCGGACCCCGCCTGAGCTGGGAAAACACCGAGGGGAACGGGTATCTCTTCGCTCGTTGCCAGCCCCTATCTCCCCGGAGTGTGATCGTTTCCCTACGGTGGTGCGTGAGGCGTGAGGTCTCGGGAAGCGGTGGCGGCGACCGCGCGGCCGGAGGGTTCAGGGGGAGACGTCCGGTTTGATCGCGGTGATGTAGGCGATGGAGGTATGCAGGAGGATGGGGCGCCGGCGGGCGGTTGAACGCCACGCCTCGGAGTAGCGACGGGCGAACGCGGCGCCCAGGGTCCGGCCGATCACCTGATAGGTCGACTCGCCGGCCGGGCCCGGGGCGTGCAGCGCGGCTTCGGCGGCGCTCACATTCTCCAGCGGGGCGGTAACCGTGTCCTCGGTGTACTCGACCTCGGTGAGCCCCGCGAGGCGCGCGTTGCCGACCGCATGGGCCGGAGTGAACGCGTAGGCGGCCGGCCGGACGGCGGCCATCGCCTTCTCCACACGGCTGACGTCGTGGGCGCTGAGCCCGTCCAGCTCGATGGGCTGACGTCGGGCGAGCACGAGCTCGCAGACCGACAGACGCCCCCCTGGTCTGAGGACCCGCGTGATGTCGATCAGCATGCGGCGGGGATGACGCAGCGGTGCCAGGACACTGAAGCCGATGACCGCGTCGAAGCTGGCATCGGGCAGCGGCAGGGGCCGCTCCGCGAGATCCCAGACCGATCCCCACGTCTGGCCGTTCTCCGGGGTCGGCCGGATCTGGCTCAGCGCCGCCCGGGTCGGGGCCAGGGCCGTGACGCTGCCGCCGGGCACGACGGCCGCGAGCGCCGCGGGCGTCAGTCTCGCGCCCAGACTCAGATCCAGCAGGTCCTGTCCGGTACGGGCGGCGGCACCGTCCAGCACGGCAGCCGCCAGCGCGGAGGGTCGATGACGGGGATCGCGCCGGTCGGCGCGGTGCACGGTCAACAGATCGGAATCGACGTGTTCGCCGGCGGAGCGGCCAGACCGGTTCTGGGGCCGGCCGGCGCGTGCGGCCTTGGTCGGATGCTGGGACGTCACGAATCACTCTTCTGGTCGGCGGTGCTACCCACTCAGGCGACGTGCGGGCAGCGGTCACAATGATCATCACGGTCGTCGATCGGGCCGTCATTCCCGCAAGCGGGAACGATTCGTTCACCCCGCCGCAACCGCCGGGAGCTGCGAAGACTGTTGGCACCGTCCCCGTTTGTTCGCCATGGGGTCCACCGGACGCCCACAGCCACCCGTGCGACGGGGCGGACCGCGCTGGATCAATCGGCAGGATCGACCTTCCAAAGGCTGTGGTGACACGCCGGCGACTGGCGGTGTTCGCCGCCGACGAGCGCAGCCGGCGACGGTGACGATCAGCGGCGGCAGGGCTCTACGTCGCACCCCGGGAATGGGCGGTCACCGCCGAAGCGAGAGCCCACCGCCGGCATATCCGTGCAGGTCAGAAAGGCAGCACACCCCGAACAGATTGTTCGTCGGAGGGGGAATGACCCCCGGCCTCCGTCCGGGCGATGGTGTGACGGTTCCACCTCTCCCGCCAGGAAGGAGCGCCGATGCCCGCGGACGCGGACCGCGCCCCTGCCACGCCAGCGCGCCGCTGTCCTCCCGCGGACCCGACGGAACCCCTACCGGCCCCGCTTTTCGGCTCCCCTGGGAAACCGCTACCGAAGGGCGATGCGGTCGCGCGAGCGCGCCGCCTGCCCAGCGCTATCCGGAAAGGAAACAGACCACATGACCGCCGAGACCCGCACCCAGCCCGACGATCGTCTCCGGGCTGACCTGGCCTGGCTGGGCGCCATCCAGGACACGCCCGGCATGCTGGAGGCGTTCGTCGCCGGACACGCGCCTCGCGTGTTCGCGCTCGTCGAACAGGACATCGGCATGCTGGAGGACACCGTGTTCGGCTGGGGACTCCAGTTCAGCGACCACGCCGTCGTCGTCGCGCGCGGCGGGACGTTCTCCACGGTCTGCTCCCACGTGGACGACGCCGTGAAAATCTTCGCCGTCACGGGACGGAACCTCCGCCTCGTCTGGCACAGCCCTCCCACCCCGACGGCCTCCGCCAACGGCCGCGACCAGCCGAAGCGTCGGCGGGTCCTCCGATGACGGCCAGCGACTCCTGCCCCGCGTGGTGCCAGCTTCCAGAGGGCCATCTCCGTCTCGAATCCGGTGGCCCCGGCGACCAGCACATCGCGGAGATCGCGGAGATCGACATCCCGGAGATACCTGGACTGCGATCCGCGGTGAACGGCCCGCTGCGGGTGCGCGTCGAGCAGTACGTGACCGCGTCCACCGTCCACCCTGCGGTCATCAGCGCCGACTTCGGTGATCACGCCCCCACCCGCGGCGGTTTCGAGTACCTCACCGCGCAGGAGGCGCAGGCCCTCGCCTGGATGCTGATCCGGGCCGCGACCACCATCGACGCCGCCTCCTGCCTGCGCGCCCAGGCCGGAAAGACACACTGACATGCCGACCGGCCTCTCCGCCTCATCGATCCACCAGGCCGGCGGAGCTGGCACCCTGCCACATTGACCGCTCGCGCATCGGTGTGCAATCTCGCTGCCCGGACCCTGAGCGGCCCTGACGGGGAGCTGATCCCGGACCGGAGGGTCGCCGAAATGCTCGAACGTTGCGGCTACGTCGATGTTGCCGGGCACCTCTACGAGCAGACCGACGACCCGGCACTGCTGCGCCGGACCGGCAGCGACGACCGGATCGACCAGATCCGGGTGTCTGGACCGCTCGCGCCCGCCCTGCGTAGCTACCGGCTGCTCGACACCCCGCCCGGCGCCAGCGACCACCACGGCATCCCGGCCACCTCGACACCGACCTCGTCGACACCACCAACCTGTGGAACTACCGCTGATCTGCTCGGTTACTCCAATCGGCGGAAATAGTCGCTCGCTGTCACTACCGTCGTATCGTGGATAACCTCGCGAAGCTGGCCGCGGCCGTGACGGAGTTCGCGGCGCGCAGTGCCGTGACGCTGGTGCCGGCGGTGCCGGAACGTGACCTCGGTCCGGAGGTGAACATCTCCCCGGACGTGTTGGACCTGCCGGGCTTTCTCGCCCTCGCCGCGTCCCTCGGCGGCGGAGTGCTGTACTTCGAGGCTGTCGCCTTCGATCCCGCTGGCGGTGAGGTGGCGGACCCGCCGGCGGAGCTGATTAGGCGCAAGGGTGAGACCGGCCGGGTCAGCGTCGCGTTCGCCGTGAACGGTCTGATCCATTTCTGGGAGCAGTCCGCGCCCTGGTACCTCGAATGGCAGGAGCTGGCCGCCAGCCGGTCGACGCGGTTCCCGGCGCGGCGCGATGACGAGGACGCGGAGCGCCCCAGCGATGAGGAGCGGGCACGGCTGGCCGCCGAGCTGGTGACTGTGCTGTTGGCCGATCCGGGGTTCCGGGCGGCGAGGGCGGGCGCGGCCAGGCAGCGGTACGCCAAGCTCGCCCTCCCGGAAGGCACCGACAGCTGGGTCGGCTGGGATGCGTGCCGTGACGCGGCCGACCAAGCCGAGGCGCTGGCCCAGGCGCAGTACGCCCAGCTCACCCCGCGGCTCGACGAGCTGGCCGCCCAGCTGCTGACGACCCCCGAGTATCAGCAGGCCAGCTCGCCCGCCGCTCGCAAAGAGGCCGCCGGGCAGTTCCTCATCCCCGTCGCGGACGGGTTCGCGGCACCCGCGCTCGTGCGCGACGAGCTGTACGCACGGGCACAGCGCCTCGCCAAGACCGGCAAGCAACATCCCACCCTGCTCTGAGCAGGCCGGAAACGAACTGACATCGGGGTTGGGAAGCATGTCCCGAGCGGCACGGATGATCTCGGCGGTGGCGACGGTGGGCCGTCCACCGACGCGGGCCGCGCCCGGGGAAGGGGACACACGGCTGCGGCTGAATATCTGCGCGCCGGCACGCGGCGCTCTGGCCGCGGCCCGATTAACCATCCCCGCCTGGGTGCAGTGGTCAGGGCTGGGTCGGGTCGCCGGCACGCTGCACAACCAGGTCGGTCGAGGGAGCTGGTGCTATCGGTGGGCTTTGTCGACGGCGTCGGCCCAGGCCAGGAGGAGTTCGGGTCCGTGGCGCTTCATGAGCCGAGCGAGGACCGTGTCCACGATCAGGTCGAGCAGGTAGTGCTGGGGATGGTCGAAGGTGGCCGTCAGGGGATCGTCAGCGTTGAGGTCGAGGTCGCTGCCGGGAGCGTCGGGGGCGAACTCCTCCTCCCGGATCTGCCAGAGCTCCAGCAGGAGCGCGCTCACCTGCGGCTCAGGGAGCTGGGTCACTGTCTCGGAGAGCCAGCCGATCAGGTAGCCGTCAACGTCCCAGACCAGTGTCGTGACGTTCGCGGCGATCTCCTGGCCGACGCCGTGGAGAACGGGGTCGGCTACTGCCCGTTCCAGGGTTTTCTCGTCGGTTTCGTACTGTCGCTCACGTCGGATGTTGTAGAGCCGCGGTATCGCCTTCGTGACGTGGGAGCCGAGTTGCAGGTAGCCACTCGTACCCGCTGCGGCGGTCGTTCTGGCCGCGAGCATGTCGCCCATGGTCATCGCTTGCGGCAGGCCGGTCCCGGTCATGTCAGGATCGGTGATGTTGCGGAGGAAATCGGCTCGGACGGTCTCGGTGAGACGGTCGAGGGCGGGCGTCACACGTGCCATGCCGCAGAACGGTAACGGGCACCTGCCTTGCAGTGCGTAACGGTCCAGTCCGTGTTGGGTGAAAGTTGCGGGTATGAACCTGTTGTCGGATGCCGCGGCTGAAGGGAGGGCCCGCCGGAAAGCTCCTGGCTGCCCGCTGGGCGCAGGGCGCGGCGGCGGCGTGCCCCTCTCACGACCTCCGAGCCGGGGCCGGTGACGGGATCATGATGTGCGGCCGACTCCGCACATCTGGAAGGGAGCATGGGGACCGTCGTCGCCGAGACTGTCGCGCCAGTGGGCGGGGGAGACGACGCCTGGCTCGACGAGGTCGAGTCCGTCGAAGAAGCTGATGATCTCCTCGGAGGTGCGGTAGTGGTACCCGTGGTCCTCGGACAGCGCCTGCACTGCCCTGGCCTGCTCGGTGTCCGGCTCGGCTACGCCGTCCTCCAGGACCAGGCAGCTGCCCGGGGGTAGGGAGTCCAGCAGGGTCCTAAGGATCGTGCGCGCCTCGTCGAGGTCGGCGATAAGGCCCAGGACCGCGGTGAGGATCAGGCCGACGGGTGCGGTGAGGTCGAGGGTCTCGGCCGCCCGTGTGATGATCGCGGCAGGGTCGTGGACGTCGCCGTCGAGACAGGCGACAGCGCCTTCGGGTGCGCTGACGAACAACGCGCGGGCATGCGTCAGAACAAGCGGATCATTATCGACATAGACGACGCGTGATGATGGCGCGGCCATCTGAGCGATCTGGTGGGTGGCGTATCCGAAGGCCAGGCCCGGTCCGATGTCGAGGAACTGGCGTATGCCCGCCTCCCCGGCCAGGTGGGTCACCGCGCGGTTCAGGAAGCGTGCGGACACGCGAGGGACGTCCACGATGTCCGGGAACGCCTGGATGATCCTGTCGGCGTGCTCCCGGTCGACGCGGAAGTGGTCCTTGCCGCCGCGCAGGTAGTTGCGCACCCGGGCCGGGTGCGGCCGGGTGGTGTCGAAGGTGGGCGGCGGGTAGGGCGGGTCATCGGCGCTCGGGATGCCCGTGAACGAATCCCCGGCGTGGATGCTTCCTGTGGGTGGGGGGAACGTGGCGGCGCCGGGTCCTCGGGTCATCAGCTGCCTTCTGGCTTGGTCGCGGTGAGATAGACGATCGGCGTGGTCAGGAGGAGGGGGCTTCGGCGTGCGGTCGCGCGCCACGCGTCGGCGTAGCGACGGGCGAAAGCGGCACCCAGGCTGCGGCTGATCGCCTGGTAGACGGACTCGCCGGCCGGGCCCGGAGCGTGCAGTGCCGCCTCGGCGGCGGCCACGGTCGCGAGCCTGGCCGTGACGGTGTCGGTGAGGTGCTCGATGTCGGTGAGGCCGGCGAGGCGGGCGTTCCCGATCGCGGCGGGGACGGTGAACGCGTGGGCGGCGGGCTGGACGCCGGCGAGGACCCGTTCGACCTGGGTCAGGTCGTGCCGGTTCAGCCCGTCGAGGTCGATCGGGTTGCGCTGGCCGAGTAGGGGTTCGCACAGTGAGAGCCGTCCGCCCGGTCGCAGGACGCGGGCGATGTCGATCAGCATGCGGCGGGGGTGGCCGAGGGGTGCCAGGGCGTTGCGGCCGATCACGGCGTCGGTGCTGGCGTCGGGGAGGGGTAGCTCGGTGGCGTCCCAGACGGACCCCCAGCGGTGGCGGTTCTCTGGTGTGGGCCGGATCTGGGCCAGCGCCGCGGGGGTCGGGGCCAGGACCGTGACGCTTCCACCGGGGCAGGCCGCCGACAGCGCGCCGGACACCAGCGTTGGCGCTGGATTGAGGGCGACCAGCTCTCGTCCGGGTCGCACGCGGGCGCCGGCGAGGACGCCGCTGTCGCCGGCGGAGGGGCGGAGCGGACGAGGAGGAGGCTGGTCGTAGCGGCGCACGACCAGGAGGCCGGACCCGTGCCGCCCGTCGGCGCGGACGGCGCGCCGACCCGTGGCCGCTGTCTCGGACAGGCGCTGCGAAGCCAAGGTCAACTCCTGAAGTCGGAGAGCGGGCACCCACCTTTCGCCGGCAGGCAGAACACACAAGATGATCACCCGATGGGGTGGCCGTGGTCCTTACCCGCACGGCGAACGTTTTGTTCACACCCCGATCGCGGGTGTGACCTGCGTTAACGCCGTGACGCGGAGCCGAGTCTTCGTCGACGAGAGCCGCGAACCGGTGGCATCGCGGCACACGGGGAGCTCCTGGCCCGGTGGGAAAGCGGCGCCGCCCTTCCGGTGCTGGCGGGGCGTCCCGGACTGCCTGTGTCCCCGTCCGTCGTGGCGGGCCGCCCACCGGGGGAGACCACGGGCGACGGCCAAGGCTGTGCGCGGACATCGTGACCGTACGGCTACCTTGAGAAGGACTGATTGCTTCTGCGGGCCCTCCGCCGGGAGGGCCGCCGCCGGCGAGGAGAACGCTCGGATGTCCAGGCCCAAGGCCAGCCTGCGCGCCGAACAGGACGAGCTGCGCACCCGGATGCGGGATCGCGGGATGACGCATCAGGAGATCGCCGCGGAGTTCGCCCGCCGCTACCGTCTGCGCCCCCGGGCGGCGCATCGGTACGCGTTCGGCTGGACCCTGACGCAGGCCGCGGACCGGATCAACGCCTACGCCGCCGAACACGGACTCGACCCGGCGGGCAAAGCGCCGATGACCGAACCGAAACTGAGCGAGCTGGAGAACTTCCCGCGGTCACGGGTGCGCCGGCTCATGCCCCAGACCCTGGCCCTGCTCGCGGGCGTCTACGGAACCGATGTCCACGCCCTGCTCGACCTCGACGACCATGACCGTCTCACCCCCGCCGACCGGCTTCTCCTCTCCACCATCAGCGCCCCCGCACCCACCTCACCCACCCCTGCGCCGCCCACGCGGACTCCGGCCGGACCAGCGGTCCCGGCCCGGTCCGCAGCCGCCGGCCCGCGGGACCGGCCGGCCCGCGGACCGGCGTTCGATCCCGTGACCTGGCCTGTGCTCGCGGCGGGTCAGCACGAGTCCGTGGAAGACCGTCTCCGCCACATCCGCGACCAGCCCCGATCCGTGGATCTGGTGACCATCGCGCTCCTGCGCCAGCGGGTCGAGGACCTCGATGTCCTCTATGACCGCACGCCGCCGACCGAGCTACTGCCCGAGGCAGGCCAGCTGCTCGCCCTCATCAGCTATCTGCGCTCCCAGGCACCGACCATGAGGCTGCGCCGGGAACTACTGACCGCCGAAGCCGAAGCGGCGACCCTGACAGGCCAACTCGTCTGGGACGCCTCGCAGCGACGCGACCACCACCAGGCCCGCACCTATCTGGACCAGGCCGCCGCAGCCGGCCGCGAACTACGCAATCCGATCGTGGAAGGACACGCGCTTCTGCGTTCCACGATCGTCGCCCTGCACGGCGAACGGGCCCCGCAGGCGGCGCTTGATCTCGCCCGCCGCTGCGCGGCGGTGACCGAAGGCTCCAGCGACGTCCTCGCCGGGCTGGCCACCCTGCACGCCGCCGAGGCACACGCACTGCAACGTCGCGCCACCGACTGCGAGGAGCTCCTCGGCCACGCCGAACAACTCCTGAGCGGCGCCGACCCCGCGGACGAGGCGAGCCACCTGCACTCACCCAGCCACATTCCGCGCATGGCCGGTTCCTGCTACCTCTTCCTCGGCCAGCCGAAAACAGCCGAAGATCTCCTGGCAGGCGCCCACTCCCACCCGCACGGCTCGGCCAAGGCCGACGCGATCGTCCTGGGGAACCTCGCTCTCGCGCAGATCCGCCAACGGAAACCCGACGACGCCGTCCACGCCTTCCACCAGGTCCTCGACGTGGTCTCCCACACCTGGGGAGGCGGCGGCATCACGATGGCGTTCACGATCAGCCGCGAACTCCAGCCCTGGCGCCACATCCCGACCGTCCACGACGCCCGCGACCGTCTCCTCGACGTCATGGCACCCCCCGTCCCCACCGCCCCGTGAACCGCGACGTGGCCGACGCCAAACAGCGAGTCCGCGACCGGATCTGGACCCTTCTGGAACGCGAACACGCCGCACCACCCGGCGTCCACGGCCACATCCCCGCGTTCACCGGCGCCGACGACGCCGCCGCCCGACTCGCCGCCCTCCCCGCCTGGACCTCAGCGCGGATCATCAAGGCGGTTCCCGACCGGGCCCAGCAACCTGTCCGCGCCCGCGCCCTGCGTGAGGGCAAGACCGTCTACATGGCGGTCCCGAGGCTGGCGGAGCGGCTGCCCTTCTACCACCTCGACCCGGCGGCCCTCCCCGTCCCACCGGACCAGGCCGCCGACCGACACGTCGCCGCCGCCATCGCCCGCCAGATCGGTGTGGCCGACATGCGACCCATCGACCTCGTCGTCTGCGGCAGCGTCGCGGTCAACCCCCACGGCGTACGGCTCGGGAAAGGCGCCGGCTACTCCGACCTCGAATTCGCGCTCCTCCAGGAAGCCGGTCTCGTCCGACCCACCACCATCATCGTCACCACCGTCCACGACCTTCAGCTCGTCGATGACGACCTCCCCGAAACCCGCCACGACTTCAGCGTCGACCTCATCGTCACCCCCACCCGGACCCTCACCTGCGGGCCACCCCGCCGCCCCGAGGGCCTGTACTGGCCGGACCTCGATGACGTCACCATCAACACGATCCCCGTCCTCTCCGCCCTGCGGGCGGATCGACTCCGGCTCCCGGGAACACCGACAACACCCGAGGGCAGTCAGCCTCGGCGCCGTGCCGACGAGCACTGACCCGGCGGAACATCGGTAGCCAGCGAGGATTGTCGCTCTCCCGATAAATGCTGATATCCGCCTATGTTTGCGGTCGCAGGGCCGGGATCGGCGCGCGAGCATGGAAACACAGCATCCGACGGTGAACATCACGGGAGATGTCGATGAGAAACGAAAGGGCTCAGGCGCGGCGTCGCCGTGACGTCCGCGACGCCGAGTACCGCGCCGCGCTGGGCCTGCCCTCCGACGGCCCCTTGCCGGCGAGCCTGGGCACGGTCGGCGGCTCCCGCGGCGGCCACGCCGGTCGGATCAACCAGACCACCACCGGGCGGCCCGCCGGTTGGCGCCATCCCACCCGGTCGGCACCGAAACGCCGGGGCAGGCACGGAGGCGAACGCCACGGGTAGCAGCGGCCGGGGCAGCGTCGATCCGCAGCGGTGACCATCACAGGCCCGCGAAGGCCCGGAGACGCCGGCCGGCGGGATGTCGCACGGGCCCAGGCAGCGTGGGAAGGCGGACTCGCGGGTGACATGGTCAGGGTATGAAGCGCCGCGCGGAGCGCAGGACCGCTGCGATGACGGAAGCGGAGATGAGCACGCTGGCGGCGAGCAGCGCCATCCGTCCGATCGCATCACCCAGGGCAGACGTAGTCGTCAGAGCCATGGTGACAGCCACCATCAGCACGACGATGACCGGCGCCGCGAGCAGCGGGAGCACCCACCGCGGTGCCGGGCGCTGGTCAGGCGCCGTCCAGGGCCCCCTCGCCGCCATCATGGTCACGATCTGGTCACGTTCGCCCAGGTACCGTTCCTGGAGATGCTCATGGGCGTTTCGAGCTCCCTGCGCGGGCAGGCAGCCCAGCGCCGTCTCGATCGAGACCAACGCGGCGTCGAAATCGCCGCAGCGACGCTCACCGCGGGCCCGCCGATACCACCACAGGTGCGCCCGCGGACTCGTGGCCACGGCCTCCGCCGCGGAGCGGCGCAGCAGGTCGCTCTGACCTTCGAACGGGGCGGCGACGTCGATCGCGTGCAGGCAGATGTCGGTGACTTCCCGGCTGCGCGGCTCGGCCGCCCACGCGGTCTCCACCAGCAGCGTCCCCCGCGCGGTGTCCCTCATACCGCAGGCGGCGAACGCGCGCAGCGCCGTGAACAGCGGGCCGTCCCGGTAGGGGCCGGCGGCTACCGCCAGCATCGAGGACGCCACGAACCGGTCCAGATCCTCGAACCAGAAGTCGGCGCGTAGCTTCGCCGCGTGGTATAGGGCGGTGAAATACGCCACCTCAGCCGAGCCGGCACTGTCCCGAAGAACTCTGCCGGTCGCTGTAGTGACCTCCGCCGCCGGCTCGACCGTGTCCCGCGTGATGAACCCGTACCCGAGCGCCCACTTCTCGATGATCTCCGGACGGACCTCCGGGTCGGCGTGATCGACCAGCCAGCGGGCGCAGCGGGCCGCGACCTCGACGGTCGGTTCGGCCAACAACCGGCGGCGCCAGTACCGGTCGGCACAGATAAGGGCCCCGTCCCGATCCCAGCCGACCGAAGCGATCCGGAACGACGGCTCGACACCCGCGGCCACCAGCTCGGCGGCGACCTCCTCGCACACCCGCTCCAGCTCCCGCGCCCCCGCCGCCGCGCGCAGCCGCGACACCGGATCATCCGGCGGCACCGTCGTCATGAACCCAAGTCTGGCACCACCCCCGACGCGAACAGGCCCAAAGCCGCATTCGACGCGAACCCGTCGGCCGTCTCCTTGCACCCCTGACGACCGCATTGCCCCGGGGCCCGGATCGCTCAGCACTCGCGACGGACCCAGGACCGCGCGAGGTCCCAGCCGGCGGCGACATCCCGCCCGCGACAGCCGGATGATGTCGCCCGCGATCACGACGAGATGAAGCTGCGACGGAGCCCAGAGGCCCTCTTGCCCGCTGATCCACGCAGCCCTACGACCCGGGCGGGCGGCGCAGCCAGGTGACCATGCCGCATCCAAGGGCGCCGTCGCGAGTACAGCGTCGAGAAGCTCGCGTGTCACGGCACGCTGGTCACGTGGGGCGGGCGCCGATCTGAGCGCGGACGGTATCTAACGGCCGCATGATCGATTGTCAGGCGGCGCCGGAACTCGCCCAGCGTCGTACGGTAGCCCCAAGCAATGTCGCACCTTGCGTAGGCTGAGCCGCCGTCCTACGTCCCCATGCCGCTGCGGCAAAGGAGCTTGAGCTGATCGAGCGTCAGTTCCTGTGTGTGATCCGCTGCCGCACTACTCACCCAGCCGAGCACTTTTGTGTCCGGCGATTCGTATGTCGTCCCGGCGGCGACGTCGTATCCGTCCGACTTCACGACCCTCTCGATGAAGCGCGCAAGCTCGACAGGCCCACCGCCACCGTACCCCGAGCCGTAACCGGCTCCCTGCCTTTCTGGAATGATGTGTAGCGCACCGCTGTAAGTGCGAACCCAGAACATGTCAGATTCACGGTCGATGACAAGCGTTCCCAGACGTTCGCCATCGGGGATAGAAAGCGGCGCGTAGGTGTAGTGCTGCCAGTATTCATGATTGCCGCTGACCGTGCGGAAGTGGTGGGCGGCAACGGGCAGCCATGTGATCGGGTCCCGAAAGGTTTGCCAGCAGACACATCCGTCTCCGGCTACCGCTGACGGGGATTCGGGATCTTCGTAGACGCACGGATGCCAGAGCGTAGGCGCCTCGTCACTGTTGACAAGGGACACATGGAGAGCATCAGGGGCACAGCGATCGAGTCGCTCCAGCCACTCCGCGGCGTAGGGGCTTGTGGAAGAGCGGAAGCTCTGGGAAGCGTTGATGGCGCTTCCTGGCCCTACCGGCGGCTCAATGTAGAGAACGAAGTTCCAGTAGCCCCGGGCGGGGCCGTAGGTAAGATGTAGGTCACGGTCATGGTGGTACGTCATTAGGTGGTGGTTTCCCCTTCGGTAGCGCGAGAGCCGGCGGACGGTTCATCGCGTTCATTGTGTGACCTGCTCTGCGCGGGTTGCCCAGCCTAGGTTTCCGAAACGGATGCCAGATCGACCACAGCTTTGCTGCGCAGTGCGGTAACGGCTTCCAGTAACTGTAGGCCGGCGCCGCGAGAGGACGCCCCAGGTGGGCTTCCTCGACCGCGAGGATTCTCGCCGAAGCGCCGCCCTGATTCCACTTGCTTGAGACAGTCGAGCGTCTTCTTTACATGTACTGGGCGTATCGGGTAGCAATCTCCTTTTCGGGATCACAGAAGCGGAGCACCTGCTTGACCTGTTCAGCCGTTTGCAGGGTAATTGGAAACTTGCCATCGAGGCGTGACTGGTTCCAATTGATCTTACTCAAGGCGAGAATCTCGCTGGCGATCTCAGTCGAACTGACCGACCGCTGGGCGGGGCGAATGCCGAGGGGTCGCGGTACGTACATGCCTGGATAGACCGAGTAGAACTCCACGCTGCCCCGGGTGTAGAGGAGATGCTCGTCTTCGCTGATGCTCATGAAGGTGCCCCGCAAGGGCGGGGCATCGCCAGGCCGAAAAAGCATTGCCCCCTCGCTATTGGTGATCCATATGAGGTCGAGCGCGTGGATCTCTTTCTCGTCAGCGGCAGCGCAAAATCCTTCTGTTTCCCCCTCAGTGAAGCGCGACGATTTGTGGACAACGACCCGAGCCGGCAGGGTGTGATGCTCACGCCTGTATATTGTGAGTGCTCCCAAGATAAGACGTCGGGCGTCATCCGCGAGCAGATGTGGTTGCCGATCCTCGCGGCTCACGTGGGCGGTACCACCCCGGACCACTACCCCGTCGCCGCGCTCGTTAAATATATGTGCGACCGCTGTGTCGAGTGCGCCCGTCGTGGCGGCGCGGTAGAAAGAAATCCCAATATAGCAGGTTGCGAGGTCGGTGGAGGCTCGCTGCAAACGCCACGGCACTCCGCCTGCCTTGTAATAGAGGGCGATGTGTAGGTTCCAAGCCCGGGTAGCCTCATCCTGCCGGCTACGCTTCGGTGGCGGTGGCGCTGATTCGTCCCAGGTGCTTCGCCGAAGAATCTGCAAAGGTTTACCCAGCTGCAATGCGCGGGCTTTTAGGAGATCATGAAAGTTGGCGACCGGAAGCGGTGCTTCCTTCCGGCGACTCCCGCGCGTCTGTGAATTGTCGGCTTCATCCTCTGCCGTCTGCATGGCGAAGGTGACGTCGTCAAGATCAGGGCGAGCCACGAGGAGTACGTCCACCCTGTTGTCCTCCGCGACCGCTTCCAGCTCTTCGAGATAGGCGTCGACCGATGCCCGCACGGCAAGCTCACCAGGAAGATCTTTGGCTTTTCTTAGTGCCCGCTCGGGAACGTCCCGGCTGTTGCGATCAGTTGTGGTCATGGTGGTGAAAAGCCCGACGTCGCTGTCGCATCCAGGGAACGCCGGAAAGAGATGCGGGTACTTGGCCTCTTTTGCGGTGATTGGCTGTCGGCAGCGCTCGATCCACCGTCGGAGACCGTCGAGCTGGTCTCGGGGGCCGACGAGTCCGAGCCGGATATTGGTGGGCGCGTCGTCGAGGCCCAGGTCGGCCGGACCATACGTAGCGATGCCGAATCGGGGATCGATATGTCGGTTGCCGCCGCCGAACTCAAGGTGGGGCTCGTCGAGTATGTCGAGATTCATTATGCGCCACGCTTTCTCTGTCGGGCGCCGCGGCGTGATGCCGTTGTCGTCTTCGTTCTGGTGTTCGCCTCGTCGGCCGCAGGCTCAGCCTCGGGAATAGCCTCCAACAGGCTAAGGAGATCGTTCTCGTCTATTCCGGCGGCTTTGAGTAGGGGATCAAGCGCCTCGTCGCCTGCGGTGTCTTGCGGGTCGTTGATGGCTGAGGCCGGAGCGGGCCCCCACCAGTTGTCGTCAATGCCGCGTTCAACCTTGTAGGTCAAGAGCGGTGCGAGGATGAGCATTGCATCGGCCGTCAGCAGGTCCGGGAGCAGGAAGCTCTCCCAAGTCTGCGTCCAGCTGCGCACGGCAGGATGGCGATCAAGGCGTTTGATTCCGGCTAGCAGGCTATCGGCAAAGGACGACTCGTTGCGGCCGTCCCGTGTGAAGCAATAGTCGACGCCGAGTTGACAGTACCAGCGCCCGTCGATGCGACGGAACCGAGGTCCCAACGCTGCGTGCGAGTAGTACACTATCTTTTCCGGGTCGTTCTTAGAGTAGTGTGGACCGAAAACGGTCCTGCCCTTCCCGGTTCCACGTCGCACGACCCGCGGTTTCAGGTTGGCCGTCGGCCGAAAATGCAGATGGCGCCGGCTCTGGTGCCACTGCAAGTCCGACGAGTGGTCGCTGACGAGCGTGCGCCTCAGGAGATCGGCGAACGTGTTTCTCGTATCTATGTCCCCGCCGTCTGCCCATTCCTCGGAACCGTGTTCTTCCACGCCTCCATCGCACAGATAACTCAGCGGAGAGTCGCGAGGGTTGGCGAAGCTGAGCAGCATTCCCTCGCGGAGAAGCCAGCCGGGCGCATGCTCGGGGACCGTTCGCAGATAGTCCCATCCTTCGGCGTAGTCACGTACTGTCGCCGGCGCCGTATACAGCGTGGAAGGAAAGCTCGACACCGGCATGAAGTTGGTCGTAATAATCTCCGTCCTCGGTGGAGAGCGCAGATATATACCGGAATCGCGTGGCACACCGCACCGCATGATCGCGCCAGCCGCAGATCTATCGAACGCCTTGGCATGTTTGTCAACGGTGACGGTGCGTTCTGCCCGACGGCGGGGATCGCTGAACTCCGCCCGAATATCAACCCACCACGCCAAACCTTCGGAAGGGCGAGAAAGAACGACTATAACCGGAGCGTTTCCTCCGAGCCAATAGTCGAGGTCTACCGCGTCCGCGGTCCATTGAAAACTGTCGTCCGTTTCATAGGACCATGACCTATTGCTGGCCTTGCTTTGCACCATGACAACAAGATTCAGGGCATCGCCATCTGGCGAGACGAGTTCGATCTCGCCGTCGATACCGTGGTCCACGCGGCGGTCGTGGAAGATGTAGCCCATCTCTGAGACTCGCTGCTTGATCAGCGCCACGCCGCCCTCGCCGATCATAAAAGACCGGTCCGCTTTCTTCTTGCGCCGCGCTGGGGGAATGGGGACCACCTCGATCGTTGTCTGTTATCCGAGAACTGATACCTTGGCGTCCGCCGAGCGTGGCCGACTGACGTGCGTTCGTGGACCTGGTAGATCGTTCACGGATGTCGCTGACGAGTGAGCAGGGACACCACACGCCCCGGTGGCACTGGTTCCGCCGACGCCTGCATCTGATCAGGGAAGCGTGACGTCACGATGCCGAACAGCTCCGACGGCAGGCGACACTGCGCCATCAACGCCTCTTCGTTGACGCCCTCCTGCCTCAACAGTTCGACCGCTCTCGGCAGGAGCGACGGCTGTTCGACTGCGGCCACCAGCCCTGGTTCGTTGCGCCGCCAACCACGTGCCGAAATCGTGGCCATGGCATTACGGTAGGAGACGTCACTGAGGCGGCCGAGGCGACGAGCCTGGTACAGCAGCGCCTGCATACTGACGCCCCACTGCTCTTTGAGTCGAGCTAGTTTCCGCCATGCGTCGCTACCCATGGTGGCCGGAAGCAGGTCGTAGATCTCGCCGGCGGGAATGAGGAGCTCTGCGGCGAAGCGATGGGCCTGGTCCTCGACGACTCGTCCGCCGGGCTCAGCGTCGCTGTGCATGATCAGGTGGCCGAGCTCATGGGCGACATCGAAGCGCTGGCGATAATAGTCCCGCTTGACCGGGTTGAGGACCACTACCGGGCGAAGCCTGCTATCGAACGAGTAGGCGTCGACCGAGGCTGCCTGCGGTGGGCTGAACACCACGAGGACCCCGTGGTTCTCCAGGAGCCGGACGAGATGTCCGATGGGCTTCCTACCCAGCCCCCAGCGGCTGCGGACCGTGCGTGCTGCCTGCTCGGGCTCGTCGTTGTTCGTGACGTCAACGCAGACTGGGACGCTGGGCAGGTCGACGACGGGCAGCTCGACGTGACGCTCCAGGCTGGAGGCAACGTCGACCGCCGTCTGTCCGTAGGCAAACGCCTGGTCCCGGGCCAGCTGGGTGGTGGAGCGCAACGAGCGGAAATGCGGCGTGGAGCTGAGCCGGGCTATATCGTCCGGTCGGACAGCGAAGAAGCCGGGCTCGACCTTGAGACTCAGCGCGAGCTGGGCAACGTTAGCTGCCGTGGGCCGCTTCGCCCCGGACTCCCAGGCCGCAACGGCGGTGGGGCTCTTGCCGACCTTCTCCGCAAGCTCGCTCTTTCGCAGGCCCGCGAGCTGCCGTGCCAGTGTCAGTCGTCCGCCGTCGAACAGCGTGGCGACCTCGGCGGCTCGCTCGCTGCCTGCCCCCGCGCCGCTCACCGAGCGCCGCCGGCCTGATCTCCTGATCGGGCCGCTGGCTTCGCGCGAAGGCGCACGGCCGCGTCCGGCACCGTGCTCGGGCCGGAGGGGCCTTGGCGCTCCTCGTCGCGACGACCTCCGCCGGAGGGTGGGGCAGGCAGGAGGTCATGATGCCAGTGCCAGGCGCGGCCGCCATCCGCGTTCAGCCTGGGACGGCCGAGGACGAGTTCTCCTTTCCCGGTCCAGGGATCGAGGCTATGGGCGACGACGAAGGTCCGCAGGTCCAACTCGTGGGCGGCCTTCAGCACCGCGGCGAAGCCATCGATCTCGTCGTCGGTCACGCCGTCGAGCAGGGAGAGCTGGTTGGAGTCGGGTGCGGGCTGGCGGGCGACCCGTTGCTTGGTGCGGCTCTTCCGTGGCCACGGCATCCGATCAAGCTCGCCAGAGACGAATGCTGCGAGCAGGAACCGTGTCCGTTCCCAGGCCCATCCGGGACTGTGATTGAGGTCGGACCGGATCACCAGTCCAGGCGCCAGGGTCGGCATCGAGGCGATGTCGCGGTCGCTCAGCTCGACGTACAGCAGGTCGAGCGCGCTGGCGGGATCGGCGTCAGGAGCCGGAGCGTATTTCCCGCAGGCGAAGACGCGATCAAGGCGATCGCGGAGCAGGGTGTGCCGCAGGATGCCGAGCAGCGTCGCGTCATGACCGTCGGCCTCGGAGTAGACCTCCAAGGCCCGCGCGGTCCCGGACGCGTAGGCCCATCGCACGGCCTCCAACACCCCTGCGCCATCGAGGTCAGCGATGATCTCGTCCTGTTCGCTCACAGAACGGGACCTTACCACTGCTAGTGGATGATGTACCAAACTGAACCTAGGGGGTCAAGTGGCGGCGTTTGCTCCGACAGCGCTCCAGGTTTGACAGGGTGGGCCGCGTAGGCGGCGTCGAGGACCTGGGCGCGACGGGCCTGGGTCTCGCAGGCTATGCGGCGTTGGCGTCACTCTGGCCATCGAGTGCGACGTGGGTGTTGCTGCGGAGCTGGGCTACAAGGCTACGGGCTGTGTCGGAGCCCACATGAAGGCGCTTACGTAGCGTTTCCGCGGAGATGGGACGTTGATGATGCTGCCAGTGGAGGACGTCCTCGGCGCGGGCTCTGTGGAGCAGGTCTTGCTGGCGCGCTTCCCGCTTGGTTTGGCGCGATGTCACATCGTTCGATTTCCGGTGGCCTTGGACGGTCCCATCTGGAACCACTGCATCCTGCGAGTGGTCCAATTGAACCGTTTCGGTTGCGGGGTGAGGAGCCGGGAACCGGGAAGTGGTCTGGATGGCTTGGAGGAGGCCGGGGCCGACTTCCGCCCATCCTATAAGGAGGAGCGGGCCGACGTTGTTTCCGCATTGGCTGTGTTCGGAGGTGGCTGTGTTGTCATGCGGCGCGCTCGGGGACTGGGCTCAAGTGACGTGTTTGGTCGGACGGTCGTGTAGCTGGAACGAGCACCTGGGTGTGCGACAGATCACATCGGTGGGTTCGTCCGTCTGGACGTGACTTCAGCGGAGCGGAATCGGATAAGTCAAAGGATTCTCGGCGGGTATGCCGATGTCAGGTCCGTTGGTCGGTCTCTGTGGCCGGTTCGAGGTGTGTCGCGATGAACTGGTCCCATGTGGTGAGGCAATCATCGGCGAGGTCGAGTACCGGCTGGGGTCCTTCCGGCCCGATGACATGTAGTCGTTGCCGTGTCGGTTCGTGTGGCGCGTACTCTCTGATCGGAGCGAGGTGGCCGGGTATCCGGTGTCTTCTATCGACGGCGCGGTGTTTGGTTCCGTTGCAGATGTCGGCGCAGTACCGGAGCGAGGGGTTTCCGGTGATTGTTGCCTCAATCGTGGTCGCGAGGTCGGGTCGATCCGCGATGATCCAGTCTTTCAGGTGGTAGGCGTTCTGAAAGAACGCGAACGCGGTGTCCCAGAATTCGTGAGACCAGCCCAGGTCGAGGTGGGCTTGGCCGTGTTCACGGACCAGTCGGCCGTGCCAGCGTCGCATGCGGTCGTACTGGTCGCGCCAGCCCTTGAATCGGTCCCATCCCGCGCCGAGAGGCGGTCGGGGAAGGCCAGTCATGATGCGGATGATATGTGTTCCCTGACCTCAGGTAGTGGTCAGGTGGATGGGTCGGAGTTGCCGGACGCCGTGGGCGCTGTCGAGGGCTGCGCGGAGGCGGGTGATCTCGTCGTGTTGGGCGGTCAGGCGGGACAGCGCCTGGGTCTTGAACGCGGCCAGTTCGGTGATGGTGGCGTCGCGGGCGTCGAGCCGGCGCTGGAGGACGGTGGTCTGCTGTTTGAGCCGGGTGATCTGGGCGATCCGGGGGTCGGGGGTCTGGCCGGTGTCGTGTAGTGCGGTCAGCCGGGTCTCGAATTCGGCGCGGAGGTGGGCGTAGGGGCGGGTGCCGTAGAAGGCGGTGCGGTCGATGCCGGATTCGCGGGCGAGGGTCTTGATGTCGCAGCTGCCGCCGGGCGGGATGTCTCCGGCGAGCAGCCGGTCGATGGCGGCGCGGATGCGGGCTTCGTTGCGGGCTCGGTGCTCGGCGGTGAGCCTCATTGTCACTCCTGGTCCGTGGGGTCGGCCGGTGGGGCGACGGCGTCGATGCCGGCCAGCACAGCCGTGGCCCGGTCGTGCTCGGCTTGCAGGCGGGCTTTCTCGACGCGGCGGGTGGGGCCGAGGCTGGCGATCAATGCCTTGGTGTTGGCCGCGGTGTCGGCCCAGATGTCGCGGTGGCAGGGGTGGTGGGTGGCTTGCGGGCAGCGGGCCGAGTCGCACATGCCGGCGAGCGGGGTCGTCGCGGTCGGGGTGCCGGCGAGTTTGAGGCACAACGCTTTCGCCGGGTCGGTGAACCAGCAGTAGTTCGCCGTTCCGAGGTGCAGCACGCCGGCGCGTTTGGACAGCAGGTTGAGGATCTGCCGGTCGTTGGCGAGGGTTTTCGGGCTGCCGGGGTCGTGGCCGGCGAGCTCGGCCTCGACGGACGTGAAGAAGGTTGTGAGTTCTTTCGCTCCGGGTCCGGCCGGCATGATCCCGTTCTGGAAGTTATGGAACTCGGCGAGGACGAGGGCGTGGTTGCGTGCGGTTTCCTGCTCGTTGACCTCGGCGAGCAGCCGGGCCTGCGCGCCGCCGGGGCGGGATACGTAGCCTTCGGTGGTCGCGACGGACACATGCTTGAGGTGGATCTTGGTGGCCAGGACGCCGCCGGGCCGGTAGGCGAGCTCGACGGCGAGGGTGCGGCGCAGCATCCGCGGGTTGACTGGCCCGTCCGGGATGGGGGCCAGCCCGAGGCGCTGGCCTGCGGGGCTGTTCACCCAGCCGCGGAAGCTGGCGTAGAGGCCGGTGAAGCCGAGCAGGTTGAATAGCTTCGCGTCACCGCCGCTGTCGAGGAGCCCGGCGGCGACACCGGCCGCGGTGTGGACGGGTTCGATGACGACCCATTCGTCGTCGGTGCCGCCGAGCGGTCGGCCTTTGATGACCCGGCTGGCCAGCCGGTAGCGGACCCGGCCAGGCGCGAGGCGTTCGACCCGTTGGCTGTTGCCGGTCAGCTCCATCACCTCGCTGGCGCGCATCCCGGTCAGCGTGGTGATGACGAGGATTGCGGCGGTGCGGACCAGCCGGACGACGACCTCGGCCTCATGCGGGTGCAGCGGCAGACTCCACGCCACCTGGCCGTGGCCTTCGGCGCTGGGCACCACAGCAGCGACGCGGCAGTACGGTTTCTCCGCTCCGGTGCGGGCGAGGGTGGCTTCGAGCTGGCCGCGCAGCCGGCGCACCCATTCCAGCCGGAACCGCAGCGCCCCGGCCTGCCGGGCGACGAGGTCCCACGCCACCGGCAGCAGGGGGTCGTCGGGCGCCCAGCCGCCGGCGAGCCGGACGGCGATGTGATGGTCGGCGAGCAGCGGAAGCGGGACACGGTCGCGGACGTGGCGGGCGAGCACGGCGGTGATGGCGTCGGTGGGCATGCGCCGCGGGTGCGGCAGCTGGCCGCGGAGCCGGGCGTCGTCGTGCAACTGGCGGGCGAGGTCCACGACGTGCGGGCCGAGGGTCTCGACGAGGTAGAGGGCGGCGGCGAGCATCGGTTGCAGAACCGCCGGGTCGACCGGCGGGGTCTTGTTCGGCCCGACCGGTGGGGTTTCGGCGATGGCGTGCGGGGCCGCCCCGCCCCAGGGACGGAAGCCGGGCGGGTAGCGGTCGGTGGTGAACAACTCGGCGTAGTCACACAGGTCGAGCACGGCGGTGACGGCGGCCTGGCGGACCGCCGGGCCGCGTTGCGTGCCGTCACCGGCGGTGCGCCGGTGGGTCAGGTAGCCGCGGGCGTGCTGTTCGGTGACCTGATCGAGGGTGGTGACACCGTGGTCGGTCAGCCAGTTCAGCCAGCGGGTGAGCTCGGCGAGCCGGTAGCGGGCCGAGCGCAGGTTCAGCGGGGTGCGCAGCGCCCGCGGCAGCACCGCGACCGCCGGATGAGTGGGTGCCAGCAACGCGAACAGCAGCTCTTGGGCGACGAGTTGCCAGGCCGGGTTGACGATGCCGGTGAATGCCAGCCGGCGGGCCGCCTGGTGCAGCTGCGCGGGCAGGCCCGCGACCGCGGTGAAGTCCCACACCGGCTCGTCGAACACCGGCCCGCGCCCGCCGGGCAGCAGGGCGAAACCGGCGGCCTGGCAGACGTCGGCACCGATGAACGGCGACCGCGCCGGCCCAGACCCGGCAGCGACGGACAGGCGGGTGACGGGCTCGGTCATGGGGTGCGTTCCTCGGGCCGTAGCGGGAGTTCGCTGTCGTGGTCGCCGACGTGGCGGGCCGCCTCGGCAAGCACCGTGGGTGCATAACGGGCCAGGACCTCGTCGATCCTCGACGCATAGGGGCCGAAGACGGCCATGAACCCGGCGGCGGGCATCGCCGCCCACTGGCGGGCGAAGAACGCCTTCAGCCGCAGCAGGTTCGCCGCGTGCCGTGGGGTGAACACCGCCAGCGGGCACAGCAGGCAGACCCACGGACGCGCCGGACACGGCGTGCCCTTCGGCCCGTGCAGCCCGGCGGTCGGGTCCGCGCAGGCCGCGGTGAACACGTCCCGCTCCCCGCCGACGAGCTCGCCGATCACCTGGTCGGTCAGGCCGAGACGGGAGACCGCCTGCGGGTAGTCGCCGGCCAGCGCCGCCGCCTGCTCGCCGGTCACCCCGACGGGCGGGTGGGCGCGGCGCAGCATGTCCTGCTGCCCCTCCTCGATGATCGAGTCGACGGCCCGTTGCTGGGTGGGGGTGGCGGCGGTCAGGTAGTGGTCGCCTTCCACCGCCGGGCTGTGGTTCGGGTCGATCAGTCCCCGGCCGCTGCCCGTCCAGGCCCGTTTGTCGCGCAGCGCCTGGTGGGTGGTGCGGATGCGGTGCCGCTGGATCGACAGCGGACGGCCGTCGTCGCCGGCGAGCTGATGCCGCCCCACCCATTTCTGGATCAACAGCGGGCGCAGCGGGGTGCTGACGACGGTGGGGCGGCCGACTCCGGGAACCCCCAACCACAGCCGCCCACGCGGCTTCGCCGAGGCGAAGCCGCGCAGCAGCGCCGAGTGGGCCAGCCACTGCTCCAGCAGCCGCACCGCCTTCCTCGGCAGGGTGGTCGCTTCCGGTCCGGTGCGGCCCTTGACATAGGACAGCAGGATGGTGGCGTCCCCGGCCCACTCGACGTCCCCGACGCCGAGGTCGGCGATGCCGTCCGGCACGACCCCCGAGTGGACACCGAACAGCAGCAGGTAGGCGACGGTGACGTCCAGCTGCGGGAACAGCGCCGTGCTGGCTTGACGGAACCCGCCCGATCCTTGCACCCGTTTGGCCCAGACTCCGGCGCGGGCGGCGACGTCCGGGATGCTGCACGGCCCCATCCGAGCCAACAGCCAGGCCAGGTTCGCCGGGTTCCACCCGCCGGTGCGCGGGTCGCGGCCGGCGGCGGCCTGCGCCAGCGCGGCTCGGTGGGCGGCGTAGGCGTCGGACACGATCGTCTGGCAAACCTCGGTCAGCCGGGCCCATTCGGTCTCCGAATACGGGGCCAGCGGGGTGCTGCGCGGATGGGCGGTGAACGGCCGCCCGGACGCCATCGCCCGCACCCCCGGGTCAAGCTGCCCGGCGGCGGCGTCGAACCCGCGCAGCAAAGCGCGCACGACCGTGTCCTGCCGGTAGGCCAAGCCCATCCGGTACTCGGCCAGCCCGCCCCGGCCCAGCGCGGACACGCCCCCGACAAACCCTCGATCGGCGAAGAACAGGCACATCCGGCGCAGCCCGAAGACGTACTGCTTGACGGTGGACGCCGAGTCCACGCTCCCGTGCGGATGCACCAGTTCGGCCAGACCCGCCAGCAGGTCGGCGGCCAGATCCGGCGCGGGGACGTCGTCGAGACGGATGGTGGTGCGGGTGCCGTCGCTGAACACGCAGACGATCCCCAGCCCGTCGTCGGTCACCGTGGCCGGCATCAGTCGTCCCCACCGGGCTCGTCGGTGAACTCCGCCAGGGCCTCGGTGTCCGCCGCCGGATCATCGGCCAGGCCGGCCGCCGCGCCGGCCCGCGCATACGCCTCCCCGAAAATCCGGGTGGTGTCCAACCGGCGAAGGTAGGCTTCCGTTGTGGTCACCGATGAGTGACCCATCAAATCCCGCAGCACCAGCAGCGGATCGGCTTTGCTCAGATACAACGCCAACGCGGCGTCCGGCCCGCTTTCGCCACCGGCCGCCACCAGTTCGGCGGCCCGCCGGTAATGCCCGTCCACCAGCCGTTCCAACATGGCCATCGCGAAAGAATGCCGCAGCCGGTGCGGATGAACATGCGGGAACCGCAGCTCGACACGAGCCCGGACACGATCCGACGCCCGTTCCAAAACGGTTGCCCAGGCGGTGAACGGTCCGCCGTCCGAACGGACCGCCAACAGGCACGAACCACCATCCGGAGCGACCAGCCGACGCCGCTCGCCCGGCGTCAACGCATCCCAGTCCCGGCGCACCCCGTTAATCCGCCCGCCACGCCTATCCGGTTCACTCACCCGCAGCGCAGGACCCCACCGGGCCGGCGGACACCATGATGCTCCTTCCACCGCGGCGGCCCGGTCCAGCGTCACATAGTCATGCACAGCCCTCAGCGCCTCGACGCTGATCCAACTGGTACGGAACTTACGGCCCTTGGCCACCCCGGACGGCACCGGAAACGGCACCGGCAGCGCCCCCGGCCGGGACGGCGGCGTCGGGATCTCATAGACCAGCAGCGACGAGAACTCCTGCAACCGCAGGCCCGTCGCCAACGCCAACCCGACCACCGCCCGGTTACGGGCAAGCTCCCGCCCCGCATAGCCAGCATCCGCCTGACCGTCCCGATCCAGCCCGGCCAGCGCGTTCAGCAGCAACGTCACGAAGTCGGCTTCCAAATATTTGATCGTGACGTGCGGTTTCGGAGTTCGGCGCATCGCCAGGTTCACCCGGACATCGCGCACCATGCCGCCGACCATGGCCTTCGCGGTCCGGTAGGTGAACGGCTCCGCCAACGCGTGCCCTTCGGCCATCGCCCACCGGTAGAACATGCTCACGATGCTCATATGCTGGCTCCACGTGCTGGCCGCCAGCCGCCGCTCCACCGGTCCCGCCGACCGGTCCTCGGCATACTTCCCCAGCGCCAGTTTGAGCTGCTCGCGCGGGCCGAACACGTCGATGCCGTGCCCGGCCAGGAACTCCACCCAGTCCTTCACCGCCCGCGCATACGCCGCCCACGACCGCGGCGCCGGCACACCGCACGCCGGAAGCTCACGAAGCCACCGGTTCACCACCGCCGCCGGCCGCGGGCACCCCGACCCGTCCTCGAACCTCAGATCGTCGTCGACCAACACCGGCATGCCCTCGGGGACCAGCGGCGCCGCCTCGACATCCCACGACTCCCACCCCCGCGATGAGAAGAAGATCAGCAACATGGGAGTCGACGGTAGAACCACGACACGGCGCCGAACCACGACCAAACACGCCGTGTCGCCCCAGGTCAACGGCGAATCGCCACACAGCAACTAAGCGGAAAGAACCAACCGCGTCGAACGCCGCCTTCCCGTAATCCCCCGCGATCACCGGCTCGGCGATGTTCAACGCCAGCGTCACCACGCTGGTTATCTTGAGCTTCACTATTGATCAAGGCTGTGACCTGGGTGTTCGCGTCGAGGACGATGTCGTCGACGCGAACACCCGAGATCGTTTCCTGCTGTTCAGCACGGTCCGATCGTTGTGGGAGAGTTTTCTGGGATGTTCCGGCGTGGTCGGCTGTCCGCGTGTCCGGTGGGTGGTTTTCGCTGGTCGCCGAGGGCGTGGGCGAGTTGGCGGCGTAGCCGCTGGTTGTCGTCGGCGAGTTCCCGGTTCCGTTGCAGGGCTGCTTCCAGCCGGGCGAGCAGCGCGGCCTCGGAGGCGCGCTGGCGGGTGGGGACGGGCGGGGATGGTGTCTGCCTGGTGGCGGCGCGGAGGCGTTCGACCTCGGCGCGCAGGTCGGGCTGGGTGTAGAGCCAGGACCGGGAGACGCCGGCTGCGGCTGCCGCGGACCCGAAGGTGACGGGGGCGCCGGCGCGGTCGAGCTCGCGCAGCGCCTGGGTAGCGCGGGCGCGGGCCTGGTCGTGCCGGCGGCGGGCGGCGGCGGTGATGGGGGCGGTGTTGTCAGGACGCATCGGCGACCGTGTCTTTCTGCCTGCTGTCTTCGGTGAGGGCGGTGATGATTTTCTCGAGGTTTCCGGCGACGCGGCGGTTCATCTCGGCCAGGCGCTGCTGGCCGCGGGCTTCGGCGGCGGATATGATGTGCAGGGTCTGCTGGTGCTGCCGGCGGTGTTCGGGTAGGAATTCCGCGGTGGTGAGGAAAGTCGGGCAGGTCAGGCAGGCGTTCGCGTGCGGGCAGTTTTTCTGTACCGGTAGGCCGCAGTAGCCGTTCGGCAGCGCCTGGGTGGCGCGGGAGATCCGCTGTTTCGCCCAGGCCGCCTCGGCCAGGGGCCCGTCCGGGTCGAGTGTCACTTCCTGACCGTGGGCGTTGACTTTGCGGGCTTTTTCCCAGTGGCGGCGCACGGTGGTGTCGTGTAGCCGGGCGTAGTGGGCGGTCATTTCTGGGGAGGTGTGGTCGAGTATTTTCCGGACGACTTCCTGGGGGACGTCTCGGTTTATCAGTCTGGTTCCGAGGGTGTGGCGCCATTGGTGTGGGGTCAGGTGAGCTGGCTGGTTGTGTTCGTCGCGGATGTCGCAGCGGGTCAGCCAGCGGGCGAGTGCGGTGCGGTAGGTGGAGCTGGCGAGTGGTTTCCGGCCGTCCGGGTTGGCTTTCGTCTTGGGAAACAGCGTCGGGGTGGTGTCGGGCCACCGGTCGGTGACGCGGCGCTGCTGCCGGGTGATCTCGGCTTCGAGTTCTTCGTCGATGGGGACCAGCGCCTCCCGTTTCATCTTGTGGTTGAGATAGCGCAGGTAGGGGGCGCCGTCGGTGTCCCGGACGATGCAGTCGACCGGGAGTTGCAGTGCGTCGCCGATGCGTAGGCCAGTGTGGATGAGGATGAGGGTGACGACGCGGCTGGCCGGGTCGTGCCAGCGGGCGAGGTTGTCGGGGTGTTCGACCTGGGCCATGACGTGTTCGGCCAGGGCACGGGGAAGCAGCTGGGGCGGGGCCGGGTAGTCCTCGGTGAAGAAGACGGCGCTCGCCGGCAGCGAGGTGTCCCAGCGGTGCCGGCGGATGGCCTGGAAGAAGGCGCCCAGGTAGCCGATGGTCGTCCCGTGGGACGACTTCCCGCCCAAGGCCTTGTGCACCTCGGCGAGATAGCGTTCGAGGATCGGCCTGTCCACCTGGGCCAGGGAGTCGATGCCCTTCGCGGCGAGGAACACGGCGAAACGCACCAGGGCCGCCAGCGACTGCCCGGCCGCGTTCTCACTCAGGCCGCCGCCGAGCCGCCAGCGCAGCCACCGCTTCGCGAGCCCGCGCAGCCAGGGCTGGGGTATCCGGTCGAACCGCAGGTGCCGGTGGAACTCGGTGATCCCGAGGTTGTGCAGCCGCCAGACGTCGCGGGGATATTCGACGTCCCAGCCGCTGCCATAGGTGAGCTGTTCGATCTGGCGGTGCCCGAACAGCAGCAGGGCCCGGGCGGAGGTGCCCGAGTTCGGTCCGCGGGGCCCGAACCGGTCCCGCCAGGTCTGCTCCGTGTGGTCGAGCAGGGACGTCGCGCCGCTGCGGGCCAAGAAGTGCACGACGGTCTGGACCAGAGTCGGGGTGGTGCGGATCTGCGCGTCGTCGCGGCGCCGCTGGATGACGTACTGCATCTCCAGCCGCAGCTGGGGGCCGAGCCGGCGCAGATCGATCTGCTCGACGCGCGGTGTCCAGTCGCCGTAATCCCGGGCGAACTGTTCGACGTCGGGTTTCCCGGCCTGGCTCCACCGCGACGCGTGGGTGACACACAACGGGACGCTGCCCTGCGCCCACAGGTCGCAGTAGGTCACCCGGCAGGGCTCGCGTGGCACCGAGGGGTCGACCGACGGCAGCTGGCCCAGCCAGGTCGCAAGCTCCGGGCGGCCGGCCCGTGCGTAGACGTGCTCGTGCGCCGTGCACAGGCCGTAGGCATGACGTCCGTTACGGCAGGTCTCCACCCGGCACGAGGCCAGGGGCGCACGGCCGCGCAGCGCCGGTGCGGTGGTGACGAGGAACGACGTCAGGTCGGGCCTTCCCGCGCGCAGCCATCGCTGGTTGTGGCCGACGCACAATCCTTGGCTGCGACTGGTCCGTTCGCAGCCGGCGACCGTGCAGGGTGGGCCGCCGAAGACCGGGTCGGCCGGGTCGATGGTGAGGACCTCGACCCGGAACTCCGCGCGGACCGCGGCCATCAGCGTGGCCGACAGCCCCGCCCGGCCTGCCGCGGGCGCTCCGCCCGCCGGCCTGGAACCGGCGTGGGGGCGGCTCATCGCACATCGCCTTCGTCGTCGTCGCAGACGGTGGCGGACAGCGTGACCCGGACCCGGTTGCGGTAGGCCGCCGCGTGCAGATGGGTCACCCCTGCGCCGGTGCCGGGCTGGTGCTCGCCGAGCGCCAGCGCGGCCCGCCAGGCATCGAAATCCGCCCGCACCCGCGCCGCCGGCACCAGCCCGCCGACCCGGCCGGACAGCGTCGCCCCGGCCGGCCCCACGGTCCAGGCGAGCGCCGGTAGGCCAGGGTGCTCGGCCAGGATCCGCCCCAACTCGGCGGCGGCACGGCGCTGCCAGCCAGCCTGCTCGGCGTGGATGATCTCGTAGGCGGTCACAGGGCCACCTCGGTCCCGGTGAACCAGCCCGCCGCCGCAAGCGCCCGCCGAGCGTCTTCCACGGTCAGGTGCCCGTAAACCGTCTGCGTGGTGGTGACGCTGGCATGGCCAAGTAAAGTGGACACCACTTCGACAGGCACCCCGTCGCGAAGCAGCCGGGTGGCATAGGTATGCCGGTACCAGTGCGGGTCAAAATCGATCCCGGTGCGTTTCCGCAGCCTTTTCACCAGATCGTAGGCGGCCGGGTAGGACAATGCCTGCCCACGCGGTTCGGCGAACAGGTTGACGAACACATAGTCGGAGTCCAGATCCCCGTACTCGCCATGCAGGTAGTCCGCATAAAGGCGGACCAGGCCGGCGCTCACCGGGACCACCCGCCGCCCCCGGGATTTCGACCGTGCACCGTTATCGTTGTCCCGCGGGACAACGATAACCTCGCAGGCAGCCGCGTCGATATCGTCATGCCGCAGGCCCAGCGCCTCGCCGACCCGTATCCCGGTGTCGTAGAGAACAGCGAACAGGAAACGGTCCCGCAGCCGGGTGCAGGCGTCCAGCACAGCCTGCACCTCGGCCGCCGCCAGGACCCGCGGCAGCTTCTTCGCGGTCTTCAACGCGATCGTGCGCCGCGGCTGCGGCCTGCCTTTGCCGATGTGATGCAGGAACGGCTTCCACCCGCCGCGACGGCCCGGCGGCCCCCACGTCGTCAGCAACTCGCCCAGATCCACGCCATGGCGCACCTGGTAGGCGTAGAACGCGGCCAACGCCGACAGCTTCCGGTTCACCGTCGACGCCGACACCGCCGGCTCCACCGACGGCAGCACCGCCACCCGCCCGTCCCGGCCCGCCGGCGACAGCCGCAACCAGGCCACGAACTCGCCGATGTCCTCCAGCCGCACCTCCCGCCAGTCCAGCCCCCGCCACCCCAGAAAGACCCAGTAGTCCTTCAGATCATGGGCGTAGGCCTTGACCGTGTTCGGAGACCGCTCGATATCGCTGAGATAGGCCAGATACCGCTCGACCGGTTCGACCGGAGCGTCGTCGACACCCAGGACAGTCCACGAATCCACCCGGGAACCGGGCAAGGCCACCCGCTGGACATGCATCCGCTCCTCCTCCACCTCATCCACGTGCTGGACGAGGTGGAGATAACCATGTCCACAAGGCAGATCATCGGGCCTCGAACGCCCGTCCCGGACACCGAAGACAGAGCTACGACAGCTTCAGATAACGCTGGCGAAGATCAGGAGGCGTCGTGCCGCGCGGATGACATCGGCGGGTCCGCCGTGAAGGGTGAGGTGGCGGGCGCCGAGGAGGAGCCCGACGACGGAAAGATCGACTGCGGGTGCCACGAGAATCGCGACGTAGGTCGGGACGCCCAGTCGGATGCCGAGTGTGGCGACGTTGCCCAAGCCGAAGAGGAAGGTGAGCCCGACGACGGTTCCGACGATCACGGTCACCATGCGGGCGGTGCCGTTCGGGCCCACCAGGTCTACGGAACGTGTGTTCGATTCGAGGGGCGAGGTCGCCGGCTGGGCGCTCACTGGGCATCACCCCTGGCCAGGGGCCTCGTGGAGACCGGTCGGATAGCGATCTCAGGTCCCTGGACCAAGATCAGGCGGTTCTTATTGTGGTGCGTTAGGTCCACCGATGCCGAGAGGGGCCGTCCACCTTGGACGGCCCCTCTACCTGTAGGAACGCCACCAGCCTTCACAATCCCGCCACCGTGCGCGCCGCTGGTGCGGACATGGTGCGGACGAACCGTTTTGCGGGGGATCGCCGCGGCTACGGTCTCCGCCGCCGCCTGCCCGGTCGACCGGAGCAGATGTGCGTACGTGTTCCCGGTCATCGACGTCGAAGAGTGACCGAGGATCTTGGACACGGTTGTGATGTCGATGCCTTCACCAAGCATGATCGACGCCGACCCGTGGCGAAGGTCGTGTAGCCGCTTGGGGGACAGCAGGCGTTCGCCGATTTCGTCTCCCGTGGCCAGGTCGACCGGCAGAGGTTCGGCCAGGTGCAGTACCGACCGTGAGCCCTGGACGGCGACGCCGAGCACGGTCACCTGCCCGACCGGTTCCCGGTCCCGGTAGAGCGTCCACACGCCCGCCGCCGGCCGGTACCGGGTGCCGATGACGACAGTGTTCGCGTCGGCTTCCGCCGCGACCTTCACTGTGCCGAGCAGACCGACCCGCCGGGCGATCCGCTGCATCTGTCGGGTGAGGTACTCCGGGGCCAGATGTCGGCCCGACGGATGCGTGAAGATCAGATCCTGAAGATGCACCGGCTTGCCGTGCTCGTCGGGCAAGGTCCCGTTGTCCCATGTCGGCCCGACGGCGTCCCGCTCCTCGTCCTGGCGGAGCCGGTGCACGCCAAGAGATCCCACCGTGACCTCAGCCAGATCCACCTTCCTGCGGCCGGACTTCGTCTTTGGCGCCCACACGCCGAGCGATGCGCCGGACCGGGTGATCTGCTGGCGGACGACCAGCACCCGAGCGGCCTCGTCCAGCCCACTCCAGGTGGCCCCGCAGACCTCACCCCGGCGCAGGCCGTGCAACGCGATCAGTTCGTACGCCGCGGCGAGCCGGTCGTCTGCGGCCTCGTCGAGGAACCGGCCGACCTCTGCTGCCTCCCAAGGCTCCACTTCGGGTGTCGAGTAGGACGCCAGCTCAACACCGTTCGCAGGGTTGAAGTCGAGCTTCCGCTGTCGAACCGCGTCGTTCAACGCGGTCCGCAGCATCTCCAACACGTCCTTCACAGTCGCCGGACCAACCGGCCGCCCCCGGCGTTCCTGGGATGCCTTCACGGCGAGTTTCAGCGCTGCGTCGATGTGCTCGGCACGCAGACCCGACAGCGGCATCTCTCCGAGGAATGGCACCAGGTGCAGCCGGATGAACTGCCCGTACCGGGCCCGGGTGGTCGGCCGGAGCGCGTTCTTCCGGCCCAACCAGTCGTCGAGGTAGGCACTCACCGTGAGTTTGCCGATGTGCTGCTGACCGGCGCGGATCGCCGCCCATTTGCGGTCGCCGTCGTCCTCGGCCTCCTTGCGGGTGTCGCCGCGGAACCGGACCCGGTCCGTGCCGGCCAGAGCGACGAGCTCGGCCGGCACCCGGAACTCACCGGCGTAGAAGCCGTGCCCGCGCTTGTTTCGGTCTGGGCAGGTGCCGGCCGGGTACTTCTGCCCGGTCTCCGGGCTGCGGCACCCGCACCTGTGCTTTGCAGTGATCTTCACTGGGTGTCCTCGTTGGTCGGGTCGATGCCGTGTGTGCTGGGTGTGTCCGCTTCGCCGAGTGGTCCGCTGGCGGCGGCCAGCCGTGCCAACGCGGTTGCCTCCGCGTCCAGGCGCGGGAAACCGCTTGGCAGGGTGGGTAGGGGCAAGCCGCGTTCGCGGAACTGTTCACGGACGTCGGCAATGGCACGCTCGGCGATGTCCATGTCGCGGCGGCTGGTGTTGGTCAGCCACTCATCGACCGTGCCTGGGCTGTCTGTGTCGATTCGGTGCTGATGAAGCTTCGGGTCGGATGTGGCCGACACGGCGTGGTACCTGTCGCGGTTCAACGACCAGAACTCGACGTGGCGGGTGTGCTCGGCGTACAGGTCGTGGTGGGCCTCTCGCCGTCCGATCTCCGCCGTCATCTCGTCGATCAGTTGTCGGGTGACCCGGCCGCGAAGTGCACGTAGGCGCGCTGGGTCGTCTCCGGCGTCGGCTCGTTCCGAGACCAGCCGGTCTCGTTGTTCGCCGAGTGGACGTCCCCACAGGAGGCGCGACAGATAGGCCACGACCAGGGGGCGTTCGCCGATTCGGCGGGCGGTTCGTTCCTCGGTGAGACCCACGGTCACGGAGGCGACGAGCGCATGTAGGTCGAAGTACTCGGAGTTCTCGACGATGGCGCCGAGTCGCATGAGCCGGTCTCTGTCGTCCCAGGCTCGCGTGACCTCGACGTTGCGTCGGATCCAGTCGTCGGGGTTCGTGTGTGCCGCTTGTGCCCTGAGAGCTCCCTGCCCGGCGTAGATCTTGATGAGGTCGGAGCCCGGCATGACCCGGCCTCCTACCTGCACCCAGACGTCCGGGTCGATCAGGTTCGGCAGCTTCACCAGCCGGACGCACGCGATCGAGAGGATGTCGGGCAGAAGCGCGAGTTCCTCCGCGCTGATTGCTTTCTCGCCGCGTTCGAGTGCTGCTACGCGGGAGTAGTCCCAGTTCAGGCCGTAGGAGCGTGCGGCTTTGGCGACGTCCTCCTGTCGGACGCCCTTCTTTGCGGTCCGTACTCGGCGCACGCCCTCACCGATCACCGCACGCAGTGACCGTGAGTCCGTGTGATCCGGTGTCATGCGCCGGACTGTACCGCACGCGTTGATGCAGAAGTCCCTACTTGACAAGTAGCGGATCATGGGGCTTCACTCGGTTCACGTTGATGGATGGTCATCAGCGTGAGACGAGGGATGGTGCTGTGGACGACACGGTGATCGCGGACGAGCGGGAGCGTTGGCAGGAGTTCCTGACCACGGAAGATCTGGCGCTTAAGTTGCGCAGGCCCGTAGGCACGATCAGGAACTGGCGACTCCGCGGGTACGGCCCGTGCGGCTTCAAGGTCGGGAACACCGTGCTGTACCGCCGTGAGGCCGTCGACGACTGGATCGCCGAGCAGGAGAAGGCGGAGGCCAATCGGCGGGTGTCGGCATGACCGGCTCAGTCCGGAAGGCCCGCCGGGGTTCCTGGACGGCTGCCCAGCTCCGGGAGCTGCCCGCGACGACTGACGTCGAGACGGCCGGCAGCGCGCTCGGGATGGGGCTGTGGAAGGCGCGGGCGCTGATCCGTGACGGCCAATTTCCCGTGCCGGTGATCCGCCACGGCTGTCGGTACATCGTCCCGACCCGACCGATCCTGGCTCTGCTGGGAGTCGAACCCGCCGACGTGGACGGGCCGGTGAGAACCGGGTGAGCCCTCACCGCCGACCACGACCGCGCCGAAGACTCCAAGGACAGATCGAGTGAAGTCCCTCAACGAAAGAGGCCACCTCCGGCGGGAAGGTGGCACTCTCGCAGATCAGCACACGGGCAACGGCACAGATCACGTTCAGCGTACGGCGGGCCGGATTCACGCGGATGTGGGAGCTGCCCTGCTCGGCGCCGCACTCCGGTACGCCCGGTTGGACTGGCCAGTGGTGCCGCTGGAGCCACGCGGGAAACGGCCGATCCTTCCCGACTGGACGAACACGGCGAGCACCGACCCGGACGTCATCCGGCGGTGGTGGGCCCGCCGTCCAGACGCGAACGTTGGAATCGTCACGGGCCCGCGATCCGGACTCGCCGTGCTGGACCTCGACCCGCGATCCGGCGGCGCCGAATCTCTCGCCGAGCTGGAGACGCGGGTGGGTGCCCTGCCTGGGACAGCGGTGGTCGTCACGGGGTCGGACGGCATCCACTTCTACTACCGCCGCCCCGGGGCCAAGGTCACCAGCCGCGCGCACTCCTTCGGCTCCGGCCTGGACGTGAAGGCGGACGGGGGGCAGGTAGTAGCGCCGCCGTCGATCCACCCGAATGGACAGCGGTACGCCTGGTGCGGGGATGTGTCCGGTCTGCTTGCTGGTGACATCGCCGGGTTCCTGGCGCCGTGGCCGGCCGGGCAGCTTGCCCCCGCCGATCCTGCGGTCCCGCCGGTAGTCCGCCTTACCGAACATCGGGTCGAGCGGGAACGCCGGACCGGGTCACGGGATCCCCTTGTGGGCCTTGTGGACGTGGTCCTACGTGCGCGGGAAGGTGACCGGAACAACGCCCTTCACTGGGCTGCATGCCGAGCTGGTGAGCACATCGCCGCGGGCCGTCTCGGCGATCTGGTGGCCGCGGACGCATTGCTGACGGCCGGTCGGCAGGTCGGTCTGCTGGACCGTGAGGTCGCGGCCACGATCACCTCCGGGATGCGCCGCGGGCTGGAGACGCCCCGGTGATGGACGCCGAGTCGATCGTCGGCCGTGTCCGACAGCGGCAGGCCGAATCGGAGACGCCCGCGCCGGTCGTGCCGGTGCCGATATACCCGCGCGCGGCGATGGCGGTCGGTGCACTCGGCGACCTGCTCGACCGCGCCACCTCGACGGGTCTGCCAGACGCCATGGTGGGCGGTGCCGGGCTCGGCGTGGGTGCGACCTGTGTCATGCATGCGAGGCTGCTGCCGAATCCGGACTACCCGTCGTGGGTGGAACGGCCGGGGCTGTGGGTCCCGCTGATCGCCCCGCGGTCGGGCGGGAAGTCACCCGCGCTGCGCATCGCCCGGACGCCGCTGGACGACGTCGAGGAAGCGGCCTATCAGATGTGGCGCCGCGAAATCGAGGACTGGGAGGCCGCGCCGAAGAAGGCGCGGCCCGCGCGGCCGGCACGGCCACGGTGGACCGTCGATGACGTCACCATCGAGATGTTCATGCGGGTCATGGACACGACCGGCGGCCGGTGCGCGGCGGCTGTAGACGAGCTGCGCACCCATCTTGCCGGGATGGGGCGATACCGCACCGGTGGGGACGGCGGAGACCGGGCCCGGTGGCTGTCCATCTGGGATGGCGCGGCTGTCTCCTATGACCGAGTGGGCTCCGACATCAGCATTCGCGTCTCGGCGCCCGTCGCGCCGATCGTCGGCGGCATCCAACCTCAGTACGTCGCTCTGCTCGGTGACGACGAAGACGGGGCCCGCGCCCGATGGCTTCCGCACTACTCGCCCGGCACGGTGACGGCCACGCCAACGCCCCCGGCGGCCGGATGGGAGGCGTGGGTGCAGAAAGCTGCCCGGCTGTCTCAGGCACGCGAATGGCACCTGGACACGGGTACCGACCGGGCATGGCGCGCGGCCGTCGCCCGGTGGGCGGACATTGAGCGTCGCACCGACACCTCTGCGGCCGTCGCCGGTGCCGCATCCAAGGCGGACCGGCAGGCCCTGCGCGTCGCGCTGGTGCTTGCCGAGCTGGTCACCCCCGGCGGGGAGGGGCCCATACCGCCGGAGGCCATGACCGGCGCGGTTGCTCTGGTCGACTACACGATCAGCGTTTGGGAGGTGCTCGGCGGCACCGCGGAGACGCTCGCGACCTCACGCCGGGAAGAGACACTGATCAACGTCGCTGATCGTCTCGCCGGGTGGATCGCAGAGAGGGGCGGGCGGGTGACCCGCCGGGACATCGGCCGGGCGAAGCCGTGCGGCATCCGGAAAGCCGCCCAGCTTGACGAGGTACTCGCCGAGTATCGAGCCCTGTTCCCCTGCACGGTGCGTGAGGAGACGCCGGAGGGTGGAGGGACGCGGACGACGGTCGTCTACGCCCCCCGAGACCCCCGTGTGAGTCTCTCGATCTCCCCGGATCCGGACGGTGTCGACAGTGTCGACACCGAAGGACGGTGACAGGAAGAGATGGTCAAGAATCCAGTGATACCAGGATGCCGAAGATCAGAAATGCGGCAGAACGGTGTCGACACCGCCCCGTGTCGACACTGTGTCGACACCGTTCTGCCGACACCGTTTCGATCACAGGTAGCCGCGCCCGACAGCTACAGCGGCAATCTTGACGGCGGCCATCGCCGATCACTCCTGGTATCGACCTCCGTTCCGAGAGCGTCGCTGGGGCCCGGAGTAAATCGCCGCCGCCCGTCGCCGGATAGGCATCCGCCGCGCCGCAGACCGGCGGAAGTGGGCCCGCACCGCCCGCGACCAGGCCGCCGACTTTCCGATCTGATCCACACCGCCGACGTCTCGGCCTGCTTCTGACCGTTCCGCCCGCCTTGCCACCACGGCTGCGAGCTCATTCCCGGGAAACCTGATGATCCACACATCCATACTGACCCCTACCCCCACAAGCCCGCGGCCCTCTACCGGCTCCCCTGGGGCCCGCAACGACCCGACAGCCGGATGCGGCGGCTGCACCACCCGGTGGCCGATCGGCACTGGTGCCGCCCACTGCCCGACCTGCCACCGCACGTTCGCCAGCACCGGCGGATTCGACGCCCACCGCACCGGCCCCATCACCGGCAACCGGCGGTGCCTCGACGAGGCCGAGCTACGCGCACTCGGCTACGCGCCGAACGACCGCGGACGCTGGCGGATCCCGCTCGACCCGGCCGCCGCCGGCCGCCTCACCGACGGACCACATGACCGACCGACCACCCCGTGAGCCCCGCAACCGCCCGAACGCTTGACCGACCGAACAACCCCGACCCCATGAGCTCCCGCCGGACCGGCTCGACCTTATGAGCCCCCAACGCCGAACCGTTCCGCACTGTGTCACACCCAGGCCGTGTGACAGCCCCGGTCTCCCACAGCATGTTGCACCGCCCGCCATGACGTAGGAGGTGAAACACCGATGGACCACATACCCCCACCACCCCGGCCCCGCGGCGGGCCCATCCCTCACCTACGCCGCCAGACCCCGCACCACGTGAAGCTCTCTGAGGGTGACGCCGTCATCCGAGCCATGCTCCGCGGCCTCTCCCTACGCGCCGCTGCCCAGGCCCTGGGCATGTCCACCGCCACCGCGTGGCGCAGGTACTGGTTCGTCATGGATTGGACGTTGCCGGCGCACTTCGGCCGTTCTCGCGGAGCGTTCCCGCCCCAACGCGGAACCCGGGCCTGCCCGTCGGGCCGGCCCTACCTGCCTACTCTCGACGCCCCGCTGATGGTGCCGGTGATCGAACGGTCCGGCTGCCTGGACCTGGACGTGATCCGCTATCCCGACGGCCGCCGCCGCATTGTGTGGACGACAGGAGCGGTCGCCCGACGCATGGGCCTGTCCCGGGAGCGGGTTCGCCAGCTCACCCACAGCCCCGGGTGGCCGCGACCGGTCGGGCGGGTCGGCTCGGCCCGGTGCTGGGATGCCGACGACATCGACGAGTGGATCAACGAACACCGGCCGGAGCTTGCCGACGGACCCATCGACCAGCCGCATCACGGTCGACCCATCGACCGACCGGTTGATGAGAGGACACAACCGGTGGGCCGGCTGCCGAGCTCCTGAGCCCCCGGCCGGCCGGGGGAGCGGACCTGTGGATCGGCTGGACCCCATGGACGAACATCCGGGCCGTCGGCCCCATGGAGGCGCCCCGACGGCGAACGGGCCGCGAAGGGGGTCATGAGCTAACACAACCCCATGAGCCAGGGCGCAGGGCGGAACGGCGCAACCGGGCTCAGAGCCTCAGACGAGTCGTGATCTGCGGGGATTGCGGCGGCGCATCAGTGGGGTTGGTGAGCCGGTAAATGAGCGGCGAGCACGAGTGCGCGGCCCGCTTCGCGGACCAGGTCGCCGAGTTGGTCAGCGAGGCCATCGGGAAGGTGAGGTGCCGTCGCGGCCAGGAAGTCGCGGAAGTACGGCACGAGGAGAAGGAAGGCGCGGCGGTCGGCCCAATAGGCGTGGACGTCCGGGGCGTGGCGTGCGCCGCCGAGCACATACGACAAGCTGATCACCTTGTCCGCGGCAAGCGTGGCCGCGATGTCCGGGCGGAGCAGGGTGAGACGGCGGGTAGCGGCGGCCGGGTCGTGCCGGTACTGATCCATGGCGATGTGCTCGCCGTGGATCAGCCACAGGGTGACGAGGGTCGCGGTGCCGCAACGGTCGCCGACCTCCGCGGCGAGAGCGTCAGGACCTGTGTAGTCAGGGATGTCGTGCAGCAGGGTAGCGGCGATCAGTGGTGGGGGAGCGTCGGGCAGGTGCCGGCCGAGTAGAACGGCGACACGCACGGCGTGTGCGAGAGCTGGCGCCCCGTCGATCACGTGGCCGGCGCACCAGCGGCGCGCGATGGCGAGTGCCGCGTCGACGACGGAAGGCCGTGGGGGTGCGAGGACAGACCGCCGGGTCGGGCGCCTGATCGGTCCGGCTGGTGGTGATGATGGACCGGTGATGTCCGGCGACAACGACATAGATCGTCCCTGGGATGAGGATGCCCTGTGCTCGGTGTGCCCCGGGCAGGTGCACGATCGGGGCCGTTTCGACATCGCGGACGGCCCCGGTCCGGGTAGCCGGTATGACACCAGCCGCGGCTACCGCTGCGATGTGATGACCGGGGTTCCGGTCTGCGTTCACCCGGACAAGATCGGATATTCGCCGGGGCGGTATGCCTCCGCTGGGGAACCGTGGCCTGCGGAGGCGTCCGTGGGACCTGCCCCGGGACCGCTGCCGGAGCAGGCGGAGGAGCTTGCCGGGTGGATGTCGGCGCTGGTTCGCCACGCAGACCCGGGGCAGGTCGATCGGGTGCTCACCGAAGCCGAGCAGGCCGCGGCGAGCAGGTTCCCGGCGGAAGTTGTGGTGGACGCCCTGCGGGCGGCTCTGGCGGCGGCCGGCTAACCGGTGGCGTAGCTGAAGGTGAAGTTGTGCCGGCGCCCGCCCTGCTCGACGCCGATCGACTCGTAGTGCTCGAACAGGACCGCGAGTCGGCGGCGGGTCTCCTCCTGGCCGATCCAGTACCTGCGGGGAATCACACCCCAGTTCGCCGCGGCGTAGATCTGGTCGGTGTAGCCATCCTCGTCGTACTGGAACCGCTCGTTGTCCGTGCTGTGAACGAACACGACATCGAGCTCGGTCTGCATCCGCGACAGGATCGTGAACTGCGCAGTCAGCGCGTGGACCATCTCATCGACCGGCGCGGACACGTCGAGCTCGGCGAGTCGTTCGTCCCCGGTCTGCTCGAACACCGCGGACTTCATGGCCATGACCTTCAGCGCTTCGGTGAACAGATAGGGCCCGTCGGCGTCCAGGTCCCATTCGGCGATGATCGGATATCCGGTGAACGTGGCCCAGCAGTCCGGGTACTTCAGCGTGCTGGTGCGGAGCCGGTCGAACTCGCGGTGATCCCGGAACGCGTCGAAAATCTCGACGGCGCGGGGGGCGACCCCGAACGGGTCGGGCATGACCTCCCGCCCGTCGGATTCCGGTTCCAGGGTGGCCGTGGCTGTGCTGGCGTCCATGGGAGCCTCCTGGCTCGGTGTGGGTGCTGGTCTGTGCCCGAATCGGTACGAGGCCCTTGGCCCCCGGACGGGTCACGTGAATCGAGCGTTCCGTCTCACCTCCGCCGCCCTGACGGCGACGGCGTAGGCCGTCGAGTAGGCGTGCACGTGAACGACTAGGCGAGCGGCTAGACCACGTGAGGGCCTATTCACAGTCCGCACCAGCCCGGCTACTTTCCTGGTGGGAGGTGGGGATGGGGGACAGCGCATTCGGGCGGGAGCTTCGACGCCGCCGTGAAGCATCAGGTCTGAACCAGCGTCAGTTGGCCGAGGCACTTGCTGCCGTCGCGTGGGATGAGTTGCGGGTGCGGGTCGGCGCTGACGGCAACCTTGTCTCCCGTTGGGAGCGGGGAACCGCCGCGCCCCGCGCGCCCTACCCAGACCTGCTCGCCCGCCTCTTCCGCGCCACCCCGGAGCAGCTCGGCCTGCGGCCCGGCCTACCTGCGAGCGTCGATGCTGACGGAATCGGTGAACCGAGCTTCGAACCAACGATGAAGATCCTCGACCGGATGCGGCGGGCTGGCGCCTCCAATGTCTCTGACGCCGCCCTCGACCAGCTCGAACGCATGATCGCAGATGCTGTCGGCGAGTACGAGCGACTCGGCCCGCTCATGCTCGTGCCCCGGCTGGTGAAACAGCGGGAGTGGGTCGAGGGCCTGTGCGATGGCCGGCAGACTCTCCGCCAGCGCGCCCGCTTGTACGGGGTCGCTGCCCGGCTGTCCGGCCTGCTCGGCTCTCTGGCCGTCGACCGCGGTGACATGGCCACCGCGCGGGCCTACTGCGACGAGGCCTTCCAGCTCGCCGACATCGTCGAGGACGACGATCTTCGAGCGTGGGTGCGCGGCACGCAGGCACTCGCGGAGTACTACGCCGGTGAGTACCGCTCCTGCCTCGACTTGGCCGTTGACGGGCTTCGCTACGGCCGCGGCGGTCCCCAGGAGGCACGGCTCCTCGTCCAAGGTCAGGCCCGCGCCGCCGGACGGCTCGGTGACTCCCGTACAGTCACGGCCGCTGTCGACCGGGCCCGGGAACTTGCCGCCGACTGCCTGCCCGGTGCGGTGAGCCCATGCCTTTCCCTGCACGGCTATTGCTCGGCCCGCATCGACGGGAACGCGGCGACGGCGCTGCTGTCCGTAGGCGATCTCGAGGGATCCCGCCGGTTCGCGTTCTCCGCACTCGCCCGGTTCGACGCGGCAGGGATGGCCGGCCCGCGGTCTCTTACTCGGATCGACATCGCCATGACCTTCTTGTCTGTCGGCGAACCAGACCAGGCCGCCGAGCTCGTCGGCCATGCCCTTTCCATTTCCGCAGCCCGGCCCATTGCCACCGTGGCCACGCGGACCGGGCAGTTCCTCGACGCCGGCCGCAGGTACCTGTCCACCGCGTCGATGAGGAGCCTCGCCGAGCGGGCCGCGGACTGGCAGAACTCGCCACCTCCCGCCCTTTCCCGGAGCTAACCTGCCGCTCATGGCCATACGTGAGCAGGACCATGTCGCCGCGCGCCGTGAGGCGTTCGCCCGCTTGGACCGGATGCGGGATCACTGGTGGTGGCGGCCGGGATGGCGAGTGGGTCGGTCCTTTTACACGTTCCACGTCACCTTCGAGCAGGCCCCCGAAGTCGCAGAGGTGGCCAGCTACTACCGGGCCTTCCTCGACCTACCCACCCTCGACCCGGTTCCTGACGTGGGCCTCCACCTGACCATGCAGGGTGTCGGCTTCGCCGACGAGGTCACCGAAACGGACCTTGCCGCCATCATCGACGCGGCGAGGATCCGCCTTTCCAACCTCGCCCCGTTCGATCTGGTGCTCGGACCAGTGGATGCGGACCCGGAAGCCGTGATGCTGCAGGTGGCGCCTTGGGCGCCGCTTGACAGTGTGCGGGTCGCTGCCCGGTCGGCGATCGGCGCCGTGTGGGGGCTGGGTCGAGTGCCCGACCGAGCTGATGGCTTCACCCCCCATGTGTCAGTCGCCTATTCCGGCGCAGATGCTCCCGCGGAGCTGCTCCGTCAGCGGCTCACCGAAGCCGAACCCAAAACCGTTCGCACACGGGTGGCAGCCGTGCAGTTGATCAACTTGAATCGAGACGAGCAGGTGTACCGCTGGTCGACGGTCGCGACGCTGCCACTCGGCGCGGACAGATGAGTGAGATGATCCGGCACGATTAGGTGATCGGTTATTCAGGGATTAGCCTTGCCGGAGCACCGATAAAATCAGGGGACAGCTCCATCCTGACGTCCTCCGGAAATCTTGGGGAGATCGGAAGAGATCTTTATCCACTCCGCCATCTCGTCATGCTCTATATTTGTCACTTTCGCCGCTAGCAGCTTCATCCGCGTTCTTGGATCGTCGTAGGGTGCGGATTCCGTCCTATAGAGCCTGCGCTCCGCCTCTACCGCCTCGCGCGCGTAACTGTATCGGAGATAATTGTCGTGCCAGTGAAAGATAGTGCGAATACCGCTCATGACGACAATCAAAGCGCCCATGATTGACGGAACCGCCGGGTTCTTTGGAGCGATTACCGCCGAGGTCGGGATCGCTGCGGCGATGCATAGCAACAGGATTTCATTCTGCCTGTAGCGCTTACGGGATCGGATAGCATGAGTACGATACCAGTCGTAGCTGTCGTTTGCCAAGCGAAGGGCAAAGTCAGAATCTCTAGCGTCCACCCCTGGATCACCCTCAACAATTTTGTTTACTGGCAGATTACGGCACACCGGAGATCAAGGGCCGCTACTGTCCTGCGTTTTATACCGTAAATTTTGCCGTCCATGCAGTCTTGTGGGCAGGCCGCCTCGTGATGGGCTACTCTTCAAGGGAAGCGCTAACTGAACTGATCCAGTCAAGGCTGGATTGAAGCGTTGCCCCCCATTTTCTGTTAAGCCTGTCGTGGAATCTATGAGCGGCGGATCGATTTCCCATCTCAATTTTTCGTACGAGGTCGTCGAACTCGTCGAGAAGCTTGCGCAGTTCAGTGACTAGAGCCTCGTGCTCATGCCGGACTCTTTCTGGAACTGGTTCGCTCTCGAGCTTTCCGAGCACATACCAAAATTTAGGGCGAAATTCCTCTCTATAGTCAGATGGAGACATTTCGAAAGCGCGCTGAGTCTCTTCGACCGCCTCCTGAAGCAAGGTGAAGGTCCGATCGAGATAGGTTTTCATTGAAACTTTTCGTGCATGTTCCTTCCTCCTCTCTTCTATTCTGCTAGCGACACGCTGTTCTTCCTGCTGTTCGCTCAAGATTTTGCCGGCAGCGACAGCAGTAGCTGCGGCTCCCGCGAGTGCTGCGGAGCCGTATTTTTTGGCCTTTTTACCAAGTTCGTGCTCGTGAGCGACTCGGCGGGCTTTCTCAGAAGTCCGGTGAACCTTCGCCCGGAATCCGTCTATTTTTGATGGCGCCCCAGCCTGACCGCTGATCGCCTCAACGATCCTGCCAATCCCTACCTCGAACCCTGGATCCAGATTGATAAAATGCAAATTGCGTATAAGGAAGGCGAAATTTTGAGGAATTCCTGGAATTGGCTTCAAGATAACTGGAATAATGCGGCGTTTGGCCTCTTTTGCGAGGAGGAGTTCCTGATATACCCAATCTGGCTTTTGTATAACATTGGGTGAAAGTAGAAGAACGAAAACGTCGCTTTCGTTAATGCTAGTGGTGATGGTTGCTAGCCAGTCTTCGCCTACTCCAATTGATTGCTCGGACCAGAAGACATCCATGCCGTGTCGCTCAAGCTCGACGCGTACGTCACTGGCAAGTTTGTCGTCGCTTGAGTGTGAAATAAAGACCCTTATCGGAAGTTTTTCGGTTACTTGCTCTTCCGTCTGTGTGCGTGCTGCCATAAGCGTGTCGAGTCTGGCTAGCAATGGGGTGATATTTCTCCCGCCTTCGCAGATTTCGACCCAGGGACCTTCGACTGGAAGGCTTGTGATCTCGGCTGGAAGAGCGGAGCTTTGAGAAAGAGTTGCTCCGACCACCACCACGTCGGCTTGTCGCACGACTTCGACCTGCTGTCGGAGATTCTCCGACTGCTCAATTCTTGCGTCTGGTGGGACGACGGTTACAGCAACATCGATCTTATCCTGAGAAATATCCGGATCATGGTTGGATATAGCCACATTTCCTGCGGAAGAGAGTGAACTTTGGACATTAGAAGAAAATTCACTCTCGATATCGGAGATCACAAGAATCTTCATTTAAGCCCCGCTTGAGTTTCTTTTCCGGTGATGGTGAAACCTTGCCCCTGTCAAGTCAATTTTTATATCGTCAGATATGCCTGCATCATTTACGGTGTACCCTGCTTGGCTCGTGCTCGCACCTCGTCGAGAAGGTCGCCTGAGCGGTCCCGGATTCCAAGTGGTGTATATTCTTACGAATCTCGATGGTTCGATCGGATTTGCGATTCGTGGTCGGCCGAGGTGAGGTCCCGGGCCGAGTGTGGGAGCGAACCACGGCTGCTCACCAACGCCCACGGCGTCGGCGCCGCCGAACCTCAACCGACTACCAGGTTTGGCAGATATGCACCCGAGCAGACTCTCCGGCAGCGCCGCAGAGTGTTTCGTACCCTGCTCACCATCATCGACTACTGCAACCCCTGACCGCCCAGGCGGAACGCACGCGGTCGCTGGCCACCCTTGCCGCTAAGCCTGGGCACGGCAAAGCGACAGTCAAACGCGAGCTCAACCGACAGGAATACGCCGGACGTGGGTGAAGTGTGGCAGCATCTCCGGCCAGTGACGGTTGGCGGGTGCCGATCGCTGGCGCGGCGCGGACTCCAGCCGTGGTCTGTCTGGCCCGCATCCGCGTCCTGGCATCGGATACGCCGAACCTTCGTTCGATGTACCACCGGTGCGGCCTGCCTGGGCCGTGCCTGTCTGTGAGATCTAGAGGCCGCACCCAACGGCGGATGGCATCAACGTCGCCCAGACGCCCACCAGCCTCCACGGTCCTGCCGGGTTCGTGCTGTCCGCGGCAGCCCTACCCCAGTCCTGATCGGCTACGCCGCGAGCCGGCCATCGGCGGCGCCGCCGCCGATGGCCGGCTCGGGCCAGGCGAGACCACGCAGCGGCACATCGTCATGGGACCGCCGGTGCGGACATGGTGCGGACGCCGGGCCCACTTTCGGCCCTTCGGCGGCCATCGTCCGCACCCGTCCGTTCCCAGAAACCCCTTATCTTGCAGGCACTATTGTCTAATCGCACTCTCGGTCGCGCGGCCGGTCGAAGGGTTCGATTCCCGCCACCTCCACCACGATGCGTAACAATGCCCTGACCTGGGCAAATAGGTAAGAGCTACGAGATTCGATGCTTGATCGAGTAGCAGATGTCCAGGTCGGGGCGTTGATCTTTTGGTTCGATTCCCTGAATGTACTGGCGGCCCTTGGCTGCGAAGCGTAGCGGCGGCAGGGTTGCTTGGGCGATGACCGCGACCGTGTCGTCACGTCGTGTGACGTTTGGGTTAGGGTTCAGAGCGAGCCACCTTTGACTGGGTGGCCTGACAGCCGTGACTTTGCTGCTTCTACACTTCTGTCCGTGGGCGTCGCGGTGCCCCTGCGGTCGGGTGATGCCTGGCCGGTGCCGACGACGCCTCGTCCGGTGTGGGCCGCTTCCCCGCTGGGCTGTGTCTTCCGGTCCGGTGCGTTTGCCGCGCTTGCTATCTGCTCGGGATGGGTGCGCACGCGGTCTCGACCGCACCCCCACCGCCTCTCCTGGTTACCGTTGTCGGGTTTTTGTTGACCTGGCGGGCCGGGTGGGAGCTGGCTGGAGTGTGGGTGACCGCGCCGCGTCTGGTCGGACTTGTGATGGCGGTGCAGTCCTGTCTGCATGTGGCCTTCGCGATGTCCACTCCGCCCGGCCATCACCATGCGGGTGCGGGTGGCTCCCAGGCGGGCGATCTCGCCGCGCGTGGTGTGGATCTGGTGCACGGCGGGCCGATGATGCTGGGTGGGCATCTGCTGGCGGCGGTCTTCCTCGCCTGCTGGTTGGCGCGGGGTGAACGGCTGCTGTGGCGTCCCGCCCGCGGTGCCACCGAGGCGACCCATGGGGTGTACAAGTTGGCAGCATGCTCACGTAATATCACCTTACGCTTCATTTAAGGTGACGTCACCAACTCTCGTTCATGTTCTCGCTTCGCAGGGCAGTTGCCAGTATTGAGTTCGCCGGGAAATCAAAACATGCGGCAGAAAGAATTTTTCGCCTGCCATTTGCCACGACCCCATGCCCGACCAGTTCGCCAACTCGACGCCAGAAACTGAGTGAATCGCTCCATGCTGGCAGTCGTTGAACCGGCAGACCCGCTCGCGCTAGGACTTCACGGGCGGACTGTGGGTCGCGATAGATCTTAGCTAGCGCCTCAATTTCCAATTCCGTAAAGATTCCTGGATTCCCTGAAGTCGCCCGGGCAGCCTCAGAGTCGACCCCCGTGGCGTTTTCGTTCGGCGACACGTGGGAGCGGTTCGCGGGGCCAGAGTGGCGATTGACCCCATTTCCGAGATCACCATAGAACGATATGCCAAAAAAGCCGTCGCGATTGTCAAAATTTTCGATATCTCCTACATTGATCTGCGGCGAGCGTTCACCATCCCGGTGCGGGTACTCGATTCCCACGACTTGGCACTCCTCTCACTCAAGGCCGCCGACGGGTCTGCCGGAAGGCGCAGCCTTGGCACCTATCACGACCCTGTTCCCGACCTGTCCACCGCGGTTATCAATGTTCCCTATTCTTTCAATGTTCATCACGTTGTGGACCAGCGTTTCTACTTTATAGTCCTCTTTGTGCTTCAGGGCTTCGATGATCAGATGAACCGCGGAATCGATCGCGCCGGGGTCTCGGCTAGCCAGGGCGTCTACGCGGGCATCACCGCTCCCGAGTGTCATTACAAAGATATGTCGACTCGGCTGGAGGATTGGCGCAATAATCGCAAAGCCGACGACCGCGGTCAGAGTGACTATCCAGGGTGCAGCCTCATTGCTGCCAAACGTTGAGGTGAAGAGAATCCACAGGAAGCTAGGGATGAACCACGGCAAGGCCTGCGAAATTCGCTGTAGCCGGATACCAGCGTAGCCAACAATGCGGAGTTCGCGAGACACCTGCGTTATGCTGCGAAGATTGTAAACGTTAAACCCGATATACAGAAGGCCGTCGCTTACGCGCACTTGCATTCCCGCGCCGTCCTGCATCTTTCCCCCGTCTTGCCTCATGCCGTATATGCCACCCTTGCCTCTGCATCACGATACCGCTAAAGCATGCGCGGGAGGGGTCGGCTCTACGTAATCCATCCCGCAGCTTGCCTTTGAGCAAGATCTTCGTCTAGTCCCCTGCACCTGAGATCACCGACATAAGTCGTATACCGTGTTGGGGTCGCTTCCTGCTGCGGCCCTTGCGTTGTCAGATGAGGATCGCGCAGAGCTCGGCCGCCTGGTGGCGTCGGGGCCGCGGCGTCTGGCAGCGAGGGCGCGGATTGTGCTGGCCTGCGCCGAGCCTTCGGCTGGCGGTAACTCGGGGGCGGGCGCCGTGTTGGGGGACCGCCTCGGGTGATGTTCGGGCAGGACGCGCTCGCGTTGCGCCAGGCGATGGCCGCTCCCACCGCACCGGGCCGCTGAGATCGAGATTCCCGCGGCGGCGTTCCTGCGGCAGATGCTGGTGCAGACCTGATACTGACCCGAAGAATAACGTGAGGTGACGGCGGTGCCCGGCTCAGGCGGCCTCGGGGATGGCGTCGAGCGGACGGTGTAGCCGAGGGCGTTGGCTTGGCGGGTCAGGCGGCGCAGGGCGCGTTCGGGGTCGCGTCGGGTGAAGTAGTCGCCGGCAGCGACGGCTCGGCGTTGGCATCACCGAAGGCGTCGTCCGGAGCGCGACGTACCGAGATCCAACACCTGCCGCTGGCTTGCCTGGGCCGCTACTCCGACGGCACTCCCGGCGAAGTGGTCCCAGCTTCCCCGGCTCCGCCACCGGGCGACCGCGTGCCCGCTGACCACGCACAGCCTCAAGACCGCTGCTGAGCAGTTCACCCAGGCCCGGCTGTTCCTGGCGTGGCTCGACGAGCGCGGCCGGACGGCTGGAGACCCTCACCCAGACGGACATCGACGGCTGGCACGCCACCCACCTCGACCAGGCGAGACGCTCGCTGCGGGCGTTCCTGACCTGGGTGATGAGTAGCCGCCAGCTATCCCGGTTCCCGCACGCCGTCGTCAGCTCCAGATCGGGCTGATGGTTTCCCGGTAGTCGGTGTAGAACCCTGATGTCCAACCGAGCGATACCGCACAATGCACTGTGGGCGACACCCGCCCGACGTACGGGCACGGGTCGGGGGTAGGCGGAATGACCGTTGCTTCCAGCAGCGATCCGCAGCTGGTTCTGGTCGCGGTGAACAGGATTTATCCCACGTTGCGGCGTCAGCTTGCGCCGGATCAGTGGGACGTCATCGGCGCCGGGCTCGACGCCTCGATCGCGGTGCTGGGCGACCCGGAACAGGTCTCCGGACATCCCGCCGCGGCGCTCACCGTCGTGCGGCTGCTCTCGGGGTCCGAGGCTGGTCGGTCGTTGCTGGCGGGGCGGCTCACAGCCCAGGACGCGATGCTCGCGCTGGCCGGCGGCGAGGCCGCGGCCGTGATGCCATGGGTCCTCGCCGCCGTGGACGTCGATCTCGACGCCGATGCGCAAGCGGTGGAACGCGCCATCACGCTCGCGCCAGGCGGCGTGGACGGCGCCAGGAGCCTCAAGCTGAAGAACTTCCGCGTCGACCTCGCGGAGCTGGTCAAGCTTGCCTCCGCCACGACGGTGGCGCTGCAGGCGGCACTGGCGAGTCCGAACCCGCTACTCATCGCCGCGGGTGCCCTCACCGTCATCCAGGCTTTCATGGGCTCGGTCACGACGGCGATCGGTGAGGACGAGGCAAGCGTGTTCTGGTCCTTCGCCCAGGCTGCCGCCGACCGCGACGACAAGGCCGCGACGGAGGGGGAGCTGCGGGCCGAGACCGACCGGCAGCGCCAGGAGTTCGGCCTGGAACCGCTGACGCCGGCGGCGTTCACCAGGGCGCTCAGGGCGCTTGAACGCATCTCCAGCATCGCCCCGGCGGGTGAGGCGGGGTGGCGGCTCGTCGAGTCTTACCATGTTGCGTGACCGGGCCGTACGAGCCGCTGTGCTCGTACGCCGGGGTCGTCAGCGATTGGACAGCTTGGGCCCGACGGCGGCGCTGTCGCCGTTATGCAAGGCGGCCCAGCTGCTCGACGGGGCGAGAGACGTCGGCGCCCAGGCGGTCGCGATCGAGGCATTGACCAGCCTTGGCGACGCCTACCTCGCCCGATCGCGTCCCGTGAGCGCGGATGATGTCGAACTGGCCATCGCCAGCTACACCGAGGCACTGCGGCTCGTGTACAAGCGGCCATTGAATGACGGCGCAAAGCCAGCTGACGTCCGTTTGGACTTCCTCTTCGTCCGCAACCATGACCGTATTCGCGCGCGGCTGGCGATAGCGTATGACCGGCGCGTTCTGGGCTCGCACGAGGAGAACCTCAGCCAGGTCCTGGAGCACTCCGACTCACTTGAGATCGATGACGAGGGCGACACCGAACTACGTGTCGCCGCCCGCCTTGCCCGTGGCCGGGCGTACCGGGACAGGAGCGTGGGTAGCGGCCTGGGGCCGATGGACATAGGTATCGCGCTTAGCCTTTTCCGTGAGGCGTCGCGGTGGCTCGAAGGCCGGGAGGGATCGGACCTCTGGGCCGACGCCCAGACCGAGATCGGCGCGACACTGCTGCGCGCCGGAGGCGCCCAGCAAGCGGTGGCCGGGGAGAACGCGGCGGACTGCCTGCACAGGGCGATGACGGCGTATACACGGAACGGTTCGTTGCGCAAGACCACGCGGGTTCACGTGCTTCTCGGCGATTACTACGGTGAGCACTGCGCCGACACCGACGGTGAGGACGTCCTCGACAAGGCTATCGATCATTACCTCCAGGCGCTGACGTTCATGAGGATGGACGAGGACCGCGCCGGCTGGGCACGCATCCAGGTCTCAGTGGCGCGGCTCGCGCTCGGTTTTCCCACCGGTGGAATCGACGTGGCCATCGAGCGGCTGGAGGCGGCCGTCGACACGTTGACCGGGTCGGAGCGCGCGGCCGACCGGCGCGAGGCGCTGGCCTTCCTTGGCCACCTTCTCCTGCGGGAGCGGCGCTGGGACGAGGCGCTCGAACGGTTCGAGGATGCGCTGGCACTTGCGCGGTCGTCCGTGGGCCAGGCCAGATCTGTGGCCGGTCGGCGCGCGGCAGCGGCCGGCTTCCGCCCTGAGGGAAGCCTGGCAGGGCTGGCGAGCGGCCTCGCCTACTGCTACTTCCAGCTGGGACGGCTCGACGAGGCCCTCACGACCCTGGAATCCGGCAAGGCCCAGCTACTCACCGACGCGCTGCGCTGGACCGAGGGCGCCGGCCTGAGCGGGGACACGGGCGTGACTGCCGGGGAACGCGCCGAGCTGACGCGCCTGACCAGCCAGATCCGCGAGCTGGAAGCCGCGCAGTACGGCGGCATACACGACTCGCAGGACACTCGGCGCCTGGGGGTCCTGCGAGGGCAGCTCGCCAGCCTGGTGGAGCGAATCCCGCGCGTCCAGCCGGCACGAGAGCCGGAACACCTGACAGTGGCCGCGATGTCCCCCGCTGAACCTGGAACCGCGCTGGTCGTGCCGCTGCTCAGCCCGACCGGCGGAGCGGTGTTCATCGTGGCCCACGGTGATGAGCATGTAGCACCCGAGAACGTGCTGGCGTTCCCGTCGCTCACGAACGCGGCGGTCCTCCAGTGGCTCGCCGGGGAGGAGGCGGCGCCCGGGTGGTTCTCCGCATACACGGAGCGCAACGATGGACTGCGCGAATGGGAACTGTGGCAGGACAGGGTCCTCGACGTTTGCGGAGAGCTGTGGGAGGCCGTCGCAGGGAAGCTGCGGGACCGGCTGCGTGAGCTCGGAACATCCAGCATCGTGGTGATCCCGACAGCAGGTCTGCAGTTTCTCCCGATCCATGCGGCGGCACCGCGAGACACCGCGGCGCCGTGGTGCCTCCTCGACGACCTGACGGTGAGCTACATCCCATCCGCATACGCACTTGCCCTGGCGACGCGGCGCCGTGACCGTCCGGCGGCGCGTGGGCCCGCGCTCGTCGCCGGCGTCAGCCGGTACGACTCTCTGCCGCCGCTGCCGAATGTCCCGGAGGAGCTGGACATGGTGGCCGCCACCCTGGGGTCGAGCCCGCTGCTGGACGGGCGGGCGACCCGGACGGAGCTGCTGCGACGCATGCCTGCCGCGCCCATCGTCCACCTCGCGTGCCACGGGGCGGACTGGGCCCTGACGGGGGCGAGGTTCCGCATGGCCTGGACGCCACCGCCAGTCCTGCGCCTCCAGGAGAGCGGGCTGTCCTTCGAAGACATCCTCCGCCAGGACCTGCGCAGCGTCCGGCTGGTCTCCCTTTCGGCCTGCGACACGGGGATGGTGGACTTGAGTCTGTCGTGGGACGAGGCCGAGGGCCTGATCAACGTGTTCCTTCAAGCCGGCGCCGCGGCGGTGGTGAGTAGCCTGTGGGCGGTCGAAGACCGGAGCACCGCATTGCTGATGCAGCGGTTCTACGACAACCTGACCGGCCATGACGCGGACCCCGCAGCGGCCCTGCGCGACGCTCAGCTCTGGCTTCGCGACAGCACCCGCGCGTCGCTGGCCGCCGTATACGAAGCGAGGATCGAGCAGGGTCAGACCCAGTTCCTGCCTGCCTACACAAACCTGATGCTCGGTGGCCCCCCGGACGAGCGCCCCTTTTCGCACCCGTGCTACTGGGCACCGTTCATCCTCACCGGGGCGTAAGGCGCAGCTGACCGCGTTCTTCAAGGCCCCGGCGATCCACTCTGCGCACCTCCGGTTTGGGCGATCGGACCCGAAGAAACCCCACCCCGCAGGCCATAACGCCCAGCCTCCGGGGCTCCTCGGGAAGAGCTGCGCGAGAGGTCGACTGCGGGTGCCACGAGGATCGCGACGTAGGTCGGGACCCCGAAGCGGATGCCGAGCGTGGCGACGTTGCCGAGGCCGAAGAGGAAGGCGAGTCCGACGACGGTTCCCACGATCACGGTCACCATGCGGGCGGTGCCGTTCGGACCCGGCAGGTCTACGGAACGTGTGTTCGATCCGTCGGGCGAGGTTGCTGGCCGGGTGCTCACTGGGCATCGTCCCTGACCAGGAGCCTCGTAGAGACCGGGCGAACGGTGATCTCGGGACACTGGCCTGGCGAGAGGTGGTTCGTGGATGAGACGTATGTCAAGTCTCCGGCCGCTGGACCTATGTGTCCCGGGCGGTCGACCACCGCACGGCCAGGACGATCATCTCAGGCGGGAACCGAAACCCCGCGAACTCCGACACCGCCGGAACCGGTGGACAGGTACGACGTCGGCGGCTGTCGATCACGACTGATCGACAGCCGCGGCACAGCGGACTCCGCCGATGCAACAGCCATCCAAAGCGATGTGAGGACGACTTGTAACTGCAGCTTAGCGGTTCGTCGCCCCGCTCCACCCTCGTACGAGACTGCCGTCGAAGCCGGGCAGCGGTGGATCATGATCGAGCCGCGACTCGTGCTCCAAAGCCCCGGTCGTCTCTGCCGGCCTGGTGGCCGGGGCTGGTCAGAACTGTCCTCTGTTTGATCTCGTCACAGATGGCTGCCGGGCAGCCGACCGCGTGGGCGAGGAGAGATCTGGACAGCCCTGCCGTGTGACGTTTCGTGGCGGGGGCAGCGACGTCCGTATGCTGTGTGTCCCTAGTGGACGGGTCGCGGAACGACCTCAAAGGGGGTGTTCCCGGTGTATGCGAACTCGCCAGCGGGCAGGCAGTTCTCGTCCGGGACCGTACCCAGCCCGTCGCAGTGCCGGGCCCGCAGCGTGAGGAAGACGGTGGAGGTGTGCTGGCCGACCCTGAGGGGTCTGAGCGGCGGCGAGACAGGCTGGGAGAACGGAAGTCCGTCCTCCGTGAAGAACCCGGTACGCAGTGCCTTCCGACCGAAGCCGAACGACTTCTCCTGGGGCGTGCCGATGTCCACCACGAAGCGGGCGCGGAGGAATTTCGAGTTGAAGTCGTCGATCGGGTTGGGCTTCGTCGGCGTGTAATCGGCGGGGTAGACCGCGGTGGCGGCGCTGGCCGCCGTGACCCACCCCGGTCCGATGCGGACCCACGGTTCACCCGCGACGGCGGTACGGCAGGTGGGGGGACCGATGATCTGCTGTCTGATGTGGAAGAACTCGTTGAGATTGGTCCCGTCAGCGGTGATGCAGGCATGCTTGGTGGGACGGCCCTCTCCGAGCGCCGCGCGTTGGGGTGTATCGGCGAGCGCCGTCCCCGCGAGGCTCACCCCCATCGTCGTGGCGAGTGCCGCGGTCGCCATCCCGCGCAGGAGCCGGTGCCGTCGCCGGGCGGGCCCGCGGGTGATGCCTGCTGATTCACGTTCGATGCTCTGGTTCACTGCTGCTCTCTCTTGTCGGTTTCCGAGCGCCCTGGGCTCTCACCGGAGACATGGGGAATCATCCTGGCTCCGGCCAGGATCACCGGCTCGGTTTTCGTAACAGGTCCAAGCCAGGTCGACCGACCAGGGTCATCACCATGTCGCCAGGCGCTTCGACTAGTCCGTAGCCGTATGGGTGGCGACGGACGGCAGCTACCGAGGGGCAGCAGGCCGCGCGGCGATGTTACGACGGGCGGCGACCCGGGCCAGGGAAATTCAGCAGCGCGTCTCCGGGTGCATAATGGCGCGCGGAATATCCGCGGTTTGGGCGAGTTCCTCTTCTTGGCCCTCCCCTTTCCCCGGCGTCCGAAGCATGTGCCTGGAACAGGGAATGGTGGCCCGGAAACGGCCCCGACCTGATCCGCTCCCATCTGACGCGGATCCGCCGGTAGTGGTTCCGCTGATTTTGATCTTTAACCTGTGCGGCGGAATCCCTCAAGCTGTTTGAGTCAGGATCTTCGGGAAATTAGTTGGCCTGCCGGTCGGTGTCCTGGTCGTCGGGTCGGTTGATCCACGCGGGCTTGGGAAGCTCGGGTCGGGGGTCGGGGGTCGGCGGACGAACCGTTCGGGGTGTGCGGCGTAGGCGGCGTCGAGCGCGCTGGCGCGGGCCTGGCGGACGGTGTCGGCCTGGCCGTGGTGCACGACGGTCGGGGTGAGCAGACCGATCCCGGAGTGGCGGTGGTGGTTGTTGTAGTGGTCGAAGAACCGCCGGCACCAGGTGCGGGAAAGCCCGGCTCCGCCGCGCCCGGAGCCGATCCCGCGCAGGCAGCGCCACCAGCCCGCGGCCCTGCGACCGGTGGGCGGCCCTTCGGTTTCGACAGGCCCGCCAGCGCGCCCGCTTCACGGGCTTTACACCACTCCACGATATGCGCCGAGCACAGGTTCTCCCGGCGCAGGATCGCGCCTTTCTGCCCGTCCGGGGCCGCCTCGTACTCGTTCAGGATCCGATCCGGTCCGCGAGCAGACTTCGCCAGTGGTCGGGTGCGCCGAAGAGGAGTCGTGAGGACGCCGCCCGCCGGTAGTAGAGGTGCGCCGGGTGTTCCCAGGTGAAGCCCATGCCGCCGTGGATCTGGATGCAGGCCGACGCGGCGTGGAGGTACGCGTCCGAGCAGTAGGTGCCGGCGATGGCGCTGACTTCGGCCAGCAGGTCGTCGTGGGTGGCCGCGCACCAGGCGGCGTAGCGCGCCGCCGACGTGGCCGATTCGACTTCCAGCATCGTGTCCGCACAGCTGTGTTTGATCGCCTGGAAGCTGCCGATGGGGCGCCCGAACTGGATGCGGTCCTTGGCGTACTGGACTGTCATGTCGAGGGCGAACCGGGCGCCGCCGGCCTGTTCGGCGGCGAGCGCCACGGCGGCGGCGTCGAGGACGCGTTCGAGGACGGGCCAGCCGTGACCGTCCGCGCCGATGAGTGTCGCCGGGGCGTCGTTCAGCTCGATCCGCGCCTGCTTGCGGGTTTGGTCGAGCGTCGTCATCGGTGTCCGGGACATTCCGGGAGCGTCACCGGGAACGGCGAACAGTGAGACGCCCCGGGTGGTGCGGGCGGCTGTCAGAACGAGGTCGGCGGTGTGTCCGTCGAGGACGTACTGCTTGGCTCCGCTGAGTGCCCAGCCCGTCCCGTCCGGTGTCGCGGTCACGGTGATTCCGCCTTCGTCCCACCGCCCGTCGTCCTCGGTCAGGGCGAGAGTCGCCACGGTGTCCCCGGTGGCGATGCCGGGCAGCCAGCGTCGCTGTGCGGTCTCGTCGCCGGACTCCAGCAGGGTGGTCACGGCGAGGACGGCGGTGGAGAGGTAGGGCCCGCAGAACAGCCGGCGCCCCATCTCCTCCAGCACGATGGACAGTTCGACGAAGGTCGCCCCGGCGCCGCCGAGCTCAGGTGGTACCAGGATGCCGACGAGGCCGAGGTCGTGTCCGAGGCTGGCCCAGGTGGCGGGGTCGTAGCCCATCGTCGTGGCCATCAGCCGCCGGACCTCGGCCTCCGGCGACTTCTGCGCCATGAACGTGCGCACCGTGCGGCGCAGTTCATCCTGCTCGGGGGTGGACGCGAACGGAGACGCGAATGGGGACGTGAACGGGGACGTGGGCAAGCCATCTCCTCCTTGGCCGGGCGCTAGGCCTGCTGCCGCCCGTCGAGTGGCGTGGACAGGCAGAACCTCAGGAGTCGCTCCTTCTCACCGGGAGTCACCCGGGTGCCCGCTCGCAGATGGCCACCGACCCGCCCGAAGACGGCGTGGGTGACGAGTTCCGCGTCGAGTCCGGGGGTGGTGCTGCCGAGGCTGGCGAACGGCTCGTGGAGAAGCCTGGCCAGAGGGATCTTCGCCGCGTGGTCTCCCGTCGGGATGGACGAGTTGAGGGTGCTGCTGTTCCACAGCACGGCCGCGGTCGACGCGGCCTGCGACGCGTCGGTCTGGGCCAGTGTCCCCTCGACCCACACCCGGATCCTGCCTTCGGCGGACGGCTCGGCGGCCATCCGGCGGGCGATGGCCGCCGCGACGCGTTCGGCGCCGTCCTCGATGAGTGCCGCGACCAGGGCGTCCTTCGACGGGAAGTGCCGGTAGAACGCGTCGTTCGACAGACCGGCGGCGGCGACGATGTCGGCCACCCGTGCCTTCCCCGCCGTGCCGGTCGTCTCGATGATGTGCCGCGCCGCGTCGATCAGCGCGGACACCTCGGCCGTGTAGTCGGGGCGGCGACGCTCCGCGGCCGTCCGGGCCGCGATGCGGGTCGCCACCCGGCTCGGACGACCGATTGCGTTCGTCATATCAGAATCATATTGTGCTACCCAGAATGATGTAGGAAGTCTGGATCGAGATCCGCCATCTGGAATGATGTTGGAGTCGATGTGAAGATTGACGGAGGGCTGCCGCACTCGCTCGCGGACCGTGAGTCCGCGGCGCGCGGCGCGGGTCTCGCCGCGTCGGTGGGCTATGACCGGCTGTTCGCGGCGGAGGCGGCGCACGACCCGTTCCTGCCGGTCGCGCTGGCCGCCGGTGCGGCGGATGTCGACCTCGGCACCAACGTGGCCGTCGCCTTCGCCCGCAACCCGATGACGACGGCGATGGTCGCGAACGACCTGCAGGTCCTGACCGGTGGGCGGTTCATCCTCGGCCTGGGGTCACAGGTGAAGGCGCACATCACCCGCCGGTTCTCGATGCCGTGGTCGCACCCCGCGGCACGGATGCGGGAGTTCGTGCTCGCGCTGCAGGCGATCTGGGAGAGCTGGCAGCCCGGTGGACGCCTGCGGTTCGAGGGCACCTTCTACCGGCACACGCTGTCGAACCCGCTGTTCCAGCCCGGCCCGAACCCGTTCGGGCCGCCGCGGGTGTTCCTGGCGGCGGTCGGCCCGCGGATGACCGAGGTCGCCGGCGAGGTCGCCGACGGGCTGATGTGCCACGCGTTCACCAGCCCCTCCTACCTGGCGGAGGTGACACTGCCGGCGCTGCGTCGCGGCCTCGCGCGGGCTGGTCGCGCCGACGGTGCGGTGGAGGTGTGCCTGCCGGTGCTGCTCGCGACCGGCCCGGCGGGCGCCGACCTGGAGCCCGAGATCGACCGGGTGCGCCGCCAGGTCGCCTTCTACGCGTCGACGCCTGCCTACCGCGCCGTTCTCGACCACCACGGCTGGGGCGACCTGCACGGCGAGGCCCATCGCCTGTCGGTGGACCAGCGCTGGGAGGAGATGGCCGGCCTCGTGGACGACGACATCCTGCACACGCTCGCGGTCGTGGCCGACGCCGGCAGCCTGGCGGATGTCGTCCGGGACCGGTTCGGCCGGCTCGTGACCGGCCTGCGCCTCAACGTGCCCTACGCGGACGACCCCGAGGCCTGGGCGCCGGTGATCGAGAAGCTCAAGCAGCCCGTCGAGGAGGCGGTGGGATGAGCCTGACCTGCTTCGACGTCCGCTACGAGGACGGGGTCGCGTATCTGCGGCTGAACCGGCCGGAGCGGAAGAACTCGCTGATCCCGTCGTTCTGGGCGGAGCTGCGCACGCTGGTCGAGGAGATCGACCGTGAGGCCCGTGCCCGGGTGATCGTGATCTCCTCCACCGGCCGGCACTTCTGCGCCGGTCTCGACCTCGGCGTGTTCGACGGCGGGATGTTCCGCGCGAGCGGCGGCGGTGATGAGCCCGGCCGCAAGCGGGCTGTGCTGTACCAGGGCATCCGGTCGCTGCAGGAGACGTTCACGACGCTGGAGCGGGCCCGGGTCCCGGTGATCGCCGCGATCCAGGGCGGCTGTGTCGGCGCCGGCCTCGGCATGGTCTCGGCGTGCGACCTGCGCTACGCCACCAGGGACGCGTTCTTCCTGGTCCAGGAGACCAACATCGGCATCACCGCCGAGGTGGGCCAGCTGCAGCGGCTGCCGAAGGTCATGCCCGAGGGCGTCGCCCGCGAGATGGCCTACCGGGGAATGCGCCTGCCGGCCGCCCGCGCCGAGTCCGTCGGGTTCGTCAACGCGGTGTTCGACGACCACGAAGCCCTGCTGACCGGAGTGTCGGAGATCGCCCGGGAGATCGCCGCGAAGAGCCCGCTCGCGGTCTGGGGCTCGAAGCACTCCCTGAACCACGCCCGCGACCACGCGGTCGACGACGGCCTCGACCTCGTCGCGTTGTGGCAGGCCGGCATGTACCACCCGGACGACTGCCTGGAGAGCCTGAGCGCTCAGCGGGAACAACGCGCCCCGGCCTTCGAGGATCTCCGGCCGGCGCCCTGATCCCGCACGGCCGAGTACACGGCCGAGTACTGCGACGGAAGGAATCCCGCGGTGACTGACCTGCGGCCCATTGACGCCGACAACCACTACTACGAGCCGCTCGACGCGTTCACCCGCCATCTCGACCCGGCGTTCACCCAGCGCGGCGTGCAGATGCTGCAGAAGGGCCGGCGGGTCGTGATGGTGCTCGGTGGGCGGGTGAGCCAGTTCATTCCGAACCCCACGTTCAACCCGGTCACCAAGCCCGGCTGCCTGGACCTCTACTTCCGCGGTGTCATGCCCGAGGGGGTGAGCCGGGCGACCCTGATGGAGCTCGAACCGCTGGCCCCCGAGTACCGCGACCGGGACGCGCGGGTCAGCCGGCTCGACGAGCAGGGCCTCGCCGCCGCGGTGCTCTACCCGACCCTGGGCGTCGGAGTGGAGGAGGCGCTGCGCGAGGACGTCCCGGCGACGATGGCGTCGTTGCACGCGTTCAACCGCTGGCTGGAGGACGACTGGGGCTACGCCTACCGGAACCGGCTGTTCGCGGTCCCGTTGATCTCGCTGGCCGACCCGGAGGCCGCCGTCACCGAGGTGGAGCGGGTGCTCGCGCTCGGCGCGCGGATCGTGCACGTCCGGCCCGCTCCGGTGCCCGCGCCGGGTACGGGGTCCGGCGGGCGGTCGCTGGGCCATCCCGCGCACGACCCGGTGTGGGCCCGGCTCGCCGAGGCCGGCGTGCCGGTCGCGTTCCACCTGGGCGACAGCGGCTACCACCGGATGTCGGCGATGTGGGGCGGCTCGGCGAGGCTGGAGGCGTTCGGGAAGACGAACGTCCTCGCCAAGATCGTCGTCGGTGACCGGGCCATCCAGGACACGATGGCCAGCCTCGTGGTCGACGGCGTGTTCGCCCGCCACCCGAGGCTGCGGGCGGTCAGCATCGAGAACGGCGCCGCGTGGGTCAGGCCGCTGCTGCGCCTGATGAAGAAGTACGCGAACCAGTCCCCGGAGGGCTTCTCGGGTGACCCGGTGGAGACCTTCAAGAGGCACGTGTGGGTGGCTCCCTACTACGAGGACGACATCGGCGACCTGATCGACCTGATCGGCGCCGACCACGTCCTGTTCGGCTCGGACTGGCCGCACGCCGAGGGTCTCGCCGAGCCGCTGCAGTTCGAGAAGGAGATCGAAGGCCTCGACACCGCGACCCGCCGGCGGATCCTGCGGGACAACTCCGCCGCGCTCCTCAGCCTGTGACCGCCGGGCAGGCGCCGCCGGGGCTGCCTCGTGACCGGGCCTGAGACCACCGCGCCGGAGGAGGCGGCCATCGCGGCGGGAAGCATGCCGCCGGAAGCCACGACCAGTCGCGCGGCTGGTGCGGCTGGCGCGGCCCCGTTCCCGAGCCGGTCGCCGTGGGCCGAGGACGGCACGGTCGGGGTCGAGGTCGCCGGCGGCGTGGCCACGGTCAGCCTGGACCGGCCGCCTGGCAACGGCTGGACTCCCGGGCTGGGGCGGGAGTTCTTCGCCGCGCTGGACCGGCTGGCGGCGGACCCCGAGGTGCGCGCGCTGGTGGTGACCGGCACCGGGCCGGACTTCTGCGTCGGCGCCGACGGTGGCAGCCTCGACAACATCACCAACGCCGGCTCGTACGAGATCGACGCGGCCCGGCCGACCTACTGGGCGGCGATGACGATCGCGAAGCCGGTCGTCGCCGCGGTCAACGGGGCCTGCTTCGGGGTCGGCCTGCAGCTGGCGCTGTTCTGCGACGTGCGGTTCGCCGGCTCGTCGGCGAAGTTCGCGACCGCGTTCGTGCGCCGCGGACTGATCGCCGAGCTTGGCATGACCTGGCTGCTGCCCCGGATCGTCGGGCTCGGCGTCGCCAACGACCTGCTGCTCTCCGGCCGGCTGGTCCGCGCCGCCGAGGCCGAGCGGCTGGGTCTGGTGAACCGGGTCGCCGAGGACACAGGCCTGCTCGCCGCGGCGCAGGAGTACGCGGCGGGCCTGGCCGCGCGCTGCTCGCCGGCCGCGATGGGCGTCGTCAAGCGCCAGACCTACACGGACCTGACGTCCACGCTGCCGGCCGCGGTCGCCCGCGGTGACGCCTACCTGGAGGCGGCGCTGGCCTCGGCGGACTTCGCCGAGGGTGTCCGCAGCTGGCGGGAGCGGCGCCAGCCCGTGTTCGGTGGCCTTGACCCCGCGCATGCCCGGTTCACGCTTCCCGACGCCGACGACGCGAGACAGGCGGCCAGCCGATGACCCGACCACGCGACATCAAGGTGATCGACACCCTGATGGGTTTCCGTTCCACCAGCAACATCCCGTCCATCCCCGGGCTGCGCGACGCGGGCCGGGCGGACAACACCATCGGTTACATGTTCAAGGGCATGCCGGCGAACCGGCCCGACGAGGTCTCCGACGAGCAGGCGATCGACGAGACGCTGGGGAAGATGGACGCCCACGGCATCGAGCTGGCCCTGGTCAACATCACCAGCGAGACGGCGAGGACCGCGCTGGTGAAGCACCCGGAACGCTTCGCCGGCTCGCTCGCCGTCGACCCGAACGACGTCATGGGCGCGGTCCGCGAGATCCGCCGCGCCGTGGCGGAACACGGCCTGCGGGCCGTGACGCTGTTCCCGTCGGGCCTGTCGCCGCAGGTGCCGATCGACGACCGGCACGCCTACCCGATCTACGCGACCTGTGTCGAACTCGGCCTGCCCGTGTTCGTCTCCGTGGGCGTGCCGGGGCCTCGCATCCCGATGGCGCCGCAGCATGTCGAGCGGGTCGACCAGGTGTGCTACGACTTCCCCGAGCTGGTGTTCGTGATGCGTCACGGCGCCGAGCCCTGGGTCGACCTGGCCGTGAAGCTGTTGCTGAAGTGGCCGAACCTGTACTACTCGACCACCGCGTTCGCGCCGAGGCACTACCCGGCGGCGATCATCGACTACGCGAACACCCGCGGCGCCGACAAGGTCATCTACGGTGGTTACTACCCGTTCGGCATCGAGCTGGAGCGCACCTTCGCCGAGCTCGACGGCGTCCCGTTAAAGGACATGGTCTGGCCGAAGTTCCTCCGCCACAACGCCGCCCGGGTGCTCGGCGTCGGCTCTGACGCCGGCGCCGAGGCCGGCCTGGGAGCGTCATGACCCCGGCCCGGGGGGCGTTGTCCGCCGTCCCGGCGCGGGCCGATGAGGCACTGCTGGACCGCACTGTCGGTGACCAGCTGCGGCTGCGGGCCACCGGGCAGCCTGACCGGCCGGCGCTGGTCTGGGCCGTCGACGACGACCCCGCCGCGCTCGACAGCCTCACCTACAGTGAGCTTCTTCGCGCTGCCGAGGCGGCCGCGACCGAGATCCGCCGCAACGCCCGGCCGGGGGAGCGGGTCGCGCTGTGGGCCGCCAACGGGCCGGAATGGGTGATCGTCGAGTACGCCTGCGCGCTCGCCGGGGCCGTGCTCGTCCCGTTCAACACGGCCTGGACCGACGGCGAGGTGGCCCACGCGCTCTCCCTGGCCAGTCCGAGGCTGCTGTTCGCCGGGGCGGACAACCGCGGTGTCGACCTGCGCTCGCGGGCGGCCGAGCTCGTCCGCCCGCGGCTCGGCTGTCAGGCGGTCGACCTGACCGGCGTCGCGAAGGACGTGGCCATGCCCTCCGTCGCCGACAGGCCCGTGGTGCTGCCGGAGGACCCGTTCCTCATCCAGTTCACCTCGGGTACCACCGGCCGGGCGAAAGGGGCGACGCTCAGTCACCGTGCCGCTCTCAACGCCGGGCACCTCCGGGCCCGGACGTTCCACGCCGACGAGCAGGACGTCTGGCTCAACCCGGTTCCGCTGCACCACGTGGGCGGGTCGGTGGTCATCGTGCTTGCGGCCTTGGCCTCCGGCGGCTGCTACGTGGCGATGTCCCGGTTTCACCCGGTCAGGCAGGTCGCGCTGATGCGGGCCACCGGCGCGACCCGCACCGGTGGGGTGCCGACGATGTTCTACGCGCTGCTGGACACCCCCGGCTTCGACGAGGCGCTGACCACCGTGCGGTCGGTCGGGCTCGGCGGGGCGAGCGTGCCGCCGTCGCTGGTCGAGCGGCTGCAGGCGCACGGGGCGACCGTCTCCGTCGGGTACGGGCAGTCGGAGTGCCCCATCGTCACCCAGTCCGACCCGGCCGGGGACGCCGATCACGTGGCGACCACCGTCGGCGTGACGATCCCGCACACCGACCTGCGCATCGTCGACGGCGGCGGGCAGGTCGTCGGCCGCGGCGAGATCGGTGAGGTCCGGGTCCGATCGCCGCTGACGATGATCGGTTACTGGGACATGCCCAAGGCGACCGACGAGGTCTTCGACGCCGACGGCTTCCTGCGCACCGGCGACGTCGGCTCTCTCGACGACGCGGGCGTGGTCCGCATCCATGGCCGGACCCGTGAGGTCATCATCCGCGGCGGCGAGAACATCTACCCGATCGAGGTCGAGGACGCCCTGCTGCGCCACCCGGCCGTCGACTCCGTCGCCGTGCTCGCCGTGCCCAGCGACCGGTGGGGCGAGGAGGTCGCCGCGGTCGTCCGGCTCACCACACCCGGCGCCGTGACCGCCGAAGAACTGGCCGAGTTCGCGGCGGAAGGCATCGCGCACTTCAAGGTTCCACGCCGGTGGCGGTTCGTCGAGGAGTTCCCGCTGACCGCATCCGGCAAGGTCCGGAAACTCGAGCTCCTGTCCCTTTTCCCGGCCCGAGTCTGAACATCACCACAGTCTGGAGGGTGCGCCCCGTCCTGGAAGCGCTGGAGCACGCCCCCGGCGCGACGGGATTGACCACGGTTCACCGGTGGCGGGGACCTATCGCCCGCCTATACCGGCGGTCTGCCATCGAGCGCCGTGGACACACAGAACCGCAGGAGGCGTTCCGCCTCGTCAGGGGTGGGGCGGGTACCGGCTCTGAGATGGCCGCTGACTCTTCCGTAGACGGCGTGGGTGACGAGTTCGGCGTCGAGTTCGCAGGTCGAGCTGCCGAGCATCGCGAAAGGTTCGTGGAGGAGCTCGGCGAGCGGCCGTTTCGCACTGTGGTCACCGGTGGGGAAGCCGGTGTTGAGGTTGGCGCTGTTCGACAGGATCGCCGAGGTGGACGCGGCCTGGGTCTCGTCGGTCTGGGAGAGCGCCGCGTCGAGCCACTGGCGGATTCTGCCCTCGGCCGTGGGTTCCTTGGCCATACGGCGGGCGAGGGCGGCGGCGACCCGTTCGACGCCGTCCTCGATCAGTGCGGCGACCAGGGCGTCCTTCGACGGGAAGTGCCGGTAGAACGCGTCGTTGGACAGGCCGGCCACGGTGACGATGTCGGCCACCCTCGCCTTCGCCGCCGTGCCGCTGGCGTCGATGACCTTCCGGGCCGCCTCGATCAGTGCGGTGACCTCGCTGGCGTAGTCGGGCCGTCGCCGTTCGGCCGCTGTCCGCGCTGCGATGCGGGCGGCCACCCCGCTCGGGGAGGCAATGGCGTTCTCCACATCAGGATTCTAGCCTCGACCAACGTGCAGCCCGGCGCGTGCCGCTCTGCCGGGCGCTCGGTCTGCCCGACGTCGACAGGCCCGGTTGCCGGTCGAATGCGCGGCCACGACGCTCGCCCGCCGAACACCGGCTGCATTCCGGCCGAAACGCGTTTACGCTCAACCTCGAGATGGCCATGGACAACAAGATCGCCTTTCGCGTGCGGCCCTACCTGGAACCCGGCGAAGAAATCCGTCAGGTGTTCATGGCCCAGACGCGCACACCGTACCTGCGCATTCTGGTGCCCTTGTTCGGCTACACGCTCGCTGTGGTCGGCTACCTTCTGGTGCCCGAGGCCGCTTACCAGATCTATTACTGGGTCGCCTACTGCCTCTTCATGATCTTCGGCTACGGCGTCGTCATCGCGGTGCCCCTGCTCCTCTTCGGGCTTGTCGTGCTCTACATCCTCCTGTGGCCCGCGCTCACCTACCACGTGATCGGCCCCCGGATCGTCGTCGTCACCGACCGGAAAGTGATCGTGCTGCGCGCACAGGGCCGGTGGCCCACCTTCCCGACAGGCGCCGCGCCTCTTGCCCGACTGCCGCTACAGATTCGTTTCGGCAGGCGCCTGCTGTGGCACTGGACGTCGGTGGAGGGCGAACGCCTGTGGATCGCCGGCCGTCCCCACCGGGATGCCGCACAGGCGGGCCCGCGTGCCAGGCCGTGTTACTGCCTGCGCCGGGTGACGAACTGTTTCCTGGTGTCCTGAGCGGTAAATCGGCGTCCTGAGCGGTAGCTCCGCTCACGGCAGGCGGCTAGGGTCTCGAAGATCTTTCCGGTGGGAAGGCTGGAGCTGCCCGGGTAGCCCGGCCGGTCCGGCGATCTCGGTGGGTGTCGACGCCGCTTCGTCTCGGTGGTGTCGGGGGATGGGTGCCGTCGTGGCGGGTGGGGCGTCGACCTGTGCGGCGAACCGGCGCAGCCGCAGGCTGTTCGCGACGACGAACACCGAGCTGAACGCCATCGAGGCACCGGCGATCATCGGGTTGAGCAGGCCGGCCGCGGCCAGCGGCAGGGCCGCGAGGTTGTAGGCGAAGGCCCAGAACAGGTTGCCTTTGATGGTGGCCAGGGTGCGGCGGGAGAGCCGGATCGCGTCCGCGGCGACCCGCAGGTCACCGCGGACGAGGGTCAGGTCGCTGGCCTCGATCGCGACGTCGGTGCCGGTGCCCATCGCGAGGCCGAGGTCGGCCTGGGCGAGGGCGGGGGCGTCGTTGACGCCGTCGCCGACCATCGCGACGACCTTGCCCTGCGCCTGCAGACGTTTGACCACGTCGACCTTGTCGGCGGGCAGTACCTCGGCGATGAGGGTGTCCGGGCCGGTGCCGATGCCGGTCTCGGCGGCGACGGTGCGGGCGACGGCGGTGTTGTCGCCGGTGAGCAGCACGGGGGTGAGCCCCAGCTCGCGGAGCTGGGTGACGGCCTGGGCCGAGGTGGGTTTCACGACGTCCGCGACGACGAGGACGGCGCGGGCCTTCCCGTCCCAGGCGACGCCGACGGCGGTGCGGCCGGCGGTCTCGGCGGTGGTTCTGGCTGCGGCGAGGTCGGGCGGCAGCGGCTGGCTCCACTTCTCCAGGAGTGCCGGTCGTCCGACGAGGACGGCGTGCCCGTCGACGACGCCCTGGACGCCGAGTCCTTCCAGGTTGGTGAACTGTTCGACGTCGGGCAGATCGCCGACGCGCTCGCGGGCGCCGCGGGCGATGGCGGCGGCGATCGGGTGTTCGGAGGCGTTCTCCAGCGCCCCCGCGAGCCGCAGCACCTCGGTCTCGTCCGCGTCGGCGGTGCCGGCGGTGCCGGCGGTGCCGGCGGTGCCGGCCGTGCCGGCCGTGCCGGCGGTGTCGGCCGTGCCGGCGGTGTCAGCGGCGCCGGCGGCGACGTGGATTCCGACCAGGCTCATGCGTCCTGTGGTGATGGTGCCGGTCTTGTCGAGGACGATCGTGTCGACCCGGCGGGTGGATTCGAGTACTTCGGGGCCCTTGATGAGGATGCCGAGCTGCGCTCCCCGGCCGGTGCCGACCAGCAGCGCGGTTGGGGTGGCCAGCCCGAGGGCGCAGGGGCAGGCGATGATCAGTACGGCGACCGCGGCGGTGAACGCGGCGGCCGGGCCGGCGTCCGCGCCGAGCCAGAAGGCCAGGGTGGCAGCCGCGAGAGCGATGACGACGGGCACGAACACGCCGGAGATCCGGTCGGCGAGCCGCTGCGCTGCGGCCTTGCCGGTCTGGGCGTCCTCGACGAGTTTCGCCATCTGGGCGAGCTGGGTGTCGGCGCCGACGCGGGTGGCACGCACGATCAGACGTCCGCCGGCGTTCACCGTCGCTCCGGTGACGGTGTCACCTGGGGCGACCTCGACGGGGACGGACTCGCCGGTCAGCATCGAGGCGTCGACGGCCGAGGATCCCTCGTCGACCACGCCGTCGGTGGCGATCCGCTCGCCGGGCCGGACGACGAACCGCTCGCCGACGGCCAGCTGGCTGATCGGGATCCGGATCTCGGCGCCGTCGCGCAGGACGGCGACGTCCTTGGCGCCGAGTTCGAGCAGTGCGCGCAGCGCGGCGCCGGCCTGTCGCTTCGCCCGTGCTTCGAAGTACCGACCGGCGAGGATGAAGGTGGTGACGCCGGCGGCGACTTCCAGGTAGATGTTGCCGGTGCCGTCGCCGCGGGCGATCGTCAGCTCGAACGGGTGCGTCATCCCCGGTGTCCCGGCGGTGCCGAACTGCAGGGCGTACAGCGACCAGCCGAACGCCGCGCTGACGCCGATCGAGATCAGTGTGTCCATCGTCGCGGCGCCGTGGCGCAGGTTCGTCCAGGCGGCGCGGTGGAACGGCCAGGCGGCCCAGGTCACGACGGGGCTTGCGAGGGCGAGGGAGTACCACTGCCAGTTCGTGAACTGCAGGGAGGGCGTCATCGCCATCGCGATGACCGGAACCGCGAGCACGATGCTGGTGATCAGGCGGTGGCGCAGCGACCGGGTCGGATCGGGTTCGGCGCCGGCCCCGGTTCCGGCCGCGCCCGGTTCCAGGTCCGCGGCCGGCGGCCGGGGCAGGTCGGCGGTGTAGCCGGCTGCCTCCACCTGGGCGACCAGCACGGCCGGGTCGACGCCGCCTGGGGCGCTCACCCGGGCCTTCTCGGTGGCGTAGTTGACGGTGGCCGTGACACCGTCGATCTTGTTCAGCCTGCGTTCGATCCGGTTCGCGCAGGACGCGCAGGTCATCCCGCCGATCGCAAGCTCGATCTCGGTGATCGCGGCGCCGGTGGTCGTCGTCGTGGTTGCGCTCATACCGGCCGTACCTTCCCTTCGCGATCAGTGGCCATGGCCGTCGGTGCCGCGCTCGATGGCACCCGGCAGGTCCGGGGCGGAGCCGCTGTGGTCGCCTCCGTGGCCGCCGCCGGCGGTGGCGGCGTCGTCGTGGTCCGTACTGGTGGTGGCCGCGTCGAGCGGGCCGACTGCCGTGCCGACGCCGTAGGCACCGCCGAAGACCAGGGCGAGCGCCGCACCGAAGGCGGACAGTTTCGCGATCGTGTTCATGCGTACCTCCTTCTCGCGGGGCGTGGCCGTGGCCGCGTCCCGCGGCGCCGGCCTCAGCCGACGAGCTGGTAGCCGGCTTCCTCGACCGCGGTACGAACCTCGACCGGATCGAGCTGCCGGTCACTGGTCACCGTGACGGCGCCGGAGCCCAGGTCCACCGCCACGTCGGTGACGCCGGCGATCTCGCCGAGTTCCTCGCTGACCGAGGCGACGCAGTGCGCACAGGTCATGCCGGTCACGGTGTAGGTGGTCTCGCTCATCGGGTCCTCCCTCGGATCTGGCGAGGTGCTGCTGCTCGACGGGCCACGCGCCCTGGCGGCGGCTGGCTCGACGCACCGAACATACCCCCGGGGGGTATCCATGGAAAGAGGTGCGCCCTCCGCTGTTCGGAGCACGACACCTGCCAGGGGCCAGGTGTGAAACCCGGACTCAGTCGTTGTGGGGTGCGGTACCCGGGGCATGGGTGTGGCTCGACGCGGGCCGAGGCCGCTCCGGTTCGCCGGTCTCTCCCACCGCCGGTGACGTGGGGGGTACGCCGTCGCCGCCGCCTGGGGTTGGGGTCGCCGGATGCTCCCCGTCCTGACCGTGGGAGTGCGGGACGGATTCGTCCGTCGTCGGGTGGCTGTGGCTGTGCGAACCGGCGAGTTCCACCGCGGGGATCGCGAGGCCGGTGACACCGGCGCCGGCGGCACCGATCACGACGGCCGCGCTGAAGGAGGAGCGGAACCCGCGGGCGTGCCGGGACCACAGCTCCCACAGCGCGACGACGCAGACCACCGCCTCGAACGAGACCGTGGTGAGGTCGACTCGGTCGACCTGTTCGGGCAGTCCGGCGTGGGGGCCGACGGGGAGCCCGGAGGTCCGGCTGACAAGCCACAGCAGGATCGACCCGGCGTTGACCAGCAGGCCCGCGGCCATCGTCCGTCGGCCGGCCTGCCGGAGCGCGGGGAGGGCCCAGCCCGCCTGGAAGATCGCGGTCGCGATGAAGAACACCCCGGACAGCGGCCAGCTGCCGAAATGGCTCGGCGCGACCGCGGCGTGGGTGGCGGCGGCGCCGAGCGAGGCGAATGCCGCCAGGATGCGGCCCGCTCCCGTGTCGTCCATGATCCGGGATTCGGTCTGCCTCCGGCGCCCTGCGCGGGCCGCGTCCGCGTTGCGGGCCGCGTGACGTCCCGTCCGGCGGATGACAAGCGGTGCGGTCGGGGGACTGTCCACCGGTGCCGCGTACCGCCGGCTGGTGTGTCCGCTGCCCGGATACGTCACGGCAGTGGCGAGGCCTGGTAGCCGAGCTCTTCGATCACCGCGACGACGTCCTGCGGGCTGTTCTGGTCGAGGTCGAGCTCGACCGTGGTGCGCGCCTGCCGGAGGGCGGTCCGCGCGCCGCGCACGCCGGGCAGGTCCTCCAACGCGTCGTCGATGAGCAGCGAGCAGCTGCCGCAGTGCATTCCTTCGACGCGGAAGGTGTGCGTGGTGACGGGCACCGTGGTACTCCGTTCTCCTCGTTGGGGCAGGGCAGGGCAGGGCAGGGCGTTCGGTCGTTCGGTCGATCGTTCGGTCGAGATGGACGAGGTCGGATGACGGTGCGGACGAGGTTCAGACGACGGTGATGAGGCCGGTGTACATGCCCATGCCGCACGCGTAGCGCAGCTGGCCGGGCTCCAGAACTCCGAGGTCGATCGCCGTGTCCCCCTGGGTTGGCAGGATCTCCTCGACGTCGTGACCGGGGATGACGAACGACCGGATGCAGCCCCGCACGTTCTCCGAGTGCACGACCAGCGTGGTGGGCACACCGGCCTGAACCTGGACGTTGCCCGGGCTGTAGGAGTCGGCGCGGGCGGTGATCTCCACGGTCTGGCGGCCACCGGCGGTCGAGGTGGCGGATGTGTCGGCCGCCGGTGGCTGGGTGAGACCGAGGGTTTCGGCGAGACGGCCCGCGGCGAGGGGCGAACCGGCCAGCTGCAGGCCGCCGTTGAGGGTGTAGAGCCCCATCGCCAGGACGACCAGTCCGGTGACCAGGGCCAGTCGGCTGCGCCACGCGGTCGCGGCCTTGCGGGCGGCATAACCGAGGACGGCGAACAGCGGGCCGGTGCCGAGGACGAACACTCCCATCGTGGCCGCGCCCGCCGGCGCGGACCCGGCGGCGAGTGCCAGCGCCTCCACCGACAGTGTCACCCCGCAGGGGATGAGCACGGTCGCCAGGCCGAGCAGCGCGGGTGCCAGGGCGGCCTGCGATCGGGCCCGCCGGCGGACGATCCTCGTCCACGACGCGGGTGGTTCGACGACGACGTGGCGGAATCCGGGCACGCCGAGCTGGGCGAGACCGAACAGAATGATCAGCAGGCCGGCACCGATCTGCAGCCAGGTGCGGGCGCCGACCGACAGCTCCACCGCGCTGCCGGCCGCCCCCAGCAGCGCCCCGAGCGCGACATGCGAGACCAGCTTGCCGGCCAGGAACCCACCGACCGGTGTGAGGTCGTCACCGAGCCGCGTGCGCCAGTCCGGTTCCGTCCCGACCTGCTGCGGCCGCCGTCTGGGACCGGACCGCGCGCGTTGGACCCGGACAGAATGGCGGCCGCGCAGGGGAGCGCCGCCCGACGACCGTGCCGATCCCGCTGCGGCGGCGTGCTGCCGGGTGATCAGACCGGTCAGCAGCCCGCCCTGGACCGCGGCACAGGACACCCCGCCCGCGAACAGGCCGGTCACGAGAACAGCTGCGAGATTCACCGGACCTCCGCGGCGGCGGGTAGGGGATCGAGCGAGGACTCCCGGTCGAGTACCGGTTGGGGAGAAGGCGGCGGCGCCCGACGTCGTGGGCGCCTTCGGTGTGGAACCCCTTTCCTGTTTCCTGCCCGACTGCTTGTCGAAGGGAGCACCGGAACCGGGGTGGGATCAGCGGGCGGTCCGGCGTGAGCGGCCGAAGGTCACGCTAAACCACTACTTCACGTAGTAGAAAAGCGGGTCGACGGTGACCGGTCGATGTGGTCCAACCCGCTGTCGAGGCGGTGACGGTGGTAGTAAGCGCTTTGCTTGTCTCCCGCTCCGAGCATCTGGGTCTTCGCCGCAGAGAGTGGGGGCCGGTGGGCGATCCGGCCGTCCAGGGAAGAGGGTTTGGCTCGATGAACTACTACGTGGTGCAGTAGATGGTGAGGGCTGGCGGTCTGCAGGACGGTCGCGGGCCGGGAGGAGACGGGGTCCCGGTCGCCTCTGGGCATGAGGCGATGGGCCACGGTGGGCACGGCGACCTGTCGATGGCCGCGACGGTCGCCGACATGCGCCGTCGGTTCCTGGTGGCCGCGGTCTTCTCGGTCCCGATCCTGCTGTGGTCGGCGATCGGCAGGGACGTGCTCGGCTTCGACGTCCCTGCGCCGTTCGGGCTGCGCAACGACGTGTTCCAGCTGATCCTGAGCCTGCCAGTGATCTTCTGGGCTTCGTGGATCTTCTTCGACGGGGCGTTCAGAGCGCTACGTGCGCGGACCCTGGACATGATGGTCCTCGTCGCCGTCGCGATCGGTACCGGCTGGACGTACTCCCTGGTCGTCACCCTCACCGGCGGCGGCGAGGTCTTCTACGAGGCGGCCACCGTGCTCGCCGCCTTCGTGCTGCTGGGCCACTGGTTCGAGATGCGTGCCCGCGGCGGAGCCAACGACGCGATCCGCTCGTTGCTGGAGCTGGCGCCGGAGAAGGCGCTGGTGCTGCGGGACGGCGAGCCTGTCGAGGTGCCGACCGCGCAGGTGGTCGTCGGGGACCTGCTGCTGGTCCGGCCGGGCGGCCGGATCCCGGTCGACGCGGTGGTCGTCGCCGGCGAGTCCGACATCGACGAGTCGATGGTCACCGGCGAGAGCCTGCCCGTCCACAAGGCGCCGGGGTCCGAGGTGATCGGTGCGACCATCAACACCACCGGCATCCTGCGGGTCCGGGCTGTGAAGGTCGGCGCCGACACCGCCCTGGCGCAGATCGTCTCCCTGGTCCAGCAGGCGCAGAACAGCCGCGCTCCCGGCCAGCGGCTGGCCGACCGGGCCGCCTTCTGGCTTGTCCTGGTAGCCCTCGTGGGCGGGCTCGCCACCGGGCTGGTGTGGCTGCTCGCCACCGACCGGCCGACGCAGGAGGCGGTGCTGTTCGCGATCACCGTCGTCGTCATCACCTGCCCGGACGCCCTCGGCCTGGCCACCCCGACAGCGATCATGGTCGGCACCGGGCTGGGTGCCGGCCGGGGCGTCCTGTTCAAGAACGCGACCGCGCTGGAGGCCGCTGCCGGTGTCACCACGGTCGTCATGGACAAGACCGGCACGCTGACGAAGGGCGAGCCCGAGGTCACCGGCATCGAGGCACTCAGCTTCCCCACACTCAGCTTCCCCACACCCAGCTTCCCCGAAGAGGACCTGCTGCCGCTGGTCGCTGCGGTCGAACGGGAATCCGAGCATCCGCTCGCGGCGGCGATCGCCCGCCACGCCGACGTGCGCGGAGTGCCCCGGCGGCCTGCCGAGGCGTTCACCAACGTCCCGGGGCAGGGCGCGGTGGCCACCGTCGACGGGCACCGGGTCGCGGTCGGCAACAGCCGGCTGATGCGGGCCGAGGGGGTCGCGCTCGGTGATGCCGCCTTCCGGCTCGACGCCCTCGCAGCTGACGGGCGCACGGCCGTGCTGGTGGCGGTCGACGGGCGGATCGCCGGCCTCGTCGGTCTCGCCGACGCACCGCGGCCGAGCGCCGCGGCGGCGGTCACCGCCCTGCACGACGCGGGCGTCGAGGTCGTGATGCTCACCGGCGACAACACGGGCACGGCGCGGCGGATCGGGAGGGAACTCGGCATCGACACGGTGATCGCCGAGGTCCTGCCAGGTGACAAGGCGGCGGAGATCGCACGGTTGCAGGCCGGCGGCCGGCGGGTGGCGATGGTCGGCGACGGCGTCAACGACGCCCCGGCGCTGGCGCAGGCCGACCTCGGTATCGCGATCGGCGCCGGCACCGATGTGGCGATCGAGACCGCGGACGTCGTGCTCATGCGCTCCGACCCGCTGGACGTGCCCACCGCTCTGCTCGTCGGCCGGGCCACCGTCCGCAAGATGCGCCAGAACCTGGCCTGGGCGGTCGGCTACAACACGGTCGCCCTGCCGATCGCCGCCGGTGTCTTCGCACCCCTCGTCGGCCTCACGCTACGACCCGAGATCGCCGCGCTGACGATGTCCGGGTCCAGTTTCCTGGTCGCGGTGAACGCCCTGCTGCTCAAACGGCAGAAGCTGCCCCGGACGTCGACAGGGCCGCACGTGGACTAGCACCGCAGCGCAGTGGCCGCGGCCGGTGCCGACACCGCGTACCAGGATGCCGACCTGCCCGAACCGGTCGGCGAGCCCATGGCCCGACCGTGAACTACTACTTCAAATAGTAGGTTCTCGTGCATGCTCGGCGCGCGTGCGGCCCTGTCGCCGCCTGCGGGCGTGATCCTTCGCGGGAGAAACCAGAAAAAAGCCGATAAAGCCGTCCTGGATGGCGTGTCGTGTCCGCTCGCGGACGAAGGGGTGCGACGTCGAGTACTAGTGCCCGTAGTAGAATCCCGGTGGCGGAAGCGGAGAGGGTGACGTGACGCGCTGCGAGGCAACGGCACGACACGGCGCACTCTGGGCCCGGCTCGTGCTCGTGTCAGCCGTCCTGCTCGGGCTGCTGGCGATGCACGCAGGCCTGGCCGCGCAGGTGCACGCACTCGGCTCGCCGCTCTGCGTCGAGGGAACCGGCCGTGACGTCCACCAGCGCTGCCCCCACCCGCACCAGCCCGGCGGTGGAGACCACGGCCACCGGGGCACGCTCTGTTCGGCGGTGTTTCGTGACGACCCCGAACCGGTCGCTCGCCACGGCGAACCGCACGACCTGGCGGCCATGCCTACCTCCGCTGACGCTTCCGCCTCCGCCGGGACGCGGCAGACGCGGGGCGATCCGCCGCCGACGCCACCACCTCGGTACCTGACCGACCTGTCCGTCTACTGCGTGTGGCGGCTGTGAGCGGCCCGGCGCCGGACGTCGCGCACGCCTGCCGGCGCGCTCGGCGGCTCCGGCCTCAGCTCCGTTGGCACCCCGACACCGAGGACGACCTGTGCGAAGAAGACACCACCCTGGACTCGCCGCGGTAGGACTGGCCCTGGCGGCCACGCTCGTGGCCTGTGGGAGCGGCGACGCCCCCGCGCCATCCTCGTCCACCACGGCAGGAAGCGGCAGCGCCGTCAGCGCCGGCGACCACAACGCCGCGGACGTGATGTTCGCCCAGATGATGATCCCGCACCATCAGCAGGCCGTGGAGATGGCGGAGCTGGCACCCGGGCGGGCCACCGACCCGGCGGTGCTCACGCTGGCCCAGCAGATCGGGACGGCGCAGGCACCGGAGATCGCGACGATGACCGGCTGGCTTGACGCGTGGGGCGAACCCACCGCCATGCCCGGCGGGGGTCACGGCGGCGGGGGGCACGACACCGAGGGCATGGGAATGATGTCGGAGACCGACATGGCCGCTCTCCGGGGGGCGTCCGGACCGGCCTTCGACCGGATGTTCTGCGAGATGATGATCCGGCACCACGAGGGCGCGATCGAGATGGCGCGCACCGAGCAGCGGGACGGGCGGTTCCCCGACGCCGTCGCACTGGCAGGGACGATCGTGTCCACCCAGACCGCAGAGGTCGCAACCATGAAGGGGCTGCTCGGCACCGGATAGCCGACCAGGTCCCTGGGGCGCCGGCGTACGGCTGGCGCCCCAAAGCACCTCGGATCCCGGACGCGACGGTCAGGCGCAGTGATATCCGAGATCATGCAGAGCCGGAACCACGGTCATCACGAGTGGCAGGAGCAGCAGCGCGGCGGCGAGGAGGCCGCGAGTGGCAACGGCGGAGCGGGGCAGCGGCGGATCCGCGGCCAGCAGGCGTAGTACCCGTTGCCGGACCGCGGTGTTCGCCATGCCCAGCACTGGGGCCGGGGGAGCAGCGAGCCTCAGCACGGCTTCGGCGACGACGTGGGGAGCGCTGCGCCGGGCCGCGCTGTCGTCGGCGGTGAGCTCCAGGAGCCGGCGCAGCTCCTCGTGGCCTGCGACGAAGAGCGGCACGATCGGGAACGCCCTGGCCAGGATTGCCGTCGTGGCGAGGATGAGGTGGTGCCTGCCGGCGAGATGGGCGCGTTCGTGCGCGATGACGGCGTCGAGTTCGGTGGGGCGCAGAGCCCGCAGCGCGCCTTCGGTGATGACGACGCCCCCGCTGCGGCCAGGGAGGCAGAACGCACTGCGACCAGCGTGATCCAGGATGTAGATCCGCAGCGCAGGATGGAAACGCCCGAGCAGGCGGACGTCATGGCGGTGGCGGACGCGCGACCGGCGGCCTCCGACGGCGACGGTTACAGCGACCTGGAGGAGGCGGAGCGCCGCGGCGGCACCTACGACCACGCCGGCAGTCCGCGGAGCCGTCCATCGGGCGGAGACCGTCAGGCTGTGGTCGCTCCAACCACACCACTGGACGAGCAGGACCAGCGTGTCCCCGATCGCGTGCAGCGGTACGAACAGGAGCGCCGCGGCCAACGCCGCCACGGATACCACGGAGATCATCGCGGCGAGCCACATGACGACGGCGAGCCGGGGCGCGCGGGAGGACCAGGAAGCGTCGCGGAGGGAGTAGGGCAGGCCGCAGGCGACGACGGCCGCGTACACCGACAGAACACCGAAGATCACGGGGCGGGTTCCTCGTCGCCGCGACCACGGCTGGCGGAGTGCCACTGCACCGCTTCACGCAATGTCTCGTACTCCGTGGCATCCATGGCCTGCACGAAGTGGAGCAGCGCCAGGCCTCGGTCGTCCGCCCCGGAGAGCACCGACCTCATCAGCTGGGCGGTGTAGGCGCTTCGGCTCAACGCGGGCTGGTAGCGGTAGGAACGCCCGGCGCGTTCCCGGGTCAGCCACCCTTTGTGGAACAGCCGGTCCATCACCGTCATCACCGTCGTGTAGGCCAACGGGCGCTCCGGCGCGAGCAGTGCCCGGACATCACGGACGGCCACCGGACCGCGTGCGGACCACACCCGGTCCATGATGTCGGCCTCCAGATCGCCGAGTTGTTCCACGACTCCCCCTCGCACGGCACCTGACAAGCACCGCATCCATCTCATCCCACGCCGACGAGAGCGGTCCTGCCTGCCCCGGTCGCCGCCATCGGCTGCCTCTGGACATCGATGGACATCGGTGCGGCCGGTGACCTGCGTCCATCTCCGCAGTCTTGCCGGTCGCGGGACGGACTGGTGCGGCCCGATCCGTTCGTCGTTGGTACCTACTACCAATCGTAGTTTTTACAGCTGGATCCGCGGGGTGCCATCCATCTAGACCTGGGTGGACGGATCCCATGTTTTCCGGGTGAAGCAGCTCGTCTGGTGATCGTTTCCGTGGAGTCCAGGCGCCGATTGGATGTCGATCTGCTACATGGCATAGTAGATCCATCGCATTGGGGGCACGAAGGGACGTAGGGGTGGATCGTGCGAGAAGGCGCGGCTACCGGGCTCGTGAGGAACCGGTACCGACGCAGGGGCGCCATCCGCGAGCGAGGGTCACGGAACGCACAGGCGGAATGTCGCCCCGTGCATCAGCGTCGCAGCGCCGCGTAGCGACGCTCGCTCTGATGACGACGGGCAGCTTGGCCACCGCCTCGACCGGCTTCGCGCTCGCCACCACCGGCGACGCTGCCACCGCGGCATCGCCGACACCCCCCGTCCGCACGGCTGGCGTCCTGAACACGGGTCCTCAGCCCGCGGTGACGGACAGTGCGGCTGCGGCACTGGCCACCGCCGTCGCTGATCCGTCGCGGAACTTCACCGGTGTCGCCTTCTCCTCCGATCGGGCGACCGTCGCGCCCAACGGCGAGGTGATGTTCACCGTCCGTGCGGCCAATGCCGATGGTGATCCACTCGTCGGGTCCGCCGTCCGGATCGTGGCTGTCAACGGACCGAGATGGACCACCACGGCCACGCTCCGCACGGACGCCGCCGGCGAGGCGCGGATATCCACTCGACTGCTCTCCACGACCACCCTCACCGCCGTGTTCGACGGCTCCGGCGCGCTGCGCCCCTCGATTGCCGGAGCGGCGACAGTCACAGTCCAGGCACCACCCTCGGCGGCGAGGCCCGCTCGCACCGGAGGGGGGCGGTCCGGCGCCGCGTCCACACCGGCCTACGACTCGGTCCCGGCGAGCGAGATCGGGGCGAAGGCGGTCTACCTCGCGTCCCTGCAGAACGGCAAACCGTACGTCTACGGCGCCGCGGGACCCTACGCCTTCGACTGCTCGGGATACGCCCAGTACGTCTACCGGCAGCTTGGACGGAACCTCCCACGTACCGCCCAGCAGCAGTTCCAGGCCACGACACGTATACCGAAGGCCGGGAAACAGCCCGGAGACCTCATCTTCTTCGGCAGCCCGTCAAACATCACCCACATGGGCATCTACGCCGGAAACGGCTATATGTGGGCAGCGCCAAGGACCGGAAGCAATGTCCGGCTGCAACCCATTTACAGCTCCACTTATTATGTGGGTCGGGTTCGGTAGTGCGGGCTCCCGTGTACACCAGGAGGCCCTGCCGGTGATCTGCTCGCCGTAGCTCGGCGGCGGGGATGGTGAGATCCCTGGTGCCGCGGACTTGCATCCGGTACCCAGGTACAGCCTTACCGTCGGGTCGAGGGCGCCGGCATACGGCGCCGCAGGCCCGACAGGAGAAACCTGATGCCCTTCACCGGAGACCTGCCGCAGGCGGACGCCTGCACCCTGCCGAGCGCTGCCCGGCCGCTGCGGATTGCCGAGTTCGACGCCCTGTTCGCGACCACCCTGCAGCGGATGGAGCGCATCAACGCCCGCCATCTGCGGCTGACTCTGACCGGAGGTGGCGGGCTGGAGGAGACCGTCCGTGACCTCACGGACCGGGAGAGCCGATGCTGCTCGTTCTTCACCTTCACTCTGACGCCAACCGTCGACCAGGTCGTCCTCGACGTTCAGGTGCCTGACACACAGACGGCGGTACTCGACGGACTCGCCGCGCTCGCCACCGCCGCGGCAGCCCAGTGACCAGTACCGGGCTGCGGTCCGGTGAGCTGGCCGCCGCGGCTGGGGTGAACCTCCAGACCCTGCGCTACTACGAACGGCGAGGGCTGCTCGCCGAACCCGCACGCACCTCTGGCGGGCACCGCCTCTACCCTGCCGACGCCGTGACCCTGCTTGGTGTGATCAAGGCCGCGCAGCGGCTCGGTTTCACCCTCGACGAAGTCGCCGAACTGCTCGCCACCGGCCGCCGCCGCCACCCCACCGGCGCGCTGAAGGAGCGTGCCCTGGCGAAGCTCGACGAGATCGATACCAGGATCCGTGACCTGGAAACGATCAAAGCCGCATTGTCCGACGTGGTCGAGGCCGGCTGCGACAGCCTCACCGACTGCACCTGCCCCGACTGCCCACTGCCCTACGTCGAGATCGCCCGACGCCCACCACCCGAACACCTCGACACCGCCCCGACCGGCCCTGCTGCCCCGTGAGGAGCCAGCCATGACCTCCACTCCCACCGATCCCCGTCCCACCGATCCCCGTCCCACCGATCCCCGTTCTGCCGAGCCACGCCTGACCGTCGCGGCACCCTCGGAGATCCGGATGGCCCCCGGGCGGCCCCCGGGGCTGGAACAGCCCCGGGGGCCGCGCCGAGCGGCCCTACCTGCGGCGCTGGCGATGCTCGCCTGCGCCGCGTGCTGCGCGCTGCCGGTGCTGGTGGGCGTGGGGCTACTCACGGCCGGAGCCGCCGCCCTGGTCAACCAGGGCCTGATCGCCGCCGCGATCTCGCTGGCCGTCCTGGCGGTGGTGTTCCTGGGATGGCAGCGACGCCGTAGGTCCACCGGCATTCCCGAAACCGGTGGGCCCGGTGGCTGCGGCGGAGGATGCGCCTGCTGACAGCGGGCGCGATCAGCGGTGGGGCGATCTCAGCGGGTCCGGACACTCGCGGTGTCCCGGCCGGATCGCAGCAGGGTGCCGGGGGTCGCTCCGGTGGGCCGCCCGGCGCGGACGATCTCGACGCCGTTGACCAGTACCGCCGCGACGCCGATCGGGTCCGCGGTCAGGCGGGACGCACCCGCGGGAAGATCGTCGACGGTACGTGCCGGTGTGGAGTCGACGGTACGCGGGTCGAACAGCACCAGGTCCGCGGCGTGACCGGGAGCGATGATCCCGCGGTCGGGCAGCCCGAAAGCCGCGGCGGGTTCGCCGGTCATCATGGCCACGGCCCGCTCGAGGCTCACCAGTCGCCGCCCGCGCAGGCAGTCCGCGAGGAAGCGGGTCGGATAGGGCGCCCCGGCCATCCGGTCGAGGTGGGCACCCGCGTCGGAACCGCCCAGCAGGACGTCCTCGTGTTCCCAGGTGCGTGCCCGCAGTTGCCATGAGGCGTGGTCGTCGTCGGTCGGCGTCGGCCACAGCACCGTGCGCAGACCGTCCGCGACCGCGATGTCGACCAGGGTGGTGAACGGGTCCTGCCCGCGTTCGGCCGCGACGTCACCGACGACGCGTCCGGACAGGCCCGTGTTGGCCGTGGAATAGGTGTCGCCGATGACGTAGCCCTCGAAACTGGACAGCCGGCGCAGGACCCCCGCCTCCGGTGACCGGGCCTGGGCCTGCATCCGCGCGCGCACCTCGGGGTCGCGGAGCCTGCTGATCCGCTCCGGGACGGGATGGCGCAGCACCTCGCCCCAGCCGGGAATCAGGTGTAGCGCGCAGAAGGTCAGCAGGCTCATGTTCATCGGGACGAGGGTCGGCATGGTCAGCGCGATCACTCGTCCGCCGGTCTCGCGGGCACGGCGTGACGCTTCCAGCTGCCGGGGAACCCGTGCCGGGACGGCCGCGTCGACGGTGAGGACGTTCCAGTTCAGGGGGCGGCCGGCCGCCGCGGACATGCCCGCGAGCAGCTCGATCTCCTCGTCGTCGAACTGGTCCAGGCAGCCGGGCACGATCGCTTCCAGGAAGGTGCCCTCATGCTGGCCGACCGCGCGGCACAGCGTGAGCAGCTCGTCGGTCGTGGCCCAGCGTGAGGCGACGGGCCGCCCGTCGCCGTCCGCGTGCGACGTCGACAGTGTCGTCGACAGCCCGAGGGCGCCGGCGTCCAGCGCGCCGTGCAGCTGGACGACCATCGCCTCGACCGCGTCGTCGTCTGCCGCCGATCCGACCGCGGACGCGCCCATGACATAGCGGCGCAGCGCGCAGTGCCCGACGAGAAAGCCCGCGTTCACCGCGATGCGTCCCTCCAGGCCGGTGAGGAACTCGCCGAAAGACTCCCAGTCCCAGCTGACGCCGGTCTCCAGGGCCGCCAAGGGCATTCCTTCGACTTTCGCCATCATCCGGCGCAGGTAGTCGGCCTCGGTCGCGCCCCCGGCCGCGCTGCCGGCCGCGCTGCCGTCGTCCGCCCGCAGCGGAGCCAGACTGAAGCCGCAGTTCCCGCCCAGCACGGTCGTGACGCCATGCTGGCTGGAGGCGCTCGCGGCAGGGTCCCACCACAGCTGGGCGTCGTAGTGCGTGTGCACGTCGATGAAGCCGGGCGCCACGACGAGCCCGGTCGCGTCCAGGGTCCTCGCCGGCACGCCGGACAGCGCGCCCGGGTGGTCCACGGCGACAACGCGACCGTCCCGTACCCCGACATCAGCCAGGACGCCTGGTCGGCCCGAGCCGTCCACGACGCGCCCGCCAGCGATGATCAGGTCGAACACGGGAACCTCCTAACTCGCGGCGTCGGCAACCTCATCGGTGACCTGCCGACCGGTGCGTCATCTGAACCGTTCACAGTGGCGACAGGAAAAGCTCGCTCGGTGGCGGGCGACTTACCCGGCGGTCAGCCCGCCGTCACTGGCGAGGATGGCGCCGTTGATGTTCGCGGCCTCGTCGCTGGCCACGAAGGCGAACAGAGCCGCTATCTGCTCCGGGGTGGCCAGGGGCTTCGGCAGGCTGTAGCGCCCGACCAGCTCCCAGTCGGTGTCGGCGGGGAACTCGGCCGTGCGGACGATGTTCGTCTGTGTCCCACCGGGTGCGATGGCGTTGACTCGGAGGTCCTTCTTGAGGAACTCCATGGCAAGCGCACGGGTGAGCTGGACGACCGCGCCCTTCGTCATGCAGTAGACAACCGTGTAGGCGCCCCCCATGACTCCGGCGTTGGAGGCGATGTTCACGATGTTTCCGTGGCTGGCGAGAAGGTGGGGAACAGCGGCCTGGCACAGAAAGAAATAGCCGTCGGTGTTCACCGCGAACATGGACCGGTACTCCTGCTCGCTGACATCGGCCACGTTGTTGAAACGCAGGATCCCGGCGACGTTTCCGAGTACGTGCAGGCTGCCGAACGCCTCGACGGCGGCCGAGACCGCCGCCCGGCATTCGGCCGGGTCACGTACGTCCGTGACGCGGGTGCGCACCGTTCCGTCGCTGTCCGTGGCCAGCTTCTCCGTCTCCGCCAGGCCGGCCGCGTCGACGTCGCAGGCCAGTACCGAGGCACCCTCCGCGGCGAGGCGGAGAACGACGGAGCGGCCGATTCCGGACGCGGCGCCGGTGACGAGTGCGTTGCGTCCGATGAATCGCCGGCCGGTCAGGGTGGGTGACATCACGATCTCCGTCGTCGAGTCGGGGCGGGCGGGGCGTGCTGGCAGCGGCGGGCCGCCGGCAACGGGGAGATCGCCGGTGGGGTCGGCGGTCATCTACACGCCGACCGAGTGCAGCCGATGGAACCGGCTGGACTGGAAGACCAGTGGAGGGATCCGAAGGTCGGCGTTCAGATCGAGCACACGCATCAGCACGACGTTGTGGTCCCCGACCGGGACCTCCTGCTCGATGCCGCACTCGAACCACGCGCTCGCCTGGTTCATCAGCACCGCGCCGCCGGGAGTGGCCTGCCAGGAGAGGGCGGCGAACCGGTCACCAGCACGGGAACCAAGCTGCCGGCAGGCCTGCTCCTGGCTGGCGCTGAGCACGCTGACACCGAACCGGCCGGCCGTCCGCAGCACCGGCCAGGTGGTGGAGCTGTGTGCGACGCAGATCGAGACGTAGGCCGGGCACAGCGACACCGAGGTGAACGAACTGGCGGCGATGCCGACCGGGGACCCGTCCACGAGCGCGGCGACCGCGGTCACCCCGCTGGGGAAGGCGCTGAAGACGCGACGTAGATGATCGGTGTCGTCGACGCGGGCCGTCCCGCGGTTGACATCGCGCTCCGCCGCGCCGGGCTGCGAGCTCATGGCCGGCCACCCGTCCGCGTCGGCACGTCCGCGACCGGTTCGGGGCCACGCGGGGAACGGCGCTGCCGGAAGAGGAAGCCCGCACCATTGCTGATCTTCGCCAGCCCCACCTCCGGGGCCTCGGGTGCTTCCGGCGCGGCCGGGTCGACCTCGATCTCGTAGGCGAGCACCTCGTCCGGCCGCAGGCGCGCGGCACCCACCCTGGCCCGGGCGTCGACGCCGCGTACCAGCGCGGCTATCTGGGCAAGGCTGTCCGCACCGTGGCCCAGGCGGGCGAACCAGGTGCGGCCGTCGGGTTCCGAGGTCACGGGACTCTCCCGAAGGGCGAATCTCACCCGGGTGGCGTCCACGAGTTCGATCCGGGTCCTCACATAGCCGGCGGGCGCCAGCATCGGGTGCAGCCGCAGGACCCTGGCCACGCTCTCCGCGCCGCCCGGCAGACGCATCGAGCGCCGTAGCCGTTCCGAGGTCAGCCCACCGAGGCCGGCGAAGACCCGGGGCACGACCTGGGCCACCCGCTCCGTACCGAAGTGGTCCTCGACGGCGAGCTGGTAGGAGCGGAACAACAGGTGGCTCTGCAGCGCCACCTCGCGCAGCGCGATCACCAGCGCGGAACGGGACAGGTCCTCGAGCGCGAAGTCCGCGGCGAACGGGCCGCTGTAGTCAGGCCACCCCCCGGGCTCGGTGCCAGGCACGTCTCGTGGCGCCGGCAGCGTCACCGTCGCCGCGAGTGACGCGGCCACGAGTGCCTCGTTGCGGTGAGGCGCGACGGGCGGGCCGTCGTCGATGTGGACCGTCCAGTGGCAGTGCGGCTCGCGGCCGGCCGGTGTGCGCGGCGGTCGATGCAGCGGCCGAACCCGGGCCCGGGGGTTGCCCGCGCCGGCGGTCGCGTCGAAGGTGGGGTCCTCGATCGTGTGGCACATACCGCGGACGAACTCCTCGCCCATCGGCTCCACATCCAACAGCGCACCGCAGTGGGCGAGGAAGAACTCTCCGCGGTCGGGCCCGAGGAGGCGGTACCGGACGTCGAGGTACTGGTGCGGAGTGCCGATGTCGAGCTGGAGGTTCTTGAATATCGACTCGACGGTGGGAGCGCCGAACCCGAGCGCCCGCTGAACCCGCCGGGAATAGACCGGGCTGGCCGCCATCCACTGGTCGATGGCGGCCTTCTCCATCGTCTCCCGGTCGCTGTTCTCCAGCACCAGCGGCATTCCGATGCGGTCCTGGAGGTGGCCGTGCAGCAGCCATTCACGGCCGAGGGAGCACAGCTCTCGACGTCCGAGGCCGTCGAAGGGGTCCTCGCCGAGTTCCTCGACGGGGGCTTCGCTGGTCTCTCCTGATTCGCTCATCGCACCGTATACCGCCTTTGCGGGATAGAACTAGAACCAGTTCTAATCTAGAAAATGTGCTGGTTGCGGTCAAGCTGTTCCGGTTTCCGGTTTCGTGGTTCCGGGTTTTGGTGAGAGTCGCGATGGTTCGCGCGCGACGCGCGCTACCGGATCAGATTCCGATCGGCTGATCGCGGTCTGCCGGCGATCCCGGCTGGTCGGCCATCAGGAGGACGCCGCGGGCGAGATCGCCGGCCTCGAGGTCCTCGATGGCGTGGTGGATGTCGGCCAGCGGGTAGGTCCGGGTGACCAGCTCGTCGAGCAGCAGCCGGCCGGAGCGGTAGAGCTCGACGTAGGCGCGGATGTCACGCTGAGGCCGGGAGGCTCCGTAGCGACAACCGAGGACCGACTTGTCGAGGTAGAGGTCGGCGACGCGGAAGGAGGCCTCCGCACCCTCCGGTGGAACGCCGAGCAGGACAGCGGTCCCCGCCCAGTCGAGAGAGTCGATCGCGGCCCGGATCAGCGAGGAGCTACCGACGCACTCGAACGCGTGATCGACGCCGGCCGGCGCGAGCGCGCGGATGGCACCCGCCACATCGCCACCGGCCGGGTTGACGTAGTCGGTCGCACCGAACTGCCGGGCGAGCTGCTCCTTGGCGGGGTTGACGTCGACGGCGATGATCCGGCTGGCACCCGCGACCCGGGCACCCTGCAGGACGTTGAGCCCGACTCCACCGACGCCGATGACGGCGACGGTGTCACCAGTCGACACCCGGGCCCGGTTGAGCACGGCTCCGACACCGGTCACGACCCCGCAGCCGACCAGCGCGGCGGAGGCCATCGGGACGTCCCGGGGAATCGGCACACACTGGTTGGCCCGCACCACCACCTGCTCGGCGAAGCAGGAGACGTTCGCGAAGCTGTAGGCCGGCTCGCCACGCCAGGTGAACGGCGCAGGCCTGCCGCCGAAGGTGCCGCGGCACATCGTCGGTCGGCCCGAGTCGCACTCCGCGCACGCCCCGCAGTTACCCAGCGTGGTGAGTACGACGTGGTCACCCTCCGCCAGGGTGGTGACGCCGGGCCCCGACGCCACGACCACGCCGGCGCCCTCGTGCCCGAGGACCGCGGGGGTGGGCCAGGAGATCGTGCCGTTGAGCACCGACACATCGCTGTGGCAGAGCCCGGCCGCCTTGACCCGGACCGTTACCTCCCCGGCCCCCGGGTCCCGTACGGTGAGATCATCCACCAGCTGTGCGCGCTTGCCGTCCCAGACGACACCCTGCATAACCTTCAAGATCCTTTCTGGAGGCCCGTGCGGGCCGGGAGTGAGAATCGGCGGGGCAGAGGGGTACAGCGGCGGAGAGGTACAGCGGCAGAGGGTTGCAGTGGCAGAGGGTTGCAGCGGCAGAGGACAGGCGGGGTGACAGTGCTCAGCCGTCCCAGACGACGCTCTGGATCTCGCTGTACGCGTGCAGGGCGAACTCCCCGCAGTCACGGCCGACGCCACTGCGCTTGAACCCGCCGAACGGGGTCTCGTTGTTGCGCGCGATGGTGTTGATGCCGACGTTGCCGGTGCGCAGCCGGCCCGCCACCCGGTAGGCGAGCGCGGTGTCACCTGACCAGACGTAGTCGTAGAGCCCGTACTGCGTCCCGTTCGCGATCGACACGGCCTCGTCGGCGTCGTCGAAGCCGATCACGACGATCACCGGCCCGAAGAACTCCTCCTGGGCGACCGTCATGCCTGGCTCCACATCTGTGAGCAGCGTGGGCTCGATGTAGTAGCCGCGGTCAAGGTCGGGCCGCCCGCCGCCGACGGCGACGGTCGCGCCCGCCGAGGCGCCATCGGCGATCAGTGCCTCGACCCGGGCGCGTTGGGCGGCCGAGATCAGCGGCCCGACGACCGTCTGCGGGTCTCGTGGGTCACCAACCCTGCAGACCCCCGCGAAGGCCACAAGCTTGTCCACCAGCTGGTCGTGGACCTGCCGCTGGACCAGGACCCGGGTCGGCGCCGTGCAGATCTGGCCGGAGTGGAAGCTCCAGGTGCTGCCGATGCCCTGTGCCGCCGCGTCCAGGTCGGCGTCGGCGAGGACGATCGCCGCGCCCTTCCCGCCCAGTTCCATCAACTGACGCTTGATGCCACGCCCCGCGACCTCGCCGATGCGCCGGCCGACCTCCGTGCTGCCGGTGAAACTGATCATGTCGACGTCGGGTGAGGCGACCAGCGCGGCGCCGCTGCCCGCGGTCGAACCCGTGACGACGTTGAGCACTCCGGCGGGCAGGCCCGCCTCGTGGGCGATCTGGGCGAACCGCAACACCTGGAGTGGGTCCTGGGGGGCAGGCTTCAGCACCACCGTGTTGCCCATGGCCAGCGCCGGCGCGACCTTGCCGGCCAGGTTGGGGAGCGGAAAGTTGTAAGGGGTGATGCACGCGACGACCCCCACCGGGGCGCGGCGGGCGACGGCCCCGACGAGCCCGCCGCGTGCCATCGCGGTCGCCGCGACGGCCTGCGGCGGGAGCGGAAGGTCGGTCGAGGCTCCCGCGAGCCGCGCGTAGCGCTCGAAGCGCTCGATCGCGACCGGCACCTGCATGGTCGTGGCGACCCGCATGGTCGAGCCGGTCTCGGCCTGCACGAGTGGTACGAGCTCGCCCGCCTGCTTGGCGAGCAGGACGGCGATGCGGTCCAGAATCTCGGCGCGGTGTGCCGGCGGGGTGGCCGACCAGTCGTCGAAGGCCGCGCGAGCCGCTGCCGCGGCGGCCTCCACCTGCGCTGATCCAGCCTCCGGCGCCGCACCGACGACCTGCTCCGTCGCGGGATCAAGCACCGGGTAGTGGCCGTGCTCAGGCTCCCACCATTCGCCGTGGACGTAGATCTTCGTGTCGGGCTCACCCATGTACCCCGTCCCCTCTCGCAGCGCTTCGGCGTTCCGTGGGCTGTGTGGTGATCGCTGCGCGCCAGACGAGTGATAAGCGGGCGGCGCCCTCATACTAGAACCAGTTCTATGATCAGGTGCAGATGGCTGGCATTGCTTGCCAGGTGGTATCGGCATGCTACGCTCTAGAACCAGTTCTAGTCCACCGCTGATCGGCGGCCAGGCGTTCTGCCGTCGACATCGGAGAGGGGTGGCACCGCCATGGAGTTCGGGCTCTTTAATTCTCTTCACATGCCGAAGAGGGTCACCGGAGGAGGTCCTCCAGACACGGAACATCAGCGCCTGCGAGCCGAGATCGACCTTGTTTGCGCCGCTGATCAGGTTGGCTTCAAATACACCTGGGCAACGGAGCATCACTTCCTCGAGGAGTACTCGCATCTGTCCTCGAACGAGAGCTTCCTCGCCTATCTCGCCGGCGTCACGGAGCGGATCCACCTGGGTAGCGGGATCTTCAACATCACCCCGCCGGTGAACCATCCGGCACGCATCGCCGAACGTGCCGCCATGCTCGACCACCTCTCCAACGGCCGGTTCGAGCTGGGTATGGGCCGGGGTTCGTCCAGCACCGAGCAGCAGGGGTTCGGCATCACCGAGCCGGCACTGACCCGGGAGATGTTCGACGAGGTCGTGGCCGAGCTCCCGAAGATGTGGCAGGAGGGGCTCTACCAGTACGAGGGCCGGTTCTTCTCGCTACCGCCGCGGCAGGTGCTGCCGAAGCCGTACACCGACCCGCATCCGCCGTTGTGGGTTGCCGCCGGAAATCCCGCGACCTTCGAGAAGGCCGCCCGGATGGGGCTGGGTGTGCTGTGCTTCGGTCACGGTACGCCCGACGAGCTCGCGCCACTGATCGAGGTGTACAAGAAGAACATCGAAAAGGCGGAGCCGGTCGGCGGCTACATTAACAACAATGTCATGGTCACCAGTCAGATGATGTGTCTTCCGGACGGGGCCAGGGCGCGCGAGACCGCCCTCGACATGTCGATGAGCCGTCTGCAGAGCTTGGTCTACCGATATCTCGACACGTTCCCGAAGCCGAAGCACGTGCCCGACTGGCCGGAACTGCTGCCGGAAGTCACTCCGGACCTGCTCGAACTGGCGATCACCAACGGGTACGTCATCGTCGGCGACCCGGAGGAATGCGCACGCTCGGTCCAGAGCTACGTCGACATCGGTGCCGACCAGCTGGTGTTCGGTGTCCTCTCGAGTGCGCTGACCCGTGAGCTGGCCATCGAGTCGGTGGAGACGTTCGGCCGCCACGTGCTGCCCCGCTTCGACACAGATCCGGTTCACAGCACCACCCGGCAGCGGCAGGAGCAGGTCGGTGGGGCCTGACCCGGTCGGCCGGCCTGAGCATCGGGAGGGGCAGGCGGATGTCGTTACCCGACGAGTTCCACGAACTCGCCCGGAAGGTGAACAACTGGGGTCGATGGGGTGAGAGCGATGAGCGGGGGACCGTCAATCTGATCACGCCGGAGGCGGTCCGGCGGGCCGCCGCGACGGTACGCAGTGGCCGCCGGCTGGCGCTGGGGCTTCCGCTGTCGTCCGGCGGGCCGCAGACCGGGGCGTTGCCGGGCAGGATCAACCCACTGCGAACCATGGTGTCGCTCAACGAGCCCATCACCGGTGATCCGGCGCAGGCATGCTTCTCCGACGACGTCGTCGTGATGGGGCTTCAGGCCGCCACCCACTGGGACGCCCTCGCGCATGCCTCCTACGACAATCGCATCTACAACGGATTCGGCGCGCGGACGATCACCGCGGCGGGGGCGGGGCGTTGCGGGATCGACAAGATCGGGCCGTTGGTGGGGCGCGGTGTGCTTCTCGACGTCGCCCGCGCCCGCGGCGTCGACGTCCTGCCCGGCGGCCATGCGATCACGGTGAACGATCTTGAATGTGCCGTCGACCTGGCCGGTCTACGGATCGAGGCGGGCGACATCCTGCTCGTCCGTACCGGGCAGATCACCGTTCTGCATCGGGGTGACCGGCTCGGCTACATGGCGCCCGCGGCGGGCCTGTCCATGCTGACGGTCGAATGGCTGCATCGCCACAACGTCGCCGCGGTCGCCACCGACACGATGACGTTCGAGGTCTTCCCCGGCGAGCGCCCTGATCTGTATCTCCCGGTCCACCTGCTGCACCTGGTCGAGATGGGGCTCACGCAGGGCCAGAACTTCGACCTGGAGGAACTGGCGGCCGACTGCGCCTCGGACGGTCGTTACGACTTCCTGCTCGAGGCCACGCCGCAGCCCTTCAGCGCCGGACTCGGTGCACCTGTCAACCCGGTCGCCGTGAAGTAACCTCCCGAAGAGAGCTGAGCGCACATGCGATGACGTACGTCAGAGGTCGGCTACCTCCGGTGGTGCGAGGCGGCGCGGCCGGGCACGAGGCCACCTGCCGGTGGCGGGCAGGGCGCGGAGACGGAGGTCGCGGGAATGTCGGCCGACACTGCCGCGCTCAGATCGGACCGCGCATCCGAGCCCGGCGCGGTCGTGGCCAACTCGACCCAGCACGCACGGCGGGAGCGCATCCTGACCGTCGCGGTCGGGCTCGCCGCCGGCGGTGGCTACGAAGCGGTGCAGATGCGCACTGTCGCGGAGAAGGCCGGCGTCGCACTGGGCACTCTGTACCGCTACTTTCCGTCCAAGGAGCTCCTGCTCTCCGCGGCACTCATCCGCCGCCTGCGCGGTGCCGGCGAGGATCTGCGCTCGGTGCCGAGGAGCGGCGACGATCCCGCCACCCGGGTCATCGCCGTGATGAACCTGCTCATCGATGGGCTCGACCGCAATCCCCGCCTCGTCGGAGCTTTCATTCAGGCGATGACGTCGAGTGCCGCTGGTGTCGCCATCGACGAGGCCGAAGCGGCGATGAGAACTGTCATCGGTGCCGCGATCTACGGCCCGGATCACGTCGCCGACGAACGAGACAAGGTCGTCACCGAGATAATCGGGAAGGCCTTCCTCACCGACCTGCACTTCTGGCAGGTCGGCCGGCGCAGCGTGGACGAGCTGCGTGCAGCCGTCGCGGCGACGGTCCAGGTGGTCCTCGCCGGCCAGTACGCCTACCGGCCGGTCGAGGGTGCCCGTTCCGCGGATACGAATGTGGAGACGGGCCGCCCCGAGGGCAGCTGATCCTGATCCTTTCCCGGCAGTGGGTTCACCGCGGTCGATGACCGCGCGGAAAAACCATCCCGATCACGTTGCGGCGGCTTCACCGTGCCTCTCGAACCGGTGCGGAAGCGGCCCCACCACGGACGAAGGGCGACGATGGTGAGCACCACGACCGCCAGACCGGAAATCGAGAACATTCCCCTGATCATCTCGGTGGATGACCATATCCTGGAGCCCCGGGACCTCTGGCGGTCCGAGCTGCCTCCAGGACTACGCGACCGCGGTCCTCGGGTGGTGCGGGAGAAGGTCAGACTTGTCTTCTCGGGCGGTCACTACGGATTCGAGCGCGGTGCCCCCGACGGCCAGTGGTGCGATGTGTGGGTCTACGACGACCTCGTTTACCCGACCGGGCTGCTGCATGCCTCGGCGGGCGTTCCCGCGCACGAGGTCAAGAACCTTCCGGCGGTCTACGAGGACTTTCGGCCCGGTACCTATGAACAGTCCGCCCGGCTGGCCGACATGGACACGAACCATGTCGAGGCGGCGATCAACTTCCCGAACACCTTCCCCCGTTTCTGCGGGCAGGGCTTCGCCGAACGCGCGGACAAGGCCGTCGCGCTCGCCTGCCTGCGGATCTACAACGACTGGATGATCGACGAATGGTCGGCGGGCCCCGGCCACGGACGACTCATCCCACTCACCCTTGTGCCGCTGTGGGACCCGCTGCTGGCCGCCGAGGAGGTACGCCGCTGCGCCGCGAAGGGATCCTTCGCCATCTCGTTCTCCGAGAACCCCAGCAGGCTCGGGCTGCCCTCGCTGCACTCGAGGGGGTGGGACCCCCTGTTCCAGGCCTGCGAGGAGACCGGCACGGTCATCACGATGCACATCGGATCCTCGTCGACGCTGCCGACGACGTCGCCGGACGCCCCGCTGGCCGTCAGCATGTCCCTGTCGTCGCAGAACGCGGAGGGCTCCCTGTGCGACTGGATATTCTCCGGCACGCTCGAGCGCTTTCCCGGCCTGACGATCACATATGCCGAGAGCCAGGTCGGCTGGATGCCGTATCTGCTCGAGCGGATGGATCTGGTGTGGAAAGGGGGCGTTGGCGGAATCGACCTTCCGCGCCCGCCGAGCAGCTACATCGCCGGCAGGGTCTTCGGCTGCCTGTTCGACGACCAGCACGGCCTCGTCTCCCGGTCGTCGGTCGGCATGGACAGCATTCTCTTCGAAACGGATTTTCCGCACACGGACGGGACGTGGCCGAACTCCCGCGCCGTTGTCCAGCGGCTCGTCGCCGGCGCCGGAATGGAGGCCTCCGAGATTCACCAGCTGGTGCGCGGAAACGCGATCCGCGCCTTCGGTCTTCATCGCTTCGGCATCACGCCCTGACCACCCACGACGTGGGTTCCGTCGTCGGATGCCGCCGCAGCGGGGCGGTCGACATCCGGAACGCCGGCGCCGCGCCCGCGGCGGTCAGGGGTGTGCGGGGCCCAGCCGCAGGTGGTGGGCGGCTGTGGCGGCACGCATCGTCGGGAAGATCATTTCAGGCTGGATCTTCGCGGTGAGCCCGTAGGCGGTGAGGTCGTCGAGCAGGTCGTGCTTGGCGTGAGCCAGGCCGAAGGCGATGCCGCGGCGGGTCACCTCGGCGCGCACGTCCTCCAGCGCGTCGAGTGCCGTGATGTCGACCTCGACGATGGCCTCCATGTTGAGGACGAACCAGTCGACGTCCTCGCTGCACGCGTCGAGAGCCGCGAGCGCACGGCGGCGGAAGTTCTCGGCGTTGGCGAAGAACAGCGGCGAGTCGTACCGGTAGGCGAACAGGCCCGGGACGGTGCGGGCGTTCGGGTAGTCGTCCACGTCGTGCATCCCGTCCAGGCCTGGAACCTGGCCCAGCACCGCGTCGTGGGGTCGGGCGACCCGGGCCAGCAGATCCAGCAGCGACACGGCGATGGCCACCAGCACCCCGTACAGGATGTCGAAGACCAGGACGCCCACCGCGGCCGTGAGCGCGAGCGCGAGCTCGCTGCGCCGGAACGAGGCAAGCCGACGGAAGCCGGCGACGTCGATCAGCCTGGTCGCGGCGAAAATGATGATCGCGCCGAGGGTCGCCATCGGGAACATCGCCAGCGCGGGACGTCCGAAGGCGAGGACCAGGACGACCGCGCCGAGCGCGACCAGGGAGTACAGCTGGGTGCGCGCGCCGCTGGAGGCGGCGAGCGCGGTACGGCTCCCGCTGCTGCTGACCGGGAAGCCCTGCCCGACTCCCGCTCCCAGGTTCGCCGCGCCGAGCGCGAACAACTCCCGGTTGGCGTTGATCTGGTGGCTGTCGCGCCCGCTGAAGGCACGGGCGGTGAGCATGTTGTCGGCGAAGCCGACGAAGAGAACGCCGAGCGCGGACGGAGCGAGGTCGACGAGGTCGGACCCCGTCGGCAGCGCCAGGTGCGGGAGGCCGGCGTCGACGTGACCGACCACGCGCACGCCGTGCTCGTCGAGGCCGAACGCCCAGACCGCGACCGTCGCGATCGTGATCACGATCAGCGGGCTCGGCAGCCGGGGCGTCCACCGGTGCAGCGCGACGAGCAGTGCGAGCGAGGCGGCCGAAACCGCGAGGGTCTTCCCGTGCAGGTGGTGCAGTGAGGTGGCGAACGAGTGGAGCTCCCCGTACAGGCTGTCGCCGTCGACCGGGACTCCGGTCACCTTCTCCAACTGCCCGACGACCATGATGATCGCGACCCCGGCGAGGTAGCCGACGAGGATCGGCCGCGACAGCAGGTGGGCGATGACACCGAGCCGCGCGAACCCGGCGGCCACCGCGAACACCCCGACCCCCACGGCGAGCGTGGCCGCGAGAGCGGCATGCCGGGACGGATCACCGTCCGCCAGCGGGGCGACGGCGGCCGCTGTCATCAGCGCGGTGGTTGATTCCGGGCCGACCGACAGCAGCCTCGACGACCCCAGCAGCGCGTACGCGACCATGGCGGGAGCGATCGCCCACAGGCCCGCGACGGGTGCCACGCCCGCCAGCGCGCCGTAGGCCATGACCTGCGGGATCAGATAGGCGGCCACCGTGAGGCCGCTGGTGACGTCCCCCCGAACCCACCGGCGGGAGTAGCGCGGCGGGCGCGGGAGACGTGGGTGGAACACGGGGAACGGCACTCCTGTCCGGCGGCGATGGTGACGACGAATGCCACCCTCGGGAAGAACTACACCACCGGAGCCGATCCCGCAGCAGACGGCTCAGCAGCAGCGCGAGCGCCGCCGCCTGGCAATCGTAGCGAGGTGGCCGAGCCGTCCGTCCACGCCCGCCACGACCTCGGTCATCGTGGCGGGCGCACGCTGGTTTCCTGCGGGGGCCGGGCCCGCGCGGCGTCGAGCAGGATGCGGCGTTCGGCGCCGGCGATGGACCACGCCACCGCCGTGACGGCGTCCGGGTCGACCGACACGGAGGTGATGCCGAGCCGGACGAGCCGTTCGACGTAGTCGGGTCTGGTGGAGGGGGCCTGGCCGCACAGAGACGAGGTGAGGCCGTTGTCCTGGCAGGCGGTGATGATGCGGGCGATGGTGTCCAGCACCGCGGGGTCGGCCTCGTCGAACAGCTCCGCGCAGGTCTCGGAGTCGCGGTCGACGCCGAGCACGAGCTGGGTCAGGTCGCCTGCGCCGATGGAGACGCCGTCGATCCCGAGCCCGGCGTAGGCGGGGATCCAGTAGGCGGCCGAGGGCACCTCGGCCATCACCCAGCGGAGCATGTCCCGATGTTCGCCGAGCGGACTGGTGTCGACTGCCTTCAGACAGGCTTCGAGCTCCCACGCGGTCCGCACGAACGGGATCATGAGGTGCAGGTTGGGGGTGTGTTCCCGCACGGCGGCGAGTACTTCCAGCTCCGCCGCGAACACGGCGGGGTCGTGGATATAGCGGAAGCAGCCCCGGTAGCCGATCATCGGGTTGGCCTCGATCGGCTCGTGGCGCTCGCCGCCGGTGAGCCCGCGGAACTCGTTGGTGCGGAAGTCCGTGGCCCGGTAGATCACCGGCCGGGGGGCGAACGCGCGGGTGATGCGCAGCAGTGACGCCGTCATCCGTGCTGTGAACTCGGCGCGCCGCCCCAGCTCCAGCAGGTGGCGGGGATGCATGCCGCCGAGGGCGTCGGTGAGGAGGAACTCCGCGCGCAGCAGGCCCACGCCCGCGACGGGCAGGGCCGCGACCTGCTCCGCGTGGTCGGCGACGGCGAGGTTCACGTAGAGCCTGGTGGCGGTCGGCTCGATGGCACCCACGGCCGGTGGATGCTGGGCCGGGATCACCGCCGTGCCGGGCTCCGCCCGGTCCGCCACCACGGCCGGCGGGGCGACCATCACCACGGTCCGGGTGGGATTGGCCAGTGTCCCCGCGGCGGCTTCTCCCGCGCCCGCGCTTTCGACCACGCCGAGGGCGCCGTCGACGACGACCTGGTCGCCGGTCCGCAAGGTGGACGTCGCCGTGCTCGTTCCAACGACGCAGGGGACACCGAGCTCGCGGGCGACGATCGCCGCGTGGCAGGTGACGCCGCCGCTGTCGGTGACCACGGCGGCGGCACGGCGGATGACGGGCACCCAGTCCGGGGAGGTCATCGCCGCGACCAGGATCTCGCCGGAGGTGAACGCCGCGGCCTCGTCGGGTGAGGCGAGGACACGGACCCTTCCACCGGCCCGGCCCGGCGAGCCGCCCCGGCCGGTCAGCAACACCGTGCCGGCGGGTGCCACGCCGGGGCGCGGCAGCACAGCCGGGCCCGGCTCACCGGGAGCCGTGGCCGGACCGGCGATGGGCCGTCCGGCCGCGGCCGCCGCACCCCTGGGCGCGCCGGTGGTGACAGGGCGGGCCTGCACGAGGTGGGTGTGGCTGCCCTCGATCGCCCACTCCATGTCCTGCGGCTCGCCGAAATGCTCTTCGACCTGCAGGGCGAGCCTGGCCAGGCCCAGAATCTCGTCCGCGGACAGGACCTGGCGGTGGTCCCGGGCCGGCATGTCGACGGTCAGGTCATGACCGTCGCGGCCACGGACTATCTGATGGCCCTGCGCGCCGGTCCGGGCGTCGACCAGCCGCAGACCGTCCTTGTCCACCACGTAGGTGTCCGGGATGATCTCGCCGCCGACGACGACCTCGCCGAGCCCGAAGGCTGCCTCGATCACGATCCGGGTCCTGTCACCGGTCAGTGGGTCGGCTGAGAACATCACGCCCGACCGCTCGGCGTCGACCATCCGCTGGACCACGACCGCGATCCGCGGCTCGGCCGCCAGGTGGTGGCTGGCCCGGTAGGCGACGACCCGCGGCCCGTACAGCGATGCCCAGCACTCGCGTACCCGCGCGAGGAGCTCCTCCGCACCGCAGACGTTGGTGAACGTGCTGTTCATGCCCGCGAACGAGGTGTCGGCCGCGTCCTCGGCCGTCGCCGACGACCGTACCGCCACCGGGCCACCGCCCAGCTTTCGGTAGGCCTCCGATATCGCCTGGCGCAGCGGCTCCGGGACGGGCGCCGCCTCGATGCGCTCTCGTAACTCCCCGGCGACCTGCTTGAGCTGCGTGTTGTCGTCAGGGTCGATCCGCGCGGCGCGGGCGGCGATCTCCGAGCGCATCCGGGCCGCGTCGACGACGTCGAGATAGGCGTCCGCCGTGATCACGAAACCGGGCGGCACCGGCAGCCCGGCGCGGGTCAGCTCTCCGAGGTTCGCGCCCTTGCCCCCGACCTGCCCGACGTCGTCCGCACCGATCTCCCTGAACCATGCGATCCACCGACGCTCGCTCACCGGTCGCCCTCCCTGCCGCTCGCTCCCGTCACAACGCCGACCAGCTCACCCACCGCCGCGGTGGCCTTCGTACCGGTGGTGGCAGGCATCATGTCCGCCTCGATCGGGATGACCATCAGCATGTCGCCGGACGAACGTCGCTCCGAGTGAGCTACCTCCCGCCACCTATGGGCGGATGGTCCTGGCCCGGACGGGACCGCTGGACATCGTTGGACCCGCTCGGAGCCAGTGCTGCGTACGGCGGGGCCGACATCCCGCCATCGTCGGCGCCGCGGTGGAGCCGGACCGTCGCGTGCGACGGCGTTCGTCGTCAGATCTCGATGTGCGCGCCCATGATGACGGTGCGGTCGCGGGGGAGTCCGAAGTGTTCGGCGGCGTCGGCGGTGATGTAGGAGGTCGCGATGAACAGCCGCTTGCGCCAGCGTGCCATGCTCGGCGCGTCCCCGACGCGAAGCTCGATCTTGGACAGGAAGTAGGACGCCTGGCCGAGGTTCAGTCGCTGTCCCTCGATGGTGGCCGGGTCGAGTGCCCTGAGCGCGCCGAGCACGTCTGGTTGGTCCATGTAGCCGAACCGGGCGGTGATGTGGCTGATGCCGTCGTCGGCGTAGCCGAGGTCGTCCACGGCGATCCGCTCGTTCACCGGGACACGAGGCACCGGCAGGGTCTCGACCGACATGATCAGGACGAGGTCGTGACGTACGTGGTTGTGCTCGACGTTGGCCCGCAGTGCCAGCGGGGCGGTCTGCTTGCCGCGGTTGAGGAACACGGCCGTGCCCGGCACCTGGGCCGTGGGCGACGTGGTCGCGTGCAGCTCCTCGACGAAGTCGCGCAGTGATCCCTCGCGCCTGTGCCGCTCCGCGGTGACGATCTGTCGTCCTCGCTGCCAGGTCGTCATGACCGTGAACGCGGTCAGCGCGATGAGCAGCGGCAGCCAGGCGCCGTGGACGAGCTTCGTCAGGTTGGCCGCGACGAACAGGAGGTCGACCAGCAGCAGCACGCTCGCGCCCAGGCCGAGCAGCCATCGCGGGGTGTGCCATCTGAGCCGGGCCACGTAGAAGAACATCAGGGTGGTGATGGTGATCGTCCCGGTGACCGCCATGCCGAACGCGTAGGCGAGGGCCGCCGAGCTGCGGAACGCGAAGACGAGCGTGAGCACCGAGACCATCAGCAGCCAGTTGATCCACGGGATGTAGATCTGGCCGATCGTGGACTCCGAGGTGTGGGCGATACGCAGCCGCGGCAGGTAGCCGAGCTCGGCGGCCTGGGACGCGACCGAGTACGCCCCGGTGATCACGGCCTGGGAGGCGATGACCGTCGCCGCGGTGGCCAGCAGGACGAGCGGCAGCCGTGCCCAGCCGGGAGCGAGGAGGAAGAACGGGCTGCTGATGCGATCCGGGTGTTCGAGGAGCAGGGCTCCCTGGCCGAGGTAGCTGAGCACGCACGCGGGGAACACGAGCAGCAGCCAGGCCCGGGTGATCGCCCTGCGGCCGAAGTGACCCATGTCGGCGTACAGCGCCTCGGCGCCGGTGACCGCGAGCACGACCGCCGCCAGGGCGAAGAATCCGATGCTGATGTGATGGACCAGGAAGCCTGCCGCGTAGGTCGGCGACAGTGCCTTGAGGATGGCGGGGTGCCCGGTGATGCCGGCCACCCCGAGCACGCCGATGGTCACGAACCAGACGATCATCACCGGTCCGAAGATCCGGCCTACCGCCGCGGTGCCGCGCCGCTGTACCAGGAACAGCACCACGATGATCGCCGCGGTGACGGGCACGACGAGATCGTCGAACGACGGTTTCACGATCTTCAGGCCCTCGACCGCGGACAGCACCGAGATCGCCGGGGTGATCATGCTGTCGCCGAAGAACAGCGCGGCGCCGAAGATTCCGAGCCCTGCCAGCGCGGCGGTGGCTCGCCGGCCCCGCTGGGTGCCCAGCCGCCGCAGCAGGGTGATCAGGGCCATGATGCCGCCCTCGCCGTCGTTGTCGGCGCGCATCGCCAGCAGCACGTAGGTGACCGTGACGATGATCATGACGGACCAGAACACCATCGACACCACCCCGAGCACGCTGTCCGTGCTGACCGGGACGGGGTGCGGGTCCTCCGGGTTGAAGACCGTCTGCAGGGTGTAGATCGGGCTGGTCCCGATGTCGCCGAACACCACTCCGAGCGCACCGACCACCAGTGCGAGCCGCACCACGTCCCGCGAAGGCGGACTGTGGGCGTCCGACGGTCGTACCGGTGCGGGCTCCGGGGCCCCCTGCTGCCGATCCGTCACAGGGATCCCTCCTGGATGCTGGCGGCTGCGGGCTGGCGAGGTCCGGGGTCCGCGCCAGACCGTACCGCCCGTGCGGGGCCGGGACTCACAGATCGACGGACGGTTCCGGTGTCCATGCGGCCGGCTGGGCAGGTGTATCCGGCGGCGCTGTGGCCGGGGTTGCGACGGCGGGAAGGGACAGCACCATGGTGAGGCCGCCGCCAGGTGTCTCGTCAGGGGTGAGGGTGCCACCCATGGCCTCGGTGAGGCCACGGGAGAGCGCGAGACCGAGGCCGACCCCGGTGGTGTTGTCGTGGTCGCCCAGGCGTTGGAACGGCTGGAAGACGTGGTCGTGCTCGGCACGAGGAATGCCCGGACCGCGGTCGATGACGCGCAGTTCGACCCGTCCGGCGAGAGCACTGGCGGTGATGATCGGTGGGGTGTCGGCGGGCGCGTGGCGCAGGGCGTTCGCGACGAGATTGACGATCACTCGCTCCAGGAGCGCCGGGTCGGCGTGGACGGCGGGCAGGTCGTCGGGGACCTGCACGTTGATCTTGCCGGCGGGTGGGCCGATCTCGTCGAGTGCGGGCGGGACGATGTCGTCGAGGCCGATGGGGCGGGGGAAGACGCTCAACGCGCCGGCCTGCAGCCGGGACATGTCGAGCAGGTTCTCGACCAGGCGGGTCAGTTTGTCGAGGGATTCGTCGGCCGTGGCGAGGAGTTCCGCCTGATCCTCGTCGGTGAGGGTGATGCCTGGTCCGCGCAGGCCGCTGATGGCCGCCTTGGCGGCGGCGAGCGGGGTGCGCAGGTCGTGGCTGACGGCGGTGAGCAGGGCCGTGCGGACCTTGTCCGCGGCGGCGATCGGGGCGGCCTCGGCGGCGGCCGCCCGGAGCCGATGCTGGTCGAGGGCGACAGCCGCCTGGGCGGCGAAGGCGGTCAGGATGCGCCGGTCGGCGGCGGGCAGTGGCCGTCCGGTCAGCGCGAGGCACAGGTCGTCGCGTACGGGAATGTGCACTCGCTCGCCGTCAGGGCGCTCGCCATCAGGGTGGGCGTCGCCGGCCGCGGTGCTGTGCCCCGCGGCGGGTGGAACGGTGCCGACGGTCATGACGGGATGCCACTCGTCGCCGGCCTGCGTGTCGTCGGTGCGTTCAAGCAGTGTCACCGAGGTCATCCCGAAGGTCTCCTGGGCCTGGGAGAGGAGAGCGGGTAGGGCGTCCTCACCGCGCAGGACGCTGCCGGCGAGTGTGGACAGGGTGGCGGCTTCGGCGGAGGCGCGCACCGCCTGCCCGTAGCGGCGGGCGGAGGTGGACACGACTCGGCTGACCAGGCTGGCCACGAGGACGAAGCCGGTCAGAGCCAGGACGTTGTCGCCGTCGGCGATGGTCCACGCGTTGACCGGAGGGGTGAAGTAGTAGTTGAGCAGCAGGGAGCTGGCGATCGCGCAGAGCAGCGCGGGGCCGAACCCGCCGACGAGCGCCACGGTGACCGTGATCAGCAGGTAGGCGAGCATCTCCGTGCTCAGGCTGAAGGTGCCCCGGATGGCGGTGAGCCCGGCAGTGAGGGCGGGGACGAGCGCCAGCGTGAGCAGCGTCGCGATGATCCGGCGGCGCGGTTCCAGAGCCGCTCGGCTGCTGGGCAGCCGCCAGCTGGCCCTGCGAAGGAGGTGGGGTGTTTCGTCCTCGGCGTCCGCCGGGGCAGGTTTGTGGCCCCATGCCTCGGAGTGAGTGACCAGATGGACGTCGATCGGGCCGGACAGGCTGGTGGTGGTGACACCGATGCCTGGGCTGATGATGTGGGCGAGCCGGCCGCGGCGGCTGGCGCCGAGTACGAGCTGGGTGGCGTTGGCGGCGCGGGCGAAGTCGAGGAGTGCGGTGGGGACGTCGTCGCCGATGACCTGGTGGTAGCTGCCGCCGAGGCTTTCGGTCAGGGTGCGTTGCCGGGCGAGTGCGGAGGGGTCGGCGCCGGTGAGGCCGTCGGAGCGGGCGACGTGGACGGCGAGCAGGTCGGCGCCTTTGCTGCGGGCGGCGATCCGGGAGGCGCGGCGGATCAGGGTGTCGCCTTCGGGGCCGCCGGTGAGGGCGACCACGACGCGTTCGCGGGTTTCCCAGGTGCCGGCGATGCCGTGGTCGGTGCGGTAGCGGTCGAGCTGGTCGTCGACCTTGCCGGCGAGCCAGAGCAGGGCGAGTTCGCGTAGCGCGGTGAGGTTGCCGACGCGGAAGTAGTTGGCCAGGGCGGCGTCGATCTTCTCGGGGGTGTAGATGTTGCCGTGGGCCATCCGTCGGCGCAGGGCCTCGGGGGCCATGTCGACGAGTTCGACCTGGTCGGCGCGTCGGACGACGTCGTCGGGCACGGTTTCGCGTTGCGGGACGCCGGTGATCGTCTCGACGACGTCGTTGAGTGATTCCAGGTGCTGGATGTTGACGGTGGAGATGACGTCGATGCCGGCGGTGAGCAGGTCCTGGACGTCGTGCCAGCGTTTGGTGTGGCGGCTTCCCGGGATGTTGGTGTGGGCGAGTTCGTCGACGAACGCGACGTCGGGGTGTCGGGTGAGGATGGCGTCGAGGTCCATCTCGGTGAAGGAGCCGCCGCGGTATTCGATGATCTGTCGTGGGATGGTCTCGAGGCCGTCGAGCATCGCTGTGGTGCGGGGTCGGCTGTGGGTCTCGACGAAGCCGACCACGACGTCGGTGCCTCGTTCGGCTCGCCGGTGGGCCTCGTCGAGTGCCGCGTAGGTCTTGCCGACGCCTGGTGCGGCACCCAGATAGATCCGCAGTGTCCCTCGTGTCACCCGCCCATCCTGCGGTCGGCGACACCGCGCCGGAAGGCCCTGAGGCATCCGCGTCCGGCAATTTTCATGATCGCCGTTAGTGTTCTGTTAGAAAGTGCCGGGTCCCCGTTAGAAACCTGTGAGTGATCGCCGGAACCGGTATCGATCGCGCTTTACTGGCGACGCTGCCCGCCCCTGCTGTCCGTACACGGCGGCACGGGAGGGAACGGCTTTCGTTGCTGGAGAGGGAGGACTCGTGCTCGACGTGGTGTACGTCGCGCTGACACTTGGGTGTTTCGCGCTGCTGGCGCTCGTTCTGCGGGGGGTCGAGCGGCTGTGACCGCTGAGAACATCGCCGGTCTCGTTCTGGCGATAGGGCTGGGCATCCTCATGATCGCGGCTTTGCTGTTCCCGGAGCGTTTCTAGTGTCGACCACGACCGCGGGAATCCTGGTCGTCGTGCTGTTGGTCGCCGCACTGGTGGCGACGTATCGGCCTTTCGGTGACTACATGTACCGGGTGTATTCGAGTGAGAAGCACCTGCCGGTGGAGCGGGCGATCTACCGGCTGACCGGCGTGAATCCGAACGTGGGCCAGCGGTGGACCGTCTACGCCCGCAGCGTGCTGGCGTTCTCCGCCGTGTCGGTGCTCTTCCTGTACCTGATGCAGCGGGTCCAGGACCATCTGCCCTGGAATCTGGGTTTCTCCGGGGTCTCGCCGGCGCTGGCCTGGAACACGGCCGTCAGCTTCACCACCAACACCAACTGGCAGGCCTACTCCGGTGAGTCGACGATGTCGCACTTCACCCAGATGGTCGGCCTCGCGGTGCAGAACTTCGCCTCGGCCGCGGTCGGGATCTCGGTGGCGATCGCGGTGGTGCGCGGTTTCGCGCGGCGGCGGGCACCGGTCGCCTCCGGGCCGGGCAGCATGGACTCCGTCGTGGGCACCGGTGACGAGATCGGCAACTTCTGGGTCGATCTGACCAGGACGATCGTGCGGATCCTGCTCCCGATCTGCGTCCTCGGGGCCATCGTGCTGATCGCCGGCGGAGCGATCCAGAACCTGCACGGCACCCGGCCGCTGTCGACGCTGACGGGCGGTGAGCAGGCGATCACCGGCGGGCCGGTGGCCAGCCAGGAGGTCATCAAGGAGCTCGGCACGAACGGCGGCGGCTTCTACAACGTCAACTCGGCGCATCCGTTCGAGAACCCGACGACGTGGACGAACCTGTTCGAGATCTACCTCCTGCTCATGATCGGTTTCTCGCTTCCCCGCACCTTCGGCCGCATGGTGGGCGACCGCCGGCAGGGCCTGGCGATTGTCTCGGCGATGGCGGTCATCGCGCTGGGCAGCCTCGCGGTGAACCTGGCTTTCCAGGGCGCGCACCACGGCACCGTCCCTGAGGCGGTCGGTGCTGCGACCGAGGGCACGGACGCTCGTTTCGGCGTCGCGAACTCGGCGTTGTTCGCCACCGCGACGACCCTGACCTCGACCGGCGCGGTGAATTCCTTCCACGATTCCTACACCAGCCTCGGCGGCGCCACGCTGTTGTTCAACATGATGCTCGGCGAGGTGGCACCGGGCGGCGTCGGATCGGGCCTCTACGGAATGCTCGTCCTCGCCGTGGTGACGGTGTTCGTGGCCGGCCTGATGATCGGCCGGACTCCGGAGTATGTCGGTAAGAAGATCGGCGCGCGGGAGATGAAGTTCGCGTCGCTGTACTTCCTGACGACGCCGATCATCGTGTTGTTGGGTACCGGGGTGGCGATGGCGATGCCGGGTCAGCGGGCCGGCATGCTCAACAGCGGAGCGCACGGCCTGTCAGAGGTTCTCTACGCCTTCACCTCGGCCGGTAACAACAACGGCTCCGCGTTCGCCGGGATCACGGTGAACACGACCTGGTACAACACGGCGCTGGGCCTGGCGATGATGTTCGGGCGATTCCTCCCGATGCTTTTCGTGCTCGGCCTGGCGGGCTCGCTGGCCCGGCAGGCGCCGGTTCCGGTCACCGCCGGGACGTTGCCGACGCATCGGCCTCAGTTCGTCGGAATGCTCGCCGGCGTCACGCTGATCATCGTTGCGCTGACCTTCTTCCCCGCGCTGGCTCTCGGGCCGTTCGCGGAAGGGATTCACTGATGAGCACCACCACTCTCGCCACGCGGGCGGACGCCGCGGGCGACCGGCAGCAGCCTCTCCCCGAGCAGCCACGCCGTGTCGGCGGAGGCCTGCTCGACCCGAGGCAGATGTGGAAGTCGCTGCCCAGCGCGCTGCGCAAGCTCGATCCCCGCACGCTGTGGCGCAACCCGGTGATGCTGATCGTCGAGGTCGGCGCGGCGTTCACCACGATCCTCGCGATCGCGGACCCGTCGGTGTTCGGCTGGCTGATCACCGTGTGGCTGTGGCTTACCGTCGTGTTCGCCAACCTGGCCGAGGCCGTGGCGGAAGGCCGCGGAAAGGCCCAGGCCCAGGCGCTGCGCCGGGCGAAGACCGACACCCAGGCCCGCCGGCTGGTCGACTGGCGGCCGGGCCAGCCTGCCGAGGCCGCGGCCGAGGAACTGGTTCCCGCTCCCCGGCTGGCCCAGAACGATGTCGTGGTCGTCGAGGCGGGGGAGTTCATCCCCGGCGACGGCGACATCGTCGACGGCATCGCCAGCGTGGACGAGTCGGCGATCACCGGCGAGTCGGCGCCGGTGATCCGCGAGTCCGGCGGGGACCGCTGCTCGGTCACCGGCGGGACGAAGGTGCTCTCCGACCGCATCGTCGTGCGGATCACCCAGAAGCCCGGCGAGAGTTTCATCGACCGGATGATCGCCCTGGTCGAGGGGGCGAACCGGCGGAAGACGCCGAACGAGATCGCGCTGAACATCCTGTTGGCCGCGCTCACCGTCATCTTCCTGTTGGCCGTCGCCACCCTGCAGCCGCTGGCGATCTACTCGAAGGCGCAGCAGCCCGCGCTGCCGGACACCTCGACCCTGACCGGTGACGGGATCACCGGCATCGTGCTCGCGTCCCTGCTGGTCTGTCTGATTCCGACGACGATCGGGGCGCTGCTGTCCGCGATCGGCATCGCCGGGATGGATCGGCTCGTCCAGCGCAACGTGCTGGCGATGAGCGGGCGGGCCGTGGAGGCGGCGGGCGACGTCAACACCCTGCTGCTCGACAAGACCGGAACGATCACCCTCGGCAACCGGCAGGCGAACGCCTTCATCCCGGTCGGGGGTGTGAGCGAGGCCGAGCTGGCCGACGCCGCCCAGCTGTCCTCCCTGGCGGACGAGACCCCCGAGGGGCGCTCCGTCGTCGTGTTCGCCAAGGAGAAGTACGGCCTGCGCGAACGCACCCCGGGCGAGCTGCGGCACGCGACCTTCGTGCACTTCACCGCACAGACCCGGATGTCCGGCGTCGACCTCGCCGCGGAGCACGGTGCTGCGGTGCACGGTGCTGCGGTGCACGGTGCTGCGGTGCACGGTGCCGCGGCGAACAGCGAGCCCGCCGGGGCGGCGGTCAGCCGGCAGGTGCGCAAGGGTGCGGCCAGCGCGGTCACCCGGTGGGTGCGCGAGAACGGGGGCGTGGTTCCGACCCAGGCCGGTGAGGTGGTCGACGGCATCTCCGCGTCCGGTGGCACCCCGCTGGTCGTCGGCGAGGTCATCGGGACCCCGTCGGGCCCGGTCGCGCGGGTGCTCGGGGTCATCCAGCTCAAGGACGTCGTGAAGTCCGGCATGCGGGAGCGCTTCGACGCGATGCGGCGGATGGGCATCCGCACCATCATGATCACCGGTGACAACCCGCTGACCGCGAAGGCGATCGCGGACGAGGCCGGCGTCGACGACTTCCTCGCCGAGGCCACCCCGGAGGACAAGCTCGCGCTGATCCGCAGGGAGCAGGCCGGCGGCAAGCTCGTCGCGATGACCGGTGACGGGACGAACGACGCGCCCGCGCTGGCCCAGGCCGATGTCGGGGTGGCGATGAACACCGGCACCTCGGCGGCCAAAGAAGCCGGCAACATGGTCGATCTCGACAGCAACCCGACGAAGCTCATCGAGATCGTCGAGATCGGCAAGCAGCTCCTCATCACCCGCGGAGCGCTCACGACGTTCTCCATCGCCAACGACGTCGCGAAGTACTTCGCGATCATCCCGGCGATGTTCGCCGGCGTCTACGGCGGCCTGGACAAGCTGAACATCATGCGGCTCGCCAGCCCCGAGTCGGCGATTCTCTCCGCCGTCATCTTCAACGCGCTGGTCATCATCGCGCTCATCCCGCTCGCGTTGCGGGGTGTTCGGTACACGCCGGCGAGTGCGTCGAAGCTGCTCAGTCGCAACCTGTACATCTACGGCCTCGGTGGGATCGTCGTCCCGTTCGTCGGCATCAAGCTCATCGACCTGCTTGTGCAGTTCGTCCCGGGAGTGGGCTGAACCATGTCAACGCTTCCATCCTGGATCCGCCAGCACCTGGCGGCGCTGCGGGCACTGCTCGTCCTCACCGTGCTCGTCGGCCTCGCCTACCCGCTGGCGATCCTGGCCATCGCGCAGATCCCAGGCCTGAAGGACAACGCCGACGGATCCTTCGTCACCAACGCCGAAGGCCAGCGTGTCGGCTCGTCGCTGATCGGCCAGTCGTTCACCGACACCGACGGAAACGCACTGCTCACCTATTTTCAGAGCCGGCCGTCCGCCGCGGGTGACGGCTATGACCCGACGTCCACCTCGGCGTCCAACCTCGGCCCAGAGGACGTCGTCGACGGCATCGACGACCCCGCCACCCCCGGCGAGGACGAGAGCGGGCAGAGCCTGCTCACCCAGGTCTGCGCACGCAGCCTGGCGGTCGGCGAGCGGGAAGGGGTCGACGGCAGCCGTAAGTACTGCACCGCCTCCGGCGTCGGCGCCGTCCTCGCCGTCTACCACGCCGGCCCCGGGTTCGACGGCGCCATCACCCGCGTCGTCAGCGTCAACGAGGCGTGCCCCGCCACCCCGTTCCTCGCCAGCTACCAGGGCGTGGCCGTCGAGTGCCGTACGCCCGGCGATGACATCGCCGCCGGTGAGCGGGCCCTCGTCCGCGGCGACGCCCCGGAGAAGCCGGCCGTGCCCGCCGACGCCGTGACCGCCAGCGCCAGTGGCCTCGACCCCGGCATCAGCCCGGCCTACGCCGAGCTGCAGGTTCCCCGGATCGCCCGGGAACGCGACATGTCCCTCGACCAGGTGCGCGACCTCGTCGACAGGCACACCACCGGCCGGGCGCTGGGCTTCCTCGGCGAGCCGACCGTCAACGTCCTGGAACTGAACCTCGACCTCGACCGAGCCACGGCCGCCCCGTGAACCGGCCGGGAGCTCGGTGGGCGACGTGCGGGGAGACCCGCGGGGAAACGCACACCGCCTGCGGATAGGAGCTGGCTGATGGGTAGCGGACCTGATCCACATCACGGTAGCCGGGTGCTGTTCGTCGAGGACGAACCACAGCTCCTGCGGGCGATGCGGATCACCCTGCACGCCAGGGGATACGAGGTCCGTACGGCGGTCGACGGCAGGCACGCCCTGGCCGAGGCCGCCGCCCATCCACCCGACATCGTCGTGCTCGACCTGGGGCTGCCGGACATGGACGGCATCGACGTCATCCGCGGCCTGCGGGACTGGACCAACATCCCGATTATCGTTCTTTCTGGCCGCACCTCCGGGCACGACAAGATCGCGTCCCTGGATGCCGGAGCCGACGACTACATCACCAAACCGTTCTCCGTGGAGGAGCTCCTCGCCCGGCTGCGTGCCGTCAGCCGGCGAGGGGCCGGTGCCCGGGTGGCCCCGGTAGCCGAGGTGGGGGACTACCACGTCGATTTCGTGGCGAAGTCCATCACCTCCCGGAACGGCGGTCGCGGACCCGTTCATCTCACCCCGACCGAGTGGCGGCTGCTCGAAGCACTGCTGCGCAACCCGGGCATGCTCATCAGCAGCCGGGCCCTGGTCACCCAGGTCTGGGGAAAGTCCTATGCGGACGACACATCCTCCCTGCGCCTTTACATCAACCGGCTGCGACGCAAGCTCGAACCCGACCCCACCCGCCCCCGCCACCTCACCACCGAACCGGGGATGGGCTACCGCTACCAGCCGTAGCCGCGTCCACGGAGGGCGACAATGCCGGCGGGTTCGAGCATCTGAGGCCTTTCGCCGTCCTGGCGACCATGGGTGGCTACGGCTGCGCGCGGCCTGCCTCGTCGGCGAGTGAGACCGCGAGCAGACGGGTCAGGGCGGGCGTGTCCTGGGCGTCGAGCATGGCGATGTACCCGGATCGCTGGGCGACCTGGATGATGGCGGGAAACCCGAACCTGCGAATGGTCTGGTAGGCGATGATCGCGCGCCCGGTGCGGCCGTTTCCGTCGGAGAACGGGTGGATGCGCTCGACGGCGATGTGCGCGCGGGCTATCGCTTCCAGCAGAGCCTCGTTGTCGAGGTTGGCGGTCTGCCATTCGGCCTGGTCGGCCCACTGGAGCATGAGTTCCGGGACGCGTTCAGGGGACGTGGGCCGCCAGGAGGCGCCGGTGACGATGTTGCTGGACGTCTTGTACTGGCCGCGGTCGTGGGTCAGATGGTCCATCAGCGCGGCGTGCAGATCGCGGACGAGTTCGGTGGTCAGGGGTTCGCCGTCGGCTACGGCGGTCAGGAGGCGGGCGAGAGCCTGGTAGTGGTTGGTGACCTCGTACAGCTCGCGTACCGGTGTCCCGGCCACCGGCACCCGTTCGTCGACCAGCAGGGTGATGGTGTCGGCCAGGGTGAGGGTGTTGCCCTCGATCGCGGTGGAGTGATGCGCCAGCCGCACGAGCACGTCCTCGGCGTATTCCGGCGACAGGATCCCGGTGCGGGCGATCTCGGCCAGGAACTCCGGCCGCGTCCAGGTCATGGCCTGGTCCGTGCGGCATTGATCACGGCCATCAGGTCGGGTAGGGGAGTGTCCTCGTACTGGCTGACGGCGCGGGCCTCCAGGACCCCGGCGCGGATGGTCACCTCGACGGAGTCTCCGGGGCTGACGCCCAGGGCGCGCAGTTCGGCCGGGCTGATCGTGATGCCCGCCGAGTTCCCGATCGTGACGACCTTCTTGCGCATACGAACAGCGTACGTCCGGTACGAACATGCGGAGAGGGCTGCTGGTCTCTGCAACGGGTCGGTCAATATGCCCTCGACCCGTCGTTGTGGAGTGCGATCATCACCGTCGCGCTATGCCGGGCTGGTGATGGTTCCGCCGTTGTCGCGAAGGAGCGTCTTGATGGCGTCGCCGCACAGCTTCCGAACCTGGTTCGGGTCGGCGGCGTCAGGCTCGGCCAGGGACAGTGCGGCGGCGCCGCGGACCATGCCCATGACGACGACGGCCGCCGCGGCAGGGTCGATGTCGGCGCGGATGGACCTGTCCTGCTGGCCGGCCCGGATCTGGCCTGTCAGCTCACGGTGCCGCAGGCGGGCCGCTTCGCGGACGGCGGGCAGATCGGATTCCGTGGCGAAGCTGGCACCCCAGAGCACCACGACGGCGCGGGCTTCCGCGTCGGCGGCGGCGAACAGCCCGAGATAGGTGTCCATCGTGACGCACAGGATCGCCAGCGCGGTGAGCTCCGCACGGTCGCGCTGGGCTCGTTCGAGGGCGGCGGAGGTCGCCGCGATCGCCTGTTCCGGGGCGCGTGCGGTGAGCCGGTCGATCAGCGCTTCCTTGGATCCGAAGTGGTAGGCGGGCAGCTCTCGGCTGCTGCCCGCCCGCGTTCCGATACCGGTGGGGCCGACGGATTGGGTAGTTCGACCTCCGCCGGCCCTCGCGGGAAGGCTGGATCCCCAGGTGCTCGATGACGGTTGAAAGCGCCTGAACGATCGTCATTTGTGCAGCGAGCAAATACGTTCCAGTCGGACTTCTTCGCTTCATTCTGATAGATTCGCATCATCGACTTGACCGTCTGAGTGGAGCACGCAGAGGCGGGGCTCCGATCGGACGGTTCTGCAGGGGGATCCATGGAGATCGAACTAGCGAGACACGACTGGGCTGGTCTGCGAAGCTTCGCGGACTCGGCTGCTCTGCCCGATGCTATCCGTGACCTCGCTGGAGCGACTGATAAGGAGGCTGCGAGGTCTGCTTACTGGCGAATCGATAGTGTTGCCCTGGTAGACGGCTGTCTTACGCAGGCTACTGTGCCAGTCGCGGCCTGCGTGGTTCAGTCACTGACGCAACTCTCGGTTCCCGCCCTTGATTATGCGCTTGAACTGCTGGCGCAAATATCTGGTGGATATGTCCACGAGCCCGAAGACCAGGGCCTAGGGCCTGTCAGTATCGAGGAATGTATCGGGGAGATTTCACTGGCATTCCCGTTCTTTTGTGAACTGCTGGAGACTTCAAGTAGTTCACAAATTCGCGTCACCTGCGTAGATTTGATCTACTGCTGTGGGTATCATCAGTCGGCACTTAAGGGGCGTGCCAAATATGTCCTGTCGAGCGCGCTGGAGATTCCCGAAATGCAGTCGCACCGGGAGTTGATCGTGAACTCGCTCCTCGAACTGGAGTAACGCCGCGTCGCCCTCTGTTATGCGCGGGCGCGCCTGCCTCGTTATCGGCTCAGCTCCATCAGGCGGGCGAGCTCCTCGTCCCGGAATCTGGTGCCGGCCATGCTCAGGACCTGGCGGATCGGCATGGAGGAGATCGATTCGAGCAGGTCCGGGTTCTGCTCGAGGGCTTTGCGGGACTGTTCGGTCATTCCTCCGCCGAGGGAGCGCCGCAGCTGCGGGCCGACGACCGGGTGGTGCAGCCAGTCGCCGAACGGGGAGTCGAGGCTCAGCGGCCGGTGGCCGGAGTCGCCGGTGAGGGTGATGGTCTGCTCGGCGACGATGTGCGCGGCGTTCTCGCCGATCTGGATCGTGTAGTCGCCGGGGGCGACCACCCACCGGTGAAGTTCGATGTCGTAGTAGGCGAAGGCACGCCGATCCAGATCGAGGCCGACGGTGCGGGTCTCGCCCGGCCGCAGGGTGATCTTCGTGAACGTGCGCAGCTCCCGGGCGGGGCGGCGGACCGGCCCCGCGGCGGTGGCGACGTAGACCTGGACGACGTGCCGGCCGGCCCGGGCGCCGGTGTTCGTCACCGTCACGGTCACGCGGGCGGTGGCGGTGTCGTCTCCGGCCAGGGTGACGTCGAGAGCGTCGGTGGTGAAGGTGGTGTAGCTCAGGCCGTGCCCGAACGGATAGCGCACGGCGCGTTCGACGGTCTGGTAATAGCGGTAGCCGACCATCACGCCTTCGCCGTAGCGGACATGACCGGCCTCGCCCGGGAAGTTGAGATAGCTGGGAGTGTCCGCGAGACGCAGCGGGATGGTCTCCGCGAGATGCCCGGACGGATTGGCGACGCCGAACAGGAGATCGGCGATCGCGCCGCCCGCGGCCTGGCCGAGCAGCCAGCCGGCGAGGATCGCGTCGACGTCGTCGTGCCAGCCCTCCAGCGAGACGACGCCGCCGCCGGCCAGCACGACGACGGTGCGCGGTGCCGCCGCGGCGACCGCGCGGATGAGGGTCAACTGCTCGGCTGGCAGGTCGAGGTGCTCCCGGTCGATGCCCTCGGTCTCCTTGTCGAGCCCGGCGAACACGATCGCCACTTCGGCCGCCGCGGCCGTCCGCACGGCCTGCGTGAGCAATGCCTCTCGACCGTCGCCCCCGACCGCGTCGCTCCCGCTTCGGGACCCCGCCTGCTGATCGTCATCGGTGCCGTCAGCGGAGTAGCCCCGCGCGTAGGTCACCGATTCGCCCAGCGCGCGGATGGCGTCCAGCGGGATGTCGATCCTGGTCGGGTTGATGCGCGAGCTGCCGCCGCCCTGGAACCGGGGGCTGGTGGCCAGGTCGCCGATGACCGCGATGCGGGACTGCCGGGCGAGGGGAAGAACACCGCCGGTGTTCCGGAGCAGGACGGCGCAGTCGGCGGCCAGCTCCCGGGCCAGGGCATGGTGCTCGTCGACAGGAACCTCGGAAACCTCGCCGTCCGCCCCGGCCGGCAGGCTGGAGGATTCGGCGACCAGGCCGGAGAGGGCGGCGACGCGGCGTGCGCTTGCATCCACCTGGGCCTCGTCGAGGGTTCCGGCGCGGACGGCACGCGCGATCTCCGCGTCGCTGGCGCCGCCCGTGCCGGGCATCTGCAGGTCCAGCCCCGCCGCCAGGGCGGCGACGCGGTCGTTGACTCCGCCCCAGTCGGAGACGACAACGCCCGTGAAGCCCCATTCTCCGCGCAGGACGTCGGTCAGCAGCCAGCGGTGCTGGGACGCGGGCGTCCCGTTGATCCGGTTGTAGGACGTCATCACGGTCGCCGGCCGCGCTTCGGTGACAATCCGTTCGAAGGCGGCGAGGTAGATCTCCCGCAGGGTCCGCTCGTCGACGTCCGCGCTGACCCGCATCCGGTCGGTCTCCTGGTTGTTGGCCGCGAAGTGCTTCACCGACGCGCCCACCCCCTGAGCCTGCAGCCCGCGGACATGCGCGGCGCCGAGCATGCCGGCCAGCAGCGGGTCCTCCGAGTAGTACTCGAAGTTCCGCCCGCACAGCGGCGAGCGTTTGATGTTGACGCCGGGCCCGAGGACGACCGTGACACCGAGAGCGCGGGCCTCGCGGCCGACCGCCGCGCCCAGCCGCCGCGCCACCCCGACATCCCAGCTCGACCCCACGGCGACGGCGGGTGGCAGGCAGGTGGCGGGGAGGCTGTCGTAGAAGTCCAGGTGATCGGTGCCGTCGCGTTGGAGGCGGACGCCGTGCGGGCCGTCGGTGAGCACGATCGACGGAATTCCAGCCGCCTCGACGGGTCTGGTCGTCCAGAAGTCACGACCCGACAGCAGCGACACCTTCTGTTCCAGGGGCAGGCCGGCGGGATCGATCGACGGCATCATCTGACCTCTCGAGGATGTGTCGGCGACGGAGTCGCAGGCCCGTGACCTACGGCGGCTGATGGGACTGTAAGCGGTCGAGGAGAAAATCCCGCTTCGTCGGCCGGTAGTCGTTACCGGCGGTCCGGAATGTCGCCGTGCCGCCGGTTTCTAGGCAGGGTCGTCCCGGAAGAGCGGGGGGCGCTTCCCGAAGGAGGCTGTCACCGCCTCGATCTGGTTGGCGGTGCCGACCAGCGCGCTGCTCTCCTGACGTTCGAGGGCCATCTGCTCGTCCGGCGTGCGGCCGACGGCGTCGGTCAGGAGCCGCTTGCCCGCGCGCACGGCGTCGGGGCTGCGGGCCGCGATCCGTGCGGCCAGTTCGAGGGACGCGGCGAGTGGGTCGGCCTCCTGCCTCGTCGCCAGCCCGAGGTGGACGGCCTCCGCTCCGGACACCGTGCGCCCGGTCCAGACGAGCTCCTTGGCGACGTCGGGACGGACCAGGCGGGCGAGAGCGAGACTTCCTCCCATGTCCGGCACGAGCCCCCAGCGGACCTCCATGGCCGACAGCGAGGCGTCGGGCGCGACGAGGCGGATGTCGGCGCCGAGCGCGAGCTGCAGGCCGCCGCCGAGGCAGGGCCCGTGGATCGCCGCGATGACCGGAACGGCCAGCTCGGACCAGCCCGCGACGGCCCGCTGGCCGATGTTCGCGCCTTTCTTCGAGGCGACGTTCTCGGCCATCGCCGAGCTGGCCGCACGGTCGCCCGCCATGGTCTGGAACGCCGCGAAGTCGAGGCCCGCGCAGAAACCTCGTCCTTCACCCGACAGCACGACGACGCGTACCGCCGGCTGCTTCCGGATCTCCTCGCACGTGTCGACGAGGGCCCGATACATGGGCCCGTCGAGCGCGTTGAGCTTCTCCGGGCGGTTCAGGCGGACGTCGGCGACACCGTCCCGGATCTCGACCACAACGCGCTCAGCCACAGATGACTCCAGGATGCGATGTTGACGTCGATTTCAGTTATACCCCGCTGTACCCCGCGATGCCCCGGACAGGAGCCGGACAGGAGCCGGTCAGGAGACAGGTATGCCGGTGCTGGGGATCGGACCGGGCCGCGCGCCGCCGTCGACCGGTTCGTCCGGCCGCGTGGGCTCTTCCCCCGGCGTGGGCTGCTCGGGCTGCTCAGGCCGAGCGGGTTCGTCCGGCTGCGCAGTGGTTTCTCCGACGACGCTGCCCCCCCGCCTGACCAGCCTGACCAGGCAGAGGCCGGCGGCGACCGCCGCCGCTCCGAGAAACGGAAACGCGGGTGGGACGTAGCGATAGTCGAAACCGGCGGTGGCGGGCGGTAACAGCAGAGTCAGGGTGGCCAGGCCGCTGAGGAGCAGGAGCGGGGCGGCAAGCGACCGGACCCGGAGAAACGCGCAGGCCGTCCCGACCAGACCGAGGACGAGCAGCAGGCCCAGGGCGGGCGCGGGCAGCGCCGCATGACGCTGGTAGGTCACCAGCCAGCCGGCCATCGGCTCGTGCGCGGTCGTCGCGAACTCGCCGTGCTCATAGGCTCGCAGGTCCGCCGCCTCGCGGTCCTTGCGCGTCATCGACGGGGTCGGGGAGCCGAAAAGGTACCGCTCGGCGACCGAACGGCTGGGGTAGTCCTCCAGCCGGGACTCGAACGTCCGCATGAAATCCCGCCCGACCACATCCAGGTAGTCCAGCGGCTGGGCGAGAACGGCGTGGACGGCGAAATCCCGGGCGAGCTCCTCCTTCGCCGGGTCGAAGATGGGGCCGGGGATGCCGGCCAGCGGGCTGTCACCATGCCAGATGTAGTCCGACGGGGGATTTCGCTGGTCGGTCGGCTCGGTGGGGCATAACGGCCGGAGCTCGGCGGGAGGCTTCATCACGGCACAGTCGGCAAAGGTCGCGGTCCGGCTGTAGAGGAAGACACCGGTGCTACCCGAGGTCGCGAAACTCCCGTGCTCGGCCCGATGCCAGGAGCAGTAGGCGAGCACCGGCACGGCGAGCGTCAGCCCGAACGCGGCCATGCTTTTCCACGCAGGTCGTCGGGCGAGCAGCCAGATCGTGGCGGCCAGGGCGAGCGGAAGGCCCACCGACCGAGTCACCGCCGCCAGTGCCAGCGCGATCCCCGCCACCGCCGCGGCCGGCACGCTGATCGATCGCTGCCAGAGCAGGCAGAGCACCGCCGTCACCAGGAGCGCGGTGAAGACCGTCTCCGAGAGCACCAGATGCTCGAGCTCGATCTGATAGGCGTCCAGCAGTTGGGGAGCGGCCCCGATCGCCGCGGCCCAGGCGGGCGCGCCCAGCCTGAGCAGGAGCGCATAGACCGCGACGCCGACCGCGAGGCCAAGGGCATGTTGGAGGAGAACCACCAGCTCGAAGCTGTGAAAGGGCTCGAGGGCGCGGAGGAAGAAGCTGTAACCCGACGGCCGGACCACATAGGGCTCCGGGCGCAGTGCGCCTGCCACGTATTCGTAGCTGTCGTTGAACCAGAGCGCCGGGCGACACCCCGTCACCGCGGCGAGCCGGACTGCCGTTGCGGCCACCAGTAAGACGAGAAACGAAAAATGCCCCCGGACGGCGCGCACGTTCCACAACCCTGCGAAGCGCCCGCGGAGACAGGGCATATTCCGTCGCCGGCTTCGCCCTTCGGTATCCCTCACCATGCACCGTGGGATGGAAAAGGCTCGCTGTTCCCGCCGACCACGAGGGCGGTTGGAGAGGTGGCACCGGTTACAGCTGGGTTCGAACGTGACCGGTCGGTGAGCCGCGGAGCGCGTGAAAGCAGGCCGACCATCAGGCAGTCCCTTATGGGTACGGTCGCGTGGCCTCTCGCCGCAGAACAGCCGGCCTCAGGTCCCGAATGGCGGAGTATTCGACCGAGGCGCGATCGAACACCGGGAACATATCGGTGTGCCGTTCCCTGCGCAAGCGAGGGAACGTGTGCCATTTTGCCGATGTAGGTAACGGGCCGTATAGGGGCGGCGGGAGGCTTTGCCGGGGCGATCCATCCGGGCTGGTCTGCTGCGGATGGTCGCTGACCTGCATATGTCTACCTGTGAGTGGGCTGTGCGGCCCGTCCAGTGCAATGGGCGAGATTAACGGAGAGCTACGAGTTGAATGGCATGTGATGGTGATCACAATTTTTGGTAAGGTTTGGTGCCGCCTGCCGGTGTGGGGTGGTGGGACCTTCCGGAAAAGCGGGGGGTCGAGGTCGACCACCAACGTGAGCTTCATCCCGTGGGTATCGGTAGACGTGCATGTCACGTCGTCGCCTCCATGCCCGAAAGGGCGGCACATGCGGCTGGCTGGTCGCGGTGACCGCGAACGTTTCCCCGGTGGTTACGCCACGTGTCATGAGCGTGACGATGGGCCAGCTGGCCTACTGACTGCTGACCTGCGCTGCGCTGAACTGCTGAACTGCTGAACTGCTGAACTGCTGTCCGTTCGTCGGTTGGTCGGCGTGCGGCCGTTATGGTCGGGGCGGGTCCCCGAGCACGAGGAGAACAGAGCGCCCGTGACTGTCGCCCGCTCCGTCGCCCTGTTCGTCGTCGCCGCGCTGTTCGAGATCGGTGGTGCCTGGCTCGTGTGGCAGGGGACCCGCGAGCACCGTGGCCTGCTGTGGGTGGGTGCCGGTGTCATCGCGCTCGGGCTCTACGGGTTCGTTGCCACGCTGCAGCCGGACGGCGAGTTCGGCCGCATCCTCGCCGCCTACGGAGGGATCTTCGTCGCCGGCTCGATCGGGTGGGGGATCGTCGCTGACGGCTACCGCCCGGACCGTTTTGATCTCGCCGGTGCCGCCGTCTGCCTGGTCGGTATGGCGATCATCATGTACGCGCCGCGCGGCGGCTGAGTGCGGTGGCCCGGTTGGGAGAGTCCGAAGAGTGAAGGATTTCGGTCCTCCTGACGACCGAAATCCTCACTTCTTGCTGGTCGTCAGGTGACTCTGCGCACCCTCCGCCCTCCTTGTGGCGAATTGCTGGCGCTGTGCGGCGGTATGGGCCACACCGGTGACCGGGTGGGTGCGCGACGAACTTGCTTACCTTCGTTGGGTGCCCACCTCCTCACGTTCAACCGATATTCTTGGGCTGGGCCGGTGACCACAAACACATTTCGGCCGACACAGCTTTGTCAAAGGTTCGCCATCGAGAGCACACAGAATCGAAAACTAGCGTGACGACCGTCGCGGGATGGAAAGGCCGGTCCTTGAATAACGGGACGATTCGGCGCCATCGGCGACATGATTTCCGGCAGTCGGTCGGAATTCGTTCCAGACAATGGAGGTCTGAAGTCGATGCGAGTTTCGATGAATGTGCGCCGTAGCATTGCCGTCGCGATGGCCGGCTCGGCGGCCGCCGTCTCCCTTGCGCTGCCGGCGAGCGCCGCCACGACGGCGCTCCCGGCCAAGGCGGCCGTGACCGCGCAGGCCGCACCGGTCAAGGCCAACGTCCGGCTCGACATCACCATCGCGCAGAGCGCCGTGCCGGCCGGCGCCCGGGCGATTCTGGTCAAGAACGTGACCACCGGCGCCAACGTGGGCGTCTACACGCTGAACCAGAAGACCGCCACTCACATCGTGGTGACGGTTCCGGTCGGCACCACGCTGGACGTCTCCGCACTGAGCGCGGTGAACGCGAAGAAGCCGGCCAACCTCGGCACGGTTCGAGTGGTCGTGGGCGGGAAGGGTTCGACGGTGTCCGGCAACAGCGTCACCATCACCTTCCGGAAGGGCGTCAAGCCGGTCGCCGCTCCGAGCGCGCAGCTCAGGAACCTGGGCGCGAAGATCAGCGTGCGCTGACCGCTGCCCACCACGCCGCCGGGCCCGGCCTCCAGGAGGGGGGAGCCGGGCCCGGCGGCCGGCATCTCCGCAGACGCCGGCCGGGCCTGCTCGCCGACCGCCCGCCCGACCGCTCTCCCGACCGCTCGTCCGGCTGAGCTGCCTGCTGCGCGACGCCGCCACCGTGGAGACCATCAGGACTGGTGAGAGCGCCGAAAGCCCGGGAGCGAGGACGTCAGGCGGTGCTGCCGGCCCGCCACCCGCGCCTCCCGGCTCCGTTCGCCGCGCGCCCGGCTCTGCTCCGTCGAGGAGCCGGCATCCGGGCTGCCCGAGGCGTCAGAACGTGGCCGGAGCGTTGAACCCGGTGAGGCTCGCCGCGGCGACGGCGGCATCCTCGCCGTCGAGCGAGCGCCAGAAGTCCGGGCCTGGGACGGCCTCGACGACCATCCGGCGGCCACCATCCCAGCCCGCGTCGAAGGCGAGGCGCCAGGCGTGCAGGAAGGTGCGGGTCGTCGGCGCGCGCTCGAAGAGCGGATCTCCCTCGATGGGATGCCCGACCCAGGCGAGGTGGACGCGGATCTGATGCCGCCGGCCGCTGACCGGATGCGCCGCGACCAACGTGTGCTCGGTGCCCTCCCACAGCCGCGCGAGGTGGGTGACCGACGGATAGGTCCGCACGTGCGGGAACGTCTTGGCCGCCGGCACCGTCCACAGCCAGGGGGCGGACTCGGGGCCGGGTGCCGCCGCGGCTGTGCTGGCCCCGGCGGTGTCGGCCCCGGCGGTGTCGGCCGGGCCGGCGTCCGCCGTGACGGTGACGATGTCGGCGCGGTTGGCGGCGATCCGCACCCGGTTCTTGCGGCCGACGCTGAGCGGCAGGTCGATCGTCGCCGAGGCCGGGATGCCATGGGTACGGGTCAGCGCGAGGTAGGTCTTGTCCACCGTGCGCCGGTTGAACTGCCGGGTGAGGTCGCCGTGGTGGCGCAGCTGCTTGGCGAACAGGACGACGCCCGAGGTGACCTTGTCGATGCGGTGGGCGGGGAACAGTTCCTCGCCGGCCTCCCGGGCCATGGACACCAGATCTGTGTCGTGGCGCTCACCCATGACGGCCACACCGACCGGCTTGTCCAGCGCGAGCACGGCCTCGTCCTCGAAGATCTTGTGCTCCTCCCGGATCGTTGTCCACTCCGTCACGCGACCGCCCATCCCCACAGTGCTGATGCTCACAATTCAAGTATTCGCCACACGGCAACTCGGCGAACGGGAACCTGCTGGAAGGAGGAGTTCCACTCTGACTGGCATGGGCTGCCGATGTTTCCCGAGCGAGCGGAGGGCTGGGCGACTACGCCGAGCATGGAGCTGGAGTGGGGCCGGGCCCGACACTCCGGGCCGACTGCGCGTGACCTGATGTCGGAAATCGTTGGCCGATTCGTGTAGTAAGCGCAGTACCAGCTAGTTCGCCCGTAGCGGCAGAAGGGACCATCATGACTGCCGGCTCCCGCCAAGCAGACGACTCGTCACCTTCGGTGAGTGCTTCGCGTGCGCCGGGGTTGACCGCCTCGGTGCCCTACCAGCCGGTGGCGTCGTCCGCGGAGATCGAGGGACGGGCGCCTGCCACCAGGCCGAGCCGCATCCCGACGGCGGGTGCCCGCAACGCTGCCGGCGACGCCGCGCCGTCGATGGATGCCGCGCCGTCGACGGACGCCGAGCCGTCGATCGAGGCCGTGCCCTCGATCGAGGTCGTTCCCTCGGCCGAGGTCGTGGCGCCCGCCGAGAGCGTCGACTGGTTCGTGGCCGGCGAGAACGAGAACGTCGGCCCGCCGATGGCCCGGCCCCGGGCGGCCGCCGGCGCGCTCTTCTTCGACGAGGAGGGCCGCGTGTTGCTGGTGGAACCCTCCTACAAGCCCGGGTGGGACATTCCCGGGGGGTTCATCGAGCCCGGTGAATCGCCGTACGCGGCCTGCGTCCGCGAGGTCGAGGAGGAGATCGGCATTGTGCCGCCGATCGGTTCACTGCTCGTGGTGGACTGGGCCTCGGACGAGCACACCGGGGACATGTTGCTTTTCGTCTTTGACGGAGGTCTGCTTCCGTCCGACTGGCGGGAGCGGATCCGGCTGGACATGAACGAGATCATCAACTGCGCCTTCACGCCGCTGTCGGACGTGGGGGAGAAGCTTCCCGTCCTGCATGCGCGCCGGGTGCGGGCGGCGGCCGGTCTGCGGGCGGGGCACGGCGGAGCCGGCTATCTCGAACACGGCTATCTGACGCCCGCTGCACCTGCGGTCTCCTCGGCTCCGGCGGGTGCCGCGCAGCGCACCGAAGCGACCGACTGAGCGGATCTCGGCGGGCCGTCGAGTCGAGCGGACGCCGTCCGCACGCCGCCCGGGTGCTTTCGGGGAGACTGAGCCGTTTCCATTCGGTGCGTGCGGAGGGGCGGGCTCGATGGGAAGACGTCTTGCGGCGGGAGTCGCCGCCGCGCTGGTCGCCGCGGTCCTGATCGCGGCCTGCGGGCCCGACCGTGCCAGCCGGCACGGCAAGGGTGGTCAGGGCAGCGGGAACGGCGAGGGCGTCGCCGGCGGTCTCACCCAGGTGCGCCTGCAGTTGCAGTGGTTCACCCAGGCGCAGTTCGCCGGGTACATCGCGGCCCGGGACAAGGGCTTCTACACGGAGCCTTTTCAAAGTCGATTTTCCTAAAGGCCCTCACTGGAGAGGACGAGGACGGCCTGGGCGAAGATGCCGACGCGGCGTGGGCAGCCGCGGAAACGGTCGAATATGTGCCAGTTCTTGAGGACCGCGAATCCTCGTTCGCCTTGCGAGCGGGTGGTGGCGTGGGTCCAGTTGGTCTCTTTGTCGCGGTCGGGGAGTTCCCTGTTCTTGGGTTTCTTGACCGGGACGAGGAGGCGGTCACCCTCGCCGCCGACGTAGCCCTTGTCCGCGTAGAGGTAGAGCCCCGAGCGGTCGATCAGATGGAGGACGTCGTGCATCCGGGCCGCGGTGAGGTCGTGGACGGAGCCGGGAAGTCCTTCGGAGATCCAGAGCAGCCGACCGTAGGGGTCGGTGAGGCCCTGCAGGTTGATGCCGTGGTACTTGTGCTTGCCCGAGTAGTACAGCTTGTTGTGCGCACGGACACGGTTGGTACGCACGACGGTGCCGTCGAGGATGAGGAAGTTGCTCTGGGTCCACGCGAAGGTCCAGACCGCGGCGAGCAGGGTCCGGCCGTGGGTGGCGAGCAGGCCGACGGCCTCGCGGATGTAGTTGTGGACGGTGCCGACGCTGACCTGGAAGCCCTCGGCGAGGTGCTCGTAGCGTTCACCCTTGCGGAGGTGGGCGAGCACCAGGAGTGCCTGCTCGCGTGGGGGCAGCTTGCGCCAGGTCCGGCGCTGGGCGCGGTCCTCGGCCAGCAGTCCCGTGAGGAAGGTCAGGGTCGACTCGGGCAGGTCGACGACACCGGGGTAGGTTAGCAACGGAAGTCCTCGGTCAAGGGCACAGTGGAGTAGGAACCCTGTGATCTACCGGGGACTTCTCTATTTACGGCATCCCTCCGCCCGCCGCCCGACCAACTATTGCCGTCGCCAGATGATGGAACGGCCCGAGCCGGTTCCCGTTCAATTCGTCAATTGGTGACCCTTAACCGCCGGGAGAATCAGACAAACCAAGATTGAAAAGGCTCACGGATGTCGGCCTGGCCGTCGAGATCCTCCAGGGCGGTACCGAGATCGTTCCGCAGACGGTGCTGGCCGAAGGCAGGGCCGACTTCGCGGTGGCCTGGGTCCCCAAGGCCCTCGCCTCACGGGAGCAGGGTGCCCGGATCACCGAGGTCGGCCAGATCTTCCAACGCTCGGGAAGCTGGCAGGTGAGCTTCGCCGACACGGGGATCGAGAAACCGGCGGACCTGCGCGGCCGCCGTGTCGGGACCTGGGGTTTCGGTAACGAGTACGAGCTGTTCGCCGGTATCACCGGTGCCGGCCTCGACCCGGGGGCGGACGTCACCCTGGTGCAGCAGGATTTCGACGTGAAGGCGTTGCTCTCCGGTGCCATCGATGCCGGCGCGGCGATGAGCTACAACGAGTACGCGCAGATTCTCGAGGCGGTGAACCCGAAGACCGGCAGGCTTTACACCTCCCGGGATCTCAGCGTCATCGACTGGAACGAGGTCGGCACGGCCATGCTGCAGGACGCCGTCTGGGCCTCCACCTCGCGGCTGGAAAGCGACGCCGCCTACCGTCTGACGACCACGAGATTCCTGGAAGCCTCGATGCGCGGCTGGGCGTACTGCCGGGACAACGCCGAGGAATGCCGGGACCTGGTCGTCGCGGCCGGCTCCCAGCTTGGCGCGAGCCATCAGCTGTGGCAGATGAACGAGGTCAACAAGCTCATCTGGCCGTCGCCGGAGGGAATAGGCGTCGTCGACGAGGCGGCCTGGGCGCGCACGGTCGAGATCGCCCGCGGCACCCGCAACGCGCACGGGCAGACGGTCCTGCGTGGTGACCCGGTCGGGCTGGCCTACACCAACGAGTTCACCCAGGCCGCGTTGGCGAACCTGCGCGCCGCCGACGTCGATGTGACCGGCGAGAGCTTCGAGCCGGTCGAGGTGCCACTGAACCCCGGCGGCGCCTGACCCGCCGGGCCCAGCCAGGCCTGGTTGACCCGCGCGGTCCGCCTGATCCGCCTGATCCGCGTGGTCCGCCTGATCCGCGCGGTCCGCTGATCCGCACGGTCCGCTGATCCGCGTGGGTCAACCAGGCGGTTGTCAGCCGCGGTCGAGCAGTGTGGCGTTCACCGACGGCATGCTCGCCCAGTCGGACGACGCCACGCTCGCGTGCAGGCCCGCAACCTGCGTCACCCGTGCCTGGGCGGCGGCGAGGTCACCGGCGGCGACGGCCGGTGCGATGGTCTGGACGTCTGTCATGACCAGCAGGTAGTGGTTGGTGTCGTACCAGGAGGTGTCGACGCTGCCGCCGGCGTACGTGCTCGCGTCGCCGTCGAACAACACGAACCAGGGCCGCAGTGTCGTGTCGGAGTAGCGTGAGCGCGGATCGCCGGCCTGGGCGTTGTGCACGACCGGGAAGATCTGTGCCTTGCCGAGGGTGCCGGCGGCCTTGAGACCGTTGAGGTACTGGGCGTATTCGACGTCCGTGCGCAGGGTGTCGGTCGGGTTCGCCTCCTCGACCGTCCCCGGGATCACGTCGATGATGACCTTGCCGGTCAGCTGGGCACGGGTCGGCCAGGCGTTCGCCTTCGCGGCGTCGTCCAGGCTGGCGTAGGAGCCGAGCAGGTCTGCGGGCTTGAACACGGCGGATCCCAGATGTGCCGCGATCGCTGCGTCGAGCTGGGCCGGGCCCTGGTTCGTCCGGGCGCTGAAACCGGTCTTCAGCTCCAGCTTGAGAATCAGCGGCCCGGCGTCCGGGTGCGCGCCCAGCCACAGCCGGATGTCGTCGAGGCAGTACTCCAGGTTCTTGTTGGTACCCCCGGTGTAAAGCCCCGCGGCGGTCGTGGCAGCCACGCAGTTGTTCGAGTTCCCCAGCGGGTTGGAGTGGCTGACCTTCCACTCCCGGGTGATGATGTTCGGCCAGACATCCAGCTCGATCAGCCCTGGGCGCAGATCGAGCGCCTGCGCGAGATAGGTGAAGGTGCTCGGGTCGTAGGTGTTGTGGATACCGACCGTGGTGGTCTGCGAAACACGGCTACCGGAACCCGCGGCGAAGGCCGGTGCCATTCCGGCGAACACTGCGACGATCACGGCGAGTGCCGCCACGGCACCTCGGGTCAGGGATCTGCGCACGATTACCTCCCAGGGCAGGCCGGCGTCGTGCCGGCTGTGCGGAGGTAATCCAAGTCGATCAGGATGAACGCGCCCGAACCATGCGGCCAAGCGCGGCGCATTGTGCGGTGTCGATTCCGTGTGCGGTGTGGATTCCGGCCGCCGTGCACCGCGCGCTCCGCGGGCGTTCATCGCTCGCGCCCTGACCATCCGATCGGGACGTCTACTCCTCGGGGAGCCCGCCTCTCCGCGGGACCGCTTCGGAGGGCCGTGCGACCGGTGGCCCGTCCGTTCTGCTGACCGTCCGAACACCTCGGCCCAGGGTGGCCCAGGACGGGTCCTTCTCCCGGGCGCGTCGCGGTGGAGCGCTGTCAACCTGTGTGGTCCCAAGTGGGCTCTGTAGGGGGGAGGGAGGCAGGATGGACGAAGAACTACAGGGCGAGTTCCGGGCGTATTTCACCGCGCGGCTTCCGGAGCTGCTGCGGCTGGCATATCTGCTGACCGGCGAGCCGGCCGAGGCGGAGGACCTGGCGCAGACAGCGCTGGCCCGGACTCTGGTGGCCTGGCGGCGGGTCCGCGAAAGTGACTCCCCGGACGCCTACGTGCGCCGCATTCTGGTGAACGCCAATCGGCGCCGCTTCCGGCGCCGCGTTCCCGAGTCGCCGATGGCGGCCGTGCCGGAGCAGGAGGCCAGGTCCTCCGCCGCCGAACTGGCGGCGGTCGAGGACAGGGCCGGGCTCGCTCGGGCGCTCGCCGTGTTACCGGCCCGGCAACGCGCCGTCGTCGTGCTGCGTTACTGCGAGGACCTGCCGGAGGCGCGGGTCGCGGAGATTCTCGGCTGCTCCACCGGAACGGTGAAGACGCACGCCTCCCGGGGGCTCGCGCGCCTGCGCGCGGATCCGTCTCTGGCCGCGGCGGCAGCCAGCTGGGTCCCGGCAGCCGGCGGCGCGTCCGGTGCGTCCGGTGCGGTCGCGGGGAGCGCGGAGTCGAACGGTGGGGGCTGGGCCGAGACGAGACCGGCGGATGGAGGCGGGGCCGATCGGGCTCAGCCCAGCAGTCTCGAAGTCGGGCAACCCGACGAGGTACGAGGGGGTGCCGCATGACCACCGACGAGCAGATCGCCGGACATCTTCGTGACCTGGCGCAGGCGGTGACCGTCGCACCGTCGGGCGACCTGTGGCCCGCGGTGCGCGGCAGGCTTCCCCGGGAGCGGTTCCGCCGGGTCGCTCGCTGGGCCGCGCCCGCGGTGGCGTGCGCCGTCGCCGTGGCGGCGGTCGCCGCCGGGCTGACCTTGGGCGGAGGCCAGTCACGGGCGTCGATCACCCCGGCCGACCTGCAGGGAAGTCCCGCGGTGACCCGCCTGCAGTCGATGACCTTCACCGACGCCGAGGAGACACGGGTCGTGTCCGCGTGCCGGCAGACCTATTCGTCGACGGAGGGCCAGCCGGCGCCGCGGGTGGAGGATCTGCGGGTGTGGGCGGGGGCGCGGGACTCACTCGGCGCGAGCATCGTCCTGACTGACGGCTCGATGTTCGTGGAATGCGATGTTCCAGCGGATTCGTCCGGTGGGCTCTTCTACGGCCTGGCCGGCCTGTTCGACCAGACCGCTGAACCGAAGATTGTGAGCCCCGACCTCACGTTGACCAGTTTTCTGTCAACCCATCCTGTGGGCGGTGGGCTGACTGCGGACGGGCTGGAAAACAATTCCCAGGTCAGCGTCAGCGTGGCACAGGTCTCCGCGCGGGTCAGCCGGGTCACCGCGACGGTCTCCGACCGGGTGATCGAGGTTCCCGTCAAGGACGGCCGGGCCGTGATCAGGGTTTCGGCGGAAATGCCGCCCGCCCTGAAGGAGCTGGAGGACAAGGTTGTCTGGCCGGAACCAGAATTGGAAGCAGGTGCGGAGCCCGACGAGGCTGAGCTGAGCGCCCAGTACGACACGCCTGAGATGAAGGCGTGGGAGAAGTCGTGGGAGGGGTGGATTATCGGGAATCTCGCGGTGATCCGTGCCTACGACAGCGACGGCAGGGTTCTGGGTACCTGGGACGAGCATTCACAGCTCGGCCCGGAGATCAGCCCGGCACCGAGCTGATCCGCGGCGCGCCCGGTCTCTCGGCCAGGCGCGCTCCGGCGAGCGTCAGCCAGTGACCGGGCCGCGCGATGGCGTGGGCCCGGTCACCGGCCAGGTCGACGAGCGCGAGCGCGTCGCGCACGGCCGCTGGCACCGGCCCGTCGACCTGGCCCGCGACGAGCAGCACGGGAACACCGGCCGCCTGCGCCATCGTGACCACTCCGCCGACGACCTTGCCGCCCAGCGACGTCCGGTCGAACCGTCCCTCCCCGGTGATCACCAGGTCGGCCTCGGCCAGCGCGGCCGGCAGCCCGGTGTGCTCGGCGATGCTGCGGGCACCGGGCACGAGTGTCGCTCCGAGGGCGGCGGCCAGACCGTAGGCCGTGCCACCGGCCGCCCCGGTGCCGGGCTGCTCGGCGAGAACGGAGCCAGCGCTGCCCGACCCGACGCTGCCCGACCCGACGCTGCCCGACCCGACACCGGCTGACCCGGAGGTGCCCTGGCCGGCAGCGCCGAGGCCTGGCATGAGTTCGGCCAGCCGGGCGAGGCCGGTCTCCAACCGGTCGATCTCGGCGGGCCCGGCGCCCTTCTGCGGCCCGAAGACCGCCGCCGCCCCGAGGGGGCCGAGCAGCGGCGCCGTGACGTCGACCAGGCAGTGGATGCCCTCCGGCGGCCCGGGCCGCAGGTCGTGCAGGTCGACGGCCGCGAGGTCGGCCAGCGCTCCGCCGCCCGGCGCAAGTGGCTGCCCGGCGGCGTTCAGGAAGCGGGCTCCGAGGGCAGCCAGCAGGCCGGTCCCCCCGTCGGTGGACGCCGATCCGCCGAGCGCCACCAGAACTCTGCGGGCACCACTGTCCAGGGCCGCCCCCACCAGCTCTCCGAGGCCGAAGGTGTGTGCGTTGAGCGGGTCCGGTGCGCTCATCAGCGGCAGGCCGCTGGCCTGGGCCAGCTCGACGAGCGCTGATCCGTCGGGGAGCTCCAGCCACGCGGCGCCGGTGACGGGACGCCCGTCCGGCCCGGTGACGTCCAGCTCGTGGCGGCGCGTGCCCGGCACGGCGGCGGCGAAGCTGTCCAGTGTTCCCTCGCCGCCGTCGGCGATCGGGATGGTCACCACGATGTCGTCCGGGCGGGTCGCCGACCACCCGGAAGCCAGGGCTGCCGCGGCCTCGGTCGCCGAGACCGATCCCTTGAACGAATCGGGCGCGATCACCACGCGCAGTGGACGTCCGGGGACCCGGACGGGCCCTGGAACGGGAGCGGACATCGGAACCCCTGTCCTCGCGTCGTCGCCTCGTAGCCTCCTCGCGTCGTCGTCGTCTCATCGCGTCGTCGCTGACGGGCGGCCTGTCACCGACCGTATCGGGCCGCCCGCGAGCCCTGAGGGCGGCTGGCCGGAAACGACCACGCCCGGCCGGTGGCCCGCTGTGGGGCTGCCGGCCGGGCGTCGAGCTCCAGCGGTCGATCGTCAGCGGTCGATCGTCAGCGGTCGATGACCGCGTGGCTCAGTGGGTCCGCTCGGACTCCGCCGGTTCGTGCGGCTGCGCCGGCACACCGTCGCGGAAGTCGCCGGCCGGAACCGGCACCTGGTGGGCTTCGGCGAGATCGTCGGAGGTCTCGACCGAGACCCGCGGCAGGACCCGGTCCAGACCACGCGGCAGCCACCAGTTCGCGCGCCCGAACAGGTGCATGAGCGCCGGCACCAGAATCGTGCGGATCACGAAGGCGTCGATGGCGATGGCGAGGGCCAGGCCAAGCCCGAAGAGCTTGATCACTCGTTCGTCACCCAGGATGAACGCGGCGAACACCAGGGTCATGATGGCGCCCGCGGCGGAGATCACCCGGCCGGTCTCGGCCTGGCCGAGCGACACCGCGATGCGGTTGTCCCGCCTGGCGGTCCACTCCTCATGCATGCGGCTGACCAGGAAGACCTCGTAGTCCATGGACAGGCCGAACAGGATCGCGAACAGCATGACCGGCAGGAACGCCTCGATCGGCCCGGGGCTGAGGCCGAACAGGTCGGACAGCCAGCCCCACTGGAACACCGCCACCACCGCACCGAACGCGGCACCGACTGCCAGCAGGTTCATCACCGAGGCCGTCAGGGGGATGAGCAGGCTGCGGAAGACCACGACCAGCAGGATGAACGCGAGGACCACGACGATCCCGATGAACAGGGGCAGCTTGTCCGACAGGACGCCGGCGAAGTCCTCGAAGATCGCGGTGATCCCGCCGACGTACACCGGCGCGGCGGCGCCCGCGGTCGCGGTCGGGAGGACGTCGTCGCGTAGGCGGTCGAGCAGCTCGGCCGTCTCCGGCGACTGCGGGCTCGACGTCGGGTAGAGGGTGGCGATCGCCGCCCGGCCGTTCGGGCTCTGCCGTGGCTCGGTCACGGAGGCGACGCCGGGGGTGTCGCGTGCCGCGGCGACCGCCTGGTTCAGCGCCTGCAGGCCCGCGCCGGAGGAAAGGTCGGTGACCAGGGAGAACGGCCCGTTGAAGCCGGGGCCGAAGCCTTCGGCGAGCAGGTCGTAGCCACGCTTCGTGGTCTTGTCCTCCGAACCGTTGCCCAGGTCGGACGAACCGAGCCGCAGTGAGAAGAACGGGATCGCGATCACGGCGATCGCGACGGCACTGAGCACGGCGAGGATGGCCGGGCGGCGTTCGACGCCCTTGGCCCACCGCCACCAGAAGCCGGACGGCGCCTCCGGCTCGGGGCCGTGCTGGGCGATCCGGCGGCGTTCGCGGCGGCTCAGCACCTTCTGCCCGTAGAAGCCGAGCAGCGCTGGCAGCAGGGTGACCGACGACAGCATGGTCATCGCGACCGTCAACGCCGCGGCGAGCGCGACACCGTAGAGGAAGGTCACGCCGAGGGCGAACAGGCCGAGCAGGGCGATGCAGACCGTCGCGCCGGCGAAGAGAACGGCGCGGCCGGAGGTGTTGACCGCGTTGACCGCGGCCTCCTCGGGGGAGCGCCCGGCCCGCAGGCCGATGCGGTGGCGGTTCACGATGAACAGCGCGTAGTCGATGCCGACGCCCAGGCCGATCAGCGTCGCCAGCATGGTGCTGAACTCGGCCACCGAGGTCAGGTGGGAGACCTGGATGATGAGGCTGAGGCCCACGCCGAGCGCGGCCAGCGCGGTGATCAGCGGCAGCGTGACCGCGAGCAGTGAACCGAACGCGACGAACAGAATGATCGCCGCCGCGATGATGCCGATGAGCTCGGTGGAGCTGGTCGTCTGCTCGGTGTTCGCGACGACCTGCCCGGTCGCCTCGACCTGGAGCGCGCCCATGTCGTAGCCGCGGGCGGTGTCGACGACGTGCTCGATGTCGGAGATCTGCAGCTCGTTGCCGGGCAGGTCGAGGGCGATGGTGGCGAACGCGGTGGTGCCGGCCTCGTTGATCTGGCCCTTGCCGTCGGCGCTGAACGGGCTGATCACCTCGGCGACGTGCGGCAGCTTGGCGAGCTGCCCCACCATGTCGGTGACCTGCGCCTTGATCGCTGGGTCGGTCAGCGTGCCGGTACGGGCGTGCAGGACGACGGTCGCGCTGTCGCCCGACTGCGCCGGGAAGTCACGTTCGAGGATGTCGATTGCCTTCTGGGAGTCCGTCCCAGGCAGGGAGAAGGTGTCCTTGTAGTCGTCGCCCGTGGCCCGGCCGAGCGCTGCCAGCCCGACAAGAGCCGCGACCCAAAGGCCCAGGACGAGCCAGCGGTGCTGGAAGCACCAGCGAGCGAGCTTTGCCATCGTTTCCCCTCGGAGGTGCTGGTTGGTCGTCTGTCGCTGTCCGTGACCTGCTGACGGCCCAACTGATCGGCACTGATCGACGCCACCACCGGTGACCGTGGTGCCGCCGGCAGGCCTCCCGCCAGGCGCTTCGCTTACCGATCGCTCAATTTGCTTACCGATCGTTCAGTAAGTGAGTGCAAGAGTAGCATTCGCGGCTGACCGTCCTGTGGGGGTGAGTGCTGGTGGTCATAGGACGCACGCGCGCGCAGGGAGCCGACACCCGCACGCGGATCCTCGAGGCGGCCGTGCAGCTCTTCGTGGAACGAGGGTATGCGGGCACCTCGGTCCGTGACATCGCTGAACGACTCGGCGTGACGAAGGCCGCGCTCTACTATCACTTCTCGTCCAAGGAGATGATTCTCGAAGCGCTGATTTCGCCCTTCGAGTCCGGGTTCGCACAGTTGGTCGAGTTGGCCCGTCGTGACCCTCCGCCGCCACCGCGGGCGATCCTCGAGGCACTCACGTCACTGCTGGTGGAGACCGGTGCCGTCCTCTGCGCCTTCGCGAACGATCCCTCGGTGCTGCACCATCGGATCGGCAAGGAGGACATCATTTCCCAGTACGAGCTGATCATCCGTGCTCTTGCCGGGCCGCGGCCCACGGTGGCCCGGATCATGCGGGCCCGCTGCGCGGTCGGCTGTGTCCAGAGCGGCGTAATGGGCGATGCGATGGGCCGCGCGCGCTGGCGGAATGTTGCCGCGAGCGACGAAACCGAGGCGAGCGAATCCGAGGCCGGCGGAGCATCGCCTGTCGGATCGGCGTCAGTCGGATCGGCGTCGGTCGGGGTGACGGCCGGCGGATCGACGGCGGCGGCCGGGCGGCCCGGCGGCGGTGCCGCGCACCCGGCTGACGGCGGTCGGTACGGCACGGCTGGCGGCGGGCATCGCGGCGCGGCCGACCGCGGTGGCACGGCGACCTGGATCACCACCACTCGCGTGGGGAGTCCAACGGGCATTCGGAGCCTGACCGGATTTACTGGAGACAGCGGTGCGGATGGCACCGCCGACGCGGTGGCACCGGAGATCTCGCTGGGCACCGCCGCGGCGGCGGGTGTCGGGGCGGCCGACGATGCTCGCCCGGCGTACCCGGCGGTGGGTGCTGATGCGACCGCCGCGGGTGACTGCGCGTCGGCGGCTGCCGGCACGCTGTCTCCGTTCGCGCCGCTGTTGTCCGAAGAACTTCAGTGTCTGATCGTGGAGGCCGCCCTTGCCGCGCTCGGACCAGAGCAGGCCGTGGAGCCGTTGGCGCAGTAGCCGCTGGTATAGCAGCCGTTGGCCCGACGATGGTTGGCGCAGTGGCGGCTGGCGTAGTGGGGGGCTGTGTCCGGGTGGCCCGCCGAGGGACTGCCCGGTACCGGGTTGTGCGGTGTGAGCCCGTCCGTCCCCCGACTGGCCGGCGCCCTGGGCGCCGCCGCCGCGACGGTGTTCGTCGCGGCCTGTAGTGGCATTGCGGGTTCCGGAGGAAATGCGGGTTCGGGTGATGGTGCGACTGTCACCGTCCGGGTTCGCGGCCTGACTATCGTGGCCGAGGTTGCCGACAGTGACACCGAGCGGCGCCGAGGCCTGATGTATCGGACCGACCTTCCTCCGGGGCGCGGGATGATCTTCGAATTTGCCGGTGAGACGACGTCCGGCTTCTACATGTTCCGCACGTTGCTGCCCCTTTCGATCATGTTTGTCCGGGACGGTAGGGTTGTCGGCGTGCGGGAGATGACGCCGTGCCCGAGTGATGATCCGTCGAGCTGTCCCGTCTACTACCCGGATGGGGCATACACCCATGCGGTGGAGGCGCCGGCGCGCACCTTCGCCGAGGTCGTCGCCGGTGATCCGGTGGCGATTGGTTCGGACTGACGGCAGGGTGTAGCCGATGGTCGGCAGGTGCGGTGACTCGCGCGGGCGTGAGCTACGTCTCGATGTCCGGTAGATGTCAATGTTGTGTCATTCCGTTCGGAAAACACGAAGGCAATTCCGCTGAAGCTTCGGCGGGGTGAATACGGATCTGGTCCTCCGTTCGCCTCACCGAATGTGTGGTAAGGGAGCAGGGTCCGATGTCGTACATCTGACGATGGACGACCTGGCCTCTGGACGATGAAATGGTGGAGCCGCTCGAAGCGAGCCGGCGGTGGGCGGGAGTGCAGGTCTGATCCCGTCGCACGTGGAACGCCGATGGTGGAGGGCGACATAAACGGAAGCAGTAGGTGACGTGAAACCTGTGCCGGAACGGGACCACGGGGGGGACCGTGTGACCCGAGGTGGTGGGCCGTGATCGTTCGGCCTCGCGCGGCTGCCCGCGAAGGGAGCCTGCCTGTCGCGTCCAGCGGCGCGCGAACCGCCTCGACGGGCGGATGGCCGCCACGCACTGCCGTGGTGACCGGAGCCAGCTCCGGTATCGGTCGGGAGGCGGCCCTCCTGCTCGCTGATCAGAACTGTCGTTCGCTGTTGGTGGGCCGCAATGGCGCGGCTCTTGACGAGGTCGCCGCGGCGACGCAGGGCCACCGGATCGCGGTGGACCTGGCGCGCCCCGGTGGCGAGGTCGCGGTGGCATCCCGTGCCGCGGAGCTGCTCGGCGAGGTGGATCTGCTGATCTGCTCGGCGGGTCTCGGCGCGGCCGGGCCGTTCGACGTGATGCCTCCGTCAACCATCAATGATCTCATCGCGGTCAACGTCCTGGCCCCGATGTTGCTCGTCCGGGCCATGCTGCCGGCGATGCTGGAGCGGGGCCAGGGTCGAATCCTGCTGGTCGGCAGCGTCGCGGGCGCGTTGGGCGTTCGTGGCGAGGTCGCGTACTCGGCTTCGAAGGCCGCGATGGTGGGGTTCGCCGACGCGCTTCGCTCCGAAGTCGCAGGACGTGGCATTAGCGTTACGTTGTGTTTACCGGGAGCTGTGGACACCCCCTTCTTCCACCGGCGTGGTGCACCGTACGTGCGCCGGTGGCCGCGTCCCATCCCTGCGGGTCTGGTGGCGCAGCGGATGCTCGCCGGCACCGGCCGGGGAGACGCCGAAGTGTGGGTGCCCCGATGGCTGTCCGCCGCCGCGCGCGTTCACGGCGCGGCTCCGTCGCTGTACCGCCGCTTGGCCGGTGTCTTCGGATGAGTTCCGGATCCGACCGCCGGCCCGGGAGGTGAGTGCGCGCAGCGGACTACTCCAGTGAGTCTTTTCCATCTCACGGCGAACGGCCAGGGATGTCGCAGGCCCGAGTCGGCGATGGGAAGGGCTCAGTCGTCACCGGTGGCAGCACCGGTGACGAGGTGGCTGCGGGGGGCACGGCCTGATCGGCGGTGTCCCCGGCCGTGCCAGGCAGTGAACGTGCGGCACGGCGCTTGTGATCCCATGGCGTGACGTCCGGGCGGTCCCACCGCCGCCTGGGCGTCACGCACCGCCTGCCCCTGACCGACCTGACCCCTGCTGACCGGATGGCCCGGACGTTGCCCACGACCAGGCCAACCAGTGCCGGACCGGCGCCTGCCGCGGTGGGCCCGGCGGAGATCTGGCCAGCACCCCTCCGGCCAGCGGTAGCGGTTCCGGCGATCTGGCACGCACCATGACCGGCACCATCGCGGTCGGCGACGCATCGCGCTCGCCCGGCCGGACGACGCACAGGACGCACACCGCACCGCGCACCCGGAGCGCGCAGCGCCACGTTAAGGAGAGGCGTATGACCGCAATCGACGCCCGAACCGGCCCACCGCGTCCGTCTGCCCCTCTCGGCGTGACCGACCTGACCACACCCACCGACCAGGTGCTGCTGGCCGCGTCCGCGGAGAACTTCCCGGTTGCGTCGAGGCTGCTTCCGGCACGCCTGCGGGAGCACCTGAACGCCCTCTACGTCTTCGGGCGGCTTGTCGACGACATCGGCGACGAAGCCCCCGGCGACCGCTTGGCACTGCTGGACGAGCTCGGCGAGGACCTCGAGCTGATCTGGTCGGGCGGGCAGCCGAGGCTGCCGGTGCACCAGACGCTCGCTCGGACCGTGCGGGCCTGTGACCTGCCCGCCGAGCCGTTCCGCCGGCTCGTGCAGGCGAACCGGCAGGACCAGGTGGTCACCCGCTACGACACCTACGACGACCTGGTGCGTTACTGCACGCTCTCGGCTGATCCGATCGGCCGGATGGTCCTCGGTGTCTTCGGCCTGGCGACCCCGGCCCGGGTCGCGCTGTCGGACCGGATCTGCACCGCGCTGCAGCTGGCCGAGCACTTCCAGGACGTGGCGGAGGATCTCGCCGCCGGCCGGATCTACGTGCCGCTGGAGGACCTGGAGGCCTTCGGGGTGACCGAGGCCGACCTGGCGGCGCCGAGCGCGTCGCCGGCGGTGCGGCACCTGATGGCGTTCGAGGTGGCTCGGGCCAGGACCCTGCTCGACTCGGGCGCACCGCTGGTGGGTCTGGTCGGGGGCCGGCTGCGGCTGGCGATGGCCGGCTTCGTCGGCGGCGGCCGGGCCGCCCTCGACGCCATCCGGCGCGCCGACTACGACATGCTCGGCGGCGCGCCGAAGGCTCCCAAGCCCCGGGTCGCGGCCTTCGCCGCGACCGCGTGGGCGCGTTGGTGGCTGCCCGGCGCGGCAGCCACCGCCAGGGCTGCCGGGAACGCGGCCACCGAGGTCACCGGGCCAGGGGCCACCAGGCTCGGCGTCGCCCGGGCCGGTGGGGCCGCTCCCGGTGCCGCCGGGCCCGGTGCCACCAGGCCAGCAGTCACCGGATCGGGTGAGGTCACCGGAACGGACAGCATGGGTGCTCCGGCGTCCGCCGTAACAGATGTTGACGGCACCGAGGGGGTCAGATGAGCGCGGGTGCACCGGGCAGTTCCACAGTTGCCGAGGCCTACGCCTCCTGCGAGGCACTGACGCGGGAGGCGGCGCGGAACTTCAGCTACGGCATCCGCCTGCTGCCCGCGGAGAAGCGCGGCGCGCTGTCGGCGGTCTACGCCCTCGCCCGCCGGCTCGACGACATCGGTGACGGCGATCTGCCGGCCGAGGAGAAGCTCGCCGGCCTGGCGAAGGTGCGCGCCGACATCCGCGCGCTGGACACGAACAGCTCCGACCCGGTGATGGTCGCCCTCGCGGACACCGCGCGGCGCTTCCCCATCCCGATCGAGGCCTTCATCGAGCTCACGGACGGCGTCGAGAGCGACGTCCATGGCGCGACGTACGAGACGTTCGAGGACATGGTCGGCTACTGCCGCCTGGTCGCGGGCACGATCGGCCGGCTTTCGCTGGGCATCTTCGGCGTGGAGGGCTCGGCCGGTGACGCCCGGGCGGCCGAGATCGCCGACGCCCTCGGCGTGGCGCTGCAGCAGACCAACATCCTGCGCGATGTTCGCGAGGACCTGCTCAACGGGCGGATCTACCTGCCGTCGACCGAGCTGGAGAAGGCCGGTGTCACGCTGACGGTGGACGCCGCCGGGCGGCTCGGGGCCCCGGAGGACGCGCTGGTGGACTATCTGCGCGACTGTGCGGTCCGGGCCGACGAGTGGTACACGCGTGGCCTGGCCCTGCTCGGCCTGCTGGACCGCCGCAGCGCGGCCTGCTGCGGCGCGATGGCCGGCATCTACCTGCGGCTGAACCGGCGCATCCGGCAGGACCCGACCGCGGTCCTGGAACGCCGGCTGTCGCTGCCCGGCTGGGAGAAGGCCGTCGTGGCGGCACGAAGCCTCGCGGGCCGATCGGAAGCCAGGGCGGCATGAGCGCACAGGGGGACACGCCACCGGCCCACTGGTCGGAGGGCGCGGGCTCGCTCGGCGCCCACGCCGGCACCGAGCAGGGCCGGTCGGAGGGGCAGGGCCGGTCCGCGGGGCAGAGCCGGTCCGCGGGGCAGAGCCGGGACGCGGGGCGGGGCCGGGTCGTCGTCATCGGCGGCGGGCTCGCCGGTATCGCGGCGGCGCTGGTCGCCGCGGACGAGGGCGCCCGGCCGGTGCTGCTGGAGGGCCGGCCGCGCCTGGGCGGCCAGACCACGTCGTTCCAGCGCAAGTTCCAGGACGGCTCGCTGTGGATCGACACCGGCCAGCACGTCTTCATGCGGTGCTGCACCGCCTATCGCGGGCTGCTGGCCCGGCTCGGCGTCACCCACCTGACCACCCTGCAGCAGCGGCTGGACGTCGAGGTGCTGATCGCGGGCTCGCTGACCCGGACCAGGCTGCGCCGGACCCGGGTGCCGCTGCCCGCGCCGCTGCACCTCGCGCCGGCGCTGCTGGGATACCGGGCGCTGCCGCTCGCCGACCGCCTCCGGGCCGCGCTGGCCGCGTTCCAGATCGGTCGGTTGAACCAGCGTGACCCGAAGGTGGACGGAGACTCGTTCGGCGGATGGCTTCAGCGGCACGGCCAGAGCGCCGCGGCCACCGAGGCGCTGTGGGAGCTGCTCACCGTCGCGACCCTGAACGCCCCGGCCGCCGAGGCGTCGCTTGGCCTGGCCGCCAAGGTGGTCCGCACCGGTCTGCTCGACGGGGCCGATGCGGGTGACCTGGGCTGGCCTGAAGCCCCGTTGCAGCAGCTCCACGGCGACGCGGCCGTGCGCGCGCTGACGGCCGCGGGCGGCACCGTGCGGACGGGCACCAAGGCCAGGGCCATCGTCCGCACCTCCACCGGCTGGGAGGTCACCCTCGACGGGGGAGAGGTCCTGCGGGCGGACGGGGTGGTGCTCGCCGTGCCGCCGCCGGCCGCCGCCGATCTGCTCCCGGAGGGCTCGGGCGTCGACCGGGACCGGCTGCGTGAGCTGGGTGTCTCGCCCATCATCAACATTCACATGATCTACGACCGGCCGGTGCTGGACAGTCCGATGCTCGCTGTGGTCGGCTCACCCATCCAGTGGATCTTCGACCGGACGGTCTCCTCCGGGCTGGCGAAGGTGGGGCCGCCCGGGGCGCAGTACCTGGCGCTGTCCCAGTCGGCGGCGCAGGAGTGGATCGACCAGCCCGCCAATGATCTGCGGGCGCTGTTCGTCGAGGAGATGCGCCGGCTGTTCCCGGCCGCGCGCGAGGCGGAGCTGCTCGAGGTCTTCGTGACCAGGGAACGCACCGCGACCTTCGACCAGGCGCCCGGCTCGCTGCGGTTGCGCCCGGATCAGGCGACCGCTCTGCCCGGGTTCGCACTCGCGGGTACCTGGACGGACACCGGCTGGCCGGCGACCATGGAAGGTGCCGTGCGTAGCGGAATCGCTGCTGCCCGTGAGACGCTCGCCGGCATGGGGGTATCGGGGAGCACACTGCCCGCGGCCGATCACGTTCCGCCCACGGCGAGCAGTGAGCTGCAGGGCAGTGAGTCGCAGGGCGGCGAGTCGCACGACAGTGCGTCGCAGGGCGAGGTGCCGACCCAGTCCATGGCAGCAGCTGACTCGTCGACAGCACACACAGCGACGACCCAGAAAGTGACATCCAAGTCCACGGGGGGATTCCCGGTATGACCACAACGGTTCCGGAAGCGATCGAGCGCGGGCGCGCCCTGACGGTGCCCGCCTTGCGCGCCACGGTGGACCGGCTCCACCCCCGGCTGCGCCACGTCGTCGCCTACCACCGCGGCTGGGTTGACGCCGCAGGCGACCCGGTGCCCGGCAACGGCGGCAAGCTCGTTCGGCCCGCACTCGCCCTGCTCTCCGCCGAGGCCGCCGGTGCGCCGGCCGAGGTCGGCCTGCCGGCCGCGGTCGCGGTCGAGCTGGTGCACGACTTCTCGCTGCTGCACGACGACCTGATGGACGGCGACACCGAACGCCGCCACCGCGCCACGGCGTGGACGGTCTTCGGCGCCGACGGCGCGATCCTCGCCGGTGACGCGCTGCTCGGCCTGGCCACCCAGGTCCTGCTGGAGGTCGAGGGCGAACCGGGCCGCCGCGCCGCGGTCATCCTCGGCGCCGGCGTCCAGGACCTCGTCCGCGGGCAGGCGGAGGACCTCCTGTTCGAATCCCGCTCGGATGTCTCGGTGGCCGAGACGCTGCACATGGAGGACGGGAAGACCGGCGCGCTGCTCGCCTGCTCCGCCTCCCTCGGTGCGGTGCTCGCCGGTGCCCCCGGTGAGGTGGTGGACGGGCTGGCCGAGTACGGCTCCCGGCTCGGCACCGCGTTCCAGCTCATCGACGACCTGCTGGGCATCTGGGGCGACCCCGCGGTGACCGGCAAGCCGGTGCTGAACGACCTGCGTTCGCGCAAGAAGTCGGTGCCGGTCGTGGTGGCGCTGGAGGCCGGTGGAAACGATGCCGAAGAGCTTCGTGCCTTCCTCACCGGTGAGGGCGAGTCGTCCGAGGCCGAGCTGCAGCACATCGCCGCTCTCGTGGAGCGCGCCGGCGGCCGCGACTGGACGACGGCCGAGGCGGACCGTCAGCTCAAGGCGTGTGAGAACGCGCTGCGTTCGATCTCGATCCCGGCGTCGGCCGAGGCGGAGCTGCTGGCCATGGCGCGTTTCGTGACCGAACGAGATCGCTGAGGGGGAGCGAGGTGGCAGTACCCGCCCGCCGGTCGCCCGGCGGTCATTCGCACGACCTGTACCTGCATCTGTACGACGAGGGGAGTCGTCGATGAGCCTGACTTCGGACCAGTCCTCGGCTGCCCCAACGGCCGCGCACCCGACCCCGCAGGTTCCGGCCCCGCAGGTTCCGGCCCCGTCGACGGCGGCGCCGATGGAGGAGGCCGGGCCGTTCGAGGCCGGGACCGCGGTACTGACCGGCGCACCACAGCCACAGCCGCAGCCCGCCGACGCCCACCGTGACCCGGTGGTCGACACCCTGGCGCGCGGACGCGACCACCTGCTCTCCCTCCAGGCCGACGAAGGCTGGTGGAAGGGCGAGCTGGAAACCAACGTCACCATGGACGCCGAGGACCTCATGCTTCGGCAGTTCCTCGGCATCCTCACGCCGGCGACGGCGCAGGAGACCGGACGCTGGATCCGTTCCCAGCAGCTCCCCGACGGCGGCTGGGCCACCTTCTACGGCGGCCCGTCCGACATCTCGACGACCATCGAGGCCTACGTCGCGCTCCGGCTCGCCGGTGACGATCCGCAGGCCCCGCACATGCGGTCCGCGGCCGAGTGGGTGCGTGCCGCCGGCGGCATCGCCGCGTCCCGGGTGTTCACCCGGATCTGGCTGGCCCTGTTCGGTGAATGGTCCTGGGACGACATCCCGGTGCTGCCCGCGGAGCTGTCCTTCCTGCCGCCCTGGTTCCCGCTGAACATCTACGACTTCGCGTGTTGGGCCCGCCAGACCGTGGTCGCGCTGACGATCGTCGGCTCGCTGCGGCCGGTGCGCTCGCTCGGCTTCACGCTGGACGAGCTGCGGGTCCCGGCTCCGAAGCCGGTGAAGTCCCCGCTGCGCAGCTGGGCCGGGGCGTTCGAGCGGCTCGACGTGGTGCTGCACCGCTACGAGAAGCGGCCCTTCCAGCCGCTGCGCCGCCTCGCGCTGCGCCGCGCGGCCGAGTGGGTGATCGCCCGGCAGGAGGCGGACGGCTGCTGGGGCGGGATCCAGCCGCCCATGGTCTACTCGATCATGGCCCTGCACCTGATGGGCTACCCGCTCAACCACCCGGTGATCTCGATGGCGTTCCGCGCCCTCGACCGGTTCACGATCCGTGAGCAGACCCCGGACGGGATGGTCCGCCGCATCGAGGCGTGCCAGTCACCGGTCTGGGACACCGCGCTCGCGGTCGTCGCACTGGCCGACGCCGGCGTGCCCGGTGACGACCCGGCCATGGTTCGGGCTGGTCGCTGGCTCGCCGACGAGGAGGTCCGGGTCGCCGGTGACTGGGCGATCCGCCGCCCCACCCTCGCTCCGGGCGGCTGGGCCTTCGAGTTCGACAACGACTTCTACCCGGACGTCGACGACACCGCCGAGGTGGTCATCGCCATCCACCGCCTGCTCGGGGACGGGCACGGCCCGGTGGATCATTCGGACGGCTCCGGGCCCGGATCGGCGGCAGCGGCCGCCGCGGCGGCGGCTTCGGCCGGGTCCGCCGCGGCCGGCACCATCGCCGCCGCCGACCCGGAGCTCGCCCGTGAGCTGCGTGCCGCCGCGGAGCGGGGCGTCGACTGGTCGGTGGGGATGCGCTCGTCGAACGGAGCCTGGGGCGCCTTCGACGCGGACAACGTCCGCACCCTGGTCACGAAGATCCCGTTCTGTGACTTCGGTGAGGTCGTCGACCCGCCGTCGGCGGACGTCACGGCGCACATGGTCGAGATGCTCGCGCTGCTCGGCCGGGCCGATCACCCGATGACCCAGCGGGCCGTCCGTTGGCTGCTGGACAACCAGGAGGCCGGCGGATCCTGGTTCGGCCGCTGGGGTGTCAACCACGTGTACGGCACGGGTGCCGTGGTGCCGGCGCTGATCTCCGCGGGAGTCAGCGCGAGCCACCCGGCGATCCTCGCCGCCGCGCACTGGCTGGTCGAGCACCAGACATCCGACGGTGGCTGGGGCGAGGACCTGCGCTCCTACCGCGAGGACTCGTGGATCGGACGCGGCGAGCCGACCGCCTCGCAGACCGCCTGGGCGCTGCTGGCACTGCTGGCCATGGAGCCGGAGCGCGGCAGCGTCGAATGGGAGTCCATCGAGCGCGGCATCCGCTGGCTGTGCGACACGCAGCGCGCGGACGGCACCTGGGACGAGCCGCAGTTCACCGGGACGGGCTTCCCCTGGGACTTCTCCATCAACTACCACCTGTACCGGCTGGTCTTCCCGGTGACAGCCCTCGGCCGGTACGTGAGCCTCACCGGGAGGGCGACGCGATGAGCATCCCGGCAGCGGACAGCGGCGGCGCGGCCGAGCACGGCGGCGGCGCGCGTTCCGCGAGCTCACGTGACCGTGACAGCCAGGTGACGAACCCGGGGCCGACCACGGTCACGCCGCGGGGTGCGACGCCGCGGGCGTCGATCCCCGAGCAGGCCGGTGCCGTTCCGCCGGCGGGTGGCCCGTCGCGGGCCGGCATCGCCTCACCGCTGGCGCTCGCGCGCTGGGTCGAGGCACCGGACACCGTCTCGGAGCTGTCGCTTCCGGCGGATCCCGACGCGCCTGGATCGAGCCCGGCGGGAGTGGCGGGCGCGGCGGGTGCCAAGGGGTCGCCCGTACAGCCGGCCCCCCGCGCGCAGCGGCTCGTGGTCGCGGCCGCCCTCCGGCTGGAGGCCTTCGCGATCAGCCGGGCCGATCTGCCCGAGGGAACCACCATCGTGCGGACCGGGATGGGGCCGGACCGCGCGCACCGCGCGAACCGGGTGGTGCGGGAGGCTCGGCCGGATGCACTGGCGATCGTCGGTCTGGCCGGCGGGTTGACCGACGAGACCCGGCCCGGCGACGTCGTCGTCGCCAGCGAGCTGCGCCTCGCTGACGGAACGGTGGTCGCCACCTGCCCGACAGCGCCGCTGCTCGCCGGTGAGCTGCGGCGCGGTGGCCTGCGGGTGCACGTCGGCCCGATGGTCTCGGTCGAGAAGGTGGCGACCGGCGCGGCCCGGACCGAACTGGCCGCGACCGGGGCCATCGCGGTGGATATGGAATCCGCGACTCTCGCGCCCGGCGCGGGAGACCGGCCGATCGCGGCGGTCCGGGTGATCGTGGACACTCCCGCCGAACCGCTGGGCAAGCTGGACCTGTTCCGGCGTGGGGTGACCGGTCTGCGCACGATCAGCGCGCTCGGCCCGGCCCTGCACGCCTGGGTCGACGCGGTGGCCAACCGCCGCCTGCTGCTCGCCGAGCCGCGCGCGTTCTGCGCCGGGGTCGAGCGGGCCATCGAGGTCGTGGAACGCGCGCTGGAGCTGCACGGCGCGCCGGTCTACGTGCGCAAGCAGATCGTGCACAACACCCATGTGGTCGCCGACCTGGCCAGCCGGGGTGCGATCTTCGTCGAGGAACTGGACGAGGTCCCGGCCGGGGCCACCGTCGTGTTCTCCGCGCACGGTGTGGCACCCGCGGTCTGGGACCAGGCCGGTGACCGTGGGCTCGACGTCATCGACGCGACCTGCCCGCTGGTGGAGAAGGTGCATGCGGAGGCGCGCCGGTTCACCGCCCGGGGTGACACGGTGCTGCTCATCGGGCACTCCGGCCATGAGGAGGTCGAGGGCACCCTCGGCGAGGTACCGGGCCGGATCCAGCTGGTCGAGTCACCCGAGGCGGTCAAGGACCTGCAGGTCGAGGACCCCGAACGGGTCACCTACCTCATGCAGACCACACTGGCCGTGGACGAGGCGGAGGAGGTCGTGGACGCCCTGCGGGTCCGCTTCCCCGCGGTGGTCGGCCCGGGCTCGGCGGACATCTGCTACGCCACGTCCAACCGGCAGAACGCGGTGCGCCGGGTCGCGGCCGAGGCCGATCTCGTCCTGGTCGTGGGTTCGGAGAACAGCTCGAACTCCAAGCGGCTGGTCGAGGTCAGCGAGCGCGACGGGGTGGCGGCCCATCTGGTGGAGAGCGTCGGTGACGTCCAGCTGGAATGGCTGCGTGGGGCGCGCACCATCGGCATCTCGGCCGGGGCGTCGGCGCCGCCGCTGCTCGTCGAGGAGCTGACGGCCGCGTTGTCCGGGCTCGGCTCGGCCTCGGTGACGGTCCGTTCGGTGGGGACGGAGTCGATCTCCTTCCACCTGCCGAAGGAGGTCCGCCGACCGCTTTCAGAACGGAAGTGACGTCGGCGCGCGGAGTTGCGGCTCCCGCGCGCCATCGGCACCGTTACCGAAGCGTCATCGGCTACCGAAGCACCATCGGCGGCCCGGGTATGAACTGTACCCGGGCCGCCGACGTGTTCTCCCGCCTGACTGGCGCCCGGGTGGGCCACAGGCCACAGTGTGTTCTCGCGAGATGCGTTCACGAAGGTGCCGCAGATGTCTGTGTCATGAATTTGTCAGGCCGCGCCGGATGCTCCGCGTCACCCGGATCCGAATAGCGCAGGGTGACCATCGTGATTCAAAACGCCGGCGGTTGACTACCCCGAGTGACCTTGCGTCGTTCCAGCATTGCCGATGGACTGTCAAAGTGGCTGGTCGGGCCTTCCGGTGTCCCCGTGAGCGGCTGCGACAGCTTTTGCCCACGTGTGTGCCGGGCCTCATTCCGTGATCGACATGCAGGCTGTACGTACAACCTGTATGGTCGTTCCAAGACCTCGGGTCGCTACTGATGCGGCCGATGAAAGGGGGGCGTGAGCCGTGGCTGTCGCCTGGCGGTACTCACTCCGCGTTGGAACGTATCTGGCGAAGCAGAAGCTGCTCCGCCGGAAGCACTTTCCGCTCGTTCTGGAGCTCGAACCACTGTTCGCCTGCAACCTGTCCTGCACGGGTTGTGGCAAGATCCAGCACCCCGCATCCGTCCTGAAGCAGCGCATGAGCGTTGAGGACGCGCTGGCGGCGGTCGAGGAGTGCGGCGCTCCGGTCGTCGCCATCGCCGGCGGCGAGCCGCTGATGCACCCGCAGATGCACGAGATCGTCAACGAGCTCGTGAAGCGGAAGAAGTTCGTCATCCTCTGCACCAACGGGTTGCTGTTGCAGAAGAAGCTGAAGAACTTCACTCCGTCGCCGTACTTCACCTTCGTGCTGCACATCGACGGCCTGAAGGATCGGCACGACGCGATCGTCGAGAAGCCCGGCACCTTCGACGAGTGCGTCGCTGCCTTCAAGGCCGCGAAGGCCGCCGGCTTCCAGGTCGGCAGCAACTCGACCTTCTTCAACAACGACAGCCCGCAGGACGTCATCGACGTCATCAACTTCCTGAACGACGAGCTCAAGGTCGACCAGATCCAGCTCTCGCCGGGCTACGCCTACGAGAAGGCGCCGGACCAGGAGCACTTCCTGGCGGTCGAGGAGACCCGCCAGATGTTCTCCAAGGTCTTCGGCGACGGCCGTCGCAAGCGGTGGCGTCTGAACCACTCACCGGTGTTCCTGGACTTCCTTGAGGGGAAGAAGGAACTGTCCTGCACCGCGTGGGGAATTCCGAGCTACTCGCTCTTCGGCTGGCAGAAGCCGTGCTACCTCATGTCGGACGGCTACGTGAGCTCCTACAAGGAGCTCGTCGAGACGACCGACTGGGAGGCCTACGGCCGGGGCAAGGACCCGCGTTGCGCCAACTGCATGGCGCACTGTGGCTACGAGACCTCCGCCGTGCTGGCCACCATGGGCTCGCTCAAGGAGTCGATCCGCGCCGCGCGGATGGGCGCCTGAGCCTCGAACGAAACGGCGTAACGGCGTCAGCGCTGGCGTAATGAGGCCGGTGCGCCGCAGACCGTGAAGTGACGATGCCGCCTCGACCCGTCCAGGGTCGGGGCGGCATCGCTCTTTTCGGGGGCGCGGGTCAGGCGACGGCTTTGCCCGCGAAGTACATGCCGAGCAACCCGGCCGCCATGAGCACCACCCACAGATCGGTGAGCCGGCACAGCAGGCGCGGCGCGTGCCGGACCTCCATGAACTCACGCATGATGATGCGTACCTTGACCAGGGCGAGGACGATCGCGCCGACCGTGGCCGAGGTGCTTGCGACCGGGGTGCCGTGATCGTCCGCGGAATGATCGATCCACAGGTAGGCGGCCGTGATGGCTGACAGGACGATCCAGGCGGCGAAAAGCCTCTTGTTCGATGCGCTGAGCACGGATCACCTCGCGACGTAGAGCAGTGCGAAGATCAGGACCCAGAGGAAGTCGACCGTGTGCCAGTAGGTGGCGCAGGTCTCGACCACCTGCTGGTCGCGTCGCCGGGGATCGGCGAGCTGACGGATCACGATGCCGACGACGACGAGCCCGATCAGCAGGTGGACGGCGTGGATCGCGGTGAGGAAGAAGTAGTGCGTGAAGAACTCGCCGCTGGTCAGGGTGTGGCCCGCGGTGATGTGCCCGGCCCACTCCGCGATCTTGAGGGCGAGGAAGAGCAGACCCAGCGCGGCGGTGACACAGGCGTCCCGCACGGCCGCCTGGTAACGGCCCGCGCGTGCGTTCTGGACGCAGCGGGCGACCGACCACGAGCTTGTCAGCAGAACGATGGTGTCGATGATCCCGAGCCAGAGGTCGAGGTGCGCCTGCTCCTGGAGAAAGGCCGCCTCGTGCTGGGCACGGTAGAAGAGGTACACGCCGAAGTAGGACGTGAAGATGAGGGACTCGACGAGAACGAGGACCCACATGTCCGGCTGGCCGGGCACCCGCCGCGCCTTCGCCGCCTCGGTTGGCGGCGCCTGCGTGGTCGTCATGAGGCCGCCTCCGCCGCCGCCGTGTTCCGGCGGGCCCGCCTGGGCGGGAGGTCGGGCAGCGGGCCGGTACCGAAGTCCTCGCGGATGATCACGTTTCGCAGCAGGTTGATGAAGACGCCGGTGTAGATCCCGAAGACGACCACATTGATCCACCAGGCGATCAGTCCGTTCCAGGCGAAGACACCGCGGTCGAAGATCCAGGCCGGTGCGACGACGACCTCGGTGACGGCGTTGCAGAGGTTCAGGTAGCCGAACCACTTCGGGAAGACCCGGTTGCGGTCGAGGAGGATCGCCGCCATCCATATCAGGGAGCCGACGAGGAAGACGCCCATGGTGCCGGAGAACGACAGGAATCCGAGGTCGTAGAGCCACTGCTGCAACCGCGGGTCGCGTTCCGGCCGCATGGCTCCGGCGGTCAGCGCCACGCAGATGAACAGGAAGCCCGGGACCGCGCTCACCGAGTAGAGAATCAGGTAGGAGTAGGCGAACGCGCGGCTGACCGACATCCGCCGGATCGTGTAGGTGATCAGGGCGATGGACGTCGCCGAGAGGCCGCCGAGAACGAAGATCAGCGCGAGCCCCACGAGCAGCCCGTCATGATGGCTCGCGAACCAGCCGGGGACCTCGGCCGCGGTGTACGACGGGCTGCCGGGTGGCTGGGTGCGGGTGAGCACGAAGAAGACGACTGTGTACAGCTGGTAGAACGCGAGGACCGCGAACCACATCAGCCAGAGCTCACGCTTCGGGTTGTCGCCCCGGGCGAAGGGCCTCATGCGGTGGCCTCGGCCGCGGCGCCGTCACGCGGTACCGCCCGGGCCAGAACGACCGACATCACGATGATCCAGAGTGCGATGGCACTGTTCCGGACCCAGAACGACAGGAATCCGTCCCAGGCGAAAACGCCGTTGTGCGCCAGGCCCGCGAAACCCGCCGGAACAAGCGCGACTGCGACCGCGATGTTGAAATGCGCGATCCATGTCCGGAAGACCGGGGTCTCCTGCCGATCCAGGTAGATGGCGACCGCCAGGAAAAGGCTCTGCGCCACCAGAAAAGGAACTCCGCAGGTCAGTGTGATCCAGGCGAGGTCGTTGTAGAGCTGGGTGAGCTCCGGTGCGCGCTCGGGCCGGAAGGCAGCCAGGAGCCAGAACACGCTCGCGGTGAGAAAGGCGATGGGTGCGGCGCCGGCGCAGCCGATCATGCAGTAGCGCAGGACCGGGGTTCGCTGCGCCATACCGCGCATCCGCTCCACGATCAGCATCAGGATCGGGATCAGCGCCACGCAGAACCAGTTGAAAACAATCATGCTGTAGCGGACGCGGGCGGTGTTCTCGCGGTAGAAGGCCGCGACCTCGTCGGCCGAGGAGCGCGGCGACATCGGCGGTAGGAAACCGGGGAAGAGGAAAAACGCGGCGACCCACAGGACCGCAGCTGCGGGCAGCGTCCATAAGATGATCCGCTCGCCGTTCACAGGTCTCATGGGGCGGCAGAGTAGTCGATCGGCTATCCAGCTGTCTAGCTGATCGGCTATCCGGCCCGGGTAGCCGGCAACAAATGCAGGTCACCGGTCCTGGGGCAGTCGACTAGCTGACCGGCTATCCAGCTGTTTCGCCGGGCAACTAGCCTGGGGCGATGCGCCCGACCACCACGGCCCGGCCCGCCCTCCGCCTGGCTGAGATCAGCTACAGCCCGGCGCAGGTCCGCGTCCTCACCGCCGCCCTCGACCTCTTTGCCGACAACGGGGTCGCCGGCACCACGCTGCAGATGATCGCCGACCGGATGGGGGTCACGAAGGCGGCGATCTACCACCAGTTCAGGACCAAGGAAGAGATCGTCATCGCCACGGCCGATTACCATTCGGTCCCGCTCGAGGCCGCCGTCGAGCGGGCCGAGGCGGCGCAGGACCGGGTCGAGGCGCGTCGAGTGCTGCTACAGCAGCTGATCGACTTCGCGGTGCGAAACCGCGCGGGGGTCAGCGCGTGGCGCGGTGACCCGGTGATGACGCGGATCCTCATGAAGCATGAGCCGTTCCGCGGGCTGACGGAGCGCATCTACACGCTGCTCGTCAACGAGGACGCCGGCGCGGGCGGCGTGGACGCCGGCGCCGACCGCGCCGACCGCGCCGACCGCGCCGGCGTGGACGGCGAGGAGCGCGAGAACGACTCGCGCATCCCCGCCGCGATACTGGTTGGGGTCATCACCGCGGTCGGCCAGCCCGGCCTCGCCGCGATCGATCCGCGGATCCTGCGGGAACAGGTCTTCCGCTACGCCTGCCGCCTGCTGAACCTGCCCGACTGAGCCGCTCGGCGGACGCAGGCACCCGACCGGCCGAACCCCGCCCGGGTGGGGGGTCGGTCGTCGGTGGGAGTCAGTCGTCAGGCATCAGACGTGGCCATGTGGGGCGCCGGCGCTGACCGCTGGCTGGTCGGCCAGGTCGCCGCCACGGCGACCGAGACCGCGCAGCAGGCGGTCCAGCACGATCCCGACCTCGGTTCGGGCCCGGTCGGGATCCGCGGCCCGCGCGGTGTAGAGGCTCGCCTCGGACAGCAGCGCCGCGACCAGTCGGGTGAGCGGAGCGACCGGCAGCGGATCGATGCGGCCCTCGGCCGCCGCCCGCTCGAGCCACTCGGAGAGCAGCCGGTAGCCGTGCTGCTCGACCAGCTGGTCCCAGGCGTCGTTGCCGAGGACCGCCGGGCCGTCGATGAGCACGATGCGCTGGAAGTCACTGTCCGTGGTCGAGATGTCGAGCAGGGACTGGAAGCCCGTGCGCAGCTGCGTCCAGGCGTCGCTGGGCAGCTCGGCACCGCGGGCGAGCTCACCCGCGACAAGCTGCTCGGCGACCTCCATGGCGACCTGTTCCATCACGGTCCGGAACAGGTCGGCCTTGTCCCGGAAGTGGTGGTACAGCGCTCCTCGGGTGACCCGTGCGTCCGCGACTATCTCTTCGGTGCCGGTGGCGGCATAGCCCTGTTCGGCGAACCTGCGGCGGGCCGCAGCCAGCAGTACCTGACGGGTATCGCCCGTCTGTTCGGGCCGACGGCTGCGTGTCACCCCTTGATTATGGTGCAGGTTCTGGCGATGCACCGGCCGTCGGCCGCCAGGCGGCCAGTTCCACATCCGGATCGAGACCGTCGTCGTGGCGGTCGCGGGCCGGCAGCTTCGTCATTACACGTTCGACCTTCTCAACCCCCGCGCCGGACCTCAGCTGCACCTCGGGGATGAACAGGACCGTGAGCAGCGCCAACACAGCCAGCGGGACGCAGATCAGGAAGACATCCGCGACGCCCAGGCCGTAGGCGTGATGCACGACCGAGGCCACCGCGTCGGGCAGCCTGGACGGGTCGGGTACGGAGCGTCCGTCCCCAAGAGTGTCGGCGGGCAGACCGTTTGCGCGCAGCCCGGAGATCGTGGCGTTGCTGACGTGGGTGCTGAGCACCGCGCCGAGGGCCGCCACACCGGCCGAACCACCGAGGCTGCGGAAGAACGCCACGGCCGAGCTCGTGGACCCCAGATCCTCCGCGGAGGCGGAGTTCTGGGCGGCGAGCACCAGGTTCTGCTGCACCATTCCGAGCCCCGCGCCCATCAGGCAGGCGAACAGTGACACCGTCACCAGCGGCGTGTGGTCGCTGACCGTGCCTAGCAGGCCCAGGCCCGCGCCGATGAGGATCGTGCCCAGGACCAGGAGGCGCTTCCAGCGGCCGGTCTCGGTGATGATGCGCCCCGCGATCAGGGAGGCGATCGCCAGGCCGCCGACCATCGGGATGGTGAGCAGACCCGACAGCGTCGGGCTCTTGCCCCGGCCCAGCTGGAAGTACTGGCTGAACAGCAGGTTGGCGCTGTACATCACGGTGCCGACGCAGGCGCTGGCGATGATCGTGAGAACGATGGTCCGGTCGCGGAAGAGCCGCAGCGGGACGATCGGCTCCTTCGCCCGCGCCTCGACCGCCACGGCGACCGCGAGCAGGGCCAGACCGCCGCCGAGCAGGAGCGCGGACTCACCCGAGACCCAGCCGAAGCTCGATCCCGCCAGCGACGTCCAGATGAGCAGGCAGCTGACGCCGGCGGCGATCAGCGTCGCGCCGAGGTAGTCGATCGAGACGTCGCGGCGCACGGACGGCAGCTGCAGCGTGCGCTGGAGCACCACGAACGCGACCACGGCGATGGGCAGGCCCAGGTAGAAGCAGGCACGCCAGCCCAGCCCGGGGACGTCGACGATCACGCCGCCGATCAGCGGGCCGCTGATGGTGGCGACGGCGAACGTCGCGCCCAGGTAGCCGCTGTAGCGGCCCCGCTCCCGCGGGGCGATCATGCCGGCCATCGCGATCTGCACCAGAGCGGACAGCCCGCCGACGCCGATGCCCTGCACCACCCGGAAGGAGATGAGCATGGTGGTGGACGTCGAGATCCCGGCGAGCACCGAGCCCAGGACGAAGATCGTGAGTGCGGTCTGGACCAGGAGCTTGCGGTTGAACAGGTCCGCCAGCTTGCCCCAGATAGGTGTGGTGGCGGTCATCGCGAGCAGCGTCGCCGTGACCACCCAGGTGTAGCTGGTCGAGCTGCCGTGCAGATCAGAGATGATCTTCGGTAGGGCGTTCGTCACGACCGTCGACGAGATCATGGCGACGAACAGGGCGAGCAGCAGGCCGGTGAGGGCCAGCATGGTCTCCCTGTGCGTCAGCCCGGCCGGGCTGGCTTTCCGCTGGCGCAGCTCCTCCGGTGTGTCCCTGCGGGTCTTCGGTGCGCGCTTGGTCGCGCTGGGGCTGTGGCCGCCCGGCAGGTCGGGCGAAGTCGTCGAGGTCGACGTGACGAACCTCCCTTGGTTGGTTCATACAACTAAATTTAGTAAAGCATCTGTCTGAGTCGATAGCGAGCCCAAAACCGAAAATCAGGGCCCTTCTCGGTGTGACCTTGCGCTCGCGCAACCCCGTTCGGAGCCCGTTCGGAACCCGGGCGGACTGGGGGAAGCGGGGTGTGACAGCGCCATGGCGCACCAGCCGGGACGGTGCGGGACTGATCCGTCCTGGCGAGTCCGGGGGGCGTGGCCGTGTGGCATCCTGCCTGGCGTGCTTCCACTGCTGGTGATCGCGCTGATCTCGCTCGCTTCGTGGGTCTTTCTGGCGCTGGGCTGGGGGTTCTTCTGGCGCACGGATCAGCGGCTGCCGCGTGCCGACGGGGCGGAACCGTCCGGCGAGTGGCCATCGGTCGTCGCGGTGGTCCCCGCCCGGGACGAGGCCGACGTACTGCCCCTCACGCTGACCTCGCTGCTGACCCAGGATTACCCAGGCCCGCTGAGCATCGTCCTGGTGGACGACGCCAGTACGGACGGGACGGGCGAGATCGCCCAGAAGCTGGCCGCGCAGGCCGCGGCCGACCGCCTGAACGGTGCGGGCCTGAACGGTGCCGGCCTGAACGGTGCCGGCCTGAACGGTGCCGGCTTGGACAATGCCGGTCCGGACGATGCCGGCTCGGGGGGCGCGGTGACCCTGACCGTCATCGGGTCCAGCGAGCCGCCCGCCGGCTGGACCGGCAAGCTCTGGGCGCTCCGGCACGGCGTCGCCGCGGCCGGCCCGGCGGACTTCCTGCTGCTCACGGACGCTGACATCGGCCATGAACCGGGCTCGGTCCGCGCGCTGGTCCGGGCGGCGACCGACCATCGGCTGGATCTCGTCTCGCAGATGGCCAGGCTGCGGGTCAGCACCGGCTGGGAGAAGCTGATCGTCCCGGCCTTCGTTTATTTCTTCGCGATGCTCTATCCGTTCCGGTGGTCGAACAATCCGCGATCACGGGTCGCCGCGGCGGCCGGGGGATGTTCCCTCGTCCGCCGGCGGGCGCTGATCGAGGCCGGTGGCATCGAGGCGATCCGGGACGCCGTGATCGACGACGTCACGCTCGCTCGGCTGATCAAGAACAAGCGTGGGCGAACCTGGCTTGGGCTCGCGGACCACGTGTCCAGCCGGCGGCCGTACCCGCGTCTGGCGGACCTGTGGGACATGGTGGCGCGTACCGCCTACGCGCAGCTCTTCTGGTCTCCGTTGCTGCTGGTCGGCACCGTGTTCGGGCTCGCCGTGGTCTTCGTGGCGCCGGTGGCCGCGACCGTGGTCGGGATCGTCGCGGGTGACGTCGCGGTCGCCGCCGCCGGCCTGCTGGCCTGGTCGATCATGATCACCACCTACACGCCGATGCTGCGGTACTACGGCCAGCCGGCGCGCAGCGCACTCGCGTTGCCCTTCACCGCCGCGCTCTACCTCGCCATGACCATCGACTCCGCCCGCCGGCACCGGGCCGGCCGGGGCGCCGCGTGGAAGGGGCGCACCTACGCGGCCCCCGAAGGAAAGCGGGCCGGCCAGCGGGCCGAGCCGGCGGCGCAGGCAGGGAACGTCGTCGTCCGCCAGCGCGCGGACGACGACACCGAGAGCACCGAGAGCACCGAGAGCACCGAGAACACCGGGACGTCGCAGCAGCCTGAGGGCGGCCCCGTCCCGGACCGGGCTGATGATCGCATCGAGGCCGGCCGGCGGACCGGCGAGGAGCCCTGACCCGGCCGGCCGGGTCAGGGCAGGTCGGCGAACACCACCAGGTTGTCCCGGTAGCTTGACCGGGCCCGGTCGAAGACACCGCCGCAGGTGATCAGCCGCAGCTCCGGCGCGCCGGTGGGGCCGTACACCTCGGCGGCGGGCAGGGCATCCTTCGGGAACCAGGCCCGCCGGCGCACCACGAAGACCGCGGACGTCCCGTCGGCCCGCTCGACCTCCACGCGATCACCGGCGGCGAGCTCCCGCAGGCGGAAGAACACCGCCGGGCCGGTCCGCGAATCCACGTGGCCGGCGATCACCGCTGTGCCCGGCTCGCCCGGCTCCGGGCCGGCGGCGTTCCACCCGGTCTCCTCGAACCTGGACGGGGCTCGCAGCCGTCCGCTGTCGTCGAGGGTCAGCGACACGACCGGCGCGGAGACGTTGATCGCCGGGATCCGGACCCGCACCGGTTCGGCGACCTGACCCGCGCCCAGGCCCGTGCTCGTCCGTGCGGCTGTGCCCGGGGTGAGGCCCCCACCGGCGGCCTGCGTGCCGCCGGTGGGGGCCGCGTCCCGCACCGGCCGGCTGGCCGGAACGGTCCCGCTCACCGATGGTGCGGTCGGCCGTTCCGCCGGCCGCGCACCGCAGCACACCGACCAGGGGAGCAGGGCCGCGAGCGCCGCCGCGGGCAGCCAGCGCCGCCGCCATGGCCGGCCCGGTTCCGCCGCGTTCCGGCTTCCGCCCCCGGTTCCGCTCTGGCTTTCGCGCCCGGTCCCGGCCATGTCTCGGGGCCGCGCCCAGCTTTCGCCCCGGGGCGCGTGCCCGGCTCCCGTTCCGGCCACGATCAGTCGGCGGCCCCGGCCCGGCGCCGCCGTAGGCCGAGGCCGGTGAGCGTGGCGCCGACGGCAGCGAGCGCGCCGAGACCAGTGCCGCCCGCGGCCAGTGCGAGACCTGTCTGGCCGGCCGCGTCGGCCGCGTCGGTCGCGCCGGCCCGGCCGGCCGCGAGGGTGGCGGGTGCGGTCGCCGTGCCCGTGCTCGTGCTCGCTGTGCCACCGGCGCCCGTGTCGATGCCGCCGACCGGAAGGGCCGAGTCGCCGTCGAGGGCCGCGTCGGCGCAGCGCTGACGGGCCGCGGCCTGCTCCGCCGGGGACGCCCCCGCACCCGCCCGATCGCAGGTAGGCGGGACCGCCACCTCCGTCGGCACCGGGGCGGCGTCTCGCGCCGTGGGCAGGGGCGCTTCGGCCCGGGGGCTGGGGACGGTGGTGGCCCCGGCAGCCGCGTCGCCGGCGCTGGCGGGAACCGAAGGCGGGGCCGCGGCCGGCCCGGCTACCGAGGCCGGCCTCGGTGCCGGGCTGGGGGCGGCCGTGGTGCCCGCGGCGTGTGCGGCACCAGCGCCGGCACCGACCAGCGCCGCGGCCAGCCCGACCGTGCCCAGCAGCCTGGACCCGGCCCGCGGCACCCTGCGCCCCGCGGCACCCCGGCCGTGCCCGGTGCCGGTGCGCCGATGAACCGCGCGATCGTCAGTATCAGTGTTGTGACCCATCGAGTCATGACCTCGCTTCGGTAGTCCCGTGCCGCGGCGACCCCCGGCATGGGAACGACACTCGTCGCTGACCGTGGGTTGGGGGTGAGCCCCCGGTGAGAGCCTTCTCATCGGCTCCGGAGCCGCCTGGCGCGGCGAGTCCGCGGCGCCCTGACGGAGTGTCCGCGGCGCGGTGCCGGAGAAGCGTGTGCGGTGGAGACGTCTGTGAACATCCCGTTAGCCTTTGTGGCTATGAGGCGCATTCGGCGTGACGGGCGCCACCGGCCGGCCACCCGAGTCCGTGCCACCTCCAGGGAGATCCGCCGCAGGCTGCCGACGGCGGCCCCGGGTGTCGTGCTGGCCGCGGTGGTCGCGGCGGCGATCGTCGTACCCGGGTTCGGAGTCGCGGTCACCGGCGGCAGCATGCCGCCGCCGCCTGATCTCGGCGGCCCGATCCTGCTGCCCGCGGGCGTCCCGACGCCGACGCCGGGGCCGGGCGGTGTCTCCGCCGAGCCGGTGCCGATGCCTACCGAGGCGGTGCCCGGCGCCGTGCCGGACGAGGACGCTCGGCGTCGGCTCGCGGAGATGGCCGAGTCGCGCCATGGCACGGAGGAGCTGGCGCGCGCCGGTGCCCTCGGCGGAGTCCCGGCGGTGACGGTCCGTCCGCTGCCGGCCGCCGTGGCGCCCGAGCCGTCGGCGGCGCCGGAGCCGGCGGCCTGGCCCGAGCCGGCGGTCACGGTGCCGTCCCCGCGGGCCAGCCCGACCCCGTGACCGAGCTGTTCACGACGCGGAGATGAGTGAGTTCTCATCAGCGTCACATGCGCGCCGAGGGCTGCCTCGACCAGGCTGGTGGGCCGTGAGGCCATTCCGGACACGCCGTGCCACGCGGCACGTGACGACCTCGGCGCGCCTGCGGATCCTCGGCTGGCAGGTGTTGCTGGTGGCCGTGGCCCTTGCGGGGTCGGTGCTGGTCTCGCGCGAGGTGCTGCTGGCTCGGGTGGACGAGCGGGTCGACCGTGGCCTGGCCCGCCAGGTCGCCGAGCTGCGCCGGCTCGCGACGGCCTCCGTCGACCCGCGCACGTCCCAGCCGTTCTCGAACGTGCGTGACCTGCTCCAGGCACATCTGGAGCGCACGATTCCGGGGCCCAACGAGACCATGCTCGCGCTCGTCGACGGCGCGCCGTTCCGGCGCAGCGCCGAGGAGCCGGTCTACCGCCTGGACAGCGACCGGCAGGTGGTCGCGACGTTCGCCGCGGACCCGCAGCCGCGCTACGGGACGATACGGACGCCGGCCGGCGAGGTTCGGTTCGCCACGGTCCCGGTCCAGGTGGCGGGCGCGCCGGAGCGGGGAGTGTTCGCCGCGGCGGTCTTCGTCGACCGGGAGCGGGCCGAGGTCGGGGAGGTGGTCCGGGTGCTGGCGATCGTCGGGTTCGCGGCTCTCGCCCTGGCCGGAGCCGGGGGCTGGCTGGTGGCGGGCCGGGTACTCGCTCCGGTCCGGGAGCTGCGCCGCACCGCCCAGGTCATCAGTGACACGGACTTCTCCCGGCGGATCCCCGTGGCGGGCCGGGACGAGATCGCGGAGCTGGCGCGCACGTTCAACGGCATGCTCGATCGCCTGGAGGACGCCTTCGCGACCCAGCGGGCGTTCGTCGACGACGCCGGGCACGAGCTGCGTACCCCGATCACGATCATCCGCGGGCATCTGGAACTGCTCTCCGACGACCCGGCGGAACGCACGGAGACCGTCGCCCTGGTCACCGACGAGCTTGACCGGATGAGCCGCATGGTCGACGACCTGCTGACGCTCGCGAAGGCCCGGCGGCCCGACTTCCTCCAGGTCGCGGAGGTCGACCTGACCGCGTTCACCGATGACCTGATGTCGCGGGTCTGCGCGTTGGCGTCGCGGCGGTGGCGACTGGCGGGGACGTGCCCGGGCACTGCGGTGATGGACCGCCACCGTGTCACGCAGGCGGTCGTCCAGCTCGCGCAGAACGCCGTGCAGAACACCGACACCGGCGACGAGGTGCGCCTCGGCTCCCGCCCGTACGCCGACGGGGTGTGCTTCTGGGTCACCGACACCGGGCCGGGGGTCGTGCCCGGGGACCGGGAGCGGATCTTCGAGCGGTTTGCGCGCGGTCAGCCCGGTCGTGGGTCGTCCGAGGGCGCCGGGCTCGGCCTGGCCATCGTGCGCGCCATCGCGATCGCGCACGGCGGGGACGTCCGCGTGCTCGGTGAGCCCGGCGACGGCGCGACCTTCGAGCTGACGGTGCCTCGCCAGGGGCCGGCCGGTGGGGCGCGGGTGGGTACCGCCCGGGGGCGTGACCTGGCTCGGGAGGGTGACTGACGTGGCCCACCGGGTACTGATCGCCGAGGACGAGTCCCGCATCGCCTCCTTCATCGAGAAGGGCCTGCGCGCCAACGGGTTCCTGACGGTCTGCGCCCGCGACGGGGCGTCCACGCTGGACCTCGTCCTGCAGGGCGGCATCGACCTGGTCGTTCTCGACCTGGGCCTGCCGGACATCGACGGCTTCTCGGTGCTGCGGCGGCTGCGCGGGGCCGGCGTGGCCGCTCCCGTGGTCGTCCTGACCGCGCGGGACGGCGTGCGTGACACGGTGGCGGCGCTGGAAGGCGGAGCCGACGACTACATGACCAAGCCATTCCGTTTCGAGGAGCTGCTGGCCCGCGTCCGGCTGCGGCTGCGGGGCGACCGGGCGCCGGAGCCGACCGTGCTGCGGGTCCGGGATGTCAGCCTCGACCTGCGCACCCGCCAGGCGCAGGTGGGCGGCCGGACGATCGACCTGACGGCCAGAGAGTTCCTGCTCGCAGAGATGTTCCTGCGCCACCCGGGCCAGGTGCTCGCCCGCGAACAGCTCCTCTCGGCGGTCTGGGGCTACGACCACGACCCCGGCAGCAACATCGTGGACGTCTACGTCGGCTACCTCCGCCGCAAGATCGGTGCGGGCTGCATCACCACCCTGCGTGGCATGGGGTACCGGCTGGAAGCCTGACGGACCCGGCTCGCGGGCCCGTCGCGGCCACCGGTCCTGGCGCTGCCAGGAGCCGGCGCTGCCAGGAGCCGGCAGTGCCAGGAGCCGGCAGTTCAAGGCGTAGGCGTTACCGGGTGTCGGCGGGGGTGTCGGCCAGGTCGCCGGTGAGCGGTCCGGCCAGTGCGTCGAGGCGGCGGCGCAGCGTCACCGCGTCGCCTGCCAGCGCGCTGACGAGCGCACCCGGTCCGGCCAGCCGCAGCGCAGCGACCCCGTCCGCCACCGAGCCGGAACCGGCAGCCGAATCGAAGCTGGTAGCGGGGCCCGCGACCAGGACCGAGCCAATGGCCCGCGCGCCGGCGAGCACGGCCGGACCGGCTGCCCCGGGCAGGTCCGGGCCCAGCCGGAGCTCCTGGCACAGCAGCGGCCGCCGCCGCGGCACCGAAGACGCCGGGTGCACTGATGGTGCCGGGGGTGCTTCCCGGTCGACGTCGACGTCCACGCGCAGTGAGGTCGTCAGGCTGCCGCCCGGCTCCCCGAACCGGCCGAGCAGGATCTCCTCGCGGTAGCGCAGCGACGAGTCCGGCGTGAGGGTGATCTCGGTGGTCATCCGGTGCCGGGCGCCGGCGGCGACCACGGTCGGCTCGGGGAGCCAGCTCAGCGCCGCCGCCGGGCCGACCTGTGCGTGCACCGCGAACGTCGACGGACCGGCGCCGTGACCGGGCAGCGCCACGGTCGCGGCCACCGACCGCACGACCAGGTGCGCCCCCGCGCCCACGGCGATGTCGAGGCCGAGGTCGTCGCCGGCGAGCGGGCCGCCGGCACCACCCACGAGGTGGATCACCACCACTCGCCCCGACCCGCCGGTGCGCCGCAGGATCACAGGCACCGCGGACCGCAGCTCGGCGATCCTGGCGGTGCCGTCGGCGTCCAGCTCGACGCGCAGGGCCGCGCGTGCCCGAACGGCTGTGCGGGACGGGGTCGACAGCCTGGTCGTCGGGGCGGGATCGGGCGTCGTCACTCTCGCCGTCGCCGTCGCCGGCGTTCCCGTCGCTGGCGCCGCCGTTGCTGTCACCGGCGCGGGCTCAGCGGGGGTGGGCAGGCGACGGCAGCTGGGCGAGCACCCAGTCGGCGACGTCCGCGGCCCCGGTGTCGGAGCGGAGGTTGGTGAACAGCACCGGGCGGTCCGCGCGCTCGCCGCGCATGGCGGCCGCGTCGCGGGCCATGACCTCCAGGTCGGCGCCGACGAGCGGGGCGAGGTCGGTCTTGTTGATGACCAGCAGGTCACTGTTGGCGACGCCGGGCCCGCCCTTGCGGGGCACCTTGTCGCCGCCCGCGACGTCGATCACGAAGATCTGCCGGTCGATCAGGCCGTAGCTGAACGTCGCGGTGAGGTTGTCACCGCCGCTCTCGACCAGGATGAGGTCGAGCCGGCCGAGCTCGGCCTCCAGGTCCTCGACCGCGTCGAGGTTGGCCGTGATGTCATCCCGGATCGCCGTGTGCGGGCAGCAGCCCGTCTCGACGGCTCGGATCCGGACGGGGTCGAGGACCCCGGCGGCGCGCAGGAAGTCGGCATCCTCGGTGGTGTAGATGTCGTTCGTCACCACCGCGAGGCGGACCCGGCCTGCCAGTACCCGGCACAGCGCCGCCACCAGCGCCGTCTTGCCGCTCCCGACCGGACCGCCGACTCCGACGCGAAGCGCGCGGTCGGTCGGCGGCGGCCCGGCGGGCGTGCCGGGCGGGCTCTGCCAGCGTGGCCCCGACTCGGTCGCGGAGCTGGGCGAGGGTAGGCCTACCCCGTCGACCAGTGAGCCGCCTACCGCGCCACGTCGATCGTGATCAAGGTGCACCGGTCGTCGCTCCTGTTCCTGCCTGTGCCGGGTGTCCCGCTGGTGCTCGGTGTGCTGCGTTCGGTGGCCCGCCTGCCTGCGTGTTTGCCCGTCTGCCTGCTCCGGCCCTGCGTGCGAAGCGTAACGCCCGCCAGCACCAGCCCGACTCACATGCCTCTCTCACGTGCCCCTGGGGACGGACACGCGTACATGATCAATAGCATTCGGGACACCGGCGGTGCCGTGTTCGTCCGACCGGATGAGCACGGGGAGCCCCTCGGGTGGCACCCGCGGCCCGAACGCTGGTGCCGCGGCGATGTCTGCACGCGGCGATGTCTGCATCCCGGCCGGCGTCGCCCTGTCCCGGCTTCAGGCGCCGTCCCGGCCTGGTGACGACGGCGATCGGCGCGTCGCCCACCGTCCTGTACTCGGTCTTCGGGACGGCGACGACGCGCTGCGTTGCTTCCGCGAGCTGGCCTCGGCCGCCTTCGCCGCGAGCGCACCGTCCGGCAGCCCCGGCCCGACCTGAAGACCAGGCTCTCAGGACGTGAACATGCGGACCTGGGCTGTCCGGTGCCGTTCGGAGAGCAGGTCGAGGTGCGGTGCGCTGCCGGCGGGAAGACTGGCGGGGGAGCCGAGGGACGCCTGGTCGGCTTTGAAGGCGGTGCTGTCCACCGAGGCGGCGATCTCCGCGAGCAGGCCGGTGACGGCCAGCGGGTCGAGGCCGAGGAGCCGGACGGCCGCCGTCGCCGGGCCGTTGACCGAGGCGTGGGCGGCGGCGAGGGCCGCGTCGCGTGGTTCGAGGCCGGCGGCGGCGGCGACCAGGCCGAGCGCCACACAGTGATGCGGTGCGCTCGGCTGGGCGGGTACCGGCCAGGCGGCCCGGGCCACCCGCATCAGCGCCCGGCCCTGCGCCCGGCTGGCGGCACGCTGCGCCGGCGACGGAGTGCGGGCGTCGACCTCGTCATCGAACGCCGCCAGGACATCCAGCAGCGGCACGCCCTTCGTCCCGGCCGCGTGGGCGGGGCCGGCCGGGTTGGCGGGGCCGGCCGCGTGGGCCGGGCTGGCCGGGCTGGCGGGGCCGGCGGGGCTGGCGGGGCCGGCAGAGGCGGCTGCGGCGGCCGAGGCGGCGGCGTGGACCGCGCGGCAGACCCCTGCGGCGAAGGAGGCGGCGAGCAGGCCCGCGGTCGCGAGCCGGCCGCGCAGGAACTCGGCGAGGTCGTCGAGCCCGGTGATGTCGCCACCGAGCACGGCGGCCTCCACCCCGCCGGAATGCGCATGGCCGCCCGCGGGCAGTCGACCGTCTGCCAGCAGTAGCAAGGCGGCCCGTGCCTCTACGTGACCTGTCGTGGTCGGATCCGCATTCATGCCACCTATCCTTGTCCACCACGCTCGGGCCGTTCGGCCCGCCCCCGGCCTGCGTGGACGGATCGGCGTCAGGTCGCTTCTGCGACATGTCGCCCACGCTCGGCGCCCGGCCATGCCAGTCTCGGCCGATGTCGATGCAGCAGAGACACCGTCCGGGCCTGCGCCGCAGCGGAAATGCGCGCGTCGCGTTGGCCCTGGTGGGGGCACTGGCGGTGTCCTCGGGAGTGGCCGCCTGCTCGGATCGTCCGCCGAAGCCGACCTGTAAGGCCGGCTACGTGGCGGACTGGGACGACGACGACCACGAGTGGGAGTGCGACCGCAAGAGTTCGGGCTCGAGCTCGTCGAAATCGTCGGGCTCGGGTGGTTCGCACCGATCGTCGAAGCGGCGCTGACCGCCGGCAACGCGGCCGGACTCCCGATAGCCGGCAGCCCGGCCCCCAGACCCCGGCAGCTCGGTGGCCCGGTTTGGCGAGTCGCAAGAGTGAACGATTTCGGTCGTTCCGGAGCCTGTCGCAAATTGAGGTGTCACTACCCGGGTGATCATGTTTTGTCCGGGATGATCGGGTTTATGGCGCGTGGGTACCGGCCGGTCCGGCGGGATCAGTTGTTCCTGCTCCCGCCGGACATGACCGACTGGCTCCCGGACGATCATCTGGTGTGGTTCCTGCTGGATCTGGTCGCCGAGCTCGATACGTCGGGGTTGCACGCCCGGTACCGCACGGGTGGGGTCGGGCGGGCGGCGTACGACCCGGACATGCTCCTTGCTCTGGTCGTCTACGCCTGGTCGCAGCAGGTCCGCTCGTCCCGGCGGATCCAACGGCTGTGCGAGGTCGATGTCGCGTTCCGGCTGATCTGCGCCGGTGACCTCCCGCACCATGCCACGATCTCCCGGTTCGTCGCGGGCTGCCAGGACACGGTGGCCGGGCTGTTCACCCAGGTGTTGGCGTTGTGCGCACGAGCGGGACTGGTCCGCCTCGGCCTCGTCGCGCTGGACGGCACGAAGATCGAGGCGAACGCGTCGCTGGGAGCGAACCGGACCCGGACCGGGATCGACCGGGAACTCGCCCGCCTCGCGGAGAACATCGTGGCCGAACAGGTCGCCACCGACACCGCGGAGGACACCCTGTTCGCCGACCGGGTCGGGGACGAACTCCCCACCGAGCTCACCGACCGGACCAGCCGCCGGGCCCGGCTACGGGCCGCGCTCGACCACCTCGACCGGCGCGACGGACCCGACGACGAGGACGAACCCCCCGCACCCCGACCGGAGGTGATCGCCACCGGCCGCCGGGGCGCCGGGCGGCCCGGCGCCGGCGTCGACCGGGTCACCGAGGCGCGGGCGGTCCACGCTCGGGTCCTGGCCGAGGTCCGCGCCCACCACGACCAGGCCACCGCCCGGCGGGAAGCGAGAACCGCGGCAGGGCGGCGGGCCGGCCGCCGGCCGGTCCCACCCGAGGAACACCACCGGGTCCGCGCCGCCGCCGCCGTTCTCGCCGCCGCCGAGGCCGCCGCCGCACGTGCGGAGAAACCCCAGGCCGACCGGCCGGCCCGACACGTCAACGTCACCGATCCGGACAGCCGGGTCATGCCGACCCGGCGCGGGTGGATCCAGGGCTACAACGCCCAGCTCGTGGCCTGCTCCGGTCAGGTCATCCTCGCCGCCGACGTCACCGACCAGACCAACGACGTCGCCCAGTACCTCCCGATGGCCGACGCCGCCCAGACCGCCACCGCGGCCCTGCCCGTGAGCCTGACCCGCGGCCGGCCGAGGGGTATCGGGCTGATCGTCGCGGACAGTGGCTACTGGTCCCCGCGGGCCGCGACCCATCCCGGACCCGACCGGCTGATCGCGACCGCCAGCCGACGCACCCTGACCCGCCAGCCGATCCCGGACGGGCCACCCGACATCGACGCCACCACCCGGGAACAGATGACCCGCAGGCTCCTCACTCCCGACGGGCGTGAGAGCTACAAGCAGCGCGGCGCGACCATCGAACCCGTCAACGGACAGATCAAGGACGTCACCGGGCTCCGCCGGTTCCGTCGCCGCGGCATGGCCGCGGTCCGCGCGGAACTCGTCCTGACCTGCACCATCCACAACCTGCTCAAACTCCACCGCGCCACCGGCCCCCGCCCAGCCACCAGCTAAGCGGGGCCCGGCCTCGGCCGGCGGCAGGTCACCAGACCCGCACACCCAACGATCACCCGAATCCCCGCCACCAATTTGCTACAGGCTCTCCGACGACCGAAATCCTTCGTTCTTGTGCGTTGCCAGGCAAAATTGCGCCCCTTTTGTCCATCTTGAGGTGGATTGCTGGTGCTGCGCGGCGGTGCGGGATCCCCTGAGTGGGATCGGCGGGCGCCTTCGGCGAGGACTCCTCGACCAGAAGGATCGGCCGGGTAGTCGCCACGGTCACGATCGGCCCGAGGTGACAACGGGCGTAACACTGTGTTTTTAGAGTGGGCGGCAGACCGTCGGGCGGTCCAGGCCGACCGGCAGTTCCTGGATCTGCGGTTGCCCGTCGTCCACGGCCGTGCCTGGCCCGGTGGGTGTGGGTGCCGAGGCGTCGCTGGAGGCAGTGGATGGGATCGTCCGTACTCACACCGTTCGCCGAGCCCGGGGTCTTCCGGGCCGGTGCCCCTGGCGCGGCCAGTGCTCCGGGCGCGGCCGGTGGGCCGGGCCCGGAGCCGACACCGGCCGCGGACCGGGCCGCGGACCGGGCCGCGGAGCGGGCGGGGGTTCGGGCCGCGAACCCGGCTACGGACCTGGATCTGGATGAGATCGAGGCGTTCTACCAGCAGCACGGCTTTGTGATCCTGCGTGATCTGCTGGGGGAGAAGCTCATCGCCCGAATGGAGCAGGAGTGCGAGGCCGCGCAGGCCGGTGTGCTCACCGGCGACCTGTCGGCTCGCTACGGCTCCACGCAGTACCTCAAGGACCAGTACCTCGACGATGCCGCGAAGGCCGAGCGGTTCGTCAACTACGTCGAGCACATCCAGGAGCTCGCGCCCGCCGTGGGTGAGGCGGCCGACGGCCCGGTCCTGACCGGGGTGATCCGCCGGCTGATCGGCGCCCGGATCTGGCTCAGCGGCTCGGAGCAGACCGGGGTCGTCTACCAGGACGCCCGACCGGGGCGGGAGTCCGGCTACACCCGCATCGGCTGGCACTCCGACTGGCAGGCGATGCCGAGCCTGGACGTCTGGCCCGGTCTGGCCATCACCGTCCACATCGACGCGACGAGCCCGGCCAACGGCTTCCTGCGGGTTGTGCCCGGAAGCCACCGGTGGGCCACACCGGCCCCCTACCGCAACGTCAACGGGGTGCCGGTTCCCGCCGACGCCCGCCCGACCGGGGGATACACCGACACCGCCCCGCCGTTCGAGATGCCGTTGGGCTTCGAGAAGGTGCCGGGGGAGATCGCCGTCTACGCCGAGCGGGGAGACGTCCTGCTGCATGACGGCTACCTGTGGCATTCGGCGGCGCGGGCGACCGACGACGACACCAGGCGCCGCCATGTCCGCGGCTCGTTCTTCGCGGGTGAGCAGGCGGCCTACCGGCGGCAGTTCATCAAAAACGCCGCACGCTGATGCCGGGCGCCGGCGCGTGCCGGCTGGCCAGGTGCTGTTCGCGCAGGTGGTGGACGTCCTCGGGAGGTAGCTCGACACCGCGTGGCATCAGTAGATAGGCGTGCGGGGCGATCCGCTCGATGTGCCCGGACAGCGCGTAGACGGCCCCGGCGGCGAAGTCCAGGAACCTGCGCTCCAGGGTTTCGCCGCCGTGATCGAGATCCACCAGCATCGGGATGCCGTCACACAGCCGGTCGACGGGCTGGCGGAAGTCGTCGTAGGTCGTCGGGGCGATCGCGGGAACGGTGGCTCGCGTCCGGGCTTTTCGGGGCGTGGTCGCGTCCATCGATGTGCCTCTCTTGTGCCGGGCCATGGCGGGCAGTCCACATGATTTCCGACAGAACGCGGCGCCGGAGGGCGACACGCCGGGACGGGACCACTGCCGGAAGCGGACCGGCGGCACGGCGGCGCTCGATGACCGGTCGGACCCAGCCCCAGCCCAGTCCCAGCCCAGCCTCAGCCCAGTGCAGGCCCCGCGCCGCCGGACTGGGCGAACTGGCCCGGACGGGCGCCTCAGAACAGGAAGTAGCGCTGGGCCATCGGCAGCTCGGTGGCCGGCTCGGGCTCGATGGCCTCGCCGTCGACGCGCACGGTGAACGTGTCCGGGTCGATCCGGATGTCCGGGGTGGCGGTGTTCTCCGGCAGGTCCGCCTTGCCGCGGCGGCGGACGTTCGCGGTGGCGACCATCGGTGTGGCCAGGCCCAGCCGGGCGTCCAGACCGTCCTCCAGCGCCGCCGGCGCGACGAACATCAGCGAGCCGGCCGCGGCGGGCCCGGGGGCCGCGCCGAACATGGGCCGGGGCAGTACCGGCTGCGGCGTCGGGATGGAGGCGTTCGCGTCGCCCATCGCCGCCCAGGCGATGAACCCGCCCTTGATGACCAGCGACGGCCGAACCCCGAAGAACGCCGGCTCGTAGAGGACCAGGTCGGCGAGCTTGCCGACCTCGACCGAGCCGATCTCGGCCTCCAGGCCGTGCGCGACTGCCGGGCAGATCGTGTACTTGGCGACGTAGCGCCGGGCCCGGTTGTTGTCCGCGGCGCCGTCGCCGGGCAGTGGCCCGCGGCGGCGTTTCATGACGTGGGCGGTCTGCCAGGTGCGCAGCACGACCTCGCCGATCCGTCCCATGGCCTGAGAGTCCGAGCCGATCATCGAGATCGCGCCGAGGTCGTGCAGGACGTCCTCGGCGGCGATGGTGGACGGCCGGATGCGGCTTTCGGCGAACGCGAGGTCCTCGGGCACCGTGGGGTTCAGATGGTGGCAGACCATCAGCATGTCGAGGTGCTCGTCGAGGGTGTTGACGGTGTGCGGCCGGGTCGGGTTCGTCGACGAGGGCAGGATGTTGCCGTGGGAGGCGACGGTGATGATGTCCGGCGCGTGCCCGCCGCCGGCGCCCTCGGTGTGGTAGGCGTGGATGGCCCGGCCGGCGATGGCGCCGAGGGTGTCCTCGACGAATCCGGCCTCGTTGAGGGTGTCCGAATGCAGCGCGACCTGCACCCCGGAGGCGTCGGCGACGCGCAGGCAGGCGTCGATGGCCGCGGGGGTGGTGCCCCAGTCCTCGTGCAGCTTGAAGCCGGCGGCGCCGGCGCGCAGCTGCTCCCACATCGCCGCTTCGCTGACGGTGTTGCCCTTGCCGAGCAGGGCGACGTTGACCGGCCAGCCGTCCATCGACGACAGCATCCGCTGCAGGTACCAGGGTGACGCGGTGACCGTGGTCGCCTTGGTGCCCTCCGCGGGGCCGGTGCCGCCGCCGATGAGGGTGGTGATGCCGGCGCCGAGCGCCTCGGGGACCTGCTGCGGGCAGATGAAGTGCACGTGGGTGTCGACCGCGCCGGCGGTGAGGATCTTCCCGTTCCCGGCGATGATCTCCGTGCTGGGTCCGATGACCAGATCCGGGTGGACGCCGTCCATGATGTCGGGGTTGCCGGCCTTGCCGAGGGCGACGATCCGCCCGTCGCGGACGCCGACGTCCGCCTTGACGACACCCCAGTGATCGAGCACCACCGCACCGGTGATCACCAGGTCGGGCGCGCCCTCGGCCCGGGTGGCGCGGGCCTGGCCCATCGACTCGCGGATGACCTTGCCGCCGCCGAACACGGCCTCGTCGCCGGTGGCCGCGTGGTCCGGGCCGCGGCTGAGGTCCTCGGTGACCTCGATGAAAAGGTCGGTGTCCGCGAGGCGTACCCGGTCGCCGACGGTCGGGCCGAACAGGGTCGCGTACCGGGACCGCGGCAGCTCGGTCATCCTCGCCCCTCTCCAGGCTCGGTTTCACGCGTACCGGTTGGGTGCCGGTCGGCGAGCGGGCCGGCCCATTCCTGGCGTAGCCCCGGCACGACGCGCGCGCCGACCAGCTCGACCAGCTCGACCTCGCGCTCGGCGCCCGGTTCGAAGCGCACCGCGGTACCGGCGGGGACGGCGAGCCGGAAACCCCAGGCCGCCTCCCGGTCGAAGTCGAGTGCCGGGTTCGCGGCCGCGAAGTGGTAGTGCGATCCGACCTGGACCGGCCGGTCGCCGGTGTTGCGCACGACGAGGGTGCGGGTCGGCCGGCCCGGGTTGAGCCGCACCGGGTCGGCGGCGGTGACGATCTCGCCGGGGATCAAGGGATCGGCTCGTGGACTGTGACGAGCTTCGTCCCGTCCGGGAACGTCGCCTCGACCTGGACCTCGGCCAGCATCTCCGGGACGCCTTCCATCACGTCCTCCCGGGTGAGCACGGTCCTCCCGGCGGCCATGAGGTCGGCGACGGTGCGCCCGTCCCGAGCGCCCTCCAGGAGATAGGAGGTGATCAGCGCGGTCGCCTCCGGGTAGTTCAGCCGCAGCCCGCGCGCGCGGCGCTCGCGGGCCAGGCCGGCGGCCACATGGATGAGCAGACGTTCCTGTTCATGCGGGCTCAGCAGCACGATCGCGGAGCCTACACGCACCGCACACCGCCACCACAGTGCCACCATCGGCACCGGTGTGCCGTGCGCCGATACCGGCACGCCACTGATGGTGAACCTGGCCGCAACGAGATCAGACGCGCTGTGTCGATCGCATGGGCGCGAGCCATGTATTCATTTCGGATCGGTTTCGAACGGTTGCCGTTCTGGTGACATCGCCGACCTCTTGATCGGTTTTCTCCGGCTCGGTCGGTGATTTCCGGACGGGTAGGGTATCTCCCGTCCTCATGGTGGTTACTGGCAATTCACGTGACCGCGATAACTCGGATACGCGTGCTTTCTAGCCTCCGTGGGACCGCCCGGGCCGGCCGGATGGGAACGGTGCGGCGGGGGGCCGTGGGCGCGTTCGATCGGGGGCTTTCGATGGGGGCTAGTGTGGCAACAGGTAGCACCAGAGGTCTGGATCGGCGCGGTTTCCTGCGCTCGGGTCTGGGGGCGTCGGCCGGGGCCGCGCTGCTCGCGCTCGGCGGCGGGAGCCTGCTGGCCGCCTGCGGTGATGACGACAGCGAGGGTGCGGCTGCGGGGGGCGGCGGCTTCGGCACGCTCGACATGCGCCTCTCGTGGATCAAGAACGTCGAGTTCGCCGGCGCCTACATCGCTGACCAGCGCGGTTACTACCGGGAGGCCGGCTTCTCCAAGGTCAACCTGATGGCCGGTGGTCCGTCGGCGACGCCGCAGGACACCGACGTGGCGACCGGGAAGGCCTTCATCGGGATCTCCGCGCCGGATATCACCGGTAACGCCATCCTCAACGGCGCGCCCATCAAGATCATAGGTGCGCAGTATCAGAAGAACCCGTTCGCGATCGTCTCCATGGCCGACAAGCCCCTCTCCGGCCCCGAGGACATGATCGGGAAGAAGATCGGCGTTCAGGCGACCAATGAGAGTGTTTGGTCGTCCTTCCTCAAGGCCAACTCGATCGACCCGTCATCCATCGAGAAGGTGCCGGTCGAGTTCGACCCGCTGCCGCTCACCACCGGCACGGTGGACGGCTGGTTCTCGTTCGTCACGAACGAGCCGAACCTGCTGCGGGTGAAGGGTTTCGAGGTCACCTCGTTCCTGCTCGCCGACCACAACTACCCGCTGGTCTCCGAGACCTACATGGTCCGTACGGAATCGATTGAGAAGGAGCGCGACAAGATCAAGGCGGTGCTGACCGCCGATATTCGTGGCTGGAAGGACTCGTTGGCAGATCCGACGCTCGGGGCGCACCTGGCGGCGACTGTCTACGGTAAGGACCTCGGCCTGGACGAGGACGAGCAGGTCCTGGAGAGCAAGGACCAGAACAAGCTGGTCCTCACAGATGACACCAAGGCCAACGGCCTGTTCACGATCACCGACGAACTGGTCGAGGAGAACATCCGGACCCTCGGGATCGCTGGCGTGGCCATCACCGCGGAGGAGCTGTTCGACTTGTCGATCATCAAGGAGATCTACGCAGCGAAGCCGGACCTGGTCTGATGACCCCGGCCATGCCTGCAACGGCTCCCGGCCTGGCCCCGGACCCGGCGGGCGCATCCGACGGATCCGGGGTGAGCGTGGCCGGGCTCCGCAAGGAGTTCCGTATGGGCCGCGGCCAGGTCGTCGCGCTCGAGAACGTCAACCTGTCGACCGCGGCGGGCTCCTTCCTGACCCTCATCGGGCCTTCGGGCTGCGGCAAGTCGACCGTGCTGCGCATCCTCGCGGACCTGGAGGCGCCCACCGAGGGCCAGGTTCTCGTGCACGGCGAGGCACCCGCGGTGGCACGCCGGGCACACCACCTGGGCATCGCGTTCCAGGACTCGGCCCTGCTGCCTTGGCGGTCGGTCGAGGCGAACATCCGGCTCCCGCTGGAGGTCAGCGGGATGAAGGCCGACCGAAAGGTCATCAGTGACCTGATCTCGCTCGTCGGCCTGACCGGGTTCGAGCGGGCCCGGCCGGCCCAGCTGTCCGGCGGTATGCGCCAGCGGGTCGCGATCGCGCGGGCCCTCGTCGTCGAGCCCAAGGTGCTGCTGCTCGACGAGCCGTTCGGCGCCCTGGACGACATGACCCGCCAGCGCCTCAACTTCGAGCTGCTGCGGATCTGGAGCGAGCGCGCGACGACCACGGTGCTGGTGACGCACTCCATCCCGGAGGCGGTCATCCTCTCCGACACCGTCGCCGTGATGAGCGCCCGGCCCGGACGGATCGCCGCCCGGGTCAGCATCGACCTGCCGCGCCCGCGGACACCGGAGATGCTGCGTACGGCGCGTTTCCACGAGTTGCACGACCTGCTCTCCACCGTCCTGTTCGCCGGGGCGAGTCCCGGTGAGCCCGCGCAGGCCTCTGGATGAGCGATCCGAGCGCGCCGCCCGAGGTTCCCGACCTGGTTCTGAGCGCGTCGTCGGCCTCCTCACCGGCCTCCTGGGTCTCGGTCTCGGTGCCGACCACCGACTCGGACCCGCGCGAGGGCGACACCGGGCCGGACGCGGCGGCCGGCACGACAGGTGCGGTCGGCCAGACGTCCGGACGCACAGGCGACCGGGTGGCCGGACGGGCGGACGGCCCCGCGGCAGCCAGGCGAGCGGGTGGCCCTTCAGCGGCTCGGCCGGCGGCGCCGGGGTGGATCGGCGGCGCGGTCGGCGTCGCCGGTCTGATCGCACTGTGGTGGCTGCTCGCGGTCACCGTCCTTGATCGTGGCGGTGTCGTTCCGACGCCGTGGGAGGTCGCCCGCGCGCTGTGGGAGGACCGGCAGCTGCTCTGGCGGTCGGCCACCGCGACGGTGTCGATCGCCGCGCAGGGGTGGCTGGTCGGCAACGGCCTGGCGATCGGGCTGGCGATCCTGTTCTTCGGTGTTCCCGTGGTCGAGCGGGTGCTGCTCCAGATCGGTGTCGCCTCCTACTGCCTGCCGATCATCGCGATCGGCCCGATCCTGACCACCGTGTTCGACGGCAGCACCCCGCAGAAGGCGCTCGCCGGGATCTCGGTCTTCTTCACCACGCTGGTCGGTGCGCTGCTCGGCCTGCGGGCCCCGGACCAGGCCAGCCTGGACGTCATCCGCGCGAGCGGCGGCAGGGTCATCGACCAGATGCGCTTCGTCCGCCTGCGCGCCGCGTTGCCGAGCACGTTCGCGGCGCTGCAGATCGCGGCCCCGGCCGCGATCCTGGGCGCGATCATCGGCGAGTTCCTCGGTGCCGACCGCGGCCTGGGCATCGCGATGGTCCACTCGCAGCAGGCCCTGGAGGTTCCCCGCACCTGGGCGCTGGCAATGGTGGCGTCCGCCATCGCCGGCCTCGGCTACGCGGTGACGGCCCTGCTGGCCCGGCTGCTCATGCCGTGGGCTCCCCGCGGCAATCCCGGAGGTGCCCGATGAGCACGGCCGCAGTCGACGCGGGCGCACCGTCACCGCCACCGCCACCGACGCCGTCGCCGGCAGCAGGGGCCGCGGGCGTGGCCCGCGGTCGGCGGGGGCACTCGGTCGCGGGCGCGATCGCCACCCGGATCGGGCGGACGCTGCTGTCCGTGGTCGCCTCCACCGGGGTGATCATCGGTCTGTGGTACGCGTTCATCGAGGTCTTCGACCTCAACCCGCTGGTCGCCAAGGACCCGCAGGCGGTCTGGCAGTACCTGTTCACCGCGCCGGACGCCACCGAGAACCGCGACGTCATCCTGGATGGCCTGTGGCACACCCTGGGTGACGCGGCGGTCGGGTACGCGGTGGGAACGGTGGCCGCCCTCGGCATCGCGATCGCGTTCGTGCTCAGCCGTTCGGTCGAACAGGCCCTGATGCCGGTGGCGATGATGCTGCGGTCGGTGCCGCTGGTCGCGATGACGCCGCTGCTCACCCTGATCTTCGGCCGCGGCCTGTTGGCGGTCTCCGTGATCGCGGGAATCGTCGTGTTCTTCCCGTCCCTGGTCAACCTGGTCTTCGGGCTGCGGTCGGCGTCCAGCGCGGCGGCCGATCTCGTGCTGGCCTATGGCGGCGGCCCGTTCACCGTGCTGCGCAAGGTGTCGCTGCCCAGCGCGCTGCCCGCGCTGTTCGTCTCGGCCCGGATCTCCGTGCCGTCCGCGGTCATCGGCGCGCTGCTCGCGGAGTGGCTGGCCACCGGCAAGGGGCTCGGCTACCTCATGCAGCGTTCGCAGCAGACGTTCGACTACGGCGGGGTGTGGGCGGCGACCGTGCTGATCACCGTGGCGAGCGTGGCGATCTACGCGCTGGTCGGGTTCGTGGAGGCGGTCGTCCTCGCCCGCTACGGCCCGGCGCCCTCCCGGCGCGCCTGAGCCGTCCCGGATGGGGCTGGGACGTCCGACGGGATGGGTCGCCACGGTTACGCAGGATGGTCACCACGGTTACGTAGCCGCCACTGGTTACCCTTGGCGACCGTCCACGCCTGTTTTTGGTCACCCACTGTGATGTGGCGCATATTGCACTGCTTGCTTTGGGCCACCTGACCACGCGAAGTCCCCGTCTCGTACGAGAATGCGGGTGTAGAGCAGTGCGTCGGAACGTGCCTGGGTGGTCGCGTGATGGCGTGGTCAGTGAGCCTTTTCCATCTCACGCCTGTCGGGCGCTGTCGCGCCAGGCCGGAGCCGAGGATGGAAAAGGCTCATCGTCGACCCGTCCCAACGAAGTCTCAGCGCGTGCATTCGTTACCGGGTAGCCGGCGGGGCCGGCCGGTGAGCTCCGGAGGGCGTCATGGCCGCTGAGCGGGACGTCGACCCCGTGGTCGACGCCTTCTACCCCTGCGCGCCTCCCAGCGGTGCGCAGGCGGCCGCGGCCGTGCCGGTGGCCACCCCGGTCGCCGCGTCCATCTCCCCTCCGCCGGTGTCAGGCGCGCCGGGAGCCGGGCCTGATCGCCCTGTTGTCGGCCCGCTCCCCGGCCTTCCCCCGCTTGCGATGCCGCTGGCGGCACCGGGCGCACGGCGAGGGCCGGCCCGCCGCCGTCCCGCACCGCGCGACGGCGGGACCGCCGGCCACGTCAGCGCGACCGGCCACGTCAGCGCGACCGGCCACGTCAGCGCGACCGGCGGCGCGCTGCTCGCGCCGCGCCCACACCTGACCTCGGCAGCCGCGCGGGCCGGCGAGTCCCTCGGGCCGTCCCCGGCCGAGATCGAACGTCTGCGGGCCATTGCGCTGGGGCAGGCCGAGGCCGACTTCGCCATCCGCGGCGGTGTCGTGCTGGTCGTCCAGACCGGTGACCTGGTGCGGCGTGACGTGATCATCGCGGGCCGCTACATCGCCGCGATCACCCGCCCCGGCGCGTTGGGGGCACGCCGAAGCCTCGACGCGGCGGGCCGTTTCGTCCTGCCTGCCTACGTCGACGCCCGGACGTCGGTCGAGCGCACCCTGCTCTCTCCCGGGGAGCTCGCCAGGCTTGTCGTGCCCCGCGGCACGGTGACCGTGCTGACCGATCCCGCGCAGATCGAGCAGATGTACGGCACGCCGGGCCGTGCGCTGGTCCTGGGCACCGGAACACCGATGCGGGTGCTGCCCCGCGGGCCGGTCGAGGCGTGGGGCGCTGATCCCGCCGAGCCCTGGACCGGTTCGGCCACGGAGTCCGGTGCCGGTGTCGCCGCTGCTGCTGGTGCCGGCATCGCTGGTTCGGGTGCCGCTGGTTCGGGTGTCGCTGGACCCGGGGTCAGCGTCGGTGTCGGGCCCGGTGTGGACAGCGGGTTCATCTCCCAGGCCGTGCCCCGGCAGGTGAACCCCCTCGAAGGCCTGGCCGGTGGGCTTCCGGCCCCCCCGCAACGGCCCGTTCCGCTCACCGCGCCCGTGCCGCACCTGGTCACCGCCTTCCCGGGCCTGGAGATGCCGGCACCTCCGCTGGCCGGCGCGTCCGCGTTCCCCCACCTCGACGACCAGGTCCGGGCCCAGATCCGGGCGGGCGGCGGTGTCGGCACCGCGGTCCTGGCAGCCACCCTCGATCCGGCCCGCGCCTTCGGCCTCGATCACGTGCTCGGCCTGATCGCCCCGGCCCGGCTCGCCGACCTGCAGATCGTGCGGGACCTGACCGCCGGTGTCCCGCCTGACGTGGTCATCGCCGGCGGCCGGATCGCGGCCGAACGCGGTCGCGCGCTGTTCGACAACCTCGATGTCGCGCCGGACTGGGCCCAGTCGTCCGTACGGCTGCCGGCGGGGCTGTACACCGGATCCTTCACCTCGCCCTGCATGCACTGGGGCGGGCGCCGGGACACCAGCCTCGGTGTCGTCGACGTGAGCGTGCCCGGTGACGGCGGCATGACGTCCGCCGCGCTGCTGGCGCCGGTGCCATCCCCGGTGGTCATCGACGCGTCCGGGGGGCAGGGGGACCGGCCGCGGGTGAGCGTCGTCCGGATCGAACCGACCCTGCGCGACGGTGTCGTCGTCGCCGATCCGTCCCGGGACCTGCTCAAGATCGCGGTTCTGGATCGGACGGGGCGCGCCGACCGGGTACGGGTCGGCATGGTGCGCGGTATCGGGCTCACCCGGGGGGCGCTGGGGGCGTCCGCGGCTTCGGCCCCCGGTGACCTGGTGATCGTCGGGGCCGGCGACGCGGACATGCTGACCGCGGCCCGGGCGCTCGAGGGGATGGGCGGCGGGTTCGTCGTCGTGGACCGTGGCTGGGTGCTGGCCGCCTGCCCGCTGCCGGTGGCGGGCCTGATGAGCGACGCCCCCTGGGAGGCGGTGCTCGGTCAGCTCGCGGCGGTCGACAGCAAGGCCCGCGAGCTCGGCTGCCGCCTCGCCTCACCGCTGCGCACGATCGCCCGCCTCGGCCGGGAGCTGTACATCCGCCCCTGAGCCGGACAGGCGCTCAGATTCCGGGGGCCGCCTGTGCCCCGGAAGCCGCTCGCGCCCCGGAGGCCGGGCTGGGCTCGGAGGTCGTGCGGGGCTCGGAGGAGGCGCGCGACCCGGTAGCCGTGCGCGGCCCGGGGGCCGGGCGGGGCCGCAGCTGGGACGCCGCCTCACGCAGCGCGCGCCGCACGTCGGGGGACGGCGCCCAGACCCGGGTGCCACGGTCGCCGTCGATGGCCAGCAGGCCGCGGCCGACCATGCCGGTCAGCTGCCGGCGGGCCTGTTCCTTGCCGGTGCCGAGCAGCTCGGCGGCGTCGGCGGTGCGCAGCGGCCCGTCGCGCAGGGCGGTGGTGAGGACGAGCAGGTCGGGCAGCTCCAGGGGGCTCCCGGCAGACGAACGGCCGAGCGCGAAGTGCGCGAAGGCGAGATCCGCCTCCTGGGCCGGCAGGACGGCGATCACACAGTCCGCCGTCGAGCGGTGGAAGTCCGGCCCGGCGAGCCCGCCGGCCAGCTGCGCCGCGTAGGCGCGGCGGATGCCCCGCCCGGACCGCTCGGTGATGCCGGCCCGGCGGAACGCGTCCGCCAGCAGCGGGCTGCGCGGCCGGGGCGGCCGTACGGACAGCGCGGACGTGTGCGGCGCACGGCCGGCGTCCACGAAGCCACCGGGACTGGTGATCTCGATTCCCTCGCTGGTCCACTGCGTGTGGACGGCGCCGACGGCCCGGTAGTCACGGTGCACGAAGGCGTTGGCGAGCAGCTCACGGAACGCCTGTTCGGCGTAGGCGGGCACGCTGGTGCGAACCAGCTCGTAGCGAATCTCCCGGCTGGGATTACGGGCCCGGAAACGGGCGAGCAGCTCCTCGGTGAGGCGAAGCAGCGGCCAGCGGAAGAAGTCGTTCATCCGGGCGCCGGGCTCACCGGCCGCACCAGGCTCACCGGTCTCCGGGCCGATGACCTGGATGGCCGCCTCGTGCTGGGGAACGTGGCGGTGTACGGCCTCCGGCCGCCCGAACAGCAGCACGGCGCCGGCGAGGACCTGCGGGTGGCCGCCCTCGGTGACGACCACTCCCAGCGAGCGGGCGATCTGCTCGTCGGACATCGTCGCGAGCGCCCCGTCGCCCTGGCCACCGGCGGCCCCGACGAGCCGGCGCAGCCGGTCGAACTCCCGCGGGTCGAGATCCTGCCAGCCCGCGGACGTGCGGCGGGCGGCGAAGTCGGGATTCGGCGGCGGGCCCGGCGTGGCCCGCGCGTTCTGCACGGCCGGAACCGGCGGGTTGGAGAACACACAGGTGAAGCCAGGACCGGGCCGCCCGCCCGGCAGGTCGTGGCGGGGAAGGGTTTCGTCGGGGTCGCTCATCGACTCGCCTGACGAATCGGTGCTGTTCTGCACCAGGCACCACCTTCCGCCACCGGCCCGCCCCCGAGCGCCCGGGTGACCACTGGTCGCCCGGTGTCGCGGCCTGATCACATCGTAGTCGGGGGACCCGGCCGACCGGGGCGGTTCCGGTGTCGGATATCCGCGGCATCGCCTCGGTACCGGGGGCCGACCTGCCGTCCGCCGGACACCTCCGTACTGAGTCTTCTCCGATGGCAGAAAAGGCCTACTGCGCAGCGCAACATTTTCGCCGGTCGGTGACAGACCCTGCACGAATTGGCGTGCCGCTATGTTTTCAGCCCTGAACCAAGGGATTCTCAGTGCTGATCTTTTCCGTCGCCGTAACGTGGCGGCACTATCGTCGGCCACATGACGACGCCTGGGGGTCCGCCGACCGTCATGCACAGGCCGCGAACCGTCGGCGAGGCTGTCGGGGCGCTCACCGCCGAGGCGGGCGCGGGCCGGCGCGTGTGGCTGTTGGCCGGCGGCACCGATCTGGTCCCCGCACTGCGTGCCGGCAGCCGGGAGCCCGCGGTGATCGTCGCGCTGCGCCGGGTGCTGGAGCTGCGGGCGCGCGGCGCCGGTGCGGACACGCTCACGGTCGGCGCCGGTGTCACCTACGCCGAGCTGGCGGGCTGGTCGCTCGCGCCCGGGCTGGCCGCGACGTCCCGGGTGGTCGGGTCGGTCCAGATCCGCAACTGCGCGACTGTCGGCGGTGCGCTCGGCTCCGCCAACCCGCGCGGTGACCTGCTGACGTTTCTCACCGCCGCGGAGGCCGAGATCCTGCTCGCCTCGGCGCGCGGGCCCCGTGCGACCGGCATCGCGGCTTTGCTGCGCGACGGCCTGGAGCCCGGCGAACTGGTCACCGCGGTGCGGATCGCCCGCCCGAGCGGCCCGCAGACCTACCTCAAGATCGGCGGGCGGCAGGCGGCGTTTCCCGCGCTCGTGTCCTGCGCGTTCCTGGTGGACAGAGTGCGTCAACGGGTGTGCTGTGCGGTGAGTGGCGTGGCGGCCGGGCCCTGGCGGGTGACCGAGGCGGAGCGCCTCGCCGGCGAGGAGGTCGACTGGTCGACCGGAACCGCCTCCCCCGCGGTTGCCCGCCGTTTCGGTGAGCTGGCGGCCGAGGTGCTGCGCGCGGCACCGCCGTTGCCCGAGGACCCGCGCCACCCGGCCGACTACCGGGCGCACGCGGGCGGTGTGCTCGCGGCCCGGGCGTTCGCCCGGTGCCTCGGGCCGGCACGGCATGAGGAGGCCGCGTGAGCACGGGTGGCGTGGGCCCTGACAGCGCCGGCGTGGGCGCGGGTGGGGGCGGCGTGAGCGCGGGTGCGGATGCGGTGAGCGCGGGTGTGCTCTCGCTCTCCTACCGCCTCAACATCGACGGTGTGCGGCGTGTCGTCGCCGACGCCCGGATCGAGGAGTCGCTGCTCACCGTCCTGCGGGAGCGGCTCGGCGTCACCGCGGTGAAGGACGCCTGCGAGCAGGGCAGGTGCGGTTCCTGCTCCGTCCTGCTCGACGATCGGCTTGTGCTCGCGTGCACCGTGCTCGCCGCGGACGCCGTGGACGCGCGTGTGGTCACCGTCGCCGGTCTCGGTGCCGGCGGGCCCGCGGCCGACATCCAGGCGGCGTTTCTGGCGCATGGCGCCGTCCAGTGCGGGTTCTGCACCCCGGGCATGGTCGTGGCGGTCACGGACCTGCTCGGTCGCCGACCGGGTGCCGACGAGGACGAGATCCGCGACGCGCTCGCCGGGAACGTCTGCCGGTGCACGGGCTACGGCCGCATCATCGCGGCGGTGCGGGACGTCCAGGCCAGCCGGGCGCAGGCCGCCGCCACCACGGGGACCGTGAGATGGACGAACGGCGCATGACAGGCGAGGCGGGCATGGCCGGGCGGATCGGTGTGGCCGGCGGCCACCGGGGCGTCGGGCGCTCGGAGCCGCGGCCCGACGGGGTCAGCAAGGTCGAGGGGCGCTTCAGCTACGTCGGTGATCTGAGCGTGCCCGGCATGCTGCATGCCCGCACCCTGCGCTCACCGCACCCCCGGGCGCGGATCAGAAGGCTCGGCACCGCCGCCGCGGCGGCTCTGCCCGGGGTGGCCGCCGTCGTGACCGCGGCCGACGTCCCCGGGCTGGCGACGTACGGGCTCATCGTCAGTGACCAGCCGGTCTTCGCGGCGGCCGAGACCCGCTATGCCGGCGAGCCGGTGGCGGCGGTGGCGGCGGTGGACGCGGCGACCGCCCGGCGAGCCCTGGCCGCCATCGAGGTCGAGTACGAGCCGCTGCCGCCGCTCGTCGACCCCGAACGCGCCCTCGAACCGGGTGCGGAGCTCGTCCACCCGGACGGCAACGTCTTCCGGGAGATCACGCTGAGGCACGGCGATCCCGCAGTCGTTGGGAGCGTGGTCGTCGAGGACAGCTATGTCGTCGGAATGCAGGACCAGGCCTTCCTGGCCCCGGAGGCGGCGCTCGTCGTCCCGGCCGCCGACGGCGGGATCGACCTGTGGGTCGCCACCCAGTGGCTGCATTCCGACCGCGAGCAGATCGCCGCCTGCCTCGGGCTGCCCGAGGCGCTGGTCCGGCTGGAGCTGGCCGGGATCGGCGGCGCGTTCGGGGGGCGCGAGGACGTGACCCTGCAGATCCACGGCGCCCTGCTGGCGCTCGCCACCGGTGCGCCGGTGCGGATCGCCTATGACCGGGTCGAGTCGTTCCTGGGACATCCGCATCGCCACCCCGCGCGGATGTGGTTCCGCCACACCGCCACCCCGTCCGGTGACCTGGTCAGCGTCCAGGCCCGGGTCGTGATGGACGGTGGGGCCTACGCCTCCTCGTCGCCCGCCGTGCTCGCCAACGCCGTCACGCACGCGGCCGGCCCGTATCGGGTGCCGCACGCGCGGCTGGACGGCCTCGTCGTCCGGACGAACAACCCGCCGTGCGGTGCGATGCGTGGTTTCGGCGTGCCGCAGGTCGCTTTCGGGCATGAAGCCCAGATGGACCGACTTGCCGACCGGCTGGGCATGGACCCGGTCGCGCTACGGGTCCGCAACGCGCTCGTGCCCGGTGATGTGCTGCCGACCGGGCAGGTCGTCGGGCCGCCACTGCCCGCGCGCGAGGCCATCGAGGCGGTCGCGGCCCGCCCGCTGCCGCCCCGCCTGACCGAGGACACCCCCCGGACGGCCCGTCCCGGCGGTCGCGCCGCCGGGGCGCGGATCAGCCGGATCCGCCGCGGGGTCGGCTACGCGCTCGGCTACAAGAACCTGCTGTTCTCCGAGGGGATGGACGATTCGTCCACGGCGCGGATCAGGCTCGCCCTCGACGACGCCGGGCAGCCGTTCGCCACCGTCCACAGCGCGTGTTCCGAGGTCGGGCAGGGGTTCGTCACGATCGCCGGGCAGATCGCGCGCACCGAGCTCGGGGTGGAACGGATCGAGCTGCTGCCCGCCGACACGCGGGTCGGCAGCGCCGGGTCGACGAGTGCGTCCCGCCAGACCTGGATGAGCGGCGGTGCGGTGCGCGGCGCCTGCGTGGCCGTGGTCGACCGGCTGCTGGCCCGGGTCGCGCGGGCGCTGGGCCTGCCGGCGGAGGTCGTCGAGTCGCCGCGACGGGCGCTGGTGATCGACGGGGGAGAGATCATCGGCGCGGAGACGGGGACCAGGCTCGCCCTGACCGAGGCGCTCGCGGCCGGTCCGGTCGAGGCCGAGTACACCTTCCACCACCGGCGCACGACCGCGCTGGACGAGCATGGCCAGGGTGATCCGCACGTGGCCTTCGCCGCGGCCGCGCACCGCGCGGTGGTCGACGTTGACCCTGACCTCGGCCTGGTGCGGGTCGTCGCGCTGGCTCTGGCACAGGACTGCGGCACGGTGATCAACCCGCTGTCGCTGCGCGGCCAGGTGGAGGGCGGCACCGCCCAGGGGCTGGGGCTGGCGGTCATGGAGGAACTGGTCACCGTGGGCGGTGTGGTGACCAACCCGACCCTGCACGACTACCTGCTCCCGACCGCCGCGGACGTGCCGGCGCTGGACTTCGTCGCACTGACCTACCCCCAGCCCGACTCGCCGTACGGAGCGAAGGGCGTGGGGGAGACCCCGACCTGCACGGCCACCGCCGCGATCGTGGCGGCGATCCGGGATGCGGTCGGCCGCGACCTGCGCCGCGTGCCGGTGCGCCCGGTCGACCTGGTGGACCTGGCAGGCCGGGACGACCTGGCAGACCGGGACGACCTGGCAGACCCGGACGACCCGGTGGGCGCGGCGCCGGCGGCCTCCGCGGATCGGCCCGACGCCGCGCACAGGGCCACGGCCACGGATGGGCCGGACGCCGTGGGCTGGCCCGAGGCCGTGGTGAGGGAGGGACACCGATGAGCGGTATGCCGGGGCCCGGTCGGGCGGTGCTGCCCGAGGCGGTCGAGGTGATCCGGTCGAGCCGGGTCGTGCTGCCGGGCGGCGAACGCCCCGCGGCCGTGCACGTCACCGACGGCCGGATCACCGCCGTCACCGCGCCGGCGGACGTCCCCGCCGACGCGGCGGTCACCGACGTCGGGGACCTGGTGCTCATGCCCGGGGTCGTGGACACGCATGTGCACGTCAACGAGCCGGGCCGCACCGAGTGGGAGGGCTTCGCCACCGCCACCCGGGCCGCGGCGGCGGGCGGCGTGACGACGATCATCGACATGCCGCTGAACTCCATCCCACCCACCACGTCGCTGGAGGCCCTGACGGTCAAGCGCGCCGCCGCGGCCGGGCAGATCGCGGTCGACGTCGGGTTCTGGGGTGGCGTCATCGGCGCCGACGCGCGCCGGCTGCACGACCTCGCCGAGCTGCACGACGCCGGCGTCTTCGGCTTCAAGGCGTTCCTGGCCCCGTCCGGGGTCGAGGAGTTTCCGCACGTGAGCATGGACGTGCTGGCCGCGGCCTCCCGGCACACCGCCCGGATGGGCGCCCTCACGGTCGTCCACGCGGAGTCGCCGGCGGTCCTGGCCAGTGCGCCCGCCGCGGCGGGCCGGGCCTTCAGCAGCTGGCTGCGGTCCCGTCCGCCGGCCGCGGAGAAGGCCGCGGTGGCCTCCCTGGCCGCCCTCGCCGCGTCGACCGAGGCCCGGTTGCACGTGCTCCACCTGGCCGCCGCCGAGGCGCTCGACGACGTCGTCGCCGCCCGCGAGGCCGGCCTGCCCCTGACGGTGGAGACCTGCCCGCACTATCTGACCTTCGTCGCCGAGGAGGTCCCCGATGGTGCCACCATCTTCAAGTGCGCCCCGCCCATTCGTGAGCGCCCGAACCTGGATCGGCTGTGGGACGGCCTCGCGGCCGGTCTGTTCGCCGGGGTGGTCACCGACCACTCGCCGGCGGCCCCCGCGCTGAAGTCGGTCGAGACCGGGGACTTCGGGACCGCCTGGGGCGGCATCGCCTCCATCCAGCTCGGCCTGCCCGCGGTGTGGACCCAGGCCCGCCGGCGCGGCCACAGCCTGGTCGACGTCGCCCGCTGGATGTGCTCGGGCCCGGCCGACCTCGTGGGCCTGGGCACGCCCGCCCCGGGCGGCGATGGCAGCGGCAGCGGCCACGGTGGTGGCGGTGGTGGCAGCGCTCCGGCCGGTTCCAAGGGCCGCATCGCGGTGGGCGCGGACGCCGATCTGGTTGTCCTCGACCCCGACGCGAGCTTCGTTGTCGACCCGCAGCTGCTGAGCCACCGCCATCCGTTGACGCCATACGCTGGACGAACGCTCGAAGGAGCGGTGCTCGCGACCTATCTGCGGGGGCATCGCGCCGACGGCGACCGGCCGGTCCGAGGCCGGCTGCTCGCACGGTGAGACACGGTCAAGATCGGTGAAGCTCGGTGAAGCAGGGAAGCATGTCGAAGGAGTTCTCGAATGTCTGATGCGCCCGACCTGACGAACCTCGTCGACCTGGCCGCGGCCCGTTTCGGGGGCTCGGTCGTGGCGGTGAACGACGAGTTCTTCGCGCACGCGGAACGCATGCTCCTCCCGGAGGCCCCGGTGGTCCGTCCCGGGGTGTTCACCGAGCGGGGCCAGTGGACCGACGGCTGGGAGACCCGGCGCCGCCGTGACCTGCCCGGTTCGGACTGGGCGATCGTCCGGCTGGGCGCGCCGGGCATCGTGCACGCCGTGACCGTCGACACGACCCACTTCACCGGCAACGCTCCGGAGGCGGTCGAGCTGCACGGCGCGACGCTGGCCGGCTATCCGTCCGCCGAGGAGGTCGCGGAGGACTCGGTCACCTGGGTGCCGCTAGTGGGCCGTACGCCGGTGTCGGCCGACGCGGTCAACGTCCTCGCCGTGCCCGAGGAGGCACGGTTCCGGATCAGTCACCTGCGGCTGACCATCCACCCGGACGGTGGGGTGGCCCGCCTGCGGGTGCACGGCGTGGTCGTTCCCGACCCGCGGCTGCTCGACCGGGTGACCTCGGATCTCGCCGCCGCCTACCTGGGCGGTGTCGTGGTCGCCGCCAGTGACATGCACTACGGCGACCGCCACAACCTGAACGCCTCCGGCGAGGCCCGGGTCATGGGCGAGGGGTGGGAGACCCGGCGCCGGCGCGGCGAGGGGCACGACTGGGCGGTGGTGCGGCTGGCCACCGAGGGCACCGTGGTGCGGGCCGAGGTCGACACCCGGCACTTCCGCGGCAACGCGCCCCGCGCGGTCGCCCTGTGGGCGGCGAACGCCCCGGAGGCGGGGGACGGCGAGGTGGCCGCGGCGGGCCTCGCGGCGGTCCCCGAGTGGCGCCCGCTGATGCCCCGGACCAGGGTCCAGCCGAACACCCGGCACCTTTTCGACCTGGAGGTACCGGCCGAGGCCACCCACATCCGGGTCGACGCGATCCCGGACGGCGGGCTGGCCCGGCTGCGGCTGCTCGGCAACCCGACGGCGGCCGGTCGTGAGGGGCTGGCCATGCGCTGGTTCGACTCGCTGGCCACCGCGGCCGCCCGGGAGGAGCTCCTGGCCTGCTGCGGCTCCGAGGACTGGGCGGACGCCGTGGTGGCCCGCCGGCCCTTCGGCACCCTCGCGGCGCTGTTGCCCGCCGCCGAGCAGGAGTGGTGGGCGCTGCCAGACTCGGCCTGGCTCGAGGCGTTCACCGCGCATCCCCGGATCGGGGAGCGCCCGGCCCCCGCGCCGACGCCGCCCACGTCGTCCCGGGCCACCATCGTCACCATCGACGCCCCCCGGCGTGAGCAGGCCGCGCTCGACCAGGCGAGTGCCGAGGTCCGCCGCGCGCTCGCGGAGGGCAACGCCGCCTACGAGGATCGGTTCGGGTTCGTCTTCCTGGTTCGGGCCGCCGGGCGTGGCGCCGAGGAGATGCTGGACCTGCTTCGCGAGAGGATGGCCAACGAGCCCGACGCCGAGCTTCGCGTGGCGGCCGGTCAGCAGGCCGAGATCACGGCGCTGCGCCTGCGCCACCTGATCACCGGCGAGTGACCGCCGTCGCCCGGCCCCGGGCGACGTGACGGCGACGTGACGAGGCCGCGGCGCAGCTCCGGCTTCGCGGCGGCCGGAGAAGGCGGTGCCTGTGAGCTTGTCGACCCATGTGCTGGACACCGGCGTCGGGAAACCGGCCGTCGGGGTTCCGGTCCGTCTCGAACGGGCTGTGCTGACCCTCGACGGTGAGGTGAAGGGCTGGCGCCCGGTCGCGCAGGCCGTCACGGACGGCGACGGGCGGGTGGCGCAGCTGCCGGCGGACGGCGCCGGCACCTGGCGGCTGCTGTTCGACACCGCCGGGCACTCGGCCTTCCATCCCGAGGTCGCGGTCGCGTTCGTCATCGAGGACGCGGCCGAGCACGTCCATGTCCCGCTGCTGCTCGCGCCCTTCGGATACACCACCTACCGCGGCAGCTGACCGCGCACCCGGACAGCGACGGCGACCGGCGACCGGATTGCTGGCTGACAAGATCTGACGATTTTGGCTGTCGCTGTCAGAGCGTGGTGGCGGAACCCGGCGGAGCGGCGGAGTCCGCTCGCGACCGCGCCTGGTGGTTGCTACCGGACAAGATCAAGGGATTTTGGTCGTCCTGACGACCAAAATTCCTTGATCTTCCCATTCTTCAGCGCCCCCGACTCCTCACGGTCGCCGGCTAACAGCGGGTGGTGTCCGCATCCCGCCACAATCCCCAGGTCGGGGTCAGCGCGGTCGGGCCTCGGGCGGCCGCCCACCCAGCCGGGAGACCGTCGCGCGGTCCAGACCGGCGGTGCGCAGCCGCGTGTCGTCCAACAGATGCGCGTCGAGCGCGCGCAGCACGTGGCCGGCCAGGGCCCGTGCCGTCGCGGGTTCGTCGGCGACGGAGCCCGAGGCGCGTGCGGCGGCGTAGTCCGCGAGCCGGCGCAGCGCGTCGGGGAGCCCGCGCAGCAGGCAGCCCGCGACCGCGGCGTGCCGGCTGACGAGCTGCGCCGGGTGCAGGTCCCAGCCCTGGTAGAGACCTCGTGACCAGGCCCGGCGGACCAGCTCGCCGTGACGGCGCCAGCCGGCGTGGACGTCCGCCGCCGCCCCGACGGGCAGCAGGTTGGAGGAGCCGTCGGCGACCCGGACGCCGGTGCCCGCCGCCGCGAGCTGCATCAGCGCGGTGGCCAGCTCCACGGCCGGATGATCGCTGGCCTGGTCGGCCGCGGAGATGCCGAGCGCCGCGGAGTAGTCGTAGGTGCCCACGTGCAGCCCGGTGAGCCGGCCGGGCGCGGCGGCGACCAGCGCGGGCAGGCCCATCACCGCGGCCGGCGTCTCGACCTGGATCTCCAGCGCGACGGGCCCGATACCGAGCTGGTGTTCAAGGGACGTCAGGACGTCACAGAAGACCACCACCTGCTCCGGCGCACTGACCTTGGGCAACGTCACCACCAGGCCGGGTGGCGGTCCGTCGTCTCCGGCCAGGGTGGTGAGGAAGAGGTCGAGGCTGCGCAGCCCCCGAGCCCGCACGGCCGCGTCGAGCGATTTGGGGCGCAGGCCGTAGCAGGCGGGCAGCGTGCCGGCGGCGGCCGCGGACCGCATCGCCCTGGCCGCGGCTACGGCGTCCGCGTCCTCGGCGCTGTCGGCGCGGATGCCGTAGCCGTCCTCCAGGTCGACTCTGAGGTCCTGGACCGGTTCCGCTGCCAGGGTGCGGCTGACATGCGTGTACACGTCCGCGGCGAGGGCCGCGGCCGACCCGCCCAGGGTGACCAGCGCGAGCGTGTCGGGATCCGGTGCGTGCCGGGTGAGCGCTTCGCGGGCCGCGCGGCCCCATTCACCGACGATGTCCGGGTGAACCCGGTCGGCCGGGACGTAGCAGGTGTGCACCGGCTGACGGGTGCCGGGATCGCCCGGGTGGCGGGCCGCCAGTTCGGCGTCGAGACGGCCCAGCGTCGCGGTGAGCGCCGCGGTGGTGTCGGCTGACAGCGTCGGCACGACCGCACCGTCGGGTCGGATCTGGGGACGTGCCTGCACCGTGGGGAACCTCGTTCGCTTGTCGCGTTCGCTTGTCGATGGCTGCCGGCTGCCGGCCGCGTGGAGTGGCGCGCGGCGAGGCAGGAGTGCCGCGTCGGCCGAAGTCTGGCGTGCCGAGGTGACCTGGCGTGGCGCCGAGCGGCCGGAGTGCGCCGCCGAGCGGCCGAAGTCGAGCGGCCGGAGTGCCGAGCGGAGTGCCGAGCGGCCGGAGCGCGCGGCGTGAATGACGCCGCCGCCGGCGCGTTCGGCGCCGATCGGGGGATTCGGCGGGTGGCGCCGACGGCGGCTGCCTGGAACGCGATTCGTGCCGCGGCCGAGGGTCATGACGGCATTGATGCCCTAACAGTCAGGCCGAGCGCCGAACGCGAGCTGTTGGTCCGGAACTGCAAGCTCCCTGCCAGGATACTGCGCCGAAGCGGGTGCAACCAGCCATGTTCAGGGGCCGGATCGGTGCGCCGATGGGCCGTGTACGGAGTAACGGCTACCCTGCATTCTCGAACGCCGCCTGAATGCCCGCTGCGATGCGGCGGTGACGGCTGAGCATCTCGGGCAGGTCGGAGTCGACTGGCAGGCCGTTCTCGACCACCGTGCGCCCGGCCACGACCGTGTGGCGGGCAGCCGTGGGCCCGCAGCGCAGCCAGGCGTCGATCGGATCGGAAAGGGCTCCGGCGTAGGCGATTCCGTCCAGTGGCCAGACGACCAGATCGCCCACCGAGCCGACCGCGAGGACGCCGATCTCCCCGGCGCGCCCGAGGCAGGCCGCCCCGCCCCGGGTCGCCATCTCCAGGGCGTCGCGGGCGGACATCGCGCCGGCTCCCTGGCGCAGCCGGCCGAGCAGCATCGCGGTGCGCGCCTCGAGCCAGAGCGAGGCCGAGTCGGCCGACGACGAACCGTCACAGCCCAGCCCGACGGGGACGCCGGCGGCGCGCATCTCGGCGACCGGGGCGAGCCCGCCGCCGAGGATCATGTTGCTGCTCGGGCAGTGGGCCACCCCGGTGCCCCAGGTCCCGAGGCGCTCGATCTCCTCGGGGTTCGGGCAGATGCAGTGGGCGACCCAGGCTCGGTCACTGCCCCAGCCGACCTCGGCGAACTGGTCGATCGGCCGCCGTCCGAAGACGGCCAGGCAGTAGTCGTCCTCCTCGGGATCCTCGGCCAGATGGGTGTGCAGGCGGACGTCGAGCTCCTCGGCCAGCTCCGCGGTCGCCGTCATCAGCTCCGGGCTCACCGAGAAGGGAGAGCACGGTGCGAGCGCGATCCGCACCATCGCCCCGTGCGACGGGTCGTGGTGCTTGGCGACGAGCCGGGCGGAGTCGTCCAGGATCTCGTCGGGCTCCTGGACGACCGAGTCCGGTGGAAGCCCGCCGTCCTTCACCGACAGCGACATCGACCCACGGGTCGGGTGGAAGCGCATTCCCAGCTGCTGCGCGGCCGCGATCTCGGCCGTGATGAGGTCGCCGCCGCCGCGCGGGTGGACGTACAGGTGGTCGGTCGTCGTCGTGCAGCCGCCCAGCGCGAGCTCGGTCAGCCCCACGTACGCCGACGTGTGGACGGCCTCCTCATCCAGCCGGGACCACAGCGGATAGAGCGTCTTCAACCAGTTGAACAAAGTGCCGCCGAGCGCCGGCGCAAAGGAGCGGGTGAGGTTCTGGTAGATGTGGTGATGTGTGTTCACCAGGCCTGGCGTCACCAGGCAGCCGTCGGCCCGCAGCGTCCGGGCCGCGGCGGGCGGTGTCTGCTCGGGTCCGCCGATCGCGCTGACGAGCCCGTCGGTGATCGCCACCCAGCCGCCGCGGATCTCGCGCCGCTCGGCGTCCACCGTCGCGACCAGCTCCGCGCCGATCACCAGAAGGTCGGCCATGGGTCGTTCCCCGGGCACGGCGCTGGTGTCGGAGGGGCTGGTGTCGGCGGTGCCGGGTGTGCTCATGGGCGGTGATTCTGCAGGTCGTGGGTTTCGTGGATATGACAGTCGGGCGGTGCCGGGGTGGATGAGGACGGCTTGACGGCCGAGGGTGACGGGCCGGTCGTCGTCATCGACGACCCGGCCGACCCGCGCGTCTCGGACTACGTGGCGCTGACCGACGTCGCGCTGCGCCGGCGCCGGGAACCCGAGCAGGGGCTGTTCATCGCCGAGGGCGAGCGGGTGATCGAACGGGCGCTGCGCGCGGGCTACCAGCCGCGCTCGGTACTGGTGTCGCCGGCGCGGCGTCACGGCGTCCCGGCCGGCTTCTGGGCCCGGCCGTCGCCCGGCCAGCCCGCCGCGCCGGTGTATGTGGCCGGCCCGGCGGTGCTGGCGGCGATCACCGGGTTCGAGGTCCACCGCGGGGCCCTGGCGTCGATGTGCCGCCGGGAGCCGCTCGACGCCGCGCGGCTGCTCGCCACCGCGCGCCGGGTGCTCGTCTGCGAGGACCTGGTCAGCCACACCAACCTCGGCGCGATCTTCAGGTCGGCCGCCGGCCTGGGCATGGATGCCGTCCTGCTGAGCCCGCGGTGCGCCGATCCGCTGTACCGGCGGTCGGTGCGGGTGTCGATGGGCGAGGTCTTCGCCGTGCCCTATGCCCGCCTCGAACCGTGGCCCGCGGCGTTGTCCCTGCTGCGCATGTCTGGTTTCGAGGTGGTGGCGCTGACGCCGGCCGCCGACGCGCAGGAGCTGACGGCGGCCTGGGCGGCACCGGATGACCGGGTCGCGGTGCTGCTGGGGACGGAGGGCAGCGGCCTCACCGACGAGGTGCTGGCCACGGCGACCCGCCGGGCGCGGATTCCGATGGCCCACGGTGTCGACTCCCTCAACGTCGCCGCGACGGCCGCGATCGCATGTTACGTGCTCGGGCTCCGCCCGCCCGCACCGTCCGTGCCCTCCGCACCCTCCGCGCCGGCCGGGCCTGCCCAGTGACCGATCGCCGCGTGCCGTGGCGGGTGAAGGCGCAGACTGGTGTTGGGTGATGCTCTGACGGCTGACAGTGGCGGGGAGTGGGGCGGTACTCATGGCGCAGGGCCCGGAACCGTCGCCGGTGCCGCCCTATGCGGGTGCGACGGGCGCGCGTGCGTCGGCGGATGACCCCGGGCCGGACGCGCCGGGGTACGCCGGTCTCGCCACCTTCGCGGACCGGCCCTGGATGCCCGGCCTCGACGAGCTGCGGGCGCGCCGTCCCGACGTCGCGGTCGTCGGCGCGCCGTTCGACATCGCCACGACGCACCGGCCCGGTGCCCGGTTCGGGCCGCGGGCGCTGCGCGCACAAGCCTACAACCCGGGCACCTACCATCTCGACCTCGGGATCGAGATCTTCGACTGGCTCGACGTCGTCGACGCCGGTGACGCGCACTGCCCGCACGGCCTGACCGAGGCCTCACACCGCAACATCCGGGCCAAGGTCGGTGACATCGCCCGGCTCGGTATCCGTCCGGTGATCATCGGTGGTGACCATTCGATCACCTGGCCCGCCGCGAGCGGGGTGGCCGAGGCCGTCGGCTGGGGCGAGGTCGGGCTGCTGCACTTCGACGCGCACGCCGACACCGCGGACATCATCGACGGGAACCTGGCCTCGCACGGGACGCCGATGCGGCGGCTGATCGAGTCCGGTGCGGTGCGCGGGCGCAACTTCGTCCAGGTCGGGCTGCGCGGGTACTGGCCACCCCCGGACGTCTTCGCCTGGATGCGCGAGCAGGGGATGCGCTGGCATCTGATGCACGAGATCTGGGAACGCGGCAGTCGTGAGGTCATCGCCGAGGCGATCGCGCAGGCGGTCGACGGCTGCCGCGCGCTCTACCTCTCCGTCGACATCGACGTGCTCGACCCGGGATTCGCGCCCGGCACCGGAACCCCCGAACCGGGCGGCATGACCCCGGCCGATCTGCTGCGTGCCGTGCGGCAGATCACGCTCGACGCCCCGGTCGTCGCGGCGGACATCGTCGAGGTCTCGCCGCCGTACGACCACGCGGACACGACGGTGAACAGCGCGCACCGGGTCGCGCTGGAGATCTTCGCCGCGCTCGCGCACCGGCGGAGGTCCGAGGCCGGTGGAACGGTGGACCTGCCCGGCCGGCCGCCGCACAGCTGATCCGCCGTACGGCCTGTCCGCGGCCGGTCAGGCCGCCGTGGGCTCCGCCTGCACCTCGGGTGCCGTGCCGACCCGCACGATCCGTCCGTCGCGTAGTACGGCGACCCGGTCGGCGAGGGCCAGTGCCTCGTCACGGTCGACGGTGGTGTGCACGACGGTCAGCCCGACCTGACGCTGCACGGCCCGCAGGTCCTCCCGGAGCACTGGCCGCAACCGTTCGTCCATGGCCCGGAGGGGATCGTCGAGCAGCAGGATCCGTGGCCGGACCACCAGCGCGCGGGCCAGCGCCACCCGCTGCTGCTGCTCCCCGGATAGCTGCGGCGGGCGTCGCCGCGCGTACTCCGACATCTGGACGGCCGCGAGCGCGGAGCGCACCCGCGCTGACGTCTCGGCGCGGCCGGGGCCGGCCGGGCCGTGGGCGTGCCGCAGCCCGAACGCGACGTTCGCGGCGACATCCAGGAAAGGGAACAGCGTGTAGCCGCCGAAGATCGCACTGACGGCGCGTCGGTAGCTGGGTCTGCAGGCCGGGTCCTCGCCGTCGAGCAGGACCCGGCCGGCCGACGGCTGTTCCGCCCCGGAGACCAGTCGCAGCACGGATGTCTTGCCGCTGCCGGGCGGCCCCTGCAGACAGAAGTACTCACCGGCGTTGATCGTCAGGCTGATGTCGTCAAGCGCGGTCCTGCCCCCGAAACGCAGGCTCAGCCCGATCAGATCAACCTGGCCGGTGCGACGGCCGCCCTCCGCCATGCCCACCCCCCAGCCGCCCGGCCCAGCCTGGTGCGTACCGGGTGAAAACGACCGTCTCACCCCGGTCGTAGCCGGGTTCGGCCGGCCCTTCGGCCGCGCCGCGCGGGTCGGCTGCGGATGGATTCCCGTTGGGCGGGCGGTTATGAACGGGCCGGGCCTGGAACGCGGGGCCGGGCCGGGAACGCTGGCCGCGCCGGAAACACTCAGGAACGGTCAGGAACGCGGGTCGAGGTGAAGTGCTTCCTCTTCGGCGGTACGCCGCCACGCCTCGTCATCGGCTGGTCGGTGGCGGCGGTGGGCACCGTCACTGCTCTCGACAACCTGGTCCGAGTTCGTGTCGTCGAACGCCGCGATGTTCGACGAACCTTCGGCGAAGAAATCGCTGTCGTCCGCGCCGGCATCGCCACTTTCCGACTCGGCGTATGGATCAGGGTCAGGGACCTCGGCGGCAAGCTGACGATCAAAGGACGACGAACGCTCTTCCCTCGGCGTGATCGGATTGCGAACCAGTCCGCTCGGCGTGTCCGGCGGATCCCAGCTGTCGTCGAGCGGGTCGAGACCCGCGTCGGTCGACCCGAGGTCGTCGCTGTCGGTGATCTCGGCGCGTTCCAGCGGTGAGTTGCTGTCCAGGTCAAGGACGTCGAGGTCCGGCTGGATGTCCGAGGCGGGCCATGTCATCGCTGCCTCCTGTTCCGGTGCGAACGGCCGAGCTGATGCGGCGTGAACGCTTGCGGACGGCCAGACCGCTGGTGCTTCGGACCCGGGGTGCGCTGGCCGGTCTCGACCTTGGGCGTTCCCGGGACCGACCGGGCTAACCGGGCCACCCACGCAGTACCGCTGGTCTTACGCACCCCCGATGCGGGAAGGAGCGGGGATAACGTATAGCGTCCCCAAATGTGGCTACTGTTGCTTACCGGATTCTCGAGCAGCTCGCGCTGATTCCCGACGGACTGGATGACGGCTCGCTGGCCGCGGCGATCAGCGCGAATCGTGCAACGGTGAACCAGGCATGCCGGCGTCTCGCTGCGCAGGGCAAGTTGGACCGGGGCCCCGGTCCCGGCGGCCTGATCCTCAACCGGCTGCTGGTGACGCCGACCGCGGAGCCGGACGTCGCGGTGGCCGAGCCGGACGTCGCATCGGCCGAGCCGGGCGCGGTGGCTGAGCCGGACGTAGCTTTGGCCGAGCCGGACGTGGTGGCCGTGAGCGCGCCCGTGCCGGTGGGCGCGGCGCAGACAGCGGTGTCGGCGGAGCCCTTCGAGGCGCTACCGGTAGCAGCGCAGGCCAGTGACCTGCCCGTGGCTCAACCCGAGCCGGCGACTGGTGCGGAGCCGGCCTCGTCCCAGGTCGCTGTGCCGAGCGCGCGTGTGTCCGAGGAGTCCCTCGCCGACGAGGCGGCAGCGGAGCCCGTCGAGGTGCTCGAGCCGGTCGAGGACGTGGTGCTGGTCGAGGACGTGGTGTTGGTCGAGGAGGCCGTGTCCGTCGAGGACGTGGTCCCGGTCGACGAGGTGCCGTCCGAGGATGTCGCGCCCGTCGAGAGCGTGGTGCTGGTCGAGAGCGTGGTGTTGGTCGAGGAGGCCGTGTCCGTCGAGGACGTGGTCCCGGTCGACGAGGTGCCGTCCGAGGATGTCGCGCCCGTCGAGAGCGTCGTGCCCGTCGAGGACTCGGCCCCGGTCGATCAGGTGCCGGTTGACGAGGTGCCGGTCAGTGAGGCCGCGGCGGCCTCGAACGCGCTCGTCGCCGCAGTCGAGGCCGCCGTGGCCCCCTCCATCGAGGCGGTCTCCCAGGCGGCGCTCGTACGGGATGGGGCCACCGGCGGGGAGACACCGCAGGGTGTGGACGCGGTTCTGGCGCTCGGGCAGGTGATCGCGGCGATCGACGAGACGGTGGCGGCGATCACGGCCACCACCACGGCCGCGGGCCGCGGCGCCCCCGTCCCGGAGGCCGCCCCCGTGTCGGTTCCGCCGCCCGCGCCGACCGAACCCGCCGGTGACGTGCTGTCATCGGGCCGGGCCGCTGATGCCGACGGTGACACGGGGAACGGCGACGCCGTAGACGGTGAGCTGGCCCTGGGCGCGAGTGCGGGTGGCGATCGGGCACCGTTGGCGGAATCCGCGGTCGTGGTCGCGGAGCCCCCGATCAGTGATGAGGATCTCACCGCTGGCGTGAGTGCGGAGGATGCCGGTGGCCCGGCTGCTCCGCCGGTTCGTCGTACGTGGTGGCGTCGGTTGTTCGTGCGGGGCGCTGGACGAGCCTGACGGCAGGTAGCGGTCCTGTTGCCGACAGCGTCGTCGCTGTCGGTAGCCTGACCGGCGAGGCCCGCGCAGAGCTGGTGGCGTGTGAGCGCCGCCGACCTATCAGAGGAGTGCAATTCATGCGAGCGAGAGCGCTCGTCGCCGGGGTCGTGCTGTCCTCCCTGGCGCTCGTCGCCTGCGGCAGCCGTGCGGGTGACTCGGCTCCGTCCGGCGAAGGTACGCAGACCGGTGCTGCTTCGGCCAACACCGCGTCCGACACCGGTGTGACGCCCACCGAGATCAAGATCGGCAACATCACCGGCATGAGCGGTGGCCTGGGGCCGGAGACGTTCTCGGCGTCCCTCTACGGCGCACGCGCCTATTTCGAGGCGCTCAACGCCAAGGGTGGCGTCAACGGGCGCAAGGTGACCCTGGTGTCGTGCGATGACAAGAGCACCGGCGACGACAACGTCGCCTGCGCGCACAAGCTGGTCGACGACGAGAAGGTGTTCGCCCTCGCCGGTGTGACGGCCTTCGACTACGCCGGCGGCCAGTACATCAACTCCGAGGGCGTGCCGGACATCGGCGGCCAGCCGGTGGGTGTCCAGTACGACCAGTACCCGCACCTGTACTCGATCTACGGCAGCGACTACCCGCGGGACGGCCGCCGGCCCGGCTTCGACGGCAACCTGTACGGCGGCACCGAGGAGTACCGCTGGTACAAGGAGAAGCTCGGCGCGACCACGGCGGCGGTGGTCTACTACAGCATCGCCCAGTCCGAGCGGTACGCGACGAAGATCGCCAACGGCCTGCGGGCCGAGGGTTACAAGGTGGTCGAGGAGCCGATCAACCTCGCCGCGCCCAACTGGGACTCGGTCGCGCAGCACATGAAGCAGCAGGGCGTCCAGATCGTGTTCGACGCGATGGAGGACACCGGCAACGCCAAGCTCTGCGAGTCGATGGAGCGCCAGGGCGTCCCGCTGAAGGCGAAGGTGACCACCGCGCAGGGCATGTCGAGCTCGGTCGGCACGCTCTACGCCAACTCGCCGCAGTGCCGCAACCTCGTCTACGCGACGACCCAGTCGGCGACCTTCTCGGACGCCTCGATCCCGGCGGTCAAGGCGTTCCAGGACGCAGTCGCGACGTACGAGCCGGAAAGCGTCGCGAAGATGAACCAGTGGATGCTCGAGGGCTATGCCTCCGCGCAGTGGCTGACCGACGCGATGGCGTCCTGCGGGGCGAACCTGACCCGCGAGTGCGTCGAGACGTACATGAACCGCAACGAGCCGTACACCGGCAACGGGCTGCTCACGGCTCGTGACTTCGTCAAGGACCAGCAGCCGCCGGCCGAGTCGAAGAACTGCCTCAATGTGGCTCGTTGGCAGGACACCGCCAACGGTGGCAAGGGCGGTTGGTTGACGCAAAGTGGCGACATGAACACCAACTGCTACACGGTCAAGAATCTGCCCTACCCGGCAGCCTGAACCTGACGCGGCGTGTGCCGGAGCCCGATCCGGGCCCGGCACACGCCGCTACGGCGCCGGCCCCACCGGGCTGCTGTTGCTGAAGCGCAGGAGTTGAGGATCGTGGTTGTCGGAACGACCAGAATGCCCAACTCTTCGGGGCGCGGCTCCGAGACGCGGTCGGGCATGTTGTCGCTGCCGGGCAAGATCTGAGGATTTTTGTCGTGAGCACGACCAGGATCCTCAGATCTTGTCAGAGGCCAGGCCTGCAGCCTGAGGCCTGAGCCTCAGGCTGAGTGACTGCTGGCGCCCTTCGGCCCTAGGGAGCGCTGGCGGCCAGCAGCTCGCTGGCGCCGAGCTCGGCCGGCGTACCGGCGAAGGTGATCTCGCCGCGATGCAGGACGTACACCATGTCGGCCAGGGCGAGCGCCTCCTCGGTGTACTGGTCGGCGAGGATCACGGTCGTACCCGCGTCGGCGACCGTCCCGAGCCAGGCGAACAGCTCGCTCGCGACCTTCGGGGAAAGACCCAGCGACAGCTCGTCCACCATGAGTACCGACGGGCGGGCGAGCAGCGCGCGGGCGAGGGCCAGCATGCGCCGCTCACCGCCGGACATGGAGCCGGCCCGCTGGCTCAGGCGCTCCTGTAGCCGGGGGAACGCCTCCAGCGCGGGGGTGATGTCGGGGTGACCGCTGGCCTCGGCGATGATCTGCAGGTTGTCGCGGACGGACAGGGTCGCGAACACGGCCCGCTCGTCCGGGACGAGCATCAGCCCACGCTTCGCCCGGTTCGTCGTGGTCATCTTCGTGATCTGCTCACCGCGCCAGGTCAGCGAGCCGCCGCGCAGGGGGATGAGCCCGGCGATGGTGCGCAGCGTCGTGCTCTTGCCGGCACCGTTCGCGCCGAGCAGCGCGGTCACCGCCCCCGAGGGGATGGCCATGTCGATGCCGTGCAGGACCTCGATGGTGCGGTAGCCGGCCCGGGCGTTCTCCAGCCGCAGCTCGACGGCGGGCAGGCCCGCTTCGGCCGTGGGCGCGCCGTTCGGGTCGACGGCCGTGTGGGTGTCGCCGATCGCGGCGGGGTTGGCGGTCAACGAAGCTCTCCAGACGACACGGCCACGGCGGGCGGACCGCCGGTCGGCGGGCTGTCCGCGGGCGGTCCGCCCCCTGACGGCCCGCCCGACGGCGAGGCACCCGTGTTCTTCGAGGTCAGCGGACCCTGCGCCAGGTACACCGACTGCACGGTCGGGTCCGCGCGCACGGCCGCGGGTGCGCCTTCCGCCACGACCCGGCCGCCGACCATGGCATACACCCGGTCGACGACCTTGAAGACGAGGTCGACGTCGTGGTCGACGAGCAGGATCGCCACTCCGTCGTCGGCGATCCGGCGGACCAGCGCCGAGAACCGTTCGGTCTCGGCCGCGTCCAGCCCGCTGGCGGGCTCGTCGAGGAGCAGCACGTCGGGGCGTGCGCACAGGGCGCGGGCGAACTCGACGAGCCGCAGCGCACCGGTCGGCAGGGTGCCGGCGATGCTCTCCCGGACGTCTTCCAGCTGCAGGGAGGTCAGGACGTCGTCGACGATCTGCAGCGCGCCGCTGCGCCCGCGTGCCCTGAACCCGAGCAGGTCGCCGGCGTAGTCGCGGCGCCGGTTCTCGGCGGCGACGAGCAGGTTGTCCGCCACGGTGAGGCTGGGGAACAGCGACGGCACCTGGAAGGTCTGCACCAGCCCGCGTCGGGACCGGGCGTCCGGGCTCATCCTGGTGATGTTGCGCTGGCCGAGGAGGACCTTGCCCTCGTCGGGCTGCTCCACCCCGGTGAGCAGGCTGAACAGGGTGGACTTGCCGGCGCCGTTCGGTCCGATGAGGCCGGTGATCTGGCCGCTGGGGACGTCCATGTCGACGTCCTCGACGGCGGTGAGGCCGCCGTAGCGGCGGACGAGGCCACGCGCCGACAGGTCGTTGCGGCTCATCAGGCACCCCTCTCAACCGGAACTGCGGGCAGGTGTGGCCGCGGCCCGGAGAGGCCCTGGCGTTCGACGGAGTCCGCCTCGCCCGCCCGCGCGCTGGGGAGCATGTCGAGGGTCAGCCCGCTGCGGGCCGTGTGGTTCGCGACCGCGATGAGCAGCGTCTCGCCGAGCGGGGTGGGCCTGGGCGCACCGGCGGGCAGCACGATCCGAATGCTGTCGCCGGACCCGCCGGACCCGCCGGACGCGCTGGATCCGGCGGCCCCGTGCCGGGTGGCGCCGGCCGCGCCGGCTATGCCCGGCACGGCCCCGCCGGCCCGGGTCAGCCGGTTGGCCGCGGCGTGGGTGGTGTGCGCCGAGGGCACGAACTCGTCCGCCAGCACCCGGGCGACCCACGCGATGCCGCCCCGGACCGCGGAGGCGAGCCCGCCTGGCAGCCAGCCGAGCGAGAGCGCGAGGATGCCGACCGCGAGGATCGACGAGCCGGCCGGGGCGAGCACGTCGATGGCGACGATGAAGCCGGCCGCGATGATGGCGCCGGCGGCGCTGTCCGCGCCGAAGACGACCACCGCCGTGAACCACAGCAGGCTCTGCATCGGGGCGAAGTCGTCGGTGGAGAACGACGACGCGCTGAAGGTGAGCAGCGCGCCGCCGAGGCCGGCCACCGCCGAGGAGATGGTGAAGGCGAGCAGCTTGAGGCTGCGGACGTCCACACCGACCGCCGCGGCACCCTCGGAGTGGTCACGTACCGCCAGCAGCGCCCGGCCGATCCGGCCATGGTGCAGGCTGCGGACGACCAGCAGGCCGAGGCCGAGGCAGAACAGCTCGAAGAGGTAGAAGGCCTTGTCGCCCAGCTCGGCGCCGAAGAGCTCCAGCGGGTCCACGTACAGGCCGGAGGCGAAGTCCGGCTGCTCGAAGACGAAGCGGCTCACGACCGCGCCGACGGCGAAGGTCGTCAGCGCCAGGACCAGGCCGCGCCGGCGGATGGCCGGCCAGCCGGTGATCAGTCCGATCGGTGCGACCATGATCGCGCCGAGGAACATGGCCCAGATGCCGGGGACGGCCGGCAGGCCGAACAGGTCACCGTTGGCGAGCTTCAGGGTGAACAGGGAGCCCAGCCCCGCGTAGCCGGCGACGCCGAGGGAGAGCTGGCCGCTGTACCCGGTGAGGATCACCAGCGACAGGAAGATCAGTGCCAGCGCCGGGACCATGAACGCCGAGCGCAGGTCGGCCGGGGCGAAGGTCATCGGCGCCATCAGCAGCGCGGCGCCGCCGAGCTTGCCGAGGACGTCGCGGCGGGCCTCATCCCGGCTCACCGGGCCCGACGGCGGCGCGCCCCGGCTGGAGAAGCTCCCGGTGGAGCCCGAGTCGCCGTTGCCGAGCTCGCGCAGCCTGGGCACGACGAGGAGCAGGACCAGCAGCATGACGATGAACAGGTTCGACTGCAGGACGGTGAGGACCGTTCCCGCGTCGCCGTCCAGGGTGACCTGCTTGAGCTCGCTCTGCGCGACGGCGATCCCGAGTGCGGTGAGCACCGCCACCGGCAGGCTCGCCAGCCGGGCGGCCACCACGACCGCGAACGTCTCCAGGACCAGCAGGGTCAGACCGTAGGGGGTGAGCCGGAACTGCGGCGCCAGCAGGATGCCGGTGAGCCCGGCCATCGTGGTGCCCAGCGCCCAGCCGGCCGCCGCCACCTTGTCCGCGGGCACCCCGGAGAGCTCGGCGAGCTGCCGGTCGTCGACGACGGCCCGCACCTGGCGGCCGAACTTCGTCTTCGCGCCGAGGATGCCGAGGACGACGCAGAACACGACGACCATCGCCAGCTCGGCGAGGGCGTCCACGCCGACCCGGGTGTCACCGATCTTGACGGTGTCCGCAGGGAAGATGCTCGGTGCGTCGCCGCGGGAGCCGAGGCCCCAGATGCCCGCGGTCATACCGAGGGTGAGCACGAGGACGCCGAGGCTGGCGACCAGCGACTCCGCGGCCGAGGCACGGCGGCGGGCCAGCGGGCGGAAGACGAGCCGTTCCAGCAGCAGGCCGATGCCGGGGGAGAGCACCGCGAGCGCGAGGACCGCGGCCAGCCAGATCGGCAGGCCCCACTCGACGACCATCTCGCGGAACACATAGGCGACCAGGGTGGCGATGCCGCCCTGGGCGAAGTTGAGAACGCCGTTGGTCCGGTAGGTGACCAGCACGCCGATACCGGACAGGGCCGCGATCGCCCCGAGCGAGATGGCGGTGAGCGCGAGATCGATACTGGTCATCCGCTCACTCCGCGGGAGGTGCCGGGGACGGGCCGGTCAGCGGCCCCGCGCCCGGGTCGACGGTGCCCATGGTGTCGTCCGGGGCCGGCTCAGAACCGCTGGCCGGAGACGGCCGCGGAGGCGGAGCTCGTCTGGGCCACGAACGGCTGGCCCGGTGCGCCGTGGCCCGGGACGTCGTGCCCCTGGGCGGCGGGCGCGGGTACGTCGGCGGCCTCGGAGTCGGCCGCTCCGCTGGCCGCGGCGGCGATGATCAGGGTGTGCAGGTCGTCGACCTGGCCGGCGAGCCGGTTCTGCGTGGCCTGGTTGGCGTCCACCCGGTCGGCGACCAGCAGGGCGCTGCCCACGAGGACCAGCGCCAGGCCGCCGAAGCCGCCCGACACCACATACGGGAGCTGGTACGCGACGTCCGTCTCCTTGGAGACGCCCAGGTAGCAGCCGAGGAGAAGAACGCCGCCGGCTGCGGCGACCACCCATCCCCGCAGCGCTCGCACGACATCGACGACGAGGCGCGACGTCGGTCGCGCTCCGCCGGCGGCAGCGGTCTGCTCGTCCACTTTCGTCTCCCCCAAGGAGCGTCTCGGCTGTGCCCGTCGGCCCCCGATTCACTGCGAGGCACGTCGAACGTGCCTCGCAGTGCGGTGAATCCCCGACGACAGCCGCCAGATTAGTGTGCTCAGCTCACCAGGTGGAGTGTCAGGTTGCGCGAGGGCAGTTCCCGGCCAGGCAGGACCGGGCACGAGGCAGCCGTGATGGATGCCTCCCTGGAAGGATATGACCTGCTTTATAACGTCTTGTCATGCCCTGCCGGGCCACGCTTTGGTCGGCAATCTGTCACGTTGCGTTGGAAAAAATTCTCCTGGCGGAGGGCAGTCCGTGTGCCACCCATGGTGAGGGTGGCCGGAAAGTGGTGGCCCGAGATCGTCTGGTGGCCCGAGATCGTCACCGCTCGATGCGGGCGGCGTCGGTGCGAGCGGTGTGCGCGCCCTCCGCGAGGACACCGTCCGCGACGAAACCGTCCGCGTACTCGGTCGACTGCCGGGGGTGCGGCGGCGCGAAGACCGGAGCCCGCACCGCGGCACAGCGCCCCGCGGCGAGCAGGTCCGTCTCGGCGTCGACGTGAGCCTCGGACTGGACCTGGGCATGGGTGCCGGTGCTGGCCGGGGCGCCCGGGTTCGATGCGCCGGCCCCCACCGGCTCGCAGCGGTCCGCCCACACCCTGCGCCGGCTGGAGGTGGACCGGTCCTCCACCTCCAGCGGAGTCGGCACGCCGTTCAGGACGGCCTGCAGGTGGGCCCACTCGTGGGCGCGTTCCCAGCTCGGGAACGCCCCCAGATGCTCGCCCTCGTAGTCATAGACGTGGAAGGGACGACCCACCGCTGCCCTCTCCTTCGGTCGGCTCGACTTCGTCGGCTCGGCTTTGGTCGGCTCATCGTTTCACGCCGGCCCGGGCCGATCGGGCATACCGACGAAACCCGCGCCGGGCAATCGGACGGGTCGGACGGTCAGGTGCTCAGGTGCTCGGCTGCTGAGGTGCTCAGGTGCCGATCGGGACGTCCGCCCGGCCGACCGGGACCGATTCGAGCACGGCGGTGGAGCGCCAGGCGTCCGCGACGATCCGCTCGATGGTCGAGGAGGGTGAGTTCCACCCGAGCTCGGCGCGGATCCGCGTGCTGTCGGCGATGAGCGCCCGCGGTTCGGGCACCGCGGGCAGGGTCACCCGCGGGACGTCCCGCCCCGTCACGCTCTCCACCGTCGCCAGCACGTCGGACACGCTCACCCCGACGCCGGAGCCGACGTTGTACACCGTGCACTGGCCGGGCACGACCGCGCGCAGTGCCGTCAGATAGGCCCGGGCCATGTCGACCACGTGCACGTACTCACGGATCGACGCGCCGTCGCCGTTCACCCGGAAGGCGTCCCGCCGCCCGGAGGCCACCCCGAGCGCGGCCGGGATGATCCGGCTGCTGTCGCGGTCGGAGTGCGAACCGACCGCACCGGCCACGTTGAACGAGCGCAGCACGATCGCGCCGAGCCGCCCGGTCGCGGCCTGATAGGCCACGGCCTGCTCGGCCGCCAGTTTTGAAGCTCCGTAGGGACTGGTCGGCGCGGCGGCGCGGGTCTCCGGGATCGGTGAGGTTCCACCGTCCCCGTAGACGGCGCAGCTGGAGCCGAACACGAACCGGGGGGCCACGCCGGTCGCCCGAGTGCCCGCATCGAGGGCCGCGAGCAGGTTGATCGTTCCGGTGACGTTCGCGGCGAAGTACCGCAGCGGCGTCTCGCGGGATTCCCGCACCCGGGTCAACGCGGCCAGATGGCACACCCCGTCGAACCCGCGGCTGACGCCGGCCGCGGCTAGCTGACGCGGTTCGAGGAGGTCCGCCTGGACCACCTCGACCATCCGCGACAGCCGCGACCGCGCTGTCGCGTCCCGAACGAGGGCGGTGACCTGGTGGCCGGCGGCGCAGAGCAGGTCGGCGGTCACACCGCCGACGAACCCCGAGGCGCCGGTGACGAGGATGCGCACAGCGGCCTGATCAGACCGCTGCCCGCGAGCGCAGGCCTGGCAGCAGGGTCTCCCGGTGCCGCCAGGCGAGCTCCAGGCAGGCCGCGGCGGACGGAGCGAGCGGCTCGGTGTCCACCAGCCGGCGCAGCGAGGCCTGGGTGAAGGGGATTCCCTCATGCGCCTGGCGGCCCGGTCCGGTCGACACGACCGATCCCTCGGCGTTGGTGCGGACCATGTCCGCGAACAGCGAGTCGAACGTGTCGGCCTCCACGACGAGGACGGTGAGGATTTCACCGAACAGCGTCAGGGCGTCCAGGCCCATCCCGAAGCAGAAGACCCGCAGGCCACCGGCCCGGCGCGCCTGTTCGAAGGAGCGGAACGGCTCGTCGTTGTCGTAGTCGATCGGCCGGGACGAGCTGCCGTCGTGCTCGGCGTTGCCGAGCAGCTCCTCGCTGAGCTCGCGCATGACGTTGCGCCACAGGTCGAAGTCGGCGTCGTGGTGGAACGGCGTGATGCCGGACGGCTGGAACACCCCGGCGGGCAGCACGTGGTAGACCCCGCCCGCGGTCGCCACCGAGCCGGCGCTGCGGCGGTGCAGCACGAAGCTGGCGCTGCCCCGGTCGAGGCGGATGGTCAGGGTGTTGATGGACGGCAGCGCGACGCGGCCGGCCAGGTCGAACGGGTCGCCGATGCGGCGGCGGAACGGCAGCGCGGGCCAGGCCAGCTCGCCGCCCATCATGGCCGCGGCGGTCTCGTGCGCCACGGTCTCGCAGACGTCGACCGCGTCGAAGTAGGTGGTGTGCCCGAACGTGAGGGTCGGGGCGGCGCCGGCGGTCTCCGCGACGTCCAGCAGGCGGAAGCTCAGCCGGTTCTCGAAGAGGGTCGGCCGGTCGAGGTCGCGCATCGCCCGGGTGTAGCGCTGGTAGCGGGACTGCGCGCCACCGTCGCCGACCAGCGGGCGGGTCGCGTCGGCCTCGGGCTCGGCACCGGTGAGCGCCGGCTCACCGGCCGCCTCCTCCCAGCGCAGGCCGATGTCGTTGATGTCGACCGGGGTGTCCCACACCCAGCCGGGGCGGGCGAGCAGGCCGTTGCCGAGGCGGTAGGTCTCCGGGTACAGCCGCGCGGCGGCGCGCGCCAGGCTGATCCGGTGGTGGTTCAGGTGGTCGCGGGTGAGCCGCCAGGCACGCTGGCTGCCGGCCACCTTCTCTACTGTCGAGCCGCGCGGTGGCTCACGACGCCGGTCGGCCAGACCGCCGGGGGCGAGTCCGACGTCCTCGGGTGACAGTCCGAGGTTGCGGGCGATGTGGCGCAGCGTGGAGATGTCGTGGATCGCCCGCCGACCGCTCTCGACCTTCGACACATAGGACTGGTCGAAGCCGAGAAGGTCGGCGAGTTGCTGCTGGGTCAGGCCATGGGCCTGCCGGTACGCCCGTAGCAGCGACCCGATTCCAACACTTGTTGGAGTCGGCCGCGGTGGGGTCCACAGCCAGGTTTGTCCAGTCACCCGCTGTCCTCTCGTCCGGCGTCGGAGTAACGCGAAGTGAGCATAACGAGTCAGGCATGTAGGGGCGTGAACACATAAATCGAACTGTGCGCATTATCCATCATTTATAGCGCACTGCGACGCCGCCGATACCTGCTGTTATTGGGGTGGGGACGGGGTGAACTCGCAGTGCGACGTTCCGGCGCGGGACCGGGTGATCGTGGTGGAAACCCCGGGGTGCCACGTCTTGGCCATTGGGCGCACTTCTGGAGTCTTTCGGCCCCTCGGCTGGTGATCACCGATTGGCGGCCCCGTCCGCCAGATCAAGGAAAACCACCACGATGATCAGTACAAACACCCAGCGCAGCAGGCCCATTCGCCCCCAGACCTCACGGACGAGGCTCCCTCCCGCGCGACGCCCGGCGACCAGCAGGGCGAGCAGCGCACCGCCGACAACCACGAGGAAAACCCCGGCATAGCTTCGGTCCACGCGCACGACGATCTCACGGACCGGGGGTTCTTGGGACAGTAACTAAGTGGGTACCGGCCAGATCGCGCGTAACAGGCCGATCCCAGGCCCTGGTTGCGCTTCGGGGCGCCTTGATGGGGCGATCCTGGTTACGCTCCGTTAACGAGACCTGTGTCGTGAATCACATAGCCTGAGGAGTGTTTCGAGCCGCTCTCAGGCATACCCGGCCGTGTTGCTGGGTATGCCAGGGCGCGCACTCCAGGTGCAGCCTCCGGTGCCGCGGTCGGCGGCCTGGCCGGCGCCCGGCGCGGCGGCTCGCGGCCCGGTCGAGATGTGGTGCGCTAGGCGGCTCTCGTCCCTAACCTGGTCCGGATGTCCACGGTCCCGACCCCCACGGCCCCGACGTCCTCGGCTCCGCAGTCCACGGCCCCGGCGCCGACAGGCCCCGCGTCCACGGTCCCGATGCCCGCGGTCCCGACGTCTGCCACGTCTGCGGTTCCGACGCCCACGGTTCCGACGTCCACGGCGTTGCTGACCGACCACTACGAGCTGACCATGCTGCAGGCGGCCCTGCGCTCGGGCATGGCCGGCCGCCGGGCGGTCTTCGAGGTCTTCACCCGCTCCCTGCCGCCCGGCCGCCGCTTCGGCGTCCTCGCCGGGACGGGCCGCCTGCTCGCCGCCATCGAACAGTTCCGGTTCGGTCCGCAGGAGACAGAGCACCTGCGGTCCACCGGCGTCGTCGACGACCGGACCGTCGACTGGCTGGCCGGCTACCGGTTCGGCGGCGACATCCACGGATTCGCGGAGGGGGAGCCCTTCCTGCCGGGAACCCCTGTCCTGGTGGTGGAGGGCACGTTCGCCGAGTGTGTTCTGCTGGAGACGCTCGTGCTGTCCGTGCTCAACCACGACAGCGCGGTCGCGGCGGCCGGCGCCCGCATGGTCGCCGCCGCGGGAGACCGGCCCTGCCTGGAGATGGGTGGCCGGCGCACCCACGAGCAGGCCGCGGTGGCAGCGGCCCGCGCGGCCTACATCGTCGGGTTCGCCGGGACGTCCAACCTGGAGGCGGCGCGCGGCTACGGCGTGCCCAGCGCCGGGACCAGCGCGCATGCCTTCACCCTGGTCCACGACGACGAGGCGGCCGCCTTCGCCGCCCAGGTGGCCGCGCTCGGCGCCGGCACCACGCTGCTGGTGGACACCTACGACATCACCACCGGCATCGCGAACGCGGTGGCTGCCGCGGGCACCGGCCTCGGCGCGATCCGGATCGACAGCGGTGACCTGGCCGCCGGCGCCCGCGCCGCCCGGGCCCAGCTCGACGCGCTCGGTGCGGTGGCGACCCGCATCGTCGTCACCGGCGATCTGGACGAGCACGCGATCGCCCGCCTGGCCGCGGCGCCGGTCGACAGCTACGGGGTGGGCACTCACCTGGTGACCGGCTCGGGCGCGCCCACCGCCGGCTTCGTCTACAAGCTGGTCGAGGCCGATGGCCGCCCGGTGGCCAAGACCTCGATCGGCAAAGGCACCCGTGGCGGGCGCAAGGAGATCGTGCGCCGTTTCGGCCCGGACGGATCGGCGGTCGCCGACGTCATCATCCCGGGCGGCGAATGGCCGGGAGCGGCCCGGGCCCGCGGCGGGGCTCCCGCGGATGCCGTGGATCCCGCGGCCCGAGCAGCCCCCGCGGACCGGCCGCTGCTCGTGCCGCTGATGCGGGCCGGCGCGGTGGTGGCCGAGACCCTGGTCGGCGCGGCCGGTGTCACCCGCGCCCGGGAGCATCACCGGGCGGCACTGGCGTCACTGCCGGCCTCGGCCAGGGACGTCCGCTACGGGCAGCCATGCCTGCCGGTAGTCGTCGCGGGCGATGGAACCCGACCCGTTTCCTGACGGACAGCAAGAGTCGAGGATCTTCGTACCTCACGGGCAGCAAGAGTTGAGGATTCGGGTCATTGCGGCGACCATGATCCTCGGATCTTGCCCGGCAGCAACGCCGGTTGCGTTGGCAGCTTGGGCCCAGCACGCAGTCGGAGGGTCGCCGGGGTGGCACGCCACCGCTGCGGCCAGACTTGCCCGGTGGCCACGAACCCGCCGTCGAACGCCGCGATTCCGGCTGCCGCCGCGATTCCGGCTGTCGCCGTGAGCGTCGACGTCGTGCTGCTGACCCTGCGGTCGGGGCGGCTGTGCGTCCTCGTCAGCCAGCGGGCCACCGAGCCCTTCTGCGGATCCTGGGCGCTGCCGGGCGGGTTCGTGGCAGCCGACGAGGATCTCGACTCCTCGGCGCGGCGCCAGCTCGCCGAGGAGACCGGGGTGACGACCACCGGCCACCTCGAACAGCTGCGCACCTACGGCTGCCCGCACCGGGACCCGCGCACCAGGGTGGTCAGCGTCGCCTACCTCGCGCTGCTGCCGAACCTTCCGCAGCCCACCACCGGGCGGGACGGGCAGCACGCCCGGTGGTGGCCGGTCGAGGACCTCGGCTCCGCGGACGGGCCGACCCTGGCCTTCGACCATCCGCAGATCGTGGCGGACGGGGTGGAACGGGCCCGCGGGAAGCTGGAGTACACGCCGCTGGCGGCGGCGTTCTGCGAGGAGCCGTTCACCCTGGCCGACCTGCGCCGGGTGTACGAGGCAGCCTGGGGCGTAGTGCTCGATCCACCCAACTTCCGGCGCAAGGTGCTCTCCACCCCGGGTTTCGTCGTGGCGGTCGGGCAACGGTCCTCCCCGCGGGGCGGCGGCCGCCCGGCCGAGCTGTACCGGCTCGGTTCGGCGACGGCCCTGCACCCGCCACTGCTGCGCCGCTCGGTCTGACCGCCGTTCCGCCCGGTTCTGACGTCCGAACCGGTCGGCCGGGCGATGTTCCGTACTGTTTGTAGTTCTTCGGGTGCGCGGGACGGGAGGGCGCGGCAGTGCGCCTGCGGTCGTGAGCCCGCGGGCGGGAGGGGTAACAATAGACCTCGTGTCCGTCACCGCCGTGTCGCCGGTCGAAGTCGAGGACGTTGAAGACCTCCCCGAGGACGAACGTCTTTGGGTCACCATCGTCTGGAACGATCCGATCAACCTCATGTCGTACGTGACGTACGTCTTCCGCAAGCTTTTCGGCTACAGCGAGCGGAAGGCGACGAAGCTCATGCTGGACGTCCATCACAAGGGCCGGGCGACGGTCACGTCCGGTACCCGCGAGGAGATGGAGGCGGCCGCCGAGCGGCTGCACACCTACGGCCTGTGGGCCACCATCGCGCAGGACTGAGCGTGGCTGCGGGGTTGCCGTCACGTGGGTTCGCGCCCGGATTCGCGGTGCCGGCCCGGGCGGCGGGTGCGGTCCGGGTGGCGGTCGGTGCGGTGGGTGTGGCCGGTGCGGTCGGTGTGACAGCCCGGTGGCTGTGGGCCGTAGGCTGGCGACGGCCGGTGCCGTCGGCCCGGCCTGCGGGTGACCGCGTTCCCCGGCTGGCGGCCATCCGAGCGACGACCCAGGGGTGGATGCGTGTGAACGGTTTCCGGCGGACGAGTGCCGGGATCGAGCTGCGGCTTCCCCGGCTCGAGTCGACGCTGCTCACCGAGCTGCTGGAGCAGGTCGACGGGCTGCTGCAGCCGCCGCCGGTCGACGATCCGCTGGAGGCGCTGGTCGGCCTGCGTGACACCGCGCCCCCACCGCCGGAGGACCCGGCGGTGGCACGGCTGTTGCCCGACCCCTACCCGGACGACCCGATGGCCTCCGGCGACTTCCGCCGCCGCCGGACGGACGAGGCGCTGGCTCACAAACGCGACGCCGCCGCCCGGGTGCTGGCCGCGGTGCCGGCCCCCGGCGACGTCCTGCTGCTCGACGAGGCCGCGGCCCAGGACTGGCTGACGGTGCTCAACGACCTGCGGCTGGTGCTCGGCACCCGGCTCGGGCTCACCGACGACGAGTCGACCGAGGAGCTCGACCGGCTCAGTCCGGACGATCCGCGGCTTCCGATGGCCGCCGTCTACAGCTTCCTGACCGAGCTGCTCGACGAGCTGACGCGGACCCTGCTCTGACCCTGTTCCCGACCTTGCTCTGACCTCGCTCTGACCTCGCTCTGACCTTGCTCTGACCTTGCTCCGGCTCTGGTTCCGGCCCGGCGCCGGCCCTGTTCCGGCCTGCGCTCGTGCGGCGACCGGACCGGAAGTGGGGCGCAGCTCACGCGGCGCCACCTGCTGCAGGCGGGCCGAGGTCAGGTGTGTGTTCGCATGGACGCCCGATCCGGCCCATCCGCGTCGTACGGTTGTCGCGTGCTGCGCATCGACCGAACCCACTACGAGGCGATCGTCGCCCACGCCCGCCGTGACCATCCAGACGAGGCGTGCGGGCTCATCGCCGGTCCCATCGGCTCGGACCGGCCGGAGCGGTTCGTCCCGATGCTCAACGCCGAGCGTTCGCCCACCTACTACCGTTTCGACGACGCGGAGAAGCTCCGGGTCTTCCTGGAGATGGACGATCGCGACGAGGAACCCGTGGTGATCTACCACTCGCACACCGCCACCGAGGCCTACCCGTCGCGGACGGACATCTCACAGGCGAGCATCCCGGATGCGCACTACGTGCTGGCGTCGACGCGGGATCCGGAGACGGCCGAGTTCCGATCCTTCCGGATCGTGGACGGCGAGGTCACTGAGGAGCAGGTGGAAATCCTCTGACCCCGCTGTGACGTTCTCCCAGAGGACGCGACGGCTCGGGCATCCGGTCCGGGGGCCTGCGAGCATGGGCACCCGGCCGAGTCGGATTCCGACGTGTCCGCAAGCAGCTGTCCGGAAGCGGGCAGCAGACGTGTCACGCCGCCCACGGTGGGCGGCTCGCCGCGCGGCGGATCCGCCAGCGGTAACCGAGGAAGGAGCACCATGGCAGTCCAGGTCCGTGTGCCGACGATCCTGCGCAACTACACAGGAGGCGCCAAGCTGGTCGAGGGCACGGGCGACACGCTCGCGGCGCTCTTCCTGGATCTCGAGTCCCGCCACCCGGGCCTGCGCGGCCGGCTGATCGCCAGCGAGGGCGAGGGCGATGGCGAGGCCCAGCTGCACCGCTTCGTGAACATCTACGTCAACGACGAGGACGTCCGCTTCCTCGGCAGCCTCGACGCCAAGATCAGCGACGGCGACAATGTGACCATTCTCCCCGCCGTGGCCGGTGGCTCTGGTGCCTCTGGTGCCTCCGTCGCCTCCGTCGTGGTCTGTGGCTCCACCGGCACCGCCGTGGGCATGCGGCTTCTCTGATCAGGGCGGGCAGGTCCCCACTCATGCGTTACGAATCCCTGGTGGACTCGGTCGGCCGCACCCCCCTGGTCGGCCTTCCGCGGTTGTCACCCTCCGCCGAGGTCCGACTCTGGGCGAAGCTGGAGCAGGACAACCCCACCGGATCGATCAAGGACAGGGCGGCCCTGTGGATGATCGCGGACGGGGAGAAGCGCGGCCTGCTCTCCCCGGGCGCGACGATCCTGGAGCCGACGTCCGGGAACACCGGTATCTCACTGGCGATGGTGTGCAGCCAGAAGGGGTACCGGCTGATCTGCGTGATGCCGGAGAACACCTCCGTGGAGCGCCGCCAGCTGCTCCAGATGTGGGGCGCCGAGATCGTCTACTCGCCGGCCGCCGGCGGCTCGAACGAGGCGGTGGCGGTGGCGAAGCGCCTCGCCGCGGAGAACCCGGACTGGGTCATGCTCTACCAGTACGGCAATCCGGCGAACGCGCAGGCTCACTACGAGACGACCGGTCCGGAGATCCTGGCGGATCTGCCGAACATCACCCACTTCGTCGCCGGGCTCGGAACCACCGGCACGCTGATGGGAACCGGTCGGTACCTGCGGGAGAACGTCCCCGACATCTCGATCGTGGCGGCCGAGCCGCGGTACGGCGAGCTGGTCTACGGCCTGCGCAACATCGACGAGGGGTTCGTCCCCGAGCTCTACGACGCGTCCGTGCTGACCTCCCGCTACTCGGTCGGCCCGCGCGACGCCCTGCGCCGCACCAGGGAGCTGGTGCAGCAGGAGGGCATCTTCGCGGGCATCTCGACCGGTGCGATCCTGCACGCTGCCCTCGGGCAGGCCGAGCGGGCGGTTCGTGAGGGGCGGCGGGCGGACATCGCGTTCATCGTCTGCGACGGCGGGTGGAAGTACCTGTCGACGGGTGCCTACGCGGGCACCCTCGCCGAGGCGGAGGCCGCGCTGGAAGGCCAGCTCTGGGCCTGAACAGCTCTCCGGGCCCGAACAAGCTCTCCGGGCCCGAACAGCTCCGGGCCCGAACAGCTCTGGTCCTTCCGGGCCTGGCCTCAGGCCCGGCCCGCGCCTGGTTCCCGGTCGCATCCCGCCTGTCCGGGTCAGGCCGGTCGGTGTTGGCACGACCGGCCTGACCTCAGGCCGGTCGTCGGCCGCCCAGCTGGTCGGCGATGACGGTCGCCAGCTCGCGTAGCGCCTTGCCCCGATGGCTGATCAGGTCCTTCTCGTCCGCGGTGAGCTCGGCGTTCGTCCTGGTCTCGCCGTCCGCGACGAACAGCGGGTCGTAGCCGAAACCGCCTTCGCCGCGTCCCGCGGTCAGCAGCCGACCGCGTAGCGAGCCGTGGACGACGTGCTCCGCGCCGTCGGGGGTGACCAGCGCGGCGGCGCACACGAAGGCCGCCCCGCGGCGCTCGGCCTCGACATCGTCGAGCTGCGCCAGCAGCAGCGCGTTGTTCGCGGCATCCCGGTCCGTGCGGGTGCCGGCGCGGACACCGGCCCAGCGGGCCGAGCGCACCCCGGGCATCCCGGCCAGCTCGTCCACGGTGAGCCCCGAGTCGTCCGCGATCGCGGCGAGTCCGGTGGTGGCGACCGCGTCCCGTGCCTTGATCAGCGCGTTCTCGGCGAACGTCGAACCGGTCTCCGCCACCTCGGGGCCGGGTGGCAGCGCCACCACCTCGATCGCCAGGCCCGTGCCGGCGAGGATCCGGTCCAGCTCGCGAAGCTTCCCGTCGTTACGGCTGGCCAGGACGACCCGCCACGGGCCTGTGTCGGTCGCGGTCACCGCGAACCAGCCGACTTCGCCGCGGGGAGGGCGCGTTCCGGGCGTGGCGGGCCGGCGGGGGCCGGCTGGGCCAGGGCCGCGTTCTGGATCTCGGTGAGCCGGCTGCAGCCCACGGTCGCGAGGTCCAGCAGCTCGTCCAGGGCGGCCCGGTCGAACGGGGTGCCCTCGGCGGTGCCCTGGACCTCGACGAAGCCGCCGGCGCCGGTGCAGACGACGTTCATGTCCGTGTCCGCCGTGGAGTCCTCGGTGTAGGCGAGGTCGAGCATCGGAACGCCCTTGACGATGCCGACACTGACCGCACAGACGCTGGTGACGATCGCGGACGGGCGTCCGAGCCACCGGCAGGCGTCCGCGAGCGCCACGTAGGCGCCGGTGATCGCCGCCGTGCGGGTGCCGCCGTCCGCGAGCAGGACGTCGCAGTCGATGGCGATGGTGTTCTCGCCGAGCGCCTTCAGGTCGATCGCCGCGCGCAGGCTGCGCCCGATCAGCCGGGAGATCTCATGGGTGCGCCCGCCGATCCGCCCCCGCACCGACTCCCGGTCGTTTCGGGTGTGGGTCGCCCGCGGCAGCATCGAGTACTCGGCGGTCACCCAGCCGAGGCCGCTGCCCTTGCGCCATCGTGGGACGCCCTCGGTGACGGATGCGGCGCACAGCACCCTGGTGAGCCCAGCGGAGATCAGCGCCGATCCCTCCGCGTGCTCCTGCCAGCCCCGCACGATCGTGATGTCGCGGAGCTGGTCGGTCTTCCTGCCATCGACTCGGATCACGGGAGGAGACCCTATCCGCGAGCGCGGCCGGGCCTGCGAGGCGCTGCTCAGAGCTCGTAGACCGCCCCGGTGCTGGCCAGGCTCAGGTCCCCGTCGAACGCGTCCTGGGCCTCGCCATGGGTGCGTTCCACGTTTCCCCAGGGCACCAGGTGCGTCAGCACGAGCCGGCCGACGTCGGCCCGGGTCGCGTGCTCGCCGGCGTCCTTGCCGGTCAGGTGCAGATCCGGCGGGTTGTCCTCGCCGTCGAGGAAGGACGCCTCGCACAGGAACAGATCGCTGCCCTGGGCCAGCCGCACGAGCCGGTCGCACGCCCCGGTGTCACCGGAATAGGTCAGGGTCCTCCCGCCGGCGTTGATCCGCACGCCGTAGGCCTCGATGGGATGCGCGACCCGGGCCAGGTCGATCCCGAAGGGCCCGATGTGCAGGCGGCCGGGCCCGATCGTGCGGAAGTCGTAGATGTCGGCGAGGGAGTCGTCCGGCCAGCGCTCGAACGCCCCGCACAGGCGTTCCTGGGTGTTGATCGGCCCGTAGACCGGGAGCTTGGGCGGCATCCCCTCGGGGTGGTAGCGCCGCGCGTAGGAGGTGGCGACCAGATCCAGGCAGTGGTCCCCGTGCAGATGGCTCAGCAGGACGGCGTCGACGTCGCGGATGTCGCAGTGGTTCTGCAGCTCGCCGACGGAGCCGTTGCCGGCGTCCAGAACGAGGCGGAAGCCGTCCTGCTCGATCAGGTAGGACGAACAGGCGGAGGTGGGTCCCGGGTAGGTGCCCGAACAGCCGAGGATCGTGAGCTTCATCGGGCGACCACCTGGCGGGCCTGACAGGTCTGGCGGATCGAGCGGGTCCGGCGGGTCTGGCGGGTCGGCCGGGTCTGGCGAGGCTGGCGGGTCCGGGACGCGGCCGGGGCGCCGGGAGCCGGGAGCCGATGGGCCGGTGGTGGTAGATCGGGGTCGCGGAAGCGGCCGTCGCGGGCCGGTACCCGGCGGGCCAGTACCCGGTCAGTGGCCTCTGCCGTCCCCTGCGCACTGCGCACGGGTGTGACCCCCTCTCCCGGAACAAGCCCGATCACACCGGTCAGCAGTGGAAAGTGGGTGCAACCAAGAATCACTGTGTCCACATCGGCTTCCTGCAGCGGCGCGCGATACGCCTCGGTCAGTCCCAGCAGCTCTCGCCCGGACGTGATGCCCTCCACGACGAAGGCGCCGAAAGCCGGGCACGCCACACTTACCAGTTCTGTCCCGGAGGCCGCGGAAAAAGCGTCCTCATAGGCCCGACTGGTGTTGGTGGCGACCGTTCCGACGACTCCCACCCGACCACTCCGTGTTGCTGCTACGGCACGGCAGGTCGTGGGCACAATGACCTCGACGACCGGTACGTCATAACGTTCCCGGGCATCGCGCAGGCATGCCGCGCCCGCGGAGTTGCCTGCGATGACGAGAAGCTTCACGCCCGCGGCGGCAGGCTGGTCCAGCACCGTCGATGCAGGTGGGCGGACCTCGGCGCCGGGTCGCGGGCCGTACGGCGCGTTCACGGTTTCGCCGAGGTGGAGCGGGGGCCGCGCTGGGAGTTGCGCCCCGATCGCGCGCGCAACGGTGCGACCACCGACTCCGCTGTCGAACACTCCGATGGGCGCGCCACTCATGAGCGATGAGACTAAGCCGGAAACCTGTCAGCCACCCTGTGGCTGTCGTCACGGGGGCGGTGTCTGATCCCGGACAGTCCGTGCGTCATGGACATGCTCCGCGTTGCGGGGCGGGATGCGCATTCCCGTCAGTGACGAACCCGTCCAGCTCGTGCCGTGTCGGGTCAGGGCGGCGCCATGGCGTGTGGCGGCCTGACCCCGCCCGCAAGGGGGAGTGGGCCGCCGGCCGCCTCGCTCCAGTGATGGATCTCTCTCCCTGCGCAGCATCCTTTCCCTGGGGCATTGGTGGGTACTGCTGCATGTGTCCGTCTCGTTACTTCATAGGGGGACAGGGCGAGCAAACTGGGTGTACGCTAGAACTACCTGTAGTCGATCAGTGACTAAAAGCTATCGACCAGGTAGGTTGAGGACGCGACTGAGGTGTCCGGGTCGTTCCAATCCGTCCCCGACCCGTGACACCCCAGTCGCATCCTCGATCATGCGCCCGTGCATCGTCCGAAGCGCCCGCAACCCCCGCCATATGTCGAGGTCACGTGTTTGCGGACCGTGGTGCTCAGTCCTGCTCGGATGGCGGTGGCGGGCCCGCCGGAGGTGGTCCGTGTTGCCGCTGACCTGCGGTGCTGCGCCCTTACGGCACTGTCGGGTTGGCGTCGATCGACCCCAGCAGGCCGGTCTGAGGCGTAGGAAGGCAACCGTGGCTCGGTTCATCACGGTGGCGGTCGACGCTCCGGCTTCAGGGGTCGGGGCACTGATCGCACATGCCGCGCCGCTGTCGCCGGCATCGGTGTTGCTGGTCGCAATGATCATCATCGTCGTCCTGGGGGTCAACATCTCTGCCTGGCTTGTGGTCCCGAAGGTCATCGAGTCCGCCTGCGCATCGCTGCGCCCCACCGGTGCGGGGTGGGAGCAGCCAGGCCGTGGCAGGTCCGGCCGTGGCCGTGACCCCGACGGCGAGTGGGCCTCCTCCACCGAATGGCAGTCGGAGGCGTGGTCGTCGAGCTGGGACTACGCCGGCAGCGACACCACGGACGGCGCCGACGACGACTGGAACGTCTCCGACTCCCGGGACCGGCGTCACCGTGAATCCGGCACTGGAGCGAAGGACGAGCACACCGCGGTGCCTTTTGGATTCTCCTGGGGCGGCGACCATCCGTCCGCGGAGCGCGACAGCGCCGCCACGATCCCGCCGGACTCGTCCGACGGCTTCTCCGCGGCCTCGGGCCGCTCGTCAGCCTCGGGCCGCTCGTCGTCGAGCGGCCCCCACCGGGCCGAGGACCGCCCCGCGAAGCCGTAGATGTCCGGGAGCGGCGGCGGCCCTGGCAATCCGCGGCGGTCAGGCCAGCAGTTCGTCCCGGTGCTGCCAGGCCAGCGCGATCAGCGCCGCCCCCGCGGCCTGTACCCGTTCCTGCCCGACCAGCCGCTCGACACCGGCCGCGGTGAACGGAACGCCGGCGAGCACGGTGCCCTCGGAGTTCAGCGTCACCAGCCTGGCGAACAGCGTGTCGAAGACCGGCGCCTCGAACACCGCGACGACCAGCAGATCGGTGGCGAAGGTCAACGGATCGACGCCCAGGCCCAGCACCGACACGCGCACGTCGCCGGATCTTGCCGCCCGCGTCAGCTCGGCGGCGAACGGCCAGGCATCGTAGGCGATGGGGCGCTGGTCGCTGCCGTACTCCTCCGCGGTGCCCAACAGCTCCTCGGAATACTCCCGAGTGATGCACCGCCAGAGATCGAAGTCGTTGCGCACATTCCAGTCCGCCGGGCCAGACGGCTGGAAGATCCCCGCCGGGACGACCTGCAGCAGCCCGCCGGCATGACCGACCTTCGCCGGATCCCGCCGGTGCAGCAGGATGCTGCTACTGGTACTGCTGCTACTGGTACTGCTGCCGGGAGTGCGGTCGGCGGAGCGGTCGAGGCGGATCGTGAGCGTGCTGATCGCCAGGTTCGCCGGCCGGCGCAGAAGGTCCCACGGCTCGCCCACCGCGCGTCGTAGCGGCAGCTCGTCCGCGGTCGCAGCGGGCGACCCGCCGGTGTCGGGCCGGGCGCCCAGCTCCCGGGCGGCGAACTCGTGCGCGCAGGCCTCGCCGACGTCGATCGCGTCGAAGTAGCTACCGCGGCCGAAGGTCAGCCGCCCGCTCCGTCCCGGTAACGACAGGTCGGCCTCGCGCAGCCGGTAGGTGGGCAGATCCGCGAACACGGCGGGACGGTCGAGCTCGGCCATCACCGCGGTGTAGGCCTCGTACCGTCGCCCGTCGGCACGCAGCGGTCGGACACCCTCGCCACTGGGCCCCCGGCCCGTCACCGGCCCAGGACGAGATCCGGTCGGCGCCGTGGTGCCGGGGTCCAGGTCGATCGCGACGTCGGCCAGGTGCAGCGGCCGAGGCGGGATCCAGCGCGGTGCCGCCAACAAGGGCGTCCCGGCCACCCGCGAGGCCGCCGGGTACTCCTGGGCCGCCGTCAGCGCGAGCTCGAACCGCCGGCGCCTGAGCTCGCCTCGGACTCGAGCCCACTCCCTCTCGCCGGCGGTCCTGGCCTCTCGCGAGGCTCCACCTCGCGGGGCCTCACCGACCTGGGCCTTGCCGACCTGGGCCTCGTTGACCGGGGTCCCGCTGGCCGCGGCGTCGCCGGGGGAGTCGCTGCCGGTCAAGGCGCCACCCGTCATCGGGCTGGTGGCGTGGAGATCCCGCCGTTGACGGCGGGGAGCAGACGCCGTCCCATCGTGGTGATCATGTGAGTTCCCGTTTCGTGGATGGGTGGGTCTCTCGGTATCGGCTTCGCCCGACAGCGAAGTGGGCGGTGGCGACCGCCCACTTCGGTGCCGTTGGTGATCCTACGGAAACATTAGGACGTTACTGGCGTTCAGGCTGAAACCGAACCAGGGCGGGCAGCCGGACGGCGTCGAAAGCGGCGGCCCGCCGGTGCCGGATACCGGTATCAGGTTAGTGACAGCGCTCCGGTGGCATGGGAGTCGAACTTTTCGCCCTTGGTCGGTTTTCGGGGGAAAATCCCGGGCACAATGGGAAAGACCTGGGACGCCTCGCGCGCGGGCGTCCCCGCCCATCCCGCCAACCACACCATCCGGCCACACTCCATCCGGCGGGCAGCGACACGAGCCGTGAATGGCATGCCCGAGTGCCGGAGATCGTGCACCAGGCGTGTTGTGGCAGGCTCGGAGCGTGTCCGCGCCTGACGATCGATGCTGAGACGACGACCGGCGTAGCGCCCTGCCGGTCGGGTGGGGCGCTGCCGGTGCTGTGAAGAGCTGGAACCTGATGTGTACCTGCTCGACGTGCGCCGGAATAGGTGAAATCGCCGATACGGGAAAGGACGATGAGACCACGTTCCGTCGTGGCACGGCGTCAGGGGTGCTGTCACTGTGAGGAATACTCGGCCGTCACCGGCGACTGTCGAGTCTCGTAGCTCGTAGGGCCGCGGTTATTCTTGGCGGTACGACGTTGGAGGTGACGTCATGATTTTTCAGTCTCTTCTGCTTGATCGGGTGGGTGCCCGTGTCCGCCGGCGGCCGTCCGCGGCGCGTCGGTCAGCCGCGAGGCCGAGGCCTGGCAGCGCGCCCATCGCGACCACCTCGGTCGGCGCCGTGCCCTGCACCCACCAGCCCGAGGCGCTCACCTGCCGCCCGGCCGGCAGTCTCAGTCGTACCTGGATCCAGACCTGCGAGTGCGGGGCGGAATGGATCGTCCAACCCTGAAAGCCGACGAGCCGGGTGCTTCCGGCTCAGATGGTTCCGGCTCAGATGGTTCCGGTGGCCCGCAGCTGAGCTAGCTCCTCGTCGCTGACCCCGGCCGCGCGAAGGATGTCGTCGGTGTCCTCGCCCAGCGTGGGCAGGCCGGTCGGCGGTGCTGGCTGCCGTTCACCGGCGGCGCCGAGCCGGAACGGTGCCGCCGGAACCAAGGTGCCCGCGATGTCCACGAGCGTGCCGCGGGCCGAGACGTGCGGGTCGTCCACCAGTTGCACGCCGTCGTTCACCGGGCCGATCGTCGCCGCGGAGCCCACCGCGACCCAGTCCGCGGCGGGCCTGGTGGCGAACACCTTCTCGAAGCGTTCGGCCATCGTCACCTGCTCATCCTCGTCAGCCCACAGCCGATCGACCAGATCGTCGGCGTCGAGCACCCGGCACAGCGCGTGCCATGTCCGTGCTTCGGCGGCGGCGACCGTCACCCACCGGTCATCGGCACACCGGTACAGCCGTCGGCCGGCCGCCCAGCCCGCGTCGGAGTCGATACCCGCGAAACGCCCCGGGCTGGCAGCCAGCAACCACGTCGCGGCATCGTCGATCGACACGTCGAGCAGACAGCCGCTGCCGGTGCGCGCCGCCGCGGTGAGGGCGGCGGACAGGGCGGCCGACGCGACCGCGCCTGCCAGCGGCGCGGCGATGGGTGTCTGCGGCACCCAGGGGAGCTGCCCCGCGATCGCGGTCAGGGCGCCGGAATGACCGAGGAAAGTGATCTCATGCCCGGCACGGCCGGCGTACGGGCCGTCGAGGCCGAAGGCGGACAGGCCCACCCAGACCAGCCGGGGGTTCAGCTCCGCCGCCTGCGGGTAGCCGAAGCCGGCCGCGGCCCGGGTGGCTGGCGGGGCGCTGTCGACGACGGCGTCGGCGGTGACCACCAGCCGGCGCAGCACCTCGATCCCGGAACTGCTGCGGGTGTCGAGCGTGACGGACCGCTTGCCACGGTTGAGGCCCACGTGCGCCGGTGTGGAACCGGTCGGGCCCCGCAGCATGTCGCCGACTCCGGGCGCCTCAACCCTGATCACCTCGGCGCCGAGGTCACTGAGCAACCGTGTGCACCACGCGCCGGGGAACGTCCGGGACAGATCGAGGACACGGACACCCTGCAGAGGAAGCAGCACTCATCGAACCTAGCCATCGGGCAATTCGGATGGAGGGTTTGCTGCGGTGGGGGCCAGCCGTGAGGGTGTCGCCGGATGGCAGACTGTCCTGCAGGTACGCGCGTTCCGTCGGGCACCGGCCCCGCGGGGAAGGACGAGCCTCGCCATGCCGCAGCTCGACGACCATCGGTGGATGACCCGGGCGATCGAACTGGCCCACCGCTGCCCACCCGCCACCGGCGCCTACTCCGTCGGTGCCGTCATCGTCGACGAGAACAACGAGGAGATCGCCTTCGGCTACTCCCGCGAGGTCGACGACGCGGTGCACGCCGAGGAATCCGCCCTCGCGAAGATCGACCCCGACGACCCGCGGCTCGCCACCGCGACGATCTACAGCACTCTCGAACCCTGCTCGCAGCGCAGGTCCCGGCCCCGCACCTGCACCCAGCTCATCCTGGCTGCGGGAATCCCGCGGGTGGTCATCGCCTGGCGCGAGCCCAGCCTCTTCGTCGCCGACTGCCAGGGCTGCGAACTGCTCACCGCCGCCGGCGTCACCGTCGTGGAACTGCCCGAACTCGCCGAGCAGGCCCGCGCCGTGAACGCCCACCTGTCGCTCTGACCGCCCGGTCGCCCCGTCGCGTCGGGCCGTCGCCCGCGCCATCCTGAACGCCCGGTGGCCGTCCAGGCCATCGGCCCGTGGCCTCCGCGGCCTGCCGTCCCAAGGTCAGGACGACAGGCGGAAACGCGGCCCCATTATGCGTGCGGTGCCGGGTACACCCACCCACGGTCAGCGTCGGGACCGCCCTGACCCGCCCGCCATGTTCGCGGATGCAGGGAACCCCGTCGGATGATCTTGAATACCGAAGGGCTCGTCAACCCGGGGCGGGGAGACGTCGCCATTGGTCATCGTGGCAAGCGGTCCATCTCCACGAAAAGCGCTTACAACAGCGCGCCTCTTTGGGGGAATCACATGCAGTTCGACATCGCTCCAGCCAGCCTGGCACCTGATGTTCCTGGACCATTCGTGGTCTGGGCTGGCGACGATGGCTACGACAGTCAGGCGGGATACTTCTCCCTGCTCGCCTCCAACGGGATCAGGGGAACCTTCTTCCTGTCGGTCGACTGGGTGGACCAGGCTGGAACGTCCCCTGTATACGGAGACGCTTACATCACGACGTCTCAGGTCGAAGCCATCGTCGCCGCCGGCCACGAGATCGCCACACACGGCAAGAACCATGAGGATCTTGCGAGTTACTACGCGACCCATGGTCCGGTGGCGCTCGACCTCCTGCTTGGCGCCGCCATCGGCGAGATTCAAACGAGATTCGGCTTCTCGGTCAAGACGGGCTCCTATCCGGGTGGGTCGGCGAACGACCGGGTAAAAGAAATTGTCAGTCGTCGGCACGATTACTTCCGGTGCAGCCGGGGTGTCGTCAGTCGAAACGCGCCGGATCCGTTCAACGTCCCGGGGATAGACATCCTCGCTCCGTCCGAGGCGGATATCAAGGCGTACATCGACGAGGCTGTGGCGAACCGCAGCGTCGTCGTCCTCTTCCACCACGGCGCCATTGATTCGGCGCAGCTGACCAAGGTGTCCAACCTGATTTCCTACGCGAGTGGCGTGGGATGTGACCAGGGAACGTTCTACCGGGCGATGAGCCAGCGGACCAAATGGCTGTCGACGCGAGCGTTGATCGATGCCCAGGGTAACACATTCAATCCGACCGTCCACGCCAACGAGGTGATCGTGGACCGCGACGACGAAATTGGCGGAAACTACTCGTTGGGCCTGGACGAGTTGACGAACGCGCCGTTCGTGGACGCGACGAGTGGAACGCCATTTGAGTTCAGAAAGGACCTCCTGGCGCTCGCCGGGTTCTCTGTGGGGCGCCGCCAGGTGTTCGCTGATTTTACGACGACCAACGGCTCGACGACCGTCCTGTCGGGGAGCGCGGGGTTCCGTGCCGACGACGTGGGTCTCTCCATCAGCGGTACCGGCATCCCGGTCGCCACGACGATCGCGGCTGTCGTGTCGCCCATTCAGGCCACCATGTCGGCCGCTGCCACGGCCAGCGCGACGAATGTGACGGTCACGCTCGGCCGACCTGCGTCCGGCGGCGTCACGTCCGCCGGAGAAATGCGCCTGTACAACGGGCTTTCCCTGTTCGGGACCTCGTCGCAGGTGGTGTACTTCGCGCGCCTCGAGTCGACGTTGGAAGGGGCCATCAGTGCGAACCAGTGGCTCAACAACGGCACGGGCGGTGCCGGTGGTGAGATGACCATCGACTCGGGCAGCGGCGGGTCCTACGTGAACATCAAGGGATTCGCGACCAGGATCCGAAGTGAGGACGGCACCGAACGTCTGCGATTGGGGGCCGCCAAGGACGGCATCGATTTCGGCGCGGCCGAGGACGTGACACTCCAGCGGGACGGGAGCGGAAACCTCGCCGCCAATGTGACCTTCCGGACGGATGGCGATCTGATCGTAAGTAATGCCGGAAACGGGCTCCTGGTCAAGGAAGGGACCAACGCGTGCCTCGGTGCCGCCACGTTGTCCAGCGGCTCGGCCACGGTCTCCACGAGTGCTGTCACCGCGAACAGCAGGATCTACCTGACGCCCCAGAACCTGTCCGGGGTCGGCACACCCCAACCGATAGCTGTCTCCGCGAGAACGGCGGGAACGAGCTTCACGATCACGTCGGCTTCCTCGTCCGACGCGTCGACCATCGCCTGGATGATCGTGGAGCCTGCCTGACACTCCGTGGACCGCTCCGGTCCCACCCGTGATCACGCCGCATCGTCGACCGTTCGTAGGGAGGCCGTATCCCGGGTTCCGGTCGTCCGGACTCGCCTGGGCGACAACGTAATGGCACAACACGGGCACGCTTGGTCAAGATATCCGGCCGGATCGACACTCTGTGTACTAAAAATAGTGCACAGAGTGGCTGCAGGGGGGATGTGGCCCGTCCTTCAGGCAGAAAGAGGCAGGCATGTCTCAGCGACAATGGCGAACAGGGATGTGCTCGGCGGTGCTGGCCGTCGTCGGGGTGATCGTCCAGCCCACGGGCGCGACAGCGACCGGGCCTGGGCCTGGCACGGTACTGGCCTGGGGTGCCAACGGCCAGGGCCAGCTCGGCGACGGCACCACCACGGGCCGCCTGACGCCGGTTCAGGTCTTGGGCATAGACGAAATCACCGCCGTCGCGGCCGGCGAGAGCACCGGGTATGCGATGGCTTGGGGCGCCGTCCAGGCCTGGGGTGACAACTCACACAACGAGCTCGGTGACGGCACCACCACCGACCGCCTGACGCCGGTGCAGGTCAGCGACCTGGTCGACGTGGTCGCTGTCGGGGCCGGCGCCCACAACGGGTATGCGGTGCGCAGCGACGGGACCGCCTGGGCCTGGGGGGAGAACAGTGACGGTGCCGTCGGCGACGGCACCACCATCAATCGCTCGACCCCGGTCCAGGTCTCCGACCTGACCGACGTGATCGCTGTCGCCGGCGGTATGCACACCGGGTATGCGGTGCGCAGCGACGGGACCGCCTGGGCCTGGGGGTTCAACAACGCCGGGCAGCTTGGTGACGGCACCACCACCGATAGCTCGACTCCGGTGCAGGTCAGCAACCTGACCCAGGTGAGAGCCATCGCTGGCGGTGTCTACCGGGGATATGCGCTGCGCGATGACGGCACCGTCTGGGCCTGGGGCTCCAACAGCTTCGGCGCGCTTGGTGACGGCACCACGACAGACAGCCTGACCCCGGTGCCGGTCTCCGGCCTGACCCAGATCATCGCCATCGCGGCCGGCAGCAACAGCGGGTATGCGCTGCGCAGCGACGGCACCGTCTGGGCCTGGGGATACAACTACGTAGGCCAGCTCGGTGACGGCACCACGACGAACAGCTCGACCCCGGTCCAGGTCTCCGGCCTGACCCGGGTCGCCGCCATCGCGGCCGGCGCCTACACCGGGTATGCGCTGCGCCGTGACGGCACGGTCCGGGCCTGGGGATCCAACGCCGGCGGCGCGCTCGGCGACGGCACCAACACCAACCGCCCGACCCCGGCCCAGGTCACAGGCCTGAGCGGCGTCAGTGAGATCGCTGGCGGCGGCCTCAGCGGGTACGCGGTGCACTGAGACGGGCCTCGTGCTCATCCGGCCGTCCTACCCGCTGGCCGGATGAGCACGGCGCACCCGCCCGTAACCGACCTGTTTCCTGGGCGGAGGCGGGAATCCGGGGAATCTGCTACCGGGAACCGGCCCCGGGGACCGATCGCCCTCCGCGTCGCGAAACGTGTCGCCCACGGCTGCCTGGCTCAACGGCCCGCGGCCCCCGGCCAGACGCCGCGGGCATTCACCCAAGCCCACCTGACCGACTCCCGAAGCCCGGCCGCGCTCACCTGCGGCCGGGCTTCGTCATGTCGAGAACACGATCCGCGAGTGCCACACGCCAGTGCGAGATCGGCATTCCTGACAGCGCCGAGGATGGGATCTTCCTCCAACGCGCTGTCATGGGAACGCCGCTCGGCGTCCCGACCTCCGCTGGGGGCCTGTGCGCCTGGCGCAGAGCGACCGGCCGCGCCCGCGGACCCGCCCTCAGAACCACAGAAGCCGAACCCCCGCGGTGAGGGTTCGGCTGTCTCCGATGTCCCGAGACATCACAGGGTGCGGGAGGGGGGACTTGAACCCCCACGCCCTAGGGCGGCAGATCCTAAGTCTGCTGCGTCTGCCATTCCGCCACTCCCGCGTGGGTCCAGATTAGCGATCCGGGTGCGGATCGCGGGACAGGGGCCGGCCGGGGGAGCGGCACCGCCGCCGTGCGGGCCGCGTCCGCTGGGCAGGCGGGAGAAATCCTCCGGTGCGGGCCCGGGGTCTCGGGCAGGTGTCGCGGAACCAACAGGTGGACAGCCGGTGGTGTCGCGGACGCGACGGCGGGGAGGACCCGTTCGGGTGCAGGGTGTACCTGCGTCGGTGGGCGCATGATGCCTCTGGGGGAAAGATCTATGACCGTCGTTGCGGAGCCCGCGCGGAACCAGCCTGAGCAGGTGTCCGCCTCCGTTCAGGAGGAACGCGACCGGGCTCGCCGGTTGATCGACAACGGCAGGGCCGCGATGGCGGTGATCAGCGCTGTGAACGACACGGGCGTCCGGGTTCTCGGGGGGACCGTGGCGGAGGTGCGCCTGCTGGTGGAGTGCCCCGGGGAGCAGCCGTACCCGGTGATCCGCCGCGCGGTCGTACCCGAAGCCGAGCCGGCCGCGGCGGTGCCGGCGGGACTCCGGCGTGGCGGGGTTCGCGTCCCGAGCCAGCGTCGCCGGAGGGTTCCCGTGCTGGTGGATCCCGCCCAGCCGGACAACGTGCTGCTCCAGTGGGACCTGCGCGTCGCCAGCTGAGCAGGACCGGGCCTGGCCGGTGCCGACCGAGCTGTGGATGGCGCCGGCCAAGCGCGGTGCCGATCCAGCGCGGTGCCGATCCAGCGCGGCACCGGGCCGGTCGGGCGGCGCCGGTCAGGCAGACGGCGCCGGACCGACGGTGCCGTCTGGCCGCCTGCGCCGCGCCGGGTCGGCCGGGTCAGTCGGCGAGGCCGATGTCCCGCAGGAGCTTCGCGACGTGGCCGGTGGCGCGCACGTTGTACTGCGCCTTCTCGATCTTTCCGTCGGCGTCGATGATGAACGTCGAGCGGATGACGCCCATGGTCTTCTTGCCGTACATGGTCTTCTCGCCGAATGCTCCGTACGCGGACAGCACCGCCCGGTCGGGGTCGGAGAGCAGCGGGAAGGTGAGCTCCTCGTTGTCGCGGAACTTCACCAGCTTGGCGGGCTTGTCCGGCGAGATCCCGAGGACGTCGATACCGGAGTCGTTGAGCAGGCTGAGATTGTCGCGGAAGTCGCAGGCCTGCTTCGTGCAGCCGGGCGTGGAAGCGGCGGGGTAGAAGTAGACGACGACCTTGCGGCCACGGAAGGACGACAGCGAAACCTCGTTGCCGTCTGCGTCGGGCAGGGTGAAGTCGGGCGCGGGGTCACCGGGGGAGAGGCGAGCGGCGCTGGCGGTCTCGGTCATGTCCGAGAAGCTAGTCGCGGCTCCGGCGGGCCGGCAAACACCCTGCCGTGATCCCCCGGTGTCCCTGTTTGCACCCTTCACCCGTGTCCGTTCAGGGGTGTGACGAGGACTCGCATGATCGCGTCTGGCTCGCTCCGGGGAGTCGAGGACGTTCGTCGTCCCGGAGCGGGCGGCAGTCCCGAGCTACGGGCTCCCCGCTGCCACCACCGTCGCCCGCCACTGCCGCTGCCGCCGAGCGAGACTGGAGGATTGTGGTCGTCGGAACGACCACAATCCTCTGATCTTCGCCGCGGCGGCTTCGGGGATCCTCTGCTAACGAGCAGGACCCGGCGCCGGTCGGCGGAGTGTCAGCCGTTCTTCTTGGCGGCTGCCACCGCGGCCTTCAGCCCGTCCGGGGTCAGCTGGTCCGCGGAGAGCTGCTTGGAGTCGACCAGCACGGTGGGCGTCGAGGTCACCCCGGCCTTCGAGGCGCTCTCGTCGACCTTTGCGACATAGCCGTCGAACTTTCCGTTCCGGACGGCGTCCACGAAAGCCGTCGAGGTGAGGCCGACCGAGGCGCCCTTCTCGATCAGGGTGTCGTTCTGGTAGCCGTCGGTGTGCTCGGTGGGCTGGTCGGCGAACAGGGCGTCGTGGAACGGCTTGAACTTGTTCTCGTCAGCCGCCGCCGACGCGGCGTTCGCGGCCCGGACCGACTCGGGCCCGAGGAACGACATCAGATGGTAGTTGACCTTGATGTCGCCCGCGTCGATGAGGTCGCTGATCGTCGAGCCGGTGGTCTTCTCCAGCTGGCCGCAGGCCGGGCACTGGAAGTCCTCGTAGATGTCGACGGTGACGGGGGCGCTGGCCTGCCCGACCACGATGGAGTTGTCGGGCCCGGTGGCCGTCGACGGCAGCACCACCGGTTTCGACTCCTCCCGCGAGCTCTGGATCGCGAAGCCGATCACGGCGGCCAGGACGAGCAGGCCCGCGACGACGGAGCCGATGATGAGCTGGCGCCGTCGTCGCTCCTTCGCGGCCTCGGCGCGCCGCGCGGCCGCGACCCGCTCGCGGCGCTCCGCGGCGCTCACGCTCGCCGGGCGCTTCCCGGCCGGGCCGTCATTCGCCGGGCGCTTGCCGGCCGGGCCGTCGCCCGCCGGATCGCTGCCTGCCATCAGTCCTCCCGAACCTGGTCATCCTCGTCGTCGAGGGGCGGATGTGACGTCCTGTCGAGGAGCCGGTCGACCGTGAGGAAGCCGTCCGGCCAGCGGGCCAGCAACAGGCTGGCCAGCAGGAGCGCGCTGTCGCGAACGATCTCCTCGGTGTATTGGGTCGGTGCCTCGGCGGTGAGGTCGCCGCCGGTGGAGAAGCAGCCACAGTCGATGCGCAGGCCACGGGCCGCCGCTGACGAGATGGCGGCGATGTAGACGGCGAACAGCGCGGCCGACACGAACGCGCCCAGCCGGACGGTGAGCCCGACGATCAGCAGCACACCCAGCGCGATCTCGACGAAGGGCACGGCGTAGGCCACCGGATGGACGAGGGACTCGGGCAGGATCCGGAAGGCACGGACCGAGCGCACCATGCCGTCGGGATCGTCGACCTTGAGGAGTCCGGCGACGAGCCAGACCGCACCGAGCCCCACCCGCAGGACCGTGGAGAACAGTCGGAGCAGCAGCCGGTTGCGTTGCTGGCTGGGGGCGGTGACGAGGCTCATCCGGTGGCCACCGGAGTCGGCCTGGCCGCTGCCGCTGCCGCTGCCGCCGGGGCCGGGGCCGGGGAGCTGGTGGCCGCCGCCGTGCCGGTGGGCGTGGAAGCGGTGGTGCCGGTGGGCCTCGACGTGGCCTTCTGGGCGTCAGTCGGGCTCGCCGGGCTTCCCGTGCTCGTGGCCGCGTCGTCGTCGGCACCGGCGGTGGTCCCGGTCTTCTCCGCGGTCAGGACGGGCAGGTCCGCGATGTAGTCGGCGACGGATGTCCCCGCCAGGTAGAGCACCCGCGCCCGGTTGTCACGGCCGAAGGCGATGACCTGGCTGCCATGCGTCACGAGGACGGATCCGTCCGCCTGGACCTCCGGTGCCTCCAGCGGGACGCCGACCGACTCCGCCACGCTCTGGACCTTCGCGAACGGCCCGCGGACGCCGATGAAGCTCGAGTCGAACCCCTTCAGCCAACGGTCGAGGACCTCGCCGGTGTCCCGCTCCGGGTCGGTGCTGACGAAGACGACGGAGACCTGGTCCCGGACGGACCGGTCGACCTCGCTCAGCGCCGCGGCGATGTCGGCCATGGTGGTCGGACAGACGTCCGGGCACATCGTGTAGCCGAAGAAAAGCAGAGTGATCTTCCCTTGCGTTCGGGTGCGAAGGTCGAACGGGCGGCCGTCGGTGTCGGTCAGGCCGAGAGCCGGCTTCGCGAAGCGTTCTGTTGGGACAACGCCGTGTAGCCCGTCGCCGGTTCCGCCGGCGTCGACGATCGTCACCCCTGTGCCGTCTCCACCGCTGGAACATGCGCCGAGTGTCGCGCCGAGACTCACGGCGAGCCCGAGGGCCAGAGCCACCCGAACCCGGCCAGGACGTCCCGTGCCGTGCCGTGACTTTCGCCGGGGGCCGGGTGAATGCCCGGCACGGGCCGCGGCTGTGGCCTCCTCGTCGGCCGTGGGGGTTGTTGCGGATGTCGTCTTGCTGGAGGTGTGCACCTGACTCCTACGAAGAGCAGTGGGCGGGAGGCGCCGTCCGCGCGGGCGCGGCGGTGCTGTGCCGGCGACGACGGCCAGGGCTGACCTGACATCGCGGGCATGACCGATCCGCGCCCGGCCGGTACGGCTGGGCGAACGCGGGCTGCCGCGCACGGCCAAGCGGTGGGGGCTACCGCGGGCAGGGCCAAGCGGTGGCGGGGCTACCGCCGGCAGGGCGAAGCCGCGGCGGGGCTACCGCGGGCAGGGCCGGGCGGCTGTGAGGGCTGTGAACCCGGCGACCGGGGGCCCGCGCGAGGCGACCGCGGCCCAGGGGCGTTCCAGGACACGCGGCCCGCGCAGTGCGGGCGCTCGGACGACCCGTCGTCTGGTCAGGGTCGGGGCGTGGGCAGCGCGCAGTGTGGGGAGCCGCGAACCGAGGATCCGGCAGGCGGCGGCGACCGCCTGGACGCCGTGACGGGCCCACCAGAAGACCACGGCGGCGGCCAGGCTGTGTGCGAGGAGAACCGCCGGCCCGAGGCTGTGCAGGTGCAGGGCCCCGAGATGCGCTGGTCCGAGGCGTGCCGCGCCGCCCGCCGCGGTCGTGGAGGTCGTGGCGACCAGGGAACCGGGCGGGCGGCCCGCGAGAGCCGTCGCGCGTAGCTGGGAGGCGTCGAACCAGGGCACGCCGCCGGCCGCGGCGGCCCGCTCGGCCCCGCACAACAGCCCGGCCAGCTGGCCGGCCGGCGCTCGCGTCGGCCTGGCCGTGAAGGCCACGTGCAGCATCACCTGCACAGCCAGCAGCCCGGCAACGGAGCCGACGGCACCGAGCACAGGCCGACCCGTCGAGGCGCGCACCGACCACCACGTGCCGTCGAGGCCTTGCAGCTGAACGCCCTGCAGCCGAACGGCCCGCGGACGAAGGAGGTCGGCTGCGGCACGCAGAACGGCAAGCATGAGCAGGACGAGCAGCACACGGCCCGCTGCCGGCCCCGCGGAGTGGGTGGTCGGCAGGTGGGCGAGCAGCGCCAGCGCGACCGTCGGCACGGCGAAGCCCAGCCCGCGCCGCGCCGCTGCTCCGAGCCGGCCCAGCCCCGGGGACCGTGCGAGGCCGGTGTACCGCCCCTCACACCGCCCGACTCGCACCAGGTAAGCCTATTGCCGAGCCCGGTACCACTGGCCTGGGTGAGGGGGCGGTGCTGACCCGAGGACGCGGCGCGGGGCAGGCGGTGCTGACCGATGACGCCGGCGCGGTGCGGGACGGCACGAGGCCACGCGGGCGGCAGGGGTGGCGGGGGTGGCCCCGATCGACGCGAGCCGGCCCCGATCAGGGTGGTCCGGGCCTCATCTCACACCCGATCGGTCGGGCGGCGGCCGTCGGTAGGTTGACCAGGACAAAGTGGGCGATTGTCCGCGCGTGGGGTGGATGTACCGGCCGGGCCCCTGCCACCGGAGCGTCGTTTCGTCGAGCTGGAGAAGGGCTGGTCTGGCACGATCGAGTCGGGTCGTCAGCCCGGCCCCGTCCACCCGCACAAGAACCGAGAGGGCGACATCGGTGCCGCAGGATCCGGCCGTCATCCAGCGTCAGATCGAACAGACCCGCGCCGAGCTGGCCGAGACCGTCGACGCTATCGCGGAGATCGTCAGCCCCAGGCGGGTGGCGGAGCGCGCGAACGAACAGATCCGTGTGAAGGTCGGCGAGCTGCGCGAGCGCCTCGTTCCGGCCGGATCGTCGCCACGGCCCGCGGCACTGCCGGGCGGTCGGGCAGGGCATCAGGACGCCGAAGGCGGGCTGGCGGCTGCGGGCAGCTCCGGCACATCCGGCAAGGGCGTGCCGACTGAGGTCGTGCGCACGGTCCGTTGGGAGAGGGTCGCGCTGGCGTCGGCGGTGTTCCTGCTGGCCGTGGGAGCCCGGCGGCGGCGCCGGAGGCGGTGAACCTGCCCGGAGCGCCCGGGGGAGCCGGTGCGTCCGGAGGAGCCGGAGCGTCCGGTGTGTCTGCCGCGTCCGGTGGGCCCGGCGTCCTGACTCTGATCCGTCACGGCGAGACCGAGTGGAGCCGGTCCGGGCGCCACACCGGACGAACCGACATCGCCCTGACCGCTGAGGGGGAACGGCAGGCGACGGCGCTGCGGAGCTTCCTGGCGGGGCGGCGGTTCGTGCTGGTGGCCACCAGCCCCCGGCTGCGTGCGACCCGCACCGCGGACCTGGCGGGGCTCCTGGCCACCGAACCAACTGTCGCGGACCGCGCCGTGTGGCCGGATCTCGCCGAGTGGGACTACGGGGACCTCGAAGGCCTGACGACGCCGGCCATCCGCCGGGACCATCCGGGTTGGTCGGTGTTCACCGGCGAGGTGCCTGGGGGGGAGACCGTCGATCAGATCGGGCGGCGTGCCGATCTGGTGCTCGCCAGGGTGCGGCCCTGGCTGGAGCGCGGCGATGTCGCGTTGGTGGGGCACAGCCACATGTTCCGCGTGCTGATCGCCAGATGGCTTCGGCTGCCGCCGACCGCGGGTGCCTGTTTTGTGATCGTGCCCGCCGCCGTGTCGGAGCTCGGCTTCGAGCGAGACACGCCCGTGCTGCGCCAGCTCAACCTGTCCGCGGAGGGCTCCACCCGGATCTGACCCGCGGACCCGGATCCGACGTCGCTGACGGGCAGACGTTTGAGGATTCTGGCTGCTGGAGAGGGCGGCGTGCCTGTGGCTGCCGCCGGGCAAGGGTTGAGGATCGTGGTCGTTCTGGCGACCAGAATCCTCAACCCTTGCGGAATATCCGGCGACTCTGCCCTTTCTGCCGCTCTTGAGCGAACTGCCGGAGCTGTGTGACGGCATGGGATGGGGCTGCGGCGTTCGAGCCGCGCGGCTGCGAGGCGCCTAGATACCTAGAGGTCTCCGCGACGGCGCATCACTGCCAGCGCGGTCACACCCGGAATGATCGGGAGCCAGTAGCTGATCAGGCGATACACCAGCACCGCGGCCACCATCGCCGGGCCGGCGCCGCCGGAGGCGGTCAGGCCGATGACCAGGGCCGGCTCGATGGCGCCGACGTTCCCCGCGGTCGGAGCCGCGCCGGCGACGGCGGAACCGACCAGGTACACGGCGGTGATCGTGGCGAGGTCCAGCTCGCCCTCGAAGGCCCAGACCGCGCTTGCCATGCCGACGACCTGGGCGAGTTTCGTCCCGGCGGTGCCGGTCACGAGCACGGCGGTTCGCCCGGGTGAGTGGGCCAGCGATCCGAGGTGCTCGCGGAAGACCCGCATGGCGGGCCGTGCGCGGCACCGTACTCGTGGATGGGCGACGGCGGAGCCCACACCCACGCCCACCACGGCGACGCCGGCCATGAAGGGGCCGGTGCCGATTCCGTTCACCGTCATCCGGACGGGAGCCGTCACCGCCTCGCCGACGCCTGAGCTGCGCAGGGTTCCGGCGACGAGCGCGAGGCCCGCCAGATGGACGAGGAAGGCGACGCCCTTGAGCGAGGCCACCGCGGCGAGGGCCGCGGGTCGATTCATCCCACGTCGCTCGAAAAAACGCAGATGGATGGCGATGGCTCCGAGCCCCGCCGGCACCACCCGGTTCGCCGCGGCGGCGGCCAGCTGGGACGCGGTGGCGATACCGAGCCCCATCCGCAGCCCGCTGGCCGCCCGCACGCTCACCCCGTGCGCCACGTAGAAGCCGGCGGTGGCGACCAGGCAGACCGCGAGCCAGTGCCAGCGCGGGGCGGGGACGGCGGTGAGGCTGCCGACGACATCCTCGCGGAATCTGGTCGCCATGATCGAGACGATCGCGAGGATCGCGGCCGCGACCAGGATCCGTACCCGGGTGCGGCGCAGGCCGAACCTGGGCCGCACCCGGCCGAGGTCGAGAGCGATCGCGGCGGCGCCGGTGGCGTCGACACCGCCGAAGACGGCGGGAACCGAAGCAGCGGGCCGCGAGGGCCCGGTGCCGGAGCCTCGGCCGGCCGGTGCGGAAAGCTCATCCTCCCGGGGCGGGTGGCCGGCCGGCGCCTGGCGGGCGCGGCCCGGTACCGGACGCTCGTCCGGTACCGCTGCGGCACGAGGCGTGCCCGTTGCACGCTCACCGGCCCGCCTGTGGCGGGGCAGCGTCGGCCCGACAACGCGCGGCGCGGCCGCCGTGTTGTCGGCGTTCATCGCGACCGGGATCTCGATGTCTACCCCCTCCGGTCCGGAAGTTCGGGTTCACGCTATGTCGCGTGCCTGAACGACGGCTGAATGCTCCTCGTGCCGACTACCTCCGCACCATCACCGACAGCGGGTTGGGGTGGGGTGGATCCGCTGTCCGCGACTCCACCCCGCTCCAGGCAGTCCTGCACCGCGACGGGGCGTTCCAAACTCACTGTGACGTGGTGGTCCGCTGGGTGTGAAGTACCCGGGAGATGACGGTTGGATGGCCGCGACTGCCCCGCCAAGCGTCTGTTACGGCGGCCCGCCTGGGTGACCGAGGACTCAGGAAGTCGCCACGGTCGGGGGCCGCGTGGACCCCCCGTCGGTGTACCACCGCGGTACGCGGTCGGCCAGCCACGAGCTGATCACGTCGCCGACGTACGCGGGACGGAACTCGACCCGGTGAAGATCGGACCGCTCGACGGTGACCAGGTCGACCTCGTTGACGCGGCTGCCGAACTCGGCGTACCGGGGCACGGCACCCGCGAAGAGGACATCGATCTCGTGGGCGGCCTCGTGGCCGGTCCCGCGACCGGTTCCGTGGCGCTCCATGCCGCCGACGAAGTCCAGGGCACGCACCTCGAATCCGGCCGTGCGCCGCAGCACCCGGTGCAGGACCTGCTCGACGCCCTCACCCGGGGCGACGTGCTCACCGAGGAGGAAGAACCACGGCTGGCCGCGGTGGTTCGCGACGACGACGCGGTTGCCGAGGGTCAGGAAGACCCGGGCACGCAGCGTCGGCTCGGGTGTCGCCCCCGGGTGGCCCTGGGTGCGGGCGGGGCGAGGCGGGTTCATTGAGCCTTTTCCATCTCACGATGCACGGTCAGGGGCGCCGCAGGCCGGAGTCGACGGTGGAGAAGGCTCATTCCTCGACCGCCTGGACGGCGAGCCGGCCTGCGCTCAGGCCCAGCACCTCTGCGGCCTCCTGGACGACCCGGCGTTCGTCCGGATCGAAGTAGCCGTCGGCGCGGCCGACGACAGCCCCGAAGTGGAGCACCGCCCACGAGCGGGTGGAATCACCGCGCACCTTGCCGATCTCGTTCAGTGCCACTCGGCGGCCTTCCGCGAGATCGAGGCGCAGCCGCGCCACATGTTGGTCGAAAATCTGTTCCAGCTCGGCGCGAGGGTAGGCGGCAAGCACAGGCTCGCTGTGGATGGACTGGATCATCGCGTCGCGCTCCGCCGGGTCCACCCGGCCGTCCGCGACCGCGACCAGTGCGCAGATGGCCACCGCGGCGTCGCGGAAGGCCTCGCCCTGCAGGACATCACTGCGGGCTGTGAGCTGAGCGCGCAGGGTGCGCACCGACTTGCGCAGCATCGTCCACCACGGCTCCGCGTCCTCGACGGCGTGGCCACGCCAGGAGGCCCACTGCTCGGACCACCAGACCAGCGCCGCGCGCACGACCGCGGTCGGCTGGACCGTCGCGAGGGTGGCCTGGGACTCGATCTCGTGCGGCCGAAGCAGGAACAGGTCCGGAAGAAGATCATCCTGGTCGCGGTAGTGCGCCGGGTCGGGAGCGACGGCGTAGAGCACCGTCAGGACCTTGCGGCGATGCTCCGGGCTGACGTGGTCGGTGTGCTCGACGCAGCCCGCGAACCGCAGGATGCCGGACACGTCCCCCGTTTCCGCCGCGTCGGCGGTGTCGGCCGGGGTGGAGAGCGGTGGTCTGGCCGCGGCTGGCCGGGCCGGGGCCTGCTCCGGCAGCATTGCACGCAACAGTCGGCCGGCGGCGGCCAGCGCCGATTCTCCCGGGCCTGGAATGCATCCCGGGAAGCGGAGCGTGCCGTCATCGGACGCACGGACCACAAGTCCGTCGTCGAGTTCGACGAGCAAAGCGATGTCCACGACGACTTGCGTCTGCAGCGGCATACCGCCCCCCATCGTGACGTCGTGTCGTCACCTGGATGCTGGTATGCGAACCATCATCTACCGCTTACGGAGAAATATGCCGCATTCTGGCTGACTCATGGCGAGGAGTTGGTAGCGCGCAGTCGCAGTTGTGAATGCCGCGATCACCATGCGAACACGCGGCGCCCGACTGGGTGATCCGACCTGCGTCGACGTTTCGCCGGGACGGCTCGGCACACCCGGGACGGTCCAGCGAGCCCGGAACGGCTCGAGACGTCCGTCGCGGCCCAGGACGGCCGGGACGGCTCAGTGCGTCTACGGGCTCAGTGCGTCTACGGCTCAGTGCACGTGACAGGCGATCGCGGCCGAGTCGCTCGCCGCCAGCTCGAACCACACCTGTTTGCCGCAACCAATCGACGGCGGGTCGTCGACGACGCCCCACCGCTCCGCGAGGGCGCTCACGAGCTGCATGCCGCGGCCGGACTCGTCGTCATCCTGGGCGGCTCTGAGCACCGGTCGGAGCGGGCTGCCGTCGCTCACGGAGACCCGGATGAGGCCGGAGCCGCACTCGACGGTGAGCCGGAGCACCTCACGGGCCCCGACGAACCGGACAGCGTTGGTGACGACCTCGCTGACCAGCAGCTTCGCGACTTCAGAGGCGGTCGAGCAACCCCACGCCGCGAGAAGATCGGCGACCAGCGCACGGGCCCGCCCAGCCGCCCGTGGATCAGCGTGCAGGTCGAAGCCTGCGGTCAGCGCTTCGGCCACACATCACCCTCCGGGCTTCGTCCATCCTCGCCTGCCAGCGGCGCCACGGCGGGGCCGGCGTCGCGTTCCTCCCACCCGGGGAGAGACCTCAAACCTCCCCCGGCATGCAGCGGCACATCCCGGACAGGCGCTGCCGTGTCCTCGGACAGGCACAGCCTGGCCTGGTCTCGGCCCGGCTGCGTGGAGGACTCGCCGTGTCCTCCTGGTACGAGGTCGCCGGCGACGAGAACCTGAACTCGTCGGTGCCCGTCCTGCTGACTCAGATCACATCGATGCCGTCCAGCACGGAGTCCTTGCGGGCGAGCCAGGCGCGCGCGACCGCCTCGAGCTCGGCGTTCGTCGGTTGAGCGCCGCCCTGGCCGCCCGGGCCGGCCGTGGCTGGCCCCGTCCGCGGCACCGGTGGCCCTCCGCCGCCGACCGTCGGTCCCGCGACGTCGGGCCCGAGGCTGGCGCCGGGCTGCCCGGCACCGCCAGGTCCGCCCGGGCCGAGGCGAGGGGCCGGATCGCGGCCCGTCCCGGCCCACGAGTCGTCAACAGAGATGGGACGGCGCTGCTCGGTGGCCTGGCTGCTCCACGGCGACCCCTGCGGGCGCGGCTGTTCCGGACCCGCGTGCCGGCCCCGTTCCGGGGCCAGCCGCCCCCCGGGTGGGCGAGCTCCCCGATCAGCACCGCGAACGTTGTCCGGGGGCCGGAGAGCCTGTGGTCCGGCCGCAGCCGCCGCCGCGGCGGCTCGGGCCATTTCGGCGGCCCGCGCGGCCGCGATGCTCGCCGCCGTCATCTCGACCGGGCCGGAGATCGGCGGTGCTGGCCGGGACGTAGGTACGGACACCCGGTCGCCGCCACCCGCTGCCGCCCTCGGATTCCTGGCGGCGGCGGGTGGCCGCTGCGGCTCGGGCGTACCTGGACGTGCCGGGGCAGGCGGCATCGCGGCCGGCGGCTGCCGGTGCTCCGGCCCGCGGGCGTCGGGCCCGGTCGGGATCTGCCCGGTATGGACCTGCCCGGTCGGGAACTGCCCGGTGGGAGCCTGGCCGGCAGGGACCGGTCCGCGGGGGATCTGCCCGGTGGGTACCGGGCCGGTGAAGGCCTGCCCGTTCGGAACCTGCCCGTTCGAGAAGTGGCCGTTGGGGACGGGGCCCGTCGGGACCTGCCCGGGCGCGAACCGCCCGGTCGGGACCTGCCCAGTGTGGACCTGCCCAGTGTGGATCTGCCCGGTCGGGATCTGGCCGTCCGCGGTCGGACCCGCCGGGTTCGGCCGGGTCGGAACGGGGCCGCTCGGACGGCCAGCGCCTGCCGCGGCGGCCGGGCGCGCGAACGGCTGACCGTTGCGGTCCGGATAGCTGTTGCGGTCCGGGTATCCGTCCCGGCCTGGCTGGCCGGGTTGACCTGTGTAGGTGGGCTGGCCGGCGTGGGTGGGCGGCCCTGCGGGCACCGGCGGCCCGACCCAGGGCGGCTGCCCGGACTGCACTGGGCGTGCGGGCTCAGGCAGCTGACCCGGGGGAACGGGCTGGCCCATCGGCCCGGCGGGCGGGCCGGCGGCGGGGCGATCGTAGGACGCCGCGGCCGGCCGCGGGAACGGCGCCGGCGGCGGCCCGCCGGGAGCCTGACGCTCACGCGGATCCCTGGCGACGTCCGACCCATGTGGAGGCATGGAGTGCTGCTGCCCGAGGCCGCCATCGGTGAACTGGGCGGCCGCGGGCTGGAAGAGCGACGGCCCGGATCGCCGCTCCGGCTCCGGGACACCCATCGGCGGGCGCCCGGGCGCGGGCTGTCCGGGCGGCTGGAGCCGGGGCTGGCCCGGCTGGGGCGCCCCGGGATGGGCCTGAGGCTGCGCCGGCTGGGGCTGGGGCTGGGCCTGCGCCGGCTGGGCCTCGCCCGCTCCCGGACGCCGGATCCCGGCCAGCGGATCGCCGAAGACAGGTCTGCGTGCCGGTCCGCCAGGGCCGCCTGGGGCCGGGGAGCCGTCTCTGGCGGCGGCGGGGGCCGGCATGGCACCGGTGCCTGGGCGTGGCATGGAACCGGTGTCGAAGTGCGGTATGGCGCCGGTATCGACAGGCGGGGGCGGGGTGGGCATGCGGTCCGGGGCCTGAGGCTGGCCGCCGGCCGGGCGCCCGGCCGGCGCCGTGCCTCGAACCTCGCCGGGGCCGGTACGGGATGCGGTCGGCACCGGCAGGGGACGGGGCGGTACTTCGTCCTCGGTGGTCTCGAGCTCGCCGGTGATCGCGACGACGGTGGCGCAGGGCCAGAGCCGGTCACAGCCCAGGCACAGGTCGAACTCGTTCGGTTGATGGAGGCCAATCAAGGCGATCAGCGAATTGATGTGTTCGACGATCCGCGGTCCGGCCAGTACCGGTCCGTTCGCGATCATCTCGAGTTCCGAGCGCAACTGACCGTGGTACTGCTCGACGTCGACTACGCGCGGGTCCTCCATCGAAGGCAGCATGCACCATTGCGGGCGGATACGTGCGGGCGGCACCGCCACAGCGGGTAACTGGTGACGTTGTCATCACCATCTGCGTACGAAGTCGGAAGCGATTGAATGTGCAGTGTGCTTTCGTCGCCACGCAGCGCTGACAATCGTGGAGCGAAAGTTCCATGCGCTCACCCGATGCCCTGGCGCGGAGTGCGTCCCGGTGGCACGGGTGGGCCGCCATGGGTGCCACGAGCCGCCGATTCCACCGAAATATCCCTAGTCAGGGCATATGTGGGCGGTCCGGCCCGTGCGCGGTCGGCCTCCATGTGAATGGTGCATGTGGCGCCGGTTACCCGAAGGTGCCAGGCAGGTTCGTCAGCCGGCCTGCGGTGGGCTGGGCACGCGGGTCAGCTGGGCACGCGGGTCAGCTGGGCACGCGGGCCAGCTGGGCACGCGGGCCAAGGGGCGGCTGCCGGCCATCAGGTGCGCTGCCGGCGCCGGTGCGTCCGGCGGCGCGGGGCGGCCGGTTACGCGGACCCGCCCACTGACCCCACTGCTCGGTCAGGCGTCAGGTCAGGTCCGGTCGGGGCGGACTTCACCGTCGCGGCGGACCTGACGCATCAGGCCTTCCTGGAGACGCGCGAACTCCTCGATGTACGGGCTTTCGACCCCGCCCGCGCCACCGGGCTCCTTCGCACCCTGCGAACGGTCGAACACAGGCTCGAAACCGGCGAACTGGCCGTTGCTCTGGCCTGCGAGCCGATCGGTCGGGGCGTCGAAGGCCGGGTAGTGCGATCCACCGGAGGGCGGGGGCGGCGGGGGCGGCGGCGGAGGCGGTGTGCCCCGCTCCAGCTGGCTGTCGTAGCCGGGCGGTCCGTACGCGGGAAGGTTGCCTGCCGCGGAGGCGGAGCGGTCGGCGCCGTTGTCGAACGAGGGGTAGTGGTTGCCGTTGGACGACGCGGAGCGGTCGGCGGATCCGTCGTAGCCGAAACCGCCGGACGAGCCGCTGCCGGGGGCGATGGACAGCGGTGCCGCGCCGCGCAGGCCGTCACCGGGCCCGAGCTCGGGCTGCTCGCTGGACAGGAAACCGTCCGACGCCGGATAGATCCGGGCGGAAAGGCTCACCGACATCGGGTCGCTGCCGTAGGTGATGACGTCGACCTGGTCGTCCGGACCGATGCCGCCGCTTCTCGCGAGATCGACGAACCGGAAGAGGTCGGCCCAGCGCAGCCCCTCGAGGTCCACACTGATTCTCAGCGCCATTGGTTTGCCCCATCCCTTGGCTCGTGCGTGTCGATCGGCTGACCTGGCTTCCGACGCGGACGCTTCTGCTGGGTGCCGGGCATCCCCCCCGGCGCGCCTGGCGGCACCCGGCCGTGCGGGCCCGGATGACGATGGGCGGCAGCTTATACCGCGTTGAGGTGCCTTTCCTCATCCGGGCTGGTTGGTAGGTCTGTGGTGGCTGGTGGGGTGTCTGTGGTTGTTTGGGGGATCTGCTGCGGCCCTGCTGGCGGGCGCTGTCGGATCCGCCCCGGCATTTCTGGTGGGCGCGACAGTCCGGGCGCGACGGCTGGGTGCGGGGGCCCCGGTGGCATGCAGTGGGGCAATCGGCTACATCCGGTCGGCGATGCTGCCGCGGGCGGGTAGGGTCCGAGCCTGTGAGCGTAGTTTCCGGCGATGTCGACGGTGTCGGGGGTGCGGTCGGCATCGACGCGACGAGTGGATCCCTGCCGATCCGGCTGCTGCACGACCGTGTGTTGGTGCGGCCCCGGGAGGATTCCGCGGACCGGCGTTCGAAGGCGGGCATCGTCATCCCCGCGACCGCGCAGATGGGCAAGCGGCTGGCGTGGGCCGACGTGGTCGCGATCGGCACGGTCGTGCGCACGATCCAGGTCGGTGACCGGGTGCTTTACGACCCCGAGGATCGGGCCGAGGTGGAGCTGCACTCCACGACCTACATCCTGATGCGGGAACGGGACGTCCACGCGGTCGCCGCGGAACGTCTCGACGACGGATTGACCGGCCTCTACCTCTGACCCGGGGGGGCTCCGGCCGGCGCGACCTTCGTCGGGCCGCTGTCCCCGGTCGCTGTCGCCGGCCGTCCGTCACCGTGATCGCCCAGTTCGCGGGTGTCGGCGTGCCGACGCGTGCTGACACATCCGAGCCGTCGACACCACCGAAGAGTGGTCCGCGCCACCTCGATGTCGTCCGCCGCGGCGGTCCGATCGACGTCCGATCATGGCGTCGAGGTGGGGCATCACGGGCCGTGGCGCAACCCATCCAGATCCGGATGTGGCGGGAGTGACACCGCGCCGAAGCGCCCCTGCTTGGTCTGGCGACTCTTTGGCCCGTATCCTTCGGGCGGCTTTGGAGATCCGCGTTCCGAACTGGTGGCCGTGGGTACCGGCTCCGGGGCATGGGGAATGCGGACATCTGCTTGGCGCCCACTTCTCTGGCCAGAGCCACTGCTTATTGTGATCAGCCGATGCCGTTCAGGTACGGTGCTTGCTCGATCCTGTGGTCCGGATCGATGCCGGTGTCGACAGGCCGCGGTCTGTGAGGACGAGGAAAGGTAAGGAGAGGCATGGCTCGTGACTTCGACGCTCGGCGGAGCGCGGATGTCGAGGAGGATGAGCTCCAGGAACAGAGCCTGGAGACGTTGAAGGCCCAGCGCGCCGGCGCGGCCGCCGACCTCGGCGACGACATGGACGCGCTGGAGGCTGAGCTGGATCTTCCGGACGCCGACGTCCGGGACGAGGAGCTCTCGCTGCGCGTGCTCCCACGGCAGGCTGACGAGTTCACCTGCACCAGCTGCTTTCTCGTGCAGCACCGCAGCCAGCTTGCCGACCCGCGACGGACGGTCTGCGCCGACTGCGCCGCCTGACACCGATCGCGGGTCCGCGACGCTGAGCGGACGGTTCCGGAGAAGAGCGCACCTGCCAGGCGCTTCTGGAACCGTCCGCGTCCGTCCGGATATCGCACGCCCCTGTGACCGCCTGGGCCCGCCGTCTCGCGGGCGACACCGCCTCACTGGTTGCTGAATGCGGAGGGTGGCTGTACCACTACCCTTGGCATGGTGAGCGGGGGTGATCACATGGTCGAGGCGTGGGAGGCGGAGGTCTGTCCGGGTGGTCCGGTGGCTGCCGGTCCCGGACGGGCCGCCATTGATGTGGACAGTGTGGACAGTGCCGCCGTCGATGCGGACGCGGCGGCGCCGAGGCCGCCGCTGACGCCTGCGGGCGGGGGACTGCCCGCGCTCGGCGCCCGCGTGTTCCCACCCCGGCCGGCTGTTCCGCTCGTGTCCAGGCCCAGGCTGCTGAAACGCCTTGACCTGGCGGTCGACGGCCCACTGACGGCCGTGTGCGCTCCCGCCGGCACCGGCAAGACGGTGCTGCTGGCGGACTGGGCCCGGTCGGGCCGCTCACCGCACCCCGTCGTGTGGCTGCGCGTCGACCCTGTCATCGGACGTCGTCGCTCCTCCATGCCCGCCGGCCGGGCACCGGTGCCGCCCGTGTCGCCCGCGTCACCCGTGTCACCCGTGTCGCTGTGGTCGCAGATCCTGCGCGGACTGCGCCGTGACGCGGCGTTGCCGTGCCCGGAGCGGCTCGAACGCCTGGAAGCCGAATCCGCCGGGACGAACCCCGAGTGGTTCCAGCGGGAGCTGGTCAACCAGCTCGCCCAGCTCCCGGTGCCGGCCGTGCTGATCCTCGACGACGCCCATCTGGTTCACGAACCGGCGGACATCGCCGGGCTCGAACTCCTGGTGGGCGAGGGCGCGGGGCACCTGCGCCTGGTTCTCGCCGGGCGACAGCCGGTCCTGCGTGTCCACCGCCTGCGGGCCGAGGGCACCGTCACCGAGATCGGCGCGGCGGACCTCGCCTTCACCAGGGACGAGACGGCGGCGTTGCTCGCCGCCCACGGCCTGCGGGTCAGCGAGCCCGCCATCGCGGCCCTGTGGAAGCGGACCGAAGGCTGGGCGGTGGGCCTGCGGCTCGCCGCGGCCCGCGCTGCCGACGCTGCTGATGCTGTGGCCGGTGAGGCTGATGCTGTTGCCGGCGAGGCCGAGGCCGCGGCCGGTTCCGCCGATACCGCGGCTGGTGTCGGCGGCGCTGTGGCTGGTGCCGGCGCGGTCGGCGCGGTCGGCGCGGTCGGCGTGACCGGCGCGGAAGACCCCGGCCAGGGCACGTTGCCATCCGGCAGGCCGCTGCTGCCGCCGGAGCTTGATCCGGCCCGCGGGCCGCGGGCCGCCATCGCCGACTACCTGCAGGCCGAGGTCCTGGCGGACTACGCGGAGCCAGTGCGTCGGTTCCTGCTCCGGACCAGCGTGTTGGAACGGCTCACCGGCCCGCTCGCCGCGGCCGTCGCCGCCATCGACGCCCGGAGCGCTCCGGCGGGTGTGCCGGAGTACCGGGAGGCGGGCGCGCCGGCACCCGGCGGTACCGCCGTCGCGGCGGCCGCCCCGACGCCGGGGCCGGCGTCGACGTGGCGGGGTGCGGTCCACCTGCTGCGCGAGTTCGCCCGTACCGGCGGATTCCTCGTACCGCTGGAGCCTGCCGCGCCGTCGCCGGTCGCCGCGGCGGAGGCGAGGTCATCCGCCGGCCTGGCCTGGGACTGGTACCGCTACAACCGGATGTTCGCGCTGATGCTGCACGGGTTGCTGCTGCGCGACCCGGACGAGGATCCGCGTGAGCTCAACCTGCGTGCGGCCCTGTGGTTCGCGGCCAACGACAGCACCTCCGACGCGGCCCGCCATGCGCTGCGCGCCGGTGACTGGTGGTACCTGGCCTGTCTGCTCGTCGACGGTTCGGCGCTGGTGGACATCCTGTTCGGGGGCGAGCCCGACCTGAGCGAGCTGGTGGCCGAGGTGCCGGCGGGGGCGTCCGGGCTGTCGCCCGAATGCGACCTGGTGCTGGCGGTCGCCCACCTGCGCTCGGGTCGGCTGGAGGCGGGTGCCGCGAGCCTGTCGTCAGCCCGCGCGGGGCTGCCGGTGAGCCCGGCGCGCCACGACGTGTCTCGCCGTAGGACGCTGGTCGAACGCATCGACGTCGTGGAGCTGTATCGGGCCGAGCTGGCCGGAGAGCCCACGGAAATGATCGTGGCCGCCCGGAGGTTGCTGCGTGCCGGCGCGTCCGGGGCTGGGGGCGGGTCGCAGACTCAGCTGACCGCGGCAGCTGCGGCAGCTGTGTCAGCTGCGCCGGCCGGCTCGGTGCCGGGAACAGTTGGCGGTCCAGGCGGTCCAGGCGGTCCAGGCGGTCCGGGTGGTCCGGGCGGTCCAGGCGGTCCGGGTGGTCCGCGGGCCGACGTGAACGGCCCGCGGGCCGAGCCGCGCAGGAGCCAGCCCCGGCCGGCCCGGCGGATGGACGAGGGTGTTCGGGCGGTTGCTCTGTGCGCCCGCGGTCGGGGTGAGCTGTGGCTCGGCCGGCTCTCGGTGGCCGCCAGTGTGCTGCACGATGGCGCCGCGACCGCCCGCCGGGCGGGACTTGCCGGGGTGGAGACGTCCTGCCTGGGGGCGTTGGCGCTGCAGTATGCGCTGCGCGGCCGGCTGCGGCAGGCCGAGAGCCAGCTACGTCTGGTGATCACTCGGGTGGAAGGCGCCGCCGCGGGCCGGGACACGCCCGCCGCCACGCCCGCCTCGGCGCAGCAGACCGTTCCCGGTCTGCCCGAGGCCCACCTCGCCGCCGCGATGGTGCATCTGCAGCGCGTCGACCTGGTCGAGGCCGAGCGCAGCCTCGCCGCGGCACGCAGGGCGATCACGCCTGCGAGCCCCGGGTTCCTCGTCGAGATCGCGACAGTGTGCGAAACCCGGCTGCGACTCCTGCACGGATCAGCCGACGAGGTGCGTGCGGCGCGGCGCATGCTCGCCGCTGCCGGCTCCGGCCCCACCCCGCCGCTGGGCGCGGCCGCGCGCCGGGCGGCGGAGGCGGACCTGCTCGTCGCGACCGGCGCCCCGGAGGCGGCCCGTCGTTCACTGCTGCGTGCCGGTGACCGCACGGCGACGGACCCGCAGGTCCTGCTCTCCCTCGCGCGTTCGGCCCTGGCCTGTGCTGACGTGCCGTCGGCGGAGGAGGTGCTCGCGCCCCTGCTGCGGGCCGACGACGGCGGCGCGGGCCTGGTGGCGGCCTGCGTGCTCGGGGCAGTCGCGGCCGCCCGCCGTGACGACCACGCCAGAGCCGGTGGGCTGCTCGCGCGGGCCATGGCGCTCGCCGTGGACGAGGGGATGGTCGCGCCGTTCGTGGAGGCCGGGGACGAGCTGTTGGGCCTGATGGCCGCTCATCCCGAGCTGGCGGACAGCCACCCCGAGTTCGTCGCGGCTCTCGACCGCAGCGCGGCGTCGAGGGGGACGCCGTCCGCTCGGCTTCCGGGCCTGCGAGCCGCCGAGCGGCGGCGCGCGCTGCGGTTGCCGGTGCCCGGGCTGCCCGCCTCGCGCATGCCAGCCGCGCGACACGCGCAGGCACGCGAGGCGGCGGGTGGTGGCACGGTGGGGCCGTCGGAACTGGAACCACCGCGCTCCGCGGCCGCCGGCTCCGTGCCGGAAGGGCCCGCAGGGGCCTCAGGGGTCGAAGGGGTCGAAGGGGCCGCGAACGGTGCGGGGCCGGGCTGGCCACGTCAGGGAACCCGAGGCGTCACGGGCCGGAGCGGCCAGGCCGGCCGGGGCACTGCGATCGGCGGTGACGGCGAGGCGGGACGGGGCGGCGAGGCAGGGTTTGGCGGCGAGACCGGCCAGTGGGGCCCGGCTGGCGTCGCGGGCCCCGTCGAGGTGGTGGTGCCCGCGCCGACCAGGCCGCTCGCGGACCCGGCCTCCCGGGGAGCCTCGGCGTACTGGGACGACGATCGTGTGTCGTCGTCGGCGGCGACAGCTGCCGCTGGCGGCCTGCGGAACCCGGCCGCCTTCCAGGGAGCCGCGGGGGTGCCCAACCGCGTCGGGTCGGTCCACGTCGGTCCCGACACCGCGGGCACCGATACCGGAGCTGGCGGGCCCGGCAGGGACCCTCGGCGGGCGGCGCGCGTTGGTTCCGCGGGTTCCGCTGATCTGCTCAGCGAGCGTGAGCTGGCGGTGCTGAGCTACCTGCCGACGATGCTCACCACCGCGGAGATCGCGGCGGAGATGTTCGTTTCGGTGAACACCGTCAAGACGCACCTCAAGAGCATCTACCGCAAGCTGGACGTCGCCCGGCGCAGGGACGCCGTCCACCGTGCCCGCGCCCTGCATCTGCTCTGACCGCCCGGCCTGCTCTGACCATCCGGCGCGGTGTGACCGCCGGCCGGTGCGGTCAACGCTGGTGCGACCACGTGTCGGAGGTGCCACCACCTTCGGGCCAGTCGTCGGCGCCGTCCCCTGGGCAGGCGCCGGCGGCGTAGCCGGGGTGGCCGGTGTCCTCCCAGGGCCGGGGGATCCCCGGACGGGGGGTGTGCCAGGAGGACGTGCCATCGTCGGCGAGACGAAATCCGGGGCCACCGGGATCGGCGCTCCGCGCGGATTCCGCGGCGGGCCAGTTCCACTCGGCGGTGCCATCTTCCGGGGGAATCAGCGTGCCCAGGGGCAGCGTCCGCGCGACCGGGGCCGGCCTTCGACGGCGAGCCGTGCGCAGGTCCCGGATGAAGCAGACGAACAGGGTGGCGGCGCCGGTGGCCATGATGATCGATCCGAGCGCATGCAGGTCGACGCCGTTCAACCGGTAGGACAACGCGAAGCGCAGGATCGCCCCGGCGGCGAGCAGGAAGATCGAGAATCCGGTCGTCACATGCCTCACCTCGCAGCGGCGTGCTCACGGCACACGCCTGGCTGGTGACTTGATGTGAGCAGTTAGATGCTACCGGTAAGAAAACTACCCTCCGTGTCGACCGTTTACACGCCCGTGGTCGAAGGTGGAGGTGGTGGTCGGTCCGGGCCAATTCGAGGGCCGTTGCTGGCACCTTTGGGTGGCGGAGTCCTGTCGTTGTCGTTACGCGCCGTGTCGGCGCGGTCACAATTGACGATGGCTGGCGGGTAAACGGCGCATGAGCTGAGATTCAATAGTCAGATAAGCCAGTCAGGCTTATCAGGCGCCAGAAAGTAGGTGTCGCAGGCTGGCATCTGGGTAGTCGCGGCCCTAGGCTTGCCGAACATGTCCAGCTTGGCCGGAAATACGCCGGCTGATTCGCGACTACCGGCCAGTGACCTGGTGTCGGTCTGCCCCCGGAGGCATGTGTGACTGACCGAATGCTCAGCAATCCCGATGGTAGCCCCAGCGCTCGTCCGGCCACTGGCCGGCTCGCCGTGACGATGGACACATCAGCGGGGGTTGCCCGGCCGTCCGGCGTTCCCGCGCCGCACCGGGCACCCGCCACGCGGCACGCGCCGATCACCGCGACGTCTGCGGTGGGCCACCCCGCGGCGCGGACTCGTCCCGGCGCGGTCGCGGCGGGGCTTCCCGCCCGGGCGCCGGCGGTCCCCGCCCGCGGCCCCCAGGTGCCGCGTGACCTGGCCCTGGGCGCGGCGGAGCTGCGCGGCGTGCTGCGTGTCGTCGAGGACTGCGAGCGCGCCGCCTCGCTCCCGGCGTTCCGTGAGGCCGCCCTGGACGGCATGGCCCGTCACCTCGGCTACCGCCACTCCGCCTTCTTCCTGGGCTCCTCCCCGCAGGCGACCTTCCAGGACGCCCGCCCGACCGGCCGTGGCCTCGCGCTGCGGATGGCAGGGCCGTTCCTGGAGCGCTACCGCAGCCTGGAGGTCTTCAACGACCCGGAGAGCCTGCGGCTCATGTGGGAGCGCGGGCTCGTCACCCTGGACGAGATCGGCGTGCCCGACCGTCCCGAGGTGCGGCTGCGGCTCGAGCGCTTCCTGCGCGCCCACGGCATCCACGCGAAGCTGCTGATCAGGCTCGCCGGTAACAGTGGCGTCGGCGCCGTGGTCTCGCTGCTCGACCCCCGCCCCGGCGCGTTCGGCCCGCGGGACCGGGCTGTCGGCGCGGTGCTGGCCCGCCACCTGGGCAACCTGCTGCGCTTCTACATCCGCGTGAACCCCGGCCCGGCCGTGACGGCGAAGCTGTCCGCCCGTGAGCGCGATGTCGTGCGCCTGGTCGCGGAGGGCCAGTCGAACCGGCAGGTCGCCGAGGCGCTCTGCATCAGCATCGACACCGTGAAGCACCACCTGACGCATGCGCTGGTGGCGACGGGCTGCTCGAACCGCACCCAGCTCGCCCTCGCCTGGCAGCGTGAGATGGGCTCGATGCCGGCTCCGGGGCTGCCCCGGTTGTAGTCAGGGCCCTGGTCCGGTTCGCTCCGGTACCGCACCTGCGTCGGCGCTGCTCGCATGGCCGGCATCGCCTGCCCGGCCGTGCCCCGGCCGGCACGGGTTCCTGCCTGCAGCCAGCCAGCGCTGTCTGTCCGTCGGAGTCGCCCCGCCGTCCCGACCGGCAGCCGTCCCATCTGTCCTGGCCCACCGGGACATGTTCCGCCAGTACGTGTTCCAGCAGTACGTGTTCCAGCTGCACCCGTCCGCATCCAGCACCGTCCGCATCCAGCACCGTCTGCTTCGGACGTCAGCCAGACAGACGCCTGACCCGCGCCCCGGCACAGCACGGCCCGGACGACACCGTCCGGTCGCGCCCCGGATAGCTCCGCCTCGGACAGCTCCACCTCGGACAGCTCCGCACCGGCCGGTTCCGCCCGCCTGACCGGAACCGCGATACGGACCAGCCCACGGTCCGGCTTCGCCCGGTCGGCCGCGGCCGACCGTCCAGATACCTGCGTGCACGCACTCGCCGCGCCGGGCCCGTACCGCATCCGGGCCCGGCGCGGCGGCCTGCGCGGCCAGCGCCGGGGCCGTCCCGGCGCACCGGATGCGGCGCCCGGTCGGCCGCCGCCGTCGGCCAGGGAACCGGGTAGATTGGTCGTCCGTTGGGTATAGCTGTCGTCCCCCCGCGTCTGGGGTCCATCGGGCCACTCGGCATGGTCAGGTCCCAGGCGTACTTGTCCCACCGTTGGCGGGTAGCTACCGTCGCCGGCAGGGTGCGGCCGACAGCATGGTCGATTGCGACTTGAAGCGGTCTCGTGGCGGGTTGTGACCCCCTGGCCACGGTTGCCGGAGCCGGGCTGCCTGTCCGCTGTTCCGGCGGGAGATGACCGCCTCTCCCTGCTGGGTGACACCGTGGTCGCCGCTGCCCCCTGCAGCCGGGCCCGCATGCCAGGGAGCGCGGAACTCGCATCGGCCTGGGTTCTCGCTTCGTGGTGCCGCCGCCCTGACGAGTGCTCACCGCCCCGACGAGTCCCGCGGTGCCCGCCGTCAATGCCCTTGCCACGGCATCCACCGCAGCCGCCCCTGATCCGCGGGTGAGAGCTGTCCCGATCTGTCCGCCGGGCATCTCGTGAACGACGGTGTAGTTACTTCGGGTGGTCCAAACGGTGCGGTGACTAGTGTTTCGCATGCTCACGGAGAGCACGGAGCATCGCTGCTCGCGACCCGGATCCTGGTTTCGGCCGCGGTGCCGCAGTGCATTGAACAGGGCATTTGTCGATCCAGTGCTGAGGTTGCCGGGTGCATCGACGGAAAACTGCCGTGCCTGTGCTTGCGGCTGTGCCCGAAGAGTGACTAGGTTGAACGGGCCATAGCGCGGCAGGTTCGGAGGGCAGAAGAGACGAGTCCGCTGTCAGCGCGCCCGTCCGTTCATGGCGGACGTCGGGCCGCTGTTCCGGCACGGACCGGAGGAACACCTGGATGAATGCCATGTCGTGGGGAAACCGTGCGGTCTGCTGTCACACGTGCGTTGCCCGACCGAAGAAAGCCAGTGCGGTTTCTCCTGCCGGGTTCGATCGCGGATCTGGCGCGCCGTACCAGAGCCAGGTTTCAACCCGTGTTAGCACCGGAAATCAGTCGCGAGTCCGTTGTAAATGGATCTGCTGTCGACACCTGGACTATGTCGCCGCGGTGAACAACGTGCCTTCGCACGATGCGTCCGTGACCGCCGTCACCGCGCCCGCGGGGGAGTGGCGGCGCGCCCGGACCGGCGGCGAACCACCGATGGCCTACACCGGACAGGCAGGTGACCGGCCGGATCACGGGATCGTTTCGTGGCGGCACCTAGGTGCGGGGAAGCAGGACGTGCGGGCTAGTATTTCGCGCACGTTCGTTGCCAGGGGCCAACTGATTGGGTTGGGGCGTCGCCGCGACCCAATCGTCGCTGACGGTATTGCGTCCGTCTCGGTTGTCGCCGTTCTACCCCACCTGGAGCCGCATCTGTTCGATACGCCGATCGCCCCGCCGGCACCAAGCCTGAAGCAGCGCGAGGCGTGCGGATCCGTGGCAGCCCGGCCATGACGACATCATCCACGGCTCTCCGCCGCCGGCCGGTTGTAGCCACCCGAATCCGGCGTCAGCATGCCGACCGCTTTCGCCCCCCGCTGACAGCAGCCGAACCCGGTAGTCGCCGCGTGCGGCGGTCCCAGGCCAGGAGGAGTCACCGATGAGCAGCGCAGCGAGTGCGCACGCCCGACCCGCGCAGGCGCGGCGCGGCGACCGAGATCTGGTCGTCGTCATCAGCCCGTTCGGTGAACCCGCGCCGCACCTGATCGCCGCGGTCGGGCACTGCGGGGCGCTGGGAGTTCTCGATCTCGGCCTTGACGCCGGCCGCGGTCGTGAGGCGCTGGCCGCGACGGCGGCGTGGTCCTCGGCGCCGTTCGGCGTGCGGGTCGCACAGGGATGCCCGTTGGTCGTCGGCGACCTCGCCGGTGACCTGGCCGCCGTGGTCGACACGGTGCTGCTCGGTGTGGACGCGCCCTGGAGTGTCGCCGAGGCCGCCCGAGGTGGGCGGCGGGTGCTGGTCGAGGTTCTCTCCGTCCAGGACGCACTGCGTGCGCTCGCCGACGGTGCTGATGGCCTGGTCGCCCGTGGTAACGAGGCCGGGGGGCGGGTCGGTGACCTCACGACGTTCACTCTGCTACAGCATCTGAACGCCGCGAACGCGACGCGGCGGGACGGGACTGTTGCCCCTGTGTGGGCCGCCGGTGGAATCGGTCCGGCGACCGCGGCCGCTGCGGTCGCCGGCGGTGCGGCCGGGGTCGTCCTCGACTCGCAGCTCGCGCTCGTGCGTGAGGTCGAGCTTCCGGCCGAGGTGGCGAAGGCTGTCCGCGCGATGGACGGCAGCGAGACGGCCCTGATCGACGGACATCGGGTGTACATCCGGCCCGACCTGCCCGTCGCCGCGCTGGTGGGCTGGGCCGGGAGCAGCCAGGACGGCTCGTCGGCAGACGAGCCAGCACTGGACTTCCGCGACACCGGCGGCGAACGGGCCTCGGACGGCGCGCTCACCGCCGGCCGGTCGGCAGCGGCCGGATCCGTCGCGTCGCGGCTCGGCGGGCGTGATCTGCGGACCCAGCTGCTGCCGATCGGCCAGGACGGCGCCTTCGCCGCCGAACTGGCCGATCGGCACGTGTCGGCGAGTGCTGTGGTCGGCGCGGTGCGGGCCTCGATCCGCTCCTCGCTGGCTGCCGCGGCCCGCCACCGCCCGCTGGCGTCGGGATCGGCCTTCGCCGCGGCCCGGGGCCTTCGCCACCCGGTCGCACAGGGGCCGATGACCCGGGTCAGCGACCGCGCGCAGTTCGCGCACTCCGTCGCGAGCGCCGGTGGGCTGCCGTTCCTGGCGCTTGCGCTGATGAGCGGGCCGGAGGCCCGCGCGCTGCTGACCGAGACGGCCGACCTGCTGGGTGACCTGCCGTGGGGCGTGGGCATCCTCGGGTTCGCCCCGCCCGAGGTCCGGGCCGCGCAGCTCGACGCGGTGCACGCGGTTCGCCCACCGTGTGCGCTGATCGCGGGTGGACGTCCGGCCCAGTCGGCGCCACTGGAGGCGGCGGGCATTGACACCTTCCTGCATGTTCCGTCGCCTGGCCTGCTGGAGCGGTTCCTGGCGGACGGCGCGCGCAAGTTCGTCTTCGAAGGGCGCGAATGTGGCGGCCATGTCGGGCCGCGGGCGAGCTTCCCGCTCTGGGAGGCGCAGATCAGCGGCCTGCTGGCGTTCGCCCGGCGTGCGCAGGACGGGCCGGAGAGCCTCGGGGACGTCCACATCCTGTTCGCCGGTGGCATCCACGACGCCACTTCGGCGGCGATGGTCGCCGCGGCGGCCGCGCCGCTGGTCGAGCGCGGTGCCCAGATCGGTGTCCTGATGGGGACCGCGTATCTGTTCACCGAGGAGGCCGTCGAGGACGGCGCGATCATGCCCGGCTTCCAGGAGGCGGCGATCGCCGCGTCCCGCACGGTCCTGCTGGAGACCTCACCGGGCCACGCCACGCGCTGTGTGGAGTCCGGTTATGTGCGTGAGTTCCTGCGCCGCCGTGACGAGCTGACCGCCGCCGGGGTGCCACGCAAGCAGATGTGGGCCGAGCTGGAGCAGCTCAACCTCGGCCGGCTGCGCATCGCGAGCCGCGGTGTCCGGCGCGAGGGCGGCGAGCTGGTCGCGGTCGGCGCGAGCGAACAGGCCGCCGAGGGCATGTTCATGATCGGTCAGGTCTCGGCGCTGCGGTCGGCCCGGACGACGATCGGCCGGCTGCACGCCGAGGTGACCGACGAGGCCATGGCCCGGCTTTCGGCTCGGGCCGGCGAGCTCGCGGTCCCCGTCGTCCCGACCCCGGCACAGCCCGCCGACGCCGAGACCGGCGGTACCGGCGCGAACGTTGCCGGTGCCGCCGCCGCTGAGGCCGGTGCCGCCGCTGAGGCCGCTGACGCTGCCGATGCCGGCGGACAGGCGGCGCGTGCCGCGCGTTCCGTCGCTTCCGTGCGCGAGTCCGCGCGCCCCATCGATATCGCGATCGTCGGCATGTCCGCGGTGTTCCCGAGTGCCGCCGACGAAAAGGACTACTGGGCCAATGTGGTCGACGGGGTCGACGCGATAACCGAGGTGCCGGCCGAGCGCTGGGACGTCGACCTCTACTACGACCCCGACTCCGTGGTGAAGGATGCCGGGCGGCGGACCCCGTCCAAATGGGGTGGCTTTCTGCCGCGGATTCCCTTCGACGCCCTGGCGTACGGGATTCCGCCGCGGTCACTGCGCAGCATCGACCCGGGCCAGCTGCTCGCACTGGAGGTCGCATCCCGGGCGCTGCGCGATGCCGGCTATGACGATCGGCCCTTCGACCGGCGCCGGGCGTCGGTGGTGTTCGGCGCGGAGTCCGGCTCGGATCTCTCCACCGCCTATGGGTTCCGGTCCGCGCACCGGGCCTGGGTCGGGGAGCTGCCGGCCGAGCTCGAGGAGATTCTTCCCGAGCTCGACGAGGATTCCTTTCCCGGCCTGCTGGCAAATGTCATCGCCGGCCGGGTGGCGAACCGGCTCGATCTCGGCGGTCTCAACTTCACCGTGGACGCCGCCTGCGCCTCCTCCCTGGCCGCCCTGGACGCGGCCTGCAAGGAGCTCACGGCCGGTTCGTCCGACCTGGTGCTGTGCGGCGGTGTCGACACACATTCGGCCGTGCACGACTTCCTGCTCTTCGCGTCGGTGCACGCGCTGTCCCCGGGCGGGCGGTGCCGGAGCTTCGCCGCCGGCGCCGACGGCACAAGCCTTGGTGAGGGCGTCGCCGTGGTGGTGCTCAAGCGGCTCGCGGACGCCCAGCGCGACGGCGACCGGATCCGTGCCGTCATCCGGTCGGTCGCCGGTTCCTCCGACGGGCGTGCGCTCGGCCTGACCGCTCCGCGCAAGGCCGGGCAGGTGCTCGCGCTGGAACGGGCCTACTCGTGGGCGGGCATCTCGCCGTCCGAGGTCGGGGTGCTGGAGGCGCACGCGACCGGGACCGTCGTCGGCGACCGGACGGAGCTCGCGACGCTCACCGAGGTCTTCACCGAGCACGGCGCCGAGACGGGCCAGTGCGCGGTCGGCTCGGTGAAGTCCCAGATCGGCCACACGAAGTGCGCGGCGGGCCTCGCGGGGCTGGTCAAGGTCGCGCGCGCGGTGGAGACCGGCGTCCGCCCGCCGACCTTGCACGTGGACGAGCCGAACCCCTACTGGGACCGCGACAGCAGCCCGTTCTACTTCGATGACGAGGCCCGCCCCTGGGTCGCCCCACCGGCGCGGCGGCATGCCGGCCTGTCCGCCTTCGGGTTCGGCGGGACGAACTTCCATGTCGTCGTGTCGGCCTACGACAAGGCACCGGAGCCCGCGCACGGCCTTGACCGCTGGTCGGCCGAACTGTTCCTGGTGCGTGCCCGCGACCGGGCCGGCGCACTGCGGCGCCTGGACACCCTCGCGGCCCAGGTGCGGGCCAACGAGGACGCCGGCCGTCCCTTCCGGCTGCGCGACTTCGCCCGCACCGTGTGCGAGGAGGCCGGGGGAGCGGTTCAGATCGCCTTCGTCGTCGACGACCTCGATGATCTGCCGGCGGCGATCGAACGGGCTCGTGACCCGCGCTCCGCGCCCCGCTCCGGCCTGTTCGTCCGTGACGGTGATGATCACGCGACTGTGCTCGGTGGCGGTGCCGCCGGTGGCGGTGGCGGTGCGGGCGGTGCGGGGAGCCTGGCGTTCCTGTTCCCCGGGCAGGGCAGTCAGCGGCCGGGCATGCTTGCGGACCTCTTTGTGGCCTTCCCGCGGCTGCGGTCCCTGCTGGAGCTAGCCCCGGACGTGGCCGCGACGATGTTCCCACCGGCCGCCTTCTCCGACGCCGAACGAGCGGCGCAGTCCGCGGCCCTGACCGACACGCGGTCCGCCCAGCCGGCCCTCGGGCTCGCCGACCTCGCCATCTACGATCTTCTCGGTGGCCTGCGGATCCGTCCCGATCATGTTGCCGGCCACTCGTACGGAGAGCTGGCGGCGCTGTGCGCTGCCGGGGTGTTCGACCGGCGCGATCTCGTCCGGCTCAGCCGGGCCCGGGCGGAGGCGATTCTCGCGGCAGCCGGGGACGATCCCGGAACCATGGCCGCGGTCTCCGCGACAGCGGAGCAGATCCGCGCGGTGCTCGGCGCGCCCGCGGCCGACGGAACCGTCGCGGGCGTCGCGCTCGCGAACCAGAACGCTCCGCGCCAGACCGTGATCTCGGGTCCGACCGCGGCGATCGACGCCGCGGTGGAACTGTTGAAGAACGCCGGTCTGTCGTCGCGGCGAATCCCGGTCGCGTGCGCCTTCCACAGCCCGGTGGTGGCCGCTGCCGCGGACGGGCTGGCCACCGAGCTCGCCGGTACCGAAGTCGGCGCTGGCGTGATCCCGGTGTGGTCCAACATGACCGCCGGGCCCTACCCGCAGGCCCCGGCGGAGATCCGCGCGGCGCTGGCCGGCCAGCTCGCCGCCCCGGTGCGCTTCGTGGAGCAGATCGAGGCCATGTACGCGGCCGGTGTGCGTGTCTTCGTCGAGGTCGGCCCGGGCCGGGTGCTCTCCCAGCTCGCCGGCAAGATCCTCGCCGGGCGGCCGCACCGGGTCGTGGCGACCGACGCCGCCGGCGAGCCCGGCCTGCGACGGCTGCTGCTCGCGGTGGCCGAGCTCGCGGTCGCGGGCGCGGATGTCGACCCGTCCCCGCTGTTCGTCGGCCGGGACACCCGGGTGGTCGCCCCCGGCGCGATGCCGCGGCGCCCCGGCTGGCTGATCGACGGTGCCTACGTGCGGACCAGCGACGGCGGCCATCTGCCGGGCGGCCTGCTGCCCGCCCGGCGGATCAGCGCCACCGCACAGGCACCGGACGGGGAAGCCACGCCGGCCGGGCCGGCGGTGCTCAACGGGGCGGCTGTGCCCAATGGAGCGGCGGCGCTCAACGGCGCGGCAGTGGTGACCGGGGCCGGTGGCGACGTCCCGGCGCCTCGACATGATCCTGAACAGCTGGGTGCGAGGCCCGGTGACACGGTGGGAGGTTCTCCAATGAGCGATCTTCGGACGTTCGACGGGCAGCTGCCCGGCCACCCATCGGGGAGTGCTGGTGCGAACGGGGCGGGTCCCGCGTCCGCCGGTCGCCACCCCGGCCCTGACCCCGCGGCCTACCCGGCGCTGCCGGCGGGTACAGCGGTGCCGGCCGGCCCGGCTCCGGCCGCCAGCCCGGCGCCGCTGCCCGCGGCGGGCCCGGCCGACACGATCATGCTGGAGTTCCTGCGGACCGGTCGCGACCTCGTGGCCGCCCAGCGGGATGTCCTGCTGACCTACCTCGGCGCGGCCCGGCAGGCACCGACACCGGCGACCGCTGCGGTGCCGATGTCGGTGCCGATGGCTGCGCCTGCGCTCGAGCCTGTGCCGGTGCCGGTGCCGGTGCCGGTGCCGAACGGCGTGACGCAGCTGTCGTCGGGGCCGAACGGGCACCACAACGGAGCGCTGACCACCTACCCGGCTGCCCCGGTGGTGCCTGCTGCGCCCGAGATGCCTGCTGCTCCTGAGGTTGCCGTGCCGGCGGTGCCGCCGCTGGTCGCGGTGCCCGCCGAGGCGACCGTTGCGGCTGCCGCGGTTCCGGCTTCGGTGGACGTCCCGGTGGTGGTGCCGGGGTTGTCGCTGGAGGTGGTGACCGAGTCGGTGGTCGGGGTGATCGCGGAGTTGACGGGTTATCCGGTGGAGATGCTGGAGCCTGATCTGGATCTTGAGGCTGATCTGTCGATTGATTCGATCAAGCGGACGGAGATTCTCGGGGAGCTTGCCGGGCGGGTGGGTCTGCCGGGTGTGGGTGCTGGTGGTGCGGGTTCCGGTTTGTCCGAGGTGGATGAGTCGGTGGTGGAGGAGTTGGCGGCGGTGAAGACGGTTCGGGGCATTGCCTCCTGGATCGTCGAGCGCGGGGCTGCGGGTGGCTCCGAAGGCGGCGGCGCGGGCTCCGGCCCAACGCTTTCCGGCTCCGCGGGCTCCGCGGGCTCCGCCCCGACGGGATCGGGACCAGCGGGCACCGGCCCGGGGAACACCGGCCGAGCGGGAGCTGGCCGGGCGGGTGCTGTGCCCGTCTCGGCCGGCCGCACCGGCGGTTCCGCGGAGTTCGGTGGGTCGCTGGGGCTGCCCGAGCAGGGCGGCGGCGACCGGCCCGGCGGCGGGATCGCGCGGCCGGCTCCCGTCTCCGTGGGTGCCGGCGCCGGGCGGGCGTCCACGGCCGCGCCGGCCTCGGCCCTTGCCCCCGTCTCCCGCAGCGGGCGCGCGGGCGTCGCGGTCCTGGACGGAGCGCCCGTGACGTCGGCCTCGGTGCCGGTGCCGTCACCGGCGGAGCTTGCCGGCCGCACGGCGCAGGCGTCGCTGGCCCCGGAGAGCTGGGGTGTGCTGTCCGCTCCGCGGGGCGCCACGGATCCGACGTTCGCCGCCCGCGTCACCGCACCGGCCGTGCCAGTGACACCGGCCGCACCGGCCACGCTGACCGCACCAACGGCACGGGCCGCGGGCGAGGCCCTCCCCGTGACGCGGATCCCGCTGCGGCGATTCGTGATCGACCATGTCACGCTGCCGGCTGTCCCCTCCTGGGACGCGCTCGTGGCGGCGGGCCGGGCCTCGTCGCTGGCCGGCACGCGGTTCGTCGTCGTCGAGGGTGACCTCGGCATCGGGCTGGCGTTGTCCTCCCTGCTGGAGCAGGCCGGAGCCCAGGTCCGCATCGTCTCGGCGGACAACGCGGAGGCGGTGGCACAGCTTGAGGCCGAGCCCGGTGCGGACGGCCTGTTCTGGGTCGCGTCGGCGGGTTCGCCGGCCAGCGTGGGCAGTGGCCTTCCGGAGGCGTTCGGAGCCCTGCGGGCGGCTGCGCTTGCCGGGCCGCGGCGCCTGTTCGTGGTGACGGGCCTCGGCGGGGATCTCGGCCGTGGCGGCGACGACGCCGAGCTGGCGCCGGGCGTCGGCCTGGCCGGCCTGGTCCGGACGCTCGCGCATGAGCTGCCGGACACCGAGGTCAGGCTGGTCGATGTCCATCCGAAGGCGGCGCCGCGCCGGATCGCGGAGCGGCTGCTGGCCGAGATGTTCGACCCGGCGGCGCCGGTTGTCGTCGGCTATCGGGAGAACATCCGGATCACGCCGGAGCTGCGAGCGGTGGAGCTGGCGCCCGACGGCCGCGGCGCGGCGGGTCCGGCGGGGCTGGACGCCTCCGGAGTGGTGCTGCTCACCGGCGGCGCGCGCGGCATCACCGCCCGCACCGCCCTGGCGCTGGCGCGGGCCACCGGCTGCGCGGTCGAGCTGGTGGGTCGCACGCCGATCCCGGACGGACCCGAGGACCCGGCGACGGTGGCCGCCCTGGACGCCCCGGCGTTGCGCCGGGCGTTGATCGAGACCGGTGTGCGCAGGCCGGCGGAGATCGAGAAGCGGATCGGACGCATCCTGGCGGAGCGGGAGATCCGCGCGACGCTGGCAGCGCTGGGTGAGGCCGCCTCGTCCGTGCGCTATCACGCGGTGGATGTGCGCGACGGCGCGGCAGTCGCGGCGGTCGTCGCCGACGTGTACGCCCGCCACGGCCGCCTCGACGGCGTGGTGCACGGGGCCGGCGTCCTGGAGGATCGACTGCTGAGGAGCAAGACGCCGGAGTCCTTCGACCGGGTGTTCCGCACGAAGGTCGACGGCGCGGGCGCGCTGCTGGACGCCCTGCGGCCGGATGTGGGCTTCGTGGTGCTCTTCGGCAGCGTCGCCGGGGTGTTCGGCAACCGCGGGCAGGTCGACTACGCCGCTGCCAACGACGCCCTCGACGTGCTCGCCCACCGGGCCTCGGCGCGTCTGACCGGCCGCGTCGTCAGCGTCGACTGGGGCCCGTGGGGAGTCGAGGCCGGCGCCGCGGCCGGTCGCGGCATGGTCTCCGAGGAGCTGGCGCGGGAGTACGCCCGCCGCGGCATCGGCCTGATCGATCCTGACGAGGGGGTCGCCGCGCTGCTCAGGGAGCTGCGCGAGCCGGTCCCGGGCGCGCCCGTCCAGGTCGTGCAGATGTGCGGCGACGCCGCATCCTTCACCTCCCGGCCGTCGTCCGCCGGATCGTCGTCCGCGGGGTCGTCGTCCCATGCCTGAGCGTTCGACGCCCGGCCGCCCGCTGCCCGATCGCGGGGGCGGCGGGCACGAGATCGCCGTGGTCGGGATGTCCGCGCTGTTCCCCGGCGCGGGCGACCTGGGCACGTACTGGAACAACATCGTCGGCGGGGTCGACGCGATCCGCGACGTCCCGCCCGGCCGCTGGGACCTCGACGAGTACTACGCGGCGGAACCCGACCGCGGTGGTCCCGGTGATCGCGGTGACCGGCGTCCCGACGGCGGCGGTTTCTACTGCCGCCGCGGCGGGTTCGTGGATGACTTCGCCACGTTCGACCCGGCGCGCTTCGGCATCGTCCCGGTCTCGGTGGACTGGGCGGAGCCCGACCAGCTGCTCGCCCTGCGGCTCGCCGCCGAGGCCATGGACGACGCCGGCGGTGTCGAGGCACTCGGGGACACCGGCCGTGTCGGCGTCGTGGTCGGCCGCGGCGGGTACGTCGGGCCCGGGGTCGCCCGCCTGGAGCAGCGGGTCCGGACGTCCCACCAGCTCGCGACGACGCTGCGCGAGGTGCTGCCGGACGTCCCGGAATCCGCCGTGGACGAGGTGGTCGACGCGTTCCTGGCCCGGCTGGGCCCGCAGCGGCCCGAGGCGTCCATCGGCCTGGTGCCCAACCTGGCGGCGTCGCGCATCGCGAACCGCCTCGACCTGCACGGCCCGGCGTACACGGTCGACGCGGCCTGCGCCTCCTCCCTGATCGCGGTCGACACCGCGATGCGGGAGCTGACGAGCGGCCGGGCCGGCGCGATGATCGTCGGCGGTGTGCACCTCGTGCACGAGGTCTCCTTCTGGAGCCTGTTCACCCTGCTGCGCGCGCTCTCGCCGACGCAGCGGATCCGTCCGTTCGACCGCCGGGCCGACGGCGTCCTGATGGGCGAGGGCGTCGGCATGATCGTCCTCAAGCGGCTCGCCGACGCCCGGGCGAACGGAGACCGGGTCTACGCGGTGCTGCGCGGCGCCGGCTCGTCCAGCGACGGACGCACCGCGAGCCTGATGGCTCCCGCGTCCTCCGGGCAGATCCTGGCGATCGAACGAGCCTGGGCGGACGCCGGCCTCGACCCGGCGCGGCCCGGTGCGGTGGGCCTGATCGAGGCACACGGCACCGCGACCCCGGCCGGGGACGGCGCGGAGCTCGCGACGCTGACGAAGGTCTTCGGCGACGACGCGGCCGGCGCCGGTCCGGTCGGCCTCGGCTCGGTGAAGTCGATGATCGGTCATGCGATGCCCGCGGCCGGTATGGCCGGGCTGATCAAGGCCGTGCTCGCGCTGCATCACCGCACCCTGCCGCCGACCCTGCACTGCGAGGAGCCCCATCCGCTGTTCGAGGGCAGCCGGTTCGCACCGGTGCCCACGGCGGTCCCGTGGGAGCCGGTGGGCGCGACGCCGCGCCGCGCCGGTGTGAACGCCTTCGGCTTCGGAGGTGTGAACGCCCACGTCGTCATCGAGGAGTGCCTGGACGACCACGTGGGCGCGGTCGACCCCGTCGGCGGCGGCGGCGGTCGCGTCGGCGCCGCGGCCGGCGCTGGGGCCGGCGCTGGGGCCCGTGCGGCCGCCGCCGCGGGTGTCGGCGCGGCCTGGACGGGCGCGGCTCTGGTCGCCGACCCGGCCGCCGAGCCGGTGCTGCTGCTCGCGGGCTCGTCGGTGGCGGAGATCGTCGAACAGCTCTCCGTGCCCGACGCCGTGCTGCTCGGCCGGGACGACGCGGCCCAGGCCCCGACCGGCGGGCCGGTCCGGCTGGCGCTGGTGGCGCCGACGCCGCGGCGCCTCGCCCTCGCTCGCACCGTGGCGGCCCGTGGAACCGCGTGGCGGGGCCGCAACGACCTCTGGTTCACCTCCGCGCCACTGCTCGCCGAGGCGGGGACAGCCACAGCCACAGCCACAGCCGCAGCTCCGGCCGCAGCCGCTCCCGGAGCCCCGGCGGCGACCACGGCACCGGCGCCGCGGCTGGCGTTTCTCTTCTGTGGGCTGGAGGACAAGTTCACCCCGCGGATCGACGACGTCTGTGATCACTTCGGGCTGTCTCGCCCGGCGCTCGGCGACACCACGGATCTCGGGCTGCACGGCGTCGCCAGCGTGCAGGTCGGCCGGGTCCTCGACCAGGCTCTGCGCACCCTCGGCGTGCTTCCCGACCTGGTCGGTGGGCACAGCGTGGGCGAGTGGAACGCCATGATCTCCGCCGGCCTGATCCCCGAGGACTACGCCGACGACTTCATCGGTGCCTTCGACCCGGCGTCGGTGGAGGTGCCCGGGGTCGTGTTCGGCGCACTGGGCTGCGGCGCGGACGTCGCCGCCGAGGTGATCGCGGACCTGCCCGACATCGTCGTCTCCCACGACAACTGCCCGCACCAGTCGATCATCTGTGGGCGGGTCGAAAGTGTGGACACCGCGCTGGCCCGGCTGCGTGCGCGGGGCGTGCTGGGGCAGACGCTGCCCTTCCGCTCCGGCTTCCACTCGCCGTTCCTGCGTCCGCACCTCGCGCGGCTGCGTGATGGGCTGTTTGCCACCCCCCTGCGCACCCCGAATGTGCCGGTATGGTCGGCTACTACTGTGGCTCCGTATCCACCCGAACACGCAGACATCCGGGAGCTCGCTGTCCGGCATCTGCTTGAGCCGGTGCGGTTCAGAGAGCTGGCGCGGAGTCTGCACGGCGCGGGCGTCCGCGTGTTCGTCCAGGTCGGGATGGGCAGCGTCGCCGGTTTCGTGGACGACACCCTGAGCGGCCCGGGCGACGAGCATGCGTCGCTGGTGACGAACACGACCAAGCGGTCCGGTCTGGACCAGCTCCGGCGGGTCGCCGTGGCGCTGTGGGCGGAGGGCGCCGCGCCGCGCCTGGACCTGCTGCCCTGCCGGGCCAGGCCGGCGACGGGCGACCTGCCCGCGACCTCAGCTCCCGCCCGCGCACCCGCACCCGCATCCGCAGCCGCGTCTGCGGATGCGTCCCCGGCCGCGGCTGCGGCTGCGGCTGACAGGGCGGGCGGCGGTCCCCGTCAGCCGGCGAGGGCGGTGTCCGCGTCGCGGTCCGCCCGCGAGGTGCGCCTGAAGCTCGGAACCCCGCTGGTCCGGCTCGGGCCGGACGCACCGGACCTGTCGGCAGCGATGGTCGCGTCGCGGGTGCGGCCGGCCGCCGCGGCGAGCCGCGTCCAGCCTGCGGGCGCGACGGGTCCGGCGAGCGCGGCGGGTCCGGCGAGCACGGCGCCCGCCGCCGGCCCCCGCCCGGTGACCACCGGGGCTCCCGCCACTGGCGGGCACCCGGTGTTGGCTGAACTGGGCGCCGCGATCGCGGACACCTCCGCAGCGCTGTCCACCGTCACGGACCGCTGGGCGGGCAGCCAGCGACCGACCCCGGCCACCCCGGCACCCGCGACCGGGCTGTCCGCCCCGGCCGCGTCGGCGGCTCCGGTGGCCGCGTCGGCTCCGGTGGCGGTCGGACCCGACGGTCGTCACACCGTGCGCCGCGAGCTCTCGCTGGCGACGATGCCCGAGGTGATCGACCACTGCTTCTACCGGCAGCCGCCGGGCTGGCCCGATCCGTCCGACCTGTTCCCGGTCGTGCCGCTGACGGGCGTGCTCGAGATGATCATCGCGGAGGCCGCCGCGCTGCGTCCGGGCCGGGTCGTGGTCGAGGTGAAGGACGTCCGCGCCACCCGTTGGCTCGCGATCGAACCGCCGGTGCAGGTGACCATCATCTGCACCCCGCTCACGCTGGACGAGATCAGGGTCGACGTGGTCGGCTACACCCGGGCGACCGTGGTCTTCGCCGCGAACCACCCGGCACCGCCCGCGACGACCGACGTCTCCACCGGGTTCGCCCCGTGCGCGGGGGCGGCGGGCGAGGTGGTGATCCCCGGCGAGGCCTCCTCGCCGCATTCCGGCCGAGCCATCTACGACGATCGGCTGCTGTTCCACGGCCCCGGCTACCAGGGCATCGAGTCCGTCGACGGGCTGGCGCCGACCGGCCTGCGGGGCCGGCTGCGGGTGACGCACGCCAGCGGCGCGTTGCTCGACAACGCCGGCCAGTTCTTCGGCTACTGGGGAATGCAGTACCTCCCGTCGGACTGGCTGCTCTTCCCCGCGTCGGTGGCGTCGATCCGCTTCTTCGGCCCGCAGCCGGGCACCGGGGCGGAGCTGACCTACCTGGGGCGGATCCGGGAGGTCACCGACCGCTCCGCGACCGCGGACATGGAGCTGCGCCACACCGACGGCCGTCTGTGGGCACACGTGCGCGGCTGGACCGACCGGCGTTTCACCGAGGACGACGTCCTGTGGTCGATGGCGATGGCGCCGGAGGCCAACACGCAGGGCCAGTCCACCGCGGACGGCTGGCTGGTCGTGACGGAGCACTGGCGGGATCCGGCCTCCCGGGAGCTGTCGCTGCGCCACTACCTCGACGCGGCCGAGCGCGAGCAGCTGGCGCGGCACAACCCGCTCGCGGCGCGCTCCTGGCTGCTGGGACGTATCGCGGTCAAGGACGCGGTGCGCCGGCACTGGTGGGAGCGCGGGGCCGGCGAGGTCTGGCCGATCGAGGTCGGCGTGTCGAACCAGGCGTCGGGCCAGCCAGTGGTGGCCGCGGTACCGGCCCGGCCCGAGCTGCCCACGTTGCACCGACCGGCGGTCAGCGCCGCGCACCGTCCGGAGATCGCGGTCGCGATCGTGGCGGACGGGGCTCCGGAGCGCGGGTCGGGCGTGGACGTCGGCGTAGATGTAGGCGTAGGCCGGAACGCGACTGCCGGGGTAGGCCTGGGCATCGGGCTGGGCCGGGTGGAACGGCGGGACCGGGCCGCGGAGGCGGTCGTGCTCGCCGAGCCGGAGCTGCGCCTGCTCGACGAGCTGGCCGGGGACGACCCGGACACCCGGGCGGTGTGGTTCGCCCGGTTCGCGGCGGCGAAGGAGGCGGCGGCGAAGGCGACGACGGCGGACGCGGGCGCAGTCGCGGCGATGTCGGGCGTGACGACGGCGGGCGTGACGACGGCGGGCGTGACGACGGCGGGCGTGACGACGGCGGGCGCGGCGGTGAAGCCGGACGGGAGCGGACCGGCCGGCGATCCCCGGCGGTTCGTCGTCGGCCGACCGGTTCAGGGCGGCCGGCCGGTGGCCGCCGGGGTGACGCACGGTCCCGGTGGGGTGGTGGTTCGTCCCGTCGGCGAGCCGGGTGAGCGGCCCGGACTTCCGGCGCCGCTGCGGATTCCGGTCCTCGCGGCTGCGTCGGCGCGGATCTCGGGCGGCCGGGGTGACGCTGACGGGCCGCGCTGGGTCGCGCTGCGCACCATGGACACCACCGGGCGGCCGCGGACGGATCTCGAGCCTGCCGACCGGCTGGTTGCTCAGGCCGGGGGCTACCTGGGCAACTATGTCGTGGCGTGGACCTCGCCACAGCTCCAGCGGACCGGACAGATCCCACCGGCCGAACAGCTCGAACAGCTCGAACGGACCGGACAGGGCGAGCAGGCCGGACAGGCGGCGAGGGCCGGAGCGGAGCGGTTCGCCGACCCGCGACCCCAACAACAGAAGGAGCAGAGACAGCGATGACCACCGACCAGCCGACCGCCACCGCGAGCGCGGACCAGACGGCCAGCGCGGAACGTGTGCTCTCCGAGGTGGCGGCGATCCTGCGGGACGTGATCGGCGAGGAGTACATCGTCGACATGTCGATCGAGATGGGCACCTCGTTCAACGAGGACCTGGAGCTCGAGAGCATCGAGTTCGTCACCTTCGCCGACCGGCTGAGGGAGACCTACGGGGAGCACGTCGACTTCGTCGGCTTCCTGTCGGAGATGGACGTCGACCAGGTGATCAACATGAAGGTCGGGGAGGTCGTCGACTTCATCGTCGACAGCGCCCACGACGCCGCACCGTCAGCGGCCCGGTAGGACTCGGCGGCCCGGTACCACTCGGCAGCCCGGTAGCGCTCCGCGGTCCGGTGGCACCGGGCCGAAATCTCATCTCGTGTGGGTCCCGAGCGGACCGCGTAGGCAACCTCTGTGAACGAAGCTAGGGAGAAGGCGCGTGGCTGAGATCGTCGCCAACGGCGTTCGTCTGCATGTGCAGCGGTTGGGACCGAAGAGCGGGGCCGGCACGGACTCGCCGGTCGTCGTCATGGTGCACGGCATGGTAGTGGACAACATCTCCAGTTTCTACTTCGCGCTGGGCAACTGCCTGGCCGGCGCGGGGTGCGACGTGATCTGCTACGACCTGCGTGGCCACGGCCGCAGCGAACGGACGCCGACCGGCTACACCATGGCCGACTCGCTGGCGGACCTTTCGGCCCTGCTGGACGAGCTCGATGTGGATCGGCCGGTCCACATCGTCGGCAACAGCTACGGCGCGACGCTGACCCTCGCGTTCGGTCTGGCGAACCCCGACCGGGTCGCGAGCCTGACGCTCGTCGAGCCGCCCTTCCTCATCGAGGGGCTCGGCGAGGAGATGGCCCGCTCGCTGACCCAGGTGCTCGCGGCGGTCACCGACGACGAGGTCGAGTACTGGCTCGCCAACACGGCCGGTCGCGCGCTCACCAGGATCGCGCGCTCCGCCCAGGCGTTGCTGAAGGAGACCTCGGTCGCCGAGGACATGCTGGCCACGCCGCCGTTCTCGCGGGAGGCGCTGGCCGCGTTGCCGATGCCCGTCCTGGCGGTCTACGGCGCGAACTCGGAGATCATCGACCAGGCCGAGGGGCTCGCCGAGCTGGTGCCCGACTGCACGCTGGTGGTGCTGGAGCAGACCACCCACATGGTGCTGCGGGAGGCCGCCGACTACATGCGGGACCTGCTGCGGTGGTGGCTGTTCCAGCGCGACGAGCCGATGCCGCGCCACCAGGTGCGGGGTGCCGGCTTCAACACCCCGGCCTGGATCCGGGAGATGATCCCGCCGCCCGATCTCAACGGTGAGCACCGGACGGCCTCGCTGTCAGCCGCGGCAGCCGCACCGGCTGTGTCAGCCTCGCCGGCTGTGTCGGCCGCGCCGACCGCCGCCGCGGGCTTGCCGGCGGACGCCTGAGCGTCTGAGCGCCTGAGCCCTGAGCGGACGCCTGCGGTGGACGCCCGATCTGACCAGGAGCACTGATGGGCCGCATTCTCTTCGTGGTGCCGCCGCTGACCGGCCACGTGAACCCGGCGGTGGGCATCGCTGGCGAACTGGCCGCACGTGGCCAGCAGGTCGCGCTGGTCGGGCATACGGGTGTCGTCGGACCGCTCGTGCCGCCGGAGGTGTCGCTCATCGCGCTGCCCGGCGAGATCACCGCGGAGCAGCGCGGCGAGCTGGAGGCCCGCTCCCGTTCGCTGCGCGGGCCCGCGTCGCTGAAGTTCCTGTGGGAGGAGTTCATCCTGCCGCTGGGTGACTCGATGGCCCGCGACGTGACCACGATCATCGACCAGTGGCGTCCGGACGTCGTCGTCGTCGATCAGCAGGCCGTCGGTGCGGCGTTGGCCGTGCGCCGCAGCGAGGCCCGCTGGGTGACCCTCGCGACGACGTCGGCCGAGTCCGACGATCCGTATGCCGTGCTCGCGGGCATCGGGAACTGGGTGGCCCAGCAGCTGCACCAGTTCCAGGTCGCGAACGGCGTGCCCGAACCGGAGGCGACCCGCACCGATCTGCGTTTCTCCGAGGAACTGACCCTGATCTGCTCGGTGCCCTCCCTGCTGCGTCCCGGGGGCCACCCGTCGCACCATGTGTTCGTCGGGTGCGCGGCCGGTGTCCGCCGGGAGTCCCCGGACTTCCCCTGGACCTGGCTCGACTCCGACCGCCGCACCGTGCTGGTCTCGCTGGGCACGGTCACCAGGGAAGCCGGCGGGCGGTTCCTGCGCGCGGCGGCCGAAGCACTGCTGGGGATGTCCGACCGGGTGCAGGGCGTCATTGTCGCGCCGGCGGGGTCGCTGGACGACCTGGCCGAGAAGGCACCCGACGACCTGCTGGTCCGGTCGTTCGTGCCGCAGGTGGAACTCATGCCCTCGCTGGACGCGGTTGTCTGCCACGCCGGCAACAACACGGTGTGCGAGGCGCTCTCGCACGGCGTGCCGCTGGTGGTGGCACCCGTCCGGGACGATCAGCCGATCATCGCCGAGCAGGTGGTGCGGGCCGGTGCGGGGCTGCGGGTGCGCTTCGGGCGCTCGACCCCGGCGACGCTGGCGACCGCGGTCGGCGCGGTGCTGGACGAGCCGTCCTACCGGGCCGCGGCCACCCGGCTGCGGGACGAGTTCACCGCCGCGGGCGGGGTCGTGACCGCCGCCCACCAAATTGAGAAGCTGCTGCCCTAGCGTGGCCGGAGCTCGGGTGACGGCTGGAGCTGGTGTCGGGGCTGGAACTGGTGCAACGGCTCAGACCGGTGCGACGGTTGGGCGCGACGTTGCGACGGTTGGGCGTGACGTGGCGGCGGGAGGATCGGTGGCGGCATGAGAACGGTGCTGCTCCTGGTGCCGGTTCTGGTGTGTGTCGGGCTCGTGGCGAACGGCGTCCGGCTGCGTGGCCGGCTGCGCCGGCTGGACACCGCGGTGGCGTCCGGCCGGCCGGTGGACCCGGCCCACGTGTTCCTCGTCGCCGAGGGTGTGCGCCTGTCCGAGGCAGCCTGCCGGGCCGCGAGCAACCATGCCCGCCGTGAGCGGCTGCTGGCGCTCGACCTCATCCCCGGCGATCTGACGGTCGAGCGTGCGCTCGACGTGGCCCGCATGGTCGACACCCGCACCTACCGGGCCGACCGCACGGCCGCGGGCCGGGGCGCCTTCCAGGCGATCCTCGTCCACCGCGTTCTGCTGGACCGGATCGGGATCACGCCCCGGGAGAATTTCGACCCGGTCGAGCTGGTCGACATCACCGCTGCGCTCAAGCGGTACGCCCCGGACGCGACGGACCTCGTGGTCGTGCACGGCCTGCAGGCCGCGCGGGACGACGCGGCCATGCGGGTGCGGGTCCAGCAGCGTGCCTACGCGTGCACCCCGGCCAGCCTGTACATGCCGTTCGCGCCGCACATCGGGACGGCGATCGGATCCCAGGTCAGCCAGAACCTGGCGTATGTGGCGATGCTGCTCTTCTGGTTCCAGCCGTTCTTCGTGTGCGCGGGAAAGGTTCCGCTCGCCCCGCGGGACCTGATCCGCAGCCCGATCGTGCGCATCCTCGGCATCGTGCTGTTCGTCATCCACTCGGTGCGTGCCGGGCGTCGCGCCGCCGAGGCGAAGGCCGCGGGGCTGCCCGCGGACCCGGTGAAGGAGGACCGGCGCCGCCACCGGGAGGAGACGACGGCCTGGTACGTCGCCCGCGCCCGCCGCGTCGGGCGGCTGCGCGAGGCGACCGGCACCGAATGCCCGTGGTGCGGCTCCGGGCACCTGACCGTCCGGCTGCGCTCGGTGGATCTCACCATGGGCAAGCCCGGCAGCTTCCGGCTCGACGCCTGCCGGCGCTGTGGCCACATCTTCCTGAACCCGGCGCTCACCCCGGACGGCCAGGACTACTACGAGCGGGACTGGCGGGACGGTTTCGCCGTCGAGGCCGCCGAGCACTCCCGGATGCGCGAGGCGCCGGCGGACCGTGCCCGCGCCGAGCTGCTGCGACCCCATGTCACCCCGCGGGCCTGGCTGGACGTCGGCGCCGGCTTCGGGCACTTCTGCAACGTCGCGCGGCGGCACTGGCCGATGACCACTTTCGGGGCGCTCGACGTCACCGACGCGATCGACGAGGCGTGCGCGCGCGGCTGGGTGGAGGCCGCCTACCAGGGCGAGCTCGTGCAGGTGGCGGACAGCATCGCCGGGCGCTATGACGTGATCAGCATGTTCGGCTATCTGGAGCGCACCCGGTATCCGTCCGAGGAGCTGGACGGCGCGGTGAAGGCCCTGCCGCCCGGCGGCCATCTGCTGCTCGAGCTGCCGAACCCGTCCTGCCCGGCCGCCCGCTGGCTGGGGCGCTACTGGGCTGGCTGGGACGTGCCGCGACGGCAGCACTACATACCGGTCGACAACCTGCTCGCGGCGCTCGAGGACCGCGGGATGCGCCCCATCGTGGTCCAGTTCGGCCCGGCGCAGCGCCCCGGCGACCTCACCCGTGCCCTGCGGCTGCTCATCGCGAACCTCGCCCCGAAGCCCGAGCCGTGGGTGCACGCCAGCCGGGCCGGGATCGGCCGGCGGGTGCTGCGGGCGGTCCTGCTGCTGGCCGCGGTCGTCCCGTTCGGGCTGGCCTGGGGGCTGGACAGGCTGACCCGGCCCATGCTGGCACGGGGGAGACGCTCCAACACCTATCGGGTGCTCGCCCGCAAGGAAGGCTGACCCGGCCTGGCACCCCAGCGGTTCGCCGCTGTGCCGCTGGGCCGCTGTGCCGTTCTGCGGCTATTCGAGCCGCCGCCGCGGGCTGCGGCAGCCGCCGCCGTTGCTGCCAGGCAAGAGTTGGGCAAGAGTTGAGGATTTTGGTCGTCAGAACGACCAAAATTCCATGTTCTTTGCACGGAGGCTCGGATCCGCCTGAAACGCGAACCGGCCGCCGCCCGGACGGGGGCGACGGCCGGCTGGGTAGCCCAAGGGACCGGAAACCTCAGAGATCAGCAGCCGCAGAGATCAGCAGGCTCACGTATCAGGTCGCCTGCTGGTCGGCGAGCGGCAGGTAGATGCGGGAGCCCTGCTCGGCGAACTCCCGGGACTTCTCCGCGAGCCCGGCCTGCACGGCCTCCTCGGTCTCGAGGCCGTGCTCGGCGGCGTACTTGCGGACGTCCTGGGTGATGCGCATCGAGCAGAAGTGCGGGCCGCACATGGAGCAGAAGTGCGCGGCCTTCGCCGGCGCCGCCGGGAGTGTCTCGTCGTGGTACTCCCGAGCGGTCTCCGGGTCCAGCGAGAGGTTGAACTGGTCGTCCCAGCGGAAGTCGAACCGGGCGTCGGAGAGAGCGTCGTCCCAGGCCTGCGCGCCCGGGTGCCCCTTCGCCAGGTCCGCCGCGTGGGCGGCGATCTTGTAGGCGATTACGCCGGCCTTGACGTCCTCACGGTCCGGCAGGCCGAGGTGCTCCTTGGGGGTCACGTAGCAGAGCATCGCCGTGCCGTACCAACCGATCATCGCCGCGCCGATCGCGGAGGTGATGTGGTCGTAGCCGGGCGCGATGTCGGTGGTGAGCGGACCGAGCGTGTAGAAGGGCGCGTCATGACACAGCTCGGCCTGCAGGTCCATGTTTTCTTTGATCTTGTGCATCGGGACGTGGCCCGGGCCCTCGATCATCACCTGGACGTCGTGCTCCCACGCCACCTGGGTCAGCTCGCCCAGCGTGGCCAGCTCCGCGAGCTGCGCGGTGTCGTTCGCGTCGGCGATCGACCCGGGGCGCAGCCCGTCACCGAGGGAGAAGGTGACGTCGTAGGCGCGCAGGATCTCGCAGAGCTCGGCGAAGTTCGTGTAGAGGAAGTTCTCCTGGTGGTGGGCGAGGCACCACGCGGCCAGGATCGAGCCACCCCGCGACACGATGCCGGTCTTGCGCTTCGCGGTCATCGGCACGTACCGCAGCAGCACGCCGGCATGGACCGTCATGTAGTCCACACCCTGCTCGGCCTGCTCGATGACGGTGTCGCGGTAGACCTCCCAGGTGAGCTCCTCGGCCTTGCCGCCGACCTTCTCCAGCGCCTGGTAGATCGGGACGGTACCGATCGGGACGGGCGAGTTGCGGATGATCCACTCGCGGGTGGTGTGGATGTTCCTGCCCGTCGACAGGTCCATCACGGTGTCGGCGCCCCACCTGGTCGCCCACACCATCTTCTCGACCTCCTCCTCGATGGACGAGGCGACGGCCGAGTTGCCGATGTTCGCGTTGATCTTTACCAGGAGGTTGCGGCCGATGGCCATCGGCTCGCTCTCCGGATGGTTCACGTTCGCCGGCAGGACCGCCCGCCCGGCGGCGATCTCGTCCCGCACCAGCTCCGGCGCCAGGCCTTCCCGAAGCGCCACGAACTCCATCTCCGGGGTGATCTCGCCCCGCCGGGCGTAGGCGAGCTGCGTCACCGCCTGGCCGGCGAGTGCCCGCCGCGGCGCGCGTGCGGAACCGATGAACAGGTCGGCCTCGGGTGCGCTCGTCCTGCTGCGCCCGTCGTCGGCGGGCTGGACGGCCCGACCTGTGATCTCCTCGGTGTCTTCGCGGTCGATGATCCAGCTGGACCGCAGTGCCTGCAGGCCCCGCCGCACATCCACCCCGGCGCCCGGGTCGGTGTACGGCCCGGAGGTGTCGTAGAGGACGAGGCTGTCGCCGGTGCTCAGCGCGACCTCGCGCATGGGCACCTGAAGGTCGGGCCGGGAACCGGTCAGATAGGTCTTGCGGCTGCCGGGGAACGGCCGGGCCAGAATTCCGTCCGCCTCGGCGCCGGCCGGGCCGGGGGTGGAGGCCGGAGTGGGGGCGGGAATCGTGGCCGTTGGCTGCTGGGACGCAAGCCCCGGCCCGGAGGAAATCGGTGCATTCTCGGACGAAGTGGACTCAGCTTGCGCGGGCTGGATGGGACGCACCACCTTTGATCACTCCCTACGCCGGAATTACCCGGACAGGTTCAGGCGGTCGGCGGCACCGGCTGTTGCCCGGCCGCCCTCTCAGCCTCCCAGGGTGGAAGCTCCCGCATCTGCCTCGACGCTACGGCAGGCGCCACCCCTTCGCCACCCCCTTGGTCATCTTCGCCAAGTTCGTCACGTACCGGTTCGTGCCATTCGCCGGACGGCTCGGCGTGGTCGGTGCAGGCGTCGGGACCAGCGGCGGGACGGATCGGGGCGAGCTCCCGCAGCGCCGCCCCGACCAGGGCGGCGACCTCCTCCGGGGTCTCCCAGAGATGTTCGGCAGGCACAGTGAGGACCACTTTCGTGGCCGAAAGCACCCGGGCCGGACCGGGTCTGCCGACGCGCACAAGCACCCGCCAGGGCCGATACCAGACGTCGAGCCGGCCGGTGGGAAGGTCGGGGGAGCCGACGGCCACTGTCTGCCCGGTGGGCAGCGAGAAGGCGATCTCGATCTGCCGGTAGAGGCGGGACAGCAGTTTCGGGGTACGGCGGCTCTGATCGTCGAGCGTCTCGCCGATCAGGGTGCGCCGGGTGATCGGCCCGCGGCGCGCCAGCGCCCGCCGCATCGCCTCGACGGTGACGAAACCCTGGCCCAGGGCATCGACGACCACGGTGCGGGCCGCGCCGCGGTCGCCGGACCACTCGGCCAGGTCGACGACGGAACGGGCCGGCACGGTGCGGGGTGGCAGCCGGGCGCGGTGCACGTCCGCCGGGGTGAGCCGGGCCGTGCGGCGGAAGGCCACGCCGGGCACCGGCGCGTTACGGCGCTCGGGTGGAACCAGCACCGTGACGACCTCGTCATCGTGGTCGACCAGACCGTCCAGCTCGGCGGCGGTGGCCCCACCGAGCACCGCTCCCTGGCCGCCCGCGAGCAGGCCAGCCCAGGCTCGCTGGACCAGGGCCGGCCCGACCGCCGTGATCAGCACTCCCGGCGCGGGCTGCCGCCACATGCCGGCGGTGACCCGCGCCCGGATGTCGGCCCGGGTGAGACCGGCGCCGATCGCGTCGCGCTCGCTGATGACACCTGACTGGAGGTCGGCGATCTCCTGCCAGGGGAGTCGGCCGGGACGGGCTGTCATACCCAGACAATGGTCATTGTCGATCCGTTGTGTCCATGGCGGGTTGCCGGCCTGTGGAAAACTACTCCTGGACTGGCTCCAGGCCCCTATTCCGTAAACGCATACAACGATTCGGTCGGGCCAGGTCGGGAGCGGTTCGAGGGCGGGTGCCGCGGGCCCGTATCGTGTGCGACCGACACCTGCGCGAAATTGTGGGTGTGTTGCCGCGCGGCAGTCTGCTTGCACGTGTGATGGTGGTGTCCAGTGCGGGGCGTGGATGTGGCCGGAGACGCGCGGCTTCGGCCCGGAGGTCGGAGGAATGTCGACACACCGAAGGTCCGGCCGGTCCTTGGGCCGCCGGAGAGGAGACGGGGGCGGCGGTCGCGTGCCCGCGCAGTCGATTGCGATCGGTTTGGCCGCGGTCAGTGCGACACTGGTGGTCGGCGCCGCCGGCGCGATACATGTGGTCGACTCCGGAGCGGATCCGGAGATTTCGGCGGCGGCCGCCCGCAGTGAGGTGCCGTCGGCCAGTCCGGCCCCGGCAGCTTACGGAGCATCCGGCCTCAAGGAAGAGGGCACGATCGGGGACATGGCAGGCGGCGCGATACCAGGTGTGGGCGATCTGATGATGTCGCGGATCCCCTCATCCACCCGGCAGGCCATCGTCGTCACCGGAGCGGACGAATCCGCGACGGTGAACCAGGTCATGCTCTGGCAGCGCACCGACGAGGATTCGCCCTGGGCGCCTGTCGGCGCCCAGATCGCGGGTCGCAACGGTGCCAACGGATGGACGCGTGATCACGTCGAGGGTGATCTGCGCAGTCCCATCGGCGTCTTCAGTCTCACCGCGGCGGGGGGGCGTTACCCGGACCCCGGCACGGCGCTGCCCTATGAGTACCGTCCGTCCTTCTACCAGGCCGGCAGTTATGACGGTGACCCGATGGGCGAGGCCTTCAACTACGTCGTGGCGATCGACTACAACCGGCTGCCGGGCCATCCGCCGTCGGATCCGACCCGCCCGCTTGGCGACTCGGCCGGGGGCGACATCTGGCTGCATGTGGACCACAACACGCCCACGCGGGGCTGCGTCAGCCTCCCGCAGGCCTCGATGGAGACCGTGCTCCACTGGTTGACGCCGAGCAGCCATCCAATGATCATCATGGGTGACCGGACGAGCGTCGAGGCCTCCGCCGACGTGCGGTGAGCGCGCCCTGCCGCCCGCGAGGGCCCCGCACCGTGTCGACAATTCACGCTGATGGGGGCGAAAGGGGCGGCAGGGTCCCTGGTGACCCGCAAGAAGTGAGGATCTCGGTTGCTGCCGCAGCCATAATCCTCACTTCTTGCTCGGCGGCACCGGCACCGGCACCAGCCGCAGCTCGGGCTAGGCCTTCTTCTCGGCGTGGCCGCCGAACTGCTTGCGCATGGCCGAGAGCAGCTTGTCCGCGAACAGCGACTCGCCCCGGGAGCTGAACCGCTCGTACAGCGACGCCGTCAGCACATGCGCCGGGACGCCCTCCTCGACGGCGGCGAGCACCGTCCAGCGGCCCTCGCCGGAGTCCGAGACCCTCCCGCTGAAGGCGGCCAGCTCCGGGTCCTCGACCAGCGCGGTGGCGGTCAGGTCCAGCAGCCAGGAGCTGACCACACTGCCGCGCCGCCACACCTCGGCGACCGCGGGGAGGTCGAAGTCGAACTGGTAGTACTCCGGATGAGCCAGCGGTGTGGTCTCCGCGTCGTGCTGGCCGGCCTGTGACCGGCCGATGCCGGCCTTCTCCAGAATGCCCATGCCTTCGGCGAAGGCCGCCATCATGCCGTACTCGATGCCGTTGTGGATCATCTTGACGAAGTGGCCTGCCCCGTTCGGGCCGCAGTGCAGATAGCCCTTTTCGGCCTGGGTGACCTCGCCTGACCGCCCGGGCGTCCGCGGCGCGGTTTCCACACCCGGCGCGATCGTCTCGAACAGCGGCTCCAGCCGGGAGAAGATCCGCGGCTCTCCGCCGATCATGAGGCAGAAGCCGCGCTCCAGGCCGAACACGCCGCCGGACGTGCCGACGTCCATGTAGTGCACGCCGCGCTCGGCGAGCTTCGCGGCCCGGTCGATGTCGTCCCGGTAGTAGGAGTTGCCGCCGTCGATGATCACGTCATCGGCCTCGAAGTGCTCGGCGAGGTCGAAAACGGTCTGGCCGGTCAGGCCGGCGGGCACCATCACCCACGCCGCCCGCGGGGTGCGCAGCGCCCCCGCGAGGTCCGCGAGTGAGTGCACACCGACGGCGCCCTCGGCGGCGAGCGCCTTCACCGCTTCCGGATTCACGTCGTAGACCACACATTCGTGCCCGTCGCGCATAAGCCGGCGAACGAGGTTCGCGCCCATCCGGCCGAGTCCGATCATTGCGAGCTGCATGTGAACTCCCGGTGGTCCTGCACGGACCGGTCGAAGGTGAGGTCCTCACCCACCATCCTGCCGTTGACCTCGAGGCACGACAGCGCGGCCTCGGTCACTGTTGGTGCATCGTGCGCCGCGTGCCGGGCCGGCGGGGCACCGGAGGGTGAGAGGGTGGGTCGCAACGGTCGCGTGCGACGGGCCGAAGGCGCCGCGGTGCTCGCAGGCCATGCCGGCTGCACGTCATGCCGGCTGCACGTCATGCCGGCTGCACGCCATGCCGGCGGTACAGCATGCCGGTCGCACACCATGCCGATCGCGCGCGACGAGGAGGGCGGACCGATGAGCAGAGGCGACGTGCCCGGGCCGGGAGATCCCGCCGGTGCCCCGGGCCAGCCCGACGTCGTGGTGATCGGGGGCGGTCCGGCGGGTGAGGTCGTCGCGGGGCGGTGCGCCGAGGCTGGGCTGTCGGTGGTGGTCGTCGAGCGGGAGCGGGTCGGCGGCGAGTGCTCGTACTGGGGGTGCATACCCAGCAAGACGCTCATCCGTCCGGGCGAGGTCCTCGCCGCGGCCCAGGTCGCGCCCGGTGCGGCTGGCGCAGCCGGTGCGGGTGGCGTACCCGGCCGGGTTGACGCGGCTGCGGCGTTCGCCCGCCGGGACGAGATGGTCGGGGGCTACTCCGACGAGGGCCAGCTGCCGTGGCTGCGTGACCGGGGCGTGGCGGTCGTGCGGGGGGTCGGCCGGCTGGCCGGTGAGCGCACCGTGGTGGTCCGCGCGGCCGACGGCGCCGAACGGACGCTGCGCCCCGACCGCGCGGTCGTGCTGGCGACGGGGACGAGGGCGACGATGCCGCCGATCCCGGGCCTGGCCGAGGCCGAGCCGTGGGACAACCGCACGGCGACCGGTGCGCGGGCGGTGCCCCGCCGGCTGGCCGTGCTCGGCGGTGGAGCGGTCGGCTCCGAGCTGGCACAGGCGTTCCGCCGGCTCGGCAGCGAGGAGGTGACCGTCATCGAGGGCGGCCCGCGGCTGCTGGCGCACGAGGAGCCGTTCGTGGGCGACGAGGTGCGCGCGGCCTTCGAGGCGGAGGGCATCATCGTGCACACCGGCCGCCGGGTGGTCACGGTCCGGCGGGACCGGCCCACGCAGGGGTCCGCCCGCGGGCCGGTCGTGGTGGGGCTGGACGAGGCCGGCGACCCCCGCCAGATCGTGGCGGACGAGCTGCTGGTCGCCGTCGGCCGTACGCCGGCCACGGCCGACCTCGGTCTCGAGGCGGTGGGCCTGTCCACCGCGCAGCACGGTTTCGTCGAGGTCGACGAGCAGCTGCGGGTCCGGGGTGTCGCGGGGGGCTGGCTCTACGCCACGGGTGACGTGAACGGCCGTGCGCTGCTCACCCACATGGGCAAGTACCAGGCACGGGTCGCGGCCGACGTCATCAGCGGCCGGGCCGATCCGGCGGGCCGGCCGGCCGCGGACCGGTGCGATCTCGCGGTGATCCCCCGGGTGACCTTCACCGACCCGCAGGTCAGCGCGGTCGGGCTGACCGAGCAGGCCGCGCGTGCCGCCGGCCTCGACGTGCGGGCGGTTGCCGTCCCGACCGGGTCGGTGGCTGGTTCGTCCGTGCGGGGAACGGACGCCGTCGGCACCTGCCAGCTCGTGGTGGATGTCGCCCGGCGGGTGCTGGTCGGCGCCACGTTCGTCGGCCATGACACGCAGGAGCTCGTGCACGGCGCGACCATCGCCATCGTCGGGGCCGTCACGCTGGAGGACCTGTGGCACGCGGTGCCGTCCTTCCCGACGGTGAGCGAGGTCTGGCTCCGCCTCCTGGAGGCCTACGGCCTCTGACCGGCCGGTGGCGCCGCAGCCACCGCGGTCGCCCACGCCGGAAATCAGGTGAACACCGAGACCCCGCCCGGACCGACGAGGAGACCGACCACGATAAGCGCGATTCCATAAAGGATCGTGCCCCGGAGCAGGGAGACGATGCCTCCGACGACGAGGACCACGGCGATCAGCCAAAGGATGAATTCCATGGTCGTCTTCTTCCAAAACAAAGGGCGACAAAACGCCGGGTCCTTGTCGAATCGGTCTCAGACCGGACCCGGTGCCGGACCGGGAACGGGCCAGCGCCGCGGTGAGCGTCCGGTCAGGCGGGAGCGGCGGCGCCGCGGCCCTCCCGCAGGTCGCGGCGGACGATCGGGCGTGGCTCCGGGGCGTCCAGCCGGGCGGCGTCGGCGGCCTCGTCGTCGGGCTGGCGCTGGGACGCGAGCTCGGCGGCGACCCGCGACCGGTAGAGCTCGATCTCCCGCGTCGTCGTCTCGGTGTTCCAGCCGAGCACCGGCGCGATGAGCTCCGCCACGAACGGAGCGGCTTCCAGCCCGCGGTCGGCGGTCTCGATCGAGATGCGGGTCCGCCGGGTCAGGACGTCCTCCAGGTGCAGCGCGCCCTCGTGCGACGCGGCGTAGACGGCCTCCGCGGCGAGGTAGGACGGCGCCCCGGGCAGCGGCTGCCCGAGCTCGGTCCGGGCCGCGACCAGTTCCAGCACCTCCTCGACGAGGGTGCCGTACCGGTGCAGCAGATGCTCCACCCGGGCGACGTGCAGCCCGACCGTGCGGGCGAGCCGTTCCCGGGCGTTCCACAGCGCCGGGTAGCCGTTCGCGCCGAGTAGCGGGATCCGTTCCGTGCACGACGGTGCGACGGTGTGGTTCAGGCCCGCGACCGCCGCGTCGACGGCATCCGCGGCCATCACCCGGTAGGTCGTGTACTTTCCGCCGGCGACCATCGTCAGGCCCGGAACCGGGCTGACCACGGCGTGCTCCCGCGACAGCTGGGCGGTCTCGTCGGACTCGCCGGCGAGCAGCGGCCGTAGACCCGCGTAGACGCCGATGATGTCGTCGGTCGTCAGCGGCGTGCGCAGCACCCGGTTCACGGTGTCCAGCAGGTAGGTGATGTCCGTGCTGGTGGCCGAGGGATGGGCGAGGTCGAGGTTCCAGTCGGTGTCGGTGGTGCCGATGATCCAGTGGCTGCCCCACGGGATCACGAAGAGCACACTCTTCTCGGTGCGCAGGATGAGCCCGGTGGAGCCGTGGACGCGGTCGCGCGGCACCACGATGTGCACACCCTTGGAAGCCCGGACCGACAGCCGCCCACGGCCGCCGACCATCGCCTGGATGTCGTCCGTCCACACGCCGGTCGCGTTGATCGTCGTGGCGGCGCGTACCTCGAGGTCGACACCGTTCTCCAGGTCCCGCACCCGGACGCCGGCCACCCGGTCGCCCTCCCGGACCAGCCCGGTGACCTGGGCGCTGGTGGCGACCAGTGCGCCGTACCGGGCCGCCGTGCGGGCGACGAACATCGTGTGCCGGGCGTCGTCGACCTGGCCGTCCCAGTACTGGATGGCGCCGACCAGCGCGTCCGGCCGCAGCGAGGGGAACTCGCGCAGGGCGGCCTTGCGGGTCAGGTGCCGGTGCAGGGGAACGCCACCACTGCGGGGGGCACCGGCGTCCCCGCCCGTTCGGGGGGCGAGGGGGGCGATGCGGCCCAGCCCCTGCCCCAGGGTGTCGTAGAGCAGGACACCGCTGCCGATGTAGGCACGTTCCCACCCGTGGTGGGTCAGCGGGAGCAGGAAGGGAATCGCCCGGACGAGGTGCGGCGCCAGGGTCTCCAGCAGCAGCGAGCGTTCCCGCAGCGCCTCGCGGACGAGCGCGCCGTTGAGCTGCTCCAGGTAGCGCAGCCCGCCGTGGATCAGCTTGCTGGACCGGCTGGACGTCCCGGCGGCGAGGTCCCTGGCCTCCAGCAGCGCGACTGACAGGCCGCGGGAGGCGGCGTCGAGCGCCACCCCGGCCCCGGTGACACCGCCACCGATCACGACGACGTCCAGCGGCTCGGCGCGCATCCGCCGCAGCGCTGCTGCCCGGTTCGCCGGGTCGAGGCGTGCGGTACCGGTCATCGTTTGTTGATCCCCCTTCGACCGTGCCTCAGGTGCCCTGGTCTGTGCTTCCTGGTGCCCTGGTTCCTGGTGTGTCCGCGGGTGTCCGGTCGGTGCGTGTCCTGCTGCAGCGTGCTCTGCTGCCGCGTGCTCTGCTGGCGCGTGCTCTGCCGGTGCGTGCCCGGACGGCGGGTCGGCGATGCTCACGTGCGGGAACGCGGACCGGGCGGCGGCGGGCGGGCACCCACCCATCGTGCCGGCAGTTGGTGCACACCGCTCACGCTGCGGTGAACATCAGGTGGAGATCGGGTACCTGCCCGGTTGCCGCCTGTCACGTCAGGTTGTCCGCCTCCATGATGCCCAGCGGGCCCCTGCCCGAGAGTTCCGATAAGTGATGAATATGTGAAATGTGGCCCGCCCTACAGGGCCTGCGGGGCTCACAGGACCTGCCCGGCGTGCATCCGTCCGTGCCGGGGCGCGGTGAAGCCCGTGCATCCGCGGGCCCGCCGTCCGGTCACGGCTTCGCGACCACCGGATTGGTCGTATCGCGCGGATGATCTCGCGGACGGCACGCAGGGGCCCCCGATGGGGGATGCTTGGGCGCGAATCGTTACCGATCTAGTCGTGCGCCGTCGGGGTACACCCTCTCGGGACGGCCCGATCCGAAAGGAGGCGGCGGCATGGACCTGACCTTCAGTGCCAAGGAGGAGGAGTTCCGCGCGGATCTCCGTGGCTGGCTCGCGGACAACATCCCCGCCGCGTGGAGCCGTCCCGGCTTCTGGGCGGGCGTGCCCGAGGACGAGGGCTTCGAGATGCGCCGTGACTGGGAGCAGCGCAAGTTCGACGCCGGGTTCGCCGGCATCGACTGGCCGACCGAGTACGGCGGCCGCGGCGGAACCCCCGGCATGAAGGCGATCTACGACGAGGAGACGGCGAGCGCCCGGGCACCGTCGACCGTCAACGCGCTCGGCCTCGCGTTCCTCGCGCCGACCATCATGGCGATCGGGACCGACGAGCAGAAGCGCGAGATCATCCGGCCGCTGCTGCGCAGCGAGGTCATCTGGTGCCAGGGCTTCTCCGAGCCGGACGCCGGCTCCGACCTGGCCTCGCTGCGCACGGCCGGGGTGGCCGACGGCCCCGAGATCATCGTCAACGGCCAGAAGGTCTGGACGACGAACGCGAGCCACGGCGACCGGATCTTCACCCTGGTGCGCACGGAGGCCGGAAGTCAGCGTCACCGCGGCCTGTCGATGCTGCTCATCGACATGCACCAGGAGGGCGTCGAGGTCAGGCCGCTGCGTCAGATGAGCGGAGCGACCGAGTTCGGCGAGGTGTTCTTCACCAACGCCCGAGTGCCCGCCACCGAGTGCCTGGGCGGCCTCGGCAACGGGTGGGCCACCGCGATGCTGCTGCTCTCCTTCGAACGGGGCGCGTCCGGGATTCTGCAGTACACGTCCTTCCGGCGTTCCTACGACGAGATCGTGCGGGCCGCCCGAGCGCTCGGGCGGGACTCCGACCCGGTGCTGCGCCAGGAGCTCGGCCGGCGGATGGTCGAGCTGGAGTGCCTGCGCTACCACGCCATGGACGTCCTGACGAAGGTGGAGCAGGGCGTCGATCTCGGCTCCGAGTCGTCGATGACGAAGCTGCAGTGGTCCGAGACGTACCAGGACCTGTTCGAGACCTTCGACGACCTGCTCGGTTCGGATGTGGCCATCGACGCGCCGCTGGCGGACCTCGACGTGACCGCACTGCAGGCCGAGGGGTTCTGGAGCAGGTCCGTGACGATCTGGGGCGGTTCGTCCCAGGTGCAGCGCAACATCGTCGCCGAGCGGGTGCTCGGCCTGCCCCGTTGAGCCCGTTCCGGAAGGATCACTGAAGTGTTCTTCGCGCTTACTGACGAGCAACGAGCGCTGGGCGACACCGTCCGGGACTTCCTGGCGGACCGCTTCGGCCTGACCGCCGTCCGGGCGGTCTTCGAGGACGCCGCCGGTGACGGGCACCCGCCGGAGCTGTGGAAGGCGGTCGGGGAGCAGGGATGGCTCGCCGTCTGCGTTCCCGAGAGCTTCGACGGGCTCGGGCTCGGCATCCTCGACGCCCAGGTGGTGGCCAGGGCGCTCGGCGCCGGTGTCGCGCCCGGCCCGTGGCTGCCGACGGTGCTGGCGGCGGAGGCCGTCCGGCTGGCCGGTTCGGACGGGCAACGCGCCGAGCTGCTGCCGCGCCTCGCCTCCGGCGAGCTGGTGGCGACGGTCGCCCTGCGCGGGCCGGGCCGGGGCTATGACGCCGCCGGTGTCGGGGTGACGGCCAGCGTCCCGGCAGAGGAGTCCGCGCCGTCCGCCGGCACCGGTGCCGAGGCCGGTGCCGAGGCCGGCCTGCTCACCGGCACCGCGTCGCCGGTCGAGTACCTGGCGGTGGCGGGCCTGGTCGTCGTCGCCGCGACCGAGCTGGGGCGGGTGGCGGCCACCTCCGCCACATCCGGCACCGGCACCGGCGCTGGCGTCGGGTCTGCTGTCGGCCTCTACCTGGTTGACCCGGGAGCACCGGGGGTGACCGTCACGCCGTTGACCAGCTACGACGGGACCACGCGGCTCGCCACCCTGGCCCTGGACGGGGTGCGGGCGCGCCGGCTGCCCGGGTCGTCGACCGTGGTTCTCGACGATCTCCTGCGCCGCGGCGCGGTGCTCACCGCGGCCGACCTCGCCGGGATCGCCCGTGAGGCGCTCACCAGGACCGTGCGCTACGACCAGGAACGGATCCAGTTCGGGCGGGCCGTCGGCTCGTTCCAGGCGCTGAAGCACCAGCTCGCGGATCTGCACGTCGCCGTGACGATGGCCGAGCACGCGGTGATGTACGCCGCGTACGCGATCGACGCGGAGCTGCCCGACCTGCTGCTGGCGGTCGCCGTGGCGAAGGCGAAGGCGAGCCAGGCGGCGCGTGACGCCACCAGCACGATGATCCAGTTCCATGGCGGCATCGGCTACACCTGGGAGCACGACGCGCACTTCTTCTACAAGCGGGCGCGCCGGCTGTACGGGGCGTTCGGCGACCCGACGGCGCACCTTGAGCGCGTCGCGGCGCTGACCGTCGACACGGTGGTCTGACCACGCTGGCCTGAGCACGGCCTGCCGACCGCCGACCACGGCCCGCCAACCGTCGACCGCCGACCACGGACCGGTGGCCGCGCCTGACTGCCCGGCCAGGTGACCTGCCGGGCGGCAGGCGGTGCGGGCGGCTCAGGCGGCGGTGCGGGCGGCTCAGCTGGTGTGGGCGGCGCGGTAGGACAGGGCGTCCCTGGCCGCGTCGAGCGCGGCTGCTCGATCGGCGGGCACGAGCCCGATGCGGGTCCGCCGATCGAGCAGGTCACCCTCGTCGAGGGCGCCCTCGTGGAGTACGGCGAAGACCAGCTCGGCGCGGGTGACGTCCACCCCGGTGGTGACCGGCTCGAGCAGCCGCGGGTCGTGCCGGGCCAGTTCCAGCACGGCCGGCGCCTGGGTGCCGTAGCGGGCGACCAGCCGGCGCGGGGCCGGCACGCTGGCGAGCGTGCGGCGGGAGGCCGCGCCAACCAGCGGGAGCCGGCCCGTCCGGCAGGGGCCGGCGTCCAGGCTGGCCTGGGCGACCGCGGCGTCCACCGCGTCCTCGGCCATCCTCCGGTAGGTCGTCAGCTTGCCGCCGACCACGGTGATCACCCGGTTGGGCCCGACATGGACGGTGTGCCGGCGGGACAGGTCTGCCGTGCGCCCGTCCGGTCCGTCCAGCAGTGGCCGCAGGCCGGCGAACACTCCCAGCAGGTCGGCACGATCCACCGGGGTGGCCAGAACCCCGGAGACCACGTTCAGCAGCTGGGTGATCTCCTGGTGGTCCGGCACGGGCTGCTCGGTGACCTCGTCGGTCGGCACGTCGGTCAGACCCACGTACACCCGGCCGTCACCCTGCGGCAGGACCAGCGCGTACCGGTTGCGCTCGCCGGGAATCGGCACCGACAGCGCGGTGGGGGTGCCGCCGAAGACCGCCGCGGGCAGCACCAGGTGGGTCCCTCGGCTGGGCCGGAGCCGGATCTCCGGCGCGAGGCCCGGCGCCCAGACCCCGGTCGCGTTCACCACGGCACGGGCCCGTAGCCGGCAGTGCCGCCCGGTGAGGGTGTCGAGTGCCTGGACGGCGATCGGGGCGGGCCCGAGACCACCGCCGGAGCGCACGCCCGCTCCCGTTCCCGTCCTGGTGCCCGTTCCCGTGTCTGTGTCCGGGCCCGTGCCCGCGTCGTCCCGCACCGCGAGGACCCGGACCCGGGTGAGGACCCGGGCGCCGAACGCCGCCGCCGTCCGGGCGATCGTGACGACCAGCCGGGCGTCGTCGACGAGCTGCCCGTCCCAGTAGAGAAGCCCACCGCGAAGCCCCGCCTCGCGCAGACCGGGGACCATGCCCAGCGTCTCGACCGCGGACAGCCGCCGCGGCGGCGGAAGCACCGTGCTCGGCGTCCGGACGCCGCGGCGCAGCAGATCACCGAAGCCCAGGCCCGCGCGGGTGACCAGCGCCGAGGTGGCCGGGACGTCCGGGGTGAGTGGCAGCACGATCGGCAGCGGATGCACCAGGTGCGGCGCGGTGCGGCGCATGAGGATCTCGCGCTCGGCCGCGCTTTCCCGCGCCAGCCGCAGGTCGCCGGAGGCGAGATAGCGCAGCCCGCCGTGCACCAGCTTCGAGCTCCACCGGCTCGTGCCGAAAGCGAGATCACCGGCCTCTACCAGGGCGACGGACAGCCCACGTGAAGCCGCGTCGAGCGCCACCCCGACGCCGGTGACGCCGCCGCCGACGACGAGGAGGTCGACAACCTCACCGCCCGCCAGCTCGGCCAGCTCGCGGGTGCGGCGCTCGGCGGTCAGCGACGCGCGTTCGAGAAGACCGGTCATTTCTGCGCTCCAGGGTGCTCGCGATGCTCGGCCGGCCGGCTCCCGCCTGGCGGTGGGCCCTCGACGACCGGAGGAGGACCTTCCGGATCCGGTGGTGACAGATATCCGTCCAACATCAGGTACAGCTCGTGTGCCAGGGTCTCCCTGGCCACCTCGTCGCCCAGCGCGCCCGCGGAGAGAACGTACGACTGCGTCGCCAACAGCACCATCCGCGCCTGGGCCGCCGGGTCGCCGGCCCGTACGGCGCCGACCGCCCGCGCCGCAGCGAGGCGCTCACGGAGCAGGTCGAGCACGAGCAGCTGGGTCGTGCCCAGCCGTTCCAGGATGTAGGGCGCCAGCAGTTCGCCGTCCGTGGCACAGATCCGCAGGAACAGCGGATTGGACTGGAATGCCTGCGCGGTCGCGACCAGGGAACGCACCAGCTCGGCGCGCGTCGCGGCCGGATCGGTGCCGGTCTCGCCGTCGCCGGCTGCCATCGCACCCGGCACCACGATCCGAGCCCATTCACGGGTCATCACGTCACGGACCAGCGAGCGCAGGTCGGGCCAGCGGCGGTAGAGCGTCATCCGGCTGACGCCGGCCTGCCGGGCGACCTCGGCGAGGGTCGTCCGGCGCACCCCGATGGTCATCAACAACGCCGCCGCGGCGTCGAGGACGACATCGTCGGGAACGACTGAGGTCGCGGGGCGCTGGGCGGCGGTAGGTGCGGCGGTGCCGGCGTGTGGGTGGGTCGGTCCATCCATCGGTCCTGCTCCTCCCCCCGCCGCTGTGCCGGCCTGCCGTGTTGAGGGTGCTCCCGAAGCGATCGTATGTGACACTGTGCCGTCAGGTGTCACAGTGTATCGACGGCGCCGTCTCGATCCAGGCAGAGCGGGCGAGCGGGCACGGGAGCGCAGATGACGTCCGAGTCGGGGGAGCACAGCGACGCACCGGGCGGCGACCCGGTCTGGTGGGGCTGGGGGGCGGCCGAGGCGCACCATCCACTGCCCGCCGCCGTCCGCGACCTGCTCGCCGCACTCGGCATCGCGGCACGCCCGAGCCCGCCGGTGGACCTCGCGGACGTCCTTCTCGCCCAGGTGCGGCTCCCGGTCGAGGTGCTGATCGAACTGCGTGCCGTCGTGGGCGCCGACCACGTGCTGGAGGACCGCGAGGCGAGGGTGCGCCACTGCCGGGGGCGCTCCACCGTCGACCTGCTGCGGCTACGCGCCGGCGACGCCTCGGACGCGCCGGATGTCGTGGTCGTCCCCGCCGATCACGCCCAGGTCCTGGCCGTGCTGCGGATCTGTTCCCACCACCGGGTGATCGTCGTCCCGTTCGGCGGTGGGACGTCCGTCGTCGGCGGGCTGGTGCCGAGCACACCGGCCGGGACGTCGCCGGCCGATGGTCCGGCGGACACCCACATCGGTGTCGTGGCTCTTGACCTGCGCCGACTCGACAGCGTGCGCGAGGTCGACCCGGTGTCGGGCACGGCGGTGCTGGGCGCGGGGCTGCGTGGGCCGGCCGCGGAGGCGCTGCTGGCCGAGCACGGGCTCACCCTCGGGCATGTTCCCCAGTCCTGGGAGTACGCCACGATCGGCGGCTTCGCCGCGACCCGCTCCAGCGGCCAGGCCTCGGCCGGCTATGGCCGGTTCGACCAGCTCGTCACCGGTCTTCGGGTGGCGACCCCGGTGGGCACCTGGGAGCCCGGGCGGGGGCCCGCCTCGGCCGCCGGGCCCGATCTGCGCCAGCTCGCGCTGGGTTCCGAAGGGGCCTTCGGGGTGATCACCGAGGTCACGGTCCGGGTGCGGCCACTGCCGCGGCGCCGCCGGTTCGAGGGCTGGCGGGTGGCGAACCTGGCCGCCGGGCTGGATCTGCTGCGCGAGCTGGCCCAACGGGACCTGCTGCCCACGGTCTGCCGGCTCTCCGACGAGGTGGAGACCGCCGCCGGCCTGGCCAACGCCGTCACCGCCGGGACGGATGTGACCGTCCCGGCGACGTCGGCGGTGACCCCCACCTCGCTGCCCGTGATCGCCGGCTGCTACCTGCTGACCGGCTACGAGGGGGGCGACGCGGACGTGACCGAGCGGGCCACCGCCGTCGGGACGGTGATCACCGCCGCGGGTGGCCTGCCGCTGGGCGAGAGAGTGGGGCAGGACTGGCTCGCCGGCCGCTTCCACGCGCCCTATCTGCGCGACGCGCTGCTCGACGAGGGCATCCTCGCCGAGACGTTGGAGACCGCCGCCTACTGGCGGGACGTGGCGCGCCTGTACGCGGCCGTCGGCCGGGCGGTGACCGACGCCATCGAGTCCGACGGGTCACCGGCCGTCGTGCTGTGCCATGTCTCGCATGTCTACCCGGCTGGAGCATCGCTGTACTTCACGATCGTCTGTGCCCAGGGACCCGACCCGATCTCCCGCTGGAGCCGGGCGAAGCAGGCCGCCGGAGACGCGATCATGGCGAACGGCGGGACGATCACCCATCACCACGCGGTCGGGACGGAGCACCGACCCTGGGTGCGGGCCGAGATCGGGGACGTGGGCGTCACGGTGCTGCGCGCGGTGAAGGCCGCGCTGGACCCGGCCGGCATCCTCAACCCGGGCATTCTGCTTCCGCCGCAGGCCGAGTAGCGCCGCGCCGCAGGCCGAGCAGCGCCGTGGGCGCCGGTCACTCCTCGGTGCCGACCTTCACCGCCGGGGAGTGACGTACCTGGTACCAGGGGTACATATGCCGGGTGAGGACATTCGCCGCCGTCATTGTGGCGCTGCTGCTGATCTCCATGGTGGTCGGCCTGGTGCTGACCGCGCTCATGATCGCCTACCGCAAGGCCGCACCCACCCGAGCCAGGAACGCGGCGGCCCGGCAGGCGGCCGCGGAGGCGGCCACCGCCACCGCCGCGACCACCGCCCCCGGCAGACGCGGTCGCGCCGCGGCCGGCGCCCGGCCGGTCGAGCGCAGGGGCGACGGTGGCCGCGGCCGGGTGTCGCGGCGCCGCCGGCTGCTAACCCAGGGGCTGCGCGCCGGGCGTCGCACGGTCGGCCGAAGCCGCTCCCGGACCCGTGCCCGCCGTGCCGGTCGCGTCGAGGACGCAGGCCGGAGGGACAGCGTGAGCACCGGATCGGGGCCCCGACCGGGCGAATGAGGGACATCGCGCCACGGCCTCCGTCGGCGCCCGTCAGGATGGCTGCATGGACAACGGCGCGGTCACGACGGATGCCGCGGACGGCAGCGCGACCGGGACTGCGGTAGGGGCCGCCGGGGCTACGACGGGGGCCGGGGCTGCGACGGGGGCCGGGGCGGCGGCTGGGGCCGGGGCGACCCGAGGGCTGGTCGTCGTCGGCCCGGGTGCCGCGTTCGGAACGGCGCTGCTGCGCAGGTTCGCCGGTGAGGGCTTCGCGCTCGGGATGATCTCCCGTTCGTCCGACACCATCTCCCGGGTGAGCGCCGAACTGGGCGAAGCGGGGCATCCGATCGCCGGCGCCGTCGCCGACGTCACCGACCAACGTGCGTTCTCGGCGGCGGTCAGCCGGCTCGCGGCGGAGATCGGTGGCCTCAACGTCCTCGTCTACAACGCGAAGCTGAGTATCCGGGGGACGGCCTTCTCGGTGCGGGCCGACTCCATGAACCAGACACTCGCGGTGAACGTGACCGGGGCGCTGATGTCCGTGCAGATCGCCGCGCCGCTGATGGCGGACCGGCCGGGAGCGACCATCCTGCTCACGGTCGCGGGCCCGCGCAGCGAGCCGGCGGCGGGCCGGTTCGCGCTCGCGGTCGGCAAGGCAGGCGTCGCGGCGATGGGCGAGTCGATGGCGCCGCTGCTTGCCGCACAGGGCATCCGTCTGCGCACCGTCGTCATCGACGGCCGGGTCGGGCCCGCCGGACCGCTGCTGCCCGACGCCGTCGCGGATCATTTCTTCGACGCGTTCGCCGCGCCGGGGGGCACCGCGTTCCGGCTCGCGCCGGCGGCGCGGCGGCGGCGAGCCAACACCCAGCTGCCCCTCGAGGTCTGAGCCCGCCGCACGCTGCCCTGCCTCGACGCTGCCCGCCACTGCGCCCGCTCTGCCCATTACCCGCTGTCAGCGGATTGGGCGGCTTGTCACGAAGTCTCGGGACGGTGCGTGACTGGTGTGCCAGCGGGTCGGAAATCCGACACGGGCGAGACACAGATGATCGCACCCGACTTCACTGTCCGCCCCTTCCACGTGCGACCATCCTTTGATGGGCCGACGGATTGGACGCCGGTTGGCGGGTCGGACGCTCTTCGACATGACCGACTGTGACACGGCGGCGCCATGCCGGGGGGCCCGGTGCGGCGCGGAGCGGGAGATGTTCCGGTGAACCACGGCCGCGGCGACGACGACGCGCAGGACCCTGCGGACGTCACCCATGTCATGCCTCCCGGCGGGCCCGCCGGGAGGGAGCACGGAACCCGGCCGACCCAGGACGTGCAGCGTCGGGCTCGGCCCGGCGCCCCCTCGGCGCCCCCGCCGCCCGCCGCCTCCTCCCGGCCCGCGGGCCCGCCGCCGCCGGCGGACGCGTTTCGCCCCGGCCGCCCGGTGCGCCCCGCGGACGAGGGTGATCAGGACGACCCGGCCGGCGGCGCGACCCAGGTGCTCGGCGACGGGGTGCTCGGCGATGCGGTGGTCGGCGATGCGACCACGGTGGTTCGGCGGGGGAGTGTCCCGCGGGCCGCCGGTGGCCGGCCTGCGGCCCCCGAGCAGTCCGGGCCGCATGCCCAGCCTGGCCTCGCTCCGGGTCTCGGCTATGACCGCCGGCCCGCCCCGGGGTACAACCAGCCCGCTCCGGGTCAGAGCCAGCCGGGTCCGGGCTACGACTGGTCGGCGCCGACGCCGGCTCCCGACCGGGCCACGACGTCGTTCGAGCGCCCGGGGCCCGGTTACGACCGGCCCGCGCACACCGGTGGTAGCTACACCGACAGCGGCGGCCATGTCCGGCCGGTGCCCGGCGGCGGTGGGTTCGGTGAGGCGGGTCGTGGTCCCGCGGAGGCCGACGTGCTGGCCGGGGGCCTGAGCGCCGAGCAGCCGCCCGGGGGGCCGGGTGGAGGTTCCGGTGGCGACCCGGGACGAGGTGGTCAGGGCGACGGTGCGGCGGCCGGGCCGCCCGCCCGCCGCAAACGGCGTCGTGGCCGCGTTCTCACGCTCGTCCTCGTGGTCCTGCTGGTGCTCTTCGTCGTGGCGGACCGGGTGGCGGTCGCGATCGCCAAGGACCAGATGGAAAAGCAGATCGCCGAAAGCGTCGCGGCGAGCCTGGAGCCGGGTGACACCCAGCCGACGGTGCGGAAGGTCTCGATCGGCGGGTTCCCGTTCCTCACCCAGGTGCTGTTCGGGAAGTTCACCAACATCGGCGTGACGATCGACGGAATTCCGACGCCCGGTCCGCGGATATCGTCCGTCGACGCGAATCTGAAGGGTCTTCATGTCCCCTTCAAGGACGCGATCTCCGACAACATCGGAGAGGTCCCGGTGGACGATGTCCGGGCGACGGTCCGGATCAGTTATGACGACCTGAACGCGTACCTGGCGAAGCAGGATCCACCCACCAAGGTCACGCCGGTCGACGGCGGCAAGAAGGTGGAGATCTCGGCGAGTGTCGCGGGCCAGCAGGTCGGCGGTGTGACCACCTTCCAGGTCGACGAGAACAAGCTCACCCTCATTCCGTCCGAGATCAAGGTGCTTGGGTTCGAGATCCCGCTGCCGGGCGGCGTCTCCATTGACTCGATTCCCATCCCGATCGCGGGGCTCCCGTTCGACCTGAACATCGTCCAGGCATCGACGGGGGCGGACGGGCTGTCACTGACCGCAACCGCGAAGGACGTCACGCTCCCGGCGGCTCCCGAGTCGACCGGCGGCAAATGAGACACGCGGTGTGGTCGATCTGGGTGGATCATCCGATTTGGTCCCCCTTTCGGGGGTGCGGATGAGCGTCCGCCAGGATCGCTACGGCGGCCTCGGCTCACCGCGGCGAGCCGAGGCGGCGCCGGTGCGGGCCTCCCGACGGCCGGTGCGATCGGCCGCCCGGCCCCTCGGTCGGGCGCGTACGGTAGCGGGTCAGATCGGCGACAGAAGTAGCTTCCGACAGTTCCCAGCGGGCATTGTCGGTGGCGCGCGGAGCGGCTCGCCTCGTCGGTGGCCGTGCCTGACTTGCCACACCCGGTCACGGATCCGGTGCCGGCAGGATAGGAAAGGCTCCGGGCGTGAACGAACGACGTGAGGAAGGTTAGAGGTGTCGACCCCAGAATCGGCTGAGGCGGTCCGCTCGACGGTGTCCGCGTCACCCGGGCTGGATCAAGGTCGGTGCGCAACGCTACGATCTGCGACATCCCGCAAGATCGGTCAAGGTAGTGAGGATCCATCGGTGGTGGCACCGTTGCCCGTCCTGTTCGGAGACCGATCCGGACGACGTGCTGAAGAGGGTTTCGGCGGGGCATCCCGGCCTGCGTCCCGTCGCGAAGGGGGAGAGACGTGCAGACGACGTATCTGAGAGTCGTCACCGAGGCCGGTGCCGCCACTGTGCCTGCAGGTGAGCCGTTCATCATCGGCCGGGCCCGTACCGCGGACTACGTCATCGCGGACAGTCGCGTCTCCCGCCGGCATCTCCTGGTCGAGCAGACGGGCGCCGGCTGGTCCGTCCGCGACATCAGCTCCAACGGCACCTGGGTCGACGGGCAGCGGATGCCCGAGTCGGTGAGCGTCCAGGGCGAGGTCCGGTTCAGGCTGGGCACGCCCAGCGGCCCCGAGGTCGTCGTCATGCCCGAGTTCCCGGCCGGCCGCGGCGGGTACGGCGAGAGCGACTACGACCCGGGCGCCTACGAGATGGAGACCATGCTCCCGGGCTCCAGCAACTACCAGCCGCCGCGGCCCACCGCGCCGACCCGAGGCCAGGGCGGCGGGCGTGGGCAGTCGGCTCAGGTGGGGCAGGGCGTACCGGCCGGCCGCGGCAGCGCCCCGCAGCAGGGCTACGACCCGGCGCAGACCCCGTCCGGCTCGACGAGCCTCGACCAGGAGCACGAGCGGCGGACCACCTACCGGCTGCGCCCGGGAACGATGACGATGGGCCGCGCCCGCGACAACGACATCGTCATCACCGACCTGCTCGCGTCACGGCGGCACGCCGAGCTCTACATCGGCCGCTCCGGCCTGCAGATCGCCGACCTCGAGTCCGCGAACGGTGTCTTCGTCAACGGCCGTCGTATCAACCGGGCGAACGTGAACCAGGGCGACGTGATCGCCGTCGGCCACCACGTCTTCCAGCTCGAAGGCGACCTGCTCGTCGAGTACCTCGACTCCGGTGACGTCAGCTTCGAGGTCGACGCCCTCAACGTCTGGGCCGGCGAGAAGCAGCTCATGCACGACATGACCTTCAAGCTTCCCGGGCGTGCGCTGCTCGGCGTCGTCGGCCCGTCGGGTGCCGGCAAGTCGACGCTGCTCAACGCGCTGACCGGGTTCCGTCCCGCCGACAAGGGCAACGTCCGCTACGCCGGCCGGGACATGTACTCCGAGTACGACGAACTGCGCCGCCGGATCGGCTACGTGCCGCAGGAGGACCTCCTGCACACCTCGCTGACCGTCCGCAAGGCGCTCGAGTTCGGTGCGGAGCTGCGGTTCCCGCCCGACACGACGAAGGCCGAGCGCCGTCAGCGCGTTGACGAGGTGCTCGCCGAGCTGGGTCTGACCCACCACGCGAACACCCAGGTCTCGAGGCTGTCCGGTGGCCAGCGGAAGCGGACGTCGGTGGCCCTGGAGCTCCTGACCAAGCCGACCCTGCTCTACCTGGACGAGCCGACGTCCGGCCTCGACCCGGGCATGGACAAGAACGTCATGGAGTCGCTGCGCAAGCTGGCGGACGACGGCCGAACGGTCATCGTCGTCACGCACAGCGTCGCCCAGCTCGACCTCTGCGACTACGTCCTGGTCCTGGCGCCCGGCGGCTACGTGGCCTACTTCGGCCCGCCGGCGGACGCGCTGCCCTTCTTCCAGGCCAGGGACTACCCCGACGTCTTCCTCACGCTGGAGGCGACCCCGGGCGCCGAGTCCGCGGCCCGCTTCCGCCAGTCGCGGTACTACGTGCCGGCGTCGGTCACGGCGCCCTCCGCGCGGCCCGCGCCGGAGGACCTGCCGTCGATCCGGCAGCAGTCGGTGGTCTCCCAGCTTGTCACGCTGAGTAGACGAATGATGGCCGTCGTCGCCTCCGACAAGTCCTATCTCCGATTGATCATCGCCTTCCCGTTCCTGCTGGGAGCCATTCCCAGAGCGATTCCCGGGGACTTGGAGGTGGTGGCTGACGGGCCCAACAGAGACGCGCCAACCGTGCTGTTGGTGTTGACTCTCTGTGCCTGTTTCATGGGTATGTCGAACTCGGTGCGAGAGATCGTCAAGGAGAGACCCATCTATCGCCGAGAACGGGCGATCGGTCTGTCCAGAACGGCCTACATCGGTTCGAAGATCGTGGTGCTGATCCTCATCACCACCCTGCAGGCCGCGGTGTTCACGACAATCGGTCTCGCCGGCCGGAAGATGGGCGACGGCCTGTTCGGCTTCCCGTTCTTCGAGGCGATGGTCGCCGTGATCGCGCTGTCACTGGCTTCCGCCATGCTCGGTCTGGTCATCTCGGCACTGGTCGACAACGCGGACAAGACGATGCCGCTGCTGGTGCTCATCACGATGGCCCAGCTGGTGTTCTCCGGCGGTCTGGTGCCCGCGGAGGGAACGGCCGGCCTGGAGCAGGCCAGCTGGATCGCGCCCGCACGATGGGGATTCGCGGGGCTGTCCTCGGTGATCGACCTGAACAAGATCTCCGGCTTCGGAGGCCCGCTGAATCCGGACTTCCCGGCCGACCCGCTCTACAGGTTCACGACCACCCAGTTCGCGATCGACATGGGGGGTGCGCTCGCCGTCGGCGTCGTCTGCGTAGTGATCACCTCCCTGCTCGTCCGCAGGATGGACCCGAAGACCAACAAGCGCCGCCCGGCCGCCGCTCCCACGCGCTGACGCGGGCTCGCCCGCGGCGGGCCGCCGTGGGTGGTCACAGCAACGAATCCGAAGGGGCGACGCTCACCCGGCACCATGCGGGCGGGCGTCGCCCCTTCGGCGTTCCCGCTCCCGGGCGGCGGGCAGACGGCGTCGGTGGCCGATAGTCGGTAGCCGGTGCCCGGCGAGCCGGTCGCGGGTCCGCGGGCCCGCCGGTCGCCGGTCCGCCGACGTCCGCTGCTCCCGCGAGCCGCGCGGGCGCGGGCGCGGTGGATAAGCCGGTTCCACTTTCGTTCGTCCACAGCGGCCGGCGTCGGCCGCCCGGGCGCCGCTCGGCGCCGCAGACTCGGCCCATGCCCGATGCCTACGCACACGTCGTCGCCCTCGCCCGCCGGCAGGACGACATGGTCACCCGGTGCGAGGCCCGGCGGCTCGGCATGTCCGACGCCGCGATCGCCTCGCGCCGGCGCACGGGTGGCTGGTGGGCTCCGATCCGGGGAACCCTGCTCGTCCCGCCCGTGCGCGACCGGGTGCGTGCGTATGCCCGAGCCGCACTCGCCGCCGCGGGCGGCGTGATCTGCCTACTGACCGCGGCCCGGCTGCACGGCGTCCCCGGCCTACCGCCGTGGCAGGCCGCGGAGCCGGTGGATGTCGCGTTCGAGGATCCCGCGGTTGCGGTGCGGCGTCGGCGCGGCTGCCGCCGCCATCTCATGACACTGTCCCCGCCAGAGGTGACCGATCTGGGCGGTATCACCGTCACAGCGGTGCACCGCACCCTGCAGGACGTCGTCCTGTGGCTGGATCGAGCGATCGCCGTGCCGATGCTGCGGGCGGTGCTGCGCCACGGCTGGCTGCGGGAAGCCGGCGGGCACCCACCTCGGGCCGCCGTGCCGGTGGGGGAGGGCCGGCCGGGAGCCGATCCCTCCCCTCACTTCGTGGCTCTCAAGGACGCTGTCCTGCGGCGCCATGACGGTGGCGCCGGGCCGGGTGGGGGTCCGGAGTTCTGGCGGCTGGTCCAGGCCGGCATGGCCGTGCCCGGCGACGCTGACCAGGCCGATCAGGTGCACCGGCCCGGCCGTGGCGGTGGCGAGATCAGCCGGTCGACCAGCGGACGTGGAAGCTCGGAACGGTCGTCAGCTGACGATCCGGCGTGGTCGTGTCAGCCGGGTCCGTGAGGAAGATCCTGCGGGGCGCACCACCCCGCTCGCCGGTGAACACCAGCCACTTGCCGTCGGGGGAGTAGGCGGGGTCCTGGTCCTGCCCCTTCTCGGCGGTGACCCGGGTGACCTGGGTGCCGTCAGTGTTCATCTGGTAGATCTCAAGATCCCCGTCCTTCTCCTGGCGGCTGAAGGCGATTCGCTGGCCGTCCTGGGAGAACGTCGGGTCGGCATCACGATTGCCCTGCCCCTTCGTCAGCGGTGTCGGGGTGGCGGTGGGCGTGGCCAGGATCGTGACGATGAAGCCCCGGTCGCTTTCCGACTCGGAGGCCCAGTAGGCGATGCGCTCGCCGCTCGGTGACCAGGCCGGGTCGGTCGCCTGTTGTGCGGTGTTGAGTCGGAAGACCTGGCTGCCGTCGAGCTTGGCTACGTACAGCCCGGCGTCCGGCAGGCCGTCCGCGTTCGTCGTCGACCTGACGACGACGAACTTCCCATCAGGAGAAAGAGACGGCCGGGCGTCGTCGGCGATGGTCAGGCTCGTGGCCTTACCGCTGGTGAACAGCTTGACGGGGTCCTGCGAACCGTCCGCTGCCACCGCGTACAGGGCGTTCTCGGTCTCGGATTCCTTGCGGAAGAAGACGACCGTCCGGCGGTCCCTGCTGATCGAGGGCAGCAGCTCGTCCTGGGGCGCGGTCGTGATCTTCTTGACGGGGGTGAGCTCGCCCTGGTCCGGCAGCCGGCCGGTGTACAGGTCGTAGTTTCCGCTGTCCTTGGTGGCGAAGACCATCGTCTCGGTATCGAGCGGAACCTTCGCCTGCGGCAGGGCGAACTTCTGTGGCGGTGCGCTGCTGCTGCCGGCGACGGTGGTCGTGTCGTCCTTCTTGTCGCCGCCGGTCTGCGTGATCAGGATGGCGGCGACCGCCACCACGACCGCGGCCGCGGCGCCGCCGACGGCGATCGCGGTACGGCGCCTGCCGCCCGTGGGCGATCCACCGACCCGGGTCCGCGACTGAGTCGGAGTATCGACGGTCTCGGTGCCGGCCCCGGGGCCCGTTCCGGCCCGGACTCCGGCGCCGCTGGCCAGGGCGGTGACGGCGGTGCGGTCATCCGGGGTCTGCGTGCCGGCCGTGGCGTGCCGGCCCGTGCCTGCCCGCGGGTCGGTCGTCGGCGACCGGGGCGTCGGCGTGGCGCCGAGCGCGGCACCGGCGGCGGCCTGAAGGTCCCAGCCTTCGAGAACGTGGGTGACCTGGCTCGGGTCGACGGTGGCGTCCGGGTCCGCGGCGGAGTCACCGAGCAGGCGGAGCATCAGCTGCTGCGCGGAGGGCCGGCCCGCCGGATCCTTGCGCATCGCCTGCCAGACGATGGGACGCAGCGCCGGGTCGATGCCGTCGAGCTGGGGATCGTCATTCAGTGCCCGGTAGAGCAGCACCTGGGAGGTGCCCTCCCCGAACGGGTAACGGCCGGTCGCGGCGAAGGTGACCAGACCACCCCAGGCCCAGATGTCGACGGCCGGGGTGACCGCCCCGCCCTGGATCTGCTCCGGGGACATGAAGGCGGGCGTCCCGAGCTGCTGGAGGTCGCCGGTGATGCTCGTCGCGGCGTCGAGGGCGCGCGCGATGCCGAAGTCGATGACGCGGGGGCCGAACGGGGAGAGCACCACGTTCGACGGCTTGAGGTCGCGGTGCACGATGCCGGCGCGGTGGATCGCGGTGAGTGCCGCGGCGACACCGACCGCGAGCTGCTCGAGGTTGGCGGCGGCCAGCGGGCCGTTGCGGGCGATGAACCGGGCCAGCGTCTCGCCTTCGATGAACTCGGTGACGAGGTACGGCTGCGGGGCGTGCGGCTCGGCCTCGAGCACCTCCGCGGTGCAGACCCGGGCGACCTTGCGCGCGGTCTCCGCCTCCGACCAGAACCGGGCACGGAACTCGGGGTTGTCCGCCACGTCGGCACGAATCACCTTGATCGCGACGAGTCGGCCCTGCTGCGACCGGCCCAGGTAGACCGTGCCCATGCCGCCTTGGCCGAGCTTGCCGAGCAGCTGGTAGGAACCCAGCTGGCGAGGGTCGCCACTGCCGAGCGGAGTGGTGCGGGCGGTCACGCCGGCATCCGATGACATCGAATTCACCCTCACCTGTGGCGGCGGGGTTCGGTGCCTCACCGCAGGAGGGCCGCCGCCGCGTTCCGGTTCCTGATCCTGCCGTAAACAATGCCACCACAAGCGGCCGCCGTACCGTTCCGGCGGAATCCGGAAAGGAAATCGCCGCGAACAGGCAACACTGTATGCGGGCGCGGTGATGGCGGTGCACCGACCCCGCTGTCCGGAAGCTGTCTGCGCCCAGTCCTTCCGCAACGAGCAGACTGGCTCTTTTCGCCCTCCTGCCGGTGTGGGGCGATGCCGGCAGGAGGGCGTCGCCGGCTGCGCGGTGCTGGAGTGCATGGTGCTGGAGTGCATGGTGCTGGCCAGCACCATGCCGGCGCACGGTGCTGGCCGCGAGCCTCCGGCCGCGAGCCTCCGGCGGCGAGCCTCAGGCGGGTGTCGGGGCGTTACGACCGGATGAGGTAGGCGCGGTCGGCTTCTTCGATGCGGGTGAGGTCGGCCGGCCGGACCTGGTATCCGGTGAAGCGTGCGACGGCGGCCAGGCCCTTGGCGGCCCCGTCACGGTAGTCGGCCAGGTCCAGGTCGGCGAGGTAAGGAGCCGCGGCGGCGGGCACCGGGCCGTCGTGGGGAAGCTCCAGCGTGGCGAGCAGCTCGCCGCCCGCGGCAAGGTTGAGCCGTCGGACCGCGTTGATGTTCCAGAAGATGCTGGCCGCGCGGCCCTGCGCAGACAGCGGGCGCAGTACCTCGGCGGCGCTGCCCATGAAGCCGTTGTCCTCGACGGCGAGCACGGCGCCGTCCACGGCGAGGAAGGACACCGAGAACCGGTGGCCGGCCTGGTCCCGGGCCGACTGCAGGGTCGTGGCCGACTGCGGGTCGGCCTGGAAGGCACGCACCACGTCATCGAGACCCAGGCCGGTGATCACGGTGATGGTGGCGGCCTCGCTCAGGCCGCTCCGCCCGATCCAGGAGTAGGTCTTCTCCGGCCGCGGCGGGGTTACCGGCTCCTGCTCCCCGCGAAGCCGGTAACCGAGGCTGTCGGTCCGCTTGTGCACGATCGGGGCGGTGGCCGGCGCAGCCCACACCGTCAGCAGGTATGACTCGGCGCGGCTCACGATGTATCCGCCGGCCGGCGCCAGTGCCTGCGTCGCGGCGACGTCACCGTCCGCCGCCCCCGCGTCCGCCGCCCCCGCGTCCGCCGCCCCCGCGTCCGCCGCCTCCACCGCGTCGTCGCGGCCCGTTGCGTGTACCCGCAGCCGGTACTCGCCGGGCCAGGGGGGCGTCTGCTGCGCGAGACCGCCCGGCTCCACCGGCTCCCCGGGCTGTGCCGGGCCCAGTACCGAGGCCGCGCCGGCCGCTGCGGTCCAGCTCACATCGACGACCTCGTCCCACCCGACGACCTCGACCTGCTCCGGTGGACCCGCGAGGACCTTGATGGTCACGTGGACGACCGCGGCGGCGGAACCGGCCCGGATGACAGCACCGCCAGGGACCACCTGAACCAGGCCGTTGCCGGCGAAGGCACCGTCCCCGGGAACCGCAGCCACCGGAAAGGCGCCCTCGAGCAGGCCGAAGCAGTGCCCGGCCAGCTGGACCTGCCCGTGCGCCGTGCGTGGCAGCAGGTACTCGGCGCGCCGCCTGGCGAGGGCCGCCTGCGCGTAGGCGGGCGGCATCGGTGTGTTGGTCAGCAGCTCGACCGCCGCGCCCAGCCCGACACCGATCACTGCCGGTGCGTCGGCTCCGACGCCGGGCACGGCCAGCTCGCGCAGCACCACGGCCGCGGTGGCCACCCCGAGGGCGAGATGGGCCGCACCATGCCGCGCCGCCACCGCCGCCTCGGCAGCGGCAGCGGCCGCGTCCCGGGTCGGCACGGTTGGTGCGGGTGCGTCGGGCGTGGGCGTGGGTGCGTCGGGTGCGGCGGTCAGCAGCGGTGCGATCTGAGGATGCCCGGCCAGTGCCCAGGCCAGGTCCGTCACCAGCGTGGTCGCGCCGCGACGGACCTGATCGAGAGTGATGACGGCCCGGCCCGCCTCATCGTCCTCGCCGACATAGACACCGGCGTAGAGAACCGAGCCCGACGGCGGAGGCGGCAGGAGCCCGGCCACCCCGGTCGGGGCGCCCGCGGTGGGGAGGACGTCGACGGCCAGCTCCAGCGCGCCGAGCAGACGGTTGACGAGTGGCGACCCGAGCGCGCGCAGAGCCCGCACGACAGGCGACTCTGCGGAGCCTGCCGGCCACGGCGGCACGACCACCTCTGGCCCGGGCGCGCGCGGGGCGGGTGCGGGCCTCGGCTGCACCGACCCGAGTTGGCCGGTCTGAACGCCGCGCGGCCATGGTCGTGGAGGTAGGGGTGCCCCGGCCCGCCGCGATCCCGGCCGGATGCCGGCCTCGGTTGCCTGCACACGGAGGCGCCCGAGCTTCGCGGCCGGCCCGAGCGGTACCCGCCCGGCGAGATCTGGCAGCACCGCCGCGACGGCCACCGCGAGAGCAGCCAGCACCGGTGCCGGAGCCTGCATCCGATCGGCGGCCGAGGCAGGGCCGCTGTCGACGGGCAGGGGCCTGCGGGTCGCCCAGTACTGAGCAGGGTCCGGAGGGCCAGCGAAGGCCGCCATGTCCGTCACTGCATCGCTCCCGATCGTCGTCATCTGTAGCGGCCGGCGACCATCGACTGCTCCTGGTGGTCGGGCCGTTCCCCGATGGCGTGAACGTAGCGGGCGCCACCGACAATTCGGCGCTGCGCGGGATGGATCCCGCTCCGATGGCCGGTTCCCGGGCCCGCCGGCTTCGGCGTATCCAGACGCGGAAGAACACGGGAGGCAGCGGACCTGAACGAGACGACCAGGATGAATCGGCCTGGATGAGTCGGCCGGGGATGACACGACCGCGGTCACCAGCGGCGCTGGGGCTGGTGCTTCGCGGTCGGTCGCGGTCGGACCGCCGACGCGGCAGGTGCCCCCGAACACCCTCCCCGTCCCGCATCGGCGGTCCGACAAGTCTGATCCAAGACGGAACTGCGCCGTCGAACCTCGTAGCTTGCCGGTTTTTGTCCATCTCGCGGGGAAAATTGTTCTGCGGCGACTGGTGCGGCGAGCGGCGCCTCTGCCGCGGCCTCCGAGGTGCCATCGTGGATGACTGATGGATCTTTCGTCGGTCAGGTGTTGTGTGCGGGTGTCGCGCCCGGTGGTCGCGGTGTTCCGGGTCGAGACGGTCGCATTCCTGAGGTCGCCCGGGTTGCTTTTGGCTGTCGAATCTCTGGGGGATCGTCGAAAATGGTATAAATTTTCTTGTATAGAGATATTATTTCGGTAGGGTGTCCGGCTTTGGCTGGCCCCATCGGGCCTCGGGTCGCCGCCCCGTCTGGGTGTCGGGGGCTCGGGACGGCGGTTCGAGGGGCTGAGGGTGTTCGTCGCCCCGGAGTCTGTCGTCGACTGGCGGCGGGAGCTGTGATGATCCTTAAGGGGGATCCGTGTCGCCGCACCGCTCCGAAAATTTGTAACAAAAGGCGCGAAAGGGGTGCGGGGTAACGTGGTGATCGACAGGAGGTGAGGATTTTGGTCGTTCTCGTAACCAAAATCCTCAATGCTTGCCCGCCGGCATGGCGGCCAACGCGAAGCTCGCGATCCTGTGGCCGACTCCCCGGCGATCAGAATCTTCGGAGCTTGTCCAGTGACAGAGCGACAGCGCCGGTCGCGGTGGTGGGGACGCGTCGGTCGGCGGAAGGGTCAGGACAGGCGCATTCCGGAGATCGCTCGGGCGACCACGAGCCGCTGAATTTCCGACGTACCCTCGAAAATAGTGTAAATTTTTGCGTCTCGATACATTCTTTCGACGGGGTGTTCGCGGCTGTAGCCGGCTCCGCCGAGGATCTGGACGGCCTTCTCGGTCACCCATACCGCGACCTCGCCGGCCTTCAGCTTCGACATCGAGCCCTCGCCGGCCGTGAACTCGCGTTCGTTGCGCCCCATCCAGGCCGCGCGCCAGATCAGCAGGCGCGCCGCGTCGATCTCCATCCGCATGTCGGCGAGCGCGAACGACACGGCCTGGTTGGTGATGATCGGGCGCCCGAACTGCTCGCGGCCGCGGGCGTAGTCGAGTGCGTACTCGTAGGCGGCGCGGGCGATGCCCACGGCCTGGGCACCGACCGTGGGGCGGCTTATCTCGAAGGTCGCCAGCGCGGTCTGCCCCGCCGAACCGGTGCCCTCCCTGGCGCGGGCGAGCCGCTCGTCCAGCTTCTCCTTGCCGCCGAGCAGGCAGCGCCCCGGGACGCGGACGTCGTCCAGGAAGACGTCGGCGGTGTGGGAGGCGCGCAGCCCCAGCTTCTTGATCTTCCGGGTGGCGCTGAGGCCGGGAGTGCCTGGGGGGACCACGAACGACGCCTGGCCGCGCGCCCGCAGCGCCGGGTCCACCGAGGCGACGACGACGTGCACGTTGGCGATGCCGCCGTTGGTGATCCACGCCTTCTGGCCGTTCAGGACCCATTCGTCGGTGGCCTCGTCATAACGGGCTCGGACCCGCATCGACGAGACGTCGGAGCCGGCGTGGGGCTCGGAGACGCAGTACGCGGCCACCTTCGGATCGGCGGCGTCGCCGAAGCAGGCGGGCACCCACTCACCGACCTGCTCCAGCGTGCCCGAGGAGGCGATCCCGGCGACCGCGAGGGAGGTGCCCATGATGGACATGCCGATCCCCGCGTCGCCCCAGAACAGCTCCTCGGACAGGATCGGCAGGGACAGCCCCGTCGGCTCGAACCAGAGCGTGGACAGCGTGTCGAAGTTGTAGAGGCCGATCTTCGCCGCTTCCTGGATGACCGGCCAGGGAGTCTCCTCCCGTTCGTCCCATTCGGAGGCGGCGGGCCGCACCACTTCCTCGGCGAAGCCATGCACCCACGATCGCAGCTCCGTCTGCTCGTCGGTGAGGTCGAGACTGAAGCTCATGGTGTCCCTCCGTCATCCCGGCCGGCGTTCCGGCGCGCCCCGGATCGACACGTGAAAGGCCCGACAGGTCCTACATTCTCCTTGAACTCCTTGAACCTACCGTCGGGTAGCCTTGGCCGCGATTCCCGGCGACCGAACTGACGGTGACGAGAGCGAGGCGGCAACGTGACGGATGCGCCGGGTACGAACGCGCCGGGTGTCGAGCACCCTGACGCCACCATCGACTACGACGAGTTCGGGCTGCTCCACGAGAACGCCGAGGAGCTGGGTCTTCCGCACCATGGCAGGCCGGACGTCCGCCGCGGTCACCTCGAGATCGAGCCGGGGCGCCGGCTGAGCTACCTGCGGTGGGGCTCGGCCGAACCCGAGGTCGTCTTCCTGCACGGCGGCGGGCAGAACGCCCACACCTGGGATTCGGTGGTGCTGGCGCTCGGCCGTCCGGCGGTCGCCTTCGACCTGCCCGGGCACGGGCACTCCTCCTGGCGCCAGGACCGGGACTACGGACCGTGGGCGAACGCCGACGCGATCGCGGCGGGCATGGTGGCCGTCGCGCCGAAACCCCAGCTCGTCGTCGGGATGTCGCTGGGTGGCGCGACCGCCATCCGCCTGGCGGCAACCCGCCCGCACCTGTGCCCACGGGTGGTGCTCGTGGACGTCACCCCGGAGTCGGCCGCCAGAGTCCAGGCGATGAGCACGACACAGCGTGGCGCGGTGGCGCTGGTCGGCGGCCCGCCCACCTTCGACTCGTTCGAACAGATGGCGCAGGCCGCGATCAGCCTCAGCCCGCACCGCCCGGCGTCGGGCGTGCGCCGCGGAGTGCGTCACAACGCCTACCAGCGGCCCGACGGCCGGTGGGCGTGGCGCTACGACCTGGGTAACGCCAGCACAGGAAAGAACAGTGTCCTCGACATGGGGCAGCTGTGGGAGGAGGTGGGCGCGATCACCGCTCCGCTGCTGCTCGTGCGGGGCGGCGAGTCGCCGTTCGTGCACGACGAGGACGTCGAGCGGTTCCGCCGCCGCCTGCCGTCGATGCGTACCGTCGTGGTGGCCGGTGCGGGGCATTCGGTACAGAGCGACCGGCCGCACGAGCTCGTCCGGCTGATCGAGGACTTCTGGGCCGGCTGAGACGTCCGGGCCGGCTGAGACGTCCGGGCCGGCTGAGAATCGGGGGCACCTGGGCTTGACAGCCGAGCGTCGGCCGGCCTGACGGCGGGTAACCCAGCTTCATGGCTGGAACAGACCCCGAGGTGGTCGTGGGAGAGCTGCTCGCGCGGCACGGCCGCACCTTCGCCGACGAGCTCGGTGTGGACGTCCCCGCCGACACGGCCGAGGCGATGTTCGAGCTGTTGCTCTTCGCTCTGCTGGCGAGCGCGCGGATCCGTACGTCAGTCGCCGTCGACGCCTTCCGGGCGTTGCGCGAGCAGGGCTGGACCACCACCGCTGCCGCGATGAGCGAGACGAGCTGGGCCGACCGGACCCGCGTGCTCAACCAGAGCGGCTATGCGCGCTACGACGAGAGCACCTCGCGCATCCTCGCCGACGCGTGCGGCTATCTGCTGGACACCTACGACGGCGACATCCGGCGCCTGCGGGACGAGGCGGACCACACGCCGGAACGTGAACGGCTGCTGCTCCAGAAGATCAAGGGGATCGGGCCGGTGGGCGCGGACATCTTCCTGCGCGAAGCCCAGGCGGCCTGGGACGAGCTGGTGCCCTATGCGGATCAACGTGCGTTGCAGTCGGCGGGCGACCTGGGGCTGCCCAGAGACGTCCGGACACTGAGCGCGCTGGTCGAGCGCGAGGACATCCCGCGGCTGGTCGCGGCGCTGGTGCGCACCCGGCTTGAACACGACGCCGAGGAGGTGCGCAGGCAGGCGGCCTCCCACGGAGGATGAGGCCGGCCGGGCGTCCGGGAGAAAACGTTCATCGTCACGTCTTCCATCCGTCCCCCGCCGGCCGGACGGACGTAGCGTGTGTGGTGGGACGAAAGTCGCGTCCGCGGCCGCGCGTCGATGCCTCGCCCCGCAGTGGTCGGTGTGTCGGCGTGTGGGGTGCTGGCCTGGACGGCCGCCTGGCGGCGGTCGGGCCTCCAGGACACGTCCTGGCCGGGGCGTCGTCAGACGGGATGATCAGACGGGATGATCTGAGTGTGGTGGGCTGTCCGGGCCCACCATCGGCCATCCGCCGCCCGTTTCGACCTCGGCCAGCCAGCCGTGGGGAAGGAAACAAGGTGCCGACGACACGTGACGCGGAGCTTGCGCGCGAGCAGGCCTACGTCGACACCCTCTACACGCGACTCGACGAGATCCGCGAGACCACGCGTGCCCAGCTCAGGCAGGTCCTGATGGAGGCCGGCACCGGTACTCCGCAGTCGATCGTGGAGCGCGACGTGTTTGCCGCGACGCATGCCGACCGGCTTTCGCGGCTCGATGCCGCCGAAGGGCGGCTGTGCTTCGGAGCGATGGACAACGTCGACGGGGGCCGTACCTACATCGGCCGGATCGGACTTTCCGACCAGGAGCAGGAGCCCATCCTGGTGGACTGGCGTGCACCTGTCGCGACCGCCTTCTACCAGGCCACGATCGCCGACCCACGCGGGCTGGTGCGTCGGCGCCATCTGCGGACCCGCGGCCGGCGGGTCACCGGCATCGCGGACGATCCGCTGGACCCGCAGGCGTTCATGGCCGCCGCGAGCACCGGCGCCGGAACCGATGCTGGCACCGGCACCGGCGCTGGAGCTCGAGTTGGTGCTGGCAGCGACGTGCCCGAGTCGGGGGACACGATGCTGCTGGAGGCGCTTTCCGCGCCCCGTACCGGACGCATGCACGACATCGTCTCGACCCTGCAGGCGGAGCAGGACCGGATCATCCGCGCCGATGCGAACGCGGTGCTGGTCGTCGACGGCGGACCTGGCACCGGAAAGACCGCGGTGGCTCTGCACCGGGCGGCCTACCTGCTTTACACCCACCGCGACCGGCTGCTGCGCTCCGGTGTGCTCGTGGTCGGCCCCAGCCCCGTCTTCCTGCGGTATATCGAGCAGGTGCTGCCTTCCCTCGGCGAGACCGGGGTGATGTTCGCGACGCCGGCGCGGCTGTTCCCCGGAATCGAGGCGACCGGCGAGGAACCGGTCGCGGTGGCCGTGCTCAAGGGCGACGAGCGGATGGCCGCGGTGATCGCCGGCGCGGTCCGGGACCGGCAGCGAGTCCCCGGCCGCGGGCTTCGGCTGCGCCACGGTGAGTACGAGCTCCACCTCGATCGGGACACCGTCGCCCGGGCCCGGACCAGGGCTCGCCGCAGCCGCCGCCCGCACAACTCCGCCCGTGGGATCTTCCTGCGCGAGCTGCTGAACGTGCTGACGAACCAGGTCGTGACCCAGCTGCCGAAGGGGCTGTTCGACCAGGAGGAGCGCGGCGAGATCCGGTCGGACCTGTGGACGGACCGCGAGGTGCGCCGGGCGCTGAACGACCTGTGGCCGGTGCTCACCCCTGCCCGGCTGCTGGCCGACCTCTATGCCTCGCCCGACCTGCTCGGTCGCGCCGCGGGCACCCATCTCACCGCGGCCGAGCGTGCGTTGCTGCGCCGAGCCAAGGCCGAGGAGGTCCGCTGGACCCCGGCTGACGTTCCGCTGCTCGACGAGGCGGCGGAACTGCTCGGCGACCTCGACGAACAGGCCCGCCGGGCGGAGGAGCGGCGGGCGGAGGCGGAGCGCACGGCGGAGCGCGAGTACGCCCACGGGGTGCTGGAGATGCTCGGCCTGAACGACAGGATCGACGCGGACACGATCGCGCAGCGCTGGACGGCACCGCGGCAGCGCCGGGCCGCCGCCGAGCACGCGAGCGGTGATCGCTCCTGGACCTTCGGGCATCTCATCGTCGACGAGGCGCAGGAGGTCTCGCCGATGCTGTGGCGCCTGCTGTGGCGGCGGTGCCCCGGCCGGACGGCGACCCTCGTGGGCGATCTGGCCCAGGGTGCCCGCCCGGGGGCCCCGACCAGCTGGGGCGAGCTGCTGGGGCCGGCGGTGACCCACTACGCCGTTGAGCGGCTCACCGTGAACTACCGCACGCCCAGCGAGATCATGGACGTCGCGGCCGACGTCCTGATCGCCGCCGACCCGGCTGCCGTGGCCCCGCGCTCGGTCCGTTCGGTGGGGCGGCGTCCCCGCGCCGTGCGGATCGCCGTGAGCGCGGGGGAGGTAGCGGCTGGGAGTTCCTCGGTAGCGGCGGGTGGTCCGGCGGCCGAGGGCGAGCTTGTGCGCGGCGTGGTCGCGGCCGCCATCGACGCTGCGGCGGAGGTGAGTGGCGGGCGGGTCGCGGTGATCAGCACACCCGGGCGGGTCGCGGCCCTCAGGGCGGCTCTGCGTGACGCGGCACCGGCGCTCGCGGCACCAGGCCAGCCTGACGAGCCCGAGACAGACGGGTCGGGTCACGCACGTGCAGGTCGGGCCCGCCCGGAGCCTGACCTGCTGGACGCCCCGGTCGTGGTCCTCACTGTGGCCGATTCCAAGGGGCTGGAGTTCGACGCGGTGGTCCTGGTCGAACCAGCCGAGATCGTGGCTGGGCCGACGCGGGGCCTGGCCGACCTCTATGTGGCCCTGACCCGGGCCACCCGGGCTCTCACCGTGGTGCATGCCCAGGACCTTCCCGAGGTGCTGCACAGTCTGTCGCCCTGCGCCCCAAGCCCAAGCCCAAGCCCGGGTTCGGGGCTGGGCCCGGGGTCGGGGTCGGGGTCGGGCGAGAACAGCGTGGCGACAGCGGCCGCGGCAACCGATCTCGGGCGCGTGGCGCCGGCGGCCGAAGCGGGCGAGGAGACCATCACGGGACGCCAGCTTCATCTGCTCTGGTGAGATCGTCGGTGGCCCTGTCCGCATCTCCGCGGAGTTGACGGTTGTACAGGCGCGCGTAGGCGCCTCCAGCCTCGACGAGATCGACATGGCGGCCCTGCTCGACCACCGAGCCGTCACCCATGACGTAGATGCGGTCGGCGTCGACGATGGTGGACAGGCGATGTGCGATCACGATGCGGGTGCGCCCGGCTCCCAGCCGGCCCAGTGCCTCCTGGACGGTGTGCTCGGTCGCCGCGTCGAGCTGCGAGGTCGCCTCGTCCAGGATGAGCACGGGTGGGTCGGCGATGAGCACTCGGGCGAGGGCCAGCCGTTGGCGTTCACCGCCGGAGAGCTGGTAGCCCCGAGCCCCGACCTTGGTGGCGATGCCCCTGGGCAGCCGGGTCAGCAGCGGACCGAGGCCCGCGTCGGTGACGGCTTCGGTGATCTCTTCGTCGCTCGCGCCCAGCCGCCCGTAGCGGACGTTCGCGGCGATGGTGTCGTTGAACAGATGCGGATCCTGGGGAACGACGCCGATGGTCGCGCGGAGCTCGCCCCAGCTGAGTTCCGCGAAGTCGGCACCGTCGCGCAGCAGCCGGCCCCGGTCGGGCAGGTGCACTCCGGACAGCAGGTAGCCGAGGGTTGTCTTGCCGGCGCCGCTCGCTCCGACGATCGCCGTCTTCTCACCGGCGCGAGCGGTCAGGTGCAGATCACGAAGCGCCCACCGGACCTCGTCGCCGGCCGGCTCCGCCGTCTCGGCCTCCGCCTCGTCCTCATCCTCGACGTACCACCACCGGCGCCGCACGTCTCGCCCCGCCGCGGACCAGGCGTTCTGACGGCCACCGAGATAGCGGAACCACACCCCGTCGACGGTGATCTCCGGTGCCTGCAGCGCCGGGCCGGTGGTCTCGGAATCGCGTGGTGCCGGGCTCCGGCCTCCCGCACCCGGCATCGCGCCCGCACCCGGCATCGCGCCTGGATCCGGCACGGGTGATCGGCCTGGTACGGACCGCTGCTCGCCGAGCGGCGTTCGCACCTGCGGCGTGGTCGTGGCTCGCGGGGCCGGAACCACGGGGCCACCCACAGCCGCACCCGAACCCGAACCGGCCGCTGGAGGGCCGACGGCCCGCCTGCCCGGGGCCGCCGGGTCGGCGCGCGGCCTGGAACGGGCAGGGACGACCGGGCCGCCGCCGGTGGTAGTGGTGGTCGGCAGATTCCGCAGGTCAGGTCGCAGATCGAGCAGGCCGAAGATCCGGTCGAACGCCACGCCGGCCTCGATGAGATCGGCACGGCTCTCGGCCAGACCGGTGACCGGGCGGTAGGCGAACAACAGCGCGCTCGCGAAGGCGATCAGGGTGCCGACGGTCGTGCGGTCGGTGCTGACGAGCCAGATCCCGACGCTCATGACCGCGACGATGGCCGAGGCCGCACCGCCGGAGGACATGAGCTGTGCCTTGGCGGACACCCTGATCCGCTCCAGGGCGACCTGGCTGGTCTGCTCGGCGATGCCGGCAAGGCGGTCGGACTCGTACAGGCTCCGGCCGAACAGCCGCACGTGCAGTGCCCCCGACACCCCCGTCGTGTCGGTGATCACCGCGAAATGCGCTGACCGCAGCTTGATGTGCTCTCGGGTGAGTTCGCGACCGCGCCGCCGGCCGAGCGTCATCAGCCCGAAGACCAACGGTGAAAGGCACACGGCGACCACAGCCAGGCGCCATTCGAGCACCGCGATGCTGACCAGCCCCACCACTGCTGTCACCGCCGCGCTGATCGCGCGCGGGACCGACAGCGACACCGCGCTGCGTACCTCCGTGATGTCGGCCCCGAAGAGAGTGAGCACGTCACCGTGCCGCTGGCCTGGAAAGAAGGAGAACGGGAGGCGGAGCAGGTGGTCATGAACAGCGACGTTCGCCCGCATCGAGACCCGCTCGCCCACGCCCGCGCCGATCAGGGTCGAGGCGGCTCCCAGCGCGGCCTGGAGGAGAAAGGCAAGCAGCAGCAACGCGACCTGCCCGACGAGCGCCGCCCGGCCCTGCGCGGAGCCGTCCTCCAGCAGGCCGTCGTCGACGACGGCGCGCAGGACGAAGGGCGCGACGGCCATCGACAACGCACCGACCAGGTCGAGACCGACGATGGCGAGCAGCCGGCCGCCCTGGTCGTCGAAGAAGCGGATTCCGCGCCGGGCGCTGTCACTGGCGGTGAGGCGGGCCAACAACAGAGCCATCAGACGTGGTGCCAGGGGCACGCCGCGGGATTCCTCGCCGCGACCACCGGTGGGCGCCGGTGAGGTTCGGCTGTTCATCGCCGCTGCCCTCCTACCTGCCGTGGCCGACGGCGCGGACTGCCGCAAACGACATGATCACTCCTTGGGAGATCCAGTCGATCAGCTCTCGGAGATCGTCCCCCGCGGGTGCGACAGAAATCGGCGGTAGTGCGACGGCGACTACGAGCGGACACATCCCACGCGGAGCCTTGCCGAAGGGTTGCGTCATATATGGCCTGATAGTGGAAGTTCACAGATAACACGGATTGGCGCAAGGCGGTGACGTTGGTGGGTCACTGTGGTGCTGTGCGTACCAGACCTGGGACGAACCGTGCCGAAGCCTCGGCCGCAGTGACGGCCGGGTCCGGACCATGCGGTCCGCTGCCGCGAGCGCGTGAACGGATGCCGGGAGTCCGCGGCCGGGTGCCGCGAGCGCGCGGCCGCGGGGTGCGGGCGGTGCTGGCCGCGCTGCTCGCCGCGGTCCTGGGCGGTTCCGCCGCGTCGTGCGTTCTCGGCGCGAGCAGCGCGCAGCCTCCGTCGCCGAGTGGCACGGGCGCCGCGTGCCCGGGCACCCCGGGCGTGACCGCGGACGAGGTGCGGGTGGGGCTGCTTTATCCCGACTCCGGCAACGCGGCCTCGTTGTTCGCTCCGTTCCGCGCCGGCGTGGAGGCCCGTCTCGGCGTGGCGAACAGCGCCGGCGGTGTCCATGGGCGCCGCGTCACCTACCTGCGCCAGGACGACGGTTCACAGCCCGCCACGAACCGCGCGGCCGCCCGGACGCTCGTCGAGCAGCGCCAGGTCTTCGGGATCATGGAGTCGACCACGGCGTCCGCGGGCTCCGCCGAGTACCTGCACAGCAAGGGGGTGCCGGTCACGGGGACGTCGCTCGACTCGGCCTGGACCGTCTACGACAACATGTTCAGCTATTCGAACATGATCGCGGACGGTAGCTCCGTCTCCACCTGGGGGGACTTCGTCGCGGAGCAGGGCGGCCGCACCGCACTGATCGTGCTGACGAGCCTTTCCGCCGCCTCCGGTGAGTTCGCCGACGAGCTGAGAGCGAGTCTGGAGATCGCGGGCGTGCGAGTCGTCGGCACCGTCGATGCGACCGGCCCCATCAACCTTCGCGCGATCGGGGACCAGGTGCGCGACAGCGGGGCCGACACCCTGGTGGGCGCGGTGACCGGCACGGCGTTCGGCCAGGTCGTGCTGGGCGCCCACGCCGCCGGGGCGAAGCTGCGGGTGATCCTGACGCCCTCCGGTTACGACCAGAGCATGCTCAAGCTTTTCGGGCCGATCCTGGCCGGGGTCAATCTGTTCGTGGATTACCAGCCGTTCGAGCTGGAGCTGCCCGGTCATCGGGCTTTCCTTGCGGCGATGGCCCGTTACGCGCCCTACCTGCCGACGGCGAACCAGCAGGCGGCGCTGTCCGGGTGGATCACGGCCGACATGTTTCTCCGTGGTCTCTCAGCGGCTGGCCCGTGCCCGACCCGGCAGCGCTTCGTCGAGGGTCTGCGTGCTGTGCGTGACTATTCCGCGGACGGCCTGCTGCCCGAACCGATCGACTTCGCCACGTCGTTCGGCGAGCTCGGGCGCTGCTACACCTTCATGCGGGTGAGTTCGGACGGCACCCGGTTCGAGGTGCTGCGGCCCGCGCCGCGCTGTGGGACGCTCAGGAGCTGATTTCCGCGTCGCGTATCGACTATCAGAATCAAACGGCGGCCTTCGTAGGACCTACAGAAGGTCGCCCGGGGACCTTCGTCCTGGGACTAACGTCCTAAGGTAGTGGGATCGCACCTGTCCGTCATTGCCGATGCGCCGTCGGTGATGAAAAGATCGAGACGTCGCCCGGGGACCCCCCGACCCCGGGCGACGCGACGGGTCTCATCCCGATCGGTGACCGGCTCCCGATCGGTGACCGGCTCCCGATCGGTGACCGGCTCCCGAGCGGTGACCGGCAGCCGACAGGCCCCGCGCCGCGGCCGGGCCGGATCAGAGGTCGACAACCTCATCAGAGGGCCGGCAAGGCTGGCGACAACGTCACAGCGGGTTGAGCAGCACAGCGGGTTGAGCAGCACAGTGGCTTGAGCAGCACAGTGGTCTGAGTGTCGCGGTGGCCCGCGTGACCGCGCGGCAGTGGCCCGAGCTCGAGTGCGGGTTGCGTGATAGGAGTCCTGAGGTGGGAATCGTGTCTCCGGGCTTTCAGGGCCGACCTCGCTCCGCCGGGGCGGTGCTGCCTCCCGGCCAGTACATTGCCGAGGACTTTCCAGTGCTGTCCGCCGGGCCCACTCCCCGGGTCGAGCAGGCCCACTGGGAGTTCACCATCACGACGGAGACCGGCGTCGAGCACCGCTGGGACTGGGCCGCCTTCCTGCGGCTGCCCAGTCAGTCGCCGACGGTGGACATCCACTGCGTGACCCAGTGGACGAAGCTCGGCACCACCTGGGAGGGCGTCAGCCTCGACACTCTGCTCGGCGGCGTGGAGACGGCCGCGGAGTACGCGCTGGTGCACTCGTACGGTGGGTACACCACCAACCTCCCGCTCGCCGATCTCCTCGACGGGCAGGCCTGGGTGGTGCACCGCTACGACGGCGCCCCGCTGGCACCCGAGCACGGTGGCCCGGCGCGGCTGCTCGTGCCGCACCTGTACTTCTGGAAATCGGCGAAGTGGGTGCGCGGCATCCGCCTGCTGAATCGGGACGAACAGGGCTTCTGGGAGCTCGCCGGATACCATGATCGAGGTGATCCGTGGCTGGAGCAGCGCTACCAGGGCGACTGAGCGAGCGCCTCGCCTGGCGGGTCGCCCGCCTCGTGGCCGTCCGGGCGGAGACCGACACCGCCCGCACCCTTGTGCTGGAGGTGCCCGGGTGGCCGGGGCATCTCGCGGGCCAACGGGTGGATCTGCGCCTCACCGCCGCCGACGGCTACAGCACCCGCCGCAGCTACTCGCTGGCCGCACCGGCCGACGGTGATCGCCTGGAGCTGACGGTGCAGCGGGTGCCGGGTGGCGAGGTCTCCCCGTACCTGACGGAGACCTACTCCATCGGTGACCCGGTGGAGCTGCGTGGTCCGATCGGTGGCTGGTTCGTCTGGCGGCCCACCGACACCGCGCCGGTGCTGCTGGTGGCGGGCGGCTCAGGCCTGGTGCCGCTGATGGCCATGGTGCGGGCGCGCCGCGCCGCCGGCAGCAGGAGCCCGTTCCGCCTGGTCTGCTCCGTGCGCACCCCGAGCGATCTCTACTACGCGGCCGAGCTGCGCGCGGCGGCGAGCCGTGATCCCGGGCTGGACGTGACCATCGCCTACACCAGGGCTGTCCCCGAGCACTGGACGTCGCCGCCGCGCCGCCTGCGCGTCGAGGATCTGGCGGCGGCCGGCTGGCCACCGGAGTTCGAGCCGACCTGCTACGTGTGCGGCCCGACCGGCTTCGTCGAGGCGGTCGCTGACGCGCTGGTCGAGATCGGCCACGCATCCGAACGGATCCGAACCGAACGTTTCGGGCCGAGTGGTTCGAGCGCCGCCCCCGGGCCCTCCAAGGTGTGAAACGGGGCGCTCATATGGGACGTGACATGCGGTTTCCTGGTGGGATTGGGTGGATCGACCGTGGTCGGTAAGCCTGTGCTCCGAGCCCGGACGAGCTACTAGGGAGCGCGTCATCATGTCCGTACTGCAGTGTGGAACCGGGGAGTGGCCGGGGCAGCACTACCTGCCTTCGTCGCCGAAGACGGTCACCTGGGGCCGCCTGCCCACCGCGGTGACCGAGCCGGTGCTGCAGGTGGCCTCCGGTGCCACGATCACCATCGACACCGTGTCCCATGAGGGCCTGATGGAGGATCAGGGCCGGGACCCGAAGGCCTTCTGGGCGGGTCATGATGTGGCCGGCGACGCCGTGCTCCAGGACGCGATCGACATCGCCAGGGAGGTCGAGCACTACCGCGGTCTGGACGGCCCGCACGTGGTGACGGGGCCGGTTCACATCGAGGGAGCACGGCCCGGAGACGTCCTCAAGGTCGAGTACCTGCAGCTGATCCCGCGGGTTCCCTACGGGCTCGTCTCCAGTCGGCACGGCCGGGGCGCGCTGCCCGGTGAGCTGCCCATCGACGACGACGGCGTCCTCACCGACCGCTACAGCCAGTTCTGCGACGTGGACGTGGCGACCGGCCGGGCGGTGATGCGGTACGGCGCGGGGCGGCAGATCTCCTTCCCCATCGCGCCGTTCATGGGCCTCACCGGCGTCACCCCGGTGGGGGAGAAGGCGCTCAACACGGTTCCGCCCGGCCCGTTCGGCGGCAACCTCGATGTTCGCGACCTCGTCACCGGAACGGCCCTTTACCTGCCGGTCCAGGTCCCCGGCGCGGGCTTCTACACCGGGGATCCGCATTTCGCCCAGGGGCACGGGGAGGTCTCCCTGACGGCGTTGGAGGCATCGCTGCGGACCACCGTGCGCCTCACCGTGCTGACCGGTGACGAGGCGGCACCGTTCGGCGCGGGGGTGGGTGGGCCGTTCGGTGAGACGCCCGAGCACTGGATCGCCGTCGGCCTGCACACCGACCTGGACGAGGCCATGCGGCTGGCGGTCCGGGAGGCGCTGCGGGTGCTCAGCCAGGTTCGGGACGTGCCGGTGATGGTCGCCTACAGCTATCTTTCCGCCGCCGCCGACTTCATGGTGAGCCAGGTGGTCGACGACGTGAAGGGCGTGCACTGCCTGATCCGCAAGCGCGACTTCCCCGCCTGGTAAACGCCGCCGCGCCGGATCGGGCCCGCCACCTGGTGGGTGCGAGGAGAAGCATCCGACAGTTGTCCCCCGGCCGACTGCCAAACACCTGACGCCCAGACACCGGTCACGGCCTCCGGACCGGGAGCATCATCGGGAATGAGCCCTTTCGTCGTCGGCTCGGGACCCCGGTGCCCCTGACCATGCGCCGTGAGATGGAAAGGGCTCAATATGGAATTTTTTGGAAGTCCGCCGGGCAGCGTTCTCGCGATTCTTTTCGGGATTGCGGTGCTCGTCACGACGTCCAGGGCGTTCCGGCTTTACTTCGAGATGCGGCGGCTGCGCCGCCGGGGTTTTGTAGCCGAGGCGCTGGTCGTCGGGGTCGATATCGAGCGGGATACCGATTCCGTCGCCTGCACCCCGTGGGTGAGCTTCGTGACCGGCGCTGGTGAGCGGCGGGTGGTGAAGGCCTGCAGTTCGGTGGGCCGGGAGCTTGCCGTCGGCAGCCTCGTGACGGTGGTCTACCGGCCCGGCGACCCTTCGCACGCGGCGGTCCCGGACCGGCGCGACCTGCTGCTCGTCGCGGCCACGTCGCCGCTTGCCGTCGGGCTGGGGCTGGTTCTGATCGGCACGGGTCTCATGGGTCTGGGAGATGCCGTCGGGCTGCCGGTCCCCGAGCTGTCCTTCCTCGACCCGCCCGACGACCTCGACGCACCGCCGATTCTCACCGTCCTGCCCGCGTCGTACTGACACTGCTGGCACAGCTGCTGGCAGGCGATGACTCCCGCTAGATCTCAAGCTCGTCGGCCAGCAGGCCCCGGTGATGCACCGGGTCGCCGAACAGCAGCTCCGAGGTCTTCGCCCGCTTGAAGTACAGGTGCGCCGGATGCTCCCAGGTGAAGCCGATGCCGCCGTGGATCTGAATGTTCTCCGCGGCGGCCGAGAAGTACGCCTCGCCGACGTAGGCCTTCGCCATCGCCGCGGCGCGGGCCAGCAACCGGGCGTCACCGGACGCGGCGACCTGCGCCGCGTGGTACGCGGCCGACCGGGAGCCTTCGACCGCGACCAGCATGTCGGCGCAGCTGTGTTTCACGGCCTGGAAGCTTCCGATCGGCCGGCCGAACTGGACGCGCTCGCGGGCGTGCCGCACGGCCTGCGCCAGGACGGCCCTGGCACCGCCGGCGCTTTCGTTCGCCAACGCCACGCAGGCGAGCCGCAGCACTCGGGTCAGCAGTGGCCCGGCGTCCCCTTCGGCTCCGATCAGCCGGGCCGGCGTCCCGCTGAACGTCAGATCGGCCTGTTTGCGGGTCAGGTCCATCACCGGCAGCGGTGACCGGACCAGCCCCGGCGCGTCACCGCTGACCGCGAAGAGCGACAGGCCCCCGTCGGCCCAGGCGGTGACCAGGAGGAGATCGGCCACTGCGCCGTCGAGAACGAAATGCCTGGTCCCACGCAGTGTGTAGCCACCGTCGCCGGAACCGGAACGGGTGGCGACGATCAGCGGCTCGCCGTGCCCCGCCGCCCCCTCGGCTCCCGCGGTCCCTGCGACCCCGGTGGTTCCGCCGCCTTCCGTCGTTGCCGGTGCCGGTGCCGGTGCCGGTGATGGTGATGGTGATGGTGTGGTGTCCACGCGCCCGGTCGGGCCGGCGAAGGCGAGTGTGCCGATGGACGAGCCGTCGACGAGCCCGGGGAGCAGCTCCGCGCGGGCGGCCGGGTCAGCCGCGTCCAGCAGGGCGCCGGTCGCGAGCACCGCGGAGGCGAGGAACGGCGCGCACAGCAGGAACGCGCCCATCTCCTCCAGAACGATCCCGAGCTCGACGAATCCGGAGCCGGAGCCGCCGTACTCCTCGGGCACGTGCAGTCCCTGCAGCCCGAGCTGCTCGGCCATCTGGCGCCAGACCGCCGGGTCGTAGCCGTCGGAGGTCTCCATCAGGCGACGGACCTCGGACTCGGGCGAGGTGCGTTCGAGGAAGGACCGCACGGTGCGGCGCAGTTCCTCCTGCTCGTCGGAGAACACGAGGCCCACGGTGCTCCTCCACAGGTCTGATGAGTTCGTCGGGTCGGGTCGGGTCGGGTTCGGGGTTCGGTCGGGACTCGGTGTCGGGCGCGGGTCGGCAGGGGTCGCCGAGGCGGCCGCGGCAGGCCGAGGGCGTCACGGTCAGCGGGGGTGCCCGTGAGGGCTGAGGTCAGCGGGGGACGTCGCGCCAGGGCACGCCCTTGTCGACACGGACATCGCCAGGCAGGCCCAGCACCCGCTCACCCAGGATGTTGCGCAGGATCTGAGACGTTCCGCCCTCGATGGTGTTCGCTCGGGAGCGCAGGAACATCTGGGCGGCGTCACGCGGGCCGTCGCCGCCGAGCGGCAGGTCCGGGCGTGCCATCCGGTACTCCGGGATGAGCGCGCCCGCGTTGCCCAGCAGGTCGAGCAGGTAGGCCGCCGCGCGCTTGCTGTGCTCGGTGCCGGTCAGCTTCAGCACCGATCCTTCGGGCCCGGGGCGCCCGCGGGCGCCGCCCGCCGCGGCCCGGGCGGCGGTCAGCGCGTTGACGTTTGCCTCGATCCACAGACGCACCGCTTCGTCCCTGCGCACCGCGTTGCCGTCGCCCCGGTCGGTCGCCTCACGGTAGGCGGCCAGCAGGGCCGCCCCTGGCCCGGAGTCGCCGCGGCCGAGGGCGCCACCGAGCGAGACACGCTCGTTCATGAGGGTGGTGGTCGCGACCCGCCATCCGTCACCGACCGCGCCGAGCCGATCCGCGTCCCGAACCTGGACCTCGGTGAAGAAGACCTCGTTGAACTCGGCCTCGCCGGTCATCTGCCGCAGCGGACGCACCTCGACGCCGGGCGCGGCCATGTCGACCACGAACGCGGTGAGCCCGGCGTGCTTCGGCACGCTCGGGTCGGTACGCGCGAGGAGCAGGCCGCGGCGAGCGAGGTGGGCGAAGGACGTCCAGACCTTCTGCCCGTTGATGATCCAGTCGCCGCCGGCGCCGTCGCGTCGGGCCCGGGTGGCGAGGCCGGCGACGTCGGACCCGGCGGATGGCTCGCTGAACAGCTGGCTCCACACCTCTTCGCCGGTGAACAGCGGGCGTAGGTAGGCGGTGCGCTGCTGCGCCGTCCCGTGGGAGAGCAGGGTGGGCCCGGTCATCCCGATGCCGATGGGGTTGTATCGAAACGGGGCCGGGGCGCCGGCAGCGGCCAGCCGTGCCTCGACGAGCGGCTGTAGCGCCGGATCGGCGTCGCGGCCACCGTCGTCGCGGCCGACCCAGACCCAGGCGAGGCCGGCGTCGAACCGGGCGCCCAGGAACGTGCGCGGGTCCGTGGCCGCCGGTGGATGTGTGGCCAGGAGATCATCGACGATGCTGGTCAGGCCCTGCGCTGTCATGGTCTGGGACACCGCGCGCTCCTCTCCGCCAGCCCGGAACCTAACCGGTCCGCCGCAGAGCGGCAATCGGTGCCAACCGGGCCGTGGCCTCGGCGTTGCCCGCCGTCACCTGCCGTGCGGCCGCAGGGACACCCGGGAAACACGAAGAGGAACTCGTGACGCTGTGAGGCTGATCGCCGGCTGAGCCGGCGCCCGGCGGCGGAAAGCTCCCGCCGCCGGGATGGCACTGATCCTCAGCCAGCCGGCCCTGTCACGAAATGATCGACATTTCATCACTCTGAGTGCTGGCGTTTGGTCGCGCAATGCCCCTCCGGGAGACCTGAACGACCTGGGTCCCCGGATGGGCGACGCCGCGCGCGGCGAGAGGTGGGGAGCAACGGATGAGCGGGTCTGGCGGGAGGCGGCGGTCATCGGCCCGGGTGCGCCTGGTGCGGACCGGGTCGACCGCGGTGGCCGGTGCCCTCACGGTCGGTGCGCTGGCCGGCTGTGCCAGCGGGAGCCCGTCTCCCGCGTCCGTGTCCGTGCCCGGGCGCGACACGTCCGCGGTGCCGCACATCAGGCCTCTTCCCGCCGCGGCGGTGCCGAGTTACGACCCGAAGAAGGGCGCACGCACGGATGTCGTCGCAGGCAGCTGTGACCGCGACAACGGTGCCTGGCATTTCGGCGGCCTGGTGAGGAACCAGGGTAGGCAGCCGCGTGCCTACCGGATCGTCGTTGATTTCGTGACCGACGACGACAGCACCGTTGTCGACACGAAGGTCGTCGAGGTGCCGGACGTGCAGGCGGGCGCATCCGCCGACTGGTCGGTCGCCGGTGCCCCGGATGGGGACGACCTGCGGTGCGTCATCCGCAATGTCCAGTTCGACTGAGCCTGATCCGACGCCGGTCGGGGTCGGGTTGACCATGGCACCCGACCCCGACCCCGACCGCTGTCCGTCGTCAGCTGGCGAGGCTTGCGGTGTTCTGGCGGGCGGCCGCGGGCAGCTCCTCGTCGGGAGCGGACGGCCAGTTCCGCGGTGAGGGGCCCAGCGCGCGGAGCTGCTCGACCTGAAGCCGCGCCCAGGGCGAGATCGCGAGTGCGCCGCTCATGACGTCCTCGACGAAGTTCGACCAGGGGAACCAGAATGCCTCAGCCACTTCTTCGGGGTTGATCTGGAAAGGTCCGGAAGTGCGGGTGAAGAACACCGGGCAGATTTCGTTCTCAACCGTTCCGTCGTCCATCACGCAGCGGTAGCGGAACTTCGGCAGCGCCAGGTCGATGCGCCCCACCCGCAGGCCGAGCTCCTGCACAAGCCGGCGTGTGATGGCCTCGCGGAAATCCTCGCCGGGGGCGGGGTGCCCACAACAGGTGTTGGTGAGGACGCCCGGCCAGGTGGTCTTCTCCAGCGCTCGCCGCGTGACGAGAAGACGGTCGAGGTCGTCGAACACGTAGGAGGAGAACGCGAGGTGCAGTGGAGTCTGCGGCCCGTGGACGGTGGCTTTTGGGGTGGTACCGATGATGTCGCCGGACGGGCTGAGCAGGATGACGAGTTCCGGCGCCTTTACTGCCGCCCCGCCCGACCTGTGTGAGTCACGTGGACGAGAAATCATGTCCTGGGAACCAGGATGATTCGCGGTAGCCATGGGGGCATGTTATCCAGGTCATGCTGTGAGGGCGCGTGATTTTCCGCACCGACGTCGGGTGAGGGTTCGCGCCAATTATGGTTCCGGTGGCGGTCCGGCTGCCGTGCGCCAGCGTTTCGCCGCCGGTGCGGCGGCCTCATTCCGCGGGGCTCGTGCCGACCTGTCCCGAATCGCCTTCCGCTGTGGTGCCCGGGTTGTTGCCGACCGAGACATCGAGCTTGCGCTGGTGACCGTACCTGCACTCACGGCGACTCGTCGGCCTTCCGGAGCTGTGTTCCGGCGGCGGCGTGGCACCCGGCTACCGCCGAGACGCGCCGGCGCGCGCCGGCGCGTCTCGGCGGCCTGTCCTTCCCCTCCGTGGCCCTGGTGCCAGCTGGGAAGGGGGGTGTCGGGTGGAAGACAGTCGGTCGCCGGCACGGTTTCGTGGCTCGCGCCGGCGCCTCGACCCCACCTCGGTCCCGCGGAGTAGGTGAACTCGGTGTGTGCTGGTGATTAGCGTGATGTTTCAGCGGATTTTCGTTGGGGGCGCCGAATGTTCACCAGACGGTGGCTGGTGGCGTGATTGCGGGGTGACTATCGTCCCTCGGGCGGCCCGGAGTTCGTGAACAATCGCTGCCCAAAATCCAGGAGGATCGATGGTCGACCGGCGGTCATTCATACGTTCCGCATTTGTCGGTGCGGGCGTTATGGCCTTCTCCGGAACTGCTTTGGAGGTCGCCATGGCGGCCCCCGCGCAGCCCGGAACGAGCCCTTACGGGGCTCTGCTCGCGGCGGATGCCAATGGTGTTCTGCTGCCGTCCGGATTCACCAGCAGAATTGTCGCGAGGTCCGGCCAGACGGTGAGCGGGACGAGCTACACCTGGCACAACGCTCCGGACGGCGGGGCCTGCTACGCGAATGGCACCGGCTGGATGTACGTGTCGAACTCGGAGGTCGGCAGCAGCTCCGGCGGCGCCTCGGTACTGCGCTTCAACTCGTCCGGGACCGTCACCTCGGCCCAGCGCATCCTTTCCGGCACGAGCAGCAACTGCGCCGGTGGCGCCACCCCGTGGGGCACCTGGCTGTCCTGCGAGGAGACCTCCACCGGGCGGGTGTGGGAGACCTACCCGGCGACCGGCGCCACCGCTGTCGCCCGGCCGGCCATGGGCCGCTTCACCCACGAGGCCGCGGCCTGCGACCCCGTCCGCCAGGTGATCTACCTGACGGAGGACAACACGAGCGGCTGCTTCTACCGGTTCCGCCCGACGACCTGGGGCAACCTGTCGAGCGGAACCCTGGAGGTGCTGTGCGCCTCGGCGTCGGCCACCTCGGGCACCGCGACCTGGCAGACCGTCCCCGACCCGGACGGCTCACCGACCGCGACCCGCAACCAGGTCTCCGCCGCTAAGCACTTCAACGGCGGCGAGGGCGTCCACTACGCGAACAACACCGTGTGGTGGACCACCAAGGGTGACAACCGGGTATGGAAGCTGAACTGCGCCACCAACGCGTTCGAGCTGACCTACGACGACTCGCTGGTGACCGGCGGCACCGCGCCGCTGACCGGCGTGGACAACATCACCGGTTCCAGCTACGGCGACCTGTACGTCGCCGAGGACGGCGGCAACCTGGAGATCTGCATCATCACGCCGACCGAGGTCGTCGCGCCGATCCTGCGCCTGTCCGGCCACGGCTCGTCGGAGATCACCGGGCCGGCGTTCTCCCCGGACGGCACCCGGCTCTACTTCTCCTCCCAGCGCGGCACCACCGGCTCCTCCTCCGGTGGCATCACCTTCGAGGTGACCGGGCCGTTCCGGACCTGAGCCCGTGATCTGACCCCGTGATCTGACGACGGTGCCGTGCCACGCCGGCCGCGCGGCACCGTCGTCCCCCGGTGTTCTCCGATCTGGCCGGGACGGATCAGCTGTCCCGGCGAATGCCACCTTTCGTGGCCTCATGTGTCGAAAACGTGACAAATTCATCTGCGGAAGGTGACCGGAAATATCCTCTCGGTGCCCGTATTGCACATAGAGGGGTTCCAACGGTGCGACGCCACACCTTCCTGCTGGTCCTGCTCCCGGTTCTCGCCTCCGGCCTCGTCGCGTGCGGCTCCGACGAACCGCGGCTGACACCCGACGCCTACCAGGGTGTTCTGACGGATCTGGACAAGTCGCTCGATCCCGCCTTCGACGGCGTCGGGGCGGCGCTGACCCCCGAGGACCTGTCGAAGGCGCTCACCGCCACCGCCACGAGCCTGACCAGCCAGGCCGACAAGCTCGCGCAGGTGCGCCCGCCGGAGACCGTCGACGCTGCCCATGGGAAGTTGCGCAAGGCGCTCGACGAGCTGGCCGGAGACCTCACCTCGCTGTCCCAGGACGCGCAGGACAAGAAACTGTGCACGGGTGGTTCCGGGCTGCCGAGGGCAGCCAGCGCCGACGGCGCCAACCAGGTGCGCCAGGCGGCGCAGGAGCTGACCACCGCCGACTCGGGCCGTGCCTTCACGGTCGGCGCGTTCCTTCCTGTCGGCACGCCGGACCAGACCCGTCGTCCCGCGAACGGCAGCCTGCCCGGCGGGCGCGGTGGCGGCGGCGGGGAGCTGACCGTCAACGCGTCGTCGGACGCGGACGCGGTGGTGAAGCTGACCCAGGGCACCGAGGTCATCCGCAACGTGTATGTCCAGGCGGGCGGCTCGACGACCGCCGACGGGATCCCCGACGGCACCTACGAGGTCTTCTACACGGTCGGGACCGACTGGGACGACGCGAACGCCCGCTTCACCCGCGACTGTGACTTCAGCAAGTTCGACGAGACGCTCTCGTATGACCGGTACACGAGTTACGAGCTGACTCTGTACGGCGTCATCAGCGGCAACGCGTCGACGAGCTCCGTCGACCCCGGCGCGTTCCCCGGCAGCTGACCCGCGACCGCGACCACGCTCGCCGGCCGTCCGCGGTCCCGCTCCTCCGGCGGTCCGGACGCCTACGACGGCGAGCTGGGTGGGCGGGGCTGCTGGGGACAACGCCCGCGCCCACCCGGGCGGTCATTCGGATGCGGCGATCTCGTTCATGATCCACTCACCGAGTTCCTGGGTCATCGTGGTGTGCCCTTCGTTGCGGCTGGCGCACGTGAAGGCGTCAAGCGCGCTGCTGTCCGCGGTGATCGGACGGTAGAGCGCGCCCGAGTCGGCGATGTCGCCGGCCGCGACGGCGCTGATGCTGGGGATGAAGCAGGACGTACTGATGACGTCCGGATCGACGGTGTTGCCGAGGAGCGCCATGAGCGCGGCCACCAGGCCGAAGCTGCCGGCGTCTCCCGCGGCGGACGGCAAGGTGAACAGGCCGCCCGGCGCGCCGTCGATGTCGGGGAGTCCACTGGTGCGCACCGGCGTGGGCCTGCCGTCGACCGTCTGCAGGTTGGCGACGATCTGATCGCCGCTGTCCTGGGCCTTCAGCCAGGTGTCACGCAGGGTCTGGCCGTCACCCCGCACGGCTGTCGCGCCGGCCTTGATGCCGTTCCCGACGCCGGTGCTCACTCCGTTCGCGACACCGATCCTGCGGACGTTGCGCGGCCATCCTCCGAGCTCGTCGAGCTCCTTGAGGAACGCCACCCGCTCCGGCGCCTGCCCGGGGGCGTCGCCGACCTTCGCGATGTGCCAGCGTGCCATCTGCCGCGCGGCGGGGCTGTTGAGCAGGCCGGAGAGCTGGCGGAGGATGGGCCCCAGCTGGGGGTTGTCCCCCCAGTTGTCCGCGGCGAAATGTGTGAAGGCCTGGAGGGAGACCGGGAGCCATCCGCCGTGGTGGGGGGAGTCGTAGGAGAGGTGGACGGCGGTCTCGTGATCGGGGAGCCCGGGGTCCTGCTCCATCTTGGCCAGGGCGTATCGGGTGACCAGCCCGCCCATGCTGAAGCCCCCCACGGTCAGCCTGGCTTGGCCCACGCGCTCGGCGATGGCCCGGCGGATGGAGTCGATGGCAGTGTCGGCGTTGGCTGTGATCGATGCCGTCCGGTCCTCGTAGCCGAGGATGATCACGTCGCGCCCGATCGCATGCAGTTCGCTGACGAAGCGGAAGTCGCCGTTCTCCTCCAGGCCCTGCCAGAGCTGGTCGAGGTTGCTGGCCCCGCCTGAGAAGCCGTCGGACAGGATCACGGGTCTGATCAGCTGCCTACGGTTCAGCGGGCTGTAATACACCCAGGCAGTTCCGCCGGAAAGGGGCCATTCATCGTGCGGCTCCGGTGCCGGGGGGAACGAGGAACGGGCCTGCGGGGCGAGCTGGCCCCAGACGTCGACGACAGAAGTGGACATACTGCACCGGTTCCTTACCTGTCTCGTGGATGCGGCGAATGACCGGCCCGGCTCTTGCGGTGTCGCGAACCCGTGACCATCGGTAGCCTAGTGGCGCAGTGTGTCCATTTGAACTCTCTCCGTAGAGAGTCGAGTGGCGATCGCCAACAGCCCCGTCAAACGCCGACAGCCCGACAGGCAACGCCGGGTGACCCCGTCCGGGGGTCACCCGGCCGGGCAGCTCAGGCCAGGGACGGATCCGGTATCGCATCCGCCGATGCCGATGCCGATGCCGATGCCGGGTCCGTCGGATCGCCCAGGTACGCCTCCCGGACCGTGGCGTCGGCCTGGATCTCCTCCGGGGTGCCCTCGGCGAGGACCCGTCCCTGGTGCAGCACGACGATCCGGTCGCAGGCCGACATCACCAGCGCCATGTCGTGGTCGACGACCAGCACGGTGAGCCCGCAGTCGTGGGCGAGGTCGCGCAAGTGGGCGGCCAGCTGGCTGATCTCGGTGATGGACAGGCCAGCCCCCGGTTCGTCGAGGAGCACCACCGCGGGATTGCTGGCCAGGGCCCGAACGATGCCCACGAGGCGACGTTTCGCCATCGGGAGCTCGGTGGGCAGTCGCGGCAGGTCCTCGGTCAGCCCGAAGCGCTCCAGCGCGGCCCGGGCCGGTGCGGTCAGCCGCCCGTCGGTACCGCCCGCGTTCTCGGCCGCGACGCGCAGGTTCTGCGCGACGGTCAGGTCCTCGAACAGCTCGCCGGCCTGGAAGACGCGGCCCAGGCCGCCGCGGGCCCGTGCGTCGGCGCCGTCCGCGTCGAGGGTCCGGTCGCCGAGCAGCACCTGGCCGCCGCTGGTGGCCGCGAAGCCGCCGATCGCGTCGAGCAGGGTCGTCTTGCCGGCGCCGTTCGGGCCGACCAGGCCGGTCACCGTACCGGGCAGGGCACGAAGGGAAACGTCGCTGACGGCCGCGACACCACCGAAGCGCACCGAGACGTCCGCGGTGACCAGTGCGGTACCGGCCCGCGCCGGCTGGTCACCCGGCGGGATCGGTGCCGGGTCATGCTGGAAGCTGCGCCGCCAGGCCACACCGTTCTCGTGCAGGAGCACCGTGACGACCAGCGCCGCGCCGAAGATCGTCGCGTAGTTGTCCGTGATGAAGCCGACGTGCAGCTTGGCGATGACCAGGTAGACCAGGCCGCCGAAGGCCAGCACCCCACCGAGCAGACCGCCGCTGACCGCGGTGACGCCGGCGATGACGGCGAGGCTCACCAGGTTGATCGACTCCAGGAACGAGAACTGGGTGAACGTGACCGAGGAGCTGCGGAAGCCGAGCAGCACACCGGCGGCGCCGGCCATCGCCGAGGAGATCACGAAGGCGGACAGCTTGGCCCGCGCGACGCTGATCCCGACGGACGCGGCGGCGCGTTCGTTGGTCCGCACGACGAGCAGCCGGCGCCCCAGCCCCGAGCGCCGGACGGCGACCACCACGCCGGCCGCGACCACCAGCCAGAACAGCGCGACGAGCCCGTACCGGTCGGGATGGCGCGCCGCGTCCACGTCGAGGCCGAAGAGCGTCGGGGGGTGTGGCTGCGAACCGGCGATGCCACCGGTGTAGTGGGTGCTGTCGAAGAGCACTCCGGAGACCGCGACGGCCAGGCCCATGGTGAGGATGGCGAGGTTGATACCTCGGACCCGCAGCGCGGGAAGGCCGACGACGAGGCCGGCGACGGCTCCCACCACGGCACCGGCGATCGGGGCGAGCACGAACGGCAGATGGATGTCCAGATCGAGGCGGACCGCGGCGTAGGCGCCGAGGCCGGCCACGGTCATCTGCGCCAGGCTGATCTGGTTGGCGTAGCCGATCAGGACGACCAGCGACAGCACCAGGATTCCGAAGACCACGGAGAGGATCGCCGCGTCCTGCCACTGGGCGCTGCCGAACAGCAGTACGGCGACCGCCCCGGCAAGCGCGATCACCGCCGGGACGGGCCGGAACAGCCCGGCAGCGACCGGAGCCGCGGGCACCGCGGGCAGCCGGTTGCTCGCGCCGTCCCGGCGCAGCACGAGGATCGCCATGACGGCGACGAACGGCACCGTCTGCGGCCAGCCCAGCTGGAACTGGCTCGGCACATGCTCCGCCACCAGGTGCGTCACCACGCTCTCGCCCACGCCGAGCGCGGCACCGCCGGCCAGCGCCAGCCCGAAGCTGTCGAATCGCCCGAGCAGGGCCGCGGCCAGCGCGAACGCCATCACCTGGAGCATCGCGGTGTCGAACTGCCCCACGATGGGCGCGACGAGGATGCCGCTCGCCGCGGCCAGCGCCGAACCGAGCGCCCAGTTGAGGCTGCCCAACAGGTGCGGTGACGCGCCGAGTGCCTGGGCGGCGGACTCGTGTTCCGCCATCGCCCTGGTCATGAGCGGCAGCCGGGCGCTCGCCGACCAGGCCGCCAGCCCCAGGACGACCACCACGGCGATCAGGAAGATGATGATCCGTTCGTACGGGATCTTCTGGTCGAACACGTCCACCCCGCCGGAGGGGAAGGCGCTGTCGGGCACCCGCGGGGCGTTCTCGAACACGGTGTGCGCCAGGCCGATCAGCAGCCCGAGCAGACCGAGGGTCGCCACCATGCGGGACAGCTGCGTCCGGTGCCGGACGAATCGTATGACGAGCAGGTAGACCCCGGCGCCGAACACCGCCGCCGCCAGCAGGGTCAGCACCGCCGCCGGAATGCTTGGTATGTCGTGACTGTCGCGCATCCAGTAGAAGAGAAGCGCGCCCCACAGCGCGATGCCGCCGTGCGCGAAGTTGATTGTTCGCGACCCACGGTGTATCGCGACGATTCCGACCGCGCTGACCGCGTAGACGCCGCCGACGCCGAGGCCTAATAACGCGAACTGCAGGATGGTCCGCGGATCCATGACACCCCCAGAGCTCAGGAACGAGTGGTGGCCGGCCGGCCGCGCGCATTCGGCCGGCCGGCCACCACGAAGGCCATTGCGGACCCCTGTTTGGCAGCGTAAGGTCGTGAGCATTCACTCGCAAGACCCCGTGGGATGCGGCGGTGGGCGGACGTCGACGGCCCGGCAGGCCCTTTCCGCGGGCTATTTGGTGTCGGCGCTGCCACTTACTCTCAGAGTGCGGAGGATGACGGATGGGTGATGGTGGCCCGGGTGGCGGCCGCAGCGGCGGCCGCGGTGGTGTGTCGACGATTCCCGAGAAGTCCCAGGCGGATTCGGCGCAGTCCGGACTTTCGGCCGCGATCGAGGCGCGCGGGCTGTCGGCCGGCTACGGGCGGGTGCCGGTTCTACGCGACATCGACATCGAGGTGCGCCCCGGCGAGGTGGTGGCGCTGCTCGGCCCGAACGGCGCGGGCAAGACCACCCTGCTGCGCACGCTGGCCGGGTACAGCAGGCCGACGAGCGGGGAGATCCGCCTGTTCGGGGAGCCGTGCAACCGGGTTCCCGTCTATCGGCGTGCCCGCCGGGGCGTGTCCTTCATGGGCGAGGAGCGCCATGTCTTCCCGGGGCTGACCGTCCGGCAGTCGCTGCGGCTCGTCCGGGGCGGCGCGGAGTCGATCGAGCTGTTCCCGGCGCTCGCGGACCGCTCCCGGCACCGCGCCGCGCTGCTGTCGGGTGGCGAGCAGCAGATGCTCGCCCTCGCGCTGGCGCTCGCCCGAGCTCCGCGGCTGCTGCTGATCGACGAGCTGTCACTCGGCCTCGCTCCGCTGGTACGTGAACGCCTACTTGACACCGTGCGGGAGACGGCCGACCGTGGCGTCGCGGTGGTCGTCGTCGAGCAGAACGCACGGTCAGTGCTGAGCCGAGCGGACCGGGCCTATGTGATGCGCCGCGGCGAGATTGTCGATGAAAGCCCCGCGAGCAGGTGGCTCACCGACCTCGACGGCCTGGCCGCCCTCTACCTCTCCTGAAGCACCTCACCCGAACCATCTCTGCTGAACCACCTCGCTCGTCCACAAGAATGGGGATAGGAATGCTCGGAAGAAGCGCGAGGACGCCCGTGGCCGCGTTCGCGGCGGCGCTGTCACTCGTGGCGGTGCTGGCCGGTTGCGGCGGCGGAGGAGACGACGAGGAGAAGGCCGACTTATCCGGCGGCCTCACCGGTCAGCCGATCAAGATCGCCGCCATCGGGGGCCTGAGCGGCGGGGTCAGCAGCAACCCCGAGTACGCCACGGGTGCCCGGGCAGCGGTGGCGGCGATCAACAAGAACGGCGGGATCGACGGCCGGCCCCTCGAGCTGAAGCTCTGCGACAACCACCAGAACGCGACCGACTCGGCGAACTGCTACCGCGAGATCCTCGCCGACAAGGACATCGTCGCGATCGCCGGCGGGTCCGACAACTACCACGACGCCACCAAGGCCCAGATCGAGGCTGCCCAGATGCCGATCATCGGGCAGTACCCGGTGTCGGGCTTCGACCTCACCAACTCGCTCGCCTTCAACGTCAACGGCGCGGTCGTCGTCGGCTTCCACGGCCTGGCACAGGACGTCGTGAAGAGCGGGGCCAAGCGCATCGGCCTGGTCACCCTGGACATCCCCACTGCCGACGTCATCCGCAAGACCGTCAACGACGTCTTCAGCAAGGCGGGTGTCGAGGTGGTCAACAACGTCCAGCTCGCTCCGTCCACGGCGGATCTGAGCGCACCGGCCCAGCAGGCCACCCAGAACTCCCCGGACGCGGTGGTGTGGCTGACCTTCGCCGCGCAGACGAGCGTGGCCGTCAAGGCGCTGCGCGCCACCGGGTACGAGGGAACGGTCGCGTTCGCGGGTAGTGCCTTCGACCAGGATCAGCTCAAGACCATGGGCGCCGACGGCCCGGCCACGATCGGCCTGGTTCTCCCGCCGGCCTGGGACACCTCCACCCCGTATGGAAAGCAGTTCAACGAGGACATCAAGGCCTATGAGCCCGACGGGAAGGTGGACGAGCTCAGCCTCAACAGCTGGCTCGGCGTGAAGATCTTCGCGCAGGTGGCGTCCTCGGTCCAGACCGTGGACAGAGCGTCCATCCTGGCCGGGATCAAGAAGCTGAACAAGGTCGAGACCGGTGGGCTGACCGCACCCGTCGACTTCACCGCCAAGAGCACGCTGCCCTACGCCGCGATCTACAACCCGGCCTACACCACCGCCCACGTGAAGGACGGCAAGATCAGCTGGGACGGCAAGCTCCGCGAGTTCGGCACCGGCAAGGAGCTCACCCCGTCCTCCTGAGGTGACGCCGGCGCGAACCGCCGGGTCGGCGCTGGGAAAGCGGGTCGTACCCGCCTTCCGGGCGCCGACCGCGGCGGAGGGCCGGGGCTGCCGCTTGCACCACCGCGGCCGGACTTCCGAGCACCCGATTGCCCGGTTTGGCGAGTCGCAAGAGTGAACGATTCAGGTCGTGCCGACAACCAGAACCCTTCTTTCTTGCGGGTCGCCAGGTGCATCGACGCCCCCTTTGTCCATTTCAAGGTGAAAGGGCAGTGCTGCGCGGCGGTGCGAGATCCTCGATGGGGCAGATCTTGCCCGGCAGCGGCGCCCGTCGGGGTCATCGGAGATCATCACCAGATCCCGGCCGCAATCTGTGACAGGACTCAGTGCTGGGCGAACTGGCCGGTGGCCTGCTGGGTCGTACCCGGCGACAGGTTGACGGTGTGGACGAGCCGCTCACCGAAGACATCGGTGATCCGTACCGTGAACGGTCCCGGCCCGAGCCCGTTCGGCGCGATGAAGTAGTTCCACATCTCGCGCCGCAGCGGCGTCCACACCCCGTTGACCCGCACCTCCAGCGAGGCGACCAGGTTGCGGTGCTGACGGACCTGGAGGGCGAGCCAGTAGGCCGACGAACCCTCCTTCACCTTGTACTGCACGGCTCCGAGGCCCGACGGGCTGGCCAGGCGCCAGGTGACGTCCACCAGCCCCGGCACGCCGCCGGCGATGCGGGCGAACGCCTGCTCGCTCAGGTCGAGCTGCCCCGGGGCGCATTCGGGGCAGCGGTCGGTGACCTTGACGACCACGCTTCCCCCGGGGCCGGTGACCTGGATGTAGGCGCCGCAGGCGCGTGCGGTCTCGTAGTCGGCCTCGTTCATCGCCACCACCGGCATCGCCGGGTCGTTCAGCCGGTCGAACATGCAGTTGCCCCCGCCGTCCGCGCCGTAGTGCGTCGCGCGGCCCCGGTAGACGGTGCCCGGCTGGATCCGCCCGGAAGCCGGGGCGGCGAGCGGCTGCGCCGGTGGCGGGGCCGGCGGTTGCGCCGGTGCTGCCGCCGCCGGTGTCGAGGTGGCGATGGCGGTACCGGCACCGCTGCCGGGGGACGAGGGGGGCCGCCCGCCGGTCGAACCGGTCGCCGTGGCACCGGCCGGTGGCGCTGCCGGCTGCCCCGAACCGAGCGCCGGATCGGAGCCCGGCACCGCGCCCGTGGCCCCCGCCGAGTTGCCGGGAGTGGTCGTCGGCGCGTGCCCACCGAAGTCCGAAGACGGCACCGCGGCCGCGGTGCCGGTAGCAGGAGCAGCGGTGGCGGCGGCCAGGGGACGGCCGGAAGCGCCGTCGCCGAGGGACCAGCACCCGGTGATCATGACGGCGACACCCGCCGTCGTCGCCGTGCCGATCACGGCCCGGCGAAGAAGCGCCGCGGCAGCACGGGAAGGAGAGGGGGAGGGGGACGAAAGCAGCATCAGGGAGGAACCTCCGTGACCGCGGTGTCGAGACGATTCGGGACGACTCGACGCGATGGGACCCCTCCCGAGATCGGAACAATAGCCTGCCGCATCCACCCCGTCGAGCACCATCGGTGCCCAGGCTGGCGCTTTGGGTGAGAATTTTGGTGCGGGTCGTGTTCAGCTGGCGGTGGGCCCCCGCTGCCGGGCGAGGACGTCCACGAGCTCGGCATTTCTACGGAAACCCGGTGCGTTCCGGACCCGCCGTCATCACCGCCGGCCGTGTCGCGGCGCCGCGCACCGCCGCCTCGGTGCGGGCCGGGCGGCTGTGGCCGGGCCAGCGGTGTGGCGCCACATCTCGCCGTCTCCCGGATCATCCTGTGTCCTGAGTGTCCGCGGGACTGTGCCCGTGACCTCGGCTTCGAGCCTCAGACGGGTCTGCCGGGGCGGCCGGCGGCCCGATCAAGTCGGTGGCAGCTGATAGGACGGTTCCCGACAGTCACCGCGAAGGGGGCCAGATGACCATCAACGAGCATCTCACCGAGCTCGCCGGCAGGCCGGTGGTCGATTTTCGGCACGAGCACGAAGGCGAGTCGTCGGATCGGTACTTCGGGTCAGGCGACCCGGGCACGCGAGCCTCGACCGGTGACGTCGCCTGGCGGGTCAGAACCTGGTTCGAGGGCCCCGGCTTCGGCGACGTCTTCGGGAAGTTCCTGGCGGAGGTCCCGCCCGCGGAGGTGACCCATCTGGTCATCGGCTACTGGGGTGCGTCCTACGACACGAAGAACACCGTCGACCCGGTGGACCTGCTGGTGGGTGCGGCCGACCGGTTGCCCGCGCTGCGCGCGCTGTTCCTGGGCGACATCGTGCTGGAGGAGGCGGAGATCTCCTGGATCGAGCAGTCCGATGTCACCCGCCTGTTCGGCGCCTTTCCCGCGCTGGAGTACCTGGGGGTCCGCGGGAGCGACGGGCTGGCGCTGAGCCCCGTCCGCAGCGGCACGCTGAGGACGCTGCGCTTCGAGACGGGCGGGCTGCCCGCCTCGGTGGTGCGGGCCGTCGGCGGGAGTGACCTGCCCGCCCTGGAACGTCTCGATCTGTGGCTGGGTACCGACAACTACGGCGGTGACGCGACCGTGGCCGACCTCGCCGGGATCCTGGGCGGCGAGCGGCTGCCCGCCCTGCGGCATCTGGGGCTGGAGAACGCCCAGATCGCGGACGAGGTCGCCGCGGCTGTCGCGGGCGCGCCGATCGTCGCGCGGCTGACGTCGCTCAGCCTGGCCCTGGGCACCCTCACCGACCGGGGAGCCGAGTCGTTGCTGTCCGGCCAGCCGCTCACCCATCTCGAGCGGCTCGACCTGCGCCATCACTTCCTGACCGACGCCGCGATGAACCGTGTCGGCGCCGCGCTGCCCGGCGTCGAGATCGACCTCGGTCAGCAGGAGGAGGCGGAGGACGACTGGTTCTACACCGCGGTCTCCGAATGATGTTCACCGTGGTGGGGGCCCCGGGCGACCGGCGCACCGAACTGTTCACGGCCGCGTGCCGCTCGGCGGGCCTGGCCGCACCCCGGGTCGTCGGCTGGGCACAGGTGCTGCACGGCGGCGAGCCGCGGATCGTGCCCGGCTCGCTGCTGCGGATCGACTCACCGGGAGATGACCCCGAGGTGGACAGACTGCTGCGTGGGCCCGGTGATCCGACCCGGGTGGGCGGGGGCGCGCGGTGGTACGCGTCCTTCACCGCGGGGCTGGGGCGCGTCGCCGCCGCGGCCACGGCTTCGGGCGCCCGGCCGCTCGGCGACGTCGACGAGATCGCCGTGATGTGCGACAAGAGGCGCTGCCACGCCCGGCTGCGGTCGGCGGGCGTGCCCGTCCCCGAGGCACTGCCACCCGTCCAGGACTATGCCGACCTGCGGGCGCGGATGGCGCAGGCGGGCATGAGCCAGGCGTTCGTCAAACCGGCGCACGGCTCGTCCGCATCCGGCGTCGTGGCGCTGCGGGCCGCGCGCGGCGGGCGGGTCAGAGCCGTCACCTCCGCCGCGCGCATCGGCACCGGCCTCGTCAACGCGCTGCGGGTCCGGGCCTACGAGACCGAGCCTGAGGTGGCCCAGCTGATCGACGAGCTGGCGCCGGACGGGCTGCACGTGGAGCGGTGGCTGCCCAAGGCCGCGCTCGGCGGGCGTGTCCTCGACCTGCGGGTGGTGGTGATCGCCGGCGAGCCGACTCATGTGGTCGTGCGGACAAGCCGCTCCCCGATGACCAACCTGCACCTCGGCGGGGCGCGGGGATCGGTGAGCGCGGTGCGCGACGCCCTCGGCTCCACCGGTTGGGAGCGCGCGCTCGACGTGTGTGCGCGGGCCGCCGCGTGCTTTCCCGGCAGCCTCATGGTCGGTGTCGACCTGCTTGTGCAGATCGGCTGGCGGCGGGTCGCGGTCGGTGAGGTCAACGCGTTCGGCGATCTGCTGCCCGGCATCACCGGGCTGCCGGGCACCTGGGCCGAAGGCCTGGGCACCTACGCGGCTCAGGTACATGCGGCCCTGGCGGCACACGCGGTGGCGGCATGAGCAGCCGGGGGCGACGGCGGCATGCGTGACATGAAAGAGGCCGTCGGCACCCACGATCTGCTGCTGGTCACGCTCGACACCCTGCGCTACGACGTCGCGGCCGAACTCGCCGCCGCCGGGCGGACACCCACCCTCCGCGGCCTGCTGCCCGGCGGCCGCTGGGAACGCCGCCACACCCCGGGCAGCTTCACCTACGCGGCACACGCCGCCATGCTCGCCGGCTTCCTGCCGACACCGGCGCGGCCCGGCCCACACCCACACCCACGCCTGTTCGCCGCGCGGTTCCCCGGCAGTGAGACCACCGCACCCGGCACCTGGGTGTTCGATGCCCCGGCCCTCCCGGCCGGCCTGGCGAAGATCGGCTATCACACTGTCTGCGTGGGCGGTGTGGGCTTCTTCAACAAGCTCAGCCCGCTCGGCTCGGTGCTGCCGGGCCTGTTCACCGAAAGCCACTGGGAGCCCCGGTTCGGCGTGACCGACCCCGACTCGCTGGCCCACCAGATCGACCGGGTCGGCGAGGTGATGCGGAGCCTTCCTCCCGACCGGCGGCTGTTCCTGCTGCTCAACGTGGCCGCGCTGCACCAGCCCAACTGGTTCTACCTGGCCGGTGCCACCCGCGACCAGGGCGACTCGCGTGACTCCCACGCCGCGGCGCTGTGCCACGTCGACCGGCAGCTCGGCCGCCTGTTCGCGCTGATGCGCCGCCCCTGCTTCGTGATCGTCTGCTCGGACCACGGGACCGCGTACGGCGAGGACGGCCATCACGGCCACCGCCTCGGCCACGAGGTCGTCTGGACCGTCCCATACGGGGAGTTCGTGCTGGCATGATCGGTCCATACCAGCAGTACGTCTACGCGTACCCGCACAAGACGGCCTACCGCCCGCTGTCGCCCCGCCCCCCGCTGCGGGACGTGTGGGCCGCGCAGGACCGGTCCGCGCTGTTCCTCTACCTGCACGTCCCGCTGTGCGAGATGCGCTGTGGCTTCTGCAACCTGTTCACCCGCACGGGGGCGTCCGAGGAGTTCACGGGTGCCTACCTGGACGCGCTCGAACGCCAGGCCGCGGCGGTCACGGGCGCACTGGGCGACGCCGCGTTCGCCACCGTCGCCTTCGGTGGCGGCACACCCACCTACCTGGCCGCCCCCGAGCTGGAACGGCTCTGCGACATCAGCGCCCGCCTCGCACCGCTGGGCAGCGTCCCGTTCGGGGTGGAGACCTCGCCGGCCACCGCGACCGCCGACCGTCTCACCGTCCTGCGTGAACGTGGCACCACCCGCATCTCGATCGGCGTGCAGAGCTTCCTGGACGCCGAGGCCCGCGCGGCCGGGAGACCCCAGCGGCGGGCCGAGGTCGAGGCGGCCCTGGAACGCATCCGCCGAGCCGGCTTCCCCACGCTGAACATCGACCTCATCTACGGCATCGACGGCCAGACCGCGGCCACCTGGCTGCATTCCCTGGACGCGGCACTGGGCTGGCGCCCGGAGGAGCTCTACCTGTACCCGCTGTACATCCGTCCCCTGACCGGCCTGGCCCGGCGCGAGACCGACTGGGACGACCTGCGCATCCGGCTGTACCGCCTCGGCCGAGACCACCTGCTGGCCCACGGCTACGAGCAGGTCTCCATGCGGATGTTCCGCCGCCCGACCGACGAACAGCCCGCCCCGCACAGCGCGTCTGGGCTGGCGTACTGCTGCCAGACCGACGGTATGGTCGGCCTGGGCTGCGGAGCCCGCTCCTACACCTCGGATCTGCACTACTCGTTCGAATACGCGGTGGGCACCCGGCAGGTGCGCGCGATCCTGGACGACTACCTGCACGAGACGGACTTCACCACTGCCCGGGTCGGTTTCACCCTCACCGGCGACGAGCGCCGTCGGCGCCATCTGATCCAGTCGTTGCTGCAGGCCGAGGGCCTGGACCGCGTCGCCTACCGGGAGCGTTTCCACACCGACGTGACCGCGGACTTCGACCTCACCGCCTTCGCCGACCGCGGCTGGTTGGAGCAGACCCCGACCAGCCTCCGACTGACCCCCGACGGCCTCGCCCACTCCGACGCCCTGGGCCCGGCGCTCTTCTCACCCCGGGTCAAGACCCTGATGGCCAGCTACACCCCACGCTGATGCAGCTGACCATCCTCTACCGCGGACCGCTCGCCAGCTGCGACTACGACTGCTCCTACTGCCCGTTCGCGAAGCGCCGCGACACCCCGGCGCAGCTGCGGGCGGACCGGGCGGCGCTGGAGCGTTTCACCGGCTGGGTCCGGGAGCAGAAGCACGGCGTCTCGGTGCTGTTCACACCGTGGGGCGAAGGCCTCACCCGCTCCTGGTATCGGCGGGCGCTGGTGGAGCTCAGCCACCTCCCGCACGTCGAGCGCGTCGCGATCCAGACCAACCTCAGCCACCGCGTCGACTGGGCGAGCGAAGCTGATCCGTCCCGGCTCGCGCTGTGGGCCACGTACCACCCGAGCCAGGTGCCCTACGAACGATTCCTCGGCCGCTGCGTCGACCTGGCCGCCCGCGGGGTGCGTTTCAGCGCTGGCATCGTGGGCCAGCCCGAGCATCTGGACGCCGCCCGCCGCCTGCGCGCCGATCTGCCCCGGCACATGTACCTGTGGGTGAACGCGGCCAGCGGCCACACCTACACCGACAGCGAGGCCGCCGACTGGGCTCAGATCGACCCGCTGTTCGCCTACAGCCGCACCCCACACCCCAGCCGTGGCCTGCCCTGTCGCACCGGCGAGACCGTCGTGTCCGTGGACGGCACCGGCACGGTCCGGCGCTGCCACTTCGTCCCGGCCGTGCTGGGGAATCTGTACGACGGCTCGTTCCGCCCGGCGCTGCGGCCCCGGCCGTGCCCTCTGGACGTCTGCGACTGCCACATCGGCTACGTCCATCTGGAGACGCTTGATCTGTACCGGACCTTCGCCGGCGGAGTCCTGGAACGCATCCCCGCCCTCTGGCCTCAGGGCGCGATGATGTAGGGGTGCCTGACCTGGTCGTGCCCGACCTCTCGCCGGAGGCGTTGGCGGCCGTGACGGCCCAGATCGCCGGTTACGCGGCGGAGTATGACCGCACGGGGGCGATTCCGGTGCGCGGGTTGGAGGCGGCGCATCAGGCCGGGCTGCTGACGGCGACCGTTGCCGCCCGCTACGGCGGTCCGGGTCTCGGGGCGTTGGAGACCGTGCGCATCCTGGTCGCGCTCGGGGAGGGGGATGCCTCCGTCGGGCTGCTCGTGGCCAACAACCTCATCGTCCATCAGCGGCAGGCGACGGCCGACAGCTGGCCGGTGGACTACTACGCCGACCTGTTGCGGCGCAGCGTCCAGGGGCCGGCGTTGGCCAATGCCGTCCGGTCGGAGCCGGAGCTGGGGTCACCGTCCCGCGGTGGGCTGCCGAGGACCACGGCGAGCCGCCACCCCGACGGTGGCTGGGTGCTCAACGGCCGCAAGACGTACGCCACCGGCGGCGCGGCGCTGTCGTACCACGTGGTGTGGGTGGTGGCGGACGAACCCGGCGGTGACCCGCGGCGGCCCCGGGTCGGCCAGGTGATCGTCCCGGCGGAGCTGCCCGGCATCAGCTGGAGTGACAGCTGGGACCATCTGGGCCTGCGGGCGTCGAACACCCACGATGTGGAGTACGTCGACGTCCGGCTGCCGGCCGACGCGTTCATCGAGATCCCGCGCGGGCCCGACGGTGTGTACCGGGATCCGTCGACGATGACCACCCTGGCGAACTTCGCCTATTCGGCGATCTACGTCGGGGTGGCGCGGGCCGCCCGCAGTGCGTTCACGCGGTTCGCGCGGGAGCGGGTGCCGGCCGCGCTCGGGCGTCCGATCGCGACGACTGAGCGGATCCAGGCGGCGGCCGGGGAGATCGACGCGCAGATCGCGCAGGCCGAGACGCTCCTGTTCGGGGTGCAGCTGCGGGCCGAGGCCGGCGAGACGGCCCACCTGCCGCAGCTGCCGTTGGTGAAGGTCCAGATCGCGCGGTCGGCGATCGCCGCGGTCGAAACCGCGGTCGCAGTGCTGGGCAACCCGGGCCTGACCAGGCATCTCCCGTTCGAGCGTCTACTGAGGGACGTCCTGTGCGTGCGGGTCCACCCGCCGCAGGAAGACACCGCGCTGCTGGCGGCGGGCCGCCGACTGCTCGGCCAGTAGACCATTCCTGGTCATCGGATCGACCCAAGTCGGCGGGGTGGACACGACTGCGTGTGCCGCGGAGGCCCGAGGTCGATGTGGCGCCGAATGCACCGAGTATCGGCGCGGCCGGTACGGACTACATGCGCCGCACCGGCCATGGTCGGTACAGAGCCGATCATTCGTTTCCCGACAAGGGCTGTGCTTCCTATGCGACCATGCCTTCATGGGTGACCTTCGCTCCCCGCCTCGCCGCGATGACGCTCACGAAAGTCGACCGGAGATCCATGAGAACGCTGCGACGATATTTCTCTTCGATCTTGCGCCGCAGGATTAGGTACGCTGCTACCATTTGCTTTCTCACCGCGGCCAGCCTCGTCATCTTCCTGCTCGCGGCCCAGAGCGCTGAGACGTTCCGTGGGGACCTTCTGATGAACCTGGGCGCAACCATCTTCGGTGCGGTCGCGACGGCGTCGATCCTGGAACCATTGATTGACAGGTCGCAGACACCTGAAGTCGTCGTCCACAGAACCTTCCCGCACGAGCTCTTCCTCGACGCCGCCGCTGGCGCCATCGGCAGGATCCGGATCATGGGCGCCTGGCCCTACGGAATGGAACCGCCGTACCGCGGGCGCTACCTGGCGGTCCTCCAACAGGCCATGGCCTCGGGTGTACCGGTTCAGATCCTGATCCTGGATCCCGCCAGCAGCGCGGCACAGCAACGGACCTCTGATATGCGGAATGGCGACGCTTCGGAAACTATTCACGAGGTGTTGCTTGCGTTCAAGGCGTGGGTCGACACGCTCTCCAGGAGGACCGCGAACCACCTGGAGATCAAAATCTTCAGCGCGCTGCCACCGGCACGGCTCTACCTCGCTGGAAGAAAAGTAGTCTGCTCGTTCTTCGGAGACTCGGACAGCCGCGACGGCAGCAACGTCCGCCATTATGAGACGAGTACTCTCGGTGGGCTCGGATTATACGTCAACGAGGCGTTTGACCAGCTCTGGTCGAGCGAGGAGGCGCTGACCCTTGAGGAGTACTGGCAGCTGGACATGGAGGTCCGCTTCCCGACCGATGGTGGACCGGTTCCCGATCGTCACCGGGTCGTCGGGTACGTCGCCGCAGCAGGTGGCTTGTTCGTCAGCGACCAGCAGCTGCTCCACGACATCGGGCACCACGAGATCCCGGTACGGCTGCGGCGCCGGATCGAGGGCTTCGACTGGGATGGCAACGTGCGGCTACGCTTGCGTGCGTTCGACCGGTCTCGGGACCCACGGTCCGACGTCGTGATCAGCACCGCCAACTCCAAGTACGGAGACGAGAACAACGTTCGCCGGTCCTTCGTCGAGGTCAGAGTCGAAATGTAGCGGGCAGGTCACCGACGAACCTTCCACCGGGGGATCCGGGATGCCCGCTTCTTCCGCTCGCTCGCATTCCGTGCACCGCGCGAACATATCCTCCGGATATGTTCGGACCGCCGACCGGCTTCCGGCTAGGCGCCCGAGAGTTTCGACTGCAGACGCTCGCTGAGGACGACCTCGTACGGAAGGTCCCGAAGGGCCTCCGGGGTGGTGTCCACATCCTGGGCACGTAGTCGCTGCGCGAACAGCACCCAGGGGTGCGCGCCGGCTGCCTCGTCGCCCTCGTCCGGCCCGACCACGACGAGCACCGTCTCCGTGACCTCGGCGAGGGTCAGATAGCTCCACGCGTCGTCAGTGGTGGGGCTGCCCGCGAGCGAACTGCTCCAGCCCCGGTCCGCGGTCAGCGTCAGGCGGCGCCCGTCGGAAAGGACCGCGAACTCCTCGACCTGGAAGCGGAGGACCCGGGGATCGTTTTCGGGCACGTAGTCGCACCAGGCTCCCAGGCCGGTCACCGTCGCGTTCACGGTGTCGACCGTAGACCATTTGCCCTGCTGGTACCCGGTGTCGGGCCTCACCACGGTGCTCGCGCCCGTTCATCTGGCCTTCGGCGGGATTTTCTGGCACAGCGCAAATAACTGTCGCGGCGCATCTCGCCTACCTGATTTGTAGTCCGTGCACTGAATTTTTCTGCTTGACTCTCGCTGAACGCTCGCGGAATGATGCCGACATCGAGAATTCGCCACAGAATGGGCATTGCGTTCTCGTTTTCGGCGAAAGCGACGACCGTGTTCTTTGGGCGGGTCTGGGAAGAGGTAGGTCTTGAAACGCTTTTTCCGTAAGCTGTCGATCGTGGTGGCGGCGGCCGTGGTTGTGCTGCTGGGGATATCGCCGACGGCGGCGAACGCGGCTGCTGCTGCCCCCGGGCCCGCGCCGACCGGCGGTGGCGGCACCGACATCGTGAACGAATCAACGATTGTTGACGGCGGCCGTTCCATTATCTGCCTATTCGAAACGCGCGGTGACTGGGTCCACGTCACCGCCGGTGAGGCCTCCGGGCACGGCTGGTGGGTCAACCGGAGCTGCAAGGCCACCAGGGCGGTCGTCACAATCCAGCTGCAGGAGTTCTACAGCGACGGAAAGTGGCGGAACGTGGGAGGCCCCGTCAGCGCCACGCTCGCCTCCGGCACCTACCGGCGAGCGAACAAGCGCGCCGGCTGTATCACCACCGGTCTGACCGGATGGCGCAGCATCGTCGATGTCGATGTCATCGGCGTTGCCGACGACGCTCGCAAGCTCACCACGACGGCCGTCAACATCAACTGCCGGCGATAACTCGTTTCGGTAGTTGAGACGCCGGCGACGACATAAACGGCCCGGTGGAGAGCCACCGCCGGATTTAACCATTGCGAAGAGGGGGGCGGGCATGCGTCCGTCGCCCCTCTCCGTCGTGTGGCCGAGTCGACACCGCATCGCGCCACGCCTTCCCGTTCGCGCAGGTGTGACGACGGGTCCAGCGAGGCGACGTGCGGTCGCACGACCACCCACCGAGGATCCCGCACTGCCACGCGGCACCGGCAATTCATCCCAAGAGGGGCCAAAGGGGCAAAGATTCGCCTGGCGGCCCGCAAGAGTGAAGGATTCTGGTCGTCGGAACGACCAGAATCCTTCACTCTTGCGACTCGTCAAACCGGGCGGCCGGGGTTGCCGGGCGGCTGGGCTACCGGAGGTCCGGCCGAGTTCATGGAGTGCGAACCTCCCCGCAAACCGGCTGGCGATCTTGATCGGTGCCGATCCGTGACCGGATCCAGAAACCAGAATGACCGCGATCCTCAACTCCTGCCTGGCGGCGGTCGCGGCCCGCGGTCGCAGCCGGCAGTCGCAGCCCGAAGCCCGGGACCTTGCTGTGTGCTCTGCGGCGCACGGCCAGGGGCTGCGGGGTGGAGATGGGTGGTGTCGGCGGGCGGCGGGCGGTGGGATCGGTTGGCAGTGTGGTCCGCGGGTGGCGAGGCCGGCGAGTGCTACGGCCGACGGGCGCCGAGCGCTCCGCGGAACGATCTATCGCGATTCCTTATCGGTGTGATCAGGAATCCGATCTCGACACCGCACATATTTCCCACCATTCTGGTGGACATGGTGGGGAGCTCTGAGGGGGGAACGCGCGGGACGCGTCGTGCGTGTGCTGCCGTCCATCGTCCGACAGGTCCGGCGGTTGTCGGGCGGGCGCTGACCCGGCGGCGGTTCGTCGACTTCGGAATTCTCACCTCGGCCTGCTGTCGTCCCTGCTGAGCGGCCAGGCGCACCGGCCGCCGATGCCGCGCACACCGAACGCATCGACCTCGTCCGCCACTATCTCGCCCGCCACCATCGCTCGCCCGCCACCATCGCTCGTCCGCCGCCATCGCTGGAGTGCACCCGGCGATTCGCCGCTGACGGGTCGAGGCCGAGGGCCCGGCACGGGCCCAGGCCGCGAAAGCCGCGTGCGTCAGGCAGACCGGTGTGCCCCGGAAGCCGATCGGGCTGCCTCGCGGCCGAGATCAGGCCGGTGGCCTGCCCGCGTCCAAGCGCGCTCAGGCGTGCCCGCCTTCCGGCCGTTTCTTCGCCAGCCCGTCTCTCCGTCAGCCCCCGGCCCGCGCCCCCAACCCTCAGCCCTCAGCCCTGCGCCCCCAACCGTGCGCCCTCAGCCCTCGCTTCTGGCAGTCAGTCCAGGCGTGGACGCCTGTCCCGCCTCGCGGAGGTATTTCGTGACCGTCGAGTTCATCAGCGCCATCAACGTCAATCCGTCCAACGAGCTGAACCAGCTTCGGTTGAGCGGGCTGGACCCGTCCTATCTGAAGCGGTACGCCAGGCTGCTCGACGAGGGTGGTTTCGACTACACGCTGGTTCCTTACCACTCGGCGGGCCACGACCCCTTCACGGTGGCGGCGGCGCTCACCCAGTTCACCGAGCACATCAAGCCGATCATCGCGCTGCGGCCGAACACCATGTACCCGACCGTCGCCGCCAAGCAGCTCGCGACGATCGACCAGCTCAGCGGCGGCCGGGTGGTGGTGCACTTCATCGCCGGCGGAAGTGACCAGGAGCAGGCCCGCGAGGGGGACCGGCTCAGCAAGAGCGAGCGCTACCTCCGGCAGGCCGAGTACATCGAGATCCTGCGCAAGGCCTGGAGCTCGACGACACCGTTCGACCACTCTGGCACCTACTACTCGTTCGAGGATTTCGTCTCGGTGGTCCGCCCGACGAACGGGACGATTCCCGTGTCCGTCGGTGGCTCGTCGGCGGAGGCGTACCGGGTCGGTGGCGCGCTGGGCGACATCTTCGGCCTGTGGGGCGAGCCGTTGCGGGAGACGAAGGAGCAGATCGACGCGGTCGGCGAGCAGGCGCGCCTCGCCGGGCGCACCGACCGGCCGCGGATCTGGGTGACCTTCCGGCCGATCATCGCCGCCACCGAGGAGCTGGCCTGGGAGAAGGCCGCCCGAGTCCTGGACGCGCTGCGGACCAACGCCGGCGTGGCGCGGACCCCTGGGCTCCGGCAGGACCTGAAGGCACCGCCGCCCAACGTCGGGTCGCAGCGGCTGCTGGCCGCGGCCCGCGCCGGTGACCTGCACGACCGGGCCTTGTGGACGGCGCCGGCGATCGCCACGAACGCGGGCGGCGCCTCGACGGCCCTGGTCGGCACGCCGGAGACGGTGGCCGCGGCGATCCTGGACTACGTCGACCTCGGCGCGGACCTGATCTCCATCCGCGGCTACGACAACTTCAACGACGCGCTCGACTACACCCGTCACATCATTCCGCTCGTCCGCCAGGAGCTCGCGCACCGCGAGGCGACCGGACGGCGCGGCGAGATCGTCCCCACCGACGCCGGCTACCACCGCGCGCCCGAGCTCGCCGCCGCGGCATCCGCTGACACCACCGGGAGCGCCCGATGACCGAGCCTTCTTCGACTGAGCTGCCCGCCACCGCGTCGCCGCAGGTCGAGTTCATCAGCCTGTCGCACCTGAACCCGTCGACGGAGCTCAACCCGGTGCCCAGCCGCGGCATCGACCTGGCCTACTTCCGCCGGTACGTGCGCTGGCTGGAGGAGTCCGGCTACGACTACACGCTGCTGCCGTACGGCTCGAACAGCGCCGACTCGTTCGTCATCGCCTCGGCGGTCGGGCAGCTCACCGAGCGGCTGCGGCCGATCGTCGCGGTGCGGCCGAACACCGCCTTCCCGCTGGTGGCCGCCCAGCAGCTGGCGACGCTCGACCAGCTCACCGAGGGCCGCGCCGTCGTCCACCTCATTTCCGGCGGCAGCGACGCCGAGCAGGCCCGCCAGGGCGACTACCTGCCCAAGGACCGCCGCTACGACCGCACCAGCGAGTTCATCGACCTGCTCCGCCGCGCCTGGACGGAAACCAGCCCGTTCAGCCACTCCGGCGAGTTCTACAAGTTCGACGACTTCGGCCCCGGTTTCGCGCCGTACGGGAAGACGATCCCGATCTCGATCGGTGGCCAGTCGGACGCGGCGTTCGAAGTCGGCGGAGCCAAGGCGGACATCTTCAGCTTCTGGGGTGAGCCGCTCGCCGACCTGCGCAGCGAGATCGACCGGGTGAACGGTATCGCCGCGGCGGCCGGCCGGGCCGACCGCCCGCGGATCTGGGTGACCTTCCGGCCGATCATCGCCCAGACCGACAAGCTGGCCTGGGAGAAGGCCCACGACTACGTGGCGAAGATCGAACGTACGTTCAAGGGCGGGAACTACCACAAGCGGTACCTCGGCACGGCCACCGGCCCGCAGAACGTCGGTTCGCAGCGGGCCCTGGAGTTCGCCGCTCAGTCGGACGTCTACGACCGTGCCCTGTGGACCAGGACGGCGGCGGCGACCGGCGGCGCGGGCGCGTCGACGGCGCTGGTCGGCAGCCCGGAGACGGTGGCGGCGGCGATCCTGGACTACGTCGACCAGGGCGCGAGCCTGGTGTCGATCCGGGGCTACGACACCCTCGCCGACGCCATCGACTACGGCCGTTACATCGTGCCGCTGGTCCGCCAGGAGCTGGCCCACCGGGCCGCGACCGGGAAACGCGGCACCCTGCAGGCCGACCATCCGGGGGCGCTCGCTCCCGGCTTCGACCTCGCCACCTCGGCGGCCTCCCGATGACGGCGGTGGTGGGGGAGCCGGCCCCGAGCGCGGCGAGCGCGGGCCTTCCGGTTGCGGGCCTGCCGGTGCCGGACCTGTCGGCGGAGGCGCTCGCCGCGGTCACCGCCGAGATCGCGTCCACCGCGGGCGCGTACGACCGCACCGGTGAGATTCCCCTGCCGGGGCTCACCGCCGCGCACCGGGCGGGGCTGCTCACCGCGACGGTGGCGCCCCAGTTCGGCGGGCCGGGCGTCGGGCAGGTCGACATGGCGCGCATCCTGATCGCGCTGGGCGAGGGCGACGCCTCGGTCGGCCTGATCGCCGCGAACAACCTGGGCACCCATCAGATTCAGGGCCTGGCCGCCAGCTGGCCGCCGGCCTACTACGCCGATCTGCTGCGGCGCAGCGTGGCGGGCGTGGCGCTGGCGAACTCGGTGCGGGCCGAACCGGAGCTGGGCGCGCCGGCACGTGGTGGTCTGCCGAAGACCACGGTGACGCGCACGGCGGACGGCTGGGTGCTCAACGGCCGCAAGGCGTACGCGACGGGCGGCACCGCGCTGGCCTACCACGTGGTGTGGGTGGTGGCGGACGAACCGGGTGGCGACCCGGAGCGGCCGCGGGTCGGCCACGTGGTCGTCCCGGGTGACCTGCCCGGCATCACCTGGATCGACACCTGGGACCACCTGGGCCTGCGGGCGTCGAACACCCACGACGTCGAGTACACGAACGTCGAGCTGCCGGCGGACGCCTTCGTCGAGATCCCGCGCGGTCCGGACGGGGTCTACCGCGACCCGGCGGCGATGGCCTCGATCGGCCTGTTCGGGCATCCGGCCCTGTACATCGGGGTCGCCCGGGCGGCGCGCAGCGCGTTCGTGCGGTACGCGCAGGAGCGGGTGCCGACAGCGCTGGGACGCCCGATCGCCACCACCGACCGGATCCAGGCGGCGGCCGGCGAGATCGACGCGCAGATCGCGCAGGCCGAGACGTTGCTGTTCGGTGTGCTGCTGCGGGCGCAGAGCGGTGACACCGACCATCTGCCGCAGCTTTCGGTGCTGAAGGTCCAGATCGCGCGTTCGGTGATAGCGGCGGTCAACACCGCTGTCGCCGTACTGGGAAATCCGGGGCTGAGTCGGCATCTGCCGTTCGAACGCCTGCTGCGGGACGTCCTGTGCGTGCGGGTTCATCCGCCCCAGGAGGACACCGCCCTGCTGGCCTCCGGCCGCCGCCTGCTCGGCCTTTAGCTCCTCAACTCACCCCGGGTTCGTAGTTCATCTCCCACGAGAGACGAGAAAGAAAGAATTCGATGACGAGACGTATGTCCCGGCGCGGCATTGCCGCGACAGCCCTGGCCGTCACGGCAGCGCTGGGCCTGACCGCGTGCGGCTCCTCGGACGACGAGGGCGGCGCAACCTCCACGGCGGCCGAACCGGTCGCCGGCGGGACCCTGAAGGTCGCCTTCTTCCCCGACAACCCGCAGTTCACCTGCCTCGACCCGTTCCAGACCTACTGGATCGAGCACCGCACGGTGATCCGCAACGTCGCGGACTCGCTGACCGACCAGGACCCGAAGACCGGGGAGATCAAGCCCTGGCTGGCCAAGAGCTGGGAGGTCAGCACCGACGGCAAGGAATACACCTTCCACCTGCGTGACGGTGTGACCTTCAGCGACGGCACCAAGCTGGACGCCGCCGCGGTCAAGGCGAACTTCGACGGTGCCCAGGGCGTGGTCAAGGAGACCGGCGGCACCGCCTACGGGTCCAGCTACATCCTCGGCCTCGACCACACCGAGGTGGTGGACCCGCTCACCGTCAAGGTCGTCTTCTCGGCACCGAACTCGTCCTTCCTGCAGGCCAGCTCCACCACGAACCTGGCGATCATCTCGCCGGACTCGTACAGGAAGACCGCCAAGGAGCGCTGCCTCGGCCAGTACGTCGGCTCCGGGGCGTTCACCCTGGAGAGCTACAAGCCGAACGAGCTCACCGTGCTGCAGAAGCGCACCGGCTACACCTGGGGCTCGGCGCTGTCGAAGAACACCGGTGAGGCACACCTCGACCGGGTCGAGTTCAGCTACGTCGCCGAGGACAGCGTCCGCACCGGCAACCTGGTCAGCGGTGCGATCGACATCTCCTGGCCGCGCAGCCCGATCACGGTCGAGGACCGCGAGCTGATCAAGAAGTCCGGTGGCGTCATCGAGTCACGGTCGCTGCCCGGTGTGGCCTCCGCGTACTACCCCAACGCGAGCGCGGGCCACGTCCTGTCGGACCTCAAGGTCCGCCAGGCGCTCTATAAGGGCATCGACCTCGCGACGTACGCGAAGACGAGCTTCGGTGACGACTACCCGGTCGTCGGCGGGGCCTTCGACAACACGACGCCGTTCTACGCCTCCCAGGCCGGCAAGCTGGCCTACGACCCCGACGGCGCGATCAAGCTGCTGGAGGAGGCCGGCTGGAAGCCGGGCGAGGGTGGCTACCGCTACAAGGACGGCAAGCGCCTCACCGTGGTGTTCCCGACCAGCTCCCTGTCGGTCAGCTCCGAGCTGATCCAGGACCAGCTGAAGAAGGTCGGCATCGAGCTGAAGATCGATGTGAAGCCCGCAGCCGAGCTCCCCGCGACGTACAAGAACGGCGCCTACGACCTGGCCAGCAGCTACTTCACCCGGGCCGACCCGGGCGCGCTGCAGTTCCTGCTCGACCCGAAGTACGCCACCTCGAAGGCGCTGGCGACCAACGCGGCGGCCCCGGAGACCACGGCGAAGATCCAGGCGCTGTTCGCCAAGGCCCGTGAGACCACCGACGACGCGGTGCGCAAGCAGGCCTACGCCGACCTGCAGGCCCTGCTCATCGACGAGGGCGTCGCCTTCCCGCAGTACGAGCGGGTGCAGTTCGCCGGCGTCAGCAAGGACGTCCACGGCTTCGCCTTCACGTCCGAGAGCTTCCTGAAGCTCAACGACGTCTGGAAGCAGCAGTAGCCGGGCCGCGGGGGAGGAGAGTCATGACGCGGTACATCCTCGGTCGGTTCGTCCAGGCACTCGGCGTGCTCTGGGCTGCCTACACCGTGACCTTCGCGGTCCTCTACCTGCTGCCGAGCGACCCGGTCGCCCTGCAACTGGGAGCGGCGGGGATCGAGACCGACAGCCTCACCCCCGCGGAACTGCACACGGCGAAGGCCAGGTACGGGCTCGACCGCCCCATCCTGGAGCAGTACTTCTCCGACCTGTGGGGCTTTCTGCGCGGCGACCTCGGAGAGTCGATCGCCAAGCAGCAGCCGGTCGCCAGCCTGATCGGCGACCGGCTGGCCCCGACCCTCACCCTGAGCCTGGCCGCCGCCGTCGTCGCACTGCTGGCCGGGACGGCGCTCGCCTACCTGGCCTCCTACGTGCGGTGGCGGCCGGCCCGGCTGGTCCTCACCCGGCTGCCGTCGTTCGGGGCCTCCTTCCCGCAGTTCTTCATCGCGCTGGTGCTGATCCAGTTCCTCTCGTTCGAGCTCGGCCTGCTGCCCGCCACGGGTATCAGGGGCTGGAAGTCGCTGGTGATGCCGACGATCACCATCTCGATCCTGGTGTCATCCCAGCTCGCCGCGGTGCTGATGCGCAGCTTCGACGACACGCTGCGCCAGCCCTACATCGTCACGGCCCGGGCGAAGGGGCTCTCCCGCGCCGCCGTGCAGTGGCATCACGGGTTCCGCAACGCGCTGCTGCCGGCGACGACGGTCCTGGGCGTGCTCGTCGGCCTCACCGTCACCAGCTCGATCGTCGTCGAGACGGTGTTCTCCCGAAACGGCGTCGGCAAGCTCGCCCAGGAGGCGGTGCTCGCCCAGGACGTCCCGGTCGTGCTCGCGATCGTCTCGCTGTCAGCCGCGGTCTTCGTCGTCGTCAACCTCGTGGTCGACCTGCTCTACCCGCTGCTCGACCCGCGCATCGTCCAAGGCCAGCGGAAGGAGGTCACGATATGACCACGTCAGTCGTTCCGGAGGCGACCGGTACGGAGGTATCCGCCGCCGCAGCTCCCGCCGCCGCAGCTCCGGTCGCGGTTGCGAAGCCGGCCGCGGGGCGGGCGGCATCGGGTGCGGGCGACACGCTGCTCAGCGAGCGCGTGATCGCCGACTCGGAGCCGGGCGGCCGCTGGGTCGGGCTGCGCGCGACGACCCGCACGCTCGCCGTGAAGCCCGGCTTCGTGCTCGCCGTGCTGTTCATCGCGTTCGTCGTGGTCTCCGCGTTCGCGCCGGGGCTGTTCACCTCCCGCGACCCGTACGCGACCGCGCCGGCGGAGCGGCTGGACTCGCCGAGCCTGAACCACCTGTTCGGCACCGACGAGCTCGGCCGTGACCTGTGGACCCGGATGCTCTACGGCTCCCAGTTGACGATCAAGGCCGCGCTCATCGCGGTGGGCATCGCGATCGTCGTCGGCCTCGCGCTCGGGGTGCTCTCCGGGCTGGCCGGCGGCTTCTTCGACGCCCTGCTCATGCGGATCGTGGACGTCCAGCTCGCGATACCCGTGCTGCTGCTGTGCCTGGCCATCGTCACCGCCCTCGGGTTCGGCACCGTGCCGGTGGCGATCGCCGTCGGGGTCGGCATCATGCCGGCGTTCGCGCGCACCACCCGCGCCGAGGTGCTGCGGGTCAAGACCCTGCCGTTCGTGGAGGCGTCCCGGGCGGGCGGGGCGTCGTGGCCGCGGGTGCTGCTGACCCATGTGCTGCCCAACTCGTGGGGACCGGTCGGGGTGCTCGCCGTCCTCGACACCGGCGTGGCGATCCTCTACATCGCCTCGCTGAGCTTCCTCGGCTTCGGGGCAACGCCGCCGGCGGCCGAGTGGGGGACGCTGATCTCCGCCGGCCGCAACTACCTGGTCACCGCCCCGTGGGTGTCACTGCTGCCCGGGCTCTTCGTCGCCGCGGCGGTGCTGAGCCTCAACCACGTCTCGAAGACCATCCAGGAGCGGGAACGATGACGCACGACGCGCTCGCGTCGGCCGCGGTGGCCGGGCCGGCCGGTTCCGCGGCGCCGGCCGGCGGTTCCGCGGAACCGGGTTCCTCCGTACTAGGCGGTTCCGCGGCGCCGACCGGTCCGCTGGTGACGGTGACGGACCTCGAGGTCGGCTATGTGCGGCGGCGCCGGACGGTGCCCGCCGTGCGCGGGGTCAGCCTGACCATCGCCCGCGGTGAGACCGTCGCACTCGTCGGCGAGTCCGGATCCGGCAAGTCAACGATCGCCAACACCCTCATCGGTCTGCTGCCCGACAACGCCCGCGTCACCGGCGGCACCGTGACCTTCGACCTCGGCCGCAACAGCGGCGGCGACGGCGACAGCGGAGACAGCGGCGACGGCGACGGTGCCCGGCGGGTCGAGGTGGTCGGGGCGCGGGAGCGGGTGCTGCGCGGGCTGCGCGGCCGGGTGGTCAGCCTGGTGCCCCAGGACCCGATGGTCGGCCTCAACCCCACCCGCCGGATCGGCGCGCAGGTCGCCGAGGGCATCCGGCTGCGCGGGGTGAGCGGTGACCAGGTCCGTGCGGAGGTGCTGGAGTTCCTCACGCAGGCGGGCATCGACGACCCCGAGCTGCGGGCCCGCCAGTATCCGCACGAGCTGTCCGGTGGCCTGCGCCAGCGGGTGCTCATCGCGATCGCGCTGGCCGGCCGGCCGCAGATGATCATCGCCGACGAGCCGACGAGCGCCCTGGACGTCACCGTGCAGCGCAGGATCCTCGACCACATCGAGGGGCTGGTCCGCGAGTCCGGGATCTCGCTGCTGATCATCACGCACGACCTCGCCGTCGCCGCCGACCGCAGCGACCGGGTGCTCGTCCTGCAGGATGGCTCGATCGTCGAGCAGGGCGTCCCGGGACGGATCCTGGTCAACCCCGAGCAGGAGTACACCCGGCGGCTCATCGCGGCCGCCCCCGGCCTCGCCCACGGCGGCCGGATCGTGCCCCGCCTGGTGCTGCGTCCCGACGAGGTCGCCACGCCCGACCCGGTGATCCGGCTGGAGAACCTGACCAAGCGTTACCCGCTGCCAGGCCACCAGTCCGGATCCTTCCTGGCCCTGGACGACGTGTCGCTGCAGGTCGCCCGCGGGCGCACCCATGCGCTGGTCGGCGAGTCAGGTTCTGGCAAGACCACGGCGTTGCGCCTCGCGCTCGGCCTGGAGAAGGCCACCGGCGGACGGGTCCTGCTCGACGGCGTGGACATCACCGACCAGGGCTGGCGGCAGACCCGTCCGCTGCGGCGCAAGGTCCAGCTCGTCCACCAGAACCCGTTCGCCTCGCTCGACCCGCGGTTCAGCATCGGCCGCAGCATCATCGAGCCGCTGGCGTCGTTCGGGATCGGTGACCGCCGCAGCCGCCGCGCCCGCGCGGTGGAACTGCTCGACCAGGTCGCGCTGCCCGCCTCATACCTGGACCGGCTGCCCGCGGAGCTGTCCGGCGGGCAGCGCCAGCGGGTCGCGATCGCCCGCTCGCTCGCCCTCGAACCCGAGGTGGTGCTGCTCGACGAGCCCGTCTCGGCGCTCGACGTCTCGGTGCAGGAGCAGATCCTCGCGCTGCTGCGTGACCTGCAGGAACGCCTCGGCCTGAGCTACCTGTTCATCTCGCACGATCTGTCCATCGTCGCCCAGATCTCGCACACTGTGACAGTGCTCAATCGTGGGAAGGTCGCCGAGTCGGGCGCCGTGGCCGAGGTCTTCGGCTCGCCGCGCAGCGAATACACCCGGGAGCTGATCGAGGCCATCCCCGGCCAGCGCAGCGCCGCCCTCTCGGCCGGAGCCGGCGTGCCCGTGCATGCCTGACCGGCGCGGCGCCGGCTCCAGCGCTGCCGGTCCCAGCGCCGCCGGTCCCAGCGCCGCCCCTGCTCGGGACGTCCGCGGCGGGGAGGCGACGGTCTGGCCCGGACTGCGGACCATGCTGGACGGCTCCCTCGCCCACCCGGTGCCAGCCCTGCTCGCGGCTGTCACCGGGATCATCAACGGCACGACCATGATCCTCGGTGCGATCGCGATCGGCTGGGCCACCGACCACCTGATCGTCCCGGCACTGGCCGGCGACGACGTCGGGCGTGCCGCCTGGTGGATCGCGGCCGGGGCGATCGTCGGCGTCTCCACCGTACGCTGGATGACGATCATCGCCCGGGGAATCGCCACCGGGTTCGTCCAGCACGGCTCCCAGGCGGACGTCCGGCGGGCGGTCGTCGACCGCTACCTGCATCTCGGTCTGTCGTGGCACCGCCGGCACGCCCCCGGCCAGCTGCTGTCGACCGCGGTCGCCGACGTGGACGCGCTGTGGCTGCCGATGCTCAACTTCTACTTCACGGTCGGCATGGTCGTGATGCTCGTCGTCGCGATCATCGAGATGGTCCTGCGCGCCGCCGCCCTCGGCCTCGTCGGCGTCGCGCTGGTACTGGCCGTGCTCGGCCTCAACCTGCTCTACCAGCGCGTGCTCGCCCCGCGGGCCGCCGCCGCCCAGGCGCAGCGCGGGGTCTTCGGCGCGCTCGCGCTGGAGAGCATCGACGGTGGCCAGGTCGTGCGGACCCTCGGCCTCGCCGACCGGGAGCGCGCGCGGGTCGGCGCCGCCGCGCACGGCCTGCGGGACGCCAACCTCGCGATGGGCCTGGTCAGCTCGGTGTTCGACCCGGTCATCGAGCTGCTGCCGACGGTGGCCGTGCTCGGCGTCCTCGCCGTCGGCGCGCACCAGGTCGAGTCCGGAGAGCTGAGCGTCGGCGTGCTCGTCGAGGTCGTCTACCTGCTGCTCACGATCTCCATCCCGCTCAACGTCATCAGCCGTTTCCTGTCCATGCTGCCGATCTCGACCGCCGGGCGGACCAGGGTCGCCGCCGTCATCCACTCCACCGAAACCACCGAGCACGGCGACCGAACCCTGGCCAGCCCCCTGAAGCCGGGTGGGATCGGCCTGCGGGCGCGGGGCGCCGGCTACGCGGTCGGCGGGACCCAGCTGCTCTCGGACGTCGACCTCGACATCGCCCCCGGGGAGATCGTCGCGCTGGTCGGGGCGACCGGCTCGGGCAAGAGCACCCTCGTCGACCTGCTCGGCCGCCAGCTCGATCCGTCCGAGGGTGTGGTCGAGATCGGGGGTGTCCCGGCCGCCGAGCTCGGCCGTGGGCAGATCGCCGCGCGGCTGGCTGTGGTCTCCCAGAGCCCGTGGCTGTTCGCCGGCAGCGTGCGGGAGAACCTGCAGCTCGACGGGCATCCCCGCGAGCACCGCCCGTACACCGACGCCGAGCTGTGGCGGGCACTCGCCTCCGCCGGCGCCGCGAACGTGGTCCGCGCGTTGCCCGCCGGCCTCGACACCCGGGTCGGGGAGCGGGGTGCCCGGCTGTCCGGCGGCCAGCGCCAGCGGCTGTGCCTGGCCCGCGCGCTGGTCCGCGATCCGGGCGTGCTGCTGCTCGACGACGCCACATCCGCGCTCGACCCGGCCGTCGAACGCGACGTCCTCGCCGCGATCGCCGAGCTGCGCGGACGGGTGACGGTGCTCATCGTCGGCGGGCGCCCCAGCTCCGTCCTGGTCGCCGACCGGGTCGCGTTCCTGCGCGCCGGCCGGCTCGCCGCCGTGGGCACCCACCCCGAGCTGCTGGCCACCGAGCCCGAGTACCGGCGCATCCTGCACGCCTACGCCGAGCACGGCCGGCATCCCGAGTACGGCCGCCGCCCCGACCACGGCCGCCGCACCGACCACGGCCGCCGCCCCGACCACGGGTTCGGCGACGACCAGGGCTCGGGCCATGAGTAGCACCAACCCGGCCTCGGGCCCCGCCCCCGCCCGGCTGGCCGATCTCGCCGGGGCCCGGGGACGGACACTCATCCACCTGCTGCGCACCACCACCCCGATGCTGACCAGCGGCCTGGCGCTCACCCTGCTGCTCGCCTTCGTCGCCGGGGCCGGGCGCATCGTCACGCCGCTCACCGTCCAGTACGCCCTCGACCACGGCCTGCTCCACCCGCACCCCGGCACCGCGGACGTCGTCCTGCGCGCCGTCGGCGTCGGCGCGGGAGCCACGGTGCTGGCGGCGGCGGCATCCGGATGGCTCAACCGGCGCGTCTTCCGGCGCACCGAGGCCGCGCTCGCCCAGCTGCGCGCGGACGGCGTCGCCCGCATCCACGAGATCTCCTACGAGCGGTTCGCCCGGATCCCCAGCGCCGACCTGGTCAGCCGGCTGACCAGCGATCTCGACACGGTGACCACCTTCGTCCAGAACGGCGGCGTCCTGCTGCTGGTCAACGCCGCCCAGATGGTGATCGCCGCGGTTCTCATCTCGATCTACTCCTGGCAGCTCGCACTGCCGGTGCTCGCCGCGGCCGCGCTGCTGCTCGTCGTCATGCGACGCATCCAGGCAGTCGTCGGACGTCGTTTCAGCGTCGTGCGGGAGCGGGTGTCGGCGATGCAGTCCGTCATCGGCGAAGCCATCATCGGCATCGCCGTCATCCGCTCCACCGGCACCGAGCGGCGCAGCCGCGCCGCCGCCGACGAGTCGATCGAACAGGTCGCGGCCGCCCAGCGCCACACCCTGGTCCCGCTGCACACCAACACCGCGCTCGGCGAGGTGGCGATCTCGTTCATCACCACCTTCATCGTCATCGCCGGTGTCCGGTGGTCCGTGGACAACACCTGGTGGGAGCCGGGGCTGGAGCTGTCCGCCGGTGAGCTGGTCGCGTTGTTGCTGCTGGTGACCTTCTTCGTCCGCCCGCTTCAGCTGCTGGTGACGATGCTCGGCGAGGTGCAGAGCGCGGTCGCCGGCTGGCGGCGGGCGATCGAGGTGCTGGCCACCCCGTCCGCGGTGGTCGCCGGGCCGGGCGCCCGCGAGCTCCCACCCGGCCCGATCGCCGTCGACCTGCACGGCGTCGCCGCTTCCTACGGGGACGCCAACGTCGGCGTCACTGCCAACGCCGGCCTCGCCGCCGGCGGGGGCTCGGCTGGCGGGGACTCCGCCGCCAACGTCGGCGATGTCGCCGCCGGAGACGGCTTGCTCGCGCTGCGCGACGTCACCATCGGCATCGACCCTGGGGAGCACGTCGCCGTCGTCGGCGAGACCGGATCCGGCAAGAGCACGTTCGCCCGGCTGCTGACCCGCCAGCTCTCGGCGCGGCGCGGGCGCGTCCTGCTCGGCGGCATCCCGATCGCCCAGGTCGGCGACCGGTCGTTCCAACGCCGGATCGCCATAGTCCCGCAGGACCCGTTCCTGTTCGACGCCACGATCGCCGACAACATCCTCGCCGGAGTCCACGGTGACACCCGGGCCCCCGAGGCTCGGGAAGCACTGGACGAGATCGTCGACTCGCTCGGCCTGCGCCCCTGGATCGAGACCCTGCCCGACGGCATCGACACCCGCGTCGGGGTGCGCGGCGCGCGGCTGTCAGCCGGCGAACGCCAGCTCGTCGCGCTCGCCCGCACCGCGCTGGTCGACCCGGACCTGCTCGTGCTCGACGAGGCCACCAGCGGCGTCGACCCGGCCACCGACGTCCGCGTGCAACACGCCCTCGACGCGCTCACCGTCGGCCGCACCACCATCTCGATCGCGCACCGCATGGTCACCGCCGAGCGCGCCGACCGCATCCTCGTCTTCGACGACGGCCGAATCGTCCAGAACGGCCGCCACGCCGACCTCGTCACACGTCCCGGACGCTACGCGGACCTACACGCCGTCTGGGTCGACCACACCGTCGCCGCCGACCACGTCCCCCGCCCACGGGAGGAACGGACGGAAGGCGACGGCGACGAGCACCGCGAATCGGCGTCGCGCCACACCCTCCGGAACGACAGGAGCACCTGATGACATCGGCGCGGCTCGGTTTCAACGCGCGGATCTCCTTCCCCACCGGCGGCGCCGCGCAGGCCCTGCGCGACGGCATCGAGCTGTTCCGCGTCGCCGAACAGCTCGGCTACGACACCGGCTGGGTCTACCAGCGCCACTTCGACAACTACCTGGCCTCCCCGCTGGTGTTCCACGCCGCGGTCGCACAGCACACCGACCGGATCGGCCTGGGCACCGCCATCATCGGCGTCCGCTACGAGGAGCCGATCCTGCTCGCCGAGGCCGCCGCGACCGCCGACCTGCTCAGCTCCGGACGTCTGCAGCTCGGCCTCGGCACCGGCCAGGGCGGCTTCGACAGCGTCTTCGGCCAGGAGCCGAACGACGGGCGGGAACAGTCCCAGACCCGGCTCGCCGCCTTCCTGCGCGCCGTCCGCGGTGAACAGGTCGGAGTCGTGGGCGACCTCGCCGGCATGGTGGCCGCGGGCACCGAGCTGACCGTGCGGCCGACGAGCCCCGGCCTCGCGGACCGGGTCTGGTACGGCGCCGGCTCGGTGGCCTCCGCCGAACGGGTCGGACGCCAGGGGCTGCGGCTGCTGCTCAGCACCATCCTGAGCGGCCAGATCGACGACTACGGTGCCGAGCTCGCCCGCGCGATCAGGGCCTACCGCTCCGTCCACCCGGCGACGTCCCCGGCGCAGGTGGCGGTGGCCCGCTCCGTTCTGCCGGCCACATCCCCCGAGCTCCGCCGCCGTTACGCCGCCTACGACGAGGAACGACGCACCCAGGGCCCGGCGGCATCCCGCCCGCCAGGCGCACTGACCCCGCTGGCTCGGGCGACCCCGCTCGCCCCGTCGACCCCGCTGGCGCGGCCGACCCCGCTGGCGCGGCCGACCCCGACCTCGCTGACCTCGTCGACCTTGCTGGCTCCGTCGGCTTCCCGGGCCGGTGGGGTGGGCACGCCGGTTTCCACGCAGCTCACGCCGGGTTCGTCCGCCAGGTTCACCATGAGCCCGGTCCACCACGGTGATCCGTACGAGGTCGTCGACCAGCTTCTCGCCGACCCCAGCGTTGCGCTCGCCGACGACCTGATCGCCTTCCTGCCGCCCGCGTTCGGCCTCCGGGAGAACCTGCGCCTGCTGGAGGACATCGCCACAACCGTGGCCCCGAGCCTCGGCTGGGCACCGACCACCGGCGGTCGGACGTCATAGCACCCGGTCATCACCTCTCGACAGCCGCCGCCCCAAATCGTGGTCGCGCACCGAGCCGCCTGGCAAAAGGCCGACGAAATGTGGGTCCGAACGACGGCTTAAACCCTCGGTGGAGAGACTGCTCTGCACCTGCAGTGCGAATGCTGGCTGGATTTCGCCCGTTCTCTCGCTGTTGCGCTGCCGCCTGCGGCGTGGCGGCCGTCATCGGCTACGAGAATGAATTGACCTTCTGTATGACGGCTTCTCTGACTGCTTTCCCCGTGGGGGCGAATCCGCCTGGGTACCACCTGGCCGAAAGCGTCGATCCGGACCGGGATATGATGATGTTGTTTGACAGAAAACTGTAGTCGGAACAGTAGGGGGAGTCCCTGAGCTCCTCCGATACTTCGAGCTGGTCTGGTGAAGCTGCAAGGAGGACCAGGGTCTTGACGCAGGGTGAACCGTCGGCGGCCTGCAACTTCGGATAGTCGGCGGTGCCCACCGTCGTGCCCAGCCGACCGCCGGCGATCGTAATATTTACGGGAGATCTCGAGCTGGCCGATGAAACCACGCCCTGCCACCGGCCGATGAAGGACTCGGGAACGCTCAGAAGCTCTGGCCTGGTCTCCGTGGGCCCCGTGTAGGTCGGTACGCCCAGAAGTGCAGAATACGAAGGAGAAAGATAGGGCGGCAGAGCGCCCTGCGTTTGGCCGCCGCCGCTCAGCAGGTCGGTGATATCTGGGCTCGCGGTGGTTCGCACCGTGGCCGGGCCGCCGGGAGGCGATGCCTGTGGACTCCCGTTCTGGTACGCCCTGATCCCGACGATTACGCCGATAATGGCGACAACAAGGCCTGCGATCTCCAGGCCAAGCCGCAGGCGACGGTCACCGCCATCGCCGCTTCCCCCGTTGTCTGTCACGCCACCCCCGGTTCATCAACCAGGCCAATACAGAGACATGATGCTGTTGACCCGGTCTTCATCACGCCGCCCGACAGCCTATGAAGTGCTGCCCTTCCGATCAAGGAACGTGACCTGACGGGCATGTCCGCCGCAGGTACGTGTCCGTTGGCCTGCCCGGGGCGTCGCACGGCCGCCTTTGGTTCGTTCCCCAACAGGCCGCAGCCCTCGGCTACCGAGCCGGTGAGCCGAGGAAATGGTTGATGGCGGCGTCCGTGGGCATCGAGGGCCCGGCCCCGTGGCTGCGTACCGACAGGGCGGCCGCGGCGCTGGCGTACCGCAGCGCCTGCTCAGGCTCCTCGCTTCGGGCCAGGGCCGCGCCGAACGCGCCGCAGAAGCAGTCGCCCGCGCCGGTGGTGTCCACCGCCGTCACCGGAAAGCCGGGCACCCGTAGGACAGCGCCGTCGAGCCGGGCCAACAGGCCCTCGGCGCCGAGGGTGACGACGACGTTGGGCGCCACCCCCGCGCCGTCAGCCAGCAGCCCCTCCACCCGATCGGACGTCATCGCCGCCGCCAGGTCCGCCCCGACACCGGTGACATTGGCGAACTCGGTCTCGTTCACGACCAGATAATCGACGTCGCGCAGCACGCCAGGCGGCGTCGGCCGATACGGGGCGAGGTTCAGCACCGTTACCGCACCGGCTTCCCCGGCCCGGGCGATCGCCGCAATGTTCGTTGCCTCGGGAATCTCGTCCTGCAACAGCAGGATATCGCCCGGGGTGAGAGGGAGGCCGTCGAGCGAATTCGGCAGCACCCGGTCATTCGCACCCGGAACAATGGTGATGGCATTCTCGCCCGACCCGTCGACGAGAATAACCGCGGTACCGGACGGCCCTGGAACCGCGGTCAGCCGGCCGAGGTCCAGATGCTCGGATTTCAGGAAGTCGCGCAGTATCCGCCCGAAGTCGTCGTCACCGACGGCACCCACCATGGATGTCGCCGCACCCGCCCGGCGTGCCGCGACCGCCTGGTTCGCGCCCTTCCCGCCCGGCAGAAGACTCACGGAGCCTCCCGGGACGGTCTCACCGGGCCGGGGCATGCGCACGCAGCGGGTCAGCACGTCCATATTGACCGAGCCGACCACCACAACTCTGCTCAGCACGCCTCCCTGGCTCCGGAGCCTGAACGCCGGAGGCACAGGTGGACCCGCCGGGCACGGGGCTGGTACTCCCGCGCCTGCCAGATGCCTTCCAGCCGCCGGCCGACGTTACCCGACCGTGCCACGGAGAACCCGCACGCCGCCATCCACCGCGTGCCGCCACCGGCCGCCAGCCGTCTGGAGCCGCCTGCTGCCTGCCAACAGAAGTCACCAACTGCCTGCCGTTACGAGCTACCCGCCGCCACGAGCCGCCCTGCTGCCTGCCGCCACGAGCTACCACCCGCGCACCAGCCCCCGCCCCTGCCGCCCGCCATCGCCGTTGCCGCCTTGCCGTGCGTCGAGGTCGTCGGCTTCCCCGAGTGCGACCCACGCGCGGCCAGGGTGACATTAATGTCTGAAACGGGGATTCGATCAATGTATTGAATGAATTTGCCGCGGATCGTGCGCTGTCGAATGGTGTCGAAATCCCGCCTGGACGACCCGTCCGTCCGGTATTGCCGGCCCGAAGTGGCACAGGGGGAGCCGGTGAAATCCGAACTACCGCCGTGACCAGCGCTTTCGGTAACTCCAGGGGCGACTTCAGGCCTACGGGCGAGAAAGTCCCGGCCCTGCCAAGATCCGCGGGTAGCCCAAAATCGGGGTAAAGAGCTCTCGGTATCCGATCAAAAATAGTGCTCCCGAAGGCTTGCGAAATCTGTGGCTACATGGGCGTCAAGAAGCTTGAGTGAGAGACCACAAGGAGCCTTTTATGTGTGGGTACGCGACAACCATGCGAACACTGGAAGCTGACCATGGCTGTCAGAAAGCTCCCGAACATCGATCAGGCTGGCCGCCCGTCTGACCCGGCGCCGAACCTCTGTCCTGCGCCGCGTCAACGCGACGACGCAGGGCGCGACCGCGCCTCGCCCGTGTCCGGCCTCCGTGCCCGGCGCCCGCGACCGGTGGCCGTGTCCGTGGTCGGGTGTTCGTGGCCGGCGGCAGGCGACCGGCCCCCCGCCCCGCGAGGTAAACGAGGTACCTTGCCGGGCCGGAGAAAGGTGTGTTAGAAAGCTCGCAGCAAAGCTGAGCAAGTGCCCAACGAAAATTCACTTTCACTCGCGCCCACGATGAACTGGCGGCCTTGTCCGTGTGCGCGCACGGTTCCTTACAACTTCGTACCTGAGGAAGAACAATGACTGAGGCGACCCGGCCGGTGCGCGTCGTGCAATGGACGACGGGAAACGTCGCGAAGGAGTCGATCAAGGCGATCGTCGAGCGTCCTGGACTGCTCGAGCTGGTCGGGCTGTTCGCGTTCAGCAAGGAGAAGGTCGGAAAGGACGCAGGTCAGCTGGCCGGCCTCGACCGTGACCTCGGTGTCACCGCGACCGACGACGTCGAGGCGCTGATCGCCTTACGTCCCGACTGTGTGATCTACATGCCGCTGTACCCCGACGTCGAGCACCTGACCCGGCTGCTGCGGGCCGGTATCAACGTCGTCTCCAGCGCGGGCTTCATCACCGGCCGCGCCTACGGTGCCGAGAGCCGGGCCGCGCTCGACGAGGCCGCGCGCGCCGGCAACGCCAGCCTGTTCGGCAGCGGTATCAACCCGGGCTTCGCCGACTACCTCGCCGCGGTCGCGACCGGCCCGTGCCGGGAGGTGAACTACATCCGGGTCACCGAGTCGTTCAACATCGGGCTGTGGGCCGGCGACGCGAACCAGAACGAGCTCGGCTGGGGCCGCCCCGCCGGCGACCCCGGCCACGCCGACGAGATCCGCAAGGCCACCGCGGTGTTCGGTGACGCCGTCGAGTCGATCGCCCACCAGCTCGGCCTGGAGCTGGACGACATCCGCTGCGAGGTCGAGTTCGCCCACGCGACCACCGACGCCGACGTCCCCGGCCGCACGGTGCGGGCCGGCAGCGTCGCCGGGATCGACGCGCGCTGGATCGGCTCGGTGGCCGGCACCGATCTGGTGGAGGCGCAGGTCCGCTGGACGGTCGCCGCCGACATCGAACCAGCCTGGGACATCGCGATGGCCTACCTGATGGAGGTTCGCGGCACTCCGCAGATCAACCTGCGGGTCGAGGTCCTCCCCGCCGACCTCACCAACCTCACCATGGACGACATCAGCGCCATGGGCTCGATGATCACAGCTCTGCCGGTGGTCAACGCGATTCCCGCCGTGGTCGCCGCACGGCCGGGCATCGTCACCTACGCGGACCTGCCGACCGTCGCCTCCCAGCTGGTCGTCAAGCGCTGAGCCAGCTCACCTAACTGAGCCAGCTCACCTGGCTGACCCGCGTTACCCGGCTGGCCCCACCGCGACCGGGCCGCTCCGCCCGGCTGCTCGGCCGGCCGCCCAGGAGCGGCCCGATAGCGTGTGGTCCATGCCGATATCGCTGGAGAAGATCGAGGCCCAGGCCCCTGAGCTGCTCAGTCTGGTCAAGGAGGCGCGTTCTCGGCTGTCGGCACAGGCATTGGACACCGCCCGCGCGAAGGTCGCGCTGTGCGTCGACCACAGTGGATCGATGCGGGCCCTGTACGTCAAGGGCGTCGTCCAGCGGATCGCCGAACGGGCCCTGGCGCTCGCGACCCAGTTCGACGACGACGGCGCCATCGACGTGTTCATCTTCGACACCGGCGCCGTCCACGCCGGCGAGCTCACCCTCGCGGACTACGCCGGGGGAATCGACCGGCTGCGCACCGGCCGGCGCATGGGCCGGACGGACTACGCCGCCGCGATGACGCTCGTCCGCGAGCACTTTCCGGCCGACGGGCTGCCGGTATACGTGCTGTTCGTCACCGACGGCGCGCCGAACAGCCGGACCGCCGCCAGGCAGGAGCTGGTCACCGCGTCGCAGCGGAACATCTTCTACAAGTTCCTCGGCGTGGGGGAGGGCCCCTTCGACTTCCTGCGCCGCCTCGACGACCTGCGTGGACGTCCAGTGGACAACGCGCACTTCGTCGAGCCGGACGACATCGAGGCCCTCGACGACCGGCAGGTCTTCGATCTCCTGCTGGCGGAGTACCCGCAGTGGCTCGACGAGGCCAGGAAGGCCGGCCTGCTCACCTGACGTTGCACCTGTCGGGCTGCCTGAAGGGCACGCCCCGGCGACGGAGGTGACGGCGGCGACCGCGACGGCGGTGACGACGCCGATGACGAAGGGCTCAACCGATGACAGTACCGCTCTCCATCCTCGACCTGGCGACGATCGGCGTCGACGAGACCGCGCAGCAGAGCCTCGAAGGCAGCGTCGCGCTCGCGCGCCTGGCCGAGTCCCTCGGCTACCAGCGGATCTGGTACGCCGAGCATCACAACATGCCGCGGATCGCGTCCTCCGCGACCAGCGTGCTCATCGCGCATGTCGCGGCGAACACGAGCACCGTCCGGCTCGGCTCCGGCGGTGTCATGCTGCCGAACCACTCGCCGCTCACCATCGCCGAGCAGTTCGGCACGCTGGCGACGCTGCACCCCGGCCGCATCGACCTGGGTCTGGGCCGGGCCCCAGGCAGCGACCAGCAGACGATGTACGCCCTGCGCCGGGACGACCGCTCGGCCGAACGGTTCCCGCAGGACGTCCAGGAGCTTCAGGGCTACCTGGCCGGCCGGTCGCTCATCCCCGGCGTCGACGCCACCCCCGGCAAGGGCACGAACGTCCCGTTGTACATCCTCGGGTCGTCGCTGTTCGGGGCCCGGCTCGCGGCGGCGCTCGGGCTGCCCTACGGGTTCGCGTCGCATTTCGCCCCGAACGCCCTGCAGGACGCGGTCGCCCTCTACCGCCGCCTGTTCCAGCCGTCGGCGCAGCTCGACCAGCCGTACGTCATCGCAGGCGTCAACGTCATCGCCGCGGACACCGCCGACGACGCACAGGACCAGCAGCGCACGATCCGCCGCCAGCGGGTCAGCTGGCTGCTCGGCCGCGGCCAGACCTTCACCGACGCCGAGGCGGACGAGATCCTCGCGGCACCGCAGGGGCAGCAGCTCGTCCAGATGATGAAGTACACCGCCGCCGGCACCCCGGACACGGTCGGCGAGTACCTGGACTGGTTCACCACCCACGCCGACGCCGACGAGCTCATCGTCGCCCACCAGTCCCCGACGATCGCCCAGCGCCTGCGCTCCGTGGAACTGACCGCCAAGGCAGCCGGCCTCGCCGCACCTACCCCGGGCGACTGACCCCGGCGGCGCTCCGGCCGAGAACACGGTCGATATCCCACAGGTGATGCCACACATCATGGGCGTTGTTCCGCACGATGTCGGCCGCCTGCTGCTCACCGCGCGTCGCGTGGCGGACGACGACGCCCTCGGCGAGCGCGGCGCGCATGACGTCAACCCAGGCGGGCGCGCTGATCCCGAGGGCCCACCGGGCCGCCGCCAGCGGAACGCTGTCGTACCGGCGGGCACGGGCCAGCTCATCGGGGTCGTACCCCGCGATGTCGGTGATGCCGGCCAGGCGCGCTCCCTGGACCCGTTCGGCCCAGTTCCGCAGGTTGTCGGCCATGTGGCTGACGTACTCGGCGACGCTCCACGCTCCGGCGGACAGCCGCTCGCCGCCAACCGCATCCCTGGACCGTCGATCGACCTCGGCGGGTGACGCCGCTACCAGCACGACAGCGTGCACCATGTCGATCCGCCAGTCGAACTGGCATTCGCCACAAGGATCCCCGTACAGCGCCGCACCCCACAGCTCCATACCGAGAATGATGGCCGGTCAGCGGACGGCGTCGGCGGCGACCGTGGCGAGTGGGATTCCTGCCCAGCCGAGAGTGACCGGTTCGGCCTGAGCGCTCGTGACGACGAGGCCGCGGCGGCGTGACCCGTAGGCGTCGCCGCTGTACGCGACGGCCTGGTAGGGGCCCGCCTCTCGCGAGAGTTCGGTGATGTTCCCCGTGCCCTGGGCGTCGTCGACCAGTTCCTGGAAGGCCCGGGCACTGTCAAGATCGGGCATCTCCACCCAGGAGACGGCGACCAGCGCGATGTTTCCCCTGCCGTCGGTGATCGTGAACTGCGCCCGGCTCAGCGCGGAGCACGGCTGCTGCAGGAAGAAGACGTGGACCTCGCCGTAGGAATGCGCCGCGCAGCCGTCCGTATCGGCCTGGAATCGGCTCTGGGTGCCGAGATGGTTCCGCCGGAACCTGTTCTCGATCCGCTCGATCTTCCGGATCTCGTCGGTGCGACCCGCGGCCTCGGCGACCCTGCCCTCGCCGGGCTCGGTGGCCTCGCCGCTCTCGCCGGACGGCTGTGGTTGCCGGCTGTGCACCGACCCGGACGCCGGGCGCGTGGCGGTGGAGTCGCCGGCCGAGATCCCGCTCGCGCTCAGCGCGAGCAGCAGTAGCAGGGCAAGGGCAGGGGCGGACAGATTCTTCACCGGCTCGCTCCCGCCTCCGCAGCAACATCCCATTGCAGCTCCTCCTGCCGGCCACTGCCTGCCCCTGGGGGTGGCACCGTCCGGAGCCGGGGGCGGCGAGTGTGGAACAGGCGAGCTCGTGATATGAGCGTAGCGTGACGGGGTGAACGCGTATAGAGGTCGAAAGCGGAATGCCGTTCACCGTCGCCGGGTGCCCCGAGTTCGACGAGTACGTCCGTCAGGTCTGGGTGCGGGTTTGTGTGGTATCGCCGCTGGCGGGTTGTCAATTGTTGCCTGATTGTTTCGATTGTGGACCGTTGACCGTTCTGTAACGCGGGCCATAGTTTTCCGACGCCAGATTCCGTCCGACATCTGCCGATGCGGAGAACTGATGCGTTTGTTTTCCCGCCCGAGCCGTGCCCTGCTCGCGGCTGCCCTGGCCCTGCCACTCGCGATCGGTGCCGCAGCTGTGGCCACTCCGGCCGCGAACGCCGCCTCACCGGCCGGAGGCTCCTTCTCCGCCCTGACCTACAACATCGCGGGCCTGCCCGAAGCGCTTTCCAGCGCGGAGACCCCGCGCGCGGAGAGCACGACCACCATCGGCCAGCGCCTCGGCCCCTACGACATCGTCCAGGTGCAGGAGGACTTCAACTACCACTCCTACCTCTATGACGGCGACACCACCCACGCGTACCGGACGCCGACCAGCGGCGGCGTCCCGTTCGGCAGCGGGCTCAACACCCTCTCGAAGGTCAGCTACAGCGACCTCGACCGGGTGACCTGGGATGACTGCAGCACCTTCGACAGCGCCGACTGCCTGACGCCGAAGGGCTTCACCTTCAAGCGGATCCGCCTCGGCGAGGGCGTCTACGTCGACTTCTACAACCTGCACGCGGACGCCGGGACCACCAGCGCGGACACCAGCGCCCGGGCCTCGAACCTGAGCCAGCTGGCCTCGTACATCTCGTCGCATTCGGCCGGCAACGCCGTGGTGGTGATGGGTGACACCAACGCCCGCTACACCCGCACCGGCGACACCATCGCCGCCTTCGCCGCGGCGAACGGACTGACCGACGCCTGGGTGAAGCTGGAGCGCGGCGGGGTCGCACCCGCGACCGGCAGCACCGCGCTGGTCTGCGACGAGGCTGCGCCCACCGACACCTGCGAGGTCGTCGACAAGGTCCTGTACCGCAGCAGCAGCTTCGTCACCCTCAACGCCACCGGCTACGCCAACCGCAACGCCGACTTCCTGAACTCCGCCGGCGTCATGCTTTCCGACCACTTCCCGATCGCCGTCGACTTCAGCTGGACCCGTAACAGCGCCTACCAGGCCAGCGACCAGTTCGGTGGTTCCGGTGGCACGGCCTACACCGACATCAACGCCATTCCTGCCGGCGCCACGGTAAGCACCGTGCGCCTGCGTTCCGGCTCCCGCGTCGACCAGGTCGGCCTGACCCTGACGAACGGCACCACACTGAACCACGGCGGCACCGGCGGAACCGCCCAGTCGCTGACCCTGGGCAGCGGTGAGTACCTGACGTCCGTCTACCTGTGCTCAGGCGTGAAGGACAGCAGCACCCGGGTCTTCTACACCAGGTTCACCACCAACCTCGGGCGCACCCTCGCCGGTGGGGCCACGACGTCCACCTGCGTCACGTACACGGCGCCGTCCGGCTGGCAGATCGCTGGATTCCACGGCCGTGCCGCCACCGAGAACGACAAGATCGGCGTCTTCTACACCCAGCGCTGAGCGCGGTCCGGAACCACCACGCATGAAAAAACAGGGCCGGGACGGTTTCCACCGTCCCGGCCCTGCCATTGGCAGCTGTTGTCCAGAAATTCCGTCATCGGGATTGTTTTCGGTTGGCTGGGGAGCTGCGGTCAGCTGTAGGAGTACCAGGCGCCGCGGTTCACGGCGGTAGCGCTGGTCGCGAAGTTCAGATGGCGACGGCGAGCTGGGTCGCCCCGGTGACCGCCATGACCGCACCCAGCGCCGACACCACCAGCGCGGACAGGAGCGGGACCGCTCGACCGAGGCGGGCCGGGACGCGGTCGGTGACGCGGGCCAGCAGGGGCGCGCTCCTGACAAGCGCAAGCCCGATCCCGACGAGTACCCCGGCCAGGCCCACACTGAACGCGATGATCATCACGATGCCGAGCGCCGCGCGGTGAAGCCCGGCGGCGAGGAGCATCACGCTCAACGCCTCCGGGCAGGGGATGAGACCCGCGGAGAAGCCCATCGCCAACACCCCGCGCGGCCCACCGGCCCGCCCCGCCGCGCCATTTCCGTCCCCGCGCCCGTGGGAGTGCGTGTGCGCGTGGCCGGGGTGGTGGTCCTGCCCGTGCGAGTGGTCGTGCGTGGCGGTGACGGGAGCGAGGCTGGACTGCCAACGGCGGCGGACGAGGCGGGCGCCGAGCGCGAGTACCGACAGCCCGGCCGCGACCGTCAGCGCGGGCACGACCGCCCCGGGAACGAAGTGATTGCCCGCGGCCAGGACCGCGACGCCCAAGGTGAGGACAGCGGCCGTATGCGTGAACGTGATGGCCACGCCGAGGCCGACCGCGTGCCGGCCGGTTCCCGACTCGCCGACCAGGTAGGACGCCAGCAGTGCCTTCCCATGGCCGGGGGTGAGAGCGTGCAGCGCACCCAGCAGCACGCAGGCGCCCAGCAGGCTCACCAGCGCCCACGGACTGGTCAGCGGGCGGCGCAGACCCTCGATCATCGTCGCGCCGCCCGGCCCGCCGCGCCCGTCGCGATCGTCGGTGGAGGTCCCCGAGCTGCTGTCGCCGGCCGCGGTCGCGGCCTCGTTGAGCGCGGCGCTGATCGTGCGCCCGCCGTCGGTGTGCTGGATGGCGCCGACCGGCACCGCGTCGGCGCCGACGAGCATGCTCATCTGGACCTTGGGCACCGCACCGGGATCGTAGGAATCGTGGATGCGCAGGCCGCGGGAGCCCGCCGGCAGATCCGCGGCCCAGAAAAGCTGGATCGTGCCGACTCCCGCGGCGAGCAGCTCCGCCTCGGGGACGCGGACGCCGACCTGCCTGAGCTCGACCGTCGCCGTGTCGATCTGGATGGACAGGTCGGCGCGGACGGCCTCCGCCAGCGCGTTGCCTTCCGCCGGGCCGATTGTGCCGTCGCCATCGCTGTCGAGCTGCTGGACGTACGCGGCGCCGACGAGCACACCCGGGGTGATGTCGAGCTCGACGGCCAGCCCGGGCCGCTCCGGCGTCACGTAGAGCTGCTGGACGATCTCGTCGGTGGGATGTGCCGACGCGGGTGCGGCGAGCCCCGCCACGCCGGCGCCGAGCAGCAGGCCCAGCACAATCAGCCGGGCCAATGCCCTCCGGGCGGGATGGCCACCGGCCGCGGGGCTCATGACGTGTACTTCGCGCCGTACTCGTTGCTCGGGTCGCGGTAGACGCCGTGGATGTGGTTTGTCGAGGCTCCGGAGGTCTGCCCTCCGCTCTGGCCGGCCGCGCCACCGTTCTGCGGGGCGCCACTGGGCGGGGTCCCGCCGTTCGGCAGACCGGCGCCGTTCTGCGGAGCTCCGCTCGGCGGTGTTCCACCGTTCTGCGGAGCTCCGCTCGGCGGGGTCCCGCCGCCGGGCAGGCTGCCGCCGGCCCCCGGCACGCCAGCCATTCCCCCTTGCGGCGAGTATTCGATGACGAGGTTCGGGCCGCTGAAGCGGAAATAGGCGGCGCTGCCCTTGGTGGTTGGTCCATACCAGGCCAGGTAGGTCTGGTCGAGCACGGACCTGACCTCGTTCATCCGGATGGCGGCATCGGTGTCGTCGACCAGTCCGGTGTAGTGGCCGATCACCTTCAGCGCGGCGGCCTGCTGGTCGCTGTTCAGCTCGGACAGGGCAAGCCCTTCCGCAGCGATCGTCTTGCCGTCCTCGCCGGGGCCGAGAACGAGGTCGATCGGCGTGTCGCCGAGCACGGCGGCCTTTTTCTGGTCGTCATCGAGCGAGTCGACCAGAGCGAAGGCCTCGTCCTCGATGTCGCCGAGCGGGCGCACGGTCTTTCCGTCGGCGTCGGTGTAGGAGGCCGGCTGGTCACCGATGAAGCTCGGGGTCACCGACACGACGCCGGAGGCGATGGTGGCGTTGACGGTCACATGGTGCCCGCCCCACTGCCACATCCAGGGGCTGCTGTCCGAAGGCGTGCCGATCACGGCCAGGTAGTAGTACTGCTTGCCGTACTGGTCCGTCTGGCCGGTCTGCTTCGCGAGCGCCTCGTCCGCGTCCCATTCGCTCAGGACGCGGTTGTAGCCCTCGGTGCTCAGCGAGACCTTCATGATTTTCAGCCAGGCCTTCTGCTGGGTTTCGCTCATGTCGCCCCAGCGAAGACCCGACCGTGAGTAGAGAGCGGCCGGGAAGTTCGACCATTTCTTCTTCTGCTCGTCGTCGCTCCACTCGAACGAGACCGTGTCCTTCTTCGAGTCGTCCAGCGTGGCGAGGAATTCTTTCGCCGCGGCGGTGACCTCGGGCGTCACCGACTTCCCGGCAGGCGCCGTCGCGGCCGTTGTGGCCGACGGGTCCGCGGAGCCGTCGGACGACGAGCAGGCGGACGGGATGAGCAGGGCCGCAACGGCTCCCACGGTCGCCACTGCTCGTCGCAGTGGCCGACGCGGCCGGTCGCCGAAGGCTGGACGGATCAGAATCTGGGGCACCTTCCCACCTCGAAAAAGCTGCATCGCGGTCCTCGCGGGCTCTCCCCGGTGACCGGCTTCGCCAAATGCTAGCGGAATGTCGGGGCATCACCGGAAAACTCATATCAGATGCACAGGTGGGCGCCCCGGCTCGACGTCGCCGATGAATCTGCGCGAGAGGGGATGATCGTAGCTGTGAATATTCTGTGGATTTCCGGTCGGCGTCGGACCCGATATGGACGCAGCGTGACCGGATAAATGTTGGCGGAAGCGTGAGGTGAGCACGGCAACCGGGGAACCCGCGCCGGGTGCGCTCAGCGGGGCTGGTCGAGGTCGATCGTCCACGACGCCGGCGTCGAGCCGGCGACTGTTCCGGTCGCGAGGACCGCCCCGGGCGCGACCACCCCGAGCAGGTCCACCTCGGCGTCCGCGGTGCCTCCGGTGCTCCCGGCGACGACTGGCTCTTGCGGCGTCCATCGCCGTGCACCGGCGTCGGTCACCCAGAGGCGAGGCTCGCGGTGCCCCGCGGCCGGCGTGGAGCCCGTGCCGACGAGCCGTCCGCCGGGGAGTGCCGCCAGGCCGGTGACTTCGGCCCCGTCAGGAAGATCCGTCTCGACGGCGGCCCAGGCCGCCCCGCCGTCCGTCGAACGCCGGACCCGGCTCACCGAGCCAGCCCCGGATGGTTCCCGGCCCACCGCGAGCAGGCTGCCATCGGCAAGCCGGGCGACCCGGTCGAGGCTCTGGACGCCCAACCCGTCGACGCCGGTGACGGTCAGCCGTCTCCACGACGTGCCATCGGACGACGTCCATACGGTGCCGTCGCCCTCACGGTCGAGCGCGAGATCCTGGCCGACGGCCAGCAGGCCACCGGGGACAGCCACCACGTCGCGCAATGTGGCGTTCGACGCCCGTTCGACCGAGGCCGGCTGCCAGCTTCGCCCGTCCGTGGAGGTCCAGGCCGTGGCGGTGAACACGCCCGCGGCGCTGTCGTCCCAGCCGACCGCGACCAGCCGGGCGCCATCGGACGTCGCGGTCACGGCACCCAGGCCGCCGGTGACGCCACCGCCCGAGCCGGCGGTCGCGGCGCGCTGCCAGGTTGCCCCGTCGGCGGTCCACCAGGCGGCGGGCGTCTCGTCCGTCGAGCCTGAGCCGATCTCGCTCCCCACCGCGACCCAGCCGCCGCCCGGCCGTGGGGCGATTCCGCGCGCGGAGCCGCCTGCCTGTCCGCCTGTGCCAGCACCTGTGCCCGAGCCCGTGCCTGGGCCCATGCCCGCTCCCGCCAACGGGCCACCGGTCAGCCGGGCGACCTGTTCGGTGGCCGGAAGGGCCGTGCCGGCACCGGCGCCGGCGGTTCCCTGCCTGGTGGACGGCGGAGCGCCACCGGCCAGGTTGGGATCGCCCGTAGCACCGCCAAGGCCGATGCCGACCCCGACGATGACGGCGACCAGGAGCACCACTGCCGCGACGGCGGCGTACACGACCGCGCCACGTCGACCGGCCTTTCGGTAGTCGCTGTCGCCCGCGGTCCGCACCACCAGCGGCGCGTCCCGATCGGCGAGCGGGACCCGTCGCGGGACGCTCGCGGCGGGGCGCAGCAGCTGGTCGGTCGCGGCGGTGAGACCAGCCCGGTCGAGATCGACCCGCAGGCTCACCGCCGCGGGCGCGGCCTCGGCGGGTGCCGGGCCGCCGTGTACCGGGGCGATCAGGTCGGCGGCCCGACGGGCCTCCTGTTCCGCCGGGGGATCAACCTGGCTGCCGGGACCGGTCCTGCTCCACCCGCCCGTCGTCGTACTAGTGGATTCCACCGGGACGTCGTCCGGCGGGGCGGTGCGGAAGAGCTCGTCCGGTGGGGCGGTGCGGGAGAGTTCGTCCGGTGGGGCGGTGCGGGAGGGCTCGGCGCCGTCGTGCCAGCCGCTGTCGTGCCAGCCGCTGTCGTGCCAGTCGCCGTCGTGCCAGCCTGGTGCCGCGGGGTCTCGGCGCGGCGCTGCTGCCTGATCCGGGACGGAGGCCGCGGCCAGCCGGGCACCCGCGGAGATCGCCGCACCGAGGCAGACGGCCAGCTTCGGGTGCGCATCGGCCGTGACGGTCACCCCGAGGTGGTCCGCCAGCAGCCGGCCGATCATCGGAATGCGGCTCGACCCGCCGACGAGCAGCACCTGGGTGAGGTCGGTCTCCCGGCACCCGGCCGCGGCTATCGTCCTGCGCAACGCGTCGACGGTGCGCAGGATCAGGACCCGCACCGAGTCCTCCAGGTCGTCCCGCGTGATCGGGACGACCCTGTTCACCCCGGGCAGGATGACCGGGATCTCGGCCCGGGTGTCGTCGGAGAGCAGCTCCTTGGCCGTCACCGCGGCGGCGGCCACGGCGGCCATCGCCCGCGCTGTCGCCGGGTCGGCGACGTCCAGCTCGTACCAGCCTGGGCCGACGGCTCGGGCGACGTGCTCGAGGACGGCGTCGTCGACATCGGCGCCGCCGATGCTGTCCTCGCCGCCGGGAGCCCCGCACAGCTCGAATCCGTCGACGGTCCGCCGCAGCACGGTGGCGTCGAAGGTGCCACCGCCGAAGTCGTAGACGGCGAGCAGTTCGCCGGGGCCGAGCTGTCGGTCCGGCTGTGCCGCGTACCAGACCGCGGCCGCGGTCGGCTCGTCGAGCAGGCCCACATGTGTGCGCTCGCCGAGCCCGGCGCGACTGGCGGCCTGTTCCAGCAGGCCGCGGCGGTGCGTGGACCAGGTCGCGGGGCAGGCCAACGTCACGTGTGCCGGAGCCTGGGATTCCCGCTCGGTGACCTTGGCGACGACGTAGCGGATCATGTCGGCGGTGAGGTCGGTCGCGTCGACCTTCGTGTCGCCGAGCCAGATCGGCACGTCGTCACCGAGCCGGCGCTTGAACCCGCGGGCGACCCGGTCGGGCTCGGTCACGGCCCGCGCCTCGGCGGCCGCGCCGACGAGCATCAGCCCGTCCTCCCGCCGGAAGAGCACGCTGGGGATGACCGGGGAATGGTCGCCGAGGCCGACCGTCTCGGCCCTGTTGTCACGCCAGACCGCGGCGGCGGTGAAGGTCGTGCCGACGTCGATGCCCAGGGCGTAGGCCATCGGCTACCGGCCCAACACCAGCGAGGTCGGCCGCGCGCTGGGCGTCCCCGACGGCGGTCCGTTGCCTGCCGGGGTGGGTGACGGCACGGGACGCACGGTGGCGCTGCCGGCCTCCAGCGGAGCGAAACAGACCGGGTCCCGGCCGAGCAGCCCACTGGCCTTCTTCTCCGTGCAGTAGGCGTCGGCTTCTGCCCAGGAGGCGAACTGCCCGTCGAGGTAGATGATGACCTGCCCTGGGAACTGGCTGCCCAGGCGCTTCGAGGCGTCCGCGTCCGCCAGCACCGTCGTGACGCCGAGCGCCCGGTCGATCTCCGTCTTGCGCAGGAGTGGCTTCTGAGCGTCCTGCTCCTGCTTGTCCTCCTTCCAGAAGCTGCCGAGCACGACGTAGAAGCCCTGAGGCTCACGTCCCTGCCCGGTCTTCCCGCCCGGGTCGGTGGGAGTGGTGCCGGTGACGTTCGGGTCGGGTGTGGGCGTCGTCGGTGGGGTCGACGAGCCGGTCGGCTCCGGCGTGGCCGGGCTGGCCCCGGCGTCCTGGCACACCATCTCGGAGGCCTTGGATTCACCGCCCTCGTTGGAGGCGACGAGGCGGAAGCAGGTGTGGGCCCCGGCCGCCAGTCCCTCCCAGGTGTGCGCCGTCAGGGGGGCCTTCACCGGATGGAGTTCGTTGGCGGCTCCGTCCGCGTCCGCACCGACCAGCTTGTAGAGCAGGTAGTTCTCCGCGCTGGGCACCGCCGACCAGTTCAGGCTGATCGCGCCGGCTCCGGCGGGCTCGGCGGTCAGCCCGGTGGGCTGGTCCGGCCGGGAGACCTTGTCCGAGGCGAGCTTGTCGCTCGGCGCGGCCCGGGCCAGCAGGAGGACGGCCGCGGCACCGCCGACGAGTGCCAGCGCGCCGACCGCGGCGACGGCCCGTGAGAGTACGGGGACCTGCTCGAACACCAGCTCGACGGTTCCCTCGTCCGCCTTCTCGTCCGGGCCGGTGGCCCTGGTGTAGGTCAGCTGCACCGGTCGGGGGGTGACGGTGCCGAGCAGCGTCGGCACGCTGGCCCGCGCCTTCAGGTAGACCTCGCCGGTCTGGCCGGGATCGACGACGATCTCGTGCGGGGCGAGGGCGAATCCGAGCTCGCGGCGCTTGTCGGACGCCGTCACCCGCAGCCGGGCCGCGACCGTGCCCCGGTTCTCGAACCGCGCCGTCCACCGGCCGGTCCAGCGACCGCGCGAGATGGTCGGGGTAACCGTGGGAACGATGTCGTGGATCGCCCCGACGACCAGCTCGCCCTCGTCGACCGCCGCGCTGTCGGGATGATCCTGGGAGACGCAGCGCAGCGCGAACGGCACGCTCCCCACCGGCCCGACCGGCGGCCGGAACCGGATCTGGACGGTGTTCCGCCCGTTGCGCACGACGGAGACCGTCGGAGGGACGACCTCGGCCCAGGCAGCGGCCGGGCCGAGGACCTCGAACGTGTACTGGGCGATGACATCGGTGGCGTTGTGCACCGTCGCGGATGTCTGCACCGTCTCCCCGGGACGGACCTGAAGCCGGCGGTCCCGCAGTTCCACAACCGGATCCATCACGCTCCGCCCGCGTCCGTACGGTGTGCTCCGCACCGGTGACGTCCCGCACGGTACGGCCGGTACGGCCAGCGGGGCCGGCGCGGGACGTCGCCTGCCCGCAGGTATCCGGAGATCGCCCGCCAGGGCGGGGTGTGCTGCCCTTTCGGGACCACAACCGCGAGGCCGTTTACCGGGGCGCTCGACCTCCCCTAGCGTTCGCCGCGTGATCGTTCGGAGCGGCTCATGACCAGCCCCCCGGCGGCCGGCGCCGCGGCGGGAGACGCCGAGGTGACCTGGTTCCGCGAGTGCTTCGAAGCACTGCACGGCAACATCGGGCGTTTCGTCCGGGGGAAGCCGGAGGTCATCAGGCTTGCGCTGGTGTGCCTGGCCGCCGAAGGGCACATCCTGATCGACGACGTCCCCGGAGTCGGCAAGACCTCGTTGGCGAAGGCGATCGCGAGCTCGATCGAGGGCGGCCTGATGCGCCGCATCCAGTTCACCCCCGACCTGCTGCCGACCGACGTCACCGGGGTGCAGATCTGGAACGCCGAGAGCCGGGAGTTCGAGTTCCAGCCGGGCGCGGTGTTCGGCAACGTCGTCCTGGCCGACGAGATCAACCGGGCCTCGCCCAAGACGCAGTCCGCGCTGCTTGAGGTGATGGAGGAACGGCAGGTCACCACCACGGACAGCATCCCGTACGAGGTGCCCCGGCCGTTCATCGTGATCGCCACCCAGAACCCCGTCGAGCACGGCGGGACGTACGACCTGCCCGAGGCGCAGATCGACCGGTTCATGGCGCGCCTGCACATCGGCTACCCGCGGTACGAGGCCGAGGTGGAGATCCTCGCCAACGGTGCCCGCGGGGTGACCCCCCGGTCGCTGTCGCCGGTGGTGAGCATCGCGGACGTCCAGCGGATGACGCAGATCGTGCGCCGGATCCACCTCGCGCCGGCCCTGCTCGGCTACATCGTGATGATCGTCTCGGAGACCCGGCGGATTGGTGAGCTGCGCCTCGGTGTCAGCCCCCGCGGCGGGATGGCCCTCGCCGTCGCCGCTCAGGCCCACGCCGCGGCCGCCGGGCGGTCGTTCGTCAAGCCCGAGGACGTGCAGGCCCTCGCCCCCTATGTGCTGGGGCACCGGATGCTGCTGCGGCCCGAGGCGGAACTGTCCGGGGCGACGAGTGAGAGCCTGCTCGGCGCGATCATGACCTCGATGCCGGTTCCCGACCAGCGCGTGTCCTCCTACTAGCCCGGCAGGGAACCGATGGGGTCCTCACAGGCAACGGGCAGTACGCGGATCACCGGTTCCGGTGTCGCGATGGCGGCGGCCACCGCCGTGCTCATCGCGGCCGGGCTGGTGCTGGACTACCCGGAGCTGCTCGCCCTCGGCCTGGTGGCCGGGGTGGCGCTGCTGTGTGCCGCCGGCTGGATGACGGTGACACCGGACGTGACCCTGATCCGGGAGATCCACCCGCCCAGCGTGTTCCAGGGTGACGGCGCCCGGGCCCTGGTCACCGTCACCAACGCGGCGCGGCGGCGCAGCCCGCCGATCCTGGCGGCCGAGACGGTGGGGGAGCAGACCGTGGCCGTGGCGCTGCCCAGCCTCGCGCCCGGCGCCCGGTTCCAGGCGGCGTACCCGCTGCCGACCGACCGACGCGGGGTGTTCGAGGTCGGCCCGCTCGTCGTCGGGCACACCGACCCGTTGCGCCTGCTGCACGTCGGGCGGGCCTTCCCGGACCGTTCCACCTTGCGGGTGCATCCCCGCATCCACACGGTGGACCCGCTGCCGACCGGCGGCTCGCCGGACATGGACGGCCCGACCAGCGCGACCTCGCCGCTGGGCGGCGTCGCGTTCCACAGCCTGCGCGAGTACGTCCGCGGGGACGACCTGCGGCTGATCCACTGGCGGTCCACCGCACGCACCGGAAAGATGATGGTCCGGCACAACGTCGTTCCCAACGAACCGCGGATGACGGTGGTGCTCGACACCAGCGCCGCCCCCTACGCGGGCGACTACTTCGAGGACGCGGTGCGGGTCGCCGCGTCGCTGGCGGTGTCGGGCGCCCAGCACGGCTTCCCGGTGGAGCTGTGGACCACCGGTGGGCGGCGTGGTGCCGCCGAGAGCAGCCGCGATGTGGCCGGCCTGCTTGACCTGCTTGCCGCCGTAGCGCCCGCCGACGACGACCCGGGGCTCGCCGAACTGACCCGGATGACGCCCGGTGAGGACGGCATGGTCCTCGGCGTGGTCACCGGTCAGCCGCCCGGCGCCAGGCTCGGCGCCGTGTCCGCAGTGCGGTCGCGGTTCGCGATGGCGAGCGTGGTGTGCGTCGGGGAGGAGCACGGGCGCCCGGGGCTACCCGTCCGCGGGGCGCTCACGGTGAACGTGCGGACCAGCGACGACTTCGCCGCGGTCTGGAACTCCTGGGTCCGGCGGTGAGCGGCCAGGAGACCCCGCCACCGGGCCGGCGGCGGGACGAGCCCTCACTGGCCGAGACGACCCAGCCACTCCCGGTGCTCAATCTGCCCCCCGCGCCACCGCCACAGCCGGCCCGCGCACCCCGACCACTGCCCCGCCAACCGCAGACGCCTTCGCCCCCGCGGAGCCCGCGGCCGGCACAGGCCCCTCCGCCGGCGCCGAGTCCGCGACAGCCGCAGGGCCCGGGGCAGCCGCAGCGCCCGCGGCCGGCTGCTCCGCCGCCCACCCGGCCGGCCGCCGGGTCCGCGCCATCGGCCCCGCCGCCGGCGTTCCCGCCGGCTCCGTTCGCCCCACCGGCCCCACCGGCCCCACCGGCGCCGTACGCTCCACCGGCTCCTTACGGGGCGCCGGCCGGCTCTGCGCCTCCGGCTCCGGCTCAGGCCGCGCGGCCTGCCCGGCCCGGCCCACCGGGTGATCGGCCAGTCCCACCGGTCCCCCCGGAGCAGGGCGCGCCGGAGGAATCCGGATCGGGCGGCCCGGCGCGGCGGGGGCTGCGCCCGCGTCGCCCGCGCCCTGCCCGGCGGACCACCTTCCGTCCGCCGCCGCCGGCCGTCAGGTCCTTCCGGCCGGCCCAGGTCGTGCTCGCCGGGGTCCTCACCGCCCTGGTCGGGCTCGCGTTCGGCGGGCTTTTCGCCGGCGGCCCGGCCGGGCGCGCCGCCCTCGAACTGGTCGCGGCGGCGGCCTGCGCCGCGGCACTGGGCTGCCTGGCCGGCGCGCGCCTGCGGCCGGCGCCGCTGGTCGGCCTGGCCGGGCTGGCCGGCGCGCTCGCCTTCAGCGTTCTCGTACTGTTCGCGGGCCGGCTCACGGACGGGGCGTCAGTCGTCACCGACTTCGGTGCCGCCGCCCGGGACGGCTGGGCGCGGCTGCTCACCGTAGGCCTGCCGGCCGCCCCCGACGGCGATCTGCTGTTGCTGCCCGTACTCCTGGTGTGGCTGGCGGCGTTCAGCGCGGCGGTGCTGGTCGTGCGGGCCGAGGCGGTGCTTGCCCCGCTCCTTCCGCCGCTGCTCGGCTACATCGTCGCGTTGCTGCTGGTCGCCAGCCGTGGCCGCTCGCTGTTCGTGCTCACCGGGCTGATCGCCGTCGTCGGGCTGGCGCTCGCCGTGGTGCGCGCGGCCCAACTGCCCGGCCGTGGCCGGATCGCCGCGGTCGCGGTAGGCCTGACCGAGGACGGCCCGGGTGCTCCAGGCGGCGCCGGGGCCTCGGGCGAGGCGGACCAGGCGGGCAGTGACGCGAGTGGTCCGACCAGCCGGCCAGGCCGTGGACGGTCACCGTCCGGCCTGCGGTCCCGGTCGCTGGCCGGTGCTCCGTCCTGGCGCCGGCCGCGAGCCGGCCAGCTGGCCGTCGGGATCCCGGCGGTGGCGCTCATGGCGGCGCTCGGCACCGGCCTCGCCGTCCTGTCGCCGATCGCCGAGGGGAACGACAGGTTCGACCCGCGCGACCACCGGCATCCGCCCGTCGACATCACCTCGACGCTCAACCCGCTCGTCCAGGTCAAGTCCGCACGCGGCGGCGCCGAGCGGAAGCTTTTCACGGTGCGGCTGCCGAGCAACGACGGGAAGGTCGTCACCGACCGGATCCGCACCGCCGTGCTCACGGACTTCGACGGTGCGACCTGGCGGGACGACAGCGTCTTCGTCCGCACCGGCAGCGTTCTCGGTACGGACGACACCCCGGTGACCACGACCGGCCGCGAGATCCAGATGGACGTCACCGCCCAGGCCCCGGGCGGCCCGTTCCTGCCCACGCTCGGCCAGCCGACGGGCATCCGCGACGCCACCGTCAGCTACGCGTACCAGCCCAGCTCCGGGTCGCTGGCCGCGACGGACCCGCTGCGGGCCGGCGACCGGTACGTGCTCACCGCCCAGGTACCTGTCGCGGACGACCCCAGACTCCCGGACGCCCACGTCGCCCGCGGCACGGAGATACTTCCCTACCTGGCGCTGCCCGCCAACATCCCGGAGGAGATCACCTACGCCGCCGCGGACGCGGTGGGCACCGAGACCACCGCGTTCGGCAAGATCACCTCGCTCACCGCCTACCTGAACAACTCCACGATGTTCCCGGTCGACCTCGACGCCCGTCCCGGCCACTCCCTGGGCGCGCTGAAGAGGTTCCTTGATCCAGGCGGCGTGAAGGCCGACCATCACGGCTACGTCGAGCAGTTCGTGACCGCGTTCGTGCTGCTGGCCAGGATCGAGAGCCTGCCGAGCCGGATCGCCGTCGGGTATCTGCTCGATGGGCGCACCTCGTCACAGGCGGGAGAGTTCACCGTGACGTCCCGTCAGGCGTTCGCCTGGCCGGAGGTCGCCCTCGAGGGAATCGGCTGGGTCGCCTTCGACCCCACCGACATCTCCAAACTCAAGGATCGGCTTCCCCCGCCCGACCCCGACGACCCGACCGGCGGCGACGGCGCGGCTCAGGCCCCCGAGGCCCAGGCGGCGGACGCCGTCGTCCGCCCGGAGCTCGACCGGTCCGCGGACCTCGGCGCCACCGGCGGCGGATCCGGCGCCAGCAGCCTGTGGTGGGTGCTGTTGCTGGTGCTGCTCGTGGTGGCCGTCGCCGTGCCGGCCGGGATCGTGGGGGAGAAGGCCCGGCGCCGCCGTCGCCGGGCGCGGGCCGGGCCACCCGCGGCACGGGTGGCCGGTGCCTGGCGCGAGGTCCGTGACCGGCTCGCCGAACGCGGGCTGGCCCGCTCCCTGTCACTGTCCGCGGACCAGGTCGCCGACCTGGCCGCCGCGCGGCGCGGTCCGCTGGTCGGCGACCAGCTCGCGCTGCTGGCCCCGCTGGTCGGCACCGCCCTGTTCGGCGCGACCGAGCCGGACGACACCGATGCGCGCCGGGCCTGGGAGCTCACCGCGGCGGCGAGTCGCGAGCTGCGCCGCAGTGACGGCGTCCGGCGCCGGGTCACCGCGACACTCAGCCCGGTGCCACTGCTGCCACGACGTCGCCGCTGATGAGCAGAACGGGCGGCTGGCCGCCGGTGGTCCGCATACCCGCCGTCTGGTGGGCGCTGTGCGCCGTCCTGCTCGGCACCGCCGCGGTGGTCGTCACGGCCGCCGACGGACCGAAGGCCCGCACGGTGGCCCTTGATGACGGCACCACCTGGCTGGTGTCCTCGGCGGTCGGCCAGGCAGCCCTGCTCGACGGCGCCTCCGCGTTGACCGACGGGGCGTCCGCCCAGGTGGTGGCGCAGGTCGCGGTGGGGCGCGGTGAGCTGACCGCGGCCCGCTCCGGCGCGGACGCGTTCGTCGCCAACGCCACCGCGAACAGCGTGACCCGCATCGACGGCGCGACGTACCGCAAGACCACGGCGCCCGCGCCGCTCGGGCGGGCCGGCGAGCCGCTCGCCCTGTTCCCCGGCAGGTCAGCCCTCTACGCCGTCAGCGCGACCGCTGGGCTGGTGACAGTCGCGGACCCGGCGACGCTGCAGGTCCGCGGACCCGAGCAGTCACTCGGCGCCCGGGTCCGCGAGGGTGCCGCGCTGGTCGACGGTGCCGGGCTGCTGTGGCTCATCGACAGTGACTCCGGTGACCTGATCCGTGTCGATGACTCCGGCAAGCACCCGAAGCCGTCCGGTGCCGACCCCGCCGCGGCCACCCTCGTGCTGGCCGGCGGGCGGGTCGCGGTGGTGGACACCGCGGCGCGGACCGTCCGCCCGGTGGGCGCCGACGGCGTGCCTGGGCCGGCGACCTGCCTGGACGTCCGCCAGGGCGACGAGGCGGCGGTGACCGGCTCGCCGACACAGGACCGGGTGTACGCCGTGTCCGGTGATCGCGGTGTGCTGCTGGTGAGCGACCTGGACCGGAGGTCCTGCGACCGGGCGGTGGATCTCGGTGCCGCCCGCCATCGTCTGGGCCCGGCACAGGAGGCGGCCGGCCGGGTGTTCGTCCCCGACTACACGACCGGCGAGGTCGCGGTGATCGACCTGGCCAGCGGCCGGGTGGTGGCCCGCCCCGAGGTGCTGGCCGGTGGGGACGAGACGGTCTTCGAGCTCGTTCCGAGCGGGTCGTTCGTGTTCTACAACGACCCCGCCAGCGAGCGGGCCGGGGTGATCCGCCTCGACGGGACCACGGTGGAGATCCAGAAGTACGACCCGGAGCGGCCCGACGCCGGGCTCGTCCCCGGCGGCGGCGCATCGGGCCCGTCCTCCGGGCCGGGCGGATCCGGGTCGTCATCCGCACCACCGACCACTCCGCCCACCACCGCGCCGCCCACCATCACGCCGACCCCGACCCGTTCGACCCCCACCCCCTCGACCCCCGGCACCACCGGGACGGTCGCGATCGAGCTGTCGGCGGATCGGGCCGCCATCGGCGAGCAGGTGACGATGCGGGCTGTGGCGACCGACCGCACACGGTTGGGTGCCGTGCGTTGGGAGTTCGGCGACGGTTCCGCCGGCGGCGGCGTCCAGGTCTCACACAGCTGGTCGAGGGCAGGGCAGTTCACCATCACGGCACGGGTCACCCTCGCCGACGGCCGACAGGCCGCCCCCACCGCCCGGATCACCGTCGTCGCCGGCATCCCGCGGCCGGACCCGACACCGACGCCAGGGCCGGATCCGACATCGCGGCCGGACCCGACATCGAGCGGGTCAGGCCAACCCGACCCGACCATCACATCAACCGGGCCGACCCCGTCCCAGACAACACCGAGGTCGGAACCGCCCACCGCCGAACTCTCCCTGACCGAGTACGCCGGCACTGTCACCGCCGACGCGAGCGCTTCGAAATCGAACGTGCCCGGCGAGCAGATCGCCAGCTATGCCTTCAATTTCACCGGGACTTTCGGGGCACCCCAGTCGGCCCCGCAAGCCAGCAAGGTCTACGGTTACGGGACCTATCAGATCGGCGTTCGGGTGACCGACACCGCCGGCCTTACGGCCGAGACCACCCGCACCATCCTCGTCCGGGATTCGTCCTTCGGTCTCACCATCACCCCCGAAGGGCCCGGCGGAGTCAGGGATTCTCGAGGCCAGATGTGCCTCGTGGCGGGGGCGAGGGAGTGCAGGGGAACCTGGGACCTGAGCGATACGGTCACACTGACCGCGGTTCCCAACTCCGGAGCGACGTTTGTCGGCTGGTCCGGTGACTGCACCGGCCAGAGCCTCACCTGCACGGTCGTTCCTAATCGCCCCGATATGAGCGTGACCGCCACCTTCGCCGAGCCGACGCCGAACCGGACGTTGTCGGTGACGGCCAACGGACCGGGCCGGGTGACCGGCGGTGGCATCTCCTGCCCGGGAACCTGCTCGGTCTCCGTCGCGGACGGCACGCAGGTCACCCTGACGGCGACCGGTGACGGCGGCGACTTCACCGGCTGGTCCGGCGACTGCTCCGGCACGCAGAGCTGCACCGTAACGCTCTCCGGCGGCGACCGTTCCGCGACGGCGACGTTCGTGGACTCGCTGGTGGCGTCCCTGCGATGGGTGGACGACGGCTCGCCGCTGCCACCCTACGGCCCGATCTACGCGGTTCTCGACGCGTCGGCGTCGAGTGGCGCCGTCTCGTACAACTTCGACTACGGCGACGGCACCGGATCCACCGGATGGATCACGAGCTCGCGGGCCCCGCGGCACGCCTACAACACGGAGGGCCCGCCGGGCACCAGCTGGACGGCGACGGTGACCGTACGTGACAGTTCGGGTCGGGAGAAGTCCGCGACGACGTCGATCTACGTCAAATGCTGCTGACGCTCGGGGGATACCGAGAATGACAACGCGGCGGCGATCCTTCGGCGGCCCAGGCCGCGCCGGCCCTGGGCCGGCGCGGGTCGTCTGGGCGCGGTTGGGACCGGCGCGGTTGGGATCGACGTTGCTCGCGCTCGTGGTCGTTCTCGGCGCGGTCGCGGTCGTCCTGTCGGGGCGCGGTGACCGCACGGTGAAGGTGTCGCTGCAGGACGGCGCGGCCTGGCTCGTGTCGTCGAAGGTCGGGCAGGCCGCCCTGATCGACGGGGCGTCCGCGCAGGTGGTGACGCAGGTGCCGGTCGCCGGAGCCAACGCGGATCTGACCTCGGCTCAGGCCGGGGCCGACGCCTTCGTCGCCGACGGCGTCACCGGCAGCGTGGTACGCGTGGACGGCATCACCTACGAGCCGTCCAAGCCGGTCAGGTTCGCCCAGCCCGGCCAGCGGATGAAGCTCTTTCCCAGCGGCGACGGCGCCGGACTGTTCGCCTTCACCGAACAGTCCGGCCTGGTCACGGCGGCGGACAGCCGGTCACTGCAGCCCCGGCCGAGCCAGGCTCTGGCTTCGAGGATCGTGCCCGGCGGCGGGGCGGTGGACGGATCCGGCCGGCTGTGGCTGATCGAGGCCGGTTCGGGTGACCTGGTCTGGCTGGATCGTGGCAAGGCGGACCGCCGGGCCGCGGCGGTCGACCCTGACGGCGCCCGGCTGGTGGTCGCCGGCGGCAGGGCGGTGGTCGTCGCCGGGAGCTCGGTACGGCCGTTGGAGGCCGACGGCAGCCTCGGGGCGGCGACCTGCCTGGCGGAGAACCCCGCCGACACGACGGCCGTGGTGACCGGCTCCCCGGAGAGCGCACGCCTCTACACCGCCTCGGGGCGGCGTGGTGTGCTGCTGGTCAGCGACCTGGCCCGGCGGTCCTGTGACGTCGCGGCCGATCTCGGCGCGGCCGATGACGAGCTCGGCCCGCCGCTGGAGGTGGCGGGCCGGGTGTTCGTGCCGGACTTCACCACCGGCGAGATCTTCGTCGTGGATCTCAGCCGGCCCCGTGACCAGCCGCGCCGGGCGAAGGTCCTGCCGCCCGGCACCCGCTTCGAGCTCGTACCCGGCGGCTCGTTCGTGTTCTACAACGATCCGGCCAGCGAACGGTCCGGGGTGGTCCACATCGACGGCACGACGACCTCGATCAACAAGTACGACCCCGACCGGCCGGAGGTCGACCTGATCAACGGCCAGGGGAGCGAGCCGGGGCCGCCGGGGTCAGGGCAGTCGGGGTCGCCCGGCTCGTCGGGCGGGCCGACCACCCCGGCGCAGAGCCAGCCCTCGACGCCCTCGCCCACCCGGCGCCCGTCAGATCCGGCCAGCGGCGCCGTGGCGATCGAGCGGTCGGCGGGCGTGGTCGCGGTCGGGAAGCCGGTGGCACTGCGGGTGGTCGCGGCGGACGGGGCCCGGATCAGCGCCGTGCGTTGGGATTTCGGCGACGACAGTGGGGGCCGCGGCACCGCGGTGTCGCACAGCTGGTCACGAGCCGGGCAGTACACGGTCTCGGCCCAGGTCACCCTCGCCGACGGCCGTAGGGCCGCACCGGTCGCCGGAATCACCGTCACGGCGCAGCCCACACCCACCCCGACGCCCCCACCCACGCACCTCTCGACCCCGACCATCCCAACCACCCCGACCATCCCAACCACCCCGACCGTTCCAACCCTCCCCACCAGCCCGACGCAGACGCAGGAGAACGGGAAACGGGGCCCGACGGCGGTGCTGGCCGTGACACCGGCCTCGGGCGGTGCGCCGCTGGTCGTCAACGTCGACGCCTCCCGATCGACAGCCGGCTCGGAGCCGATCAGCGACTACCGGATCGACTTCGACGACAACGGCGCGGTCGCGACCTCGCGGACCGGTACCCACCGCTATGCCGCCGCCGGGACCTACACCGTCCGGCTCACCGTCACGGATCGGGCCGGCCGGAGTGATTCGGTGACGCGGCCGGTGACGGTCGCCGCGGCGTCGGTGGCGCCGACGGTGCAGGTCACAGCCTCGACGGTGCCAGGAGAGCTGGTGGTGAACGCGACCGCCGCCGCGACCCAGGGCACCGCGGCGCTGCGCGACTACGAGTTCAGCATCGCCCCCGCGGGATCGCCCGAAAGCGCGCAGCCGCAGGGGGTGAACACCGCGCGGTTCACGGTTCCCGCCGCCGGCACCTACCGGGTCACGGTCAAGGTCACCGACACGGCGGGGCTGACCGCGACGGACACCTCGCAGGACGTCGTGGTCACGGTCGCCCGCCCGGAGCCCTTCGAGCTGATTCCACACGCCAGCAGCGCACTCTGGCGCAGTGGCGCGGGCACGCCGGCGTTCGGACAGGAGGGCCAGACCCAGGGCGATGTCAACGTCAGCAACGGCGGGTACCTGTTGGAGAACAACACCTCCCCGACCTATATGGCAACGCATCCGAACTGGGCTTCGGACGGCTGGATAACCGGTCAGTTCGACCTTCCGCAGGCAATCGTCGACGGCCAGAGATTCCGTGCCCAGATAGGATTCGTCAAGGCTCAGCAAGGTAATGTCGGCCGCGTCCTGTTCAGTGTCAAAGCCGTTTATCCGGACGGCCGGGTCTCGGCCTCGCTGGTAAGTCAGGAAGACATCCAGTCCGACGGCTACATGCCGACCGTCGACGTCGACCTGTCCGGTGTCAGCGGCGCCACCGCGATAGTTATCCGGGTGGATGCGCTCGGCGACGCCGCACAGGACTGGGCTGCCTGGGTGAACCCCCGGGTCGAATAGCGCCGTCGCCGTCGCCGTCGCCGTCGCCGTCGCCGACGGCGCGCGGGCGTCGGGTGGACGACGGCGGATCAGCCGCCGGTGGTGGCGTGCAGCAGGCCCTCGCAGGTGCGGCGCAGGATGGCCGCGGCGCGGCGGGTCGGCTGGGGGAGCAGGCGGTTCTCCGCCAGCTGGCGGTAGCTGCCCAGGACGGCCAGCACCGCCGGCCGGATCTCGGCGGCGTCGGCGTCGGCGGGCAGGCCGAGTCGGGTCCGCACGTCCACCCCGGCGGCGCCGAGCAACCGTTCCATCTCGTCGCGCCGCCCACCGTCCAGGCCGCGCAGGTCGGCCGTGCCGGTGCGCAGCTCGCCGATCAGGCGCAGCTCGGCGAGCTCGTGCGCGCCGGCCTCGATCTGCTCGCGGCGGGCCCGCAACAGTGCCAGCAGTCGGGGCGGCGGGCCCACCGGCCCGTCCGCGCCGGTGGCCTCGCCCGTGGCGCCTTCGCCGAGAACTCCGTCCAGGACGCGCAGCGCATGCTGGGCTTTGAGGACGTCGGCGCGGTCGGTGAACTGCCCGCGGAGCAGCTCGGTCAGCTCGGGCAGGCCGCTGCGCGCGGTGAGTTCCGCGGCGAGCTCGGCCGGGTCACGGGCGTACCCGAGCCGGGCCAGTGCCACGGCGAGACGTACGCCGGCGAGGCCGAGGCCGTCGATCAGGAGCGCCCGCACCGGCGCGGCGACGGATGTCGACGCGGCCGGGGCGACGAACCGGTCGACGGACAGCAGCAGGTCGTCGGTGTCCGCGGCGGGCTCGGCGGCGAGTGCCAGCAGCTGGCCGAGCTCGTCGCCCGACAGCCGGGTGCCGGCCTGGGCGAGCAGGCCGGCGACCGGTACGACGGTCTGCACCAGGGCGCGGACCCGTTCGTCGCGGCCGATGGCGGCGGCGGCCCGGCGGGCCACGTCCACGGAATCGGTGCGTCCGGGAGCGATCTCGTCGGCCCGGGAGAGCACCCCGATGGCATGCGCCGGGGTGGCCTCGCCGAGCCCGGTCCGCCGGAACGAGGCCAGGAAGTCGACGTCGGCCGCGTGCAGGTGACGCAGCAGGTAGATGATCGCGTCCGCACCGGCCAGTGTGGGGCCGGCGGCTCCGGAGCCGGCCGTGCCGAGACCGGGGGGCACGTCGCCAGCAGGCCTGCCGCCGGGCCGGCGGGCCGCTGGCCGGCGGGCGCCCCTGGTCAGGAAACTCTCGGTGCGCCGGGAGAGCTCCACGGACAACGAGGCGATGCCCGGCGTGTCGATGAGGGTGAGGCCGTGCAGCCGCGGGCCCGGCAGCTCGACCCGCAGAGCCTCCACGCCGGGACCGGCCGCGCCGGCTCCGGGGGCTGCCGTGCCCGCGGAACCGGCCCCACCGGGCAGCCCCGCCAGGTCGACATGTGCGCTGCCCGCCGTGCGGCTTAGCCGGGCCTCGACCACCGACCCGTCCCGCAGGTAGGCCCAGGCCGCCTCGCGCGTACCGGCGGCGTAGGAGGTCACGATCCGGGTGCACTCCGTGGCGTCGGTCGCCGCGATCTGCTCGCCCGCGAGGGCGTTGAGCAGTGTGGACTTGCCGGCCTTGACCCGGCCGGCGAGCGCGACCCGCAGCGGCCCGTCGAAGCGGTCTACCTCCTCGCGCAGGACCGGTTCGGCGGGGCATCCCTGACAGGCGTCGAGCGTGTCGAGGAGCAGAGCGCGAACCAGCGCACGCAGGCTCCCAGGGCGGCCGGCGGGGTCGCCTGGACCGGTGTGACCGGTGTGACCGGTGTGGCCGGTCACCTGGCAGCTCCCCGTCCTGCCCGTCCCGTTCTGCCCGCTCGGGCCGCTCGGGCGGCGCCGGCCGGGTCGCCGGCGCCGGGTGCGCCGGCGGCCTCCGTCACGGCGCGCAGCCGGGCGATGTCCCTGTCCAGCACGGCGAGCCGGGCCTGGCGCGATTCCTCGGTCTCCCGACCGGCCCGCTCGGCGGCCGCCAGATTGCGCCGCGCCTCGGTCGTCAGCTCCGTGGCCAGCCCGGTCAGGGCCTGGTGCAGGCTGACGCGGAGCTGTTCGCAGACGACGGTCGCGTCCTGCGCGATGATCCTTCCAGCCTGTTCGATGTACTGCCGCGCGGCTTCCTTGGCATGTGCCTGGTGGGCGCGGCGTTCGTTCGCGCGGACGGAGGCGATCGTGCGCCGCCCGAGCATCACGAGCGCCCCGATTCCGACCGGGGCGAGCACCGTTGTGAGGGCGGCGAGCCCGGCGATGCTGGCAAGCGCCCCACCAGCCGAGACGATGACCATCCCGACACTCCCGCCGCGTGCGCCCTGTGCCAGCAGATCGAAACCGGTCGACTGGGTGAACTCGAGGCCGCGGACGTCCTCGACCGTGGGCAGTGGCCGGTCGACCGCCGTGGCCAGCAGCTCCCGGACGGGGCCGGCGGCGGCCTCGAACGCCTGCGTGACGGTGTCGACGAGAGTCGTGCCTTCGGAGCGGATCTGCTGGCGGTGGTCCAGCAGGGTCTCGTTGACCGCCTGGAACAGCCAGCTGCGCAGCTCGTCCCACTGCTCGGACGGATCACTCGCGGTGATCTTCTCCTCCGCTCTGGCGTGCAACGTCCGGATGCTGGCCGCCAGGCCGTCCCTGCACCGCAGGGTCATCTCCGGGTACTGCTGCGACAGCTCCTGCCGCCAGACCGCGGCGGGCTCACCCATCCGACTCGCGTCGCGGACGGCGGCGGCCAGGCCGGTCGCCCGGTCGCCCGCGTCATGCCGCGGATCGGCGAGTGCTGTCCGTTCGGTCTCCAGCTCGGTGAGCAGCTGGCGCAGCGCGTCGGCGGCGGTGGCGCGGGCCAGCCGTTCAAGGCGGGCCCGGCGCGGTGCGACGATCTCGTGGCGCAGATGGGTCACCAGCGCCGGGTAGCCGGACTCGGTGTCGAGATCAGGCCGGTGGTCGCGCAGGGCGCGCAGCCGCAGCGGCGCGCCGAGGGGGAAGACGGTGAGGTCCAGACCCGCGCGCCGCAGATGCTCCCGGTTGGCCGCGACCACACGGCGCCAGTGCGGGCAGGCGTCGATCTTGGTGATCGCGAGCAGCACGGTCGCGCCCTGCCGGACGAGCCGGCGGATCAGGTCCAGCTCTGGGGCGGTGAGTTCCTGCCCGGCGTCGGAGACGAACAGGACGGCGTCGGCGCTGACGGCCGCGTCCAGCGTCGCCGCCGCGTGGCCGTCGGCCAGTCCGCCGTTCAGCCCCGGGGTGTCGAGCAGGGTCAGACCCTGCGCCAACAGCTGCCGCGGGACCCCGACCTGCGCCGAACTCACCGGACCGGTGTCGGAGCCGAGGCCGGTACCAAGGCCGGTGCCGGTGCCGGAACTGGAGCCGATCGCGAGGCGCGTCGCCGCCGGCGGGCCCTGGACGAGGTCGTGCAGCGCCTCGATGGACACCGCCTCGAGGGACGGCTCCTCGACAGACCGAGCCTCGGCCGGTGGTGCCGCTGTGGGCGGTGACCCGCCGGTCGGTGCGTCACCCGGGGAGGATCGGGCGGCGCGCCGCACCGTCGCGGCCGGGTGCGGGGCGTAGCCGACCACGGTCGGCACCAGCGTGGTCGAGATCGGGTCGGTGCCGCACACCGCCGCCCCCAGCAGGGCGTTGACCAGGGTGCCCTTGCCTTTCTTGAACTCGCCCGCGACGACCACCAGGGCGTCCGGTGTGACCAGCCGGCCGCGTTCCCGGGCAAGCCGCACCTGCAGGTCCGGCCGGCCTCGCCGCCCGGCCTCGGCGGCCACCGCGTCGAGCAGCCGGATCGCGGCCGAAGGCCCGCCGGCGGCCGGGTGTGCCGGGTGCGCCGGGTGCGCCGGACGTGCCGATGCCGGACGCGCCGGATTTGAGTCCGCGCCGAGGCCCGTCATGAGCGTTCCTTGAGCGGTTCGTGAGGACGAGCCGACCTTGAGTGCGCTGTGCGATACGTGGTCGTCAACGACAGGGAGGACGGACCATGCCCCACCGCATCCGAGTGCTGCTCCGTGCCAGCGATCCGATCACCCAGGCCGGTCTGGCGGCCCAGCTGGGTGGCTGCCCGGACATCGAGATCGTCGAGAGGCTGCCCGGAGCTGTCGCCGTGAGCGCGGGTGGGGGTGGTTCCGAGGCGGCGGTGGCCGTGGCCGGCGCCGGCGGTGCCGGGCCGGGTGCGGCTGGGCGGCCGTCGTACCTGCGTCCCGTCCAGCTCACCGCGGAACCCGATCGGGGCCGCGAGCATGGCGCCACACCGGTGCGGCCGGCCCACGACGGTGCGGCGCCGGGTGGGCCGAACCCGTCCGGTGCCGGCGGTGATCCGAGGGCGGCCGACGTGGTCCTGGTGAGCGCGCAGGGCACCGACGAGCGCACCCTGCGAATGGTGCGTGAGCTGCAGCAGGGTGGGGTGCCCGTCGTGCTCGTCGTCGCGGAGCTGGAGGCTCACGACCTGACCGCCGCCGTTGAGGCGGGCGTCGTCGGGCTTCTGCGCCGCGCCACCGCCACCCCGGAAGCGGTGCTGGCCGCCGTGCGCGGGGCCGCCGCCGGTGAGGGCTACCTGCCACCGGACATGCTCGGCTCGCTGCTGAGACAGGTCCAGCAGGTGTCCACGCAGGTGCTGGCGCCGCGCGGGCTCACCTTCTCCGGGCTCTCCGAACGTGAGCTGACGGTGCTGCGCCTGGTCGCCGAAGGGCACGACACCCAGGAGATCGGGCGGCGCCTCAACTACTCGGAACGGACCGTGAAGAACGTCCTGCAGGACGTCACGCGGCGGTTCGGGCTGCGCAACCGCTCCCACGCGGTCGCCTTCGCCCTCCGCCAGGGCCTGCTCTGACTGGCGAGTCAAAGGACCGTGTGTCCGTCGAGGCCGCCGGTACCCGTGTCCACATGATGGGTGAGGGATGTACTGCTTCCGGAACCGGAACCGGAACCGGAGGCGGCATCGGTGCCGGCGGGGTCGAGGTGGTCGAAGGCCAGCGGGTCGAGGCCGAGCTGGTGCTCCGCGCCGTCGAGCAGGCCGTCACCGTCGGAGTCCATCCGGCTCGGATCCGTCCCCAGCACCCGCTCCAGATCGTCGCTGAGCCCGTCGTGATCGCTGTCGAGCGTCGCCGTCGGCCCGGTCGCCCCGTCGAGGTGACCGGCACCGAGGCTGTCCGGGTTCGTGGGGCTGCTCCCGAGGGCGAGCTCGGCGGAGTCGGGCAGGCCGTCATGGTCGGAGTCGGCGGACGTCGGGTCCGAGCCCACGCGCAGCAGCTCGTAGATGTCCGACAGGTTGTCGTGGTCGCTGTCGACGGCAGCGGAGTCCGTACCGAGCTGGCTCTCCAGCGCGTCGGTGAGGCCGTCGCCGTCGTTGTCCGCCCCGCCGGCCTCGGTGCCGACCCCGCCGGCCAGGGCCAGGGAGCTGCTCGAGTACCCGCCGGGCGGTGCCCCGGCGCCGACCGGGCCGGACAGCCCCGGCAGCACCGCGGCCCGGTTCAGCCAGTCACCGCGGTTGTCGAACACACCGACCCCCAGGCGCGAGTTGCGCGCCTCGATCGTGCGGCCGTCACCCAGGCTGATCGCCACATGGCTGATGTAGCCGTTCGGGTCGGCGCGGAACAGCAGCGCGCCCGGGGTGCGCAGCGCGTCGTCGACGGAGATCTCCTGCCCGTGGGTGCGCAGCTCCTCGTACTGGGCCGCGGCCCCGTCGGGGATCTCGACACCCGCCTGCGCGGCCGCCCACTGGGTCAGCTCCGAACAGTCGAACGCGGTCGGGTCGGAGTCGTCGAGGTGCGCCTCGGCCCCGTAGACGTACTTGTCACCGGCCTGCGCGAGCGCTGCCTGCAGAAAACGGGCCGTCGTCTCGTCGAGGTGGCCGCCGCCGGCGTCCCCGGCGGCGGTGAGCTGATGGCCGTAGCCGGCCGTCCCGGCCCAGTTGCCGTGGGCCTCGCCTTCACCGGCCAGCTGGGCCGCCCGCTCGGCCTGGGCCCGGTAGTCGAGGTAACGGGCGTCATCCAGGCCGTGGGTGGTGGTCCACGGCGAGACGTCCCGGCCGCCGCGGGAGACCTCGTAGGCGAGCTTCGCGTTGACCGCGGGGTCGTAGGCTTTCTGGTCGGCCCACTGGCGGTGGGCGTCCATGTTGATCTGCCACAGTCCGCGGGAGTCCTCCCCGCGGGTCGCGTGGGCGGAGCTGTCACCGCCCGACTCGGCCAGGGCGATGGCGGTCATCGTCACCGCCTGGTCCGGGGTGAAACCCGCCGCGCGGGCGTAGCCGTAGATGTCCGCGGCGTTGTACCTCGCCATGAGCCGACGCTACGTCGATCACGCGGCGGGCGGAACCGTCGCACGCGCAGATGTTTCGCCTCGTCTCGTTGCCCGAACACGCAGCCCGAAGACGCAGCCCGAAGACGCAGCCCGAACGGGCAGCGCGGACGGGCCGGGTGCGTCCTTGCGGCGGTCGGTGCCCGGATGCCACCGTCTGAGGCGATGATCCATGACGTGGACGCGACGCTCGCCGCGCTGCTCGCCGCCGAAGCCGTGGCCGGCGGTGACACGGAGGTCCTCTTCGACGCTCCGACCCGGGAATGGGCGGCCCGGCGCGGTGGGCCGTGCATCGACGCGTTCCTCTACGACATCCGGGAGGATGTGGCGCGCCGCGAGATCGCCTTCGAGCAGGTCCGGGACGGCGCCGGCCGGATCGTCGCGCGCCGGCCGCCGCCGCGCCGGCTGCGGCTGTCCTACCTGCTCACCGCGTGGACGTCCCGCCCGGAGGACGAGCACCGGCTCCTTTCCGTCCTGCTCGCCGCCCTGCTGCGGCACGACGCGGTGCCCGCCGAGTACCTGCGCGGGGCACTGGTCGACCAGCCGATCCCGGTGCTGCTGCAGCTCGCGCTGCCCACCGGCGCGGACCGCGGCATCGCCGACGTGTGGAACGCCCTCGGTGGTGAGCTCAAACCCTCCTTGGACCTCGTCGTGGTCGCGCCGTTCGACCCCGCCCGGGTCGAACCGGTGCGCAGGCTGGTCGCGGCCGACCCCGAGGTGCACCTGCGCGCCTCGGCCACCGACCCGCGCGCGCCGGCCGTGCCGCCACCGCCCGGGAGCAGGCCGGCGGGCGCCGGTCCGCGGACCCGGCGCGTCCAGGAGCTCTGAGCGCCACCGTGCACGGGGACGACTCGCTGGCCGATCTGCTGGGCCGGCTCGCCGTGGTCGAGGCCCGGGTCCGCGGCGCCGTCGCCGCCCGGCGCGCCGTCGACCCGGAGCCCGACGACGCCTTCCGCGGCCTCTACCTCAGCGACGGCCACATCGACGCCCTCCTGCTCCGCACCCCGGCCCAGGCCGCGCCAGCTCCGCCGGAAGCACCCGGCCCGGCCGATCCGGCCGTTCCCGCTCCAGGCGATCAGAACGCGGGTTCGGGTGATCTCGCGGCCGAGGTGGAGCGGGCCGCCGCGGCGGCGCGGGAGCGGGGCAGCCGGCTGCGGCTTCGAGAGCTCGCGGGCAGCTGCGGGCTGAGCGGGCTCGATGTCGACATCCTGCTGGTCGCGCTGGCCCCGGACCTGGACGCCCGGTTCGAGAAGCTCTACGGCTATCTGCACGACGACGTGACCCGCCGCCGGGCCAGTCCCGGCCTCGCCCTGGAACTGTGCGGGCGTTCGCCGCTCGACGGCGCGGCCCGCGCCCGGTGCGCGCCCGGCGCCCCGCTGCTCGCCACTGGGCTGCTCGTCGTGGAGGACGCCGACCGCCCGTTCCTGACCAGGTCGCTGCGCGTGCCGGACCGGGTCACCGCCCACCTGCTCGGCGTGGATGACCCGGGCCCGGCGCTGGCCGAGGTGCTGACCGACGCACCGGACGTCGACGATCCGGTGGTCCGGCGGGTGGCCCGTTTCCTCAGCACGGCACCGAGCCCAGCGAGCCCACCGAGCCCACCGAGCCCACCGAGCCCACCGAGCCCGCCGGACCCGCCGGTGCGCCAGGATCGTCCGGCGGCCGACGCCCGGCCGTCCGACACCGGGCTGGACGAAGCGGGGCCGGACGGCGTCAGGCATGTTGACGCCGGGCTTGTTGACCCGAGGCTCGTGTACCTGCGGACCACGCCCGGTGCGGACGGCCTCGCTGCCGCGCTGTCCGCCTGCCGCCGGGCCGGGCGCCGCGCCCTCGGCCTGGATCTCTCCGCGCCGGGCCTGGCCCGTGTCGCGGACCCGGCCGGAGGGGCCACCGGCAGCGGTGACGTCGGGGCGGGCGAGGGCGGGGAGATCGGCACGGGCGGTGGCTCAGGCTCCGGTGCCGTGCCGGCCGCCGACCGGTTCGGCGGTGTGGCGGCGACGCTCGCTGCCGCCGTCCGGGAGGCACGACTGGCCGGGGCCGTACTGGTCGCCGGCCCAACCGGAATGCTCGACCCCGCGGCGCGCGGGCTGGTGGTCCGCGCCGCGGCCGGAGGCGATGGGACGCTGCCGCCGCTGCCGGTGGTGCTGTACGGGCGGGGCGCGTGGGATCCGGAGACCCCCGGACCGGTGCCGTTGATCGATGACGTGCTCGCGCTGGGGGCCGGCGCGCAGGCCGCGGTGTGGGCCGCCGAGCTGGGCGCGCCGATGCCCGCCGAGCTCGCGTCCCTGCGGCTCGCGCCCCGCCAGGTGCGCCGGGCGGTCGCCGCCTCCCGGCTGTCCGCCCGCGTCCTGGAAGGCGGCCCGGAGCACGATTCGCCGGAGCTGCCGGAGCTGCCGGAGCTGCCGGAGCTGCCGGAGCTGCCGGAGCTGCAGGAGCTGCCGGAGCTGCAGGAGCTGCCGGAGCCGCTGGAGCCGCAGCCGTCGCCGGAGCGACAGGGGTCGCAGGCGGCGCGGCCGGCCGCGCCGCCGCGGGTCGAGTGGCTGGTGGCGGCGGCACGGGCGCAGAACGCCACCGGTCTGGAGCGGCTGGCCCGCCGGATCAGCCCGGCGGTCGGCTGGGATGATCTGGTGCTGCCGCCGCGCACCCTCACCACCCTGCGCCATCTGGCCGGACGGGCGGCCCACCGCGGCCGGGTTCTCGACGACTGGGGGCTGCGTCGCGGCGGTGGGCGAGGTGAGGCCGTCACCGCACTTTTCGTCGGAGAGTCGGGCACCGGTAAGACCATGGCCGCGGAGGTCGTCGCGGGCGCCCTCGGTGTCGACATGTACGTCATCGACCTGTCCGGGGTCGTCGACAAGTACATCGGCGAGACAGAGAAGAACCTGGAACGCATCTTCGTCGGCGCGGAGGGGCTGAACGCGGTGCTGTTCTTCGACGAGGCCGACGCGTTGTTCGGGAAACGTTCCGAGGTCTCCGACGCCCGCGACCGTTACGCCAATGTCGAGGTCGCCTACCTGCTGCAGCGAATCGAGTCGTTTGACGGGGTGGCCGTCCTGGCGACGAACCTGGCCGCGAACCTCGACGACGCGTTCCGCCGCCGGCTGTCGGTGGTCGCGGAGTTCACCCGGCCGGACGCCGAGCAGCGCCTCGCCCTGTGGCGGCGGATGCTCGCCGGGGTGCCGCTGGCCACCGACGTCGACCTGGAGTTCTGCGCGAAGGCGTTCGGGCTGGCCGGCGGCGACATCCGGAACGCGGCGGTGACCGCGGCTTACCTGGGCGCGGCGAACGGCCAGGTGGTGGACATGCGCGAGATCGTCACCGCGGTCGCGCTCGAATACCGCAAACTCGGCCGCCTCTGCCTCGCCGACGAGTTCGGCCCTTATTTCCCGCTGATCCCACGCTGAACACCGCGAGTGAACCGGTGGCTGCCCGTTCGGGCATCCTCCGGCGTGCGGACGGGCACCGAGGTTTTCGCGTGCTGGCAGAACGGCCACACTGTTCGGTGGAGATGTCGGCCTACGGAAAGCCGGCCGCCTTCTGGACGTCCATTGTCCGCGCGCGGGACGGCGCTGCCTGCCGTGGGAACCGATCGATGCGTCCGTCTCCGGGAGGAGCCTTCCATGGAACACGAGCAGCTTGACGGCCGCTCGGTGGCGCCGGCCGCGCGTCGGCCCGCCGCGGTCGGCCGGGAGCGGGTTCCGGCAGCCCTCCACGCACAGGTGGGTAACGCGGCGGTCGGGAACATGCTGCGGGCCGGCTCCTCGCTGGTCGAGGGCGGCCGGTCATCCGGGGCCGCGATGGCGGTGCTGCGCAGTGCCCTGCGCTCGCAGGGCGCCGGTCCGCTGGACCCGGAGATCGGAGCGGCGATCGAGGCGCGGCGGGGTGCCGGCTCACCGCTTCCGGAGCCGGTGCGGGCGGAGATGGAAGGCCATCTCGGTGCCGACCTGTCCGCCGTGCGGATCCACACCGACGGCGCGGCGGCGACCCTGAACCGAGCGGTGCAGGCGGAGGCGTTCACCACTGGCTCCGACGTCTTCTTCTCGCCCGGGCGGTACGACCCGACCTCGCCGACCGGGCGCGGTCTGCTGGCCCACGAGCTCACCCACGTCGTGCAGCAGACGAGCGGTGCCGGCGGGCCCGGCGGCACGGTCAGCCATCCGGACGACCCTGCCGAGCGGGAGGCCGCCGCGGTCGGCGCCCAGGTGGCCCGTGAGGCCGCTCCGCTGCCGGAGGAGGAAGAGCCCGCGGAGGGCATGTGACCACGGCATCGACTCTGATGCCGCCCACCGCGGCTGACCGGCGTTCGCCAGCCGGCCGGCACCCGGCAGCGGTCCGGCACCCGGCGGCTGACCGGCCAGGGCCGGCTGCCAACCGGCTGGCATCACCCCGGTCAGTTCCACCCCCGGGGCATCCGCTGCTCGGCCTGCAGCGCAGCGCCGGGAACCGGGCGGCGGCCACCTTGCTGCGTGAGCAGCGCGAGCAGGCAGACTCGGACGGGCGGCTTCGCACCGGGGTGCCGGGGCTGGCCGTGGCAAAGCCGCCGGTTTCCTGCCAGCCGTCGGCGTACCGTCACTCCTCGGCGTCCCAGCCCGCTACGGCACCTCGGCGGCCTTCACCGTCCCGCCAACCGGCGGTGTCCCGGGATCCGGCGGTGTCCCGCCGGCCGGCGCCCGCGGCGAACGGCGCGGCGGTGACGGTGTCGCGCGGCCTGCTCGACGACGTGACCGCCGGAGTGTCCGACCTGGCGGCGGGGGCGCGGGACAGGGCACTGTCCGGGCTGACGTCCTACGCGCACCGGATGCCCGGCTACAAGCTGCTCGGTGTTGTCCTCGGCCGGGACGTGCTCACCGGGGCGGAGGTGCCGCGCTCCGCGGCAACCGTGGTCGGAGGCTTCCTCGAGCTGGTGCCGCGCGGCCAGGAGATCTTCGAGAACCTGAACCGGTCGGGCGCGCTGGAGCGGGCGTCCGCCTGGTTCGAGGCCGAGGTACCGAAGCTCGGGCTCAGCTGGGAGGCGATCCGCGCCCTGTTCAGCCGGGCCTGGGACGCGCTCGACATCACCGACCTCGCCGACCCGGCCGGTGCCTGGGCGAAGATCGCCGGCGTCTTCGGGCCGCCGCTGCAGGCCCTGCTCGGCTTCGCCCGCTCGGCGGCCGGCAAGGTCATGGAGTTCGTCTTCGAGGGCGCGCTCGCGCTGGCCGGCGGTGCCGGCGAGCAGGTGATGGCCATCATCCGGCGCGCCGGTGACGTACTCGGCACGATCGTGAACGACCCGGTGCGCTTCGCCGGCAACCTCGCCGCCGCCGTACGCACCGGCCTGGGGCAGTTCGTCGGCAACATCGGGACGCATCTGCAGTCCGGGCTGCTCGGCTGGCTGACAGGCGCCCTGCGCGGCGCGGTGCGCATACCCGCCCGCCTCGACCTGAACGGCATCGTCTCGGTGGTGCTGGACCTGCTCGGGCTGAGCTGGTCGGCGCTGCGTACCCGGCTGGTCCGGCTGCTCGGCGAGCGGGTCGTGCGCGCGATGGAGACCGCCGTCGACTGGGTGCAGCGGATCATCACCGGCGGGCTCGGCGCCGTCGTCGACAAGATCATGGAATCGGCGACGGGCCTGCTCGACACCGTGCTCGGCGGCATCCGCGACTGGGTGGCCCGCTCCGTGGTCGGCGCCGCCGTCACCCGGCTGATCTCGATGTTCAACCCGGCCGGCGCCGTCATCCAGGCGATCATCGCCGCGTACAACACCGTCCAGTTCTTCATCGAACGAGCCCAGCAGCTCGCCGCCTTCGCCAGCTCGGTCTTCGACTCCATCGCCAAGATCGCCGCCGGCTCGATCGGGGACGCCGCGAACGCCGTCGAGCAGGCGCTCGCCCGCAGCGTCCCGGTCGTCCTCGGCTTCCTCGCCCGCCTGCTCGGCCTCGGCGACATCGCCGGCCCGGTACGGGACGTCGTCGGCCGCGTCCGCGGTGTCGTCGACGGCGCCCTCGACCGCGTCGCCGACTGGCTGGCCTCCCTGGGCCGGCGCATCCTCGGCCGGCTTCGTCCCGGGCGTGATTCCACGGACGGGCCCGGTGCGGAGGGCGCGGCTGGCCAGACCAGCGCCGCCGTTCCGACCGGCGCCACGGCAGGTGGTCAACCCGTGGCTTCCCCGGATGCCGCTGGGGATGGTCGCGTTGTCGCCTCGATCAGCGTGACGGCGGCCGGTCACACCTACAGCGGACGTGCCGTGACCGCGGGGTCCGGCCTGGATGTCCACATCCAGCGAAGCGAGGTCAGGGCGTTGCCGGCGGCCCGGGCAAGCGCCGAACTGACCGCCAGCGAGGAGGCAAGGGCCGAGCTCCGCGAGCTGATCGCGAAGGTCAACGAGATCAGAGAGCTGCGAGGTCTCTCGGACCCGAGGGTCCAGGAACTGATGCGGCAGGTCGGGCGCCACCTGGAGGCATCCGCCAGGCTGGATGCCGAGGCCCCCGAGAAGGACTCGGAGACCGGGCCCGTTCCCGCCCAGACCCGCGCGGACGCGTTGCTGGTCGCTGCTCCGAAGCCTCGGAAGCTGTCGGAAGCCGCCAGGCGCAAGGACGAGGCCGACCGGGCGTTCCGTGACCGGGTCGGCGCCGCCCAGGCCAGAATCGAGGCGCGCTGGCCGGCCTGGAACGCGGAGGTCGCCCGCGTACTGCGCGATCGTGCGGCGGTGCTGACTGCTGCCGCCGAACGCAAGGCGGCGCTCGACGCCAACGACAACACCCGAGCGCGGGAGCTCAACCAGCAGCTTGCCGCTCTGGTCGCCGGGATCGAGGATGCCGAGCGGAACCTGTTGGGAGACATGGGAGATGATGCGCGGCTCCTGACCCACGAGGCGCCGAGCGCGGCCTACGCCCGCATCCGGGGCGGGAACCTCTCCCCGGACAGAGCTGCGAGGGCGCATGTGCGCGCACTCGCGGCTGCCGACGACCAGCGGGACTGCCTCGGTGCGCCGGTCGATGATCTCGAAGCGGATCACATCGTGCCGCTGATCGAGATCGTCAACATGCCAGGCTTCGTCGAGCTGCTCCCCGCATCGCAGCTTGAGGTCGCCAACATGCTCGACAACTTCGCTCCGTTGAACGCCCGTGCCAACGGCACGAGAAGTGACACCCCCTGGGGCTCATGGAGCGGATGGCGTCTCTTCGGCTCGGATGAAGCCCGGTACCGGCGCATGGTCGGGCGTTCGGTGGATCTGGCGGCGAGAATCAGGAGCGAGATCCGGGAAAGACGTGATCGCGAAGCGCGCGCAGCCCGCGAGGCCCGAACCAGGTAGACGGGCCCGGTTGGAAAGCCGTACAGGCGCTGCCCGCCCGGCTGGCCTCTGGCGGCGTCCGGTGCCGGCCGCCTTCCCGGCTGCCCTATCGGGCGACGGGCTGTGCCCGGGACGATGCGCCGTCGGACGTTGGTTCCAACCTGCCGGCCGGTGATGATCGGAACATTCCCGGTCAGGTCGAGGAGGGCATGGCATGCCGAACTACCGGTCGCCCGGCGTCTACGTTCAGGAGGTCGAGGCGGGGTCCCGGCCGATCGAGGGCGTCGGCACGGCGGTGGCGGCATTCATCGGCTTCACCGCGCGCGGGCCGCGCAACACCGCGATCCGGCTGGCGAACTGGGGGCAGTACGTCGAGAACTTCGGCGACTTCGTGCCCGGTGCGTACCTGCCGCTGGCGGTCTTCCAGTACTTCAACAACGGCGGTGGGGCCTGCTACGTGGTGAGCGTCGGCTCCGGCGGGGAGGGCGCCGCCGCCGGGCCGGTCGCGGAGCTGACCAGCGCGAGCAGGCCCGGGGTGGGTGTCTACCGGATCGAGGCGGTCGACCCGGACGTGCGTGGCAGCCTGTCCGTGCAGATCACTCCGGCTGGCCGGCCTGCCCAGGAGACGTCCGCCGGGCCTGACGGCGGCGCGTCCGACGGTGGCGGTGGCGCGGAGGCATCCGGTGCGAACGGCCCCACGGGAGCCGGCTCCAGCGGCGGTGCCGGGGACGCCGGCCGGCATCTCACCGTCACGGTCATCCGGGACGGTGAGCACGTCGAGGTCTTCGAGGACGTCACCACCCGGCGCGGGCGGCGCAACCTGGCGACCGTCGTCAACGAGGGGTCGGAGCTCGTCCGGGTGACCGAGCTCGAAGGGGTCACGGCACTCGACCGGGCGCCGACGTCCGGTGTGGTGGCGTTGCAGGCGCCCGCTCCGTCGCCCGTGCCGCGAGCCGGCGCCGACGACTTCATCGGGAAGGTCGCCGAGCGCACCGGCGTCGCCGGCCTCGCCGCCTGCGACGACGTGACCATGGTGCTGGTGCCGGACCTGTGGTTCGCCTTCCAGCAGCAGCAGATCAGCCTGGACGTGGTGCAGGCCGTCCAGCGGGCGGTCATCGACCACTGCGAGAGCGCCGGTGACCGGATGGCCATCCTCGACCCGCCCCCGGGGCTGAACGCCCAGGCCATCCGGGACTGGCGGCGGGAGCAGGCCAACTTCGACTCCAAGTACGCCACCCTGTACTGGCCCTGGGTGTCCGTCTTCGACCCGGTGGAGGGCCGCAGCCGGTTCGTTCCACCGTCCGGTTCGGCGGCCGGCATCTGGAGCCGCAGCGATGACACCCGCGGTGTGCACAAGGCGCCGGCCAACGAGGTGGTGCGCGGCGCGCTCGGCCTGGAGCTGAACATCACCAAGGTGGAGCACGACGAGCTCAACCCGGTGGGCGTCAACGTGATCCGGGCGTTCCCGGGCCGAGGCATCCGGGTGTGGGGGGCGCGCACCCTCTCCTCGGACCCGGCCTGGCGCTACGTCAACGTCCGGCGGCTGTTCAACTACCTGGAGGCGTCGATTCTCGGTGGCACCCAGTGGGCGGTGTTCGAGCCGAACGACCTCGATCTGTGGCAGCGGCTGCGGCGCACGGTGTCGGCCTTCCTGCTCGGCCTCTGGCGGGACGGTGCGCTCTTCGGGGTCACCCCGGACGAGGCCTTCTACGTCAAGTGCGACGAGGAGACGAACCCGCCGGGCGTCGTCGACTCCGGCCAGGTGATCATCGAGATCGGGGTCGCGCCGGTGAAGCCGGCCGAGTTCGTCGTGTTCAAGGTCGCCCAGATCACCCTCGGCGCCGAATAACCGGCCGCCGCCCGGCCACCTGACCACCCGACGAGTTCACCGGAAACCCGGACAGGAGAGACGTCGTGCCCATCGGCGAGGACGCGCTCGGCAACTACGCCTACCAGATCGAGATCGACGGTGTGGCGATCGCCCAGTTCAAGGAGGTCTCCGGGCTCAGCGCGGAGATCCAGGTGATCGAGCACAAGGAGAACAAGAAGGGCGGTATCCCGGTCATCAAGAAACTGCCCGGGGCCCGCAAATGGGGCGACATCCAGCTCAAGCGCGGCAAGACCGATGATCCGGGCTGGTGGAAGTGGATCAAGCAGGTGCAGGAGGGGAAGATCGACGAGGCGCGCAAGAACGGCTCGGTGGTCCTCTACGACTACACCCGCGGTGAGAAGGCCCGTTTCAACTTCATCAACGCCTGGCCGTCCAAGGTGAGCATCGGCAGCCTGCAGGCCGGCGGCAGCGAGATCACCATCGAGGAGGTCACGCTCGTCCACGAAGGCCTGGAGCTGGCGTGACCACAGGCGCCGCCGGGCTGGTCACCGAGTTCGCCTTCGCGCTGCCGCGCGGCTATCTGGACGCCGACGGCCAGCTACACCGCGAAGGCGTCATGCGGCTCGCGACGGCGCGGGACGAGATCCTCCCGCTGCGTGATCCGCGAGTGCGGGACAACGAGGCGTACCTGACTGTGCTCCTGCTGTCCCGGGTGATCACCCGCCTCGGATCGCTCACCACGATCACCCCGGCGGTCGTCGAGGGGCTGTTCGCCCCTGATCTCGCGTTCCTGCAGGACCTCTACCGCCGGATCAACCAGGAGGGGCACACCCACGCCGCGGTGAGCTGCCCCTCCTGCGAGCACGCCTTCACGGTCGACGTGGCAGGTGGTGCACCGGGGGAATCCTGACGTACGCGGCCGAGGACCTGCTCGAGGAGGTCGCGTACCTGGCCGCCGGCTACCACTGGTCGCTCGCGGACATCCTCGACCTCGAGCATCCCGACCGGCGGTATTTCCTCACCGCGCTGACGAAACTGACCGACGAATCCGGAGGGCTGGACTAGGCGATGCTGGGTTCGGGCCTGGGCGCATGGCTGCGCCGTCGATCGGATCGCCCCTCGTCGGGCGGTGCGGTCGGCGGGGATGGAAGCACGGAGGGGGAGACCGCCTCCGGTGGCAGCGGCCCAGGCGAGGCTTCGGGCCGTGCTGCCCTGCCAGCACCGGCCGCGTGGCGTTCGCTACCGCCGATCCGGCCCGCGGACCATCCGGTGACCGCCGATGCCACCGGCTTCGCCCGGGGGCTCGGAAGTCGCAGCCCGGCCCCGATCGTCCTGCGTGCCCTGGCCCACGGCGTGGACCCGCTCGCGCCGTCCGGAACATTCCGGCCCAGCCCCATCGGGCCGGCCTCCGCGGCGCGGATCCCCACGCGGCCAGTCGCCACACCGCCGTCAGCCGCCACACCGCCGTCAGTCGCCACACCGCCGCCGGTCACCCCGCCACCGCCGGTCGCCGACCGTCCCGCGGTCGCTCGATCGACGGGCGAGTCGATCGGCAGGACGGCCGTCGGATCGGGCGCCGAGGCGATGCCGCCGGCTGGTCAGGCCTCGTTCGGCTGGCGGCGCCAGCGGCTCGCCCGATCGGTCGGTGACCTTCCGTCGACCGGCGCCCCGCCATCATCGACCGCACCTTCCGCGTCCTCGGCACCCGACGGGGCGCCCGGTGCGGCGGTTGCCGGCGGCCTGACGTCGGATGGTGTGGTTCCGCCTGCCGCGACTCCGTTCGCCGCGGCTCCGCTGCCGGTGTCGGTTCCGGCATCCGTACCCGCTGCTCCCACGCCGCCGCCCCGCCGGCTGGTTGCCAGCACCGGGTCGGTACAGCCCATGCGCCTTGCCGCCGAGCTGCCGCCCCCGGTGGTCCGTGTGCTGCGCCGGCCGCAGCCAGCCACCGCGGCGGACGGGGACATCATCGGTGCCGGTGCGCGCACTCCGCAGCCGCGGGAAGGCACGACCGCCGAGAACGACGGCCTGTCGTCAGACATGCCTCGCAGCGGCGGGGGCGACCTCGGTCTCGGCGATCACGGCAGTGACGCCGGCGGGTGGCCGGCCATGCCCGTGGCACGAGCGGCTACGAACCCGCCGCCACCGTCGTCGGCCAGCACGGAGGCGGCGCCGTCCGGCGTGGGATCGCCGGACGCGCCCGCCGGGCGCCGTGGCCTCGGTGTCCCGATCGGGCCGACACGAGATGATCGTCCACGGCGGGGTCGGGTCATCGAGACGCCGTCAGTCACCCGTTCCCCAGAGGGGACGGGCCCCGGCGGCCGTCCGGCTGCCCGCCGGGCCGGCCTCGGCCTGCCGGTCTCGCGCCGCCCCCTCGTCGATCCCGGAAGCAACGACTCCGGAGGCAACGACTCCGGAAGCGGCGGCTCTGGAGGCGATGGCCCCGGAAACGAGAGTCCGGGAGGCGGTGGCACTGGCGGGTCTGATTCTGGAGGCGGTGGGCGGCAGCCCGGCGCTCCGTCGCCGTCGGAGCTGACCGCAACGCCTGGAGGAACGCCGCCCACGCAGAGCGCGGGGGGCACGTCCGCCGTGTGGCGGGCCGGGCTCCCGGAGCAGCAGCTCCTGTCACCGCCCTCGCGGCCACCCGCCAGATCGGTGCCACCGGTGAGCCGGGCGGCGCGTTCCACGGACGTCGTCCCGTCCGCGGAACCCCTGTCACCGGCCACATCCACACCGGAATCGGTGGGACGACCGCCGGCACCGTCCGTGTCGGCGGATCTGGACGTTCCACCGCTGCCAGGCGTCGCACCGGCGTTGGACGTCCCGGCTGTGCCGCCCCCGGACGCTCCGGTGTTCCGGGACGCCCCGCCGCTGCCTCCGGGTTTCCCAGCCATGCCGGGGGCGCCGGCGGTGTCCGACGGCCGGGCGGTGTCGGATGGGCGGGCACAGTCGGATTGGCGGGCGGCTTCGAGCGGGCCGGCGGACCTGACGGGAATGGCGGGCAGGGCCACCGGCGGGACGCCGCAGCAGCGAGCCACGACCTCGTCGAGGGACCGTCCGGTGGCACGTGTCGTCCAGCCTCCGCTGGCGGGCCCGGTCCCGCTGGTTCCGCGCGTCCAGCGGGTGGCTCGTGCCGCGGCGCGGGCAGACAGCGGTGTCTCCGATCCGCCCCGTTCCGGCGGCCCGGCCGACACGGTGTGGTCCGCGCCGGCCGAGCGCGGTGGTGGCCCTGGCACGTCCCCTGCGTTCGGACGGGGGGGTGCCGCCTCCGCAGCGTCCGCGTCGGACGGTGCCGACGGTGCCGGCGGAACGCCACCCGTGATCGTTCCGGCGTGGGGGCGCCCGCCTGGGCCCGCACAGGCGCCCGCCCCGTTGTCGGCACCGTCCGTGGCACGCCTTGCGGGGGTGGCATCGGATCCGGCCGGGCCGGCGCATCAGCCCCTTCAACGTCGGCCGATCCCAGCGTTCCAGCCCTTCCCGGCACTCCAGCCAGCCCGGTCGCTCCACCCGGAGCAGATCGCCGTGTCGCGGGAGCCCGAGTCGGCCGCCGGTGCATCCCTGCCGCCGGCGGCCGCACCATCCACGCTGGTCACCAGGTTCAGCGCATCCGCGCCGAACGTGGCCAGGGTGACGGCGGATGAGCAGCCGGCAGCCCCAGAACCTGCCGGAGCCGGAGCCGCGGGCGCCACAGCCGGGACCGGGAGCGGGAGCGGTGGGCGGATTCCGGATGCCGAGATCGCCGGGCTCGCCGAGCGGATCTACGAGTATCTGGCCCGTCGGCTACGCGCGGAGCTGCTCGCCGACCGGGAACGTCGCGGCCTGTTGGCGGACCCGCTGTGAACGCCGCGTCGTCGTCACTGCAGCAGAGGAGGACTCCGATGCCCGTACCGGCCAGACCCGTGCCGGCCAGACCCCGGCCATCCAGGCCCGGGCCGGCCAACGGGCTGCGTTTCGACGTGACCATCGGCGCGTTCGAGCTCGGTGCCTTCACCGCGATCGAGGGCCTGGATGCCAGCTACGAGATCAAGACCTACGACGAGGGCGGCCAGAACGGCTTCCAGCATCAGCTCCTCGGGCGCGTCCACTACCAGAACGTCAAGCTGACCCGGCCGATCGACGCGGACAGCCGCAACCTCAGCGGCTGGTTCAGCACCTTCGCGCGGGAGGGCGATGGGCGGGAGACGACGGCCACGATCACCGCGTTCGATGACAACCTGCGCCGGATCGCCGAGTGGACGATGGTCGGGGTGTGCCCGGTCCGCTATTCGGGGCCGCGTTTCTCCAGCGCCGACGCGAAGGTGGCGACGGAGACCCTGGAGTTCGCCCACCAGGGGTTCCGGGCGCAGTGGCCGGGCCGGTGATCGGGCGGTGAGCCCGGCGCGCGGGAGTTTCGTCAGGGCCCGGCTGTGCGAGCAGGACAACCAGAACACGCGGGTGACCTTCCATTTCAACCCGTCCACGATCAAGATCGGGAAACGGGCGGAGTACCGGGAGCAGCCCACGCAGGCGGCCCGGGAGTCGTCCCGTCCGACCTTCCTCGGCGCCCGGGCCGCCGATCTCCAGTTCAGTCTCCTGCTCGATGCCGGCCGCGGGCAGGACCGATCGGTGCTGGCCGAGATCCAGCAGCTGCTGGAGTGGACGAACCCGACCAGGGATTCGCGTGAGGGGACGTCACCGAGCCCGCCGGTGCTGATGTTCACCTGGGGTGAGTTCAAGCTCGGCGCCAGCGGCCAGTTCATCGGCCTGCTCACCAGCGTCGACGCGACCTGCAACCTGTTCGCGCCGAGCGGGGCGCCCACCAGGGCCGAGGTGTCGCTGGCGATGAGGGCTGTCCCGGAGGAGCCGAAGGGGACCAATCCGACCTCGGGCGGGGTGAGCGCGCGCCGCGCCCACCGGGTGATCGACGGCGAGACCCTCGCCGGCATCGCGTACCGCACCTACGGCGACGCCGGTTGCTGGCGGGCGATCGCGGAGCTCAACGGGCTCGACGATCCGACCCGGCTGACCTCCGGCGCCCGGCTGCTGCTGCCGGACCGCGCCGACCTCACGCCCGGGCCGGGCCGGCGGGGTGGTCGGTGATGGCGGCGGAGACCTACGGGGCGCTGCCCGTTCTCTACCTCGACTCGGCCAGGGTGCCACCCGCGGTCATCACCGCGATCCGCCGGGTGGTCATCGACAGCGATCTCGCCGCGCCGGACGCCTGCCGGGTGGTCCTCGACGATCCGGGCCGTGAGCTGCTCACCGTCGGCGGGTTCGACTTCCACAAGACGCTGCGGGTCACCGCGCCGCCGGCGGCCGACCCGACGGGCGCCGCGGCCGAGACGACCCTGTTCGAGGGGCGCGTCTACAGCCTCGGGATCTCCTACGACGAGCTCGGCTCACACACCGTGATCGTCGCGTTCGACAGCTCGTACGCGCTGTTCAACGGCGTCCACACCGCGACCTACCACAACGTCACCGACTCCGATCTCGTCTCCATGATCGCCGGGAAGGCGGGGATCGAGACCGGGACGATCGCGGCGACCTCCGTCGTGCACGACCACGTCGGGCAGATCAGCGAGACGTACTGGGATTTCCTCACCCGGCGCGCCCGTGAGATCGGCTACGTGCTGCGGGTCCGCGGGAACCGGCTCGAGTTCGACCGGCCGGCCCCGGCCGACGAGGCGCCGGGCCCCGGTGGTTTCGACAGCCGGGACCATCTGCAGCTGACCCCGGGTGGTGACCTGGAGGTGTTCACCGCCCGGGTGACCGCGGCCCAGCAGGTCACCGAGGTGGAGGTTCGCGGCTGGGACGACCGGGCCAAGCAGGAGGTGGTGGCGACGGCCCGGGCACGGACGAGTTCGGCACAGCTTCCCGACGAGCCGGCGACGCTCGGCGCGGGGAACGCCAACGCCCGCTTCACCGCCGCGGCAAGGCCGCTGGCGACCCAGGCCGAATGCGACGCGATGGTCGCCGCGCTCGCCGAGCGGATCGCCAGTACCTCGGCGGCCGCGGAGGGGGTGGCCCACGGCGACCCGCGCATCCTCGCCGGTGTGGCGCTCAGCGTCGGGCGCACCGGTGGCCGTTTCGACGGGAAGCTCACGGTCTCACACGCCGAGCATGTCTTCGACCATTCCGGCTACCGGACCCGTTTCACCGTCGCGGGTGGGCATGACCGTTCGCTGCTCGGCCTGGTCGCCGCGGCGGGCGGCGCACGAGGAGGCAACCCGACGATCCCCGGGGTGGTGCCGGGCATCGTCTCCAACATCAACGATCCGGAGGCGCGGGGCCGGGTGCGGGTCCGCCTGCCCTGGCTGTCCGCCGAGTACGAGACGTACTGGGCGCGGGTCGCGTTCGCCGGCGCCGGCCCGGACCGCGGCCTGCTCATCCCGCCGGAGGTCGACGACGAGGTGCTGGTCGCCTTCGAGCAGGGCGATCCCCGCCGCCCCTTCGTCCTCGCCGGCCTTTACAACGGGGTGGACGCGCCGCCGTTCGAGGGCGGGGTCGACACCGCCACGGGCCTGGCGGTGCGCCGCGGGCTGCGGACCCGCCAGGGCCACGAAATCATGATCAGCGACGCCGACGGTGACGAGCACGTCGAGATCCGCACCCGGGACGGCCGGGTCCGGATCCGTCTCGACCACGACGCCGGTGGGCTGACCGTCGAGACGGACTCCGACGTGGAGATCCGGGCCGGGGGAAATCTGCGGATGACCGCCAACGGGGATCTGGAGATCTCCGCGCGTGGCTCGGCATCGCTGTCGGCGGACGGCGGCGTCGCGGTGACCAGCAGCGCCGACGTCACGGTGCAGGGCTCCCAGATCAAGTTGAACTGACCTCGCGGGCCACGGGCGGCAGGCGAGATGGACGAATCCGAGATCGGCGTGAGGGAGGTGACTCGGTGAGCGCTCCCGTCGTCGTCGCCGGGGACAAGATCACCGGTATGTGCGCGGTCCACCAGATACCGGGGCCCGCCGGTGCCCCGATCCTCTCACCGGCGCCGCTGCCGTTCTCGGCGCCGTTGACCATGGGTCTTTCCGCCACCGTGTTCGTCGGCGGGAAGCCGGTGGCGCTGGAGTCGTCCACGGGCACGAACCTGCCGCCGCACGTCGGCCTGCATGTCTCCGATCCCTACCTTGTGCCGGCCACACAGCAGGGCCGGGTGCTCTCCGGCAGCGGCACCGTCCGCGTCGAGGGGCGCGGCGTGGCCTACTCGGGCTGCCCGGTCACCCAGTGCGCGCAGATGACGGCCATGATCGTCGGTTCGGGCGCGACGGTGCTGGTGGGGCCATGACGGTGCAGCCGGTGGGCCCCGCGGCGGGTGGCTTCCTCGGAGCCGGGTGGCGCTGGCCGGTGGCGGTCGACGCGGCCGGCGCGTTCGCGATGACGACGGGCGCCGCCGAGGTGGAGCAGGCCATGTACCTGATCCTCAGCACCACCCCGGGGGAACGGCCGATGCGCCCGGAGTTCGGGTGCCCGCTCGCCGACCACGTGTTCGCGCCGGCCGACGCGAACACGGCCGGTCTGATCGCCTACGAGGTGCAGCGCTCGCTCACCCGGTGGGAGCCGCGGGTCGAGGTCCTCGAGGTCGTGGTCACGCCGGACGTCGCCGCGTCGACGCTGTGGATCGACATCGCCTACCGGATCCGCGACGACTACGACCGGCGCAACCTCGTCGTCCCGTTCTACGTGATCCCCGACGACGAGACGGAGGCCCTCCGATGACCCTGCCGGCACCGAATCTCGACGACCGCACCTTCCAGCAGCTCGTCGACGACGCCAAGCGCTTCATCGCCGATCGCTGCCCGACGTGGACGAACCACAACGTCAGCGATCCGGGCATCACCCTCGTCGAGACCTTCGCCTGGATGACCGACCTGATGCTGTACCGGCTCAACCGGGTCCCCGAGCGCAACTACCTGCGCTTCCTCGACCTCGTCGGGGTCCGGCTGTTCCCGCCGGTCGCCGCGCGGGCCGAGGTGTCGTTCCGGCTGTCCGCGCCGCAGGACGCCACGGTGCGCATCCCGAAGGGGACCGTCGTCTCCACCCGGCGTACCGCCACCGAGCCGGCCATCGAGTTCACCACGATGGTCGACCTCGACGTGGTGCCCGCCCGCTCGGTACGGGTCGGGTCCGTCATCGACGGCCAGACGTGGCGTGACCACACCGAGGAGCTCGGCCTGGGCACCGGGTTCGCCTGTTTCGACCAGCACCCGAAGCCGGGCGACGCGCTGTACATCGGCTTCGACCGGCCGGCCCCGTCGCTGATCGTCCTGCTGCGTTTCGCCTGCACGGTCAGCGGGCACGGCATCGACCCGGACAACCCGCCGCTGCGCTGGGAGGCCTGGGACGGCGAGCGGTGGCGTCGGTGCCCGCAGGAACAGGACACCACCAACGGCCTGAACACCTCCGGTGTGATCGAACTCCATCTGCCCCGCGGCCATGCCGTCCGGGACATCGGCGGGCGGTCCGCGGCCTGGGTGCGCTGCCGGGTCGTCGAGCGCCGAGGCGTGCGCGGCTACCGGGATTCGCCGAAGATCGTGTCGGTGACCGGCATGGCCGTCGGCGGAGATGTCGACGCCGTGCACGGGGCGCAGGTACCCGGTGAGATCCTCGGGCTCGCCGAAGGGGTGGCCGGGCAGGCGTTCACCCTCAGCCAGGCGCCGGTGCCGACGACCTCGGAGCCGATCGTCGTCGAGGTCGGCGCCGCCCGGCGGGCCCCGGGCGATGCTCCCGAGGCGCTGCCCGAGCCTGCCCCGGAGCTCGAATGGACGGTGTGGGAGGCCGTCGAGTCGTTCGCGGCCAGCGGGCCCGCCGACCACCACGTCACCGTGGATCCGACTTCCGGGGAGATCCGCTTCGGGCCGCTGGTCCGGCTGGCCGACGGCACGGTGCGCACGTTCGGCGCGGTGCCGGCGAAGGGCGCCACCGTGCGGGTTCGTCCCTACCAGACCGGCGGCGGGCGCGACGGCAACGTGGTGGCCCGGTCGCTCAACACCCTGCGCACCTCCATCCCCTACGTGGCGGCGGTCTACAACCGGGAGCCGGCCGCCGGCGGCCAGGACGGGGAGACCGTGGAGGAGGCCAGGGTTCGCGGCCCACTGACACTGCGCCACCGCGACCGCGCGGTGACCACGGAGGACTACGAGATCCTCGCCCGCCAGGCCGCGCCGGAGATCGCCCGGGCGCGCTGCGTCGTCGACGAGTCCGGCGAGAACGCGGGTGTGGTGCGCGTGCTGCTCGTCCCGCGGGTCGCCGACGTCGCCGCCGACGGCCAGCTCGACCCCACCGGGCTCCTCGTCTCGGACCGCACCGGTGAGGCGGTGCGGCGCTACCTCGACGCCCGCCGGGTCATCGGGGTGCGCCTCGTCGTGGAACCCCCGATCTACCTGGGCTTCACCGTCGCTGCCCGGGTGCGGGCAACCGCCACGGCGGCCCCCGAGCAGGTGCGCGACGAGGCGCTTCGCCTGCTGCACCGGCGCCTGCACCCGGTCACCGGAGGGCCGGACGGCACCGGATGGCCCTTCGGCCGGGCGGTCACCATCGGTGACATCCACGGTGTGCTCCAGGCGGTGCCCGGTGTCGCCTACCTGGAGGAGGTCCGGCTCTACCGGGCCAACCCGATCGCCCGGGCCAACTCGCCGGCCGCGGAGCAGCGGCCCGTCCGCACAGAGCGGATCGACGTGCCGGCGAACGGCCTGGTGATCGGTTTCGAGCATCAGGTGGATGTCATCCGATGAGGCAGGCCGCCGATCTGCCGACGCCGTTCCCGCTGGCCCGCGGAGTGCCGGGAGTGCTGCTCGAAGCAGGTGCGCTCGGGGATCTGCTCGCCGCGTTCGACCAGGTGCTCGCACCGGCACTGGCCACGATCGACAACATCGACGCCTACCTCGACCCGGATCTGACCCCGGCGGACTTCCTCGGCTGGCTTGCCGGCTGGCTCGGCGTCGCGGTGGACGACCGGTGGCCACCGGAGCACGTCCGAAGGGTGCTGCGGCACACCCCGGAGCTGCTGCGTTGGCGGGGCACCGTGCGTGGGGTGATCGCCGCCGTCAGGGTGCTGGCCGAGGTGGAGGCCGAGGTCATCGACAGCGGAGGGACGCAGTGGTCGCCGCGCCCGTACGGGATCCCGCCGGGCAGCCGGGCGCCGCTGCTGCGGGTGCGGGTGCCGCGCGACGCCGACCTGCGCGCGGTGGAGGCGGCGGTGCGCGGTGCGAAACCCGCGCACGTCCCACACCGGATCGAGACCGGCTGACGCCGCTGGTCACCGACCGCCGCCGCCGCCGGGACCGTCTCCGGGACCGTCGCTGACCCCCAGCTCCGCGAGCATCGAGCGGTAGCGGACCTCGGCCAGCGCGGCCGCGGCCGGTTGCCCGCCTGCGCGCAGGGCGAGTGCCAGCACCTGCCAGAGCCCGTCCCGGTACCGGTCGACGTCGAGCCCGCGCTCGGCGAGCCGAGCGGCCTCGGCGTGCCGACCGGCCTCGGTGAGGAGGCGGCTGACCCGCTCGCAGGCGGTGGCGAGCACGACGCGAAGGCGTTCTCGCTCGGTCAGCAACCAGTCCGTCGGCCGGCCGGCCGGAAGCAGCTCACCGCCGTGGCGCTCGATCGCCGTCATCAGGCGGTCGGCCTCGGTTTCGCGATCGCCGCGCTGGCGGGCCTCGTCCGCCGCGGTGAGCAGCTGCCCGAACCGGAGAAGATCGTGGTCGGCGTGGTCGGTGACGACCAGCAGGTACCCCTGGCCCGCGCGGCGCAGCAGCCGGCGCTGTTCTCGTGGTACGTCCGGCTCCAGCAGGCCGCGCAGCGCGCTGATGGCCACCTGCAGACTGTGGTTGGCGCGGCTGGGTGATGCGTCCGGCCAGATCAGCTCGGTGAGCCGGTCCCGGGATACGGCACGGTCCGCGTGGACCGCGAGGATGTGGAGAAGCTCGAGGTTGCGTGGCTGCACCCCGTCGAGGCTGATCGCCGTGCCACCGCGGCTGATCTCGAAGCCGCCCAGGCAACGGATGGTCAGCCGGCCCGCGGCTGCGGTCCGCGGGTTCGGCGGCCCGGGCTCGACCGCGGCGCGCTGGTCCGCGGCTGGCCGCTCGGCGGTTGGCTGGTTTCTGGCCGGCCGGTCGGCGGTCGTGTTCGTCGCGGGTGTTGGCGGGCCGACGGCCGGGCGCACGACGTCGGTGGGGGTGCCCCCGTGCTCGTCGTGCGCCCCGGTGAGCCGGCGGAGCAGGGGGCCGATACCGGCGTCGGCCGCGATCCGGGCGGCCATCTCGTCCGCGGAGGCGTGACCGGGCCCGTCGGGCAGGTGGCCGGCGCCGCGCGATGGTGCGCTGCCGGCCAGCGCGAGCGCGTACGGGGCTGGGCCGATGCGGGCCGCCGCCCGCACGGTCCGCGCCGTCTCCCGTTCGGGCAGCGCTGTTCCGGTGTGGCGTCCCGCGATCAGTCGCAGGACGCGGGCCCAGGTGGCCAGTGCCGGCGCGGAGAGCTCGTCGAAGTCCCGCGCTGCGGTCTCCAACGTCGCCGCCGCCTGCTGGGCGGCCCACGATCCGGTCGGCCTGGCGCGCGTGCGGGCCTGCGCCGTTTCGCCGAGCCCGCCGATGGCCGGGTGGCGCACCGAGGCCGCCAGGGCGAGGGCGGCGAGGGCCTGCTCGCTCCCCGCGTCGGCCCCGTCGTCAGCGCTGGGAGGCGCGGTCAGCGTGACGAGCGCGCCGATCAGGCGGAGTATCGCTGCACCCCACTGGTCATCGGCGACCTCGGCGGCGTTGAGCAGGTGCAGGACGCGGCGGTGCCCGGTAGGCAGGCGCATCGCCCGGATACCGGTTGCGACCCGCAGGAAGGCCGGATAGCCGAGCCGCTCGGCGGCTGCCATCGCCGCGTCGACGACGTCGTCCGGCGTCCTGCCTCCGCGGTCGTCCGGCTGGACTCGTTCGTCCGCCATGAGCATGGCGCAGGCGGCGCTGCCGATCGCGGCGACAGCCTCGACGACCGGGCCTCCACCGGCTCCTCCAGCTCCACCTGCTCCGTCGGCTCCGTCGGCTCCGTCGGTGATCAGGTCGAACCGGCGGCGTGCCAGCGGGATCCGGCCGCCGACGAAGGCGGCGATCCCGCTGGTGAGCAGGGCGTGCGGGCTGTCGGCCGGGCGGTCGATGTGGGCACCGGGATCCTCCAGCACCTTCCGGATCATCCCGCTCCAGCTCGTCGTCCGCCGCAAAGCCGGATGGCGCCAGTCGTCGAGGCCGGCCTGCTCCCGGGCAACCCAGACGGGGGCCTGCGGGCCGAAGGCGGCGACGGCGCCCCGGTAGGCGTCGGCCGCGGCGTTCAGTGATCCGTTCGCGGTCAGCCGGCGTGCCACCGCGAGCAGCACCCACGGGTCGGAGTCCCGAATCGACGGCGGAAGCAGCTCGAACCAGTCGGCCGGATCCTCCGCCAGCCGTTCGCCGCCCTGCTCGAGCAGCCGCCGGACCTGGTTCCAGTCGCCGCATCGGCAGTAACACAGCACTGCCTCACTCAAAGCTCCGTCACGTTCGCACAGGGTGGCCGCCGCGTGGTGTATCTCGTTCGCGCCGGCCTCGCCGAGCTCGTCGACGAGCTGGGCGAGCAGGTGCATCCGCAGGACCTCGTGGTAGCGATAGCTGATCCCGTCATCGTCGACGACGGTGAAAAGCCCGCGGCGTTCCAGGCCGGCGAGCTGGGCGTCGCTGCCCGTGCGGCCGAGCAGGTCATCGCAGCGCCGGTCGGTGAGCCGGTCGAAGACACAGGTCCGGATGAGGAAGTCCCGCTCCTCCGGGCGGACCGTGTCCAGGACGTGGGTGGTCAGGTACTCCCGGACGACTCTGGCCTTGGCCAGCCCGGAGAGGATCCGGGCCCGCTCACGCTGCGGGCGCCCCGACGTGGCCAGGTGAAACAGCTGCAGCCCGGCGGCCCAGCCGGACGTGCTGCGGGTGAGCGCGGCGACCTCGTCGGGACGAAGCCGGACCCCATGGCAGTCCCGGAACAGCTCCTCGACCTCCCAGACGCGGAACCGCAGCGCGTCCGCGTCCAGCTCCAGGATCCGCCCGGCAAGCCGGAGCCGGTGCAGGTCGAGATCGGGACGCCACCGGGCGGAGACGAGCACCCGCACGTGGGACGGCAGGTAGTCGAGGAAGGTCTGCGCCGCGGCCTCGGCCGGCTGGCCCTGAACCGTGTGCAGGTCGTCGAGAACGATCAGCAGATCGCTCCGCAGCCGCTGTTCGAGATCAGTGATCGCCATCTCGATGTCGGTCCAGGGCCGCTCGGTGGCCTGGCCGGCGTGGGTCGTGCCCTCCGCCGAGGGCGCCCGCGCCGCCGGGGTGTGCTGTGCCGCCGGAGAGGCCTGTGCCGCTGCCGGCTGGCTCGCGTTCCTGACGGCTGCCTGGAGGTGGGCGAGGAACGCACCGCTGGTGCCGATCCGATCATCGAGTGTCAGCCAGGCGGTGGGATGGCGCAGGTGCTGGGCGATCTCGGCCAGGAGTGTGGACTTCCCCGCTCCGGCCGGAGCGACCACGAGGCCGACGCGGTAGGCCGGCGAGCCGGCGAACTCCCTGGTCAGGCGTTCCCGGCGCATTCTCGCGGCCGGCGGCGGACGAAATCGTGCCGGGATGACCCGCGGCGGCGCGCTCTCAGCCGTCACAGCGCCCTCCGACGTTGGCCGGGCCTGAACATCGGCCAGCCGTACCTGCACACGCCCATGCTGCGACGCATCGCCCCCCGCGTTCCTTCAGGCCGGCGCTTTCCGCGCCCATACGCCGGCCTGACGCCATTGTCTGCACCGGCGTCCGCGCCGGCCGAGACATCGCTACTATTGCAGTGCTGGTGGTCGCCAGGTGGTCCCTTTCTGCGGATGCGACGTTGCAGGCCGGGTGGGCCGGCCGGCGGGTGATTCTCGGTGGTTTGCCGGAAGCGGATAAGCAAACCTGTCGAGGCGGCGGACCAGACAGATCATCCGAGGTCGGTGCGGTGTCGAGGGAGTCCGGGTCGGGGGAGCTGTCCGGCTGGGGTGCGGGGCGCCGATGTGGAGAACTTGCTCGTACGCAAGGATGCTCGTGGCGGATGACGGTTCGGTGAGACCGTGGCACCCGAGGCCGTGGCACCCGAGGTCGCGGCCACCAACTCGCACCTTTCGTTCGAACAGTTCGAGAAACGTGGTGCTCCTGGTAGCACTGCACCATCCCGCCCGACATGGTTCCTGACCGGCGGGGCGTGGACTTCGTCCAATCCCGGCATCGTGGAACAACGCACTATTTCGGATGGGTGGCCGGTGCGTGCGGTATACCGTTGCCGATACAAGGTGCGGCCGCCGTCCGGAATGCGCTGTGACGCCGCGCGCACCACTCGTGATTACGGGGGAGATGCCGGATGGGGGCCGACGTCACGGCGAGTGGTCCGCGGGGGGACGACAATGACCGACTTTCGGCGCTGTTCGCTTCCTACCCGGCGGAGGAAGCGGAGGTTGCGCAGGGCTGCGCGGATCCCGGTTCGGAACCGGGCCTCGTCCCTGCGTCCGCTGATTCGCCCCCTGTCCGGACCGGGGCGGGCGGGTCGAGCCCGGTGGGCGGGCCAGCCTGGTCACATCCGCCGGACGGGCCGCCGCAGGAGCGGAACCCCGGAGACCGGCCGTCGGCGCCGTCCCCCGCGCGCTCACCGAACCGCGCCGAGCCACAGCCAGAGCCACAGCCAGAGCCGCAGTCGCAGTCGCAGTCGCAGTCGCAGTCGCAGTCGCAGCCGCAGCCGCAGCCGCAGCCGCAGCCGTGCAGCGGACCTCGGTGCCAGCCGTTGTCGGGCGCCCTGCTGGTGGCGCCCAGCACTGGGCGAGCGGTTCGGATCCCGGCCCGCGCCGAGGAACCCGTGCACGCCGTGGTGGCCGGTGCGGTCACCACCTGGCCGCCACCGGAATCGCAGCTGGCGCTGCGAGGGGATGACGGCCGCGAATACCGGTTCGCCGGGGTCCGTGCGCTGGTCGAGAGCGGTTCCCGGGTCCGCGTCGGGCAGGTGGTGGCGGTGGTGGCCGGTCACAGCGGTGGCGGGCCGTCGAGGTCGGCGGTCCTCGACGTCGAGGTCACCGGGGCGGACGGCCGTCCGCTGGACGGGTACGGCCTGTTCGCCGGCCTGGCCGACCCGGCGGCGTACGTCGACCTGACGGAGGGCACCGATCCCGAGCTTGTCGCCGTCGACCGGCACGACGACCTGCTCTCCGGGTACCGGGGTGCGGTCGGCGGCTGGGGTGTCCTTCGGTGACCACCTGTGCGCACTGCCATCGGGGGAACGACAGCGCGGCCGAGTTCTGCGCCGGGTGCGGTCGGATTCTCTGGTCCGCGCGGGGCGAGGGCTCCCAGCCGCGGGCCGACAGTCCGGGTGCGGTGCGCCTGGCCGGGCGCGCTGCCCGGTCAGGCGAGGGCGGTGGTCCCGCAAATCCGGCAGATGCCGCGAATGCGCGGCATCCTCGGGCGGAACCGCCGCCAGCCCCCGCCCCGGCTCCTGGTCCTGCTCCGCGCAACCTTCAGCGCGACGGCGGGTGGGCGGGCACCGGGTCCGCTTACGAGGTGAGGCCGGGGCCGGGGCCGGAGACCACAATGTCATCACCTCCGGCCGGCCCCGGCGCCAGTCAGCAGGATCGGTCCCCCCGCCTGCCGGGCGCGCCGGCAGGGGCCTCGCGCACACCGCAGGGGCGTATCCGGATCGGTCGGGGCACACGTCCCGACGGCCTGACACCCATCCCCATCACCCAGCTCCTCGGCACCGACGCCGCCGGCGAATCGTCCCTGCACGGAAGTCGTGGTGGGCATCCCGGCGAGGAGACGTCCTCCGCGACGTCCTCCCAGTCGCTGGCCGCCCCACGCGTGCTCCCGAGCGATTCCGGCCTGGCCGACGCGCCGGTACGCTGCCACTGTGGGCGAGAGAGCCCGCCGCAGAGCCGCTTCTGCCGCTGCGGCCAGATGCTGGTTCCCGCGCAGTCCGACCTGCGGCCGGACGACCCACGGCCCGCCGCCGCGCCCGTCCCGTCGCGGGGGCTCGGCTCGAGCCTCGAACGGGCCGGCGAGCGGCGCAGGTTCGACCGGGAGATGCGCCGCGCCGCGACCGGGCGGTCCGGTTACAGCCGACCGCTCGCGCTACGGGTCGTTGCCTTCCGGACGACGCTGGTGGTCGCCCTCATCGCGGTGGTGCTGGCGTCGGCCAGCACCACCACCCGGAGCTGGGCCGCTGACCGGCTCTCGACGGTGTTGCCGGGTTCCTACCGCGAGATCGACGAGTTCGCCTCGGTGCGCGTCGATCCGGAGATGGACGAGCGGCCCGGCTACCTGGCGCAACGTGCCGTGGACGGATCCCGCAACCGGGCCTGGATGACAGCCTGGGACCCCACCGCCGAGATCGGTGAGAGCTGCCCGAAGACCGCCGGCCGGAGCGCGACCCTGGTGCTGCGATTCACCAGCGCGGTTCGTGTCGATCGGGTCTCGATCCGGGCCGGCCTGCCCAAGAACGATCCGGAGGCACCGGTCCAGGCACAGCCGAAACAGATCGGGATCCAACTCGACGACCAGTGCTGGACGAAGGACCTCAGCGACAGCGGTGAACCGCAGGTGCTGAAGGGCGTGGCCGGCCGGGATGTCCGCATCGCGCGGGTGTGGATCGTCGATACCTTCGACCATTCGAATGGCTCGGGTACCTTCGTGGCGATCAGCGAGATCGACTTCTCGACCGGCGGATGACACCGGCCCGGCCCAGGCCGGGGCCGGGGCCGGGGCCGGGCCAGGCTCAGACCGGGAGAAGCCGCACCGAGACCTCGCGGGCGCCGTGCTCCACGACCGCCCGCACACCGTCGGCAAGCACCGTCACCTGGGTGAACCGGCCGCGCACCGACGCCGCGGTGAGCACCGGCACCGAGCCTCGCGGCAGCGAACGAACCGCCGGATCCAGCCGGATCGTCAACGTCGCCGCGCCGCCGAGCCGAACCGCCCGCTCGACCCGCAGCGGCGCCTCGCGCCCAGCTCCCGCGGCTCCCACCGTCACCTCCAGCGCGCCGCCGGTCTGCGCGAGGTCGCCCCTGACCTGCACCGTCTTCGTGGCTTCGACCCGCAGTACACCGCCTTCCACCCGGACGTCGCCGCGGCCGAGCGCCGCAGCCGAACCGGCGGTGAGGGTGCCGGCCCGAACCGTGGTGGTGCCGGTGAAGCTGTTCGCGCCGGTCAGCGCGAGCGTGCCGCTGCCGGTCTTGACCAGCCCGCCGCGCCCGCCGATGTCGTTGCGCCAGGTGTCGTGGGCGTGGAAGCCACCGAGGGAGGCGTCCAGGTCGGCGGACACGTCACCGTCGAAGGCGCCGTAGCCGTCGGCCGCGGTGAACAGGTCGAGCCGGCCCCACTGCTCGGTGCCGTCCAGCAGCGGGTAGCCGCCGGGGAGCGCGGTGCTGCGCAGCACCGCGCGGCGCTGGTCCGCGCTCAGGTACGGCAGCCGGGTCTCCAGCAGCACCTCGGCGCCCTTCGGGACGACCAGCGGCCGGTCCGGCCCGCTGCGGCGCAGCATGTACGTGTAGAACGGGGCGATCCTGCGGGCGTTGGCCTCCCGGCTCGCGTAGGCATCGGTGCCGGTGCCGGTGCCGGTGCCGGTGCCGGTGCCGGGCGCCGCCGTATGCGCGTAGGCGAACAGGGTGTCGGCGGTCGTGCCGGTCCGTCCGGTGAAGTACTGCGTGGCCTGGGCTCGTGCGGCCACCTTGAGCGCCGCGTTGGCCGGGTCGCCGAGCGTCGCCGCGGCGAGTGCGGTCGCCAGGATCCGCCCGCCGATCACGTCGACGGGGGAGTGCATACCGGCGAGGATCCGGGTGTTGCTCAGCTCGTACGCCCGGGCCACCAGCTCCTGGAACCGCTCGGGCACGGCGTAGGCGAGGGCGAGCGCGGCCAGGTGGAAGGCGTTCGTGTGCCCGCTGGGGAAACCGCCGTCCTCGGCGGGCACCGTCGACCGCTGGCGCAACAGCTGCGCGGCGACCGTCACCTCCGAGCGGTACACCGGGAATCCCAGGTCGTCGACGGCGCCGGTGTCGACGATCTCGCTGCGCTCGGTCATCCGCCACGGGCGCGGGTACAGGTAGCTGAACTTGCTCGGATTACTGGACGCGAACGGGCCGCGCACCGTGTTCACGAGAGTGACGACGTTGCCCAGCGCGGAGCTCACCGAACCGGCCCCGATCGCCGAACCGGCCGGCGCGCCCGCGGGGACGGCATCGTCGATCTTCGCGGGCGGGGTGCCGTCCGGAGCGGAGGTGATGCTGGTGACGGCCAGCGCCCCCTCCTTGTACAGCGCGGCCAGCGGGCCGAGCGCGGCGATCACGGCGTAGCTCTGGTGCTGCCGGTCGTAGATGAACGCGTCACGGGCCTGCGCGTCGGTGCGCCGACGGGTCACCTCGGCGGTGTAGCGCATGTTCTCGCGCAGCACGTCCGGCCGCAGCGGGCTGCCGGTGTTCCAGGCCGTCCCGGTCTGCCACAGCTTCGCCATCCCGTCGAGGATCCGCACGGCCGCGTTGCCCGCCGCGGTCAGGTCCGCGGTCGTGTTCGTCCGGTAGGCGTCGACGAACGCGGCGGCTGCGCTGCCACCGGCTGTGCCTTCGGCGGCGCCGGTGGTCGTGGTGGAGGCGGCCGCGGCGGTGCCGGCGGATGCCGTGAGCCAGGCCGGTGCCATCAGCGTTCCGACGGCGGCCGCCGCGGATCCGCGCAGAACGCTCCGCCGGTCGAGTGCCCGCAGGCCGTCCGCTGCCACCCTGCCCGCCGCCCCGTCCGCCACCGCTGCGTCGTGCTTTTCCTCGTGCATGAAAGAAGCGCTCCACCGGCCGGTTCGGAGAAGGGGACGCGCCGCCGGCCCCGTGCTCGCCCCACCCGCAGCTGGCAGTATGCAGATGATCTGCGACGGCGGCCGGAACGAAACGTTGTTGCGACATGAACGGAAGCCGTCACTGTTTCGGTTCCCCGGGAGCATCGGGGATTCTGGTGGGCAGTGACCGGTGCACCCGCCCGCCTATCGATGACTTTCGCTATTCGCCGCTTTCACCGAAAGCGGCGAGGGTAGAGTCCGCTGGCGACAGTTCGTGTTGTGCCGGGAGTAGCCGGGCTCGGTGAAGCCGGTGAAATCGGCGAGGGGGTGCGGCCGTGGACCTTCCGGCGGGGGGCGGGCCCGTCGACTTCCACGTTCACCGGTCCCGGCTCGGCGTCGAGGGCGGCCGGGCCGCGTTCGAGCGGATGGTGACCTCACTCGTCGACCGCCTGCACGGCCCGGCGCACGGCGTCGCCCCGATCCAGGGCGACCGGGGCGTCGATGTCTTCCTCGGCGATCTCACCAGCCAGGTCCGGATCTGGCAGGTCCGCTACGTCATCGACCGCCTGGCCGCCGACCAGCTGCGCAACGTCGAGCACTCCTTCGCGCGGGCCTGCCGGGCGGCGCGCGAGAACGGCTACGGGATCGAAAGCTGGGTGCTGTGCGTCCCGGTGAGCCTTCCGCCGGAAGCCCGCCGGCGTTGGACGGCCTGGCGCGACGGCCGCCAGCGGGAGATGAACATCGCCATCGAGCTGTGGGACGAGACGCGCCTGCGCTCCCTGCTGATGCGTCCCGACACCGACGACATCCGCCGTGCTTACTACGACGACGTCCAGGCCGAGCGGCGGACGTCGACTGGCGAGCGGCAGCCGGCGACTGGCGAGGTACGGCCCTCGGCCGGTACCGGCGAGGGGTGGCCGTCGACCGGTGGGAGGCGGCTCCCGACCGGGCAGCCGCGGTTGCGTGCCCGCCACGACGACGAGGCGCTCGACGCGACTGATCCGGCGGCCGGTCGCTGGTACGGGGGAGCGGAGGTCCGCCTCGGCCACGCCTGCTATCTCCTGCATGATCCGGTCACCGAGACCGTCGCGCCGGACCGGTCCTGGGCGCAGTACGACGCCGACGCCCGGGAGCTGGTGCCGACGGCCCGGCCGGTGCGGATCAGGCACCTGCAGGTACATCGCCCGACAGCTGACGCCGAGGCCCGCCGCGCCGGCCTACGTGCCCAGGCCGACCTGCTGGACCAGTTCGCCGGCGCCGCCGGTCTGCCGCGCACGCTCACCCGGCACGGCCTGGCCGGCAACGGTGAGGACAGCGGCAGCGGTGACGGCAGCGGCAGCGGTGACGGCAGCGGCATCGGCAGCGGCAGCGGTGACGGCCATGGCCACGGCCCTGGCCCCGGGCGTGGGCAGGAACACGAGTACGAACACGAGCACAGGTACCGGCAGGCGCTCACCCGGTGCGACACGGCGACGCTGGTGCTGTCGGCGCCGACCGGCCGGCCCTGGCGCGACGTCCACACCCCCGGGGCGAGCCTCTCCGGCCTCTCCGGCCTCTCCCGCCTCTCCCGTTCCGCGGTCACCCGCGGCGGCCCGGCCCGTACCCGTCCCGTCCCAGGCGGGTTCGGTGTGCGCGGATTCGGCGCGGGCGGGCCGGTCGGCGGGCTGGACCGCATCGCCGCCGCGGGGGCGCTCGCCGCGGCGGCCGAACTCTGCCTCGTCCTGCAGACACTGCACCAGCAGGGGCAGGCGCACCGCTGCCTGACCCCCGACGCGATCGTCATCACCGCCCCCGGCCGCGGCCGGCGGGCCGTCGCGCTGCGCGATCTCGGCCTGCTCGGCCTGACCGAGGTCCCCGGCGAGGGCGGCCCCTGGCAGGCACCCGAGCAACGTCACCAGGGGCTCGGCCGCTGGCACCATTCCGTGCCGGCGGGCGGCAGCCTGAGCCCGCGTCCCATCCGGGGCCTGGGGGCTCGTCCCGGGCCACCGGCGGACGTCCACCAGGTCGCGGCGCTGGTCCGGGAGACTCTCGGTGGGCTCGCGTCCGCGCCGGACGTGCCGCTGCCGGGCCATTCGGCCGAGTTCAACGATCTGCTGGCGCGCGCCCTGCACCCGGACCCGGCCCGGCGCCCACCCGTCGGCGCTCTCGCCGTCGGCCTGCGCGCCGAGCGCCAGCGACTTTCCCTCGGGGGACGTCCGTGACCGTCGTCCCGCCGCCTGTTCGTGCTGCCTGACCTGGGTGATACCTGACAAGCACGATGCCTGACAGACACGACTGACATGGGCGACTTCTGGTCAACCGCCGAGAATGCCCGGGGCAGGTGATACGGGTGACGCTCCGGTCAGGTGCCCCTACAGCGGCGAACGTCGGTCGGTTCGCGAATTGGGCTACGCCCGCCGGCCCTTTTCCGTTCCGGAGATCATTACAAGGGCCCATGCCGGCGGCGCATCACTCTCCCGGTCGAGGTGGCTTCGTCCGGTAACCCCTTTTCTGGCGCCGCGGCGGGGTCAACCGGCATTCCCCCGGGTGCTCGCTCGTTCCCCTGAAGAGAGCCGGGCGGCTGCCGGCTGGGGCCGTCTCGTCCACGGAGGGATATTCGACAAATGGGGCAACCGGTGCAGGTGCAGGTGCCGGGGATGGCAGACCGGCACGAGTCCGTGCCGACCTTGGGCGCGGCGCTGGATGACGCGGGCAGATGCCGCGGTGGCCGATCGCTGTCGCCGCTGGAGGCATCCCTGGAACTGCTCGACTTCACCGACGGGCTCAGCACGGCACTGACCGTGGAGGACGTTGCCCGGGTCGCCTTCGGGACGGTCACCCGCCTCGGTGTCACCTTCGCCGGCATGGTGCTGTTCGAGGAGGACGGCGACCTCGGCCCACGCGGCGGCCCACCGGGCGCGCCGCTGCGGACGAGGGTCATCACCTGGCCCCGCCCACCCGCCGTCGACCGCGCCTGGGCTGCTCCGGGCAGTTGGGGCCCCGCCGTCGCGACCCAGGTCATGCAGACGGGCCGCGCCCGCTTCGACACCTCGGCGGCACGCTACCTGCGCGACTTTCCCGACCGTGCCGAGGTCTTCGCCGAGCTCGGCATCGAGGCCTGCGCCAGCCTCCCGGTCGTCGCCGACGGCGGCGACGGCCCGCTCGGGGTGCTGCTGCTCGCCTGGCCCGAGCCCAGGCAGTTCGGGCCGGACTGCCAGGCCTTCCTCCGCGCGATGGCCTCCGCCTACGGGCGGGCGATCGGGCGTGCCCGTCGCTACGAACGCCAGATGTGCACCGTGGAGACCCTGCAGCGCGCCATCCTGCCGCAGCAGCTGCCGGTCGTGCCCGGCGTCCAGCTGACCGCCCGCTACCTGCCCGCCGGCCGCGACGTCGGCCTCGGCGGCGACTGGTACGACGCGACCGTCCTGCCCGACGGGACGCTGGCCCTCGCCGTCGGCGACGTCGGCGGCCACGGGCTGCGCGCCACCGCGCTCATGGCCGAGCTCAGCCACTCGGCCCGGGCCTATGCGCTGCACGGCCTGTCGCCCGCGGCGATCACCACCCAGCTGTCGGCCAACCTCGCCGGCTCCGGCAGCGAGATCCTGGCCACCGCGGTGATCGCCCAGCTCGATCCGGCCACCGGGCGTTTCAGCTGGTCGTGCGCGGGTCATCCACCGCCGCTGCACCTCGCGGGGGAGGGCGGCCGCCCGCGTTACCTGCCCGAGGTCCACGGCCCGATGCTCGGCGTGCTGTCCGACCACCGGTACGGGCAGAGCGGCCTGCGGCTGGCCGGCCCGGGCCTGCTGCTGTACACCGACGGGCTCGTCGAGCGCCGTGACGTCTCCATCTCCCAGCGCCTCGAGGCCTTGGCCGCGAGCGCCGCCCGGGTGGCCGGACGAGACTCGTCGGGACGGGTGCCGTCGGGACGAAAGCCGTCGGGACGGGTGCCGTCCGAGCCGGCGCTCGATCGGGCGGACATCGCCGCAGCCGCCGCCAGCACCGACCTCGACCAGCTGTGCGACGCGCTGCTGGCCGAGATCGCCGGGCCGGGCGAACGAGAGGACGATGTCTGCGTCCTCGGCGTCACGCTGACCTGAGCCCGAAGGCGTACAAACCGTCGGCATATCCGCAGATACGGTCTATAGTCCAAGGTTATTCCGTGTCTGCGGATCTCGTGCGGCGTCGCACGCCGACCGGTTCAGCTCCGGGGCCGGTCACTGACAGTGCGTGCGCGGCCGATGGCCAGCGGTCGACAACTCGCGGCCCGCGTTACGCGCCCCGACCGTGAAGGACGACGTGCGCGCCTACCCACACCCACCAGCTGACCGGAGCTCCGCGGCGGCCACGCCCTCCGCAGGGGCGTGGAAACCGGTGCCGGGCCCGGCCGCGGGCACAGTGCTCGAGCGGGCGTCGGTGAGCATGATCGGCCCCACGACGGGCGTGCAGCTCCACGGCGCCGACCTGCGTGTTCCCCTGTCGCAGCTCGATGTGGACGTCCTGAGGAGCCTTCTCGACACCCACAAGCTCCTGGTCTTCCGCGACCAGCGTCTCGACACATCCCAGTACGTGGCGTTCTGCCGGAACTTCGGCTCGCTCATCTCCTTCCCCTCCGTGCTCCCGAACCACCCCACGACGCCGGGCGTACATCTCGTCCACAACCGCGACCGCACGCCGGAACCCGACGACGCCGGCAGCTGGCACCTCGACGCGAGCAGCCTCGTCACCGCGCCGGACTACTCGGAGCTGCGCGCCGTCCAGGTGCCACCGGTCGGCGGTGACACCGTGTTCTCGAACCTCGTCGACTGCTACCGCCGCCTCAGCCCGGCGGTGAAGGAGTCCATCGAGGACCTCTACACGACCCACATGGCCAGGCGCCGGCCGATCGACCGGCAGAACTACCCGGCCGTCGTGCGTTCGCTGGTGCAGGAACACCCACGCACCGGCGAACGCCACCTCTACGTCTGCTTCATGCTCGACCCCGTCGTGGTCGGCTGGGACCGGTCGAGCAGCGCGGACCTCGTCCGCGTGCTGCTCGCCGAGGCCACGAGGCCCGAGTGCCAGGTAAGACTCAGCTGGTCCGCCGGTGATGTCGCGCTCTGGGACAACCGCGTCCTGCTGCACTACGGAGTACGTGACTACGGCGACTCCCCGCGGGAGCTGGAACGCGTGCTCGTCACCGCGCGGCCGCAGGACTTCGTCGAGGAGCTGATCTGAGGAACCGATCCGAGGGCAGGGCACCGGCCGGAGTCCGGTGGCCGACAGGCACGCACGCCTTGCAGGCCTGGGACGTCCCGCGTGACACTCCCAGTGAGCTCACGATTCGGTTGTGACCATCACGGTCCGGCGCGGCGGAGGTTGCTGATGTTCGGTCATCGCAGGTCCGCGAGCGACAGGGCCGCCGACCCGGGCCCGCCGGCCGCGCCGCCCATGCCCGGCCCCGGCCCCTACGACGAGGCCGACGCACCGGACCTCGGCCTGCCCGAGTGGGACTGGCCGCCGCTGGTCGACTACGGCGCGCTGCGCGTCGCCGTGCCGGATGCCGTGACGGCCGAGATCCAGCCGGCCCCCGGCCGGCCCGAGGTCCAGGAACTCGTCCTGCGGGCCGATCAGCTGACGATTCGGCTGGCCGCCTTCGCCGCTCCGAAGAGCCGCGGCACCTGGGACGGATTCCGCGCCGACCTGGCCGCCGCGACCGCCGCGACCGACGTGCCCAGCGCGGCCGACGTGCCCAGCGCAGCCGACGCGCCCGGCACGACTGCCGTACCCGCCTGCGCCACCCCGGTCGGCACGCCGACCGTCACCTCCGGCCGGTACGGGCCGGAGTTCAGCAGCGGCGGCAGCCGGCTGATCGGGATCTCAGGCCCGCGCTGGTACCTGCGGATCGTCATCACCCCGGCCGGGGAGGGCGAGGCCGCGGACGCCGGCGCCGGTACCTCGCTGCCCGTTCTGGACGAGATCCTGCGCGGCACGGTGGTCGTGCGCGGAACGGGCGCCATGCCGGCCGGAGCGGCCCTCCCGCTGGACCACCGCCAGCCCGCCGGCCAGCACCGCGTCGCCGTGTCCGATCTGTGGACGGACGAGCCGACCACGGCCGGCACCGGCACCCTCGAACGCCGGCGCGACGTCTACGAGTCCACCGGTGTCTTCACCGGCTCCCTGAGCCGCAACCTCTCCACCTGGGGCTGACCTTGCCGCCTGTAGCTCTGCCTGTGGCTCGCGTCCGCACCTGGGCTGGTGCCCGCACCTGAGGCTGGTGTCCCGCGGTGCCCGGCTCGGCCCGGGGCCCGCCGGATCAGGGTTCTCGATGTCTCTGCCCGTGCGCCTGGCCGTGCCGTGGCCGGCTGTCGGTCGAAATCCGCTTCAGGACGTCGATGACCGAAACCCCCGCCTCGACGTACCAGCTGCCGACCACCGCGCCACCGATCATCACCACACCGAACCCGATCAGCCAGGACAGGATGGTGAACACGACACCGATCGGCCCGTAGGTGCTTTCGTTCGACACGATCGTCGCAGAGAACGCCAGCCGGCTGAACCCACCCAGCCCGGTCAGCCCGATCGTCGTGAAGAAGGCCACCGGCCAGACCGCCCGCCAGCTCAGCCGGCCCATCGTGAGTACCCAGGCACCCGCCCACAGGAACATCGCCGTCATCACGACGACGACCAGTGCGTAGCCGACCTGACCGACCGCGGTGCCGGTAAGCACCGCTCCGAGCGCCGTCGAACCGGCCAGGAACACGAGCAGCCCAGACAGCCAGATGACCTGATGGCGTAGACCGCGCAGACCCGCCGGGCTCAGCCGGAACACCCGCTCGTACACCATCTGGATGGACGCGGCCAGGCTCACCCCACCCAGCACCAGCCAGAGCACACCCAGCACGGACCAACCGGAGACCGTCGTCCCACCCCGCGGCGTGAAAAGCCGCTCGACGGCCATCGCCGCATCATGGTTCAGGCCCATCCGCCTGATGATGATGTCCGCCGCCCCGCCGGCACCCAGAGGCGATGCCGCCGCCAACGCGATCACGAACGGAAAGAACATCATCAGAATCAGCGCGGCGAGGTTCATCGCCCCGTTGATCAGATCCGCCGCGCGGAGCCGCGAAGCCAGATCGCCACGCAGCGCCCGCCGCATCCGCCGCCGCGCCACACCGAGGCGAAGCGTGTCGCGAATCCTCGCACCGACGCGCCCGAAAGGCCCGAAGCGGTTCGACGTCACTCCTGGACGGCTTCCGGACGGCGTTCCGCGGCTACCGGGACGGATACCCGGAGGTCAGTTCGTCCCGGCGAGCAGGTGAGGCGGGAAGCCGCCGCGGCTGATCGGCCCCCAGCGGTCGATCCGCAGCCGCAGCAGCACCTTGCCCTGGCGCCGCATCGCCTCGCGGTACTCCTCCCAGTCCGGATGCTCCCCGCTGATGCAGCGGTAGTACTCGACGAGTTCCTCCACCGCCGCCGGCTGATCCACCACCGTGATGCTTCCGTCGACCTGCACCCAGTCACCGCTGAACTCGTCCGACAGCACACAGACCGACGCCCGTTCGTCCCGGCGTGCGTTACGTGCCTTGGCACGATCGGGATAGGTCGAGATGACGATGTCGTCGGCCCTGTCCACACCCATGGTCACGGGCGACAACTGTGGCCTTCCGTCACTTCGGGTGGTGACGAGAATGCCATGGTGTCGAGGACGGACGAACTCGAGCAGAGCGGTCCGGTCGACAACGAGATCACGTGCGGCGGTCGGGCTCACGCGCCCGATGCTAACGCCGCCACCAGGCACCTTCGGTCAACCCGCGACCGCCCGCTCGCGCCCCGCGCCTCGTCCCGGCTGTCCCGCACCCGGGGGGAGCCGTCCTGGGGGCCGCCTGCGACTGCGCGCGTCCAGGCCCTCAACGATCGGCCAACCCCGGCGACACGCCGCACCCGGGCTGCACCCGGGGCCGGATCCGAGGCCGCCTGGGCCTCCGATCGACCGCCGACAAAATTGGTTGCCCCCTCGGCGTCAAACGCCCTGCAGGCCTGGTATGGTTGTCCACGTCGCCGCGGAAACGCGGAGGCATGCGCCGCTAGCTCAATTGGCAGAGCAGCGGACTCTTAATCCGCGGGTTCGGGGTTCAAGTCCCTGGCGGCGCACCCGTAGCCCCTGGTCAGGGCGTTTTTCACAAGATAGATGGTCTCGCTTCTATTGAGGCCATCCCGCTTATACCCCGCATTTCACGGACAGTCGTGGGTGTGTTTCTCGTGTGCCTTCACGGCTGTTGCGAGTGGCAATGGACGGCGGCCAGGGCGGCAGCCAAGCCTGCGAACATCAGCGGACGGCGGACTCGGCGAACGAGATCAAACCCGTGACTGGCGCCGGTGGACGTCCACGGACACCGGCGCCCTGCGCCCACGCGGTCCGCGTCCGGGGACAAGGCACCGCCGTCCACCCGTAAGCCGGCCGGCCGCAGCGCACGCCGGGTGGCGGAAGAACGAGTAACGGACACCGGCGCAAAGCCCATGCACGTATCCCAGGTCGCTTCGTTCACCGCACAGCCTGCCCCGCCTGGCCGGTCAGCCGGGGCACCCTCTGTGGCCACCCTGCAAGTCCCAGAGGCACCGCAGTTCGACCCATCCAGGGAAGCAGGGGCAAACGGTACGGTCCGGCACGGATGGCTCTTCTGCGGTCACCGTTGCGGTGGGGGAGATGGGTTGTCGGAGGTGCGGGCGGCGGTCAGATTCTCGCTGATGACGCGTGTGATGGGGTGGTCGGTTCCCAGGGCCCGCAGGCTGTCGGTGAGGACCTGTTCGTACAGGTCGACCGCCTCGGCCACCCGTCCGGCCGTCTCGTAGGCACCGGCGAGGTTGCTCCGCGATGCCAGCGTGTTCGGGTGGTCGGTTCCCAGGATCCGCAGGCTGTCGGTGAGGACCTGTTCGTACAGGTCGATCGCCTCGTTCACCCGCCCCGTCGCCTGGTAAGCGCGGGCGAGGTCGTGCCGCGACGCCAGCGTGTTCGGGTGGTCGGTTCCCAGGGCCCGCAGGCTGTCGGTGAGGACTTGCTTGAACAGGTCGATCGCCTTACCTGCCTGTCCCGTCGTCTGGTAGGCGTGGGCGAGGTTGTTCCACGATGTCAGCGTGTCCGTGTGGTCGGGGCCCAGGATCCGCAGGCGGTCGATGAGGACCTGTTCGTACAGGTCGATCGCCTTACCTGCCTGTCCCGTCATCTGGTAGGCGTAGGCGAGGTTGTGCCGCGACATCAGCGTGTTCGGGTGGTCGGTTCCCAGGACCCGCAGGCTGTCGCTCAGGACCTGCTTGAACAGGCCGATCGCCTCACCTGCCCGTCCCGCAGCCCGGTAGGCGTAGGCGAGGTTGAGCCGCGACGCCAGCGTGTCCGGGTGGTCGGCTCCCAGGATCCGCAGGCTGCCGGTGAGCACCTGTTCGTACAGGTCGATCGCCTCGCCCACCCGTCCCGCCGTCTCGTAGGCGCCGGCGAGGTTGCTCCGCGACGCCAGTGTGTTCGGGTGGTCGGTTCCCAGGACCCGCAGCCGGTCGGTGAGGACCCGCTCGAACAGGTCGACCGCCGTGGGGAGATGGCCTCGTCCTTCAAGGTAGGTGGCGGCGCGGTCCGCCAGCCAGCACAGGTCGCCGAACGCCGCCGCCGATCGGTGCCGGCCGCGGTCGGTCACGGTGAGCACGTGCGCGAGCAGGGCCTCCCACCGCGGCCAGGACGCCGGGTCTCCCCACACGTCTCCTGGGAGCTCCTCGACGAGCAGTCCGGCGACGAGCGCCACGGTGTCTGCGGCGTGCGTGTCGGACATCGCGTCGCGGACCGCGGCACCGACCAGGCGGTGCACGATCAGCCGGTCACCGTCGCGACGCGCCAGGCTGAACCGGACCAGCGCCCCGACCACCTCAGCCCACCCCCGCCGATCCCTGGCCAGCCCGCCGAGCGTTCCGCCGAGCCGGTCGGGATGGCCGGTGAACAGGTCCAGCGGGATCGGTTCCGCGTCACACCAGGCGCACAGCTCCAGCAGCTCCACCGCCGCCGGCATCCCCACCCGCAGCCGCTCCACCGACCGCCCCCACACATCCTCGACCGCACTACCCGGCCGCTCCGCCAACAGCGCCGCGTACTCCCCGGCGGGGGTGTCGGTCTCGTCGAGGAAACCCGCGGCCGCCTCTACCCCCAGCGGGAGATCCCCCATCAGCTCCGCGAGCCGACCCGCCGCCGTGGTGTCCACTCCCGGCACCCGACCGGTGATCAGCTCGACGGAGGCCGCCCGGTCCAGCACCGGCACCGGCACACCCAGCCCCCGCACCGCCCGATGCCGCGACGTCACCAGCACCCGGCCCCCCGCCGACGGCACGAACCCCGCCACCGCACGGACGCTCTCGTCGTCATCGACGTTGTCGAACACCACCAGCCACGACCCCAGCTGGCCCAGCGCCGACCACACCGTCCCCGGCTCCGACCCGACCGGCAGACCCAGCGACCCCGCCAACCCGGCCACATGCTGGCCGACGAGTTCCGCCCGCTCCGACGGCACCCACCACACCACCTCGAACCCGTCCGCATACCGGTGCGCGTACTCCAACGCCACCGACGTCTTGCCCACCCCACCCATCCCGTCCAACGCCACCAACGCCACCCGCGCCGACCCCGAAAGCGCCCCGTGCACCCGCTCCAACAGACTTTCCCGGCCGACGAACCGCACCGGCCGGCCGGGAACATTCCACGCCAACCGGCCACCAGGCCCACGGCCACCCACACCGCCCGCGAACACCGCGTTACCCGGATACAGCTCCCGCACCGCCGTCAGCAGACGGGCCGTGCCCCCGACGACCGCGCCAGCCTTGAGCTCGCCCGCCACCGACCACCAGAACTGCACCGCGTTCCATGCACCCCACGGAAACCGACCCGCCGCAAACCCCGCCTGCTCCAGCACCGACCGCGCCGACCGCTCATCCGAGAACACCTCGGCCAGCGCACGCACCTGCTCACCGCTCAGACCCTCGACCACCAGCCACCCCCGCCAGGCCCCACCATGACGACACGAGCCGTCACCCAGACGAACATCATCCCTCGTCGGCTCGCGCTCGCCGTGTCCAGAAGCCGCCAGGGAAGGACCGCGCCGCGCGACGCTGGCGCACCGTGCTCGCCCGGCGCGTCCCAGGCTGCCACCATCGCATCGGGCCGCCGGTTGCCTGGCTGCAATGATGTGCAGGTGATGTCTGCCCGGGCGGTGCCTACAGAGAACGCAGCGCAGGTGTTGCTTGCCAAGGTCGATGCGCAGAGAACAGCTGCCCACGAACTCACCGTGCGGCAGGCGTGGGCCGTGTTCCTGGATTTCGCTGCCGTCCGCTTCGACGTCCCAGACGAGCCGAACGCCGACGGTCTGCTCTACCAGTTCGGGATCTTTGACTTCGGTGGTGGATCCGCGTTCCGCCTCGCGCCCGTTCGGCAGTTCGCCCGCTTCGACGATGACGAATACATCCAGGTGCACCTTGAGATTCAGTTCGCCCCAAGCGCCGATCTCGCCGCCCTCGGCAAGCACTCCGAGTGGTGGTTCTCCGATGACAGCATCGAGTTGAGCGACTGGGCGCAGGCCATCGCGCGTCGATCGGAATGGGCGATCCTGGACGAGCTCAGTCCAACCATGATCAACGTCTACCAAGATGAGACCTGAGCCGGCGGGCCTCTCGCTTCGCTGGCGCGATGAGCGTCTACGGCGGTCCTCGCCGCAAGGGGGACCGCCCGGGTACGGCTCCAGAAGACGGCCAGGAGCGTCGTCGCCTTCGTCAGGGGTATCGCTACGGGAAGGAAACCGGCCTGACTACAGGAATCCGCATGGAATGCTGGGCGGGTGCTGCTCTCGTCGGATGATGGCGCGTCGGTCGAGTTGCGGGTCGTCGGCTACCAGTACCCGGCTACGAAGACTGGGGGTTGGGACGGGAACTGGCTCGTCATCGCCGGCGTCGTGCGTGCCGTGAGCGGGGCGCCGTGGTTGTTTGTTGATCCCTGTCTGACGACGTGGGAGGCCCGCGATCTGGCGCGTTGGCTCCGTGAGGCCGCCGCTGACCGCCCCACCGGAGCTCGCCGTCTGGTGCGCTGGCTCCGTGAGGCCGTCGCTGACCGCCTCACCGGGACGTCCGGTGCCGCCGATCGCCTTGTCTTTGTCGAACCCAACGTCGGGTTCAGCGTCGCCGCCCGTGGCCGCGACACCCTGACCCTCCGGGTTCACCTGGCTGCCGAAGCCGCGCCACCTTCGCCCGACGGCCGCCGCCAGGCGGCCAGCGACCTCGACCTCAGTCTGACCGCCGCCGACCTGCAGGCGGCTGCCGTGGCCTGGGAGGAGAATCTGGCCGACTTCCCCGAGCGGTGATTCCCCCTGGCGGCGACCCTCTGGGAGAGCGGGCGGACCACGGCCGTCCTCGCGAGGACAGGATGGTGCGTTTGAGCGGCACCTCGGCCCGGTCGAGTCCGGCGGAACGAGCGGCCTGCTCGGCGTCGGCGGTGAGTTGCGGATCAAGCTCGACCAGCCTGGCCCCTACACCGCTGCGACGGGGTTAGCTGGCCAGGACGCCTTGCAGGTCGCGGCCCTGGCCGGCACGCATGGTGAGGCGGCCAGGCTGGTAGCCAAGGCGGCGGGCAACGGTGGACGGCCACGGGACTCTGCGGATGAGACCGAGCCCGTGACCTGCACTAGGAGACGTCTGGGACACCGATCGATGCAACGCCGAAGATCTCCAAATTTGCGGGTTCGGGTTAAATTCCCTGGCGACGCACCCGCGTGAAAAATGATCACCTGCACGCGCGGGAATGTCACTCGACCGCCTCGTCGACGAACGTGTGCCCCGCATCGGGCGGTACCTCGTCGACGACCTGCGCGTCACCCTCGCCGATGCTCTGCAGGTACTCGTTACGGAGGTCATAAAGTCGTTTTCCGGAGTCGGCAATCATCCAAAGCCACCAGCCGTTGATCGAACGACCACCGTTGAGCCACTGGGCCGCCCCCGAGGGGGTACCGAACGCCTTCTCACCGATGTAGATGCGCCCGTCCTGCGCGACGACTGCCACGGCTTCGCGATCCTCGATATATGCGGCCTGGTAACTCTGCTTGAGCACGGTCCCCGCCGCTAGCCAACCTTCGGCGACGAGTTGCGCGACATCGACGGTCACCGTACTCGGCACGGAGGTCGTTGCCGCCGTGAGCCCGACGTGTCCCGTGGGAGCCGGCCACACCTGAAGGATCCTATCAATCAAAAGGGTGGTACGCCGCTGGACCTTCGTCTCGTCCCACACTGGATCGCCGAGCTTCAGCGCCTCGTTCGTGATAAGAACGTCGTTGACCAAATCGAGGTGAAACCTCTTTGTTCTCCACGGGCCGTTCGAAATCTTGGCGTTCAACGGCGACGTTACCAAGGTCAGGTTGCCAAGCTGGTGCACGACGCGGTCACGCTCAGCCTCCTCGTCTGGGGTAAGCGAAGCCGGCCAGTTCTTTCGCCACTTCTGCGGCATGAGGTGCTCGATGCTGCCCTTACCCCGGGCGATCGGCCCCATCGCGAGTTTCGCGCCGGTCGGGTAACCACGCTTGGCGTCTTCAAGCGCTTCAAGCACCATACGGAGGCGGGCGCGCAGATACTTCCTGTACGCGGTGGCGCCCGTCAGCGCATCGCGGACCTCGCCGTCACCCGGCCAGTAGCCGACCGCCGTGTGGTTACTGACAAGGTAGGCCTCGGCTGCGTTGGCGAGGGCTTCCTTGGGTTGATCGCTGAGGTGCTGGAGGAGGTCGATGACGAAGCGGTTCGAGCCCTGTGACGGAGCTTTGACAAGGGCGCGGCGCACGAACCAGCTCTCCATTATTTCAAGGATGCGGTTCTGGTCCGCCGGCGGGACGGTGGCCTGTTCGGGCTCGTCCAGCCAGATGAGGAGCGGGCGGGCGATCTCCGAGTCGAGCGTGCCGACCCGGTAGCTGAACAGCTCCACACGGGCGAGCGGACCGTTCGGCCGCTCCGCGTTCTCGATGATCGCCCGGTAGCGGTCGGCGGCGGCCTTGACCTGTGGGAGGAGTGCGCCGATGTTCTTCTCGACAGTGAAGACGTAGTGCTTGAACTGTGTAAAGACCTCACGGATCGGGAAGTCGAGCAGCGTGCGGGCGGTGAGCCACTGCCAGAGGAAGAGCGAGGCGCGAGGATTCTTGATCCGACCGGTGGTGATCTCCGCCTCCCACCATGGCGTCTCAAAATCGGCCCAGTATTTCAGGTACGCCTTCTCTATCTCGACTGAGGTGCCTGGGAGGTTCTGGAAGACGAAGTTCTTGATGAGATCGGCGGCTGAGAGCGGTGTTCCGCGGGCGTTCAGAGTCTCGAAGATCGCTTGGGCGTCCTCGTTCGAGTCGAGCCGAATGCTCGCGATCTCAAGCCGGTCCATAATAGTGGCGACGAGAATTCGGGCACGACGTTCAGCGGCCGTTCCGTCACCAAGCCAGACCGCGATGGACTCGGCGAAAAACCTGTGGGCGTCACCAAGCCGGGACTTCACGACCTTTGAGTAATCGACCGGGGTGGCGGCGGACATGACCGAGGCGAACCCATCGCGGTCGCGGTTCGTCGGCCAAATTTTATACCGGTCGGTCTCGGTCTCGCGGTAGGCGGGGGGATTCACTACGAGCGGTTCGATCTGCTCGGCGAGGGCCGGCCACTGGCGACGCAACAGCTCTGAGCGGAGCGCGTCGAGGAGGAGCTGAAGCGTTGTGAGGCGCTGCTGACCATCGATGACATTCCACGCCGGGAGGGCTCCGAGCGTGGTCGGCGCCTGCTGGATGACGATCGCGCCGAGGAAGTGTGTCGCCGACGGGTTGTGCTCCGAGATCACCTGGATGAGCCGAACGATGTCCTGCCAGAGCGGCTCCCACTGCGTCTCCTTCGACCAGACGTAGGGCCGCTGAAAGAGGGGGACGACGAGCTGAGTCGGGTTGTAGAAGACCTCCTTCGGCTTGACTACGTCAGTCTTCATCCTCAGCCCCCATACTGATCATCGCGGTGATTCGACCCATTTTGCCCGACCCTCGTTGGGACTAGGGATGGGAGGGTGGCAGTCCAAGCGGCTGGGGAATTGTACAGACATGCGGCCAAGATGGGCGGATGTGGACATGTCGGCGCGGGCGGTCAGCCTGTCCACCCCCGTGACCAGCTGCGATGTGTGAACTTCGTGATGTGACCACGCGTCGTCCGATGTCGAGAGGTCGGGGGCCGAGCGCAGCGGGGAGAGCTCCGCCGTGCGCGGACTGTCGAGGAGCTCGGCGAGACGCTCCCGCGTGTTGACGATCACCGCCCGTGCGGCGTCCTTCGCGACGTCACCGCGGCGAACGGCGAGGACCATCTCCCGGTCCGGTGACTCCATCGGCCGGACGAGGCGGCCGGTGAGAAGCGGCTCGACGCCCTGCAGGCCGAGGCGGAGTGCATGGGCGGCCTCGAGCTGTGAGTCGAGGTAGCCCAGGAAGCGCCTGCCGCCGCGTTCCTGCGTCCAGCCGACGACTCCGATGGCTGAGGCAAGGCGACTACCCAGGTGTACAACCAAGGGGTGGATGTTGTCGCCATCCGGCGCGCCCTCGATGACGTGTTCGACGACGCCATCGTCTATCACGCCTTCACCGATTACATGCGCGACTACGAGATGATCGTGTACGTCGGTGCCGAACCACGCAGCGCCATCCCGCCGACGCACCTGCGCTACCTGTTCCGTCACTGCGTTGAGGTCGATGTGCGGACCGCTGTCACGTCGGAGACCTGGAAGAGGTCGCTCAGTGACCAACTCGTCGACTACGAGACCGGGAAGGATCTCGATGGCTACGTCTGGGGTGTCAGGTGGCAGCCCCTGTATCCCGGCGCAGTCGTCGTCGATGATTCCCCGCGCGCCCGAGCCTGGTCCAACGCGCTCGGGATCAATTTTCACGAAGTCCACATCGACAGCAATGGGCACAACCTGAAACTCGTGTTCAGTGATCTGACGGTGACGGAGGTTCCGGCGGGCTATACGCCTTTCAGAATTGACGAGACGACGCTGTGAGCGAGGCGCTGGAGCTGAACCGGGCGCGGTGGGACGAACTGGCTCGTCTGCACGGGCAGGACGACTACTACGACGTCGAAGGTTTCCTCGCCGGGCGGTGCGCGCTGTCTGCCCGGGAGCGGGACGAGGTGACGGCGGCGGTCGGGGCGCTGTCCGATGTCGATCTGCTCCATGTGCAATGCCACTTCGGGTTGGGCACCTTGTCCTGGGCACGGCTCGGTGCCCGCGTGACGGGGCTGGACTTCTCCGGTGTCGCGGTGGAGCGCGCCAGCGCCCTGGCCGCCGCGGCCGGGCTGGGCGCGCGGTTCGTCCAGGCGGACGCGCAGCGGCTGCCCAGCGACCTCGCCGCGTCGTTTGATCTGGTGGTCGCCTCCTACGGGGTGCTTCCCTGGATCTCGGACGTGGCCGCCTGGATGAACAGCGCGGCCACCGCTCTGCGCCCCGGTGGGGCCATGGTGCTGATCGACGGGCATCCGCTGACCCAGATGGTCGAGACCGCGGAGCCGGTCCGGTTCGACTTTCCCTATCAGGGCGGCGCAGCGCACCGCCTGCCCTCGACGACCTTCTACGCCGACAGTGCGACCCGCCTGCGGACCACACACACCGTGCAGTACCCCCACGGGCTGGGGGAGATCGTGACAGCCGCCGCGGCGGCCGGTCTGCGTGTCACCAGGCTCTCCGAGTACCTCGACGCCGAAGGCCCTCAGGGGCGTCAGGAGCTGATGGTCCGAGGGTCGGACGGCCGGTGGCGGCTGTTTCTCGCCGGGCGAGAGATCCCGGTGGAGTACGCCCTGCACGCTCGATTGCCCTGACCGGTGCCGCGGAGGGTTGGAGATCATCTGCTGGGTTGGTCGCCGATCTGGACGAGGCGGGCCCAGGCTGGCGGGGCCTCGGGCACGTACTCGCTGTTCTCGGACCAGGTTCCGGGCCGGTCGAAGAGGCCGATCACGGTCCGGCTGGGCGGGCGGCGCGGCCAGGGTGTCTGGCCGTCGGTGAGCGCGACGATGACGTCTGGCCGGTGCCGGAGTGCCGCGGCGAAGCCGGCTCGCAGGTCCGTCCCGCCGCCGCCCACGAGCGGGAGATCCTCTCCGCGGCACAGCGTCGTGACCGGGCCGGCCGCGGCGTCGCAGGGCACGACCAGGACGCTGTCGCGCCGGCCGCCGACGGCTCGGCCGATCGCGGCGATCTCGAGGAGCGCGCTGCCCAGTTCGGTGTCGCTCACGGAGCCGGAGGTGTCCACGACGACGGCCACCCGGGGCGGCACGCGGCGCAGGCTCGGCGCGATGACTCCTGGCAGCGCGGCGGCGCGCCGGGAGGGACGGGTGTAGGTGTAGTCGTCGCCGGCGCCCGCGCCGGAGATGGCTGCCCGTAGCGCCGCGCCGAGGAGGGCCCGCCAGGGCTGGGCCGGGTGTGTGACCCGTTCGGCCCAGCGCCGCCACCCCGCCGGCATGGTCCCTGGCGCGCCGATGATGCCGCGGGCGACTCGATGGCGGACGAGGTCGCGTTCCTGTTCGCTCAGGCCGTGTGCGCCGTCCGGGCCGAGCTCCCAGGGGCGGTCGAGCCCGTCTGCTCCGGAGCCGCAGTCCAGCCAGGCGAGGGTCCGGCTGTAGGTGGTCAGCCGGAAGCCGGCGAGGTACTCCTCCATCAGCTTGCCCGGCGGGCGTTGCAGCCATTCCGGGTCGACGCAGTCCAGGGGCCGGGCGAGGCCGTCGCCGTAGATGTCGTCGTTGATCTCGCAGTCGGCGGCGATGTTCATCCGCAGCCGCTCGGCCGGGCTGTCCCCGCCGTGTTCGGCGATGTAACGGTCGCTGCGGCCGTGGTGGTCGCGCAGCAGGTGGGAGATCTCGTGCACCCAGACACCGGCGAGCTGGTCCACCGGCGTCTCGGTGACGAACCGCGGGGAGACGTAGCAGCGCCAGTGCCGGTCGACGCCCATTGTCGGGACCCGCCAGGACGGCACGGGGCAGAGCGCGAAGAGTGCTGTGGCGAGGTAGGGCCGTACCTGGGCCGCGTGCAGCCTGGCGGCGAAGAGCTTCTCGCCGTCGATGGCCGCGGCGGGGTCCGGGACGGGGCGCGGGGCGTTCATCGGCGTCCCCGGGTGGGGGAGTCGGTGAGGGAGTCGGCGCGCCGGCGCAGCGCGACGACCCCGTTGAAGCGGTCGATCGCCTCGGGAAGGTCCCAGTCGGGCTGGCGCAGCGCGGCGAGGGTCGAGGCGGGGACGACGAGAAGGTCCGGGGCGCCGGTGTCCAGGGCGTGGGCGAGCACTGCCCAGGCGGCGTCCCAGCGGCTTCTGTCGGGTCGGCGCCGGACCGCGTCGACGACGGCGTCGAGCACGGCCTGCCGCAGGTCGCCACGGTCGGGCAGATCAGCGGCGGTCGGGTCGGCGAGCAGTGTCTCCGGGTCGGGAAGGTCGAGCCGGTCGAGACTGGCGAGCAGCTCCAGCCCGGGACCGTCACCGACGGTGCCACGGACCAGTAGCGAGAGCACGTCTCGGGAGGCGCCGGCAGCGGTGGCGAAGGCGACGAGGCGCAGCGTCATCTCCCAGCTGCGTGGCGACGGCCAGGCCCCGCCGCGCCGGGTCTCACCGTCCGGGAGCTTGTGGACGAGCTTCGGGCGGGCGGTCAGCAGGCCGCAAACGGCGCGACGGGCGTAGGCCACCGCGCCGCGGAGCCGGTCCGGGTCGAGCCGCGGGAGGACCGCGCGTGGCCAGGTGCCGCCGAGGCCGCGGACGACGACACCGGCGTCGTGGACCCAGGGCAGGTGGACGAACCGGTTGCCGAGCGGCGCGCTGAGATCCCAGCCGTCGGCCGCGGACGCCTTCGGGTTGGCGGCGGCGATGATCCGCACCCCTGGGGGCAGCCTCAGCGCGCCGACCCTGCGCTCCAGCACGAGGCGCAGCAGCGCGGCCTGTACGGCCGGCGGGGCGGTCGAGAGCTCGTCGAGGAACAGCAGGCCGCGGCCCTCCCGGACGAGCCGCACCGCCCAGTCCGGCGGTGCCAGCGGCACTCCATGGACGGCGGGGTCCTCGCCTACGACCGGCAGCCCGGAGAAGTCCGACGGCTCGTGCACGCTGGCGATCACCGTGGTCAGCGGCAGGTCGAGGGCCTCGGCAAGCTGGGTGATCGCCGAGGTCTTGCCGATCCCCGGCTCACCCCAGAGCAGGACCGGAAGATCCGCGGCGACGGCGAGCATCAGCGCCTCGAGCTGGGGGTCGGGGCGCGGTTCGGTGGATGTTTCGGACAGGAACGCGATCAGCTCGTCGGCCACCGCGAGCGGGTCGGGGGTGCGTGGCTGCGCGCTGTCGTGGACGGCATCGAAGGACAGCGTGGTCAGCGGAATCAGGGGTTCGTTGCCGTCGGGCTTGTTCTCGTCGGGCAGGGTGGCGGTCATGGGCATGCGTCATCACCTGGCGGGTGTGCGGGCGCGGCTGTCGGCCGCGCGAAGCTTGTAAGGGGTCGCGGGCAGTGGCCCGCCGTGCGGTGACCTGTGGTCAGCGGGAAGGTCGGGCGTGTGCCCGGCGGGCCCGGCGCGCCCGGCGGTCGGGGCGGTTGGGACGCCCGTGTGCGCTCGATGGCCAGGATCTGCCGGTGACCCTCCAGGTCGCTGGGCGGGGGAGGGAAGTGTGCGGCGCCGCGCCGAACAGTTCGGCGCCGTCCGGAGCAGCCTCCGGCGGATCACCCGGAACGCCGCCGGCAGGGATTGTCAGACGAAGTGCCTGGTCGAGCACCCGTACGCACGGCAGCGGCGCGCCGGTCAGCTCGGCGAGGAGCCGTTCACGGCGGAGTTCCGCCGGGCCATGGTCGAGCGCGACCGGCAAACCGTCCAGCAGGATGACCAGGTGCGGGGTGCCTCGGCAGTCCACATGCCAGACAGTCCCCGAGGCTGGACCGAGGTGCTCCTCGGCGCCCTCGGGGGCATTCGCGATCTCGACGGGGGGCGACGAAGCGGAACGGTCACGCGCAGGCCGCGGCAGATCGGACGGGAAGGCGTCGGTCACCGGTGAGTGCATCAGCACTCACCTTCGGTGAACCAGGCCCCCAATCCGTGCTTGGAGGTAGTCATCGCGGCGTAGCGTACCGCCAGCCCTGCGGCGGCGGTCAAGACCCCGCCCGCGGCCGGGTCCGCTCGGGTCGGAGACCCGTGAGCGCTACTCCAGATCACGCAACGAAAACGCCTGGGTGTCATTGATGCCCTTGCGGGCAGCCTCCGCCTGTTGCGCCCGCACCTCAGCTTTGCTTCGCGGCCGATACCTCGGCTCTCTGCCGCATCCACATGTCTGGAATCCCTCGTAGCGCAGGCCGGACCCGAGCACGGCCGCGACCGCCGCCCATCCCTCGTCATCTGTTCTGCGAGGCGCCGCGAAGTCATGACCCGCAAACACCATCGGCGCACGGCACCGCGTGCAGAGGTGCTCCGCACTGTCCCACCGGGACTTGTGAGACTGCCGGCAGCGCACACAGACGTAATGAACCTTGTAGGGCTGCTGTGCGTACCGGCACACCGCGCGATCGTATCAGTCAAGATTCCAGAAGTCGCTCATAATTTCGCTGCGGCGCCGCTGGCTCGCGGACCACGACATTTTCGAAGAGCCCACCTGGTCAGGCTCCGAGGGAAATTCAATCGACCGTCCGCCTGCCCCATGGCAGGCTGCACCCATGGCGATCTTCCACGCAGCGGATCTCCATTTCGGTCACCGCGGGGCTGCCGAGCGTCGCTGCCGGCAGTGGAAAAACATCGACGAACACGACGCCCCGAAGCGACGATCGCTCTGCTACTGAACGGAACACTGACGATGGTCCGCTCTGACGCCCGTCCGAACGTCGACTACGGCCCTGGGGAGGTCGCCCGCGAAAACGAGATCCTCCGCGGCCTGGTCGGCTCCACACTTCACGGCACCGCGCTGGACGGCCAGGACGACCGGGACGAGATGGGGATCTCGATCGAACCCCCGGCGTACGCCCTCGGCCTGCACGCCGTGGATGTGCACAACGGGTCGACCGACGACTCGTTCACCCGCTACGTGTTCCGCACCCAGCCGGAAGGCGCCCGCTCGGGCCCCGGCGACACCGATCTGGTGATCTACAGCCTGCGACGGTGGCTGAGCCTCGCCGTCTCCGGGAACCCGTCGGTGCTCCTGCTGTTCTGGGTGCCCGACGACGCCCTGATCGTCCGCACCGAGGAGGGGGACCGGCTGCGCGCGCTCGCCCCCGCGGTGGTGTCGCAGCAGGCCGGCGAGCGGTTTCTCCGCTACCTGAGGAACCAGGCCGAACGCATGGACGGCCTGGGCCGGCGCAACCGGGTTCCGAACCGTCCGGAGCTCGTCGCCGCCCACGGCTATGACACGAAATACGCCGCGCAGGCCCTCCGCCTGGGCCTGCAGGGGTTCGAGCTGATGACCACCGGCCGGCTGTCCCTGCCTATGCGGGACGAGGACCGTGAGCAGGTGATGGCCATCCGCCGCGGCGACGTAGACAAGGCCACCGCCCGCGAAATGATCGACATGGTGGCGCGAGACCTCGCCGACCTGCTCGACAGCCCGGATCTCCCCGCGTCGTCCCCGCTTCCGCTGCGGCCGGACCTCGACGCGGTCAACGACTACCTCGCCCAGGCACACCGCCGGGCCTGGGGATGGGCCGCCTGAGCACGCTTCTGGGTGGGCTGGACGACCGGTCATCGACGGCGGGTGAGGGGTTGGGTGTCGGCATCGAGGTGACCGCCGCCGGCCGGGTCGGCTGTATCCGCGTCGGTCGGCGGTGGGGATTCCGGGCTTGGCGGTAGCGGGCGTCGTGATGCGGCCAGGGCGGCGATGGCGGTGGTGAGGGGGACCGAGGCGACCAGGGCGACGGTGCCGGCGGCGGTTCGCACGATCTCGGCCCCGACGAGATCGGTGCCGGCCAGGTCCGTGCTGCTGCGGTCGGCGAGGGTGAACAGGAGCAGGGTCGGCAGGGCGGCACCGGCGTAGGCGAGCACCAGGGTGTAGACGCTGGAGGCGATGTGGTCGCGTCCGACCCGCATCCCGGAGCGGTACAGGTGCCGCAGCGAGGCGTGCGGGGCCGCCTCGGAAACCTCCCAGACCGCGGCGGCCTGCGTGATCGTCATGTCGTTGATCAGGCCGAGTGAGCCGATGATGACACTGGCGAGCACGAGGCCTGGCAGGCTCAGCTGCCCGGCGAACGCCTTGAGCATCACGTCCTCGTCGGAGCCGAGCCCGGTGATGTGGGCGAACCTGATCGCCAGTGCACCGAAGGCGCCGGCCAGGGCCATGCTGGCCAGGGTTCCCAGCAGTGCGGCGGTCGTGCGGGCCGAGACACCGTGGGCGAGGTAGAGCAGGACGATGACCAGGGCGGCGCCGGTGGTCAGGGCGACCGCGACGGGAGGATGCCCGTCGAGCAGGGACGGCAACGTGAACTCGACGATCACGAGATAGCTGAGGACGAGGCCGGCGAGTGCCGCCAGCCCGCGCCAACGGGCGACCGCGACGACCACGGCGGCGGCGAGGAACGCGATCCAGCCGATGGGGGCGGAGCGCTGGAAGTCCGCGACATAGTAGGTCGCCTGGCCCGCGATGTTCGTCGTGGCGGCGAGACGGACCTCGTCCCCGGCCTTCAGGACCGGGCCGGTGGGGTCGACGAGGGTGTCGAGATGGACCCGGGCGTCGGCTTCCGGCGCATCGTCCAGGACGGCGTCGATCTGGTCGCAGGTCCCCTGCGGCGTCCCGGTGCCGGCCAGGTCGGGGCAGGGCCCCCGGCCGGCGCGTTCGATGGTGGCGTCGACGAGCTGGCCGGCACCGCCGACCAGACCACGCAGATCCTCCGGCGTCTCGTGGGCGCCGCCAGACGGCCAGAGCATCACCACACCGGCACCTGTGAGGATCAGGAACAGCGTGACCGCCACCGCCATGACGATCGTGGCTGGCCGCGACGTCTCACCGGTTCCGGCTCCGCCGCCTCCGCCGTGGTGATGCCCATGTCCCATAGGCCCGAGTGTGGCCCTTTAGTCCGGCCGCCCCGCCGTCCGACCATCTGAAGGGCGGTGGCGGTGGCCAGGCTGTTCCGCGTAAAGATCGTCTGGTCAACGGGTTGGTCGACTGAGGTGAAGGGCCTCCTCTCCGTTCCTCATGCGTGCCACGCGGCCACTCGGGACGAATCCAACGCGACGATAGAGGCGCTGGGCTGCACGGTTGGTGGTTCCGGTCCACAGCTGAAGGCGGCGGTATCCGCTACCGCGAGCATGGTCCACGAGGGCTCGGAGGAGACTTTCACCCATTCGCTGCCCCCAGAAGCCGGGATCAACGAAGACCATCGAGATGTGACACAGTTCTTCCAGCTCGGGACCTTGCCCGTCGTCTTCCCGGCCCGTCTCGGCCAGAAGCATGCCGAGAATTTCTGTTCCATCCTCGGCGACGAACAGCAGGGCGTCTGGGGCGGCGAGCTTCGCGTGAACCCTGGCGACGCGGGCGACATCAGGTGGGCGGCCACGAGCGGTATTCGCCCGCTGCCACACCTCCAGGGCGGCGGGAAGATCTTCGCCGCGTGCGTGGCGGACGGTGATCGGCGCCCGGCTCGGAATGCCCATGGCACCATGATTGCGGGTCGGGCCTTCTTGCCCGGCGTCCGCTCGGCTGGTGCCACAATGGATCGGTGGGGAAACGGCAGCCGCGGAACCGGGTACTCGGTGACCGGCTGTGGGATGACGCGGGGCGGGAGTGGCGTCGCGAGCGATGGGCCGAGGCTGACGAGGTGGAGCGCCGACTCGTCGACGCGCGCACCGTACTTTTACACGGGTTCCACCGCCCGTTGCGGTGGCTTACTCCGGTCGACGCGTCCGAGCGCTGGGAGCGGATGCGGCACCATTTCGACGTTCCGGGGCGATACGGCGCGCGGGGCGACGCCGACGGCCTGACCTACGCGGCCGCGGTGTGGCGCCGTGGCGATGAGCAGCTCCTGGGCTTCGAGTCGTTCTGCTGAGGAGCCGATGCGCACAGGCGCAGGCCCTCGTCAACGCGGCGGCGGGCCGTACACGGATCACGACCCAGCCGGCCGGCCAGCCGTTCCATCCGCTCGTGCAGGAACTTCTGGGCGGCCTGGTCGTGCAGCGCGAACGCGGCGAGCACCGCGAGCCGCAGGTCGCCGGGCAGCCGCTCACACTGTCCGATCAGAGCACGGACCAGTTTCTCCCGCAGCTGCCCCGGGGAATCATGGTCTGCGATGCCACAGAACAGCCGGAGCCTGGGCCCGGTCCGAGCCGGGAGGTCGTCCGAGCGCGCCCCGCGCCCTCGGCGCAGCTCCCGCAGCTTCTCCACCATCGCCAGGGTCTCGCTACCCGTGGGACTCTCCCACTGATGCCTGCCAACGACAGCCTGTGCGGAGACCGGCCCCGGTGAGCGTCACCCCCGGTCTCCCCGGCACACAGCTGATTCTGCTCTACCGGCGGGCGGGGGGCCTGAACACCGAGATCGACCCACGCGAGAACGCCCTGCGGGTCGACTCGCGATGGCTGCTACACCCCGGCATGGTTTTCGGCTTTGGTCGGGCTCCTGCCGGCGTCGACCTCGCGGCCACGCTGCTGACCCCGGAGGGCTCCCTCGAGCCGTCCATGCCCCGGCTGGCGGGACGGATCAGTCAGGCAGGCGGCGGGTGGGCGGTTACCAACTGCTCGACCACCGCCACGAAGCTCCTGCTGACAGCACCCGGGCTGCATCGGGAGATCACCCCGTTCAGCCCGCCGGAGCTGCTTCCCCGCTCCCGTCAGTGGCTGACGCTGCGTTCCCCCGACGGGGATGTGGAACATCGTTTCCAGCTGATCGTGCAGTTGGTCGCGCCATGCCGGACACCGATCTCCCCGGGGGTGCGTTCTGAGCCGTCGGGGCCCGGCGACGATGCGGCCTCCCCTGTCACGGCAGTCGCTCCAGCCGTCGGCGTGATCGCCGGTACCGCCGCCACGACGACCGCCGCGGCACCTGATCCGGACTGGTCGGCGGGCGATGTCCGTACCCTCGCCGCCTACTGCTACCCCGAGCTGCGGGGCCTGCCGCCGCGGCCGCGGGATCGCACCCACCAGACCCTGCGCCTGCTGGACCGGCCGTCCGACCGGACGAACGAGAAGTGGCTCGAACGCCAGCTCGTCCGTCTGCGGCGGGACGCGGGGCAGCGGATCGGGGTGGACCTGCATGGCGAGCATCACACACCGGTATTCGTCAACTACGTGGTGGAGCATCGGATGCTGTTGGGTTCGGCGCTGAGCTCCCTGGAGGACCGCTTCATGGCCGCCCGAGGTGCTGTCGAGCGGCCGGAGTAGGTCCGGGGGCAGCCCCCGCATCGCGGTCATTTTCCGAGGAAACGATTCCTCCGGCTGCTTTCCTTTGGAATATGGAAACCGAATAGATTTGTACCTGCCGGTTGTCCGGCCGAAGGGCATGCGGACGGCATCGGGCGAAAGGGGCAGTATCGCCGAAGGTGAGGCCGTCGGTGCGGCGTAGCCGCTGTTGGGGTCGCGCCGCACCGTCCGCTGGTATCTCCGTGCTTTCCCTGGGTGGGCTCAGCCCACGCGGGTTCCGGTGAACGACATCCCGGGCATGATGCCGGGCTTCGCCTTGCCCGTCATCGTGTCGCCGCTGACGGTGGCCGTCGACTTGAGGGTGAGCTTCATCGGGGAGGTGACCGCGACCGACCAGGAGATCTTGTCACCGTCGACCCGGCCGTCGGTGATCTCGAGTGTCGTGCCGTCCTGAACCATGGAGCCCGTGAATCCGGAGCCGGTGCTCGTGATCGTGAGCTCACCCTTCTGCTCGCCGATCGGTGATGAAAGAATGATTTCCCAGCGTCCGTCGATGCTCATGTGCGCCCGCTCCTTCGCCGTTGGAACAGCTGACAGCGCTTTATATCGCCTTCGGTTGGGCGCGCGCCCAAATCGGCACCTGAATAGCCGGGAATCGGGTGGCCGGCCGGCCGGTTGGTACTCGGATAATCCCTCCGCGGCTCCGCGGCTCCGCGGCTCCGCGGCTCCGCGGCTCCGCGGCTCCGCGGCTCCGCGGCTCCGCGGCGACGTGCTCGGGACGACGTCGCCGCGGAGCCACCGCGGTCAGTCCTTGCCGAGCTGGGGCTCCGCGGCGCGTCTGTTCGCCGCGCCATCGAGAAGGTCGGCCACCGTCCGCCGCGGTGCGTCGGAGGCGGCGGGAGCGTTCTCGGCCCCGAACCGGCGCAGCAGCTCGCCGCGGACCGCCGCCGGGTTGCCGGTGACGACGCGCTGCAGCAGCTGGTCCTTCTCTGCCGCGGGCAGTCCTGTGATCCAGATTTCCAGGCGTTCGGAACCACCCGGTGCCAGGTTGTCGAGGGGCTGGCTCGCCTCGGCGGCGACCGCGAGCAGGTCTTCGTCCAGACGCAGGAAGGTCGCCAGCTCACGCTGCGGGGCGGTGAGACTGCCCACCCCGGCGGGGACGGGTGGTTCGACCTCGTCCTCCGCATCGTCGTCGAAGGCGTTCTCGTCGCGCTCCCAGGATCCGTACGCCGCCAGCCAGGCCAGGTACAGCGCCCGGTGGTCGCCGGCGGCGAGCTCGTCGCGAAGGCCGGCGAACGGGGCCAGCGACCATTCCGCCGCGGACTCCTCGCTGTCGGCTTCATCCTCGCTCGACAGCTCGAGGATCAGGTGTTCGTCCGTCGTCCAGGCGCCGACCTGGCCGTCAACGAAGTAGGGCTCCACCGCGTCGAAGGGCAGCAGCTTGGTCGGCAGCCTGAGCAGCAGCCGCCGTGAACCCCAGTCTGCGTAGTACAGATGGGCGTCGTAGTAGGCCTCGACCAGCTCGTCGGGCTGGCCGCTGAAGTCGCCGCCGTCGTACTCGTCGACGAAGCTGGTGGCCGTGATCTGTGCCCGCTTCGACAGTGCGCGCACCTCGTCCTGCGCGTCGGTGTCGAGCGGCTCGTCGACGGCGAGGAACTCGTAGTACTGATACTCGCTCAACGCGCACCTCGCTGGCCGGTGGTTGGTGGTCGTGGTGGTGTGGTGGACGTGATGTGAACGGGGTTACCGATCCCTGCGCCCGCCTATGGGACGTCTACCACGTCGACGGCCGCGGCTTGGCAGCGGGAGTCGCTGTGGTCGTCGGCGGCCGACCGTGATCACCCTGGCGGGGGATGGGCGGCGATATCCTTGTGGGCCATGGACTCTTCCGCTGCGGAGCGTCACTGGGTTGGCTGGCATCGTCGCTACGACCTGCCGGGCTCGTCGTTGAGCCGGCGGCTGGCCCTCGTCCAACGGCGGCTGCGGGAGGCACTGGACGAACAGCCCGCCGGAGAGATCCGAATGCTGAGCATGTGCGCCGGGCAGGGGCGCGACATCCTCGGTGCGCTGCCGGATCACGCCCGGCGCGGGGATGTGCGGGCCAGGCTCGTCGAGCTCGACCCCGATCTCGCCGCCGACGCCGAGCGCGCGGCCCGTGCCGCCGGGCTGGGCGGGGTGGAGGTCGTGCACGGCGACGCGTCGGTCACCGCCGTGTACGAGCCGGTCGCGCCGGTGCACATCGCCCTGGTCTGCGGGGTTTTCGGCAACATCGCCGACGCCGATGTGCGGCACACCGTCGAACAGCTGCCGCGGCTGTGCCGGCCCGCTGCGACCGTGATCTGGACCCGGCACCGCCGCTCACCCGATCTCACGCCCACCATCCGCTCCTGGTTCGCCGGCGCCGGTTTCGCGGAGACGGGATTCGACGGCGAGGACGGATTCCTCCTGGGGGTGGGCACCCACCGGCTGGTGGGGCAGCCGCTGCCCTACCAGCCGGATGTCCGGCTGTTCGACTTCGTCGGCGACGGCGAGGACGCCCACCGGTAGCCGACCGCACGGGGGCAGCAGCTCGGCCGGCAGGCAACTGCCAGATCGTCGATCGCCGAGCCCCGGGTCCAGCGGACCACCGCCGTCTCCGCCGCGACCAGTCCAGCCGGCCGCACAGTGACTCTGCTGAACGGGTAACCATCTGACTGAGTGCCGATCGCCCGAGCGCCTTGTGTGATTCATCTGAGTCGTTGACATTCAGGGCATGGATCCCGTGATCGACATCGTGCTTGAGGCTGGTCTGCGCTACACGGAGACGATCGAGCCGGGTGCGGGCGGCCGGCCGGTGCGGTTCTGTCGGCTCCTGGCCGACGGGGAAACGCCTGTCGGTGAGCTGGAGGTGCATTCGTTCCGGTGGCGGTTCGGTGCCGTGGCCGTCGACGCCGAGGGCGTCGGCGGGGTGGAGGTCCAGCCGCCCTTCCGGCGGCGTGGGCACATGGGCCGGCTTCTCCGTCAGGCGTTGGCAGGGATGTCACGGCGGGTGGACGTCGCCATGGTTTCGGACGGCATCCGGGGTGTGTACGAGAAGTTCGGCTTCACCACCTGCGTGGCCGAGGGATCTCTGGAGATCCGCGTTCGCGATGTGGAACGCGCCGCGGATGCGGCCGTGGCGGCGGCTGCGGCTGACACGGCCGTGAGGCCTGGCGGTGTGCGCGTCCGACTCGGCTCGGCGGACGACCTGCCGGCGATGGTGGGCCTCTACAACGCCGCGCACGCCCACCGCCCGTGGACCCATGAACGTCGCGCGGACTGGAACCGGCTGGTACCCCGGACGACCTGGCGGCCGGGATCGGAGATCCGCGTGGCCGAGGCCGCGGGGGAGCCCGTGGGATACGCGATCCTGGCGGGCCGGTCGTTCGGCGACGGCTATTTCGGGCTGACTGTGGAGGAGATGGCGGCCCGCGATGCGGAGGCCGCCCGGTGCCTGCTCGCCGACGTCGCCCGCTCCGCCTGGGAGCTGCGGGTCAGCGACTTCCGGGTGCGGGAGCCGTTGGACGGGGTCGTCGGGCGGCTCGCGCGACAGCTCGGCTGCGCGTACCACCAGGAGTTCCCGCCGACCGGCGGGATGATGGCGGCGATCCTGAACCGAGCCGAGCTGCTGGCCACGCTCGAACCGGAACTTCGGCGGCGAGACGGCGGGGCGGCCACCGGCACCGCGATGGACGAGCTGGTGGGCGGCGAGCTCATCCCCGACAACCGGCTGCTGGTGCGCCTGCTCCTCGGATACTCCTGCGCGGCCGAGACGACCATCCCGCAGCGCCACCGGCGAACCTGCGCGGCGTGGTTTCCGGGCGGTGCCACACCGGAGCTGCCGATGCCCTATGCGCACGTTCTGGACCGGTACTGACCACAGGCGTGGCTTACGAGGCCAGCCGCTCGCGTGCGTCGCGATCCGAGCCAGCCGGATCGGACGTGGCGGCCGGCTGGTTGATCTCGGCCCACACCTCGTCGAGGGAGAGGCACAGGACGTCGGCGATCGCCGCGACGGCGGAAGGAAGGAGTGGCTACCCGACCGGACTCGATCTTTCGAAGGGCCCCCGGCGAGATGGTTCTGCGCCTTCCGTTGGTCACCTGCGATGTTCGGGTCGAACACGGGGGCGTTGCCCGATGCCCCCGTCGAGGTCTTCACCTGATGCCTCGCGGATGTGACGGATCCGGGGGCTACCCAAGCCGGTGGAGATCGATGGACAGGCGTGGAAACGGGCAGGCAGGCGCGCAGGCCCGGGCCGACGCGGCGGACATCCATGGGCGACAGTAGACAGGCGGCCCGCTGCGCTTAATCCGCGGGTTCGGGGTTCGGTCCCTCGCGGCGCCCCGAAAGTCCTGGTCAAGGTCTCTTTCGTAAGATCAAATCCATGGCTCCCGCCGCGTTCGCCGGGCGCATCACTGCCATGGGCGGCGACTTCCCGGGACGTCGACATCGGCCGGCACGGCTTTATTTAAGAACAGGTCGAGTCCAGTTGTGTTCCGAGCTACGATCTGCGCAGTTGGACTTGCTACACTTGAAATTCGCCCCGGCAAGGATGGGTGACGATGGGGGAGGCGGGTATTTGTACTGCGCGACAGGAAATAGCAATTCTCTCGACATCGACTTTCCTGTGCGAGGAGTGGTTTCCTCTATATTCATGTGCGCGCGACTCGGGAGTGCACTCTGCAAAATGTCGGGAAAATAGGTCAGGTGTGGGGCGCGAAATCGTAGGCCTTGAAATCGATGTAGAAACTTCGATGACGAGTATGTTCAACTTTCGGGAATTATCGTGATGGAGCTCCGAAAACTCTCTGATTCAGGTTTCTGGCGAGGACTTGGTGGAGCCGATGGTACTTTAGCTCTCTCCATAGTGATGCCGAGTGGACGCGCGACAGCATCGGATACTCCGCACCTCGCGCTCTCTTCTGATGGGCTCTATCTTCCCGAGATTGCAATAGAGGTAGACCGGCTTGCGAGAAGCGCGGGAGCTTCTTCCTTTTCAGTAAGAAGCATGCTGGACATCGACTACTATGAGAATCTCCGGCAGGGTCCGCCACCCGAAGATAACCTTGTAGTGGTGGGCTCTGCGGCAGTCAATTTGATTTCCGAAATGCTGCTGGAAAAGTGTGAATCCTGGGATCGTTGGCGGGCCGGCTTCCCTAGGCCGTACGGATATCCCGGGATGATTGTTGCTGCCGACGGAAGGCGGTTCTCTTTCACTGGTAGTCCAAATGTCGGCATACTCGCAATGTATGAGAATCCATGGAGCGCATCACCTAGGGTGGCACTACTTTGCGCCGGGTCTTTCGCGATTGGCACTGCTGCCAGCCTGCGCCTGGCTCTCGAGTATCTCAGAGGAGATCGCAGGGAAGATAATGAGACAAACCCGAGCATACCACTAAAGATAATTGATGCTCGTGCGCGAGATTATCGCCACTTAGAGTTGAAGTCGGTGCATGATTGCTCGCCTCAGATGGATGTCCGCAATATCCTGTCCATCAGGGTGCTGGAGTAGGGTATGGATCTCATTGGCTTCATTGTGGGTATGGTTGGATTTGCAATAGGGTTGCTGCAGTACCTAAATAGCTTCAAGAATCAGCGCACCCTTAGAAATTGGGGCAAGACGCTTATTCGGCGTAATCAGGATTCCAGCACCTATTTCTCGACGCTCGCAGACCGAGTAGAGCATGCAGATCGCGAGCAGTGGCGGATGATGCAGGCCGAAATAGCCTCTGCTTTGCGTCGCACCTCAAACGACTCCGAACGTGCAGCCCAGGAGATTGAAGCCTACATCACTACTGTCGCCGGAACTGGAAGGGGCACATAGTAATCCGAGGGGCGAGTCGCCGGCGGGGGTTCACGTCGCACCCGACCGAATCCTTCCCGATAGGCATCTGGAGCTTCGTCGAGTATCTGTGGGCGCGCCGCAATTTCTTGACTGTCCTAACATTGAATGACGGCTATCTCTGGACCGCTCAGATGTTGCCCGTGTTCACGGGTCTGCATCGCTCTTCAGGCTGATGCAGCCGGAAGGACGTGTACCCATCGCGGTACCCGCGCCGGCGGACCGCGGTGGACGTCCGTAGACGGAACGCCCGGTTTTCTTAATGCATGGGTCGCCGACTTTTGATGTCTTAGCGATGGTCTGATATTAGCCAGGTTGATATTTCAAGGCCATCGATTATGGGTGGATGCTGGCGGACGGCCGTGGACGGAATGTGCGAGACCAGGAGATAGGGCGGCGTATGGGTGTTGTCGGAGAATCTGGGGTTACTTGCAGATTGACTGCCATCGACTATTTCTTTGGAGGTCGTGGTGAGCCTACTGTCGTCTATTTTGCTGACTGCCCTCGGCGGTATCCTGACGGTGCTCGGAGTATACATTGGTGCGCGATACCAAGCTAAGGAAGCGGCGCATGCGCGCCGCGAGACGGAGCGAAGGGAAGACCGGTTCAGGCTTCACGCCGAGCGGCGAGAAGCGTATGTCGCTTTCTATCGAGCTGTTGGAGGGTGTCGAAGAGCCTTCGCCCTTATGACGCAACCCGACTGGGACCGATCATCTGCTGGCGAAGCCAGGAGCAACCTATGGGCATCCTGGATAGTGTTACGTCTTATCGGGAAAGAGCGAGTCCTCGAATCTGCGGGTAATTTCCTGAGCTACGTCGACGGTATGCTTGACGGTTCAACCGAATTTAGTAATGGGGAATGGCGTGATCTCGTCAATGACTATGTGGAAAATGCTCGCGATGACCTGCTTATGGGTAATACGCTCTAGATGGCGGCAACAATCGATGGGTGGTGCCGTCCGCGTGCGTACAGGAGGGCACCTGGTCGCATGCGCGTCGCTCCCGAGCCGGGGCAGGTTGAGGTCCAAAATGCTTGCTCTAGCCATCGTGGAGTCCGAGTCGGCGACCTTGTACCCGCCGCTGTACCCGAAGCAGTGGAAACCGGTGACACGGGCCCCGCTGAGGTCCAGGTCGTGCCGACTTGGTGGACATTGGTGGAGATCCGTGGACGGAGCGCTGCTTCTCTTAGTCTTCCCGGCCTATCCGTGGGCTCCGTCGTTGGTCCCGGCCCTCACTTGTTCGGCCTTGCGCGAGGTGTTTCAGCGTAGTTCGGCCGGCACACCGTCCAGACTCAGAACAGCGGCCGGAGCCTCTCCGGAACGGGAGATCCCCACTCGCCGGTCGCTCCGTTGCACTCCCACCGCGCCAGCAGGACGCCCGGTCGACCCTCGGCCGCCCGACGCTCGTCCTCCGACACGAGTGTGGTGACGTCACCGGCCTTGACGCCCCCGAAACCAGCCGAGCGCGCCGCACGAGCCACGTCGGACCACGATGACGACGCCATGACGAAGCGTGTCGTGCAGTCCGTCCAGGCGAAGACCTTGGCCACCACGATTCGAGCTTCGCATAGGTCCCGAAGGCCAGCCATGGAGATATGAGGACGCGGCGCGCGAGGAAATCGCGGTTCCGACGTCGGAGACGATCATGGTCGGGTGTCTGGGCGGGGCGGAGGAGCGGCTGAGCCCGCCGGTTCGGATCGCGAACCCGATCTACCGGGAGGCGATCGCCCACTGTGGGCGGCCTGGGTGATCTTTAGAGCTCCCGGAGTGCTTTCTCGGGGCGATCTCCCAGTCCAGACGTCCGTCGACTACCTGAGGCCGCCAGATGCCGAGGTCGGTGCCGGTCTCCACCGCGTCGGCGATGTCGGTCAGCATCGCGGCCAGCGACGGCCATCTGCCGAGCCTGGCACCGTCGTCCTTCGAGCCGTCCATCCATTCGGAGGTGCCGTTACGCATGCTCGGGAGTGCGACGAGGCCTGGTGAGAAGCGAACACCCGGTACACGTTCCGCCTCGACGATCAGTGAGCCTTTTCAAAGTCGATTTTCCTAAAGGCCCTCACTGGAGAGGACGAGGACGGCCTGGGCGAAGATGCCGACGCGGCGTGGGCAGCCGCGGAAACGGTCGAATATGTGCCAGTTCTTGAGGACCGCGAATCCTCGTTCGCCTTGCGAGCGGGTGGTGGCGTGGGTCCAGTTGGTCTCTTTGTCGCGGTCGGGGAGTTCCCTGTTCTTGGGTTTCTTGACCGGGACGAGGAGGCGGTCACCCTCGCCGCCGACGTAGCCCTTGTCCGCGTAGAGGTAGAGCCCCGAGCGGTCGATCAGATGGAGGACGTCGTGCATCCGGGCCGCGGTGAGGTCGTGGACGGAGCCGGGAAGTCCTTCGGAGATCCAGAGCAGCCGACCGTAGGGGTCGGTGAGGCCCTGCAGGTTGATGCCGTGGTACTTGTGCTTGCCCGAGTAGTACAGCTTGTTGTGCGCACGGACACGGTTGGTACGCACGACGGTGCCGTCGAGGATGAGGAAGTTGCTCTGGGTCCACGCGAAGGTCCAGACCGCGGCGAGCAGGGTCCGGCCGTGGGTGGCGAGCAGGCCGACGGCCTCGCGGATGTAGTTGTGGACGGTGCCGACGCTGACCTGGAAGCCCTCGGCGAGGTGCTCGTAGCGTTCACCCTTGCGGAGGTGGGCGAGCACCAGGAGTGCCTGCTCGCGTGGGGGCAGCTTGCGCCAGGTCCGGCGCTGGGCGCGGTCCTCGGCCAGCAGTCCCGTGAGGAAGGTCAGGGTCGACTCGGGCAGGTCGACGACACCGGGGTAGGTTAGCAACGGAAGTCCTCGGTCAAGGGCACAGTGGAGTAGGAACCCTGTGATCTACCGGGGACTTCTCTATTTACGGCATCCCTCCGCCCGCCGCCCGACCAACTATTGCCGTCGCCAGATGATGGAACGGCCCGAGCCGGTTCCCGTTCAATTCGTCAATTGGTGACCCTTAACCGCCGGGAGAATCAGACAAACCAAGATTGAAAAGGCTCAGTGAGTTCTCGGCCGGCGGATTCAGGCGGCCGTAGCTGGCTGGGGCGTGGTCGGCAAGCCAATGCTCAATCCGCGACCAGGCATCCAGCACGCGCGATGGGGTTCTCCATGCGCGCAATCTTCGCAGAACGGGCAAGCCTGCCACCCGGCCCGGTCGCAGGCCATTCGACCACCGCCCGGCCTGTGCTGCACGCTCAGGAGGCCAGCCGCTCGCGTGCGTCGCGATCCGATCCGGCCGGATCGGACGTGGCGGCCGGCTGGTTGATCTCGGCCCACACCTCGTCGAGGGAGAGGCACAGGACGTCGGCGATCGCCGCGATGGTCGGGAAGGACGGGGTGGCCACCCGGCCGGACTCGATCTTTCGGAGTGTCTCCGGTGAGACGCCTGCCGCCAGGGCGATGGTGAGCATCGAGCGCTCACCGCGGGCTCGCCGGAGGAGGGCACCGAGGCGCTGACCGCGCTCGACCTCGGCGGCAGTGAGCGGCAACCTGACCACGGGACCGATTGTAATACCGGTATAGTATGGCCGGGATAATTATTGGGGATGTGTGGGAGGGGTGCCGCGCGTGATCGAGATCCTGGACCCCGCCAGACTGGCCCGGGCGAAGGAGGCAGGCGCCCTGGTCGCCGACATCCTTCAGACGCTGAAGAGCCGGACCGTGGTGGGTACGAGCCTCCTGGACATCGACCGCTGGACGAAGGCCATGATCGTCGAGGCTGGCGCGGAGTCCTGCTACGTCGACTACGCGCCGTCGTTCGGGCGTGGGCCGTTCGGCCACTACATCTGCACGGGCGTCAACGACGCCGTGCTCCACGGGCTGCCCCACGACTACCGGCTCGCCGACGGCGATCTGCTCTCGCTCGACCTCGCCGTCTCGAAGAACGGCGTCGCCGCGGACTCCGCCATCAGCTTCATCGTGGGCGAGTCAAAGCCCGCGGAGAGCGTCGCGCTCATCGACGCGACCGAACGCGCGCTGCACGCGGGGATCGCCGCCGCCGGCCCCGGGGCGCGCATCGGCGACATCGCCCATGCCATCGGCTCCGTCCTCAGTGCGGCCGGGTATCTGATCAACACCGAGTTCGGCGGTCATGGCATCGGCTCGACGATGCACCAGGACCCGCATGTCCCGAACACCGGGCGGCCCGGCCGTGGCTACAAGCTGCGCCCCGGCCTGATGCTGGCCCTGGAGCCCTGGATCATGGCGGACACCGCCGAGCTCGTCATCGATGCCGACGGCTGGACGCTGCGCAGCGCGACCGGCTGCCGGACGGCACACAGCGAGCACACGATCGCCATCACCGACGACGGAGCCGACATCCTCACCCTGCCAAGGCTCACCGTGCCGGGGCACACGCGGCCGTGAGCCCCGCCGGGACGTCCCGGCGGACGTCCCGGCGAAGCCGCGCCGGAACAGGTGTTCAGATCGTTGTGACCATGCCGCCGTCGATGACCACGTCGGTTCCGGTGATGTTGCCGGCGGTCCCGGACGCGAGGAACAGGACGAGCTCGGCGACCTCCTCAGGGTGGGTGAACCGCTCGGTCGGCGTTCCGGCGACCGCGGCGGCCCGCACGGCGGCGGGATCGATCGCCTGCGCTCGCCCCACCGTCTCGGCGACGCCGCCGGGGCCGAGCCACAGCGCGGTTTCGACCGGCCCGGGGCTGACCGTGTTGACCCGGACCCCACGCGGGCCGAACTCCTTCGACAGGGATTTGCAGAAGCTTCGCAGTGCCGCCTTGGCCGCGCTGTAGTCGACGACGTCGGGATCGGGCAGCGAGGCGTTGACCGAACAGACCGTGACGACGGTGGACGGAGCGGACCGGAGCAGGTGCGGGAGGGCCGCGCGGGTCGCGCGCACAGCCGAGAACAGGTTCATCTCGATCGCCCACTGCCAGTCCTCGTCGGTGACGCCGAGGAATCCTTCGGTGCGGGGATGGACTCCGCCGACGTTGTTGACGAGCACGTCGACCCCGCCGAAGCGGGCCACGGCCGCGTCGACCAGGGCCTGGCATCCGGTCGCGGTGGTCAGGTCGCCCAGAACGACCATCACGTCGCCCTGGTCGGCGAGGGCCGCCAGTTCGGGGGAGCCCGCCCGCGCTCCCGCCGCGACCTGCGCTCCCTCCCGGACCAGGCCCTGCACCACCGCGAGCCCGACTCCCCGGCTGGCTCCCGTGACGATGACGGCCTTGCCGGCCAGCCCGAGATTCACAGCGACTGCCGCCGCAGCCAGGCCAGGCATTCCTCGGCGACCTCACGCCAGCCGGAATCGATGGTCAGCGAATGCGACCGGTCGGCGAACTCCAGGATGTCGGTGACGGCCGAGGAGTGGCGGTACTGCTTGAGGGTCGCGCGGGTGACCGTCTCCGGGACGGTGTTGTCCTTGCCACCCGCGATCAGCAGCAGCGGGCCGCGGTTCTCGTTGCCCGTCGCGACCTGAGCCGGCGAATGCGGGCTGAAGTTGGCGGCCGCCGCCTCGAACAGCGGCCGCCCCGGCGCCGGGATCGCCCAGTGCTCGAAGAGATCCTCGGATTCCTCCGCGGACACGGCGCTGGCGAACGCGAACCGGAACTGCTCCGCGGTCAGGGAGACCGTGCGGTTCCGGTTGGCCGGATTCTTGAACACCGGCAGCGTCGCCTTCAACGAGGACAGCGGCACCGGCAGGACGCCCTTGATCTGCGCCGCGTCGATCGCGATGGCGGCCAGCGCCCGATCCTGCCCGAGCAGCTTCTGCGCGATCATCCCGCCGAACGAGTGCCCGATCAGGATGGGCGGCGACGGCAGCTTGTCGATGACGGCGGCGAAGTGCTCGGTGGCGTCGTCGATGCCGTGGCCGGCGATCGGCTCCGGATTGGCTCGGGTCGCCTCGACCGTCTCGCCGTCGCCGGGCCAGCCCGGGGCCTGCGGGTCGTACCCGGCGTCCCGGAACAGATGCAGCCAGGGCTCCCAGGAGCTCGCGTGCAGCCACAGGCCGTGGATGAACAGCACCGGCGTCGCCATCGTTCACTCCCTCATCGCGTGCTCGGCGGCCGACGCCGAGCCGTCGGTGTGAACCTAGAACGGTTCGGGCGGGTACGGCTTCGGTCGCGGACCGAGTCGATTCACGGGAGGAGACACGGGGACGTCCAGCTGGCTAGCGTCATCTGACCGAATCCGATCCCGGCGGGCGTGGCTGCGGGGCGCCGGACGTCGCGGTTCCGCCGGACGTCGCGGTGACGTTGGATGGCGTGGTGCCGCTGGTCAGCGCGGTGCGCAGCTGTGCCCGCGAGGTGATGCCGAGCTTCGGGAAGATGCGGTAGAGGTGCGAGCCGATCGTGCGATGGGACAGGTACAGGCGCTGCCCGATCTCCCGGTTCGACAGGCCCTGCGCGGCCAGCTCGGCGATCTGGGCCTCCTGCGGTGACAGCAGTTCGCTCGGGCCGACGGTGGGAAGCCAGCCCTTCTCACCGGTCGCGCGAAGCTCCTGGTCGGCGCGTTCGGCCCAGGCCCGGGCGCCCAGGGTGTCGAAGGCGTCACGAGCCGCTCGCAGCATCGTTCGGGACTCGACGAGCCGCCGGTGCCGGCGTAGCCACGAGCCGTATGCCAGCTCCGCCCGGGCCCGATGCCAGGGCAGGCGGCGCCCGCCGCCGTCGAGGGCCTGCCGGAACAGCACCTCGGCGGTCGTGTCGTCGGCCAGGACCGCGCGGGAGTACTCCAGGGCGATTCTCGCCGCGGGCGAGGGATCATTGCCGGCGATGCGCTCGATGCCGACCAGCAGGGCACGTCCCTCGTCCTGGCGACCGGTGTGGACGGCGGCTTCCGCCAGGTAGCTCAGCGTCCAGACCTGTTGGGCGCGCTGGAAGGCCGGATCCTCGGGATCGAACACCCGTCGCAGCTGCCCGTAGGCCTGTTCGTAGCGGGCTGAGCCCAGCTCGGCCAGGCCGCGGGCGAACTGGACACCCGCGAGCAGGGACGACGTGGCGATCGGCGTCCGAACGGCCACCCGCTCAGCGGCGGTGAGCAGTTCCGCGCCCGGGCCGTGGCTGCCGCGGATCGCTCCGATGGTGGCGATCGCGATCCGTGCTGTCGCCGCCCACAGGGTCTGGCCGGTCTCGTCGGCCAGCCGCATCGCCTCGTCGGCCGTGCGCGCCAGCTCAAAACCGCCGAGGTAGATCGCGGCCCAGGCGCGGATCGCGAGGGCCTCGGCGAGCAGGCTCAACCGGCCCTGAGAGCGCAGCGCGTCGACCGGTGTGGAGAGGAACTCGACCGCGCGGGCGAAGTCACCCGTGCAGAACGCGGCGATACCGAGCAGGCCAGCCGCCTCCGGCCGGCCGTGCGCGTCCGAAGGCCAGTGGGCGAGCTGGCCGATGACGAAGGATCCGCGTTCGTTCGATTCGGCGAGCGCGCAGACGGCCAGCAGCCGCGGATCGTTCTCCGGCAGCGACACCTGCTGCACCGTGCGGACGATCTCATGACGGACGTCCGCTCCAGGGTCGCTCCACCACACCCGCCGGGCGGCGCCGACCAGAAGCTGCATGGCAAGGTCCGGATCGCTGGTGCGCAGGGCCTGCTCGGCCAGCCGGATCAGCCGCCGCACCTCCGCCGATTCGCCCGAGCAGCCGTCATCGAAGACGCCTTCCAACCATGCCAGCCTCGACTGGTCCCGGGGGCGAAGTGCCATCCCGGCGACCTGCCTCCTGATCCGCTCGACCTGGCCGAAACGGCCCAGCTCGAACGCGATCTCCGCCGCGTCGAGCAGACGCGCCCCCCGCGCCGACGGATCGGGGCTGAGCGCTGCCGCTCGTCGCAGCCAGGACACGGCTGACACCAGGGCGCCACGCCGGAAGGCGTTGCGGGCCGCCTGCTCGAGCTCGGCGGCGATCCGCTCGTCGGCCGCCGTGATCGAGGACGCCCGATGCCAGGCGGCCCGGTCGGGATGCGGACTGGAAAGGACGCTGGCCAGCGCGGCATGGCCGGCCTGCCGCTGCGCGAGCGGCGTCGCGTGCCACAGCGCCGAGCGGACGAGGGGATGCCGGAAATGGGCGACCGTGCCGTCGGAGATCAGCAGACCCTCGTCGAACGCCGGCTGGCTGGCCTCGAGACCAACCGTGGCACCCCCGACGATGCTCGCCGCGGCCAGCATCTCCGCCAGATCCGTGCCGTCGTCCAGCGCGGCGACCATCAGCAGCGTCCGCGTCGCGGCGGGCAGGTGCGCGACCCGGGACACGAAGGCGCGCTCCAGCCGGGTCGTCATCGGCAGCTCGTCGGACAGCTCGGTCCACCCGAACCGGCCGGATCGCATCGCCACCGGGAACTCCTGCAGCGCCAGCGGATTGCCCCGGGCCGCCCGCAACACCCGCTCGCGCAGTGCCGGTGTCAGGTCCGGCGCGTGCTTGTCGACGAGGGCCGAGGCCGCGGAGGTGTCGAGGCCGGCGACAGTCACCCATTCCATCGACGGGTCGTCCGTGAACGGTGCGGAGCCGGCCCGTACCGAAGCCAGCACCATGACCCGCTCGCTCTCGACGCGCCGGGCCACGAACGCCGCCACGTCGACCGACGGCTCGTCCATCCAGTGCAGGTCGTCGAGCGACAGGAGGACGGGTGCCTGCCGGGCCGCGTCCACCACGAGCTCCAGCACGGCGAGCGCGATCAGGAACGGGTCCGGTGACGTCAGGTCGCTCATACCGAAGCCGGACAGCAGGGCGTCCCGCTGCCGTGCCGGCAAGGTGGCGCTGCGTGCGAGTACCGGTCGCAGCACCTGATGGAGGCTCGCGAACGGCAGGTGCGTCTCCGATTCGCTGCCCCGTGCCGTCAGCACGGTGAATCCACGCGCGCGGGCGTCCTCGACGACGGCGGCCTGCAGCGCGCTCTTGCCCACGCCGGCCTCGCCGACCAGGCCGACCCCGCAGCCCCGCGACTCGATGCGGCTCAGGCGATCGCGCAGGTCGCCGAGTTCCTTCTCCCGGCCCAGCAACAAGCCCTCACCTGCCATCACCCCAGCATGATGGCGCAGCGGCGGGAAACGCCAAGACGGCATCGTCGACCGGACACCCGGTTGCCGGAGTCCGTCCACTGCCGGCACCACCGCACGGACCGGCCCCGAAGGGCGGCCCGTGCGGTGGCCCAGGGGATACCGATGCCTAGACGGATGTTCCCTTGCCGGCCTCCGCCGGCTCTCCCGCCTGCTCCTTCGTCTCCGTGGCGTCCTCGTCTTCGTCCTCGTCCGCGTCGGCGGCGGCGTCCGTGGCGTCCGTGTCCGCCTCGTCGTCGTCCGTCCCGGCTGTTGCCGTGGCGGTGTCGTCCGTCACGCTGTCGGGAGCCCCGGCGGTTGCCGCGGGCGCCGGCGCGGCCGGCGGACGGGCCGGTGAGGTGGCCGCGCGGTAGATCCAGCCCTGCTCGTCCGCCCACAGCAGCAGGGGCGGCAGCACGATCAGGGCGGAGAGCAGCGCGACGCCGACGTTCAGGGCCACCACGAGTCCGAAGCCACGCAGCAGCGGCAGCTCACTGAACGCCAGCACCACGATTCCGATGACCGCGGCCAGCGCCGAGACCATGAAGGCGCGGCCGGTTCTGGTCGCGGCCTCGTCGATCGCGGCCTGTGGGCTGCGGCCGCGTTCACGTTCCTCGAGGTGCCGGATGACGATCAGCGTGGTGAACTCCGTACACAGCGCGATCACCAGTGGTCCGCCGACGGCGGTCAGCGGGCTGAGCTCGAAGCCGGCGGCCCAGGAGATGAGCCCGGTGAGGCCGACCGCGATCAGCACCGGAACCATCGACACCAGGGCCCGGACGAGGTTCAGGTGGCGGATCAGCAGAACGAGGAACACCGCGATGAGCGCGTAGTAGGTGAGCTCGGCGCGGTTCTTCTCGAAGTTCTCCAGCAGGCCGGTGCCGACGACGGCCAGGCCCGACGGGGTGGCCCGCACGCCCTCGGGCGGCGCCACGGTGTCGCGGATGTCGTTGACGACGACGGCCCGCTGCTCCAGTGATCCCGGGCCGGTCCGGAAGATCAGGTTGAGCGATTTTCCGTCCAGGTTGACGGTGCTCTTCCTGATTGCTTCCGGTGCCACCTTGTAGGCGCGCTCGATGTCGGCGCCGGTCGGCGCCACCAGCGTGGTGTCGGGGATCTCCATGAGGAAGCTGACCGTCGTCACCAGGCTGGACGCGGTGACCAGATCCCCGGGGTGCTCCTCGAGCTGCTGGTAGGCGAAGTCGTGGACGAACTTCACCGTCTTGTCGTCGAAGACGTCGCCGGACTGGATGTAGATGCCCAGCTCGCTGCTGGAGCCGGTGCGCGCCTTCAGCGTCTGGATGTCCTTCACGACCTGGGAGTCCTGGTTGACCCACTTCTCCGGGTCGGTCTGGACCTTCAGGTTGCCGTCGGCGAACACCCCGCCGACGAAGACCCCGACCGCGGCGACGACGAGGGGGATGGCGGTGAACCGGGGGAGGGAGCCGAGGACGAGCACGGTCCGCCCGAGCGGCCCGTGGGAGTAGTCCTTCGGCGGGGTGGGCCTGCGGCGCTCCCGGAAGCCGAGCGAGGCGGCCAACAGCAGCACTGTCGCGACGACGATGACCGGCAGGCCGATCGCGAGCAGAACGCCGAAGTCGCGGATCATCGGCACCTGGCTGAACTCCAGGGCGAGGAAGGAGACGACGCCGGCGACGGTGGCGAGCACCAGGGCGGGCATCAGCCGGCCGAGTGCCTCGGCCACCGGATGCCCGGCCCGGTCGAGCTGTGCCTCCTCCTCGACCCGGCTGTGCAGCTGGACCGCGAAGTCGATGCCGACGCCGAGCAGCACCGGCAGGCCGGCGATCGTGACGATGGACAGCGGCACGTCGAGGTAACCGGCGAGCCCGAAGGCCCAGACGAGCCCGACGCCCACCACCCCGAGCGGCAGCAGCCGCCAGCGCACCGCGAAGGCGACCACCAGCAGGACGGCCATCAGCAGCAGCGAGATGCCGCCGAGGGTGAGGAACCCACCGCGCAGGTAGTCGTTGATGTCGCGGAGCAGCGCGGCGGCGCCGGTGGTGACCACCTCGGCGTTGTCGAACGTGAGCTCCTTGGTGGCCGCTTCGGCCGCCGAAGCGCCCTCACCCTCGTCCGCGATCGAGGCGTTGCCCTGCAGCCGCACCACCATCTGCGCGGTGCTGTCGCTCGGGAAGAACGGTCGCAGCGACTTGCGGATGGCGCCGGTGTTGTCGTGCAGGAGGAAGTCGACCCACTCCGGATCATCGAAGACGCGCCGCTCCGCGGGGATCTCGTTGATCCGTTGCAGCGTCTTCAGCGAGTCCTGCAGCCGGCGGTCCGCGGACGCCGGGTCGGGGTCGCGGTCGCGGGCACCGAGCAGGATCTGCCCGGCCGCGCTGTTGATCGGGTTCCCGTCGTCGCTGGTGACGAGGTTGTGGGTGAACTCCAGCGCGGTCAGCGGAGTGACCACGGCGGTGATGCGCGGGTCCTTCTCCAGCTTTGCGGACAGCGCGCGGAACTTCTCGACGTTGCCGGTGGTGAACAGATCCTTCAGCTCGGAGCCGGGCTTGACGGTGAACAGGCTGATCATGGCCTGGCCACCGAAGAGATCCTGGTAGGCGACGTTGTCCTTGGCGACCTGGGAGTCGGAGTTGAGGTAGTTCTCCTGGCCGGTGGTGAACTCCAGGCGCGGTAACCCGAGACCCAGGACGACGGTGACCACTGCCACAACCGCCGCGACGATGCTCGTCCGCCGGCTCAGTGTCTGCCCGATGCCTGACCAGAAGGGTCCGGTCGGACCGGGGACAGGGCCGGGTCCGGTGTCTGGGGGCGCGGTGGACTCGGAGGGCACTTGCGCGCTCGACATCAGCATGCTCCGCAGCTGTGGTAGTGGGCCAGGGCTCGACGGGAAGTCTCTGTCGTTCGTTGTACAGGGCTGTATAGCGCAGATCACATCAAGTTAGCTACTCGTGGGTAGTGTTGACTTTCATGTCGATCTGTGCCTCTCAGCGGAAATGGCTGGTCGGGTGCGGTGGCCCGTTGAAAGAAGTTGGACGTAGTTGTCGGGCCATCGGCTGCGGTGTGGCCCTCGGGGTGTCAATGGAAGTTACCGGCAGGTAGCCTGTGGATGCGCCTACTGGCGAGTAGCAACGTCCGTGTGGCGCCCCCGCGGCGTGTCCGAGCGGCCGAGGGGCCGAGGGGCCGGGTGGCCGGGTGGTCGTGCGGTCGAGGGGTCGTGCGGCCTCCGTGCGGCGGGAGTGCGGTGGCGGCGAGGTGGCAGCGAGGGGAGGGGCCGTCCATGGGGGCACTACCGGAGCAGCCGCCAGCCGTGCTCGCCCGCGCATCGCGCCGAGTCGGCCGGGTGCCGGGCGAGCCTGGCCTGACCGGCGTGCTCGCCACGGCCGAGAACCTGCTCGGACAGCTGGTGGCACACGCGGTCGACGCGATCTGGGCGCAGGTCCCGGCTTACCGCACGAGCACGGATGGGCAGCTGCGTGGGGATGTGACCGCGCATGTGGAGGCTGTGTTCCGAGCGTTGCTGGCCAGCGTGGCGGAGCAGCGGCCGACCCGGGCGGAGGATCTCGCGCCCACCCGGGCGCAGTCGCGTCGCCGGGCCAGACAGGAGATTCCGCTCGCCGACCTCCTGCAGGCGTTCGTCGTCGGCCAGCTCACGCTCTGGGAGGCAATGGTGGCGGCCACCCGCGCCGACTCCGGTGCCCGCGCCGCGACGCTCGCACTCGCCGCCGATGTCATGCGCCTCACCGAGGCCGGGACCGCGGCGGCGGCCGAGTCCTATCTGGATGAGCAACAGTTCCAGCTCGCGGACAGCGACCGCCTGCGCCGGGACGTCCTTGAGGATCTGCTGGCCGCGCGCGAGCTGCCGGACGGCCCGAAACGGGCCCTGCTGCGCTCGGTCGGCCTGGGAACGCGGACCAGGCTGGTGGCCCTGTCCGCGGTGCCCGTGGCCCCGTTGTCGGCTGACCAGCAGTTGCAGGACGCCGCTTCGACTCTGCGCAGAGCGGTGGTCCGCGGCGGCGCCGGTCTGGTCGTGGTGCGGCAGGCGGAGATCGTCGCGGTGTCGCCCGTCCCCGCCTGCGCGGCGGAGGTGGTGGAACGCCTCGAGGCGTTGGTGGATGCCCTCGGCCGGGACGGGGTGTGCCTCGCGGTGGGTGTCAGCGCCGTGCATGACCGGCTCGCCGAGCTACCCGACGCCTATTCGGAGGCTTGCCTCGCCCGAAGAAGCCTGGGTGAGCACGGCGGGGTGGTGGTGCTGCCCCTGCTGTCCAGTTTCGACTATCTGCTGATGCGGGACGACTCCCTGGCGCGCCAGCTCGTGCGACCGGCGGTGCGGCGGTTCGTCGAAGAGGACTCGGCGTGCGGCTCAAGGCTGATAAAGACGTTTCTCGCATACACCGCCAGCAATCTCAACGCGAAGACCGCGGCCGAGCTGCTGCATCTGCACGCCAATACGGCCTACTACCGGCTGGAGCGCATTGCCGAGCGCACCGGATGTGACCTGCGCTCCGTCCAGGACGTGATCGAACTGGTCGTGGCCATCCGCCTGCTCGCGCCCGGCAGTGTGGTGCGGCGGCCGGAGCGGCCCGGCGGGCGGTCTGTGGACGAGTCACAGCCGACTTCGTGACCCGGCCACTAGCTCGCCGGACAGGTGAAGGAACAGAGTGGTTACCGGAACAGAGTGGTTTACGGGAACAGAGTGGTTTACGGGAACAGAGTGGTTACGCGCCCCACACACGCGGTCTCACGGAGGTGCTCGTGCTCAACTTAGCCGTGTTGCTCGAGGACAGCGCACGCACGGTTCCGGATCGGACCGCCATAGTCTTCGACGATCGCCGCTGGACGTATCACGAGGTGAACGCGATGGCGAACCTCGTGGCCGGCGCACTGGTGGATCGAGGCATCAAAGCGGGGGACCGGGTCGCGTTGAGCTGCCCCAACCTGCCGTACTTCCCGGTCGTCTACTACGGGATCCTCAAGGCGGGCGCGGTCGTGGTACCGCTGTCCATCCTGCTCACCGAGCGGGAGATCTCCTACCATCTGAGTGATTCCGGTGCGCGGGCCTTCTTCTGTTTCGAGGGGGCCGACGACCTTCCCATGGGCGAGCGCGGGCTGGCCGCTTTTGATTCCACGCCGGGATGTGACCTCTTTGTTCTCCTCGCGGCGGACCTGGCGGCGCAGGCCGGCCGGGTGCCCGGCGAGACGCTCCTGCAGTTCGCCCAGACGGGCTCGCCCGACTTCACCACCCGGCACACCGCCGAAACCGACACCGCGGTCGTGCTGTACACCAGCGGAACCACCGGCAGCCCGAAGGGCGTAGAGCTCACCCACAGCAACCTGGTGCACAACGCGTTGATGTGCAGCCGGCTCTTCAACGTCCAGGCGGACGATATCCAGCTGGTGGCCCTGCCGCTGTTCCACACCTTCGGGCAGACCGTTCACATGAACTGCGGATTCGCCACCGGCACCACCCTGGTACTGCTGCCCAGGTTCACCGCGGAGAAGGCACTGGATCTTCTCGAGCGGGAGAATGCCACCGTCTTCGTCGGTGTTCCCACCATGTACTGGGCTCTGCTGAACCACGTGGCCGCCACCGGGTACGACGTCGCGGGGGTCTGCGCCAACCTCCGGCTCGCGGTGGCCGGCGGCTCGTCGCTGCCCATGGAGGTCCTCACCTCGTTCGAGGAGCGCTTCGGGGTTCCGGTTCTGGAGGGCTACGGCCTGTCCGAGACCAGCCCGGTCGCCACGTTCAACCGCCTGGACCGGCCGCGCCGGCCCGGTTCGATCGGCCTGCCGGTCTGGGGTGTCGAGATCCGTGTCAGCCGGGACGACGGCACCGAGGCGGCGGTCGACGAGCCCGGCGAGATCTGCGTCCGCGGGCACAACGTGATGAAGGGCTACCTCAATCGCCCGGAGGCCACCGCGGAGGCGATCGACCCGCAGCAGTGGTTTCACACCGGAGATATCGGAACCAGGGATGCCGACGGCTACGTCTACGTGGTCGACCGCAAGAAGGACATGATCATCCGAGGTGGTTTCAACGTCTACCCGCGGGAGGTCGAGGAGGTCCTTCTCACCCATCCCGCGGTCAGCCTGGCGGCCGTGATCGGCGTTCCTCACCCCAGCCACGGCGAGGAGGTGAAGGCCTTCGTCGTCCTGCGGGCCGAGGCCGAGGCGACGGAGAAGGAGCTGGTCGACTGGTGCCGCGAGGTCATGGCCGCGTACAAGTACCCGCGCATCGTCGAGTTCATGGAGTCGCTGCCCATGACCGCCACCGGCAAGATTCTCAAGCGAGCCCTGACACCAGGGAAGCCGCATACCGGAACACGGTGCTGAGTTCATTTCTGATTTCGTTGAGGCTTTTCCGTCTCACGTCTGTCCGGCCTGTGGTCGCCGGCCGGAGCCGACGACGGAAAGGCTCATTCCTCCGGAACGGAGCTGGGTGAATCGATGATGAAGCACATCCTGGACGCGATCATGACGGGCGGACAGCGGTCGCCGGAACGACAGGCGGAGTTCGCGTCGCTGGCGGTGCCGGAGTCGTATCGGGGTGTGGTGGTGCGGAAGGACGAGGTGGGGTTGTTCGAGGGGCGGGTGTCGCGGGACAAGGATCCGCGGGAGTCGTTGCATGTGGATGAGGTGGCGACGCCGGAGTTGGGGCCGGGTGAGGCGTTGGTGGCGGTGATGGCGTCGTCGGTGAACTACAACACGGTGTGGACGTCGATTTTTGAGCCGTTGTCGACGTTCGGTTTCCTGGAGCGGTATGGGCGGACGTCGCCGTTGGCGCGGCGGCATGATCTGCCGTATCACGTGGTGGGGTCGGATCTGGCGGGTGTGGTGTTGCGGACCGGACCGGGGGTGCATGCCTGGCACCCCGGTGACGAGGTGGTGGCGCACTGTCTGTCGGTGGAGTTGGAGCGGCCCGAGGGTCACAACGACACGATGCTGGATCCGGAGCAGCGGATCTGGGGGTTCGAGACGAACTTCGGTGGTCTCGCGGAGCTCGCCCTCGTGAAGGCGAACCAGCTGATGCCGAAGCCGAACCACCTCAGCTGGGAGGAGGCGGCGTCCCCCGGTCTGGTGAACTCGACGGCGTATCGGCAGTTGGTGTCGCGGAACGGGGCCGGGATGAAGCAGGGCGACGTCGTCCTGATCTGGGGCGCGTCGGGTGGGCTGGGGTCGTATGCGACGCAGATGGCGTTGCGGGGTGGGGCGATTCCGGTGTGTGTGGTGTCGTCGCCGGCGAAGGCGGAGATCTGCCGGTCGATGGGGGCGGAGCTGGTGATCGACCGGGCGGCGGAGGGGTATCGGTTCTGGTCGGATGAGGTGACGCAGGATCCGCGGGAGTGGAAGCGGTTGGGGGCGCGGATCCGGGAGCTGACGGGTGGGGAGGATCCGGACATCGTGTTCGAGCATCCGGGGCGGGAGACGTTCGGGGCGTCGGTGTTCGTGGCGCGTAAGGGTGGGACGGTCGTGACGTGTGCGTCGACGAGTGGGTTCATGCACGAGTACGACAACCGGTATCTGTGGATGAGTCTGAAGAGGATCGTGGGGTCGCATTTCGCGAACTATCGGGAGGCGTGGGAGGCGAACCGGTTGGTGGCGCGGGGGTTGATCCATCCGACGTTGTCGAGGGTGTATGCGTTGGAGGAGACGGGGCAGGCGGCGTTCGATGTGCATCGCAACGCGCATCAGGGGAAGGTCGGGGTGTTGTGTCTGGCGCCGGAGGAGGGGCTGGGTGTTCGTGACGAGCAGACCCGGGCTCGTCACCTGACGGCAATCAACCGCTTCCGCGGCGTGTAGTCCGGAGGCCGGCGCATCGGCCGGAGTGGCCGGAGTGGCCCTACACCGAGCCGGCCGGACCGCTCGCGATATCAGCGGTCCGGCCGGCCCTGTCATCAGCGAGTGTCAGCCCTTGCGTACCAGGCCGTTGTTGGTCCAGCCCCTGACCACGCCCGCGCTGTCGGACACCAGGTAGTCGTCGCGGCCGTCACCGTTGTAGTCGGTCAGGTGGAGCTGGTCGCGGGTCGCGCCGACGCCGGTCGCGATCTCACCCTGGGTGAGCCACGTCGCGCCGCCGCCGCCGCGGTTGTTCCGCCAGGCCCAGATCCGTCCGCTCTCGCTGACGGCCAGGTAGTCGCCCCGGCGGTCGCCGTCGATGTCGGCGAAGGTGATCATCGAGGCGGGCAGGCCGACCCCCGCGGCGATCTCGCCCTGGGCCTGCCAGGACACCCCGCTGCTGCCGCCGGCGACGTTGCGCCAGGCCTGCACCTGCCCACCGGTGCCGACGACGAGGTAGTCGTCCCGGTTGTCGCCGTCGATGTCGCTGAACCGGATCGTGTCACGAGCCCCGGAGCCCGCGGCGACCACGCCCTTGGCCTGCCAGGACACGCTGTTGCCGCTGCCGGCGTTGAACCAGGCCTGCACCTGCCCTGATGTGCTGACCACGAGGTAGTCGTCCCGGTTGTCGCCGTTGAGGTCGGCGAAGCGCACCGACTCCCGCGGCCCGGCCCCCGCGGCGACCTGGCCCAGATAGGTCCACGGCGAGCCGCTGCCGCCACGGTTGTTCAGCCAGGCCCGCACCGCGCCCTGCTCGCTCACGACCAGGTAGTCGTCCTTGCGGTCACCGTTGAGGTCGGCGAACCGCACCTCGGGCAGGGTGGCGCCGACCCCGCTCGCGACGGTGCCCTGGTAGTCCCACCGGTCCTCCTGGCCGAAGACGTCGTTGCGCCACGCCGTGACCTGGCCGGTGCTGTTGACCACCAGGTAGTCGCTGCTGCCGCCGCCGGTGAGGTCGGCGAACTCGACGTCGGCCCGGGAGGCACCGACACCGCCGGCGATCTCGCCCTGGACCAGCCAGCCCGCGCCGGACTCGCTGAAGGTGTTCAACCAGGCCCGCACCTGGCCCTGGGCCTGCACGACCAGGTAGTCGTCGCGGCTGTCACCGTCGAGGTCGGTGAACCGCACCTCGTCGCGGGTCGCACCCACACCGGCGGCGACCACACCGGCGTAGCCCCAGGACATCCCGCTCGCGCTGCGGTTGTTGAGCCAGCCCTTCGCCACGCCCGCGCCGTCGAGGACGAGGTAGTCGTCGCGGCCGTCACCGTTGATGTCGGCGAAGCGCACCTCGTCGCGGGTCGCGCCGACACCGGTGGCGACGACGCCCTGGGAGTCCCAGGACACCCCGCCGCCCCCGCCGGGGACGTTGAGCCAGCCCTGCACCACACCCGCGCTGTCGACGACGAGGTAGTCGTCGCGGCCGTCACCGTTGATGTCGGCGAAGCGCACCGAGTCACGCGGGCCGGAGCCCGAGGCGACCTGGCCCCTCGACTGCCAGGAGATGCCACCGCTGCCACCGGGAGTGTTGAACCAGGCCTGGACCTGGCCCTGGTCACCGACGAGGAGGTAGTCGTCCCGACCGTCGCCGTTGAGGTCGGCGAACCGCACCTGCGCCCGCGGTCCGGCGCCGGAGGCGACGACCCCCATCGGGCTCCAGCCGTTGTCAAGGTTGGCTGACGGGTCGACGGCCCCGGTGGTGCCACCGGCGCCGCCCGTCGTCCCACCGCAGGCGTCGACGAAGAAGTCGGCCGGCTGCGTGACGCCGAACCCGCCCTTCGTCAGGATCTCGTTGATCGCGCCGTTGAAGGCGTCGCCCATCTTCCGGTAACCGGTCGCGTTGGGATGCAACGAGTCGGTCATGTCCCCGGGGGTGACCGCGCCCATGTCGACCACGTGGACCATCCGCCCGGTGGCGCGGAACTCGGCCGCGATCCCCGGGATGGCGGCGTTGTACGCCTGGATGCGGTTCATGGTCGCCGGTGTCGTGGACGGAATGAGCGTGGCGAGCATGACCGTCGTCCTCGGGGCGGCCTCGAAGATCCTGCGCAGCAGGGTGCGCAGCCGGTCCGGGGCACCGGCCACCGAGACGTTGCGCGCCATGTCGTTCGTGCCGATGTGCAGCGTGACGATGTTCGGCTGGTAGGTGCGGACCGTGCAGGCCGCGATCTGGCTTATCTGGCTGATCGTCCAGCCGGGGTGGCCCTCGTTGTCCGTGTCGGGCAGCTGGCCGGTATCCACCGAGCCGACGAAGTCCAGGTCGTCCACCCTGGGGTCGAGCAGGCTCCACAGCCGGGCCCGGTAGCTGGAGTTGTCCGACGTCCCCACGCCGTAGGTGATCGAGTCACCCAGCGGCAGCACGCGCAGGTTCGTCGGGTTGGCTCCCGCCTGTTCCACACCCTCCACGATGCCGAGCGCGATGTCGTCGGCGTTCGCGGCCAGGCCGTCACCAGTGCTGGCGATCGCATCCCCGGTCGCGGGCGCCCAGAATTTGATCTTCTGCCCGAGATTGCGCAGCACCCCACCGGCCGAGGCCATCCAGTTCGGGCCCTGCGCCTTGACCAGGGGATTGAGCCACCCCTCCCAGCCGTAACCCAGGATGGCGGCCCCTACCGCGGCGCCCAGAACGATGGCCCAGGCCTTCCAGCTGTGCAGCTGGCCGGTGACCGCGTTCCTGATCGCGCCGCCGATGAGCGTCCCGAAGAATCCGCCGAGCGGCGTGCAGAGCACGGGGGCGGCCGCCCCCAGCGGTCCGGTGGCAGCGGCCATACAGGCGAAACGGATGGCATAGACCATCGCGGCGGTGGCGAGGAGGAGGCCGATGTCCCGCAGCCACTCGAGGTCGGTTGCCTGCACCTCGTTCACCTGAACCGTGAGCGACAGTCCGGAGCCCGTCACGGCGGCGGAGCCGTCGAAGTCGTGCCAGGTCTCGGTCGGCGCGCCCGGCAGGTCCGCCCGGTAGGCGTCGAGCTGCTCCTTGATCGAGTCGCTCAGGAGCGCGTGGCGGGTGTTGAGGTCGTCCGCCCAGGCCTGTGCCGTCGCGTGGTCCCAGTTGTCGGGGAGCGGGATGTCGACCGTGAAGCTGGCCGGTGGCGGGTCGGCGGCCATGGCGGGCCGGGTCGAGCCCATCACCACCGCGACGGCGACCAGCACCGCGACGGCGATCATCCCCCATCCGCGACGGACCGTCGCCGGCCCGACGCCATGAGCACTACCAGCGGCCACGCTTCCTCCGATTGCGCGAACAGCCCCCATCAACGGTTGTCGGGGGCAAAACGCATCAGACCACCGCAGGACCACTGGACGGTGTCCGCGACATGAACGTCGGCGTCAGACATAACGGCATCGTGCTGGACGCGGAGTAAACCTGCGACTGTCCTGGGCGGCGACAACCTGACCCGTCCCGCCGCGGCGCCACTGGACAGTGCGCGAATTCAGCTGCGCAATTCTGCTGCGCCCGGATCCGGTTCGCAGTAGCGTTACTCGGCTCGGCAGTCCCGTTTGTATGCTCGGGCAAGTTCAGGGGGCGGGCGTGGCAGGGTATGTCTGGCGGCGTTCGGCGGCCGGGTTGTCGTTGTTGGGCGGCGTACTGATTGTGGGCTGCTGGCTGCTCACCTTCTTCACCCCCGTGCCTTTCCTCGTGCCGTTGGCCGTGGTGGCGGTCTTCGCCGTCGTGCAGTTCCTGGTGGGGCCGCGGCTGGTGGAATGGCTGGTGCCGGCGCACGAGCTGGCACGAGGCGAGGACGGGTATCTCAGCGACGAGCCGGTCGCCACGATGGTCGCCCGGCAGTGCCAGCTGGCCGGAGTTCCGCTGGTCCGGCTCGGCATCGTCGAGGACGGCGACCCGAACGCCTTCACCTTCGGCCACACGCGGCGGGACGCCCGGGTGTGGATCAGCCGCGGGTTGCTCGACCGCCTTGACGACCGCGAGGTCGAAGCCGTGGTGGCGCACGAGATCGGCCACATCCGCAACCGCGACTTCGCGGTGATGACGGCGGCGTCGGTGGTGCCGGCCCTGCTGTACTACGTCACGGCCGGAGCGCGCGGTGGCGACCAGTCCGGCGGGAACGACCCGGTCAGGATCCTCGGATTCGTCGTCTACCTGATTTCCGAGCTGGCGCTGCTCGGCCTTTCCCGGGCCCGGGAGCTCGGAGCCGATCACGCCTCCTGCGCGGCGACCGGTGACGGGGACGCCCTGTGCTCGGCGCTGGTGAAGATCGTGTACGGGATGGGGGAGCGGGACCGGGCTCTCGCCGAGCGCGTCGCGGACCTCCGCGAGAACGACCACCATCGCCAGGCCAGGCGTCTGGCCCGTAAGGAGGGCCGGACCCGAGCGGTCGGCGCGCTCGGCATCGCCAGTGCCGGCTCGGCGCCGTCGCTGGACCCGGCCGGGCCGCAGCTGCCACCGGAGCGGCTGGTACGGGCGCTGCGCTTCGAGGTCACCAGCCCCTGGGCCCGCTGGCAGGAGCTGCTGTCCACCCATCCGCTGGTCGCGACCCGGATCGCGGCCCTGGAGGCGAGTGGCCTGCCCGGCGCTCCTCGGGTGTGGTGCGGGGTGCGGACCGCGGCGCAGGCGAGTGCCGAGGAGCGCCTGCGGGCCCGAGCGCAGTTCCTGGCGGAGCTGCCGGTGCACTTCGGCGGCTGGCTCTGCCTGGGCGCCGCCTTCCTCGCCTTCAAGGGCGATCCTGGCCAGGCCAACCTGACACTGGTCTCCGCGCTGGTGGCGGCCGCCGGGGTGCTGCTGGTGATCCGCGCGACGCTGCGGGCGCCGCTGGGCACCCCGGAGCCGGTCGCGCGGGTCGCCGACCTGTTGGACCGCCTCGACGCCGGCCCGGTCTCCGCGATACCGGTCAGGCTGCGGGGGACGATTGTCGGCCGAGGCGGATTCGTGGCCTCATCGGATCTGGTTCTCGACGACGGCAGCGGGATCGTGACCCTCGAATACGACAATCCGCTGCCGGGGGCCGGCCTGCTGTTCGGAGCCACCCGTGCCAGCTCCTTCGTCGGCGAGGACGTCGAGGTGACCGGTTGGTATCTGCGCGGTCCCGAACCGTACGTCGAGCTGCGCGCGGTGAGCGGCACGGCGGCGGGCACCGTCTGGTGCTGGACGTTCGTCTCCCGCTACGTGCTCTCCGCCGCGGTGCTGCTCGCCGGCGCGCTGGCGCTCACTTTCACGCTCTGAGTACGGGACTCGCCTTCACCGGCCGAGTCCCGTGCTCTGAAACGTTCGCGGGCCAGCGGCGTTCGCGGGCCGGGGGTGTTCGAGGGATCAGAGGCGTTCGAGGATGAGCGCCATGCCCTGGCCGCCACCGACGCACATCGTGATGAGACCGGTCGTCCTGTCGTGCCAGTCGAGGCTGTTGAGCATGGTGTTCTGCAGGCGGGCGCCGGTCATCCCGAACGGGTGGCCGACGGCGATCGCGCCACCGTTGACGTTGAGCCGGTCGATGTCGATGCCGAGGTCCCGGTAGGACGGGATCACCTGCGCGGCGAAGGCCTCGTTGATCTCCACGAGGTCGATGTCGTCGATGGTCATGCCCGCGTGGGCGAGCGCCCGCCTCGAGGCCTCCACCGGGCCGAGGCCCATGATCTCGGGGGAGAGGCCGGAGACTCCGGTGGCGACGATCCGGGCCAGTGGGGTGAGGCCGAGCTCGGCGGCCTTGCTGTCGGACATGACGACGACCGCCGCGGCGCCGTCGTTCAGCGCGCAGCAGTTGCCCGCCGTGACGGTGCCGCTCTCGCGGAAGACCGGCTTGAGCTGGGAGACGGCCTCGTAGGTCACGCCCGCGCGGGGGCCGTCGTCGGCGGTGACGACGGTGCCGTCCGGTGTGGTGACCGGGGTGATCTCCCGGGCCCAGAATCCGTCCGCGATGGCCTTCTCCGCGAGGTTCTGCGAGCGGACGGCGAACTCGTCCATCTCCTGGCGGGAGATGCCGCGCAGTGTGGCGACGTTCTCGGCGGTCTGGCCCATCGCGATGTAGACGTCGGGGAGCAGCCCGTCCACGCGCGGGTCGTGCCAGGTCTCGTTGGATCTGGCCGTCGCCGCGGTGCGTGTCTGCGCGTCGTCGAAGAGATGGTTGACGGTGTCGGGGATGTGGTCGGAGGTCCCCTTGCCGAACCGGGAGACGGTCTCGACGCCGGCGGAGACGAAGATGTCGCCCTCCCCGGCCCTGATCGCGTGGAAGGCCATCCGGGTGGTCTGCACCGATGACGAGCAGTAACGGGTGATGGTGGCGCCGGGAACGGCATCCCACCCGTTGAGGACGCCGACCACGCGGCCCATGTTGTTGCCCGCCTCGCCGCCGGGCAGCCCGCAGCCGAGGAGCAGGTCGTCGATGGTGTTCGGGTCGAGCCCGGGCACCTTCTCGACGGCGGTCCGCGTGATGAAGGCCGCGAGGTCGTCGGGCCGGAGGTCCTTCAGGGACCCCTTCCCCGCGCGACCGATCGGCGTGCGTGCCGCAGCGACGATGACTGCCTCGGGCATGCGACCGTCTCCCATTCATGATCGGCTTCGGTGGGCGCCTCAGGTAAGCGCCCGCTTAGGATGGCCCCGGGTGGCCGCACTGTCCAGCGGTGCCCGACGGTGCCCGGCATGTGTGGGCTCCGGGGCTGATCGCCGCGCGTGCGCGGGCGCCCGCTGGCCCTGGCGGAGGGCCGTGGGATGCCGTCGAGCGGGATCCCGAATCCGTAGATGCGGAGCAAAGCTGCTGCTAGAGTTCGCTTCTGCGGATCGGGATCACCTGAAGCCCCGGGCCGTGGGGCCGCAGGTGCGCACCTGTGCCGCGAGACCCCCGTCGCAACCCGTGGTCGTCGGCTACGGGCGCAGACGCGTGCCGCCGTCGCAGCCGGCACGTTTCCGGCCGGCCTGAACGAACGTCCCGTCCGACCAGATCGAACAGCCTCGACCCGCACGCGACCAAGCCTGCCCTGTGCGGTTGTCTCCGCGTGCCCTGATCGCGGGGGCACGACAGTCTCGGCTCCTGGCGATGCCTCAGGAAAGGACACGATGCCGCGAAACGTTCTGGTCACCGGTGGGTCGAGTGGAGTGGGCCTGGCCACCGTGACGCGGTTCGCCCGCGCCGGGGACAACGTGTGGTTCACCTATCACTCCAGGCGGGATGCCGCGGAATCCATCACGAAGGATCTGTGCGCCGCCGGCGTCGAGGTGCGTGCCTTCGAGTTCCGCCAGGGCGAGCGGGACAGTCACGACAGCCTGCTCGCGGCGCTTCCCGGGCCGGTGGACGTGCTGGTCAACAACGCGGCTGTGGGTACCCGCAGCATCGACCGGTACGTCGCGGACCCACTCGACCGGGACGAGGCGTTTCTGCGGATCAACAGCATCGGCCCGCTGTGGCTGATCCGGCGGGTTCTGCCGGGAATGCTGGAACGCGGCCGCGGGAAGATCATCAACATTTCCAGTGTCGGCGGCGGCCTGGCCCAGTTTCCCGGTTTCGACATCGTGGACGGAATGAGCAAGGCGGCGCTGACCTACCTCACTCGGCATCTCGCGGCGCAGACGGCCCATTCCCCGGTCGATGTGATGGCGGTCTGCCCGGGCGCGGTCGACACCCCGATGCTGCGGGAAAGCACCCTGGACGGGCTGTCGCCGCGGGCCCGGCTCGACCTCGAGGCGAGTCTGCCGAAGGGCAGGCTGATCCAGCCGGAGGAGATCGCGGAGCTGGTGTGGTGGCTGTGCGCCGACGGCTCCGGCGTTCTGCACGGCGCGGTTGTCGACGCGTCGATGGGCCTGGGGGTGCATCCGGGGCTGCTCACCGGGCGGCTGCTCACCAGGCGGCAGGCGGAGACGGGAGCGGAGACCGGAGCGGAAGCCGACGAGGCCCCGGGCCGACGCCCGGTGAGTCTGTGATGGTGTCGAGGCGCGCGGCGGCACTGGCCGCCCAGCCGCCGGCGATCGCCGTCGCCCACTTCCGCGCCGAGGCGTACCCCTACGACGCGCGGCTGCGCCCCGACGGGTACATCAACCTCGGAACGGCGGAGAACCGCCTGGTCTGGGACCTGCTGGCCCCGCGGCTGACCGCCCGCCGGCCGCTGACCGCCGCGGACACCCACTACGGCCCGCTGCACGGCGCCGACGCCTTCCGCCGGGAGCTCGCCGGCTTCCTCACCGGCATCTGCCGGACGGAGATCGACCCCGACCACCTCGTCGTCGTCAGCGGCGTGACCGGTGCCCTCGACGTCATCGCCACCGTCCTGTGCGACCCGGGCGAGGCGATCGTCGTGCCCGCCCCCTACTACAGCGCGTTCGACGTCGATCTGGTCGGCCGTTCCGGAGCCCGGCTGCTACCCGCGCCTGTGCGGGCTGACCAGGACTTCCAGGTAACGCCCGACGTGCTGGACGAAGCCCTGGCCGGGGCGCGGGCACGTGGGGTCACCGTCCGTGCCGTGGCCCTCGCGTCGCCCGGCAACCCGGTCGGTCACGTCCTGCCCCCGCGGGTCCTGCGCGAGATCGTGGCGGTCGCGGTACGGCACGGGGTGGACGTCGTCGTGGACGAGATCTACGCGAACTCGGTGTTCGGTGACAACAGCGGGTTCGTGAGCGCCCTCGACCCCGAGGTGGAGGCGGCCGGAACCGGACGGGTCCACGTCGTGTGGGGCTTCGCGAAGGACTTCGGACTGCCCGGCCTCAAGATCGGCGTCCTGTGCAGCCCGGATCCGCAGGTCTGCGCCGCGGCGCGGGCGCTCGCCTACTTCGCCGCGACCTCGACCGACACCCAGGCCCTGCTGCGGGACCTGCTTGCCGACCGGGAGTGGGTGACCGGCTTTCTCGCGGAGAGCCGTCGCCGGCTCGGCCGTGCCTACAGGTCGGCGGCCGGTCTGCTGACGGCCGCGGGCCTTCCCTTCGTCCCGGTGGAGGCGGGGTTCTCCCTGTGGGTCGATCTGCGCGGGTGGCTGACCGAACCCACCTTCGCCGCCGAGGACGAGCTGTGGGCGCGAATCCTCGACGAGGCCCATGTCAACGTGCTGCCGGGCCGCCTCTTCGCCAGCCCGGATCCGGGCTGGTTCCGGCTCTGCTTCGCCGCCGCGCCGGCGGTCGTGTCGCAGGGCGTCGACCGCATCGCTCGCCTGCTCGGCAGCCTGCGCGCATCCGCATCCGCATCCGCATCTGTGGCCGAGCCCGAGCCCGCTTTCGCGTCCGGTTCCGCCCCCGGCCGCCGGTATGAGCGCGCCGAGGGCCCGCGATGACGGCGAAGCCGCACCGATCGGGCGCGGGTGCGCCGATGAAGGACTGGTACGACGCGGCCGGGGTGCGCGGCGGAACCCGGCGGACCTTCCACCGGGAGCTGGAGGAGGGGCTGGTGTTCTTTCCCCCCGAGCTGGTTCCCTACCTGGCCCACGAGGCCGTCCGTACGCTGCCGGACTCCGCGTCGCGGGAACTCACCGTCCGGCATCTGTACCAGTTCCTGCTGTCGGCCACCGAGCTGGAAACCCGGGTCGTGAACCGCGGTGCGGAGCTGATCGCCGGTAACCGGCTCGGTTTCGAGGTGCCCCGTTCCCACCGGCTGGACGCCTACAGGATCTACTGCGACGAGGGCTATCACTCCCTGTACAGCCTCGACCTGGCCGACCAGATCGCCACCGTCACCGGGATCCCGATTCCCCGGTGGGACTACGGCGGTTTCGTCGAACAGCTCGACCTGGCCGCGGACACCATTCTCCCCGATGAGCCGGTGCTCGCCCACCTGCTGCAGACGGTCGTGTTCGAAACGCTGATAACCGCGGTTCTCAACGAGGTTCCGACGAATCCCGCGGTGGTCACCGCGGTCCGGGACGTCACCCGGGACCATGCCCGTGACGAGGGTCGCCACCATCGTTTCTTCGCGGGCTTCTTCCACCTGCTGTGGTCTCAGCTGGAACCCGCCCTGCGGACCCGGGTGGGCCACGCGCTGCCACCCCTGATCGAGGCCTGCATCGCCTGGGACGCCGCCCCCGTCCGATCGTCCCTCCTGCTCGCCGGCCTCGACGAATCCACCGCCGACAGCGTGCTCCGGGACGTCTACGGCGGCACCGCCACCACCAGCCGGATCGGCACGGTCGCGCAGGCCACCCGGCGTATGTGCGAATCCGCCGGTGTTCTCGACCTTCCCGCAGTGAGAGAGACCTTCGCCGCCCATGGAATCGAGTGAGGACATCGCCATCGTGCAGCCTTCTGCCGGCCAGGTTTCTGTCGGCCAGGTTTCTGTCGATCAGGCTTCGGTCGGCCAGGACGACGGTCTCACGTACGCCGGCTATCTTCGTCTCACCGAAATGCTCGACCAGCAGCGCTGCAGGAGCCTGCCGGTCGCCCACGACGAACTGCTCTTCATCGCCGTTCACCAGGTGTACGAGCTCTGGTTCAAGGTTCTGCTGTTCGAGCTGGCCGATGTCCGGGACAGAATGCTCGGCGGCGACACGTACCGCGCCCGCCTGCGGCTGCGCCGCTGCCATGAGATCGAGCGCGTGCTGGTGAACCAGATCGATGTCGTCGACACGATGACCCCGCACGGTTTCCTGGAGTTCCGCGGCTCGCTCGGGACGTCCAGCGGCTTCCAGTCGGCACAGTTCCGTGAGATCGAGTTCCTTTCCGGCGCCGACGACCACGGCTGGCTGGCCCGGGCCGGCTGGCTGACCGCCGAGGACCACCGGCGGCTGAGCCGGCGGCTGGCCGAACCGGACCTGTGGGACGCCTTCGTCGTCCTGCTGACCAGCGCCGGCTTCCCCGCCGCCACCGCGTCGCAGCGATCCGCGGCGCTGTGCGAGATCGCCGCCGGCGGTGATCGGTACAGCGAGCTGTGGGAGCTCTCCGAAGCCCTGATCGGCCACGATCAGATGTGGTCGAGCTGGCGTCAGCGCCATCAGCTGACGGTGCTACGACAGCTGGGGGTGAGACCCGGGACGGCTGGCAGCGCGGGCGCGACGTACCTGGCGGGCCGGGCCCAGCTGAAGTTCTACCCGGAGCTCTGGGAAGCGCGAACCTGCTTCAGTGGCCCGGCCCCGGCATGACCGGCCCCCGTATGACCGACGCCGACGCGGCTGACTCCGACGCGGCTGACTCTGACGCGGCTGGTGAACGAGCCCTGCGCGACCGGGCGTACTCGCCCAGCCTCACCGTGCCGGACCTGCGGGCCTGCCTGCGCGGGTACGCGGACGGTTCGGCCCGGGCCCGCGCCGACCTGGCCTGGCGGGAGATCCCCTACGGCCCCGGCCCCGACCGGATTCTGCACTTCTTCCCCGCGTTGCCCGTGTTGCCGGCACTGCCGGCGGCTGTGCCCGGTCCCGAACCCGGAGCGCCGCTGCAGATGTTCATCCACGGGGGCTACTGGCAGGAGCTGAGCGCGGCCGAGTCGTCCTTCGCCGCTCCGGACTTCGTCTCGCGCGGCGCGGCCTTCGCCGCGCTCGGCTACGGTCTCGCGCCAGCGAACCGGCTGGACGAGATCGTCGCGATGGTCCGCGAGGCCGTGCTGTGGCTGTTTCGGAATGCCGCCCCGCTGGGTGTCGACCCTCGGCGGATCTTCCTGAGCGGTTCCTCCGCCGGGGCCCATCTCGCCGCGATGTGCCTGGTGGACGGATGGCTCCCCGCCCCGCTGCGCCCCACCGGCGTGATCCGTGGTGCCTGCCTGCTCAGCGGGATCTACGATCTGGAACCGCTGCGCCACACGTACGTGGGTGAGCAGATCAGGCTCACCGCCGCCGAGGCGGCCCGCAACAGCCCGGTCCACCGGCTCCGCGGAACCGGCTCCCTCCCATCGTTGGTCATCGCTCGGGGCGAGAACGAGACGTCCGCCTTCGCCGCCCAGCACCGGCAGTTCCTCTCGGCACTGACCGAATACGGCACCGCGCCGGTCGATCTCGTGGTGCCCGGCCGGAACCACTTCGATCTCCCTGAGACCCTCGGCGATCCAGGCGAGCCGTTGGGGCGGGCAGTTCTCGCACAGATGGGCCTGCCTCAGCGTGTCAGCGGGGTGCGATGATCGCTCTCGCCGGTGGGCGGCCCGGCCCGGTCGATGTCAGGGCGAGGCTCAGTGCCTCCCACAGATAGTCCGGACGCCCCCACACGGGGTCGATGGCCGTGACCTGGCAGGCATGACCCAGGCTCGCCACGGCGCGCCGGCTGCATCCGCCGCACATGCCGTAGAGATACTTGATGTCCGCATAGGTATGGCAGTTTCCGGCCCGAGTGAGTGGCATGCCGGCGCTGATCTCGACCGTGATTTCGGCGGGTCGCGCGGGCCGGATGCTCCTGTGCGTCGCCGACCATGCCGGGGGCCTGATGAGAAGAATGATGTCCGTGCCCAGCAGCATGCGGCTGACCGTCAGCGCGCGGGGTTCGTCGATGAACCCCTCGACAAACGCACGTCTGCCGTATCCGTCCGCAATGCGTTGAGCGGGCTGGGAGGCGAGGGTCACCAGGCCGCGGCGGTTGATCGAGGCCAGCCGTGGTGCGATTGTCCGGGTCTGTTCGTCCAGCGCCCCGCCGAAAGCGGGCCCGGTGGCGACGGTGCCCTCGAGCCAGCGTGCGGTCAGCTCGCCGAGATCGGAAAGATTTCGTGCGGTCAGCCAGTTCAGCGGTGCGACCCGCGTGGTTCTCGTCGGGTCGGCACCCCGTGTGGCGGGAGCTGCGTCACCCAGGGTCATCGGAATGTCCTCTCTGTTCGTCATCGCCGACGGGCAGCGAGTATTGGACTTCCCGTGGGCACGCGAAGGAAAGGGCTTCTCACAGAACTCTCACGCCGGCGCCGCGAATTTCAACAGACTTCTAACATCGCCGGCGTGCGGGTATGCCGAACGTGCGTGCTGTGCGCCGGAACCGGCGGCGCGAAACGGATCACCCGCCAGGCGTCACCCGGTACCTGCTCGATCGGTTCATCGGACTGGTTCGCATTGCAGCGCCTGTGTGCCCACGACGGTCAGCAGCGCGAGCTTCTCGGCGGTGTCGGTCCCGGCACGTGGGGTGAACCAGAGCAAACGCTGGCGGCCGTCCTCGCTGAAGAGGCTGAGGCAGTTGAGGTCGAGCAGGCCAACGGCGGGGTGGACGATTCGCTTGCGCTCGTCTCTGCGCACCTCCACGTCCTGGTCGGCCCAAAGCGCCTGGAACTCCGGCGACTGCTGCAGTAGCTCGTCCACCAGCCTGGTCGCCTCGGTGTCTCCTGGGCTGCGTCGCCCGACTGCCGCGCGCAGGTCGGCGACGAACGAGCGTGACTGCGGGGCGAGGTCCTCCCGCGGGTAGATCTGCCGCGCGGTCGGGTCGGTGAACCATCGGTAGATGAAGCTCGCCGCGCGGCCGTGGTGCGCGGACAGGTCGCCGAGCATCGCGATGGCGAGTGGGTTCTGGACCAGAACGGTGTGCAGGTCGGTGCTCACCATCGCCGGGGTCCCGTCGATTCGCGTCAGCAGGTCGAGCATCGCGGGGTGGACGTGTGCCGCCGTCCCGCCCTGGTGCGGGATCGGGCGGTTCGCCAACCGGTACAGATGGTCGCGTTCGTCGCGACTGAGGCGCAGGGCGCGGGCGAGCGCGGCGAGCATCTGGTCGGAGGGCTGCGAACCGGCACCGCGCTCGAGTTCGGTGTAGTACTCCACCGAGGCACCGGCGAGAACGGCGACCTCGTCGCGACGCAGACCGGGGACGCGGCGCCGCGGGCCGGGCGCGAGCCCGACTTCCTCGGGGCGGATCCGCTCGCGTCGCGAACGCAGGAAGCCACCGAGCTGGGAGTACCTCGCGTTCGCCATAACCGTAGCCTCCCTGGGCGACCCGCTGCCTGCCAGGGGATGGCGTCCCCACCTTTGGAAGCAACTGTCGGGGGTCCGCGCCGCGCCACAGAGTGGACGCCATGAGCACCTTCCTCACTGACACACTCACTGACTCGGGCGCATCGCCGGTCGCTGGAAAGACGGTCCTGATCACCGGTGGCACGAGCGGGATCGGCGCCGCGACCGCTCGGCTCCTGCTCGGGCGTGGCCACCGGGTCGCCGTCACCGGGCGCGACCCCGGTCGGCTCAAGGCCTTCCTAGACGAAGTCGGCCACGCGGACCGCGTGCTGGGTCTGATAGCGGATGCCTCCGACTGGGACTCCACGAACACGGCGGTCACCAGCACGGTGGAGCGCTTCGGGTCGCTCGACGCGGCAGTCGCGAACGCGGGCGGCGCGTCCGCGGATCATTTCCGGACGGGCGGTGCCGGCGTCATCGACGGCGGCGATCCGCGGCTTTGGGCACCGATGGTGCTCACCAACGTGCTCGGCCCGGCTCTGCTGGCCGAGGCGACCCTGTCCCACCTCGAGCGGTCCCGCGGCCGGCTGGTGCTCATCGGCAGCGTGGCCGGAATCAAGAACAGCCCGGGCAACCTCTACTCCGCCACGAAGTGGGCAGTGGTCGGCCTCGCCGAGAACCTCCGCCTGCACGCCACGACCCGCGGCATCGGAGTCACGGTCGTGAACCCAGGCATGATCGACACCGCGTTCTGGCACGGCCAGGCTCCCCCCATCGCGATGAGCCCGGATTCGGTGGCCGAGGCGATCGGCTTCGCGCTCGACCAGCCGGCAGGCGTCGACCTCAACACGGTGACGATCCGTCCGATCGGCCAGCCCGTCTGACGGTGGCGCTGGCGGCGGAGTCGGTGGACCTCCGTGACGGCCGGCGGGCGAATAGCATCGTGCCCGCGCTGGGTTAGCCACCACTTGCATCGCCTGCAAGAGTGAATGCATACTCAGCAACGCTGGCCAACTGAGGGGACGTCGTCATGCGTGATGCGGTGATCGTCGAGGCGGTGCGGACGCCGGTCGGCAAGCGGAACGGAGGGCTGTCGGGTGTGCACCCGACGGACCTGTCGGCGCATGTGCTGGCCACGCTGGTCGAGCGCGCGGGCGTCGACCCGGCTCTCGTGGAGGACGTCGTCTGGGGCTGCGTCGGCCAGGTCGGCGAGCAGACATTCGACATCGGCCGTAACGCGGCGCTCGGCGCAGGCTTCCCGGAGACGGTGACCGGTGTGACCGTCGACCGGCAGTGTGGGTCGTCCCAGCAGGCGGTGCACTTCGCCGCCGCCGGGGTGGTCGCCGGCCACTACGACTTCGTCATCGCCGGTGGTGTCGAGTCGATGTCCCGGGTGCCGATGGGCAGCGCGCTGATGGGCCAGGTGCCGTTCGGCGAGCGCTACCTCGCCCGCTACAACAACGCCTTCCCCGACCAGGGCGTCGGCGCCGAGATGATCGCCGAGCGCTGGGGCTTCTCCCGGGCGCAGTGCGACGAGTTCGCGGTCAGCTCGCACGAGAAGGCCGCCGCCGCCCAGGACGAGGGCCGGTTCGACGCGCAGATCGCACCGGTCACGCTGGCCGACGGCACGGTCATCAGCAAGGACGAGGGCATCCGCCGCGGCGGCACCGTCGAGGGGCTCGCGAAGCTGAAGACCGTGTTCAGGACGGTGGAGGACGGCGGCGTGATCACGGCCGCGAACTCCTCCCAGATCTCCGACGGCTCGGCGGCGCTGCTGATCACCACCAGTGAGAAGGCCTCCGAGCTGGGCCTCCGGCCGATCGCCCGGATCCACACCGCCGTCCTCGCGGGCAGCGACCCGGTGATCATGCTGACCGCGCCGATCCCCGCCACCCAGAAGGCGCTCACCAGGTCCGGGCTCAAGCTCGACGACATCGGCGCGTTCGAGGTCAACGAGGCGTTCGCCCCGGTACCGCTCGCCTGGCTCGCCGACATCGGCGCCGATGCCAAGGCGGTCAACCCGCTCGGCGGCGCGATCGCGCTCGGCCACCCGCTTGGTGGCTCCGGTGCCCGGATCATGACGACGCTGGTCAACCACATGCGTGACAACGGCATCCGCTACGGCCTGCAGACCATGTGCGAGGGCGGCGGCCAGGCCAACGCCACCATCCTCGAGCTGCTCTGACCCGTCGGGCCCTGCTCCACGGATGTCGGTCTTCCCGACGTCTGCCCCACCGGCCCCGCGTTCCGCCTCCTGGTCATCCGTGACCATGCGACGGCTGCGCGGGTGCTGGTGACGGGCGGAGATCTAAGTAGTGAGTATTTACTCTATGCCGGAGAGTCGGCTCAGTACCGCGTAGGCCTGTCGTGGCGTCGCGGGGCCGGTAGGAAGCGGGCCGCGGGCGGCCCCGGTGCGCAGGCCGTCCAGGAGGAAGGCGACGCTGCGCCGCCAGACGTCGGGGGCGGTGTCAGCGCCGGTGTTGGTCCCAGCGCTGGCACGGGCCAGGCGGGCGATGGCGCCGAAGGTGAGGGCGAGGTCCTCGCCGGTGAAGTCGGGGCGCAGCTCCCCGGCGTCCTGCGCACGCTGGATGATTCGCGTCGAATCGGCGCTCGCCCGGCTGCACAGGTCCATCAGGCGCTCGGCGCCGGGGTAGCGGCCGCTCAGCACGTCGGCGAGCGCGGGGTCGGTGGCCTGTAGCTCGCAGAGCTTCTCGATGTAACAGGCGAACCCCTCCCAGGCGTCCTCATGGGCCAGTGCGTCCCGGGCCGCCGCTGCGAGCCGGTCGGCGGCCAGGTCGACGACCACCTCATCGATGAGCGCCTCGCGGCTGCCGAAGAGGTTGTAGAGGGTGCCGTGGCTGACGCCGGCCCGGCGCGCGATCTCCTTCAGGGGTACCTGCAGGCCGCGCTCGGCGAAGAGCTCGGCGGCGGCTTCCCGTAGCTTGCCCGCGTTTCGTTGCGCGTCGGCCCGCATCTGGTCTCTCCCTGGTCCCGGCTGCCCCGGCACCGGGCTAACTTGGCACTACGGTCAAGTTCCATGCTACCGTTCGACCTGAAATTGACCCATGGGTCAACTTAGTCGAATGAGAAAGCAAGGAGAGTCGCCGTGTCCAAAGTGATTGCGATCTTCGGTGCCGGGACCGGGCTTGGTGTCTCGCTGGCGCACCGTTTCGGGCGCGAGGGCTTCCGGGTGGCCCTGGTGGCCCGTCGCCGGTACCGCCTCGACGCGCTCGCGGCGCGACTGGCCGACGAGGGCATCGAGGCGGCCGTCTTCCCCGCCGACCTGACCGACCCCGCCCAGGTGCCCGCGCTGGTCGAGGCCATCCGGGAGCGTTTCGGTCGCATCGACGTCGTGGAGTACGGGCCGGTACCGGCCGGTCTTGACTTCACCCCCGCGGCTGGCCTGGACGCGGCCACCCTGCGGACGCTGATCCCGTTGTTCCTGCTCACCCCGGTGGAGGTCGTCCAGGCCGTGCTGCCGGAGATGACCGAACGCGCGGACGGCGCGATCCTGCTGACACAGGGCTTCTCGGCGGTGCACGCGATGGCGAACCTCAGTGGTCCGGGGCCGGTGATGGCCGCCGCCCGCAACTATGTGTACTCCCTGCACGCGGAGCTCGCCGGCACCGGCGTCTACGCCGCCACGCTCGCCGTGGCGGCGGCCATCGCCCGCAGCGAGAACGCCCCGGCAGCCGACGCCACGGGCGCCACGGGCGACCTGACCGTCGACGGCATGCGGTTCCCCGTGGTGGACCCCGACGATCTGGCCGAGTGCTACTGGGAGATGTACACCCACCGCGACCGCGTCGAGCAGGTGTATCCGCCGGCTGTGATCCCGGCTGCCGCAGCAGTCTGAAGCGGTCGGCGGACGCTGCCCGCGGCCGTCCGGTCGCGCGATGATGGAGCCGTGACGGATCCGCGGCCGGGTGGGCCGGTGGTGCGCGTCGAGCCCCTCGGTGCCGAGCTCACGGTCGAACCCGGGGAGACGGTCATCGAGGCCGCGTGGCGGCTCGGGTACCACTGGCCCACGACCTGCCATGGGCAGGGGACGTGCACGGTCTGCCGCCTGGAGGTCGTCCGTGGCGCCGAGCATCTCGTCCCGCCCGACGACGCGGAGTGCGGCGCCCTTGAGCCCCTGCTCTCCGGCGGGCTGCCTCGCGGTCTCCAGGGCGTCGCGGGTATCGAGGGCGCCGCTGCTCCTGCGGACGTCGTGGACGCACCCGACCTCACGGGTGTCGGCAACCTGCGGCTCGCCTGCCGGGTCCGGGTGACCGGTGACGTCGTCGTCCGCAGGAGGGGCGTCCACCGCGTGCAGACCGTGACGTTGTCGGACGACGGCCTGCTCTGACCCGGCGTACCGCCCCGCCCGGCACTGTCGCCCCGTCGGGGCGACCTGACCGCACGGTCCTGCCCGTCGGCTGCAGCGGTGTATCGCCTGTCACTCGGCCTGATCTGACGTCGGCACTACATGTATGTACTATGCATACATTGCTTGTATCAAGTATGTAGGCGCGGACGAAAGTTGGATCATGTCGCTTGCCTCGGGTGCCAGGAAGGCGCCGCCGATCGTGTCGGTGATCGCGTTGTGCATCGGTGGGATGGCCACCGCCTTCACCCAGACGCTGGTGATCCCGCTGCAGACCGAGCTGCCCCATCTGCTGGGCACCTCGGCGTCCAACTCGGCCTGGGTCGTCACCGTCACCCTGCTGGCCGCTTCGGTGTTCATGGTGGTCGCGGGTCGACTCGCGGACCTGTTCGGCAAGCAGCGGGTGCTCATGGCGAGCGCGGGTGCGCTCATCGTCGGGTCGTTGGTGTGCGCGCTGTCGAGCTCGCTCACACCGATGCTGGTGGGCCGTGCCCTGCAGGGCATGTCGATCGGTTTCATCCCGGTCGGCATCTCGCTCATCCGGGAGATCACCCCGCCGCGGATGGCGCCGACGGCCCTGGCCGCGATGAGCGCCACCCTGGGTGTCGGCGGTGCGATCGGCCTTCCGCTGGCCGCCTGGATCGTCGACGTCGGTGGTTGGCACACCGTGTTCTGGGTGTCGACGGCCGTGGCCGCGGTCGTGTTCGTGCTCGCGGCTGTCGCCATCCCGCACATTCATGACGGCCACGAGGGGCGCTTCGACGTGCTGGGCGCGCTGGGCCTCGCGGTGGGCCTGGTCGTGTTCCTGGTCGGTATCTCCAAGGCCACCGCCTGGGGCTGGGGCGACGCCCGCACCCTCGGTGCGATCGCCGGCGGCCTGGCCGTCCTGGTGCTCTGGGTCTTCGCCGAGCTGCGTCAGGACGAGCCGCTGGTCGACCTGAGGGCCACCGCGAAGCGGCCGGTGCTGATGACCAACATCGCGGCCCTGGCGGTCGGCTTCGGCATGATGGCGCAGTCCATCGTGATTCCGCAGCTGCTCCAGCTGCCGGCGGCCACCGGCTACGGTCTCGGCCAGTCGTTGCAGGCCACCGGGCTGTGGATGGCTCCGGCCGGCCTGATGATGCTCGCGTTCGCCCCGATCTCCAGCAGGCTGATCCGCAGTACCGGGCCGAGGATCACCCTCGTGATCGGCGCGCTGGTCCTGGCCGTCGGCTACAGCCTGGGCGTGGTTCTCATGGACGCCCCGTGGCAGCTGCTGATCGTCATGTGTGTCGGCTCCGCCGGTGTCGGCATCGGCTACGCCGCGATGCCCACCCTCATCCTGGACGCCACACCACCCCAGGACGCGGCGGCCGCGGTCGGTCTCAACGCCCTCACCCGCTCGGTCGGCGGCAGCGTGGCGGCCGCGCTCATGGGCACCGTGCTCGCCAGCAACACCACCGCGTTCGGGGGGATTCGGCTACCCAGCGAGGGCGCGTTCACGCTCTGCTTCGGCATCGGTGCCATCGCGGCGTCGGCCGGTGCCGTGCTCGCCGCGTTCCTTCCGCGCCGCCGGCGGTCGACCACGGCCACGGCCACGGCGGTGCCGGCAGCGCCGGCCACCGAGGCAGACGTCGTCACCGCCGTCTAGCGTCTGGTACTGCTTGTGTTCCACGTACTGGAGGATGCTATGGACGGCAGCCACACCGCCGGCCCGCCGCACCCTGACCACGGGGCCTGGTCGGAACCCGAGGTCTCGGGGGATCTGAGGTCGGCGGGGGGCCTGGGGGAGTCGATCGACGACGAGGCGCTGCGGGCGCTCGGGAACGAGGTTCTGCGGCTCAGCCGGCGGCGGGTCCAGCTTCCCGAGGAGTCGACCCTCGACCGGTCGAGCTTCCGGATCCTCTGGGCGCTGGCGGAAACGGGCCCCCTCTCGATGCGGGAGCTGGAGGAGATGCTGCAACTGGAGCAGTCCACGGTCAGCCGCCAGGTGAAGGCCGCGATCGGCCGTGGTCTCCTCGAGTTCCTGCCGGCGCCCGGTACCCGGCGCCGCCTGCTGCGGGCGACCCCGGACGGCGAGCGGGTGTACGCGCATGAAGGCGCTCTGCGGGCCGAGGTCTTCAAGAAGGCGCTGGCCGAGTTCGGGCCGGACCGGGTGCGGGCCCTCGCCGCCGAGCTGGGCGCGCTCAACGACGCCGTCGACCGGCTGACCGCCGCCGAGCCCGCCCGGACGCCGGGACGTCAGTAGGCCTGCCAGGGGTCCGGGTCGATGCCGCCGGGAATGTCCACCCCGGGGTCGTAGGGCGTGCGGGTGAAGACGAAGGTGCCGATGTCCAGGTGGGCGGCGGTGCCGTCTGCCGCGCGGACGACGCGCAGGGTCTCGCCCGCGTAGTAGCCGTCCAACCCCGTCCAGGTGCCGTCCGGCTCGGCGCGGAAGCGGGAGCCGCGGCCCGTCTGGCCCTGCGGGATGAGCTCCAGCCCGCCGTCGGCGCGCAGGTACATCAGGTGCGGTGCCGGGCCCCAGTGCCACAGGCCGGTGAGCGCCAGCAGCTCCGGGTCGACGGCGGACACCGGGCGCCAGGGCTCCGGGATGCGCGGCTCGTGTTCGGCGACGATCCGGATCAGGTCCGCGGCGATCTGGGCGACCGCGGGCCCCGCCGTCGCGTTCGCCAGGACGACCGCGGCGACGTCGTCGCTTCGGCTCACCCAGACCCCGGCCAGGAATCCCGGCATCGAGCCGGCGTGGCCGTACAGCAGGCGGCCGTCGTGCCGCCGCAGCTGCAGGCCGAGCCCGGTGGCGGTGGTCCAGCCGTCGGCCTTGTCGGGGCCCGAGGTGGGCTGGCGCATCTCGGCCAGGGTGTCGGCGCTCAGGATGTCCTTGTCACCGCGGGTCAGGAACACCGCCCAGCGGGCCAGGTCGGCGGCGGTCGACCAGAGCTGGCCCGCCGGCGCCATCACACCGGTGTCCTGCAGAGGCTCGGGCAGCATCACATCGGCCCAGGGATGGACCGCGAAGCCACCGGCGTGCGGCGCCTGCGGGAGCAGCGTCGTCCGGCTCAGGCCGAGCGGTGCCAGCAGCTCCTGGTGCAGCGTGTCGCCCCACGGCTGCCCGCGCAGCCGGCTGACGAGCGCACCGAGCAGCGCGAACCCGGGGTTGGAGTAATGGAACCGGCGGCCCGGCGGATGGCGCAGCGGCGGCTCGTCGAGCACGTCACCGAGCCGCGGCCGCAGCGTTCCCGGGGTGCGCTCCCACCAGGGCCCGGGAGGTTCGGAGGCGAGGCCCGCGGTGTGGCCGAGCAGGTGGGCGATCGTCAGCGCTCCGGCGCCGCCTGTGGCCCCGGCCCCCGCCCCCAAGCCAGCCGCTGTCGCTGTCGCTGTCGCTGCCGCGGCAGCGGCTTCGGCTGTGGGCGTGGCCGCGAGGTCGGGGAGGTGCCGGGCCAGCGGGTCGGCCAGATCCAGCGCCCCCTCATCCCGTAGGCGCATGACCTGGACCGCGACGAAGGTCTTCGTGATCGAACCGATCCGGTACTGGACGTCCGCGTCCGGGCTGTGCCCGTCGATCATGCTCCGGCCCTCGGCCCAGACCAGTCGCCCGCCGCGTACGACGGCGCCGACCAGCGAGGGGGTGCGCCCCTGTGCCTGCCCGACGGCCAGCCGGTGCAGCAGGGCGCGGCGGGTGCCTGGCAGCAGCTCCTCGGCAGGCACAGCCATCGTCCGTTCCTCCAGGTCGCTGATCGTCCGGCGAATAATACGTCGTGCTCAGCCCTGGTCCGGATCGACGCCGAGCATCCGGGCGGCGGCGCGCAGGGTCGCGCAGACCCGGCCCTCGGGAACGCTCCACGGCCCGTTCTCGCCCTCGCAGTCGTGCTGGTAGCCGTGCAGCTCGACGATCTCGCGGGCGCCGGCGCACAGCGCGAGAACAGTGCTCGGGTTCCACCGGGCGACGTGCGTGGCGGTCGCGGGAGCGACCCCGGTCATGCCGGAGACCTGCCGCGGATTCCAGATCGACGGCCCGGGGACGGCCCGCGCGGCGCCTTCAAGCTGGTCAATGCGGTCGAGAATTCGGGCGCGTAGACGAGGCACGGTCTCTCCGGCTGGTCGGCGATATCCATCGTTTATTACCTCGCCGAAACGGGTGATCTCTGCCATGATCTGAGATCATGAACTTCTCCTCCGCGGAGCCCAGTTCCATAGCATCCGCGGTGGCGCGGAACTTCGGTTCCTGGGGCGGTGGCAGGGCGCGGCAGCTGCCGTTCGGCCACAACCTGACGCACTTTCTTCCCGGTGTCGCCCCGGTCCAGCAGCTTATCGGCGCGAATGCGGATACCGCGGTCGCCGTCGTCGGTATGTCCGCCTACCCGATGGGTGTGGAGATCACGCTGGAAATACGGCTGCGGCACGGCAGCGGGCCGGGTTGGGAGCCCACACTTCCGGGCGGCTGGGAGCACGCGGCGAGCATGATCGTGCCGTTCGCCGTCCGCTTCGCCGACGGTCGCACGGCGAGCAGCATGCCGTGGCCCCGGGAGTTCGCCTGGCCGGAACCCGGCCGCGACGGCGTGGGGCTCGTCGTGTCGGGGCGCCAGGTGCCGGACCCGGAGGCCGGTCTGCGGGCGGTGGTCCGCTACTGGCTCGCTCCGCTCCCGCCGCCCGGGCCCCTGACCCTGCTGGCCGCCTTCCCGGCACGTGGGCTGCAGATCTGCGAGACCGTCGTCGACGCCGCCCTCGTGCGTGCGGCCGCGGAGCGGGCCGTCGTCCTGTGGCCGGATGGGCTCGCGTTGCCGCGTCCCGGCGTCCCGCCGGCCGACCCGGAGACGGCGGCCGAGCAGATCCGAGCCGCCTTCACCACGGCGTTCACCGGTGGGCAGGGCGGCTCCGACCCGGACGCGGAGGCCGCGGCGACCACCGCGACGCTTGCGGCGATCGAGGGCGGAGAGGCGCTGCGCCCGCTGCTGGAGCGGGTGCGGTCAGAACATCCGGACATTGTGCGGACGGCTCGGCCGAGCATCGACGACATCGTCTTCATCGATCCGGGGCACGCGGCGGTCCGGTTCCGGGTCCATCTGGCGAACGGCCCCGATTTCGGGGAGCAGATCGGCTTCGCCGTCCTCACCGACAGCGCGGCGGGGGAGCGCGCCGCCTGGAAGGTCGCCGCCCGTACCTACCGAAAGGTGGTGGGCTGGGGCGGCGTTTATTGAGCCCTCACCCCGTCGACGAGGATGTCCACGAGCCCCCCGAGGTCGGGCCTGGGGTCGTCGGTGAGGCTGGAGAGCACCCGGTAGAGCATGGTGCCGAGGATGGCGTCGATGAGCGCGTCGAGGTCGGCGTCCTTCCGGAGCGTGCCCCGTTCCGCCTCCTGGGTGAGCCGGCTGAGAATCGCGGTGCGGATCGGGTCGGCGAGGTGGTCGTAGAGCCGGGTGGCATTGGTCTGGCTGTCCACCGCCGCCGCGACAAGCCCGCGAATCATCGCTGACACGACCGGATCGGCCAGCCACAGCCCGTACTGCAGCGCCCATTCCTGCAGGTCGGCGCGTAGGTCGCCGGTGTCCGCGGGTGGGGCGATCGCAACCCCGGACTGCGCGGCGAGGACGGCTTGCGCGACCACCGCGGCCTTGGAGGGCCAGCGCCGGTAGATCGTCTGCTTGGCCACGCCCGCCCGGGCGGCGATGCCCTCGACCGAGAGCCGCTCGTAGCCGACAGAGGTGAGCAGGTCCGCAGCGGCGCCGAGGATGGCGCGGTCGGCCTGGTCGCTGCGGGGTCTACCCCGGCGGGCATCGGTCACGGCGCCTAAGCCTAGACACAGACGTGCCGATGCATTAACAATACGCACCGTTGCGGAGACTTGTGAGGAAGTGGGCGCGCATGGTGGCCGGTGACTCCTGGAGGTCGAGATGGGCAGGTTGCCGTGTGCGGAACCCGGATCCAGCCGGGCCCCGCTGGTGGCCTCGGGCCCGGCCCGTCAGCCGAGGAGCGTGGTCCAGCCGATGGGGCAACCCGCGGGTCACCGGGAGGCCCGGCCAATGCCCGGCCGATCGCTACCGGTGATCGGCTCGCGGCCGGGAGCGCGCTGTGTCTGATTAAAGGCGACGGAATCGGCTCCGGCGCCGAGACACTGGTTCAATTCATCAAGCCTTGCACATCGCATGGCGTTGCGAAGGGATTTCGGTCTGATGAGACGACACTTATCCTGGATATCCTCTGTCGTTGTCATCGCCGGCCTTCTGGTCGGCGCCTGTTCGAATTCGGGTGGTGAGAAGACCCCCGACACCCCGGTGTCGCGCGAGGCCAACGCCTCGCCGGGCGTCACCGCCGACGAGATCCACTTCGCCGCTATCGGCACGAAGACGAACAACCCGCTGGGCACCTGCCTTTACGACTGTTTCATCCAGGGCATCAACGCCTACTTCGACTACCGCAACAGCGAGGGCGGCCTGGACGGCCGGAAGCTGAAGCTCACCACGACGATCGACGACGCCCTTGCCAAGAACAAGGAGGGCTCGCTGCAGATCATCAACGACAATGACACCTTCGCGACCCTGAGCGTCCCGATGCTGGCGACCGGCTGGCCGGACCTGGCGAACGCGGGCATCCCGGTCTACTCCGTCCCGTGGTACCCGGATGACATGAACGGCCACGACTCGATCTACGCGAGCAACGGCGTCGAGTGCATCGCCTGCACCCGCCACTTCATGGCCTACGCACCCAAGGTCCTCGGTGACAAGAAGATCGCCACCCTGGGTTACGGTGTCTCGCAGAGCTCCAAGGACTGCGCGAACGCGGCGACCGACACCATCAAGCTCTACTCGAAGGAAACCGGCCAGCAGGTCGTCTACACCAACAACGGCATCGCCTTCGGCATCCCGAACGGGATCGGCCCGGAGGTCAGCGCGATGAAGAACGCCGGCGTCGAGTTCATCGTCAGCTGCTTCGACATCAACGGCCAGAAGACGCTCGCCCAGGAGCTCAAGCGGCAGGGCATGGCGGACGTCCCGATCCTGCAGTCGAACTCCTACGACCTGACCTTCATGAAGGGCGCCGGTGACCTGTTCGAGGGCGACGTCCTCGGTGTCGCCTTCCGGCCCTTCGAATCGAACGGGGAGGGCAACGGCCTCGCCCTGTTCAAGAAGTGGATGGAAAAGAGCGGGTCGAAGCTGACGGAGCTCGCCGAGTACGGCTGGATCGCCGCCGAGACCGCCTACCAGGGCATCAAGGCCGCCGGCCCCGGATTCACCCAGGCTTCCGTCGTCAAGGCGACGAACGCCCTGACCTCCTTCACCGCGGGCGGCCTCGTCCCGGCGATCGACTGGTCACGTCAGCACGAAATGCCGACCCAGGACGACCCGGCCACCCACGGGCCGAAGCAGGAGTGCATGAGCCTGCTGACCTACAAGGGCGGCAAGTTCGAGTTCATCGGTGGGGCGACCGCCGAGAAGCCGTGGCTGTGCTGGCCGGGCACGGACCGGAAATGGTCCGAGCCGGTTCCGACCGACTTCCAGTAAGTAACTCAGTACTCACGTACTCAGCACCCAGCGCTCGGAGCTTCGCGCCCCGCACGTCAGCGGGCCGGCCCCGTGCGCGACAGGCCTCCCGCGGTCGGCCTGGCAGAACAGCCTCCCGGATGTCAGGCCGGCCGCAGCGGAGGGAAAGCAGCGCCCCGTCACAGCGTCGTGACGGGGCGCTGCCCCGTTCTGGCTGGCCGCACTGCTGCCGCTCCACCGCGCCGGCCTGGGCGCCGAGGCTCGCCGCGGCGACGCGAAAACTGCATGTAGCCAGGTCGTTGCTTTTCGTGTGTCATGTCGGTGGACTCCGCTCATGAGGACGTGCCGGCGTTGATCCGCCTGACCGGCCGTGCGTGCACGGCGCTTCGCGCGGACGAGATGATCGTTTTCGACTGGGCCGGGCTGGGGCTGTGCTGCGGATGTGCCGGCCAGCCGTGGCTGCGCACGGCGCCGAGGGCCGTCACGCGCGGGTACCGCGGCTTCCGCCCGCTCGACACGGACCCGCCCGACAGCGCCGTGGCCCATCCGCGGGCCTACCCGTACCTGGTGGGCCGGGCGATCGCGGTGGACTGCCGCCGCCGGTTCGGGCTGCGGCGCTTCAGCTGCGATCTGCCGCCGGATGTCGGTCTCGCGGGTCTGTCCAGCGGGGCGATCAGGGATGGTGGCTCGTGACCGCGCATCGCGGCATCGTCGACACCGCCGGCAGGGCCGGACGGGTGCGGTCGATCGCCGTCTGGACCATCGTGGCGGTGGCCGGCGGGGTTGGCTGGGCTGTGCTCGCGCTGTCCCGGGGCGAGTCGGTGTCCGCGCTCTGGATGCTGGTCGCGGGCCTGGGCTCCTACGCCATCGCCTTCCGTTTCTACGCACGGTTCCTGGCGGACAGGGTGCTGCGCGTGGATGACACCCGGGCGACGCCGGCCGAGCGTCTCGCCAACGACGTCGATTTCCAGCCGACTGACCGGCGGGTGCTGTTCGGCCACCACTTCGCCGCCATCGCCGGGGCCGGCCCGCTCGTCGGCCCGGTCCTGGCCGCGCAGATGGGCTATCTGCCCGGCACGATCTGGATCGTCGTCGGCGTGATCTTCGCCGGCGCGGTGCAGGACATGATCACCCTGTTCTTCTCGGTGCGCCGTGACGGCAGGAGCCTCGGCCAGCTGGCCCGGGACGAGATCGGCCCGGTGGGCGGGGTGGCCGCGCTGGTCGCCGTCTTCGCAATCATGATCATCCTGTTGGCGGTGCTCGCACTCGTCGTGGTGAACGCGCTCGCGCACTCGCCATGGGGCACCTTCTCGATCGCGATGACGATCCCGATCGCGGTGTTCATGGGTCTCTACCTGCGGGCGATTCGGCCCGGACGAGTGGCCGAGGCGACCGCCCTCGGCGTCGCGGCGTTGTTCGCGGCGATTGTCGCCGGCCGCTGGGTACAGCAGTCGGGGCTCGCCTCCGCTTTCACCCTGAGCCCGAAAGCGCTGGTCATCTGCCTGGTCGGCTACGGTTTCGTCGCCTCGGTGCTGCCGGTGTGGATGCTGCTCGCGCCACGCGACTACCTCTCCACCTTCATGAAGATCGGCACCATCGGTCTGCTTGCCGTGGGCGTTGTCGTCGAGCTACCGGTGCTCCAGGCGGAGGCGGTCAGCCCCTTCGCGACCAGAGGTAACGGGCCGGTGTTCGCCGGCAGCCTGTTCCCGTTCCTGTTCATCACCATCGCCTGCGGCGCGCTGTCCGGATTCCACGCGCTCGTCGCGTGCGGCACCACCCCGAAGATGATCCAGAAAGAGTCCCAGATACGGCTGGTCGGCTACGGGGCGATGCTGGTCGAGTCCTTCGTCGCCCTGATGGCGCTGATCGCCGCGGCGGCTCTGACTCCTGGCCTCTATTTCGCCATGAACGCGCCCGCCGGAGTGGTCGGGCAGACGGCGGCCTCGGCCTCGGCCGCGGTCGCCCACCTCGGCTTCACCATCACCCCGGACGCACTCGACGCCGCGGCCCGGGCCGTGGGCGAGCCGACGCTGGTAGCCCGCACCGGCGGTGCCCCGACGCTCGCCGTCGGCATGTCCCACATTCTTTCCGGCGCCTTCGGCGGCGGCGGGCTGGCCGCGTTCTGGTACCACTTCGCCATCATGTTCGAGGCGCTGTTCATCCTCACCACCGTGGACGCCGGCACCCGGGTCGGGCGGTTCATGCTTCAGGACACGCTGGGGAACCTGTGGAAACCGATCGGCCGGGTGAGCTGGTGGCCCGGAGTCTGGCTGAGCAGCGCCCTGGTGGTCGGTGCCTGGGGCTATTTCCTCTGGGCCGGGGCGACTGATCCCCTCGGTGGGATCAACCAGCTTTTCCCGCTGTTCGGGATGGCCAACCAGCTGCTCGCGGCCGTCGCGCTGACAGTCGCGACCACCTTGCTCGTCAAGAGCGGGCGGGTGCGGTGGGCCTGGGTCACCGGTGCCCCGCTCGCCTGGGATGTCGCGGTCACCTTCACCGCGGCCTGGCAGAAGGTCTTCTCCGCGGACCCCAGGGTCGGGTTCTTCGCCCAGCGGGACCGCTACGCCGACGCGCTCGACGACGGCAGGATCCTGGCGCCGGCCAAAAGCATCGGTGACATGCACAGGGTCGTGCTGAACTCCACGGTGGACGGTGTCCTGGCGCTGCTGTTCGCGCTGCTCGCGCTCGTCGTGCTCGTCGATGCGGCCCGGGTCTGCGCACAGACCATCCGCCGCCGGGTGCCGGTGCCCACCACGGAGGTGGCGCATGTTCCCTCACGGCTGGTCGTGCCCCGAGGGCGGTCTGCGAGTGAGGCGGCTGTTCCGCCCCCCGCGCGCTCGGGGGTAACTACGCCTTCCAAGGCGGATTCACCGTTCTAGCCTGGCTTTCAACCTCGTTTCCGCACCCGAAAGCGCAGGTGAAGCACCCGGTTGCCCTGGATCATCACGTCAGGATCCTCCAGCAGGTGCTGCGCGTGGACCGACCCGAAGTAGCGCTTGCCGGACCCGAACACGACGGGTACGACGTCCATGCGCACCTCGTCGACCAGACCTGCGGCAAGCACCTGGCCACCGACCTCGCCGGCGGCGACCTCGACCACGCGGTCGCCCGCAAGCTCCTGTGCCCTGGCAACAGCTGCCTCGACGCCGTCGACGAAGTGGAACGGCGCCTCGGGGTCCCAGCCCTCGGGCTCCGGCCGGTGTGTCACGACGACCACGTGGTCGATCCCGCTCGGAGGCTTCCCACCCCAGCCGTCCGTGATGTCGAAGACGTGGCGGCCGACGAGTGTCACCCCGATCTGGTCCCAGTACGGCCGGGTGTAGTCGTAGGACGTCTGCGACACCTTCACCTCGCCGCTTTCGTCCAACGGGACGTCACCGCTGGTCAACCAGTCGAACAGCGGTCCGGGCTGGTCATTCTCGTCCGCGACGAAGCCGTCCACCGACACCGAGCTGTACATGACCACCTTGCCCACGGGCACTCCTCTGCTTCCGGGTGGCCCCAAACTAGCGTGGCGTGAGCTGTCGCTCCGGTAGGAAACCAATCGGGCCGGCAGCGGCCAGCCGTCCAGCGCGTGGCCGGGATGTTCGCGCAGGAACCGCCGCAGGAACCGCTGCCGGGCTTCGACGGACCGTGTTGTTTCAGCCGTTCTCCTGAGGACGGCTCTGGCCTGCGGGCGTCTGCGCATGCCGACGGCGCCCCACTAGCATCTGTCGGAAGGTGGATCGGAAGGTCGAGGATGTGGTCCCGTGGTGAAGGGCGGCCTCGGGGTCGCGGCCGTGGCCCGGCGGGCGGGCGTCTCCACGGCGACGGTCTCGAACGTGATCAACCGGCCCCACCTGGTGTCACCCGAGACGACGGCCAGGGTCCTCGCGGCGATCGAGGAACTCGACTTCGTGCCGAACCGGGCTGCCGCCACCCTGCGGCAGGGAGCGAACCGGCTGGTCGGCCTGGTCGTGCCGGACATCGTCAACCCGTTCTACGCGGCGATCGCGAACGCCGTGTCGGATGCCGCCGACCGTGAGCAGTACATGGTCGCGCTGTGCGTCAGCCACGATGACCCCGCCCGGGAACGGCGGCACTTCGACCGGCTGGCCGAGCAGCGCGCCGTCGGCGCCCTCGTCGTGCCGCTGAACGCCGACCCCTCGCGGTTGTCCCAGCTGCGGATCGTGGGCGCGAGGCTCGTGCTCGTCGACCGTGTCGTCGCCGAGGACGAAGGATGCTCGGTCGCCGTCGACGATGTGGAGGGCGGGCGCATCGCCGTCGAGCATCTCGTGCGGACCACCAGCGGTCCGGTCAGCCTTGTCAACGGGCACCGATCGATTCCGCAGTGCGAGAACCGGCGGCGGGGAGCGTTCCAGGCACTCGCCCGGGCGGGCCTCGGCCCGGACCGGCTCGTCGAGTTCGAGGTCGACGAGATGTCGGTGGGGGAGGGCCGTCGGATCGGCCTGCGGATCGCCGAGACGGGCAGCCCGTTGAGCATCTTCTGCACGAACGACCAGCTCGCCGTGGGGGTGATACGCGGTCTCGTCGACCGTGGCATCACCCCGCCCCGGGACGCGCGGGTCGTCGGGTACGGGGATCTCGACCTCGCCGCCGGGGGCGCGCTGCCGCTCACCACCGTCGCGCAGCCGAAGCGCAGGCTCGGCGAGGTGGCTCTGGGCAAGCTGCTCGCGGAGCTCTCGGAGGGCTCCACGCACGTTCATGCCGCCACGATCCTCACGCCGTCGCTCGTGGTGCGGGACTCGGCCCCGGCGGTCCCCGGCTGACCGTGCTTTCCGGCTGACCGCCTGAGACCGGGGCCGACGAGGGCTGCTGGCGTTCCGGCGGTCCCACGGTGGCTGACCATCCCCGGAAGGCCCATGATGGGGGCGAGGCCTGTTTTAATCGATTAAATCCGCGGTGTGCGAGCGCCGAGCCCGAGCCGAAAGGGATCAACGATGACCGGACGAACCAGCGTGCTCGATGACCCTCTGCGGGTGCGGACCAGGAGGAAGACCCGGGTCGGGCTGGTCGCCGGCGGTCTCGGTACCTACTGGCCGCAGTTCCCCGGCCTGCTGCCACAGCTGCGGGAGTCCGCGCGCCACGTCTCCGAGCGCTTCCAGGGGATGGACGCCGACGTGATCGACGTCGGCTTCATCTCCGACGCCCAGGAAGGCGCGGCCGCGGCGGAGAAGCTGCGACGGGCCGACTGCGACCTCATCGTCATGTTCCTGACCACCTATCTGACCTCGTCGATGGTTCTGCCGATCGCCCAGCGTTCACACACCCCGGTGCTGGTGATCGACCTGCAGCCGACCGAGCGGATGGACCACGCCAGCTTCGACACCGGAGCGTGGCTGGCCTACTGCGGGCAGTGCTCCGTACCCGAGGTCGGCAACGTGTTCCGCCGGGCTGGCATCCCGTTCCGTTCCGTCTCCGGGTGGCTGCACCAGGAAAGCGCGTGGCGGCGGATCGAGCAGTGGATCACCGCGGCCCGCATCCGCGCCGCGCTGCGGACAGCCCGCCACGGGCTGATGGGCCACCTCTACCCAGGCATGCTCGACGTCTCGACCGACCTGACGCTCCTGCCGGCGACGTTCGGCTCGCACGTCGAGGTGCTCGAGTTCGACGACCTCCGGGTGCGGGCCGAGGCGGTTACCGACGCGGACGTCACGGACCGGATGACGCTCGCCCGTACCGTCTTCACGCTCGACGAGAGCGTGCGGGAGGAGGACTTCGCCTGGGGCGCACGGGTCTCGGTGGCCCTGGACCGTCTGGTTGACGACTTCGACCTCGACTCGCTCTCCTACTACCACCGGGGCCTTGGCGGTGAGCTGCACGAGCGGCTGGGGGCCGGCATGATCCTGGGAGCCTCCCTGCTCGCCGGGCGCGGCGTACCCACGACCGGCGAGTACGAGCTGCGCACGACCGTCGCGCAGCTCGCCACCCAGGCCGCCGGGGCCGGCGGTTCGTTCTGCGAGATCCAGGCCCTGGACTTCGAGGACATGGTGGTCGAGATGGGGCACGACGGTCCCGCGCACCTCGCCGTCTCCTCCCGTGAACCGCTTCTGCGCGGCCTCGGCGTCTACCACGGCAAGCGTGGCTGGGGCGTTTCCGTCGAGTTCGACGTCCGGCACGGGCCGGTCACGCTGCTCGGGCTCGGGCAGGACGCGGACGGGAGCCTGTCGTTCATCGCCTCGCAGGGGTCCGTCGTCCCGGGGCCACTGCTCGCCATCGGGAACACCACGAGCCGGGTGGACTTCGGGCGTGATCCCGGTGAGTGGGTCGATGACTGGTCCGTGACAGGGGTCGGCCATCACTGGTCGCTTTCGGTGGGGCATCGCGCGGCCGACTACCGGGCCGCGGCCTCCCTGCTCGGCATCGACTTCAGGATCGTCTGATCGCACCCGCCGGTTCCCGGCCGTGCCACTGGTCTTTGCCCGTGCCACTGGTCGTTGGCCCTGCCACTGGTGGTTCGCCGTGCCGCTGGTGCCCGGCCGTGCCGCTGGTGCTCGACGTCGACGAGCCCGTCAGGCGGCGGCGGTGTCCTCCGGCTGGGCGGCCTCCGCGAGGGCGCGGCCGAAGCGTTCGGCGCCGAAGGAACGGGTCGGGCAGGGGGTCATCGGCGGCATGATGATCGGGCAGAAGTGCACACCGTCCGGGCTGCGCACGGGTACCTGCCCGTCCTTCTCGCAGGCCTCGCCGGCCTCGCAGGCCAACCGCGGCATGAACAGGCCCTTGAAGGTGAGGACCTCCCCGGCCGGGGCCACCCGGACGTTCGTCCGCATGCTGGCGATGTCGCGCCACAGCCGGTCGAGCTCGGTCAGCCCGTCGGCCCCGACCGGCTGGTCCCTGCGGGGCGGGGAGTCGGTGAGAACGACCTCGACCCCGCGGCGGGTCAGGATCTCGACGGCCTCGGTGACGTCCGTGCGGTAGGCGGTGAGCAGGTCCCGGTCGCGCATGCAGTCGGAGCCGGTGTTGCCGGAGAACGAGAGCACGGCGACGGTCGGATCCCAGCGGCGGGCCTGTTTGCGCATGTCATCGAGCCAGTCGCAGGGGGCCGTGCCGCCCCAGGTCCGGGTGAGCGTCTTGCTGGAGCCATCCGCCTGCGCGGCCGCGACGAACGAGTCGCGGGCCTCCCAGGCCAGCGAGTCGCCCCAGAGCACGATCCGTGCCTCGTCCGGGTCCTGCCGGCCGGCGCTGAGCGCGATCCCGGCGAGGACGACGGCGCCCACGAACATCCAGCCGATGGCGCCCATGCGTGGGATGTTCAGCGCGACTCCCCTCCAAGTTCGCCGACGCGTGATCGCCGGGGCCTCGCCCCGGACCAGTATCACGTTCGGACACGGACAGACCACGCCGTGACATCGTCCTGCATCCGCGTGAGCGCGCCGCTTCCAGGGGTCACGATTGGTCGTCCGTAGGAGGTGGCTGTCGATAGGGGGCCACGACTGACGTCCATCGGAACCCCGGTGCTGCCGGCCATCGCGTTGCGGTGTCGAGTCGGGTCGCGGTGTCGAGCCGGACCCTGATGGCCTTGTCATTGTTACGCGCTGAGGGCGACCACCCCTCCTCCGGTGAACTTCGCAGGTGGAAATACACGTACGGTGGTGACGGAATGTGCGGGTCGCACGGAACGGCGACGATGCTGTGGCACAGTGTGCAGCGGGGGCTGGTCCGTCATGGGGGGCCCGACTGGCAGCGGCCTGGCCGGTAGCGGCGTGGCTGGGATGTGTCCTGTAACGGCGTGGCGTACGGCGGTGGGAGCATGCGGCGACAGGAAACGCGACGGGGCCGCGGAGCAGCGGGCCTCGCGACGGCGGGCGGCGGGCTCGTGGCGGCCGCCGCGCTGCTCCACGGCCTGCCGTCACTGGCGACGTTTCGCCGGCTGCGTACCGCGGTCACGCCCGCGCTGGCCGGGGTCGGCCGCTCCGACCATGTCGCGCTGACCTTCGACGACGGTCCCGACCCGGTCTCCACCCCGAACTTCCTCGAGGTGCTGGACGAGCTTGACGTCCGCTCCACGTTCTTCGTCCTCGGCGGGATGGCACAGCGCTCGCCCGGCCTGGTGCGGGAGATGGCAGCGGCGGGGCACGAGCTGGCGGTCCACGGGTGGGACCACCGCCCGATGCTGCTGCGGGGCCCGATGTCGACCTACGACCAGCTGGCGCGCACCCGTGACCTGCTCGCCGAGACGACCGGCCGGGCACCGCGGTACGTCCGGCCGCCGCATGGGGTGCTGTCGTCCGGGGTGCTCGCCGCCTCCCGCCGCCTCGGCCTCACCCCCGTTCTGTGGACGGCCTGGGGGCGGGACTGGACGGCGACCGCCACCCCGTCCAACGTGCTGGCGACGATCGAGCCCGACCTGCGGGGCGGCGCCACGGTGCTGCTGCACGACAGCGACTGCACCTCGGCGCCCGGGGCGTGGCGCAGCGCGCTGGGGGCGCTGCCCGAGCTCGCGGCCCGCTGTGACGACGCGGGCCTGCGGCTCGGCCCGCTCGCCGAGCACGGCCTACGTCCCTACGTCTGAGGCGCCCGGTGTCTGACGTGCCCTGTGCCTGACGTGCGCCCTACGCCTGGGGCGTTCTACGGCTGAGCATCTGGCGCAGTTTCAGGCCAAGGTGCAGGGCGAGGCGGTCGTTTCCGTCGCGCAGGTCCAGGCCGGTGAGGTCGGCGATGCGGCCGAGCCGGTAGTAGAGCGTGGTGCGGTGGATGACCAGGCGCGCCGCCGTGCGGGCCGGGTCGCCGCCGAGGTCCAGATACGTCTCCAGGGTCTGGACGAGCGCGCCGGACCGGTCCGCGGCGAGCAGGCGGCGCAGCCCCGCCGGTAGCGCACTGGACTCCAGGGATTCCAGCGGCAGCCGGGCGAGCAGCCCGTACACACCCAGTTGGTCGGAGAACGCCGTCTGGCCGAGCGACGGGACCAGGCGGGCGACCCGGGTCGTCTCCAGCGCCTCCCGGTAGCTGCCGGCGCTCTCCCGCAGGGCGGTGCGTTCCGGCCCGAGCCCCACCCAGACGGCGGGCGCCGGCAGGTGCGCCGCGAGGTCCGCGTGGATCCGCTCGGCCTCGGCCCGCAGCGCCTCGCGCCGGGGGAGCCTGGGGTGCATCAGCAGCAGGACGCCGCCGGTGGCGCTGGTGGTCATGCCCAGCGCCCGTGTCGGGGTGAGGCGTTGCCGCGCCCGCCGCAGGGCCAGATCCAGCTCGACCGTCCCTCCCAGGCTGGCGGCGCCGGTTCGGTTGCCGTCGGTGGCGTCGGTGGCGTCGGCATCGTCGGCGTTGGTGGCGGACGCCCGTTGGTCGATCACGACGGCGACGGCCAGCACCCGGGCGTCCGGTGCGATGCCGTGGTCGGCCACGAGGCGGGCGGCGGCGTGCCGGCGCACCTCGTCGTCCGGGTTGAGGATGTCCCGCAGCAGCTCGCGTTCGGCGGCTCGGCGCAGGTCGTCGAGCAGGCGTTCGCGGAAGAGCTCCTCACCCGCGGCCGCGGCGGCCGCGCGCGCCGGCTCCAGATCGTCGTCCGGCACGGGCGTCGGTTCGTCGAACAGCCAGAGGTAGCCGAGCAACGTCCCGGAGCAGCGGACCGGCACGCAGACCCGCGCGAACGAGCCGAGCCGCGGGCTGGCGGGGATCCGCACCGGGCCGGTGGCCGTGTCGATGCCGAAGCTGCGCGCGTGCCGGGTGACGGTGTTCTCCGACCGTGGCCGGCGCAGCATGATCGAGTCGATCCGGAACTGGTCGACGGGCTCCTCGTGCGCGGTGTGCGCCAGCAGCCGGGAGTCCAGGTCGTCGATCGCGACCGAACGGCCCAGCCGCGCGGCCAGATCCTCGGCGATGTCCTGCAGTCCCACGGGCTGTTCGGTGCCGCCTCTCCGACCTGGCTCGGTTCGCCCTCGCCCACGCGCTCGGTTGGTTCAGCTGTCTCATCATGCTCCCCGTTCTTCCTACAGCGAGCGGAGGTGACGAGGGCGACGGCTGACTAGCGTCGGGACGGGCGCGGCGCGGGCGGCCTGTACGTACGCATCAGGAGGTGGCATGACCGGCGGACGAGTCGTGATCGTGGGCGGTGGGCTGATCGGTCTGTCGATCGCCCGGGCGCTGACCGCCCGCGGGGTGGGTGACGTGCTGATCCTCGAACGGGCGACGCTGAACAGCGGCGGCACCGGCAAGTCGAGCGGCATCGTGCGCTGCCACTACGGTGTGCCCTCGATCGCCGCGATGGCCTGGCGGAGCCTGCCGGTCTTCGAGGAGCTCGGCGAGGCCATCGGGTTCAGCCAGGTCGGCTACCTGGTCGCCGTCGGGCCCGAGAACGTCGAGCCGCTGCGGGCCAACACCGCGACCCACCAGGCGCTCGGGATCGACGTCGAGCTGATCGGCCATGACCGGGCCGGGGCGCTGTGGCCGTACCTGCGCCTCGACGACCTGGCCGCGTTCGCCTACGAGCCACGCGGCGGATACGCGGACGCCTCACAGTTGGCGACCCAGTTCGGTTTCCAGGCCCGCGACGGTGGCGCCCGCATCCGGCAGAGCACGCCGGTGGCCCGGGTCCTGACCGCCGGCGACGCGGTCACGGGCGTCGAGCTGGCCGGTGGTGGGAAGGTCGAGGCCGACATCGTCGTCGTGGCGGCGGGCTGGTGGTCGGGCGCGCTGATGGCCGGCGTCGGCGTCGAGCTGCCCATCGAGTCGCTGCGCTCGGAGCTGCTCGTCGTCGACGCCGGTGTGCCGCTGCGTGACCTGCCGGTCCTCTCCGACCTGGTGAGCCTGCAGTACGCGCGGATCGAGGGCTCCGGTGAGCTGCTGGTCGGCAACAGCGACCACAGCCAGCCGACGTTCGCCGACCCGGACGACTACTCCAACCAGGCCAGCGAGGCCGGGCTGGAACGGGCCGCCGAGAAGGTGCTGCACCGCTTCGCGACGTTCCCCGAGCCGTCGGTCGCCCACACCTACGCCGGCTGCTACGACATCACCCCCGACTGGAACCCGGTCATCGCGCCGGTCGCGCCGGCCGGCCCGGCCGGCCTGTTCCTGGCGGCCGGTTTCAGCGGCCACGGGTTCAAGATCAGTCCAGCGGTAGGCACCCTGATGGCCGACCTGATCCTCGACGGCGACAGCCGCGACCCGGGCATCCCGGCGGCGGACTTCCGGCTCGGGCGTTTCGCCGAGGACGACCCGCTGACCAGCCGGTACCCGTACGTCGGCGCCGGCGAGATGCGATGAGCCGGGATGTCGCGAGCCGGGATGTCATGAGCCGAGATGCGATGAGTGGGGAGAGCGCGATGGAGAGCGCGGCGGCGGTCGAGAACATGCTGGGCGAGATCGCCGGCGTCGGGCGGGCCTCGACCGGGGGGTACCAGCGCTTCGCCTGGACCCGTGAGGACCACACCCTGCGGGAGTGGTTCCGCGGTGCCGCCGAGGCCGTCGGGCTGGACGTCACCGAGGACCGGGTCGGCAACCAGTGGGCCTGGTGGGGCGACCCGGACGCATCCCTGCGGGCCGGGCGGCCCGGTGTCGTCACCGGCTCCCACCTCGACTCGGTGCCGGGCGGCGGCAACTTCGACGGCCCGCTCGGCGTGGTCGCGGCGCTGCGGGCCGTCGACACGCTGCGCCGCGACGGCTTCACCCCGGCGCGCGCGATCGGTGTCGTGAACTTCGTCGACGAGGAGGGCGCCCGCTTCGGCGTGGCCTGCGCCGGCTCGCGGGTGCTGACCGGTGCGCTGTCGCCCGACCACGCCCTCGCGCTGACCGACGGTGATGGCATCACGCTGGCGCAGGCGCTCACCGCGGCCGGCCGGGACCCGCGTGCGCTGGGCCGTGACGACGAGGCCCTAGCCCGGGTCGGCACCTTCGTCGAACTGCACATCGAGCAGGGCCGCTGGCTCGTCGACGAAGGGTCGGCGGTCGCCGTAGCCTCCTCGATCTGGCCGCACGGGCGGTGGCGCTTCGACTTCACCGGTGAGGCCAACCACGCCGGCACCACCCGGCTGGCCGACCGCGACGACCCCGCTCTCGCGCTCGCGTCGCTGATCCTCACCGCTCGCGAGGCAGCCGCCACGCTCGGCTGCGTCGCGACCGTGGGCAAGGTCCGGGTCGTCCCGAACGGGGTGAACGCGATCCCGTCGGCGGCGACCGGCTGGCTCGACGGCCGCGGCGCGGACGAGGCGGCCGTGCGCCGGCTGGTCCCGATGATCGAGCAGACCCTCGGGACGCGCGCGGTGGAGGAGTCGTTCACCTCGACCACCAGGTTCGACCCGGCGCTGGCGGCCGACCTCGCCGGGCTGCTCGGCGGGGCTCCCGTCATCGGCACCGGCGCCGGGCACGACGCCGGTGTGCTGGCCGCGCACGGCGTCCGCGCCGCGATGCTGTTCGTGCGCAACCCGACCGGCGTCTCGCACTCGCCGGCCGAGCACGCCGAGGCAGCCGACTGCGCCGCCGGTGCCGCCGCGCTGACAACCGTGCTGCGCTCGCTCGCGGCGAGCTGACGGAACGGCTCTACGTCTCGGGGTAGAGGGAGTAGGACGGGAAGTTGCCGTAGAGGCGCTCGTTCGGGTCGGCGCCGACGGTGACGGCGTGGACGAGGTGCTCGCCGCCGACGAACGCGCCCTTCCAGGATGCGCCGCGCCCGCCGAACGGCTCGGCGCGGTCGCCGCGGGAGCGGGGCTTGTTGACCCCGACCTTGAACGCGGAGAGCTCGCCGGACAGCCGCCGTGCCGTGGCCTCGTCGTCGCAGGCCAGTGAGGCGACGAGGGCGCCGTTGGAAGCGTTCATGGCGGCGAGCAGCTCCGCCTCGGAGTCGACGATGACGATGGTGTCGACCGGGCCGAACGGTTCGGCGTGGTGCAGCGCTGCGGCGGGCGGCGGGTTGAGGATGGCCACCGGCGGGACGTAGGCGGCGCGGTCCTGGTCGGGCAGGAAGCGCCCGTCGGCGAGGTCACCGCGGTACAGCGGAACACCGCCCTTGGTGATCGCCTCGTCGACCTTGCCGGCGAGTTCCGCGGCCTTCTCGGCGGTGATCACCGGGCCGTAGTCGAGGTCGGGCAGCGGGTCGGAGTCGTTCTCGACGGCGAGCGGGTGCCCGAACCGCACCGAGGAGACCACCGGCAGGTACATCTCGAGGAAGCGGTCGAAGAGCTGGCGCTGCACGACGTACCGGGGGTAGGCGGTGCAGCGCTGCTTGCCGTACTCGAAGCCCTTGCGCAGGTGGGCGGCGAGCAGGTCCCACTGCGAGAAGTCCCAGATGCCCCAGGCGTTGAGGCCTTCCTGCTCGAGGAAGTGCCGCTTGCCGGTGTCGACGAGGGCGGCGGCGACCTGGCCGCCGGCGGAACGGCCGCCGACGAAGGCCAGGCAGCCGATCTCCGGCGCGCGCACCAGCGCGGACGACAGCCGTGAGCCCGAGCCGGAGACCAGGGAGATCGGCAGGCCGGCGCGGCGGGCCAGGGCGGCGGCGAGTGTCAGGCAGGCGGCGCCGCCGTCGGTCGGTGTCTTGGCGATGGCGGCGTTGCCGGCCAGCATCTGGACCAGCATGGCGTGCATGAGCACGCTCATCGGGTAGTTCCAGCTGGCGATGTTGCTGACCGGGCCGGGCAGCGGGGTGCGGCCGGCGGTCATGGGCTCGATCTCGTCGATGTACCAGCGCACCCCGTCGAGCGCGCGGTCGACGTCGGTGCGGGCGAGGCGCCAGGGCTTGCCGATCTCCCAGACGAGCAGCAGCGCGAGCAGGTCGCGGTGCTCCTCCATGGCCTCGACCGCGGCGGTCACCCGGGCCCGGCGGTCGGCCAGCGGGACGTCGCGCCATTCCTTGTGGTCGTCGAGGGTGGCGCGGATGGCTTCGCGGGCCTCGTCCGGGTCCATCATCGGTGGCCCGGCGATGGGGGAGCCGTCGATGGGTGAAAGACTGTGCAACGGGCTACCACTTCGGTGCCACCTGCCGCCCCAGAGATTGAGCAGGCGGTCCTCGTCGAATGCTTCGGGGGCGACCTGGCGGGCACGTCCGTAGGCATCGGCCCAGGCGGTGCCCTGCTTGAGGCGCAGGCGGGTCGGTGGCGTGCTGGCTGAGGCGTCCATCTGCCGAGGGTCTCTCTGATCGGATCGTCGCGCCACCAAACAGACTTCAATGCCGTCTTGCACCCGGTGTTATCCAGTGCATCCAGTTGACCTGGATAACTGGTTATGAAGTCGCCGTTACGTGGACGTGCGGGTTGCTCGGCCGGGTTGCCTGGTTCTGGTATGCATCGAGATGAATGGTGTTCCAGTCCGTGGTGCGGCCGGCGGCGAGCGCCGGCGCCTGTGCTGTCGATCCGGTCCGATCCGACGTCGACGCAGGTGGTGGGGTGTGTGGTGGGCAGGCGCGGTGCCGGTGGTGGGGCTGATGCAGGGGTCTGGGCGGCGCTGGGATGTGCGCGAAAACTGCCGAGAAGGAGGCAGTTGATCTGAATGCGCGTACTCTTCCGCCTATGTCGGATATGTTAAGGCCGCGAGAGTGAGAGGTGACTTCCGCGTGCCTGCGACCTCGGGTGTGTGGTGCATCACGTAGAGTGGGCGGGTGTCCGAAACGGCATTCGTTCGCGGCGGCGAAGCCGCGAGGCAGAATAATCGAACCCGATTTCCGGATGTGTGATGACGGCCAGTGTGGTGCCGCCGTCGGCCGCTGATGCCGACCCGACCCGTAACGGGGCGCCGATACGGGTCCTTGTCGTGGACGATCACGAGCTCTTTCTTCAGGGCCTGCAGGTCGTCCTGGACACCGAGGACGACATCTCGGTGGTGGGGCGAGCCGCCGACGGGCAGGAGGCGCTCGTGCTCGCGTCCGGCACCGCGCCGGACATCGTCCTGATGGACGTCCGGATGCCGGGTCGTGACGGCATTGCCGCCGCTGGCGCGATCAAGCGATCGGTGCCGCGGGTGCGGGTTGTGATGCTCACCGTGTCGGACGAGGAGTCCGACCTGTTCGAGGCCATCAAGGCCGGGGCGGTCGGCTACCTGCTGAAGTCGATTCCCCCGCACGAGGTGGCGGACGCGGTGCGCGCCGTCCACAGCGGGCAGAGCCTGATCAGCCCGTCCATGGCCTCGAAGCTGATGGTCGAGTTCGCCACGATGGCGCGTGGCGGAGGTGAGGACCGGCCCCGGGCGCACGCGCCCCATCTGACCGCGCGTGAGCTGGAGGTCCTCAAGCTGGTGGCGGAAGGGCGCGCGAACCGTGAGATCGCGCGCAAGCTGTTCATCAGCGAGAATACCGTGAAGAATCACGTCCGGAATATTCTCGACAAACTTCAGCTCCATTCGAGGATGGAAGCAGTGATGTACGCGGTCCGGCAGGGCCTGTTCGATATCGAATAAACAGGCCCGGTCCGTTCGCGCAGGCGCGGTGTCCACAGGGCCCTGCCGTTCGCGCGGGGTGCCGGGGTGCCGGGGGCACCGAGGTCCCGAGCCTCGGTACCGAGGGCGCCCCGGGCAGGGGGCGTCGCCGGGCCCGAGTGGTGGCCGGCGCCGAAACGACGGGCAGGGTGCCCTGGTGGCTGGGGACGCGGGCTGGCCGTCACCGCGCGGATTCCCCGGCACGGATGTCACGGCGTGGACGTTGCGGACGGCGTCAGGTGGTTGTGCGGCGTCACCACACGCTGGAGCCTCCTGACGGTGAGATCCATGTCTCGATGGCCTCGCGCGGAAGGTCCGGTGGGATAAGGCCGTTTGGCGGCCGTCGGTGATTTTCCGGGTTCCCCTTGGAGGCTGCGCCGCCGGGGGAATTGCTGCCGGGAAATCGAGGAGCGGGCGGCTGGGAATGGCGTTGTCCGCGCCGGGCTGGGAAAGAGGCCCAGGTAGGAAGCGTCGGAACGGTGGCCGGGAGTGCCGCTGGTGAACCGGGTACGGCGCGGCCGCACCGCGCCGGTTGGGCCGGGACGTCCGGTCACCGCCGCGTTGTCGGGTGGGCGCGGACAGGCTATCGGGTGTCCGGAAATGGCCGGTCGGTGCGCGGCCGGTGAGGGAGTGCGGCTCTTTGCTGCATTCCGGCCCATACGATGTCGACGTTGGCTAGCGTCATCGGGCGACCAGGCAGTCCGCTGTTCCGGCGGTGACGGATGGTCGGGAGGTGAGCGAGTCCGGTCCTTGTGGGGCCGGCGGCCAGGGCCGGTACAGCACCTGGCGCGCGTCCAGCCGGTGGCGAGAGCACTGGGCGGGCGAGGCGCCGCACGCTGACCGGCCGGAGGATGCGGTCCACGGTTGGTCCTGACCGGGGAGGTGGGTACATCGGTGACGACAGCGGAGCAGCCGTCCGGGGCGCATACCAGCCCGGAGCGGGTGAACGTTATCAACCAGATCTGTCTGACCTGCCGCGGTGGGCGGGCGGTGTTCGAGCTTCGTGCCGCGGACCAGGGCGGGACTGCTCCGCATCTGGAGCCCTGCCGCCACTGCGCAGGCAAAGGCCGGCACATCGGCCTCATCCCACCAGTGTGATCATATAGCGAGTCGATCCCGGCTCGGGACGGTCGGGTGACGACAGGTGACGCCTTGGCCGTCAGGCCGCCGGGACCGTGGTGCACACGGTCCCGGCGGCGTCTGCGCGGGATCGTGAACCTGCCGGGTGCTGACCGCAGCGGAGCGCCCCGGCCCGTAATCCTGGCCATTCTCCGGGTGGGAGCAGCCAGGGCCACGGGAAAGCCGGGGAAGTACTTCTTCACTAGGGCGCGGACCTGCCAGCGGAAACAACCTGCCAACGGTGACGCCACGGGCGTTGGGTCTGGAGCAATCCCAACCTGCACGCCTGTGCCGTAGCTGCCTACCGTGCCCTTTACCGGTCGCCAGATCGGCTGCCGTAGCCCTCAGATCCTCGGCTCCGGCTCCGGCACTGGGGTGGCGGAGCGGTGGGGCCGGCGGGTGCCTGCTGAGGCGGGCGGTCCGGTGCTCCGCCGACGCTCTCCAACGAGATCATTTCCTGGGCGCGGATAGGGCGCGCAACCCGATGACCATGTTTCGTGCCGCCCAACCGGCCCTACCTAGCCAAATGGGCCAGGTAGAACGGCTGGAGCCATGGGGTGAGTGACGGGATTTGAACCCGCGACACCCGGGACCACAACCCGGTGCTCTGCCAACTGAGCTACACCCACCATGCCGGTATCAACCGGACCCGACCTCGACCGGGCTGGGCCATCGTACCGGTTGAACACGCCACCGTGACGCCCGGGGTGGCGTTCGAACGGAAAAAATGCCGATCAGCGTTGATCGGCCGAGCTGCGCCCGGGCGAGCTGTGCTCGTTCGACCGGTAGCCCGTGCGACCTGGCCTCCGGCGCCCTCGGGGAGGTCAGCTGGCGCGGATCGCGGCGGCTGCGGCGCGGGCGGCCTCGGTCGTCGGACCGGGCTGGGGTACGAAAAGGATCTCCCGGTAGTACCGCAGCTCCTCGATGCTCTCCTGGATGTCGGCGAGCGCGCGGTGACCGCCGGCCTTCACCGGGGCCGCGTAGTAGGCCCGCGGGTACCAGCGCCGCGCGAGCTCCTTGATCGAGGAGACGTCGATCATGCGGTAGTGGAGGAACTCGTCCAGCTGGGGGAGATAGCGCGCGATGAAGGTGCGGTCGGTCGCGATCGAGTTGCCGCACAGCGGCGCCTTGCGTGAGTCCGGCACGAAGCGGCGGATGTAGGCGAGGAGCTGCTTCTCGGCCTCGTCGACCTTGAGCTCGGAGGCTCGTACCGCGGCTGTGAGCCCCGAGGCCTCGTGCATCTCCTTCACTACGGGGAGCATCTGGTCGAGCGCTGCGTCCGGCGCGCCGAGGACGAGGTCGATGCCCTCATCCAGGACGTTCAGCTCGCTGTCGGTTACCAGGCAGGCAACTTCGAGTAGCAGGTCGGAACCGGCGTCGAGGCCGGTCATCTCGCAGTCGATCCAAACCAGACGATCCATCCCGTTCACATTAGGGAATTCCGTCGCTGTCGTCACGTACGCCCCTCCACTTACCTCTACGCCCCAGCCTGCCTGCGCCGAGCAGGCGAATGCCGCACCCACGGTGCCGGCAGCCGGAAGCCGGGCATCGGCGCATCGCGGGCGAGCCTGGCCACACCATGACACTGTGCGCACACTGCGCGGTGACCGGGTGCCACCCGGTTCTGGTCCGGCCGGGCTGTCCATACTCGCCGGGCGGCGGTGCCGTTGCCAGGGGAGGGCCAGGCCGGCTCATCCCGGCAGGCACGGCCGGCCAGGTCCGCCGGGATGAGCCGCAAGCCAGGTCCGCCGGTCAGGTCGGCTGGTGGCTTGGGGTGGCGGCGGCGTTCTCGATCCGGAAGCGGATGGTGGCGGGCGCGATCCCCGGGTTCGCGGCGGCGGCCCTGAGCGTGTAGAGGCCGTCGTCGACCTCGCTGGTGAGCCAGCCGCCCGGATGCGGGTTGAACAGGTAGGGAGCGGCCTGCGCGTCGAGGGTGTAGGAGAAGTCGCCCGGCCCGGTCAGGGTGTACCTGATCCCGCCGACCTGGCCTGTGGTGCTGAGCGTGATCCGCTGGAAGCCATGAATGATCGTGCCTTCGGCCACGCCCTCGAACCGCGTGAGAGTGCCCGGCGGCGCGCTCGTCGGAGCGACGATCATCCCGGTCTGTTCCGGCTGCGAGCCGGCCGGAGTTGTCTGCTGTGCCGCAAGGTCATCGGCGGCCTCGGATGCCCTGGACGCGTCGTGCTGGAACTGCACGACCAGCACGGGCATCAGGACGAGGGCGGAGAGGAACAACGCCAGACCAACCCAGCCTCGCCGAAAGGCGTCCACGTGGGCGCACCCTTCGTCACGGCCTGCGTAGAGACGCCCACTCTAGCCCGCCGGCCCGCACCGCCCGCACTCGGGCCCGATCACTGCCCGGGCCTGATCGGCCCGCCGCCAGATCAGCGTGGACGCCGACCCGGTGGACGGGTCGGGGTGCGCCCCGGCCCGCGATTGTCCCGCGGGCGCTGACGGCCCCGTAGTCGACTCACTGCCAGGATGCGCTCCTGTGCGACGCGCTCCTGCCGAAGACACCGGCCACGATCCACACCCCGAAGGTAGCTGCCCGAGCGCCGTTTCGTGGGTGGCGTCACAAGGTGTTAACCGAACGCCCGGCGTGTCGCCGATGTCGGGCGTTGCGTCCCATCGGTTCCTGCGGCGTGCCGTTGTTGCTGCTGGACACCGACAGACAACGTGACACCGGTGTTCACCAGCTGCTCTGCGTGACCCAGCCCAACCGGCGCCGCGGCACCTGACAGACCCCCCTCGGGTGGGCCCGTTCAGGTGCCGCGGCGGCCGAACCCCCTGCGGGGGCGCCGATTCAGGCGGCCAGGGCTGTCCTGGAGCGCCCGGCCTCGAAGGCCGGTTCCAGCGCGAGCTCCAGCACCTCGCGGACGTCCGCGACCAGGTGCACCGTGAGCGCCTCCCGCACCGCGGCCGGGACGTCGTCCAGGTCGGGCCCGTTGCGGGCGGGCAGCAGCACGGTGGTGATGCCGGCCCGGTGCGCGGCGAGCAGCTTCTGCTTCACCCCACCAATGGGCAGCACCCGCCCGGTGAGCGACACCTCGCCGGTCATGGCGACGTCCGCGCGCACCGGCCGCCCGGAGAGCAGCGACGCGAGCGCGGTGGTCATGGTGACGCCGGCACTCGGGCCGTCCTTGGGCACCGCGCCGGCCGGGACGTGCAGGTGGATCCCGCGGTCACGCAGGTCCCCGACCGGCAGCTCCAGCTCCACCCCCCGTGAGCGCAGGTAGGACAGCGCGATCTGCGCCGACTCCTTCATGACGTCGCCGAGCTGGCCGGTGAGCGTCAGGCCGCTCGCGCCCGTCTCCGGGTCGGCCAGCGACGCCTCGACGAAAAGGACGTCCCCGCCGGCGCCGGTGACGGCGAGCCCGGTCGCCACCCCGGGCAGCGCGGTGCGCTCCGCGGACTCCGGAGTGTGCCGCGGCCGGCCCAGGTAGCCGGTGAGATCACCGACGCCGACGGTGACCGGCAGCGCTGCCTCGCCCAGGGCGACCTTGGCGACCACCTTGCGCAGCACCCGCGCGGTCGCCCGCTCCAGGTCCCGCACGCCGGCCTCGCGGGTGTACTCGCCGGCCAGCTGCCGCAGCGCGTCGTCGTCGACGGTGACGTCCGCCGGGGTGAGCCCGGCCCGCTCGATCTGCCGGGGCAGCAGGTGGTCGCGGGCGATGGTGACCTTCTCCTCCTCGGTGTAGCCGTCGAGCAGGATCAGCTCCATCCGGTCGAGCAGCGGCGCGGGGATCGCCTCCAGCACGTTCGCGGTCGCCAGGAACAGCACGTCCGACAGGTCGAGCTCGACCTCCAGGTAGTGGTCGCGGAAGGTGTGGTTCTGCGCCGGGTCGAGCACCTCCAGCAACGCCGCCGTGGGGTCGCCGCGGTAGTCGGAGCCGACCTTGTCGACCTCGTCCAGCAGGATCACCGGGTTCATCGAGCCGGCGTCGCGGATCGCCCGCACGATCCGCCCCGGCTGCGCGCCCACGTAGGTGCGCCGGTGACCGCGGATCTCCGCCTCGTCCCGGACGCCGCCGAGCGCCACCCGGGCGAACCTGCGGCCCATCGCGCGGGCCACCGACTCACCCAGCGACGTCTTGCCGACCCCGGGCGGACCGGCCAGCGCGAGCACCGCCCCGCTGCGCCGCCCGCCGACGACGCCGAGCCCCGCATCGGCCCGGCGCCGGCGGACCGCCAGGTACTCCACGATCCGGTCCTTCACGTCTGCCAGGCCCGCGTGGTCGGCGTCGAGCACGGCACGCGCCGCGGTGATGTCGTAGGTGTCCTCGGCGTGCTCGTTCCAGGGCATTTCCAGGACGGTGTCGAGCCAGGTGCGGATCCAGCCGCCCTCGGGGGACTGCTCGGACGTCCGCTCCAGCTTGTCGACCTCCTTCAACGCCGCCGCGCGGACCTTCTCCGGCAGCTCGGCGGCCTCGACCCGGGCCCGGTAGTCCTCCTTGTCCCTGTCGGCGGACTCGGAGGTTCCATCCAGCTCGGCGAGTTCCTTGCGCACGGCGTCGAGCTGGCGTCTCAGCAGGAACTCGCGCTGCTGACGGTCCACCCCCTCCTGGACGTCCCGCCGGATGGTCTCGGCGACGTCCACCTCGGCGGCGTGCTCCCGCGTCCACGGGATGAGCTTCGCGAGCCGGGCGGTGACGTCCAGGGTGCGCAGCAGCTCCAGCTTCTGCTCCGCCGACAGGTAGGACGAGTAGCCGGCGGTGTCGGCGAGGGTGCTCGGGTTCTCCAGCGCCGCCACGGTGTCGGCGACCTGGTCGACGCCCCGGGTGCGCAGCAGGCCGGTGACCAGCGTGCGGTACTCGAGCGCGAGCTCGACGAGGCGGGCCACGGCACCGTCGGCGTCGTCATGCCCGCTGCGCAGCGGGGCGCTGAGGGTGCCGGTGAAGCCGGCGGGCACGGCCGACTCGAGGATCGTCGCCTCGACCCAGCCGACCTCGACGCCGCTGCCGCCGTCGCCGGCGCTGTCGCCGATGGCGGCTTCACCATCGCCGGCGATGCCGGGGCCGTCAGTCGCCAGCTGGGCGCGGGAGCTGGCGCGGACGACCGCGGCCGCCTCACCGTTCGGCAGCCGCCCGATCTGTTCGACGACGGCCACCACGCCGACGTCGGCGCGGACCCCGTCCACCCGGGGAACCAGCAGGAGCTCGGGCCGGCGCTGATCGGAGCGGCTGCTGATGCCGGGCGCGCGCGGCTCGGGCACGAAGCCGGGTCGGCCGCCCCGGGCCGCGTCCACGACGGCGCGGGTCCGGGCGTCCGACAGGTCGAGCGGAACCACCATGCCGGGCAGGAGCACCGTGTCGTCCAGTGGCAGCAGCGGCAGGAGCCTGGTCTGTGACATACGACCTTCATCCCTCGATTGGAGCGTTCATGACCCACGAACCTTGAGTACGAACCACTCAAGCTATTGGAGCCGCAGGTTGTTCCCGAGTCCGATCGCTCTGAGCGAACCGCGGTCGGGCGCTGTTCCGGTGGCGTTCGCGCCGCATGCCCGGGGCGGTCTGCCCCGGCCGATCTACTGTCACGACGCCTCAGCCGAGAAGCTCCACGCCTGCCCGAACCCCACGTCGGATCGCCAAGGTGAATTGGTCGTGGTTCGCGGCTACCGCCACTGGTCCGCGTGGTCGGGCGGCGGGAAGTTACCGGGCGCTCGGCGGGTTGGGAGGGGTGGTTGCGTGCGCAACTGCCTCTGCCGCTGCCTCGCCGAGCCTTGGTTCTCGGGGGTGGCCAGGTGCCGGTGGCCGCGCACGGAAGGCGTGCCCTCGCCCGGATCACCCCGTCCGGATGGGGCACGATGACACGGGAACAGAGTCACCTGGGAGGTCACCATGCCAGCCGTCACCGCCGACACCCTCACCCTGCCGAGGCTGTCCGCGCCGGGGCTCGGCGATGTCGAGCGGCCCGTCAAGAAGGTCGTGACCGCCCCGACCGGGTTCGAGGGAGAGGGCTTCCCCGTCCGCCGGATGTTCGCCGGGGTGAGCCTCGCCGACCGTGACCCGTTCGTGCACGGTGACCAGATGGGCGAGGTCGACTACGCCGCCGGTGAGCCCAAGGGCACTCCCTGGCACCCGCACCGCGGCTTCGAGACCGTCACCTACATGATCGACGGGACCTTCCAGCACCAGGACTCCCATGGCGGCGGTGGTCTGATCACCGACGGCGCGACCCAGTGGATGACGGCGGGGTCGGGCATCCTGCACATCGAGACGCCGCCGGAGGCGCTCGTTGTCAGCGGTGGTCTCTTCCACGGAGTGCAGCTGTGGGTGAATCTGCCGGCCAAGGACAAGTTCAGCCCGCCCCGGTACCAGAGCATCGAAGGCGAACAGGTCTCTCTGGTCGCCTCGCCGGACGGCGGGAGCCTGGTTCGGATCATCGCCGGTGACGTGGGTGGTTTCCGTGGTCCCGGATCGACCCACACGCCGATCGCGGTGGTGCACACGACGGTCAGCCCGGGAGCGCGCGTCAGCGTCCCGTGGAACCCGGAGTACAACGCGCTGGTCTATGTGCTGGCGGGGGAGGGCACCGTCGGAGCCAAGGACACCCCCGTGCAGCTCGGTCAGACGGCGGTGCTCGGCGCGGGGGACCGCATCAGCCTCGCGGCGGGCCCGCGCCAGGACGGCGACACCCCGAACCTGGAGGTACTGCTGCTCGGCGGCCGTCCGATCCGGGAGCGGGTGGAGATGTACGGGCCGTTCGTGATGAACACGCGGGCTGAGCTCCAGCAGGCGATCGAGGACTACCAGGCCGGACGGCTCGGCGTCATCCCCGAGAACGCGCTGATGCCGCACCGCGTCTGACCCGGCCGCACCGCGTCTGACCCGCGGACCGCGTCTGACCCGGCCGTACCGGGCAGATCCGGCCGTACCGGGCCTGATCCGGCCTGCGGCCCGGCCGCACCGCGGGCCGGATTCGGGCCGGCGCGGGTGTGATCGTGGCTTGCTGCACCCAAACCTTCACCCCCAGGCGCCGACGTGGTGATATCAACCGTTACGGTAGGCGGCTGCCTGGAGTGCGATCGGTGAGGTGAAGGAGCGGGTGATGGTTCCGGTGGTGGGCCCGGCTGGGCCGGACCGCCAGCGTCCGCGTCGTATGGACTGGCCGGCGAACAGCCTGCTCGGCATGTTGGCCGAGCCGACCCGTGCGGAGTTCGTCGCGCTCGGCAGTTACCGGGAGTTCGCCAGCGACGAGGTCCTGCTGCGGGAGGGTGACGCCACCAGCTTCGTCGTCCTCCTGCTCAGCGGCTGGGTCAAGGTCACCGCGACCACCGAGAACGGTGGCTTCGCGCTCCTGGCCATCCGGCACGGCGGTGATCTCGTCGGTGAGCAGGCCGGGCTGGACGGGGAGCCTCGTTCCGCGACGGTCACCGCGGCCGGGGCCGTTCTCGCGAAGGTCGTGTCGTTGGAGGCCTTCCTGGCCTTTCTGCGGGCGAACCCGGATGCGAACAGGCCCGTGCTGCAGTCGGTGAGCGCCAAGCTGCGCAACTCGACCCGGCGGCGGGTCGAGTTCAGCGGGTGCACGGTCGCGATGCGGCTGGCCCGGGTGGTCTGCGAGCTGGAGCGTTCCTACGGCGCCGGCGCGCCGGACGGCACGGGCCGCCGGGTGCAGATCGCGCTCACCCAGCCGGAGCTCGCGGCGCTGGTCGGAGCCGCGGAGCCCACCGTGCACAAGGTGCTGCGCGAGCTGCGCCAGCAGGGGATCGTGGACACCCGTTACCGGGCGATCGTGATCCGTGACGTCGACGCGCTCTACCAGGCGGCCGGAATCACCCGGGACCCGTGAACCCGCGGCCGCTACGGGATGTGGGGCCACTGCGTTGTCCGGTCGACACCGTGGGCGCAAACCCGTCACATGAGGATGTGTTCGGCGTGCCACCGGTGATTCGGTGTTCCGTAGATGAACGGTAAATTCCGCTGGAACGTCGCCATCGGAGGCTGAGCGTGAACGAAGTGGTTCCCGGCATCCGGCGCCTGTGCATTGCCGTCGCCGCGGACAGGTCGCTGGGAGGGATTCTCGACGAGGCCTGCCTTGCCGCCGATGTCCAGTGCGCACACTGGTTTGCCCGGCCCGAGGGCGACGAGTTCGCGGTTTTTCCGCCCGGAATCGACGAGGTGCGGGTCGTCGGCGATCTCGTCCGTGGGCTGCGGCTCACGGTCGGCCGGATGAATGCGGGTGCCGCGGCACGAACACGGCTTCGGGTGGCGCTGCACCAGGGAATCACCCGATGTGACGAGCGAGGGTTCGGCGGGCGCGCGGTCGAGAAGGCCTGCGGCCTGCGTGACGCCGACATCGTCGAGCGCGAGCTCGCGGAACATCCGCACGCTGATTTCGCGCTCATCATCTCCGCCGAGCTGTTCGACGACGTGGTCGGCGACGACGGTGCGGAAGGCCTCGACCTCACCGCCTTCCGGCAGGTGGTCGTGCCCGGTTCGGGTTTCCTCGCGTGGGTGTCGATGTCCGCGGCCCTTCCGCTCCCGCTCACATTTCCCGCGGTCGCCGGCCCGCGGTAACGCCCCCAGCCCCAGCTTCAGCTCCAGCCCCGCCGGGCACGGGCCCGTGTCCGCGTTCGTGTCCGTGCCCCGCTCCGTCCGCTCCGGTGGCCGGCGGGCATGCTGGGGGATGTGCTCCGTCATGTTCGCGCCGTTCGCTATGCCACACCGCTGCGGGAGGGAGGCAGCCTTCCCGGGCTGATGGAGGGCGACGACCTCGGCACCTGGGTGGTCAAGTTCACCGGCGCGGGCCAGGGCCCGAAGTCGCTGGTGGCGGAGGTCGTCGTCGGTGAGCTCGCCCGCCGCCTCGGCTTCGCGGTGCCAGAGCTCGTGGTCATCGACGTCGATCCGGATCTGGGCCGCACCGAGCCGGATCAGGAGGTCCAGGAGCTGCTCCGAGCGAGCCCCGGCAGCAACCTCGGCATGGACTACCTGCCCGGGTCGATCACCTACGATCCGCTCGCGTTCGCCGTCGAGCCGTCGCTCGCCGCCCGCGTGATCTGGCTCGACGCGTTCACCCTGAACGTCGACAGGTCGTGGCGGAACCCGAATCTGCTGGTGTGGGGCGGGCGCCTGTGGCTGATCGATCATGGGGCCGCGCTGTATCCGCACCATGACTGGGCCGGCATCGAGGCGGCGGTGGACCGCGCCGCGCCCGGCTTCACCGACCACGTCCTGCTTCCGGTGCTCGGCGCGGACGCGCCGGAACTGCTCTCGGCCGCGGATGCCCAGCTCGCGCCGGCGGTCACCGCCGGCCTGCTCGCCGATGCCGTCGGCCTGGTGCCGGGAGAGTGGACGGACGCCCCGGGCTCGGCCTACGTCGACTGGCTGCTCGCCCGGGTCTCCGGGCGCCGCCCCTGGCTCGCGGAGCTGCTGGTCCCGGCCCCGTCGACCGTCCCGGACCGCTCGGCGGGCACCCGCGGCGGACGTCCCGACTGGCTGCGCGGAGGCCTGGGTGCCTGATCTTTTCGAGTACGCGATGGTCCGGGTGATGCCCCGGGTCGACCGGGGCGAGTGCGTCAACGTCGGGGTGCTGCTGTGGTGCCAGGCGGCGAACTATCTCGGGTCGCGGTGCCTGGTCGATCAGGCCCGCCTGGTCTGCCTCGACCCGTTCGTGGATCTCGACGCGGTGGCCGCGCACCTCACGGCGCTGCGGAAGGTCTGTGCGGGCGGCCCGGACGCCGGCCCGGCCGCGCGGCTTTCCGGCGGGGAGCGGTTCAGGTGGTTGACCGCTCCCCGCAGCACGGTGGTGCAGACCTCACCGGTCCACACCGGCTTCACCGACGACCCCCCGGCGGAGCTGGACCGGCTGGTCGAGCTGCTGGTGGCTCCGCCGGGTCCGATCGTCCGTTGACGCAAGGCGACGTCGCTCGCGGGTCCCCCACGTTCCCGCGAGCGACGCGCCGCTCCGAGGGCCTCCCGCTAGGGGCTGCTCCACAGATCGGTGTAGAGCAGTGCGGCGGCGTTGTTGATGAACAGGCAGTGATCATCAGTGGGGCGATACAGGTTCGAGCCGACGTTCGGTGGCTCGCAGGTGCTGTAGTAGTTCTCGTAGTACAGGCCCTGCCCGGCACGCTGCTCCATCCAGTCACGCATGAACCGGATGTAGTTGGGGTTGTCCCCGGCGCCGTTCTCGTCGCGCCCGCTCACCACTCCCCACTCCCCGATGCCGAAGAGCTTGTTGTGGGCGCGGGCGAAGTTGTAGAGCCAGGTGACTCCACCGATGGCGTTGGCCTGGTTGTTGAACTCCGCCTGGGTCCGTGACGGCGGGTAGTGGTCGTAGGCGTCGATTCCGATGATGTCCACCCAGTTGTCACCGGGGTAGAGGTCGAGCGGGTTGTGGCTGGACGGGTTCTGCGAGTAGTGCGCGTTGATGGTCCAGTCGAGCAGCGGATCCGGATCGGACGTCGCGTTGATCGAGTCGGCGATGTGCCGCCAGCAGCCGATGTAGGCCGACGGGTTGCTTCCGGACCACTGGTACCAGTCGCCGTTCGCCTCCCAGGCGATCCGGATGATCGAGTTCTGCCTGCCGGTGGTGTTGAGGGTCTGTCCGAAGGTGCGCCAGTAGCCGTCATAGGCGCCCGCGGCACAGGCCGTGAGTGTGCTCCCCGAGTTCTCGGGGAAGGGAGGTACCGAGATGACGAGACGGCCCGGCCAGTTGGCGAAGTTGGCCTGGGTCCACGACGGCTGGACGATGTTCTGCCAGTTGTTCCGGCTGACGAACACATGGGCGAGGTCGCAGGGGCTGCCCCGGCGGTCGCAGAAGGCGTCGACGTTCGCCGCGTTCTGGATGGGATCGCCGTTCGCCCCGGAGTACCACGGCTGACCGGACCGGTTGCCGGGGTTCCCGCCGCTTTGTTCGACGAAGACCTGCGCCCGGTCGAACGTGATCTGAATTCCCCCCGATGCCGGTTCCCGCCAGCCGACGTTCACCAGCACCGCGGTGTGGATGCCGGGATTGAGGAGGGCGGACTGGTAGATGCGGGCCACCGACGGCGTGGCGGAGTAGGTGTTGACCGCGGTCGGCGTCCCGCCGTCGACGCTGATGGTCGCGATGCCTCCGTTGGGCGCGAGCACACCGTAGATGTCGACCTGGGTGCCGGAGAAACGGAGCACCGCGCCGCTGGAGGCGTCGGCCGTACGGGAGTAACGCCCGTTGGGTGTGCTCGGCGAGCAGCCCACGCAGGCCGTCCAGTCGCCGAAATAGCTGATCTGGGAGACCCCGGAGCCGACGGAGTTGTCCTCGATGACGACGCTGGGCACCGGCACCGCCTGCGCGCCGAGGTCGGCGATGGTCGTGCCCGCCAGCAGGACCGGCACGAGGACCGCAAGGCGCAGCAGCGCGGTGCGCCGCCTCGACCGCCGCCGCCGCCGACCCGCCATGGCGTGCGCGCCGTGTTGATCGCCTGCACCGTGTTGACCGCCGGCACCGTGTTGATCGCCTGCACCGTGTTCACTGCCGGCACCGTGTCGACCGCCGGCGTGGATGTTTTCACTCGTGAAGCTGTGCTCCCCCCCGCTGTGCCTGCCCACGCTCTGCTTGCCCGCGCCGTGTGGCCTGGCCGGCCGGATCCGCCAGGTCGCGGATCGTCGATGCCGACCGTGCCGACCGTGCGTCGGGCTGATTTCGCCGGAGTCGGTTGCCTCCTGCGGCGAAATCCCCCGATCCGAAGTGGTTTCCTGTGGCACCCCCGCGCCTCATCCCTTCGTCAGGACCCGTGGTCGGTCGCACTCGTCGACCAGGAGCCGCTCGTAGCAGATGACGCAGCGATGCTATACGGAGGGTAACCGGAAGTTACTCTCTGCAACCTTTGAGTCGGAGATTCGGCCTACCGTGCCGGACTTGCGTCCGCGGGGGCGGACGTTGCCGGTCGCTGGCGGCGTCGGGCCGCGAGGGTGATGACCGCCTCGGCGGCCAGCAACAGGACGGCCAGCCAGGAGATCGCGGCGACCTTGTGGAACGCGGCCACCCAGGACCCGTTTGACGGGAGGTCGAACCGGCCCTGTGCCTGCAGCACGTAGAGCGCGCTGACCGCCAGGCACACCATGGGCGCCAGACGCAGCACGATCCGGGCTCGGGGCACCCGTGCAGCGGCGGCGGTGCACAGCGCGACGATCAGACCGACCAGCGGACCGACCAGCACCACGCTCACCGCGCCGAGAGCCAGCGCCAGAATCACGGTCGACCGCCCGGAGACGGCTGGTGCCGCGTCCCGCCACGGTTCGGCGGTCGGCAGCTCGGCCAGGCTGGCGGCGCCCGGACCGGGCCGACCCGAGCCGGGCAGGTTCGCCGCGCCCGGTACCGCGGGCAGGCCCAGGTCGCGCCAGGTCCGCCCGCGGCGGCGCCGGTAGGTGCTGGCGATCAGCACCGCGAGGCTCAGCACCCCGGTGACGACCGAAAGCTTCAGCGCCAGGCCGACCACGTGCTGCGGCGCCCAGTCGATGACGACACTGAAGCTGCCGCTCGTCGGGTCGACCCGCCAGCCGTTGGCGTAGGCGTCCACCAGCCGGGGCTTGCCGAGGTCCTGGCCGCCGGTCTTCGCCGTCCAGCCGGGGGACTGGCTCTCGCCCAGCACCAGCCAGAACGGCTTGCCCGGTGTCGCCCCGGTGACGTCCACCTGGAACGACGTGTCGCTGGTCGCCTTGACCTTCAGCGTGGGCAGGGACGCGCCCCCGCCGCTGCCCGTACCGCTGGTCGCAGTGGTCGCGGCCGCGGCCGCGGGCGCGGTTGCGGGCGCCGAGGTTCCGCCGGTGGTGATCGCGGCGGCGTCCGTGCTGTCGCCGGTGGCGTCGAGCCAGGCGCCACCGCCGGCCTCGGAGGCGAGCAGCAGCCGGTCGATGTCGATGCCGGTCACGGAACCGTTCGCGGTGCGTATCACGTGGTCGCCGGCGCTGAGGGTCACCGGCGTCCCGCAGGCTCGCAGCGAGAGGCCGTCGCGGCCGCTGGCGTCCTTTATGGTGCCGGTGACCTGGACCCCGATCGGGGCGCCGTCGATGGTCAGCAGATCGGTGCGACACGGCGCGGGAATGTCCTGCGCGGCGGCGGCGACGAACCCGGTGCCGGCCAGGCCGGCCGGGCCGGCGGTCCCGGCGGTGCTTGCCGGGACCGCGTTGATCGTGTCGCCCGCGGCGGTGGCGGTGGCCCCCGTGGAGCCGGCGGCGCCGGGTGCCGTGGTGGCCGCCTCGTTGCGGCCGGTCCCGCCGGCGGTGCCGTCAAGCCCGGGGACGGACAGCTCCGCGATACCCACCGGGAGGTTGGTGATCGCGCCGCTGATCGTGTCCGTGCTGGTGACCGTGCGGACGTCGTCGACGACGAACCGGATGGTGTTCCCGGTGACAGCCGGGAAGCTCAGGCTCACGGTCTGGGTGGCGTCCCGGGTCTGGGAGGTCACCTTGGTGTCGTTGATCGGTGGGACGGTGACGGCGCCGACCCGGCGCCCGTCGACCACGATGCCGATCTTCGTCGGCACCGAGTGCCGCCCGTCGGCCACGACCGTCAGGTTCATCGTGGAGAACGTGACCGGCGTCGGTGCGGCGATCTGCAGCCAGGTCCCGACCTGGTCCCCGAGGCCCGGGCTCCACGCCGTGGTGGCCTTCCCGTCGAACGCGCTCGACGCACGCGCGTCGAGGTCGCCCGGCAGCCGGCCGGACGAGGACACCGTCGGCGCCGCCGCGGCGCGGCCCAGCGTCGCGTCGATGAGCTGGTCCGGCGCGTAGGCGGAGATCCGGGCCGTGCCGGTGAGCGCGAACGTGCGCGCCGTGGGCAGGTTGAACGTGCGCTTGATCGTCGACTCGGGGTCCATGCGGAACGGTTCCGCCGGGTTGGCGCGGTCACGCGACATCTGCAGGCTCAGCCGGTGCTCCAGCGAGTCCGCGCCGGCGGCGTCGAGGGTGTCGGTGGGCAGGCGCAGCACCTCGTCCGCGGTGAGCGGCCTGCCGTCCGGGCCCGGGATCTCCACCTCGGCCAGGCCCACTCCGGACAGACCGTCGTAGGTGCGCTGCTCGCCGTAGTTCGTGGCATCGACGTGCACCCGCAGGGTGGTGAAGGTCCGGGACGGGAAGTCGATGACCTGGCCCAGCTCGGTGCGGGAGGATTCCCGCAGGTCGACGGTGACGGGGGAGCCGCCGTCGAAGGTCAGCGTGACGCGGGTGATCCACCGGTTGCGCGGGCCGTTGATCGGCTGCACGAGCCGGAGGTGGTCGGCGGTCGTCGCCTTCGTGAGCTGCACCTGCCAGGCGGCGCCGGTCGGATCGGTGAACGCCCCCACCCGCCAGGCGGACTTCATGTCGCCGTCGATCGCCTGGGTCGGCCGGTCGGCGACACCGTAGGAGAACGTGTTGCCGTAGTCGGTGGCCCGCACGTTCGCGACCTGCGCCGCGGAGCCGGGCGGGGACGTCTGCATGATCGTCTCGGACGCGTGCCCGGCGTCGGGGAAGAGCACCAGCCGGTTGTCGTTCGGATCCTTGGTCAGTGGCGTGACGCCTGGCTGCTCGACATACCCGAAGTTCTCGCGGACGCCCGTCCACCGCTCGGCCCGCAGCCGGTTGGTGTCGCTGACGAGCAGCTCCGCGCCGTCGTTGAGAGCCTGGCGCATCTTGTCGGGGTCGGAGACGAGGTCGCCCGCGTAGAGCACGGTGCGCCCGCTGTCGAGCACGGCGTCGAGCTGGCCGGTGGCGGCCGCGTCGACGAGGGCCTCACCGTTGCCGCTGACCAGCAGCGGTGCCTCGGTGCTCTCGGCCCGCACGATCGAATGTGGGTCGTCGACGGCGAAGTCGGCCAGCGCCGGCGGGTCGATGACGTCCGCGTCGGTGCCCAGCGTGATCTCGTCGGTGTAGGGGATGCCGGGGTCCTCGAGGGTGGGCGGCCCGAAGGTGCGCGGCTCGCTCAGCCCGTCCGGCCGGTTGTCGGCCACCAGGTCCCAGGTCGCGCGGGGGCGCGGGGTCCGGAACCGCTCGTAGGCGAGGTTGCTGCGCAGGACGACGTCGCCGGCGCTCATCAGCCGGGCGATGTCCGGGATCGACTCGGAGTCGAGCACGCCTTCCTGCATCCGCCGGTCCAGCGCGCGCACCAGGTCCACGGAGCCGGCGTCGCCGTAGGGGATGAGCTCGCGGACCACCGACGGCCGGTCCATCAGCCCGTAGGTGACCGGGTCGAGCGTGGTGCCCCACCGGTAGTGGGCGAAGTCGGCTCCGGGCAGCTCCAGCACCCGGGTCTGCTGGCCGGTCGTGTCCGGGGCGACGGCATCGAGGGCGCTGGCGAGCTCCTGCTCGTAGGCCGGGATGTCCTCCGGGCGGTCCAGCAGCGGCTCGATGAACTGCCCGCGGAACAGTGGCGACATGTTCAGCACGAGCATCAGCGCCGCCCCGCCGAACGCCAGGGTCGGCACCAGCGCGGGCCGTCGGCGCGCGGAGGCCGCGCCTGCCGTGGCCGTGGCCGCGGCTGCGGCCTCGACTCGCCGTGCGCGGCTGGCCGCGAACCTCTGGTCGAGGACGGCCAGGCCGCCGGCGAGCAGCACCGACAGTCCCAGCACCACCATGGGGACCGCGCGGGGCAGCGAACGCAGCGCCAGCCCGGCGGTGGACCCCTCGGCGAAGTCGCGGAACAGCCGGCCCAGCGGCGACGGGTCGTCGTACGGGTACACGCCGACCGAGATCGTCGTGCCGAGCGTGATCAGGGCGACGAAGTAGGCGCGATGGCCCCAGCGCACGCAGGCGGCGGCGGCCAGCGCCAGGATGGGCACCGCGAAGCTGATCGCGATGATCACCAGGTTGCCGGTGTACTCGGTCGCCGGGCTGATCCAGGGCCCGAGGGCGTCCTCGCCGTAGAAGAACCAGTTGCCGAGGCCCCGCAGCACCTCGGACGCCTGCGAGCTGCTCGCGACGGTCTTCACCGTCTCGGTGAACGCGAGCACGTTCAGGCCGTAGCCGGCCTGCGTGTACAGACCGGCCATCCACCACGCGGACGTGACGATGATCAGCGCCACCGCCCGCGTGCACAGGCCGAGCGCGGTCGCGAACCGGACCTCGCGGGTGCCCCACACCGCGAACGGCACCCACAGCAGCGGCGCGAACAGAATGAAGATCAGGCTGGACGCGTTGATGCTGCCGATCAGGGTCACCATCAGCGCGAACGCCGCTGGCCACCGCCAGCCGGAGCGCAGGCGGTCCCACCGGGCGCGGCCCGTGGCAGCAGCGGCACCGGAGCCACCGGAGGCACCGGAGCCACCGGAGGCATCGGTGACGCCCGCTCGGGCGAGCTCGTCCACGCCTGCCTCGCGCAGGCCGCGCACGGTGATGCCGATCAGCCAGCCCAGGCCCGCGTACGGCAGCAGGATCGCCGAGATCCGGGCCTCGTACTCCAGGGTGTAGGGCGTGAGCATGTAGCCCAGCGCGGCGATGAACGCGTACCGGTCGGGCCAGCGGAACGACCGCATCAGGAACAGCACGCCCGCGCCCGCGCCGAACAGGATCGAGCCGGTCCACAGCCGCTGGGCCACCCAGTCGGGCAGCCCGACGAGCTGGAGGAGCCAGTAGAACAGGCCCTGCGGGAACAGGTAGCCGATGTTCTGGTGGGTGACCGTGCCCATGCCGACGTCGGGATCCCACATCGACACCGCGCGGGAGAGCATCCGGCCCGGGTCGAGGTAGAGGTAGGCCTTCGTGTCCGCGCCGATCCGCCCGGGCGCCGTTGCCAGCAGCGGGATGTAGGCCAGGGCCGCCAGCACCAGTGTGGGCCACGAGGGGATCACACGCTGGAAGCGGCGGGGGATGCGCGGTCGGCGGGTCGAGCCTGGGCCGTCGGAGCCCAGCGTGGCATCCGGCCCCGGCTCCGGCCCGTCGGGCGCCGCGGAGCCGGATGCCTGAGCGGTCAACGTCACTGGGGCGTGCCCGGGTGGCTGCTCGGGGCGGGGCGGCGCAGCAGCTTGCGACGAGCGGCCTCGTTCACCAGCGCGAGATAGGTCGCGCGGGCGGTCTGCTCCCAGGTGAACGTCGCCGCGTGGGCCAGTGCGCCGGCGGTCAGCCGGGTCCGCAGCTCGGTGTCGGTCAGCACGCTCGCGAGCGTCTTGCCCAGGTCATGCGGATCCTCCACGAGCAGACCGGACGCGCCGTCCACGACCGCATCGGTGTGGCCGGCGATCCTGGTCGCGACGGCGGGTGTCCCGCAGGCGGCGGCCTCGGTGATCGTCATGCCCCAACCTTCCCTGGCGGAGGCGGAGGTCAGCACCCAGGCGCGCCGATAGAGGTCGAGAAGCTCCGCGTCGTCCACCCTGCCGACCAGCCGCAGCCAGCGGCCGGCGCCGGCGGCCGCGATGCGTGCCTCCAGCGCCGGGCGCTCGTACCCCTCGCCGACGATCACGGCCTCCATCGCCGGATGCTCGTCATGCGCACGGATGAGCGCGTCGATCAGCACGTCGAACCGCTTGACCGGGACCAGCCGGCCGACCGCCAGCACCAGCGGATGCGGCGAACGCTCCCCGGCCGGCCTGAAGGACGGGTCGATGCCCGGCGGGATCACCGAGATGTTGCCGGCCGGCAGGCCGAGCAGCTCGATGATCTCGTCACGGGAGGACTGGGACAGCGTGAGGATGCGGGTCCGCCGGTACATCGGCGGCGCCATCCTGAACTCGATGGTCTCGCCGACCTGGGCCAGCTTGGGGGAGAGCACCATCCGCCACATCTCGGCGTGCACATGGTGCAGGAACACCACCCGCGGGCAGCGGGCCCAGAGCGGGGAGAAGAACGGCATGCCGTTCCAGATCTCGACCAGCCCGTCCCACGGGCCGCCCCGCCCGAACGCGCCGGACATCGCCGTGCGCGGGAAGACGGAGTAGCGCCCGGCCTTGCGCACGACCTGGTAGCCGTGCCGCCGTGCGGTCTCCGGATGGCCGGGCGCGAGCGCGGTGCGCAGGCTGACGTCGACACCGGCCGCTGCCCACCGCTCGGCGACCTTGTCGGCGTGCAGCTCCGAACCGCCCGACTCGGGGTCGTCGAGATCACGCCAGGCCAACATGTGGATGCGGCGCAGGCCCGACAGCTCGACCAGCTCGGCCAGGGTCGGGGTGGGGGCGGACAGCGCGGTCAGGTCGATTCCGGAGAGCGCGGCCAGCGCGGCTTCCTCCTGCGGGAGCGCGCTCATGCGCGGGCCGTCCGGCGTGCGGCGGCGAGAACCATCAGCCCGGTCACGACCGCGAGGACCGCCTGGCAGCCGAGATTCGCGCGCGCGGTCGACACGGGGGAGCCCTGGGCCCAGACCATCAGGGACACGGCGGCACCGGTCGCGACGGCGAGCACGGCGAGCACGGCTCGCTCGCCGAGGGCGAGCAGGTAGTGGGAGAACAACACGGTCGCTCCGAGACAGGTCATTGCTCCGGCGAGTGGAAGGAGGGCACCGGAGGCATTGGTGAAACGCGGCCCGAAAGCCAGAGACAGCAGTGTGTCGGGTGCGATGGCGGCCACGGTGAGCAGCCCCACGGCAGGCACGGCGAGTATCGCCAGGGTTGCGCCGAGCTGATGCAGTGCGTGCTGCCCCAGATGATTGCGGTCCGCGGCCTCAGGCAGGAGGAAGCCGGCGAGGACGACCGCTGCCAGCACAATCACCTTCGCCGCGACCGACACAGCCGCGTAGGGGCCGGACTCGTCCGGAGAGAGCCTGCCCTGCAGCAGAACATCGATGTTCTGCAGGACGCCCAGGAACGCCAGTGTCACCAGGGCCGAACCGACCTCGACGGCGAGGCGCCGAGGCTCCGCGGTGGCCGCCGGGCCGGCGACGGGCAACGGCAGCGTCGTCGCCGCCGTGTCCGTGCCTGCCGGGGGGCCTGCCGGGGTTGCCGGAGGCGGCTGCCAGCCTACCGGCTCCAGGTTGCTGAGCGCGGACGGATGGCGCCGCAGGCACAGACGAGTGTGCGCCAGCGCGGCGAGCACCCCGAACAGGACGGCGATCGCCGCGCCGGCCTCGTCCAGGCCGGCGAGCACCAGCGCGATCGTGGAGCCGCTCTTCACCGCGGCGTCGACGAGCAGGTTCGCGGACAACGCGGGGTACAGCCGTCCGCACTGCATCAGCCCGCGGTCGACACACAGCAGGCACCAGGCGGCACCGGCGATGATGATCTCCGCGACGCCGCCGGCACCGGGCAGCGAGAGCTCGTCGGCGATGAAGCCACGGGCCAGGGCCGCGACCACGGCGACGGAGAGGACCACCACGACGCCGACCCGACGAACCCGGCTGATCCAGGCGTCGATCAACTCGGCCTGGCCGGTGTGCTGCCAGTTGCTGATCCGCCGGACGACTCCGACAAGCAGGGCGCTGCCGGGCATGGAGACGACGAAGAAGATCGCGAAGAGCTGGGCGACGGCGCCGTAGGACCGGGTGCTCATCTCCCGCGCGATCACCAGGGTCACCCCCAGGTTCGCCGCGTTCGCGACCAGGCCGGCGAGTGCGAGCGGGATGGCGCCGCGCATCGCGGCCCGAATGCGGTCGCTCTGGCCGCGCAGGCGCGCGGGCGCCAGCCCGGCGAGCCCGGGAAACGCCGCCAGGCTCGGATGCGTCCGCCGTGCCGCGCCCGCCCCGCCCGCGTCACGCGGGTCCGGCAGGCCGGTCGCCCGGCCTGAGATCGGCGTCCCGGCCGTGGTGCCGGCGGTGGCGCCGACCGGCCCCGTGCCGCCGTCGTAGGCGGTGCCTCCGGGCGCCGTGCCCGTGGGTGACGCCGTGCCCGTGGGTGACGCCGTGCCCGTGGGTGACGCCGTGCCCGTGGGTGAGGAGGAGGCCGGCGTCCGACCCGCCGCCGGGTCGGACGCGCGGAACGACATGGGTGCCCGTCGGCCCGAACGGTGTCGTCCGCGGGACTGAGGGGGGAGGGAACCGGCGGCCGGACCAGTGTTCATCGGCTGTCCCCCGGAGTCACGCACGCGCGTACCCTCCCCGTCACAGGGCGTGACATGCATCCGGACGTGAACTCACCCGCGCCGAGTCGTGGCGCGGGCCGCAGGGCGTGGGATGCGGGCCTTTCGCACGCGTCCCGACATGAGTGTCCGGGCAGCATCAGTCACCTGTTCGTCAGCGTCTGTCCCGCGGCTGCGGCCTCGGCGGCGAGGTCGGCGTCGACCATCATCTCAACCAGCTCGTGGAAGCCCACCCGCGGCTTCCACCCCAGGACCTCACGCGCCTTGGACGCGTCACCGACCAGCACGTCGACCTCCGCCGGCCGGAAGAACCGCGGATCGACCCGCACGTACTCCGACCAGTCCTCGATCCCCACCCGCGCGAACGCCACATCCAACAGCTCCCGGATGCTGTGCGTCTCACCCGTCGCGACCACGAAGTCGTCCGGGACGTCCTGCTGCAGCATCCGCCACATCGCGTCCACATAATCCCCGGCGAAACCCCAGTCCCGCCGCGACTCGAGATTTCCCAGTGACACCGAGTCCTGCAACCCCAGCGAAATCCGCGCCACCGCCCGCGAGATCTTCCGCGTCACGAACTCGATCCCGCGCCGCGGCGACTCGTGGTTGAACAGCAACCCCGAACACGCGAACAACCCGTATGACTCGCGATAGTTCACCGTCAGATAGTGCCCGAATGTCTTGGCCACCCCGTACGGCGATCTCGGGTGAAATGGTGTCGTCTCCCGCTGCGGGGTCTCCCGCACCTTCCCGAACATCTCCGACGAGGACGCCTGGTAGAAGCGCACGCGCGACAGATCGTTACCCGCCGCGATCCGCAATGCCTCCAGAACCCGCAAAACTCCCATTCCGGTGGTCTCGCCGGTCAGCTCCGCCTGCTTCCAGGAGAGACCCACAAAGGAGATCGCACCCAGGTTGTACACCTCGTCCGGCTGAGAGATCTCCACGGCACCGATCAACGACGGCAGATCGGTGAGATCCCCCTCCAGGAGCACCACCCCGGGCACCACCCGCTCCACCGTCGCGACCTTCGGGTTCGACTGCCCGCGCACCAGGCCGAACACCTCATAACCGCGCCCGACCAGCAGCTCACCCAGGTACAAGCCGTCCTGGCCGGTGATTCCCGTAATCAGTGCGCGAGGCACGATCATCCTCCTGTGGACCGTGGAGTACTGCTGCGGAAGGTTAGCGCCAGGTAAAGCGACGAGGTCACTCGGGTACCGGGCTCGGCGTGCCCGCGCCGCCAGTCGTTGCCGGGCGGAGCATCCGTACAAGCTGAGGCACAATGACATCACCTGCCCGTGCGCCACCACCGTTGCTGATGTGCACGCCGTCGTCGTCGCGTACCTGTACGCCGTCGATCTCGTCGCGGTACTGGTTGTCCGGGCTGAGGATCGCCGCGAGATCGATCACGGTTGTCACCGCGGAGTGCCGGGCGGCTGCCTGGCGTAGCAGGGCATTGAACGCGATCACCCGGTCCGGCCTGGTCTCCGGGTAGATACTGCCGTCAGCCGCCTCGTCCTTCCTGAACATGGGGGTGGTGAGAAGGACCACCCTCGCCCCGCCGGCCGAGAGCGTGGTGATCGCCAGATCGAGCTCCCGCCCCAGGTAGGCGTCGAAGGCGGGATCGCCGATGTGCGTCCGGCGACCGTTGTACACCTGGTCGGTGACCTCCCACCGGCCGACCAGCAGCAGTGCGACGTCGGGGTGGACCTCGTCGACCTTCTGCCGCAACCGGTTGGGCCAGTTGACGCAGCTCGCCTGCGGATAGTCCCGCTCGCCCATGAGGTACCTCGGCTGTGCCCGGGAGACGCCGCAGCCGAGCTCGGAGGCGTCGCGGACCTCCATCCCCTGGTCCGCCGCGGTGACGGTGAACTGGCTGAAACCCAGCGTGAGCGCGAGCGAGTCGCCGGCCATGATCGCGCGCAGGGTCCGGCCACCGGAGGCGGGCTCGGCGCGCGGCGTCGGTGGCGCCGCGACCGCGGCCTGCTGTGCCAGGCGTTCCAGATCGGCCGCGCCACGTCCGGCGGCGGGATCCGCGATCGTCGCCACCATGACGACGGCGACGACGGCGCCGATCGAGGCGGGAACGGTGAGCCGCGGCCGGGGGAAGCGGATCTTCCCACGCCGGATCGGGTTCTCGACCAGGTGGAACGACGCGATGGTGATCGCCGCCGTGACAGCGACCCGGGCGGCGAGCAGCGCCGGGCCGCTCAGCCCGGTGCGGCCGGCGGTGACGGTCAGAAAGACTGGCCAGTGCCACAGGTAGAGCCCGTAGGAGACCCGACCGATGGCAGGCAGCGGGGCGCAGGAGAGCACTTTCGCGGCCGGCCCGGTCGGCACCTCGATGATCGAGGCGATCAGCAGCATCACGACGACCGCCACGCCGAGGAAGCCGCCGGTGTACAGCACCCGGCTCTCCCCGTCGACGGTCGCCCAGATCGCGAGCATCGCCAGGCCCGCCAGGCACCCGACGACCGCCAGGCCCTTCTTCGTCCGCGCGGTGAGCGGAGTCCGCCGCTGGATCCGCCAGACGGCGAGGGCCGCGCCGGCGAGCAGTGCCTGGGCACGGGTGTCCGTGCCGTAGTAGATCCGGGACTCGTCGCTGTCGAGCAGGACCAGCAACAGCCCGAGCAGCGCCGAGGCCTCCGCCCCGAGAACCGCCACGGTGAGGATCAGGGTCTGGGCCCGGCGGCGCTGGTTGCGCCAGCGGGTCACCGTCCGTCCGGTCTGCCACATCAGCAGGTAGACGCACAGCGGCCACAGCACGTAGAACTGCTCCTCCACCGCCAGCGACCAGGTGTGCAGCAGCGGCGACGGGGTGGAGAGATGATCGAAGTAGCTCTGGTCCGACAGCGCGAAGCGCCAGTTGGCGACGTAGCCGAGGGTCGCCAGCGCGTCCATGCGCAACGTCGCGACCTCGCTGGGAGCCGCTACCCAGCGGGCATAGGCCGCCACCCCGAGCATCATGGTCAGCAGCGCCGGCATCAGCCGGCGGGTGCGCCGGATCCAGAACGACCTGAGGTCGATGCGCCTGGTCGCGCGGTACTCGGTGACCAGCAGGCCGGTGATCAGGAATCCGGAGAGCACGAAGAAGGCGTCGACGCCGAGCAGCCCGCCCGGCATCCAGCTCAGACCGGCGTGGTAGGCCATGACGCTCATGACCGCCAGTGCCCGCAGGCCGTCCAGCGCGGGGGAGTGGCCGAGCGGCGCGAGGACCGGAGCCGTGAGTGGGCCCGTCTCCATCGGGCCGGTGTCGGTCGGGCCGGTCTCTGGAGAGCTGCTGGGCCGCGGCACGCCGGTCTCCCGCGGGCCGGAGTCCGTCGGAGCGGCCTTCCGTGGGCCGCTCTTGCGCAGGCTGGGACGCACCGGGCCGGTCTCCATCGGGCCGGTCTCGGGCGGGCCCGGCTGCGTCGGTGGCCGGGTGCGTGCCGATGGCCGGGGGGGTCCCGGTATCCGGGTCCGGGCGGAGGTGCGCTCGATCCGCTCGGTGTCCTCGCCCCGGTAGCCGGTCGCCGTGCGCAGCCGACCATCAGGGTCGGGGACGGCGTCCCGCTGGTACGCGGCGTCGAGGCGACCGCGGTCGAGGCGGTTCTGGTCGGGTGAAAGGCCGGTGGTCAGCTGGTCGGAGCCCACGGCGCGGTCACGCTCCCGGCGCGAGCCAGTCCTGGTGGTGGCCCGGCCTTCCCGCGAACTGCCGCGTCGGGGGCGGGCCAGCGGGTGGGTGTCGATCTCTCGGCGGCTCAGCCCAGTCCCCTTTCCGAGTCGTTGTTACCTGGCCCGTCGATCCGGTGACCCGCGGATCCTGGGCTCGGCACGCGGCTGACCAGGAACGATCTCCCGGCCTGGGTGCAATGTCCGTTACGACCACGATGCCCGATGTGAGGCAGGCGCCTGCTCGCGGGTCCGCCTTTGACGCGGATCGAGGGCTGGCCGGGTCGACCGACGTCGGCCCGGCCCGACTGCCCGGTCCGCCGGATTTCGCCGTGTCGTCGCGGGAAACGAGTTTGTCGCCCGGCCGCGTGGTCACGGTTGCGCCGGCGATGTGCCCCGGCCGGCATCCACATTGCCATTGCCTGTCCTGGATGGGCTCGACGTCACCTCGCTGTGGTCGGGGGAGAAAACTCGGAATCATCCTTGCCCGTCGGATTCACCCAGTTGTCGTCCCGGCGGTACCACGGCGTCGAGGCTACGACGAAGGGATCGTCCGACGACACTGATGGGTGGCAAGGCTCGAGCTGTCCAGTGTGTTGATCGGCACGACGGAAGCCCATTGCGCATGGGCGGATGGGCTGCCTGGCCGGGCTGACCGGAGGGCCTGTGGCGGGACTGCTGGCACCGTCGGCGCAGTTCAGCGTAGTGGCCCGTTCGGCTGGCGAGGCTGGGGTCAGGCGCGCCGCTCGTCGTCCGCCGGCCGGACGGCGCGGCATCCACGTTAGCCGGTCGGCTGGTCGCACAGCTCAACCCGTTGATTAATTGACCACCACTTCCGATGTATACGTCCTCCGTTGAGCATTCGCGATCGTTGGTGCTGGTCGTTGTATGTCGGTATATGGGTGTTAGTGCGTGCCGGGTGTAGCCGCTCCGCGTCGCTGGCGCCACCGCGGTGGCGCTTCGTGCGATCCGCACTAAACGCACTGCGATCAGTTGCGGCGCAATCTTGCCAAGTCACTACTGTCCGTGCTGGTCCTCTGTATGGTCGCGTGCCGCCCCGGAGAAAGGCGCAGGCCGCGCCGGCTGGCCGTGGCGGGCTTCACCAGGCGCCGTCCGGTCAGGATTTTCGCTGGATGCCGGGGGAAACGGGCGCTCGCGGCGAGGTCGGTAGCGGTCCCCGTCACGCTTGCGCGGGGCCCGCGCGTGGTACCTCCTGGTACCTTGCGTGCGTGCCTGACATCACCGACAGTGGCGGTCGGGATAGATGACCGCCGGCTTCCGAGGCAAGCTCGGCGTTGCCACGAAAAGCGTGGCCTTCGCCGGTGCTGGCGCTGGTGCCGGTGCTGTCACCGATGGTGCGGGGCCCGCCGTGGAGTCCCGGCGTGGGCCGGCCGGCGCCGAACCGACTGAAACATCCGGATCATCCGGATCGGCGGAGGTGACGGGGCGGTCGGAGGCCCGGTCAGGCCCGCCCGTGGTGTTCCCCGGCTTCGACGGGCTGCGTGGGATCGCCGCGCTGCTGGTGCTGGTCGTCCACGTGGCCTTCTACAGCGGGCTGACCACGGGCGACAACGCGATCGGGACCTACGTGGCCCGGGGCGAGATCGGCGTGGAGATCTTCTTCCTGATCTCGGGTTTCCTGCTCTACCGGCCGTTCGCCGCCGCGCACCTCAGTGGTCGCCGGGCTCCCGACGCCCCGGCCTTCTTCGTCCGTCGCCTGCTGCGGATCATCCCGCTCTACTGGCTGGCGCTCGCGGTCGCGCTGAACGTCGTGCCGGACGAGCGGATGGGCGTCCACGGTCTCAAGGGGCTGGTGCAGACCGCCCTGTTCGCGCAGGGCTACCGCAAGGAGACCGCGATCCAGGGCCTGACCCAGGCCTGGACCCTCAACATCGAGTTCGCGTTCTACCTCTCGATCCCGCTCTACGCCTGGCTGCTCGTCCGCCGGCGGCGCTCCCCCCGCGCCCAGCTGAGGGTCGAGCTCGCCGCGCTCGCGGTGATTTTCGTCATCAGCCGGGTGCTGCACTACAAGTTGATCGGGTCCGACATCTGGTGGGCGGACGGCTGGACGGTTTGGCTGCCGGTCTGGTGGGACCTGTTCGCCATGGGCATGCTGCTCGCGGTCCTGTCCGCCTGGTACACGCAGAACGGGCGCTCGCCGCGTTGGGCGCAGTGGCGTTGGTTCGGGGCCGCCTGCGTACTGGCAGCGGCGTTCTTCTACTGGTTCTCGAGCACGCAGCTCGGGCTGCCCCGCAGCCCGCTGTTCATCCCGGACCGCGGCCAGGACATGGGGCGCCACCTCTTCTACGGCCTGACCGGATTCTTCCTGCTCCTGCCCGCGGTGTTCGGGCCGAGCGACCGCGGCCTGGTGCGCAGGTTCCTCGCCTGCCGCCCGATGGCCTGGCTCGGGATGATCTCGTACGGCATCTACCTGTGGCACACCACCGTCATCGACGTCGTCGTCGAGCACATCAGCCCGGCCGACGGCGCGCGCCCCTTCTGGCCGTTCTTCCTCATGGTCCTGGGGTTGACCTGCGCCGTCTCCGCGGTGACCTACCTGCTGGTCGAGCGCCCGTTCATCGCGCTGGGGCGGTGGCTGGTGGGCCGGCTGCGGGCCCGTTCGAGGCCGGGCGGGCGGGTCGGCCAGGCAGCCGGGCCAGGCACCACGGCGCCATTGGCGACCGGCCTGACGCGCGGCGTCGCGGTGTCGGATGGCGGACACCTCGGTGTGGGCGGCGTCGCCGCCGGTGCGGTGGACGGTGACCCGGCACGGACGATGCCGCTGCGGATCGGCGGGGCGGGACAGGTTCGATCCGGCGACGTGCCCGCCACCCGGGTGCCTCCCGAGGACACCCCGGGCGCACCTGCTCCCCGGGCCGCCCACCGGGGATTCGGCCGCCGGGATCGGCGTGACGCGCGGTCGCGCCAGCCGTCCCCGGGCGGAACGCCCGAGGGTCGACGTGGACACTTTCACAGTCAACTCGAGGACGAGACCAGGTGACTTTTCGTACTATGTGAGCGTCAAAGGGTGAGCGGGATGGCCGCTGGGTGGCCACGAGATGGCCGGCTGAGCCGGCGATCCGGCCGATCGACTTCGAGTCGGTGGCTGCTCCCGTTGACCTCCAGGGACACCGCTCCCTAGACTTGGGAGTTGCACGAGGGTTCGTGGGTCTCAGACCGAGCGGATCCACTCGAGCAGTCGCTTTCGGTTCTGACAGTGTCGTTCTTGCGGTGCCTGTCCCTCCGTCCCGGCGGTTCGATCCGGCCCTCGCGCGAAGAGACGATTCCCAGTCGGAGCCGACCCCTTGACGAGCACCACCGACGTACGACCCGTGGAGACCGTGACCACCTCGCACAGCCCGACCACACCACAGGTTGCGGTCAACGACATCGGCTCGGCCGAGGACTTCCTCGCCGCGGTCGACAAGACGATCAAGTTTTTCAACGACGGCGACATCGTCGACGGCGTCATCGTCAAGGTGGACCGCGACGAGGTGCTCCTCGACATCGGCTACAAGACCGAGGGCGTCATCCCGTCGCGGGAGCTCTCGATCAAGCACGACGTCGATCCGCACGAGGTCGTCTCGGTCGGCGACCACGTCGAGGCCCTTGTTCTCCAGAAGGAGGACAAGGAAGGTCGTCTGATCCTGTCCAAGAAGCGCGCCCAGTACGAGCGCGCCTGGGGCACGATCGAGAAACTCAAGGAGGAGGACGGCGTCGTCACCGGCACCGTCATCGAGGTCGTCAAGGGTGGTCTCATCCTCGACATCGGCCTGCGTGGCTTCCTCCCCGCCTCGCTCGTGGAGATGCGTCGCGTCCGCGACCTTCAGCCCTACGTGGGCCGTGAGCTCGAAGCCAAGATCATCGAGCTGGACAAGAACCGCAACAACGTGGTTCTCTCCCGCCGCGCCTGGCTGGAGCAGACCCAGAGCGAGGTGCGCTCGGAGTTCCTGGCGCAGCTTGCCAAGGGCCAGATCCGCAAGGGCGTGGTCAGCTCCATCGTCAACTTCGGTGCCTTCGTGGACCTGGGTGGCGTGGATGGTCTCGTGCACGTCTCCGAGCTGTCCTGGAAGCACATCGATCACCCGTCCGAGGTGGTCGAGGTCGGCCAGGAGGTCACGGTCGAGGTCCTCGACGTCGACCTGGACCGCGAGCGGGTCTCCCTGTCGCTGAAGGCGACGCAGGAGGACCCGTGGCGTCAGTTCGCCCGGACCCACGCGATCGGCCAGGTCGTGCCCGGCCGCGTTACCAAGCTCGTGCCGTTCGGTGCGTTCGTCCGGGTGGACGAGGGCATCGAGGGCCTGGTGCACATCTCGGAGCTGGCCGAGCGCCACGTCGAGATCCCCGAGCAGGTTGTGAACGTCGGCGACGAGATCCTCGTCAAGGTCATCGACATCGACCTCGACCGCCGTCGGATCAGCCTTTCGCTCAAGCAGGCCAACGAGGCCTCCGCGCTGGCCGGTGAGGGCGACACGTTCGACCCGAGCCAGTACGGCATGGAAGCCAAGTACGACGAGCAGGGCAACTACGTCTACCCCGAGGGCTTCGACCCCGAGACCGGCGAATGGCTGCCGGGCTTCGAGGAGCAGCAGGCCGAGTGGGAGCGGCAGTACGCCGAGGCCCAGACCCGGTACGAGGCCCACCAGGCCCAGATCCGGGCGGCGCAGGAGGCGGACGCGGCAGCTGCGGCGCCGTCCTCCTACACCTCGCAGTCGGAGCAGCCCGCTTCGGCGATCGACGAGGAGGCGCTGCGGCGGCTTCGGGAGCAGTTCGGCAGGGAGTAGTCCGGCGAGGGAGCACCTGGTGCTCCCGGCGCTGGTGACCAGCACCAAACCTCAGGGCCCGTGGGTTTCCCCACGGGCCCTGAGGTTTTTCCGGGCTTCGGATCAGTCACGCGGACCGGTACCGGTCAGGGCGATGTGAACCGGACCGGCAGGGTGGCGAGGCCACGCACCCAGACCGAGGGGCGCCACAGCAGCGCCGTGGGCTCCACCGCGAGCTCCAGGTCGGGGAGGCGATCGAGCAGGACCTCGACGGCCGTGGTCGCGATCGTCTCGGCTGCCATCTGCGCGGGGAAGGGGCAGCGGTGCTCGCCGTGGCCGAATGCCAGGTGGGCGTTGTTGCCGGCGGCCCGGCCGGACTCGCGCGGACGCGCCCGCGGATCGGTGTTCGCCGCTGAGAGGCCGAAAATGAGGAGATCGCCGGAGCGGATCCACCGCCCGCCGAGCCGGAGGTCACGACGAGCCCACCGCGCGACCAGGTTCTGGATCGGCGGGTCCGCCCAGAGGACCTCGGCCATGGCGCCGCCGACGCTGAGCCGGCCGCCCGCCAGATCCACGGCGAACCGGTCGTCGGTGAGCATCAGGCGAAGGGTGTTCCCGATCCAGTCGGCGGTCGGTGCCTGGGCCACGGTCAGGGTCGCCATGACGTCCTCGACGATCTCCTCGTCCGTGAGCTCCGCCGGGTGCGCGATCAGCGCTGAGACGGCGTCGTCGCAGGGCTGGTCACGGCGGCGGCGCACGACCCGCACGAGCATCGCGTGGACCCGGCGGCGCGCGTCGCGGGCTCCGGTGCCACCGCTGACGAGCAGGGTCAGATCCCGGGCCAGGGCGGTCAGGTCGCCGGCGGGCAGCCCCCACATCTCGGCGTTGACCATCGCGGGCAGCGGGCCGGCGTACTGGCTCATCAGCTCCGCCCGGCCGTTGCCCGCCACCGCGTCGATCAGGGTGTCCGCGCCACGGGTCACCCGGGCGCGCAGGTCGTGCGACTCGAACCGGCCGACCACGTCACCGATCGCCGCCAGCCGCCGGGTGTGGGCGGGCCCGTCGAGGCTGCGCAGGGAGGGCCGCTGGCCGACGATCGGCTGCAGGGGCCAGCCCGACGGGACCAGATCCCAGGCGTTCCAGATCCGGGCATCCCGCCCGAACAGGGCGGGCGTCCCCGCGACGTAGACGACCTCCCGGTAGCCCAGGACGAGCCAGGCCGGGATGTCACCTTCGAGCAGGACCGGCGCGACCGGCCCGTGCTCGTCCCTGATCTGGTGGTAGAAGGCGGCGCGCCGGTTGCCGGGTCCCTCGGCGGGCAGCCGGGCGGCGCCGTGGTGCGCGGGCCAGCGGGCCTCGAACGTCGACCGGTCGGCGGGCTGGCGCGCCGGTTCCTGGCCGCGGTCCCGCTCACCGGGTGGCGCGATGGGCGGCACTGGCGGTGAGCCGGGACGTCGGGGCTCCGGTGGGCCGGCCGCGGTGGCGCCGGGCGTGCCGGGGAACCCGAGCGCGGTGGTGGGCGCATCGGCCGTTCCCGGCGGAGCGGACGATGCGGGCATCGCGGACGCGGTGGACGCGGCTGGTGTGGCTGGTGCGGCCGGCACGGCCGGGGAGCTGGACGAGCCCGGCCCGGCCGACCCGCGGGTCCTGCCGGTTCCGGGAGCCTCGCCGCGCCGGGTGGTGCTCGGCGCCGGGCAGGACGTGCCGTACTGGCGCAGTGGGCTGTACTGGCGCGCGCCGCTCAGCGGCCGGGGCATGCCGCTCGGGCAGGCGCCGGGCTGGCGTGAGTGGGGATCGGTCATCGGTGGTCTCCGGGCTCGGTTTCAGCGTGATGCCGTGCGGCGCGGCCAGTCGCGGACGTCAAACTGGGCTGAACCGGACCGGCAGGGCGGTCAGTGCCCTGTTCCACGCGGTGCGTCGCCAGGCCAGCGCGCCCGCGGGGACGGCGAGCCGGACGTTGGGCAGCCGGTCGAGGAGCACCTCGACGGCGGTCCGTGTGATGACCTCGGCGATCTCCTGCGCGGGGAACGGGCAGCGGTGCGCACCGTGCCCGAAGGACAGGTGCGCGCTGTTGGGCCCGGACGTCGTGACAGTGCCGTCGGCGTCGGCGTCGGCGTCGGCGTCGGCGGCGTTGCCGGCGTGGTGTCCGGCGCCCTGCTGGATGGGGCCGGGGCGGTGGTTGTGGGCGGACGCGGCGCCGCACCCGGCCGGCGGGCCCGAGGCGTGGTCGCGGCGGACCCGGGGATCGGAGTTCGCGGCCGCGAGGCCGAGCGCGACCATCTCCCCGGCCCTGATCCGCTGGCCACCGAGCTGGATGTCGCGGGTCGCCCAGCGGCCGGCGGTGATCTGCAGGGGGGTGTCCTCCCACAGGACCCGGGTGAGTGCCTGCATGACGCTGCGCCGCCCGCCGGACAGCTCCAGCGCGAAGGACCCGTCGGTGAGCAGCAGCCGCAGCGAGTTGCCGATCCAGCCGGCCACCGTCCGCATCCCGAAGCCGAGGGTGACCGCGAGATCCTCGACGATCTCGTCGTCCGTCAGCTCGGCCGGATGGTCGATCAGGCCGGAGATGATGTCCTCGGTGGGGGGCTCGTCCAGCCGGATGTCGAGCAGGTCGCGCAGCCGGGCGACGAGCTGGCGGTGGCCGCGGGCGGCGTCCGCGCCGATGTCGACCAGGTCGACGAGGTCCTCGGCGATCTGGGTGGCGTCGAGGTCGTCCGGTCCGCACAGCGAGGCCAGGACCAGGGCGGGCACCTGGTGCGCGAACGACGCGACCAGATCGGCCGAGCCGAGCCCGGCGAAGTCGTCGATCACGCTGTCGGTGATGGCCTCGGCCCGCGCGCGCAGGAGGAATACGTCCACCTCGCCCAGGACGTCGTTGACCGCCTGGTAGCGGCGCTGATGGTCCTCGCTGTCGGTGTGGAGCAGCGAGGGGCGCCGGCCCAGCCCGGGGAGCGGCGCCCAGTCCGCCGGGATGTTCTCCCGGCGGGCCCGGTTACGCGGATCGCTGGTGAAGATCTCCGGGCTGCTCAGGACGTAGTGCAGCTCGCGGTACCCCAGGACCAGCCAGGCGTGCCGGGTGCCGTCGAACGTCACCGGAATCACCGGGCCGGGCGCGGCGGCAGGGGTGGGAGTGGGGGTGCGGTGCGGGTTCGAGGCCGGATTGGGACGCGGGTCGCGGTGGCCCCGGGCCTGCGGGCGCCGCACCGGGGCGATGTCGGAGCGGCCGCGGCCCACGCCCGGGCGCGGAGCCGGCCCCGCGCCCGCACCCGGACCGAGCATCGTGGTCATGAGGCCTCCTTGCGGGCGGAGGCCTGCTCGTAGAGGTGCTGTACGAGCGTCATCAGCACGTCCTTGCTGGACGAGCGGTGCCGGGCGTCGCAGTCGATGACGGGCACGTCGGGGGAGAGGGACAGCGCCTCGCGCAGGTCCTCGAGCGAGTGCTCGGGCTCGCCGAAGTTGTTCCTCGCGACGATGAACGGCATCCGGTGGTGTTCCAGCCGGTCGATCGCATACCAGGAGTCGGAGACCCGGCGGGTGTCGACGAGCACCACCGCGCCGATGGTGCCGGCGAACAGGCGGTCCCACAGGAACCAGAACCGTTCCTGACCGGGCGCGCCGAACAGGTACAGCACCATCTGCGCGTCCAGGCTGATGCGTCCGAAGTCGAACGCGACGGTGGTGGTGTTCTTGTCCGTGACCGCGCCGGGGTCGTCGATGCCGACGCCGGCCTCGGTCATCACCTCCTCGGTGCTCAGTGGGCGGATCTCGCTGACGGAACGGACCATCGTGGTCTTGCCGACGCCGAATCCGCCGACGATCACGATCTTGACGCCGTCCTTGGCCGTGGTCTGCAGCGGCGGCCGGACGGCGACCTCAGAGCTTCTGGAGTCCAACGAGCACCTGCTTCAGGAACGCGGGATCGGGAAGTTGAAGCGGATCGGTCGGGGTGGAGGGGTGGCTTGCCGCGATCAGGCCCCTCTCCAACAGGTCGGAGAGCAGGATCTTCACGATGCTCACGGGGAGCTTCAGATCCGCCGAGAGTTCGACCACTGCGGTAGGGGCCCGGCAGACCCGCAGGATCCGAATGTGTTCGGACTGCATCCCGGGGGCGGGGTCCGCTCTGCTCGTGACGAGCGTGACGAGGTCGAAGGCGGTGCGTCCGGCCCGGCTGCGACCACCGGTGAGGGTGTACAGCCGGTCCGGGTCCTCGCTGTCGACGAGCCGTCGGATCACGGCTGTCCGGCGGGCTGGACGGGCCCGCGGGGTGCGGCGCTCAGGTATTCGCCGATCTGTTCGACCAGCTCACTCATGTTGTGGCCGATGATGCCGGCGTCCGCGTCGTCGGTCGCGATCACCGCCAGGTGGGCGCCCTGGCCGGCGTCGACGATGAACAGCAGGCCGCCGTGGAACTCGGTCATCGACTGCCGAACCCCGCCGGTGCCGTCCCCGAACTCGATGGACGCTCCGTGCGCGAGGCTCTGGATGCCCGAGGCGATCGCGGAGAGCTGGTCGGCCTGGTCGATGCTCAGGCCCGATGACCGGCACAGCTTGAGCCCGTCCCGGGACAGCACCAGGGCATGGTGCGTTCCCGGGGTACGCGCGAGGAGGTTCTCCAGCAGCCAGTCAAGATCGCTCTCAGTGGTATTCATCGGGATTGCGGGGTGCCGTGCGGTGGGCCCGCCCGGGTTGCCCCTGCCTCCAATCTGGTCGTCCAGTGCTGGTCTGGTCGTCGTGGAAAGGCCAGGTCGGGAAGGTTCTGATCGGGATGTCCCCGCTGGCTGACCGAACCGGTCCGGTCCGGTCGGCCAGCGGGCAGCCGGTGCCACTCACCGGGACGTCCTCACCGGGACGTCCTCGTCGGCCGGCTGCGTCGGGTCGGCGCGGACCCGACGCGCGTCGGAGCCAGCGGCGGCTTCGAGCCGGCCCCAGCTGAGGCCCCCGCCCCCGCTCCGGCCCCTCCATCCGGGCTGGGGCCGGCGGTCGGGCCGGGTGCGGGCGTGGCCGGTGGCCGGCTGTCCTCGATGTCGGTCACGGCCGACCCGGAGCTGTCTGTCGCCGCCGCGGGCAGCTCCCCGGTAGCGGAGCCCCGCGTGGTCTCGGAGGTCGTCGCGGTCTCGGAGGCCTGCACGGTCGCAGCAGCGGCGTCGGCGTCGGCGTCGGCGACGTCGTCGGCGGCGGCGGCGACGTCGTCGGCGGCGGCGGTGTCGGCCATGGGGGCCGGGCCGACCGCGGCGGCGAAGCTCTCCGCTTGCACGGTCGTGGCCAGCTCCGGGCCCGGCTCAGGTGCGTCCGTCGGCATGGCCGGGGCCTCGTCCGAGGCGCGGGCCGCGGCCAGCTCCGCCATCTCGATCAGCTCCGCCAGCGCCGCCATCTCGAACTGCTCCGCGGAGACGGTGGTTTCCGCGTCGATGGGCGCCGGGTTCGTCGCGGACGCTGTGCCCGTTGTCGGGCCGAACGGCGCCGCAGGGCCCGGCATGCCCAGCCCCGGCATGCCCAGCCCCGGCATGCCCAGCCCCGGCATGCCCGGTCCCGGCATTGCCAGCTCCGCCGTCCCCTGGGTCGGCATCTGCGGGCTCGCCGGCGTCGGACCAGGAGCCGCCGGGCGCGTTGTGGTCGACCTGGTCGCGCTGGCGGCGCGCATGGCTCGACGGAACGCGGCGAAGTTCGCGATGGAGTTGCGACGGGCCCGGTGTGAGCGCGGGCGGGAGACGGCGGGGCCGGCCGCGCGGGTACTGGCGGTGAGGGACTGGCCGCGGGCTCGCTTGGGCAGGGTGATCCGGGTGGTGACGGCATCGATGCCGGTGGCGGCTGCGGTGTCCGCGGGGCCGCTCGGCCCGGCGTCGAGCGCGACGTGGGGGTGGGCGTGGGTCTGCTCCGTGCTCGGAGCGTTCCTGGTAGCGGCGCGGGTCGGGAAGGCGCCTGGTTCACGGGTGGGAAGCGCACCCAGGGCCGTGACGAACTCGGACGGATCCGGTCTGCGTGGCTGGTGGTTCGCCAGGTCACCGCCGCCGCCCGCCCCCTGCCGCTGCCGGTTGAAGCCGGGGTCCGACGCGGCCGTGCTTCGGCTGTGCCGGTCGTCGGCGGCCGCGGGCGGCAGGGCCCGTGGGGCTCGGGCCGCCACGGCGGTGCGCAGGCCCGTGGTCGCCGCGTCCGTCGCGTCGCTGATCGTGGGCGGTGGCTCCACCGATCTCGGCGCGGTGATGAGCTGGCGCGGAACCATCACGATGGCACCGGTTCCGCCGCGCGACGACGGGCGGAAGGACACCGTCAGACCGTGTTTGCGGGCGAGCACGCCGACGACCGCGAGGCCCAGCCGGGTGCCGGAGAGGTTGGTCAGGTCGAGCGATTCCGCCGAGACGGCGCGTTCGGCCCGTTCGAGGGCTGCCTGCCCCATGACCAGGCCGCCGTCCTCGATGGTGATGACGACGCCGGCCTGCACCTCCTCGACGTAGACGTGCACCTCTTCGGAGGGCGGCGAGAAGCTGGTGGCGTTGTCCATGAGTTCCGCGAGCGTGTGCATCACGCCCTCGGCGGCGTAGCCGACCACGGCCACGGTGCTGGTCGAGTGGAGCCGGACCCGCTGGTAGGCGCTGATCCGTCCCATCGCCCCGCGCAGCAGGCTTTCCATGACGATCGGCTTGGTCCAGCGACGACCCGAACGCCCGCCGGTGAGAACGGCGATGCTGTCGGCGAGGCGCCCCGCCTGGGCGGTGAGGTGGTCGAGCCGCAGCAGGTCGCCGAGAACCTCCTCGCTGTGCCGTTCCTCCATGGTGCGAAGGTCGGCGAGCATGGCGGTGCTCAACGCCTGCATGCGGCCGGCGGCGCTCGCGCAGGCGGCCATCGCGGCGGAGCGCATCCGTTCGCCGCGGCTGACCTCCTCTGTCACGGTGCGCAGAATGTGTAGGTGTGCGCCGTCGGTACCTCGCGGCGCCTCCCCGAGGGCGGCCTGGGCGGTGGCGCCCTCACGCAGGCGGGTGACGACGAGGGGGAGCACCTCCCGGGACAGCCGTTCCGTCTGCGCGGTGGAGGTCTTGACCTTCGTTTCGAGCGTGACGACCCGGCCGCGCAGCTCCATGGCGATCTGCCGGTTGCGGACCGCGAAGACGCTCGCCAGCCCGACGACTATGGCGGCGACGGATGCGCAGAACAGGACCGGCCCGCGGGCGTCGGTGGGTGACACCGCGGCTATGCCGAGGCCGGTGAGCATCACCACCAGCACCGCGGCGATCGGCGGTGCGATCAGGTCGCGGACCGTCGGTGGTCGCCGCACCTGATGGCGCGCGATTGCGTGTTCTGACATCGATCAGGTCCTCGTCGTCGGTGGTCGGTGGCTCAGGGCCGGCCCGCCGCGGTCAGGAACTTCCGTCGGGAATTCGGCTGAGAATCGACGGATCTTGCGTGGCGCAGCGCGTTGTCCCGTTCGCTGGCTGATGTCTCCCGAGGCCCCTCCGGGGCGCTTGTGAGTCGCCTTCGAGGGGTCGCCCGGGATGGTTCCGTAATGTTTCTCCGCGTCGCGGAAAAATGAAGTGAAGTGGCCGTTGAAATGTGGTTCCCGATGCCTATTGACACCGGCCTGGAGCCCCTCTCCGGCCGTGCTGACCGCGTCGATCTCCGCCCCCTTGCCGTCGCCCCGATGCGCCTGTCCTACCTGGGTTGATCCGGTGTCGATCCTGGGTCGAACCCGAACTATCAGTGCAGGTCATCTGCGCGTCGCACATGCTATTGACCGCCCAGGCGGGTCGTGCGGCGGGCGTTGCGGGCTATCTCCGGGCCATAGCCGAAAGTGGTATCAGAGTGTTTCTGTTGTGTTTCTGTAGTGAATCTGGATTGATCCTGTTTTGCTGGAAACCGATGCACGGCCCCCGGCTGAACGGGGGCGCCGCTGCGCGGAGTTGACAGCTTGGCATTCCCGGCGGCTGCGCTGGCCTGACCGGGCCATTTCTCGCCAGAAACGACGACGCTTTTAAGTCGGTGTCGGCCGTGGCTGTTATGTGCTAAATTCATTCTCAGTTCACGGGTTCGGTCTGCCGGTCGGTGTTCGGGTGGGTGAGAATCCGGCCTGTTCCAAGCGCATTCCGGCCGGGGCCGGGTGTGGGGCCGTGGGGCGGGCCCCCTCCGAACGGGGGTGGTGCGGCCGCCGGGTGCGGGCTGTTCCACGGCCCGGAGGGGGCGTTCCTCGGCTGGTTGTCAAGTTCGATGCCCATGGCCGGTCGCGCGTGTCGCCGTTCGGAGCGCCACCTGCGGTCGCCCCCCGGTTGGCTCGGGCGTGCGGCGGGCCGGTCCATGGGCCGGCGCAGGGCGCGGTCCACGGCGCGGTTGACGGGCCCTTCTCGCGGGGGTGCGTCCGGACCCCGCGTCACGACCGCCGACCCGCTTGAGGGGCTGTCTGACGGGCCCGGTGCGGCATTCGGCCGAGCTGGTGGCGGGTGGCCGCCGGCCCGCGACGAGGGTGGGCCGTTCACCGGGTTTCGGGCCCGGCGCATAGTCTGACCGTGGGCGCGTCCTGGGCGCCTGTCGCCGGTGGGAGGTTGGATGGGTCCGACGGGCGCAAGCCCGAGCCCGAGTGCGTTGCCGGGCGCGCGGCTGGGGTCGGTGGCAGTCACCACTCCGGAGGCGGCACTCGACAACCCGGTCTGGGCGTCGCTGACGGGCGTACACACTGCGCTGGCCATCGTGCACGGGCGCGCGGCGCGTTACCCCTCCGATATCTCACCGTTCGCCGCGGTGAGCGACGACACCGATCCGGCCGCCTGGGCCGACCTCGCCGATCTGGTGGGGCCGGGTGTCCTCCTCGGCTGCGCGGGTCTGAGGTCACTGCCGCCGCCGGGGTGGGACATCGTGATGGCGGTCCCCGCCGTTCAGCTGCTCGGCGATGACGTGGCCGGCCGTCCGGACCCCGAGGCGGTTCGCCTGGGAGCGCAGGACGTGCCGGAGATGCTCGACCTGGTCGCCCGGACCCAGCCGGGTCCGTTCGAGCGGCGCACCATCGAACTGGGTGCCTACCTGGGCATCCGACGCGGCGGGCGACTCGTCGCGATGGCCGGGGAGCGGATGCGGTTCCCGGGCCGTACCGAGATCAGTGCCGTGTGCACCGATCCGGTGCACCGCGGGGCCGGTTTCGCCACCCGCCTGATCAGGGCGACGGCCATGGGCATCCTCGCCCGTGGCGACCGGCCCTTCCTCCACGTGATGGTCTCGAACATGGACGCGATCCGGCTCTACGAGGACCTCGGCTTCCGGGTCCGCCGCGAGATGTCGTTCGTCCAGCTGCGCACCCCGACACACTGAGACTGTCCCGCTCGGTGCCCTCCACCCGCCGGGGCTGCTTCACCCGGACGCCTCGCTCGGCTGCCCCGTTCACCGGCGATTTCCGTCACCGCGGCGGTGACAGAATATTGCTGGTCCGGGTAGCGTCCGATGTGTCCGCGCCGTACACGTCGCACGCCCAGCCTCGCCCGAGGCGGTCCTCCGGCCGTCCGGGGCGTACCGGTCGTACCTGGCCCTGGTTCGGCGACGACTCGGCGTCCCGCCGCCGGGCCCGTGATCGTCGGGTCCGCCCCATCGAGAGCCAGGTCGCAGATGACTGTCCATGACTTCACCGTCGAGGCGTCGGACGGCACCCCCCGCCCGCTGAGTGAGTACGCCGGCAAGACGCTGCTGATCGTCAACGTTGCCAGCAAGTGCGGCCTCACGCCGCAGTACGAAGGTCTCGAAGCGCTCTACCGGGATCTCAAGGGCCGTGGCCTGGAGGTCCTCGGCTTCCCCTGCAACCAGTTCGGCGGCCAGGAGCCCGGCACCAACGCCGAGATCCAGGAGTTCTGCTCGACGAACTTCGACGTGACGTTCCCGGTGCTCGGCAAGATCGAGGTGAACGGGCCCGACGCGGCTCCGCTGTACACCTACCTGCGCTCGGAGGCCCCCGGCGACTTCGGGCCGGAGTCGGGCTTCCTCTACGAGCACATCAAGCGCTCGCGGCCCGAGGCCATCGGTACCGACGAGGTCAAGTGGAACTTCACGAAGTTCCTCGTGGACGGCGACGGCAAGGTCGTACGTCGCTTCGAGCCGACCGTCACGCCCGAGGAGCTGCGCGGCGAGCTCGACGGCGCCCTGGCGTAGCAGCGGCACGATCCCCTCGGTCCCACCGGCGGACGTCTGGTTCGTCCGCCCGGTGGGACCGGGCCGCCCGGCCGCCTCGATGGGCCGGGCGGAATCGGGCTGACCCCGCCGGCTCGCGCGTTGGCCAGCCGGTTCGCGCGTCGGCCCGTCGGTTCGCATGTCAGCCCGTCGGCCGCACCTCGGTGACCGGCCTCACCTCGCCGAGGCGGACGGGCGTGACGCCGTTCGCCTCCACCTGCTCGCCGCAGCTCGCGCACACGCAGCGTGGCCGCAGCTCGGCGCCGCAGGAATGCCGCCACACGGTCGGCGGCGGGCCGGCCGTGACGTACCGGTCGCCCCAGTCCATGAGACCCAGCAGCACGGGCTGCAGTGCCCGGCCGGCCTCCGTCGCCAGGTACTCGTGGCGCGGCGGATGTTCGCTGTACTGGCGCTTCTCCAGCACCCCCGCCGCGACCAGCGACCGCAGCCTCGCGGCCAGGATGTCCCGGCTCGCGCCCGTGTTCTCGACGATCTGGTCGAACCGGCGTGCGCCCAGCATGACCTCCCGCAGGGCCAGCAGGCTCCACCGCTCCCCGACGACGGCGAGGGCGTTCGCGATCGAGCACTCCCGGGCCGTCCTGCTCATCGCGGGTCCTCCTCGTCCGACGTGGCCTGACACGGTACGTCCGGAAATCAAACTTACCACCTGTTCGGTATCCGCCAAGGTTGCTGGACGCCGGCGGCTGTTGCCGCGGCCCGGCAGGATCTGAGGACTGTGGTCGCCGGCACGGCGAGAATCCTCAGATCTTCGAGCCGCTCCACGCGCTGTCGCTGTCGCTGTGGCTGCTGCCAGTCAGGGCCTGAGGCTGGTGGTCGCCAGGGCGACGAGCATCCCCAAATCTTTGGCCGGCCACTTCGAGCGCCGTCTCCCGAGTGCCGAAAAGTGCCTCCGGTCGGTTGCCGTGAAGCATTTTTCGATGGCTTCCGGGGCTGGCTGACCGCCAATCGACGACCATTGGGTTTGCTGGCAGGAAAGGCCTTCCAGAAAGTATGACGGTGATTCGTGCCACCGCGATGATCGGCACGTGCCGAAGGGGCCCAGAGTCCTTCATACTGATACCTGTCAGGCGATCCTGCGGCGGTGGCTCACCGGCCAGCCTGGTCGACCCTCGGGTGGGGCGGAGCCGGCCGCGCATTTCCCCTGGGATGCGCGGCCGTGTTCGCCGCCGATTGTGTGTCGGCCCGCGGGCCCGCCGCGTCGCCGGTCGCCGAAAACCCGGAAAAATCCGGGTGGTCGTGGGAGAGAGGCCGGCCTTCGGTCTGCCGGAGATCGGTCGGTACCGCAACCAGCGTGCTGGAGGGCACACATTCCTGGTCGAGGAAGCAGTACCTGGAAGGCCCGCGGGAAATGAAGGAACCGGGCCACCATGAATGGGGGACGGGAGGGGACATGGCCCACGTCGAGGATCAGACCGAACTGATCGTCCGCATCGTCGAGGAGGTCGCCGAGCTCCTGCCGCCCCAGGCACCACTCGGGTACTTCTCCCACCACAACCCGCTGCACGCCCTGGAGGAGCTCCCGTTCCCGCAGGCGGTCGAGCGTGCCGGCGCGCTGCTGGGAACGGCGGCGTTCCAGACCGAGCGGGCCTTCTCCGACCACCTTTCGTCCGGCCGGATCCTCACCCGGGACCTGGTGGCCGTGCTGGACCAGCACGGCGGGCCGAGCGATGACGCGTCCGCTTCCGCCGGGGACACCGAGATCCTCCCCGGCGGGCCGACCTGGAACGACTTCCGGCTCGCCCGGCTCGGCCTTTTCGTCGACGTCCCCGGCGCCCCCGCGGTCTCCTGGCGGCTCGCGGACGGCGGCGAGCTCAGCCACTTCCATCCACTCGTCTCCCCGGCCCGGCGCGAGGAGCTCACCCGACAGGCAAGGCGGCGCTTCCCGGCACCCCGGCGGCGGTCCCCGCGCGGCCGCGCCGCCGAGCGCAGAGCGCTGCGGGCCGCGCTGTTGAGTGCCCTGTGGGGCGATCTGCTGCGGTGCGTGCCGCCCGCCCCACCGCGGGCCGTCCCGCTGCGTCGCCGTGACCAGCTGCTCCACCGCTTCGGCGTCGACATCGACGAGATGATCCATCCGGTACTGATCAGGTTGTGCGCGGCCTTCCTCGACCAGGGGATGGCCGCCTGGGAGCTGCCGCACCGGGAGGACGGCCTGCTCACAGCCTTCCGTCACCTGTTCGGAACGCTCGGGGCAACCCGGGAGCCGCACTGGTCCGGGCTCGCCGCGCACCTGCGCCGGCAGCTGCGCCAGGGCTGGACCGCCGAACGCACGGTGACCTGGGCGCTGCGGGCGCTGCGGGTCCCCGTGCCGGTCTGGCCGGAGGCCGTCCGGGCGACGCTGATGTCGCTGCGTGGCTGGGCGGGTATGGTCCGCCAGTTCGAGGTCCATCCCGACCGGGCACCGTCGCAGCCGTCGCCCGCCCGCCTTGTGGACCTGCTCGCCGTCCAGCTCACGCTGGAGGTCGTGGCCGTTCGTCACCTGCTCGGCCAGACGATCGGCCCGGACGCCACCCCGGAGGACCTCGGCCCGCTCGGTGATGCCGCCCCGGCGAGGCCGGCCGGCGAGGCCCGGTCCGACCGGTCCGACCGGTCCGACCGGTCGGACCGGCCCGACCGGGATCTGGCCGCACCCGATATGGCCGTCCCCGATCGGCCCGCTCCCGATCTGGAGCTGGTCTACGAGGCGTTCGTGCTCGCGCAGATCATGGACGTCGAGACCGAGGCGCTCGGGGACCCGCGGTGGGCCCGGGCCTGGCTGGGTGCCGTCGCGGACCTCGGCTCCCGGCGACGGCGCTGGCTGCTGCACCTGGCCTATGAACGGCGCTACCGCACCGAGATCCTCGACGCGCTCACCGCGCACGACCGCCGCTTCCCCGAGATCGACGCCGGGCTCGGCGCCGATGCCGTGCACGAGGCTGGCGGCGCGTCCGAGGCCGCCTTCCAGGCCGTGTTCTGCATGGACGAACGGGAGGAGTCGCTGCGCAGGCACCTGGAGGAGATCCACCCGCGGGTGCGCACGTACGGAGCGGCGGGGTTCTTCGGTGTCGCCATGGCCTACCAGGGACTCGACGACGTCCGGCCACGGGCGCTGTGCCCGGTGTCGGTCACGCCGCACAACCTGGTCGTCGAGCAGGCCGTGGACCAGGCGGAGCTGATCGCCTATCAGCAGACCCGGCGCCGTGACGCCCACCGCCACCACATCCTGTCGGCCGCCCGCGGCAGATCCGGTCGGCCGACCGGCCACAACGCGGTCGCCGGGCTGGCCCGGCTGGTTCCGTTGGTCGTCGGTGCGGTGGCCCCGCGGGCCGTCGGTGAACGCGCCCGGATGCTGTGCCCCCATGACCGCCCCGGCCCCTGGCCGCGGACTCGACTGGCCGTCGAGGCCGTCGAGGCCGTCGAGGCCGTCGAGACCGTCGAGCCCAGCGAGACCGTCGAGCCCAGCGAGACCGTCGAGCCCAGCGAGGGCGTCGAGGGCGGAGAGATCGAATCCGGTGCCGGTGCCGGTGCGGTGGTGGGCGGCGCGGGGCTGGTGCCCGGTGTGGGCGCGGGTCCGCTGCGGCTCGGCTTCACGGTCGACGAGATGACGGAGATCGTCGACACGCTGCTCACGACGATCGGGATGACCGGGCCGACCGGTGGTGTGGTCCTCGTGATCGGGCACGGATCGTCCAGCGTCAACAACCCGCACGCGGCCGCGTACGACTGCAGCGCGACCGGTGGCGGCCGCAGCGGCCCGAACGCGCGGGCGTTCGCCGCGATGGCGAACCATCCACGGGTGCGGGCGGCGCTCGCCCGGCGCGGTCGCCTGATCGGCCCGGACACCTGGTTCGTCGCAGGCCACCACGACACCTGCGAAGGCTCCCTGACCTGCTACGACACCGACCTCGTCCCGGCCGCTTCGCAGGCGGCGCTGGCCACCGCGACCGAGGCGCTGCGCGCGGCCGTCCAACTCGACGCGCACGAGCGCTGCCGACGCTTCGAGTCGGTGGGCGCCGACGTCGCCGCCGACACCGCGCACGCCCACGTGCGGGGGCGGTCGGCCGACATCGCGCAGTCGCGGCCGGAGTACGGGCACAGCACCAACGCCACCTGTGTGATCGGCCGGCGCTCCCGCACCCGCGGGCTGTACCTGGACCGCCGGTCGTTCCTCGTCTCCTACGACCCCACGACCGATCACGACGGCTCCGTGCTCAGCCGGCTGCTGCTGTCCACCGCACCGGTCGGAGCCGGCATCAGCCTCGAGTACTACTTCAGCGCGGTGGACCCGATCGGCTTCGGCGCCGGGTCCAAGCTGCCCCACAACATCAGCGGCCTGGTCGGTGTGATGGACGGGCACGCCTCCGACCTGCGTACCGGCATGCCCTGGCAGTCGGTGGAGATCCACGAGCCGATGCGGCTGCTGATGATCGTGGAGGCGGAGCCCGACCTGCTGGCGTCCATCGTGCGGGGGCACCCGCACCTGCGTCGGCTCGTCGACGGCGGCTGGATCCAGCTCGCGGCCTGGGACCCGCACTCGCCGCGGACCTGGCTCCATGTCGACGGCCGCTTCGAACCACACCGGCCGGAGAGCCTGCGCCTCCCGGTGGTCGCCCGGTCGGAGCACTACTACGCCGGACAGCGCGATCACCTGCCGCCCGCACACGTGCTCGCGGCGTGTGAACCAGCACGGGTGGACATCCCGGCGCAGGCGCCGTCGCCGCAGCTGTCGTCGGAGCGGCTGTCGTCGGAGCGGCCGTCGCCGGAGCTGCTGTCGTCGGAGCAGTGGGCGGACATCCCGGAGCAGCCGCGGCTGCCGTCACGGTGGCTTGACGCCCCCTTCCCGGACAGGCCGGACGGACCATGAGCGGCGGTTTCGGCGCCGGGCTCCTGCCCGCGACCCTGGTCCTGGCGGTTGCCGTGCCCGGGGCGGCCGTCGTCCTTCTCGGCAGCCTGATGTGGTTCGGACGGATCCGCTCCGAACGGGTGACCACCACGGTTGTCGCCACCTCGTTCAGCGTGGTGACCTTCGCCTGCCTGGTGCTCGCCGGTGCGGTGGCGGTCAGCGGCGGCGAGGCCGTGGACGCGGCCGTCGGCCCCTGGTTCGGCACAGCTGACCACAGCTTCACCTGGCATCTGAGCGCGGACCCGCTGTCCGCACCCTTCGCGCTCGTCGCGGCCGCCCTCGTCGGCCTGACCGGCGCGGTGTCCGCCCGCTACCTGCATCGGGAGCCCGGCTTCACCCGCTTCCACCTGCTGCTGCTCCTGTTCGGCGGCGCGGTGGAACTGGTGGTCCTGGCCGGTGACCCGCCGACGCTGTACTTCGGCTGGGAACTGGTCGGACTCACCTCCGCCCTGCTCATCGCCTTCTTCGCCGAACGGCCGGCGCCGGTGCGCCACGGGCTGCGGGCCTTCCTGACCTACCGGGCCTGTGACGCCGGGCTGCTCGTCGCGGTGGTCTGGCTCGGGCACCTCGCGAGCGGCACCGCGGGCGGCGCGAGCGGTGCCGGCGGTGGCGGCGGGCCGGAGCACCACACCCACGGCTGGGACGGTGTGCTGGCAGCCCCGGCGGTGCTCGCGCACGCGCCGGCCCTGGCCTTTCTGCTGCTCCTGGCCGTGCTGGGCAAGTCCGCGCTCGTGCCCGTCGGTGGCTGGCTCCCGCGCGCGATGGAAGGGCCGACGCCGTCCAGTGCGGTCTTCTACGGGGCGGTGTCGGTTCACCTGGGCCCCTACCTCCTGCTGCGCGCCGACCCGCTGCTCGATCACACCCCGCTCGCGCGGCTGGCACTGGTCGTCGTCGGCGGGCTCACCGCCCTGCACGCCGCGGTTGTCAGCCGGGCCCAGAGCGACGTCAAAAGTGCGCTGGCCTACGGGTCGATGACCCAGGTCGGGCTGATCGTCGCCGAGATCGGACTGGGCCTGCACACCCTTGCCCTGACGCACACCCTCGTCCACGCGACGCTGCGCTGTGCTCAGATCCTTCGTTCACCCAGCGCGCTGCGTGACAGCCAGCGCCTGGAGCAGGCACAGCGTGGTGCCCCGACATCCGCTTCCGGGCCGGGACGAAACATGGCGATCGTGCCCGCACGATGGCAGCCCCGGCTCTACCGGTACGCGTTCGAGAGGGGAGACGCAGACGTGGTGCTTCGCCAGGTCGGAGGTGCGGCCGCGCGTGCGCTGACAGCGATAGACCGCTGGCAGCGGCAGGCCGTGGAGGTGATCGGCGGAAGGTCCGAGGCCGAGGCGCGGCCGGGGACCGGAGCAGGGCCGGGCGCCGGCTCCGGATTCGGCCCCGCTTCCGGGTTCGTGGCTGCCGCGGCGGGCCCGCCTCGCGGCGGAGCGTCGTGGGCGCCGGCCGCGTCGACGGAGCCAGTCCACGGCGACTGGTGGCCCTGGGCGACGATGGAAACACTGCCGACTGTCGCTACAGCCGGCGTGAACGAGGCCGGGCTCGGCCCTGAGCCTGAGCCTGAGCCCGAGCCCGAGCCCGAAGGCGAGGCCGAGGTCGGGCTTCGTCCGGAGGCGAAGGGAGGCCCGGTTTCTGGTTCCGGCTCCGCTCCTGTCGCTGATGCGGACGCGGGTTCGGTGGACGGGGCCGACGCGGACCATCCCACGGCACCGCGGCGCACCGGCCAGCGGGCCCAGGACGGATCAGGCCCCTACGGCGCGGACACCTACGCCCCCGACCTGCCCGACCTGCCCGGCCTGACCGCGCTGCCCCGACGGATTCCCAGCCAGGCAGGTCCGGCGGCGGTCTCCCGGCCCGGGGAGCCGTTGGCCGTCCCTGAAACGACCCGGCCGTCCACACCGCCGCGGCTGCCGGTGCCGCGGCCCGCGGCCGAGGACCTCGCCCGCCAGCTTCCGAGCCCGGCCAGCGCCGCACCGGACACCACGCCGCAGGACCGCATCACCCAGGCCAGCATCACCCAGGACAGCATCACCCAGGACAGCATCGACGACGGCATCGTGGACGCGGGTACCACGGAGATGCCCATGACGTCCCTCGGCGCGGCCGGCCGGCCAACCGACGCCGGCGTCATCGAGCCCACGGATGGCGTCGCGCCCACGGATGACATCGAGGCCGGCGGTGTCGCCGAGCCGGTGGACGTCGTCGGCGAGGACCGTCCCGCGTCGCACGGTGCGCTCGCGGAGCCTGCGCTGGCAGAGCCCGCATCGGCGCATCCCGCATCGGCGGATCCCGCGGCGGCGGACGGTGCGGCGGCGGACCGTGCGGGTGGGCCGGCGTCCGACAGCACCGGCGGTCGTGGGCCGGGCCTGCGGCCCCGGAGGCCCGACGCCCCGTCGTCGCGTCGCCTGACGGCCCGCAACGACGGGCCCGGTGGCGGCACTCGGCCGGCGCGCCACCTGGACGAGCCGCCCCGGTTCCCCACCGACGTCCGTCCCGTCCGTCCCCGCTCCGGAGGGCCGTGGTGATCCTGGCGGTCACGCCGCTTCTGGTCGCGATCGGCCTGCTCGGTGGCTCGGTCGCGGTGCGCCGGAGCCCTGATCCGCCGGCTGCCCGGGCCACCGCGACCTGGTGCGTCGCCGTCGCGCTGGGCGTCATCGCCGTGGCGATGCTGGCCGAGCGGCTGGGTGCCTGGCCGGGCGGGGCCGGTGGGGTCGTGCTGCTCGCGCCGGGGAGCGGGCGGTGGATGCCGTTCGTCACCTGCCTCGCCGGGCTCGCCGCCACCGCCCTCGCTCCGGTGACGTCCGACTCGCCGTGGACGTCACACTCACCGCGCACCTTCGCCCGGACGCTGCTCGTCCTGGCCTGCGGCACCGCCGCGACCGCGTCCGACGGGCCCGGCGCGGCGCTGGCCTCGTGGGCGCTGTCCGCCGTGGTCGTATGGCGTGAGCTGGTCGATGAGGCCGATCCGTCCGGGGCCGGGCCGGCGCGGGTGTTCGGGCTGCACCATCTGCTCGGGGTTGGCGCGTGCGCCGTGGGGCTGCTGCTGCCCGGGCCGCTCGGGCCGACCGCCGCGGCTGTGCTGGTCACGTTCGGCGTCGGTGTCCGGCAATGCCTGGTGCCGTTGCATCTGTGGCACGGCTGCCTCGTCGGATCCGGCTCTCCCAAAGGTTCTGGCTCAGCCGCAGGGCCTGGCTCTGCCGTCGGGCCTGGCTCAGTCGCAGGGCCTGGTTCTGTCGCAGGGCCTGGCTCTCGCGCCTGGTACGGCTCTCGCGCCTGGTACGGCTCTCGCGCCTGGTACGGCTCTCCGGTCGGGAACGGCGCCCCCGCGGGTTCGCTGCCGCCGGGTCTCCTCGTCGCGTTCACGGCCGGTCCGTCCGGTCTGCTGTTGCTGCCGGAGGTCGCGCGGCTGCTGCACGGGCAGGCCTGGGCCGGCTTGGTCGTCGCCGCGAGTGGGGTGACCGCCCTGCTGGGGGCGGGTCTCGGCCTGGTGGCACGCGACGTCCGCACCGCGCTCGCCCAGGTTGGGCTGGCACTGAGTGGAGTGGTCAGCTGCGGGGCACTGGCCGGTTCGGTGTTCGGGACGGCGGGGCACGGGCCGGCGGGTGATCCCGGTGTCGCCGCGGTGGGGGCGGTGCTGGCCTGGCAGGTCGGCGTGGTCGCGACCGGCGGTGCGGTCATGATCGCGGCCGCGACGGAGGCGCGGCGCGGCCCGATGGCGCTGGTCGGCCCAGGCGGCTGTTTCGCGCGGACGCCCCGGCTCGCTGTGGCCTTCCTGCTGTTCGGCCTCACCGCGGTCGGCTACCCGGCGACCATCGGATTCGTCTGGGAGGACCTGGTCCTCGACGGCGTCGGCACCTGGTTCGTGCTGCTCGCGGCGGTGCTCGTGCTCGCGGTCGCGGGCTCCGGCGCGACCGTCATGAAGTGGTATTTCGCGGGTTACACGGGGCGGCGAGACCATGTGGGTGAGCACGACCTGACCGTGCGCGAGTTCCGTGCGGTCACCGTCCTGCTGGTGCTGCTCCTGCTCGCTCAGATCCACCCGGCGGGGCTGCTGCCCGAGCTCTGAGCCGAGCCGGCGTCCAGGCCGCGAGCCTCCAGGCCGCGAGCCTCCAGGTCACGGGTGCCCGGCCAGAGTAGTTCGTGCTGGGCGCGTCGCTGGGGTGCGGGGTTCGGGCTGGGAGGGGCTGGGAACAGGGAAAAGGTGGATCTGAGCGCGGCAGTGCGGGGTGGCCGGGTTGGCCCGCGCTGACCGGCGTCGCGGGGCGCTCCGGCGTCGTGGCGCGGTCGCGGTGAGCCCGTCCTCCTCGCCCAGGGGCAACGACCGGCCCGCGGCCCGGTGGGCGATGCGGCTGGCGCCGCTGCTGATGCTCGTGGCGATCGTCGTTCTGCAGCTGGCCAGCAACGGCTGGACGATCCTGGAGCTGACCGTGCTCTCCCCGTTGCTCGCGGCGACGATTTCCGGCCCGTTCCTCACCACGGTCTACGCGGCCCTGGCCTTGGCCGCCAGCGTGCTGATCGGCATCCACGACGAGTTGTTCACCGTCAACGAGGGCGGTCTGGCCGCGCAGCTGGTGCGCCTGACCGGCATCGCGGTCGGCGGTGTGATGGCCGTCTTCGTCAGCCGGTACAACACGCAGCGCGAGGTGAAGCTGCAGAACGTGACCCGGGTGGCCGAGGTGGCTCAGCGGGCGGTGCTGCCCATGGCGCCGACCGCGGCAGGTGATCTGCAGCTCGCCGTCCGTTATGAGAGCGCCGCCGCCGAGGCGATGGTGGGGGGCGACCTGTACGAGGTCGTCGACAGCCCCTGGGGTACCCGGCTGCTGGTCGGGGACGTCCGCGGCAAGGGCCTGGACGCGGTGCGGATCGCCAGCCGCGTGCTGGGCTGCTTCCGGCTCGTCGCCAAGCACCGGCCCGACATCGAAACCGTGCTGACCGATCTGGACGAGGAGGTCGCCGACGTCAGCGGCTTCGACGACTTCGTCACCGCCGTCGTGCTGCAGATCCGCGACGGCCAGCTGGATCTGGTCAACGCCGGGCATCCCGACCCGTTCCTGGTGCGCGGTGAGACCACGACGACGCTGACCCCGGTCGGCCGGCGATCACCGCTGGGGCTGCTGGCCGGCGACGTCGCGCTGACGTCCTTCGCGCTGGAAGCAGGTGACCGCCTGCTGCTCTACACCGACGGGATCGCCGAGGCCCGCAGCGCCGAGTCGCGGGAGTTCTTCCCGCTGCCGTCGGCGGTGGGGCAGACACTGGGCCAGCACCGTCCGCTCGAGGCCTGCCTCGACGACCTGGTTCGGCAGGTCCAGAACTGGACGCGCTCCACCCTCAGCGACGACGTCGCGCTGCTCGCGGTGGAGCTGCCGGCCGCCGCGGGCCGGTCCCGGGCGGACCAGTCGACCGCGGCCTGAGCCGTGGCTCCGGGCTGCCTCTTCGGCCTGCCTGCTTGCTCTCCTGGGCCCGCCTGCTTGCTGCGGGCAGGACGTGAGGATTTCGGTCGTTCCGGCGACCACGATCCTCAGCTCCTGTCCGACAGCAAGGGCTGCAGCCCGGGGCGGGCACGCCGGGCTAGCGTGTGGTGGGCTTGCCGTCGCAGCTGTAGACGACGACCTTCGCGTCGTCGTTGTCGTCGGCGTAGGTGATCTTCATCGTGTCCGCACGGATCCAGCCCGAGGTCTCGGTCCCGTCGAGCCGTGCCCACCACCAGACCTCGTTGGACTTCGTCACGACGTTGCACCACAGCCAGAACTTCCGGCCGCGGACGAAGGTGCCGAGGCTGTCGCAGCTCCCGGCCGGGCCCTCGCGAAGGTCGCCGACCTTGGTCAGGACGCCGAATCCGTCACTGTTCACCCTGGTGACGGGCTTGGCGGGGCATCCGAGTGGCTGGACGGCGGGCGGCGACGTCCGCACCGCCCGGACCGGACCGGCGCCAGCGGCAGCGTCGGCCGAGGTCCGCGGGTCCGGTGTCTCCTCCGGGTCTGACGATCCCTCGGGGTCCGATGGCTCCTCGGCGTCCCGGGCGGCTGCGGAGCTCGCCGGGGATACCCGGGTGCCGTCGGCCGCCGCGTTCTCCCGTGACGGTGTGACCACCAGCGCCACGGGCTCACCGCCGCCCATGGGCTTCGACAGCACCCAGACGAACACCGCGCTGACGATGACGAGCACGGCCATCAGGAAGGTGATGAGCCGGCGCCGACGCCGTCGCCGGAGCCGCCGGGACGCCCCTGCGTCGGCCTCGGCCTCGGCTTCGCCCCCGCTTCCTCCGGTTCCGTGGCTCGAGACGTGCCCTGAGCCTCCGGAGCTGCCCGAGCCTCCGGAGTTGCCTGAACTGCCCGAGCCGCCGTCGTCCGAGCGGTCCGAGCGGCCCGAGCTGTCCGAGTCGCCGGTGCTGCTGGCCGGACGTACCGACCGGGCCGATGCGGTCGACGCCGCCGATGGCGGCGGGGCCGCGGATCCACTCGGCCCCGCTCCCGCCCCTGCCTCTGCTCCCGCGCCGAACGCAGCCGCCGTACTCGCGGCTGCCGCTGGCCCTGGCAGGTGGGCGGGAACCCGTGCGGTCGCCGCGGCCACGCTGGTGGCACTGTCGGGGTCCCGGGAGCTGAAGACGTCCGGCGGAGCCGGGGAGCCCGCGGTGAGAGCCGCGGGGGCGCTCGCGGCCTCCAGCGCCCTGGGCACCCGAGGCGCGCACAGGGCCCGCGGCACCGGCGCCGCGTTGAGCGCCCGCGGCGCGCCGGCCGAGCCGAGGGCGCGTGGCGAGTGATGGGGCCGCGCGGTTGCTGGCACCGGAGCCGCCGGCGCGGAGGCGGGGTGCGGTCCCGCGATCAGATCGGTGGGGGAGGGCTCACTGGGGAACGGCGTGCCCAGGGCGTCCATGGCATCCGGAGCACCGGTCGGCGCCGACTGGAACATCGACGGAGGCGTCGCGAGCATGGTCGTCGACGGCGACGGCACCGTGGAGATCCGGTAGCGGGTGACCTCGGCCGCCACCGTCGGCGGCAGCCAGCCGCCCCCGGTCTGGAGGTACAGGTCGTCGGTGATCGCCGACCGGCACAGCTCGATGACCTGGGTGGACGTCGGCCGCTCCGCGGGATCCTTGGCCAGGCAGCGGGAGAGGACCTCGCGCACGTTGTCCGGGCAGTGCTCCCAGTCGGGCTGCTGGTGCTCGATGCGGTGAAAAACCGCGGCGTCGGATCCGAACGGCGGACGTCCCGTCAGCGCGTAATAGGCGGTCGAACCAAGCGCGAACACGTCGCCGGCGGCATCGATCTGCTTTCCGCGAACCTGTTCCGGTGACATGAATGCGGGTGTTCCTATGCGTACACCCGTTTGGGTCATAGCGGCGGTCGAGGTTTCGATGGCCCGCGCGACACCAAAATCAATAACCCGTGGGCCGTCGTCGGCGAGGATGACGTTGCCGGGTTTCAGGTCACGGTGGATCACACCGGACCGGTGGATGGACTGCAGCGCCTCGGCCACGCCGGCGATCAGCATGAGCACGGTCGCCGAGGGCAGCGCGCCCTGCCGGACGACGGCGACCGCCAGCGACGGCGCGGCGACGTAGGCGGTGGCGATCCACGGGCGCAGGGCCTCGGGGTCGGCGTCGATGACGGGAACCGTGTAGGGGCCCTGCACCCGGCGCGCGATCGCGACCTCTTTCGCGAACCGGCTGCGGAAGTCGGGATCGGCCGCCAGCTCCGGGCGCGCGACCTTGAGCGCGATCGGGCGCCCCCCCGGGGTGTACGACAGGTACACCGCGCCCATGCCGCCCTCGCCGATCCTTGCCCGCAGCAGATATCGGCTCACGCTGTGCGGATCATGCGGTGTCAGCGGGGTAAACACCGCATCGCGCACGGGTTCGATCCGACTGGCGTGCCCTGCCGGCTCGCCTGGACCGATCCCGATCGCGCTTGGCGGTGTGTTGTTCATCGTCCCCCTTCCGGGGCCGCGCCCAAATCGATACATCACATCGTCGTCGGGAACGACCAGGTCATCCGGTCATCGACAACGGCATGTCATCAGAAATGGGTTTAAAGCAGTCATCCGCATCTTATGGGCGCCTACCGGGCCAACCGCCTGTTCGTGCGGGTGGCGTAGCTCCGGTTCCACCTGCACCCACCCCCCGTCGGGGCGCCGAACAGAGCTGGTGACGGCGGGCCCGGTTGGCCAGCCACAGGCCCACGACCTGCGGGGAGTGCAGGTGTCGGGCAGCGGACAGCGGGGGCCGGGGCGACCGGCCTCGGCCTGGTCAGCGGGTGGGCATCGCGACGTCCGCCACCCCGACAGGTCGCCCGGAAGGGTGGGGCGGGGAGCAACGGCCCGGCCGGGTCAGGCGATCGGCACTGGTCCTCCGATCGGCACTGGTCCTCCGGTCAGCGCTGGTCGTCTGATCGGAACCGCCCGTCTGATCGGAACCGGCCGTCGATCCTCCGGTGCCGGCACCACCCGGATTGATCAGATCCGCGCGCGGGTGCGGCGGGCATCACGCAGGGCGGTGCCCCACCAGCTGAGCTCGTCGAGCAGGACCTTCGCGGCGGCTTCCGGCTCCCGCGGGTTGATCAGTGTGCCCGAACTGTCGAAGAGCTCGTAGTACCGGGGAAACGAGACGTGGTCGCGCAGCGTGTGCGCGTGCAGTTCGCCGAGCACCTGCCGCAGATGCTCGATCGCCAGCAGCCCGCCGCTGGCACCGCTGTAGCCGACGAATCCGACCGCCTTGGCCTGCCACTGCTCGTAGTACCAGTCGATCGCCGCCTTGATCGACGCGGGGTAGCTGCGGTTGTAGTCCGGCGTCACGATGACGTAGGCGTCGGCCGCGTCGAGGCGGCGGGTCAGCTCCGCCATGGCCGGCGGGCGGGTGAGGTCCGGTTGAAGAGCCGGCGGCGTCGCGGGCAGCGCGAGTGGAAGCGGGAAGTCGGCGAGGTCGATCAGATCGACGTTGTAGCTGCCATGCCGCTCCACCTGCTCCACGAACCACCGCGCCACGACGGGGCCGAACCGCCCCTCCCGCACGCTTCCGATGATCACGGCAAGATCCAGGGTCTCTTCGGACATCTGCCCGGCTCCTTCGACGAAGGCCTGTTGATCGGACGCCGGTCACGCTGCCAGCGGCCCGCCAGCGCCGGAAGGCCGCGCCGAGGCTGGTAGTGCCCGAGGCTGGTAGTGCCCGAGACTGGTAGTGCCCGAGACTGGTAGTGCCCGAGACTGGTAGTGCCCGAGGTTGGCCGAGACTGGTAGTGGCAGAGCCACGATCAGCTCACCGTCTCCGGGTTACCGTTCGGATCGTGGACGGAAACGAGCTGGGCACGTTCCTGCGCGCCCGGCGGGAGGCGGTGTCCCCGGCCGAGCTCGGGCTGCCGGTCGGCCCGCGGCGCCGTACCCCGGGGCTGCGTCGTTCCGAGGTGGCCACCCTCGCCGGGGTCAGCGTCGAATACGTGACCCGGCTCGAGCAGGGGCGCGACCGGCATCCGTCCCCGGCGGTGCTGTCCACGCTGGCTGATGTCCTCGGGCTCACCCCGCGCGAGCGCGTCCATCTCTACCGGCTGAGCAAGGGCACCACGGCGGGCTTCACCTGCCGGGGCGGCGCGGCACCGACCTCCGCGCTCCGGCCGGCCCTGCGGGCGTTGCTGGAACGCCTGGACCCCACCGTCGCCGTGGTGCTGAACCGGGTGACCGACGTTGTGGCCTGCACTGTGGCGTTCGAGCGGCTGGCCCGCCCGACCGGTCTGCTGGACGGCTGGCGCAGCCCTGGCGACCGCGACGGTGCGGGTGCGGGTGCGGGTGCGGCCAGCGGTGCGGTCGCGGTCAGCGGCGTGGGTGAGGTGGGTGAGGTGCCGAACGTGGCGCGCTTCGTCTTCACCGACAGCCGGGCCCGTTCCGTGCTGCCCGACTGGAGCCGTGCCGCCGACGAGATGGTGGCGGCGCTCAAACAGGGTCCGTTCCGCGCGGACAGGTACGTGGCGGCGCTCGCCGACGAGCTCACCCTCACCGCCGGCACGGCGTTCGGTGCCCGGATCACCGCGCTGACCGGCCTTCCCACGGCCAGCGGTGTCGTCCGCCTGTCGCATCCCACGGCCGGTCCGCTGAACCTCGCCGTCGAGACGCTGGAGCTGCCCGCCGACGACGACCTGCGCATCCTCGTCGGCCTGCCGGCGGACGCCGTCACGGCCGCCGCGCTGGACGGGCGACACGAGCCGTTGCGAGTGATATCGGGCGGTGCGGCACGAAAAGTCCGTCCGGCCTGACCGGAACGATCACACGAGGATACGCGGTGATGCCTCGTGCGTCAGCCGGCCCATCTGTGGGTGACTGGAATGGCGCTGGCAGCATGCGTGGTTGAAATCTCCGCGCCGCGCGACGAACCGGCGTCCGATGTGATCGTAGGGTGGACCTATGGCAGCGCACTTTGATCTGGTTGTCCTCGGTGGCGGGCCCGGCGGCTACGTCGCCGCGATCCGGGCGGCGCAGCTCGGGATGTCGGTCGCCGTTGTCGAGGAGAAGTACTGGGGCGGCGTGTGCCTCAACGTCGGCTGCATCCCCTCCAAGGCGCTGCTGCGCAACGCCGAGCTGGCCCACCTCTTCGCCCACGAGGCCAAGACCTTCGGTATCTCCGGGGAGGTGAGCTTCGACTTCGGCGCCGCGTTCGACCGCAGCCGCCAGGTGGCGGATGGCCGGGTCAAGGGCGTGCACTTCCTGATGAAGAAGAACAAGATCACGGAGTACACCGGCCGTGGCACCTTCCGTGACCCGAACACCCTTGACGTGGCGCTCTCCGGTGGTGGCAGCGACCAGGTGACCTTCGACAGCGTGATCATCGCGACCGGCTCGCGGGTGCGCCTGCTGCCCGGCGTGGAGCTGTCCGACAACGTCGTGACCTACGAGACGCAGATTCTCACCCGCGAACTCCCGCGTTCGATGGCGATCGTCGGTGCTGGGGCGATCGGTATGGAGTTCGCCTACGTCCTGCGCAACTACGGTGTCGACGTCACCATCATCGAGTTCCTCGACCGCCCCCTGCCCAACGAGGACGCCGACGTCTCCAAGGAGATCCTGCGTCAGTACAAGAAGCTGGGCGTGCCGATCCTGACGTCGACCAAGGTCGAGACGGTCAAGGACAACGGCTCGTCGGTGACGGTGGAGTACACCGGCAAGGACGGTGCCCGGGGCTCGATCGAGGTCGACAAGGTCCTCATGTCCATCGGGTTCGCGCCGAACGTCGAGGGCTTCGGCCTGGAGAACACCGGCGTCGCCCTGACGGACCGCGGCGCGATCGCGATCGACGACTACATGCGCACCAACGTCGAGCACATCTACGCGATCGGTGACGTGACGGCGAAGCTGATGCTGGCCCATGTGGCCGAGGCGCAGGGTGTCGTCGCCGCGGAGGCCATCGGTGGCGCCGAGACCAAGACGCTCGGCGACTACCGGATGATGCCGCGCGCCACGTTCTGCCAGCCCCAGGTCGCGAGCTTCGGCCTGACCGAGGCGCAGGCGCGGGAGGAGGGGCACGACATCAAGGTCGCGAAGTTCCCCTTCACCGCGAACGGGAAGGCGCACGGTCTCGGCGACGCCAGCGGATTCGTCAAGCTCATCTCCGACACGAAGTACGGGGAGCTGCTCGGCGGCCATCTGATCGGCCCGGATGTCTCCGAACTGCTGCCGGAGCTCACGCTCGCACAGAAGTGGGACCTCACCGCGTTCGAGCTCGCGCGCAACGTGCACACCCACCCGACCCTCAGCGAGGCCCTGCAGGAGGCGATCCACGGCCTCGCCGGCCACATGATCAACCTCTGACGGTCGCGGGTTGAACCGCTGGCAGGCCGGCAGGCCTGCCAGCGATCGTCTGCCGTCGGTGCTCGGCGCCCGGTGCTGGCGACGGCGGTGCCGGGGCCGGATTCGGTGTTCCGCCGCGGTGGACTACTCCGTCGTGAGCGACATCGTGTGTTCGACGAGATCGCGCAGAACCTGCGCGGTCGAGCCGGAGTCCCTGGCGTCACAGGTGACGAGCGGGACCTCCGGCCGCAGGCCCAGTGCCTCCCGGACGTCGGGAACCTCGTGCCACAGTTTGCCGTCGAAGCGGTTGATCGCGACGATGAACGGCAGCTCGGAGTCGTTCTCGAAGTAGTTCAGCGCGGTGAAGGACTCGTCCAGGCGGCGGCTGTCGACGAGGACGATGGCGCCCAGCGCGCCGCGGGACAGGTCGTCCCACAGGAACCAGAAGCGTGGCTGCCCCGGCGTGCCGAAGAGATAGAGAATCAGATCCGGGTACAGCGAGATGCGGCCGAAGTCCATGGTCACGGTCGTGGTGCTCTTGGCCTCGCTCCACGACAGGTCGTCGATGTCCTCGCTGGCCTCGGTCAACCACGCTTCCGTGCTCAGCGGCGGAATCTGGGAGACCGAGCGGACGAGCGTGGTCTTGCCGGCTCCGAATCCACCGGCAATCACGATCTTGGCTGAGATGGCCGGCGGTTGGGACATGTCCTCCGGTGCAGGCGGCCTGGTGGTCGACGCCTCCTGGGCCGCAGCCGTCGGTGTGGTCGCGGGAGCCGGTGGACCTGCGGTGCCTAACCGGCCTACGGCCGGCGGTGGGTCAGGCGGGGAGCTCGCGCAGGCCACTGAGGATCCTCTCCAACACGGTGTGATCATGGTCGAAGGTGTCGGCGGTGGGATGGAGGAGGACCGCTCCCTGCGCGGCGAGATCACCGACCAGGACGCGCACGACCCCGAGGGGGATCGAGAGCAGCGCGGACAGCTCGGCGATCGAGAGCCGACCCCGCGCCCGCTCGTAGAGCACCCGGGACTCGGGCATGAGGGATTCGCTGAGCGCCGGGTTGTACTGCGGAACGGAGACCATCGTCTCCATCAGCAACGGGTGCTGCGTCCGGGTACGGCCGCCGGTGAGGGCGTACGGGCGGATCCGTCGGCTCCGCGAGCCCTGCTTCTTCTCCGGTCCCGGTGCGTTCCGCGCGCCGCCAGCGGAACTGGTCGTCATGTCGGGCGTTCCCGGCTCGTGACCCGCCCGGCTCAGCTCAGGCTCGGCATCTGGGGCGCCACCAGCACCCGACGCAGATCCGCGCGCCGCTCCGGGGTGAGCGCGTGGCCGGCGTGCAGCACGAACTGGGTCATCTCGTAGGCGACCACCTTCATGTCGCAGTCCGGTCCGGTCAGCACCGCGAGGCCGGCCCCGTCGTTGATGGCCATGAACAGGAAGTAGCCACCGGTCAGGCGGACGATGATCTGTTCGCAGGTGCCCTTCGAGAACAGCTGGGCGCTGTTGCGGGCAAGGCTGATCATGGCGCTGGCGATCGCCGCGAGCTGGTCGCGCTCCGCCGACGAGACGCCGTCGGAGGCGGTGAGGGACAGCCCGTCCGCGGAGAGGATCAGGGCATGGGTGACGCCATGGACCTTGCCCACGAAGTCGTTGATCAACCAGCGGAAATCAAAGTCCGCCGGGCGGTGGATCTGATCCGTCACAGGTCCTTTTCCCCTCGCTGGTGCTTGTGCGCAGTCCGTTCGCCTTCGGTGAAGGCGTCGAGATCCGCGAGCAGTCTCGCGTGGTCGGCGGCTCTGCGTTCGGTGCGAGCCGCCGGTGAGTCAGAGTCGGAAGCGTTGGGCTCGTGGCCACGGGGTCCGCTGCCGTTGAGCTTCGTTCCATCGAGCTTGGTGCCGTTGAGCTTGGAGCTGTTGAGCCTGGTGCCGTTGACGCGGGTGTCGCCGGGTTCGTTGCCGTCCAGCTTGTTCCTGTCCGGATCGGGTTCGTTCGAACCGTGCTCGTGCACGCCAGGTGCGTCTGTGCCGATCGGTAATCCGGTCGTTGTCGGGTCGGTCGTTGTCAGGTCTGTCCTCGCTGTGCCCGCATCCGCATCCGTGGGCTCGGCAGCAGTGGGCTCGGCCGCTGTGGACTTCGCCGCCGTCTGCGGTGCTGGTGCGTCCGCTGCCGGCACGTCGGCCGCGGCAGGGTGCGCCGCGGCACCGGCCGGGGGGCTCGCCGGGTTTCGCAGGCTGCGGGATACGCGGCGAGGCAGACCGGTCGCGGTCGTCCCGTCCGTCAGAGCATGCGGGGGTGGCGGGCCGGCGGGCAGGCCTGCGCCGTCACCCGCGCTCGGGACGGGCCCGGTAGCCGTGGTGGCGTCCGAAGACGTCGGTTTCGCCGCCCCACCGAACAGCGTCGAGGGCGGTTGCCGTTGCTCCGTGCCCTGACTTGTGTTTCCCATCCCGGCTGCGCGGCGCAGGGCCGACAGTCGGAACGCGTTGCTGTGCGGTGCGGGCAGCGTGGCGCCGGGAGGTTCGGGGCGCCCGCGATCGGAATCGGCCTCCTCACTGCTGCGCACCGTCTGAGTGCCTGACCAGTTGCCCTCGGGGAGCTCACAGACCAGCCCGGACGGAATCAGTACCGAGGCGGTCGTACCGTGGGGCTGGCGGGAGTCCAGCCAGATCCGCAGGCCGTGCCGAATCGCCAGTCGGTGGACCACGGCCAGACCCATGTGCCGCACGGCGTCGTCATCCAGGACGGGCTCCTCGGCCAGCCGCGTGTTGAACTGTTCGAGCCGTTCCGGGGGCAGGCCGATGCCTTCGTCCTCGACCCGCAGCAGGGCGCTGCCGGTCTCGGTGAGATGGACCCCGACGCGCACCGGCGTGGTGGGCGGGGACGATTTGGTCGCGTTGTCCAACAGTTCGGCGAGGACCCGCCCAAGGTCCTCAGCGGCGAACCCGATGATGCCGAGCGAGACCACCTTGCCGATCGTGACCCTGGAGAAATGGTCGATGGAGGACATCGCCGCGCGCACGACATCGACGAAAGCGGTGCTGTCGGCGGCGTCCTCGCTGGCATCGTGGCCGGCGAGCACGCGCAGGTTCTCGGCATTGCGGCGCAGCCGGGCGGCGAGGTGGTCGAGTCGGTACAGCTCCGCCAGCCGGTCGGCGTCCTCCTCTGCACTCTCCATCTCCTCGAGCTGGGAGAGCAGAAGATCGACGAGGTTGAGGTCACGAAGCGCGATGTCCGCGCAGATCGCGGAGAGCACCTCGGCGGTGGTGGACGGCTCGGACGCTGCGGGCGGCTGGGATGTCGCGGGTGGCTCGGGCGCCGTCGCGGCGAGTCCGGGGGAGACCGTTGTACTCGGGAGCGCGCGCCGCTCGAGCCCGACAGCCCGGATGCCGGGCCGGGTCGGGGCCACCGCTGAGACGATGGTGGGCTCGCTGCGAGCCGCCTCGCGCGTGGGCGGGCTCGGCGCGTCCTCGAGGGCGGGCCGATCGGTGGTGCTGTCGCGGGATGCTCCCAGGAGCGCGCGTGATCGGTTGAGCAGATCTCGTGCCCGCGTCGTCATCGCGTCCCACAACTCTCGTCGGGTCTGGGAACCAGCCGCCTCCGGTGGCCCCGTTGGGAGGCTATGCAACCAGAAAGTCTCGTTTATGTTCAACTGCGACTTTTGGCGATCATCTCCCTGATGCTCCGGTGTGTTTCCGATGTTTTCGGTTTGATTCGTCCGGGTACTCCGAAGGGTCGCGGTGCGTAAAGACGGACTCCGCCGACCCGTGTGTGCAGGTGCACGTGCAAAAGCCGCCCAGGATGGTGGGGTCCGAACGAACGGGCAGGCGAACGAGCAGGCGAACCGGTAGACGGCCAGGTAGTGGCTGCATCCGACGGCCTCGCATCCGACATCTCGCCTCCCGAGGTGTCCGGCCCGCCGCGTGGCCCGCACGTCGCGGCACCGCGTCCGCGCCCGTCACCGTCGTTGGGTGGTGTGGGTGTCAGGTCCGACGGCCTCCTGGATACTCCGGGTGCGGATCAGGCAGGCTGACCATCTTCGCTATATCAACCCTCGAAGACGTCGAAATGCAACGGGACGATGCCGGCGAGTCCGACCGGGCGGCGGACCCCAGGGATATGAACTGTGACCACCGCGTCAACCTGGTATCGGCCGGCCGGGCGCCCCGAGTCCGCCAGGTGGATCGACGTCGCGGCTCCGGACACGGTGCCGCGGGCGCGAAGCGGCGACGGCATCTCCTGGCCGACGCTGATCTGGGCGCTGGAACACGCCGCCGCACCAGAATGCGGCATGGATCTGGTCAGCGGGCTCACCCGGGCGACGGCCCGGAATTCGAGCTGGTCTGACCGGTGTGGCGACGGCCTTTCTCCAACGTGTAGAAAGAGCCGGACATCAAAGGGAGATCCAGCCGTCGGCGAGCTCGGCCTGACCTCGGCAAGGAGATCCAGGTGGGTCGGTGCGATCTGGGGGATATCGACCGCGGCGATCGTCCGATCTTCGCTCCTGGGCGGACGGATGAGACCTGTCAGCTGGGATTCGACAAAGGTAACCAGCTCAGCGGGCCGCCAGGACGGCCAGCGTGCTTCGGTCTGCCCCCGCACCGCGCGGATGCTGGTGCTGCGGACTCCGTCCGCATCGACCAGGAGTCGAAGCACGAAACTTTCCTCACGCTGTCCCTCCCCGGTCGGCTCCCCGCCGCTTTCGACCTGCGGGGGGGACGTCTGCGGACCCTCGGCGTGCTGTTCTCCTGCCGGGTCGTCCGTTGCGGGAAACCCGGTCTGAAGGGGGATCTTGCCTGTCCGGGTCCCCGTCGGATCGCGCTGTTCACCGGAATATCTCATGTCATTCTCGCTGACGTGTTCGGTGGCGGTTGTGGGTAAAGGATCGACGCGCATTCAGGCGGGCCCTGTGGTGATATCGGATATCGCCGGGGCCGGCAGGTGCCCGGCGTTCTCACCGTTAGGCCCATGATTTCGCGCCATCGGGCCCTCGCGGGTTCACGCCTGCGTTCGTGCGGCACTTCGTCCCTTGTTCCGGTGTTCGCGCCGGCGGGGGCTGCCGGGAGGCCGGCCGCGCAGGGGCGTGCTGTGGCGCGTCCCGGCCGCCAAGGTGCGGCGGCGGCCGGGACGCGTGGTCTCCAGGCAGGTCACCGTCGCTACGGGTCGGCTACGGCTCGTAGATGTGGAGGTAGCGCGGCTCGGTGTCAGCCGCCAGCGGGAATCGACGCTCGGCGGCGACCGGGCTGACCAGGGTGAACTTGACGAACGCGCCGATCTGGTAGATGCCGGGCGGCAGGCTGCCGGCGGGTATCTCCCGCTCGGTCTCCGCCTGCGAATAGACGTGCCTCCCGAAGACCGTGGACTCCTTACGGGGCGCGATCACATACGGCGGGCGCGGTGCGTCGACTGCGTTCGCCCAGTATCGGACCTCGTAGCTGAGGAAATCCTCGAGCAGATGGAGGTCGGGGGTCAACAACGAGAACTCGACCCACAGCTTGAACGGGTCCCCCAGCTCGATGATGCTGGGCGGGTTGATTCCACTGCCATCGGCGATCTGGACGACATCGCTGATCTCGATCTTTCCCTGTGGTTCTCCGGATCGTGGCACCGCTCGGTGTCCCCTCATGTCGGTGTTGTCGCTCGCCGCCGGGCGAGCCGGGTATGCACTCTGTCTAAACGGACCCGATTAATGATCTTGCTGGTCGGGCTTAAGGCTCGGCGCGTTCTGGTTAAGGGGCCGGGTCGGGGGTGCCGTCGGTCGATCACCGCTGGTCAGTGAGCTGGAATCACCCGTGCTACTGGGTGGCGAGTTCTTCGTCGTCGCCGATGGCGAGGTGCGCCAGGAACCCGGCAGCCTGGTCGCCGCAGGAAACAAACGGTCATCCCCGTGGCGCACCATGGCCGGCACAGGCGTCTGGACGGTTGCTCTCGTCGCCAGGCCGGCGGAAAGACGGAGTATTTCTGATCCGCGGGTGATAAAGATGTTGCCTGCTGCTCGACAGCGCTTCCGGGGGATGGGCAGCTGGGGGACGTATGCTTGCGGGCAAGATGCTGGAGCCCGTCGCGGGCCAGGCCGTGGCCACGCATTCGGTATTCACGGAGGCGGCACGCGGCGGAGTTACCGTCCTTGTGGCCGCACCGGGAAGCCTGCTTACCGAGGGTTTGGCGACAGCCCTGACGGAAGTGGGGCGGCGGCCGGTCTGGCTGCGCCTCGGTGTCGAGGACCGCGACCCCGCGACCCTGCTCATGACGATGGTGGCCGCGGTGCGGCGCCAGCTACCCGGCTTCGGCGCCGCGCTGCTGGCACGGTCCGGTGCGTGGCCGGGGTCGATCTTCGGCTGGGACGGGCTCTACCAGGCCCTCGGAGCGGCGCTGGCCGACCAGCTCCCGTCGGACGCGGCGCTGGTCCTGGAGAACGCGGACCGCGTGGACCCGCACGGTCCGTCCCTGGAGCTGGCCTGCAGACATGTCCTCCCGGCACTGCCGGCGGCGACGCCGCGGGTCGTGATCGGGCACGCGACGCTGCCGGGCGTCGGTGTGCTGAAAGCCGACCGGGTGCCCACCGCTGCGCAGTTGGAAGCGCCTGATCCCGCGGTCGCCCTGCCTGCCGGTCTCGGCCGGTGGCGGTGGCGTGCCGCCACTCTGCTGCGCCGGTCCGCCGCCGTCCGCGCCGTGCTCGCCTTCGCCCGATCGTCGCTCACGGACAGCGAGATCGTCCGCGTCTTCCGTGCCTCCTCGCTGCCCGAGGTACTGACAGCGGTGGCTCAGACAGCCCTGTCCCGCGTTGACGCGGGCTCGCGCCGCGCCCTGGCCCGGATCCTGCGGGTGGGCTATGCGGCGGTGGACGACCACGATCACGAACACGACCGCGTGTACGGAAAGATCCAGGGGCCCTGGTTCCAGCCACTCGTCGGCGGCTGGTCGCGCATCCGGACCGTCTGGCAGGCGCCGCTGGCCGCCGCCCTCGCCGGCGATGTCCACCTGGACCGTGACACGGAGCGCGGGATCGCGCTCGGCCTGCTGCGGCGCGGTGCCGTCGAACGCGCGATTCCGCTGCTTGCCGGCCTTGACGATCAACCGACCCTGGTGTGGGCACTGCGCCAGGTGGCTGACGACATGATCGCCAGTGGTCAGTGGGGCACCCTCGGGCGTTGGCTGGACGGGCTTTCCGCCGATGCCCTGGAGGCCGAACCGGTCCTGCTGGACGCGGCCGCCCACGTCGCGTTCTCCCGAGGCCGGACAGATCTCGCCCGATGCTGGCTCGACATGACGGCAACGGCCGGGCAGCGCCGGCAGGATGCACCGCGCCGGCAGGAGGGGATACCCGGGCTGCCCGGGCTGCCCGGAGCGTCGGGGCAGCATGGTCGTCACGGCCATCGCGGGGAGCACGGGCCGCCCGAGGCGGCCTCCCGGCGGCTCCTCGCCGCCAGCCGGCTCACCGCGATCACCGGTGATCTGGCTGGCGCGACCAGCCGGGCCGAACAGGCCGAGGCGCTCGCCCGGGTGTCCGGCGACGCGACGGTGGAGGCCGCCGCGGCCTGGCATCTGGGCGGGCTCCATGTGCTGGGCGGCGATCCGGAGACCGCGGCGGGTTTCTTCCAGGCCGCTGTGAAGGCGGTGCCGACGGGACCGGCCAGCGGATCGCCCATGGTGGCCGAGGCGGACCGGCTGGTTCGGCGGGTCGTCGACCTCCGCCGGGACAGGCGTGAGCATGCCGCGGCCGCGGCGGAGCTCGCCCGTTCGGAGGAGGCGACCATGGCGTTGCTGCGCGCCCACCTGTCCACGGCGTTCAGCGCGCCGAGGTTCGCGGAGGAACCGGGCCCGGCGGCCGGTGCCGCCGCGGCTGGCGAGGCAGGTGGCGATCCGGCCGGTGCGGGCGGTCGGACAGCGACCGGGTTGTCGGTGGACCTGAGTGTCGTCACGCAGCGCCGTCCGGCCGACGCCGCGATGGACGGCTGCGCCCGGCCGGAGATGGTCGTCCATGTCCTGGGCCCGCTGTCGGTCGCGGTGAACGGGCGGCCGGTGGCGGGCTGGGGCTCACGGCAGCGTGCGCTGCTGGCCTACCTGGTGTTGCACCGTGCGGACACGCCTGTGCGCGAGGTCGTCATGGAGGCGTTCTGGCCGGGCGTGGATCCCGCCGCGGCGCGTAACAGCCTCCAGGTCGCGGTCTCCGGCCTGCGCCGGGTGCTGCGGGAGACGACCCGAGGCCCGGTCGTGGTGTTCGAACGCGGCATCTACCGCCTTGCCCCCGACGTGGCGGTCTCCGTCGACGCGGACGTGTTCGAACATCATGTGCGGGCGGGACGGCGGCTCACCGACCTGGGACGCCACGACGACGCGGTGGCCGAGTGGGAGGCGGCGGTCGCGCTCTACCGCGGCGACTTCCTGGCCGGCACGCGAACCGACGACTGGATGGTGCTGCCGCGGGAGCAGTTCCGCCTGACCCATCTTGAGGCCCTCGACCAGCTCAGCTCGCTGTACTTCGGCACCCGGCGTTACGCGATGTGCGCGTTGCTGTGCCGGCAGATCCTCGACCGCGACCCGTGCCGGGAGGACGCGCACCGCCGCCTGATGCGCTGCCACAGCCGGCAGGGCCAGCCCCATCTGGCGCTGCTGCAGTTCCGTACCTGCGCCGAGGTGCTGGCCCGCGAACTGCGGGTGGCCCCGGGCCCGGCGACGATCCGCCTGCAGGAGAAGATCCGCCGACACGAGCCGATCTGAGTTGATCTGAGCCGCGCCCGGCGGCGAGGTCAGGCCGGCTCCGGCTCGGTCACCTCCGGTTCGGTCGGTTCCGGTTCGGCAGGGTCCGTCCCGCTGGGCTTCTCGGCCTCGGTGAGGGTGTCGAGGATCTGCTGCCCGAACTTGGCGAGCTTGTTCTCGCCGACACCGCTGATGGCCGCGAGCTCCGGGAGCGACGTCGGTGTTCGGGTGGCGATCTCGCGCAGGGTGGCGTCATGGAAGATCATGTAGGCGGGGATGCCCACTTCCTTGGCGGTCGCCCCCCGCCAGGACCGCAGCCGTTCGAACACCGGCTGCGCCTGCGCGGAAAGCTCGACCGGCTCGGCGCGACGGGCCTTGGGCGCCGCGCCGCCTCCGCCGGCCGTACGGGGCGCACGCTCGGGTTCGCGCCGCATCGACACGACCCGCTCCTTGCGCAGGACCTCCGCGCTCGTGTCGGTGAGCAGCAGCGTGCCGTGCTCGCCCTCCACCGCCAGCAGCCCCTGCGCCAACAGCTGGCGGACGACTCCGCGCCAGGCGGCCTCGCTGAGTTCGGTGCCGATACCGAACACGGTGAGTGTGTCGTGACTGTGCTGGCTGACCTTGGGGGTACGCCGGCCCAGCAGGATGTCGATGAGGTGGCCGGCGCCGAACTTCTGCCGGCGTTCCCGCTGCAGCCGCAGTACCGCCGAGAGCAGCTTCTGCGCGGGCACGGTCGCGTCCCAGGACTGCTGCGGGTGCAGGCAGGTGTCACAGTTTCCGCACGGGGCCGACAGCTGCTGCCCGAAGTACGACAGCAGCCCGATGCGGCGGCATTCGACCGTCTCGCACAGCGCGAGCATCGCGTCGAGGTGGTGGCTGAGGCGTCGGCGGTGCGCGGCGTCACCCTCCGAGGACTCGATGAGCCGCCGGAGCTGGACGACGTCCTGCAGGCCGTAGGCGAGCCACGCGGTGGCGCGCTGACCGTCCCGACCCGCGCGGCCGGTCTCCTGGTAGTAGCCCTCGATCGACTTGGGCAGGTCGAGATGGGCGACGAACCGCACGTCCGGCTTGTCGATTCCCATCCCGAAGGCGATGGTCGCGACCATCACCAGGCCGTCCTCGCGCAGGAACCGGGCCTGGTGCTCGGCACGGATCCGCGCGTCGAGACCGGCGTGGTAGGGCAGTGCCGTGATGCCGTTGGCGACCAGATAGTCCGCCGTCTTCTCGACCGAGGAGCGGGACAGGCAGTAGACGATGCCCGCGTCCGCCGCGTGCTCGGTGCGCAGGAACTCCAGCAGCTGCGCCTTCGGCTCCCGCTTCGCCACCATGCGGTACTGGATGTTGGGGCGGTCGAAGTCCGCGACGAAGTGCTGGGCGTTCTCCAGCCCGAGCCGGGTGGTGATCTCCTTGTGAGTCGCCGGCGTGGCGGTGGCGGTCAGCGCGATGCGCGGCACCTCGGGCCAGTGCTGGCGCAGCTCGGACAGCAGCAGGTAGTCGGGACGGAAGTCGTGCCCCCACTGCGCGACGCAGTGCGCCTCGTCGATCGCGAACAACGCGATCTCGCCCCGGTCGAGCAGCTCCGCGGTGGAACGCAGCCGTAGCCGCTCGGGGGCCAGGTAGAGCAGGTCGAGCTCCCCGGCGACGAACGCGGCCTCCACCTCGCGGCGTGCGGCGTCGTCCTGGGTGGAGTTGAGGAAGCCCGCCTGGACGCCCAGCGCGCGCAACGCGTCCACCTGGTCCTGCATGAGTGCGATCAGCGGTGAGACGACCACGCCGGTGCCCGGGCGCACCAGCGCCGGAATCTGGTAGCACAGTGACTTGCCGCCCCCCGTCGGCATCAGCACCAGCGCGTCACCACCGCCGACGACATGCTCGATGATCTGGCGCTGACCGTCGCGGAAGGACTCGTAGCCGAAGACCCGGCGCAGCACATCGGTGGCGTCACGCGGGGTCCGAACGGATGGCAGGGTCACCGGGCCACTGTAGAAGGGGCGCCCGCGGCGGCGATGACGGGCGGGGCGTCTGTGGACAACGTGAAACGGTCTGGTCGCCCTGGTCGCCGCACCGGTCGGCCCAGCAGGTCAGGCGGGGCAGTCAGGGGATGCGCGCGCCGGGCACGGTTCCGTCCGGCACGGGATCCGCGCTGGCGCGCCGCGGCGGGCAGACCGCGTCGATGAGGTGGCGGGTGCGGGCGGCCGGCGGCGCACCTCGTACGGCCAGCTCGAAGACGCCCAGGCAGAAGACCGAGAGCACCACCAGGTCGACCCAGAACGGGATCACGCCCCGGCCGCCGAACTGACCGAGCCAGGAGATCAGGACCACTCCGCCGAGCCAGGGCGCGATCCACAGCGCGGCCCGCCACTCCAGCGCGGGCCACCGGTCGGCCGGCTGGGTCGCGCGGTACAGGGCGAAGACCACGAAACCGACGACGATCGCCGCCGCGAGCTTCCGGTCGTTCTCCCACCCCGACCAGTAGACGATCATGTTGGAGGCGACGAACGCCGCACGGGCCAGCACGTTCGCGGCCGGCAGCCGGTACGGCCGCGGCCGGTCCGGGTCGGTCCGGCGTAGCACGATCAGCGCGATGGGCACGAATCCGTACATGACGAACGTGGCCGAACTGATCAGCCTGACCAGCTGCTGCCAGCTCGGGAACGGCAGGAACATCAACAGGCCCACGACACAGGCGATCGCGATGGCGACGACGGGCGTCCCGTGGCGGTTCAGCCGGCGCAGGGCGCTGGGCAGTGAGCCGGTCTCGCCGAGCGAATAGGCCAGCCGGGACGACGTGCCGACGTAGATGAGCGCCGTGCCGCCCGGGGAGACCACCGCGTCGATGTAGAGGAGCGCGGCCAGCCAGGTCAGGGTGAGCCCCTGCGCGAGGGTCGCGTACGGCCCGTAGTCCCCGGAACCGACCGGATGGGACCAGCCGTGGAGGAGCTGCGCCGGGTCGAGCGCCCCGAGGAACGCGATCTGCAGTGCCAGGTACAGGCCGGTGCCGAGCAGGGTAGCGATGATGATGGCCCGCGGGATGTCCCGGGCGGGGTTGCGGGCCTCGCCGCCCATCTGCACGGCCTGCTCGAAGCCCTGCAACGCGAACACGACACCGGCGGGCAGCGCCGCGAAGATCCCGTGCGCCCCGAACGGCGCGAAGCCCCCGCCGGCGTGGAAGTTTCCCGGCTGGAACGAGACCACGCACAGGGTCACCACGGTGAGCAGCGGAACCAGGAACTTCCAGACCACGGTGACCGCGTTCGTCGCGGCGAGGCGTCGCACCCCCAGGACGTTGATCGTGGTGAACACCAGCATGGATGCGGCGCCGATCGCGAGCCCGGTTCCGGTAAGGGTGCCGTCCTGCCTGATCAGGCCGGGAAACTCGTTGTTCAGGTACGACAGGGCGGCCTCGACCTCGATCGGAGCGAGCGCCACCGCCTGGATCCAGGCCAGCCAGCCGGCGGTGAACCCGGCGAGCGGGCCGAGGGCGAGATGGGTGTAACGGGCGCTGCCGCCGGCCACCGGGTAGGTCGCCCCCAGCTCCGCGTGCACCAGCGCCAGGATCATCACCAGGACGCCGGCCATCATCCACGCGACGATCGCCGCGGGGCCGGCGGCCTGGGCGGCCGTGAGCGCGCCGAGCAGCCAGCCGGAGCCGATGATCGATCCGAGCGAGACGAAGGTCAGCGCGCTCAGACCCATGTGCGGGCGCAGCGCGGACGGTCCCGTGCTGCCGGATGCGGTGTTGGTCGGCACGGTGCCGCCGGCTGGCGTGCCGGGTGCACTGGCCCGGCCACGCGGGCTGGTCGGACGGCTCTCGTGAATGGACACCCGTCCTCCCGCCCGACGACGTCGCCGAATCAGCCCGGCCTGGCTCAGACCGTGCGGTCTGGCCCGGGCCTCTTACGGCTGCCCGCCGAGCGGCCCGGACCGCCAGTGTCAGCCGGATCCCGGCGGCGCGCCCGCCGAGCCTGGCTCGTTCAGGGGTCCGGCCGTGCCCCCTCCGCAGGCACGCCAGCTCCGACGAACGGTCACAGCGAGTGCGGGGGACGGCTCCGGAGCGCTGTCAGGACGCTGGTTCCGGATGGGCGTCCAGCCAGGCCGCGGCCGCGGGGGAGAGCTCGGGGCGGCTGCTGCCGGGCGGGTGCCAGATCAGCCCGCGGCGGGCCAGCGGCCGGGCGGCCACCGTGACATTCTCCTCACCGAGGGTGTAGCGATCCGAGTAGGGCCCGCGCCGCCAGCGGTACACCACTCGGCGCGCGGCCACCGCCCGCAGAATGACGGCCTCCTCCGGAGTGACCCTGACGGTCATCGCTGCCTCCTCACACTCGGCTTGCCCTGACTATGCCCCCAGGCGCCGTGTTGTCCGGCCGGCCTCGTCGGGTCGGTGTCGCCTTCATCCGCTTCGTGCCACGACCTGGTCCTCCGACCTGCACCTATTCGGTCGGCGAGCCGTCTGACCTGCGATTTTCGCTTTCAGGCAAGGGTGGCGCGGCCAGTCCGAAGAACCGCCCAACGGGTGCCCTTGACGCGGGCGGTGTCTGCCAGATCATTTGGCGCCCAGCGGGGGAAGGGCATCCGCCAGGAGTGGCCGGGCCAACCCCGCCCCGCTGGCAGCTGCCGATGGTCCTCGACATGCGCAAGGGCGCGGCTCAACCTATTGAGCCGTAGCCTCGGCGCACTGTTTACGGGCGTCCACCGACGTCCATCTGTGCAGGCAGCAGGCTCGGTGATGTCCACCCACGTCCATGGCCGTGTGCCCGGGTTGCAGTGCAACCGCAGTACGGGGCTCGGCTGGTCACGGCCACAGGGCGTTCGCCCATCTCATCGATGTCCTTTCCGCGGGCTGAGGGACTTCGGAAGTCGTACTGCCTCGGCAGACGCCGCACGACGAGCGATCACGACGCCGGCGCCGCCGGCGAAGCCCTGGAGCAGCCGAAAGCCGGTCAGCGTGCCCATTCCCGGTGCCAGCGCGCACAGCGCGGACATCACGGCGAAGGCTCCCACGCCGATGATCAGGGGCTGGCGCCGTCCGAACCGGTCGCTGACCGGTCCCACGACGAGCTGGCCGAGGGCCAGCCCCACCAGGCAGGCCGTCACCGTGAGCTGGGCCGCCGAGTCGGTCGCGCCGAGGTCGTCGGCGAGCTCGGGCAGCGCCGGCAGATACAGGTCCGTGGCCAGCGGGCCGAACGCCGACAGCGCGCCGAGGACGATCAGGACACGGCCCGAGACCGAGCTCTGCACCACAGGGAACCCTTCAGCACGAACAGCTGGATGTGCGGTGGGTGACTCCCCGTGGTCAGCGGTCAGGCGCCGTCAGACCGAACCGTGGGAACCGATCCACCTCCTGCGCGGTACGGAATGCCGCTGACCATGCAATCACGCGACTGAGGTGGCGTTTCGGTTGTTCTGCTCTCCGGAACGGTGACGTGCGTTTCGTTACTCTTCGCGACGAAGCGCGGGGGGCGGTCGCAGGGCCAGGCCGAGAAGGCCAGGCCGCGGAGGTCAGGCCGAGGAACGGATGACCAGTTCTGTCGGGAGCACGACCGCGGACGGATCCGCGTCGGCCCCGGAACCGGAACCGGCCCCGGCGCTGTCGTTGATGCGCCGCAGCAGCAGGCGCACCATCTCCTCGCCGAGCCGCTCCACCGGCTGGCGGATGGTCGTCAGCGGCGGGTCGGCGTACGGCGCGAGGGCGGTGTCGTCGAAGCCGACCACGGCGACGTCGGTGGGAATCCGTCGCCCGGCGGCCCGCAGCGCCTGCAGCGCGCCTAACGCCATCAGGTCGGAGGCCGCGAACACGGCGTCCAGCGTCGGATGCTCGGTGAGCAGCCGTTCCATGGCGGCCCGGCCACCGGCCTCGGTGAAGTCGCCGGTCGCGATCCAGTCGGCCGCCCCGGGCAGGCCGGCCGCCTGCATCTCCTCGGTGTAGCCGCGCAGGCGGTCGACACCGACGCTCATGTCCTGCGGGCCGGCGATGGTCGCGATCCGGCGCCGCCCGGCCGTGACCAGGTAGCGCACCGCCAGCCGTGCGCCGCCGACGTTGTCGGCGTCGACCGAGTCGACCCGGTCGTCGGTCAGCAACCGGCCGGCCATGACCAGCGGCACGCCGGCTTTCGAGACCGAGGTGGCCAGCTCGTCGTCGCCGTGCAGCGAGATCAGCAGCACCCCGTCGACATGCCCGTTGCCGACGTAGCGCAGGGCCCGGTCACGCTGCGGGTCGCCCTGGATCTGAATCAGCACCAGCTGAAGATCGGTGCTGGTCAGCGCGTGGTTCACCCCCCGCAGCATGCTGGCGAAGAACGGGTCGGCGAAGACGGTGTCCGACCGTTCATGCATGATCAGCGCGATGGTGTCCGTCCGGCGGGTGACGAGGCTGCGGGCGGCCCGGTTGGGCACGTAGCCGAGCTCGGCGATGGCGGCGTTGACGGCGTCGCGGGCCTCGGGGGAGACCCGCTCCGAATCGTTCACCACCCGCGACACCGTCGCCCGGGACACCCCGGCGAGCTCGGCGACCGCCTCCAGGGTCGGCGCCCGCCGCTGCTGCTGTACGGCGGCGGCGGGCGCGTCCGGGGCGGCGTGTTCAGGCGTCACGGATTCCCGTTCGTCTTTTCGTCGGCGGAAGCGTTCATCCCGCGGTGCTCCCGGATGAGCCGCGAGTACCACAGGCCGCTGGACTTCGGCGTACGGGTCAGCGTTTCGAAGTCGACGTGCACGACGCCGAACCGCATCCGGTACCCCTCCGCCCATTCGTAGTTGTCGAGCAGTGACCAGACGAAGTATCCCCGAACATCAACACCGTCCTGGGTCGCCTGCCGGACCACATCGAGATGACTCGCGATGTACCGCAGGCGTTCCGGGTCGTGCACGGTGCCGTCCGCCGCCACGGTGTCGGCGTACGCGGCGCCGTTCTCGTGGATGTAGAACGGAACCCCGGGATAGTCCCCGCCGAGCCGGTGCAGCAGCGCCAGGAAGCTGCCCGGACGGACCGGCCAGCCCAGCTCGGTCACGTCGTCCGTGGTGACGACCCTGGTCACGTTGTCGGCACCGGCGAACGGTGTCGGCTTCGGCGACGGATCCGGTCCCGGCGTCACGATGTGCGGCGCGTAGTAGTTGACGCCGATCCAGTCCACCGGCGTGGAGATGCGGTCCAGGTCGCCGTCCTGGATGGGCAGCTCCGCGCCGTCGCGGGCGAAGTCCTCGATCACGTCGGTGGGGTAGGTGCCGTGCAGGATCGGGTCGAGCCAGAGGCGGATCTGCTGCCCGTCCACCAGCCGGACGGGGTCGTCCGCGCCGGGGATGTCCTCGAGGCCGGGCGGCGGCTCGGCCGGGATCAGGTTGAGGGTCACGCCGACGTCACCGGCACCGCGCTCGCGCACCACGGCCGCACCCAGCCCGTGGGCGAGCAGCAGATGGTGCACCGAGCGGACGGCGGCGGTGGCGTCCTGGACGCCGGGCGCGTGCCGGCCGGTCAGATGGCCCTCGAACGCCGAGCACCACGGCTCGTTGAGCGTCGACCAGTGCCGGACCCGGTCCCCGAGCGCGCCGACGACATGCTCGGCGTAGTCGACGAAGCGCAGGGCCGTGTCCCGGTTCGGCCAGCCGCCGGCGTCCTGCAACGGCTGCGGCAGATCCCAGTGGTAGAGCGTCACCCATGGGTCGATGCCGGCACCGAGCAGCTCGTCGACGAGCCGGTCGTAGAAGGCCAGCCCACGCGGGTTGACCGGGCCCGAACCGGTCGGGACGACCCGCGGCCACGCGACGGAGAACCGGTAGGCGCTCAGGCCCAGCCGGGCCATCAGCGCGACATCCTCGGGATACCGGTGGAAGTGGTCGGTGGCGACGTCCCCGTTCTCGCCGCCCTGGACCTTGCCGGGGGTGCGGGCGAAGACGTCCCAGATCGACGGCCCCCGCCCGTCCACGTCGTAGGCGCCCTCGATCTGGTAGGAGGCCGTGGCGGCGCCCCAGACGAAATCCGCCGGCAGGCCGGCGGCGATCCGCGTCGCCAGCTGGTCTGCGGTCGCCAGTTGGTTCGCCGTCGCCGGGTCTGCCGTCCGAACAGGGGTGTGGGTCATCGGATTTGCGCCGTGGATACTCCGGCCCTCAGGCCGGAGAGGAAACGGTGCCCCACGCTGGAACGCATGAGCGAATCCCTTCTGTAGAATAGGATCATGTCCCGCTATCGGCTTGTTCCGGCACCCGAACAGGTCGCCGGACTCGAAGAGCACTGCGGGCATGCACGGGTCGTGTGGAATCTGTGCGTGGAACAGCAGTCGTGGTGGACCCGCTACCGGGGTAAGGCGCCATCCCATCTGGAACGGTGCCGGCAATTGACCGACGCGCGCGCCGCGTTCGACTGGCTCCGCGCCGGATCGCAAACCGTCCAACAGCAGGCCCTGCGGGACTACGATCAAGCTCTGCGGAACTTTTTCGGTGGCTCCCATCAGCGGCCGACCTTTCGGAAACGCGGCCAGTCCGAAGGTTTCCAGATCGTGGGGAAGAACGCCCGGGTCGAAAAGCTGAACCGGCGCTGGTCCCGATGCTGGATACCGAAAGTCGGCTGGGTGAAGTTTCGGCTGTCCCGGCCTGTTCCCGACTTCAAGTCGTACCGGATCACCCGTGACCGGGCTGGCCGCTGGCATGTCGCGTTCACTGTGGTCCCGGAGTCGATCCCGGCGCCGGGCACTGGTGAGGCGGTCGGGGTCGACCGGGGCGTAACGGTGTCCGCGGCGCTCAGTACCGGTGAGCTGCTGTCCTGCCCCGGGCTGCGGCCAGCAGAGGCCGCGCGGCTGGCGCGGCTGCAACGCCGCCTCGCCAAGGCGAAACGGGGCTCGAACCGGCGCCGCCGTCTCAAGGCCAGGATAGCCCGGCTGAAAGCCCGGGAAACCGACCGACGGAAAAACTGGGCCGAGGAAACCTCCACCGATCTCGCCCGACGCTTCGACCTGATCCGCGTCGAGGACCTGCGGATCGGGAACATGACCCGGTCGGCCCGGGGCTCGGTCGACCAGCCTGGCCGGAACGTGCGACAGAAAGCCGGGTTGAACCGAGGCATCCTTGCCAACGGCTGGGGCCTGCTCGTGCAGCGTCTGGAACAGAAAGCCCCCGGCCGAGTCGAACGCGTTCCGGCCGCTTATACCAGTCAGCGTTGCTCGGCCTGCGGGCATGTGGCGGCGGAATCGCGTGAGAGCCAAGCGCGGTTCCGCTGTGTCGCCTGCGGGCATACGGCGAACGCTGATGTGAACGCAGCAGTGAATATCGCCGCGGGACGCGCGGTGGCTGCGCGGGGAGGCACGCCGTTGGGCGTGCCCGTGAACCGCGAACCTCAACAACTCGCACCCCCTTCCCTGGTGGGTGTGTAGGAGTTGGAATCCCCCGCCTTCAGGCGGGGGAGGACGTCAACCTTTCACCGCGCCTTCCATGATTCCGCCGATGATCTGGCGGCCGAACAGGGCGAATATGACCAGAACGGGAATCGTGCCGAGGGCGGTGCCGGCCAGGACCAGAGTGTTGTCCCGGTAGTGGCCGGACGCCAGCGTGCTCAGCGCGACCTGCACCGTCGGGTTCTCGGCGTTGAGCACGATCAGCGGCCACATGAAGTCGTTCCACGCCTGCATGAACGTGAGCAGGCCGAGGACGGCCATCGCCGGGCGCAGCGCGGGCAGCGCCACATGCCAGTAGAGCCGCAGCGTTCCGCAGCCGTCCATGCGGCCGGCTTCCAGCAGTTCGTCCGGCACCGCCTGGATGACGCTCTGCCGCATGAAGACGACCCCGAAAGCGGTCACCGCGGTGGGCAGCACGACGGAGATCAGCCGGTTCCCCCAGCCCAGCTCCTGCATCTCGATATAGAGCGGGATGATGCCGAGCTGGACCGGCACCATCATGGTGGAGACCACCACGAGCAGCAGAGCGTTTCGGCCGCGGAAGTTCAGCTTGGCAAACGCGAAACCCGCCAGCGAACAGAACAGAAGAGTGCTCAGGGTGATGGACCCGGCGACGATGACCGAGTTCATCAGAGCCTTGCCGAAGTTGACCGTGTCGAAGACCCGGGCGGCGTTTTCGAAGAAGTGCCCGCCGGGCAGGAACGGCGGTGGCAGCTGGCCGACCACGTCGTTGGTCCGGGACGGGATCATGAAGGTCCAGTACACCGGGAACGCGGAGATGATGACGACCGCGAACAGGAGCGGATAGCGCAGCGGGCCGGAACCCTCGCCGGAGCCGCGGGTGGAACGGCGGGTGGAGCCGCGGGTGAAGCCGGTCACCGGGATCCCCCTGTCAGTCGGGATGTGCCACGGGTCACGAAGTAGGCGCCCGCGGCCAGTGCCATGGTCACCAGGAACATCACCCAGGCGATGGCGGAGCCGTAACCGAAGTTGTGCAGCCGGAAGCTCTCCTCGTAGAGCAGCAGCGCCAGCGTCTGGAACTGGTGGCTGTTGCCGCCGGAGACGCTGCCCGGCGAGTTGTCGAACAACAGCGGCTCGGTGAACAGCTGTATCTGCCCGATCACGGAGATGAGCGCGGTGAAGGCGATGGTCGGGCGCAGCGCCGGCAGGGTGATGTGCCACAGCTGGCGCCAGGTGCTGGCACCGTCCATGGCGGCGGCCTCGAAATGCTCCTTGGGGATCGCCTGCATCGCGCCGAGGTAGATCAGCGCGTTGTAGCCGGTCCATCGCCAGATGACCATCGACGCAATGGCGATCTTGGATGTCCACTCGCCGGCCTGCCAGTTGATCGGGTCCAGGCCGACCGTGTCCAGCAGCCAGCTGATGAGGCCGAACTGGCGGCCGAAGATCTGGCTGAACACGATGGTCACCGCGACGATCGAGGTGATGTTCGGCAGCAGGACGCCCATCCGGAACAGCGTGCGCGCCCGCAGCCGGGTGTTCAGGATGTGCGCGAGGATCAGCGCGAACGCCAGCTGGGGAACCGACGACATCGCCATCAGCAGGAAGGTGTTGCCGACCGCGTTCCAGAAGAACTCGTCCGAGAACAGGTCGGCGTAGTTCCCCAGGCCGATGAACTTCGCGGCACCGGGGCGGAGCATGTCCCGGTCGGTGAGCGAGATCCAGGCGGTGTAGACCATCGGGAAAAGCCCGAAGGCCGTGAAGATGACGAAGAACGGGGCGATGAGCCAGTAGGGGACCGTCGCGCGCCCGACGCGCCGGAACGTGCTGTGCGGCCTGGGTTGCCGCTGGGGCGCCTCCCGCGCGGCTGGCGCGGATTCGGCCGCGCTCTCCGTCGGGTGCGCGGGGGTCGCGATCGTCATCGGCAGCTCCCTCCTTTCCGCTGACAGGGCCCACGGGCTGTTCGCCGTCCCGAACGACACCGGCTGGGACGGTGCCGTTCGGAACGGTGCTGTTCGGGTGGTGCCGCGGTGTTGTTCGGGTCTCAGGCCTCAGCGGGCGGCGCGTTCCGCCTCTTCGACCGACTCGGAGAAGGCCTTGTCGGCGGCCTGGTTCTCCTGCTCGATGCGCTGGATTCCGTGTTCCATCGCCTGCCGGATGGCCCCGTGCTTCGAACCCTGGTACTGCGGCTCCAGGCTGATCGCGGACTCGCCGAAGATCTTCCCGGTGGGCGCGTCATCGAAGAACGGGTTGGTGAAGGACTGCACCGCCGAGTCCTTGATCGAGGTGACGCTGGACGGGAAGTTGCCCGTCTCCTTGAAGATCCGGGTCTGCTGCTCCGGCGCGGTCAGGAAGGAGACCAGCTCGTAGGCCAGGTCCTTGTGGTCGCTCTGCGCCGGAATCGTCAGCCAGGAGCCGCCCCAGTTGCCGCTACCCCCGGGAATCGAGGCGATGTTCCACTTCCCGGCCGTCTCCGGCGCGTTCTCCTTGATGTAGCCCTGCATCCAGGCCGGGCAGGTGATCGTCGCGAAGGTGCCTTCCTTCATCGCCGTGACCCACTCGTCCTCGAAGGCGACCAGCCCCGCGGACAGACCGTCCGAGATGGCCTTCGCGGTCGCGTCGAAAGCGGTCTTGACCTTGGGGTTCGACCCGACGATCACATCGGATGTCCCGGTGGCGTAGTAGCTCTCGTCGAGCTGGAAGATCTGCGCGTTGTAGATGTTGGTGCCGGCGTCGAAGAACTTCACCCCGGTGTTCTTCGCCGCGAAGTCACGGCCGGTCTTGAAGTAGGCGTCCCAGGTCGGCCAGAGCGCGCTGACCGCCGCCGGGTCGCTGGGCAGGCCGGCGGCCTCGAGCAGGTCGGTGCGATAGCACATCGCGAGCCCACCGACGTCGGTGCCGAGACCGATCTGGGTCTTGCCGTCCGCGGACAGCGACGCCGACCACTTGAACGCGGGGTAGTCGGCCTCCCGATCACTCGCGCCCAGGTCGTTCAGGTTGACGAACTGCTCCGGCGTCGCCTTCAGCTGCGCGATGAACCCCTCGTCGACCGCCTCGACGTCGGCGGCGCCGGAGCCGGCCGCCAGGTGGTTCACCAGGTTGTTGTGATGGTCGTTGTACTCGCTGACGGTCTCGACGATCTCGACGTCGGGGTGGCTGGCCTCGAACTCCTTGTACAGGTCCGTGTACCCGAAGACGCCGAACGTGTTGATGGTGAGCTTGGTCTTCCCTCCGTCGTCGCCTCCGCAGGCGCTGGTGGTGGATAAGACCATGGCCAGGACGGCCGTCCCGGCCATGGCCATAAGGCGGCCCTGCCGTGCCCTCATGAAGCCCTCCCTCTGGCTTCACACTCACCGCACTGATCGCGTGTGAGCGCTCTCATGGCTTCGAAACTGTGGGCCCCGGTTACGTCGCTGTCAAGTATTGGTCACTGGTGGATGTACATAAAACTTTCTGTGTCGGTGTGACTACCTGAAGGAGTTGGCGCCGAGTGCCGCCGAAGCTCTGGACGGGCCAGGCCGCTCGTGCGAATCTGGGGCCTCGGTGCGTCGACAAGGGCGTCGGAACCTCCCTCTCCGAACGTCCACCACGGCCGGTCGCGCGCCGTGGCCGCGCTGCGTCCTGCGTCGGCCGTGCCCTGCGCGGGCTGTGTCCAGCGCGTGGGTCTGTGTCCTGTGCGGGCTGCGCTGAGCGTCAGCGTCCAAGGGAAGAGGGAGCCCCATGTCCACGATCGAGTTGCGTGACGTCACCCTGACCTACGACGACCGGCCGACCCTGGAATCGCTCAACCTCGTTGTCGAGGACGGGGAGTTCCTGGTCCTCATCGGTCCGTCCGGCAGCGGGAAGACGACCGCGTTGCGGATCGTCGCCGGTCTGCTCGCGCCGACCGCCGGTCAGGTCCTCGTCGGCGGCAGGGACGTCACCGACGTCCCGCCGGCGGACCGTGATCTCGCGATGGTCTTCCAGAACTACGCCCTCTACCCGAACATGACCGTGCGGCGGAACATGGAGTTCGCCCTGCGGCTGGCCAAGGTCGACCGCGCCGAACGCGACCGGCGGGTCACCGCTGCGGCCGAGATCCTCGGGCTCACCGACCTGCTCGACCGGCGTCCGAAGGCACTGTCCGGCGGCCAGCGCCAGCGCGTCGCGATGGGGCGCGCGATCGTCCGCCAGCCCCGCGCGTTCCTGATGGACGAACCGCTGTCGAACCTCGACGCCAAGCTGCGGGTGCGCGTCCGCGGCGAGATCGCCCGCCTGCAGCGCTCGCTGGGCACGACGACGCTCTACGTCACCCACGACCAGACCGAGGCGATGACGATGGCGGACCGCATCGCCGTGCTGCACGACGGGCGCCTGCAGCAGCTCGGCACACCGGACGAGCTGTTCAGCCACCCGGCGAACGTCTTCGTCGCCACGTTCATCGGCAGCCCGCCGACGAACCTCGTCCCGGGGCTGCTCTCGGAGTCGCCCGGCACCGGCTCGCTCGAGCTGCGGGTCGGCGACCAGACTGTGGAGGTTCCGGCCGCCATCCGTGCGGGCCTGGCCGCGCCGACGGGTACCGAGGTGACCATCGGCGTGCGGCCGCACGACGTCCAGACCGAGCCCCCGGCCGGCCCCGCGCTGATCTTCGACGTCGAGGTCGACCTGATCGAACGCCTCGGCACCGAGACCCTCGCCCACGGGGCGGTGCCGTCGGGCCCGCCGACCAGCCCGGAGACCTGCCGTTTCACCGCCGCGCTGGACCCTCGGACGCCCGTCACCAGCGGCGGCAAGCTCAGGCTCTACGCCGCCGTCGACCGGCTGCACCTGTTCGACGCCGCCACCGGCGACACCCTGCGCCGCGCGGCGGCGTTGCAGGCGGTCGCCTGACATTGCGCACAGCACATGCCCAGGCCTCGCCACCGTGGCCTGCGGGCCCGGATCCGATCTCGGATCCGAACTCGGGCCCGCGACGGCCGCGGCGCTCGCCGGGTGGGTGCCGGCCGGAGAAGGCTTCAGTGCTCGTGGCGTGTGGTGGCCGCCTCGGGATGTTCGCGGAGCCAGGCGATGCCCGCCCGGCTCTCGTCATTGATCGGGGTGTAGACGATCACTCGGGTGCCGGGCTGGTACGACAGCTCGAGGTTCGTGGAGCGGGTCGCGATGTCGGCGATCCCTGAGTAGCGGAAGATCTTGTTGCACGGCCGTGGCGGGACCACGTCATGGCTGGCCCACAACCGGGCGAACTCGGGGCTCGCCGCGCACAGGCGGTGGACGAACTCCTGCCATTCCGGTTCGCCGAGGTGCTGGGTGTAGCGATAGCGGAAGATCCCCGCGTGCTCGGCGGCCAGCTCCTCGCTGTTCACGATGGGGTTGCAGGCTGGCGGGGCGGTGAAGGTGAACCAGATGGAGTTGCGCTCGCTGACGGGCGCGTTCGCCAGGCAGGGGACCAGCGCCGCGAAGGTGGCGTTGAAACTGAGTACGTCGGACCGTGCGTTCACCAGCGCCGCCGGCAGCGGGTCCAGCCCGTCGAGGATCGTGCGGATGTCCGCTGGGATGCCGGTGGTCTCCTCGTCCGCCGCGGGATGCGGCTGAGGCGTGTCGGCCAGTCGGTAAAGGTGCTCGCGCTCGGCCGGGCCGAGGCGCAGGGTGCGGGCGACGGCGTCGAGGACCTGCGGGCTCGCGTTGATGGGCCGCCCCTGCTCCAGCCAGGTGTACCAGGTGACGCCGACCCCCGCGAGCTGCGCGACCTCCTCGCGGCGCAGCCCCGGTGTGCGGCGGCGGGGCCCCGGCGGCATGCCGACGTCGTCGGGGGTGATGCGCTCGCGCCGACTGCGCAGGAAGAGGGCGAGATCCGATCGCCGCCGCTCGGCCCGCGGCCTGATCGGGAGCACGGGAGCCACCTGTGCCACCTGATCCACCTGAGGCACGGCAGCCGGCGTGGGGCTGGGCTGCGTCGTCACGTTCTCAGCGTGCCGGGCTTCGGCCCGGCGTGCCAGGTGCTGCCAGTACCAGTATCACGGGGCTCTCGTTACCAGTACCGACGCACGCCCAGGATGTTCCTCATGGTCAATGCACTGCGCAGTCCCGCCACCGAGGAACGGCGGACGCCGCCCACACCGCAGCGCGCCGCGGGCGCGCTGCTCGCCGTCCTTCTCCTCGGCCAGTTCATGTCCGTGCTCGACAACAGCATCGTGAACGTCGCCCTGCCGACGTTGCGGGCGGACCTGGACGTCTCCGGAGCCGGGCTGCAGCTGGTGGTCGCGGGCTACGCTGTGGCCTACTCGGTGCTGCTGATCACCGGTGCCCGGCTCGGTGGAGTGCTCGGCCATCGCCGGGCCTTCCACCTGGGCCTGGTCAGTTTCACCCTGACGTCGTTGGCGTGCGGTCTCGCACCGGGCACGACGTCACTGATCGTCTTCCGCTTCCTGCAGGGTGCCAGCGCGGCCCTGATGACGCCGCAGACCATGAGCCTGATCCAGCGGAACTTCACCGGTGAGGCACGGCTGCGCGCGCTGGGCTTCTTCTCCGCGATGATCGCCGGCGGTGTCGTCGCCGGGCAGGTGGCGGGAGGCCTGCTGGTCAGCCTGGATCTGTTCGGCGCCGGCTGGCGGACGGTCTTCCTGGTGAACGTGCCCGTCGGCCTGGCGCTGATGGTCGCCGGCCCGCGAGTCATCCCGCCGGATGAGCCGGAGGGCGACGTCGACCTCGACCTGCTCGGCCTCGTCATACTCGGCGCGGCCGTCCTGCTCTTCGTGATGCCGCTGATCCTGGGGCACGAGCTGGGCTGGCCGGCCTGGACCTGGGCCTGCCTGGCCGCGAGCGTCGTGGTGTTCGCGCTCTTCGTGTGGGTGGAGCGTGGCCTTGCCGCCCGCGGCCGGCGTCCGCTGCTGTCGGTGCGCATGCTGCGCGCTCCCGGGCTTCGCCCCGCCGCGGTCATGCTGCTGCTGGCGCCCGCGACGTGGGCCGGCTTCCTGTTCACGACCACGCTGCACCTGCAGGGCGACCTCGGGATGAGCGCGCTGAAGTCGGGTCTGGCGTTCGTCCCGTGCGTCGTGGCGTTCGGGGCGGTCGGGCTCAGCTGGCAGCGGGTCCCGGCGCGGTGGCACGCGAACCTGATTCCGGCCGGGTTCGCCGTCGCCGCCGTGGCCTACCTGTTCGTCGGCCCGCTCGCCGGTGGCGGCGTGGGTTACGAGCTGCTGACCGCGCTGATCGGGTTCGGGCTGGGAGTCATGTCGATCATCATGTCGGTGGCGCTCGAGGGGGTGGCACTCTCCGACGCGGCCGACGCGAGCGGGCTGCTGCTGACCCTGATGCAGCTCGGGCAGGTCGTCGGCGTGGCCGGCGTCGGCACGGTGTTCCTCACCGCCGTGGGCGACGGTGGGTCGACCCGCCACGCGGAGTACGGCACGGGCCGGGTCCTGGCCGCCGTCGCGCTGGTCGCGGTCGTCTCCGCGTTGCTGCTGGTGCGGGACCGCCGCCGCGGCCGGGTGGGCCAGGCGCCCGTGGCCGTTCGCCCGTGAGACGCGAAGGCGCCCGCCCCCGGTGAGGGGACGGGCGCTTTCGCACTGCCCTGCTGCGAATGGGTGTTACTCGACGTCCATCAGGGTTACGGGACGTCCACCACGGGGCTGCCGGGGCGGCAGCGGTCGGGAAGCGGCTCGGAGCCACACCCGGTGAGGATCCGGATGATCTGCGGGTCGTGGTCGCTGGCCTGGTCGGAGAACTCGGCGTTGATGTGCACCACACCGTAGGAGTAGCCCTTGATGGTCGGGCTGATCAGGATGTGGTCCAGCGTCTGCGAGTTGCCGTCGAACACGTAGCTGTACCGCTCGTTCACGGGCAGGTCGTTGATCAGCGGCTTGAGCAGCGCACCGTTGTCGGTCAGCGTCGCCAGGGTCGGGCTGAACTGGTAGTCGTTGATGTCACCGAGCACGACCACGCGAGCGGTGTTGCCGCTCTTGGCGGCCAGGTCGGCGACGAAGTTGCGGACCTCGGTCGCCTGGCTGGTCCGCTGGGTCTCGGAGCTGCGGGCCGGCGGCTGCACCGCGGCGGTGAGCGGGTAGTCGCCGCCCTTGCTGTTGAAGTGGTTGGCGACGACGAACAGCTGCTTGTCCCCGTCGTACAGGAACTCGCCGACCAGCGGCTTGCGGCTGGTGCTCCACGCGGAGCTCGTCGGGTTGATGCGGCCCGGCGACGCCGACAGGTAGATCTGGTTGCTGGTCGGGCGCACCTTGAGCACGCTCACGGCCGTGTTCGCGTCGCCGCCGGCGCGGTCGACGAAGGTCGTCCGGGCCGGGTTGAACAGGAACACCTGGCGGATGTTGCCACCGGGGGCGCCGCCGTCCGTGCCGTCGTTCGGGTCGATCGAACGCCAGGCGTAGGTCGGGCCGCCGGCGGCCACGATCGCCGCGATGAACTTGGCGACGGTCTGGTCGGCGGCGACGACGCCGTCGTTGACCGTGCCGTTGTTGTCCTGGATCTCCTCCAGGGCGAGGATGTCGGGCTTGCCGAGGTTCACGACGACGGCCTCGGCCAGCCGCGCGAACTTGGCGTCGGAGTCACCGGCGGTGAGGTTCTCGACGTTGTAGGTGGCGATCGACAGGTCGCCGGTCTTCTTCGGCGGGGTGACCTTCTGCCGCTTGAGGCCGCCGTCGGTGATGGTGCCGAGGGTGGTGGCCTGGATGACGTACCCGCCGAACGACTGGTAGTCGACGACGCCGACCGAACCGGCCGCGAGGGTGGAGCCGACGTTCGCGGCGGGGGCGCCGTCCAGGGCCTGCAGCATCAGCCGGCCGCTGTTGGGGTCGTCGTAGGAGACGTACGCCGAACCGCCGCGCGGGGTCTGGTTCTGGGTCGGCTTCAGGGTGACCCACAGCTCGCCGAACTCGGTGTTCACCGGGCTGATGAGGCGGGTGTCCTGGGCGACGGTGACCCGCATGCCCTCGTGGATCTCCAGCCAGTCGAGCACGTAGGAGCTCGGCTCAAGCGGCTGGGCCTCGAGGGAGCCCGTCTTGGTGAAGGCGTCGGGGAAGCTGACGGGGATCGGCGCGGGAAGCGCGTTGCCGCTGCTCAGCTTGCTGGTGGCGATCGGTCCGCCGAGCTCGGTGAGCGACTGCGCGCCGGCGGCCGGGCGGTACTCGGTGACCCGGCCGGTGGTCAGCACCGAGTCGCCGATGGCGACGGCGGGTGAGGTGCTGCCGGTGAAGACGAAGATGCCTTCGCTGGTCAGCGGGTCGGCGTCGGCCGTCAGATCCTGCATCCAGTAGCCGCGGGAGCTGCCCGTGGTGCGGACGGCGGTCACGATGCCGGGCACGTTGGTGACGCTCTGGCCGACGATCGGGGAGATCCGGCCGCTGCCCTGGATGTCGTGGATCCGGGTGCTGCCGGGGGTCGGGCCGGTCGGGCCGCCGCCCGGGTCGTCGGTGGCGGTCACGGTGGTGCCGGCCGAGTTGGTGGCCTTCGGCACGCCCGCGGTGAAGTCGACCGAGTTGTTGTCGGTGTCGGCCAGGGAGCCACTGCGGGCGCCCGCGGTGGTGTTGGTCAGGCCGGGCGCGGCGAGGGTCTCGACGTTGGCGGTGGCGCCGTAGCCGACGAGGTCCTTGACGTTCGGAGCGGTGGAGCAGGAGATGCCGCAGCCGACCAGCGGGATGGTGTTCGTGACCAGGGCGACGACGCCCGAGGTCGCGGACATCGGGATGCTGCCCGTCGCGTCGGGGGTCGGCAGGCTGAGCGTGCCGGCGGCGCCGGCGGCCTGCTGGACCAGATACCGGCCGCCGGCCGGGATCGAGCCGTGCAGGGCGGTCAGCTGGAAGACGGCACCCGCCGCCGAGGCGTACTGGATGGACCAGCCCTCGACGCTGATCGGGCTCGCCGTGAGGTTCGCCAGTTCGATGAAGTCGTTCTTGATGGTCGCGCCCGAGTTGCCGCCTCCGCCGTAGACGGCGGAGACGACGACGTCGGCCGAGAGCGCGTTCGCGGGACTGGGTAGGGCCGTCAGGGTGGCCGCGACCATAGCCGGCAGGCTCGCCGCCGTGATCAGGCGGCGTGCGCTGAGTTTTGCCACAGGTGTTCTGCTCCTCAGGGAAGATTCTCCCCAGGAGCATGGTGGGCTTCGTGACCTGGTGGAAGTGCGGTTTTAGGCGAACTGCCGCGATCGTCCTAGATGTTCCCCTTTTCTTTCCGGAGCGTTTCGCTTCTGGTGGGGAACGGTGTCGGCCCGGTGGGGATGCCGGCGGCATCCGCAGGGCTCTCGGCGGTGGGATTCCGCGTGCTCGGCTCCGGGTGCTCCAACTGCGGGTGCTCCAACTGCGGGTGCTTCAGCTTCGGGTGATCGAGGCCAGCCAGGCGGAGACGCCCATCGTGTCGAACGTGATCTCCAGGGTTGCCGGTTCCACCGCGTCGACCTGCCAGCCGTCGGCGAAGCTGCTCCGGATCTCGTCCTGGCTGATCCGGCGGGGGCCGATGTCACCGGGAACCTGGTCGCTGAAGCACAGCATGTAGTAATGGCCACCTGGGTGGAGGACGGAGTGCAGGGCCCGGACGAAGGCCTCGCGGTCCTCGTCCGTCAGCACATGGAACAGCCCGCAGTCGAGCACCGTGTCGAACCGCTCCTTCAGTTCGGCGAGCCGCAGTGCGTTCTCGACCCGGAACCGGGCGTGCAGGCCCCGTTCGGCGGCCTTGGCCTTGGCTCGCTCGATCGCGAGCGCGGAGGTGTCGACGCCGACCACATCGAGCCCGAGGCCGGCGGCGAGCAGGGCGTGCTCACCGGTGCCACATCCGACGTCGAGGACCCGCCCGCGCAGTTGGCCGGCGTCCGCGAGCGCCTGGAAGGCGGCCTGGGGGCGGCCGATGTCCCACGGTGGGGTGCCCTGATAGAAGACGTCGAAGTCAGTGGGATGTCGTGGCCCGAGTGGTGGCAGGGCTCCGTCCGAACCTTCGAGGATGCTCATCCCTCGCGGACCTCCTTCGCGTCACCGATCAACCGTGGCCTGATCGTTACGTTGGGTGCCGGGACTGTCGAGGCTACGCGGGCAGGGGTCGCGCGAGCCGCCGGATCGCCGTTCTGGGGCGGTTGGCGGCGCATCGGACGGCCGGACACCACCAGACTCAACGGGGTGCGGCGGGCGAGGGCGACCAGCGCTGTCGACGCGGCCAGCGCGACCACCATGATGATCAACGTGGACAGGGGCGCGGGAAGCCTGCCGCGGAGCGAGTCGACGAGCGTGTCGACGAAGATCGGATGAACGAGGTAGACACCGAAGGACAACTCGGAGCCGATCCGCAGCAGCCGGTCCGGCGGTGAGGCCGCGATGCGCCGGGCAGCCCACAGCTGGCCGGCCGTGAAGAGACCGACCACGATCGCCGTGCCCCACACGATCATCACCGGCTGGAACACCGACGAGGCGAACGCGGGCGGGCGGCCGCTGCGCACGACGGCGGCGTACCACCCGGTGGCCGCTCCGGCGCCGCCCAGCACGATCAGCGGGACGAGCCGCCGGTGCCGGCCCGTCCAGGCCCGCACGGCGTCCAGCCGCATCGCCGCCACCGCACCCAGCACGACCCAGAACTGGTACGTCGGCAGCAGCGCGTGACAGTTCTCCCGCAACCAGCCGAGAACCCCGTGCCGCGGCGGGCCGTACTGGATCTCCTGCAGGATGCCGAACTGCAGCACGGCACTGGCGGCCAGCACCCGGCCCAGCGCGCGGCGGGCGCGGCGGACGAGCGTGAGCAACAGCGGCAGAACCAGGTAGACCTGCAGGGAGACCAGCAGGAAGTAGAGGTGGTAGTGCGCGTCGCCGCTGATCAGCAGCTGGCTGAGCTCGGCGAGGCCGGCGCGGAAGCCGTCCGTCTCCGCCCGGCCGACCACCGCCGACGCGCCGTACACCGCCGTCCACACGGCATAGGGCACGCCGACCAGCAGCAGCCGCCGCAACCAGAAACGGCGAAGGCCCGCGCCGCGCGGCGGCCGCGACGCGTAGCTGTGGACGAGTACGAAGCCGGTGAGAACGAAGAACGCCTCCCGGGTGAAATGCAGCAGCATCAGGGCCGCGTTGCCCGAATAGCTGCCGTTGTCGACGGTCCCGCCGGTCGCGTGCACGCCGATCACCGCGATGAACGTCAGCACGCGGACGACATCGGCCTCGTGGACGTGCCGGCCGCCGCCGGCCGGAGCACTGTCCGACCTGCTGCCTGCCGTGCTGCCTGCCGTGCTGCCTGCCGTGCTGCCTGCCGTGCCGCCTGCCGTGCCGCTGGAGGTGCTGTTCGGGGCGTCACCTGGAGCGTGCTCCGCGGCGCCGGGCGCGAGTGTCACGCCGCGCCGCGGCCGTCACCGGCCGCGTGGCCGCGGTCCGGCTCGGGGAGGTCCAGCAGGCGGCGCAGTACCTTGCCGGTAGGCCCGACCGGCAGGTCGTCGACGACCTCGATCCGGACGGGGCGCTTGTGTCGTTCCAGCCGCGTGGCGCACCGGCTGGACAGGTCGGCCAGCAGCTCGCGGGTCGATGCGGCCTCGCCGGCGCCGTTCCGCGTCGGCGCCACGGTCCGTCCCGTGGCCCGCCCCGAGGCGCTGTCGGCGGTGTGGTCGGGGGCGGCGGTGCGGTCGGCGAGCACGACCTGGGCGACGGGTATCCGGCCCAGGACGGCGTGCGGCAGCCCGAAGACCACGGCCGAGGTGACCCGGGGGTCCGCGAGCAGCACCTCCTCCACCTCACGGGGGAAGATCTTCTCCCCGCCCCGGTTGATGACGTCGTCGCGGCGGCCGACCAGGTAGAGGTAGCCGTCCTCGTCGAGCCGGCCGAGATCGCCGGTGTCGAGCCAGCCGCCCGCGCGGAACCGGTCGTTGCCGGCCTCGGTCGCGTAGGCGGAGATCACCCCGCCGCCGCGGATCTGTACCTGACCGGTCGTCCCGCACGGGCAGTGGCGCCCCTGCCGGTCGACGATCCGGATCTGCGTCCCGACGGCGCGGCCGACCGACCCTGGACGTCGCCGGCCGTCGAGCGGGTTCGCCGCGATCTGGCTCGCCGCCTCGGTCATGCCGTAGGTCTCGATCACGGGCAGCCCGGTGGCGGTCTCGAACGCCTCCAGCACGGCGACCGGCAACGGGGCCGAAGCGGACCGGACGAACCGCACCGTCCGGGTCTGCGCGGCGCTCGGGGCCGGCTGCCGCGCCAGAATGGCCAGAATCGCCGGGACCGCGTTGATCCAGGTGACGGCGTGGTTCTGGACCAGATTCCAGAAGCCCTGCCGGTGGAAGCGTGCGTCGAGCACCAGTTCGCCGCCGGCGACCAGGGTGGCGAGCAGGCCGACGACCTCCGCGTTCACATGAACCAGGGGGAGCGGGTTGTAACCGATGTCGGCAGGCGTCAGCCGGTGATGACGGGCGATCTCGGTCGCGACGTGGAGAAGCTGCCTGGCGCCGAGGAACACCTGCTTGGGAGTGCCGGTGGTCCCGGAGCTGGCCAGCAGGACACCGCCCGCGCGGGGGAACTCCATACTCCCGTTCGCGGTGTTGTCGTTCGCCATGACGCCGTTCGCCGTGACGACGAGGTCGGGTTCGAGACCGGCCAGTCGTTCGGTCAGATCCGGGGCTCCGGCCGGCACCGGAGCGGCGCAGCGGTCGCCGGCGACGGTGGCCAGGTAGGCGATGGCGAAGTCGAGCGGGTCCGCGACCGCCAGGGCGATTCGGCTGCCCGGGCCGGCGCCGTGCAGATCGAACACGCCCCACCAGCGGCGGACGGCGTCGGCCAGCTGCCGGTAGGTGATCTGGCCGCCGGTGCGCGCGGCGCGAAGGTAGACCTGGTCGGCGCTGGTCCGCGCACGTTCGTCGATCCAGCTGATCAGGGACTCGAGGCCGACCTGGTCACCCGCCGCACCGGGATCTTCATCGGCTGGCCCGTCCGTGCGCCTCGTCATTGCTGAGACAATTCACGTGCATCCTGAAGGCCGCGTTTGGGAAGTCTGAACGTCTACTGAATACCGCATCCGGGAAGTGGTCTGATATGCATTTATTCTGTGAATCTTCTGTGCTCCTTCTGTGTGCAGCTTATGAGGTTCTCGTTAAACCTGTCAGACTCTGTGTCATCACTGCCGGAGGCTGGTGTCGTGCACTGCATGCAGCCATCCTGAACTCTCCCCTCAGGATTTCTTCATCTCCCGGGGCGAAGGTCTGCCTCGACGGACCGGCGAAGGAGGAACATGTCTCGGACCGCGCTGCAGCTTCCATCACGGCAGGTGCGACCCCGTACCCGAGGTATCACCATGGTGATCGACAACGGTCTCCCGACCGGCTACTTCCAGGACGCGGTGACCAGTGCGGCGGACCTGGTCGACCTCGTCAAATTCGGCTGGGGGACGTCCGTTGTCACCGCCGACCTCGACCGCAAGATCGAGACTCTGCGGGCGCTCGGAATAGGCTACTTCTTCGGTGGCACGCTGTTCGAGAAGCATATCCTGCAAAATCGTTTTGACGATTTCCGTGAATTCTGTCACGGTCACTCATGTAGCCATGTAGAAGTCTCGAACGGGACGATCGACCTCTCCAACCAGGAGAAGTGTGCGTTCATCGGGAAGCTGGCCGACGATTTCACCGTGCTGAGCGAGGTCGGTTTCAAGGATGGTGAGCGCTCCGAACGGCTCTCCCCGTCACGCTGGATCGACTGTATTCGCGCGGATCTGGAGGCCGGTGCCGAGCTCGTCATCGCCGAGGCCCGGGAAAGCGGGAGCAGTGGCATCTGCCGGCCGGACGGCCGGCTGCGCTTCGGGTTGATCGAGGACATTCTTGACGCGGGCCTTCCGGTCGACCGCCTCCTCTTCGAGGCGCCGACCAGGACCCTGCAGACCTACTTCGTGCGCCGGGTCGGGACGGAGGTGAACCTCGGCAACATCGCGCCGGCCGAGGTGATCGCCCTGGAGACGCTGCGGCTGGGGCTGCGCTCCGACACGATGCTCGACATCGGGGTGGAGGCCGGACCGCATGCGTGACCGCGGCGACACCTTCCACCTCGCCATTCCGGCCTTCGACCTGGACGAGGCCGTCGAGTTCTACGTCGGCCGGCTCGGCTGCAAGCTGGCCCGGCGTTACCCCGACCGGATCACCCTGGACTTCTTCGGCGACCAGCTTGTCTGCCATCTGTCCGAACGGCCGGCCGTGGCGGCGCCGCTCGGGCTTTACCCGCGCCATTTCGGGGTGACGTTCCGCCGGTCCGCGGACTTCGACCGGCTCCTGCGCCTGGTCGAGCTCCGCAAGATCCCGGTGTTCCAGCCGCTCGGTACCCGCTTCGAAGGCCTCGCGGAGGAGCATCGCACGTTCGTGCTGCGCGACCCGGCGGACAACCTCCTGGAGTTCAAGCACTACCGGGACCCGCGGATGATGTACTGAGCGCCGCCGGATGCGGGCGGGCGAGTACGACCTCGGCCCGGTTGCGCCCGCCTCGCTTCGCGCGGTAGAGCGCCGCGTCGGCGCATTCGACGAAGCTTGTGAGGTCGTCCCGCAGGGTGGGAACGAGCGCTGTCGTGCCGATGCTCACCGTCACGACCCGCGTGGCGGCCCTCGGGTGTGGCTCGGCCAGCGCCTCGACGGCCGCACAACAACGCCGTGCCAGCCGGGCGGCACCGGCGGCATTGGTGTCGGGCATGACGACGGCGAACTCCTCGCCGCCGTAACGCGCGGCGATCAGTGGCTCGCGCAGGCTGCGGGCGAGGCACTGGGCGACCAGCCGCAGGCAGTGGTCGCCGGCGGCGTGGCCGAAGTGATCGTTGTAAAGCTTGAAATGATCGATGTCGACCATCGCGAGGGCGAGGGGTGATCCCCGCCGCCGGGCCTGATGCCATTCGTGGTCGAGGATCTCGTCCAGCCGCCGGCGGTTGGCGAGCCCCGTCAACGGGTCGGTCACCGCAAGCTGCTTGAGCTGCCTGTTCGCGGCCGCGAGCTGCTGGGTGCGCTGATCCACCTTGCGTTCGAGCGACGCGTACATCAGGGCGTTGTCGAGCGAGACCGCCAGCTGGCTGGCAACAAGCATGATCCCTTCGAGGCGGTCCACCGAGAACGCGTGGCTGATCATGCGGTTCTCCAGCAGCAGCATCGCCCGGAGACGGCCGCGGATCGAGATGGGCACGGCGAGCAGCGAACAACGTTCATGCGGGCAGAAGCACGGGTCGCGGTGGAACCGCTCGTCGGTGGCGACATCGGTGACGACAACCGGCTCGCGGGTCCGTTCCGTGTACCAGACGACGGACGGTGGCAGGAGATGGCGCTGGCCGGCCTCCCGCAGGGTGATGGCGGGACCGGTGTCGGTCGTGACCGTCCAGGCCTTGCTCTCGTCGTCACGCAGCAGCAGGTGGACGTCGGTCGCCCCGGTCATCTCGGAGAGGATCCCCACGACCGTGGCCCGCAGGCCCGCCACGCTTGTCTCCGAGCTGAGCGCCCGCGACGCGGCGACGATGCCTCGCAGGTCGATGGTGCCCGTCGTGACCACCGAGCGTCCGTCCGCACGCCTCCTCGGGTCCCCGATGAGCAGCTCCTCGGCCGGTGGCCCGGTCCGCAGGCCCGGGGTTCCCCAGTCGAGCTGGTTGACCTTCGCGGTGGCGCCCCAGGCCGCGTAGACCCGACGGGTTCCGACCAGGAGCAGCCGCCCCGCCACCTCCAGGCCGTGGCTCAGGTAGAAGTGGGCGGCCTCCTCCAGGATCAGCGCGAGGTGCCACGGCCGAGACCGCGAGATGGCCTCCCGGTGTGCCGCGTCGAAGAAGTAGGAGGCTCGCTGGAAGTCGTCGGTGGCCCAGGCCCGTTCTGCCTGTGCCAGGTAAAGCAGGTGCAGGAAGTTGAAGGGCGCGTCGGCGGCGCGGGCGGCCAGCCAGGCGATCGTCTCGTCCAGTTCCTTCAGTAGATCGCCGGCCGGCACCCCGGCCAGCGGGTCACGGGCCGGTGGTCTCCCGGCCGGCGGGTGCTCGGTTCCCGGCCGCCGGTGCCCCGAGCGGATGCCCCGCGCCAGCGTCAGCACCCGCAGCAGACGGCCAGCGACGATCACGTAGCTTGCCTCGAACGGGGCGAGCAGCGGTTCCACGGCGGCGAGGTGCTCGGTCAGCTCGTCCGGGCGGTCGAAGACAGCGGCGGCGATCGCACTGTTGAGGTGGAAGTGCACGACGGCGACCGAGTTGCCGGCGATGAGGGAGAGCATGGCCGTCTCGTCGATGCCGCGCTCCTCGAGCTCACCGCGCAGAGCCGCCGCGAGCCGGCGGAAGGTGCTCACGGACTCCTCGGCCCGGTGGTTGCCGGTCCGGGTGGCCAGCGTCATCGCCACCTCGGCCTCGGTCGCGACGAGGTCGAGTGAGGTCGCGCAGTCCAGGAGGTTGAACAGCAGGCACTGGTGGGCCCAGCAGGCGGCCTGGTAGTCGCCGCTGCGAAGGAGCTCGTCCAGCGCCCGGCGGGTGGCGGCCAGATTCTGCTCGAGAGGCTCGAACCAGTGGCCGGATGTGATCAGGTAGTGGAACTCGGCCAGCCAGACCTCGGGCTCGTAGCCCCGCGCGTGGCCCACCGCGAGCAGGCGACGCAGGATACGGTGGCCGGTGCGGTAGTCGGCTCGGTGCCTGACCGTCACTATCGCGGCATGGCTCGCCGGGCCCAGCAGGGCGCGGTCCGGGCCGTCCTCTGCCCACATCTGCAGTGTCCGTACGTTCAGCCAGGCCAGCATCGTGTGGTCGCTGAAGAACGCCGCCGGCGAGAGGGCATTGATCATATTCATGATGCTCAGTCGCACCCGGTCGACCAGCTCCGCGCGCCGCAGGTCATCGGCGTCGCTCGTGGTGTCGATCCACCGATAGGCGGCGTCGAGGCCGCTGTCGATCTCCGCGTCCAGCTGCTCTCGGCCCGGGACGGTCAACCCGAGGCGCCGCAGCTGCTCGACACCGAGGTCGACCGCCTCGGCCGCACGCCGGCGATTGGTGAGGCTGCTGATCTGGACGACGGTCGGGGCCGTGCGCCGGAGCGGATCGGTGCACAACCGGTCGATGATCTCGTAGACCTCGTCGGCCTCCTCGAGCCGACCGAGGTCGCACAGGGCGGCGTGCCGTTCGATGTGGATGGCCAGCAGCTCGTCGACGTCGGACGGATCGAGAAGCGTCGCGGCGGCGGCCGTGTACCTCTCGACCTGGGCATGGTTGGACAGCACCTTCGCCTCGCCCGCTGCCCTTCGCAGAAGCGCCGACACCCGGCGCCGCTCGGCCGGGTCGTGGACCGCGCCGAGGACGGGCAGATACTGCTCTGCCGCCACGGAGAGATACTCCGCTTCCGAGTTGTTCGGGTCTTCTGGATCGCCGGCCAGGTTCCGGGCCAGCCTCAGGTGCGTCGCGTCCCGTGACTGCTCGCTGAGGCTGGCCAGTGCCGTCTGGCGGGTCCGGTCGTCCTGGAACCGCACCGACTGCCGTCCGCCGGCCGCGGTCTCGGAAACCAGCACCCCGGCCTCGATCGCCATGGCGAGCCGCTGTTCCACCTTGTCGATCGGCAGCGCGGCCGCGGCGGCCAGAAGATCCAGATCGGCATGGGCGCCCAGGCAGGCCACCGACGCGAGCAGATCCACGGCGACACCCGGCAGCCCGGCGACCCGGGCCGTCAGAAGTTCGGTGAAGTTGATCCGATGCAGGCGGTGGCGCAGTGCTTCCCGATCCCACCGCCAGCCGCCCGCGGCGAAGTGCAGGAGCTCCTCGTCGCGCAGGGTGTTGAGGAGCTCGACGGTGTCACGCGGATTTCCCCCGGCCGCCGGTGCGAGTATGCGTGCCAGTTCGGCCGCCGGCCCCGGCGCGACGTGCAGGATGTCCGCCACCAGCGCCGCCTGGGCCGTCGGTGGGAGGTTCTCCAGCCGCAGCTTGCGCGGTCCGCGCGGCTGGAGCAGCCAGCGACCTAGCTGTTCCGCCAGCGGGGTGGTGGCGCCGATCTCGCTGTCGCGGTACGCGCCGATCAACAGCAGCCCGTCGACAGCCGCGCTTCCACTGAAGATCGGGTCGAGGATGCCCATCGGGGTGCGGCTGGCCCACTGCAGGTCGTCCACGAAGCAGACCACCGGGCGCTCGGTCGAGGCGACGGCGCGCAGGATCTCGAGGCCGGTGTGCGCCGCGCGGGCTCGCCTCGTCATCACATCACCCGGCGCGGCCTGGACGTCCAGCAGCACCCCCAGCTCCGGCACCGCGGCGGCGGCCAGGCCCGCGTTGCGGCCCAGGCCATGGCGTAGCCGTTCCCGATACTCGGCCAGGCGCTCCTCGGGCTCGGCCAGCAGGAGCCGGCCGAGCGCCCGAACCGCCTGGAGGAAGCCGTTGTACGCCTGGTCGAGTCGGTGCTGGTCGAACTTCCCGGCCACGAACCAGCCGCCGTGACCGGCCGCGATCAGCCTCAGTTCGTCGACCAGGGCGGTCTTCCCGACCCCGGCCTCGCCGTCGACGAGGACGGAACGCGGGTGACCCGCCATGACCGCCAGGAAGGCGCCACGAAGCTCGTCGATCTCCTGGTCGCGGCCGATGAGCCTGGAGGACCTCAGCTGACGAGTCCACCGATCGTGGGCTCCGGGGCGGGCCGGCGGCGTTCCGCGGCGGACCAGGGCGAGGTCGTGCGCAAGCCCCTCGGCGCTCTGATAGCGATCATCGGGTTCCTTCTCGAGCAGGTGCGCGATGACCTTCGCCAGCGCCCGGGGCACAGTCGGGTTTCGCTCCGACGCCGGGACCGGCACCCGGGCCAGATGGTCGTGGATGATGCGCAGCGGGTCGTCCGCGCCGAACGGCGGCGCTCCGGTCGCCAGCTCGTACAGGGTCGCGCCGACGGCGTACAGATCGGCGCGCTCGTCGACGGGACGGCTGGTCCGGCCGGTCTGTTCCGGCGCGAGGTAGGGGACCGTGCCGACGATCGCGCAGTGGTGGGTGAACTCGCTGCGCGTCGACGTGAGCGTGGTGGCGAGCGTGAAGTCGATCAGCCACACCTCGCCGTCCGGGGTGGCCACGATGTTCGCCGGGCTGATGTCACGGTGCACGATGCCGCGGTGGTGCATCGCCGCGACCGCCCGGGCCAGCGACTCGGCGACGACAAGCAGCAGGTCCGGTTCGAGCGGCGTGCGCCAGGTGGAGAGTGCGGTGCCGCCGACGTCCTTCAGCAGGATCGATCCCGGGCTCTTCTTGCCTCCCAGCCCGAGCTCACCCGCCGCTCCGGACACGGACGCGGCCGCGGGCTCGGCGCGGGCGTCCGGCTCGATGCCCGCCTCGTGCTCGGCATCCGCCGCGGCGGCAAGCTGGACGACGCCCTCCACGCCGGTCAGCCTTCTGAGAATCTCCGTCTCATGCCGCAGCCGCCGGTTCGCGCCCCGGCCCAACACCTCCTTGCGGATCAGCGGACCGGAGGAACCCGGCATCCGGGTCACCCGGGTGCGCTCGGACTCCGCGAGCACCACCGAACGGACCGGCGAAGGTGTCGGCGACCTGGGCGGATCCCGGCCCGGCGACATGCTCCGGGCTGTCCGCTCCGACCGTTCGACGTCGCGCCAGACCTGCCCCACCCTGCCAGTCTGCCCCGCCGATGCGCCGGGTATCGCGATGATCAGTTACCGCCCGCGAGGCCTTCTTTCTGCCCCGGAGTGCCTTCCTGCTGTGGCTAGTTGTTCGCGGCGCGTGGTTTCGGGCCGGTGGCCCGCATGTTCACCAGCCTGCCCAGCAGGTCGAACCAGAAGGGCGCGCCGGCCGTCAGCGCGAAGCAGGCGATCGCGATACCGGCGATCTTCAGCAGCCACCCGCCGACCGAGGTCGGCACCTCCCGCGGGTCGTCGCGCCGGTCGGACGCATCGACCCAACCGACCGGGATGGACAGCCCGGACGCGTCACGCACCGCCTCGATGCTGCGCTCCGCGGCCTCACCCACCGTCGCGTCACCATCCGCGGTCGCGTCGGTGCCCGTGGTGGTTCCGCTGCTGGTGGCCGCGTCGTCGCCCGCCGTGCCCACCTCGGCGACGGCGGCGGCCACCGCGGCCTGCCGTACGGTCCCGTCCTGCCACAGCGCCCGGGTGATCGCGATGGCGTCCAGATTGAACGCGGCCGACAGCAGGATCGCGTAACCGAGCAGGAACGCGGTGATGTGCCGCTTGTACCAGCCCGAGAGGCGGTCCATCGCGTCGTCGTACCAGCGCGCCAGATCGGCGATGATCTTCTCGCGGTCGCCGCCGGCCTTGACGATCGCGGCGGTCAACGCCGTCCGGGCGGGGGAGGGCGGCAGCGCGGCGAGGCTTTCCTCCAGTGAGGCGACGGCGCCGGTCCGGACGGCGGCGACGAGGGCGGCGGCCACCACCCGCCCGGTCGGGTGCTCCGCGGGCATGGCCTGGTGCAGGGCCGTGGCGGTCTGCTCGTCGAGTACCCGGCGCGCGGCGTCATACGCGCGCTGGTAGGCCGTCCGGATCTCGGCCGGGATCTCCGCGGGCAGGTTCTCCGGCCGGAGCTGGTGCAGCATGACCCGTGCGGGTGGGTCCACGAGATCGAGCAGGGCCTGCGCGAACGCGGTCGAGGGCAGGTAGGACGGCAGCCGCAGCCGCCGGGCCCGGCGGATCGACGCCCAGAACCCGCTGACCGGGGGATGGTCGGCGACGTTCACCGGTAGCACGTCCCTGCCGGTGGCTCGCAGGACCCGCAGCGGCCCGTCGAGGAGCTCGGCGGTGACATCGGGTCCATCCGCCGGGCCGCCGGCCTGGCGGATTCCGCCGAGGAGCCGACGGAGCTCGGCTTCGAGCCGCAGCCCCCGGTAGCGGAACAGGGCGAGGACGGTTTCGTTGATCCGCGAGACCGCCAGGCTGAACGCGGCGAAGATCAGCGCCAGCCCGACCAGCACGTCAAGAGCCGATGAGTCCGGCATGCCCCCGCTTCCAGTCTCCTCGGCGCCCGGTGGCCCCTACCAGTTCCGTGGGAGTTCCCCGCACCGGGCGATCCGACCTGAACGGCGTATTTCTACACCCCAACCGCACGTATTACGCAAAACCGCACGTGGGAAGGCCGGGCGAGCGGACTGCCGCCGCGGGTGGTGGGCGGGTGCTGCGCGCGGGAAGCCGCGTCGGAGGCTGCTGTCGCGTTAGTATTCCATCCGAACTTGAACATGTTCAACTCTGGATGGAGCCCTCGTCGATGGGAACGCAGGGAGTCGGCGGCGACGACGTCAGCGGCAGCGGCGACGACGTCAGCGGTGGCGGCAGCCGGGCCAGCGGTGGCGGCGAAGTCGGTTACCGCGGGGAAGGCGCCGGGCGGGGGGCCGCGACACGTGCGTTGATTCTCGAAAAGGCGCTGGCCTCGTTTCGGGAACGCGGCTACGACCAGACCACGATGCGCGGTATCGCGCAGGCCGCCGGGGTCTCGCTCGGGAACGCCTACTACTACTTCGGCTCGAAGGAGCAGCTCGTCCAGGAGCTCTATGCCGTGATCCAGGCGGGGCACCGGCAGCGGGCGGCCGAGGCGCTGCAGGCCCGCGACCTCTCGGGCCGTCTCCGGGGCGTGCTGCATGCCGGTATCGACGAGATGACGCCGTACCACGCCTTCGCCGGTTCGTTCATCAGGGTCGCGATCTCGCCGGACTCGACGTCCAGCCCGTTCAGCGCCGATTCGGCGGCTGCCCGGGAAGCCGCCATCGGCCTGTTCCGCGAGGTCGTCGACGGCCCCGCCCGCGGCCCTGCCCGCGGTCCCGTCGATGGTCCCGTGGAGGGGGCTGCGGGCCGGCTCGGTGTTCCTCGCCCGCCCGCGCCGCCCGCGCCGCCCGCGCCGCCCGCGCCGCCCGCGCCGCCCGCGCCGCCGGCGCCGCCGGCGCTGCCCGAGCTGCTCTGGCTGTCCTACCTCGGCATCACGCTGTTCTGGGTCTACGACGGATCACCGGGCCAGGTACGGACGCGCCGCCTGGTGGACTCCTCGGCACGGCTGATCGGCAGGACCGTGCCGCTCGCGAGGCTTCCGGTACTGCGCTCCGTCACGGACGACGTCCACCGCCTGCTGACGGATCTGCGTTCACCGCCGGGGTTCGGATGGTCGACGACAGCGCGTCGCTGAACGGCTGGCCAACGAAATGTCGGGATGACGGGACCGGGTCAGCCCGGCTCGGTCTGGGAGGAGACGGGGCAGCGATGAAGATCATCATTCCGGGTGGTACCGGGCATCTGGGGCGTCTGTTGGCCGTAGCCTTTCTGGACGCCGGGCACGAGGTCGTCGTCCTCAGCCGGCGTGAGCCCGCCCCGGCTGGAGCCGCCGGCAGGGCGGACGCCCGTCCGGGGGATGGTCGCGTGGTCTGCTGGGACGGGCGCACCCTCGGCCCGTGGGCGGCCGAGGTCGATGGGGCGGATGCGGTGATCAATCTTGCCGGCCGCAGCGTGAACTGCCGCTACACCCAACGCAACCTGCAGGAGATGATGGCCTCGCGGATCGACTCCGCCACCGTGGTGGGTGCGGCGATCGCCCGGGCGGCGGCGCCCCCGCGGGTGTGGCTGCAGATGAGCACCGCCACGATCTACGCGCACAGTCACGATCAGGCCAACGACGAGGCGACGGGGGTCGTCGGGGGGGCCGAGCCTGGGGTGCCGGCGTACTGGGCCTTCAGCGTCGACATCGCCCGGGCGTGGGAGAGCGCGCAGGCCGACGCTCCGACCCCGCGGACCCGCAAGGTCGCGCTGCGGGCAAGCATGGTGATGGCTCCCGGCCGGGGCGGTGCCTTCGACATGCTCTGGCGCATGGCCCGGCTGGGCCTCGGCGGTCCGGTCGCCGGTGGCAGGCAGTACATGTCCTGGATCCACGGCGACGACTTCGCGCGGGCGGTCGCGCTGCTTCTCGCCCGGGAGGATCTCACCGGGCCGGTCAACCTGGCCTCGCCCGAACCGCTGCCCTACCGCGACTTCATGGCGCAGCTGCGGGCCGCGGCCGGGGTGCCTGTCGGCCTGCCAGCCACGGCCTGGATGGCCGAGCTCGGTGCGTTCCTGCTGCGCAGCGACACCGAGCTTCTCCTGAAAAGTCGCCGGGTCGTGCCAGGCCGGCTGCTCGACGCGGGCTTCGTCTTCGCCCACCCGCAGTGGCAGGCCGCCGCGCGGGATCTGGTGACCCGCAGCCGAACCCGCGGCCGGGCGGGCGGGGTACTCGACGCTGTCTGACCCCGCCGCCCTCGACCTCGACGCCGCCGGCCTCGGCTCCGGCTCCGGCTCCGACTCCGGCGCTCGAAGTCTCCGGCGCTCGAACTCACCCTCGAAGCCGCCGGCCGGCGGTTCGATCAGAACGCGAGGAACAGGATCTGCTCCCGGGAGTACTCGTGGCCCGGGTGCTTCTCGGCGAGATGGGCCTGGGTCTTCTCCACGAGGTCGTCGTCGTCCTCACCCTCGATGAATTCGCCACACGGGCAGCTGAGACGTCGTGCCACGGTTCCTCCTCCGCTCCGTGGTGGACGTCCTGTGCCGCCCACCGACAGGTTCGAAGCCATCTTTGCCGTCGGAATCGTCCCGTGCACCTGTTGGCATGAACGGCCGTACGGCTGGTGGCTGTTGGCTCACAGCGCCAGGGATCACGGCCTGGCGCGTGGCTTGATTCTGGTCTCCGGCAGCGGCGGTGCGGGCAGCCAGGCGGTGCCGCCGATGTACCCCTCGACCTGGCCGAACCGGTCGGACTGATTCTGCCAGGCCTCGCGGTAGACGGCGATCTCCTCGTGGCTGCGCCCAATAAAATTCCACCACATAACGATGTTTTCTTCGAAGGGTTCCCCACCGATCAGTACGACCCGTGCCGGGTCGCTGCCGGGGTTGCCCAGTGCCAGGCTCGCCGCACCCGCTGCGAGGTAACCCAGCTCGCCGGCCGCGACCCGCTGCCCAGCCGCGTCCGGACCCGCGCCCGCGTCGGCGCACGCGGTCACCTCGACGTCACCGGTGTCCACCAGAACGCCGTGCTCGTAGCCGGGGTCGACGGGCAGCGTCAGCCGGGTTCCCGGTGCGAGCACGATCTCGGCGCCGAGCAGCGGCGAGAACGTGCGTACCGGTGACCGCTCGCCGGCGAGCTCGCCCAGGAAGACCCGTGCCGTCGCGCCGTCGAGGTCCACGACCGGCGGAACGTGGTGCTGGAAGTCGCGGGGGGCGTCGCGGTGCGCGTCGGGCAGCGCGACCCAGAGCTGCACCCCGTGCAGGATCGTCGTCCCCGGGGCGGTCACCTCGGAGTGGCAGATGCCGTGCCCGCCCGTCATCAGGTTCACCTCGCCGGGGCGGACGAACGCATGTGTTCCCAGGCTGTCGCGGTGCTCCAGGACTCCGGCGAACAGCCAGCTCACCGTCTGCAGCCCGGTGTGCGGATGCGGCGGCACATCCATGCCGCCGCCCGCCGAGACGTCATGCGGACCATAGTGGTCGACGAAGCACCAGGCGCCGATCATCGAGCGGCTGTGGCGGGGCAGGGTGCGCCGCACCGTCATCGCGTCGGCTCCGCCAAGCGGGACGTCGTGCGGGGAGATGATCTCGACGACCTGCCCCGAGCGCTCGTCGGCCCGGCACCGGATCTCGGCGGAAACCGTTTCCACATTGCTCACAGCGCACCGTCACCCCTGGTCGGCCAGCATCTGAACTGCACAACCTATTGCGACGATGCCCGTGTTCCACCAGTTCCGGTGCCGGACCTGAGATCGGAAGCATCCCGGGCGCGGGTGCCGGCACCGCTGCCTCCCGCGCTTACCTGTGCCTACTCGAACGCGGCCGCGGCCTCCCGCATCACCCGGACCAGCGTCTCGAGATCGTCCGGGCCCGGCTCGCCGGAGGTGTAGGTCACGCTGCGCAGCTGGCCGGTGTAGCGGAACGTCCGGTGCCGCTCGTGGACGGGCCAGGAGACCGGGGAGCGGCGGTCCACGCCGACGCTGATCCCCTGGAACGGCGCCATGCCGATCAGCTGGTGGACGCTGGCGAGCCGCCCCGTCTCGACTCCGTCGACGAGGACCCGCCACTCCCAGCGCAGGCCCGCCTGCGCCACCACCGCGATGCGAACGGCATGCACGCCTTCGTCCAGCGGCCCGGCGTCCACCTCGTGCAGCGTGCCGTACTCGTTGTAGGCGAGGTGGAGCCGGCCGTTCTCCACGTAGACGCTGTAACCGCCGCCCTGGTCACCGTGCGAGACGAGGACACCCGCGTCGTCCGCGGCGTGCCAGGTCAGGTCGATGTCGATGTCGAAGGACCGGAACGTGATCAGTTTGGCGGACCGGTACCGCTCGAGCTCCGGCGTACCGGCCAGCAGGGTGACCGGGCGGCGCAGGCGCTCCTCGGCCGGGTTGCGGATGGCCAGGCCGCCGCTCGCGTCGGTGAGCGGGAAGACGCCGTTGCGCCAGGCGGCGTCCTCCCAGGCGGCTGCCAGCGCCCCGACGACGTCGGGGTACTCGGCGGAGATGTCGTCGATCTCGGTCGGATCCTCGGCCAGGTTGTACAACGCCCATTCACCGTCGTCGTACGGTGTGCCGAACCGGTGCAGGGTGACCAGCTTCCAGCCATCCCGGTAATAACTGCGGTTACCGGTCATCTCACAGTACTGTTCACTGTGGGTGCTGGTCGTGTTCTGGTCTGTCAGGACAGGCGCGAAACTGACCCCGTCGAGTTCCTGGACGACCTGCCCGTGGCGCTGTTCGGGCCGTTTCACCCCGGCCAGCTCGAGCAGCGTGGGCGCGATGTCGGTGACGTACTGGTACTGCGCCCGGATGCCGTCGTCCGCCCCGGTCCGGCGCAGGCCGGCCGGCCAGGAAAGCACGAAGGGAACCCGCACCCCGCCGGCGTGGGTCTGGCCCTTGTAAAGCCGGAACGGGGTGTTCGACGCCATTCCCCAGCCGCGGGGATAGTGCACCAGGCTCTGCGGCCCGCCGATGAGGTCGATCTCGCGCTCGACGTCGGGATTCCAGTCGGCGGGAAGCAGCGGGTAGTGCACGAAACGGCTGAAGTAGCTGCGGGTGCCTTCCGGGCCACCTTCGCCGGTCCCGCCGTTGTCCGAGGTGAACAGGATGATGGTGTTGTCCAGCTCCCCGAGGGCTTCCAGGGTGTCCACCAGGCGGCCGAGGTTCTGGTCGACATTGTCGACCATCGCGGCGTACACCTCCATGTACCGGGCGTACAGGCGCTGTTCTTCCGGCGAGAGGTCAGCCCACGCGCCGACCTCGAATCCGGCCTCGAAGTTGCGGCGGGGCAGCCGGGTGCCCGGCGGGAACAGTCCGGCGTCGAGCTGCCGGCCGAACCGGCTCTCCCGTAGTTCGTCCCAGCCGTCGGCGTACCGGCCGCGGTGCCGTTCGAGATCCTCCGCCTTCGCCTGCAACGGGCCGTGCACCGCGTTGTGCGCGAGGTAGAGGAAGAAAGGCTTGTCCGGGTCGTGCGCCCGCAGCGACTTCACCATCGAGATCGCCTCGTCGGTGATCGCGTCGGTGTAGTAGTAGTCCTCCGGCAGCTCGTCGATGTCGAGCGGGCTGTTGTCCCGGACGAGCTGATGCGGGTGGAACAGGCTGGTCAGCCCTTCGAGGACGCCGTAGTAGCGTTCGAAGCCCTTCTGCAGCGGCCAGTTGCGCCGGTCGTCGGCGGCGTTCGACGCGGAATCCCTCGTCAGGTGCCACTTGCCGACTGCGTAGGTGGCATACCCGCCGTCGTGGAGAATCTCCGCCAGGGTGGGGATGTCGTCGGCGATCTCCATGCCGTAGCCCGGGAAGCCGGGGTCGGCGTTGGCAACCAGCGAATAACCCACACGGTGCGGATTCAGGCCGGTGAGCAGGGCGGCTCGGGCCGGCGAGCACAGCGGCATGGTGTGGTAGTTCGTCAGCCGCACCCCGCGCTCGGCGAGCCGGTCCAGCACGGGTGTGGGAATCTCCGAGCCGAACGGGCCGATGTCGCTGTAGCCCAGATCGTCGACGAGCACCACGACGATGTTGGGTGCGCCGGGCGCGGGTGTCTCCCGCGGTGCCCAGGCCGGCTCCGACTGGCCCATTGTGCGTCCGATCCGGCCCGGGAAGCTGGCATACGGATCGCGGCGCCGCGGCGTGCCGACCGGCGTTGCCGCAGGCGCGCCCGTGCCCGTGTCCGCGGGCTGCAGGCCCGCGTCCGTGCCCGCTTCCGCATTCGTGGACTGCGCGCCCGGCCTGGCGTTCTCTCCCGGGGCCTGATCGGTCATACCGATGTTCCTCGTTTCGTCGCGTACGCAGTTTTCGGTGCGGTGCGGAAAATGGCGCGCGTCAGATCTCCGCGTGACGTGAGGTGCCCGCCCGCGCAGGAAAACGCCTACTTAGCTGAGAAAGAAGATCCGCGCTGGGCGGATTGGTATCGCTGAAATATCAGCGCGCACTGATCAAGCCGGTGTCAGTGGCGACACAGACAGCTGGTGACGTGAACATGCTCCACCATGCACCGCGCGGACGACGTCACCCCGATCACGTTTACCACTATCTTGGTAGACAAGTGGCCTGTCAAGCGCCCCCGGGCTCCGACAGCACGCCCTGCTCGAGATGCAGCCAGCGGTTCACGCCGATCCGGGCCAGGAACCGTTCGTCATGGCTGACCACCACGAACGCGCCCTGGTAGGCGTTCAGCGCGGCCTCGAGCTGGCCGATGCTGACCAGGTCGAGGTTGTTGGTCGGCTCGTCGAGCAGCAGCAGGTGTGGAGCCGGCTCGCCGAACAGGACGCAGGCCAGCGTGGCCCGCAGGCGTTCCCCGCCGGACAGCGCCCCTACCGGCCGGTCGGCACCGCCGGCGCGGAACCGGAAGCGTGCCAGCAGATGCATGCGCTCCGACGGCGGCATCTCCGGGGCGGACGCGGCCAGGTTCTGCGCGACGGTGCGGTCGAGGTCGAGCAGGTCGAGCCGCTGGGAGAGGTACGCGACCCGGCCGTCAGCCGCCCTGATCCGGCCGCCGGAAGGCTTGGCCTGCCCGCCGACCAACCGCAGAAGCGTGGACTTTCCTGACCCGTTCGGGCCGGTCAACGCGATGCGTTCCGGACCCCGGATCGTCAGATCAACACCGCCGCCGTGAACGCCGCTCCCGCCCTCGCCGCCGACGTCGCCGAAGACGGCCGTCTCGCCGTACCGGACCTGCAGGCCTTCGCCGGCGAACACCGTCCGCCCGGCGGGCACCCGGGTGGCGGGCAGGTCGAGCACGATCGGCCGGTCGTCGCGCAGCGCCTCCTCGGCACGGTCCAACCTGGCCTGCGCCTGTCCGACCCGCTCGGTGTGGGCTTCCTGGGCCCGTCCCGCCGACTCCTGCGCCCGCCGTTTCAAGCCCCCGGCGACGATCTTCGGGATACCGGCGTCGGGCAGTTTCCGCGCGGCGTTGCCAGCCCGGCGCGCCGCCCGTTCCCGGGCCTGCTGCCTGTCCCGCTTCTCCCGCCGCAGTTCCTGCTCGGCACCGCGGACCTCACGTTCGGCAGCGGCCTGACGCAGCTGGACGGCCTCTTCGTAGGCGGTGAAGTTTCCGCCGTACGACCGGACGTCGCCGTGGTCGAGCTCGACGATGCGATCCATCCGGTCCAGCAGGGCACGGTCGTGGCTGACCAGCAGCAGGCAGCCGGCCCAGGCGTCGACGACGTCGTACAGCCGGCGCCGCGCGGCGAGGTCCAGGTTGTTGGTGGGCTCGTCGAGCAGCAGTACGTCCGGACGCCTCAGCAGCTGCGCGACCAGGCCGACAGACACGATCTGGCCACCGCTGAGCGTGCGCAGCGACTGGTCGAAGGTCAGCGCGCCGAGGCCCAGTCGGTCGAGTTCGGCGTGGGTGCGCTCCTCGACGTCCCAGTCGTTACCGATCGTGGTGAAGTTCTCCTCGCTGGCGTCACCGGCCTCGACGGCGCGTAGCGCACGGATCGCCGGGGCGACCCCGAGGACCTCGGCCACCGTCAGGGTGTCCGTCCGGTGGTCTGCCAGCGGAAGGAACTGCGGCAGGTAGCCGAGCAGGCCGGTGACGGTCACGCTGCCGCCGGTCGGCCGCAGCTCGCCGGCGACCAGGCGGAGCAGCGTGCTCTTGCCGGCCCCGTTCGGGGCGACGAGCCCGGTACGGCCGGCACCGGCGGTGAGGGAGAGGCCCTGGAAGACGGGGGTGTCGTCCGGCCAGGAGAAGGACAGGTTGGAACAGACGACGGCGGTGTCGGCTACGACGGACATGCGGAAGAAGACCTCGGCTCATGGCGTGACGTGGCTGCCCGCATGGCACGCCTGCGCGCGTGGCGCGGCTGCTCAGCGGCAGAGGGCAGGACGACTCATCGGCCCGGGCGGTGCCGCTGTCGCGCACCGGCCGGCAGGCCGAACATCACCGGGATCAGCCGGAGATGTCGTCGTCGCCCTCCATGTCGCCTCCATCGAGCTGGGGAGTCTGCCCGGACACCATAGCCCGCCTCGCCGGGCCGCGGAAACCGGTTTTCGGCCGGGCCTCGCTGGCCCGGCTCCGGCCAGGGCCGTTCCTTAAGTTTCGCTTGTGAAGCGGACCGCTGGTCCGTACCGTAGCCGTGCATCCAGGCCGGGAGATCCGTTTCGACGGATCGACCGCCTGGCCAGGCGATTCGGCCGTCCGACCGTGAGATGGGGGACACCTACATGCAGGAGCTGGCGATCAGGCGCGAGCCCGGCGGCGGAGCAGGGGGAGCGAGGCAGCGGCGGTCACCGCGACGGAGCGCGGGAGTGCGCTTAGCGGCGTTAGGAGCGTTGGGCGCCCTGTCCGCGAGCCTCCTGCTCGGGGCCTGCGGCGGCGACGAGGACTCTGACAGCCCGGCGCCGGCCGGCACCGCCGCTGCCGCGCAGGCGCTTGGGCCGGTGGCCCAGGCCAAGGGCGAACCGGTCAAGATCGGCGTGATCTCGGACGGTCAGAGCCCCGCCGCGGACCTGTCCTACGAGTTCAAGGTCGCCGACGCGACCGTCCAGTACCTCAACGAGCACCGCTCCGGCATCGCGGGCCGGCCCATCGAGGTCGTGCAGTGCGAGGCACAGGCCGACCCGGCCAAGGCCACCGACTGCGCCAACCAGATGATCGAGAAGGACGTCGTCGCCGTCGTCGTCGGTTCGTCCGGCGCCGGGGAGCAGATCTGGGAGCCGCTGCACGCGGCGAAGGTGCCGGTGATGTTCTACACCGCGAACGGCGCCGGCTCGCTGGGTGACAAGGATTCGACCTTCATCCTGAGCGACCAGTTCTTCCCGTTGGTCACGCTGCCGGTCCAGGTCGCCAAGGACGCGGGTGCCAAGAAGGTCACCGTCGTCGCGATCGACCTGCCGGTCACCACCGGCCTCTACCAGGTGACCAGGCCCGCGTTCGAGAAGCAGGGCATCGCGCTCGACGTCGTCCAGATCCCGGCCGGCACCGCCGACATGACGCCGCAGATGCAGCGCATCGTCGACGGCGACCCCGGGATCGTGCAGGTCGTCGGCAGCGACGCGTTCTGCATCAGCGCGTTCAACGGGCTGCGTGCCGTCGGGTACGACGGCCCCCTCGCGGCCATCGCGCACTGCATCACGGACGCGACTCGTGCCGCTGTGCCCGGCGACTTCCTCAAGGGCATGACGATCACCGCGACCGCCCCGATCGGCTCGGACGACCCGGCGATCGCCGTCTTCAACGCCGTGGTCGACACCTACGGCAAGGGCAAGAGCATCGATGTCACCGAGGCCGGCGCGGCCGCGATGTTCATCACCCTGTCGGCCTTCCACGCCGGGCTTGAGGGCCTGACCGGCGACATCACGCCGGCTACCGTCACCGCCGCTCTCAAGGGCATGCCGGAGAAGGACCTGCCGGGTGCGACCGGGCTGCGGTTCCGGTGCAACGGCAAGGCCTACCCGACCAGCCCGGCCGAATGTTCCCGCGGTGGCCTGCTCACGACGCTGGACGCCAAGGGCAAGCCCACCACCTACAAGCCGGTCGGCGTCACCCCGATCGAGGACTGAGGCGAGCGCGCCGGTGCGTTCGGCGTGCCGGCGCGCCGCACTCCAGCGTGGCGCCGCGGGTGGTACACAGCCGCGGCAGCGCCACGCTCAGCGTCCGGGCGGACGTCGCGGGCCGCCCGGACGCCGCCAGCGGATGCGCGGGAAACCTTCTGAGGCTCGGCAGGCAGGCGGGAACGGCCTCCGTGGAGGCGGGCTTCTGGCGTCGAAACGGAGTCGGGTGCCTGACAATGGAACGCGCTTCTGGCGGGTGGTGCGAACTGATATTCATGTTGCACCATTTGCTTTGCGATTCGACGGTCCGTCGATTCGCGTCCGGCTCGAGGAGCCTGAATGCGCTTCCGGTCCTGGCGATCCCGCGCGGGAATCGCCGTCCTCGCCCTGCTCGGCATCTATCTGCTGGTCCTCGGGTTCAGCGCGCTGGGCTCCTTCGACCGTACGAACGGTGGCGAGGTGGCCGTCGTGCGCAACGGAGGCCCACTCGACAACCACCGGATCCGGCAGGTCATTGCGCCGGCATCCGGACGGGTCTGGGTCGGCCTCTACTCCGACGTGCACAAGTACCCTGCCCAGCAGCGCTTCTACACGATCACTGCGAACGAGGGGCAGGGTGACCGGCCTGACCACGAGGTCGTCCGGGTGCCGTCGAAGGACGGCGTCGAAATGGGTATCGAGGGGACGCTGTATTTCTCCCTCAACACCGACCCGGACGTCCTGCGGACGTTCGACGACAAGTTCGGGACCCGTAAGTTCCGGCTGCTCTCCGACGGCAAGCAGTACGCGCCCTATGATGGTGACAACGGCTGGTCCGCCTTCCTGGACACGATCATCCGGCCGGTCATCGACAACGACCTGCGTGAGCAGATAAACACCTTCGACTGCGCCCAGCTGGTCTCCTCGTGCGCGTTGGTGCAGCTCGGAGCGAACCAGGCCGTGAACCCGGACTCCGTCACCGGAACCACGCCCACCGGGCCGGTGGAATCGTCCAACGGGAACATTGCCGCGGTGCAGAAGGCGATCAACGAGTCGCTCGCCCGCGATCTGGAGTCGACCCTGGGTGAGGCGTTCCTGGTCGACCTGAAGTTCAATCTTGTTCGGATCACCCTGCCGGCCCAGGTGCAGGAGGCGGTGAACAAGGCGCAGGCGGCGTTCGCCGGTGTGAGCGAGGCCCAGGCCCGCGTCGCCCAGGCCCGCGCCGACGCCGAGGCGAACAAGATCCATCAGTCCGGTTACGCGGCCTGCCCGGCGTGCGCGGCCATCGACGAGCTCAAGGCCATCCCGCCGAACGTGACGACGTTCGCTCCGGGAGCGGGCTTCGCGATCACTTCGCCCTGACGGACCCTGACAAACCCTGACGGATCCGGCCGGACCCGGCCTTGGCTGTGCTGTGCTTTGCCTGCTGGACCAGGCGCGGCCAAGGCCTGGTCCAGCAGGCACAGATCAGGTGCTGATGTAGGCCGCGAGGTGTTCGCCGGTGAGGGTGGAGCGGGCGGCGACGAGGTCGGCCGGGGTGCCCTCGAAGACGACGCGGCCGCCGTCGTGGCCGGCGCCGGGGCCGAGATCGATGATCCAGTCCGCGTGCGCCATGACAGCCTGGTGATGCTCGATGACGATGACCGACCGGCCCGCGTCGACGAGCCGGTCGAGCAGGCCCAGCAGCTGCTCGACGTCGGCCAGGTGCAGGCCGGTGGTCGGCTCGTCGAGGACGTAGACGCCGCCGTCGGTGGCCATCTGGGTGGCCAGCCGCAACCGTTGCCGCTCACCGCCGGACAGGGTGGTGAGCGGCTGGCCGAGGCTCAGGTAGCCCAGGCCGACGTCGCCGAGCCGCGTCAGGATCCGGTGCGCGGCCGGGGTCCGTGCCTCGCCGGCGCCGAAGAACTCGGTGGCCTCCGCCACCGGCATCGCGAGCACCTCGCTGATGTCGCGGCCGCCGAGATGGTGCTCCAGCACGGACGCCTGGTAGCGCCGCCCCTCGCACTCCTCGCAGAGGCTGGCGACGCCGGCCATCATCCCCAGGTCGGTGTAAACGACGCCGACGCCGTTGCAGGTGGGGCAGGCACCCTCGGAGTTGGCGCTGAACAGCGCCGGCTTCACCCCGTTGGCCTTGGCGAACGCCTTGCGGATCGGGTCGAGCAGCCCGGTGTACGTCGCCGGGTTGCTGCGGCGGGAGCCGCGGATCGCGCTCTGGTCGATCGACACCACCCCCGCTCCGGGCGGGATCGACCCGTGCACGAGTGAGCTCTTGCCGGAACCGGCGACGCCGGTGACGACGACCAGCACGCCGAGCGGGATGTCGACGTCCACGTCACGCAGGTTGTGCGTCGCCGCGCCGCGGATCGGCAGCTGGCCGGTGGGTGTGCGCACCGAGTCCTTGAGCACGGTGCGGTCGTCGAGGTGGCGGCCGGTGACGGTGTCGCTGGCGCGCAGCTCGTCGAGGGTGCCCTCGAAGCAGACGCTGCCGCCCGCCGAACCCGCGCCGGGGCCGAGGTCGACGACGTGGTCGGCGATGGCGATCGTCTCCGGCTTGTGCTCGACGACAAGCACCGTGTTGCCCTTGTCGCGCAGCCGCAGCAGCAGCTGGTTCATCCGCTCGATGTCATGCGGGTGCAGGCCGATGGTCGGCTCGTCGAAGACGTAGGTGACGTCGGTGAGTGAGGAGCCGAGATGGCGGATCATCTTGACCCGCTGCGCCTCACCGCCGGACAGCGTGCCCGATGGCCGGTCGAGGGAGAGGTAGCCCAGCCCGATCTCCACGAACGCGTCGAGGGCGTGCGCCAGCGCCGCGAGCAGCGGCGCCACCGACGGCTCGTCGAGGCCGCGGACCCAGTCGGCCAGGTCGCTGATCTGCATCGCGCAGGCGTCGGCGATGCTGATCCCGCCGGACCCGTCCGCGCCACCGGACCTGCCGATCCGGGACGACCGGGCTGCCTCGCCCAGGCGGGTGCCGTCGCACTCGGGGCAGGTGGTGAAGGTGACGGCCCGTTCCACGAACGCGCGGACGTGCGGCTGCAGGGAGTCGACGTCCTTGGCGAGGAACGACTTCTGGATGCGGGGGACCAGCCCCTCGTAGGTCAGGTTGATGTTGTCGACCTTGATGCGGCGGGCCTCGCCGTACAGGAACTCCTCGCGTTGCCTCTTGGTGAACCTGGCGATCGGGACGTCCGCGGGAACCACCGCGGCGAAGATGCGCCCGTACCAGCCGTCGGCGCTGAAGCCCGGGACGGTGATCGCCCCCTCGGCCAGCGTCTTCGTTTCGTCGAAGAGCTGGGTGAGGTCGATGTCGGTGACCGCGCCCCGCCCCTCACACCTTGGGCACATGCCGCCGGCGCGGGTGAATGTCTTCGTCACCGTCCTGCTGTTACCGCGCTCGACCGTCATCGCACCGCTCGCCCGGACGGACGGCACGTTGAACGAGTACGCGTTCGGCGGCCCGGCATGTGGCTGCCCGAGCCGGCTGAACAGGATGCGCAGCATGGCGCCCGTGTCGGTGGCGGTGCCGACGGTGGAACGGGGGTCGGCGCCCATCCGCTGCTGGTCGACGATGATCGCGGTCGTCAGGCCTTCGAGGACGTCCACCTCGGGACGGGCCACCGTCGGCATGAAACCCTGGACGAAGGCGCTGTACGTCTCGTTGATCATCCGCTGTGACTCGGCGGCGATCGTGCCGAACACCAGCGAGCTCTTGCCCGAGCCGGAGACCCCGGTGAACACCGTGAGCCTGCGTTTCGGGATCTCGACGCTGACATCCTTGAGGTTGTTCACCCGCGCGCCCTGCACGCGGATCAGATCATGGCTGTCGGCGGCGTGCGGCGCGGGTTCAGGTGCGGGCGAGGACGTTTCTGATCTCGCGGCCGTGGTCAACGTGCCTCCAAACAGAGCTGGGCGTGCAGGGCGTGCGTCGCGGGACTTCTCGTCGGTCAGCTTCGTCTGTCAGCGGACCTCGTTGACGCGGACCATGTTGCCCGCGGGGTCGCGCACGGCGAAGTCGCGCACCCCGTACGGCTGCTCGGTCGGCTCCTGGACGATCTCGACATCGCCGGACTGCAGCCGCTCGAAGGCGCCGTCCAGATCCTTGGTGGCCAGAACGATCATGGCGTAGGTGCCCTTCGCCATCATCTCGTGGACGACGCGGCGCTCGTCGTCGGTGACCCCCGGGTCGACGACCGGCGGGTGCAGCACGATCGAGGTGCCCGGCTGGCCCGCGGGGCCGACGGTGATCCAGCGCATCGTGCCACCGCCGACGTCGTTGCGGACCTCGAAGCCGAGGACGTCACGGTAGAACGCGAGCGAGGCCTCCGGGTCGGTGTGCGGAAGGAAGGTGGAGTGAATGCTGATGTCCATGGCCGTCACGCTAGGCGCGGCTCCGTGACCTGCGCTTCTCGATTCCTGACCGGTCTGCTCCGGACGGGCCTGCTCACCTGCTTCGCGACGCACGGCAGCAGGCCCGCGATCTCCGCGGTCGGTGTGTCCGCGACCGGTGTGCCTGTGACCGGTGTGCTCGTGGCCGCCGCGCCTGCGGCTTCGATCCGTGACCTCGCCTCCGCCTCGGCGGCCTGACGCCGGTAGACGCTCGGCGGCACCCCGACCAGCTCGGTGAACCTGGTGCTGAAAGTGCCCAGTGACGAGCACCCGACCGCGAAGCAGACGTCGGTGACGCTGAGATCACCACGGCGCAGCAGTGCCATGGCGCGTTCGATGCGCCGGGTCATCAGGTAGGCGTACGGAGCCTCCCCGTAGGCAAGGCGGAACTGGCGGCTGAGGTGCCCGGCCGACATGTGCACGCCGCGGGCGAGCGCCTCGACGTCCAGCGGCTGCGCGTACTCCCGGTCGATCCGGTCGCGTACGCGCCGCAGTCGCGCAAGGTCACGGAGCCGCTCCATCTCGCGCATCTGCTGCGCTGCGGTGGGTCTGCTCGTCACCCCCGAAATCGTGCCACGTCCGGCTGGCGTTACCTAGCGTCCGGTCCTCCGGCCGGTCCTCGATGCCGGAGCTGGGTTCGCCCCGGGTCGCCCCCCGCCCGGCGCAGGCCCCGCCCGGCGCAGGCCCCGCCCGGTCCGGCCCGGCTTCAGTGCCCGCGTCAGGCGAGGGCTCCTCGCCTGACGGCAGCCTGCATGGCCGATCTTTCGGAGGGATCTGACAGTACCGGCCAGCTCTCGGTGTCCGCGCGTTCGTCGCGTTCCCGCGCCTAAACGGCCCCTTGTGGTCTCTTCCCCGTGGAATCTCGACATCCATGTCGGTTCAGGTTCCGCAAGTCTTCGAGTGGCAGTTTTTCGGGAAGATATAGCGAGCTGAGGTAACGGTTTCGTGTCGCGTTCTTGGTCTGTCGGACGCGGATTTTCGCCCGTTCCACGGCCTGTAGGCCTCGCGGGCAGCTCTGAAGGTGCTGGTAGTGGCGGTGCGGTGGTTTCGTCGGCCATTGACGTGCCGCTGCGGGACCGGTGACCGGGGCGGATGGGGCGTCTGTGGCAGGGTGCGGTCCGACTTGCGGGTTCGCGATACGCCTTTGATCCGTCCAATGGATAGATCTGATTCAGGTTTCAGACGCTCATGTCACTTTGTTGGGCAGGGTCGTGGTCGGCAGGTCGCGAGGTGCCTGTGTGCGCGAGAAAGGAGCTGTCGACGCGGCCCTGACCGGTGGGTGACAGCAGTGGGCGGTCGCGCGCGGTGGCCGCACGGCGGGGGCGGTGGGGATGGTGGGGCGGTGGGGAAGGTGGACCCCGCCCCGGCGGACGGATGACGGAAGACAGTGACGGATGGACGGCGGACGGAGGATGGACGGCGAACCGGCGGGCAGGTGGCGGACAGATGTCGTGAACGGGTGGGTGGATGGCGAGGGGAAAGGCCGCACGGCGGACGGATGGGGCATTGGGCGCTAGAATCGCGGCTGCGCGGAAGCGGGGGGAATCGGCTGGTGAACGAGAGGGAGGGCGCCTTTCACGGCGTGCGGCTCGACATCTGTCGTCGAGCCTGGAAGGAAGCCGGTTACCGGGCCGGCTATTTCCTTCAGATGGTCGAGGGCGTCGGTGGCCTGGCGGCGGCCAGCAGGCCGATTGGGAATGCTCGGCCCGCTGAGGGGTTCACCGTGCTCTGGGAGCGAGGCAGGCTCGACCTGACCGTGGCGGCCGCCGTGCTGGATCCGCGATTCTCCTGTCTCTTCTACGATGACGAGCTCGACGCGGCGAGGGACCGTCTGCGGCAGAACGGCTTTCGCGTTGACGCCCGACCGGGGCGTTCGACACGCTATCGACAGGGGGCCTGGTGCACGTCGTTCGTCTCTACCTGAAGCTGCTTCTCGGGATGGGTCTGCCATTCGGTCTGTTGGCCGGTCTGGAATCCGGCGAGGTGCAGGTCGGGCTGCTGGCAGGGCTGTTCTTCGGGGTGTTCATGTCGGTTGTGTTCGGCAGTATCACTCTGTACAGGTATCGGGGGCTGGGTAGAGATTTCTCACCGCGGGTCACGTCGGTTGTCCGCGTCCCCGCGGACCCCGCGGTGGTGCACCGGCGGGTGCTGGAAATCCTTCCTGTTCTGTCGGCGCGGGTCGTCGCCGACGACGGCGTGCATGTGGTGGCGCGTACGCGGGCGAACATGCAGTCCTGGGGCGAGCGAATCACGGTGGACGTCCATCCGAGCGCGGACGACACCGAGGTGACGATCCGCAGCGTCCCGCGTCTGCGGGGGACACTCGTCGACTATGGCCGGGGCCGCCGCAACGTCGACGAACTGGTCCGGGCTCTGGGTACCGACCTCACCGGCCACGTCGGCGCTGCCAGGCCGGCCTGAGCGCGGCCTACGCCGCGGAGCGCGGGACGACGCGGCCGTCGATGGTGTGTCCAGACCTGCGCGCCCCTTCCCGCCGGCCCACGCGCTGGCGGGTCGAGTCAGGTGGGCCGGCACGCGGCTTGGTCGGGTGTGGGGCTGAAAAGGGATCAGTGCTCGTGGACGCCGAGCTCGGCGAGTAGCAGCCGGTGGAACTCGGCGAAGCCGGGGTCGCCCACGGAGCGGGGCCGGGGCAGGTCGATGCGGCGGTCGAGGGAGATCTGCCCGTCGGTGAGGACGACAACGCGGTCGGCGAGCACGATGGCCTCGTCGACGTCATGGGTGACCAGCAGGACGGCCGGGCGGTGCCGGGCGCACAGATCGCCGATGAGCTGGCGCATCCTGATGCGGGTCAGGGCGTCGAGGGCGGCGAACGGCTCGTCGAGCAGCAGCAGCTGCGGTTCCCGGACGAGCGCGCGGGCCAGTGCCACCCGCTGGGCCTGGCCGCCGGAGAGAGTGGCCGGCCAGGCGTTCTCCCAGTCCTCCAGACCGACCTCGGCGAGTGCGGCCCGGGCGGCGGCCCGACCGCTTCGCCCGCCGCGGCGCCCGACGACGACGTTGCGCCAGACCCGCTGCGACGGCACCAGCCGGGGTTCCTGGAAGACCACGGTGCGGGTCGGGGGAACCCAGACGCTGCCGCTGTCGGCGGCTTCGAGGCCGGCGAGGATGCGCAGCAGTGTGGTCTTTCCGCTCCCGCTGGCGCCGAGCAGCGCGACGAACTCGCCGGCGTGGATGTCGAGGCCGATCCCGTCGAGGACGGGGCGGGCGAACGTCTTGCGCACGTCCCGGACCCGCACGGTCAGCTGTTCCTCGGCCGCAGCCGAGGCCGCGGCCGACGGTGCCACCGAAGCCGAAGCCGAAGCCGAGGCCGAGGCCGAGGCCCGGTCTGAGGCCGAGGCCCGGTCTGAGGCCGAGGTCGGGTCTGAGGTGACGGTCATCTGGCGGCCACTCCTCGGTGCCAGGGCATGAGGACCTTCTCCAGGACGCGGACGATGAGGTCGGACAGCAGGCCGAGGATCGCGTAGATCGCCAGCACCACGACCAGGATGTCCACCTGCTGCAGCGACTGCGCCTGGTACATGAGGTAGCCGAGGCCGGCGCTGGAGTTGATCTGTTCGGCGGCGATCAGGGCGAGCACGGAGACACCCAGGCAGAACCGCAGGCCGGTGAGGATGGACGGCAGCGCCAGCGGGATGATCACCTTGGCGACCAGGCGGGCACCGCGCAGGCCGAAGACGTCCATCGCCTCGATGACGCGCCGGTCGACGTTGCGGACGCCGTTGTAGGTGTTCAGGTACATCGGGAACAGCGTGGCCAGCGAGATCAGCAGCACCTTCGGCGTGTCACCGATGCCGAGCCAGACGATGAACAGCGGCACCACCGCGAGGAACGGGATGGTGCGCAGCATCTGCATGGTCGCGTCGAGCAGCTCCTCGCCGATGCGCCACAGGCCGGCGACCGCGCCGAACAGCAGGCCGAGGCTGCCGCCGATGAGCGCGCCGCGCAGCGACAGGCTCAGCGAGACCCACAGCTGGTGGAACAGGTGGTCCTCGCTGACCAGGTCGCCGAACGTCCTGACGACCTCCGGCGGGGAGACGAGGACGTTGGCGGAGATCCAGCCCGTCTCCGTTCCCCACCACCACAGGCCGAACAGCGCCAGTGGCAGCAGCGCCCGCAGGACGAGCGTGAGGCCCCGGCCATGCCCGCGCCTCCTGGCCGCGCGCGGCTGGACGAGCCCGGGAGCCGGAGCGGCGTCCGACGCTGGGGCGTGTGTGTCGGAGAGCTTTGTGGCGGGGGAGGGCTTTGTGATTGTGGCGGGGGCCGGTGGTGGTGCGGGGGTGGCAGAGGCCACCCCCGCGACGGGCAGATCGGTCATGACTTGCCTGAGGTGGCTTCTGTGATGACTGGGTTGTAGCGGTCGTCGAAGACCTTCGCGGCGTCGACGGTCGACTTCAGCACGCCCTGCTCGGTGAAGAAGTCGGCCTCGGACTGGTGGGCGTCGATGATGGCGCTGTCGATCGGCACGTACCTGAACGGCGCGAGGGTGACGATCTTCCTGGCGATCGCGTCGTCGACCTTGTAGATCGGCTTGACGATCTCGGCGGCCTTGTCCGGGTTGGCGTTGTACCAGTCCTGGGACCTGGCGACCCGGCCGAGGAAGTCGCCGAGGGCGGCGCTGGTCTTCGGGTCGGACAGCGCTCCGTCGCGGGCGACGAGATAGTTGAACCCGGGCAGCAGACCCGCGCCGGAGATGAGGACCCGGTCCTGGCCCTTGGCCAGGGTGGTGACCAGCGGCGCCCCGCCGCTGCCGGAGACGTCGACGTCGCCCCGGTCGTAGGCGGCCTGCGCACCCTGCTGGATGTTGACCAGCTCTACGTCCTTCGTCGTCAGGCCGGCCTTCTCCAGCACCCTGCCGATGAGGTACTGCGACACCGTGCCCTGCGAGTTCAGGATCTTCTTGCCCCTGAGGTCGGCGATGGTGCGGATCGGGGAGTCGTTCTTGACGATCAGGGCGAAGTTGTACTTCGCCGGATCGCTGATCTTCGAGACCCCGACGACCTTCACCGGGCTGTTCGCCGCCTGGGCGAAGACGACCGGCGTCTCGCCCATCATGCCCAGGTCGACGTCGCCGCCGGTCTCCGCCGCGATGACCGCGGGGCCGCCCTGGAACTGGCTCCACTCGACCTTGTACGGGGCGTCGTCGAGCACGCCGGCTGCCTCGAGCTGCGACTTGAGGATGTTGTACTGGTCGCCGACGTGCAGCGTGACACCGGTGAGGTCGACGGCGGCGGCACTGGCACCGGCGGAGGCGGCTGGTGCCGTCGCGTCGGACGTCGCCTCGGTTTCGTCGTCGCTCCCGCAGGCGGCCGCGAACAGTGCCACCAGGGCGACCAGCATGGCGAGCAGCGGGAGTCGGGCGCGGCGGGCGCGGAGGGACCGGCGTCCGCCGGGAAACTCAGTAGTCACAGCAGTTCTTTCGGTGAATGTGTGGATGGTTGTCCGTCAGCTGTTGACGGCGAACTCGTTGATGGTCACGCGCTGGAGTGGCCGGGGGGCGTCGCCGAAGTCGATCGAGGCCCGGTGCAGCACCGTGCGGTTGTCCCAGAAGGCGATGTCGCCGGGGCTCCACCTGAACCGCGCGACGTACTCGGTGCGCGAGACGTGCGCGGCGAGCAGGTCGAGGATGCCCTTGCTCTCCGTCTCGGTCAGGCCCTTGATCCGCCGGGCGAAGCCGGTCACGGCGAACAGCGTCCGGCGCCCCGTCTCCGGGTGCACCCGCACCAGCGGATGCTCGACCGGGCGGGCCGCCCAGGAGAGGATCTGGTTGCGCGTTGCCTCGTCGACGTTCGGGCCCCACGCCCAGTCCTGGAAGTTGTCGGCGTAGTGGATCACCGTGAGGTCGTCCACGAGCGTGCGAACCGGCTCGGAGAGGTCGTTGTAGGCGGCCTCGAGGTCGAGGAACAGCGTGTCGCCGCCCACCGGCGGGATCACCGGGAGGGTCAGCAGCGTCGCGAACGGCGGCTCCGGCAGGAAGGCCATGTCGGAGTGCCAGCCCTCGGCGCGGGTGCGGATGCTCTGCTGCATCAGCCACTCGAAGTCGGGGTAGCCGCCGGCGAGCTCCTGGATGGGGTGCGGCGTCAGGTCGCCGAAGTGCTCCGCGAACCGGCCCTGCTGCTCCAGGTCGAGGTGCTGGCCACGCAGGAAGATCGCCTTGTGGTCGAGCAGGGCCTGGCGGACGAACGCGACGGTCGCGGGGTCGAGCGGTCGGCTGGCGTCGACGCCGTGCACGACCGCGCCGATCGTGGGGTGGATGGGCTCGACTCGGAGCAGGGTGGTGGGAGCCTCGATCGTGGTCACGTCAGCCCTCCGCGGGGTCCGTCGATTCGCCGGATAATTTCGATCGGATTGGTGAAGTAGCGTGTTGCAATATCGCAACTCGCTTCCTCGTCTGTCAAGGCTGTCCGCCAACGCTGGTAGTGAGCCGGTAGGCGACCGAGGCGACTCGGGCAGACTGTCGGGTGTCGACCACGCCATGGCCCTGAGTGAGGAGCGATGACGGCGCGCAACACAGCTCTCCCCGCCGACACCCGTAGTGATCGGGTGTCACCACCGACGCGACGGGTGATCCGCATCCTGGAGCTTCTCGGCGCCCACCCGGACCGCTCGTGGACCCTCGCGGAGGTTGCCCGGGAGCTCGGCCTCGTCCCGAGCACGGCGCTGGCGATCCTCAATGAGCTGCGTCACTCGGCGCTGGTGGTCCGGGACGAATCCGACAAGAGCTACACCCCGGGCCCCGCGCTCCTCGCCCTCGGCAAGGCCGCGGACGCCAGGTTCCCGGCCCTGCGCGCGCTCGCCCACCAGCTCGAACCGCTCAGCTGGTCACTCGGCTACGGGTGCTCGATCCACATGCGCGACCATGACGAGCTCGTCATGGCGCACCGTTTCGGCCCGTCGGAGCGCTTCGTCGAAGCGGTGATCGGCGTCCGGTACCCCTTCGCGCCTCCGTTCGGCCTGCTGATCACCGCTTGGGCGTCGGACGAGGACCTCGCGGCCTGGCAGGCCCGCACACCGCGGGCCGCGCGGCACCTGGACCTGCCCGAGCTGCTGGCCCACACTCGGCGTCGCGGCTTCGGCGTCGAAGGGATCGGCCTGCTCACGCCGAGCGCGATCCTCTCGATGATCGCCGATCTGGATGGCGACGTCGCAACCCAACCGGGTCGCGTGTCCGAGCGTTTCACCGAGCCCGGGCCCGACCCCACCGGCAGCGACCCCACCGGCAGCGAGCCCGCTGCTGGCGGCTTGGAGGACATCCAGTACGGCTACGGGGCGATCGCCGAGGATCAGTCGTATGTCGTCGGCCTGATCGGCGCGCCGGTGTTCGACAGCTCGGCGCGGACCCGGTTCATCGTCTTCCTGCATCTGGGCGGCGAGGCACTCACCGGCGCACTGATCAACACCATCGGCGCGGAGCTGGCCGCGCGGACGGCGGAGGCCACTCGTCGTCTGCACGGTGTGTTCCCGTCCGGCTATCCCGGTACGTGAGGCAGGTGCGGCGGGTCCGGCGCACCGCCGGCGGACCCGTGGAGGAAAGGGCGATACGGTCATCTACCGTGAGTAGGAGCTGCCCGTGGCCCGGCGCGGTGCCAACCCTGCGCGATACCAGCAAGACGGTGCGCAGGTACCGGAATGGCTGACCTCGACAGCGCCGAATGGTCGTCCGGCACACTGCTCGCGCAGTTGTCGCCGGTGGCGCGGGCCCGTGTGGTTCAGCTCGGCGTTCCCCGGACCTACCAGCCGGACGAGGTGCTGCTCGCCGAGGGCGAACGCACAACACACATGATTCTTCTGCTCGGCGGCTTCGTGCGAGTCACGAAACGCGGGTTCGAAGGGCGTTCGTCTCTGATCGACATGCGCGGCGCCGGGGACACGATCGGCGAACTGGCGGCCAAGGACGGACTTCCGCGGTCGGCGACCGTCACCGCTGCGGAGCGCGTCTGGGCCCGGCAGTTCTCGCGCGAGGCCTATTTCGGCCTGCGTCGGGACGTCGATTTCATGACGGCGCTGGACGCCACCGACGGCCACCGGAACCGCTATCACGGCAGGCGGGCGCTGGACAGCAAGGAGGCCGAGCCAACCAGGTTCGCGCGAGTGCTCGCGGAGCTGGCCGTCACCTACGGAATCCGTGACGGCCGCGGATGCGTCCTTCCGCCGCCGTTCGTCGTGGCCGACCTCGCCGAGCTGAGCGGAATGAGCCGTCCGGCGGCGCAGCGGATTCTGCGAGACCTGGAACTGCGCCGGCTGGTGGAACTGGACGATCCGCAGCTGCGGGTCCCGCATCTTGGCCGGTTGGGTGAGGTTGCCTACCCCGGTCAGGAGATCCCGGTCTGGTAAACGGCCTCGCCAGCCTCGCCAGCCTCGCCAGCCTCGCCAGCCTCGCCAGCCACCGAGGGTTTGGTCTGCTGGCACGGGAAACATGTCAAGGCCACCACCTCTGAACCTGGTGAAGCGACTCGCGCGCCCGACGGACGAGTGTCTGTGGGTCGTGCGCGAGGACGGCAGGCAGAACCGCCGTGACACTGCGCCGATCCACCTGCGCGGCACTGCGCAATGCCGTTCGCCAGAGGGCGGGGGCCGGTGAGGCGCCGCTTCGGCACGCCGCCAACGCGATCGCGGTGAGCGCGTGAACGCGGGAGAACGGGTCGTCGATCGCCGCGGCGGCCGCCACCGCCCGCGCCAGCAGATCGCCGGTCAGATAAGGCGCAATCGCCCCGAGCGCACGTGCGCGCGAGTACGGATCATCGACAGCGGCCGCGGCATCAACCGCCCTTGCCAGCAGTGGTCGGCGCTCGTCCGCGGTCAGCTGCGCGGCAAGTTCCCCCAACATCTCCGCACGGAAGTACGGGGCCTTGATCGCTGATGCGGCAGTCTCGGCCGCCTCGACAGCTCGCCGCAGCTCGTTTTCGCTGTCCGGTGCGGCGTTCATCCTGCTGGGTATCTGGTCGCCGTCCAGGCGCGTAACCGGGGGAAACGGAACCTCGGATGTCGGCGCCGTCCCGGTCGAGGGCAGGCATTCGGCCAGGTCCGCCAGTGCCCGAGCGCGAGACGCCGGGTCGTCGATGGTGGTGGCGGCGGTGGCGGCGCGGGTGAGGAGGTTGGTGGGTAGGTGCGGGGTGATGACGGTGAGGGCGCGGGTGCGGGAGTAGGGGTCGTCGATGGCGCTGGCGGCGTCGACTGCCTGTTCGAGCAGCAGCAGGCGTTCGTCGGACGGGAACCGCGAGGCCACCTCGGCGAGCGCCGCGGCCTTCGCCGGGGGGTCCAGCGAGGCGGCCCGGCTGGCGGTCTGTCGCACAAGATCCAGAGTTAGATGCTCGGCGAGGCCTGCCAGTACCCGAGTCTGTGCATGTTGGTCGTCGATTGTCAGCGCACTGTCGATTGCCTGGGAATAGATCGGCCTGGCCTCGGCGGCGGGCAGGCACCGCGCCAGGTACGCGAGAGCGCGGGTACGGGGAACCGGGTCGATGCCGGCGGCGGACCGCACGGCGCGTCGGACCACCAGGGCGCGTTCGTCCGCCGTGAGGCGCACGGCCACGTCGGCGAGTACCTGGACTCGGCGTCTTGGATCCTCGATGGTGATCGCGGCGTCGACCATGTGCAGGAGGAACTCGGCCGGCAGGCGGACTGACAGGGCACCGAGCGCGTCTGCCCGGGCATACGGGTCCTCGATCGAGGCCGCCGCGCCGAGGGCCTGCTGTACCAGCGCCCGGCGCTCGTCGAAGGGCACCTCTACGACCAGACCGCCCAACGTCTCGGCCATGGATGCGGCGTCGGGGTTTGTCAGCGCGTACGCCAGGGCACGTGACACCGGCCAGAGCCCGTCCGCGACCAGGCGCACCAGCAGCGTCGGTGGGATGTTCGCCGCGATGCTCGCGATGGAGCCGGTGATCAATGCGTAGGTGATCTCGCCTGCGATTCCGCCGCCGCCTCGGCCCGCAGTAAACGCCGCGTCGGTCTCGCTTTCCACGTCTGCCCAGGCGGCGCGGATGTCGCCGAGATAGTCGCCGGTTCGCCCGAGGCTCTCGTGGGTGGCGTACCAGGCATTCTCCACGCCGCCGGTGCCGGTGTCCCACTGGATTGTCAACAGCTGTTCTACCAGGTCGCGGCGGCCGGTACCGAGAAGATGAATTACCAGGGCTCCGACGCCGTACTGGTCCACCAGGTCGAGCCGGGCGAAATCCCGCAACCCGGGGAGCGCCTGCGCCAGGCCGCCCCAACGGTTGACAAGAATGTCCGCCATCACGCCGTGCAGTTCGGCGAGCCGAGACCCGGACAGGCCCGAGCGTGCGTAGTCGAAAAGCAGATCGTGTACCCCGACCGTATCCGCACGCGGATCGATCTGCACCAGACAACGGCGGGCGAACATGCGTAGTAGGTCATCGGCGTCCAGGTCATCCATCCTGCCGGTGACCTGCCAGAGCTGGACGACCACGGCTGCGGGCACCGGCCCGCGGCCGGCGAAGACCGCCAGCTCGCGGAATCTCTCGGCTGTCTCCCTGGGTAGCGCGGTGATGCCGGCGTCCAACGCGGCGAGTAGGTCAGGATGCGGATAGTCGGCGAAACGCCCTGCCAGGCGGCCGAGGTCCGCACGCCGCAGTCGTTCGGCGACGTTCGCCCAGGGCCGGCCCTCGGCGACCATGCCACCGACCAGCGCCAAGGCCAGCACCAGACCCCCACAGTGGGCCAGGATGTCCGCCGCCTCGGCGGGTAGCTCACTCTCCGGGTAGTCGGCGTAGGCGGTGAGCACCCGCCAGGCGGTGTCCGGGGCCACCGGTCCCACCTCGAACACCGTGCTGTCGGTGAACAGCGCGTCCCGGTTCCGGCTGGTTACCAACAGCCTCGAGGCGCCGGAGAGCGGCAGCGCGCGAAGGACGTCGACCCGCCAGACGTTGTCGGCGACGACCAGGCAGGCTCTTCCGGCCAACAGCCGGCGTAGCCGTTCAGATCCCTCCGGAACGGTGAGTAGTGGTGCCATATCGCCGAAGGCGGCCAGGACCGCGGCCACGACGGCCGCCGTATCCGGCAGCGCGCTTACGTCGACCCAGACAATTCCGTCTGGGAACGTTGCCCGCACAGCCGGGTCGTGGACCACCGCCCGTGCAAGAGTCGACTTGCCCGAGCCACCCATGCCCACCAGGCCGACGACCGCTCCGGCTGACGGGTCGGCCAACAGATCACGCACCGCGGTGACTGCGTCGTCTCTGGCCACGAAGCGTGCCGGCAAGGTAGGCAGAAGTCCTGCGTCCGGGCGGATTCCGCTCGCTGCAAGCCAGGGCCGGTTCTCGGTGGTGGCTCCGCCGGCGAAAGCGGGATTCGCCGGGTACCGCGCCCGCGCGACGGCGAGTAGCCGCTCACGTCCATCCGCGATCACGCCGGCCCGCAGCAGGCCGTTCACCTCCCACCAGAACTCCTGGGCGGAGCCATGCCACGGGGGCTGCCGCTGAGCAGGCAGACCTGCCTCTTCCAGAAGGTGGCGGGCAGGTCTTGGATCGGCGAAGCAGCCCGCCAGCGCGCGGAGCTCCGATTCCTCCAGAGGGCCTGTAGGTGAGCCCTGGCTCTCGCCTTCCATCACGAAAGCATCTCATCGCTGGTCAGCCTGGGCGAAAGCGCCGCCATGAATGTTGTGCGCGGCCGGGTGGTCGACCTGGCTGCGGTGCGGCCGAGGAAATTTATTCGTCTGCTCCCGTTCTTCAGGTAGCTCCGACTAGCATGGTCGGTGTTGGTCAGGGTGCGGGTGGGCCGAGCTCGCGCACGGACGCGGCGTCGGAGGGTGCGGGCCCTTGCTCCCGAGCGCGGTTATTCCGGGCATGGTGGTCACGGTCGAGGCGCCGACGCGTATTCACTTCGGCCTTCTCCAGATGTCCCGGACGTATGCCACGGCCTATATGGGCCTCGGTGGCGCGCTGAGCGAACCGTCGTGGTCACTCCGTATCGCGGCGTCCAGCGCGGGTGACCGGTTCGACGATCTTCCGGTGGAACTCGTCGACTATGCCCGCAGAGTGTGTCGGGCGCTGCGCGCACTGACAGATTTTCCGCCGGTCAGCGTCCGGGCCCGGAAAACCGTGCCGCCGCACGTCGGCCTTGGAGCGAAGACCAGCTTCGGCTGCGCTCTCCTGGCGGGCCTGGTGGAGTTTCTCGCGCTCCCCGGAGGCTGGCCGCGGTATCGGCACGTCCTGGGGCGTGGTGGGGCCAGCGGCATCGGCATTCACAGCGCGGTGAGCGGCGGCATGATCCTCGACGCCGGTCACATCCTGCGGCCGGGGGACACGCTGCTGCCCAGCAGTGCCCGACCGGGAGAGACGCCTCCGCCAGTCGTCGCTCGCTGGGACGTGGGCTTCCTGCCCCCGGTGGTCGTGGCCCGCCCGAGCGGGCTGCAAGGTCTGCACGGGCCGGCTGAGCACGCCTTCTTCCGCGAGCGGTTGCCGTTACCCGAGGCGGAGGTCCGGGAGGTCGCCGCGGTGGCGCTCTACGAACTCGTTCCCGCGCTCACGAGACAGGACGCACGTGCGTTCGCCGACGGGCTTACGCACCTGCAGGGCGTTGGTTTCAAGCAGGCCGAGTGGGAGCTGCAGCCGGATCCCGTGCTGGCGCTGCGCGCGGCAGCGACCAGCCACGGAGCCACCGCCGTCGCTCTGTCCAGCCTCGGCCCGACCCTGGTCGTCTTCGCCGATGACCCGCACCGCCTGGCTGACTCCCTGCGAACCCTGGACAACGTGGAGGCGTCCGTCTCCTCGTTCGCGGCGCATGGTGCGCGGGTCCGGGCCTGTGAAGGCGACGGTGTGGATGACTACGAGAGCTGAACGCGCCGATGAGAGCCAACGGCCAGGTGCGTTGGCGGACGGCGCTGTTCCGGCTCGAGTGACGGTCGTGCTGGTCGGCCGATCCGGCGTGGGCAAGTCGACCACGGCCAACGTGCTCGCGGAGCTCACCGGGCGAGCCCTGGTTGAGGTGGGGGACGTCGTGCGCAGCGGCGCGGTCCAGGCCGGCCGCAGCCCTCTGGACCACGCCCGGCAGGTGATCGGCTCGGGGGACGAGACCCATTTCGTACGTCGTGCCATCGACGAGGTACGCAGGCGCGGGCCCAGCGTGATCGTGGGGCCGCGCCTGCCTGCGGAGCTGGCCTACCTGCGCAGGGAGCTTCCACCGGTGCTCGCGATCGGTCTGTTGCTTCCGACCGCGCAGAGGTGGGCCAGGATCGCGCGCCGGTCCAGCGCCTTCGATCCCGCCGCGCAGGCGGTCCGGGACGAGATCGAGGAGAACTGGGGGCTCGCGCGGACGTTGGCGGACTGCGACTGGCGGATCTCCACGGTCGGTAGCCCTCGTGCGGTGGTGGTGGAGTGTCTGCGGCACTGGAGCCGCTTCGGCGCGAGTGCCGCGATCTGACGGATCAGGCGGGGTGTGGCGAGCGCGCGAACCGTCGGCGCTGGCTGCCGCTGGTGGGCGGCTCGGGTGTGGCGAAGGCGGAACCGGTCGTCCGGGACGTGATGGAGCGGCTAGGATCAAAAGTGAGCGTTTACGTACTACTGCTGACGCCGCTGCACCGCTGACGTGACGACGGCGAGAACCAGGAGCTCACGATGCCGAGGCCGAACTGGCAGCTGCTTGGGGACCCCGAACCGCAGGAGCGCAGCTACTCGATCGTCTCCGTCGATGATCACCTCACCGAGCCGGCCGACGTCTTCGTCGGGCGGTTCCCGGCGAAGCTGCGTGAGTGGGCACCCCAGGTGATCACGACCCCCGACGGCTCGGAGGCCTGGCTCTACCGCGACCGGCTCTACCGCGACAACGGGATGAGCGTCGTCGCCGGGCGCCCGAAGTCGCAGTGGACTCTCGACCCGCTGAACTTCGACGAGATGCGCCGGTCGGCGTGGGACGTCCATGCCCGGGTCAAGGACATGGATCTCGACGGCATCTGGGCGTCGCTGTGCTTCCCGTCCGGGGCGTGGGGTTTCACCGGCCGGGTGCTGTCGATGAACAACGACACCGAGGTCGGGCTCGCCGCGATCCGGGCCTGGAACAGCTGGATGATCGAGGAGTGGCACGGCGCGTACCCGGAGCGCTTCATCCCGATGCAGCTGCCCTGGCTGAAGGATCCGAAGATCGCCGCCGAGGAGATCCGGCGCAACGCCGAGCTCGGCTTCACGTCGGTGTCGTTCCTGGAGTCCCCGCACCTGCTCAAGCTGCCGCCGATCACGAACCACGCGCACTGGGAGCCGTTCTTCAAGGCGTGCGAGGAGACCGACACGGTCATCTCGCTGCACTGCGGGGCGAGCGGCTTCGTCCTGCAGGGCTCGCCCGGTGGCGGGCTGAACGTGCAGACGTCGCTGTTCCCGGCCGGCGCGTACTGCGCGGCCATCGACTGGGTGTGGGCGGGTATCCCGGCGCTGTACCCGAACCTCAAGATCGCATTGAGCGAGGGCGGCATCGGGTGGGTGCCGATGGCCATCAACCGCCTCGACTACGTGGTGGAGCACTCCGGCGGTGGCGGCACACCGTGGACGTATGACCTGACGCCGAGTGAGGTACTGCGCCGCAACTTCTACTTCTGCATGCTGGACGACCCCGGCACCCTCGACCAGCGGCACATGATCGGGATCGACCACATCCTGTTCGAGACGGACTTCCCGCACGCCGACTCGACCTGGCCGAACTCGCAGGACCTGCTGCGCAAGCGCTTCGCGGACCTGCCGCGGCACGAGGCCGTGCTGATCGCCGGTGGCAACGCCGCCAGGCTGTTCCGCCACCCGCTGCCCACCGGTGACGACTGGCCGGCCCTCCTCCCGTAGCTCGTAGCCGGTCGCTCACGCCCACGCCCACGGCCACGGTCGCGGCCGTGGGCGCCTCAGTCGCCCGAACCGTTTCCTGAAGGGGTGTGAGGAAACGGTTCGGGTGCCCTGTACGCGAATGAGAACCTGTTCTAGTCTGTCGGGGTGTCCGCCGGCCGACCAGACGGGCGGGCGCGCGTCGCAGGACTGAGCGAGGAGGCCGGTCTCATGGGTTCCGACATTGGTTCCGACAACCGCCTGTTCATCGCGGGAAAGTGGGTCCCGTCGGCGGGGGAGGGCTTCGTCGACGTCATCAGCCCCGCGTCGGAAGACGTGATAGGCCGGATTCCGTCGGTCGCCCGCGCCGATATCGACGCGGCCGTGGCCGCCGCCCGCACGGCATTCGACAGCGGCCCCTGGAAGAACACCGACGGTGCGGCCCGGGCCGATTTCCTCGCCCGGATCTCGGCGGAGATCAGCGCCCGCTCCGAGGAGTTCGCCCGCACGATCAGCAACGAGATAGGCGCGCCCATCACCTTCTCGCGCCTGGGCCAGGTACTGGCCGCCACCATGGTCGCCGACTACTACGCGGAACTCGGCAGAAACACCGCCTGGGAGGAGACCCGGGCCGGGCTGCTCGGGCCGTCCGTGGTGCGTCGAACTCCGGTCGGTGTGATCGCCGCCATCGTTCCCTGGAACGTCCCCGTCTACGCCACCATGCTCAAGCTCGCGCCCGCGATCGTCGCCGGCTGCACCGTCGTGCTGAAACCCGCTCAGGAGGCCGCGCTGTCGGCCCGACTTCTCGGCGAGGTGCTGGAGGAGGTCGGCCTTCCCCCGGGCGTGGTGAACATCGTGCCGGCCGACCGTGTGGCCGGCGAGTATCTCGTCACCCATCCCGGTGTCGACAAGGTCAGCTTCACCGGCAGTACGGCGGTGGGCCGGCACATCGCATCCCTGTGCGGGCAGCGGCTGCGCCGGGTGACCCTTGAGCTCGGGGGCAAGTCGGCCGCGATCCTGCTGCCCGACGTGGACCTGGCGGCGGCCGTTCCGGCCCTGCTCGGCGCGGGCCTGATGAACAGCGGCCAGGCGTGCGTCGCGCAGACCCGCGTCCTCGCCCCGCGCGACCGCTACGACGAGGTGGTGGAAGCACTGGTCGCCGGCGTCGAGGGAGTGAAGGTCGGCGCGCCACTCGACGAGGAGACGCAGGTCGGGCCGCTGGTGAGCGCCCGGCAGCGCGGGCGCGTCGAGGAGTACCTGGCCGCCGGGGTCGCCGAGGGCGCCAAGGTCGCGGTGGGCGGCGGGCGCCCGGCCGGCCTCGACCGCGGATGGTACGTGGAGCCGACCCTCTTCGTCGGCGTCGACAACGGGATGCGGATCGCCCAGGAGGAGATCTTCGGCCCGGTGCTCTCCGTGATCGAGTACGACGGCGTGGACGACGCGGTGCGCCTCGCGAACGACTCGAACTACGGGCTGTCCGGATCCGTCTGGACGGCGGATCACGACACCGGCCTCGGCGTCGCCCGCCAGGTGCGGACGGGGACCTTCAACGTCAACACCTTCATGCTCGAGAACTGCGCGCCGTTCGGCGGCTTCAAGGATTCGGGGCTGGGCCGTGAGCTCGGGCCGGAAGGCCTCGCGGCCTACATCGAGTACCAGACCGTGAACATGCCGGCGGAATGGGCCGGCAGCTGACCGATCCCACCCGTTCCGCAGGCTGCATGACGTCCTGGCACACGGCACGAAAGGGGAACCGGTGCGATGGCGGCGACACATCTCTGGGGCACGATTGACGGGGCTGAGATCACCTTCCCGATGCGGGTGGAGGAGTTCAACGCCGCCACGCTGACGTATTCGGTCCCGGCGCGGCAGGCCGCGGCCCTTTTGCCGGGAAGTTCTTTCGAACTGGTGGAGACGGCGCCCGGTGTGGGCTGCCTTGTCATCGCCGCGTGCGATTTCCGGCGCAATCCATGGGGCGACTACAACGAGCTCAACGTCGGCTTTCTGAGCCGGCCGGCCGGCGCCGGCGACGAAACGGTCGGATCGTTCATCTACCGGATGCCGGTCAACCAGCCCTTCACCTGCGAGGCCGGCAACCGGGTGATGGGATTCCCGAAGACGGTCGAGACGATATCCGCCGGATACGACGACGGCGGGTTCACCTTCCGGGTGAGCAGCCCGGCCGGCCTGCCGGCCCTCACACTCGGGTTTGCCCGGCGCCCCGCACCGCTCGGTCCACCGGTGGTGCTCGCCGTGGAGAGCTACTCGTACCTCGACGGCCACCCGTACGCGACAGCGGCCGAGATGGAGATCGGCTCGGACGCCGTAGATCCGTCCGAGGTGTCCCTCGAACTGGGGGAGGGCCCGCTCGCGGACGAGCTGCGCGGCCTCGGCCTGCCGGTGGCGCCCGACAGCTGCGTGTGGGGCGAGGGCCTGCGCGCCACCTTCCAGCTCGGCCGGCGGCTGGTGACCGCATGAGCACCACCCCGAACCCCCGACCCGGTACCCCGAACCCGGCGGCGGACGCGGCCTGGTTCCGGCGGGTGCTCGGCACCTTCCCCACCGGGGTCGCCGTCGTCACCGGGATGGCCGCGGACGGGCAGCCGGTGGGGATGGCCGTCGGCTCCTTCACCTCCGCGTCCCTCGATCCACCGCTGGTGGCGTTCTTCCCGGACAGGTCCTCGACGTCCTGGCCGCGGATCCAGGCCTCGGGCCGGTTCTGCGTGAACGTCCTCGGCAGCGATCAGGAGGCGGTGTGCCGGGCGTTCGCGGCCCGCGGCGGCGACAAGTTCGCGAATCTCTCCTGGCAGCGGGCACCTTCGGGCTCGCCGCTGCTCGACGGGGTCGTCGCGTTCATCGACTGCGAGATCGAAGCGGTGCACTCGGCCGGCGACCACTGGATCGTGATCGGCCGGGTGCGTCATCTCGACGTGGGCCGTGAGATCGCTCCGCTGGTCTTCTTCCAGGGCGGCTACGGCCGTTTCGCGTCGCCGTCGCTGGCGGCCTGGGAAGGCGACCTCGCGGTACAGCTGCGCTGCGCGGACATCGCCCGCCCGCACATGGAAGCGCTCGCCGACGCCCTCGGCGCCGAATGCGTCGCCAGCGCGGCGGTCGGCCAGGAGCTGGTCCTCGTCGCCAACGCGGGCGGCACGCGTTCCCACGCGCTGCCGACCCGGGTCGGTCAGCGGATTCCGTTCCTGCCGCCGCTGGGCACCGCCTTCGTCGCCTGGGCTCCGGAGAACGTCCAGCGTGCCTGGTGTGCGCAGATCGGCAGCGGGGCGCGGCCCGGTGCGTCCGAGGCGCTGAATGCGACCCTCGCGTCGGTGCGCCGGCACGGCTACGCGGTCGGGCGCGGGCCGGGCTGGCACGTCTCGCTGCTGCGCGCGCTGATGCGCACCGATTTCACCGACCGGGCGCAGACCGAGGCCCGGGACCTGATCCGGGCCCTGCCACCCGGCTGGGAGGCACCCGACTGGGAGGAACCCGCCGCGGAGGCGTCCGCATGGGAGGGGTCCGCGTGGGAGGGGTCCGCGGGGGAGACGTCGAACGGCTCGTCCCGGGGCGAGGGCGCCGGACGCGCCGCCGGGCCGCGCGAGGCGGTGGAGACGCTGTCGGCTCCGGTCTTCGACGCGGACGGGAGCGTGGTGCTGGTGCTGAGCGTGATCGGCCGTGACTCGGGCTGGCACACCGGGCCGCGGGCGCAGGCCCGCCAGCTGCTCGCCACCGCGCGGGAGGTCACCGCCGCCCTCGCCGACACCCCTGCCTCCTGACTCCGTCCGCCTCCTGACCCTCCGCCTCCTGACCCTCCGCGTCCTACCCCCACTTCCAAACCGGCGCCGCCCGCCACCGCCGCGCCGGAAAATCGTAAAAAATACGGTGATCCGCCGCGAATGGTCCCGCGGCGGATCACCCTTCCCAGGCCTCGACGCGACCGGACCCCGTTCACGGCGCGGCTGCTCACCCGGGGATCCCGCACGCCCGCACAGCGCCAGAAATTCCCGCCAATAGGCGCAAACGGGCGCTGGCGATCCGCAAGAAGTGAGGATTTCGGCTGTTCCAGCAGCCAAGATCCTCACTTCTTGCTCAGCGACAGCGCGGCAGCGATCTGACGCCTGACCAGCAGGCGGATCTGTTGCTCGCCAATCTTCCGCATGTGGAGGACGATCTCGCGGCGGGCGCGGTCGTCACGCTTCTGCGTGATCGGATGCGGATCCGCCCGCTGCCCTTCCACGCCAGATGATCTTTTGGGGAAGCGGCCTTCAGTGGACCCGGCGTTCGCCGTCGGACCAGTAGCGGGCGCGCAGGGCCTTCTTGTCCGGTTTGCCGACCGGGCTCATCGGCAGCTGGTCGACGACGTCCACGCTCTTCGGGGCGTGATGCGGGCCCTTTCGTTCCCGGACGAGCGCGGTCAGTTCGGCGGCGGAGACCTCGGCGCCGGGGCGCAGGGTCACCACCGCCTTCACCGCCTCCCCCCAGGTGTCGTCCGGGACGCCGATGACGGCCGCCGCCGCGATCGCCGGGTGCGAGCACAGGACGTCCTCGACCTCCTTCGGGAAGATGTTGAACCCGCCGGTGACGACCATGTCCTTCTTGCGGTCCACGATGGTCAGGAAGCCGTCGGCGTCGCGGCGCGCGATGTCCCCGGTGTGCAGCCAGCCGTGCTCGAACAGCTCCGCCGTCTGGTCCGGGCGGCGCCAGTAGCCGGCGGACAGCAGCGGCCCGCGGACGCAGACCTCCCCGGGCTCACCGTCGGCCACCTCGGCGCCGTCGTCGTCGAGCAGCGCCACCCGCACCCACGGCACCGGACGCCCGCAGCTGGCCAGCCGGTCGGGGCGGTTGACGTCGTGCTCCCCGCGGCGCAGCACGCTGATCGTCATCGGGCATTCGCTCTGCCCGTAGAACTGGAAGAAGACCGGCCCGAACCGCTCGATGGCCTCCGCCAGCCGGGTCGGGCTCATCGCCGAGGCCCCGTAGAAGACGGTCTGCAGGCTCGATGTGTCCGCCGCCGCCAGCTTCGGGTGGTCGAGCAGGTGGTAGAGCATCGTCGGCACGAGCATCGTCGCGGTGATGCGGTACTTCTCGATCGCGTCGAGCACCGCGGCGGGGTCGAACCGGGGGAGCACGACCAGCGACCCGCCCCGCAGCAGCACCGGCACGAAGAACGCGGCGCCCGCGTGCGACAGCGGTGTGCAGACGAGGAAGCGGGTCTCGGCCGGCCACTCCCATTCGGCGAGCTGGATCTGGGTCATCGTGGCCGCGCCACGGTACGTCGACATCACCCCTTTGGGACGTCCCGTCGTACCGCCCGTGTAGGTGATGCCGGAGACGTCCTCGGGCCCCACCCGGGGCGCGACCAGCGGGCGCGGGGCGAACCCGGCGGCCAGCGCGGTCAGGTCCGTGCCCACCTCCGCCGGGCCGAGTGACAGCAGGTTCACCAGGGACGGCACCCGCCGCGCCAGCTCCGTCGCACGGCGGGCGAAGGCCGGGTCGAACACGAGCGTCTCGATCTCGGCGTCGGCGAGGATGTAGGCGTGATCATCCACGGAGCCGAGTGGATGCAGGGCGGACGACCGGCATCCGGTCAGCATGTTCGCGCCCATGGTGAAGAGCACCTCGGGGCGGTTCGCCGAGATCATCGCGGTCGGGCTGCCGATGCCCAGGCCGAGCTTCGCGTACGCCTGCGCGTACCGGCTCGTCTCGTCGCGCACCTCGGCCCCGGTCAGCACCCGGCCGTCGAGATGCACCGCCGGAAGGTCGCGGCCGCGTTCGAGCGCCGCGATGAGCAGATCGGGCAGGAACGACGCCCGTTCCCGCCCCGCCGCGTCGGCCGCGGACCCCGCGTCCGCGGACCCCTTGGCCGCCGCATCGCCAGTCACGCCCGCCGGGCTCCGGCCGGCAGCAGGGACGACGCCAGGCGGTTCCGCGGAACCAGGCGGTTCCGCGGAACCGGAAGGTTCGGTGGCGTCGGGTGGTTCCGGGGCGCCGGGCAGGTCGATGACGCGGGGCGGTTCCGCGGAACCGGATGGGTCGGTGACGTCGGGCGCTTCCGCGGAGCCGGCGAAGTCGGTGGTACCGGGTGGTTCCGCGGAGCCGGACAGGTCGGCGGCGCGGGCGCGGGCCCAGGGGATGTCGACCTTTCCGGCCGGGCTACGCCTGATGGCGGTCACGGTGTGAATCTCCCGCGGCACCTTGAAACCGGCGACGAGGCCTCGGCAGTGCGCGATGAGCGCCGCGGAGTCGGGCGCCCGACCGGCGCGCAGGACGGCGAGGGCGACGACCCGCTCGCCGAAGCGGGCGTCCGGGACCCCGACCACCACCGCGTCGACGAGGTCGGGATGCGTCTTCAGCGCGTCCTCGACCTCCTCGGGGAAGATCTTCTCGCCGCCGGAGTTCACCACGGTGCTGCCGCGGCCGAGTAATCGGACCGTGCCGTCCGCGTCGACGGTGGCGAGGTCGCCCGGCACCGCCCAGCGCACCCCGTCGGCGTCGGTCTGGAACACGGCGGCGGTCTTCTCCGGGTCCTGGTAGTAGCCGAGCGGGATCGCCCCGCGCCGCGCGATCCGGCCGACCGTGCCCGCCCCAGGGCTGATCGGGACGAGGCGCTCGTCGAGGACGGCGGTGTCACCGCTGAGCCGGAACCGTGCCGGCCCACCCTCCTCGGCGCCGCTGTGCCCGAGCTCGGTGGCGCCGTACGAGTCGATGATGAGGACGTTCGGCAGCAGCCGCGCCAGCCGGGCCCGGATCCCGCTGGACAGCGGCGCACCACTGTTGGCCAGCGCGAACAGCCCGGAGAGATCCCAACCGCCGGGCCGTGCCTCCAGCGCGTCGACCAGCGGGAGCGCCATCGCGTCGCCGACCACGGTCATCGACGTCGCCCGCTCGGCGGCGGCGAGATCCCAGATCGCGGGCGCGTCGAAGCTGCGGCCCGTCCACAGCACGGTGGTGCCCGCGGTGGCGATCGCGATGAGCACGCCGAGCTGGGCGGCCCCGTGCATGAGCGGTGCCAGGGTGAAGTAGTTCAGCGGCGGGTTCGCCGCGTGCTCGACGAAGTCGGTGATGCCGGTCGGGATCCGGCCGTCCGGCAGGGGGCGGGCGATCGCCGCCCGGAACAGGTCGGCGGACCGCCACACCACCCCCTTGGGTAGTCCCGTCGTACCGCCCGTGTAGATGATGTAGTGATCATCGCCGTCGCGGGGGATCCGAACCGGTCGCGGATCGGTCGCCGGATCGGCTGTCGGATCCTCGAACCCGACCGTTCGCCACGACGTCGCCTGACTCCCGGCCGCGCCGCCGGTCCGGGCCTCGGCACCGCTCCCGCCGTCGACCTGGGCGTCGACCTGGACGTCGGCCGGGAGCGGGGACCCGTCCTCGAGGACGACGACGGCGCGGACCGGTGAGGCGTCCGCCAGTGCCGTGGCGAGGGTGGGCAGGTAGCGCCGTTCGACGACGATCGTGCGCAGGTCGGCGTTGTCGATCAGATACCGCAGCTCCGCCGCGACATACCGGTAGTTGATGTTCACCGGGGTGGCCCGCAGCTTGAGGCAGCCGATCATCGCCTCGACCCATTCGATCCGGTTCACCGCGTAGATGCCGACGTGCTCGCCGGGCTGGACCCCGGCGTCCCGCAGCAGCCGCGCGGCGCGGTCGGCACGGGCGTCCAGCTCGGCGTAGGTCAGTCGGGACGATCCGGCGACGATGGCCGGCCGGCCCGGCACCGTGTCCGCGATGAGCTCGATCATGTCCGCGAAGTTGACCCCGGTGCTCACAGCATCCCTTTCGACGTTCCTGGCGGATGGAATTCGATTCGGGTGGCGGATCGTCGGGACGGATCGGGATCGGATCAGGGTCGGAGCGGAGCGGATTCGGACCGCTATTCGAAGGTGTTCGTCAGCCTTGCCACATTGGACGGATCGCAGTTGAAGATGCCGTTGTTCGGCTGGGTGAGCTCGCGGTCGTAGACGAAACCGTCGGGGGTGACCTTCATGAGCAGGACGCAGGTGCTGAGATCACCCTTCCCGCCGGGGGCGATGTCGTGTGCGGGATAGAGGCCGCCGGCCGACCACTGCTTCGTCGCGCCGGCCTTCTCCAGCACGCAGGCGCTGGTCAGGTCCGCCCCGCATTCGGTCGCCGCCTTCGCCCACAGCAGCCAGGCGTTGAAGCCGATGGCGGTGAAGTCGGTGAGCTTCGCCTCCGGGTGGGTGTCCCGCAGAATCGTCACGGCTTCCTTCACCGCGGGCACGGTGTCGGCGAGCTCGAACGGAACGTGGTCGAGCGTGAGGTAGACGTTGGAGAAGTTCGCCGTGGTCACCGCCTTGATCGTGCCCGGGTCGTACAGCTGGTGCGCGATGACGACGAAGTCCGGCTTCCACCCGATGTTGTTGATCGCGGTCAGCGGCGCGGTGAGGTCCTGCAGGGCGATCGCCTCCAGCCCCCGGGTCCCCTTGGCCCGCATCTCCTCCATGTACGGCCGGTAGTTCGCCACCAGCGGGGGCCATTCCTGGTAGGAGCTCACCTTGAAACCGTTGGTGGTGAGGGCCTCCTGCAGCCGCAGGCCCTGCGGGCGCAGCGTCGCGAGGTTGTTTCCGGCCACACCGAGATGGTCGGCCGCGTCGGGATAGCGCTTCACGAGCTGCCGGTAGGCGCCGATCGGGTACTGGTCGAACGGCGCCGGAATCGGCACGACCTGAAGCGGAGCCCTGATGGCCTCCGGGGAGACGGTGTAGCCGGAGATCTGACCGAGCCCGCAGTCGACCCGCGGCCCGACCGCGGCGGCGTCACCGACCATGCCGCCGCCGACAATCATGAAGTCGGTCTGACAGGCCTGGATCATCTGCGCGGCGGCTTCGGACAGTTTCGCGTCGTGCTTGATGAGCCTGAGCTTCCGGCCGTTGATGCCACCGGCCTTGTTGCACCAGGCGACGAACGCGTCGCCCACGTCGAAGAACTCCTGGCCCAGGCCGGGGGTGATGTTGCTGCCCACATCGGCGGTGGTGCCGATCGTGATCTCCGAGTCGGTGACCCCGCGAACGCTCGCACCGCCCGCGGCCCCGCCGCCGCTACTGCCCCCGCCGCCGCTCGCGGGGCCGGGGCCGCACACGCCCCGCAGGTCGCCGAAGTCGCCGGCCGCGGCGGCTGCCGGCGATGCGCCAGCCGCCGTCGCGGCGGGCTCGGATCCCCCCGTCTCACGTTCGTCGGCGGACCGGGTGCACGCCGTCAGGGCAACGCTGACGGCGATGGCGATCGTCAGCGCGGATGCTAAGCGGCTTCTGCGACGGCGGGGGTGGGGTCTCATCGGGGGATGTCCTCTCCCTTGACGCCCGCACGTCGGCCAGTCAGCCGGCGGCCGGCGGCCGCGGGGAGGCAGGCCGCGGCGACTCGGCGGGGCGTGTGAGGCGGCGAAACGCGCTCGTTGCACCGGGCGCGCCGACAGACCGACAGACTAGAACACGTTCTCTTCTGGCGATAGAGGTTTCCGAGAGGTTTCTGACGCCATCTCAGGGCTCGGATCGCTGGCTGTGGCGCAAATGCCGGCACTGGTTGCATGTACTGAGAGAGCGGGTCGCCCCGTACACCTGACGGATCGTCAGAAACGGAGCTACCCTGCCCCCATGCACGACTTCCCGAAGATTGTCTCGGTAGACGATCACGTCGTCGAGCCACCCGACGTGTGGAGCAGCCGGCTGCCGGCGCGGTACCGCGACGTCGGCCCCCGGGTGGTCCACGCCCCGAAGGGCGAGGTCACCTTCGTGGGCGGCCGGCTGACGGTGACCATGGGCGCGCCGGGCAGCGGCCCGGACGTCGCCTGGTGGCGCTACGAGGACCTGTGCCGCCCGCTGATGCGCCTCGACGCCGCGGTCGGCTTCGACCGCGACGAGGTCGACCTGCGCCTGGTGCGCTACGACCAGATGCGCCCGGGTGCCTTCATGGTCGCCGACCGGCTCGCCGACATGGACGTCAACCACATCGAGTCGTCACTGTGCTTCCCCACCTTCCCGCGTTTCTGCGGCCAGACCTTCACCGAGGCCGCCGACCGGGAGCTGGCCCTGCTGTGCGTACGCGCCTACAACGACTGGATGGTCGAGGAATGGTGCGGCGCGGCGGCCGGCCGGCTGATCCCGCTCGCGATCGTCCCGCTGTGGGACGCCGGGCTCGCCGCCGCCGAAGTCCGCCGCAATGCCGCCCGGGGCGTGCGTGCCGTCTGCTTCAGCGAGATCCCACCGTTTCTCGGCCTGCCCTCCATCCACGACCGCGACCATTACTGGGATCCGTTCTTCGCCGCCTGCGCGGAGACCGGGACGACCATCAACATGCACATCGGGTCGTCGTCGAAGATGCCCTCGACCTCGGCGGACGCCCCGCCCGCGGTCGGCTCCACCCTGACGTTCGCGAACTCGTGCTATTCCCTCGTCGACTGGCTGCTGTCGGGCACGTTCGAGCGCTTCCCGGAGCTCACGATCGCCTACTCGGAAGGCTCCATCGGCTGGATTCCGTACATCCTGCACCGCGCCGACGTCGTCTGGCGGGAGAACCGCGGCTGGGGCGGGCTGGGGGAGACCGTGACCGTGCCTCCGAGCGAGCTGTACCGCCGGCACGTGTACGGCTGTTTCTTCGACGACCCGCACGGCCTGCTCAGCCTGGACGAGATCGGCGCCGACACCGTCACCTACGAAAGCGACTACCCGCATTCGGACAGCACCTGGCCCGACACCCGGGCCGTCGCCGAACGCCAGATGAAGCACCTGCCGATGGAGACCATCGAGAAGATCGTCCGCGGCAACGCGATCCGCATGCTCGGCCTCACCCCGGACGGTCGCTGGGCCGCCGCCCCCGACCTGCCGAGCGCCGACGCGCCGGGCGCCCGGGGGTAGTGCCATGTTCGACACGCTGATCACCGGTGGTCTCGTCGTGGACGGCACCGGCGCGCCGGGTCGGCACGCCGACGTCGCGATCAAGGACGGCCGGATCGCGGCCGTCACCCCACCCGGTGAGCCCACCCAGGCCCGGGTGCGAATCCAGGCTGACGGGCTCGTCGTCGCGCCGGGCTTCGTCGATGTCCACACGCACTATGACGCGCAGCTGCTCTGGGATCCGTACGCCACCCCGTCGAACGTGCACGGGGTCACCACGGTGATCGGCGGCAACTGCGGGTTCACCCTCGCCCCGCTGCGTCCCGGCGGCGCCGACTACCTGCGCCGGATGATGGCCCGCGTCGAGGGGATGCCGCTGGCCGCGCTGGAGACCGGCGTCGACTGGAGCTGGGAGACGTTCGCCGAGTACCTCGACACCCTCGACGGGCGGATCGGCGTCAACGCCGGGTTCCTCGTCGGCCACTGCGCGCTGCGCTCCTACGTGCTGGGTGCCGAGGCGGTCGGCCGGGCGGCGACCGCGGGCGAGGTCGCCGCGATGACCGCGGTGCTGCACGACGCGCTCGCCGCCGGAGCGCTGGGCCTGTCCACCACGCTTTCCTCGACGCATGTCGACGGCGACGGCCGGCCGGTCGCCTCCCGCTGGGCGTCCCACGAGGAGACGCTCGCGCTGTGCGCGGCCGTCGGCGAGCACGAGGGCACCTTCCTGGAGGGGATCGTCCCCGGCTGCCTGAACACCTTCGACGACGACGAGATCGACCTGCTCGCGCGGATGAGCGCGGCGGCCGGCCGGCCGCTCAACTGGAACGTGCTGACCATCGACGCGGCCGCCCCCGACCGGGTCCCGCGCCAGTTGGCCGCGTCCGCGCGGGCCCGCGAGCTCGGCGGCCGGGTCGTCGCACTGACCATGCCGACGCTGGTGCCGATGAACATGAGCCTGCGCACCTTCTGCGCGCTGCACCTCATCCCCGGCTGGGGGGACGTCCTCGGCCTGCCGATCCCCGAGCGGATCGCCGCGCTGCGCGACCCGGCGGTGCGCGCCCGCCTGCTGGAACGGGCCCGCGCCCCGGAGGCCGGTGTCCTGCGCCGGCTCGCGGACTTCCGCCGCTACGTCATCGGCGACACCTATTCACGGGCCAACGCCGGCCTGACCGGCCGCGTCGTCGGCGACATCGCCACCGAACGCGACCTCGACCCCTTCGCGGCCCTCGTCGAGATCGCCGCCGCCGACGACCTGCGGACGGTCCTGTGGCCGATGCCGACCGACAACGACCCCGACTCGTGGGCACTGCGGCGCGACACCTGGGCACACCCGGACGTCCTGCTCGGCGGCTCGGACGCCGGTGCGCACCTGGACCGGATGGCCGGCGCGCCCTACCCGACCAGGTTCCTCGGCGACTGCCTGCGCGGGCGCCGCCTCGTCGGCCTGGAGGCGGCCGTCGCGATGATGACCGGCGAGCCGGCGGCCCTGTTCGGCCTGCGCGACCGGGGCCGGCTCGCACCGGGCTGCCACGCCGACATCACCGTCTTCGACCCGGCCACCGTCGACGCCGAGCACGCCGCCCTGGTCGACGACCTCCCCGGCGGCGCGGCCCGCCTCACCGCCGGCTCGATCGGCGTCGCCCACGTGCTGGTCAACGGCGTCGAGATCGTCCGGGACGGGACAACCACCGGCGCCACCCCGGGGACCCTGCTGCGCTCCGGCCGCGACACAGCGACCGTGCCGATCGCGGCTGAACCGCCCAGGGTCAGGTAGCACAAGTGCTACTCTCGGGGGGTGGACGAGATAGGGCTTCGAGAGGTTCGGCAGAACGCCAGCGATCTGGTACGCCGTGCTCAGGCCGGTGAACGGCTCACCATCACCGTGGCCGGCCGGCCAGCAGCCGTCCTCGGCCCGGTGAGTCCGCGTGTGTGGCGGCGCTGGGGCGATCTGGCGGATCTCTTCGCGCAGGCGGAGGACACTGACTGGCCGCAGGACCGCGACCTCGTCGACGGTTCCCTCACGGATCCCTGGGAAGGTCGATGAATCGAGGCATCCTCGACACCAGCGTCCTGGTCGCCACGGACGTCACCCCCATTCCCGGCGAGTTGGCGGTCAGTGTCGTCAGCATTGCCGAACTACAGTTCGGCATCCTCGTCGCCAGGACGCCCCAGGCCCGCGCGACCCGGCTCGCCCGCCTCAGCGCGATCCAACGACGGTTCGACCCACTGCCTGTTGACGATGCCGTCGCCGACAGCTACGGGCGTCTCGCCGCCCGCATCGTCGAAGTCGGGCGCCAGCCACGCGCACGCACCATGGACCTGCTGATCGCGGCCACCGCCCACGCCCACGGAGCCAGCATCTACACCCGCAACGCCGCCGACCTCGTCGGCCTGGAGGACCTCCTGAGGATCGTCACGATTTAGGGCACTGTTGCGTTCCGGGGAAGCTCGTTCCACACCAGGCGATCTTCTCATCAAAGTGCGCGCCGTTCCGTCGGCGAGTACATCCGGGCGACCCCTGGCGACGCCGGGCCATCTTCGGGAAACCGGAATTACCGTGCTATTCATCGGTTGTCGCTGGCGATGCCTCACTGTCTCGGTGCTGCACCTTTTCGAGGCTGCTCGGTGCGACCCCCGCGTTCGACAACACGATCCAGATCGACTCCGCCAAGGCGATGGCGAAGTTCCTCAATGTGCACGCCGGCGGCATCGGTGGCAGGCCGATCGAACTCGTCACCTGCGAGTCACTGGCCGACCCGGCGAAAGCGACCGACTGCGCGACCGAGTTCATCCAGCAGGACGTCGTGATCACGGTGGCCGGCGAGACGACGGCCATCGGCACCATGTGGCAGTCGCTGCATGACGCCGGCATACCAGTCTTCCTGTATGGAACCACCGAGCAGTCCGTCATCCTCGACCCCGACTCGACGTTCGTCCTCGGAGACCTGATCGCCGGGCTCGGCACGTTGCCGATCACAGTCGCCAAGGAGAACAAGGTCGGGAAGGTCACGGTCGTCGCGATCGATGTCCCGGTCGTCACCGGGTTCTACGACGCCGTCGGCGACCAGGTCTTCGGCGATGCCGGGCTTGACCTGCAGGTGGTCAGGATCCCGCCCGACCAGGCGGACATGACACCGCAGATGGCGAGGATCGCGGCGGGCGAACCGACCGAGGTGCACATCATCGGCAGCGACACGTTCTGCATCTCGGCGTTCAACGGGCTGCGCGCCGCGAGCTTCACCGGCCCGATCGGCGTCGTCAGCCAGTGCGTCTCCGACAGCTCGCGGAAGGCGCTCGGCGATGCCTTCGACGGGGTCTACACCTCCACACCGTTCGCGGTCGGCGACACCGAGAACATCGACATGAGCCAGTGGCGAGCGATCGTGGCTGCCTACGACGAGACCGACATCGACCTGAGCAACTCGATGGGGCCGACCATCTACTTCACGATGACCGCGCTGAGCCGGGCACTCGACGGGATCAGCGGCGACATCACCCCTGCCCGGATCACAGAGAAGATCAAGTCGGCGCCGAAGCTCCCGCTACCGGCGGCACCAGGACTCACCTTCCAGTGCGACGGCTCGGCCAACCCGCTTGTGCCGGCGGCCTGCTCCCGAGGCGCCCTGCTGACGACACTCGACTCCGACGGCGAACCAACGCTGCCCTACCGGTCGTTCGGAACCGCAGGCTAGTTACGGAGCACCGACGGCCTCGTGACCGGGACCACGTCCATGAGTTTTTCCAGGCCGACGTAGTCGCCCGGATTCGTGGTGAACAGGGGCAGGCTCTCCGTGATCGCCGTAGCGGCGATCATGAGATCCGCGACGCGGCGGCGTGGTTTGCGTCCAGCAACGACGACGGCTGCCGACAGACGGCCGTAGACACGGGCGGCCTCGGCATCGAACGGTATCGGGTCGAACTCGTTCTCGGCGCGCTGAAGGGTTTCCATCCGCCGCGCGCGTTCCTCGTGCTCGTCGTACAGGTCCTGTTCGTCGTTGCGCCGGACCTGATGCGGCCCCGCGGACAACTCGGCAAGCGTCACGGCGCTGATCGCCATCTCGTCGGGAAGCTCGGCGGGATCTATCCAGCGACGCAGGATCAGAATGTTGGTGTCGAGCAGGCCCTGCCGGAAGTTCTCAGTGTTCGTAGCCACCGGCGGCCTCGTGGTCGACCACCGCGTCCTGGTCCGCGCGGAAGGCGTCCAGATCCGTGCCGGGGGCGTTACGTGACATTGCGGCGAACTCCTGCCGGGAAATGAACCTGCGCCTCCGTCGAATGGGCACCAGCTGGCCGATCTGACGACCATCCCGGGTGACGGTAAAGGACTCGCCGTGCTCGACGGCATCCATGATCTCCCGCGATCTCGACCGCAGATCTCGTTGGGTGATCTCCAGACTGCCCATGGCGCCTATGGTAGCACTCGGTGCTACAGCGTGCTACTTGCTCTGGGGGACGTCCTCGCTCCATCGCCGAAGGTCAGAAGGTGAGCACGCCGCGGGCCAGGTCGCCGGCTTCCAGGTCGACCATCGCCTGGCCGACGGCGTCGAGCGGGTAGGTGCGGGTCACCAGCTCGTCGAGCAGGAGGCGACCGCCGCGGTACAGGCCCAGGTAGGTGCGGACGTCCCGCTGCGGGCGGGACGAGCCGTACCGGCAGCCCAGCACCGACTTGTCGAGGTACAGGTCGGTGATGGGGACGGACAGCTCGGCGGCCTCCGCCGGCACCCCGAGCAGAACGGCGGTGCCGTGCCAGCCGAGCATGTCGACGGCGGCCCGGGCCAGCGCCGGGTGCCCGACGCATTCGAAGGAGTAGTCCACCCCGGTGCTGTCGGCGGGCAGCAGGTCGCGGACGGCGCCGGCGGTGTCCCGGCCGGACGGGTCGACGAAGTCGGTCGCCCCGAACCGGTACGCCAGGTCGGCCTTCGCCGGGTTGGTGTCGACGGCGACGACGCGGGTCGCGCCGGCGAGCGCCGCGCCCTGGATCACGTTCAGGCCGATGCCGCCGACACCGATGACGGCGACCGTCGACCCGGGCCGCACCTGGGCGCGGTTGAGCACGGCGCCGACGCCGGTCAGCACCCCGCAGCCGAGCAGCGCCGCCGACGCGGCGGGGACGTCGTCGGGAACCGGCACGCACTGGTTCGCCGCGACGACGACCCGCTCGGCGAAACAGGACGTGTTCGCGAAGTTGTAGGTGGGCGCGCCGCGCCAGGTGAACGGCTGCGGCCGGCGGCCGAAGGTGGAGCGGCACATCGTCGGCTGGCCGGCGTCGCAGTGCTCGCAGGCACCGCAGTTGCCGAGGGTGGTGAGCGCGACCACGTCACCCTCCGCAAGCCCCGTCGCCCCCGTCACCCCGGGCCCCAGTGCCGAGACGACGCCGGCGCCCTCGTGGCCGAGAACGACCGGGGTCGGGAAGGGGATCGTCCCCCGCACGACCGCCAGGTCGCTGTGGCACAGGCCGGCGGCGGTCATCCGCACCTCGACCTCGCCGGGCCCGGGTGGGCGCACCTCGAGGTCGTCGACCACGTGGTAGGCGGAACCGTCCCAGACGATGCCACGCAGCAGATCACCCATGCTCGTCGCTCCTCAGCTTCAGCTTGACCAGACGATGCTCTGTAACTCGCTGTAGGCGTGCATCGCGAAGGTGCCGCAGTCGCGCCCGACGCCGCTGTGCCTGAAACCACCGAACGGCGTCTCGTGGTTGCGCTGCACGGTGTTGATCCCGACGCTGCCGGAGCGCAGCCGGCGGGCGACGCGGTAGCCGCGCCCGGTGTCCGCGGTCCAGACGTAGTCGCTCAGACCGAACGGGCTGTCGTTCGCGATCTCGACGGCCTCGTCCTCGTCGGTGAACGTCATGAGGACGACCACCGGCGCGAAGAACTCCTCGCGGGCGATCGACATCCCGGGCGTGACGTCGGTGAACAGTGTCGGCGCGACGTAGAAGCCGGTGTCGGACGCCGGCCGGTGGCCACCGACCGCCAGGGTCGCGCCTTCGGCCACACCTTTCTCGATCATCGCCTCGACCCGGTCCCGGTGGGCCGCGGAGATGACCGGGCCGACGACGGTGCCCGCGGCGCGCGGGTCGCCGACCCGGCAGGCGCCGGCGTAGGCGGTGAGCCGGTCGACGAGGGCGTCGCGCACGCCGCGCTGGACCAGCACGCGGGTCGGCGCGGTGCAGATCTGCCCGGAGTGGAAGCTCCAGGTCGAGCCGATGCCACCGACCGCCGCGTCGAGGTCGGCGTCGTCGAAGACGATGGCGGCGCCCTTCCCGCCGAGCTCCATCAGCACCCGCTTCATGTCACGCCCGGCGGCCGCGGCGATGGCCTGCCCGACCTGGGTGCTCCCGGTGAAGCTGATCATGTCGACGTCGGGGGAGTCGACCAGCGCCGCGCCGATCGACGGGGCGGACCCGGTGACGACGTTGACCACGCCGGGCGGCACCCCGGCCTCCGCGACGATCTCGGCGAAGAGCAGGATCTGCAGCGGATCCTGCGGCGCCGGCTTGACCACGACGGTGTTGCCCATGGCGAGCGCGGGCGCGACCTTCCCCGCCAGGCTGACCAGCGGGAAGTTGTACGGGGTGATGCAGGCGACGACGCCGACGGGCTGGCGTACGGCGACCGCGCCGATCAGGCCGCCAGGTGCGAGCGGGGTGGCGGGCATCGGCTGTGGGGGCAGTGGCACGGTAACCGGGTCGAGAGCCTCCTTGGCGTAGCGGCGGAAGCGGTCGACGGCCACCGGCACCTGCATGGTCTGTGCGACCCGTGCGGTCGCGCCGGTCTCCGCCTGGACCAGCCCGACCAGCTCGTCGTTGTGCGTGATCAGCAGGTCCGCGATCCGCCCGAGCAGCTCCGCGCGCCGCTCGGGGGTGGTCTGCGACCAGGAGCGCCAGGCGGCGCGGGCCGCGGCGGCGGCCTCGCGGGCCTGCTCGGGCGAGGCCTGTGGTGCCTCGCCGACCAGCTCCTCACTGGCCGGGTCGATCACCGGGTAGCGCCCCGCCGCGCCCGGCACGAGGTCGCCGCCGATGAACAGCGACCCGGTGCGCGCGGCGGTCGTCTCCAGAGCGCTCATGACCATCCTTCCGCCCCCGGTGAGAAGCATCCGGACGCCCGGCCTGTACCTGACGGTAGGTCAGGGATGACTCGCCTGGGGGCGACGTCCGGTGACTCTTGCACCCACGGTTCCAGTCGCTAGAGTCTAGAACACGTTCTAGATATTGTCGCTGCCGAGCCGCGATTTCCGGACGGGGCGTCAGATCGGCGGGGCTCGGGTCGGCCGCTTGGGCTGGGCCGCGCCGGGTGGGCCGCGCGCGTCGCGCCGCGGCCGTCAGTCGAACGGTGAGAGGTGGTCCGGCCATGGAATTCGGGATCTTCAACTCGCTCTACCTGCCGCGCCGGCTGTCGGAACGCGACCCGCTGGGCGCGGAGCACAACCGGCTGATGGACGAGGTCACCTGGACCAGGGCCGCGGACCGGGCCGGATTCAAGTACACCTGGGCCACCGAGCACCATTTCCTCGACGAGTACTCGCACCTGTCGGCGAACGAGAGCTTTCTGGCCTACCTCGCCGGGGTCACCGAACGCATCCACATCGGCAGCGGCATCTTCAACATCACGCCGCCGGTGAACCACCCGGCCCGCATCGCCGAGCGGGCCGCGATGCTCGACCATCTCTCCGGCGGGCGTTTCGAGCTTGGTATGGGGCGTGGCTCGTCCACCACCGAGCAGCGCGGTTTCGGGATCACCGACCCGGACCTGACCAAGAAGATGTTCGACGAGGTCGTCGCCGAGCTGCCGAAGATGTGGGCGGACGGCGAGTACGAACACGACGGCGAGTTCTTCTCGATGCCGGCACGGAACGTCCTGCCGAAGCCGCACACCCGCCCGCATCCGCCGATGTGGGTGGCGGCGGGAAATCCCGGGACGTTCGAGAAGGCCGCGCGGATGGGGCTCGGTGTGCTCTGTTTCGCGCACGGAACCCCCGACCAGCTGGCCCCGCTCATCGAGATCTACAAGAAGAACATCGAGAAGGCCGAGCCGGTCGGCGGGTACGTCAACAACAACGTCATGGTCACCAGCCAGATGCTCTGCCTGGAGGACGGCGCCCGGGCCCGGGAGATCGCCACCGACATCACGATGAGCTACCAGAACAGCCTCGTGTACCGGTACCTCGACACCTTCCCGAAGCCGGCCTACATTCCCGACTGGCCGCAGGTGCTGCCCGAGCCGACCGTCGAGCTGCTCGACCTCGCGATCGGGGCCGGCCACATCGTCATCGGTGACCCGGAAGAGTGTGAGCGGGCGGTGCGCACCTACGCCGACATCGGCGCCGACCAGCTCACCTTCGGCATGCTGTCGACGACGATGCCGGTCGAGGTGGCCTGCGAGGCCGTCGAGGTGTTCGGCCGGCACGTCCTGCCGATCTTCGACCGGGACCCGGTGCACAGCACCACCCGTCAGCGGGCGGCGCAGCTCGGCGACGACGCAACCGGGTGACGACGCATCGACCGCCGCCGCCGGCTGAGCCGTGCCAGGCTCGCTCGCCCCGCCGCGGCTCAGCGGGGCGAGCGAGCCTGCCCGTCCTGCGCGGTCTACGGGTTCGGTGCGCCCTCGGGGTTCGGGGTGTGCTGGCGGTTCGGGGTGTCGTCCCGAGCGCCGCCACGGCCGAGCGCGCCCTCGGCCCGCAGACGGTCGATCCGCGCGTCGTCGTAGCCGAGGACGTCGCGCAGCACCTCGGCCGTGTGCTCGCCGACCCGCGGCGCGCGGGCCGGGTGCGGAAGGTCGCCGTCGACGATCCTGATGGGAATCGGCAGCTGGTCGGCGCCGAGGCTTTCCTTGGGAATCCAGGGCAGCCGGTCGGCGAACTGGGGGTCGTCCGCGAGCGTGCGGGGGGTGTTTACCGGGGCGATCGGGGTGTTCACCCGCCCGCCGAAGGCGATCCATTCCGCGCTGGTGCGGGTCAGGAAGACGGCCCGCAGCTCCCGGCGCAGGGCGGTGTTCCCGGCGGCGTGGTCGGCGTAACGCTCCCCGGGATAGCGGTCGAACAGGTCGGCGCGGCCCACCCCGACGCAGAAGTTCTTCCAGAACTCCCGTTCCGACGCCATGAAGAGAATGTGGCCGTCGCTGGTCGCGTAGATGTTGTAACGGACGCCCTCGGCCATTCCGGCGGTGCCGGGAAGGCGGCGGCGCCCGCCGTCGGAGGCGTTTCCGGTCACCTCGTCCGCCGGGCGTTCGTAGGCCCGGTGGGTTTCCGAGCGCAGCCAGTCCACGGCGGCCGCCGCGTCGGACTGGGCGACCTCCAGCCACCGCCCGACACCGGTGGACCGGGCGGCCAGAATGCCCGCGAGAACGCCCAGCGAACCGTAGAGCGGGCCGGCGTTGATACCGAGCGAGACGTGCTCGGGAATGGCGGTGAAACCGTCGTCGTCGACGACGGGGGTTACCACTCCGGCCCAGGTGTCGTACGCGACTCCGTGGCTTGGGTAGTCCTTGTACGGGCCGGTCAGGCCATAGCCGGAGATCGTCAGCAGGACGATCGCCGGGTTCACCGCCCGCAGTGCGTCGAAGCCGAGGCCGCGGCGGGCGAGCCCACCCGGGCGCATCGCCTCCACCACCGCGTCGGCCCCGCGGACGAGGTCGAGGAACACCGCGTGCCCGCCGGGGGTGCGCAGGTCCAGCACGATCCCGCGCTTCCCCCGGTTCACATGCAGGTGCATGAGGGACGTCCCGTCGACGATCGGCCAGGTCATCGACCGCACGTAGTCGCCCTGGGGCGGCTCGACCTTGATGACCTCGGCGCCGAGGTCGGCCAGCGCGGTGGTGACGGCGGCGGGCCCGAGCATCGAGCACTCGATGATGCGGACGCCGGCCAGCGGGGTGACTGTCTCGGGCACGCCTGTTCCCCTTCCACTTGCACGACTCCGACGGACCTGACTACCCGTCAGATCTTCGACGTTAGCGTGCCGCCTTCGACCGTGGACGACGAACCGGGCAACCGGGACGGATCCCGCAACACCCTGCTCACCAGGGACTCTCGTGATGGTGGGCGACAGAAACTAGTACGTGTTCTAGCCTGGGGCCGCGCCGTGGGGCCGGTCGGCGGCAGCGCGCTCCACCGTGGCAGACGAACCGTGGAGGACATGATGAGCGAACATCTTGTGGTCGAGCGCTCGGGCCCCGTCGTCGTGGTGACGATGAACCGGCCCGAGGCACGCAACGCCCTGTCACCATCCATGATCGTGGGTCTTGCCGACGCCTGGGAGATGATCGACGCCGACCCGGCGGTCCGCGTCGCCGTCCTCACCGGAGCCGGCGGGGTGTTCTGCGCCGGCGCCGATCTGAAGGCGATGAACAACGCGGTGAGTGCCGACGGAGCCGCGAAACGCTTCCGGGAGGACACCGGCATCGCCTGGCGCGCCCTGCTGCGCTCGAAGCAGCTGGCCAAGCCGCTGATCGCCGCGGTCGAGGGGCCCGCCGTCGCCGGCGGCACGGAGATCCTGCAGGCGACGGACGTCCGGATCGCCGCCGAGAGCGCCACGTTCGGCGTCGTCGAGGTCACCCGCGGGCTTTTCCCGCTCGGCGGGTCGACGGTCCGGCTGCGCCGGCAGATCCCCTACGCGCGGGCGATGGAGCTGCTGCTCACCGGCGAGACGATCACCGCCGCCGAGGCCGCCGACATCGGCCTGATCAGCCGGGTCGTCCCGGATGGCAAGGCCCTCGACGAAGCCCTGCGGGTCGCCGAGCGCATCGCCGCCAACGCCCCGCTGGCCGTGCAGGCGGTGAAGCGCTCGGTGCGGGAGACCGAGGGGCTGCCCGAGACGGAGGCGCTGGCCCGCGAGCTGGAGATCGGCCTGCCCGTCTTCGCCACCGAGGACGCCAAGGAGGGCACCCGCGCCTTCTCCGAACGCCGTCCCCCCGTCTACACCGGCCGCTGACCCGAGACGGATCATCCGAGAGGAGTCGGCGTGCTCACCGTGCTGCGTTTCAACTTCGCCGTGCCCGGCCTGGACCCGGCCGCCCTTTCCGCCGCCTACTCCGCGGGCATCGAGATGGCCCGCCATGCCGACGCGCACGGCATCGACCTGGTGAGCCTGGAGGAACATCATGCATCCGGTGACGGCTGGAGCCCCGCGCCGCTGCTGAACGCGGCGATGATCCTGGGCGCGACGTCCCGGCTGCGGGTGATCATCCAGGCGCTGCTGGTGCCGCTGTACGACCCGCCACGGCTCGCCGAAGAGCTCGCGGTGCTCGACCTCGCCAGCGGTGGGCGGCTCACCATCGTCGCCGGTCTCGGATACCGGCCGGAGGAGTACACAGCGCTGGGCCGGGACTGGAAGGCCCGCGGCCGGGCGCTCGACGAAGCCCTGGAAACCCTGCTCGCCGTCTGGTCGGGCGAGCCGTTCGAGCATGAGGGCCGGCAGGTGCGGCTTACCCCGGTGCCGCGGCGCGCCCCCTCCGCGCTGGTGTGGGTCGGCGGCGGGAAGCCGGTGTCGGCACGCCGGGCCGCCCGCCTCGGCCTGCCGTTCTGCATGCCGAAGAACGACCCCGCGCTCGCCGCCTACTACACCGAGCAGCTCGCCGCGCACGGGACGTCCGGCTTCGTCATCATGCCGCCGGAGAGGACCCGGCTGACGTTCCTCGCCGACGACCCCGACCGGGCCTGGGCGCGGCTCGGCCACCATTTCCTGCACGAGGCCCGCGCCTACGCCTCCTGGCAGCAGCCCGGCCAGACCTCGGCGGTCCGCTCACACGCCGACACCGTCGACGAGCTGCGCGCCGAGGGCGTCTACGAGGTGCTGACCCCGGCTGAGTGCGTCGAACGCGCACAGGCGGCCGGGCCGATGGACACGATGGTCCTGCATCCGCTCGTCGGCGGCCTGCCACCTGCCGACGGCTGGGAGAGCCTGCACCTCTACACCGACAAGGTCCTGCCCGCGCTCACGGCCGCCGCTGGCTGAACCCGAGTACACGGATGACCGAACCGACCAGCCGCGTCCCGGAGATCCGTTACCGGCAACTATGAAATGAACATTACAAATGACGTGCATGGCCGGACTTCCTTGATCTCCACGTCGGTTTTCAGGTAACGCTTACCGTCGGGATCGGTGACCATCGCAAGGCCGCCCGCATGACTTACTTGGCCGGTGAAGTCGTCTGCCTGCTGGAAGGCGACCATCGGTATTATCCTTGGCACATCAAAGAAGTCGTCGACCGGGCCGAACCTGAGCGTGTACCGCCCCGGCCCGCTGAGGTCTATGGGGAGTGAGGCGTAGGCGTAGTCGCCGCTGTTCGTCGTCTGTGGCTCGGATGTGGCCGAAAGCTTCGGCGGCGGCGCCGTCGCCAACTCGCGCTTGCCCGCACGAATTCTGAGCAGCTCAGCCGGCACGTCGACCCTGGTGCACAAAGGGTCGGTGTTTCCGGCCGGCGGTACCGTACTGGCTGCGGTAACCCCTGCGCTGGGCGCGGTGGCCGTCACAGCGGTACTGGCTGCGCTAGTCGTCCCACCGGCTGCGGTGACCGTCGCGCCGTCGCCGCCGCACCCCGCCGACAGCGCTACCGCCATAGCTCCGACGACAACGACGAAATAGCGCATGGCGCGTTTCATCCGGCTCTCACTTCCGCTCCGGTGCAGAGATGGCTGAACCAGCGCCAAGGATTGCGTCGCCAGCATTTGGGGGCAATGATTTGTGATCTTGATCACGGTGTAGTCGAATGCTGGTCGTGGAATTATTCCGCCGGGCTGCCCCTGACCTGCGGCTTCTTGTCGGGGCGTGCAGACGGTCGAGGGGTCGAGCTGAAGCGTGAAGGATTCTGGTCACGGGAGAGCCTGTCCCGGATTGACGCGGCCAAGATCGTTAGTTGGTGAGTGGGGGCTCGCGCTCCATCGTCAACGCGGCCGGACCGCTGAGAACCCGGTGGCCTGAGGCCTCGGTTTGGCGAGCCGCAAGAGTGAAGGATTTCTGTCGTTCCAGAGCCTGTAGCAAATTGGTGGCGGGGATTCGGGTGATCGTTGGGTGTGCGGGTCTGGTGACCTGCCGCCGGCCGAGGCCGGGCCCCGCTTAGCTGGTGGCTGGGCGGGGGCCGGTGGCGCGGTGGAGTTTGAGCAGGTTGTGGATGGTGCAGGTCAGGACGAGTTCCGCGCGGACCGCGGCCATGCCGCGGCGACGGAACCGGCGGAGCCCGGTGACGTCCTTGATCTGTCCGTTGACGGGTTCGATGGTCGCGCCGCGCTGCTTGTAGCTCTCACGCCCGTCGGGAGTGAGGAGCCTGCGGGTCATCTGTTCCCGGGTGGTGGCGTCGATGTCGGGTGGCCCGTCCGGGATCGGCTGGCGGGTCAGGGTGCGTCGGCTGGCGGTCGCGATCAGCCGGTCGGGTCCGGGATGGGTCGCGGCCCGCGGGGACCAGTAGCCACTGTCCGCGACGATCAGCCCGATACCCCTCGGCCGGCCGCGGGTCAGGCTCACGGGCAGGGCCGCGGTGGCGGTCTGGGCGGCGTCGGCCATCGGGAGGTACTGGGCGACGTCGTTGGTCTGGTCGGTGACGTCGGCGGCGAGGATGACCTGACCGGAGCAGGCCACGAGCTGGGCGTTGTAGCCCTGGATCCACCCGCGCCGGGTCGGCATGACCCGGCTGTCCGGATCGGTGACGTTGACGTGTCGGGCCGGCCGGTCGGCCTGGGGTTTCTCCGCACGTGCGGCGGCGGCCTCGGCGGCGGCGAGAACGGCGGCGGCGGCGCGGACCCGGTGGTGTTCCTCGGGTGGGACCGGCCGGCGGCCGGCCCGCCGCCCTGCCGCGGTTCTCGCTTCCCGCCGGGCGGTGGCCTGGTCGTGGTGGGCGCGGACCTCGGCCAGGACCCGAGCGTGGACCGCCCGCGCCTCGGTGACCCGGTCGACGCCGGCGCCGGGCCGCCCGGCGCCCCGGCGGCCGGTGGCGATCACCTCCGGTCGGGGTGCGGGGGGTTCGTCCTCGTCGTCGGGTCCGTCGCGCCGGTCGAGGTGGTCGAGCGCGGCCCGTAGCCGGGCCCGGCGGCTGGTCCGGTCGGTGAGCTCGGTGGGGAGTTCGTCCCCGACCCGGTCGGCGAACAGGGTGTCCTCCGCGGTGTCGGTGGCGACCTGTTCGGCCACGATGTTCTCCGCGAGGCGGGCGAGTTCCCGGTCGATCCCGGTCCGGGTCCGGTTCGCTCCCAGCGACGCGTTCGCCTCGATCTTCGTGCCGTCCAGCGCGACGAGGCCGAGGCGGACCAGTCCCGCTCGTGCGCACAACGCCAACACCTGGGTGAACAGCCCGGCCACCGTGTCCTGGCAGCCCGCGACGAACCGGGAGATCGTGGCATGGTGCGGGAGGTCACCGGCGCAGATCAGCCGGAACGCGACATCGACCTCGCACAGCCGTTGGATCCGCCGGGACGAGCGGACCTGCTGCGACCAGGCGTAGACGACCAGAGCAAGGAGCATGTCCGGGTCGTACGCCGCCCGCCCGACCCCACCCGTGCGGTACCGGGCGTGCAACCCCGACGTATCGAGCTCGGCGACCAGATCCAGCAGGAACCACACCAGATGATCGTCCGGGAGCCAGTCGGTCATGTCCGGCGGGAGCAGGAACAACTGATCCCGCCGGACCGGCCGGTACCCACGCGCCATAAACCCGATCATCCCGGACAAAACATGATCACCCGGGTAGTGACACCTCAATTTGCGACAGGCTCTCCAACGACCAAAATCCTTCACTCTTGCGAGTTGTCAGGCGGGGACCACGCCCCTTTCGTCCCTATTAAGGCGAATTGCTGGCGCTGCGCGGCGGTGCGGGACCCTCGATGCGTGGGCGTGCGGGTGGGGTTGGCGTTCCATCGGCGCGGCTCCGCCACGCCCAGGCTGGTGGCCCGGATCCGCCGCGTCTCAGGATTCTGCTACGGGCTCTGGAACGACGAGAATGCGCCACTCTTGGGATGAGCTGGGCGCCGGGGGCGTCAGGGAGTGGTGGGCGGTAGGTCGTCTGCGTCGGTGGCCGGGCCGTGCGGGCGGATTCCGTCCAGGAGCATGCGCAGGAAGTGGTCGGCGAGCTGGTCGGGTGACAGCCGCCCGCTGGGGGAGTACCACCGGACGGACACCCAGACCGAGTCGCGCAGGAGCCGGTAGGTGATCTTCGGGTCCAGGTCGGCGCGCAGCTGGCCGGCCGCGATGCCGTCGCGCAGCACCTTCATCCACAGCCGTTGGGTCGACTGCTCGGCGGCGGTCAGATAGGCGAAGCGCGGAAGCTGGATGAGGTGCACCCGCTCGTTCTGGAAGACGGTGACCGCGGCGCGGTGCCGGGCCACCGAGGAGAACGCGGCCCGCACGAGACCGTCGATCTGGTCGATGGCCGTCCCGCCCCGCTCGACGATGGCCTCGTATTCGCGGTGCAGATCGTCCAGGTAGCTGGACAGCAGCTCGTCGATGATCGACTCCTTGGAGTCGAAATGGTGGTACAGGCTGCCGGAAAGCATCCCGGCCGCGTCGGCGATCTCGCGTACCGTGGTGGCCCGGTAGCCGCGCTCGGCGAACAGGTCGGCGGCCAGCCCGACGATCGCCGCGCGGCGCTCCGACTCGCCCGACCCGGCGGCCCGGCCACCGCCAGCTCGCCGACCCGCAGCGTTGCGCCGGCCGCCCTCCGCTGGCGCGGGCCCGGCGTCGCCCGCCGGCACCGCCGCACTCTGGCGCGGGCGGCGAGCTGGCTGGTCGGGCGACGACACTGAACTTCGAGCCATGCCGGGATTATGCCCCACCAAGCGCTTGCTCTTCAGATGGCGGCCTCGGCCTCGACCGCTCTGGAGGGCCTATGCACTCGTGGTGGCGGTGCGGCGGCCCTCGACGGTGTAGGTGAGAGCGGCCGTTCCCCTGCTTGTGATGCCGCTTCCGATGAGCCGGAGTGGCCGTGGTGCCGGCAGGCCTCCGAACAGCCGCTTCCCCGTCCCGAGCAGCAGCGGGTGCACGAACAGCCGCAGTTCGTCGACGAGATCGGCCTCCATCAGCTGCCGAACCACGGCCCCACTGCCAAGTACCACGATGTCCCCGCGGTCCGCGGTGTTCTTCAGCCGGGTCACGGCGGTGACCAGATCATCTTCGAGTGGCTCGGCCCCCTTCCAGCCAAGCGGAGCGCTCAGCGTCCTGGTCGCGACGTACTTGGGTGTGGCGTTCAGAGCCGCAGCCATGGGGTTGTCGTTCGGCTGGAAAGGCCAGAACGCGGCCATCTTCTCGTAGGTCCGGCGCCCGAAGAGGTACGCCGAGGTCCCGCCGAGCCCAGCCGGATCGATCACCTCGTGCAGCACCTCTCCATACGGAACACCCCAGCCGCCGTGCTCGAATCCACCATCCCGGTCCTCGTCGGGAGAACCGAGACCCTGCATCACACCGTCGACGCTGAGGAACTCGACAGCTGCCAGCCCGCGCATGTCATCTCTCCCATCCTCGATCGTTCACACACTCTCGATGCGGCGACCGCCGAGGTCGGCATGCCGCGCCGCCGTTGTGGTCACCGGAGCCGTGCTGTGCCTGGGGTTGGCGCATCAGCGGTGATGCTGCCGTGGCAGGGCCGGTGATGGCTTGAAGAAAACTGACCGCCGATACTCGCCTTATGGCGGCAACAGCGCCCGAGCTCGTCCGGCGTCCCGCGCACCCCGCCCTCGCCGGGCTGGTCGCGGGAATCGTCGGCTACCAGCAACGCGCTGACCGCCCGGTCGAGCGCCGGCAGCCGGCCGGGAGCCTGCTGCCGCTGGTGCTGTCCTTCGGCGACCCGCTCGAGGTGGTCGCCCTGTCCGACGGCGAGGGCGTCGGCCGGCATGGCTCCTTCGTGGCCGGCTTCATGCGGGGGCATGCGACGACTCGCTTCGAGAACAGCCAGCGATGTGTGCAGGTCTATCTGACCCCGCTCGGCGCGTACCGGCTCCTCGGCCTGCCCGGACGCGACCTCGCCGGCCGCGTCCTGCCGTTGGGCGACGCCTCGCCGACACTCGCGGGATCGCTGCCCGAGAGGCTCGCCGTGGCGGGGTCATGGGACGAGCGGCTCGCCCTCGCCGAAGACGCACTGCTACGGCTCGCCGTGGTCGAACGCGAACCGGAGCCGTTCGTGACATGGATGTGGGAGCGGATCCAGGCGTCCGAAGGGCAGGCCCGGATCGGCCAGCTCATCGAGAGCACCGGCTGGAGCGGGCGGCACGCCGCCGCCCGCTTCCGCGAGCAGGTCGGACTGACGCCCAAGGCCGCCGCGGCCGTGGTCCGGTTCGAACACGCGGCGGCTGACCTCAGGCGGTTCCCGCTCGCCCAGGTCGCGGCCCGGCACGGCTATGCCGACCAGAGCCACCTCACCCGCGAGGTCGTGCGTTACGCCGGCGAGCCGCCGCGCGTGCTTGTCGCCCAGCGCCGCCCCACCGCGCACACCGCGCTGGGAAGGCCACCGCAATGTGGGTGTCAGACGGGTAGCAGTTCGAAGCCGGGGCTGTGACGCCGGGTCGCAGCCAGGAAGCGACGGCGGTCGGTGGTCGCCAGTTGCCTGATGTCGAGGCGCTCGGCGAGCCCGATGACGTAGGCGTGTCTTGATGCCGTGAGGAAACCCGACGTACAGGTCGGATCCAGGAGCTTCTGGCTCGGGTTTGGGAGATATTCTATGTGGCCAGTTGACGCCGACTTCTAGCCACCCACCTCGTAGGGGATGGGTCCCTGTCTACATCGGAGTACCATGATGATCATCTTTTGTCTATATGCAACCACTTGAGTCCGGAGACCCCTCGACGATCGGTCCGTACACTCTGCGGGCCCGTATCGGTGAGGGCGGGATGGGGCGCGTCTACCTGGCCAGTTCACCTTCGGGTCGACTCATCGCGGTCAAGGTGGTGCGACCGGATCTGGCGAGCGACGGCCAATTCCGTCATCGTTTCCAACGGGAGGTGGAGGCGGCCAGTCTTGTCAGCGGGGCGTTCACCGCTCCAGTGGTTGACTTTGATCTCACGGGTGTCATGCCCTGGTTGGCCACCTTGTATGTTCCCGGTCCCTCCCTGCATGAGGCCATCGTCAGGTATGGAACATTACCGGAGGCCGTGCTCTGCCGGCTGGCTGCCGGCATGTTGGAGGCAATTATTGCCATCCACCGGGTCGGCATTGTGCACCGCGATCTGAAGCCGAGTAATGTTCTGCTCGCCAGTGACGGGCCGCGTGTCATTGATTTCGGCATCGCGCGGGCGATGGAGCAGACGTCACTGACTCGGGTTGGTGGTGTTCTTGGGACTCCTGCGTACATGTCCCCAGAGCAGGCGGCGGGCGCTCACGCCGGTCCCCAGAGCGACGTTTTCTCCTTCGCCGCGGTACTCGTTTTCGCCGCGACCCGGCGTGGCCCGTTCGGCTCGGGCGATCCGGCGGCGCTGCTGTTCCGGGTTGTACACGGCGAGCCGGATCTGACGGGGGTGCCCACAGCGCCCGGCGATCTTCTTCGCCAATGCCTGGTGAAGAATCCGGCGGAGCGGCCAGCCCCCGATGCGCTGCTTCGGATGTTCGTGGACCGCCTGCCCTCAGGGCCGGTTGTCTGGCCGGAGGACATCACCCGACTGGTCTCGGCACGTGAGACCGAGGTCGCCGCACGGGTACCGACCCACCGTCCTCGGATCGCGCCTCCCGATACCGAAGTCGCTCGGGAAGCCGAAGTCGAAACCTATGTTTTTCCGGGAAATCGCCGAAAAATGTTCCTGGCTGGCTCCCTGCTGCTCGGCATCGCCATACCGCTGTTAGTCCTGTTTGTGATAGGGCTGGTAAATGTTGCGGTTTCGGTGGCTCGGCATGAGCCCATGGCCACCGATGATGTTGTCGGCAACATCGTCGGCGGCACCTTATGGGCAATTCTCACAATTATTCCGCTTGTGTCCGGGTTGTGGCAATTTTGTTATGGTAGTTCCCGGCTGGAACTGTCCATGGCACCCGACGGCCTGCACGTCAGGGCGGGTGGACGACGTTATGATATTGCGTGGCAGGATCTGGTGAGCGTGAGCGTCGTCAGGCTGGGGAAGCGCGAGGTGCTGGCGGTCTGGCCGACCGCAGGATGGGCGCTCCGGAACCGGCACCTGGGATGGGTGCGTCGCGGACTTCTGAAATGGGTTGTACGAGACTCCTATTCGTTGCGCTACTACTTTGGAATTTGGTACCACCCGGCACTGAAATGCGATATGCTTATCGACTTGAAACTGCTGCGCGGGGCGACTCCCGACCAGGTGATTTCCGCTGTCACCGCCCACGCCGGTGCTCTGAGCCGTTAGGGCTGGCCGCGGACCGTGTCCGGCAGCAAGGCCCACGTCACTGCCCTGGGCCAGCGCTCAGGGGTGCGCTGGTCGCGTTGGCGGACAAGGTGGACCTGATCAGCGTCAGGTCTGGGAACAGCAGGGCCGTCTGGCAACCACTCTCTGGGGGAAAGTCGGTTCAGCAGGCGTCGCCGGGGTTTTCCAGGTGTACGAGGGCATCGCCGAGTTCGCTCAGCAGGGCTGAGGCGCCGCCGGTGAGCAGCTCGATCTGTTTGCCCCAGAGGAAGTAGCGGTGGACGGGGTAGGAGATGTCGGCGCCGAGGCCGCCGTGCAGATGCTGGGTGAGGTGGACGCAGTGCTGGCCGGCCTCGGCGGCCCACCAGGCCGCGGTGAGGATCTCGGCGGTGGCGTCCAGGCCCTGGTCGAGGCGCCAGGCGGCCTGCATGGCGGTGGCGGAGATGCCGACGGTGTCGACGTAGGCGTCGGCGGCCTTGAGCGCCACGCCCTGGAACGTCGACAGCGGGCGGCCGAACTGGGTGCGGGTCGAGGTGTGCTCCGCGGCCATTTGCAGCGCCGCCGCTGTCACCCCGGCGGCGAGGGCGGCGAGCAACACCAGCAGATGCGCCCGCAGGTCGGTGGCAGCGCCGGGCAGGCGCAGCGCGGGCACGTCGGTGAGCTCCAACTCACCGTGCAGCTCACCGCTGGTGGACGGACCCGATCGCACAGCGCAGCCGGGGCTCGACGGGTCGAGAAGCCACCCGTCGGCGCCGATGGGCAGCAGGATGCGTTCGGCGACATGGGCGTACGGCACCCCGGCGATCCGTCCGCTCACCCGACCGGCGGCGGGGCCGGTCGCGGTCACCCGCAGCGGTGCGGCGACCTGCTCCGGTGCGCAGGTCAGCATCACCTCGCCGGCGACCACCCTGCGCAGCAGCGCCAGGATGTCCTCCGCCCAGGCCGGGCGCTCCGGTTCCGCGGAACCGCCGGGCTGGGCCGGTTCCGCGGAGCCGGAGTGGCGTTGCGGTTCCGCGGAACCGAGGGGCTGGGTGGAGTTCGGGCCGGACGCCGCAGCGACCGCAGCCGGGCCCGGGGTCGGGGCTGCGTGCGCGAGCACGCGGGCAGCGGCGATCGTCCAGAGCAGGGGGACGGGGGCGACGACGCGGCCCTGTTCGACGCAGACGATGGCGGCCTCGACCAGGCCGAGGCCGGCGCCGCCCAGCTCCTCGGGCAGGGCCACCCCGAGCAGGCCGGCGGCGCCGAGATCGGCCCACAGGTCACGGTCGACGCGCTCCTCGGTCGCCTCGACCGCCGCCACCCGGGCGACCGGGGACCGCTTGGCGAACAGTTCCGCCGCGAGCTCGCGCAGCGCGTCCTGGCTTTCGTCGAAGGTCAGGTCCATCGCGGCGTCACCTGGCCCGGCGGGCCATGCCGAGCCCGGCGCTCGCGACGATCTCCCGTTGCACCTCGTTCACTCCTCCGCCGAAGGTGTTGATCTGCGCGGCCCGCGCGGCGCGTTCGATCTCGCCGGCCAGCAGGGCGCCGGGGGAGCCGGTGCGCAGCCAGGCGCCGGCGCCGAGGATTCCCAGCAGCAGCCGGTAGACCTCGACGTGCGTCTCGGTGCCGTAGAACTTCACGGTGCTTGAGTCGGCGGGGCGCAGCTCACCGGTCGCGATCGTGGTGGCCATCTGCCAGTTGAGCAGCTTCATCACCTCGAGCCGGGCGAAGCACCGCGCCAGGTCGGCGCGCACCCACGGCCGGTCGGCGATGCGCGCGCCCGCGGGCGCGCCGGCGGCGGGGGTGGGGTCGGGGGTGGCCAGCGCCCAGCGGCGCACCTCGCCCCACATGCGCCAGGCGTGGCCGCCGAGCGCGGCGAGGCCGACCCGCTCGTGGTTGAGCTGGGTGGTGATCATGCGCCAGCCGCCGCCCCGTTCACCGACCAGGTTCGCCGCCGGGACGCGCACGTCGTCGTAGTAGGTCGCCGTCGTCATCACACCGCCCACGGTCATGATCGGCGTCCATCGGAAGCCCGGTTGCGCGGTCGGCACGAGGAGGATGGAGATGCCCCGGTGGCGGGGCAGGTCCGGGTCGGTCCGGGCGGCCAGCCAGATGTGGTCGGCGTGGTTGGCACCCGAGGTGAAGACCTTCCCGCCGCGCACCACCCACTCGTCGCCTTCCAGCCGGGCGGACGTCCGCAGCGAGGCGAGGTCGGTGCCCGCCTCCGGTTCGCTGTAGCCGATCGCGAAGACGGACTCACCGGCCAGGATGGCGGGCAGGTACCGCTCCTTCTGCTGATCCGATCCGAACCGCATCAGCGTCGGCCCGACCGTGTTCACGGTGACGAACGGGAACGGGACGCCGGCCCGCTGCACCTCGTCGAACATGACGTACTGGTCGGTCGCGGGCCGGCCCTGGCCGCCGTACTCGACCGGCCACCCGAGGCCCAGCCAGCCGTCCGCGCCGAGCCGGCGGACGATCCGGCGGAACGTCACGCTCGCGGTCGCCGGGGACGTGGCCAGGGCTGTGGCCGTGGTCGTGGCCGTGGCCGGGGCCGGGGACAGAGCCGGGGACGCCAGGTCGGCGCGGTCGGCGGGGGTGAGCAGCTCGGCGAAGTACGCCCGCAGCCGCCGGCGCAGCGCCAGCTGTTCCGGCGTGTAGTCCAGGAACATGTCTTCGCACCAATCGACATCGACGGAGGTGGGGCTGCGCGGGTGCGCTCGGGCTGTGCGCCGGGCCGGTCAGGCTGGCAGGGGCTCGTCGGCGAGCAGCGCGCCGAGCGCGGCGGCCTGGCGGCTGACCCCGCCCAGGGCGAGCTCCAGCTGCTTGGCCAGCACGTAGCAGCGGTGCACCGGGTAGGCGCGGTCGACGCCGGTCGCGCCGTGCAGATGCTGCGCGGCCCGGGTGACCCGCCGCCCGCCGCTCGCCGCGACGAGCTTCGCGACGGCGACCTCCTTCGCCGCGGGCAGTCCCTCGTCGAGCCGCCACAGCGCCTCCGCGGCCGTCCACCGGATGGCCCGGGCGTCGATGAACCCGTCGGCGAGGCGCTGGCGCACCGCCTGGAAGCCCGCGATCGGATGTCCGAACTGCTCGCGGGTGCGGGTGTGCAGCGAGGTGAGGCGCAGCGCCTCGTCGACGACGCCGGCCATCACCGCGCAGCTCGCGGTCGTCGCCCGGGCGAGGGTCCAGTCGAGCGCGCTGGTGTCGGGTGGGCCGACCGCCGCGGCGGGCGCCACCCGGACGTCGGTGAGCTCCAGCTCGGCCTCGACGGCCCAGGCGATCGTCCGCTGTGCCCGCCGGGTCACGCCGGGGGCAGCCGGGTCGACGAGGAACAGCCCGGCGCCGGTCTCGGTCGTCGCCGACACCAGGATCGCGTCGGCGATCATGCCGGCCGGGACGCAGGTCTTCGTCCCGGAGAGCACCCAGCCTCCGCCCGAGCCGGCCCCCGCGCCGCCGCCGCCCGGGCCGCCGCTGCCCTCGGCCCCCGCGCCGCTGGCCTCGGTGCGGGCGGTCGTCGCCGGGCGGCGTGGGTCGCCGAGCGGCTCGGCCAGCGCCGCCGTCAGCACGGTGGAGCCGTCGAGCACCCCGGGCAGCAGGGCGTCCCGCAGGGCCGGTGTCCCGAAGCGGACGATCGGGGGCACGGCGTATCCGAGGGTGGCCAGGGCGGGGACCGGCGCCGCCGTCCGGCCGGCGTGCTCCAGCAGCCGGGCGAGCGCGACCAGACCGAGGCCGAGACCGCCCGCCTCCTCCGGAACAGCGGTTCCGAGCAGGCCGGCGTCGGCGAGCGCGGTCCACAGGTCGCGGTCGAAGGGGGGATCGGCGCCCTCCTCGGCGGCCCGCAGCCGCTCCGGGGAGGTGTGGTCGCCGAACAGGCGGCCGGCGAGCTCGTCGACCGCCAGCTCCGGCTCGCTCAGGGTGAAGTCCACGGTCATGGTCCTTCCGGACGTCGGCGGGAGTCAGCGGTGTCAGCGGCGTCAGCGGAGTCAGCGGTGTCAGCGGAGTCGACGCGCGTCGGTACGCGTCAGCGGGTGACGGGAAGCCCGAGGCCGAACTGGGCGATCAGGTCCCGCTGCAGCTCGTTCACGCCACCGCCGAAGGTGAGGATCACCAGGCCGCGGTAGAGCGACTCCAGCCGGCCGGCGAGCACGGCGCCGGGTGACGAGGCCCGCAGGTAGCCGGGCTCGCCGACGATCTCCATGAGCAGCGTGAGGGCGTCGAGGTAGTGCTCGGTGCCGAAGACCTTGATGCCGCTGGCGTCGGCGACGTCCAGCACGCCGCGCTCGCCGTCGGCGGCGACCTTCCAGTTGAGCAGGCGCAGCACGGAGAACCCGGCGTAGGCGTGGGCCAGGTTCGCCCGCACCCACTCCTGGTCGATGACACGGCGGCCGTCGGGCAGCAGGGTGCTCGCGGCCCAGCGCCGGACGTCCGTCAGCGCGCTGTCGACCATGCCGGGGCTCGCGAGCGTCACCCGCTCGTGGTTGAGCTGGTTGGTGATGACCGTCCAGCCGTTGTCCTCGCCGCCGACGAGGTTCGCCGCCGGCACCCGCACCTGGTCGTAGTGCACGGCGGCGATCTCGTGCTCGCCGAGCAGCGACAGCGGGCTGACGGTGATGCCGGGGGTGTCCATCGGCACGATCAGGATCGAGATCCCGCGGTGCTTGCGCACATGCGGGTTCGTCCGGACCGCCAGCCAGCAGAAGTCGGCGGTCTGGGCGTAGCTCGTCCACAGCTTCGACCCGCTGATGACGTAGCTGTCGCCGTCGCGGACGGCGGTGGTGCGCAGCGACGCCAGGTCGGTGCCGGCCTCCGGCTCGCTGTAGCCGACGCAGAAATGGACCGTGCCGGCGAGGATCGCGGGCAGGAACCGTTCCCGCTGCGCGTCCGTGCCGAACTGCATCAGCGTCGGCCCGATGGTGTTGATCGTCAGCATCGGCACCGGTGCCCGGGCCCGCAGCGACTCGTCGAAGAAGATGAACTGCTCGACATGGCCGAGCCCGCGCCCGCCGTAGCGGGCGGGCCAGCCGAGACCGAGCCAGCCGTCGGCACCCATCCGGCGGACGAGCCGGCGCATCACCGGCCCGGTGAGGTCGGCGTCGAGGGCGGCCCGGGTGTCGGCGTCGATCAGCTCGGCGTAGTAGTCACGCAGCTCGGCGCGCAGCTTCTCCTGTTCGGGTGTGTACGCGAGGTGCATCTCAGCCCGCCCCGCCCCGCTCGGCGAGACCGGCCTGCAGCTCCCGCTGCTCGTGCTGCTCCCGCTGTTCGAACAGGATGCGGGCCAGCCAGAAGCGCAGGAAGCCGGTCAGCGAGTAGCGCAGGAAGAGCGCCGTCCCGGTGACCGTCACGCAGACGCCGATCAGCGAGATGTTGAGGGCGTCCCGCTGCTGCAACGGGTTCGTGGTCGCGTGCGAGATGGTGTAGCCGAAGATCGCGAGGAGGATCCCGAGCGCCATCAGGACCACGCCGAGGCGCAGCAGCTGGGCGTCGAGGCGGGTCCGCGGGTCGCGGATGCGCAGCCGGGTGAGCTCGGCGCGGAACCGGTCGGACCGGTCGGACCGGTCCGACGGGTCTGTCGCAGAAGCGGTGCTCGTCGGGGTGGCCGCGGTGTTCATGGTGTTCGCGGCGGTGCTCGTGCTCGTGGTCGTCTCGGCGCTCATGCCCTCTCCGTCAACACGTCGTCGCGGTGGTCTGGCCCGCCCAGGTACACGCCCTGCAGCTCGCCTCGGATGTCGTCCGGTGCGCCGGCGAGCACGATCCGTCCGTCCGCCAACACCACGGCGGTGGTCGCGACCCCGAGCACCGCCGCCGCGAACTGCTCGACGGCGACGATGGTCACGCCGGTCGCGGCGATCTCGCGGACCTTGTCGTAGAGCTCCCCGACGATGCGCGGCGCCAGCCCCATGGACAGCTCGTCCAGCAGCAGGACGGCGGGGTCGCCGGCGATCGCGCGGGCCATCGCGAGCATCTGCTGCTCGCCGCCGGACATGGTGCCGGCACGCTGGCGCCGCCGCTGCGCGAGCCGGGGGAACGCGGTGAACGCCCGGTGCTCGACCTCCGCCCGGGAAACCCCCCGGTAGGTCACCATCCGCAGGTTCTCCCCGACGGTGAGCGTGGGGAAGATCCCGCGCCCCTCCGGGATCAGGCACAGGCCGCTGCGGGCGAGCGCGACCGGGTCCGCGCCGGTCACCGGCCGCCCGTCGAGCAGCAGATCGCCCGCGGACGGACGATGCAGCCCGGCGGCCACCCGCAGCGTGGTGCTCTTGCCCGCCCCGTTGGGCCCGAGCACGGCGAGCACCTCGCCGGCCGCGACCTCGAGATCGATGCCGTGCAGCACCGTGATGGCGCCGTAGCCGGCCTCGACGCCGCGCAGCGTCAGCAGCGGCGGCTGCGACCGGGCGGCGCTCACCGAGGTTCCCGGACGAGCTGGTCCGATCCGGTGTCACCGAGGTAGGCGGTGCGCACCCGTGGGTCGGACCGCACCTGCGCCGGGCTGCCGGCCACCATCAGCTCCCCGAAGTCGAGGACGTAGAGGTGTTCGCACACATCCATCACCAGGTCCATGTCGTGCTCGACGAGCAGGATGGCCATGCCGTCGGCGGCCAGCTCCCGCAGCAGCGCCGCGAACCTCGCGGTCTCCTGGCCGTCCTGCCCCGACGCCGGTTCGTCCAGCAGCAGCACCGACGGACGGATCGCGAGGGCCCGGGCCAGCTCGACCAGCCGCCCCAGCCCGGTGGGCAGGGAGTCGGCACGTTCGTCCGCGACCGCGGTGAGCCCGACCCGGGCGACGATCGCCGCCGCCTCGGCCCGCCCCCCGGCGGGGCGCGCGCCGGCGGGGCGGCCCGCGCCGTCGGCGCTGTGCCGGCCGCCGAGCCGGGCGCTGTGCCTGCGGCTTCTGGTCCATCGTTCGCGCATGCGCACCGCGATCAGCACGTTCTCCAGGACGGTGAGCTGCCCGAACAGCTCCAGCTGCTGGAAGGTGCGGGCCATGCCCAGGCGGGCCCGCTCGTGCGGGGCGAGGCCGGCGAGCTGGTGCCCGCCGAGCCGGACGCTGCCGCCCGTCGGTGTCAGGAGACCGGTGATGACGTTGAACAACGTCGTCTTGCCCGCCCCGTTGGGACCGATCAGGCCGGTCACCCGCCCGGCGGGCACCGCCAGGCTGATCCCGCCCAGGATCACGTGTGCCCCGTAGCGGACGGTGATGCCGTCGACCTCGAGAACGGAGAGCACCTCAAGGGCGGGGCTGGACGAAGCCGCGGGGCCGGGGCTGGCGTCAGAGGTGGGGCTGACGTCAGAGGCGGGGCTGGAGTCGGAGGTGGGGCTGGTCTCAGGGGTGGGGCTGGTCTCAGGGGCGGGCATGGGCCACCTCCGGCAGGCCGAGCGCCCGGTCGACGGCCGCGATGTCCGCCCGCCCCACCTGCCCCCGCAGGCCGAGCCACTCCAGCGGTTCGGACAGGCCGCCGTCCGGCAGTCCGCCGGTGCCGGACGACGGCCCGTCCTGGCGGGCGGCGAGCCGGCTGCCGGCGACCATCGCGGCGAGCACCGGCACCGCCGCCGCCAGCAGCAGGACGCCGAGCACGAGTGAGTAGCCGTCGATGAGGTCCACCAGACGGGCCGCCCAGAGCAGGACCAGCACCCCGAGCCCGGCGACCGCGACGCCCGGGGCCCGGGCGACCGGGGCGAACGCGGGCCGCAGGAAGCCCGGGATCAGCCCGTTCGGGTTCGCGGCCAGCGCGATCGCGGACAGCCCGACCGCGGTCGCGGTGATCCTCGTCGCGTCACCACCGAAGGCGTTCGACAGGCTGGAGGTCCCCAGCAGCAGGGCCACCGCGAGACCACTGCCGAGCGAGCTGACCCCCGCCACCACCACGATCAGCAGCACGGTCAGGCCGGTGACGAACGTGAACGTCTCCGGGGTCGCCGACTGCAGCCCGGCCGCGTAGATGCCGCCGCCGAGCCCGGCGATGGCCGCGGACAGCGTGAACACGGCGAGGTTCGTCGTGCGCAGGTTGACGCCGATGGTCGCGCAGGCGGTCGGGCTCTCCTTGCGCGCGATGAGGCGCTGCCCCAGATCGCTGCGGCGCAGCGCGACCAGGCCGAGGATGACCAGGCAGAACACGACGGCGCCGAAGACGAAGTAGGGCCGGGTGCCCGCGGTGTCGACGCCGAAGGCGTGGAACCGGGTGAACGTGAGCGACCCGGCGTCGAACAGGTCGAACCGGTGCCCGAACACGGTGAACGCCGGCAGCTGGAAGATCCAGCCGTCGAGCGCGACGGCGAACGCGCCGGTGAGCAGCGCCAGGAAGATGGCGGACAGCCGCAGCGCGGGCAGCGACACCAGCGCGCCGACCAGCGCCGTCACGGCCGCGGCGAGCAGCAGCGAGAGGGGGTTGCCGTCCGCGCCGGCGTGCGCCACGACGACCGCGCCGATCCCGGCGAAGGAGAGCTGGCACAGCGACGTCTGACCGGCGTAGCCGACCAGCGGCACCACCGACAGCCCGACGATGCCCAGCCCCCACATCTGCGTCGAGGAGAACAGGTCCGCCTCGGTGACGGTGGTGACCGCGATGGCCGCCCCGAGCAGGGTGCCGGCGACCAGCAGCCCGGCCGCGGGCCAGCTCGGCGACGGGGTGATCTCCCGGATCCGGGCGGCCGGGCGGCCACGCGGCCGGGACGACGGCAGCACCAGCAGCGCCAGCGCCAGCACCACCACCGGGATGATCGCGACCAGGCCGGTCAGGTACTGGGCGCCGGTGTGGATCTTCGGTAGGTAGCCGATGCCGTAGTCGTTGGCCAGCCCGACGACGAGCGCCCCGACGAACGTCAGCGGGAGGCTGCGCAGCCCGCCGATCACCGCCGCCGCGTACGCGTTGACGATCAGCAGCGTGAGCGGGATGGCGGACAGCGTCAGCTTCGGCGCGACCAGGATCCCGGCCAGCGCCGCCAGCGAGGTGCCGACGGCCCAGGCGAGGCGGGACGTCGCCGTCGGGCGGGCGCCGTTGAGGACGGTGAGCGTCCGGTCGTCCACCACCGCCCGCATCGCGACCCCGACCCGGGTGAAGTGCAGCAGCGCCCACAGCCCGGCGGCGACCAGCGCCGCGAGCCCGAGGACGAGCACGTCGTCGTAGGGCACCGCGACACCCGCCACGGTGAAGCCGGAGCCGGGGAACAGTTCGCTCAGGGCACGGAAGTCGGACGGATCCCAGATCCACTGCGCGGCGCTGAGCAGGCTGACGAGCAGCGCGACCGTCGCCATCAGCCGCGTCGTCGGTGAGGTCCCGTCCAGGCGCCGCATGACGAGGCGCTCGATCAGGATGCCGAGCGCCGGGGCCAGCACGCAGACGCACAGCAGCAGCGCGACCGGCGTGGGCCAGCCCCAGCCGACGCGCAGCTGCCAGTAGGCGAACGCGGCGATCATGCCGGTCGCGCCGTGGGCGACGTTGAACACGCCCGTTGTCACGTAGGTCAGCGTCAGTCCGCTGGCGGTGATCGCGTAGATGCCGGCTGTGGTGAGACCACTGATCGTGAAGACGAGGAACTCGTGCATCCGGTTGCCGTTTCTCTGTGACGTCGCCCGGCCCGGGTGGTGGAAGCCGCGTGGTCGCCGACGGCGGCCGGCGGTGGCCGGGCCGTGTGCGGTCCGTGCGGGAGACCGCGGCCGACGGATCGCCCGACGGACTACCGATGTTGTGCTTCGGGTCACATAATGAAACACGTTCTCGTATGGGTGCGCAACGGCCCACCCGCCACCTACGGGCCGACCTGCTCGGTTTCGTGTTACCCAAGCAAGCGCTTGACCGTACGCACTGCCGCCCCTACCGTCCCTCAGCGAACGGACCCACCGGCCAACGGGAGGTCGAAAGACGTGGCACGGCTGCTGGAGAGCAAGGTCGAGTTTCCCTACCGGCGCAGCCTCGGACCGGTCGTCGGCGGCTACGTGGCCGCCCTCGGCCAGCGCCGCCTGACCGGCGTGCGTGCCGGCGGCCGGGTGCTGGTCCCTCCGCTCGAATACGACCCGGAGACCGGCGAGGCCAGCGATCCCACCCCGGTCGACGTCGGCCCGGCGGGCACGGTGCGCACCTGGACCTGGGTGCCCGAGCCGACCCGCGCGCACCCGTTCGACCATCCCTTCGCCTTCGCGCTCATCCAGCTCGACGGTGCCGACACCGCGCTGTTCCACGCCGTCGACGCCGGTGACCCGGCCGCGATGAGCACCGGCCTGCGGGTCGTCCCACGCTGGTGCGACACCCCGCGCGGGCACCTCGACGACCTCGTCTGCTTCGTTCCCGCCGGTGCCGCGGAACCGGCGGCGGCGGCTGCTCCGACTGAGGCCGCCGAGCCCGCCCCGGCGCTGGAGCCGGCCCTGGCGCTGGAGCCGGTCTCGGTGGTCGAGATCCCGTCGTCGCTGCGGTACGTCGAACGGCTCGCCCCGGCCGGCTCCCGGTACGCCGACTCGCTGCTCGCCGGAGTCCTGCTCGGGCAGCGCTGCACCCGGTGCGGCCTCGTCTACGTCCCGCCGCGCGACTTCTGCCCGATCGACGCCGTCCCGCTCGGCCCGGACGACGACGTCGTGCTGCCCGACCGCGGGGTCGTCACCAACTTCACGATCGTCACGCCCGTGCCCTACCCCGGGCAGCGCGAGACCGAGCCGTTCGCGCGGGTGTCGGTGCTGCTCGACGAGGCCGACGCGCTGCTGGGCCTGCAGGCCGTCGTCGACGTCGACAACGCCGACGTCCGGGTCGGGATGCGGGTGGCGGCTGCCTGGCTGCCGCCGGAGGTACGCGACACCAGCGCCCTGACCAACCGGGGCTGGGGCGCTGTCGACGGGGTCATCGAAGGCTGGCGGCCGACCGGCGAGCCGGACGTCGCCGTCGCCGACGCGATCGAGCGGGTGTTCTGACGATGACTGACAACACGACCGGCGCCGCCGAGCCCGAGGTCGCCATCGTGGGCTACGCGGTGTCGCCGATGGTGTCGTTCGCCGAGCAGACCGAGGTGCAGCTGTGCCTCGCGACCGTGACCGAGGCGCTCGCCGCCGCGCACCTGACCCGCCAGGAGATCGACTTCACCTGCTCCGGCAGCAGCGACTACCTCTCCGGCGGCACGTTCACCTTCGTCGCCAACCTGGACGCCGTCGGCGCCTGGCCGCCCATCAGGGAATCCCACGTCGAGATGGACGGCGCCTGGGCGCTGCACGAGGCGTGGATCCGGCTGCGGATCGCCCCGCACACCGGTGCCGACCCCGAACAGACGGCACTCGTCTTCGGTTCCGGGAAGTCGTCCACCGGCGAGCTCGACATCGTGCTGGCCCTGCAGGGCGACCCCTACTACCTGGCGCCGCTCGGCGCCGACCCGCACACGTTCGCGGCACTGCAGGCCCGGGCCCTGATCGAAGCGGGCCGGGCGACCGAGCGCGACCTCGCCGAGGTGGCCGCCCGCTCCCGCCGCGCCGGCGTCGGCAGCCCGCACGCCGTCGTCTCCGGCACCGAGACGGCGGACGACCTGCTCGCCACCCCGTACGTGCGTGACCCGTTACGTGCGAGCGATCTGCCGCCGGTGACGGACGGGGCGTGCGCCGTGGTGCTCGCCACCCGCCCGGTCGCGCTGCGGCTCGCCGCCGAGCACGGCATCGTCCCGGTCTGGATCAGGGCGATCGAGCACCGCGTCGAACCACACCAGCCCGGTATGCGTGACCTCACCACCTCGACGTCGACCCGGCTGGCCGGCGAGGCCGCCGGGGTGGGCGACGGGCCGGTCGACGTCGCCGAGCTGTCGGCGACCTACAGCCACCAGGAGCTGATCCTCACCGAGGCCCTCGGCCTCGACCCCGACGCCGTCCAGATCAACCCGTCGGGCGGCGCGCTGGCGGCGAACCCGGTGATGGCGACCGGCCTGGTCCGGATCGCCGAGGCCGCCCGGGCCGCTCGCGAGCGCGCAGCCGCCCGGAGGAACGGTGTCACCCGGGGAAACGGTGCCACCCGGGAGAGCGGTGCCGTGCGTGCCGTGGCCCATGCGACGTCCGGGCCGTGCCTGCAACAGAACCTCGTCTGCCTGCTCGAGACGACGACGACCGGAGGACCGGAGGTACGCAGTGAGCGCTGAGCCGTGCGCGGTGGTCGGTGTCGGCCAGACCCACCATCGGACGAAGCGCCAGGACGTCTCACTCGCCGGCCTGGTTCGCGAGGCCGCGCTGCGCGCGTTGGAGGACGCGGCGATGACCTGGCGGGACATCGACGCGATCGTGATCGGCAAGGCGCCGGACGCGTTCGAAGGCGTGATGATGCCGGAGCTGTACCTGGCGGACGCGCTCGGCGCCGCCGGCAAGCCGATCATGCGCGTGCACACCGCGGGCAGCGTCGGCGGCTCCACCGCCATCGTCGCCTCCCACCTCATCCACGCCCGGGCGCACCGCCGGGTGCTCGCGGTCGCCTTCGAGAAGCAGTCCGAGGGCAACGCGCAGTGGGGGCTGAGCGGCGGGAAGTCCGGCAGCATGGGCGCTGGCGGCATCTTCGCGCCGTGGATCCGCGCCTACATCCGCCGCAGCGGGGCGCCGGAGCACATCGGCTGGCAGGTCGCGGTCAAGGACCGGCTCAACGCGCTGAAGAACCCGTACGCCCATCTGCGGCTGCCCGACATCACGATCGAGAAGGTCCGCGAGTCGCCGATGCTGTGGGACCCGCTGCACTGGCTGGAGTCCTGCCCGTCCTCGGACGGCGCCTGCGCCCTGGTCTTGACCGACGAGGCGGGCGGCCTCGAAGCCGCCGCCGACGGCCGGGCGCCGGCCTGGGTCGCGGCCACCGCGATGCGCAGCGAGCCGTCGTCGTTCCCCGGCCGTGACCCGATCCGCCCGCGTGGCGGCGTCGAATGCGCGGCGGACCTGTACCGCCAGGCCGGCATCACCGACCCGCTGGCCGACATCGACGTCGCCGAGCTGTACGTCCCGTTCTCCTGGTACGAGCCGATGTGGCTGGAAGGCCACGACATCGCCGGGCCGGGGGAGGGGTGGAAGCTCGTCGACCGTGGCGAGACCGAGATCGGCGGCAGCTTCCCGGTGAACCCGTCGGGCGGGGTGCTGTCGTCCAACCCGATCGGCGCGTCCGGCATGCTGCGTTTCGCCGAGGCGGCGCAGCAGGTCCGCGGGCAGGCGGGGGAACACCAGGTGGACGGCGCCCGGGTCGCCCTCGCCCAGGCCTACGGCGGCGCCGCCCAGTACTTCTCGATGTGGGTGGTCCGGACGTCCCTCGACGGCTGACCGTCTCGTCATCTCGTCGTTTCGCTTTCACCGTGGCAGGGAGGGGACCGGTCGGTTGGCGATGCCGGAGGAGTTCCACGAACTGGCGCGGGCGGTCAACAACTGGGGCCGCTGGGGCCCGGCGGACGAGCGCGGGACGCTCAACCTGCTCACCCCCGAGGCGGTGCGGGCCGGCGCCGCCCTCGCCCGCCACGGCCGGCTGTTCCCGCTCGCGCTGGGACTGTCGGCGAACGGCCCGCAGACCGGCATGGTGCCCGGCCGCCTGAACCCGCTGCGCACCATGCTGTCGGTCAACGAGCCGCTGACCGGCGACCCGGCCGACGTCAGCTTCAGCGACGACATCGTCATCATGGGCCTGCAGGCGGCCACCCACTGGGACGCCCTCGCGCACGCCACCTACGCCGGCCGGCTGTACAACGGCTTCCCGACGTCGACGGTGACCACCGCCGGTGCCCGCCGCTGCGGCGCCGACAAGATCGGCGCCGTCGCCGGCCGCGGGATCCTGCTCGACGTCGCCCGCGCCCGCGGCGTCGACCGCCTGCCCGCCGGCCACGCCATCACCGCCGACGACCTCGACGCCGCCGCGGACCTCGCCGGCGCCCATGTCACACCCGGCGACATCGTGCTCGTGCGCACCGGGCACGTCCAGCTGCTGCACGCCGGCGACCGCACCGGCTACACCTACCCGTCACCGGGGATGTCGCTGGGCACCGTCCGCTGGCTGCGCACCCGGGACGTCGCCGCCGTCGCCATCGACACGCTGACCTTCGAGGTCTTCCCCTGCGAACGCCCCGACCTGCTGCTGCCCGTCCACCTGCTCCACCTGGTCGAGATGGGCCTGCTGCAGGGCCAGAACTTCGACCTGGAAGCCCTCGCCGCCGACTGCGCCGCCGACGGCGAGTACCGCTTCCTGCTCTGCGCGACCCCCGAACCGTTCACCGGAGCCCTCGGCGCCCCCGTCGCCCCGGTCGCGGTGAAGTAGCCCAAACCGCCGGCGCCCAGGCCAGGTACGTCGGTCTGTGGCGACAGCCGAACCGGCGTTTAGGACACGGCGCTGTGGTAACCGGTGCCCCCAACCGATCGGCGCGTCGCTGGCGTTTGTGCGAGGGCGCAAGGAAACGACCCCCGCTCGGCTGCCAGCGCAGCATCGTCACCGTCATGCAGTTCGGCGCGGATGTCGTCCCAGTCGTGGAACTCGGTTATGAGCCCTCCCGCCGTCATCGGCGCATTCGACAGTGGCCGCGATGATCTGTCCGAACGGGTGGATGAGGGGCTGTTCGACGCTGACGGCCTTGGGCGAGACGTCGGTGATCCTGTGGGATACCGGTCCTCTCTACGCCGCGTTCGACCGCGAGGACAAACATCACGAGGCGAGCGCCGTTCGGCGCCCTGGTCTCTTGTCAGGCGGTCCGGGCACCTCGGACGGTACCGAGGTCGAGTTCGATGCGGCGCCCGTGGACGGTGACGACGATGCTGGCGGTGTCGGCGCCGGTGGCGGTGAGGTAGTCGTAGAGGGTCGACAGGAGCATGTCCTCACGGCTTTCGAGGCGCGAGACGGCGGCCTGGCCGACACCGAGCTTCTTGGCGACCTCTGTCTGGGTCATCTGTGCCGCCTTGCGGATCATCGCCAGGTTCATGGCATGGACCCGGTCCATCTCCTCGGCCGCCGTGTGGGCCTCGGCGACATCGGCGGCGAGCCGGGGGTCGGACAGGAGCCGGTCCAGGTGGTCGTTGCCGCGGACGAACTTCGACGGCCGCTGCGGGGCGTCCTCTGTCATGACTTCTCCTCGTAGGAGGTCTCGCGCTTCCACTGGTCGATCATGGGATCGGCTCTGGCGGCCACTCCGTCATAGAAGACGTCTCCCAACCCGGCCTTGTCCGCGGCGAACAGCGTGACCACCACGGTGCCGGCGCCCAGGGGGAACCAGCAGATCAGCCGGACGGCCACCCGCGGGTCGTAGGCGTGCGAGACCCGCCAGAGCGGGTAGCGGCGAGACTGCCGTACCCAGCGCAGGGTGGCAGTCTCGCCGTCCCGAGATGGCGGATCTGTCAGGCTCCGCAACTGGTCCAGGGCGCGGGCGGTGTAAGTCAGCAGGAGACGCGAGTGTTCGTCGCCAGTCCGCGCCTCTCCCTCAAGGCGGTCGAGCCACCGGCCGAAGTCCTCGGGCCAGTCGATATCCACCACCGCAGTATTACATCGAGGGGATATTCCATGCAAGGCATCTAGTCGATCCTCGGCCCATCGGAGCCGGTCACGGGCAGTGAGCTATGCACGAGCACAAACACACGGAGGGACGGACGGGCGCAGACATTGACGAGCGCCAGTGGGCAGTGCGAGCCAGGCTGGTGGACGCGACAGGCTCGCACGGGCGTAGACCGAAGATCCGGGATTCAGTCGCGGATCCAGTGAGCTTCAGCTGGTTCCGTACCGGTCGCGCAGGACGTGTTTGAGGATCTTGAGGGTGGCGTTGCGGGGCAGTTCCGCCGCGACTTCGAGCTGTTCCGGGACCTTGTGCCGGGCCAGGCCGGCCGCCCGCAGATGCTCGGTCATCTCGGCGAACGTCAGGTGGCTCGGGTCACCGGTGGCCGGGTGGTCGGTCACCGGGGCGCTGGCAAGCGGTTCGACGACGGCGCAGACGCGCTCGCCGCGTTCCGGGTCGGGCAGGCCGATGACCGCGACGTCGCCGACCTTCGGATGGGTGAACAGGAGATCCTCGATCTCCTTCGCGGAGATGTTCTCGCCCTTGCGGATGATGACGTCCTTGAGTCGCCCGGTGATGGTGAGATGGCCGTCGGCGTCGAGGGTTCCGAGGTCGCCGGTGCGGAACCAGCCGTCGTCGTCGAAGGCGGCGGCGGTCAGCGCCGGGTCGGTGTAGCCGTGGAACACGGTCGCGCCACGAACCCGGATCTCGCCCTCGGCGCCAGGCTCGCCAGAAGCACCAGGCGTGGCGGGCGTGCTGGGTGCGGCGACTGTTCCGTCGGGGCGCACGATCCGTACCTGCACGCCGAGCACGGGGTGGCCGTCGGTGTGCGCGAGCTGGTGGTCGGTGTCGACACGGCGGCCGGAGGTGATCATTGGGGCCTCGGTCATGCCGTAGCCGTGGACGATCGGCACACCGGCCTCGGTGAGGAGCTGCGCGAACAGCTCCGGCGGCTTGGGCGCGCCACCGCCGGACAGCATTCGCAGGGTCGGTACGACCGGCCCGCGCTCACCGCGCGCGGCGGCGGCGCGCTGCTGACCGAGCACTGCGGCGTAGAACGCGGTCGACCCACCGGCGATCGTCACCCCGGCGCGCCGGTAGGCGGCGATGGCCGCGGCCGGGTCGAACGTCTCCAGCAGCAGCGCGGGGAAGCCGCTCACCAGCATCATGATCAGATAGTCCGGGCCGCCGATGTGGGCGAACGGGAACGCGATGGATCCGACGTCCGCCGGGCCGGTTCCGAGCGCCGCGGCGAGGCCGTGCCCGCCGGCGATCAGGGTGCTGTCGCTGTGCCGCACACCCTTGGGGTCGGACGTCGTCCCGGAGGTGTAGTAGATCCAGCGGACCGCGCGGGCCGACTCGCGGGTCGCCGGGGGCGGCGGTGGCAGGGTCGCCGGGTCACCGGTGGGCAGCCCGCCGATCCAGCGGCTCGTGCTGTTCCCGTCGCTCTCGCCGTCGATCCCGGCACCGATGGACAGCACCCGAGGCGGGTGCGGCAGGGCGGCGGCGACGGATTGCGCCATCGACTGGAAGTCGGTGCCACGCCAGCGGCCCGGCACGCAGAACAGCTCCGCACCGGTCTGGGCCAGCGCGAAGCCGACCTCGCGCTCCCGGTAGATGTGGATGATCGGGTTCTGGACGGCGCCGAGGCGGGCCAGCGCCGTCGACAGGACGACGGTCTCCGGCCTGGTCGGTAGCTGCCAGCTCACGGCCGACCCGGGCCCGATGCCGAGCGCGTGCAGGCCGGCGGCGACCCGCTCGCATTCCGCGGCGAACTCCGCGCAGCTCAGCGTGTTCCCGGTGCCGGTGCCGGTGCTGGTGCCGCTGTCGCTGCCGCTCCCGTGGTCGGCCGTCGCCGGGTCGTCGATGATCAGGAGCGGTGCGTCCGGGGTGAGGGTGGCACGCTGGCGCACCAGCTCCCAGACCGTCGCCCCGTCGTCGAGATCCAGCCACCCGGGCGCGGTCAACGGTCCCTCCCGAGGACGAGTGCGCTGGTGGGGACGCCGGTGCCGCCGGTGACCAGCACATGGTCGGCGTCCGGGACCTGGTTGACCGCGCTGCCGCGCACCTGCCGTACACCTTCCGCGACGCCGTTCATCCCGTGCAGGTAGGCCTCGCCGAGCTGCCCGCCGTGCGGGTTCACCGGCAGGCGCCCGCCGAGCTCGATCGCGCCGTCGCGGATGAAGTCCGCCGCCTCGCCCCGCCCGCAGAACCCGAACTCCTCCAGCTGGGTGAGGACGAACGGGGTGAAGTGGTCGTACAGCACCGCCGCGGCGATGTCGTCGGGGCCGAGCCCGGACGTCTCCCACAGCTGCCGGGCGCAGGTCGCGGCCTCGGGCAGGCCGACCAGGCTCTCCCGGAAGAACGAGCGCATCATCTGCTGGTCGTCGGCCATGCCCTGCGCGGCGGCCTCGATGACGGCCGGCGGCTGGCGCAGGTCACGGGCCCGCTCGAGGGTGGTGACCAGGATGGCCTGGCCGCCGTCGGTCTCCTGGCAGCAGTCGAGCAGCCGCAGCGGCTCCACGATCCACCGGCTCGCCTGATGGTCGGCGAGGGTGATGGGACGTCCATGGAACCGGGCCAGCGGGTTCGTCGCGGCGTGCCGGCGGCACGCGACGGCCACCCGCCCGAAGTCCTCCGTGGTCACGCCGTGCTCGTGCATCATCCGGGTCGCGAACATCGCCACCCACGACGCCGGGGTCAGCAGCCCGTACGGCGACGTCCAGGCGAACGACGCCTGCTCGGTGGTCGTGCCGGTCGGCCGGTCACCGACACCGGAGCCGAACCGGCGCCCGGAGCGTTCGTTGAACGCCCGGTAGCACAGCACGTAGTCGGCGACGCCCGCCTCGACGGCAAGCGCCGCCTGCTGCACGGTCGCGCACGGCGCCCCGCCGCCGAAATGGATGCGGCTGAAGCTGGTCAGCTCGTTGATCCCCAGCCCGCGCATCAGGTCAGACTCGGGGTTGCCGTCCATGGTGAAGGTGACGAGCCCGTTGACCTTGGAGGCCGGCAGCCCGGCGTCGTCGAGCGCGGCCACGCATGCCTCGAGCGCGAGCCGCAGCTCGCTGCGCCCGGAGTCGCTGGAGAAGTCGGTGGCGCCGATGCCGGCGATCGCCGTCCGCCCGGCGTAGCTGTGCCCGCTCACGACCGCGACTGCCAGGCGGCGGCGGCGCGGGCCTCGTCGTGTTCCCGGCCGCCGGGCAGGACGACCTCGACGGCGCCGACCAGATGGTCCCCGAGGCCGCCGGTCGCGCGGACCGCGACGGTGACCCGTCCCGTTCGGGCGTCCGCCGAGGTGAGGCGGCCGGTGAAGACGAGATGATCGCCGGGGTAGGCGGGTGCTCCGAGCCGGACCCGGATGGCGCGGACGATCAGGTCCGGGCCGAGCGCGTCGCTGACATAGCGCTGCAGCAGGCCGACCGAGGTGTTGATGTTCAGGAAGATGTCGGCGGACCCGCGCCGCGCGGCCAGCTCCCGATCATGGTGGACGGGCTGGAAGTCCCGGGTGGCGATCGCACCCGAGACGATCAGGGTCGCGGTGACCGGAACCGACCACAACGCCAGCTCCGCCTCGCGGCCTCCGAAGCCTTCGAAGCGTTCAGGGCCATCAGGGCCTTCGGGCCCTTCGCGGGTTGCGGAGGCCTCGGAGCGCTGGACGGCTGCCGCGGCCTCGGGGGCGGTCAGGGTGTCGGTGCGCCGCGGCGGGGGAGCGGGGCGGAACGCGGGCAGGACGATCGGCCCGCGCTCGTCGGCCGCGCCGTCGACCAGCGCCGGATGGGTCTCCACCCAGGTCAGCTCCACCGGCATCCCGACCCGCAGGCCGGTCGGGGGGCAGCCGACGAGGTCGGCGACCACCCGCGTCCCCTCCGCCAGCTCGATCAGCCCGACCGGCAGCGGATAGCGGAACCCGGGTGCCGGCGGGTGGTGGACGACGGCGTGCGAATACAGCCGGCCGCGGCCGGAGGCGACGATCCATCCCAGCTCGAAGCCGCCGCAGTGCCAGCACCTGGCGGTGGGCGGGGAGAACAACGCCCCGCACCCGTCGCACCGCTGGATGCGCAGCTCCCGGGCTCGTGTTCCGTCCCAGAAGAACTGGTTGTCGCGGTTGATCGCGGGCCGCGGCCGCCGAGCGGGATCCGGATCAGGCGGCCCTTGCGGCTCTTGCGGCCCTGACGGCATCGACGGTCCTGACCGCGTCGGGACGGAGCTGGCGCCCGAGGCGTTCGCGGAGTTCGGCTTCGCCGCGGCCGGTGGGCGCTGCCCGCTGCCCGGCCGGAACTTCAGGATGCGGAAGAGCAGGTCGCCGACGTGTTCGCCGGCCTGGTCGGTGAACCGGTGCCGGGACGTGACGAAATGCCCGACGCCGAGCGCCGTCCGCTTCTCGGCGGAGACGTCCGCCAGCGTCTGCACGTTGCCGAGCAGGTCGCCGGGCCGCAGGTAGCGGTGGATCTCCAGCTCGGCGTTGACGGCGACCACCGAGATGAACCCGGCCTGCTCCAGCGTGGCGATGACGCGCGCCCGCGGGTCGTCCGCCTCGCGGCGTTCGAGCAGGCCATGCCGGTCCCAGACGTCGAGCATCGCGGGAGGAGCGACAAGGCCGCCGTGCACCGTGGTGGCGGCGTGCGCCGCGTCGGTGTAGGCGGGGTTCGCGTCCCCGATCGCGTCGCACCAGTGCGCGATCATCGGCTCGTTGACGGGATGGCGCGCGACGCGCCGGGGTGCCCGGGCGCCCACCTCCGCGCGCAGCCGATCGGCGAGCCCGGCCCGCTCCTGCTCCTGCGCCGGGCCCGGTTCCGGTGTTGGCGTGGCGGCTCCGGAGCCGTCCTCCGCGGGCGTGATGGTCGTGTCGGCAGCCGTCGGCACGCGTCCTCCCAGTGGGTGCGGCGCTCCCGTTCGCAGAGCGAATCTAGAACGGGTTCCAGTCGCGCACAACCGCGATGGACGAAAACCTGATGAGCCGTCAGGGCTGTTGTCCAGATCGAATGAAACGTGTTCTACTTCCGCCTGGCGTGGGTCACGGTGGGCCCCGGCGGTGGACGGGAGGCCGAACATGTCCGGTGGTGCGGCGACCGATCGGGATGACACAGGCGGCGGCGCGGGCGGCGCGGGTGGCGCGGGTGGCGCGGGTGGTCCGGTGGGCCCGGGCCCGCTCGCCGGCCGGGTCGCGGTGGTGACCGGAGCCGGCCAGGGCCTGGGACGGGCCGAGGCGCTCGCCCTCGCCGCGGCCGGCGCCAGCGTGATCGTCAACGACCTGGCGGAGTCCGTCGCCGACACCGCCGAGGAGATCAACGCGAGCGGGGGAGCGGCCCTCGCGATGCGCGGCGACATCGGCGACTGGGAGGTGGGAGCGAGCCTCGTGCAGGCGGCGGTCGACGCGTTCGGCGGCTTCCACATCCTCGTCAACAACGCGGGCTTCATCCGCGACCGGATGCTGTTCAGCCTCCCGGAGGAGGACTGGGACGCCGTCGTGCGTGTACACCTGCGCGGGCACGCCGGTACCTGCCGCGCGGCGATGGCCTACTGGCGGGAGCGCTCCAAGGCCGTCGGCGGCCCGGTCGAGGCCAGCGTCGTGAACACCACCTCGGAGTCCTTCCTGCTCGCGCCGCCCGGCCAGCCGAACTATGCCGCGGCCAAGGCCGGCGTCACCGCGCTGACCCTGTCGACCGCCCAGGGCGCGGCCCGTTACGGCGTGCGCGCCAACGCCGTCGCCCCGCGGGCCCGCACCGCGATGACGTCGGCGACCTTCCGGCCGGCACCGGACGAGGGCCCCGACCCGTTCGCCCCCGAGCACGTCGCCACGGTCGTGACCTGGCTCGCGTCCCCCGCCTCGGCGCCGATCACCGGCCAGGTTCTCATCACCTACGGAACCCATATCGGGGTGCTGGCGCGGCCCCGCGTCGAGGCCGTCTACACCGCCGCCGGCGACACCTGGACGGCGGACGAACTGTCCAAGACCCTCGGTGCCGAGGCCAGAGCCGGTGCCCACGACGGCTACGCCGTCCCACCCGCCGAACTGCGCCTGGATGGACCGTGACCGACGCGGACCGCCCAGGCGGGTGATGCCGGGCCCCGCCCGCTACGCATCTTCCTGACGGCCTACTCGCCCAGGCGTTGGTCGGCCGCCCTCAAGACCCTGACACGCCGGACACGGGAAATTGCCGTGGTGACTCGGTGCCTGCCCGCCAAACTGGTCACTCGGTCACCGGTTGCCTCAGCACAAACCGCCCTGCCGGCCTCGTTTGTCGGAGCGCGCGACGATGACCGGATTCCCGGCAGTTCTCGCTGCGGACCTGGATGATCCTGCGGTCGACGTCGCGCCTGCCCGCGGTCGCCGCGACGGTCTAATCCACGAGGCGGATGGCGCAGTAGCGGGTGGCGGCGCGGGCGAGCCGGGCGTCGGAGGTGACGAGGGTGATGGCTCGGGATTCCGCGAGGGCGACGTAGGCGGCGTCGTAGCCGCTGATGCCGGCACGAAGCTGCCACATGCGAGGCAGGAGCGGTTCGACGGGAACGTGGTCGACGCCAAGCTCGGGAATCCGACTGATCGCAGCGTGCGCCATGTCATCACTGATCTTGTTTCCGAGTGCCAGCCCCCGCATGACCGAGAACAGCTCGATCTTCCAGTGCTCGGGAGCCGCCCATTCGGGATCGGCACTCAGGATCGAGCGGGCCCGATGCCCTCGCTCATCGGCGTAGACGAGGGCGTTGGCAAGCACGGAGGCGTCCACGACGATCATCCGGAAACGTGCGCTCCGGGCTCGTTCGCGGACGTCTCCTCGACGCGACTGGCGCGGGCAGCGGCCAGGACGTCGGCGGCAGCTGGGGCATCCGGGCCGGCGCCGCCACCCGCCGCGAGCTCGCCGCCCACGGCGGCAAGGATCTGCTGGTTCCGGGCATACCCGGCTTGCCGTGCGAGCACTCCGAGCAGGAACGCCTGCAGCGACTGGCCTTGTTGGCGGGCATACTGCGCAAGCGTGTCCCGTACGTCTTCTGGTACGTCGCGTACGGTGACTGCAACGGTCATGCCTGCATTATCGCTGCAGAATGCAGGCTGGGTAAAGTCTAGCTGTCCTGGTCTGGTCGCATCGGGCTGGAATGACCACCGGGGAGGGGGCGAACACCCGCCCGGGCGCGCTTGTCAGGGCGTGGAACCCGGTCCGTCGGGTGGGAAGTCCGGCTCGGTGGCCGGCTTCCTCCGGCCCGCGACAACGCTCGTGACGGTGTCGAGGAGACGTTCCTTCGCCTGATCCCGCGCAAGACCGAACAGGTCGACGGAGACCACGCCCTCCAGCAGTTCGGGTCGCGGACAGTTCTCAATCCGCACGGGGATCACCTTGCGCTTGAAGCCGTCAGGGTCGTGACGCAGCGCCGCCTGCCATTCGGCCGCCCCCCACACCGAGGTCATGTAGGCACTGGAGAGCACCGCGATGGTCCGCTGGGAATGCTCGATTCCCCTGGTCATCATGTTCATCCAGTTCGACCCCGCCACGAAGTCCCAGGCCTGGAGGTAGACCGAGTATTCCGCCTCCTCCAGCTGCCAGGCGATCCATTCCGCCCACCGCTGGTCAGCCCCGGTGTAGGAGATGAAGAAGTCCCAGGGGCCGATGGCGCCCGTCGACGGCCCGCTGGCCGCGGAGGTCGGCGCGGCCCCGGCTGTGCCCGTCGGTGAACCGCCTGTGCCCGCTGGCGAACCGGCTGCGCCGGCTGCTGGACCAGCTGTGTTCGTTGGCCCGGCACCACCGCTGTCATCCGCTGCGGCGTGGGCGTCATCGGGCGAGGAGGCGGGCTTCGCCGCGGAGGTGATCGAGACGCCTGCCGCGGCCGCCGCCGCGGTGATGACAGGATTGCCCGGCCGTTCGAGGTGGGCCTCGCGCAGCAGTTTCGGCCAGCCACCCAGAACCGCGCCGCCCTTGAAGAGGCGGTGCACCTCCGACCAGAACAGCTCCGCGTTCCCGGTCTGCCACCCGGGCTGCCGCCCCCGTCTTAGCTCCGCGCGCTCCACAAGGGTCTTCGCCTCCAGCGGGTCCGAGAACTCCTCCGCCAGCGCTCTGATCACCTTGAGGTCAGTTGGTGCCGCCACTTCGCCCCCGTTCCGTCACCGTGTTCCGCCCGCTGTTCCGGACCCTTCCGGACCCTTCCGGACCCGGACCGCGGGTGGACGCACGCTGCCGTTCTGATCACCGGAATCGACTCTAGCGACCCGGGCAACGGGCACGCTGGATGTCGGGTTCTGACCGGTGGGTGGCAAGCGTGGATGGGGCGGGCCTGATCTCGGCGCGAGGCTGCTGACCTGCGCTGTTACGTCATGGCGTGCGCTTCGTTCGTATTCCGCCGCGCCCCAGCTTTGGCTAGGTTAGCCTTACCTAAGCCGAAGATGAGGGGTGTTGACGCGATGCCCAGCCTGCGCGAGGCGATCCGTTCCCGCAGTGCCGACCGTGCCGGTCGCCTGCTCGACTGCTCGGTGGAGGTCGAGTCCGTCGCCGAGGTCTCGCCGTCCTTCCGCCGGGTGACCGTCGTCGGAGCCGGCCTGGCCGCCTACACCGACCCGACGCCCGCCGATGCCTTCCGCCTGTTCCCGCCGGGGGCTGGCGACGACGACGGCGACGACGGTCCAGGCCTGTCGCGGGCGTTCACCGTGCGCTCGTTCGACCCGGGCACCCGCCGGCTCACCTTCGACGTCCACTCGCATGGCACCGGTCTGGTGGCCCGCTGGCTCGACGACCTGGCGGGCGGCGACGTCGCCGGCATCATCGGAATGCGCATCGAGTTCGTGGTCGGATCGCAGGTCGGGGGTGCGCGGCCGGAGCTGACGATTCTCGCCGCCGACGTCTGCGGCCTGCCGGCGGTCGCCGCGATCGTCGCCGCCCTGCCGCCGGAGCAGCGAGCCGTCGTCGTGATCAGCGGGGCCGCCCCGGCTGACCGGGAACTCCTGCCCGACCGGCCCGGCGACGACGTGCGCTGGGTGCCGGCCGGCAGCCTGACCGACGGGGTGCGGGCACTGCCCCGTCCGCGCGGCGGCACGCTGGCCTGGGTCGCCGGCGAGGCGGGGGAGGTGCGGGCGATCCGCCGGGTGCTGCTCACCGATCTCGGGGTGGCCCGTGACGACCTGCGCGCCGCGGCCTACTGGAAGGCCGGAGTCACTTCCGACGACGTCGACGCCCAGGCCGCCCAGCGCTACGACGACGCCGTGGCGGCGGGCCGGGACGTCTCCGATCCCGACGTTCTGGAAGACCTCGCCCTGGGCTAGTGCGCCCCTGGCCGCGCTCAGGGTGACGAGGCGCCTGCCGCTACAGTGCCCATTCATGCACCTGGCGTGACCACGGGTGGGGTGGGGAGTGGCGGGTTCACCGGATCGGCGCGATGTACCGGACGTCGTTCGCGACGTCGTGGCGTTGGCTGGCGGCAGCGGCAGCGGCAGCGGCGGCGGCAGCAGCAGATGGTGGTGGTGGGGAGCCCGTCCGGTTGTCTCGGCACCGGTCGTGTCCGACGAGCTCGCGGCGGCGGTCGCGGCCGCCGTGCCCGGTGCCTGGGTGGTGCGGGTGCCACGGGCCGACGACCGGCGCGTCCAGGACGCGATCGACGAGGCGCTGCGCGGGGCGGGCTCGGCGGCTCCGGACACACGGAGGTACGACGATCTCACCGCCGCGCTGCGGCGACCGGCCGGAGCCGTCAGTGGATCGGGCGGAGCCGGCGGTGGATCGGGTGGCGGAGCCGGTGAGGCGGAGGATCTCCTCGACCGGCGGCGGATCGCCGCGCGGCGGGAGCGGTGGAAGCACGCGGTGGAGCCGGTCGTCCTGCTGTGGCTCGGTCTCGCGAGCCTGGGCGCCTCCCTGATGAGTGCCGCCGACGTCAGGGAGTTCGGCCAGGGGGACCTCGCGTACAACCTCGGCGCCGTCTGCCTGGGCACAGGCATGCTGCTCATCGCCGCACGGCTGCTCGCCGGGCTGTGGCGACTGGCCCGTGGCGGCATCCGGGCAGTACCGACGGAGCAGGAACTGGCACAGGCGCTCCTGCGTGACCTTCGGTACGACGCGCGCCGCTTCTTCCCCACCGGCTGGTTCCGCGCGCGTGACGTGCCGGGGCGCCTGCCGGTCCTGCTCGTGGCCACGCCCGCGGACGGCAGGCGGCCGGTCCTGCTCGACGAGTACCTCCGCTGGCATTCCCCGCGGCTGCCCCGATGGATGTGGTGGATCGTCGCTGCCGCTCGCCGGCCCTCGGCGATCGTCGTGACCGACCATCCGATGCCGGCGACCGTGGACCAGCAGATCCGTGCCGCCTGGCGGCGACGCGCGCAGGGCCGTTCCTGGCTGCGGGCGCGTCGCCGGGCCCTGCGAGGCCTGCCCGCGGCCGTCGTGACCTGGTGGAACAGCCTGCCGGGCCCGGCATGGTGGCGGCCGGGAGCCGCCGCGTTGGCGGTGGCTCGCCTGCGCTTCGCCAGGCGCTGCCGTGCCCGGCTGGCCGGCGGGTTCCTCGCGCTCCTCGCCCTTGCCTGGCCGCGGCGGGCCCGACCGCGGCTGCGCCGGCTGACCGCGTATGCCCTCGTGTCAGTCCTGACGGCGACGGCGCTGTACATCCAGCGCAGCCCCAGCCAGCCCTACTGCCTGCGGCCCATGGCCGGCTCGGAGCAGGACCTGTCGACCGACAGCGCCGGGGACGAGTGGATCGGCTACCGGACCTGCCTCGGCTGGAGCCAGCTCGCCGGGAACGTCGCCGGTGGGGCGGTGTCCGCCGTCGCCGCCCGGCTCGCCGTGCGCCAGCCGGGCCCCGACGACACTCCCGACCTCTTCGACGAGGACCTGATCTACCGGGAGAACAAGAGAGTGCGACAGCTGGCCGGCGCCCAGCGCCCACTCGTCACGGTCGCGCTGATCACCTCTCTCACCTCCGCCGCCCCCACCAGGGCGATCCGGTCGGTGGTGGCCGAGCACGAGGGCCTCGCCGGCGCCTACGCCGCACAGCGGCGGATAAACAGCGCGCGCAGCACCCACCTGCCGTACGTGCGTCTCGCCATCGTCAACACCGGCGACCTCACGGTCCGCCGCGGCACCGAGACCGCCATCGGCGGACATCTGGAAACCCTGACGAAGAAGCTGCGGCAGCTCGCCGCGGACCCGACGCTGGCCGCCGCCGTCATCACCGTGAACAGCGTGGCGCAGGTGCAGGACGCCCTGGGCGCGTCGCTCGGCGCCGCCGGCGTCCCGATGATCAGCCCGACGATGAGCGCGGACGGATTCGGGGAGCCTCTCGCCCGCGCCGTCGGGCGCGACGACGACCTCGCCACGGGCGCGCCCGGCACCTCCCCGGCTGGTACCTCCTCGCCCGGTACCTCCTCGCCCGGCACCTCCCTGACCGGTGCCGCGCTCCTGAGCGCGGCTGCCGGCGCGGCGGCGCCCCGCCCGCAGCCGATGTTCTTCCAGATCAACTCCACCAACGACGACCAGGTCCAGCTGATCTACGAGTACGCCCGCAACCGGAACGAGCCGCTGGCCTTCTTCTTCCCGGTCACCGACGCATCGCAGACCGAGCCGGCCGCCGACGATCTCTATCTGACCTCGCTGTACTGCGACGTGCGGCGGCGGCGCCTGTCGTCACACGTCCAGGAGCTCTCCGGGGGGGCCGCAGGCCTCGGGAAGGCGCGGTCGACCTGCCCGCCAGCGCCCGTGGCGGTGGCAGCATCGATCCCGGCCGCACCGCCGGTGCCGGTCTCCCTCGTACCGTGGTCGTCGGACCGGCCGCTCTCCGAGACCGCCCGCGTCGCCTGCCCGCCGGAGACACCCGACGTCCAACCTCGAACGGCCTCGGCCTCGGCCTCGGCCTCGGCTTCGGGTCCGGGTCCGGGTCCGGGCACGGCTACGGCTACGGCTACGGAGGAGACGTCCGGTGCTGGGCGCCCTGTGGTCTTCTTCGGTGGGCGGTACACGGATTTCGCCGAGTTCGCCCAGGCACTTCGTCTCGCCTGCGGATCCAGGATGCCGCAGGTGGCGGTCTCCGACTCCGCGGGGCGTTTCCTGGCGGACCGGGAACTGGCCCGCCATGTGCCGCACGGCGTGCAGGTGCTCATCGCCTACCGGGGCCGCACGCTGACCTGCGCGGGAATGGCCGGCGCCGGTGACACCGGCGTCGGCGCCGGCGGACAGCAGCTGGACTTCTACGACGACATCCGCGCCTACCTGGGCCGCTGCGCGGGGCCGGGAGCCCACCCGGAGGACCGCTGGCTCGCCGGCGGGTGGGCGGCGTTCAGCTACGACTCACTCCTGCTGATCAACGACGCGTTGATACGAGCGGGTGTTCCACCCACCGCGTCGGACGCCCGCGGACGGATCCTGGGCTGCCTGCGCGGCCCGGCGGCCGGAGTCTGCACCAGCACCGACTACCCCGGCGTCTACGGAACCATCCAGCTCGACGGCAACGGTGTCGGCCGGCCCCCCGCCGTCCTGCTGCGGGTCGAGGACCTCACCACCGCCTTCGACTCGCCCAGTCAGGTGAGCGTCGTGGGTACCTGTGCTCCCACGGCGGCACCGTGCGACGCCCGTTTCCCGACGGACGTCCGGTAGCGGCAGCCGGGTGCGCACGGCGTCATGGCCGCGTGTCGGCCAGGTTCTGGACCGGCGGCGGTGTCGGCATCGACGCCGACGCAGCCTCCGCAGCCTCCACCGACGGCGACGGCGACGGCGATGCTGGCGGCGGTGTGGGCACGGTTGTGGTTTCCGGGCGGTTCGGGCGCAGCAGGAGGCCGGCACCCGCCGCGGCGAAGGACAGCGCGGCCATCAGCCAGTAGATGTGCTCGTAGGGCGTGAGGGGATCGCTCCCGGCGCGGCTCTCGAGGAGCATCGCCAGTGCCGCGATGCCGAGGGCGCCGCCGATCTGGCGGGCGGCGATGTTCAGGCCGACGGCGGCGGCGAAGCGGGTCGGGTCGACGGACAGCGCCGCCGCGCTCGACGAGCCGACGGAGATGGCGCCGATCCCGAGGCCCAGGCCGAACCCGCCGGGCAGCCACGCGGTGAGGAAGCTCGGCTCGGCCGGGAGCCACAGCGCGAGCGCGCCGGCCGTCGCCGCCAGCGTGAGCGCGCCGGCGACGACGAGCACCCGCGGTGACGCCTGCCGCTTCGATCGGCTGATCGTGATCCCGACCAGCGCGGAGAACACCGCTCCCGGCGTCATCGCGAGCCCGGCGCGCAGCGCCGAGTAGTCCCAGACGCTCACCAGGAACAGCACGCCCAGCAGCAGCGACGCGAAGAGGAACGCGCCGAACAGGGCGGAGACCGCGTTCGCGGCCGCGTAGGTGCGGTTGCGCCAGAGGCCGACCTCGATCGCCGGGCTGGGATGGCCCGCGGACCGGCCGATGGCCACCAGTGTCGCGGCGCCGCCGCCGATCAGGCAGGCGAGCGTCGCCGGGTCCGCCCAGCCCCACCGTTCGGCTTCCGTCAGCCCGAGGACGAGGGCCGCGATCCCACCGGTGAGCAGTGCTGTCGCCGTGGCGTCCGGGAAACGTCCGCGCTGGGTGGCGGCTGTCTGGGTGTGCGCTGGAGTTGGAGTTGGGGTGGGGGTGGCGGTCGGCAGCTGCCGGGCGCGGGCGAGCAGCCAGATTCCGAGTGGCACGTTCACGCAGAACAGCACCCGCCAGCCGACGGCGTCGACGAGAACTCCGCCGACCACCGGCCCGAGGACCGCCGCGAGACTGGCCGAGGCGCTCCACAGCGCGATGGCCGCCGCCCGGCGTTCGGGCGCGGTGTCGGCGAGCACGATCGCGAACGACGCGGGGATCAGCAGTGCCGCGCCGACTCCCTGGGCCGCGCGGCCGACCAGCAGGGCCGCGAACACCGGGGCGACGGCGACGAGCAGCGACGCGGCCGTGAACACGGCTGCGCCGATGAGGAACAGCCGCCGGCGGCCCAGCACGTCGGCCAGCCGCCCGGCGGGTGCGAGCAGCGCCGCGAGGGGGATCGCGTAGATCGTGACCACCCAGGACACGGACGTCACGCCGACCTCGAAGTCGTGCGCCAGGTCCGGCACCGCGAGGTTGGTGATCATCGCGTCGAGGAAGGCGAGGAACGAGCCGCCGCAGGCGAGCAGGAGCGGCGTCCGTGCGGATGGGGGAGCAGGGGCTCGGGAGCTCATGGCGGCAATTTAGCGACCGAACGTTCGCACTTCAATAGCGAACGATCGATCGCTATGCTGATGGCCGCGGCGGGCTCACGCTTCGCCGTCGCCGTGCTCGACACGGTGCGCGGCGTCCCTGTGGTGCGCCGCGGGGATCTCCGGCCGAAGACCTTCTCGACGCAGACGGGAACGTGAGGCAGCAATGAGCGACGACCTCGGCGAGGCGGATGCGCAGGTGGCTGGTGACCATGTGCCTGGTGGTCACGTGTCTGGTGACCACGTGTCTGGTGACGACGCGCCCGGTCACCACGCGCCCGGTCACCATGTGCTGCCGACCGCCGAACGGCAGGACAGGTACATCGCCACCCCGGAGCAGACGGACATCCTGCTCAGGGCCGCGACCTGGAACCGGTACGCCGCCCTCGGCGACTCGATGGCCGAGGGCATCCTCGAGCCGCTGGACGGCTACGACCCGACCTGCTGGGCGGACCGGATCGCCGCCGCGCTCCGGCGCGTCCGGCCCGGGCTGGCCTACCTCAACACCGGCCGCCGCGGCCAGCTGTCCACCGAGGTCCGCGAGACCCAGCTGGGAAAGGTGCTGGACTTCGGGCCCGACCTGGTCACCGTCGTCTGCGGCGGCAACGACATCCTGGCGCCGGCCTTCGACCCCGACGTCTACCGCGAGAACCTCGACGCGATGGTCGGCGCGCTGGCCGGGGCCGGCGCGACGATCTTCCTCTACAGCCTGATGGACATCACCGCCGGGCTGCCGGAGCTGGCCGGAATCCGGCCGCGGCTGGAGCAGCTCAACGACGCGACGCACCAGATCGCCCGCGGGTACGGGACGATCTGGGTCGAGCTGTGGGCACATCCCGCCGCCGGTGACCGCGACGCCTACAGCTCCGACAGGATGCACATGTCCGCCCGCGGGCACGGGCTCATCGCCACCCGGACGATCGAGGAGCTCGGCCACCACCTCGAGACCGGGCGCACCCGCCCAGGAGAGACGACCGAGACCACCGGGATCGTCGAGGCCGTCGCGCTCGTCTCCCAGGACGCCGGGTGAGATGAACCTACCGGCGACACCGGGCGCCGCTATCATTCGGCACGGAATCGTGCGGTTAAGCCCCGGGAGCGGCCACGGTGGATTACGGTCTCGGCGTCGACCTCGGGACGACCTCCACGGCTGCGGCCATCGGGCGTCCCGGGCGGATCGAGATGGTCGGCCTCGGTGGTCGCGACCTGCTCACTCCGTCCGTCGCGTTCGCGGCATCCGATTCGAGCCTGCTCACCGGCGACGCCGCCGACCGGCAGGCGCGCCGAGACCCGGGCCGGGCGGCGTGGGAGTTCAAACGCCGGCTCGGTGACCCCACTCCGCTGCTCCTCGGTGGCGCGCCGTTCTCACCGGTCCGGCTCCTGGCCGCCGTGCTGGCCGACACCGTCGCGGCCGCGACCGCGCGGATCGGCCACCCACCGGCGCGGATCGTCCTGAGCCGGCCGGCGGTGTGGGGGCAGTACCGGCTCGAACAGTTCGACGAGGTGCCCCGGCTGGCCGGTCTGGACGCTGTTCGGATGGTGACCGAGCCCGAGGCCGTGGCCATCTACTACGCGCTGGGGGAGGACAACGTCGCCGCGGCGGCGGATGCGCTCGCGGGCGTGGGTGCGGGTGCGGGTGCGGGCGGCACGGCGGCAGGTGGGCTCGCGGGTACGGCGGGTGCCGGGCACCCCGCGGGGCCGGCCGGGGCCGGGCGCCAGCAGCTGGCCGACGGCAGCGTCATCGCCGTCTACGACCTCGGCGGCGGCACCTTCGACTCCGCCGTCCTGCACTACGAGGACGGCAGGGCCCGCGTCCTCGGCACCCCCGAAGGCGTCGAGTGGCTGGGCGGCGCGGACTTCGACGAGGCGGTGTTCCAGTACGTGGACCGGGCCCTCGACGGGGCCGTGTCCGCGCTGGGGCCCGTGGCCGGACCCCTCGGCGACCTCGCCGCCTCCGGCACGCTCGCCGCCTCCGGCACGCTCGGCGGCTCCGCGCCGACCGCCGCCGACCCCGTCGCGCGGGAGGACGCTGCCGCGCTCGCCCGGCTGCGGTCCGACTGCATCCTCGCGAAGGAGGCGCTCTCCTTCGACGCGGAGGCGGTCATACCCGTGTTCCTGCGCACCGTCCGGCGGGACGTCGAGATCACCCGGGCGCAGTTCGAGGAACTGATCCGCCCGGCCCTGAGCTCGACCGTCGAGGCCCTGCACCGGGCCCTGCGGTCCGCGGACGTCGAGCCTGCGGACCTGACCGCGGTCCTGCTCTCCGGCGGCTCCTCGCGCATCCCCCTGGTGGCGCGGATGGTTGAGGAGAGCCTGGGCCGTCCCGTGATCGTCGACACCCACCCGCAGCGTACCGTGGCTCTCGGCGCTGCGCTGCTCGCCGCCGGGCCTGCGCCTGTGCCGGGGATGACGCCCCGGCCGACGATCTCCGTCCCCGTCCGCACCACCGCCGTGTCGTCTCCGCCCACGGACGCCCCCGGGCCCGCACGCCCCACGGACGGGCACGAAGCCCCGGCACCGGCTGGGCCCGGCTCCTCGCCGTCGTCGCCGTCCGGGGAGAACCCGAGGCCATCGGTGACGGCGGGAGCGCAGGCCTCCGGCCCGGCGCCCGCGGTCGCCGAACCCGCGCTCGGAGGGGCCGCGGCCAGCAAACCTGCGGCGAGCAAACCTGCGGCGAGCAGGCCCGCGGCGAGCAGGCCCGCGGCTGCCGGGCAGGCCGGTGTGCCGGCCGCCGTACCCGGCAACGCGGGAGATTCGGGGAAGGGCGAAGCATCACCGGATCCGGGGGATCCAGCGGAGCCGGGAGATTCGGGGGAGCCAGGAGATTCGGGGGATGCAGCCGCCGGTGCTGGACCGGCAGCCGGCGGGAACAGCGGCATGCCCGCGGCGGCACAACCGCTCGGGCGCCGTCTCGTGCTCGCGGTTGTCGGCCTGCTCCTCGCGGTCGTCGCCGGCGCGGTCTATGGCTACACCCACCGCGACACCGCGTCCTCCGCGCCGGCATCAGTGCTGGAAACCCCGGGTGCCGGCGTTCCGCAGGCTCGGGCCCTGCCGCCGACCGCAAGTCGTACGAGCTTCGGGTTGTCGTTGCTGCCGAGCAGGATTTGACGATTTCGGTTGTTACCGCCGCGCGGCACAGGCAGTTCACCTCAAGAGCGGCAAAAGGGGCGCAGGTTCACCTGGCAACCCGCAAGAAGTAAGGATTTTGGTCGTTGGGACTAAAATCGTTCACTCTTGCGACTCGCCAAACAGGGCTATCGGGCGCTCGGAGGTCCGGCCGCGTTCGTGGAGCGCGAACCTCCCGCCCACCGACCAACGATCTCGATCGGTGCTGATCTGAGACAGCCTCTGGGCGGACCAGAATCCTCACTCTTCGACTGGCTGTGCCCAGGGTCGGCGGTGGTCGGCGGGTAGGGACAGCCCTACCCGGAGCGGGGGTGGGCGTCACCGGGTGGAGGGTCCGCTCCCTGTCGGGGCATGCCGCTTCTCCGCGACGTTTACCGCATGCTTTCCGACAGCGAACCTGACATCACCGCGCCTGCGGCTCTGCCCCGGGAGCAGGTCTTCGAGGAACTCGTGCGGACCCATCGCGGGCCGCTGCTCTCCTACGCGACACGCCTCACCGGCGGGGACCGCGGGCGGGCGGAGGACGTCGTCCAGGAGACGTTCCTGCGCGCCTGGCATCATCTGGAGCGGCTGACGACCCAGCCGGGCTCGGTACACGGCTGGCTGCGCCGGGTGGCGCACAACCTGGCCGTGGACGGCCACCGGGCCCGGCAGGCCCGTCCCACCGAGCTTGAGCTCACCGCCGACCACGCCGACATCGCCATGCCCTGGGACACCTGCGAGGCCGTGGTCCTGTCCGTGGTCGTCGAGGAGGCCCTGCGGCAGGTCTGGCCCGTCCACCGGTCCGCCCTCGTCGAGGTCTACCTGCACGGGCGGACGTCGGAGGAGGCGGCGGCACGGCTCGGAGTGCCGGTGGGGACGGTGAAGAGCCGCGTCCACTACGGTCGGCGTGCCCTGCGCCAGGTCGCGGACCAGCTCGGCCTGGGCCCCGGCCACACCGCGGCCCGGCCCACCTCCGCCCGCCCCTCCGCCCGCGTCGCGGTCCGGCCCGCCTCCACCGGGCACCACTCCCGCCGGACCTGCGGCGGACGGCGCGGTACGCCGACATCCTGACGCCGGTCGACCCGCCCCGGCCGGGGCCGGTTCCGGCCCGGCCGGCCCCTGCCCGGCCCCGGCCCTGCCCGGCCCCGGCCCTGCCCGGCCCCGGTCCTGCCCGGTCGGGCCCGGCGATCAGCGCAGCAGGGCCGCGGCGACATCGCCGGGCAGCAGCTGCTGCAGGTCGTCGACGGTGGGCGCCGGCATCCGGCGCAGGCGGCTGGCCTGGCGGGTGATGACCCGGTCGAGCATCTGGCGGGCGTAGCGGCCGTTGCCGAACGCCTCGTCGCGGCGCAGACCGTCGAAGTGCTCGCGCAGGGCCTGCAGGGTGCCGCCGTGCGGCTCGTAACCGCTCGCCTGGGCGAGGCTTTCGAAGATCGCCACCAGTTCGTCGGCGGAGTAGGAGGCGAAGCGGATGCGATGGCTGAACCGGGACGCGAGGCCGGCGTTGCCGGCGAGGAACCGGTCCATGTCGGCGGTGTATCCGGCGGCGATGACGACGATGTCGTCGCGGTGGTCCTCCATGAGCTTCACCAGGGTGTCGATGGCCTCCCGGCCGAAGTCGGCGCCGTCGCCGCCGGTGGCCAGGGCGTAGGCCTCGTCGATGAACAGCACGCCGCCGCGGGCGGAGTCGAAGACCTCCGCGGTCTTCGCCGCCGTGTGCCCGACGTACCGGCCGACGAGGTCGCCGCGGGAGACCTCGACGAGCTGACCGGTCCGCAGGACGCCCATGGCCGCGAGCAGCTCGCCGTAGAGCCGGGCGACGGTGGTCTTGCCCGTTCCGGGCGGCCCGGCGAAGATCAGGTGGCGGGAGACGGCGGGGGCGGGCAGACCGGCGTCGGCGCGGGCCTGCGCGGAGGCGACCAGGTCCACCAGGTCGGAGACCTCGCGCTTGACCTCGGCGAGTCCGGTCATCGCGTTCAGGCGGCGCAGCAGGCCCTCGACGACGCGGTTGCGCTCCGCCGCGGCGTCCTCGGCCTGCGGGCCGACGGTGTCACCGAGATCCTCGGGCAGCAGGCGGGCCAGTTCGAGGTCGGGGGCGTCGGGGGTGCGGGCGAGCCGGTAGGCCTGCCGGCCGAGCATCGTCTCGAACAGCTGGCGGGCGGCGCGGGCGTTGCCGAACGTCTCGGTGCGCGGCACCTTGTCGAAGTGGCGGCGCAGCGCCTCCCTGGTCTCGTACTCGAGGGCGTAGTGATGGTCGCGGCACAGGCGTTCGACGATGGTGACGAGCTCGGCGCTGCTGTAGCTGTCGAACTCGATGGTGCGGGAGAAGCGGGACTCCAGACCCGGGTTCGCGGCGAGGAAGGAGCGCATCTGCGGGGAGTACCCGGCGACGATGACGACGAGCTCGTCTCGCCGGTCCTCCATGAGCTTCACGAGCGTGTCGACGGCCTCCCGGCCGAAGTCCTGGTGACCGCCGTCGGACGGGGCGAGGGTGTACGCCTCGTCGATGAACAGGATGCCGCCGATGGCCTCCTCGAACTTCGCGGTGGTCCGCACGGCGGTGCCACCGACATGCTCGGCGACGAGGTCGGCGCGTGCGACCTCGACGAGCTGGCCGGTCTCCAGGACGCCGAGCGCGGCGAGGATCTTCCCGAACAGACGCGCGACGGTGGTCTTGCCGGTCCCGGGCGGGCCGGCGAAGACCACGTGGCGCGACATCGGCGGGGGCGCGTGCAGCCGTGCCTCCCGCCGGCGCCGCGCGATCTGGTGCAGCCCGACCAGGGTCGCGACCTCGCGTTTGACACCCTCCAGGCCGACCAGCGCGTCCAGCTCCGCCAGCAGCGCCGCGACCTGCTCCGACTGGTCGCCGGTGGCCGCCGGGCCGCCGCTGCCACCGCTGCGGCTTCCATCGCCTCGACCGCCGGTGCCACCGCCTCCGCCGGTGCCACCGCCTCCGCCGGTGCCACCGCCTCCGCCGGTGCCACCGCCTCCGCCGGTGCCACCGCCTCCGCCGGTGCCAGCGCCTCCGCCGGTGCCAGCGCCTCCGCCGGTGCCAGCGCCTGCGCCGGTGCCGCCGGCGCGATCTCCGCGATCGGCGCCGCCGTCAGCGCCACCACCGGCGCCGCTGATGCCGCCGGGGCCAGCGCCTCCGCCGGTGCCGGTGCCGGTGCCACCGCCGCTGGAAGTGACGGGGGCGGACGGGCCGGACGGGAAGACGGGACCGCGCGGCGGGTCGTCGTCGCGCACGGCATGGTCGGAGGGGCCCGGAGCGTATGCGTCGGCCGCGCCGTTCGCCGCGCCGGCAGTCGGCGGGGGGACCGGGGTGCGGGCGGGCGCGGACGTGGGCGCGGGAGCCGGTGTGGGCAGCACGGGACGGTTGTTGTGACCGGTGTCGACTCCGCTCAGTCGCAGGTTGGACGTCCGGGCGACGACCTCGACGCCGTCCCCGCCGTTGCCGCGCGACAGCCCGCCGACGACGGACACCTCACCGTCCGTCTCGACCAGCAGGCCGGGTCCCTCGTTCGCGGCCAGGTCGACGTCGGTGATCGTGGCGCTGCTGCCGGGCGCGAGGACGAGACCCGGGCCGCGGGTGTCGTGGACCCGGGCACCGGCCATCCGCGGGTGCGCCGCGTCACGGACGACGATCCCGACGGTGCGCGCGCCGTCGACGTCCACCGCCGCCAGGCTCGGGGTGGCCCGCTCGCGGATCTCGACGCCGACCCGGCAGCCGACGACCCGCAGGTTGCTCACCTCCAGCCGGGTGTCGCCGGACAGCTCGACGCCGGCCCGTCGGGCGCCGACGACCTGGGACTCCTCCAGCTGCCCGGCGCCGCCGACAGCCCGCACCCCGTGGTCGACGTCGGTGATGTCCAGGCCGCGCAGCCGGGGCGCGGCCGCGTCCTCGATCACCAGCCCCGCCGGGCTGCCGTACACGGCGGTGCCGTCGAACAGCGCCGCCGAGCGGGCGATCAGCAGCGCGCCGGCGTCCCCGCAGGACGCGATCTCCCCGCCGGTCAGCTGGGGGCGTGCCGCCTCGGTGGCGACGAGCCCGGCCGCCCCGCCGCCGCGCACCATGCAGCCGTGCAGTTCCGGCGCGGAGCGGCCGGTGGCGTGCAGGCCGTGGCCCTCCGGCGTCTCGACCAGGCAGTCGACGAGCATCGGGGCAGCCTGGTCCAGGGTCATCAGCGCGTGCCCCGCCGTGCCGCGGAACTCGCAGCGCTCGAGGGTGGGCCGGGCATCGTCCGCCGCGTAGAGGCCGACGAGGCCGCGGCCGACCCGGGTGTCGGTCAGGCGTGCCCGGGAGTCCTCGCGGGCGAGGATGCCGACGCCGCTGCCCGCGTCGATCCAGCAGCGCTCCAGCAGCGGACCGGCGGTGCCCGCGGTGAGCACGCCGATCCCGCCGGCCACCGCGATCGAGCAGGAACGCAGCACGTGGCCCGTGCCGCCGACGAGCACGACCGCGTTGCCCACGCCCGCGCCGCCGGTGCCGCCCCGGGAGCCGCTCTCGTCCCGTCCCCCGCCCCCGCCCTGGGCCGGCCCCCCGCCCAGCGTCGCGGCCCCGCCCTGGGTCGCGGCCCGGGTGACACCGCGGCCCCGGCCCGCGTCATCGCCACCGCCGTCCCCATCGCCGCCGGTGCCGCCGACGATGATCTCGACATGGGTCAGCTCGGCGCGGCCGCCCTCGGCGACGACACCGGCGCCGGTCTCGTTGGCCAGGCGGCTGGCGTGCACCCGCGCCTGTCCACCGCGCACATGCAGCAGTGCCGCCGTGGACGCCTCGACGTCGCAGTTCTCCAGGGTGAGGTGACCACCCGCCACCTGCACCAGCGGCAGGTACTCGTCGCCGCCGCGCAGCCGGATGCCGTGCAGGCGGACCTCGCCGTCGGCGCACAGCAACGCCGAGCCGGGCGGCACCTCGACGGTCACCGTGCCGAGGCCCTCCTCGGCGACCAGGACGACGTCGCGGGTGAACACCAGCGCCTCCCGGTACACCCCCGGCCGGATGGCCACCGTGTCCCCGGGGCCGGCGGCGAGCAGCGCCCGCGCGAGCCCGCGCAGGCAGTCCTCGTCGGTGGCGGAGACGGACAGCACGCCCGCGGTCATTGTGGCTCCTCGGCTCTCTCCCCGCCCGGCGACGGGACGTCCCGACTGTGTGGTGGCACATCGCCGCCCTCGGGCGCGTAGGGACGGTCGCCGTCACCGAGGCCGATGAGCGGGCCGGCCGTGCGACCGGGCTCGACCGCGCCGGGAGACGCCGCGGCGAGCGGTCCCGGGGCGGGCAGCTGAGCGAGGCGGGCCACGAGTTCCCGCAGCCGACCGCGGGCGCGTTCGTCGAGAGCGTCGTCGGCGCGGCCACCGAAACACTCGCGCAGCAGAACCCAGACCGGGCGCGATGGCTCCCCCGGCGGCTGCCCTGCCGGCCCGGTGCCCGCCGGGTTCCCCGGGCCTGTGCCTTCGTACGGGTGCCCGGCTCCGCCGCCGGGCAGGACGTCGAGCACGACGAACCGGGTGCCGGCGGTGAACAGCGCATGGTCGGCGGGGCTGCCGAATTCGCCAGATCCGCCAGACCCGCTGGGGCCGCCAGAACCCCCGGGGCTGCCAGGACCGCCGGGGCCGGCCGGCTGCCCGGGTGATCCCAGCCGGTCCGTGCGCCGAGCGGTGGCGGACCAGATCGCGTAGCACACGGTCTGACCGGGGACGGTCCACGGCGTCGTCGAGACCCTGAGGAACCCGGGCTCCGCCAGGATCTGGCCCCGGCGCAGGCCGGTCGCCAGCCGCGGGTCGGCCAGCGCGGGCCGGAACACCGGCCCGGCGGCGGCCGGCAGCCGGCTCAGACCGGCGGCCGCGCAGCGGGCCAGCAGCAGCGCACCGGCGCGCTCAGCCTCCCCGGCCCCGGCCCCGCCCGCGGTCGCGGGCGCGGGCGTGCCACGCAGGACGGAGTCGACGAGGCCCGCGGTCATGACGGGTGAGTCGTCGCCGGTCCGCGCCGCGTCGTCGGTGACCGCGGCCGACAGGTAGGCGCGCAGCGCGACCAGGCCGGACAGGACGTCGACCGAGTCGGACACCGACCGCAGGCCCGGCTGCAGGGCGAGCATGCCCATGATCGCGCGCGCGTGTGCCTCGTACCGCCAGCCGAGGAGCGCGCGCAGCAGTTCGCGGTCCGCCGGCGTCGCGCCGGGCCGCACGGCGACCCACGGCAGGAGTTCGACCGATTCCGCCCGCGGCCCGACCGGCGGGGCCGACGGCCCTCCCCGGACGGGTGCCGGCCGGGCCGCGAGGGTCTGAGGCCGGGCCGTCGGTGACCATTCCGCGGGGGCCGGTGCGGTCCAGCGGACGACCGCGGGCAGTGCCGCCGGCAGCTGGACGGCCTGTGCGCCCACCGACATCGGCACGGGTACCAGCGCCGCCGCGACCACATGCGCCGGCTCCGCCCCGGCGGTCGCCCCCGGCACCGACCCGCGCACCGGCTCGGCTGTCGGCTCCAGCCCGGCCGCGGACGCCGGCTCAGCCGTCAGCGCCGGCGCCTGCACCGCTTCGGCTACCCGCAGCGGTTCGGCTGCCGGCAGCGGTTCGGGGGCGGTCGGGGCGTCGTGGGTGCCGTCGTCCAGGTCCACGGCGCCCCAACGCCGCAGGGTGCCGCCCGTGAACACCATGCCGGGCAGTTGCCAGAGGCCGGTGTCGGCGGCGTGGACGCTGACCCGCAGATGGGCCGTCAGTACCTCGGCGAGACCCGCCAGCAGGGTCTCCGACGGGCATGGCCGCGCGACCACCAGAACGGGGCGGTGGCCCCACTCGTGGCAGTTCTCGATCACCTGGGCCAGCGTCTCGGGCGCCACCGGCTGGCCGTTCGCCAGAAAGCCGGTCCGCTCGGCACCGAGATGGACGACGAACAGGCCCGGCGGAGCGAGCGGGAGCCGCCCGGGATTCGTCCAGGCGGGGACGAAGAACCGCCCGGCCGGTGTGCCGAGGCTGCCATCGAGGAGTTCACGCACCGTTTCGTCCACCGGCTCCGGGCGGACCGGCGGCCGCCGGAACGGGGTCCCGTGCGGCGCGAGCGCCGCCGGCGTCACCCCGGTGGCCGTGGGACGTCCCGACGCGTCCCAGGAGACGGCGGTGCCGCGCAGCGGCGCGGACACGTCCGGCCTGCCGCGCCCGCCGGGCCGCGCCCGCGCCGCCGGTCGTCCTGGCGTGATCCGGTGTCGGGCCGGCGATGACTGCCCGGGCCTGGCCCTCGGTGACGTGGACGGCCAGGCGGACGTGAACGCCTCGGCGAATTCGTGCGCCTCGGCGAATTCGGGCGGCTCGGCGGACGTGGGCGGTGAGTCGGGCACGGAACGCGGACGCAGGGCGGTCAGCGTCATACCGAGACCGGTCGTGGAGGGCCGGGCGTCCGCGAGACGGCCCACGCCTCCTCCTCGGCGCGCTCCGCCTGCAGGAGGAGGTGGGCGAGCACGCGGTGCTGCGCCACCTCGTCGACCGGCTCTGGCGGCAGCCCGGACCGCTCGATGTGCCGGAGCAGGTCCGGATCCGGGGCGAGGCCGTGTTCCTCCAGGTAGTAGCTGACCGTGTCGGTCCAGATCCACTGGCCGTCGGTGCGCAGCGTCATCGGAACCACCTCGCCGCGCGCCGGATCCAGCAGATCGGGCAGGCGCGCGGTCGTGCCGATGACCGGTCGTCCCGCGTGGAGGTAGGTCAGCAGGTCCTCGCGGCGCCGCGGGTCGTCGATCCGGGGATGGTCGACGGCGAGAACCGGGCTGCCGCCCACCGGGTCGACGTCGTCGAACACCCGCGCCACCTGGATCTCGCCGGCTGCTTTCCGCGCCCACAGCAGCGCACCGCCCAGGCGGGCGAGCACCTGGTAGGCGGGCACGTCGACGCCGGCCGGATGCACCTCGACCCGCGGGTCGGGCTCACCGGCGGCGACCAGAGCCTCCTGCAACCGTGCGGTCACGGCCACTGCCGCATCCGAGAGCGGCTCGAGCGTGACGACGAAGACCCGCCGCGGCGGCGGCCACGACATCCCCCAGGCCGGCAACCGCCACGACCGCCAGACACCGAGAACATCCGGCTCACCCGCCGCCGCCGCGACGGCCGCCTGGTCAGCCACATCGAGCGCCGCGGTGGTGGCGGTGGCGGCGGTGGTGAGATCGAGGGCCAGGGCGACCGGCGGGCCGGGCAGCGCGGGGTCCGTGGCGAGGAACTCCCAGGCACCGGGCTGGCGTTCGCCGAGCGGCAGCGCGGCCAGCGCACGCAGCAGATCCGGGTCGGATTCGGCGGCGGCCAGCTCCTCGCGGATCAGCGGGATCTCTCCAGCACAGACACCGAGGTGCCCGGAGACCGCCGCGAAGGCGAGCGCCCGCGCGACGTCCAGCCGCCGGCCGGCGGCGAGCCACGTCCGGGCCTGGAACAGGAGATCGTCGGGCAGGTGGCCCGCCAGCCCGAGCAGCGTCCAGTGCCAGACCCGGGTCATCTCCCGGTGGTACGCGGTGGACTCCGCCGTGGTGGCCCGGGCCGCCGCGTCCACCGAGGATGTCGCCGCTTCGGTGGACGCATCAACGTCGCCCCCGGCGCCGATCCCGGCATCGGCTCCAGCCCCAGCCCCGGCCCCGGCGTCGTCGTCGGCGGCGGTGGGCGTCGGCGCCGAGGACCAGTCCCACCGCTCCGGCGCCAGGGACATTGCCACCTCCGTGTCTCGTCGTCGCCGCGACCTGTCAGACGCGACCTGTCCGATGCGCCGGTCCGACGCGCCTGGTCGAACGCGCCGTCAGCGGTCGCGGTACCGGTTGCGCACGGTTCCTACCGAGAACACGTCCCGGCAGGTCATGACGGTTCAGGACGGATCAGCCGGTCCTCGTCCCGGGACCCGACGCGCCGGGGCGGCGGTCTGCGGGACGGCCCACGCCTCGTCGTCGACGGGCACCGCCTGCAGGAGGAGGTGGGCGAGCACGCGGTGCTGCGCCACCTCGTCGACCGGCTCGGGCGGCAGCCCGGACCGTTCGATGTGCCGGAGCAGGTCCGGATCCGGGGCGAGGCCGTGTTCCTCCAGGTAGTAGCTGACCGTGTCGGTCCAGATCCACTGGCCGTCGGTGCGCATCGTCATCGGAACCACCTCGCCGCGCGCCGGATCCAGCAGGTCGGGCATGAGGGCGGTCGTGCCGATGACGGGCAGCCCCGCGTCCAGGTAAGCCAGCAGGTCGTCGCGTTGATCAAGATCGTCGACCCGCGGGCGGTCGACGGCGAACGCCGGGCCGCCCTCCGGATCCACGTCGTCGAACACCCGCGCCACCCGCACCTCGCCGGCGGACCGGCGCGCCCACAGCAGGGCACCGCAGACCCGGGCGAGTACCTGGTAGGCAGGCGCGTCGACGCCGGCCGGATGCACCTCGACCCGCGGGTCGGGCTCACCGGCGGCGACCAGAGCCTCCTGCAACCGTGCGGTCACGGCCACTGCCGCATCCGAGAGCGGCTCGAGCGTGACGACGAAGACCCGCCGCGGCGGCGGCCACGACGTCTCCCAGGCCGGCAGCCGCCACGACCGCCAGACACCGAGAACATCCGGCTCTCCGGCGACGGCCGCGACGATCGCCCGGTCGACCGCATCAGCCCCGTCGGCCCCGTCGGCCACGGCGAATGCGGCGTCGGCCGCGGTCATGTCGTCGGCCGCACGGCCGCCGGGCGCCGTCCCGGCTCCGCTGCCCGCCCCGTCGCGGCTGCCCGCCGTCATGGTGAGGTCGATGGGCAGCGAGACCGGCGGGCCGGGCAGTGCCGGGTCGCTGGCGAGGAACACCCAGGCGCTGAGCTGGCGTTCGCCGAGCGGCAGCGCGTCCAGGGCCCGCAGCAGATCCGGGTCGGTCTCGGTGGCCGCGAGCTCCTCGCGGATGAGTGGAACCTCCCCGCCACCCACGCCGAGCTGCCCGGAGAGCACGGCGAACGCGACGGCCCGCGCGACCTCCAACCGGCGGCCGGCGGCGAGCCACGCCCTGGCCTGGTGGAGCAGCTCGTCGGGGAGGTGGCCCGCCAGGTCCAGCAGCGCCCAGTGCCAGGCCCGGGTCATCTCCAGGTCGTACGCGGTGACCACCGCGGTCGCGTCCACCGCGACCGTCACCTCCACGGACGCCGCCACTTCGCCCGCTGCCATTTCACCCGCCGACGTATCGCCCGCTGCCAGTCCGCCCGCCGGCGTGTCACCCGCCGGGGTGGCCGCCGCATCCGCCTCCGGCGCCTGGGACATCGCCATCTCCGTGCCACCTCCATGTTCGCCGCGGCCTTGCTTCGACCGTGTCTCGGGCGCGGCTCCTGCCGGGAACACGCCTCCTTCGGTGAGTGCGGTTCACCTTCCGGGGCCCGGCAGGGGTGTGGGACGGCCGGACTCAGCGAGCTGACGACTCGCGCTCGGGCGCTGCCGAGCCGTCCCTCGGCGCCGAGGCGGGCTGCGCCGCGGTGTTCGCGATCAGGGCGTCGTACTGGTTCTGCCCGTTGTAGCTGAGATAGACGGGTTGACCGGGTGCGAAGCCGGCGGGTGAGGGCAGGTCGAGAAGAGCGAGAGGGCTGTTCCGGTCCTGCGGGCGAGTGGGGCGGACGATCACGAGGTTGATGTTGAGGGCCTGCGCGACCACGGCGGGCACCTGATCGAAGAGCGGAGTGTTCCGCAGCCGCGGGGATCGGATCGCCATCCCGACGAGGTCACTGATCATCATGCCCCTGGGTGGAATCAGGTTGTTCAGCTCGGGGACTCGCTGCAACATGCGATTCCAGGCGGTACCGAACGGATTGCCGATGATCGCGGCCTCCGCGCGCTGCCGGAGCGAAGACCAGGCGAAAAAGCTGGACGGCGCCGGTTCGCCGAGGATGCCGGCGAGGGCCGCGGAGTTGAGCCCGTCGAGGAGGCCCTGGACGATCACGCGGTGGCTTCCGTTCACCGGGTCGTCCAGCTGTGCCCGCAGTGACCTTCCGGTTCCTCCCGCAAACCAGCGGAACAGGCGTTCGCGCAGGTCTGTCGGAGTCGTGTTGTCGAGCGAGGTGCCCGGGCGCTGGCTGAGCACGCTTGTGATCAGTGCCGTGAAGAAGCCGCCGTCGTCGGTGATCGGGACCGGCCTGAACTGGCGGTCACCGACGACGATCTCTCCGGATCCGGTGCGGGAGACGGGCGGCGGGGACTGCGACGCCGGGGATTCGGGCAGTGGGCCGGAGTCCCCGGGCACCGGGGGCGCCGGGGGCACATCGGGTTCTCCCGGAGTCCGCGGCGCCGACGGTTGCGGTGCATCCGCGGGACGGTCGGCGATTTCGGGTACTGACTGGCCGGCGCTTCCGGGCTGCGGCCCGACAGGGCTTCCGGGCTGCGCTCCGGCGGTGCTCTCGACCGGGGGCTGGCCAGTACTCCCGGATCGGGACTCGGTGGCGTCGATCTGGTCGGCTGGTGCGGCCTGGTTGGCTGGGGTCGGGTAGGCGGGGGGTGGGAAACGTTCGTTGGTCCAGGCTGTGAGCTGGCGGAGTGCCTGGTCCTCGGGGGTGGGTGCCGTGTCTGGCGGTGTCGCGGGCTCGACCGCGGCCGGTGGGGGCGGGTCGTCGGCGCCGAGCGGGCGCAGCGCGGAGTACTGGTGGTCGGCCGGGTCGGAGGTGAGGTCGGCCGGCCGGCCGGATTCCTGGCCGAGGAAGACATGGACTTCCGGCGTTCCGGCAGTCCCTGTTGTCCCGGTTGTTTCGACTGCCGGAACGGCCTCGGCTGTTCCAGGTGCGGATGTGGAGGTTCCAGGTGCGGGTGTGGCTGTGGGCGCGGGTTCGGATGCCGCGGTCAGCGGGCCGGTGATCCGCAGCGGGACCGGCGGTTCCTGACTGACCGAATCCGCGGTGTGCAGTACCAGCCGCACTCCGAGCCCGTCCGCGATCATGTGCAGGAAACCGGCCGCGGCCTGCCACCCTCCGCCATAGGGACCGGCGGCCCGCAGCTCGGCCGCTTCCAGCTCGGTCACTGTGGGCACACGACCGTCCGGCCCCCGCAGGGCGGAACGGATCGTCACCGCGAGGATGAGCGCTTCGGCGGGATGTCCGCCCGCGAGAAGTAGCGTTTCGAGTCGATCCCAGTCCGGGTGAGACGGGTCGGACGCGAGAGCCGCGACGACGCCTTCGGTCTCGGTGGCCGGTGCGCCGTCCCCGGTGGTCAGACTGCGCAGCTCGTCGGGGCTCAGGGCGGCGAGTACCCGGTCCCGGAGAAGATCGGTCCCCGGGCGGGTGGCGCCGGGGTGCAGCAACGGTGCGATCGCGTTCTGATGGACGTCGGCGAGAGCAGCCCGCAGCCGGGCCAGAACCGGCTCCGGTGCCTGCAGGAAATGACGGTGGATCTGCGCGAGTACGGACGCGGGAAGCTGAACGGCGGCACTCGCGAGAACGGCGGCGAAAAGACCGCCCTGGTCCTGGGGGTGACCGGTGGGGACGGGCATGATGCGGGCCCGGGTCCCGTCCGGGAGGGTGATGATCCCACCGGGGCCGGCATAAGGGGGCTCAGGCCGCGCGATCACGGCTGCTTCGGGGGCGAGTGGCAGGTTCCGGGCGACTTCCAGGCGGAATCGGTCGAGCCGCTCAAGGTAACCAGGCGGAAGCGACGGGGCGGGCCCGGGCGGCGCGGAATCGCCGGCGGGCGGGTGTGCGGTCGAGGTGTCCTGGGGGTACGTGGCGCCGTCGGGCGACGCGGATGTGGCCGAGGCGTCCTCGGGCGATGTCGGCGTGGTCGAGCCGTTCTCGGGGTGCGTGGTCCGGGCGGGCGGCGGCAGGGGCGTGTTCGGGGTGACACCCGCGGGCGGGACGACCCAGATCGCCAGCTGATCCGGGGTGATTTCCACACCGTGGACACGGTGTGCGGCCGTCACGATGAAACGTGCCAACGCCTGCGGCACAACGGGATCCGCCCGATCGTTGACGCGCAGCACCGGTCTGCCGTCGGCGGCGCTGTCGACCAGGACGACGAACCTGCCGTTCTCGGCATCCCGTGTCAGGCCGGGGGGCAGGTCGCTCGGCGGTATCGGGTCGCCGGTGGAACGCAGATCGAGGGAGACCGGATGGCCGACCCCCCCACCCGCCGGCCCGGGCGGGTCGGGGACGGGTGCCAGCGGCCACTCGTGGACGGGAGACCGCGCCGAGGCTCGCGTCCGCACCGGCAGGTCCAACTCGATCGAGAGCAGGACCGGGAACGTGTTCAGCGGACGCTGCCGGGGCGACGGCATCGGCTGCGGTGTCACCAGCGCGATGCTGCTGAAGGCCACGGCATCCCCGGTGCTCGGTAGATGGCGCTGGATGAGGGCGGCGAGCTGTTCCGGCGGGAGGAGGACGGGGCCGTGCTCGTCGAGCCGCACGGTCACCTGGCCGAGGTCGCCGTTGACCAGCACCTGGAACACACCGTCGACCCGTTCCACAGCCCGGGGCGGGGTGCGGTCGCCGATGGGGTCGGTCAGATCGATGGCGTAGACGCCCCGCTCATCGGAGTAGACCGTCACGGGGATGTCGGAGACGGACGCGCCGGCCAGGTACCAGTCGGAGAAGTCCAGGTTCGGGAGCTCCAGGCCGGTGCTGATCGGGACCACCCGGCCGGTCAGGCTGTCCTGCAGGTGGGTAGCGTTCGGGGTGGTGTTCGGGGTGACGTCCGGTGACGTCGCCACCACCCGCGCCCAGCGGTCCGCGATGACGTCACGTTCGGCGGGCACCGGACGCGCGTTGTGACCCACGTAGATCGTCTCGCCGCCGAGCAGCACCGAGACCTCGCGCGCGAAGGCCTCGAACGCCCTTTCCTGCACGGGAGTGAGCGTCCGGGTGGTGACCATCCGAATCGTTTCCGGCGGCGGCTCCGGTACCGGCGTGTTCCGCCCCGGCGCCAGCCCCGACTCCAGCCCCGGCCCCGGAACCGGTGTGCCCGGCTGCGCCTGTCGCGCCTCGAGCTGGACCTGTCGCCGGCGTGTCTCACGGTCGGCGCGGACGACGGCGGCGACCTCCCCGGCGGTGATCGCGCGGAGGCGGTCGGGCTCCCAGGACGGATGTCCGGCGAAGTCGGTGTGCACCACCAGCAACGGCGGTATGCCGATCGCGGTCTCCAGCGCGGCGAGGCCGGTATCCCAGACCTCCAGCTCGGTGGCGGTGGCGGGCTGGGTGGCGTGCGACCCGAACATGTACGAGCCGTTGCCGTAGGCCCGCGGGACGTCCGTGCTGGTCGCCTCGGTCAGGATGCCCTGGACGCTCACCGTCACCTGGGCGGGGGGGTGGTGCCGGGGTGCGACGATCTCGAGATCCGGGGTGGGCGAGCCGCTCCGCCCGGGGCTGGCGGTGCGGGGCCGTCGCTGGGCGCGGCCCGGTACCTCGTGCGGACCGAACGGCGCGGCGTCGGAGCGGATGCGGGCGACCGGGCGGCGGAACGCCTCGGCGAGCGCCTGGACATCCGCGGCGAAGACCGCCGTGGCTTCGTCGGCCGTGGGCGGCGGCGACCAGAGCACCAGCGCGCTGATCGGCTCACGCTGGGCGGCTGCCACCTGCTCGATCAGCGCTGGCATCAGGTCCGGGACGAGGCGGTGGACCGTCCCGTCGCTGTGGGTGAGGCCGAGGTGGCCGTCGGGGAGGACGGGGAGATCGAGAACGAACGCCGAGCGCGGATAGGGAAGATCGGTCCTGCCGGCGGCAGGGTTCACCTCCGGTGTGGCCGGTGAGGCGAGGCCGTGGAAGGCCATTGGCATCCAGACCGGGGCGCCCGGTGGTGAGAGCCGGCCGATCGGGTCGGTGACCAGCGGTACCGGCTGGCCCTCCGGGTGGTGCAGCACCTGCCAGGGTGCCGGCCGGGGCGGGAAGCCGGTCACGTAGCTCGGGTCACCCCCGAGCCGGAGCAGCAGGGTCGTGTCGTCCGGCGGTCCGAAGACGAAGACGCCCGCGGCGGCGCCGACCTGGGCCCAGAAGTCGCGCTCCTCGCCTGTCGGGTCGTCGGTCACGATCACGAGTGGCTGGCCTTCCCAGCCGTGCGCGGTCAGGAAGGCGGGTACGGCGACGGCTGGCAGTTCCTCCCTGCTCCCGTCGAAGTAGCTGACCTCCAGGATCGGGGTGCCGTCGCCGGCGCGCCGGACTGATCCGCCCCGCACCTCGAACCGGTCGGTTCGCGCGGCGATCCCGGCCGGGGCGGGCAGATTGCCGCCCCCGGGCCACAGGAGAACGACACCGGCGGCGGTGCGCGCGACGGCGGCGGTGGTGCGCCGCCGGAGCCGGCCCTGGACGGTCTCCCAGCGGCTGGCGTTCAGTTCACGGGCACGTCCTGTCGTCTCCCAGGAACCTGTGGCGGCGGTCCTGCCCGCACCGGCGGTCGTGCCCGCGCCGGCGGTGGTGACGACGAGATGTGGAGAGCCGGCTGCGACCGGCCCGCCCGGGGGAAGGTGGAAGGAAGGTCTGCTGTCGGGGGCCGGCATCAGGATCTCGATCTGATGCCGGTCCGTCAGGGTCGCCAACGTCGCTCTGGCGTCACCCGGACCGCCCGCGGCCCAGATCCGGATGTCGTCGCCCCGCCAGCCGTTGTCTCTCAGCCAGGCGGCGAACTGGTTGGCACGTCCGGGCAGCGGCTCGAGGTTGCCGCGGGTGGACCGCAGTCGCGGGCCGGCGGCGTCGGTTCCGGTGGTGTCCGGCAGGACCAGGTCGAACAGTCCCGGGGTCGGCCCGGCCTGGGCCAGCAGGCGCAGCGCCGGGAGTGCGTCGAGGTACTCGTCGAGGGTGAGGGAGGCCAGGCCACCGGGCCAGATCACGGGCCCGCCGATCTCGAACACGAGCCAGCCGAGGTCGTTCGTCATCAGCCAGGTCGGTGGGGTGACCACCGACGCGTCGCCAGTCTGTGGCCTGGCCATCCGCCAGGCAGCCGGCGTACGCGCCCGGAGGCGGCCGTCCTGGATCTGCGGCTGGCCGCCCGGGTGGGGTGCCCAGAACTCCGCACGCAGGCTTTCGGCGAACTCGGTCATCTGGCCCAGCAGCGCCCGCTCCCGCTCCCGCTCCACGTCGTCCGGATAGAGCGGGGCCACCCAGAGCTGGACGGGGCCGCCGCGCCAGCCCGCGTTCTCCAGCAGTCCGCGCAGGATGTCCGGAGTGACGTCCAGGCCGTCCACGCCGGGCAGGCCGGGCATGACGTCCAGGACGGGCAGCACGATCCGGCCGTCCCGGCCCCGGGGCAGGAAGACAGTGGTGATCCGGTCACTGGGCCGGAGGCGGGCCGCGAGCTCCGCGGTCTCCGCGGTGAAGACGGTTCCCCGCGTGGCATCGACCTGGACCCCCGGCGGCAGCGGGCGCACCGCCTCCACCGGGCCGGCGGGCTCCGGATCCGTCCCGGCCGCGGGGGCGGGGACGGGAGGTACCGCGGGAGCAGCGACCGTCGCGGGAGCGGCCGGTGCCTCGGGAACCGCGGAAGCGGCGGGTGCCGCGGGAACGGCGGGTGCCTCGGGAACCGCGAGAACGGCGGGTGTCTCGGGAGCGATGGGGAGCGGGGCGGGGTCGCCGTCGACCTCCGTCTCGGCCAGGGAGCCGTCGACGTCCAGCCGCACCTCGGTCGGGAGGCCCTCGGCCCGGGCGCCGCGCCAGCCACGGGGCGTGACGATCGTGAGGTGCGGTGTGCTGCGCGGGGTGCCCGGCGCGCCCGGCCGGCGGGCGGCCGCGCCCGGGACGTACAGCTCGGCGAACGGGTCGGCCCCCCGGTCGATGCGTGCGACGGGGCGCCCGAGCGCGTCGGCGAGGTTCTGGACCGCCAGTTCGAAGGTGGCGGCCGGCCCGTCGGAGCCAGGCGGAGGCGACCACAGCACGAACGCCGCCACCGGCTGGCCATCCTGGCGCGCCGCCACCGCGGCGACCAGGACGGGCAGGAGGTCCGGGCCGAGCGGGCGCACCGAGCCGTCACCGAACAGCAGCCCGAGGCGGCCGTCGGGCAGCACCGGCAGATCCAGCGCGAAGACCGAGTCCGGGTAGGGCAGCATCGAGTCCAGGACGAGGCCGTCGAAGGCGTGCGCGGTCGACGAGGCGAGGCCGGGCGAGGTCATCGGCAGCAACATCGGGGCGTCCGGCGGCGACAGCCGGCCGAACGGGTCGGTCACCAGCGGCGCCGGAACACCCTCCGTGCTGTGCAGAAGCTCCCAGCCCGCGAGGTCGCGGGTGGTGAGGGCGCCCTCGGCGAGGTCTTCGAGGCTGTCCAGGGCGTCTGGGTCCAGCGCGTTGCCAATCAGGAACGGGGCGCCGTCGGGCCAGGTCAGCAACCTGGCGGTCGCGGGTGGCGCGAAGACGAACGTCCCGGCGGCGGCGCCGACCTGGGCCCACAGGTCGCGCAGCGCGGGGCTCAGCCCGTCGTCTCCGATCACCAGTGGCTGGCCCGTCCACCCGAGCGCGGTGAGGAAGTCCGGTATCTCGGTGGCCGGCAGCTCGCGGGATGTCCCGTCGAACCGGCCGACGACGAGGACCGGCGTACCGTCGGCCCGAACCCGCAGGGTGCCGCCGCGCACCTCGAACCGGTCCGGCCGGGCACCGGGCGCACCGGGCGCGGCGATTGTCAGCAGTGGCCCGCGGCCGCCCGGTGGTAGCAGGATCACTCCGGCCGGGGTGCGGATCACCGCGTCGGACGTCCGTCGCCGCAGTCCGCCGTCGACGGACTCCCACCCGCTCACGCCCAGCTCGCCGTACTGACCCAGCTCCTGCCAGGTGCCCGGCGACCCGTCCGCCCCGACGACCCGCGGCGGGCCGCCCGCGGCACGGTCGGCGTTCCAGCCGAAGGCGCGGAAGGAGGGCCTGCCGCCCGCGGCGGGCATCAGGATCTCGATGCCGTTGCCGGCCGCGAGGTCCCGCAGCGCCGGGAGGAGGCCACCGGGTCCGCCCTCACTCCAGATCCGCAGGTCCGTTCCCGGCTGCCAGCCACCGTGTGTCAACCAGTCGGTCAGGTCCCGCGGCAGCGCTCCGACCCGGCCCGCGTCCGTCACCCGCCCGGGGCCCTGGGCGTTGATCGGCAGGACGAGATCGAACAGGGCCGGCGTGGACTCCGGTTCCGCCTGTGCCATCTGTTGAAGCGTCGGGCGCGCCACGAGGTATTCACTCAAAGTCATCGACGCCATTCCGCCGCGCCAGTGCACCGTGCCGCCGCCGATCAGCCGGAGCCCGCCCAGGCCGTCCGGCCGCAGCCAGCCGGGAGGCGTCACCACCGGTTCACCGCCGTTCTCCGGACGGCGGGGCACGGCCCGGAACCAGCCGTTCGGCAGGCTGGAGCTGACCCGGACGCGCCCGTTGTCGATCCGCGGCCGGGCGGCCGGGTCGGGCGAGTAGAAATCCGCACGCAGGCTGTCGGCGAAGTCCTCCATCTGGTTGGTGAGGGCCTCGTCCCAGGAGGCGGCCTGCTCCGGGGTCTGTGCCCGGGGGCCGATCGGCAGCAGCTGGACCGGTCCGCCCCGCCAGCCGGCAGCCGCCAGCAGTTCACGCAAGGTGGCCACCGTCAGCGCCTCGAGCGCCGTCTCGGGTGCCGCCTCAGGCGTCGCTTCAGTCGATCCTTCGTCGCTGATCGCGCCGTCGGGGCCGTCGGGGCCGTCGGGGCCCGGCAGGGCGATGCGGCCGTCCGCGGCGCGCGGGAGCAGCAAGGTGATCACGGAGGTGCTGGGGGTGAGGAGCCCGACCTGCCGGGCCGTCGTCTCCGTGTAGACCACCCCCCTTCCGGCGTCGACGCGGACACCGGGAGGCAGGGTGCCCACGTGGTCCGGCGCGAGCGGTGATTCCGGCCGAGGCTGGCTGGCGATCTCCCGCGGCGGCTCCGGGGTGCTCTCGCGCTGAGCCCCCGGGGCGCTGTCGGTCGCGCCGGTGGAGCTTTCCGGTCCGGCGGTGCGGGACGACCGGTTCTCCGGCGGGTCGACGGGTGCGGCCTGGTCGGTGGGGGGCGGGTAGCGGGGGCGGGAAACGTTCGTTGGTCCAGGCTGTGAGCTGTCGGAGTGCCTGGTCCGCGGGGGTGGGTGTCGTGCCGGCCGGTGTCGCGGGCTCGACCGCGGCTGGTGGGGGTGGGTCGTCGGCGCCGAGTGGGCGCAGGGCGGAGTACTGGTGGTCGGCCGGGTCGGAGGTGAGGTCGGCGGGCCGGCCGGATTCCTGGCCGAGGAAGACATGAATTTCGGGTGTTTCGGCCGTTTCGAGCGCCGGGGCGGCCTCGGCTGCTCCGGATGCGGCCGCGGGTGTTTCTGATGCGGGTGTTTCGGGTGCCGGGGCGGTGGGGGGTTCGGATGCCGCGGCCAGCGGCCCGGTGATCCGCAACGGGTCCGGCGGTTCCTGACTGACCGAATCCGCCGTGTGCAGTACCAGCCGCACCCCGAGAGCATCGGCGACCAGACCCAGGAAACCGGCCGCAGCCAGCCACCCCCCGCCATACGGACCAGCGACCCGCAACTCGGACGCTTCCAGCTCCGTCACAGTAGGCACACGACCGTCCAGCCCCCACATGGCGGAACGGATCGTCACCGTGAGAATCAGCGCCTCGGCGGGATACCCACCCGCGAGAAGCAGCGTTTCAAGCCGATCCCAGCCCGGGTGAGAAGGATCGGACGCGAGCACCGCGACCACACCTTCAACCCCGCCGGCTGGAGCTCCATCCCCGGCGGCCGGAGCGCCGTCCTCGGTGGTCAGACCGCGCAGCTCATCCGCGCTCAGGACGGCGAGTACCCGGTCACGAAGAAGATCCGTCCCCGGACGGACGGCACCGGGAGACAGCAACGGGGCGATCACGTTCTGATGGACATCGGCGAGAGCAGCCCGCAACCGCGCCAGAACCAGCTCCGGCGCCTGCCGGAAATGACGGTGGATCGCGGCAAGCGCGGACACCGGAAGCTGCACGGCGGCACTCGCGAGAACCGCGGCGAAAAGACCACCCCGATCCTGAGGATGACCAGTGGGAACAGGCATGATACGAGCCCGGGTCCCATCCGGCAGAGTGATGATCCCACCCAGGCCGGAATAGACCGGTTCAGGCCGCGCGATCACACCCGCCTCGGGAGCGACGGACAGATACCGGGCGACTTCCAGGCGAAATCGGTCGAGCCGCTCAAGGTAACCAGGCGGAAGCGACGGGGTGTGTCCGGACTGTGCGGGGCTATCGGGCGGCAGGGGAGTGTTCGGGGTGACGCCCGCGGGCGGGAAGACCCAGATCGCCAGCTGATCCGGGGTGATTTCCACACCGTAGACGCGGTGGGCGGTCGTCACGATGAGCCGGGCGAGTACCTGCGGAGTGACGGGTTCGACTCTGTTGCGTACCCGCACCATCAGCCTGCCGTCGGCGGCGCTGTCGACCAGGACGACGAACCTGCCGTTCTCGGCATCCTGTGCCAGGCCGGGAGGCAGATCCTGCCGGGGCGTCGGGAAACGTTCGGAATGCAGGTCGAGGGAGACCGGATGTTCGGGATTCCTTCGCCTCGGCTGTGTCTGGTCGAGGTTCGGCGTCGTCGGCCACTGGGCGACGGGCGCCGAATCCTGCTGGTAGTCCAGCCGAATCCGGACCGGTAGGTCCAGTTCCGTCCTGAGCAGGACGGGGAACGCGGTCAGGTAGGGCGGTCCGAAGGATGCCGGTAGCGGTCGGGGGGTTACCAGTGCGACGGTGTTGAAGGTGACACCGTCCCGCGGCCCGGGCAGATGCCGCTGGACGAGCGCGGCGAGCTGCTCCGGCGGGATGGCTGCGGGGCCGAATTCCGCCAGCTGCACGATCACCTGGTCCCGGTCGCCGTCGACCAGCACCTGGAATATCCCGTCGGACCGTTCGACGGCCCGCGGGGAGGTGCGTTCCTCGTCCGGATTCCTGAGGTCGATGGCGTAGACGCCCTGCTCGTCGGAGTAGACCGTCACGGCGACGTCGGAGATCGACGCCCCGGACAGCTGCCAGTCGGAGAAATCCAGCGATGGAATTCCCAGATCCGCGCTGATCGGGACGAGCCGGTCGGTCAGGCCGTCCTGGATGTGGGTGGCGTTCGGGATGGTGTTCGGGGTGCTGCCCGGTCGTGTCGCGGCGATCGGCACCCAGCGTTCGGCGATGACGTCACGGCTGGCGGGTGCCGGGCGCGCGTTGTGACCCACATGGATCGTCTCGCCGCCGAGCAGTGCCGAGACCTCTCGCGCGAAGGCCTCGAACGCCCTTTCCTGCACGGGAGTGAGCATCCGGGTGGTGACCATCCGAAGCGTTTCCGGTGCCGGGTCCGGGACCGATGCGTTCGGTACCGGATCCGGCACCGGCTCCGATGCGGTTTCCAGCCCCGGTTCCAGCCCCGGTTCGAGTTCCGGTTCGAGTTCCGGTTCGCCCGGCCTCGGTCTACCCGGCCTCGGTGCGTGTGCGGAATCAAGCCGGGCCTGCCGCGCATCGAGCTGCGTCTGTCGCCGGCGAGTCCCACGGTCGGCTCGGACGACCGCGGCGACCTCCCCGGCGGAGATCGCACGCAGCCGCCCGAGCTCCCAGGACGGATTTCCGGCGACATCGGTGTGCACGACCAGCAGCGGCGGCATGCCGGTGCCGGTCTCCAGGACGGAGAGACCGAAATCCCAGGCCGCCAGCTCGGCGACGATGTCCGGCTGGGTGGCGTGCGACCCGAACAGGTACGAGCCGTTGTCATACGCCCGCGGGACGTCCCTGCTGGTCACGTCGGTCAGGACACCGCTGTCCACCGTCAGGTAGCTCGGGAGGCCCTCCTGCCCCCGGGGGCGGACGATCTCGATCGTCAGCGGAACGGAGTCGCCGTCGGGGATGCCGAAGACGGACGTGAGGGCACCGGGGATCCCGCCGTCGGCGTAGGGGTCGGTGCCGGTGAGGATGCGCACGACGGCGAGACCGGACGCGTCGGCCAGTGCCTGGACGTCCTGGCTGAAGGCGGCGTCGGCCGTGCCGTCGGTGGCGGTGGCGGTGGGCGGTGGCGACCACAGGACCAGGGTGCTGACGGGTTCGTTCCGGGTGGCCCGCACCTGGTCGGTCAGCGTCCGCGTCCGGTCCGGGGTGATCGGGCGGACTGTTCCGTCGCCGTAGGTGAGGCCGAGGTGGCCGTCGGGGAGCACGGGGAGATCCAGCACGAAGGCCGAGCGTGGGTAGGCGAAGCCGCCGCGCAGCACGGGGGTGGTGAAACTCGATGTGGCCGGTGAGGCCAGGCCCGGGGTGACCGTCGGCATCCAGACCGGGGAGTCGGGCGGCCACAGCCGGCCGACCGGGTCGGTGACCAGTGGCGGCGGCCGGCCCTCGGGGTGGTGCAGCACCTCCCAGGCGACCGGGTGCCGTTCGCTGCGCATCACCAGGCTCGGGTCGCCGCCGGGTCGGATGCCCAGCGTCTCGCCCGGGGGCGGCGCGAAGACGAAGGCGCCGGCGGCGGCGCCGACCTGGGCCCAGAAAGCGCGTCCCTCGTCCGTGAGGGTGTCGTCGGCGATCACGAGTGGCTGGCCGGCCCAGCCGTGCGCGGTCAGGAAGGCGGGCACGTCCACGGCGGGCAGTTCATAGGACGTCCCGTCGAAGCGGCCGATGACCAGCACCGCGGTACCGGCGGCGGTGAGCTGGACTGATGCTTCCTGGATCTCGAACCGGTCGGTTCGGGTGGAGAGACGATCGGGCCTGGGCAGTGCCGTGCGTCTGCCGGGTGCGAGCAGCACGATGCCCGCGGTGGTGCGGGCGACCGCGTCGGTGGTGCGGCGCCGGAGCCGGCCGCCGACGGTCTCCCAGCGGCTCGCGCCCAGCTCACCGGGACGCCCGATCTCCTGCCAGCGGCCTGGGGTGCCGTCGCCGGTGACGAGCCGCGGCGGGCCGGCGGGGACCGGCGCCCCGCCGGGGGTGTGGAAGGAGGGCCGGCTGCCGGCGGCGGGCATCAGGATCTCGATGTTCTCGGTGTAGTTGAGCTCCGCCAGGTCCAGCAGTGTCTCCCGGGCGTCACCGGGACCACCGCGGAACCAGATCCGCAGGTCGTCGCCTTCCAGCCAGCCGCCGCCGCGCAGCCAGGCGGCGAGTTCGCGGCGCTGGACGGGTAGCTGTTCGAGTGTCCCGTCGGGTGAGCGCCGCCGGGGGCCTTCGGTGGTGTCCGGCAGGATGACGTCGAACAGGCCCGGGGTGGGCCCGGCCTGGGCCAGCTCGCGCAGCGCCGGGAGCGCGGTGAGGTACTCGTCGAGGGTCATCGAGGCCATGCCGCCGGGCCAGCGCACGAGACCGCCCTGCCCGGGCGCGGGGCCGGCGGTCGCCCCCGGGCCGAGGGCTCCGTCGCCGACGGCGGACTGGGCCAGCCAGGTCGGCGGGGTGATGACCGGTGCGCCGCCGGCCGCCGGGGGGCGGGGCACGGTGACGTTCCAGGCCTGCGGGATCCGGGTGTCGACGCGCAGGAGGCCGTCCTCGACGCGCGGCGCGGCGGCGGGGTTCGGCGTCCAGATCTCCGTGCGCAGGCTGTCGGCGAACTCGGCGGTCTGGGCCGCGAGGGCCTCGTCGTGGGCTGGTTCGAGGTCGTCGGTCGGGTCGACGGCGGGCAGCCAGAGCTGGACGGGGCCGCCGCGCCAGCCGGCCTGCTCGAGCAGCTCCCGCAGGGTTTCCGGGGTGAGCGCTTCGGAGGCGGTGGCGCCGGCCGGGCTGGTCCGCTCGGCCGGGTCGGGTAGGCCGATCCGGCCGTCCGCGGTGCGGGGCAGGAACACGGTGGTGATCAGACGGCTGGGTTGGATGCCGGCGGCGATGCCGGCGGTCCGGGGGGTGAAGACGGTGCCCCGGGCCGAGTTCACCACGACGCCCGGCCGGACGGTCCGCGGCTCGTCCGTGGGCTGGGTCGCCGTCTGTGTCCCCTGCCCGGCCGGCGCCTCCTCGTAGCCGGGGGGCGGGAAACGTCCGCTGGTCCAGTCCCCCAGCAGTCGTAGTCCCTCCTCCGCGGGGCCGGTGGTGGAGGTGGGGGTGAGCGGCGCGTCCCGGAGCGGAGGGGGCGCCGTCGCGCCGAGCGGGTGCAGGGCGAGATACGGGTCGGGGACGGACACGCCGGCGGACGTGGACTCGCCGGACTGGGTGGACTCGGTGGACTCGCCGGACTCACTCGACCCGCTGGGACTGCTGGACCGGCCGGATCCGCCGGGCACGCTCGATTCGCCGGGCGCATCCGATTCGTTGGATTCGCTGGGCGCGCCCGATTCACTGGGTGCGCTCGCTTCACTGGGTGCGTCCGATTCACCGGATTCGCCGGAGCGGTCGGAACCGGGTGACCGCCCTGCGTAGACGTCATGGAAGATGTGGATCACGAGCTCTTCGGGTGCTTCGGCCGTTTCGGACGGGGCGGCCACACTGGTGACCTCCTCGGGTTCGGCGAATCTTCCACTCCGCGCCGATTCGGGTGTGTGGAGCACCAGCCGTATTCCCAGGGCGTCGACGAGCATCTGCCGGAGCTCTCGCTCGCTCAGCCAGCGGCTCGGGTCGGGGCCGCGGAGTTCGTGGGCCTCCACCTCGCTCACAGTCGGCATGCGTCCGCCGAGCTCGTACATGGTGGCGCGCAGGGACTGGAGCACAAGCAGTTCGAAACGCCTCGCCCGGCGGCCGGACAGCAGCGTCTCGAGACGGTCCCAGGCGGGATGGGCGGGGCTCGTGGCGAGCATGGCCGCGGCGTCGGCGACAGCCCGCCCGGCGCGCTCCACGGATGCCTCGATGGCCGCCAGGGCCGCGGCCATCCCGGACGTGTCGCCGCCTTCCGGCGTACCGGGGCGGGCGGTGCCACCGTCCACCGAGCCGCCGGTTTCCGTGCCGCCGTCGACAGAGCCGCGCAGATCTGTGCCGCTGTTCTCAGTACCGCCGCCGTTCTCAGTACCGCCGCTGTCCTCGGTGCCACCGTCGGTCTCCGCGGGCCCGCCGCTGTCCGTGGTCCCGTCCGTGAGCAGGCCGGCGACATCGTCGTCGTTCAGGTACCGGAGCACCGCGTGAGTGAGGAAGTCGGTTCCGGGGCGGGGGTCGTCGGGGTGGAGGAGGGGTGCGACGAGATTCTGATGGATGTCGGCGAGCGCGGCGCGCAGGTGGGCGAGAACTGGTCCGGGGGCGAGGGCGAGCTGTCGGTGCATCCCGGCGAGGGGTGATGTGGGGTGTTGGGCGGCGGCGCTGGAGAGGATGGCGCTCAGGAGGCCGCCCTGGTCGTGGGAGTGGTCGGTCGGGACGGGGATGACGCGGGCCTGGGAGCCGTCGGGGAGGGTGACGATCCCGCCGGGGCCGGGGTAGATGAGCTCCCGGTTGGCCAGGGTGGTGGCGGCGGGGATGAGGGGTAGCAGTTCGGCGACCCGCTGGCGGAAGCGATCGAGTCGTTCGAGGTAGCCGGGTGGCAGCGGCGGAGTGTGCTCAGGCTGCGCGGGGTGTGCGGGGTGCCCGGTGCCGCCGGGCGGCAGGGGTGTGTTCGGGGTGGTGCCCGCGGGCGGCAGGGCCCAGATCGCCAGCATCCGCGGCGTCGGTCTCACGCCGAGGTTCTCGGCACCCGTGACGATGAGGCGGACGACCACCCGCGGGGTGGCCGGCTCCAGCACACCGTTCACCCGCAGCACCAGTCTGCCGTCGGGGGCGCTGCCGACGAGGACGACGAACCTGCCGTTCTCGGCGTCCTGCACCAGGCCGGAGGGCAGGTCGCCGGCTGGCGTCAGGTCGCCGGTGGAATGCAGGTCGAGCGAGACCGGGTGAAGGTTCTGCCGCCTCGGCTGCAGCCGGGCGGGTCGCGGTACCGGCTGCCACAGGGGGGTGGACGACGACGGTTGCAGGTGCGCCGCCAGCAACTCCAGCCTTATCGTCCGCTCCGGCGTGTCCAGCTCCATCCCGAACAGGACCGGGTAGGCGGTGAGGTAGGGCGTCGCGAGTGCCGGCGGCAGCGATTCGCGGGGCACCAGCACGACGGCGGTGAAGGACACCCCGTCATCGGGGTCCGGCAGGTGCCGGTGGACGAGCCCCGCGAGCTGCTCCGGCGGGATGGTGACGGGACCCATCTCGATCAGCCACCCGGTCACCCGGTCACGGTCGCCGTCGACCAAGACCTGGAACACGCCGTCGACCCGCTCCACGACCCGCCGGGAGGCGGCGGATTCGTACGGGTCGGTCAGTTCGATGGCGTAGACGCCCCGCTCGTCGGAGTGGACCGTCACGGCGACGTCCGAGATCGAGGCGCCGAACTGGTACCACTCGGTGTAGTCCAGCGCGGGGGTGTCCAGGCTCGCACTGATCGGGACGAGCCGCCCGGTCAGGCTGTCCCGGACGTGGGTGACGTCCGGAGTGGTGCCCGGGGTGGCGCTCGTGATGGCGCTTGGGATGGCGCTCGGGGTCGCGTCCGGTGGCGCCGCGGTCACCGGCACCCAGCGGTCGGCGATGACGTCACGGGCGGTGGGCGACAGACGTGCGTTGTGACCCACGTAGATCGTGTCGCCGCCGATGAGTCCCGAGACTTCTCGCGCGAAGTCCTCGAACGCCCTCTCCTCCTCGGGGGTGAGGATTCGGATGGTGACCATCCGAACCGGCCCCGACCCCGATCCCGGCTCTGGTAGCGGTGTGTTGGGTCCCGGCTCCGGCTCCGGTTCCGGTGTGCCCGGCTCCGGTGTGCCCGGTGTCGGTGTGGACGTGTCCGACGTCGACGGCTGGTCCTGCTGTGCGGCGGCGAGCTCGGCATCGAGCTGGGCCAACTGCGAGTCGAGCCGGGCTCGTTGTGCGTCGCGCCCGGCCAGCTGCCACCGCGCCTCGCGGTCGGCGCGGACGACGGCGGCGACCTCCCCGGCGGTGAGGGTGCGGAGTCTCTCGAGATCCCAGGACGGGTTTCCAGCGGCATCGGTGTGCACGACCAGCAGCGGCAGCGCGCCGGCGGCGGTGTCCAGGGCGGCGAGGCCGGAGTCCCAGGTCTCGAGCTCGGCCGCGGTACCCACGTCGGTGGCGTGCGATCCGAACATGTACGAACCGTCGCCGTACGCCTGCGGGGTGTACCTGTCTGATCTCTCTGCCAGATTGCCGTCGCTGCCCACGGTCAGGTAGGTCGGGAGATCTGGCCGGTCCTGGCTGGCTCGCTGGCTCCTGGGGCGGACGATCTCGATCTGCTGTGCGGAGGAGGCGAGGGAAGCCGCTGAGCCGGCGGAGGCGGCTGAGCCAGCGGGCAGGGTGCGGACGACGGGGTGGTTGAAGGCGTCGGCGAGGGCCTGGATGTCCTGGTCGAAGGTGGCGTTGGCCGCGCCGTCGGTGGCGGGGGGCGGTGGCGACCACAGGACCAGGGTGCTGACAGGTTCGCGCTGGGTGGCCCGTACCTGGCCGATCAGAATCTGCATCCGGTCCGGGGTGAGGGGGCGGACTGTTCCGTCGCCGTAGGCGAGGCCGAGCTGGCCGTCGGAGAGGACGGGGAGGTCCAGGATGAAAGCCGAGGGCGGGTAGCTGCCGTCGTCGTTCCTGATCGCTTCCCTGGCGAGGTCGCCGAGGTCTGTCGTGGCTGGCGAGAGGAGGCCATGGGCGGCCAGAGGTAGCCAGACGGGGTCGCCGGGTGGCCACAGGCGGCCGATCGGGTCGGTGACCAGGGGCAGCGGCCGGCCCGCGGGATGGTGCAGCACCTGCCACTCCCGCCGGCCCCACTGGGTGGTGTCCTGCCGGATGGCCGGGTCGCCGGTGGGCAGGTGTTCCAGGGTGGCGCCCGGGGACGGCGCCAATACGAAGGCGCCGGTGGCGGCGCCGACCTGGGCCCAGAAGGCGTGTTCCCCGGCGGTGAGGGCGTCGTCGGCGATCACGAGTGGTTGGCCCGCCCAGCCGTGCGCGGCGAGGAAGTCCGGCACCTCGGTGGCCGGCAGCTCGCGGGACGTCCCGTCGAAGCGGCCCACGACCAGTGCCGGGGAGCCGCCGGTGGTGAGCCGGGTCGATCCGCCATGGATCTCGAAACGGTCAGGTCGCGCGGCGATGTGGCCGGCCGGGGGAAGATTTCCGCCGCCGCCGGGTGGGAGCAGCGCGATGCCGGCGGTGGTGCGGGCGACGGCGTCGGTGGTGCGGCGCCGGAGCTGCCCGTCGACGGTCTCCCAGCGGCTGGCGTCCAGCTCACCGGGACGTCCGATCTCCTGCCAGGGCCCCGGGGCGCCGTCGGCGGTGACGAGCCGCGCGAGGCCGGCGGGGTCCGGCGCGCCCTCGGGGTCCGGCGCACCCTCGGGGTCCGGTGCACTCTCGGGGGTGTGGAAGGAGGGCCGGGTGCCGGCGGCGGGCATCAGGATCTCGATGTTGCTGCGGACTGCCAGGCTCCGCAGCCTCTCCCGGGCGTCGCCGGGACCGCCGCGGAACCAGATCCGCAGGTCGTCGCCTTCCCGCCAGCCGCCGCGCGCCAGCCAGGCGCCGAGCTCGGTGGGCCACCGTGGGAGCTGGCCGAGGTGGCCGTTGCGCAGCCGTATCCGCGGGCCGTCGATGTTGTCGGGCAGGATGACGTCGAACAGCCCTGGTGTCGGCCCGGCCTGGGCCAGCTCACGCAGCGCCGGGAGCGCGGTCAGGTAGTCGTCGAGGCTCATCGAGGCCATACCGCCGGGCCAGACCACGGGCCCGGCGATCCGGCTGTTGAGACCGAGGCCGCCGTTGGCGGTCGGTGCCAGCCAGGTGGGTGCGGTGAGCTGGGTGACCGGAGCGCCTTCGTCCGCCGCGGGCTGTGGCGTGGCTACCTGCCAGTGATCATGTAGCACCTCGAAGGCGCGGAGCTGACCGCCACGCACTCCGGGGCCAGCCCCCGCTTCGGGAGCCCAGACCTCCGCCCGCAGGCTGTCGGCGAACTGGCCCATCTGTCCCAGCAGCGCCCGTTCATGCGCCGGGTCGACGCGGTTCGGGCGCAGAGCGGGAACCCAGAGCTGGACGGGACCACCGCGCCAGCCGGCCTGCTCGAGCAGCTCGCGCAGGTCCTCCGGGGTGAGTGCCTCGGGCGCGGCGTCGGTCTGGCGGCTCGGGTCGGGCAGGCCGATCCGGCCGTCCGCGGTGCGTGGCAGGAACACGGTGGTGATCCGGCGGTTGGGACGCATTCTGGCCGCGAGGTCGGCGGTCCGGGTGGTGAAGACCGTGCCCCGCGCGGAGTTCACCAGAACACCCGGCCGGACGGTACGCGGCTCGTCTCCCGGCAGGATCTCCGTCTCTGTCTCCTGCTCGGCCGCCGCCTCGGGCTGGGGTTGCGGTTGGTGCTGCGGCTGCGGTTGCGGTTGGTGCTGCGGTTGGTGCTGCGGCTGGGGCTGGGGTTGGTGCCGGGGGCTGGGGGTTGCGGTTGCGGCTGGGGCCGGGGGCGGGGCTGGCCGGGGGGTTGGTCCGGCGTCGGTGCCTGGATCAGGACACTGTCGTCGTCCACCGTCAGGTGGGTCGGGAGATCCTCCTGGCCTCGGGGTCGGACGATCTCGATCTCCGGCGGGTGGAACTCGCCGCCGTCGTCGTCGAAGCCGGTGGTGTGGAGGGGCCCGCCGGGGACGTCCCGGCGGAAGCTCGGATCGGCACCGGCGCGGATGCGGACGACGGCGAGACCGGACGCGTCGGCCAGAGCCTGGACGTCCCGGCCGAAGGTGCCGGCGGCTTCGGTGGCGGCGGGTGGTGGTTGTGACCACAGGACCAGGGTGCGGACGGGTCCGCTCTGGATGCTCCACATCTGGTCGATCAGCGCGGGCGTCAGTTCCGCGGTGAGGGGGCGGACCGTCCCGTCACCGAAGGTGACGCCGAGGTGGCCGTCAGGGAGGACCGGCAGGTCCACCACGAAGGTTGCGGACGGGTAGGGAAGGACGTCGTCGGCGATGACGTTTCTGACGGCGCTGCTGAGGTCCGCCGAGGTCGGTGAGGCCAGGCCGAGGGTGGCCAGCGGCAGCCAGCTGGGGTCGTCGGGTGGCCGCAGCCGGCCGATCGGGTCGGTGACCAGGGGCAGCGGCCGGCCTTCCGGGTGGTGCAGCACCTCCCAGGCTCTCAGCCGAGGGCTGCCCTGCGTAATGATGAAGGGCTCGCCATCGTGCTGGCGCCCGAGAACGGCGTAGGCGCGTGGGGCGAAGACGAAGGTGCCGGCGGCGGCGCCGACCTGGGCCCAGAAGGCGCGCGCTTCGGCTGGGAGGTCGTCGTCGGCGATCACGAGCGGCTGGCCCGCCCAGCCGTACGCGGCCAGGAAGGCGGGCACGTCGGCGACGGGCACCTCGTAGGACGTCCCGTCGAAGCGGCCCACGACCAGTGCCGGGGAGTCGCCGGCGGTGAGCCGGGTCGATGAGTCGGAGATCTCGAAATGATCAGGACGGGTCGTGGTGCGGGCGGGCACCTCACGGCCGCCGGGTGGGAGCAGCGCGAGGCCGCCGGCGGTGTGGGCGACGGCGTCGGTGGTGCGGCGCCGGAGCTGCCCGTCGACGGTCTCCCAACGGCTGGCGTCCAGGTCGCCGGGACGCCCGATCTCCTGCCAGACACCCGGGGTGCCGTCGCCGGTGACGAGCCGCGGCGGACCGGCGGGCACCGGCGCCCCGCCGGGAGTGTGGAAGGACGGTCGGCTGCCCGCGGCGGGCATCAGGATCTCGATTTGGTTGTGGACTGCCAGGCTCCGCAGCGTCTCCCGGGCGGCACCGGGACCGGCGCGGAACCAGATCCGCAGGTCCTCGCCGTTCCGCCAGCCGCCGCGTGTCAGCCAGGCGCGGAGCTCGGTGCGGTCTGCGGGCAGCTGTTCGAGTGTGCCGTCGGCACGCCGCAGCTGCGGGCCGTCCGCGCCGTCCGCGCCGTCGGGCAGGATGAGGTCGAACAGCCCCGGTGTCGGCCCGGCCTGGGCCAGCCCGCGCAGCGCCGGAAGCGCGGTCAGGTACTCGTCGAGGCTCATCGAGGCCATCCCGCCGGGCCAGACCACGGGATCGTCGATCCGGCCGCTGGGACCGAGGCTGCCGTCGTCGGTCGGCGCCAGCCAGACGGGTGGAGTCACGACCGGTGAGCCGCCCTCGGCCTGGGGGCGCGGCGGGGTCACGGTCCAGGCGTGCGGGAACCGGGGGTCGATGCGCAGGAGGCCGCCCTCGACGCGCGGCGCGGCAGCAGGGTTCGGCGTCCAGATCTCGGTGCGCAGGCTGTCGGCGAACCCGACCAGCTGTGCGTTCAGCGCCCGGGCCCGCTCCTGCTCCTGCGCCTGCCCCTGGACCGGGTTCACGGCGGCCGGGTCGGGGGCGGGCAGCCAGAGCTGGACGGGGCCGCCGCGCCAGCCGGCCTGCTCGAGCAGCTCGCGCAGGGCCTCGGGGGTGAGTGCCTCGACCGCGGAGGCGTCGGTCGGGTCACTCTGGCCGTTCGGGCCGGCCTGACCGCCCGGGCCGGCCTGACCCACCGGGTTGCTCTGGCCCACCGGGCCGGTCGGGTTGGGCAGGCCGATCCGGCCGTCCGCGGTGCGCGGCAGGAACACGGTGGTGATCTGCCGGCTGGGACGCCTTCCGGCCGCGAGGCCGGCGGTCCGGGAGGTGAAGACCGTGCCCCGCGCGGAGTTCACCAGAACACCCGGCCGGACGGTTCGCGGTTCGTCCACGGGCGGGCCGGGCGTCTCGGTCTGGGGCCGGGCCGGAGCCTCGTTCGGCTGGTCCGCGGTCTGCGGCCGCACCGGAGCCTCGTTCGGCTGGTTCTGGTCCGGGGTGGCGGCGGCGATCAGGGCGTCGTAGTGGCTGTGCCCGTTGTAGAGAAGGTGGATGGCGCTGTCGTCCCCTGGTCCGGCCGCGGGGTTGAGGTCGTAGGCCCGGAGCGGGCCCTGCCACCTGCCGGGTCGTTCGGGTCGGACGACAACGAGGTCGGAGTTGAGGACGTGAGTGGTGATTTCGGGTACCCGGTCGAAGGCCGGTGTCTCCCAGAGCAGTCGGGACCGGATGGACAGGGCTACGAGCTCGCTGACGGAAATGCCTGGTCGCAGGTCGAACCGGCGCAGCTCGGGGGCGAGTCGCAGGAGGCGGTCCCAGGCGGCGCCGAGCGGGTCACCGAGGATCACCGCCCCGGCCCGGGCGCGCAGTGCGGGCCAGGCGTCGTCGTCCCCGGGGTCCGGTACGCGCAGGACGGCCGCGAGGTCGGCGGTGGTGAGCATGTCGAGGAGATCGTTGACGATCGCGGCGTAGCCGCTGGCGTTCAGGTCGTCGAGCTCGGCTCGTAGCGCCGCGCCGCCGGGCCCGGTGAACCACTGGTGGACGAGACCGCGCAGCTCGGGCACCGTCAGGTTGGCGAGGCGGCTGCCCGGGCGCTGGCTGCGGGCGCTGATGATCAGTGCGGTGAAGAAGCAGTCACCGTCGCGGCCGACCGCCCGCGGCCGGAACCTGCGGCCGTCGACCACCATCTCTCCCGAACTGTTCCGGGAGACGGTTCGCCGCCGGGATTCCCGGGCGGTGGCGGCCAGTGGTGGAGGTCCGGGTTGCACCGCGACTTCCGCGGGTGTTTCCGGTGCCGGAGCTGGCTGTGGGATGCCTTCCATCGCGGAGGTGACTCCGGGTACCGGTTCTGGTTCAGGCGCCGGTGCCGGTTCCGGTTCCGGCTGCTCATGGGGGATGGAGTTCTCCGGTTGGGGTGCGCTGGCCGATTCGGCCGGTGCCGGGATCTCGGTGGTCACCCCGGTGACTCCTGCCGCGGCCAGCGCCGCTGCCGCCGCCGGCAGGGTTTCCAGCTCGGGAGGGTTCACAGTCGGCTGGTCGGTGGGGAGGGGCGCGGGATTCTCCGGCTGGGGTTCGGCCTGAGGCACAGGAGCAGGAGCCTCTGGCAGCGGAGCAGGAGCTTCTGGCTGGGGGGCCGGGACTTCTGATCCGCCGATGTGGTCGGTCCGGACAGGCGCGGGATTCTCCGCCTGGGGAACGGGCTGCGGGGCGAGATCCTGCGGCTGCGGCTGCGGGGCAGAAGCCTCGAGCTGCGGCTGCGGCTGCGGCTGCGGAGACAGGGGCTGGGGCTGGGGCTGCGGGGCGGTGTCTTCTGGCTGGGGTGTGCTGCCGGTCGATTCGGTGACGGGTGCCAGCGGGATCGTGGAGGTCACCGGATCGGTGACCGGCAGGGTGGATGTGTCCGTGGGAGCTGGCGTGACCGCGGGCACCGGCGGCAGTGGCAGGTCCATCGTCCGCGGCCCGAACCACTGGACGGGCTCACCGTTCTCACCGGGCAGCTCGAAGGTGGTGACGAACCTCGGGTCGAGCCTGGCGGACAGTTCCTCGACGGGAAAGCCGAGCTCGACCGGTACGACGCCGGTGAGGGTCTCCGTCCGCCCGCCGTTGCTCAGCTCGATCGAGATGACGGTGAACCCCTCGTAGTTCGCCGTGGGGTTGACGAACTTCCCGTTTCCCACCACCTTGCCGGTCGAGCTGATGACGTCGGCGCTCCGGCTGCGGTACGCCCCGCCGCCGGCGACGTCGACACTGCCCTGCACGGCCTCGGTGAGATCGCCCTCCAGCCCGACCTGGACGGTCAGGCCGCTCTGCGACCAGTACTGGCGCTGCCGGGACACCTGCGTGGTGGTCTCGTTCACCGGGTTGAGCTCGGCGCCCTCGTCGACGCGCAGCTGGCGCAGATGCATGATCTGCGCGGAGGCCGAGGCGGTGACGTCCGGTGCGGTGGCGCTGTTCAGCAGGCGCGGTGTGGTCAGCGGCTGGCCGCGGGTCATGCCGGGCAGCGAGGTGGCGAGGTTCGCGTTGCTGAAGGTCGCCTTCACGACGTCGCCGACCTTCGCCCAGTTGCCCGCGCCGAAGACGCGCGGGCCGTAGATGTCGAGGGCGCGGTGCAGGCCCGTGGTGTCGGGCAGGCTGCGGACGACGTCGGTGTCGCGCAGGCCGCGGTCCTCCCCGTCGCTCCAGACCCGGGCCGGCGGGGCGGGCGTGCTCCTCGCCGCGCCGTCGGTGTTCACGCCGTCGGTCTTCGAGGTGTCGGTCTTCGTCGGGTCGGTCTTCGTCGGGTCGGGGGTGACGGCGGGTGCGGGTGGGAGCGGCTCCGACTCGACCTGTTCGGAGAGCACCTGCAGCCGCGCGCCCGCGTCGTCGATCGAGAGCCGGGGCCGCCGCAGCCGCGGCTTGCGCTCCATCCGGAAGTGGATCAGCACGGGCCCGTCGAACACCGCCCCGGGCGTCTTCGTCTTGATCGACATCGAGGTCCGCGTGGTCACCGAGGCGGTCACCACGTCGTCCCGGCCGGTACCGCCGATGACGGTGCCGCCGACACGCGGCGCGACCGGCAGCCCGCCGCCGGTCGGGTCGATCCTGCTGAGCAGCTGGGTGTTGACCACGTGGCTGCGCGAGCGCCCGAGGGCCGTGATGCCGTCGGTGGTCGCGATGATGCTGGTCTGCTCGGTGCCGGTGTGGAAGGCGGTCTGCGGGGTGTTGCCGATGTGCGCGAGGCCACCGCCGGCCGCCGGCACCGAGGCTGTGATCAGCACCCGTCCGCCCGGCACGGCGACCTCGATCGGGTCGCCGGCGGTCATCGCCCGGAACTCGTACTGGAGCCGGTTCAGCGGCACCTCGGCCTTGATCCGCCCGCGCACCGCGCTCCAGTGCCGGCCGAAGACCTTCCGGCCGGGGGTGTCGACGCCGCGCAGGATGTCGTCCATACCCGCCAGCCGGCCGTCGGGCCTGGCGGGGTTGCCGCGCAGGTCCTGCACGATGTCCGAGGAGCCCAGGCGCTGGCTGTCGCGGATGCGCGCCGGCGGCGCGAACGCCTTGTCGGGGACGCGGTCCACCGGCTGCCCGTCGTCGTCCGTGAGACGGGTGTCGCGCATCGGGACGATGACGCCGGTGTCGGGCAGGTCGACCATCCCGGGTGGGCGCCGCAGCCGGAAGCCGAACCGGCGCAGATCGTAGGTCACCACGAAGCGGACCGGGCCGGTGACTAGCGCCCCGTCCTCGGTGGTCTTCCCCCGGGCGATGGTGCGGCCGCCGCCGTGGCCGGTGTGCGAGGTCGTCGTGTCCCGGTTGTCGGAGCCGGTGACGTTGACCCTGACGTCGCCCAGCCGGAACCGGGCGGCGAAGGGGATGATCCGGCGCCAGCGGTTGTCGACGTTGCCGCCGACGACCTGCGCGGTCTCGGTGCCGTTTTCCATCTCGATGCCGGGCACGGTCTCGCGGTAGCCCAGGTCGCCGACCTCGGCGGCCACCGTCACCCTGCCGCGGACGAACAGGCCGCCCACCTTGGCGCTCACCGTCTCGCCGGCCGACAGCGCGGGAAGCTGCGCCCGCAGCGGGTCGCCGCCGAAACGGCGGTTCAGGCGGCGTTCGTTCGACCGCCAGCGGTAGCCGGCCAGCGGCTGGACGACACGGGTGATCTCACGCATCACCGCGTGGTCGTCGACGCCGAGCCGGGTCACGACGTCGCTCGGGCTGATGCGGTGCTCGTCGGTCAGGCGTGCCGGCGGCCGGATCTCGGGGCCGGTGGTGGGGCCGGTGCCGGTGCCGGTGGTGGTGGTGTCGGTGGGTTCCTCGGTCAGCTCGATGAGGTTGCCGGTGGGCTGGACCGGCTCCGCGCCGGGGCTGCCCGCGGCCACCTCCGCCTGGTGGGCCGCCACCTGGGCGTCGTAGTTCGCCGGGGTGAGCCGGGACGTCGGCCGGGTGGAGCCGCGGAACAGCAGGCCCTCGCCCAGCGGGATGGTGATCTCGGCTTTCGCCGCGGCCGGAACCGGGACGGTGTTCTTCGCGGCGGCGCCGAAGGTGAAGGTCAGGGCGACACCGCTGTCGTAGATCCCGACCCGGGTGGGGAACCGCCCGCCGACGACCACCTTCCCGGAGCGCAGCATGCGCCAGCCGGTGCGGCGCCGGAACTCCACCCCGCCCAGGCCCTGTACGGTGACCTGCCCGTCGGGCCAGGTGGGGGTGCCACCCACCAGGGAGGTGATCTGCTGGCTCCACCAGTTCAGCCGGCGCCGGGCGATCTGGTTCGTCACGTCGCCCTGCGGCGAGAGTTCCGTCGATGCCGTGCGCCGGAAGGTGGTCGAGGCCAGCGTCGCCCGCGCCTGGATGAACGCGCCGGGCGGAACGGCGCGCTGGTTGAGCTCCGGACCGTCGAGCACCGCCCCCCTGGTCATCGCCGGCAGGCCGGCCATGAGCCGGTCCCGGTCGAACCAGCCGAGCACGTCCTGGCGGATGAGGGTCCAGCTCTGCTCGCCGAAGAAGCGCCGGCCCTCGTCGTCGAGCGCGGCCCGCACCTGCTCCATCCCGTGCAGGTCGCGGACCGTGTCGGTGTCGCGCATGCCGGTTCCGGGCTCGCCGCCCCAGATCCGTTCCGGCGGGATCAGCACATTCCGGCCGGCGACCTGCGTCGGGGGCGCGGTCGCCGGGGGCGCCGCGTCCGCCGCGGACCAGGTGACCGGCTGGTCGACCGGCCGGGCCTCCGCCGTCTCGATCAGCGCGTCGATCCCCAGGTCGGCCGTGGGGCTCGCGGTGCGCACCGTGCCGACAGCCGGCTGGTGGCTCATCGCGAAGGTGAGCCGGACCCGGCCGCCGAACTTCTGCCCGTCCTTGTCCCTGGTCTTCGTCGTCATGGCGGCCTTGGTGCTCTGGTCGTGCAGCGTGAACGTGTCCCGGCCGACCTGCGCGGTGCCGGTGCCGGCGAGATCGACGGTGCCGTCGATCGTCCCGAGGAACTGCCCGCCGGCGGGGACCTGCAGCGCGTCCCCGGTGATGTTCTGGACGGAGGTCGAGTTGTGGTTCTCGATGCCGGCGTTGAACTCCGTCTGGCCGACGGCCCGCTGGTGGGCGAGCTCGACCAGCTCCGCGGAGATCTCCAGATACTCGTTGACGGACTCCAGCCGGACGGGCAGCGGCTGACCGGACATCATGCCCCGCAGGTGCTGCTGGATGCGGTCCAGATCGACCTCGCCGAGGATCTCCTCCTTCACCCGCGGCCACATCCGCCCGTACACCTGGCGCCCGGACTCGTCGAGGCCGTCGAGGAGACCGGCGATGCCGCGGGTGTCGCGCATGAGCCCGTCCGCCGCGGTGAGCGGGTAGAGGTCGAGCACGACGTCGGTGGACCCGAGCCGGTGGTCGCGGGTGACCCGCTCCGGTGGGGCGAAGTGCTTCGCCGGCGGCGGGACGACACCGGTCGCGTCGGGGCTCTCCGCCAGTGGGGTCGCGATCCGCGTCCCGACCTCGAACAGCTCCGGGGGCGGGGCGATCCGGCGTTCCGGAACCCCGGGGACCGACTCGGCAGCCCCCCGCAGGCCGCCCGAACGCAGGTCGATGGTGGCCCGGATGTCCGCGAACCCGTCGTAGAGCGCGGCCGTCTCGACGATCTTCACCTTCGCGACCGTGCGCCCGCCGGAGGACTCCAGCCGGCCGCGCAGCCGGTCCCAGTTCCGCCCGAAGATCCCCGTCCAGGCGAGGTCGGCCCGCGCGGCCCGCAGCGGGAGCGACAGCAGCCACCGCCACCGCCCGTCGTGGAGCTCGCCGCCGATTCCCTGCGACTCGCTCCCGCCCTCGAACTCGAACTTGTCCACGTTCCGGACGTGGTGGAGGTCGCGCACGGTCGCGTCCAGCGTGATGGAGCCCTGCCAGCCCCGCTGGCTGATCATCAGCTTCCGCCGGTCGCCCCGGGTCATCCCGGAGAGCCGGCCCTTCACCACGGATGCCCTGGCGAAGTTCTCGACGTCCGGCTGGATCTCCGGCCAGGCGGCCCCCATCGGTTCTCTGAGCTGGCTTTCGAGCCACCGGTAGACGGCGATCTCGCCCGGGTACATGCTGACGACCGAGTCCGAGGCGGCGATCCGCCCGTGCTGGGTGATCCGGTCCGGGGGCCGCGGCGCGGACGGATCCGGCCCGGTGTTGCTCGACGTGTTCCCGGTGAACACTGTCGGTTTCGGCGGGAGCGAGAACGCGGACGCCGCGAGCGACGGGGGCTCCACCGGCCGCGCGGCGGCGCGGCCGGTGACTCTGGGGCTCAGCCCGAGGTAGCGGCCGTCCCGGTGCATCATCCAGATGACCGGACGCCCGTCACCGTCACCGGTGCCGGTGGTGCTGCCGGGGCCGCCGGCGATGAGCCGCGGCGATCCGTGGCGGAGTATGACCCGGATGTCGACGCCGACGACCTCGGCGACGGCCGCCGGGACCGCGGCGCCCAACGCGGTGGTCATCAGCGACGGGTCCATGATGGCCGCCGCGGCCAGCTCGAAGTTGTGGGGCAGCCGGCCGTGCTCGTCGAGAACGGCGTGGACATGCGGGATCAGCCCGCGCAGGGCGACCGGCAGCCACGGCTGCAGGACGAGGAACGCGGTGCGCGGATCCGCCCGCAGCCACGCCCCGAGCCGCGTCCGGGGGGCGGCGTCACCGGGGTTGCCCACGCCCTGGCCCGCCGTCCCGCCCGCGCTCGGCGGTGCCGCCCGCAGGATGACGTCGACCGCGGTGTCGCTCAGCGCGTCGACCAGCAGCGGGACCACGTCCAGGCCACCGCCGGGCGGCGGGAGCGCGCGGAGCTGCGTCACCAGGAACTCCCGCAGCGCCTCGACCCTCGGGACGTCCGACTGCCCGCCCGGAAGCTGGTGGCGCAGGCTCGTCTGCAACGCCTCGACGAACTGGTCCGCGGGCCCGGCCAGTTCCCGCACGACGAAGGACTGGCCGGGCGGCCCGTCGACCACCCGGCCGTTCATCCGGGTCGGCTGCCCGCTGCCGGCCGGCGAGGCGGCGGTCGTCCGCCGCGGCAGCCACGACCACCGCGAGAGGTCGAACCGCGGCCGCGGGAAGGAGAAGGAGAACGTGCCGGAGCGTCCCAGGACCGAGGTGGTCCGCGACGCCGGGCTGGTCGACTCCGTCTCCGGGCGCGGCGTCGGCTCCGGGTCGGTGCCGGCGTCGGTGACGGGGCCGGCGCTTTCGGGCGCGCCGCCGCCCAGCCGGCCGCGCGGCTGGGCGCGCAGCGTCGAGATCACGGTGTCGGTCAGCGTCGTGGCCGGTATCCGCAGGTTCGCCGTCAGGATCCGCAGCTCCCGGTAGGTCGTCAGGATCTCGTCGTCGCCGATCACTCGGCCGACCGGCCGGTCACGCAGGTCGTCGTGCACCCAGCGCAGCACGTCGACCTCGATGCCACGTGCCGGCGGTACCTCGGCCTGGGGTGGGCTGTCGGTCGCGGTGCTGATCAGGTCCGGGTCCTCGACCGCCGGAGCAGCCGGAACCACCGGAGCCGGGTTCTGCGGGGGTGGTGTGGTCAGGGCCTGCGGGACGCCCTGGGCCTGGGGCACGGTCTGGGGCTGAGGCACGGTCTGCGCCTGAGGCAGGGTCTGCGCCTGAGGCTGAGCTGTGGACAGGGGCTGGGGCTGGGCCGTGGGCTGGGGTGCGGGGACGGTGCCGGGGAACCGCTGGTTGATCCGGTTCTCCACCAGCCGGAGGCTGTCCTGGACAGCGGTGTACTCCGCCGCCCCGTCATAGCTCGGCGGGGTGTCGTCCCGGAAGGCCGGGAGGGGTGTGTCCGTTCCGTGGGGCTGGAGTGCGTAGAACCGGGCCTGGCCGTCGGGCGCCGCGGTGTCCTCGAAGACGGCGACGGTGGGCAGGTCGAACGCCGGGGCGGAGGGGCTGGGCTGGGTTTGGAGCCTGCCGGTGACGACGGGGGTGGTCCCGCCGGTGCTGGTCGGGGTGTGGATCACCAGCCGGACGCCCAGGAGATCGGCGAGAACGCGCGGCAGAACGCCGCGAGTCCGGTCGCCGGTGATGCTGTCGGCGTCCCGCAGGTCGTTCGCCTCGTCGAGAATCCCGGCATCGCGAGTACCGGCGCCGGCGGTGCCGGGCGGTGCGGCTGATCCGGGCTGGCCGGGCCGGCCGGTGTGGGCAAGGGGGCCGAGGTGGTGCTGGTACAGGTCGGCGAGTCCGGTACGCAGGCCCGCCAGGAACCTCGTCGGAGCGACTGCGAGACTCCGCAGCATCCCCACGAAATCAGACGCGGGATACTGCGCGGCCGCGCTCGCGATGACCGCGGCCAGCAGCTCGTCGACGTCGCTCGGACTCGTGTTCGCGAGCTGCACCGTCCGCGCCGTCGATCCATCCGCCAGCGTGACCAGACTGCCCGGGCCGGGATACACGGGTTCGACCCGGGCGATCTGCTCCGTGCTCCGGGCGCCGTCGAGGAGGTCCCGGACCTCCTCCTGGAACCGGTTGATCCGCTCGTCGTAGCCGGCCTCGCGTTGCGCGCCCCGCTGTGACTCGTCCGGCGTTCTGACCCAGAACTCGACCGCCGACCATGGAACGTCCTGGTCCTGGTCCTGGTTCTGGGCCCGGCCGGTGGATTCGACGATGAGGCGCGCGATGACGTAGGGCGCGGCGGGGGCCGGTGTCCCGCCTGTCCGGACAGCCATCCGGCCGTCCGGGAAACTGTCCACGATCACCACGAGAGCGCCGTCCTGAAGCGCCTTCCTGATGTGGGCGGGCGCCTGGGCGAACGGGTTCACGCTGCGGGTGCCCGTCAGGTTCAGGGCGATCGGCCGGCCGCCGCTCCCGGAGATGACCTGGTGGTGGGGGAGGGCCTCCACCGGAGGCCACTGTTCGACGGGTGTCGGCTCGCGAGGTGTGTCCTTGGCCGGCCGCAGGACGACGGGCATGTTCAGTTCCACGGCCAGCATCACCGGGAACGTGGCCGGGTGGAGGCTGGAATGCGCCACCGGCTCCGGCGTCACGAGCGCGACGCTGGTCGGGGTGCCGGTGGTGGGCATGTTCCGCGCGATGATGGCGGCGAGCGCGGTCGGGGGAATGCGGACGTTGCCCGCCTTGACGTCGTCCAGCCGCACGGTCGCGGAGAAGAGGCCGCCCCAGAGAACCACCTGGAGGATTCCCGGGATCCGTTCGGGCACCCACCGGATGCCGGGACGATCGGCCCTCGGCGTGGCCAGATTGAGTGCGTACGCGCCGTGCTCGTCGGAGTGGACCTCCATGAGCACGTCGTCGATCGGTGCGCCGAGCCGGTCCCACTGTTCGAAGTCCAGGTTCTGGTAGCTGTCGAAAGTGCTGTCGAAGGTGACCAGCAGGCCCGTCACGCTGTCGCGCACCCGGTCGGGCCGGGCGGTGGTTCCGGTCGGTGACGCGCTCACCGGAATCCAGACGTCGGCCCGGATGTCCTGCAGGTGGGACGCCGCTTCCGCGTTGTGGCCCACGTAGATCAGCAGACCGCCGAGTTTCGACGAGATCTGCCGGGCGATGCCCTCCAGCCTGGTCCGCAGTTCCGGAGCGGGGTCTCGGGAGGCGATCAGCCGGAACGGTCCCGTCGGAGCGGACGGTGCCCGCCCGGCCGGATGCGGGGTGCCGGGGAGCTGCCGAGCCCTGGCCTGCGTCTCGGCGTCGGCCTGGAGCACGGTCACGATCTGCTCCACGGCGAGCGGGACGGAGCCGTCGATCCGCCAGGTGAGCTGCCCCTTTTCGTCGAGATGCACGACGAGCACCGGAAGTTCCGCCGCCCAGTCGAGCGCGCTGTCCCACGCCAGGAGCTCCCTGAGCACGTCGTTGGAGTTCGCGCGCGAGCCGAAGAGGTAGGAGCCGTTGTTGTGGGCCCGTGGCCCGTCCTTGAACACCCTGGTCACGTCGGTCAGCAGGGCGTTCTCCCCCACCTGGACGTAGGAGGGGAGTTCGGTCCCGACGCTCGGCGTGACCAGCGTGATCTCCTGCGTGCCCGTGCTGGCGGTGGCGAGGAGCGCGCGGGGGTCCAGCTGCTCGTCGCTGCCGGGGACGTAGCGGTAGGAGAACGGGTCGGCTCCGGCGCCGATCCGGATGATCGGGAGCCGGAGCTCGTTCGCGAGCGCCTGCACATCCTGGTCGAACACGGCGGCCGGGTCCGGGCGCGCAGGCTGGGACGCCCAGTGTCGACGCGCCCAGTCGGCCGCCTTCGCCATGGGATTCTGGTCGTCGGGGTTCGGCGGCGGCGACCACAGCATCACCATTTCGATCTTCTGTGGCTCGGCCTGCCCCGCCTCGCCTTCCTGCGCCTCGCCCTGCCGCGCCTCGCCGCCTGGTCGGGGTGGCTGGCCCCAGCGTGCCGGCGTGGCCCGGATCCGGGTGATCAGCGTGGGTGTCAGCTCCGGGAGGAGCGGGCGGACGGTGCCGTCGGGGAAGGCGATCCCGAGTTGGCCGTCGGGTAGTACCGGCAGGTCCAGCACGAAGACCGAGGGCGGGTAGGGGAGCTTGCGAGCAGTGATCGGGTGCTGGTTTCCCGCGGTGGGTGAGGCCAGGCCGAAGCCGGGCATCCGGAGCAGCACGGGGGTGCCCGGTGGCCACAGTCGCCGCAGGGTGTCCGTCACCAGTGGTGGCGCGAGCCCCATCGGGCTGTACAGCACCTGCCACTGCGGGTTCTGGTTCGCGCCGCTGCGTGACAGGTAGGAGTCGCCGCCGGGGCGGGTGCCGGGGGCGATCCTGACCCGGGAGGGCGGGGCGAACACGTGCACCCCCGCGGCGGTGCCGACCCGGGCCCAGAAGTCCCGCGCCGCGGTGACCAGATCGCTGCTGGCGATGACCAGCGGCTGGCCCTTCTTCCAGCCGTGCTCGCCGAGGAAGGTCGGGACGTCCGCGGCGGGCAGGTTGAACGACGTCCCGTCGAACCGGCCGACGACGAGCATCCGCTCGCCGTCGATCTCCCGGACGATGGCGTCGCGGATCTCGAAACGGTCCGTGCGGGTGGGGATGTTCTCGGGCAGGGGGAACTGACCGCGGCCGCCGGGTTTCAGCATGGTCAGCCCGGCGGGGAGGTCGACGACCGCGGCGTCGGTGCGGCGGCGCGCCTCGCCGGCGACCGAGTTCCATCTGCTGGCGCCGCGATCCCCGGGCCGGCCCAACGCCCGCCAGGTGCCCGGCCCACCCGCGGCGGTGACGAGCCGGGGCCGGCTGCCCTGCGCCGGCCGGCCGCCGGGGCGTTGGAAGGACGGCAGGCTGTTGGGGCCCGGGACCAGGACCTCGACACTGTGGACGTCCGCGAGCCGCCGCAGTTCGGGCTCGGCGCTGCCGAGGCCCTCGGCGACCCAGATTCGCAGGTCCTGGGGGTTGCGCGTCGTCCGCCAGCCGGCGCGGACGAGGGTCGCGCCGATGTCCTTCGTGATCGCCGCGGGGTCTCCGCCGGCGGTGAGCGTGCTGGCGCCGGCGGGCCCGCTCGGCAGGATGACGTCGAAGATGCCGGAGTCCTGCCGCTGCGCCAGCCGCTGCAGGTCGGGCAGGGCCGACAGGTAGGTGCCCAGCGTCATCAGGGCCATCCCGCCGGGCCAGACCACCGGGCCGCCGATCGACGGTTTCAGCCCGCCGTCCTCGTCGGGTGCCAGCCAGGTGGGTGGGGTGACGACTGGTTCGCCGCCGCGCGGCCGGGTCCGGGGAACAGCCGAGAGCCAGCCGCGACGGCCCGGGCTGCCGGTGCCGCCTGGAGCAGTGCCGCCTGGAGCGGTGCGCAGCGCACCGCCGTCCACCCGTGGCCCGGCTCCGGGGTGGGGTGCCCAGATCTCGGTGCGCAGGGCGTCGGCGAACGATCCGAGCTGGCTCTCCAGTGCCGCCAGCCGGTCTGGGTTCGTTCCGGATGGTTCCGGCGCGACCCAGATTTGGATCGGGCCACCCCGCCAGCCGGCGGCGTCCAGCAGCTCGCGCAGGCTGCTCACGGTGAGCGCCCGCGCGCTCGGTGCGGCGTGGCCGGCCGGGACCGGCAGGATGATCTGGCCGTCCGCGCCCCGTGGCAGGAACACGGTGGTCAGGTCGGGCAGGGAGGTGAGACCGGCGGCGAGTTCGGCGGTCTCTGCCGTGAAGATCGTGCGCTGAGCGGCGTCGATGTCGACGCCAGGGTGGACCACGCGTTCCGGACCCGGCATGGAGGATCCGGGAGCCGTCGCCTCGGGAGCGGCCCCTTCGGGTGTGACGGGCGGCGCGGCGTCGGGGCCGGGAGCTGTCGGCCCGGCAGGTGGCTTCTCGGCTGTCAGGTCCCCGGGTGCGCGGACGAGTGCGTCGTACTGCTCCTCACCGTCGTGGTAGAGGTGCAGCGTCCGGCCTGGCCGCGGCATGCTGGGGGCGTTGAGCGGGACGGTGGTCAGACCATCGCCGGGCGCCGGTCTGACGAGGGTCACCGTGAGGTCGAGCGCCTTCGCCGCGAGCTCCGGCACCGGGTCGGAGAACGGTGTCCGCCACATCCGCGGTTCGGCGATCGCCGCTGCGACGAGGTCGCTCATCCGCAGGCCCAGCAGGTCGCCGCGGTCGTCGCGGTCGCTCAGCGGCTCCAGTGCGGGGTGTACCTGGAGCAGCCGGGTCCACGCGACGCCGAACGGATGGTCGACGAGCTCGGCGACGGCCATCGCCCGGAGGGCCTGCGGATCGATGTCGTCGTACGTGCCTCCGAGGACCAGTTCCAGGCGTTCGGCGCCGAGGCCCGACACCAGCTCCCCGATGATGTGCTGGTAGCTGCCGCTCTGTGGGTCGTCCAGCAGGTGCCGTGCCGCACTGCCGCCCGGCCCCGTGAGCCATTCGACGAAGGCGCCGCGCGCCTGCCCGCTGGTCGCCGCGCCGAGCGCGGAGCTGGGGAACTGGCTGCGCATGCCGGCGATCAGCGCGTTGAAGAACCGGTCGTCGTCCTGGGTGATGCGCTGCAGCTGGTAGCTGTTCCGATCCACGATCACGCCGTCGTTCCCGGCCCGTTCCACGACCGGTGGCGCGGCTTCGGACGTCCTGTTCTCAGCCTGCGGCCGGGAGCCGGTGACGGTGGTGCCGCCGTGGGCGGGGCCGGTGTCGCTCTGGGCGGGACTGGTGTCGCTCTGGGCGGAGCCGGCGCTGGGGTGGACGGCGCCGGCGGGGTGGACAGGGCCGGCGTGGCGGACGGGGCCGGCGGCGGGACCGGGCGTGACGGTTTCGGTGAGCCAGCCGAGGACCTGGCGGCGCTGCGCGGCGGAGGCGGAAGGTGTGTGGCCGTGGGCGGGTGAGCTGGTCGCCTGGGCGCCGCGGCTGCTGGTGCGGATGGTGACCAGGTCGCCGGGCAGGCCGGCGTCGGTGAGGCGGGCGGTGATGAGGATGGTGAGGACCTGCGCGGTGGCGACGGCGCGCTGGTTGCCGTTGGTGACGGCACGGCGGGGGAGGAAGGGGATGCCGTTGGCCCCGCCTTCCAGGTGCAGGGTGAGGGGTGGTTGCCCGGCGTCGGCGCGGCGGATGGCTTCGGTGGCGATCTGCTCGGCGAAGCCGGCCAGCTGCGCCCACTGGTCGGGGGTGAGGTCGGCGGCGGTGAAGGTGAGGACGCCCTCGCCGAGGTCGAGCGTGAGCTGGATCTGCTCCCAGGCCTGACGGGCGTCGCTGTGATCCCCGGGCGCGCCGCCGCCCAGCCGGCCGCGCGGCTGGGCGCGCAGCGTCGAGATCACGGTGTCGGTCAGCGTTGTGGCCGGTATCCGCAGGTTTGCCGTCAGGACCCGCAGCTCCCGGTAGGTCGTCAGGATCTCCTCGTCGCTGATCACCCGGTCGACCGGCCGGTCCCGCAGGTCGTCGCGCACCCAGCGCAGCACGTCGACCTCGATGCCACGTGCCGGCGGTACCTCGGCCTGGGGTGGGCTGTCGGTCGCGGCACTGATCAGGTCCGGGTCCTCGACCGCCGGAGCCGCCGGAAGCGCCGCCGCCGGGTTCTGTGGGGGTGGTGTGGCCAGGGCCTGCGGGAGGCCCTGGGCCTGGGGTGCGGTCTGGGGCTGGGCTGTGCTCTGGAGCTCGGCCGTGGGCTGGGGCTCGGCCGTGGGCTGGGGTGCGGGGACGGTGCCGGGGAACCGCTGGTTGATCCGGTTCTCCACCAGCCGGAGGCTGTCCTGGACAGCGGTGTACTCCGCTGTGCCGTCGTAGCTCGGCGGCGCGTCGTCCCGGAAGGCCGGGAGGGGTGTGTCCGTTCCGTGCGGCTGGAGTGCGTAGAACCGGCCCTGGCCGTCGGGCGCCGCGGTGTCCTCGAAGACGGCGACGGTGGGCAGGTCGAACACCGGGGTGGACGGTCCCGGCTGGGTCGGGTCGGTGTGGGGTGGCGCTGACGGTGCCGGCCGGGTCTCGAGCCGGCCGGTGATGGTGGGAGTGGCGCCGCCCGTGCTGGCCGGGGTGTGGATCACCAGCCGGACGCCCAGGAGATCGGCGAGAACACGCGGCAGAACGCTGCGAGACCGGTCGGCGGGGATGCTGTCGGCGTCCCGGAGGACGGTCACCTCGTCGAGCAGCGGCGAGGCCTGGCCGGGCTGGCCGTTGTGGGCGAGCGGGCCGAGGTGGTGCTGGTACAGGTCCGCGAGACCGGTGCGCAGCCCGGCGAGGAACCTCGTCGGAGCGACCGCGAGATCGTGCAGCATCTGCGTGAAATCGGAGCCGGGATGCTGCGCGGCGGCACTCGCGACGACCGCGGCCAGCAGCTCGTCCACATCGCTCGGACTCGTGTTCGCGAGACGCACCGTCCGCGCCGTCGACCCGTCCCCCAGCGTGACCAGGCTGCCCGGGCCGGGGTAGACCGGTCCGGGCGCGGCGATCTGCTCCGTGTTCAGGAGGCCGTCGAGCAGTCGCCGGACCTCGTTCTGGAAGCGGTTCAGCCGCTCGGTGTATCCGGCTTCGGCGGGGTTCCCCGGCTGTGTTCCCTCCGGGGTTCTGACCAGGAACCTGATTTCCGCCGGCAGGTTTCCGCGGTTCGCGGTCCGGCCGGCGTGGGCCGCGATGAGAAGCGCGACGACGTACGGTTCGGTGGGTACCGGAGCGCCGTCGAAGTACACGGCCATCCGGCCGTCCGGAAAGCTCCCGACGATGATCACCTGGCTGCCGGCGGCGACGGCCGCTCTGATGTGCGGGGGTGCCTGGCGGAGCGCGGTCGCACTGTCCGGCCTGGCCAGGTTGAGCGCGGTCGGCCGTCCGCCGCGGTCGGTGATGGTCTGCCGGCGGGGTAGCCGCGTGATCCTGGGCCACTGTCCGGGCGGCTGAGGCCGGACGGGGCGCACACGCACCGGCAGGTCCAGCGCGACGGCGAGCAGCGCCGGGAACGAGGTGAGGCCGAGGTCCTCCCGTGGCAGCGGCCGTGCGGTCACCAGCGCGACGGATTCCGGGGCACCGCTGTTCGGGGCACTGCTGTTCGTGGCACCGGCACCCGGGGTGGCGGGGGTGGGCATGTTCCGCCGGATGATGGCGGCGAGGGCTGGCGGGGGGATCATGACGGGTCCCCGGCCGTCGTCCAGGTGCACGGTCACGGAGTCGAGCCCGCCCTGGACGATCACCTGGAGGACGCCGGGGATCCGCCGGGGTGTCTGCGGGGCGTCACGTTCGTCGGGCGTCGGGCCGGCCAGGTCGACGGCGTAGACGCCGTGCTCGTCGGAATGGACCGTCATGAGCACGTCCGCGAACGGCTCCTCGAGCTGGTACCAGTGCGCGTAGTCGAGGCCGTCGCTGGTGAAGCCGTGGTCGAGGGGGACGAGCTGGCCGGTCAGGCTGTCCCGCACCCGGTCGATCCGCGGGGTGGTCCCGGCCGGTGACGCGGCCACGGGCACCCAGGCGACGGCCTGGATGTCGGCCAGATCGGCCACCGGGGTCGCGTCGTGGCCCACATAGATCGGCAGGCCGCCGAGCCCTTCCGAGATCTTCCGGGCGAAACCCTCCAGCCGGGCCCGCCCTTCCGGGCCGAGCATCCGGGGCGTGATCAGCCGGTACGGCGTCAGCGGGACCGCCGGGGCCGCTTTCCCCCCGCGCGCCGCGTTCGCCGGCCGGCCATGGGACCGGAGCACGCTCACGACTTCCCGAGCAGTGATCCGGACGTGGCGCTCCGACTCCCAGGAGGGCCGTCCGTCCTCGTCGGTGTGGATGACGAGCAGCGGGAGATCCGCCGGCCAGCGCAGTGCCGCGTCCCACTGCTCCACGTCCATGTTCCCGGCGGGCGAGTCCGCGCGGGCACCGAACATGTAGGAGCCGTTGTCGTAGGCGCGCGGTCCGTGGGCGTCGACCTCGTCGATCCTGGCCAGGCTGCCGTCCGACCCCACCTGGACGTAGGCCGGGAGCCCCTCCCGGCCATGTGGCATGACGACGGTGATGTCCGGTGTGTACAGCAGGCCACCCGGTGCCAGGCCGGTCAGCAGGCTGCTGCCCGGAGCCTGGCGGTAGGAGAACGGGTCGGTGCCGGGCACGATCCGGATGACCGGAACTCCGAGCAGGTCCGCGAGCGCCTCCACGTCCTGGTCGAAGGTGATGGTGGCGAGATCGCCGGGGTTCTGGTCGGCGGCCGGGGCCGGCGGCTGCGACCACAGCGCCACCGCGCCGATCGTCGCCGTCGTGCCGTCGGGCCCGGTCGTCCTGCGGATCTGGGTGCGGAGTCGGTGGGACAGGCCCGCGAAGAGCGGTCGGGCCGTGCCGTCGCTGAAGGCCAGTCCCAGCCGCCCGTCGGGCAGGACCGGGAGGTCCAGCGCGAAGACACCGTCCGGATAGGCGATGCCGCCGTCCGCCACCGGATGGTCGTTGCGGGCTGAGGCCGGTGACGCCAGACCGAAGGAGGCCATCTGGACCCAGACGGGGTCCCCCGGCGGCCACAGCCGTCCGAGCGGGTCCGTCACCAGGGGCAGTCGGGTCCCGGGTGGGCGGTACAGCAGCTGCCAGCGCGGCTTCGGGTGGACCATGTTGGGCCACAGGTGGGAGTCGCCGCCGATGATGGTCGACAGCCCGAGGCTGACTCCGGGTGGTGGCGCGTAGACGTGGGCGCCGGCGGCGGCGCCGATCCGCGCCCAGGCATTCCGGGCGGTGGAGTCCAGGCCGTTGCCGGCGATGACCAGTGGCTGGCCGGTCCAGCCGTGGGCGCCGAGGAAGGCGGGGACGTCGGCGGCGGGCAGGTCGTGGGTGGTGCCGTCGAAGCGGTGGACGACGAGTACCGCCTCGTCATCGTCGTCGAGCCGGACCTCGGCGTTGCGGATCTCGAACCGGTCGATGCGGCTGGGGACGTCGCCGGGGGTGGGGAGCGCTCCGCGCCCGCCGGGCCCCAGCATCATCAGGCCGGCGGGCAGGTTGACGACGGCGTCGTCGGTGCGACGGTGTGTCTCACCGTCGACGGACGCCCATTTGCCGGCGCCGAGTTCGCCGGGGCGCCCCAGGGCCTGCCAGGTGCCTGGTGTGCTTGTAGCCGTAGCCGTAGCCGTAGCCGCAGCAGTCGCCGGGGCCGGGGCCGCAGCAGTGGCTGGGGCCGTGGCCTGGCCCGTGACGAGGCGCGGCTGGCTGCCGCCGGTCGGCGGGCTGGTCGGATCGGGGAAGGACACCCGGCTGCCGGAGGCCGGGACCAGGATCTCGATCTGGAAGGCGTCGGCCGTCTGCCGCAGTTCGGCTCCGGCCTCCCCGATACCCCCGTCCACCAGGATCCGCAGGTCCTCGGGGGGTCGCCACCCGCCACGGATCAGAGTGCCCACGGTGCTCGCCTGCAACGGCTTGAACCGTCCGTCGGGTGTCAGCGTGCCGGCACCGAGGGGTCCGCTGGGGAGGATGACGTCGAAGATCCCGGGCTCATCCCGGACGATCATGGGCAGCGCGGGCAGGGTCGCCAGGTAGGTTTCCAGCGTCATCACCGCCATGCCGCCGGGCCAGACCACCGAGCCGCCGATCAGCGGCGTCAGGCTGCCGTCCGGATCCGGCGTCAGCCAGGTGGGCGGGGTGATGAGCGGTCGGCCGCCGCGCGGCTGAGGCTGGGGAACGGCGGAGAACCAGCTGTCCGGGCTCCCGTCGGTGCGCAGCACGCCGTTCTCCACGTGCGGCCGGGCATCGGGGCGGGGCGCCCAGATCTCCGTCCGCAGGGCTTCGGCGAACGACGCGAGCTGGTTGCGCAGCGCGGTGAGGCGGACCGGGTCCGCACCGAGCGGTTCTGGGGGAACCCAGAACTGCACCGGGCCGCCGCGCCAGCCGGCCGCGTCGAGCAGCCGGCGCAGGCCGTCCACGCCGAGAGCCTGCGGGTCCTCCGCGCCGGCCGGGGCCGGCAGGGCGATCCGGCCGTCGGCGGCCCGTGGCAGGAACACCGTGGTCACATCGGGCAGGGGTCGCAGGCTGGCGGCCCTCCTGGCGGTCGCCGCGGTGAAGACCGTGCGGTTTTCGGGACGGACCTCGACCCCGGGGTGGTCCCGGGGCGCCGGGCCGGGCGTGCTCGGGTCCGCGGATTCGTCGACGAGCGTGTCGAAGTGGTCGCCGCCGTCGTGGAACAGGTACACCGCCTGGCCCTGGCCCGACCGCGACCTGCCGGAACCGTCGGGCATGCCGGAACCGTCGAGGGTGAAGGCACTCAGGCCGCCGCCGGAAGCGGGCCTGACCAGGACGAGATCCGTGCCGAGCGCCCGAGCCACCACCATCGGGACCGGCGCGAAGAACGGCGTCCGCCACATCTCGGGCAGGCGGACCGCCAGCGCCACGAGTTCGCCCATTCCGAGGGACGCCAGGCCGCCATCGGGTCCGCCCAGCGAGGCCAGCGCCGGATGTGTCCGCAGCAGCCGCTCCCACACGGGGCCGACCGGGTCGGCGGTGAGCTCGGCGACGGCGAGGTTCCGGAGGATCTCCAGGTCGGCCCGGCCGCCCGGCGGATTCCCGAGGACGGTCATCAGACCGGCGGCGTCGAGACCGGCCACCAGTTCCCGGATGATGTCCTGGTGGGTGTCGTTGTGGGGGTCGTCCAGCATGACCCGGGTCGACAGTCCGCCGGCGCCCAGGAGCCACTCGAAGGCGGCCAGCCGGAGGTCCTTGTCCGAGAACTGCCCGAGCGGGGCACTCGGGAGCTGGCTGCGCGCACTCGCGATCAACGCCTCGACGAAGGAGCCGCCGCCGGGGACTCCCCGTTCCAGCCGGAACCCGCGACCATCCACGAGCACGCGGTCGTTCCCGGACCCGACCACGACCGGTGCTGCGGGCTGCCCGGCCCGCGCCACGGCCGGCTCGCCGGGTCCGGGTCCGTCGCCGTGGAGGAAGCCGGGCTCCTCGCCGCGAAGGATGGCGTCGACGATGCCGGCGAGGTCGTGGGTCGTGGTCCGCTCGTGCTCCGTCAGCAGGGTCAGCGGGCGGTAGACGTCGAGGATCTCCTGGTCGGTGATTGCGCGCCCGGCGGGGCGGTTCTGGAGACGGACGCGGACACCGCTGATGAGCTCGGTCTCGATGCGGGTCACCGGTTCCGGCTCGTCCGGCACCGGTGACGGTGGTGCCGCGGGCTCGTCCGCGGGCGCACGGGTGATCGCGTCGAGTTCGTCCTGCGCCGGGGGCGGCGTGACGGTGCCGGACGGTGCCGGGGGGCCGTCCGGGCTGGGCGGTGTGACCAGGCTCGGGGCTACGCCGAGAAGGTCCCGGACCTCCTCCTGGAATCGGGCGACCAGCTCGTCGTAACCGGCTTCGCGCTGTGCGCCTGCCTGGCTCTCCTCCGGTGTCCTGACCCAGAACTCGATCGCCGGCAGGGAAGGGCTCTGGTTCTGACGCTCGCTCTGGTTCTGGCTGGTCGACTCCACGATGAGGCGAGTGACGACGTCGGGAGTGGCGGGAGTGGGGACGCCGTTTACCCGAACGGCGATCCGGCCGTCCGGGAAACTGTCGACGATGACCACGTAGCCGCCGTCCCGGACCGTCCTCCTGATGTGGGCAGGTGCCTGGGCGAACGGATTCATGCTGCGGGTGGCGGTCAGGTCCAGGGCGAGTGGCCGGCCGCCCGAGCCGGTGATGACCCGCTGGTGGGGCAGCGGCTGCACCGGTCCCGTTGACTGCACCGGTCCCGTTGACTGCGGCGGTCTCGTTGGCTGCGCCGGCTCCGTTGGTTGCACCGGTCCCATTGGCTGCGGCGGCTCGTTGCGCCGCTGCGGTGTGACGAGCTCGGTCTGCGGTGCCCGGCGCTGGGGGCCGGACGGCTGCACCTCGCTGCTCGGCACGTGCCCGTTGAGGAACGGGTCGGCTCCGGTGGCGATCCGGATGACCGGGAGCCCGAGCAGGTTCGCGAGTGCCTGGACATCCCGGTCGAAGGTGGCGATGGCCGCCCGGGCCGCCCGGGCCACCCGCGCTGCCTCGGCGGAGTTCGGGGGTGCGGAGGTCGGGGGCGTGGGGTTCGGGGGCTGTGACCAGAGCATCACCGCTGTGATCGCCGGTGTCGTGCTCCCAGGCGGTGTCGTGCCGCCGGGCGACGTCCTGCCGCGGGGTGCCGGTGTGCTGTGGATCCGGGTGGCCAGTGTGGGTGCCAGCTGCGGGAAGAGCGGGCGCACCGTGCCGTCGCGGAACGACGGCTCGAAATGGTGGACGGGTGGTCCTGAATCCGTCGGATCCTCGCTGAACATCAGGCCCAGCCGGCCGTCGGGCAGCACCGGGAGGTCCAGCACGAAGACCGAGGGCGAGTAGGGAAGCTCGGGGTTTCGCAGCGGGTGCTGGTTGAGCAGCGCCGGGGTGGGTGAGGCCAGGCCGAAGGCGGCCAGGTGCAACCAGACGGGGGCGTTCGGTGGCCACAGTCGTCCGAGGGGCTCCGTCACCAGCGGTGGCGGGGAGTCGTCCGGGCTGTGGAGCACCTGCCAGCGCGGGGACCGGTTCGTCTGGGTGGGTGTCAGGAACGTGGCGCCGTTCAGGGTGGTCCTTGCCAGCCCGGCGGTGGGGGACGGCGCGAACACGTGTACCCCGGCGGCCGCGCCGATCTGGGCCCAGATCCGCCGCTGGTCGAAGGTTTCGGGAGGGTTTGTGAGGACCAGTGGTTGGCCGTTCCAGCCGTGTGCGGCGAGGAAGGTCGGGAAGTCGGCGGCGGGCAGTTCGAAGAACGACCCGTCGAAGCGGCCGACCTCGAGCGCCGTGCCGCGAGAATTCAGACTGAAGGTGTCGCCGCGGATCTCGAAGGTGTCTGGGCGGGTGGGGATGTCCTCGGGTACCGGGAACCTTCCGCGACCGCCGGGCGGGAGCAGAATCAACCCGGCGGGCAGGTGGACGACCGCGGGGTCGGTACGTCGGCGTGTCACACCGTTGACGGAGTGCCATCTGCTGGCGTCGTGGTCGTCCGCCCGGCTCAGACTCTGCCAGGTGCCCGGAGCTCCCTCGGCGGTGACGAGCCGTGGCCGCCCGCTCCCGGCGGGCGGGGCGGCGGGGCCGTGGAAGGACGGCGCACTGCCGGGAGCTGGGAACAGGACCTCGATGTTGAGCCCGTTGGCGAGTGCCCGCAGTGCGGGCTGGGTCTCCCCGAGGCCCCCGGTCACCCAGATTCGCAGGTCCTCGCCCTGATAGCCGGCCTGTCGCAGCGTGCCGAAGATGCGCTCCTCCGGGCTGCTGGGGTCCCCCTCGGGTGCAAGTGCGCCGGCGCCCGCGGAGCCGTTGGCGAAGACGACGTCGAAGATTCCGGGCTCGTGCCGTTGCGCCAGGTGCTGCAGGACGGGCAGGGCTGCCAGGTAGGCGTCGAGTGTCATCAGCGCCATGCCCTCTTGCCAGCGGACCAGGCCGTCGCCGGAGGGCGCCAGGCTCCCGTCCTGGTGGGGGGTCAGCCAGATCGCCGGGGTGACCAGTGGCTCGCGGCGGAAGCTGGGAACACTGGCGCGCCAGCTGAAGGGGCTTCCGTCGGTACGGAGCGCGCCGTTCTCCACACGTGGCTGGGCACCCGGAGCGGGTACCCAGATCTCGGTGCGCAGCGTTTCGGCGAACGATGCCAGCTGTCCGTCCAGCGCCTCCGCCCGGGTTTCTTCCCGGGTCTCTTCCGGGCCGGCTGTCTCCTCGCCGTCCGGGTTGACGTGGACTGGTTCCCCGTCCGACAGCCCCAGGTCGGCTGGATCTGTGCGGAACGATTCAGCGGTGGAGGATCCCGCAATTGAGGATCTGGCGTAGGACGATTCCGAGTACGATGATTCGGTGCTGTATGTGGATTCTGCATAGAAGGATTCCGGCGGAATCCAGAACTGCACTGGTCCGCCCTGCCAGCCAGCCATTTCCAGTAGTTCCCGCAGAGCGGTCACGGTGAGAGCCTGCGGGTTTTCTTCGGCCGGGGTGGGAAGGCCGATTCGGCCGTCGGGGTTTCGAGGCAAAAACAGGGTGGTGACGTGCGGCAGGGGGGTCAGGCCGGCGGCGAGTTCGGCGGTGTCCGCGGTGAAGACGGTGCGCTGGTCGGGGTTGATCCTGATGCGGGAGTTGTCCGGGCGCTCTGGGCCCGGCGCGGCAGGTCCGGATGCGCTGGGCTGCGCCGCCTCGGGAGCAGGCCCGGGGGCGTTCAGGTCGGCGGGTTCGTGGGTGAGGGCGCTGTAGCTGCCGCTTCCGTTGTCGAAGAGGTAGAGCCGCTGCCTCGGCCGTGGCCCGTTGGTGGGCCAGGTGATGCTGCTGGTGGTGAGGCCTCCGCCCGGCGCCGGGCTGATGAGGGTGAGGTTGACGCCGAGTGCGCCGGCCGCGACCGCGGGTACCGGCCGGAAGAACGGCGTCCGGTACCTCGGCGTCATGGCTATCGCGACGGAAACGTGTTCGCCGATCCGGTAGTGATTCACCAACAGGCTGCGGTCGGCGCCCAGGTCGTCCAGTGCCGGGGTTGTCTGGAGCAGTCGATGCCACATGTCGCTGTACGGCTCGTTGATGAGCGCGGAGACAGCGAGATCCCGCGAGGTGCTGTTCGGACCGGCCGTATTAGCCGTATTAGCCGGAGTGTCCGGCGGGAGAGCGAGAACTGTGTTCAGAGCCGCGTCGTCGAGGCCGTAGACCAGCCCCCGAACGATGTCCTGGTGGAAACTGTTCTGCGGGTCGTCCAGGGTTATCCTGGGTCTCCAGCCATCGCTTCCTCCCCGGCTGAACCAGGAGTTCAGCCACTCGCGGGCGCCGTCCTGGCTCAGCTGGCCGAGTGGGAGGTGCGGCAGCTGGCTGCGTGTGCTGGTGATCAGCGCTTCGAAGAAGGAGCCGCCGCCCGGGGCGGTGGGACGCACCCGGTACCGGGAACCGTCCACGAGGACGTGGTTGTCGCCGTTCTCCTGGGCGACCGGTGGTTCCTCGGTGTCCGGGTTCTCCGCGAGCGGCTGGACGAGGGCGTCATAGTGGCCAGCACCGTCGTGGAACAGGTACAGCGGCCGGGTTGGCGCCGGCTCGTCGAGCCCGTGGAAGGTGACCGTCCCGCCATCCGGCCCGACGAGGGTGAGGTCGATGCGGAAGGCCCGCGCCACGAGCTCCCGTACCGCGGCGATGAAGGGTGTCCGCCACAGGTCGTCGGTGCCGATCGCCAGTGCCACGACGTCGCCCATCCGCAGGCCGGTCAGGATGCTGCGGTCGCGCAGGGGGGCCAGCGCGGGGGTCACCTGGAGCAGCCGGTTCCACATGTCGCCGTGCGGTTCGGCGGTGAGCCCGGCGATCACCTGGGACCGGAGGTGGTCCGGACTGGTCTGATTGCCTGGAGTGTCGCCGAGAACCGTGGTGAGGGCGGCGTCGTCGAGACCGGCGACCAGCTCCCGAATGATGGAAACGTACTGCTGGCCGGCTGGGTCGTTCAGCGTGGCTCGCGCCGGTTCCCCGGCGGGCGAGGCGAGCCAACCGGCCAGGTCGCGCTGGAAACTCCACCGGGTCGCGTTATCGAGCGAGGAGTTCCGGAACTGGCTGCGCACGCTGGTGATCAGCGCGTGGATGAAGGAGTGGTTGTCCGGGGCGGTGGGATGTATCCGGTACCTGACGCCGTCCACGGTGATGTGACCGTCTCCGGCCTGGTCCGCGGCCGGTGATGCGGGCCCGGGTGGCGGGTTCTCGGCTTGCTGGGTGGAACCGTCTGACGGGTGCGGGCCGGGCCGGGTCCGCTCGGGTGCGGGCCGCGGCTGGCCCGGGTCGGGCTGGGGCTGGCCCGGGTCGGGCTGGGTCTGCCCTGGTTCGGGCTGGGTCTGCTCCGGGTGGCGCGGCCCTGGTTCGGGCTGGGTCTGCTCCGGGTGGCGCGGCCCTGGTTCGGGCTGGGTCTGCTCCGGGTGGCGCGGCCCGCCCTCACCGGTCTGCGGTACGTCGGTCGTCTCGGGAGTGGGGCCGGTGGTCGGCGCGGCGATGGCATCTGCCGGTTCGAGGCCGCTGGCCGGTTCGGCGGCGTTGACCGGGGCTGGGCCGGGGGCCGGGGCCTCGGTGATCCATCCGAGGACCTGGCGTCGTTCGGCCGCGGACGGGGTGGCTGCCCGACCGTTGGTGGCGTGGACGGGTGAGTGGGTGGGGCGGGCGCCGCGGCTGGTGGTGCGGATGGTGACGAGGGTGGGGGGCAGGCCCGCCGCGGTGAGGCGCGCGGCGATCAGGGGGGTGAGGATCGCGGCACTGGAGGTGGCGCGCCGGTCGCCGCTGCGGATCGCGCGGGCTGGTTGGAAGGGGCGGCCGTTCCCACCGCCTTCGAGGTCAAGGATGAAGGACGGTTCCCTGGTGTTCGCGCGGTGGATGACTTCGGTGGCGATCTGGTCGGCGAAGGCGATGAACTGTGCCCGCTGCTGCGCGCCGAGGTCGGCGAGGGTGAAGGAGTGGACGCCCTCGTCGACGTTGAGGGTGAGCCGGATCTGTTCCCACGGCCGGCGGTTGTCGCTGTGGTCGCCGGGTGCACCGGCATGGAGGAAGCCGGGTTCCTCGCCGCGGAGGCGGGCGTTGACGATAGTGGCGAACTCGGGAGCCGTCGTCCGGTGGTGTTCCGTCTGCTGGGTCAAAGGGCGGTAGACCTCGAGGATCTCCTGGTCGGTGATGCTGCGCCCGGCGGGGCGGTTCTGGAGGTGGACCCGGACCCGGCTGATCAGTTCGTTCTCGGTGGGTGTCGGCGGCACCGATTCGTCCGGCACCGGTGCCGGCGGCTCCGCGGGCTCGTCCTCGGGTGCGCGGGTGATCACGTCCGGGTCGTCCGGCGGCGGCATGACGGTGCCGAGCGCTTCGGGCCGTCCTGGGGCTGGCGTGGTGGATCCGGACCCGCCGGATGCCTGGACGAGTGCGTCGAAGCGGCCCGGTCCGCCGTGGAGGAGATAGAGCGTCTGGTCCGCCGGTGTTCCGTCGAGCCCGTGGTGCGTCTCGGACGTCAGACCGCCGACGGGTGCCGGCACGACGAGTGTGAGATCGATGCCGAGTGCACGCGCCACGAGCGCCGGTACCGGCGTGAAGAAAGGTGTCTGCCACAGCTCCGGAGTACTGATCCCGGCCGCCACCAGCTCGCTGATCGACAGGCTCACCATCTCGCCGCGCCGGTCACCCAGCGGGTCCAGCGCGGGCGACACCTCCAGCAGCCGGGTCCACGCGGCCCCGAACGGATCGTCGATCAGCTCGGCGATGAGATCCGCGGCCGCGAGCTCGTCGTCGATCGCCCGACCGGCCTCGCCGTCCGGCGAACGCTCGGCGCTGTCCGGTGAACGCTCGGCGCTGTCCGGCGGACGCCCGAGCGTGGACGCCAGACCCGCGGAGTCCAGACCGGCGACCAGCTCCCGGACGATGTCCAGGTAGATGCCGCCCTCCGGGTCGTCCAGGATCCCCGCCAGCGGACGCCCGTCGGGCCCCGGTCGCGCGAGCCAGTCCGTCAGCGCCTGCTGGACCCCCGCGCCGGTCAGCCGGCCGAGCGGAGTGTCCGGGAACTGGCTGCGCGCACTGGTGACCAGTGCGTCGACGAAGCTCGGACCATCCGGCGCGGTGGGCTCCACCTGGAACCCACGCCCGTCGACGGTCACGGCGTCGTCCCCGGAGCGTTCCACGACCGGGAGGTCTTCGGTTCCCAGGCGCACGCGCGGGCGGATGAGCGCGTCGTAGCCGCCCTGTCCGTCGCGGAAGAGGTAGAGGCTGCGGTCGGGCACCAGCCTGCCGGTGCCGTTGTGCATGGCGGCGCGCAGGTCGCCGTCGGGTCTCTGCTCGATGAGGACGAGCTCCACGCCGAGCGCGCCGGCCACGATCGCGGGCAGGGGCTCGAAGAACGGTGTCCGCGACAGCCCCGGCAGACTGGTCGCGGCCGCCACGATCTCACTGATCCGGGAACCCAGAACCCTGCCACGGAGGTCGCCGAGCGGGTCCAGCGCGGGGGAAAGCTGGAGCAGACGGTTCCAGGCGACGCCGAACGGTTCGATGGTGAGCCGGGTGGCGACGAGATCCCGCAGGACCGCCGGGTTGCCCTGACTGCCCGGCGCGCGTCCGAGGACGGCCGTCAGGCCCGCGGTGTCGAGGCCGTCCACCAGGCCCCGGACGATGCTCTGGTGCACGCTGCTCCGCGGGTCGTCCAGCGGGTGCGGCATCGGCAGCCCGGAGGGTCCCGTCCCCTGGAGCCGGTCGGTCAGGAGGCCCTGGATCTCGGTGTCCGTCATGCGGCCGAGGGCGGAGTCCGGGAACTGGCTGCGCGCGCTGGTGACCAGCGCGTCGATGAAGCCGGGGCCGTCCGGGGCCGTCCGCTCCACCAGGAACGTGTGACCGTCCATGGTCAGGCTGCCGATCCTGGGCTGCTCACCGGAGCCGCTGGCCGAACTCCGGCTGGCCCCGGACTGCTCGGATCCAGACTGCTGCGACCCGGACCCTTCTGACCCGGACCGTTCCGATCCGGGCTGTTCTGGCGGGGACTGTCCTGGGCCGCTGCTGCTGCTGGTGCTGGTGCTGGCTGTCGACGCGCCGCCGGCCGGGAACGCGCCGGTTTCGGTGAGCCAGCCGAGGACCTGCCGCTGCTCCGCCGCCGACACGGATGCCGCCGGCCCGTCGGGGGCGTGGCCCGGGGCGCGGGTGGGAAACGGGCCGCGGCTGCCGCCCTCGAAGGTCACGAGGGCGGCGGGCAGCCCGGCGTCGGCGAGGCGCGCGGCGATCAGGGGGGTGAGGATCCGGATGGTGGCGTCGGCCCGTTCGTTGCCGTCGATGTAGGCGCGGAAGATGTCGCCGGATTCGTTGCTCGCACCGCCTTCGAGGTGGACGGTGAGCGGCGGCAGCCCGTTGTCGGCCCGGTGGACGGCCTCGGCGGCGATCTGGTCGGCGAACGCGGTGAGCAGCGCCTGTTCGGCCGGGCTGAGGTCGGCGAGGGTGACGGTGAGGACGCCTTCGCCGAGGTTGAGGGTGAGCCGGATCTGTTCCCACGGCCGGCGGTCGCCGCTGTGGTCACCGGGTGCGCCGGCGGGCCGGAAACCGGGCTCCTCGCCGGCGGACAGCGGGCCCGGTTCGTCCGGCACCGGTGACGGCGGCGCCGCGGGCTCGTCCGCGGGCGCGCCGGTGATCACGTCCGGGTCGCCCGGCGACGGCGCCACGGTACTGGGCGCTTCGAGCCGTCCCGCGGCTTCGGGCTGCTCTGCGGCTTCGGGCTGATCTGGAGCTGGCGTCGCGGAGTCGGACCCGCCGGGTGCCTGGGCGGCTGCGGGGACGGGGGTGGGGACGAGCGCGCCGTAGCGGTTCCGCCCGCCGTAGAAGAGATGGAGGGTCTGGTCCGCCGGTGGTCCGTCGAGCCCGTGGTGCGTCTCTGCGGTCAGACCACCGACCGGTGCCGGCATGACGAGGGTGAGATCGACGCCGAGGGCGCGCGCCACCAGGGCCGGTACCGGGCCGAAGAACGGCGTCCGCCACAGCTCCGGAGTACTGACCGCGGCCGCCACCAGCTCGCTGATCGACAGGCCCACCATCTCCCCGCGCCGGTCACCCAGCGGCGCCAGCGCGGGCGACACCTCCAGCAGCCGGGTCCACGCGGCCCCGAAGGGATCGCCGATCAGCTCGACGATGAGATCCGCGGCCGCGAGCTCGTCATCGATCGCCCGATCGGCCTCGCCGTCCGGCGAACGCCCGGCGCTGTCCGGCGGACGCCCGAGCGCGAACGTCAGACCCGCGGAGTCCAGACCGGCCGCCAGCTCCCGGACGATGTCCAGGTAGATACCGCCCCCCGGATCGTCCAGAATCCCCGCCAGCGGACGCCCGTCGGGCCCCGGTCGCGCGAGCCAGTCCGTCAGCGCCGCCTGAACCCCCTCCTCGGTCAGCCGGCCGAGCGCGGTGTCCGGGAACTGGCTGCGTGCGCTGGCCACCAGCGCGGTGATGAAGCCGGGACCGTCCGGCGCCGCGGGTTCCACCCGGTACCCACGCCCGTCGACGAGCACGCCGTCGTTCCCGGAGGTTTGCACGACCGGTGGGGCAGCGGTCCGCGCGCTCACGGGCGCGGGGACGAGTGCGCCGTAGTGGCCCGCCCCGTCGGAGAAGAGGGGGATCGAGGCCGTTCGCGGTCCGCTGAGCGGCCTGACCACCTCGGTCGTCAGGCCTCCGCCAGGTGCCGGGCTGACGATGACGAGCTCGACGCCGAACCGCTGCGCCGCGAGGGCGGGCACCACCTCGAAGAACGGGCTCTGTCCCAGCGCCGACGTGAAGAGCGCCGCGGCCACGAGCAGGTCGATCCGGAAGTCCAGCATGTCGCCGCGGACGTGGTCCACGGGGTCCAGCGCGGGGGTTGTCTCGAGCAGCCTGACCCACGCGGCGCCGAACGGGTCGCTGATCAGCTGGGCGACGACGAGCTCCCGCAGGGCCTCCGGCTCGACGGGACTGCCGGCACCGTCCCGGCCGTCCTGGTTGCCCTGCGGGGGTCCGAGGACGGTCGTCAGGCCCGCCGGGTCGAGGCCGGCGACCAGGCCCCGGATGATGTCCTGGTGGATGCCGCTCCGCGGGTCGTTCAGCGCGTCCAGGATCGCCGGCCTGCCGGGTCCCGGCTCCTCGAGCCAGTTGATCAGGTCATCCCGGATCTCCTCGTTGGTCAGGCGGCCGAGTGGGATGGGTGGGAACAGGCCGCCGGCGCCGGTGATCAGCGAGTCGATGAAGGATCCACCGAGCGAGGACGTCCGTTTCAGCCGGTAGCGGCGGCCGTCCACGATCACGTGGTCGTCTCCGGACCATTCCGCCTCCAGGGGTGCGGGCTGCGGCTCGGGCTGCGGGCCGTCGGCCCGGTGGCCGACGTCGCCTGGTGGGCTCGCCACGGGCTGAGACGGTGTGGGCGTCTGCGTCTGCGGGCGGGCCTCGTCGTCACCGGTTCGTGGTCGTCCGGTGTCCGGCGCCGGCGCCGGCTCCGGCGCGGGGACGAGCGCGTCGTAGCGGGCCGCCCCGTTGAACAGCAGACGCAGCGTCGTCTCCGGGGTGTCGAGCCGGTTGATCGTGCGGGTGACCAGGCCTCCGCCGTACGTCGGTGAGACGAGGGCGAGTTCGGCCCCGAGCGCGCCGGCCGCGACGGACGGCACCGGCTCGAAGAGCGGGGTGTGCTCCATCCCCGGAGTGCGGATCGCCGTCGCGACGACGTCGCTCAGCCGAGCTCCCGCCAGGCTGTCGCGATCACCGACCGGCGCCAGCGCGGGAGACAGCTGCAGCAACCGGCGCCACTCGAAGCCGGCCGGATCGTTCGTGATCGCGGTGATGACGAGGGCCTCGATGTGGTCGGGATCGAGCTGACCGTCCGGTGGGCTTTCGAGGACCGTCGCGAGGGCCGCGTCGTCGAGACCGGCCAGCAGATTCCTGATGACGGGCAGACGGCTGTCACCGGTCGGTTCGTCCAGCCCGAGCCGGATCGACGCCCCCTCGGGGCCCATGAACCAGTCGGCGAGGAAGGCCCGGAACTCCGGCTCCGACATCGAGCCGAGTTGCCCCGGCCGCTGGCCCCGCAGGCTGGCGATCAGCGCGCTGATGAACGAGTCGCTGCCCGGCGCTGTGTGCTCCACCCGGTATCCGCGGCCGTCCACCGTCACGTGGTTCAGGGGTTCGGGCGGCTCGGATGACGAGCTTTCGCTCTCGTAGGCGGAGGGGCCCGGCGAGACCGCCGTGAATCGCGGCCACTCCATGGGCGGAGCAGCGTCCGCATGGTCACCGGGCGCGCCACCGGCAAGCCCGCCCGGCGGTGCGCCGCGCAGCCTGTCGGCCACCAGCGGGGCCAGCGTCCGGACCGGCGTCCGCTGGACGGCGGACTGGGCGCCGAGCTCCCGGAACGCGGTCAGGATCTCGTCGTCGGAGACGGTTCGCGGGAGCGGGTTCCGCTGGAACTCGATGTGCACCAGCCGCAGCAGGTCGCGCTCGAGGTCGTCCGGCGGGCGCGGCGGTGCCGCCGGGACGTGATCGCCGACCACCGGGGTGATCGCGTCCGGGTCCGGGGTCGGTTCCACCAACCCGTGCGGTTCGCGCGCCTCTGGCGTGCCCAGGACGGACACCGTGTCCGCGGACGGGGTCTCCACGGGAGTGATGTCCACGGGTGCGGTCGCCCGCGGTGTCGGGTCGGCGCCGCGGGCCCAGCCGCCGAGTGGCGCGGCGGGTGCCGGCGGCGGCGCGGCGGGTGCCGGGGCCGGTGCCGACGGCGGGACAGGCGCCGGAATCGCGGGCACAGCGGATGCGGACGCGGGTGCCGGTGGGGTGAGCCCTGGAACCGCGGGGGCCGGCGCGGGCACTGGCGGTACGGCCGGCGCGGGCGTGGGTGCCGGCGGTCCGTCCAGCAGGGGCACCGGCGCCGCGGGTACTGGCGGCGTCGGATTCGGGACGGGCGCGGCGGAGGTGGGGACGTCCGGCAGCGGGTTCGCGGATGGCGGTGCCGTCGGCGGCAATGGTCCGGGACGGGGATCGGGGGCACCGCCCGGTGGTTGCGCGCCGGCCGGGACGGCTGAGTCGAGCGCCCCGCCGGCAGCGGGCATCGGCTGCCCGGGTGCCGGGAGTGGCCCGGGAGGACTGGGGGAACTGGGGGGAACGGCCGGGGGTTCGGAGCCGCTCGGCGCTCCCCCGGGCGGCTGGTCGAGTGCCGGCGGCTCCAGCGGGGGCGGATCCTGGCGGGTGGTGAGACCCGGCACCGGATCGCCCTGACCGGGAGGGCTGGACGAGAGCGGCGCGTCGTTGCCGGAGGGTCCGGCGGCGGGTGCTCCAGGCGCGGGTGGCCCGGCGGCGGGTGTGCCCGCGCCGGGCTTGGCACCGTCGAAGCTGCCGGGGCCGGGTGCGGAGGCCGGCGGCGAGTCCGGGGCGGGCTGCGTGATCAGTGGCGCCGCCGGCTCGTAGTCGTCGGGGTCGGTCAGCCGGCTGATCACCGAGTCGTTCGACGCTCCGCTGTTCACGGACCAGGTGTCGGATACCCCCGAGACGACGGAGCTGGCGTCGTCGTCGAAGTCGAAGCTGGAGCTCGCGCTGGCACTGAGGTCGAGGTTGATCGGTGGAATCGTCAACGGTGGGATCGGCACCGGTGCCGGCGGCCCGCCGATCGGGGGGACCGTCGAGGCGTCGGGCTCGTCGCCGGTGGGGTGGTCCGGGCCGGCGAGGGGTGGGTGGTTGCCCTGCTCCGCGGCACCGGCCAGCGGCGCGATGACCAGCGGGGGCACGTTCACCGTGGGCGTGTCCTTCCCGCCCGCGAGACCGCCGCCGCCCCCGGGCCCGCCGTTCGAGGACGCACCGTTGTTCGAGTTGGCACCGTTGTTCGGGTTGGCGCCGTTGTTCCCGGCGGAGCCGTTGTTCGCCGACGTCCCGCCGGGGCCGTCGTCGCCGCCGGGACCGGGGGGGTCGCCGCCGTCGTCGCGACCGCCGTTGCCGTCCAGGCCGGAGACGTCCAGCTTGTTCAGCATTTCCTGGATCGCGGCGATGTTGGGATCAGCGCCGGGTCCGTGGATGCCGCGCCCGGCGGCGCGGCCGCCGCCGCGGGCGACGCTCTCCGTCGATCCCTCGGTCGTCCCGGAGATGATGTCGTCGACCATGCTCTTGCCGCTCCAGTCGCCGTCCACCATTCCGGCGGCGAAGAAGCCCCCGCCGCTTTCCAGCAGGATCGACGCCAGGGTGGAGGAGAACAGGTCGGCGAAGGGGTTCGCCGCGCCGCCGTGGACGCCCTGATTGATCAGGAGCTGGTTCCACTTGTTCATGGCGCCCTGGAGCCCCGGTACGGCGACGACGGAGGTGGCCGCTGCCGCCAGGCCATATTTGATCATGTGCCAGGTCTCGTCGCCGTCCAGATCGTCACGCTTGCCTTCGATGATCTGCCAGACCTGAGCCACGATCGACGAGCCGGGCATGAACAGCATCTGCATCGCGGTGATCTTGGCGACCGTCATGGCGAACTCCAGCGAGAGGATCCGCTGGATGAACGTGCGGGTCGCGGCGACGCGGGCGGCGGCCTCGGGACCCGCGCCGAACGCCGCCTCGATCGCCGCGATCGCGAGCTGGATCTGCATGAACAGGAACATCACGAAGCCCTGCTTGCGGGTCAGCTCCATCTGCAGGGCCTGGGCGCGCAGCATCGCCGCCGCGGCGCGCAGCAGGTTGCCGCCCTGCGGCAGCACCTTCGGCTCGTCGACGACGAACTGCGCGGTCTGGGCGACGAAGCGCCGCCCGGCCTTGCTGTCGACGGTTGTCCGCACCGCCCGGATGACCTTGAGGAGGGCCAGGGCGAGCTGGTCGACGGCGTCGGCGGCCGCGTCCAGGATGTCGGCGAGGGCCAGCATCATCCTGGTGCTGGCCCTGGGCAGCCGCATTCCGGTGAAGGCGTAGATCGCCTCGTCCATCGACTTCGACATCGTGCCGCGTCTCGTCCGGGTCGGTCGGTTGGTCGGTGGTCAGCCGCGCGCCCCGCCGCCGCCCGACCAGTTCCCGGCGGTGTCGGCGGCACCCGCCTCGGTCGCCTCGCCGATGTTGCGCACGATCCCGAGCCGGTCGCCCTGCACACCGATTGCCGTGCCGAGCGCCCCGTAGATCTTGTCGAAGGCCTGCATCACCTGCCGGAACATGGCGTACGCCAGCTTGGACGCCTCGTCCTCCGCGTCTGCGGCGAAGTTGTTCTGCGTGATCCCGTCGGCGAGCTCCTTCCCGAAGGCGACCACGTCGTCGCGGAACTCGGCGAGGATCGGCACCTTGTTGGCCAGCTCGTCACCGTCGAAGGTGATGTTCTCCCCGCTCATGCCCGGTGCCCGTTCTCCGTCTGCGCGGGGCTGGCGTCGTCGTCCGGGATGTTCCGGGTGAACATGCCGAGCAGCTCCTCGACGAGTTCGTCGGAGGACTGCACCTCGGCCAGCCGGCCGATCGAGGAGGGCAGTTCCAGCATCAGGTCCCGCATGCCGGCGAGCGCGGTGTCCAGGGCGCCGGATCGGGCCTGCTCGATGGTCTTCACCAGCAGGTCGGCGAACTCCGCGGGCGCCAGCTCGCGGTAGGCGTCCCCCCGGAACGAGATGTCGGTGATCTTTCCGTCCCCGCTCGCGGTGACCGTCAGGAGTTTGCCGCGGTCGCTGGCCTTGTGCCGGGCGGCGACGCCCTCCCGCCGGATGCGGGCGGTCACCTCCTCGGTGCGCGCCAGCTCGGCCAGCGCGGCCTCCATCAGGTCGTCGTCGAACAGCCCCACGCCGTTGTCCTCTCTGTACTGGTCGCGACCCGGATGTCATGACGCCGCGGGATGCGGATCCGGGGATGCGGATCCGGTGCGGTCAGCGGCCGCGGCGGACGCGGTCCCGTCCCGGGGCCGCTGGCTGCACGACGCCGGTGGAACGCTCGGTGCCGGCCTCGGCGGAGGTGTCGTCGCGGCCGACGACCGCGGGTGCGCAGTCCGGGTCGGTGCCCCAGACCTCCTCGTCCTCGGTCAGCCAGGTGCTGCGCTGACGGTCCCGGGAGGAGGAGCCGCCGGCCGCGCCGCCGCCCATCCCCCCCATCGGCATGAACGGCATGCCGCCGCCCCCACCCGCCGTCGATCCGGCTACGGCGGGAGTGGCCGCCGAGCCGAGGCCGCCGGCTGACAGCGCGCTTGCGGACTCCAGTGCGCCGCCGGCGGCCCCGGCGGCGAGGGGGGACGCGGCGGTACCGAGCGTGCTGCCCGTGCCGAGACTCGTCAGCTGCGCGCCGCCCAGGTTGACGCCGGACGTGCCGACCCCGCCGAGGAGATCGCCGGAGAGGGTGCGGACCATCGGCTCGCTGATGTCCCCGATGGTCACGCCGGAGCCCGTCGTCAGAGGCGACGCCACCTGGACACCGTCGATCTGCGTCGGGAAGGCCGAGCTGGGTGTGCTGATGTCGGGCATCGTCAGGCCACTGGCCGCACCCGACTGGGCGCCGAGCGATGACAGCGCGTCGGGGAGGCCGGCCTGACCCGAGGTGAGCAGACCGGCCTGGCCCAGGTCCGCGAGCTGGGCGGGGGTGACGGGCACCGAGTCGAGCAGCCCGGCGTCACTGAGCGCGTTCAGCTGGGCCGGAGACAGGTCCCCCAGCGAGCCCACGCCCTGACCCGAGCTGAGCAGCCCGCTGTCCCGCAGCTGGTCGAGCTGGGCGGGGCTGACCGGGATGTCGTCCAGGGCACCGGACGCGTCGAGCCGGGCGAGCTGAGCCGGGCTGAGATCACCCAGGTTGTCCAGGCCCCCGACACCGCTCAGGGTGCTGGCGGGCGAGCTGAGCAGGCCGGCGTCCGCGAGTGCCTGCTGGCCGGCCGGGCTGAGCGGGACGGAGTCGAGCAGCCCGGCGTCGCTCAGCACGTTCAGCTGGTCGGGGCTCAGCTCGCCCAGGGTCGCCGCGTCGGTGCCGAGGCCGGCGGCGCGCAGGGCCGCCGACTGCTCGGCGGTCAGCGGTGTGTCGGCCAGCACACCCGCCCGCCCGAGTGCCTGCAGCGAACCGAGCAGGGTGCCGGCCTCGCGCCGGGCCGCGCCGGTCAGGCCGGTCCCCCCCGAGCCGAGGCCGCCTAGACCGGCGAGGCCGGCTGCCCCCGCTCCGAGGCCGGTCTCGGCACCCGGCACGTAGTCGACCAGCTCGTACCCGGTGGCTCCGGTGCCACCCAGGCCGTTGCCGAGGTCGCCCAGGCCACCGCCGATGTTGTTGATGCCCTCGCCGAGCTGGTTCAGGCCGCCGCCGATCCCGTCACCCAGCTGGTTCAGACCACCGCCGAGCTGGTTCAGGCCACCGCCGAGGTTGTTGATCCCCCCGCCGATGTTGTTGATGCCCTCACCGAGCTGGTTCAGGCCGCCGCCGAGGCCGTTGATTCCTCCGCCGATGTTGTTCAGGCCCTTGCCGAGCTCGTTCAGGTTGGCATTGATCCCGTTACCGAAGTCGTTGACGCCCTCGAAGTTCTTGTTGGCCCCCTCGAACCCCTTGTTGATTTCATCGAAGTTCTTGTTGATGCCCTCGAAACTCTTGTTGAGCTCCTCGTTGAGTTTCTCCAGGTATTCGTTGAGCTCCTCGTTGCCGCCGGCGAGGGCGGTCTCCGGGGCCGGGCGGGGTGGCGGCGGCGGAGGCATCCGGCCGAGCTTGACGGCGGCCTGGGCGGCGGCGAAGGCAGTGATCATCTCCTGTGCCTTCGTCACGGACGGCCTGAAGGCCTCCTGCACATGGTTGGCCCACTGGGCCCGCAGCTTGTTGTCGACGTCGGGCCAGGTCGGTTCCCGCAGCACGGCGTACTCGCCCTGTATTCCGACCCAGTCGGGAAACCTGATGTACATCTCCCGCCACTGGAGATCCGCCATCTGGCCGCGCCCGCCGCGGATCCAGCCCCTGTCCCACAGGCCGCCCGAATGGTTCCAGTTCTCCGTCTCGGTGGTCGGCCGGTCGAACACGACCGACCCGTTGAACATCTCGCCGACCAGCTTCCAGGGATCGGACCACACCCCGGGCGGCCCGGGGATGATCCCGCGGGGGTCACCGGCTTTGCCCGACCAGTAGTCGTTGTCCTTGTGCAGCTGTTCGACGAAGGCCACGGCGCTGAGGTACGCCTTGTTGATCGGATCGATCCAGGGCGTCGACTGTTCGCGGACGCCCTGGACGCCGGCCTGGGCGGCGAGGACCCGGGCACGGTACGCCTGGGCCGCGGAGCCCGAGAAGTTGTCCGCCTTCGTGTCGATGCGGGCGATGTCGTCGCCGAGGTTGGCGAACACGGTGGCCGACCAGGCCCCGATGCCGTCCAGCGCCTGCCCGATCCCGCGCAGTGTCTCCGGGTCGAACGGGGTGCCCAGACCGGCGAGCTGCGGGATGTTCGTCTCGACGGCCATCCAGGCCTTCCGCACGTCCATGAGCGGGTTCGAGGTGTCCTCCGCCGGGGTGAGCGAGTTCTGGGTGGGCGTCGACGACGAGCCCCGCTTGCCCACCCACACGGTGACCCATTCGGTGTTGCTGGCCCAGTCGTCCGACATCCACCGCCAGAAGGTGAGCGCGCCGTACTGGAAGGGCGGCGTCCAGCCGCCGCCGGTGTGGTATTGCTCCTTGCGCGGATCGGCTATCAGCCACGGCGGCCCGGAGGCCCGCACCGTGTCGGGCCGCAGGCCCGCGTCGATCGCGCCCCCGGTGGCCGCCGCGGGCGTGGTGGTCGAGGTCGTCGAGCCGGTCGCGGCCCCGGCCGCGGCGAGGTCGAGCGTCGCGCCGGTGCTTGACCCGATGGTGTAGCCGAGGATGTCGTGCAGGACGTCCTCGATCTTTCCGGGAGCGGCCATGGCGTCAGGTCCCGGTCGTGGACGACGATGTGGACGAGGTGGACGACGACGTGTCCGGTGTGGTCGTCTGGCTGGGCATGAACGAGTCGAACAACGTGCCGGTGAGGGTCGAGGCGTTGGCGCTCTCGACCGCGTCGGAGTCCGCCAGCAGGTACTCCAGGCCCCAGCGCAGGTTGGACGTGTTCGTGTAGACGGTGTTGACCCGTTCGACCAGGTTCTGCCGCACCCGTTCGAAGTTCTGCGCCAGGCCGACCGCCTCGGTGAAGCCCGATCCGCCGAGCCGCAGCGGGAAGGGAGCCCCGAGGGCCAGCGTCGAGACCGCATCGGGGCCCCACTGGAAGGTGGACGACCGGCGGTCGATGTCGTCGAGCAGCCCGATGTACTCCTTCATGCGGTCCCGGAGGGCGGTTTCGTCCATCCTGATCGTGAGTTCTTCGCCCATGTCAGATCAGGGAGCCGAAGACGTTCGCGCCGCGGTTGTCGCCCAGCACGTACTGGTTGTGGATCTCCTCCAGCTTCACCTTCCCGACGGCGAGCGAGAGCTCCATCTCCTGCTGGCCGGTGTTCCACTGCTGCTGGGCGAGGACGTAGTTGTCGGGGGCGGCACCCGAGTTCCGGTCCGCGAAGACCCGGACGCTGTTGATCAGGGCCTCCAGCGAGTCCTGGAGCTTGGTCGTGACGAACTGCAGCTCGGCCGCTGTGTCGAGAGCGCCGTTCGGGTTGAACTGGTAGGTGGCCATGTCTCCCTCACGGAGGTTGGGGGGCGGGTGTGGGGCTCGCGTGCGACGGACGGGCTCAGGTGAGGCCCTGGGCCCAGGTCGAGCCGATCATGACGGCGTTGTCCTCGACCGTGGTCGTGGTGTTCGCGTAGACGACCATCGACTCGTTCAGGAGGTCCAGCCCCTGGCGGACCTTGTTGAAACCGTTCTGCCAGTTGGCGATCGCGTCGCGGTACCTGGCGGCCGCGACGCCGCCCCACTGGACGAACAGCATCGACGCGGCGGACTCGATGGTGTTCTGGATGTTGACGCACTCGTCCTGGCAGAGGTCGAACGCCTTGATCATCGCGACGGTGCTCGTTTCGTCGGAGATGAGACTCGGGTCGGGCATGGTGGCCGCCTTTCCGTTCGGTTCAGGATGTGGACGGACCGCCGGGTGGCGGTGCCGCGTTCAGGAGTGCCGTGCTCGGGGCGGCCGCGTTCGGAGCAGCCGCGTTCGGAGCAGCCGAGTTCGGGGAGGTCGGGTGCGGGGAGGCCGCGGTCGGTGAGGCCGACTCCGCCGGGGTGGTCAGCCGCGGTCCCGTGGGCAGCAGGGTCAGCAGCGGCCACGGGCTGGCCACCGCCAGGTGGGCGTCGTAGCCGAGGGCCTGCATCGCGCGCCCGCTCAGTGGGTACGCCGTGCCGCTGCCGTCGACGAGCACGCCGCGCAGATCGTCGACCCGCAGCTCGTCCGGCGGCACGGGCTGTTCCATGAGCAGCGCGCCGCGGCCCGGGGCGACCCGCACCGCGATTCCCCGCGTCGTGACGCTGCCCGGCACGCTCGGGATCGACACCGTCACGACCGCCAGCGCGGCGGGTTCCGCTTCTCCGCTCGACTCGGCGCAGACGGCCTGGTCGGCCGCGAGGTGGCGAACGACGGGCGGCAGGGCCGGTAGTCCGTCCCAGGGTGCGGGCATGCTGGTCCGCGGCCCGGCCGCCAGGTCGGCCGGGGTCAGCTCGCGGGCGGGCGTGTCGCCGGTCTCGGCACGGGTGAGCGCGAACTGCACGGGGGTGAGCGGGGCCAGCCCGGCCGGCAGCAGGATGTAGTGCGTCGTCACCCCGCCCGTCACCGCGGCGGTGAAAAGGTCCCCCACCTTCGCCGGTGCGCCCCCGACCAGCCAGCCGGGGGCGCCGGGGTCGACGCGCACCGGGGCGAGGTCGGGGCCGGCCGGCACCACCTCCAGCCAGCGTGGGTCGACGGGCGTCGGTCGGACGTCGCCGAAGCCGAGCACGTCGGCGACCCACGGCCGGGCCAGCCGCAGCCGCCGCCCCTGCCAGAGCAGGTAGGTCTCGCTGCCGTCGGAGCTGTCCGCGGTGACCAGCACACCTTCGCGGACGCCGGGGCGGTCCGGCTGGCTCGCTGGGCTCACCCCGATGTCGAGGATGGCGGCGATGTCGGGCTCTCCGCTCGCGCAGATCCGCCAGACCCCGCTGTTCAGCGCCGCGGTGGCGGGCAGCAGGTCGGGAGCCGAGGCGATGCCGACGGGCGCTCCGCGGGGAGTGTGCTTCAGCCGGGAGGCCGGCACCACCTGCGGGTTGACGACCGCTCCGGTCAGCAGCCGGGCCGAGGCGATGTTGGGCACGGGACGCAGCTCGCCGTCGATGAGCAGGAAGCGGCTGCCGGTGCCCTTCTCGATGATCAGCGTGTTCGGTTTCCGCCACTCGGTCGACCCGGAGCCGGACACCAGCGCCCAGATCGCGACGACGCCCAGGGTCAGGGCGGCCAGCACCGTGCCGCCGACCAGGCCGCGGACGTCGCGGCGCCCCAGCGGGTCGAGGGTGTCGGGGTCGGCGCGCACCAGCGCCGCCGACAGGCGGGTCAGCAGGTACCGCTGGGCGTCGACCTGGTCGCGGCGGGACTGCATGTCAGCCCACCACCGAGCGGATGAGCCCGATCAGCCCGAGCAGCCAGGAGACCAGCGGCACAGCCAGGACCAGTGCCGTGATGTGGGCGAAGTCCCCGGCCCGGCCCCACATCGGCGTCATCCGGCGGCGGGGCAGCACGCGGGCGCAGCCGGCCGCGGCGAGGGCGAACGCCAGGGAGACCGCCGGCGCGAGCCAGCCGGGCTCCGAGCCGTCGCCGGCACGCGCGCCGATCGGCAGCACGATCACGACCAGGCCGGCCACCGCCGGGAGGAGCAGCGCCGCCCGATGCCAGGTGCTCGTCATCGGCCGCGACGCCAGCGCCTGCGCCAGCCCGACGAGAACGACGAGAGCGGTGGGGATCCAGTGGTGGTCGAGAGCCATGGTGACCAGCGCGGCGGCGGACAGCACCCCGCACGCGGCGTGCAGGGCGGTCATGTTGACGTCGGCGGCGGCGGCGCGCGCCAGCACCTCCGCGCTGGGCTCCGGGTCGATGTCGTCCTGCAGCTCACCGGGCTCGACGGGCAGTGGCGGCAACGCCAGCCCGGCGCAGGTGAAGGCGGCCACCGGCACCAGCGGCCGGGCGCCGACGCACAGCAGCGCGATCACCGCCGCCGTCTGGGTCCGGTCGAGTCCGGCGAGGGTACCCAGCCCGCAGCCGACGAAGCCGCCGCACGCGACGGCTGTCCCGGCCAGCGCGAGCGGGCGAGCCGACGGGTGGCCGGCGGTGAGCAGCAGCAGGAGGCCGGCGCCGACGACGGCCGCGGCCGAGCCGGTCATCAGCATGAGCCGGGCGGTGGACGCCGGGTCCCCGCCCGCGCCCGCGTCGGCCACGCCGAGGGCCGCCGCCTCGATGACGAAACCGACCATCGCGGCGCCGGTGAGGGCGGCGACGGACCGGTCGACGACGAGGCGGGACGTCGCCACGGTGACCGCGCCGAGCAGCACGACGGCCTCCGCGGCGATCAGCGCGCGGTAGTGGTAGCCACTGGCGGGCAGGGCGGCCAGCGCGACCACCAGCCAGCCGGCGAGGGCCAGCAGGGAGGCGAGGCGGGTCGTGCGCGGGCGCCACAGCCCGGAGCGGGCCTTGATACCGCTGGACACTCCGTCGATGAGGTCGTCGAAGTCGAGCGGGGGGATCTGCTCCGAGCGTGGCCGCAGGTGCACGGTGTCGCCGTCGAGCAGGCCGTGCTCGGCGACACTGTCGTCCTCGTCCAGCGGCGGCTCGCCGAGGCGCTGTGCCACCCAGCCGCTGTGCTCCAGGCCGCGGTCGGCGAGATCCGGCCCGAGGCCGCGCAGCAGGGCGGGCATCAGGTCGGCGAGCGGCACATGGCAGGGCACCGACAGCTCGACCTGGCTCGTCGGCCCCACGACGAGCAGGCGGCATACCTCCGCCACGCTGGACTGGCCCATGACCTCGGCACGGCGTCCGCCGCCCATCGGGTTCACGGGAGTGACCCGCATCACATCGGCGGTCTGTCTGGTGTCGGTCGAAACGCCGAGGGCCCGCCAGCCGTGGTGCGGATATGTCCACGGTCGCCTTTCGCCGCCCGGCCCGCCGCTCCGGACCGGATCTGCCGCACGGCGAGATCACCCTGCAGGAACCGCCGACCATCCCCGAGACCCAGGGGCAGGGCCTGCGCACCCTGGCGATGATCGTGCCGTCACTGCTGATGTCCTGCGGGATGATGTTCTTCTTCTTCGGCTTCGGGACGAACGGCCCACTCGGCCTGATCATGATGGCGATGATGGGCGCCGGCATGGCCGGCATGGGCGTGACCCAGATGTTCACGCAGTCCGGCGACCGCAAGCACAAACTCGGCGGGGAGCGGCGGGACTACCTGCGCTACCTGTCCCGCACCCGCCGGCAGGTCCGCGGCTACGCCGAGCAGCAACGTGAGGCGCTGGCCTGGCGCCACCCCGACCCGGCGTCGCTGTGGTCGCTGGCCATGACCAGCCGGCTGTGGGAACGCCGCCCGGCGCACCCCGACTTCGGCGAGGTTCGGGTCGGCACCGGCAGCCAGCGGCTCGCCGTGCGCATCACCCCGCTGCAGACCAGCCCGGTGGAGGACCTCGAACCCGTCGCGGCCAAGGCGCTGCGCCGCTTCACCCGCGCATACACGACGATTCCCGCCCAGCCGGTCGCCCTGTACGTCCGCGGGTTCGCCAGGGTCCGGCTGGACGGCGACCGGGAGACCGCCCTCGGCGTGGCCCGTGCGCTGCTCGCGCACCTGGCCACCTTCCACGCCCCCGACGAGCTGCGGATCGCGGTCTGCACCGACACCGACGGGCGCGCCGAGTGGGACTGGGCGAAATGGTTCCCGCATGCCCAGCACGTCACCGACCGGGACGCCGCCGGGCCGGTCCGGCTGTTCGGGGAGTCGCTCGACGAGGTCGAGCGGCTGCTGGGCTCCGCCTTCAGCGAGCGGGCGCGGTTCGAGACGGGGACGGCCCCGTCCACCGCCGAGCCGTTCGTCGTCGTGATCGTCGACGGGGGCCGGATCTCCCCGGGTGCCCGCTTCCTCGTCTCCGGCTACCGCAACGCGGTGCTGCTCGACTTCGACGCCCACCCGGCCGGCAGCGGCCAGCAGGTGCTGTGCCTGGACATCGCCCCCGGCGACATCGAGATGGTGCAGACCGACCGGGTCGGGAGGGAGGTGCGTTCCCGGCTCGCGACACCCGACACGCTGTCGCGCGTGCGGGCGACGACGCTGGCGCGGCTGATGGCCCGGCACAGCGCCGGCGCCAGCGCGGAACCGGTCTCCGACGGTCTGACCACCAGCCAGGACCTGCCCGATCTGCTCGGCATCACCGACCTGGAGACCTATCAGCCCCGCGCGGTCTGGCCCGCCCGCCGTGGTGCCGAGCGCCTGCGGGTGCCGATCGGCCTCGCCGCCGACGGGTCGCCGATCGTGCTCGACATCAAGGAGTCCGCCGAGGACGGTATGGGCCCGCACGGCATGCTGATCGGCGCCACCGGCTCGGGCAAGAGCGAGCTGCTGCGCACCCTGGTGCTGGCCCTGGCGGCCACCCACTCCTCGGAGACGCTCAACTTCGTCCTGGTCGACTTCAAGGGCGGGGCGACCTTCGCCGGTCTCGACCGGCTGCCGCACGTGTCGGCGACCATCACCAACCTCGCCGACGAGGCGTCGCTGGTCGACCGGATGCGCGACGCGCTGCGCGGCGAGCTGGTGCGCCGCCAGGAGCTGCTGCGCCGGGCCGGCAACTTCAGCTCCGTGCGTGACTACGAGGCCGCTCGCATGCAGGGCGCGGCCCTCGACCCGCTGCCCACCCTGTTCGTGGTCGTCGACGAGTTCAGCGAGCTGATCGCCGCGCACACCGACTTCATCGAGCTGTTCGTCATGATCGGCCGGCTGGGGCGTTCGCTCGCCGTGCATCTGTTGCTGGCCTCGCAGCGGCTGGACGACGGCCGCATCCACCAGCTCGAGGGGCACCTGTCGTACCGGATCGGCCTGCGGACGTTCTCCGCGATGGAGTCACGGTCGGTGATCGGCGTACCGGACGCGTACGAGCTGCCCGCCGCCCCGGGCAACGGCTACCTGCGCTCCGACGTCGCGACGATCACCCGGTTCCGCGCGGCCTACGTCTCCGGGCCGTATCGGTCCCGCTCCGCGCGGGTGCGCCCGGACGTGATCGAGAGCCAGGTCGTCCCCTACGGCACCACGCACGTTCCGGTCGCCTCCCGTGCGGCCGAGTCGGATCCGCCGACCGGTTCGACCGGTTCGACCGGTTCAACCGGATCGACCTCGACCGGTTCCGCCGGGACTGACGGGTCGGACGGGTCGGACGGCGGGGCAGGGGCGGCGACCACCGCCGACACGGTCCTGAAGGCGCTGGTCGACCGGCTCGTCGGCCAGGGACCGCCCGCGCACCGGGTGTGGCTCCCGCCGCTGGAGCAGTCGCCCTCGCTCGATCAGGTCCTGCCGCCCCTGCTGCCGGACCTCGACCACGGGCTGCGTCCGGTGGACGCCGACGCCACGGACCGGCTGACCGTCCCCGTCGGCGTGATCGACAAGCCGTTCGAGCAGGTCCGGGACCTGCTGGTGCTGGACTTCGGCGGTGTCGGCGGGCATCTGGGCATCGCCGGCGGCCCGCAGAGCGGCAAGAGCACGCTGCTGCGCACCCTCGTCGCGGGGCTTGCTCTCACCCATTCGCCGCGCGAGGTGCAGTTCTACTGCCTGGACTTCGGTGGCGGCGCCCTGGCCGCGCTCGCCGACCTGCCGCACGTCGGCGGGGTCACCGGCCGGCACGACCCGGACCGGGTGGGCCGGACCGTCGCCGAGGTCGTCGCCCTGCTCGCGGACCGCGAGCGGCGCTTCGCCCGGCTCGGGATCTCCGGGATGGCCGCCTACCGCGAGGCCGTCGCGGCCGGGAAGGTACCGGAGGAGGAGTTCGGTGACGTGTTTCTCGTCGTCGACGGCTGGGCCACCCTGCGCCAGGAGTTCGAGGCGGTGGAGGAGCAGGTCCGCGACGTTGCCGCGCGAGGCCTGAACTACGGGCTGCACCTGGTGCTCACGGCGAGTCGCTGGTCCGAGGTCCACCATTCGATGCGGGACAAGATCGGATCGCGGCTGGAGCTGCGCCTGGGCGACCCGGTCGAGTCCGGCATCAACCTGCGGGCCGCCGCCTCGGTGCCCAAACTGCCCGGGCGCGGCCTCACCGACGCCGAGCTGCACTTCATCGCCGCCCTGCCGCGCATCGACGGCGCCGGGTCCGTCGCTGATCTCGCCCACGGCACCCGCCATCTGGTCGCCTCGGTGGTGGACGCCTGGACTGGGCCGAAGGTGCGGCCCGTCCGTACGCTGCCCGCCGTCCTGCCAGCGGAGTCGCTGCCCGAGCCGGAAAGCGAGGGAAGGGGGCATCTGCGGGTCGCCCTCGGCCTGGAGGAGAGCCGTCTCGAACCCGTCTGGCACGACTTCGGCCAGCTCCCGCACCTGACCCTGCTGGGCGACAACGAGAGCGGGAAGACCAACCTGCTGCGGCTGATGGCACGCGCCATCACCAGCCGGTTCACCCCGCAGCAGGCCCGCATCATGGCGGTCGACTACCGGCGCCGCCTCTTCGACGACATCCCGGACGCCTACCGGCTCGGCTACTCCGTCTCACCGGACAGCACGAAGAACACCGTCCGCGATGCCGTCGCGGGCCTCACCCCCCGCCTGCCCGGCCCGGACGTCTCACCCGAGCAGCTGCGCCGCCGGGACTGGTGGACCGGGCCGCTGCTGTTCGTCCTCGTCGACGACTACGACCTGCTGACCGGCCCCGAGAACCCGCTGGTCCCGCTGGTCGGGTTCCTGCCGCAGGGCGGTGACGTGGGCCTGCACGTCATCCTCGCCCGCGCCGCGGCCGGGGTCATGCGCATGTCGATGGACCCGCTGCTGCGCCGGATGCAGGAGCTCAACACCCCCGACATCGCGCTGTCCTGCCCCCGGTCGGAGGGGCCGCTGCTCGGTGGCGCCCGGCCACGGGAGCTGCCCCCGGGCCGCGCGCTGCTGTGCAGCCGCCGCGGCAATCGGCTGATCCAGACCGGCTTCGTCGCGACGGACCCGATCGGGGAGCCTGTCGCCGAGACGGCCGGGTAGCGTGCGGGCGTGTTGATCGGATCGGAGCTTGTGGCGCAGGTGCTGCGGCGGGCTGTCGAGCTCCCCGTGACCGGGCCCCGCGGCGGCGACCTCACGCCGCTCGCGGAGCTGATCGGCCGGCGGCTCGACCTCGCTGCGGTGCGGCTGCGGATGTTCGTCGACGGCCGCCCGGTCGACCACACCTGGCCCGCCGGGCGCGGCACGCCAGGCGGAGGTGGGCCAGGCGGAGGTGGGCCAGGCGGAGGTGCGCCAGGCGGAGGTGCGGCAGCCGGCGGAGTGTTCGACGGCTCCGCGTTCGACGGCGGTGCATCCGGGGATGTCGCGTTCGCGGACGTCGCGTTCGGCGGTGGGCCCGATGGCGGTCCGGCCGCGGCGTGGGCGATCGTGTACCGGGGCGAGGAGATCGGCGGCCTGTTGGTCAGCACCCGCGCCGAGCACCCGGTCCCGGCCAGGACGCACCGGGCGCTCGGCGACATCGCCGGTGCCCTCGGTGCCGTCCTCGCCGCCGCCGCCGCGCAGGAGCGCCGCCGCGCCGCCGCGGACACGTGCTGGCAGGCCACCGCGCGGATCGCCGACGCGCGGACCCGCGCCGCCGCCGACATGGAGAGCGAACGCCACGCGCTGGAACGCGACCTGCATGACGGTGCGCAACTGCACCTCGTCTCGCTGCAGATGGCCGCCGCCGTGGTCGAGCACCGGCTGGCAGCCGGCGAGCTGCCCGGCCCGGACCTGCACGAGGCCCTCGCCGACCTGGGCGCGCGGCTGGAACGCGGGCACACCCTGCTGGTCGAGACCGCCGCCGGGATCACTCCGCCCCTGCTGCGCACAGCCGGCCTGGAGCCCGCGCTGGCCGCGGCCCTGCGGGAGGCGCCCGGGATGGCACTGGAGGCCGGGCGGGACGTGCGTTCACGCCGCTATCCGCCGCCGGTGGAGAGCGCGGTCTACTTCGCCTGCCTGGAAGCCGTCAGCAACGCGCAGAAACACGCGTCCGGCGCGTCCGTCCGGGTCCGCCTGCACAGCATCTACCAGGGGCTGGCGTTCACCGTCGAGGACGACGGGCCTGGAATGAACCTCTCCGGGGCGGTGTGGCTGCGCGGGCCGCGCGACAGGCTCGCCTCGGTGGGCGGCTCGCTGTCCGTCACGTCGACGCCGGGCGCCGGAACGCGGATCTGCGGGGTCGTGCCCTTCTGAGGCCCGGGCAGCCTGGCCTCGGGCAGCCTGCCGTCCAGCCGCTCCGGAAGCCACAGGTCGATCCGGCCGGATCCGTCCGCCGCCACCGTGCAGTGCAGAGCGCCGCCGAGGGCGGACAGCCGCCGGGCATCGTCGCGCAGGCTGTCCCGGGCCCGGGCGACGGCACCTGGGGACGGATCGTCCACCCGCACGCCGAACCGGCCGTCACCGTGGACGAACCGCATCGACAGCGGCCCGGTCCCGGCCTCGCCCAGCAGGTTCAGCGCCGCGGCGCAGGCGTGGTAGACGCCGGATTCCACCTCCCACCCGACCCGACGTCCCGGATCACCATCGATCCGGACCTGCCGCGGCAGCCTGGATGCCAGCTCGGTCAGCGCGACGGCGGTCCCCGCCCTGCGCAGCAGGACGGGATGGACGGCCCGCACGACCGTCCGGAAGTCCTCCAGCAGGTCGTCGACGGCGGAGCGCAACTCCCGCAGCTCGTCGCCGGCCCGTGCCGGCTCGTCGCGGACAGCCGCCACGCACGCCTGCCAGCGATCCGTGACCTCGCCCAGCCGCCGGCTGACACCGATCAGCAGGCTGCCGCTCAACCGGTTCCGTTCCGCGTCACGGACGGCGGCGAGATCGGCCTCGACCCGGGCCAGCTCCTCCGCGCACCGCCGGGCCCGTGCCGCATGCTCGTTCGCGGCCAGGGTGAGCTCGTGCTCGCGCAGCACCAGAGCCAGGCAGTCCCGGGTCTGGTCGAGCAGGTCGGCGGGCGGCATGACCACGGCCCGGCCCGGCCACCCGCCGATCACGAGGGCCGCGGCCGGCGTCCGCCCCTCATCGCCATCGCCATCGCCACCATCACTGCCACTGCCACTGCTATCGCCGACACCACCGCCAGCACTGTCGCCGCGCCCTGGGCCGGGGATCCGCAGCAGGAGACGTACTCCAGGCCTGCTCCGCAGCGCGGCGAGATGCCCCGCCGCGCCCGCCCGCACCGCCATCGGCTCCATTCCGGCGGGCAGCCACGACGGCGACTGAGCCCAGCCCAGCACAACCCAGGACGCCACACCATCCACCGGGGTGGCCTCTTCCTGGGTGACCGCGGCCCACAACGCCGCGTAACAGCCCTCGCCCGCCCTCCCGAGATTCTCCAGGAGTGGCATGACCCGCTGCCGCAGACCGGCTTCGGCCGGCATCGGCGAAACCTCCCGGGCGAGCACCTCCGCCGGGGCGAGCACCTCCGCCGGGGCGAGCACCTCCGCCGGGGCGGGCGGCGAGCCGGCCGGCTCTCGCCGGACGTCCGTCATCGCGCGCCGAGGTAGGTGAGAACGGCCAGGACCCGGCGGTGGTGGGTCGTCGCGTCGAAGGGCAGGTCCAGCTTCGTGAAGATGCTGGCGATGTGCTTCTCCACCGCCTTGGCTGACAGCGACAGCAGGCCGGCGATCCCGGCGTTCGAGCGCCCCTCGGCCATCAGGCGGAGAACCTCCAGCTCCCGTTGGCTCAGCAGCGCCAGCGGCCCGGACACCCCGGCGGGGCGGTTGACGAGCCGCCCGGCGAGCGACGGCTCGATGACGAGCTCACCCGCGTTGATCCGGTCCAGGGTGTCCGACAGTACCTGCGTACCGGCCACCCGCTCCTTGAGCCGGTAGCCGATCCGCTCGGTGCCGATCTCCAGGCACCGCATCAGGTAGTGCGTCTCGGCGTAGTGCGACAGCAGCAGCAGCCCCGTCTCGGGGTACGCGGCCCGGACGCGTGCCGCCGCGCGCAGTCCGCCCTCGGTACCCGGCGGCATGCGGATGTCGAGGATCGCCACATCAGCCGGCTCGGTGCCCAGCAGCCCCATCAGCGCGTCCCCGTCCGCGACGCTGCCGACGACCTGGTGCCCGGCCGCGCCGAGCAGCAGGAGGAGCCCCTCACGGAACAGCGCGCCGTCCTCGGCGAGCGCTACCCGCACGGCACGAGGGCGCCGGGGCCGAGACGGCGGCCGACGCGGTGGCCCGGGCCGTGGCCGACGCCGCGGGCAGGTGCGCCGACATCCTCCCGATACGGAATATTTGTCATTCCGTAACCGCTTTTGCACAGCATGCGCCAATGATGCCGCCATGTGTGGGGCGCGCCAAGCGATCGCGGGGGAGGACGTCACCCGGATGTCTGGAAGCACATCCGGCCTGATCGGGTGACAACCAACGTCAGCGCCGTGGCGCGGCCGACCGCGTGCCTGCGTGGCGCCCCGCCCGTCGGCCGGGCGTTCGCAGGCCTGGCCGGGCTGGCCCTCCCGGTCGGCCTGGCCGGTTGAGCCGGTCGAGCCGGTTGAGCCGGCTGGGTCGTCTGCGTTGGCTGGGTCGTCAGCGTTGGCTGAGCTGGCTGGGTCGTCTGGGTTGGCTGAGCCGGTTGGGTCGGTTGGGTCGACTCGCGCGGGACGGCGCCGGCGGATGATGCCGCGGCGGGAGTGGCGCGTCGGACATGCTGGGGAGCGGGAACGGCGAGGCGCAGGCGCCGTGCCGCCAGGTCGTCGGTGCCGGCGGAGAGGACGAGCCGCAGCCGGACCCGCGCCGCGGCGGGCAGCGCGTCGGCGAACCGGCTCAACGCGGTCAGCACGTTGTCGGTCAGCTCCGCCACCGGGCCGTCGACGGCGAGATCGAGACGGGCCGGGTCGAAGGGCGCGAGGTCGGTGGCGGCGTCCGGGGTGAGCCCCACCCGGCGTAGCGCCAGGCCTGCCGGTACGACCCGGACGAACCAGGGGCCGACGAGGCGGTAGCCCGCCCTGCCGTGCGGCACCATCCCGGCCACCGGCGGGTGCCAGTGCACGAGCCGCGGCGGCCCGTCCGGCGGGTGGAGGACGCGCTGCGCGAACGGCGCCCACGACTCCCGGCGGCCGGTGTCGGTGGCGAGCACCCGCGACACCCCGTCCTGCCCGGGCATCAGCAGGCCGTACTCGGCGACGACAGGCCGGCCGGCGGCCACGGCGAGCCGCTGGGCGAGGCCCGGACCGTCACCCGGCTCGCAGCCGTACATCGAGACGATCACCGTCGCCTGCGCGGACAGGTCGTCGAACGCACGGTTGACGTCCGGCAGCGCGGGTGGCTGGCAGCCGGGCGCGCCGACGATCAGCGTCCGGACGTCCGGTGCGTGCGGAACGGTCGTGAACGCGGGGTCATCCGGCTGGGTCTGCGGGTCCTGCGCAGAGCGGATCCACAGCCCGGCCGGCACGGTGGTGATCCGCGGCGGCGCGCCCGGCGGTGACGGCGCTGTCGCACCGTCCGCGGTGCTGTTTGTCAGCCTGTCCGTCACGGGGGAGCCTTCCGGGTCCGGTCGGCGCGTCGAGCCGACGGTCAACCCATGTCACGGCTGCCGCCCCCGGCATGGTTCAGCGCGACCCGCTCGGTTTCACCACCACCGCTCGTAGGTCCCGCCACCGCCGGAGATGCAGATCCCCGCGAAGACGTAGGAGGTGGCGTTGGTGGACAGGCACCTGCCGCTCGCGACGTTGACGAACATCTTCGACGCGTCTGACTGTGTTGAAACCCGCCACTGCTGGGTCGAGCCGCTGTTGCAGGTCCTCGTGTAGGCCGATCCCGCTCCGTCGCTGTCCAGGCAGAGGCCCGTCCCGGCATCGGTGAGCACCACGGTGCCGGAGCCGGAGGTCCTCCACACCTGGTAGGAACCGCCGTTGCAGTCCATCGTGTAGATCTTGCCGTCCCCGTTGCTGTCGAGGCATTCACCCGTCACGTAGTTCACCAGGGTGCCCGGGCCGCCGGCCGCCTGCGCCTGCCCGGTGGAGGCGGCCGCGGCCTGGGTGACGGGTGCGGCCGCGGCGGTGGGTGCGGCCTGCGCGGTGGGTGCGGCGGAAACCTGACCCGCTTTGGCCTGGGTGGTCGCGGCCGTCGGCGTGGTGGGCCGGGAGGGCGACGAGCCCGCGCGCCCCGGCCCCGTTCCGCCCGACGACACCGCCCCGCCGAGCTCGGGCGGAGCCTGCCCGTCGGCACCGGGCTCGCCTGTCGGGTCTGTCGCGGCTGTCTGGCCGGGTGCCGGCGGCGATGTCATCCAGGCACTGCCGGGGCCCGTCATGCCGGCCGTGGGAGGGCCGGCGGCGAAGGCCCCCGAGTTCGTCCCCTCCTGCCCGGCGGCACGCGCGCCGGGCGGCCTGGTGTGGCCGACCATGCCCTGCACCGATTCGGAGGCCACGAGGAAGAGCAGTCCAGCGACGGCGCCGTACGCGGTCGCTGCCAGCACGCGGGTCAGCCAGCGCCGCCGCGGCCAGTTCGGCCACCACCGCGACAGGGCCCGCAGCTCCGGTGGATGCCACCGCGCCGCCGACCGCTGGCCACCGGGTATGCCCTCGCCGGGCGGTGTCCCACTGCCCGGCGGGATGATCTCGCCGGGCGGAACAATCTCGTCGGGCGGGATGATCTCGTCCGACGAGCTGCGACCGTCCAGTGGACTGTGCCCGTCTGGTGGACTGTGACCATCTGGTGAGGACGGCTGATCCGCCTCGGCCTGGTCGGCTGACGGGTGCTGCCCGTGCGGAGCCGAATGATCCGCGGCCTCGAGTTTCATGGCGTCTGGGCCCTTTCCCTGGCCGCCACCGGGCATGAATGTTCCGCGGTGCCGCGAGATCGGCGCGGTACATCTGATTTCGAGCGATTTCGTTCCCGATGTGCGCGGAGAAGGATAGCCGAGCCCACAGTGTGTCGCGGGCCCGCGGGCAGCACGCGATCCGTGCCCACGAGCCGCCATCGGCTGAGGTCAGTCGGTGACAGTCGCCTTCTGAAGGCGCTGACCAGGGCGAACGGTGAACATAAAGGCTGAGCCGTCCGGTCGGCCTCCGGCGGTGATAGCCGGCCATGGCGCCACAGTTTCACGTGGCGTTCACCTCTGGTTTGTCGCGTCCGGAGGCGGCCCGATCGGAGGCAGGGCTGTTCGTGGTCTCGTCCCCAGGCTGCCAGCCGGCCGCCTCCCAAGGTGGAACAGCCGGCGCGGCGGATACCGGACCTTGCGGTGCCCACCGCTTCGACGTCTCGACGACCCGCGCCTCGGTGGGTGTCTCGGCCGAGCCACCAGTGGTCAGCGCGGCCCAGGGTGCGGCCATCCGAATGCGGGCTCCAGAAAGCCCGTCGCGGAATCCCGGGCCTCGGACTTTCGCTACTGCCGAGCAAGAGGTGGGAATGTTGGCTGCCGAAACAACCGAAATCCTCAGTTCTTGTCAATTGTCAAGGGTAAATTTCGGGCTCTGTGGGCTCTGTGGGCTCTGTGGGCTCTGTGGGCTCTGTTGGGTTGAACGTGTGGTCGACCTTCCGGATTTCTGACAGCACTGGTCAGCATTCGACGGGCCCATGACTGTTCTGTTTGCGCGACTAAAGGGCCACGTGTACCTCTTTCTTCGGGTCTCTTGACATCCATTTTCTTGTCGGTTTTGCAAGGCTTTTGGGGGTGGATAGTGGAAGAGCAACGAAGAGCCCTTTAGCTGCCGATCCCGCGCACCTCGCCGGGTCCCGCGGGGGTCGGATTTCGTCCGCCCAGGGAGCCGTGGACGCCGCCGACGAACCCTGAAACCACTGGTCGCAGGGGCCGTTCAGGTCTCGCCGGCCGTCCTGGCGCGGTGCCGGGCCGGCGATGTCGGACGCGCGGACTGTCCGTGGCGGCGATTCGCCCGCGATGACCGATTACCGGAGACCCGCAATTCATCCACCGGATGGTGACGATTCATTTTTCTGGCACCTCTGTCAGTTTGCTGATGTGCCGGGAGCGGGTCCGGACGGCCGGGTGACCGGACGCCAGTGACCATGGCCGAAACAGCTCGGAGCCCGTGAGTACGCCGGCTCCCCGGCCCCGGCCCCGGCCGCGGCCGAGCACGAGTGAGGACTGAGGAGTGAGTAGTGAGCGGGCGTTGAGAATCTCGGGTGTTCTGGCGACCAAAATCCTCAACGCTGTGCGCCCGGCATGGGCAGTCCCTTGGAGGTGGAAATCCTCTGGGGGAGGTGGCTGCGCCCGAGCGTCGGTGGTGATCCGTGGCGGCGCGCCCGGCGGTGGCGGTGGTGGCGCCGCCGCACCGTGCGCGGTGCTGTTCGTCAGCCTGTCCGTCACAGGCGAGCCTTCCGGGTCCGGTCGGCTCGTCGAGCCGACGGTCAACCCGTGTAACGGCTGCCGCCCCCGACCTGGTTCACCGCGACCCGCTCGGTCTCACCGCCACCGCTGGGTGGGCCCACCGGAACCGCTACAGGTCCCCGTGAAGATGTAGGTGGTGCTGGAGTCGGTGTCCAGGCACTTGCCGCTCGCGACGTTGACGAACGTCCGCGTGCCTGACTGGTATGCCACCTGCCACTGCTGGGTTGAGCCGTTGTTGCAGGTCCTCGTGTAGGCCGATCCCGATCCGTCGCTGTCCAGGCAGAGGCCCGTCGCGGAATCGGTGAGCGCCACGGCGCCGGAGCCGGAGGCCGTCCACAGCTGGTAGGGACCGCCGTTGCATTCGAGCGAGTAGAGGTGGCCGTCCTCGTTGCTGTCGAGGCATTCGCCCGTCACGTAGTTCACGAGGGTGGTCGGGCCGCCAGCTGCCTGCGCCTGCTGCGTTGCGGGTGGGACCTGGGTGACGGGCGCGGCCGCGGCGGCGGGTGCGCTCTGAGGGGCGGGCGCTGGCGATACCTGGGCCGGCTTGGTCTGGGCGGGCGCGGTCGTCGGCCTGGTGGGCCGGGAAGGCGATGGGCTCGGGCGCCCCGTCTCCGCCTGGTCGTTCTCGGGCAGCGCCTGCGCGCCGGCGTCGGGCTCATCTGTCGCGGCTGTCTCGCCGGGTGCTGGCGTCGATGTCAGCCAGGTGCTGGTGGGGCCCGTCATCCCGGCCGTGGGAAGGGCGCCGGCGCCCGGGTTCGTCTCCTCCTGCCCGACGGCACGCGCGCCGGGTGACTGGGTGCGGCCGGCAATACTCTGCACCGATTCGGAGGACACGAGGAAGAGCAGTCCGGCGACGGCCCCGTACGCGATTGCCACCAGCACGTGGGTCAACCAGCGCCGCCTTGGCCAGTTCGGCCACCACCGCAGCAGGGCCGGCCGCCCCGGTGGTCGCCGCCGCGCCGCCGACCGCTGGCCGCCGGGCACGCCCTCGCCGGGTGGTGTCCCACTGTCCGGCGGGATGACCTCCTCCGGCGGAATGATCTCGTCCGACGAGTCGATCGGGTCGATCTCATCCGACCGGCCGTGACCGTCTGGCGGCCTGTGACTGTCTGGCGACGACGGCCGATCCGTGTCGGCCTGTTCAGCTGACGGGTTCTGCCCGTGCGGAGTCGAATGATCCGCGGCCGTGAGTTTCATCGGGAATCCCGGAGGAGACCCTGGCTCGCAGGCAGGGGAGGAATCCGGGTTCCCGCGGAGCGGGGCAGCCTGCGGTGGTTCGCGGTCAGGCGGACCACCGATTTAGAGCCCGGTGCACCGGGTAGATGATCTCGCTGTTCGATGACTGGTCGTCGTTCGTCGTCGCCGTGAGGAGCCGGGTGCGCGGGTCGTCGGGAGATCACGCGGAGACCTCCTTGACGGTCCTGTCGTGTTCCCCGGCGCCACGGAGCCAGCGCGGTACATCTGATTTCGGGTGATTTCGTTCCCCGATGTGCGCGGATAAGAATAGCCGAGCCCACCGTGTGTCGTGGGCCTACGGGCAGTGGATCCGTGCCCGCGAGCTGCCAGTGGCTGAGGCCGGCCACTGAGAGCCGGCTTTTGAAAGCACTGACCAGGTCGAACGGCAAGCATGAAGGTTGAGGCGTCCGGTCGGCCTCCGGCGGTGACGCCACAGTTTTCCATGGGGTTCACCTCTGGTTTGTCGCGCCCGGGTGTCGTGGCCTGATCGGCGGCGTGGCTGTTCACGTCCTGCTCGGTAGCAACGGCAGCCCGAAGTTCGGGATGTCGAGGATCAACGCGGGGAGGGGGTACGCCACCTGGGCGACGAGCACTCCGAGACAGCCGGCGATCAGGGTGAGGACGAAGCGGGTCGGCGCCTGTGTCGGCGCCTGTGTCGGCGCCTGTGTCGGCGCCTGCGCCCGCATTGGGGCACTCGTCAGTGCTCCGTTGCAATGGTGATCACTGTGCCCGTTGTCGCCTGCGGGTAGGGATGCTCGCGCCAGATTTATGGTGGATCAAGTTTTTGTTCGTGATGTATAAAAAACGGTGTCGACGGCCGGATAACGAACGACCACGCTAGGCTTCGGTCATGGCCAAGCTCCGGGAAGCACAGAAGCGCCTGACCCGTCAGCTGCTCCTGGGTGCCGGCCTCGAGCAGTTCCAGGCGAAGGGCTACGCCGCGACGACCGTCGACGACATCGCGAACGCGGCCGGCACGACCCGGGTGACCTTCTACGCCTACTTCCCGTCCCGGGGAGCGCTGATGAAGGCGCTCATCGACGAGCAGCTCAACGAGGCGCTGGCGCGGGAACGGTCCTCCGAGCACGGCTCGACCGCCCACGACCTGGTGGCGACCGTCGCCGCCGGCACCCGCGAGGCAATCGACGCCTGGGTCCGGCGCACCGCGCAGTCCTGGCCCGACATCCGGCCGATCATCCGCATCGGCCGCGACGCCGCGGTGATCGAACCCGAGCTCGCCCACCTGGTGGAGAAGTGGATGGAGGAGGCCATCAGTGACGTCGCCGACGGCCTTGCGCAGGCCGGTCGCTTCGCACCGCACCGGCGTCACTTCAAAGGGGTCCTGGCCATGGCCCAGCTCGACTATGTCGCCCAGAACTGGGGCGACGCCGACTGGAAGATCACCCGCGACCAGATGCTCGACGAACTAGTCGACAGCTGGGCCGGCCTACTGGTCTAGTCCAGCCTGATCCCCGAGGCGAACACCCCCAGTCGTGGATCTGGGACGTGATCGTGACTACTGCGAGCCCTGTGGCCTACGGCGTACAGTGAGCGCCATGAAGCGGATGGTCCAGATCCCTTATGAGCTGGAGCAGGAGGAGGACGGCACCTGGGCCGCGCACGCGTCGTTCCCCAGCGGTGGTGCGCACGGGCTCGGTGCTTCTCCCGAGGAGGCGGTCGCTGATCTCTACGAGGCGGTCAGCCTGGTCATCGAGGAGCTCGGTGTTCCACCGGTCCTGACGATCGTGCAGGACGTCGCCTGATGCCACCTCTTCCCGTGCTACCAGGCGGGGATGTGGTCAAGACTCTGGAGAAGCTCGGCTTCGAGGTGATCCGCGTCAGGGGAAGCCACCACATGATGCGGAGCGCGGCAGACGGGCGTTTCACGGTTGTGCCCGTTCACCCAGGTCGCGACGTCGCCGCCGGGACATTGCGTCGGATCATCCGTGACACCGGGTTGTCGGTCGAGGAGTTCGTCGCCGCGCTCTGAAGGTCCAGCGTGACCACGACGTCAGTCCAGCTCGAACGCCTCGACCCCAGTCGGTCGCGACTCGCTGCCCGATGATCAAATCTCCTGCAGATAGTGCGCGAGCGCCTCTGGCTGTGACAGGGCGAGCAGATGGCCGCCTGGCAGGACGTCGGCATCGATGCCCAGCCGGTCCCGCGCCACCTGGCGTTGGAACTCCACCGGGAAGAACCGGTCGTCGGCGCCGGCGACCACGCGGATCAGGACCGGTGGCCATCCGCCGAATTCGCAGACGGAACCGAACACGACGTCATCCTCGGGGCGAGGATCCGCCGAGATCGCTGCCGCGTCGTCAGCGGACAGGTCGTGCAGGAAGTACGTCTCGAGGTCGAACTCGGGGCTGTAGCCGCCGCGCTCGGCTGCGGTGGCGAGGGCTTGGGCCTGCCCGGTGCTGTCCCACCAGGCGCCCGGGGTCTCGCCGGGAACGGGGATCATCGCGTTCACGAACACGATCGCGCGCACCGGAACCAGCTCGGCGACCAGCGGCGCGGTGAACCCGCCGAGCGACTGCGCGACCAGCACCACGTCAGGTCGCCCTTCTACCGTCGCGCCGATCGCCGCCTCGACGACGGCGGCGTACTCCGGCAGAGCGGCGCCCGGGTCGCCCCCGGGCAGATCGACGGCGACCACCTCATGGCCCGCCGCGCGCAGCAACGGCACGACCCGGTGCCAGTAGATCCCCGCACCACCGGCCCCGGGGATCAGCGCGAACGTCCGCCGCCGTCCCGGCACCCGCTCGTCCATCCCGGTCATCTCGCTCATCTCCGCCATGTTGTCCACACCTTCCTCGCCTCATCTGTCAGACCCCTGCTGGGGGCGCGAATCATCGGTGCGGAGCGGCGAAGTCGGAAATCGGGCGTGGATGGGGCGCGTGGCGAGAAGGTCGCCCCGTACCCAGGCGATGACCACCTAAGCACCCGAGCGGGAGCCACCATCGCCCGGAATTCATCCGACCTCCATGCGGACCTCGTCGCACAGTGCTTGGCTGGGTCGGTGCAGAGCTGCCAACCGACGCCGAAGGCACAGCCGGCGTGGGCCTGATCGCCGTGACCGGCGCGTCCGGGCGGCTGGGCGGTCGCGTCGCGCGCCGGCTGGCCGCGGCAGGTGTCGCGCAGCGCCTGGTGGTCCGGGATCCGGCGCGCGCACCAAGTCTGCCCGCGGCCTCTGTCGCCCGGGCGTCGTTCGACGAGCCGGACATCGCACGCGCCGCGCTGGCCGGGGTCACGACGCTGCTGATGGTGTCCGCCGCGGAGACCTCGGACCGGTTCCGGCAGCATCAGACGTTCGTCGACGCGGCGGCCGCCGCCGGCGTTGAGCACCTGGTGTACGTCTCGTTCTACGGCGCGACGCCGACCTGCACGTTCACGTTGGGGCGTGACCACGCCGCCACCGAGCAGTACATCCGCGACGCGGGCAAAGGCATGAGGTTCACCTTCCTGCGCGACAACCTCTACGCCGATTTCATGACCGCGCTGGTCGGCTCGGACGACGTCATACGGGGCCCGGCGGGGAACGGGAAGGTGGCCCCCGTTGCCCAGGACGACATCGCCGACGCCGCCGCGGCGATCCTGCTCAACCCGCTCCCACACGCCGACCGGACCTTTTCACTGACCGGCCCGGAGGCACTCACCCTTGATGAAGTGGCCGCTGTCATCTCTGAAGCAGCCGGTCGGCGGATCGTCTACCGTCCCGAGACAGTCGGCGAGGCGTACGCCTCCCGCGCCAGCTACGGGGCACCCAGGTGGCAGGTCGACGCCTGGGTGTCGACGTACACGGCCATCGCCGCGGGTGAACTCGCCACCGTCACCTCGGACGTGCCAGAGCTGACCGGCCATCCGGCGACCTCACTAGCCGACCTTCTCCGCCAGGGCCGTTCCGCCTACCCCGCCGACTGACCGCTCGCACGCTGTTCTCGCAGGTCCTGTGCCCCGAAAGGACGCCAGGAGCGTGGTGCGGCGCGTCGTTCAGGCGGATGGGTGGTGCTGGGCCTGGGCGATCCGTCTCGGTGAGAGGCGGGCGATGGGCAGGAGCATCAGCGTCGCGACGGCGGCCAGCAGGCCGAAGCCGAGCTGGAAGTCGCCGGTGGCGTCACGCAGACCGCCGACGACGACCGGGCCGGCGGCGGCGCAGGCGTAGCCGATGAAGAACGCCATGGCGCTGAAGCGCCCGGCCTGGGTGGCGTCCCGGCTGGCAGCCACCGGAAGTGTCATCACCAGGGTGAACAGGCCGCCGTGCCCGACTCCGATGGCGACGATCCAGAGCCAGGCGCCCGCTCCCGGGCTGAGGGCGAAACCCAGGAAGCCGATCGCGGTGAGCACCGTGGTGGCGGCCAGGCCGGCGCGCCTGTCCTGCCGTTCGCCGTGCAGTGCCGGGACGGCCAGCATCGCCGCGACCTGAATGGCGATCATGGTGGTCAGCATGAGGCCGGCCTGCGACTCGCTCCGTCCGCCGTCGTCGTGGAGCAGGGGTGCGATCCAGGCCAGCTCGCAGTAGTACAGCGCCGAGTTACCGGCCGACACGGCGGTGATCCGCCACGCCAGTGGGGAGCGCCAGGGCAGGCCGGAGGTGACGATGCGCCTCGGGTCACCCGCCTGCTCCAGCTGAAGCGATCCTTTTGCCGCGGACCACAGGACCAGGCCCGCGACCGCGAGGACGGCCCAGCAGGCCAGTGCGGCCGGCCACGATTCGAAGGCGTCGGCGAGCGGTGTGCTCACCCCCGCCGCCACCGCGCCGCCGAGGCCGAGGCCGGTGGTGTAGATGCCGGTCACCAGACCGGGTCGGTCGGCGAAGCGTGCCTTCACCACGGCCGGCAGCAGGGTCTGGGAGAGCGCGATGCCCATGCCGACCGCGGCGGCGCAGACCAGCTGCAGCCAGGCGGACTGGCTGAGCCCGCGGGCCGCGGTGGCGAGGCCGACGACGGCCAGCCCAAGCTGGACGCCCCTGTGCAGCCCCCATCTGCGCCCGACGGTGACGGCCAGGGGTGCGCACAGCCCCATGGCCAGTGTGGGGATGGTCGTCAGCAGCGACGCCTCCGTCGCCGACAGGCCCAGATCGGTGCGGATCCGGTCGACGAGGGGGGAGAGCGCGGCGATCGCCGGGCGGAGGTTCACCGCGGCCACGAACAGGGCGATCACCGTGAATCCAAGCGTGTTCCGGGTCTGTCGAGGTGGGGCGGCGGTCGTTACCTTCGGCCGATCCTGGATCTCGGACACCAGCTGGACCTCCATCTCGGATATTTCCTGTCCGCGTTTATAGCAGAGTCGCGGATGGTTTCTATCCGGGATAGGTAGGCTGGCTGCCGTGAAGCTGTCCAACGGCGTCGAGTGGGCGCTGCACTGCTGCGTCTCGATCGGGCAGAGCGAGGCCCCGGTGCCGGCGGCACGGCTCGCCGAGCTGCACGGCGTCGCGCCGGCCTACCTCGCCAAGCATCTCCAGGCGCTCTCACGGGCCGGCATCGTGAGATCCACTCCGGGTCCGACCGGCGGGTACGCCTTCACCCGACCCGCCGCGCAGATCACTGTTCTGCAGGTCGTGCAGGCCATCGACGGCCCCGAGCCCGCGTTCCGCTGCACCGAGATCCGCCGGAACGGCCCGCTGGCCGTGCCCGATGATCAGTGCTCCGGGCAGTGCGCCATCGCCCGGGCGATGGCAGCCGCGGAGCAGGCGTGGCGTGACGCGCTGGCCGGCGTCACCATCGACGACCTCGGCCGGGGCATCGACGAGGACAGCTCGGGCACCGCGATGCGCGCCGTACGGGAGTGGCTGGCCGACGCGCGATAGCCGGATGCAGTGCGGTCGGCGGCGCCGTGTGGCCCGCCGTGGCCCGGTGCGGTCGGAGGCGCCCGTGCTGGTCGGCGGCGCTGTGGTCAGAGGTGCAGCGTGGTCAGAGGTGCAGTGTGGTCAGAGGTGCTTGGGGACGCGCGGGCCGGTGACGCCCCAGAAGACCAGCCTGGTCATGGCTTCCCGCATCTCGTCGATCGGGATCTCCCACGCCTCGAAGCCGGCGCGGTGCGAGGCCACGTGCGCGAGCATGGACACCAGCGCCCCGGCCATCGCCATCGGGGCGACCTCCGTCACCCGGCCGGCCCGGGTCTGCGCCTCGGCGATGACCGCGGCGAGGGCGCGGGTGATCTCGTTGAGCATGGCCACCCGCACCCGGCGGAAGCGCTGGTCGCCCTCCTCGGTGAGCAGGTCGACGACGCGGAGCACGGGCTGGTGGTGGGCCCAGAAGGTGAGGATGCCGTCCACGAGGGTGCTGGCGTTCTGCCAGCCGGCGGCGCCCCGCCACGGCCGCTGGTCGACGAGCTCCGACAGCTTCGCGCCCTCGGCGGCGACCTGGTCGGCCAGCGTCAGCATGGCCGCCTCGATGTCGACGAAGTACTGGTAGAAGGTGGCGGCCGAGGTGCCGGCGGCGCGGCCGATGTCGGCGACCGTGAGCTCCCGGTACGGCGTGGTGCGCAGCAGCTCGTAGGTCTGGTCGAGCAGCCGCTGCCGGGTCGCCATGCCGCGCCGGCCAGGAACCCGCCCGTCCGAGGCGCGAAGTGTGTTCACCGCGGTGCCGATGCCCGTGGTGTCGATGCCCGTGGTGCCGATGCCCGTGGTGTCGACGACTGCAGCGCCGACGCCTGCAATGCCGGTGCCGGTGCTCGCGTCGGCGATGGGCGCCGGTGTGGTCCTGATCGCCGCGGTGGCGACCGCAGGGGTCTCGCGCACCGGGGTCTCGACCACCGGGGGGACCGCGACGGCAGCGTCAGCTCTGCGCACGTAGCAAGCGTACTGGCGGTTTCTGGCGACCCGTCAGATTCGTGTTGTGACGCCAGCCACCCTGTGCGCCGATCTCGTGCTCCGGGGCGGCCGGCGACGGCGCCGGGAGGCCGGATCACGCCGGACGCGCCCGGGGCCGGGGGCGACGCCGGGATCAACGGGCCGAATGCCGGATCAGGTGGCCGCGGGCCGGTCAGCGGGTGCGGGGCCAGGACCGGGGTGCGCCGACGACTCGAGCTCGGGGCGCAGCAGGTCGGGGCGGCGCGCGGCCACGCTGCGGCGCAGCCCCTCCCGCCAGTCGACCCGGGCGTGCCCGGCGAGGGTGTGCATGGTCGTCAGATCGAGCACGACCCCGCGCAGGTTCTCCGGCGACGGCTCGATGACCGGGGTCAGGCCGGTGAGAGCGGCCAGCTCGGCGCACCATTCCTCGACGCTGACGGCCTCGTCGCCGGCCCAGTTCACGAGCGTCGCCGGGACGTCGGCCGCGGCGAGCAGCGCGGGTGCCATCGCCACGATGTCGTCGTCGTGGATCAGCTGGTAGCGGCTGGGGCCGTCGGGGTGCACGGTCACCGGCATGCCCGCGGCGATCATGTCGAGGTGGTAGAGGGGGAGACCACCGAAGGGCCCGTACGGCATGTTCAGGCGGGCGATCGTCGTCGGCAGCCCGAAGCGGGTGGCACCGTACCGGGCCGCCCCCTCCGCGGCGATCTTGCAGACGCTGTAGGTGGCCAGGAACGGCAGGACGTGGTGGCTGTCCCCGAGCCGGTCGCCCTCGGCGAGGGGCCGGACCGCCTCCGCCGAGCCGCCGCCGCCCGTGCCCGAATCGGCGTCCGCCGGGCCGCCGCACCCGACCGCCGGGCCGTCGCCCGCGTCGCCCGTTCCGCCCGCGTCCGCGTAGACGGCGCCGGAGGAGCAGTGCAGGAAGGACCGGGCGGCGGCGTAGCGCTCCATGAGCGCCAGCGTCCCGCCGACGTTTCCGTCGAGGTCGACGCCCCAACGGTTGCTCTTGACCACGCCGAAGTGGAGCACGTGGTCGACCTGCTCGGGCAGGGCGGCGAGGCCGTCCCGCCCGGCCGTCACCAGGTTGACCGGTACGCAGCGCACACCGGCAGCGCTCAGTTCGTCGCGGATGCCGCTGTCGCGGAAGCGGGCCGCGCCGTAGACGGTGTGCTCCCGGGCGAGTGCGGCGGCCAGGGGCCTGGCGACCTGCCCGGTCACCCCGGTGACGAGGATCGTGCTGCCGGTGCGCATGCCGTCAGTCCCCGTGCAGGATGACGCCGCGGATGTTGCGGCCGGCTCGCATGTCGTCGTAGCCGGTGTTGATCTCGTCCAGGGTGTAGCGGTTGGTGATCAGCTCGTCCAGCTTGAGCTGGCCGGACCGGTAGAGCGACAGCAGCCGGGGGATGTCGGCCTGCCCGTTCGACGCGCCGAACAGGGTGCCGCGCAGCTCCTTCTGAAAGATGGTCAGATCGAACAGGGACAGGGTCACCTCGGTCTCGACGGCCGGCGCGACCGCGGTGACGACCGCCCGCCCGCCCTTCGACACGAGCCCGAGCAGCGGCGCGATCTGGTCACCGTGCGCCACGCCGACGGTCAGGATCGCCGCGTCGGCCATGACGCCCCTGGTCAGCTCGCGGACGAGCTCGGTGGCCTGCGCCATCGACGGGCTGGTGTGGGTCGCCCCGAAGACCTTCGCCTGGTCGCGCTTGAACTCCACCGGGTCGACCGCGATGATCAGCTCCGCGCCGGCGATCCGGGCGCCCTGGATCGCGTTCATGCCGACCCCGCCGGCGCCGACCACGACCACCGCCTCCCCGGGGCGCACCCCGGCGGTGTGCACGGCGGAGCCGAAACCGGTGGGCACCCCGCAGGCGACCAGCGCGGCGGCGTCCATCGGCAGGTCGTCGTCGATCCTGATGACGGACGCCTCGTGCAGCACGGCGTACTGGCTGAACGTGCCGAGGAAGCACATCGTCGTGACGTCCTTGCCCCGGGCGTGCAGCCGGGACGTCCCGTCGACGCCGACACCCATCATCAGCGACCCGCCGAGGTCGCACAGGTTCGTCCGGCCGGTGGCGCACCAGCGGCAGTGCCCGCAGCTGGGCATGAACATCACGACGACGTGGTCACCCGGGCGGACCCGGGTGACGTTCGGCCCGACCTCCTCGACGATCCCCGCGCCCTCGTGGCCGGCGACCATCGGGAGGACCGACGGCATGTCACCGGTCGCCAGATGGTCGTCGGAGTGGCATAAGCCGGCTGCGACCACCCGGATGAGCACCTCACCGGCCTTCGGCGGGTCGAGGTCGACCTCCTCGACGCTCCAGGGATCACCGACGTTCCAGAGCACTGCGGCCTTCGTCTTCATCTGCGGACCCGCTTCCTGTGCGGTCGGCGCCGGATCGCGGCGCGGTTGTCTCGCTGGGTCAACGAACCTTCTGGACGTACTCCCCCAGAAGGTAGGAGTCGGCGGCGTAACGGTCCACGTCCGCGCCGGGCCGCAGGTGCACCAGATCGACCGAACGCAGATCGGGGCCTTCACCGATCGTTTTCAGGACGTCATATCTGAGGTGGTCGCGGACGAGCTCGTCCGGTGGGTCCGGCATCGGCCGGACCGGGCCGCTGTCACCCAGCTCGAGCCGGGCCAGCGTCACCCCCGGTGAACGCGATCCCGGCACATGATCCTCCAGCTCACCGGATCGGTCCGCGGCCCGAAGCACGGTGCGGCGGACCTGGTAGATCGGGAAGGGGGCGAGGAAGTTCAGCGAGTCGGTGATGACCTCGACGGCGTCCTCGGGGGAGGTGAAGCCGCGGTCGGGGTCGAAGAAGACGTCCGCGGACGGGGTCACGATCTCGGTGACGGCGTCGACGGGGACGGGGCCGTGCCCGTCCTCGGTCAGCCGGACGACATACCGGCCGGTCGCCGTCGACGTCCGGATCGCCAGCGGCACGTGTACGTCGAGGTAGTGGCGGCGGAAGGCGTCGACCGTCATGCCCGCGCGCCGCATGAACAGGAACAGCAGGACGTCCATCACGAGATCCGCTCGATGATCGTGCCGGTGGCCAGCGCGCCGCCGGCGCACATCGACACCAGGGCGGTGGTGCCGCCGGAGCGTTCCAGCTCGTGCAGCGCGGTGGTGAGCAGCCGGCACCCGGTGGACCCGACGGGATGGCCGAGCGCGATCGCGCCCCCGTTGACGTTGACCCGGTCCGGGGCGGGGCGCAGCGCCCGGGCCCAGGAGAGCACGACGGCCGCGAACGCCTCGTTGACCTCGAACCGGTCGATGTCGGCGACGGACATCCCGGCCCGGTCGAGGACCCGCCGGCTGGCGGCGATCGGGCCGTTGAGCAGCAGGTACGGGTCGTCGCCGACGAGGGCCTGGGCGATGATCCGGGCCCGGGGCCGCAGCCCCAGCGCCCGCGCGCGGTCGGCGTCCATGATCAGCAGGGCGGCGGCGCCGTCGGAGATCTGCGACGACGTCCCCGCGGTGTGCAGGCCGTCGGGCAGCACGGGCCGCAGGGCGGCGAGCTTCTCGACGGAGGTGTCGCGCAGCCCGCCGTCGACGTCGACGGTGACCGACTCGCCGGTCGGGTTGCCCGCGTCGTCCAGCACGGGTGCCTCCAGTGGTGCCACCTCGGCCTTGAACCGGCCCTCGGCCCACGCACGGGCGGCGAGGGCCTGCGAGCGGGCGCCGAACTCGTCCAGCTCGGCGCGGCTGACGCCGGCGCCGCGGGCGATGCGGTCGGCGGCGGTGAACTGGTCGGGCAGGCCACTGTCCCAGCCCGGCGGGCGCGGTACCCCGGGGCCGCCCTGCACCGCCGCGCCCAGGCCGACCCGGCTCATGGCCTCGACGCCGCAGGCGATGCCGATGTCGATCGCACCGGTGGCGACCAGCCCGGCGACGAGGTGGGCCGCCTGCTGCGAGGAGCCGCACTGGCAGTCGACCGTGGTGGCGGCCGTGGTGGTGGGCAGCTCGCTGGCCAGCCAGGCGTAGCGGGTGATGTTCGACGCCTGCTCGCCGGCCTGGGTGACGCAGCCCCCCACGACCTGCTCGACACTCGCGGGGTCGACGCCGGCGCGATCGAGGACCGCGCGCTGCGTGTGGCCGAGCAGGTGGGCGGGGTGGACACCCGCGAGCGCCCCGCGCCGTCGGCCGATGGGTGAGCGGGTCGCCTCGACGATCACTGGATTCGGCATGGGACGCCTCTCGGTCGTCGCCGGCTGCCGCCGGCGGATCGGCGCCCTCCAAACTAGTACGTGTTCTAGTTTCCGGCAATCATCATCTGATGACCTGTCAGGAGTTCTTGCCAGCCGTGGTAGAACGCGTTCTCATCGGAACGGTGACGTCGAGGACCCGCGCGGGCCCGGTGCGGGCGAGCGGCGGCCGGGGCGCGGCGGCGGTGCTAGTGGACGAGCTCGCGGACGACCAGTTCCAGGTCGTCGATCACCTGCCGGGCCTTGGTGCGGCCGGACAGCCACTGGATCTCGCTGACGAACCACACCTTGGCGATCAGGCCCGCCACCGCGATGTCACGCGGGGTCGGATCGCCGTCCTCACCGCGCATCATGCGAATGATGATCGAGTTCATCCGCTGGGTGACCTGGTCGACCTCGGCGGTGGCCGACGCGTCCGCGAACATGACCGCCCGGACCAGCGCGCCGGCCAGGTTCGGATCCCGCTGGAAGACCTTGGTGGCGCGGCTGAGGACGGCCAGGATCCGGTCCGCCGGGGTGAGGCCCGCCATGCGCTCGGCGGACGGCAGCCGGATGCCGTCGATCTCGCGGGCCATCGCGGACACCAGCAGCTGCACCTTCGACGGGAAGTAGCGGTACAGCGTCCCGAGCGCGACCCCGGAGCGCTCCGCAACCGCCCGCATCTGCACGGCGTCGTAGCCGCCCTCGGAGCCGAGCGCGACGGCGGCGTCCAGAATCCGCTCCCGCCGTGCTCGCTGGGCGGGCCTGTCCAGCCCGTCACTGTCCGCGGGGGGCGGAACCGCCGGTGACGCCATGGACCGGAGCGTACCCGTGATCAGCCCGAACCCGGGTGCGGACATCCGAGTAGCCGGCAATCCATCTGCAACCAGGACATAACGCCATCCAGGAGGATTGTTGTGACCGCTGATCTGGCACTCGGCCTGATGCTCGGCTACTGGCCGGCGGTGCCACCGGACGATCATCTGGAGCTGACGCTCGCCGCCGAGGAGTACGGCTACGCGTCGGTGTGGACGGCCGAGGCCTACGGCTCCGACGCGATCAGCCCGTTGGCCTGGCTGGGCTCGCGGACGAGCCGGATCACTCTCGCCACCGGGCTGGCACAGCTGTCCGCCCGCACGCCGGCCTGTCTCGCGATGACCGCGGCGACCGGACCACCTGTCCGGTGGGCGGTTCCTGCTGGGGCTCGGCGTGTCCGGCCCGCAGGTGGTCGAGGGCTGGTACGGGCAGCCCTTCGCCCGGCCGCTCGCCCGCACCCGGGAGTACGTCGACATCCTGCGGGCGGTGTGGCGCCGCGACGCCCCGGTCACCAGCGACGGGCCGCACTACCCGCTGCCACTGCCCCCGGCGGCGCCGCCGGGGGTGCCGCCGTCGGCCGGGGCCGGGGCCGGAGCTGGGGCCGGGGCCGGGGCTTCGGGTCTGCCGCCGGCGGGCGCTGGCCCGGCGCGGGGCGTCACCGGGCTCGGCAAGCCGCTGAAGATCACCACGCATCCACTGCGGCCGCGGATCCCCGTCTACCTCGGCGCCGAAGGCCCGGGGAACGTGGCGCTGGCCGCCGAGATCGCCGACGGCTGGCTGCCGATCTTCTACCACCCCGAGCGCGGGCCCGCGGCGTACGCGGCGGCCCTGGCCGGGGCGCCCGCCGACTTCTCGATCGCCTGCCCGGTGACGGTGGTCGTGGACGACGACGTCGAGGCGGCGTTGCTGCGCATCAAGTGGACGCTGGCGTTCTACCTCGGCGGCATGGGCGCCAAGGACGTCAACTTCCATGTGGACGTCGTGTCGCGGTTCGGTTTCGCCGACGCCGCCGCACGGGTGCAGCAGCTGTTCCTCGCGGGGGAGCGGGAGGCCGCCGTGCGGGCCGTCCCGGACGATCTCGCCGACGGCATCGCGCTGGTCGGGCCCTGGGCGCGGATCCGGGAGCGCCTCGAGCTGTGGCGGGCCTCGCCCGTCCACACCCTGCTGATCGGCGGCGTACGCGACCCGCAGGCGTTGCGGAAGCTCATCGAGCTGCTCTGACGCGGTGGAGGGCGCCAGGGGTTGGCGGTCAGAAGGCCGGCGGTCAGGAGTGAGCAGCCAGCGGCCCGGCGGTCAGGTTGCCAGGGGGTTGGCGGCCAGGGAGCTGGCGGCCAGGGGCGCTGGTCGGGGGCGGTGGTCAGGGGGCCAGCAGGGGCCCCACCTCGGAGCCGAACGCCGCGATCTGATCGATCAGCTCGACCGGGCTGCGGCTGGGGAACCGCACCTGCAGGTGGTCGACGCCGACGTCGCGGTAGCGGCGCAGGTGCTCGGCGAGCCGTGTGGGCGTCCCGGCCCGGCAGGGGCGGCCGACGTCCCAGGTGGGCTGGCCGAGGTGCAGCCAGTCGGTGATCGCGCCGATGTCGCAGGGCTGGGTGGCTCCGGCCGCGGCGCGTTCGGTGCGCAGCAGCTCGACCAGCGGCGGCAGCTGGTCGAGCGGGGTGCCCTGGGGTAACCACCCGTCGCCCAGCCGCGCGGCCCGGCGCACCGCCGCCGGCGACGAGCCGCCGACCCACAGCGGCGGGCGCGGGTCCTGCACCGGCCGGGGCGCGAGCCCGAGCTGCCCGTCGACGGTGAAGCTGTCGTTCGCGACCGTCGGGAACTCGGTGCGCAGGGCCGCGTCGACGACCTCGATCGCGTCGTCGAGCATGCGCCCGCGGCGGGCGAAGTCCAGCCCCAGGCCGGCGAACTCGTCCGCGACGTGCCCCGCGCCGACCCCGAGGATGACCCGGCCGGCGGAGAGGCGGTCGAGGGTCGCGAAGGCCTTCGCCGTCACCAGCGGATGCCGGTAGGCCAGGTTGTAGACGTGGCTGAGCAGCCGCACCCGGGTCGTCGCCGCGGCCAGCCAGCTCAGGGTCGCGACGGAGTCGTACCAGGTGGTGCCCATGGCGGCGGCGAGCCGGCGGGGGATCGCGACGTGGTCGCAGACCGCGACGTAGAGGAAGCCGTGCTCGTCCGCCGCGCGGGCGATCGCCGCGAGGTCGTCCGGCGTGGCCGTGGCCTCCCACGGCTCGGCGAACAGGCTGCTCTGCGCCTGGATCGGCAGCTGGATCCCGAAGGCGAGTGCCCCGCGGGGCACGACGGACGGGCCGCGAGAAACGATCATGGCAGCAGAGTGTATTCAAAGATTTTCTGACGGGTCACCAGATTCCGTGCTTGAGTGGACCGCGTTCCGGGCCGACGTGCGCCCGGGGCGGAGGGAGTTCAGCCGTGCCGGACGACGCGGTGGCAGATTCCGTCGACAGCCCCGACTCCGACAGCCCCGACTCCGACAGCCCCTACTCCGTGCTCCCCGCCGCCGGCCCGTACGGCGTCGCCATCGGCTCCGCGCTGATCACGATGGTGGAGCCGCATCCGGGTGCCGAGGCCGAGTACAACCGCTGGTACGAGGACGATCACTTCTACGCGGGTGCCATGGCGATGCCCTGGATGTTCGCCGGCCGGCGCTGGGTGGCGCCCAGGGCGCTGCAGGCGCTGCGCGAGCCGGCCGACTCGGCCGTCGCGCGGCCGCTGGAGGCCGGCAAGTACATCGCGGTCTACTGGCTGACCCGCGGCCGCTACCGCGACCACATGCGGTGGACCGTCGCCACGAACCAGCGGCTCAACGCCGACGGACGCATCTTCCACCGGCGTGACCACGTCTTCACCGCTTTCCAGGACTATCTCGGCGCGGTGTATCGCGACGGCCGCGGCGGTGCGCGCGATATCCACGCGCTGGACCATCCGTACGGTGGCCTGGTGGTCGAGGTCGTCGACGCGGTGGGCGAGGCCGCGGTGGATGATGCCTCGGCTGGTGCGGCTGGTGCGGCTGGTGCGGATGGCGCGGCCGTCTCCGCCCTCGTCGACTGGCTGCGCGCCGAGCGCGCGCCGCGGGTGCTCGCACTCGGTGGCGCGGTGGCGATGGGCCTGCTGTTCACCCCGTTGCCGCTGCCCGAGGACCGGATGGCCTATGTGGACCAGGTCGCCGGTCTCGGACGCCGCCTGACCGTGCTGTGGTTCACCGAGACGACGCCGGCGCGGTGCTGGGCGCCTGGCTTCACCGCGGCCGCCGCGGACTGGGAGAAGTCGGGTCTCGGCCGGCTGGAGCTGCTCGCCCCGTTCGTCCCCACCCTGCCCGGCACGCAGACCTACGTCGACGAGCTTCGCTGACCCGCTCGGCTCGTCCGGCCCCCAATGCTGTTTCTGATATTGCGTCAGGAAACGAGACGCGAGAACCTGTTCTAGTTTTGAGCTTGGCGGACGCGACGGATCTCGGAGGTCCCGACATGTCGCTCGACCAGATCGATGTCTACGACCCCGGCCGCTACGTCCAGGGGCTGCCCCATGACGAGTTCAGGATCCTGCGGGCCCAGGCACCGGTGTTCCACCACCGCGACCCGGAGCGCGAGGCCGGCTTCTGGGCGGTGACCCGGCACGCGGACGTCGTGCACATCTCCCGCAGCCCGGACCAGTTCTCGTCCAACCGGGAGACCTGCCTGCTGCCCGAGCTCACCCCGGAAGCCCTGGCCGAGCAGCAGCTCATGATGGTCAACCAGGACCCGCCGGAACACACCCGGCTGCGCAGCCTGGTGAACCGGGGCTTCACCCCGCGCATGATCGGGCGCCTCACCGACAGGATCCGGACCTCGTGCGAGAAGATCGTCGACCGCGCGATCGAGGCCGGCGAGGGCGACTTCGTGAAGATCTGCGCGGCGGAGCTGCCGCTTGTCGTGATCGCGGAGCTGATCGGCGTCCCGCATGAGGACAGGCACCGGCTGTTCAACTGGTCGAACCGGATGCTGGCCAGCGACGATCCCGAGCTTTCCGCCGACGCGGCCGACCAGCAGGCCGCCGCGATGGAGGCGTACGCCTACGCGAACGAGCTGGGCGCGGCGCGGCGCGGCTGCCCGGCCGACGACATCCTGACCAAGCTCGTCACCGCCGACGAGAACGGCCACGAGCTGTCCGAGATGGAGTTCGACCTGTTCTTCATCCTGCTCATGGTCGCCGGCAACGAGACCACGCGAAATGCCATCTCCGGTGGCATGCAGGCGTTGCTGGACCATCCCGAACAGTGGGAGAAGCTCAGGGCGGGCAGGTCCGACCCGGCGGTGCTGACCAGGGCGGCGGACGAGATCGTCCGCTGGGTCAGCCCGGTGATGGGCTTCCGCCGCACGACCACGACCGACGTGGTGCTCGGCGGCCAGCCGATCGCCGCCGGAGAGAAGGTCGTCATGTACTACTCGTCGGCGAACTACGACGAGTCGGTGTTCGCCGACCCCTACCGTTTCGACATCGGCCGCGACCCGAACCCGCACGTGGGCTTCGGCGGCGGCGGCCCGCACTTCTGCCTCGGCAGGCACCTGGCGATGCGCGAGATCGAGCTGATGCTCGAAACGCTGGTCACCCGGCTGGACCGGGTCGAGCCGATCGCGCCTGCCCGCCGCCTGCGGTCGAACTTCATCAACGGCGTGAAGGAAATGCCGGTCCGTTTCGTGCCGGAGCGCGCCCTGTGAGCGGCGACAGCTCCGGAAGCTCGGCGGGTTCCAGTGGTTCTGGTGGTTCCAGTGGTTCTGGTGGTTCTGGTGGTTTCGGTGGTTCTGGTGGTTTCGACGGTGCGGTGGCGATCGTCACCGGCGCGGCGCGCGGCATCGGCGCGGCGACGGCGCATCGGCTCGCCACCCGCGGCGCGACCGTGGCCTGCCTCGACGTCCGGATCGACCAGGCGGAGAAGATCGCCGCCGGCATCGTCGAGGCCGGCGGCGCGGCCCGCGCCTACGTCTGCGACGTCTCCGACGAGGAGTCGGTCGCGGCCGCCGTCCGCGCCGTCGAGGATGACCTGGGCGCACCCAGGGTGCTCGCGAATGTCGCCGGGATCGGCTGGTTCGCGCACACAGCGGAGCAGCCCCTCGCCGACTGGCGCCGGATCATCGACGTCAACCTCACCGGAACGTTCCTGATGAGCCGGGCCTGCCTGGCCGGTTTCCTGGCTCGTGACGGCGGCACCATCGTCAACGTCGCGTCCAGCGCCGGGCTGCGCGCCCAGCCCTACAGCGCCGCCTACTGTGCGTCCAAGGGCGGCGTCGTCATGCTCACCAAGGCGCTGGCCTGGGAGTACGTCAGCAGGAACATCCGGGTGAACGCGGTGGCGCCCGGCGGCATCGACACCGACATCATCGCCGGTTTCATGCCGCCGGAAGGGGCGTCGATGAAGCTGCTCGGCAAGCTCACGGTGCCGGGGGGCTTCGGCGAGCCGGACGACGTCGCGCGCGTCATCGCCTTCCTGGCATCCGCCGAGGCCAGCCTGATGACCGGGACGATCGTCCCGGTCGACGGCGGCATGACCGCCTGAGAAACGGCAGGTTCGAAGTCCGGGGACGCTCGACCGCCCGCCGATAATCCCACCCCGCCGCCACCCCGCCACGCAGCGCCGAAAATTCACGACAAGTGGGCCAAATTGGATGCAGAGTGCCTTGACAACCCGCAAGAAAGAAGGATTTTGGTCGTCAGAACGACCAAAATCCTTCACGCTTCGGTCGCACCGCTCGGCCACCCCCGCATCATTCGCCCGGTAGTGGCGGCAGCCCGAAGCCGCGGTTCGGGAATCTGAGGATTTTCGTCGTTCCCGCGACCAGCTTCCTCAGATCTTGCTCGGCGGCAACGGCGGCAACGGCGGCAACGGCGGCAACGGCCGCTCGGGGCTCGGGATTCTGCTGTGCACTCCCGAGTGACCAGAATTGGCGGATCTTGCTCGGAGGCTGTGCCGGTCGGGACGACGGCATTCCGGGGCCTTCCATCACTCTCGAAAACATGCTTGTATACATGCAAGTTAATTCTCCAGAGGAGGGCGTATGGCCCGTACTCCTGTCTGTGACCTGCTCGGTATCGAGTTCCCGATCTTCGCCTTCTCGCACTGCCGGGACGTCGTCGCGGCAGTCAGCAGGGCGGGCGGGTTCGGGGTGCTGGGGGCGCTCGCCTTCAACCCCGAAGAGCTCGAGGTCGAACTGTCCTGGATCGACGAGCATGTCGACGGCCGGCCCTACGGCGTCGACATCGTCATGCCGAACTCGTACGTCGGGAAGGGAGGCGGAGCGGAGATCACCAGGGAGAGGATGGTCGAGCTGGTGCCCGACGAGCACCGCCGCTTCGCCGAGTCCGTCCTGGCCGAGCACGGCGTCCCGCCGCTGCCCGCGGACGCGGCCGCCGGGGGTGATCTGAAGGCGGCCGGGCTCGGTATCGAGCAGGAGGGTCCGGGGCAGGTCGAGGTGTCCCTCAAGCATCCGGTGAAACTGCTGGTCAACGCGCTGGGTCCGCCACCGAGGGAGGTCATCGACCGCGCCCACGCCCAGGGTGTGCTGGTGGCCGCGCTCGTCGGCGCGAAACGGCACGCCGTCAAGCAGGTCGAGATGGGCGTCGACATCATCGTCGCCCAGGGCACCGAGGCGGGTGGGCACTGCGGCGAGGTCAGCACGATGGTCCTGGTGCCCGAGGTCGTCGACGCGGTGGGGCCGGGCGTCCCGGTGCTCGCCGCGGGTGGGATCGGTGGCGGCCGGCAGATCGCCGCCGCGCTCGCGCTCGGCGCCCAGGGCGCCTGGACGGGTTCGATGTGGCTCACCGTCACCGAGGCCGACACCGCCGAGCCCATCGTCGAGAACCTGCTCGCGGCCACCTCGCGGGACACGGTGCGTTCCCGCGCGATGACGGGCAAGCCCGCCCGGCTGCTGCGCAGCGCCTGGACGGACGCGTGGGAGCGCGAGGACGCCCCGAAGACCCTGCCGATGCCGCTGCAGGGCATTGTGTGGGGGGAGGCGTCGCGGCGCTGGACCCGCGCCGGAACCAAGGCGCTGAGCGGTTTCCCCGTCGGGCAGATCGTGGGCAGCCTCGACCGCCGGCGCCCGACGGCCGAGGTCATGCGCGAGATGGTGGAGGAATGGATCGAGACGACCCAGCGGCTCGGGGCGGTGCTGGAGGACTGACCGGCGGCCTCGGTGGTGACCGCGGCAAGGACAGCGACAGCGTGGACCGCGTGGATGCGAGCCGCGAACCGGGCCAGGGGCCGGAGCCGGACCAAGGGCAGGATCAGGACCGGGGGCCGGAGCCGGACCGGGAGCTGGATCACGACCTGGCCCGCATCCACGAGTTCGTCGAGCTGGTCGGGCTGGCCGCGCGCAGCCCACGGCAGCGGGAGCGGATGCTGCGGGCCGCCGGCGCACCGATCACCGGCGCGAGCCTCACCCTGCTGCGGTGGATCGCCCGGCACGGCAGCGCGACGTCCTCCGACCTGGCCCGCTGGCTGGATCTCGACCAGTCGACGGTGAGCCGGCAGCTGCGTCCGCTGGAGGAGCATCGCCTGGTCGGCCGGTCTGCGGACGGCACGGACCGGCGGGTGGCCCGGCTCGCCCCGACCGAGCACGGCGAGGCGCTGCTGGCCGCGGTCCGCGAAGTGGGCCTGCACGACATCGGCGTGGCGCTCGACGGCTTCACCGCCGCCGAGCGTCGCCAGCTCGCCGAGCTTCTCGACCGCATGCGGCTGGGGATGCTGGACGCCCAGGTCGACCCGACCGGCCGCTCGGTCCCTCCGGGACGCAAATCCTGCGCCGTCGAATTCTAGTCATCGTTCGCTGTCGGGAAAGGCTCGCGGATTCAGGTCACCGGAACGGCCCGTCGCAGGATTCCGGGCTTCGGCTTCGGCTTCGGCTGTCGCCGCTGTCGCTGCTTCTGAGTAAGAAGTGAGGATTTCGGCTGCTGCAACAACCAAAATCCTCACTTCTTGCGGACGGCCAATTGACTCTCCGTCCTTTTCGTGGCTATTGGGGTGAAATCCTGGCGCGGCGTGACGGCGCGGGATCCCCGGTGGGTCGCCGCGTGGCGAGCGGCGGCTCTCCGAGTCGCAGCTCTAGCTGGTGCTGCTGCCGAGCAGTTGGTGCTGATGCCGAGCGGGAACGCCGGTTCAGAGGGGTGGGATGACCACGGCGCGGCCGTGTAGGGCGCCGGCTGCCAGGGCGGCGTAGGCCTCGTCGATGTCGGCCAGGGCGAACCGGTCGACGAGGGGACGGATGCGGCCCGCCTCCGCGAGCGCGATCACGTCCTGGAGGTCCGCGATGGTCGACCCCTGGAAGGTGAAGATCTCCGCCTCGCGGGGCAGGGTTCCGTACCAGCCGCGGCGCAGGGTGCCGCCGGCCGCTCCGACCAGGCCGAAGGCGCCCGCCGGGGCCAGTGCGCGCAGGCCGGTGGCGATGCTGGCGTCGGTCCCGACGAAGTCGAGGACGACGTCCGCCGCCTGCGCGCCGCACACGTCGGCAAGGTCATGTGCGGTGGCTGAGGTGATCCCGTCGATGGCCTCGTCGGCGCCCAGCTCGCGGGCGAGGGCACGGCGCCCCGCGGCGCGGTCCACCGCCACCACCCGGGCGGCGCTGAGCGCCTTCAGGTGCTGGATGGCGAACGCGCCGAGGCCGCCCGCGCCGAGGACCACGGCCCACGATCCCGGGCCGAGCCGGGGGAGTGCGCGGCGAACCGCGTGGTACGAGGTGGCGCCGGCGTCCGTCAGCGGTGCGGCCTCCACCGGGTCGAGCGTGGTCAGCGGGACGACTCCGCGCCCGGCCGGCGCGATCACGTATGGGGCCAGCCCGCCGTCCCGGCCGTAGCCGCGGCCCGCCAGGCCGTCGGGGCAGGCGCTGTCCAGCCCGCGCAGGCAGTAGCGGCAGCGCCCGCAGGAGGCCGGTGACACCAGCGCGACGGGCGTGCCCGGAGCGGCGGTCACCGCGGCTGCCTCGTCGCCGGCGTCGGCGATCCAGCCGGCGATCTCGTGCCCGAGGGTGAACGGCACCCGCCAGCCGAGCGCGGCCCCGATCTCCGCCGAAATCTGATGCATGGTCAGATCTGAGTGGCACAGCCCGTTGCCTGCGACCCGCACCAGGACCTCTCCCGGGCCCGGTCGTGGGACCGTGATGTCCACGATTGCTGGCTGTTGGAGCCAGTCGGTGAGGCGGTAGGCGGGCATGCTGGCCTCGGGCACCGCGACCCCCTGGATGTCGGCTTTACTGTTTCCTGATGAACCGTCAGATCTGATGTTAGCGTGATTGCGTTCCTCGCCGTGCAAGCCGGAGGGATCCGCCGTGACCGACTCGCACCAGACGGACTCGCACCAGACAGCGCCCGCGGCGCATCGCACGGGTGAAGGTCCCACTCGCTCCTTCGGCGAGCCCGACCACTCCTTCGGCGAGCCCGACCACTCGTTCGGCGAGCTGCCGCGGATCATCAGCGTCGACGATCACGTCGTGGAGCCGGCCCACCTGTGGCAACGCTGGCTGCCCGCCCGGCTGCGCGACGCCGGCCCCCGCGTCCAGCGGCGCGGCATCGGGCGCATGGAGCACATCGGCGGCGGCAACTACCGGCAGACGTTCGACGAGGACGGCCCGCAGGCCGACTGCTGGGTGTACGAGGACCTCGTCTACATCCACAAAAGGCACGTCGCGGCGGTCGGCTTCGACCGAGACGACATGACGATGTCCCCGATCACCTACGACGAGATGCGTCCCGGGTGCTACGACCCGGTCGCCCGGGTCGCCGACATGGAGCTCAACCATGTCGAGGCGTCCCTGTGCTTCCCCACCTTTCCCCGCTTCTGCGGCCAGACGTTCGCCGAGGCGCGGGACACCGACCTCGCGCTGGCCTGCGTCCGGGCCTACAACGACTGGATGATCGACGAGTGGTGCGCGGACTCGGGCGGCCGGCTGATCCCGCTGTGCCTGATTCCGCTGTGGGACGCGGAGCTCGCCGCGGGGGAGGTCCGGCGTAACGCGGCGCGCGGCTGCCGGGCCGTCTGCTTCAGTGAGATCCCGCCGCATCTGGGGCTGCCGAGCATCCACAGCGGCAGCTGGGAGCCGTTCCTCGCCGCCTGCGTCGACACCGGGACCGTCGTGTGCATGCACATCGGCTCGTCGTCGCGGATGCCCGCCACCTCCGGCGACGCGCCGCCCGCGGTCGCCGCGACGCTGAGCTTCAACAACGCGATGGCCTCGCTGGCCGACTGGCTGTTCTCCGGCGTGCTGGTTCGCTTTCCCGAGCTGGTCCTCGCCTACTCCGAGGGGCAGATCGGCTGGCTGCCCTACGCGCTGGAACGCGCCGACGACGTCTGGCGGGAGCATCGGGCCTGGGGTGGGGTGCGTGATCTCGTGCCCGAACCGCCGTCGAGCTACTTCCGCCGGCAGGTGTACGGCTGCTTCTTCCGTGACCGGCATGGGCTGGCGTCCCTGGACGCCATCGGGGTCGACAACGTCACCTTCGAGACGGACTACCCGCACACCGACTCGACCTGGCCGAACACGCGGCGCGTGGCCGAGGAGATGATGGCCGGCCTGCCCGCGGCGACCGTCCGCAAGATCGTGCGCGGCAATGCCATCCGCATGCTGGGCCTCGACCTGGCCTGAGCGCCGTAGGAACCCGAGTGCCGCCGAGGAGGCCGGCCTCGGTCGGTCCTCGGTGGCCCGAAAGGGCCTGGGGGCGGTTTCGGGCATCCTGCTGGGAGCCGGCTGCCGGGTTGCCCGCAGCCCTCCGCGTCAGCCGCCGGCTGCCCGTGGATGCCCGTTGCCCGTTGCCCGCTGCCTGCCGCGTGCCGGCCTCGCGCTCCCGGAGAGTGGCGTGCGGACATCGTTGATATGTCCGGTATGTGGCTTATCTCCAGAGTTTCGTGATTCACCTCGTCGCGTCGGGCAGGAAAAAAGGAGCCTTGTATCGCATATAGCTGATGTGGTCCCATGAGCGCGGCGGCCCTGATACAGAGAATCGGATATTGTTTCTTTGTATCCACCCTTGGGTCGTCGGGCTCTGGGGAGGACTAAAGATGGTTGAGCGAAGCAGGCGTCAGGTACTGGTCACCGGCGGCATGTTAGGGGCCGCCGGGGCGCTGGCCGCGGCGACTCCGGCGTGGTCGTGGTCGTCCGAGGGCTCGGTCGCCGGGGCCGGCGTCGGCGTGGACCCGAAGTACGTCTGGGATGCCGAGGCCGACCCGGTGGTCGCCGCGATCATCGACAGCGGCCAGACGACCGCGGTCAACAAGCTGCTGAAGACATGGACGAAGAACGGCCAGGCACTGCCCGCCGGGCTGCCCACGCAGCTGCGTGACTTCATGGAGCACGCGCGCCAGCTCCCGACGTGGACCGACACGGCCAAGCTCAAGGACGCGATCAACTTCAACCAGAAGCGCGGCCTGTACCTGGGCGTCACCTACGGCTTCGTCAGCGGCATGATGAGCACGGTCATCCCGCGCGAGGCCCTGGCCGTCTATTACTCCAAGGGCGGTGCGGACATGCGGGACCGCATCACCAAGACCGCCAAGCTGGGCTACGACGTCGGCTCGAACAACGCGTTCGACCCCACCGGCGAGATGATCGTGACCTGCGTCAAGACGCGGCTGGCCCACGCCGGCGTGCGCCACCTGCTGCCCCAGCTCGCGGCCTGGAACAACGTCGCCTCGGAGGACATCCCGATCTCCCAGGCCGACATCATGGTGACCTGGCACAGCCTGCCCACCACCGTCATGCAGAACCTGAACGCGTGGGGCGTGCCGATCAACGCCGTCGAGTCCGCCGGGTTCCTGCACTCCTGGCAGGTCACCGCCCACATGCTCGGGGTGCTCGACGAGTACATCCCGAACTCCTGGGCCACCGCGAACACCCAGGCGGCGCAGGTTCTCACCCCGATCCTCGCCCCGACCCCCGAGGGCATCAAGCTCGCCGACATCCTCGTCAACCTGGCGTCGTTCATCGACGGCTCCCTCCTCAGCAAGCCCATCCTGTGCGCCCTCACCCGCTACTTCCTGGGTGACGAGATCGCCGGCTGGCTCAAGCTGCCGCGGTACCCCTTCTGGGACACGGCCTTCCAGGTCGCCTGGAAGCCCTTCGTCGCCGTCCGCGAGGGCCTGCTGAGCCTGGAGAAGGCCCCCGGCCTCCTGCAGGCGGTCTACTGGGCCTTCGACGAGATCCTGCGTATCGGCGTCCTGACCCTCCTGTCCGGCGCCCAGTTCCCCATCGCCATCCAGATCCCGGACACCAACAACCCCAACTACTGACGGACGCTGCCTCCCCGCGTGGCCGAGGCCACGCGCCGGCGATGCCAGGTGAGAGATGGCCAAGGCTGGGTGGCCAAGGCTGGGTGGCCAAGGCTGGGTGGCCAAGGCTGAGGGGAGGTCGGGACGAGGTCAGGGGTTGACCGGTGCCACTGCGGTGGCACCGGGCACCTCGTCCCGATCGCCGCCCGACACCGTCGTCGTGGGCGGCGGGCACCGGCAGCGGCCGGTTGTCGCCCATCGCGGCGGCCATCTCGGAGCTCGGGTTCACGGCCCGCTGCTGTTCGGTGCGGGGCAGCGGCGGGCTGTCGTGTCGGCCTCGGGAAGGACGACGCGCCGCGCGGTCGCGGTCAGCGACAGGCCGGCGGCGTCGGAGGAGGCCTCGACGACGGTGAGGTCGAACGGCAGGGCGCCGACCGGAATCGGGATGGCGGGGAGCAGCCCGCCGAGGCCGCCGGGCACCGGGATGTCCACGTTGATGGACCCGTGCAGGGCGATCTCGGACGGGATCAGCGTGAGCTTGTTGTCCCGCACCTCGAACGCGATGACCCCGCCGATCTCCTGGGCGCCGAGCACCGGTACGTCGGCCAGGCCGGCGACCTCGACCTTCTTCCCGCCGTCCACCGGATTGATCTGAAGATCTCCGGGCTGGTCGGCCAGGAACGCGTTCACGTCGGCGTAGTCGAGATGGACCGTCGCCTCGACGTTGTCGACCGGTATCTCGCCGACATCATTGGCAAGCATCTTCCGGACTGGAAGATGAATTCCTTTGAGGTGTGCCTCGACCGAGGAGATGCGCGGACCGGGCGTTGGTACTCCGTCGATAATCACCCCGATGTTCCTGAACCTTCCGAATGCAATCTGGGTGAGGAACGGAAATCCGCCGATACTGACGTCGCGGACCGTCGGCGGAGTGGCGTCGCAGGCGAGGCTCCTGATGACACTCGCCTTGATCTGGGTGGCCATCTCACTCTCGGCGGTTGAGACCGCGAACCGGTCACCCGCGATGAGGACGACGAGCAGGATCACTGCGCCGAACGCGAGAGCACGGCGTCGCCGCCGCGGCCGCCGATCCCGCGGCCACCACCGCCGGTGCCACGGGGTGAGCGATGTCGTCCCGGCGTGGGCAGGCGGCTGTTGACCACCTGGGCCGGTGAGGACTTCGTCGTCGGGTCTGTGATCCACCGAGTGCCCTTCGCTTCGTGCGGTATCCCGGATATCCCGCGAGGCGCCGCCGGTTCGGGATTCCGGCTGCGCCGGAAACAGGCCAGGGCCACTGTGCGGCAGAACAGCCTGTTCTCGCATCGGCCGGGCGCAGTCACTTCCGGCTACGGCAGACGCAGTACGTGGGCAGCGGTAAGTGCCGGCAGGCGCACGACGACGGGACCCACCGGGCCGGAGCAGTCTTGTGGGGTACCCGAAAAGATATGGAGAACCACTCCATGGCGACTCTTCTGTACCGACTGGGGCGGTTTTCCTTCCGGCGCCGCCGATACGTTCTCCTCCTGTGGATCGCGGTTCTCGCGGCCATGGGTTTCGCCGCGATGAAGGCCCCCGACGCCCCCAAGGACGAGTTCTCCATTCCGGGAACCGAATCCCAGCGGGCGTTCGACCTCCTGGACGAGCGTTTTCCCGGCTCCGGGGTGGACGGCGCGGTCGCGCGCATCGTCTTCGGCGCTCCGGCGGGGGAGAAGCTCACCGCGGCCGAGAACCGGGCCGTGGTCGAGAAGGCCGTCGCGCGGGCCGCCTCCGGTCCGCAGGTCCTCACCGCGGTGAATCCGTTCCAGGGCGGCGCGGTGAGCCAGGACGCGGCGACCGCCTACGCGACGGTCTCCTACACCGTGACCGGCGGCGACCTCACCGACGCCACCCTGGAAAGCCTGAAGGGCGCGGTCGCCGACGGCCAGGCCGCCGGTCTGACCGTCGAGATCGGCGGGGATGCGCTGACCACCCGGCCGGCGGCGGGCGGCATCGGCGAGGTGGTCGGGATCGCGCTCGCCGCGATAGTCCTGCTGGTCACCTTCGGATCGCTGGCGGCGGCCGGGCTGCCGCTGCTGACCGCTGTCGTGGGCGTCGGGGTCGGCATGCTCTCGATCATGGCCCTGGCCAGTACCTTCGGCCTGTCCTCGACCACCAGCACGCTGGCGATGATGCTGGGCCTGGCGGTCGGGATCGACTACGCGGTCTTCATCGTCTCCCGCTACCGGGAGGAACGGGCCCGCGGGCATGAGCCGTCGGAGGCCGTGGCCATCGCCACCGGCACCGCAGGCTCCTCGGTGGTGTTCGCCGGGCTCACCGTGGTGATCGCCCTGGCCGGGCTGTTCGTCGTCGGGATACCGACGCTGACCAAGATGGGCCTGGCTGCCGCCGGAACAGTCGTCGTCGCCGTCCTCGTCGCGCTGACCCTGGTGCCGGCGCTGCTCGGCTTCTTCCAGCGCGCGGTGCTCCCACGCGCCGCCCGCAGGGGACGGGCGAAGGCACGACAGCGCGGGCCCAGTGTGGGTACCCGGTGGGCCCGACTGGTCCTGCGTCGCCCGCTGCCGATCCTCGCCCTCGCGGTGCTCGCCCTGGTCGCGATCGCGCTGCCGGCCCTCGACCTGCGCCTGGGCACCGCTGGTGACGAGGCGAAACCAACGTCCACCACCGAACGCCGCGCCTACGACGACCTCGCCCGGGGTTTCGGCGCCGGATTCAACGGCCCGCTCACCGTCGTGGTCGACACGGCGGCTTCCGACGATCCGGCGGCGGCGATCGCCACGACGATCGAGAGCCTCGCCGGCACGCACGGAGTCGTCTCGGTCTCACCGGCCCGGTCCAATCCCGCCGGCGACGCCGCGCTGCTCACCGTCGTTCCCACGACCGGCCCGAGCGACGCGGCGACCGTGGACCTCGTCCACGCCATCCGCGCCGAACGATCCGCGGTCGAGTCCGTCACCGGCGCGACGTTCCAGGTCACCGGTACCACCGCGGTCAACATCGATATGGCCCAGAAGGTCCAGGGCGCGCTTGTGCCCTACCTCGCGGTCGTGGTGGGCCTCGCCTTCCTGCTCCTGATGGCGCTCTTCCGGTCGGTGCTCGTCCCGCTCAAGGCCGCCTGCGGATTCCTGCTCTCGGTGCTGGCCGCTCTCGGCGCGGTCGTCGCGGTCTTCCAGTGGGGATGGCTGGCGGGCCTCATCGGCCTCGAACAGACCGGGCCGATCATGAGCATGATGCCGATCTTCATGGTGGGCATCGTCTTCGGGCTCGCCATGGACTACGAGGTCTTCCTCGTCACCCGCGTGCGCGAGGCCTACATCCACGGCGATGACGCCGGGCACGCGATCGTCTCCGGGTTCGGGCACAGCTCCCGGGTCGTGGTCGCCGCAGCACTGATCATGATGGCCGTCTTCGCCGGATTCGTCAGTGCGACCGAGCCGATGATCAAGATGGTCGGCTTCGGCCTCGCCACCGCTGTCCTGCTCGATGCCTTCGTCGTCCGGATGACGATCGTGCCGGCCGTGCTCGCGCTGCTCGGTGAACGGGCCTGGTGGATCCCGCGCGGCCTCGACAAGGTGCTGCCCCGGGTCGACGTCGAAGGCGAGGCACTGAGCGGGTCGCGCGCCTCGGTGCCGTCCACCGCAGTGGACGGTGCCCTCTCCATGGACCCTGGTTGCGTGGAGGCGGCATCCGCCTCCTGGGCACCAGCCTCCGGTCGATGAACACCACTCGTCCGAGGAACGTGGAGGCACGGCGCGTTCCTCGGACGGTGGCGACCCCGTACGGTGAGGGGCACGGCTCCAGCATTCGACGGGAACCAGCAATGACGATCACCACCTGGCGGTGGGTCGGGAATCATCGCCGCAACACGGTGGTGATCGTGATCGGGGCGTTCGTCGCCTCCGGTCCCGGCAGCAGAATCACGCCACCCGCCAACGCCCCCATCGGCGGGTGGGTGCCCGCGGTCGTTCTCGCGGCCATCGCCTGCGCCGCCCTGTTCTGGCATGAAAGCCACCCGCGCACCACCGCCGCGGTGGCGATCGTCTGCGCCGTCGCGGTGACGGCGCTGGGCTACCTGCTGACCCCCCTGTTGCTGGCTCCGGTGATGGCCGCGCTCTACTGGCTCGCCGCCCGCACGGACCGCCGGACCAACCTGGTCTTCGCCGTCTCGACGTGCGTCCTGGTGGTGGGGACCGCGCTGGTCGCAGATCCCGCCAGCTACGGCTGGCCGCTCAAGAGCGTCGGACCGACCGCCTGGCTCCTGATGTCAGCCGCGCTCGGAGACGCAAAGCGCACCAAGGAGGGTTACCTCGACGCCGTCCGGGCCCGCGCCGAGTACGCGGAGCGCACCCGGGAGGCCGAGGCCCGCCGCCGGGTGGCCGCCGAGCGCACCCGGATCGCCCGCGAGCTGCACGACGTCGTCGCCCACCACGTAACCCTCGCCCACGCTCAGGCGAGCACCGCCGCACATCTCGTTCGCACCCGCCCCGACCAGGCGGCACAGATCCTCACCAGCCTGACCGCCACCACGTCCTCCGCGTTGCGTGACCTCAAGGCCACCGTCGGCCTCCTGCGCGACGGCGACGACCCGGACGCACCCCTGGAACCCGCACCGTCGCTCGCGCAGCTCCCCGAGCTCGCCCGCGTGTTCGCCGCGGCCGGGCTCACCGTCACCATCACCACCCGCGGTGACCCGCCATCGCTCTCCCCGGTGGTGGACCTCACGGCCTTCCGGATCGCGCAGGAAGCGCTCACCAATGTGGCGAAGCACGCGGCCACCGGCAGCGCGTACGTCGACATCACCTACTCGCCGAGCGACCTGACCTTGAAGATCATAAATGGTGCCGATGACGGGCGCCGTCGCAGTGGCAGGCCCGATGGCGTGCCTGGTGAGAAGGCCGGTGAAAGGCCCGGTGAAAGGCCCGGTCACCGGGCCGGCGAGGGGGCCGACGGCGGGTTCGGCCTGATCAGCATGCGTGAACGAGCGAGTTCTGTCGGTGGGCATCTCGAGGCCGGCAGTCATCCCGAGTTCGGATTCCACGTCACCGCCGTCCTGCCGCTCCAGCCCAGAAAACCGACGAAAACGGAACAGAGATGACCATCCGCGTACTGCTCGCCGACGACCAGGCGCTCCTCCGAGCAACATTCCGGATACTGATCGATTCGTGTGACGACATGACGGTGGTCGCTGAGGCGGCTAATGGTAACGAAGCCGTCGCTGCCGCCCGCGAATATCGTCCGGACGTCGTGGTCATGGACATCCGAATGCCCGGCATGGACGGGCTGGCCGCCACCGCGGCCATCTGCCGGGACGAAGAGCTCGCCGCCACCCGCGTTCTCATTCTCACGACCTTCGAGATCGACGAATATGTCGCCCGGGCGCTGCGTGTCGGCGCGAGCGGCTTTCTCGGCAAGGACGTCGAAGCCGACGGGCTCCTCGCCGCGGTCCGCACCGTCGCGGCTGGCGAGGCGCTCCTGTCCCCGGCGGCGACCCGTGCACTCATCGCGCAGTTCATCGCCATCCCCGAACCCACGGCCACCGCTGCGGCGAACCACGCGGCCCTCGACACGCTCACCGCCCGTGAACGGGAGGTCATGATCCTGGCCGCGGAAGGCCACTCCAACCAGGAGATAGCCGCCAAACTCGTCATAAGCCCGCTGACCGCTCGCACCCATGTTCACCGGGCAATGGCGAAACTCGACGCCCGCGACCGGGCTCAGCTCGTCGTCATCGCGTACCAGACCGGCCTGCTGCACGGCAGTCCGCCAGAATGACCGGGACCGGGGCCGGGGCCGGTACCGGCCCCGGTCCCGCGACCAGGTGGCCGCATTACGCATGATCCGCCGGCCGCCTCGCGGAATTGTCGCAGATTCCCACAACCCGTCGACATGCGTGTTTCGGCGACAGGCCGCGCGGTACGCTGTTGTCGATCGACGGGGGCGATCATCGGCTGTTGTCGCGTCAGCCTGCGCCGGTGGCGGCGGCTGCGCCTGAGTTCGGCTGTGCATTCGACTGCGGCTGACGGAGCGAGAATGGAGTGAAGCGGTGTACCCATTCTCATGATCTCCCTGGTTGTTCTGCTGCGCCTGCCGCTCTGCGTCGGCGCCGGCTATGCCCTGTCGCGGGTGCTCGGATCGGTGGGAATGGTCGACACCGCGGCCTATGGATACCTGACCGCCGCATTGCTCGGTCTGGGGCTCTACGGCGCCACGTCGACGATTCCCCGCGCGGCCAGGAGCGACGCGCGCCTGATTGTCTCCGTGGTGACCGTCGGTGTCGTTCTCAAGGTCCTCCTGATCGGCTGCCTTCTGGCGCTGATCTTTCGTGACCCGGTGTACTTCCTCCTGGCCGGCATCATCGCGCAGATAGATCCGCTCTCGGTCGCCGCCCTGCTGAAGAGCTCGCCCATGTCCCGCCGGGCCAGGTCGTTGCTGATCGCGTGGTCCTCGTTTGACGACCCGGTCACCGTGCTCGCCACGCTGGTGCTGCTGGCGGTGCTGCCGTCCATGGCGATCAGCGGCACGAACCACGCGGGCCTCATGGCGGATGCCGGGTTCGGCACCCTCGCGGCCGATCTGGTCGTGAACGGTGCTCTGGTGGTCGCGGCCTGGACCTTCGCTCGAACCATCCGCCACCGCCGGTCGGGCCACGACCGGCTGATCATCGGCGCGGTGGGCGTCGTCTATGCCGTGGCCGTCTGGCGCTTCCTGATGTTCGGCCTGGCGGCCGCCGGCCTTTTCCTGCGGCCCAGGTCGCTCGCCTGGGGCCGCTGGGTCGACCGGGCTGTTCAGGCGGCGCTGCTGGCGGCGGCCGTTCTGCTCGGCGTCCTTCTGGGCGGCGCGGACATCGATCTCGCGGCCGGTATCTCCCTGGGAGCCGCGGCGTTCGCCGCGCAGATTCTGGTCGGGCTGCTCCTCACCCGGGGCCTCCAGCCGACCGACCGGGTGTACCTGTCCCTCTCCCAGCAGAACGGGATCACCAGCATCGTGCTCGCGCTGACCTTCCAACCGATCGTTCCGTCGGCTGTCGGGGTGGTCGGCGTGGCGATCGCGGCCATCAACATCCTGCACTTCGCCTGCAACCGGGCGATTGCCCGGTTCCCGCGCCTGATGCTGGCGGTCGCCGGTCGGATCGGCGGCGAGGAGGCGCCGGAGCCGGTCACGCGGTCCGCGGGTTGACCACCGCGCGACCTGCTCGGCCAGGCCGCTCCACGGCAGGGGGCCGGGAACGTCGGGTATCCGCGTCGTCGACGTCGGCGATCCAGGCCGCGAGGGCATCGAGGTCGGGGGTGTCTCCCGAGGCCCGCCTGATCGCCAGCCACAGTTCCCGGACAGTCTCCGGCCGGGTCGAGTATCCGCGCGCGGAGCGCCCACCGGTGCCGAGCCGGCTCAGCACCAGCCCCGACCAGGCGGCAAGCGCGTCGCCGTCGGCGAGCACCGCCCGCCGGTACTCGGCAGCGGCCTCCTCGGTCCGACCGGTCAGCAGGAGCACGTCGGCGCGGGCCCGGCCGGACGCGTCCACGGTCTCGCCCGCCAGCAGGCGGCGCGCGACGTCCACCCGGTTTCCCCCGGCGGCGCTCGGCGTACCGGCCCGCACGCTGCAGACCGGTGCCCCCGACGGCGGGCATGGATCACCTCGCAGCCACGCCCGAGCCCACGATGAGATCACTTCTGGCTCCGGCGTCAGGTTGCGCAGGCGCCATCGAACCCGGCAGTCGCCGACCTCCAGCATGCCCAGCCGGTGGGCAAGCTCCGGCACGGCGGCGCCCGACCAGCGGCGGACCTGATCGGCGATCCCCGCGGTCAGCCGCCGGCCCGCCGGGGTGAGCGTTTCGTCCGCCTCCAGCGTGACCACCACATCGCGGACGGACTCCCGGCACCAGACGAACTGGTAGGCGGCCAGGAGGGCCTGGCCGCCCTCGTCGATCAGGGACCGCTCGTACCAGTAGCCGGCGACGGCGAGGAAGGCGAAGGCGCCGTGCAGCAGCCCTTCGACCGGGCGCGGATCGAGGCGCCACGGCGCGTAGTGCACCGCCGGTGAGCGCCGTGCGACCAGGGGCGAGAGGTCGTCGATGGCCGCCAGCTTCGAATGCTGGGTCTCATGGATGAGGGTGACGGCCAGCTGCGCGCTGTCGGTCGGAGCGGACAGGAGCACGGAACCGAAGGCTTCAAGCGAGCTGGCGCTGATGGACGTCACACCGGCCGGAGCGGCCAGTGGCACCAGCGACCGCAGCAGGCCCGCGACGCCGTCGACGCGGTGCGGATGGTCGCGGACGAGCAGGTGCCAGGCCTCGCCGAAGACGGCACGCCAGTGACGGAACTCCGCCGCGGTCAGCCGTCGGGCCGGCACCAGCGCGCCTGGCTCCCGAAACGGGTCGAGATCGTCGAGCACGATGCGCGACCCGCCGGAGGCCCCAGCGAGCTGGAGCGGCCGAACCGGCCACCACCGGTCCGGGTGGTTGCCGGGGGACTGGCTGGTCGGGGAGCCGTCGCGTTCGCGGCCCGTGTCCGTGTCCGTGTCCGTGTACTCCAGCGACTGCGACGTGAGCTGCACGTGATCGTCGGCCGTGTCGACGGCCAACCGCACCGCAACGCGGCCGGCGGGATCAGGAGGGTGGGCCCAGATCCGGATCCGGGCTCGGTCACCCTGCCCGCGGAGTCGTATCTGGCCGTACGTCGGAAGAGTCACGACGCCGGCCCGCACAGGTGCGCGGATGTCCACGGGGATCCGCGCACGCAGCGCGATCGCGGCGACGAGGCCCCCGAGGTAGCCGAGATCCTCCTCGATCGTGTGCTGGCCGGCCGCCTGCGAGGGCTGGTCCGGCCGTGGGGGCTGGTCCGGCCGTGGGCGCAGCCGCCGAAGGCAGTGATGCAGCCAGGTACCCACCGGCGGGTGGAGGACGACCGCCTCCACCTCCCCGGGATGCTCACGCCACAGGGCGGCGAGGATGCCGAAGAGGCGTTCGACATCCTCGCGAGCGGCGACGGTGAGCTCGCTGTCGTGGACCTGGCCGACCAGTGACCAGAGCATGAGCAGGCGCTTGCTCGCCTGTGCCGACCGCAGGACCGACGACGCCTGTGCTCCGCCGAGGCCACCGGCGAGCTCGTCGAACTGCGACCAGGAAAGCTGGTGCCAGCGCGGTTCCGCCGCGGTCGCCCGAATGTAGTTGTCGAAAAGCACTGCCGCCTCAGCCTCCGGGCCAGGTGCCGGTCGCCCGGCCGGTCGCCGGCCCTGTGGTATCAGCCGAAAAACCCTGGTGAACTCCGCCCGGGTCGGGGCGGATACTGAATCCGGAATCGGCGCCCGGCATTCCGTGGGTACGGCTGCCCGGATGCCGGTCGTGGTCGGAACTCATTGAGTCTTTTCCATCGCACGGTGGACGGTCGGAGATGCCGCAGGTCGGAGGCGACGGTGGAAAGGCTCACCCGCGCCGATCACCAGTCGCCTTCCGACTTGCCGGGGTATTGGGAGTAGCCGGCGATCGCCTGGTCTGTTTCGACGGCGCGCAGCACGTGCTGGAGGCACCGGATGAGTGCCCCGGCCGGCAGCCTGTTCAGATCGTTCAGGTCGACCCCGGTCAGATCCAGCACCGGAGACTCGATGCGTTCCGCGGAGCCGACTTGCCCTGAAGAGCCGAGCTGCGCTGAAGAACCGAGCTGCGCTGAAGAGCTGATGCGGCTGGCAGTGGCCTCCATCAGTCGACCTCCTCGACCACCTGGTGCGAGAACACTATAACGACTGCCCGGCGACGTCACGGGATATCTGTGCCCACCGTTCACGGCACCCTTGGTCCGCGGTGGTGATCCGAAATTCCCCGGGCCACCACCGATTTAGACGGTTTCCGGTGTCAGCGGCTATCCAGGAATCGCGCGGCGAGGTCCTGGAATCGTCGCTCCGCCTCGCTGACCCGCTGCTGGTCCAGCGTTACGCCGAGCAGGTATTCACCGGCGCCCACGTCGTGGACGTAGAGGGCGCCGGCTTCGACGTCCACGACGCTGGTCCGCAGCGGGGTGCCCAGCGCGGCTCTGGCTGCCCGCGCGAAGTTCGCCGTCAGTGTCGACAGGTCGCGGCAGATCGTCTCGTACAGGTCCCGGTGCCGTCTGACACCGACGGTGAGAAAGAACGAACCGAGTGCGGGAGCGTCGAACACGTCCACCACCACGTTGACACCGTTGTCCTTGCACCGGGCCGCGTAGTGCAGGTCGTCCGGTCGCACGGCGTGCCGGCCGAGTTCGGAGAACCTGAGGTCCTCGGGATCCGCGTCCGGGGAAAGCTCCACCAGGGGGGGTGTGATGTGGCTGCCGCTGGGCGGGCCCTGGGTGTCGCTGTCGACCCCGCCCGGGTTCTGGCCCGGCAGGCCGAGTAAGGACCTGCACCTGGTGGCGAGCTTCGACATCGCCACATCGGCCGCGGCGAGGCCTTCGGGGCGAAGCGCCGCGCCGATCAGATACTGCCGGGTGTTGACCCGGTTGTAGATCAGGCCGCCGATGCCCGCGTCGAACACCACCCGGATGAGAACACCGGTGTCGAGCGGCTCCAGGACCCGGTTGAGCTCCTCCACCGCCCGGTTTATCTGGCGGCCGAAGCTTTCCAGGTCACGGCGTCGCCGGCCGGTGCCCGCCGAACGGCGCGAGGTGGCCGGCAGATCGGCCTGTTCCAGAACGTCGAAGGAGAGCCCGAGCACTCCCTCCGTGTAGTAGCTCACGTGCTGGAGGATCTCCGGATCAAGCTCCCGCAGGCAGAGATCCTCGACGTCGCGGAACTTCGCGGCCTCGATATAGGGCGCCCGGTAGTGGTAAGGGGCCCGCGCTGACAGCATCTCGTTCGTCATGTAGACCTGCCTCTACCGTCAGGTGCCCGTGATGTCGACGTCGGCGCCGCGCCGCCCCGACAGGACGTCGTCTCCCGCGGCGAGGCCTGCCGGCGGGCGGCCGTTCGGTTCCTCCGAGCCGTGGTGGAGGCGGCTGATGCGGGTGTACGGGTGGTCGGCGCCGAGCGAGGCGACGCATTCGTCCAGCGTCTGCTGGTCGAGCTTGGCCGCGTCCTGCGCCTGGCCCGCGGCCAGCAGGCAGTTGGCGTGGTTGATGGCCGCCGCCAGCACCGCCGGGTGGTATTCGTAGAGCTCCTCGCGCAGGCCGTCGTGGGCTCGCTGGCTCAGCGCAAGTGCCTCGTCGACCTGCCCGGCGCCGAGCAGGCAGATCGAGGCGTTCGTCCGGGCGATGTTCAGGACGGGGTGGTCGTCGTCGCCGTGCAGGTCCGTGTAGGCCGCCAGCGCCTCCCGGGCGATCGTCACGGCGTCGAGGTGGCTGGCGGCCGCGTGCAGGTCGAGGGCCCGGTTCAACAGGCAGGCCAGGCGGCCCGGATGCCGCCTCGGGTAGCGGTGGACGTAGTGGTCCAGGGTCTCCTTGGTCAGCACACGGGCCGCGCTCGGGTCATCGCCGCGCCGCAGGGTGACGGCCAGATGCTTGCTCGCGAGCAGGCTCCGGGTCGAGGTCGGGCCCTCGATCTCGCGCAGCCGCTCGCGCGCCTCGTGAATGAGCTGCCAGGCCTCGGTCGAGTCACCGAGCTCGCGCACGCACAGGCCGACCAGGATCTGGGACCACCAGGTGTCGGCGTTGTCCGTGCCGAGCGTGGCCAGCCGGCCGCGCAGGACGGCGCGGACGGTTCGCTGGGCCGCCGCGACGTCCCCGTCGAGGTACTGCGCCACGGCGAGGTTGTCCCCGGCGTCCAGCGCCGACCGGTCGTTCGGCCCGAACTCACGGCAGTAGAGGTCGTAGGTGGTCTGGTCCTCGGCGCGAGCGTCGTTGTACCAGCCGAGCTCACACTTGTCCGCGCCGAACCCGCCCGCCGTCAGCAGCGTGCGCCGGTCGGCGAAACCGAGCAGATGGCGCTGCGCGGCGAGGGTCTGCTCGTCGAGCGCGAACGCCTCGTCGATGCGCCCGGACGAGCGCAGCACGGTCGCCCGCCACGTGCACATCTGCAACGTGATCGGATCATCCGCTCCGAGCGGCTGCCAGTTCGCCAGGCACTCGTCCGTGAGCTCCAGGGCGTCGCCGAGCTCGCCGACGCGCCAGCGCCGGTACACCTCGTAGATCATCCAGCGGCGGACGTCCGGGTCTGGCGACCCGGCGGCGCCGGACGGGCGGATGTGCTTGCGAAGCTCGACGAACATGTCCCGGCCGCTGGGGTCGTCCAGCGCGGTGAGGGACGCGTGCGCGGTCAGCACCCGCCAGACCTCCGCACGGATGAGCGTGGCCTCCGGCTCCGGCAGCCGTTCACGGACGTACAGCTGGGACCGGCCGGGCACGATCAGCCGGTCCCGGGTCGGGTTGACGGCGGCGAGGTTGAGACGTTCGATCCGGTCGATGACGGAGTCGACATCCGGTGGCGCCGCGGCGGTGGGGGCGTCGGAGCCGATGTCGTGGAGCCGCTGGACCATCGCGGCGGACCGCAGCAGCGCCAGCGAGACGCCCTCCTCGGCGAGGAAGGCGCACATCTCCAGCAGCTTCGCGGCGGCCCGGGCGACGGGATCGGCGCTCGTCTTCAGCTCGTTGTACTCCATCGCCCAGGCGCTGCCGCCGCTCCACCGGCCGCGCTCGAGCAGCCGCGCCTGGTAGGACCTGACCGCGTCAGCCGCCGGCAGGGTGCTGCGGCTCAACGAGTTGGCCGCCTGGTTGATGTCGAACGGGAAGTTGTCGACCTGCTCGGCGAGCGGGGCGAGCATGGCGTCGGAGGCACCGGGAAGGCCACGGCGCAGCAGCCGAATGCTCTCCGCCGGGGCGAAGTTGCCGATCTTCACAGCGGAACCGTCGTCCCAGGCGGTGTGGTACGAGGTGATCAGGACGTGACCGAAGGCGGTGCCGGTGGGCATCAGCTCGGACACCGCGTCCGGGTGAGCGGCGTTGTCATAGATCAACAGCCAGCGCCGCAGTGGCGGCTCGCCCAGCGAGAGCGCATCGAGCGCGGCATTGGCGAGCTCGGGCACGTTCTGCGGGACGGGCGCGGATCCGCCGGGCCCGCCGACACCGGCAGCGCCACCGCCGACACCGACGCCCCCAACGCCGCCGACACCGGCGCCGACGCCGCCAGCGCCGAAGCCGGTAGCGCCACCGACGCCGCCACCGACGGCATCGAGGCGCAGACGGCCGGCGAGATCGACGAGGCTCTGGCGAATCGACGCCGGGTCGTCGGCCGGGATCCACCAGACGACGTCGTAGTCGGAGCTGAAACGGTAGGCGAACTCGGCCGCGACCAGGGTCTTGCCCACGCCGCGCGGGCCCGCCAGCACCTGGCGACCGGTAACCACCGAACCCGGTGTCAGCCGGTCGCGCAGTCGCGTCAGCTCCTGCTCCCGGCCGACGAACCAGCCGTAGCGCGGTGGTACCCGGCCCCAGGCGGCCGGCTTCAGCGTGGGGAACCGCGGCCCGCCCGCGTCGCCGTCGGGGGTGGCCACGTCGACGAAGCCAAGATGGTTGAGCAGCCGCTCCCGGGCCGCGGCCTCGTCGAGCCCGCTGATGGTGACGGGTTCCCCGCCGGTGTCCCGAGAAAGCCACTCGGTCTCCGGAGGAGTCACCTGCACCACGGTGATGCGCTGGTCAGGCGCACCGGAATCCTCGATCAACCGCAGGAGATCCGCTCGAGCCGTGCTGCCCTCGGGTGCCTCGCGGTCCAGCGAGGTCGAGGCGATCACGAGCAGCGCGCTGGACCTCGGCAGCCGCCCGGGTGAGCTCAGCGTGCCGGTCGAGGTCACCCGGATACCGAAGCGGCGCAGCTGGCCGGCCACCCAGTCGCCCCAGACCCGGTCGGCCGGGGCCGCGAGAACCACGGCCGAGCGCAGCATCGGCGTGTCCGCGAGCTCGAACTGCCGCACGATGCGCTGCCGTTGCGCGTAGGGGATGAGCGCCCGCTCCGGTAGCGGGCCGCCGTGAATCGTCGCCGCCAGCTCCTCATAGGCCGACAGCAGACTGGACCGAACGCCGGGAGTGTCACCGAACGAGGCGAGAAGCTCCTCATAGGCGTACAGCTGCTTGTAGGGAATCTCCACCTTGGCGAGCCGCTGGACCTGCCGGTCCGAATCGGCATCCAGGTCGAGGACGTCGTTGAACCGGAAGGCGGCGAACAGGCGCCGCCGTTCCAGCCGCCGCTGCTCGCCGTCCTCCACCCGCATCGGGACCGGGATCACCTGGACGGGACGGGGCGCGCTGGAGCGAATACGCTTGGCGACCCAGGTGGCACCGATGATCGACTGGTTGTTCATGACGAAGCCGATGACCGCCACATCCGGGAGCAGCATGGTGCAGATCCCGGAGGCGTCCGAGACGCCGGTGCGGCTGTCGATCAGCACGTAGTCGTAGCCGGCGGACAACATGTTCTCGCGCAACCGGCTGATGAAAACGGTCTCGTCCGGGCCGTCGAACAGCTGGTTCCAGGGAAAGGTCGAGACCCTGAGCTCGTAGAGCGACTGGTACTCGGCGTCGCTGTCCCGCGACTCCTGGCGGCCCGGGCCGAGGAAATCCAGCCGGCCCCCACGCGGAAAGTACTGCCACCGCAGCGTCTCCACGTGGTTCGCGAAGTCCGCGTGCCGCAGCGGGTCCGGCGCGGCGGGGTCGTTCACCGGGTACAGGTCCCGTTCGGTGACGAATTTGGTCAGAATATCGATGACGCCGTCACTGCTGGTCAGGTCCCGGTCGGTGAGAAACGGCCGAAAATAGCGGTGCAGACCGGGTGACTCAAGGTCCCAGTCGATGACCAGGACCTTCATTCCCGCACTCGCCAGGATGAAGGCGACGTTCGCCATCGCCATCGTGCGCCCGGTGCCACCCTTGTAGGAGTAGAAGGTGACGATTCGGGTGGTCGACGGTACCGCCGCCGGCACCGTCACGGGTGCCGTCGATTCCACCGGCACCGCGGCCCGGCCTGAAGCTGAGTCTGTGATCACGCTGTTTCCACCCCCGCGCCGAGCGTTCGATGTGAGGCCGGCCGGGTGGTGTCGGCGGCATCCGACATCCACATCCGATGGTATGGCCTGGCCCACACATTCCTTTCCGGAGCCAGCCGGTCGGTGGCCGGCCCGCCAGTCGCGGCGCTGGACACCAGCGCGGCCCGGCGGCGTTCCGCGAGCAGGCGGTTGCGAGCACGGACGACAAAGGGCCGTGCCGACGACGCGAGCCGCGCGGCATCATCCACGGCCGGCAACCAGGTGCGGGAGCGGAACAGCGCGGCGTCCTCCTTCAACAGATGCCGCAGGCGGTTGGTCAGCACGGCTGCCTGCGCCGCCGTCTCCTCGTCACCCTCAGCGGTGATCAAAAATATTCCCACCACGGCTCCGCTGCGGCGTCGCCATTCCGCCAGCCGGGCCAGCGCATCGTCCGCATTGCCGCCGGAGGCAATCCATGGATCAACAAGAACCGCGACGACGCGCTCATCGTCAAGGGCTGATGGCGGGTTCTCGAACATGCGCACGCTCAACTGTTCGCAGACAATGTCGTGGATTCCGACGTCTTCCATGGTCGCGCGAACGACGTCGAAGGCGGACGCGCCGGTGCCGGGGAGGAAGGGCCGCCATTCGGCCGCGGTGCGTCCGTAGTAGCCGCGGTCACGCCGTTCCGGTGGCAGGTCCTCCTGGGCTGGTACCGCCAGCACCACGGTCGCGCGTCCGCCGCCCGCCCGGCTCCGCTCCCAGGCCGGCGGGGAGGGGACGCCCGGCGGTGCGCCTGCCGAGGCCGCGGTGGGAATCCTCGGTACGAACCGGACATCCTCCTCGCTCATCACCGGGACGGGATCGTGAGCCGCGTCCAGGATCCGTCGCGCGATGCCGACGACGAGCCGCCGGTAGGACTCCGACTCCGGGGCGGTGCGCAGCAGGCGAAGCGCTCCGGTGGTGGCGTACTCGGGCCCGAGGTCTGCGTCGATCAGTGCGTCGGCGGTGGTGGGAGCCGGACTGGCGGCGTCGCTGAACCAGCGGACGCCGATGTGTGCCGGTGACGCTCTGCCGGTGAACTGCAGGTGCCAGCGAAGGCGTTCCCGGAAGAGCCGCCGCTCCCACATCCTCTGCTGATCCCGGAGATAGCCGTCTGTGTTGAGTGAGACCAGAGCGACACAGCTCAGGATTACCGGGTCGATTACCTGGGAGCCGTCTGCTGGAATGCCGAAGCGGGTGCCCGTGACCCGGGTGAACCGGCCACGTATCGACTCAGTGTCACCGGCGCCGGTGCCGACTGCCCGGTCGACTTCGTCCTGGATGTCGTCAAGGAACTGCTCGGCATAGCGGTCCTCGCCGGGTGTGCCGGCGTGATGCAGCACGAAGTTCCTGGTCACGTCGGTCTCCCAGGGATACGGCCGCCGGTCGTCTGTGCTGTTTTCCACCGCCGGGGCAGGCCGCGCGGCACGCTGGCGAAATCCTTATGCTGTGACTCTCCGTCATTCAACGGCATTCCTGCCCCCGTCGCCAGACCATGGTTCAGCATTTCTACACCTCCCAGGCCGTGCGCGCGGCCGAGCGACGGCATCGGAAGCACGGTTGCTGCCGGGTGTGCTGCTTCGCCCGAAAACTCTGCCGACCATTCGCCTGGATGGCCACCGATGGCGCGGGGTGGGTCGTTCATCCTCGGGTCGACCCGAACAGGGGCTCGACCAGTTCCGTCAGATCTCGTTCGAGCGGCGGCAGCGCGGCTGCCGCGATCTTCATCATTCGCTCGGTGAGCAGCCGCATAAGGCGGAGCACGACGCTCTCGTCCTCCTGGATGAGATCCATCACCGGCAGGTCGGACCGGGTGGCGCCGCTGACGTCCAGCATCTGTACCGCCTGCGCCGGTTCGGGTGGTTCACAGGTCAGCGGGAGCCACCGAACCGGAATAATCGCCGCCGGCGGCATGCCACCCGGCGCGGTCGCCAGCCGGATCCGTTCCTGGAAGACCGCCCATTCACGGCCGCACCAGGAGCTGCTGAAATAGTCGTCCGAGCAGAGTGCGATCATCATCGGGCTGCGGCGGACGGCTTCCTGGAGCTCCGCCCGCCAGTGCGCGCCGCCCTCCATGCTGACCCGGTCCAGGAACCCTTTGGTGTTCACCTGCCGCCTGGCGCGCCGGCCGATCTCCGTCTCGAGGCGGCGGTGGAACCGCTCCACCAGATCGCTGTCACGGCGGCGGGCATAGCTCAGGAAGAAATACGGAACGACTCCGTCTGCCAGGTGGGTGGCCGCCGTACCGCCCGGATCGACGAGGAAGGTGCTGTCGAGCGATCCGCTTCCGCTGTGCTGGCCCCAGCGGTGCCGGACGTTGTCGACGTGTCGACGGAACTGCCGGACCGACGGGTCGCCGGCGGCCCGTTCCTCCAGCGCCCGCGCCATGGCGTCGAGCAGTTCCGGCTCGGTCTGCGCCAGGGCGTGCCGGATGAGTGCCATCACCCGCACGGCAAGCGGCTCGTGCCGAGGAAGCAGGATTCGACGCTCGATGCGCTCGGACAGCAGTGCCATCCAGGCGTCGAACGCATCCGGATCGTTGATGATCCAGACACCCATGAGCGCGGCGTGAATGCTGAAGACGTCCCGTTGGGGCACGGAGGGCTGGCCGGCCTCGTCCGCCGTGGGATGGGTGCCTTCGGTCAGGTCGATCGGCGGCGCAGACGCCGGGTGCGGCTCCGTCGGCGGCCGTCTCCTGCCGCCGGCCGGAGGCTGTGGTGTCTGTGGTGTCTGTGATGTCTGCGGAGATTCCACGGGGGGCGCGGAAAGGCTCGGCTGGGCCGCTCGGGGATCTGCTCCTGGATCGTCGACCATCATGCTCATCAGCCGGAGGTGGAGGTCTCGCGGCAGGTCGTTGTACCGCTGGGAGTCGGTCAGGAGCGCGATGCACCGCTGCAGCGATATCTCGCGGCGGACGAGGTGGCCGGCCACCTCGGCGATGAGACCCGGGCGATCCCGCAGCAGGCGTGCGAGGTGGTCGGCCTCTCCCCGGTTCACCGGCGCCGTCTCCGTGAGCAGAAACACCGACTCGGCTCTGCTCAGCGGACCGATCGCGACGGTGTTCTGGGCCCAGGAGCCGGCATTTCTGGCCACAACCAGGACGTGCGAGCCGTCCTGGGGGAAATACTCCTTGATGGAGTCGGGATCATCGGCCGCGATGAATACCAGCAGCCGCCTGGGCGTGTCGCCGGCCGGCCGGGCGGCGCCGCCTTCTTCCGGTGGGCCTCCAGCGGGTTCGAGGGATTCCTGGGATTCCTGGAATCCCGGCGACTCCTCCGCGGGTAGCCGATCGAGCTGCTCGTCGATACTCAGGTCGCCCTGGCAGGAAATCCACCAGATCACGTCGTACCGCATCCGGAACCGGTTCGAGTACTCGATCGCCACCTCGGACTCACCCAGGTCCGGCAGTGCGTCCTTCGCCACCACCACGGCGTGTCCGTCCCGGCCGAGCAGCGCCGCGATCCGGTCCAGGTCGTCGTCCCGCCCGGTGAAGAAGTCGTTCTCCACCGGTGCGTTGGACCGTGGCGGCGAGTGCGGGCCCCGGGCCGGCAGGGGCGTGGCCTGCGGTGCGGGGTGGCCAGCCCGGCCCCGGCCCCGGCCCTGGCCCTGGCCCTGGACCTGGGCCAGCAGTCGCTCCAGCGCGGCTGCCGAGGCGCCCCGCAGGTCGATGGTGGACATCGAGCGCAGCGGTTCGGGCAGAGGCTCGGGATCGAGCACGACGCGCAGGATCCTGCCGCGCAGTGCACCCTCGCCGGCGAGTAACTCCCACTGCTCCAGCTCGGTCACCGCGGCGCTCAGGTCTGCGCGGGCGACGCAGTACTCCCGGGACAGCAGGCAGATCAGCCGGTCCGCGCCGGACTGCTCGACCGCGCGCAAGGTCTCGGACAGCCGGTCACCGCGCAGCGGATTCCAGCGGATCAGGTCAACCTGATGCCCGCGTGCGCGGAGAAGATCCCTGATCCAGTCCGCCCAGGGCTGGTTCGGCCCGACGTAGCTGACCGCGACGTGTGCGGGGCTGACCGCGACGTGTGCGGGGCCGGCACGGTGACCGGCCCCCGTGTCGGACGGGCCCTGGTCGGCCGGGTCGCCGGCGGGCGAGCTCGCGGTGGGAGAGCTCACGGCGGACGGATTCGGGGGTGGGAACCAGGGAGATGTGGTGCGCAGAGATGCGGCGGGCCGGGGCCCTTCCGCCGGCACCCCGAAGGCGGGCGGCAGCGCCTCCGCGGCCGCGGTGGACAGGACGGGCGGCGGTGTTCGGCGGGCCGCCGCGACCAGGTCGGCGATCAGCTCCACAACCTCGAAGTAGCCGCCCTTTCCCCATTGCTGGGTCCGGATCAGCGTGTGCAGGTCGTGCGCGGCATAGGAACGGCCGAGCCTCGCCGCCACCCGTTCGGCCGGGTTGCCAGGCAGGCCATGGACCGCCGACCAGTGCGCGGACTGACCGCGTCTCCACACCAGGGGCAGCAGATGAGGGGTGTCCGCACCGCGGGTGGCCTGCGCGGGGTTGGTGGGACGCAGCCGCAGCCGTTCGGTGAACACCGCCCACTCCCGGCCGCACCAGTCGTCCTCGAAGAAATCATCGCGACACAGGGCGACCATGACAGGCAGGCGGGCCGCGGCGTCGATTCCGCGAACCGGCACGTCAGGGGCGCCGGGGCGTGGACGTGCATTCAGTACACCGGTCATCGAAGCGCCCTCACGGACGCGCAGTGCACGCTCGAGATCGGAGTGAAAGTGCCTGATCCAGGGGGTGTCGGCGTCGAAGGCTGAGCTCAGGAGAAAACAGTCCTTCATATCGCCCCCGTCAAGCCGGGCACCACATCCCACACTGCCGGGACCCGGGCAGGCAGCACCGCGCGTATTTCTGTCTGCATGCTAGCCCAACCGACGCGCGGAAGTGCCCGGGTATATGCCGGTCTTTGATGACGGCTGGCTGACAGGTGGCTGCGCCGGGTAGGTATCCGGCTTGGCCGTCGACTGTGCCGGAGGCCACTTTTTGCTCCCGCGCGAGTTTGCCATGCGCCCGGCGGGCGTTGTTCGTATTGCGTTCAGAGGGCGGTTGCCCCGCCGCGGGAGCCTCCGTCAGGAGCGCGATTCTGCTCCCTTCTGCCTGTGTCCCTGCGAGAAGGAGTGGCTGCGTTGTTCGGATCTTCCCGAGGAAGAGTGCGACTGGCTGTCGCCGGTGCCCTCGCCCTGGCGGCGCTGGGACTGTCCGGCCTGCCGGCGTCGGCCGACGGCCCGACGAGTGTGCGGATCAACGAGGTCGAGTCGAGCGGTGGTTCGCCCGGCGACTGGGTGGAGCTGGTGAACACCGGCGCCACGGCGGTGGATCTGTCCGGATGGGTGGTGAAGGACAACGACGACTCGCACGTGTTCACGATCGCGTCGGGCACGTCGCTGGCCGCCGGCGGGCGGGTGGTCGTCGATGTCGAGTCGGCCTACGGGCTGGGCAGCTCCGATTCGGTGCGGCTGTACCAGTCCGGCGGCACCACGTTGATCGACTCCTACACCTGGACGTCGCACGCGTCGACGACCTACGGGCGCTGCCCGGACGGGACGGGTTCGTTCGCCACCACACTCGCCTCGACCCGGGGCACCACCAACTCCTGCTCCGGCTCGGCCTGGCCCGGTGACTCGGCGGTGGCGGTGGCCGACGCCACGAACGTCTTCGGATCGAACCTCAGCGGCGTGTCGTTCCAGAGCTCGAGCGTTCTGTGGGCGGTGAAGAACGGCACCGGCACGTTGTACCGCCTCGTTCCCAGCGGTTCGACCTGGATCCGTGACACGACCGGCGGCTGGTCCAGCGGCAAGGTGCTGCACTACGCGAACGGCTCCGGCGACCCGGACGCCGAAGGCGTCGTCGTGAGCCCGGATGGCGTCCTGGTGGCAACCGAACGGAACAACAGCAACGACAACGTCAGTCTGCTGAAGGTCCTGCGGTACGACGGTTCATCCACCGCGACGTCGTTGAACGCCACCGCGGAGTGGAACCTCACCGCGGACCTGCCGTCGTCGGATCCCAACAGCGGGCTCGAATCCATCGCCTGGGTGCCGGACACCTATCTGACCGCGCATGGCTTCCGTGATGAGCACACCAACAGCACCTACAACCCGGCCAACTACGCCGGCCACGGCACCGGCCTGTACTTCGTCGGCCTCGAGTCCAACGGGACGATCTACGCCTACGCGCTCGACCAGGCCGGCGGTGGCTACACCAGGGTCGCCACCTTCGGCAGCGGCCTGGCAACGCTGATGGATCTGGAGTTCGACGCGGTGACCGGCCATCTGTGGGCCGTCTGTGACAACACCTGCGCGGGTAGGGCCACCACGTCGGACATCAACGGCCAGGGCCAGTTCGCCGTGACCGCCACCTACCAGCGGCCCACGGGGATGGGCAACTACAACAACGAGGGCTTCGCCATCTCGCCGCAGGCCTGCGCGGCCGGCCGCAGGCCGGTCATCTGGGCCGATGACAGCAACGACGCCAGCCACGCGCTGCGCAGCGGAACCCTGACCTGCTGACCTGCTGAATCTGTTGTCCTGAGCTGGTTCCGCCTCTCGGGTCCTGGACTCGGGACCCGAGAGGCGGGAGGCGGGAGGACGCCGAGGATCACCCGTGCCGGCGGGGGGCGGCACCGTCACGTGGTGATCGTCGGACCGCCCGCCGCTACGGAGCGGGCTGGCTGCCCGCAGTGGGTTCCGGCGATCCGCCGGAGGTTGCCGTGGCCGTGGCAGCCGACCTGGCCTGCTGCAGGGCGGCCATCTCACGCTCGACCATCGCCTCGTGCACCCGCTCGTCCTCGCGGGCCAGCCGAGGGCTCCACCGTCCGGTCAGCAGGAAGATGAACGGGACGAACACGATCTGGCCCGCGACGCACACCCACCACCAGTTCTGCCACTGGCTCGGGTTGTCCTTCTGGGCGTCGGCGACCTCCGTGCCGTGGGCACCGAGGTAGGCGAGGTCGTCCGGTGGGATCGCGGCCTCGGCGGAGGTCAGGACGGCGCCGTACTTCTGCACGAGGGCGAGATCGGCCTTGACGTCGGGGTCGCCCAGCCTGGTGAGCAGCTCGACCGCCGTCGGCTGCGGGACGCCGAGCTCCTTGACGATGTCGGCGAGGGCCGCGCCGATCGCGGTGCCGTCGGGCGGGTCCTGCTGCAACGCCTTCAGCGTGTCCGGGTCGATCGCCTGCGCGGTGGCGAGCTCCCGGGACCGCTCCCGCACGGCCGTCGACACCGCCGCTGCCTCGGTGGCGGTGGCACCCTGCTCGGCCGCGACCTGGCCGAGCGCCCTGGACAGCGCCGCCGTGTCCTCGGGGTTCCTGGCCAGTGCGGCCGAGGTCGCCGGGTCGATCGCGGAGAGAACCGCGACCTCCTTGGGATGCGCCGTGACGATGTGCTCGACGCGGGTCCCCTTGTCGACGAGGACGGATGTGGCGGGCAGCGCGAACGTGAAGAGGATCAGTGCGACGCTGACGACGACGCGCAGGATCCAGCCCCAGATGGCGAGACCGGTGGCGGTCGCCGCGGGGCTGTGCTTCTCGACCGTCTCGGTGAAGGCCGCCATCCAGGCCACGTAGGCGATTCCGCTGCCGGCGGCGCTGAGCACGAAATAGAAGGCGATCGCGTAGTAGCCGGTGTCGGGGTCGGTCGTCGACAACGCGAACAGAATGTTCCCGACGACGCTGATCGCCATGCCGACGACCATGAAGGGCTTGCGGACCCGGAAGTGGTCCGACAACGCTCCGGCGACGACCAGGGCGATCGCGTTGGAGATCCAGTACCAGTTGGCCACCGCGTTCGCCCGCGCCTCGGAGTACCCGTGGACGGTGGCGAAGTAGACGACGGCGAAGCCGACCAGAATGTAATAGAGCAGCAGGAAGGTGCTGATCGCGAAGGCGGGCCCGATCACGTTGGGTTTCAGCACCCGTCGCCAGGACCCGGCGGACGCCTGTTCGGGGTCGATGCCCGCGGCCCGGGCCTCGATCAGCGCGCGGTCGCGCATGCTGACCATGAGCTGGTCACGCAGCGCCGGTGCCAGCTCCCGAAGCCCGACCAGGGCGACCACGAACATCACCAGACCGACCACGCCACAGACGTAGAACTGGAAGCGCCAGTCGGGGTGCTCGTCCAGGGTGTTGCTCGACACGCTGGTGACCGTGAGGCTGCCGAGTACCGGGCCCAGGGTCCAGAAGCCCATGGCGAGGCCCCGCCCGACCTGCGGTGAGAAGTCCCGGACCAGTGCCGGAGTGGCCACCAGCACGATTCCCTCGACGAAGCACAGCACTGAGTACATGACGGTGAAACCGGCCTTGCCGGGTGCGTTCGGCAGCCCCAGCAGTGCGATCAGGGCCACCGCGAGCACGCCGACCACGACGAGGTTGGCCCGGCCCCAGCGGTCGGTGAGACCGGCGAAAAGCGATGCGAAGGCGCCGATCGCATTGCCGATGACGCTGACGAAGACGAAGGCCGTGAACGAGAAGTGGTAATGCTCGATGATCTGCGTCGCGACCGCGCCCTGGGTGTACAGCGCGTAGTAGAGAAAAACGGCCACGAGGACGGTGATCGCGAGATAGAGGCCGCGGGGTCCATTGGCGGGGTAGTGGGCGAGCTGGCGTAACCAGAGCCTGCGGATGCCATTTCGATCCGGGCTGCGGGTGTCGGCCGGCGGATCGATCGTCAGACTCAAATGACTGTCCTCCGCGGTCGTCGGTCGGGGCCGAGGCGAGACGCTCGCTCGGCGCGACAGGCGGCGCGCGACCGGCGGGCGATGTGGCGTGCGCCACAGCTAGGCACGGTAAGCGACGGGGTGGCAACTAAGCAAGCGATTAGTCAGCACCAGGTTCCTGGACTGTGAAGACGAACCTGTGACCTGCGCCGACGCGCCGGGCGCCCGCAGTCCCGCAGTGTCCGGAGCGCCCTGAGCGCCCGGAGCCTGGGTGGGGCGAGTCCGAAGAGCGGATGGGCGTCGTTCCGGAGCCAGCCGCGAGATCGCGCAGATCAGGATCGACGATCGGTTGAACGCGGTCTGAGGTCGCCGGGGGCAGGTGAACCCGGGCTGCCCGGCAAGGGCGGCAACTCGACGTCGTGGCTCGAAATTCTGAGGATTCTGGTCGTACCAGCGACCACGATCCTTAGGCTTTGCCGGGCAGCGGCAGCGGACCGGAACCGCAGCTCGAGGATATGATGGTTTTCGTCGCTCTTGCGACCAGAATCCTCAGATCTTGCGGGCGGCAGTGGCAGTCCGAAGCTCGGAACCGTGCTACAGGCTCCCCGGCGACCGAAATTCTCATTTCCTCGTGACTGCCGGCCGCTCTGTGGTCGCTTCGCCGCTTTTGGTGCGCGTTTTCACCGGCCCGCGGCCGCTGTCAACGCGCCTCCTGCAGACCTCGCCTATGGAAGAGCTGCGCCGACCATCCGCAGCGACAGCTCGGCGTACCGGCGGCCGATCTCCGCCGGGGTCCACGAGCCGTCGTCCCGGTACCAGCGGCCGATGTCGATGGCGAGGGAGACCAGCGCGGTCGCCGTCATCGCCGGATCGGGCGCGACGAACACCTTCGCGGCGACACCTCGCTGCACGATTCCGCCGATCTCCGCGGCGATCTCCCGCCGAATGGCGTGAATCTCCTCCCGATGCTCCGAGCTCAGTGCGGCGAGCTCGTAGTTGACCACCCGGGCGGTCGTGTGATCGCGAGCATGCGACTCGGCGAAGGTCTGGGCCACTCTGCGCAGTTGCTCGACCGGGTCATCCGAGTGGGCGAGCGCCGCGCGCAGCCTCGCGAGCGTCCGTTGGTGCCCGGTCAACGAGATGAGGTAAAGCAGTTCTTCCTTCGATTTGTGATGGACGTACAGGGCTGCCGAACTCATTCCCGCCGCCGCCGCGATGTCGCGGGTGGTGGTGCCGTGAAAACCTTTTGTCGCGAACGCGTCGAGGGCAGCCGCGAGAAGACGCGCGCGGGTCGCGTCGGCGCGCGAAGCCTCCGGGATCCGAGTCAAGGCGTGTCCGTTCTCGTCCGCGGCCATGGCGAGTGCCCGGCGCGCGGAGCATCAGGTAGGTATGCGGGCCGTTGCCGCATCGGTCGGGGCGGGCCGCCTGATCGGCCACGCTCACCGGGCACGCCCTCGGGCGGCCAGGCTCGATGTGGCCCTCGACCGCCCCCGCTCCCGCGAGACGGTCTCCTGCTCCTGTCCTCCACACTATCCGGGCGCGGGCAGATGTGGATCCGTCCCGCTCGTCAGGACACGGCCGCTGTGTTCCCGGCCGGTACCTTCACGCTGGTGGATGTGCTTCCGAACAGTCCCGCATCGTCCGAGACCGCTGCGCTGTCGGAGGCGGCCGTGCCACCGGAGCCGATGCTGCCCACTGCCGCGATCGACGCCGCCGTGCGGGCGCTTGACCTGAACGATCGAAGGATGGCGATCGGTCCCGACGAGGGCCTCGCGCTGCGGGTGGTCAAGGTGGCCGAGGAGTGCGGCGAGGCGAGCGCGGCGCTGATCGGCCTGCGCGGACAGAACCCGCGCAAGAGCCGCGGTTCGGAGCAGGAGCTGATCGACGAGCTCCTCGACGTGGCGCTTTCCGCGCTGGTCGCCGCCGCCTCGACAACCGGTGACTGGGCGGCCCGGTTCACGGCCCATGTCGAGGCGAGGACGGCCCGGCTGATCGCGGCCGTGGGGGAGCGGCATCCCGGCGAGTGATCGGCGCGTGATCGGCGCGTGGTGGCGGTGCGCGGAGATCGGATCGATGTGCGTGGCGGTCGGCCGCCGGAGGTCGGCGGGCAGGTGGCAGGGCGCGTCGCGCGGGCGGAACTCGTCGAAGGTGGGCGGCATAGGCTCCGGCCCATGTCATCTTCGGAGCCGGCGGCCGCCGGGAACGACCCGGCCCAGCACTGGGGCGACCAGCGGCACAAGACCGTCACCTGGTACGACCCGGCCACCAGCGCGGCCCTGGGCCTGACCATGTCCGGCCTGGAGTTCCTGCGCGCCATGATGGACGGCACGGTCCCACCGCCGCCGATCTCCCAGGTGTTCGACTTCCGGCCGGTCTCGGCGGACGTCGGTGATGTCGTCTTCACCTGCGAGCCGGACGAGTCCGCGTACAACCCGATCGGACTGGTGCACGGCGGCCTCGTCTGCACGCTCCTCGACACGGCGGCTGCCTGCGCGGTGCACACGACCCTGGCCGCCGGCACCGCGTACACCTCGCTTGAGATCAAGGTCAACTATGTTCGCCCGGTCCAGATCGTGCCGGGCGGGACGAACACGCTGACCGCCCATGGCTGGGTGACCCGCCCCGGCCGTCGGGCCGCGTTCGCGGAGGCGGATGTCCGTGACGCCGCCGGGCGCGTGGTGGCCACCGCGAGCAGCACCTGCCTCGTCATGAGTTAGCGAACAGGCCGTCGGTGCCCGCCGGCGCCGTGCCCGCCAGTACCGTGCCGGCCTACAGCGGCGCCGGGCCAGGGTGGCGCCACGCCGGCGCCGTCGCCCGGAACCTGTCAGGCGGGATGTGTGGGGCAGGTGAACAGGGGTTGAAATCCCAGCTTGGCGTGCCATGCGCGGGCGGGCCGATGATGGGATCGGGGCTGATGAGCCCTACCGGAGGCTGCCATGAGCGAGACGACCGCAGGAACATCCGACGTGCGGCTGGTTGTTGATTCACTTCCCTTCACGCCACCCACCGAGTACCTCGGCGCGGACGTCCGTTCACTGACAGTGGTCGAGGATGACGCGGACGACGCGACCCTGTTCCGTCCGGACGGCACGTCGATCGACACCTGGCGGGAGAACTACCCGTACACACACCGGCTTTCCCGTGACGCCTATGAGCGGGAGAAGCGGCTGCTGCAGATCGAGCTGCTCAAGCTCCAGTACTGGGTGAAGGACACCGGCCAGAAGGTCGTCCTGCTTTTCGAGGGCCGGGACGCCGCCGGCAAGGGCGGCACCATCAAGCGGTTCACCGAGCACCTGAACCCGCGTGGGGCCCGGGTCGTGGCGCTGGAGAAACCGACCGAGACCGAGCGTGGGTCCTGGTACTTCCAGCGGTACATCGAGCATCTGCCGACCGCCGGCGAGATCGTGATGTTCGACCGCTCCTGGTACAACCGGGCCGGCGTCGAGCGGGTCATGGGCTTCTGCACGGAAGCCCAGTACCACGAGTTCCTCGGCCAGGCGCCCGCGCTCGAGGAGATGCTCATCGAAAGCGGCATCCACCTCATCAAGCTGTGGTTCTCGGTCTCACGCAGCGAGCAGCAGACGCGGTTCCTGATCCGTCAGATCGACCCGGTGCGGCAGTGGAAGCTCAGCCCCGTCGATCTCGCGGCCCTGGACCGGTGGGACGACTACACCAAGGCCAAGGAAGCCATGTTCGTCCACACGGACAGCAAGAAGGCGCCCTGGACCGTCATCAAGAGCAACGACAAGAAACGGGCCCGGCTGGAGGCCATGCGCCACGTCCTGTCGCAGCTGGAGTACGCCGGCCGGGACGAGTCGGTCATCGGGCAGCCGGACCCGCGAATCGTCGTCTCCGCGACGGAACTGCTGAAATCCGGCGAATAGTCGGCCGGCAGGCCACGATGGTCGCATGTACCTGGACCAGTCGGGCCTGGCCGGCGGCGGTGACGCCGCGGCTCGCCCCCTGCGGCGAGGCCCCGCTCGCCCCGAGGTGGGGTCGGTGTGCCCGTTCGCCGTCGAGCGCCCGGCTTCGATCCAGCGCTGGGAGCGGCTGACCTTCCTGCACTGGCCGTTCGAGCCCGAGGTGGTGCGCCGCCGGCTGCCGCCGGAGCTGACCGTGGACACCTTCGACGGCCAGGCCTGGGTCAGCCTGGTGCCCTTCTCCATGCGGGTGGCGACCGGCCGCGGGTGGTCGTTGCCGTGGATGTCCGCGTTCCCGGAGACCAACGTCCGCACCTATGTGGTCGATCGGCGGGGTCGTCGCGGGGTCTGGTTCTTCTCCCTGGACGCCGCCAGGCTCCCCGCGGTTCTGATGGCGCGCGGGGGTTTCCGGCTTCCCTACCTGTGGTCCGCCATGCGGGTCGTCCGAACCGGGGAAGGCTGGCCGGGCCCGCGTCGCACGCTCGGCCAGGACGGGATCGGCCAGGACGGGATCGGCCAGGACGGGATCGGCCAGGACGGGATCGGCCAGGACGGGATCGGCCGGGACCGGATCGGTCGGGACGGGATCGGTCGGGACGGGATCGGTCGGGACGGGATCGGTCGGGACGAGATCCTCTACCGGACGCGGCGTCGCTGGCCGGGGCCGCGGGGGGCGTCCAGCCGGGTGCGGGTCCGGATCGGCGCCGCGTATCAGGCCGGCGAGCTCAGCCCGTTGGATCACTTCCTCACCGCCCGCTGGCGCCTCTACAGCTCGACCGGGCCGAGCCATCGGACCGTGCCGGCCTGCCACGAGCCCTGGCCGCTCCACCGGGCGGATCCCGTGGAGCTCGACGACGGGCTGCTGGGCGCGGCCGGACTCGCCCCGCCGGCGGTCGAGCCGCTGATGCACTACTCGCCCGGTGTGCAGGTGCGGATCGGCCGCCCGGAACGGTACCTGTGACCGCTCCCGGCCAGTCCGCCCAGGGAGTCGGCCGGTGGGCCTACGGCAGCCTGCGGGCGAGGGTCAGCCCGTCGGCGACGGGCAGCATGACGACCTGGACCCGCCGGTCACGGGCGAGCGCCTCGTTGAAGGCCCGCATGGCGACGACGTTCGGGCTGGCCTCGGTCTCGGCTCCGTCCTCGGCGAGCACCCGCCCGGACTGCAGGACGTTGTCCACGATGATCAGGCCGTTCGGGTTCAGCCGGGGCAGCAGCAGCTCGAGGTAGGTCTGGTACGCCTCCTTGTCGGCGTCGATGAAGGCGAGATCGAAGGTGGGCCGCGCGGGCAGCCGCGCCAGCGACTCGGCTGCCGGGCCGAGGCGGAGCTCCACCCGGTCGCTCACCCCGGCCCGCTCCCAGTAGCGCCGTGCGATGGACGTCCACTCGTCGCTGACGTCCAGGCACAGCAGCCGGCCGCCGGGCGGCAGGGCGCGGGCCACGCACAGCGAGGAGTAGCCGGTGAAGGTCCCGATCTCGATGGCGCGGGACGGCGCGATCGCCGCGGTCAGGATCGTCAGCAGGGCGCCCTGATCGGCGGGGATCTGCATCCCGGCGGCGCCGCCCAGGGCCGCGGTCTCGGCCGTGAGGTCCGCGAGGATGTCGTCGGTCGGCGACCCGTGGGTGACGAGGTACCGATACAGCTGCGGGGGCAGGAAACCGGACTTGCCGTGGAAGGAGTGCCCGTCGGCGGGCGGGATGTCCGAACGGGAGGTCACGCGTCGAGGCTATCGAAGCGGCTCGGCGTCCGGCCGCCCGCGCGGTTGCCGGGCCGCGGCGGGCCGCGGTGGGCAACGGCGGGCGGCAATCGCGCGAACGGGCACGAGGTGGGCGCGTGGTGGATACACCGTGCTGTCGGGCTGTCACTTCTCCGGAAAAGATCCCTGATCGGGGTCTTCATGTGTCACGGTGGGTATTCCCGAAGAATTCCACTGCTCCGACCGGGGGTGGGGCCGATACTCTCGGGGGCGTGCTCAGAAGGCTCGATCTGCGTTCCGTGAGACCCAGCGCCTCGGAGGTCCGCCGCCTCATCCCGCGGGCGGCCGTCGACGTCGACGTGGCGATCGAGGCGGTGCGCCCGGTCTGTGATGATGTGCGGGCCCGCGGTGACGCGGCTGTCCTCGATGCCGCCGAGCGGTTCGACCGGGTTCGGCCGGCGAGCCTGCGGGTGCCGGCCGAGGATCTCGAGGCCGCGCTGGCGGCGCTCGCGCCGGCGGTGCGTGACGCGCTGACCGAGGCGATCCGGCGGGCACGGCTGGTGCATCGGGCTCAGCTGCGCGAGCCGGTCGTCGTCGAGGTCGCCCCCGGCACGACGGTCACCGAGCGGTGGATCCCGGTGGAGCGGGTCGGCCTCTACGTGCCGGGTGGCCGGGTCGCCTACCCGAGCAGCGTCGTGATGAACGTGGTGCCCGCGCAGGAGGCCGGTGTCGGGTCGCTGGCGGTGGCCTCGCCGCCCCAGGTGGACAACGACGGCCGGCCGCACCCGGTGGTGCTGGCGGCGTGTGCGCTGCTCGGCGTCGACGAGGTCTACGCGGCCGGTGGGGCACAGGCGGTCGCCATGTTCGCGCACGGCACCCAGAGCTGCCCGGCGGTCGACGTGGTCACCGGTCCCGGCAACGTGTACGTCACGGCGGCGAAGCGGCTGCTGCGGGGCGTGGTCGGCGTCGACGCGGAGGCGGGCCCGACGGAGGTCGCGATTCTCGCTGACCACTCGGCCCGGCCGGATTTCGTCGCCGCCGATCTGATCGCCCAGGCCGAGCACGACCCGATGGCGGCCTGTCTGCTGGTCACGACCTCGGTCGAGCTCGCTGACGCCGTCGATGTCGAGCTGGACAAGCAGGTTCCCCGCACCCGGCACCGCGAGCGGGTGGCGGAGGCGCTGGCCGGGCAGGGCGCGGTGGCGCTGGTCGCCGACCTCGACGCCGGGCTGGCCGTCGCCGACGCCTGGGCGGCGGAGCACCTGGAGATCCAGACGGTGGACGCGGCGGCGGTCGCCGCCCGGGTGCGCAACGCCGGGGCGATCTTCGTCGGGCCGTACGCCCCGGTTCCGCTGGGTGACTATCTGGCTGGTTCCAACCACGTCCTGCCCACGGGCGGGACGGCACGGCATTCCGGTGGTCTCGCGGTGTCCGCCTTCCAGCGGCAGGTGCACGTCGTCTCCTGCGACGCCGACGCGCTGGCCGACATCGCACCGCGGATCGCCGCGCTCGGCACGGCCGAGGATCTGACCGGGCACGTCGACGCGGTGGAGGTGCGGGCACGATGACCGAGGATTCGGTGGATGCGACGAGCGACGCCGCCGGCCCCCTCGAGGCCGACGCCCCCGCCTTCGACGGGATGCGGGTGGAGCCGATCTCCGCGCCGGCCGCGGGCCTGGGGGGCGGTCCGGGCGTGGGCCCCGGTCTCGACCGCGGATCCCGTCCGGGTGCGGCGACGTCGGGCGGACGTCCGGCGCGGCGCGTGGTCACGCTGGACGACCTGCCGCTGCGTGACGACCTGCGCGGCCTGTCGCCCTACGGCGCGCCGCAGATCGACGTCCCGGTCCGGCTGAACACGAACGAGAACCCGCATCCGCCGTCGGCCGGCCTGGTCGACGCGCTGGGGAAGGCCGCGACCCTCGCCGCGACGGAGGCGAACCGCTACCCGGACCGCGACGCCGAGGCCCTGCGCGCCGATCTCGCCTACTATCTGACCTCGGACGCCGGTTTCGGTGTGCACACCGCCCAGGTGTGGGCGGCGAACGGGTCCAACGAGATCCTTCAGCAGCTCTGCCAGGTGTTCGGCGGGCCAGGCCGGACGGCGGTCGGCTTCGAGCCGTCGTACTCGATGCACCGGCTGATCGCGCTGGCCACCGCCACCGGCTGGGTCGGGGAGCAGCGGGCGGAGGACTTCACCCTCGACGCCGAGCGGGTCGCCGGTGCGATCCACCGGCACCGGCCGGCGTTGCTGTTCCTCGCCTCGCCGAACAACCCGACCGCCACCGCCCTGGGCCTGGATGTCATCGCCGCCGCCTGCGACGCGATGGAGGAGGTGGGCTCCGGGGTGGTCGTGGTGGACGAGGCCTATGCGGAGTTCCGCCGGGCCGGCGTGCCCAGCGCCCTCACCCTGCTGCCGGATCACCCCCGCCTGGTCGTCACACGGACGATGAGCAAGGCGTTCGCGCTGGCCGGAGCCCGGGTCGGGTACCTCGCGGCGCATCCGGCGGTCGTCGACGCCCTCGCGCTGGTCCGGCTGCCCTACCACCTGTCGTCGTTCACCCAGGCGATCGCGCGTACCGCGCTGGCGCACGCCGACGAGCTGCTCGGCACGGTCGAGGCGGTGAAGGCCCAGCGCGACCTGCTCGCGCGGGAGCTGCCGCAGCTCGGGTGCGAGGTGGCGCCGAGCGACGCGAACTTCGTGCTGTTCGGGCATTTCACCGACCAGCGGGCGGTGTGGCAGGGCCTGCTCGACGCCGGGGTGCTCGTGCGGGACGTCGGCCTCGGCGGCTGGCTGCGGGTGACGGCGGGCCTGCCCGCCGAGACGGACGCCTTCCTCGCCGCCCTGCGCGCGGTGCTCACGGGCAACCCGTCGCTGCTGCGGACCGGGCCCGCGGCGCCGGCCGGCACCAGCGTGGTCGGATAGCTCGAACAGCACCGACGCCGTCGAACACGTAGTAGACGTTCAAGACCCACGAGGGATCACACACGTATGGCGCGAACCGCTCGGATCGAGCGCAAGACCAAGGAGTCGCACGTCCTGATCGAGCTCGATCTCGACGGGACGGGGCTGGCCTCGTCCGAGACCGGCGTCCCGTTCTTCGATCACATGATGGAGCAGCTCGGCAAGCACGGCGGCTTCGACCTCACCGTGCGGACCGAGGGCGACCTGCACATCGACGCCCACCACACTGTCGAGGACACCTCGATCGCCTTCGGTGCGGCGCTGCGCGAGGCGCTCGGTGACAAGGCCGGCATCCGGCGGTTCGGGGACGCGACCGTCCCGCTCGACGAGGCGCTGGTGCAGTCGGCCGTCGATCTTTCCGGGCGGCCCTACTGCGTGCATGTCGAGCCGGAGCTGGTCGGGCTGATCGGCACCTACGACACGACGCTCACCCGGCACGTCTTCGAGTCGATCACCGCGTCGGCGCGGATCGCGCTGCACGTGCGGGTGCTGTCGGGGCGCAACGCGCACCACGTCGTCGAGGCCCAGTTCAAGTCCGTCGCCCGCGCGATGCGCGACGCCGTCGCCCTGGACGCGCGGGTCGCCGGGGTTCCCTCGACGAAGGGTGTGCTTTGACCAGCGCCCGTCCGAAGGTCGTCGTCCTCGACTACGGCTCGGGCAACCTGCGGTCGGCCGAGCGGGCGGTCGCCCGGGTCGGCGCGGAGGTGACCGTCACCGCGGATCTCGACGCGGCGCGTGCCGCTGACGGGCTCGTCGTGCCCGGGGTCGGCGCGTACGCGGCCTGCATGGCGGGCATCGAGGCGATCGGCGGCGGCGCCGTCGTGCACGAGCGGCTCGCGGCCGGCCGCCCGGTGCTGGGGATCTGCGTCGGCATGCAGATCCTCTACGAGGTCGGGGACGAGCACGGGGTGCGCACGGCGGGCCTCGGCGTGCTCGCGGGCAGCGTGGACCGGCTGTCCGCTCCGGTCCTGCCGCACATGGGCTGGAACCTGGTCGCCCCGCCCGCGGAGTCCGTCCTGTTCGCCGGTGTGGACGCGGGCACGCGTTTCTACTTCGTGCACTCCTACGCCGCCCGGCCCCAGGCGGGGGACACCGTGGCCGAGCACGGCGAGCCGTTCGCGGCCGCGGTCGAGCGTGGTCCGCTGATGGCCACCCAGTTCCACCCGGAGAAGTCCGGTGACGCCGGCGCGCACGTGCTGGAGAACTGGCTGCGCACGCTGAACTGACCTGCCGCGCACCGGCGCCGGTCGGAGCACCGGTGCCGGCCAGCGCGGTGCCGGCCAGCGCGGTGCCGGCCAGCGCGGTGCCGGCCAGCGCGGTGCCGGTGCCGGTCAGCGCGCCGGGCCTGGTCACCCGGGCGGCACCGCCCGGAGTCGGTTGGTGGTGTAGAGGCGTGCGACGACGTCCTCGATCGCCGGTTCGCCGACGGCGAGGTCAACCAGCGGGTAACGGGCCGCGACCGCGCTGACCAGTGGTGCCGCGCTGTCCTGGGAGCTGAACTCCAGCCACTGCCGGGCGCCGTCCACCCGCACGACCCGGGCGCCCTCGATCGTCATCGCCGGATGTGGCTCGGCGAGGTCGACCCGCAGTGTCCGGACGCCGCCGATGCGGGTACGCAGCTCGTCCAGGGTGCCGTCGAAGCCGAGCCGGCCGTGGTCGATGACCATCACCCGCCGGCACAGCTGCTCCACGTCGGTCATGTCGTGTGTCGTGAGCAGGATCGTCGTCCCCGACTCCCGGTTGGTGCGGGCGAGGAAGGACCGTACGGCGGCCTTCGAGACCACGTCGAGGCCGATGGTCGGTTCGTCCAGGTAGACGATCTCGGGCTCGGGCAGGAAGGCGGCGGTGACGCTGCCGCGCATCCGCTGCCCGAGAGAGAGCTGGCGGACCGGTGTGTCGATGAAGGAGGCGAGATCGAGAAGCTCGATGAACTCGTCGAGGTTCCGGCGGTATCGCGCCGGCGAGATCCGATAGATCCGTTGGATGAGGTCGAAGCTGTCGCGAAGCGGTAGATCCGACCACAGCGCGGACCGCTGCCCGAACACGACACCGATGCGCCGCGCGAGGCGCAGCCGCTGCCGGGACGGGTCCAGCCCGGCGACCCGCAGCCGCCCCGCGGACGGGGTGAGGATCCCGACCAGCATCTTGATGGTGGTGCTCTTGCCGGCGCCGTTCGGCCCGAGGTACCCGACGATCTCCCCGGCCCGCACGCTGAACGACAGGTCTCGGACCGCGTGGACGTCGCTGCGTTCCCGCCGCATCCACCCCGTCCTCCGCCGCAGCACGAACGTCCGGGTGACCTCGCTGACGTCGATCACGGAAGCATCGGATGGAAGGGTCACCCGCCCTCCCCGCGGTAGTGACGGATCCCGGCGCTCCACGCGATCCCGGCGGCCAGGCAGCTGGCCAGCGCGACCAGCGGCGAGAGGAAGCCGGTGAAGCCCGGCAGGCCGAACGGGTCGGGCCGGCCGAGGATGAACAGCGCGGGCTGCCAGTTCACGAAGGCGACCGGGAAGACGAAGGTCAGCAGCATCGCCATCCGGCGGCCGTAGATCGTCAGCGGGTACTGCGTCGCCAGCGCGGAGCCCTGGCGGACCGCCGCGATGGCGACGCTGGCATCCGGGGCGACGAACAGGACGGCGGCCACCCCCACCGCGAGGCTGATACTGATCACCGTTCCGCAGAGGACCATCATCGGAAGGATCGCGACCCGTCCGGGGCTCCAGTCCACCGGGAGCGCGGCGAGGCTCACCGCGAACACGGCGGTGGGCTGCGCCAGACGCCCCAGCCGCTGGGCCGAGAAGTCCATCGTCGCGCTCTGCACGAGCACGCTGACCGGCCGGGTGAGCGTCGCGTCCATCCTTCCGTCCTTGATCTGCCAGCCGAGCTGGTCAAGCGGGCCCACCAGGGCCTCGGCGAGGGCGAAGGGCAGGGCGGAGGACCCGTAGAGGAACGCGACCTCGGACAGCGCGAACCCGTCGAGGTCGGGGAGATGGGCGAAGATGATGCCGATCGTGGCCAGGTCCAGCGCGGCGCCCGCCATCTCCACGAGCGTGTACATCACCAGTGAGACGCGGTACTGCGCCGCCGACCGGAACGCCGCACGGACGAGGAGCAGGTAGAGCGCGGCCTCGTCGCGCACCAGACCGAGCCGCCCGCCGCCGGTGGCGCTGCGCCCACCACCGGTCATCCGTCCCGCATCGTCGGCCATCGGTTCCGTGCCGCTCGTCAACCGTTCTGCACCACCAGACGCCGGATCGCCCGGGATGTCAGCGCCTGCCCGGCCAGCAGCAGCACGAGGGCCCAGGCGGCCTGGAAGGCCAGTGCGCGGACCGGGCCGTCGTCCGCGGTGCCCAGGTAGAGGTCCATCGGGGTCTGGATGACGGCGCCGAAGGGCAGCAGGCCGGCGATGGTGCCGAGCGCGCCCGGGAACAGGACGAGCGGCAGGATCGCCCCGGAGAAGAACATCATCACCAGCGCCGAGACCGCCTGCACGCCGCGGAAGTCGGTCATCCAGAACGCGCTGAGCGCGACCAGATAGCGCAGGCCGAAGCTCACCAGCAGCGCCAGCCCCAGGCTCACGGCGAAGGCGGCCGCCGCGCCGGCTGTGCGCGGCAGCCGCAGGTCGAACAGGAGCACCCCGACGATCGCCGCCGGCAGGGCGCGGCTGGCCAGGTACACGGCCGCCCGCCCCACCTCGAGCCCGAGGTACCAGCGTTGGAAGCCCAGCGGCCGGACCAGGTCGACCTCGATGCTGCCGTTCCGGACCCGCCAGGGGATGTCGATCATTCCGCCGAAGACGGCGAAGGTCGTCACCAGGGACTGCCCGAGCACGGTGAAGGTGACCGCGGCGGTGCTGTCGTAGCCGGCGAGGCCGGGGCGGTGCGTCCACACGGCCAGCGCCAGGTGCCCACGCAGCACGGTGAGCACGATGTTCGACACGATCGAGGCCAGGATCGCCGCCCGGTAGCGGAGCATCCGGCGTGCGGAGGCGGACGAGATCGCGCCCCACATCCGCGCCGACTCCCACGCGCTGCCGGGCCTGTCGAGCCTGCCGGTTCTGTCGAGCCTGGACAGGCTGCCGACCAGCCGCGTCGGGGAGGGCGATTCGGTGGGTGCCGCCGCTGGCGCTGTCGGTGCCGCCGCTGTCGGTGCCGCCGCTGTCGCCGGCAGCTCCGCGGACGCCGGCAACGTCGCCAGATTCGCCTGTGCCGGTGGGGGATTCGCCCGGTCGGGAATCATCGCTGCAAACCTAGAATGCCGGCCGCGGGTACGGAGACGTTTTGCGTGAGCCCGTGTGGTCTGCACCAGGCGGGGCCGCGACCCGTAGGGTGGGCGCGTGACGTTGACGCTGCTACCCGCGGTGGACGTGGCTGACGGCCAGGCCGTCCGTCTGGTCCAGGGCGAGGCCGGATCCGAGACCTCCTATGGCGACCCCCGTGAGGCGGCGCTGACCTGGCAGCGTGACGGCGCCGAGTGGATCCATCTGGTCGATCTCGACGCGGCCTTCGGCCGTGGCTCCAACCGGGAGCTGATCGCCGAGGTCGTCCGCTCCGTCGACGTCGCCGTCGAGCTCTCCGGCGGCATCCGCGACGACGAGTCCCTCGACGCCGCGCTGGCGACCGGGGCGGCCCGGGTCAACATCGGCACCGCCGCGCTGGAGAACCCGGACTGGGTCCGCGCGGCGATCGACCGCGTCGGTGACCGGATCGCGGTCGGCCTGGACGTCCGCGGAACCACCCTCGCCGCCCGCGGCTGGACGCGTGACGGCGGCGAGCTCTACGAGGTTCTCGCCCGCCTCGACGCCGACGGGTGCGCCCGTTACGTCCTCACCGACGTCCGCCGGGATGGAACGCTGACCGGTCCGAACGTCGAGCTGCTGCGTGCCGTGACGGCCGCGACGAAGCGGCCGGTGGTCGCCAGCGGCGGGGTCTCCTCCCTGGACGATCTGCGGGCCATCGCCGCGGTGCCCGGTGTCGAGGGCGCCATCATCGGCAAGGCGCTCTACGCCGGCGCGTTCACCCTGCCCGAGGCCTTGGCCGTCGCGGCGGGCGCGGGTGCGGCGGCGGGGACGGCGTCGGGCTCGCCGTGACGGTCGCGGTCCGGGTGATCCCCTGCCTCGACGTCGACGGCGGCAGGGTTGTCAAAGGGGTGAACTTCACCGACCTGCGCGACGCCGGTGACCCGGTCGAGATGGCCCGGCTCTACGACGCCGAGGGCGCCGACGAGCTCACTTTCCTGGACATCACCGCGTCCAGCGGCAACCGGGAGACCACGTACGACATCGTCCGGCGCACCGCCGAGCAGGTCTTCATCCCGCTCACCGTCGGCGGGGGAGTGCGTGCGGTCGATGACGTCGACCGGCTGCTGCGGGCCGGCGCCGACAAGGTCGGCATCAACACGGCCGCGGTGGCGCGCCCGGAGCTGGTCCGCGAGTGCGCGCTGCGGTTCGGCAGCCAGTGCATCGTGCTCTCCGTCGACGCGCGCCGCTCCCGTGAGCCGGGTGGCCCGCTGTTCGAGGTGACGACGCACGGCGGGCGTCGCGGTACCGGCATCGACGCGGTGGAGTGGGCGGCGCGCGCCGTCGAGCTGGGCGCCGGCGAGATCCTGCTGAACTCGATGGACGCCGACGGCACGCAGGACGGCTACGACCTGAAGATGATCAGTGCGGTGCGGGCGGCGGTGGACGTGCCCGTGATCGCCAGCGGCGGGGCCGGTCGGCTCGACCACTTCGCCCCCGCCGTCGCCGCCGGAGCCGACGCGGTGCTCGCGGCCAGCGTCTTCCACTTCGGGCGGATGCGGATCTCCGAGGTGAAGAAGGAGCTGCGCGACGCGGACATCCCGGTCCGCTGACGCGCCGCCGGGCGTGCGCGGCGCTGTGGGGGAGCACCGCGCGAACGTTGACGGAACTTCGGCTGTCCAGCTGAGGTCAGCTCACCCATGACGGTGTGAAACACCCCCGCGGCAGGCCAGGATGGCGGCGCGCCGGAGAACCGCGGGGGCGTCCACCGGCCACGGCCGCCGTGAAACAACGACCCACCCACCGGGTGCTCGGACCCGCTGACCTGCTGACCGGGACTTTTGGCCAGGACAGCCGCGTTGGTGACGAGCAGTCGATGCTGGTGATCGGCGGTCTGACAGCGACCGCGAAACGGAGGAGTGCGGTGCCCGGTGACCTCGCGTCCAGCGTTGCGGCCAGCCTCGCTCCCCGCAGACGGGCGCGGGCGTGCGTGGCGGATGTCGCCGTGGGTGCCACGGATGGCGCCGAGGCCGTAACAGCCGCCGAGGCCGAGGCCGAGGCCGTTGCCGCGGAGGCGGACGCCGCCGCGGGTGCCACCGGCGCCACAGCCGCCACCGTTGACGTTCCTGCGCCCCGGGCCAGGGCGCCCCGGGCCGGGGCGGCCCGGCCGGCGGTGGCGGGCGCGGGCGGTCACGCGCCCGGGGTGATCGGGCGCGGGCTGGGCATCCTCGCGAACGCGGTGCGAGAGGAGCCGCGGATCTTCGCCGCGGCCTTCGTCGGCAGCTCGCTGTACGCGTTGGCGACGGTGGCGACCTCGCTGGCGCTGGGCGAGATCACCGAGCGGGTGGTGGTCCCGAGCATCCGGGACGGTCACGCCGACTGGGGCACGCTGCTCGGCGCCGGTGCGATCATGGTCGGTATCGGGTTCGCGCGCGCGTGCGGCCTGTTCCTGCGCCGGCTGGTCTCCGGGATGATGCAGTACCGGCTGCAGGCCACCTACCGACGCCGGGTCACCCGCCAGTACCTTCAGCTGCCGCTGGCGTGGCACCAGCGGCACTCCACCGGCTCGCTGTTGTCGAACGCGAACGCCGACGTCGAGGCGACCTGGGCACCGATCGCGCCGCTGCCGTTCGCCGCGGGCGTGCTGGTCATGCTGGCCGCCGCACTGGGGCTGCTGGTCGCGACGGACCCGCTGCTCGCGCTGGTGGGGTGCGTGGTGTTCCCCGCCTTCGGCGCCGTCAACATCATCTACGGGCGCCTGGTGTCACCGCTGTACGGGCGGGTCCAGCAGCTGCGCGGTGAGGTCAGCGGCGTCGCACACGAGTCGTTCGACGGGGCGCTGGTCGTCAAGACGCTCGGCCGGGAGGCCGATGAGACGTCCCGCTTCGAGGTGAAGGCGCAGGAGCTGCGCGACGCGATGGTCCGCGCCGGCCGGATCCGCGGAATGTTCGACCCGGTCATGGAGGCGCTGCCCAACCTGGGTGTGCTCACCGTGATCGTGGTCGGCGCGGTCCGTATCGACGCCGGCTCGCTCACGGTCGGCGAGCTGGTGCGGGTGGCGTACCTGTTCACCCTGCTGGCGTTTCCGATCAGGGCGATCGGATGGGTCTTCGGCGAGCTCCCGCGGTCGGTGGTCGGTCATGAGCGGGTGGCGGCGGTGCTCGCGGCGAGTGGCGGGCTCACCCACGGCACCGCCCGGCTCGCCGGGTCCGGTCCGGCCGCGCTGCAGGTGAGCGGAGTCGGCTACCGGTATCCCGCGCCGGCGGCGGGCCGGCCCACCGCCGAGGACGTCGCCGACCCTGCCGGCACCGTGGATCCCGCCGGCACCGTGGATCCTGCCGACAGCGTGGACGTCGCCGCCGACGCCGTGGACGCCCTGGACGCGGTGGGCGTCGGGCGGGCGGCGCTGTCCGGCGTCACGTTCGACGTGCCGCCCGGCCGGGTGGTGGCGCTCACCGGCCGCACCGGCTCGGGCAAGTCGACCCTGGTGAACCTGCTCGCCCGCCTCATCGACCCGAGCGGTGGCACGATCCGTCTCGACGGGGTGGACCTGCCCGAGCTCGCGGCCGGCGAGGTCACCGGCGCGGTCGCGCTCGTCCCTCAGCAGACGTTCCTGTTCGACGACACCGTGCGGGCCAACGTGGCGCTGGGCCTCGACGTGGGCGACGACGAGATCTGGGAGGCCCTGCGCCGCGCCCAGGCGGACCGTTTCGTGCGCGCGCTGCCCGCGGGCCTGGACACCCGCGTCGGCGAGCGAGGAACCACGTTGTCCGGCGGCCAGCGCCAGCGCATCGGCCTGGCCCGCGCGCTGGTCCGCCATCCGCGGCTGCTCATCCTGGACGACGCGACCTCCAGCGTCGACCCGCGGATCGAGGCGTCCATCCTCGCCGATCTGCGGGCCCGGGCCGGCGCCGCCACGGTGGTGATCGTCGCCTATCGCCGCTCGACGGTCGAGCTCGCGGACGAGGTCGTCTTCCTGGCCGGCGGCCGGGTGGTCGCGCAGGGTACGCACCGGGAGCTGCTGAGTCGCTCGCCTGGCTATGCCGAGCTGCTTACCGCCTACGACGAGGCGGCGGACGGGCGGTCGCCGGCCGCCGCGGTCCCGGCCGTTCCGGAGGTCGCGCCGTGAGTCGCAGCGCCGTTGGTCGCAGTGCCGTGAGTCCTGGTGCTGCTGTGGGCGCCGGCGCGGTGAGGGATGGCGCGGTGCACGGTGGCGCGGCTGTGGGCGGTGGTGCAGTGGTGGGTGGAGGTGCGGTGGGCGAGGGGCTGTGGGCGACCCTCGGCCGGCTGCACCGGCTGGTGCCGGAGCTGACCGCCGGGATCCTCGGCACGCTCGGACTGGCGATCATCGCCACGGTGGGCAAGGTGGTCGTCCCCGTGGTCATCCAGCAGGCACTGGACCGCGGTGTGTGGGACGGCGGGGCCGACCTGGGGGTCATCGGGATCTCGGTGGGTTTCGCGGCCGTCGCCATCGGAGTCACCGCCGTCGCCGCCTACCGGATGAACGTCCGGCTCTACCGCCTGTCGGAGAGCGCGCTCGCGACCCTGCGGGTCCGGGCGTTCCGGCACGTGCATGACCTGTCGATGCTCAGCCAGTCCGAGCAGCGGCGCGGGTCGCTGACCTCGCGGGTGACCACCGACATCGACACCATGTCGCAGTTCCTGCAGTTCGGCGGCGTCATGTTGATCGTCTCGCTGGGGCAGATGGTCATCGCGACGGTCCTGATGTTCGTCTACTCCTGGCAGCTGACGCTGGTGGTGTACGCGTTCTTCGTGCCGCTGGTCCTCGCGACCCACCGGTTCCAGAAACGGCTGGCCCGCCGGTACGGCGTGGTGCGGGAGCGGGTCGGCGAGATGCTCGGCGCGATCGCCGAGTCCGTGGTGGGCGCACAGGTGGTGCGCGCGTACGGGTCGCAGCAGCGGACGGCCCGACGCATCGGGACCACGGTGGAGGACTACCGGGTCGCCCAGACCCAGGCGCAGACGCTGGTGGCCGGGGTGTTCGCCGGGGTGGAGATCGTCGCCGCGCTGACGACGGCGTCGGTGGTCGTGCTGGGGGTCGCGCTCGGCGTCGACGACTCGCTCACCACCGGCCAGCTCGTGGCATTCCTGTTTCTGCTGACGCTGTTCGTGATGCCGATCCAGTCGCTGACCGAGGTGCTGAACGAGGGCTCCAACGCCATCGCCGGGCTCCGGCGGGTCGTCGACGTGCTCGACACCCCGACCGACATCCGCGACCCCGGTGCCGACGGCGGGGGGCGCCTGCTGCCGGACGGCCCGCTGGGGGTCCGGTTCGACCAGGTCGGCTTCGCCTACCCAGGCGGACCGCCGGTGCTCCACGACGTGACCCTCGACCTGGCGGCCCGGACGAGGGTGGCGGTCGTCGGCGAGACCGGCTCCGGCAAGACGACCATGGCGAAGCTGCTGACCCGGCTGATGGACCCCACCGACGGCACCGTCCTGATCGGCGACGTCCCGCTGGGCGAGGTGCGTTTCGACTCGCTGCGCCGCCGCGTGGTCATGGTGCCGCAGGACGGCTTCCTGTTCGACCTGACCGTGGCGGGCAACGTCCGCTATGGGCGCCCCGACGCCACCGATGAGGAGATCATGGTGGCGTTCGAGCAGCTGGGGCTGGGGGAGTGGCTGGCCGGCCTGCCGGCCGGGATCGCCACCAGGGTCGGTGAGCGGGGCGATCTGCTCTCGGCCGGCGAGCGCCAGCTCGTCGCGCTGGCTCGGGCCCAGCTGGCCGACCCGGACCTGCTGGTCCTCGACGAGGCGACCTCCGCGGTGGATCCGGCCACCGAGGTCCGGATCGCCGCGGCCCTGCTGGCCCTGACCCGCGACCGGACGTCCGTCACGATCGCGCACCGGCTCTCGACGGCCGAGGCCGCGGACGAGGTGATCGTGGTGGACGCGGGCCGGGTCGTCCAGCGCGGCACGCACGCCGACCTCGTCGCGGTTCCCGGGGTGTATCGGCGGCTGCACGAGTCCTGGGCCGCCGGGGTCTCCTCCCGCTGACGGCGGGCCGGCCCGCCAGCGGCAGTGTGCCGGCGCCAGGGGCGCCAGGTCGCGCCCGGCTCACAGCGCCGGGTTACGCGGCCGGCTCATGGGGCCGGCTCACAGCGCGGGCTCGCGGCCGGCCTCGCCGCGGCAGGCAGAATAGGGTGGGTGACCGCACCAGCCTCAGCTCTCGATCCCGCCATCGCCCGCCAGCTCAAGCGGGACGGGGCGGGCCTGTTCCCGGCCGTAGCCCAGCAGTACGACACGGGCGAGGTCCTCATGCTCGGCTGGATGGACGATGAGGCGCTGCACCGGACCCTCACCACCGGCCGCGCCACCTACTGGAGCCGAAGCCGGTCCGAGTACTGGGTCAAGGGAGACACCAGCGGGCACGTGCAGTGGGTTCGCTCGGTCGCTCTCGACTGCGACGGGGATACCGTGCTCGTCCGGGTGGACCAGGTGGGGGTGGCTTGCCACACGGGGGAGCGCACCTGCTTCGTCGGTCGGGAGCTGCCCGTCGAGGCCGGCCCGGCCGCGTCGGAAGTGTCGGGCGCGGCAGCGTCGGGCGCGGCAGCGTCGGCCGGGGACCGCGCCTCCGTGACGGCGTCGACGAGGGGAGCAGGTCGATGACGACCGGCGTGATCACGCCCACCCGCGAGGAGTTCCACCAGCTCGCGGCGCACCAGCCGGTCGTGGCGGTGTCCCGGCGTCTGCTGGCCGACGGCGAGACCCCGGTCGGGGTGTACCGCAAGCTGGCCGGCGGCCCGGGCACGTTCCTGCTGGAGTCCGCCGAGCATGGCGGTGTGTGGTCGCGGTACTCGTTCATCGGGGTACGCGCCGCCGCCACCCTCACGGAACGTGATGGCCAGGCCGTCTGGGTGGACGGGGTGCCGCCGCCGGGCCTGCCGAGCGGTGGTGATCCGCTGGAGGTCCTGCGGGCCGTCGAGCGGCAGCTCTGCTCGCCCCGCCCGGAGGGGACCCCGCCGCTGCTCGGTGGCCTGGTCGGCTACCTGTCCTACGACATCGTCCGGCGCATCGAGCGGCTGCCGGCGAACTCCGTCAATGATCTCGGGATTCCCGAGCTGCGGATGTTGCTGACGACCGACCTCGCCGTCCTGGACCACACCGACGGGTCGTGCCAGCTGGTGGCGAACGTCTTCACCGGCGTCACCGGCGTCACCGGAAGCGGCGGGGGGGCAGAGGGCGCCGGTACCGCCGGTACCGCCGAGCTGGACGCGGCTTACGACGACGCGGTGCACCGGATCGAGGTGATGACGGCCGATCTCGGCAAGTGGAGCGAGCCGACCGTGGCTACCACGACCGGGGCCGTCACCGGGGTAAGGGACTTCGTCTCCGCCACCGAGGCCGGTGGCTACCGGGCCGCGATCGAGCGGTCGATCGAGGAGATCCGCGCCGGCGAGTGCTTCCAGATCGTCGTCTCGCAGCGTTTCGAGCGCCCCACCTCCGCCGACGCGCTGGATGTGTACCGGGTCCTGCGGGCGTCCAACCCCAGCCCGTACATGTATCTGCTGCGCTTCGCCGATCATGACGTCGTCGGGTCCTCGCCCGAGGCACACGTCAAGGTCACGGGCCGCCGAGCACTGCTGCACCCGATCGCCGGCAGCCGGCCGCGGGGCGAGACTCCCGAGCACGACGCCGAGCTGGCCGCCCAGCTGCTGGCCGACCCGAAGGAACGATCCGAGCACGTCATGCTGGTGGACCTGGTCCGCAACGATCTCGGGCGGGTCTGTGTGCCGGGCTCGGTGCGGGTCGTCGAGTTCGCCGCGGTCGAGCGGTTCTCGCACATCATGCACATCGTCTCCACCGTGATCGGTCAGGTCGCGCCCGAACGCAGCGCCGTCGACGTGCTGGCCGCCACCTTCCCCGCGGGCACCCTGTCCGGAGCCCCGAAGGTGCGCGCCATGGAGATCATCGACGAGCTGGAGCCGACCCGGCGTGGTCTCTACGGGGGCGTGGTCGGCTATCTCGACTTCGGCGGCGATCTGGACACCGCCATCGCCATCCGCACCGCGGTGCTGCGCTCCGGCATGGCCTATGTGCAGGCCGGCGCCGGCATCGTCGCGGACTCGGTGCCGGAGACGGAGGATCTGGAGAGCCGGACGAAGGCCGCCGCGGTGCTCCGCGCGATCGAGGTGGCGGAGTCGCTCCGCTCGCCGTCATGACCTCGACGCCCGACATGCCCACCACGACACCACCCGACCGGCATCCCGATGGCAGCACCGCGGCCGACGGGGCCGCCGCGCCGGCTGCTGACCAGGCCCGACGGGCCCGTCGGGAACGGATGCTGGCCATCGTCGGGTGCCTGGTCGGCGCGGCAGCGGTGCTGTTCAGCGCTGGTTCCACCTGGGTGTCGGCCCGTGTGCAGTCAGGGGTGGGGGAGAAGGTGGTGGCGGCGCCGCTGGCGGTGAACTGGTCCGGCAGCTCGCTGGCACCGGCGGTGACCGCCCTCGGGCTGCTCGGCCTCGCCGGGACACTGGCGATCATCGCGACCCGGCGGCTGGGCCGGACCGTGGTGGGAATCCTCGTGCTGCTCGCGGGCATCGCCATTCTCGTGACGGCGGGTGGGATCGCCATCGATCCGATGGGCGCTGTCCGCGGCACGGACGAGGTTCAGGCCGTGGTACCCGTGGGGGAGCCGACGATCACTGGGCTCTCCCGCACCGCCGGACCCTGGTCGGCCTCGTTCGGCGGCCTGGTACTGGCCGTCACGGGCGCTGCCGTGGTCGCCCGCGCGCGGACCTGGCCGGCCATGTCCGGCCGTTACCAGGCCCGCGTAGCCGCACCCGTTGACGCCTGGGACGCCATCGAGCGGGGCCAGGACCCCACCTGATCATCGGAGCCGCCCTTCCTGGCCCGCGAGGCGCGGCGAGCCGCTCGTGCCGGGCCGGCCGGTGTGGGTCTCGGGCGGCCGCGGCGGGAGTGTACGCGGGGACTGCTGGCGGCCCAGGGCCGCCAGCGTCAGGTGGTTGCGCTCAACATCCGCCTCAAGCAGACGGATGAGCACGTCCATTCGGGCGATGCGGCGGTCGAGCTCCCGGATCTGAGCAAGAAGTAGCTGGTGCTCCGTGTCGGTGTCGAGAAGCCGCCGTGAGCCCGCGCCCGTGGCGGCCCCTGGCCGACCTGCGGGCGCGCTCCCCGGTGGCCCTGCGGGCGTGGGCCGGGGCGGGACGGCGGTCGCCCGCCGGGGCGCGACGGCGCCCGGGGCGCCCGCTGGGCTGGCCGCTGCCGGGCCCGTGGGCTCGGTAGCCGTGCCGCCGGCGTGCAGCGGCTCCGCGGGGCTGGAGACGGGCGTGCCCGGCGCGGTGCCGGGAACGGCTGACGATGATCCTGCATTTCGATCGGTCCTCTCGTCCGGACCACCTTCCGGCCCGCCCGAAGCGGGCTGCCCATCCGGCTCGGAACCGCTGCCGCTGGCGGGACGGGCGGACCACACAGCCGAGGACGCCCAGGCCGCGATGGGCCATCGCGCGCCCATCGCCTGCCCCGCGGAGCCGGCCGGATCTGACTCCCATGCCGCGTTCGGTGCATTGCCGATCTCCACCGCCGCGCTCCATGCCAGGCCCACCTGATCTGTCACCCGATCCGTCATCACGCTTCCCCCAAGCAGCTCCGTCGAACGTGTGTTCGATGATACGGGTCGGTCGTGGGGCGTCAAAGTCGCCGGGGGGCGGGCGTGTCGCGACGCCGAGCGCCGGTTTCGTGACGTGTCCGTGTCGGTGCGGCGGGTGTCAGTAGCAACGGCGTCACCACTACGCTCGCGAACCATTCCGTCACCGGGTGGGAGATACCTCTAATTCATCTGGCCTCGACGTCGACGTCAGGGCGGTATCGGCCCAAATCGACAACGGAGAAGCAACGACAGGTCGTGACCGCTCGACGCCGTGAGTGGGGGTGGCGGGCCGGCGTCGTGCGCCTGTCCTACCATCGGCCCCATGGCCGCGACTGGCGCGAGCGCGGGGCGATGAACGCTCTCGACGAGATCCTCGACGGGGTCAGAGCAGATCTGGCTGAACGCGAGCGAGAGACGTCCCTGGCAGCTCTCAAACAAAGAGTGGAACGTGTACCGGACCCCCGGGACGCGCTGGCGGTGCTGCGTGCGCCGCGGGTGTCGGTGATTGCGGAGATCAAGCGCCGCTCACCGTCGAAGGGGGCACTGGCGGCGATCACCGACCCGGCCGGGCTGGCCTCGCTCTATGAGCAGGCCGGCGCGGCGGCGGTGAGCGTCCTCACCGAGCGGCGGCGCTTCGGCGGGTCCCTTGCGGATCTTGATGCCGTCCGGGTAGCGGTGGACATCCCGGTCCTGCGCAAGGACTTCGTGGTGTCGCCGTACCAGGTGCTGGAGGCGCGGGCGCATGGTGCCGACCTGGTCCTGCTGATCGTGGCCGCGCTCGACCAGCCACGCCTCATCGGGCTGCTGGAGCGGGTCGAGTCCCTGGGAATGACCGCGCTGGTCGAGGTGCACGACGAGGAGGAGATGGTCCGTGCGCTCGACGCGGGAGCCCGGCTGATCGGGATCAACGCCCGGAACCTGCGCACGCTCCAGGTCGACAGGGAGACGTTCGCGCGGCTGGCACCGATGGTTCCCCACGGGGTGCTGAAGGTCGCCGAGTCCGGCGTGCGCGGTCCCCACGACCTCCTCCAGTACGCCGGCGCGGGTGCGGACGCCGTTCTGGTGGGCGAGGCCGCCGTCACCGGTGGCGACCCGCGGCAGTTCGTCGCGGACCTCGTGACGGCCGGAACCCATCCGGCCACCCGCATCGCGCACTGATCCCGCACGAGGCCGACGCCCCGGCCCGGATCCGGGGCGGGGCGTCCCGCGCATGCCGGGTGGGCCGCATGCCGGGCGGGCCGGGGCGTGACGTGATGCCCGGCCGAGAGCGGGACCGGGAGCACGGTGCGGTGCCCATGGCGTCCCGCCGTGTCCGGACGGTCCCCGTCTGGCCGCAGCTCTCCCGCGGTCACCTTGGTGGGGTCGGGCGCCGGTACAGTCAGGGCCGTGACTGCTCGATCCGCTGGAACGCTTGCCGGCTCCTCCGACGCGACTGACCCGACCCGCCCGGGCGCGGTCGGTGCGGCCGATCAATGGTCGTCCGTCGAAGCGGCCCGGAGCTGGCAGTCGGTTCCGGACGTGTCAGGTCACTACGGGCGTTTCGGTGGGCGTTTCGTGCCCGAGGCGCTGTTCGCCGCGCTCGACGAGCTTTCGGCCGCCTACGAGGCCGCCCGGGTCGACCCGGCCTTCACCGGTGAGCTCGACCGGCTGCTGTCGACCTATGCCGGCCGCCCGACGCCGCTGACCGCCGCGGATCGGCTGACCGAGAAGATCGGTGGCGCGCGCATCCTGCTCAAGCGGGAGGATCTCGCCCACACCGGCTCGCACAAGGTCAACAATGTGCTGGGGCAGTGCCTGCTCACCCGCCGGATGGGCAAGACGCGGGTGATCGCCGAGACGGGCGCCGGTCAGCACGGTGTGGCGACCGCGACCGCCTGCGCCCTGCTGGGCCTGGAGTGCGTCGTCTACATGGGCGAGGAGGACACCCGCCGGCAGGCTCTCAACGTGGCGCGGATGCGCCTGCTCGGCGCGGAGGTCGTCGCGGTCGCGTCCGGCAGCCGCACCCTGAAGGACGCCATCAACGAGGCCATGCGTGACTGGGTGGCCACGGTCGACTCGACGCACTACTGCATCGGGTCGGTGATGGGGCCTCATCCGTTCCCGATGATGGTGCGTGACTTCCAGCGCATCATCGGGGTGGAGGCGCGTCAGCAGACCCTCGACCTGCTCGGCCGCCTGCCGGACGCGGTGGTCGCCTGTGTCGGCGGCGGGTCGAACGCGATGGGCATCTTCCACCGTTTCATCCCGGACACAGAGGTCGCGCTGATCGGTTGCGAGGCCGGTGGTGACGGGGTCGCCACCGGGCGCCACGCGGCCGCCATCGCCGGCGGGGCACCCGGTGTCCTGCACGGCATGCGGACCTTCCTGCTGCAGGACGAGGACGGGCAGACCCAGGTCTCCCACTCGATCTCCGCCGGGCTCGACTACCCGGGCATCGGCCCCGAGCACGCGTTGCTGCACGAGACCGGGCGCGCCACGTACCGGGTGGTCGACGACACCGCGGCGATGGACGCGCTGGGGCTGGTGGCCCGCACGGAGGGCATCCTCGTGGCCATCGAGAGCGCGCACGCCTTCGCCGGCGCCTTCGAGGTCGCCCGTGAGCTCGGCCCCGAGGCCGTCGTGCTGGTCAACTGCTCCGGTCGCGGCGACAAGGACGTCGACACGGCTGCCCGCTGGTTCAACCTGTTGGACGAGGGCGCCGAGTCCCCGGGCGCAGGCGACGCCGCGGGCACCTCTCCATCCGCCTGATCACGACGACGAGGAACGGATCCACGGTGCGGAGTCAGTTGGCACAGAGCGCGTCAGCGCAGGTCCAGTCGGGCGAGGCGGAGCGGTTCAGCCCGCTGGACCGGGCCTTCGCCCGGGCCCGCGACGAGGGGCGTGCCGTCCTCGTCGGCTACCTTCCCGCGGGCTTCCCGACAGTGGAACGCGGGATCGCCGCGATGCGGGCCATGGTTGCGGCCGGGGTGGACGTCGTCGAGGTCGGTCTGCCCTACTCCGACCCGACCATGGACGGGCCGGTCATCCAGGACGCCGCCGATGCCGCCCTGCGCGGCGGAGTCACGACGCGGGATGTGCTGCGCACGGTCGAGGCGGTCGCCGAGACCGGAGCGCCGACACTGGTGATGACCTACTGGAATCCGGTGGAGCGATACGGCCTGGAGGCGTTCGCGGCCGACCTGGCCGCGGCCGGCGGGGCGGGAGCGATCACTCCCGACCTGCCGCCCGAGGAGGCCGACCGCTGGCTCGCGGCCTGTGCCGCCCATGGCCTGGACCCGGTCTTCCTGGTCGCGCCGAGCTCCACGCCCGAGCGGCTGCGCCTGGTCACCGGGCACAGCCGTGGCTTTGTCTACGCGGCGTCGACAATGGGTGTCACCGGGGCACGCGCCGAGGTCGGGGCCAAGGCCGGTGATCTTGTCGCCCGGGTGCGTGAGGTGACCGGCCTGCCGGTCGCCGTCGGGCTGGGAGTCAGCAACGGGGCCCAGGCCTCGGAGGTCGCGAGCTTCGCGGACGGGGTCATCGTCGGTTCGGCCCTCGTCCGTGCGCTCGACACCGACACCGCGACCGACACCGGGGCCGGTCAGGGCGGTGACCCCGGTCTCGCCGCGGTCACCAGTCTGGCGGCCGAGCTTGCCGCGGGTGTGCGCTCGGCCTCTGTCTGACCTGTTCCCGTGAACATCCCGCGGTCGCTCCGTGGGCGTTCCGTTGCTGTTCTGTGGTCCACCCGGGCCCGGTCTGTCTGATTGCGCCAGGTATATCCCCTGTGGTCTCGTGGGTTGAGGGAAGTGTGCCCGGCGCATTCCCGATTGCGGCTGCGTTGCTCGTGGGACTGGCCTCGCAGCATCGGACGTCCGGGGCGATAGCCTGACCCCCGTGGTGCTCGCTGCTATACCCAGTCCATCCCGAGGAGTCGTGCATCTGGGGCCCGTCCCCCTGCGCGCCTACGCTCTGATGATCGTCATCGGGATCATCGTCGCTGTTGTCGTGACCGCTCGGCGGTTGCGGGCACGCGGCGTGGATCCCGTGGTCGCCAGCGAGGTCGCGTACTGGGCGGTCCCGTTCGGCATCGTCGGCGCGCGGATCTACCACGTGGTCAGCAGCCCCGAGGCCTACTTCGGCAAGGACGGCGACCTGGTCGCGGTCTTCGAGGTCTGGAACGGTGGCCTGGCGATCTGGGGCGCGGTCGCCGGTGGGGCGCTCGGCGCCTGGATCGCCTGCCGACGGATGGACGTGTCGTTCGGCCTGTTCGCGGACGCGCTCGCGCCCGGCCTGGCTCTCGCGCAGGCGATCGGGCGGTGGGGGAACTGGTTCAACCAGGAGCTGTACGGCCGCGCGACGGATCTGCCCTGGGCGGTCCGGATCGATCCGGCGCACCAGATGATCCCGGGAGTCTCGACCTACCACCCGACCTTCCTTTACGAGTCGCTGTGGAACCTGGTCGTCGCGGGGGTCCTGCTGCTCGTCGACAGGCGTAAACGGCTTGGCCGCGGGCGGTTGTTCTTCCTCTACGTGGCGCTTTACACGATCGGGAGACTGTGGATCGAGGCGCTGCGGATCGACACCGCGGAGAAGGTCCTCGGCTTCCGGATCAACATCTGGGTCTCGATCGTGGTCTTCCTGCTCGCGGTGTTGGCGCTGGCGCTCGTTCGGCGCCCGATCGACGCCAACGTCGGCTGGCCCCCGGCGCCCGGCGTCGGGGACACCCCGGACGCCGAGGCCGGTGCGGGCGCGGACAGCGAGGCCGGCGTGGAGGGCGGGACCGACTCGGCCGGCAAGGCGGAGACGCCAGGCAGGACGGACCCGGCTGGCAAGGGGACCGGGGCCGGCGATACTGGCGCGACTGGCAAGGCGGGCCCCGAGGGCAGGGCGGCCGCGGCCGGCGCGACGGAGGCGACCGCGCCCGGTGGGCCGGGCATCGACGCCGGCAAGGGCGCTGCCACGGTCAGCGCGGACCATCCCGGTGACCGGGCGACCGAGCCGGCCGTAGCCGTCCCGGCTCCGGGCGGCTCGGCCGCCGCGGTCGCGGTGCCGACTGCCGGTGCCGGTGCCGGCGTCGGCGCGGATGCGACGGCTGGGAACGCGCCCAGCGGTCCGGATGTCGCCGCCGGTTCCGCCGTCCCGGGTTCTGGCACCGCCGGTCCTGCCGGGACTGCGGGTGCGGGCTCGGCCAGCCGGGACTGACCGAGGCAGGCCGCCCTCGACGAACAGGGTGGCTTGCCGTGACGGGGCGGAATACCGGAGATCGCACGGAGGGTGGGCGGATCCACGACAAACTGGATCCGTACACTGCTTATAGGCAGGAGATCCTCACCCTGCTCGTCCGGTTCGCGGCGGCTGGCTGCCTGGCGGTGCGCCCTGTGACGGGAATGTTGCCTCCCTGTCACTTGTCCGCTTTTGGTGGCCCCTTACCGGAAGTTCTTTGATCACCTGTGAAATCTGGCGTCATCTCGCTGTGATCTGACGGACATGAGCGACCACGGCGGATGCGGCTTGCGCATGGCACACTCGGTAGAGGCGCGGAGCTGATGAGCAGCCCGTCATTCGCCGCGCCACCCTCCGGACAACGTCGTCCGCTCCCATCGGCCCCTGAAGATGGACGGGACACCTCCGGATGTCGACTGCGCAAGGTCTCTATGACCCCTCGTTCGAACACGATGCCTGTGGCGTCGGCTTCGTTGTCGATGTGCATGGCCGGCGTAGCCACGAGCTGGTCGATCAGGGGCTGACAGTCCTGCGCAATCTTGATCATCGCGGTGCGTCCGGCAGCGACCCCGACACCGGCGACGGTGCGGGCATCCTGGTTCAGGTGCCGGACGGCTTCTTCCGTGACGTCGTGCAGTTCCCGCTGCCGGCGCCGGGCCGGTACGCCGTCGGCACGATCTTCCTTTCCCAGATCGCCGGCGAGCGCGACGACGCCGTCCGGGCGATCAGCCGGATCGTGCGCCAGGAGGGCCTGCGGATCCTCGGCTGGCGGGAGGTCCCGACGGTCGGCCACCTCGTCGGTACCGCGGCGCGTGAGGTCGAGCCGTGGATGCGGCAGATCTTCCTCGCGCTGCCCGGCGAGCCGACCGGGGCCGCCGCGGCTGATCCGGCGCAGGCTCTGGACGGGTCCGGGGCGGCCGGCGCGGCGGGTGCGACCGGCTCCGCGTCCGACGACGGTTTCGACGTGATGGAGCTCGAGCGCCGCGCCTACTGTGTACGCAAGCGGGTCCGGCGCGAGACCGGCGCCTACATGCCGTCGCTGTCAGCCCGCACCATCGTCTACAAGGGCATGCTGACGACGCATCAGCTCTCCGCCTACTTCCCGGACCTCGACGACCCGCGGTTCGACAGCGCCATCGCGCTGGTCCACAGCCGGTTCTCGACGAACACCTTCCCGAGCTGGCCGCTGGCACACCCGTACCGGCTGATCGCCCACAACGGCGAGATCAACACCGTGCGCGGCAACCGTAACTGGATGCGCGCGCGGGAGGCGCTGCTGGCCAGCAACCTCATCCCCGGCGACCTGGCGCGGCTGTTCCCGATCTGTGAGGACGGTGCCAGCGACTCGGCCAGCTTCGACGAGGTGCTCGAGCTGCTGCACCTGGGCGGGCGTTCGCTGCCGCACGCGGTGCTCATGATGATCCCGGAGGCGTGGGAGAACCACGAGGAGATGGACCCGGCCCGCCGGGCCTTCTACGAGTTCCACTCCGCGCTCATGGAGCCCTGGGACGGCCCGGCCTCCATCGCCTTCACCGACGGCACGATGATCGGCGCGGTGCTGGACCGCAACGGCCTGCGCCCGTCCCGCTACTGGGTGACCGACGACGGCCTGGTCGTGATGGCCTCCGAGGTCGGCGTGCTGGACATCCCGCCGCACAAGGTGGTGCGCAAGGGCCGCCTGCAGCCTGGGCGGATGTTCCTCGTCGACACCGCGAAGGGCCGGATCGTCAGCGACGACGAGGTCAAGTCGGCGCTGGCGAACGCCGCGCCGTACGAGGAGTGGCTGCACGCCGGCGTCATCTCCCTGGACGATCTGCCCGAGCGGGAGCACATCCTGTACGGGCACTCGTCCGTCCTGCGCCGCCAGCAGGTCTTCGGGTACACCGAGGAGGAGCTGCGGATCATCGTCGGCCCGATGGCGCGCTCGGGGGCCGAACCGATCGGGTCGATGGGCACCGACACCCCGGTCGCCGTGCTCTCCACCCGGCCGCGGCTGCTGTTCGACTACTTCACCCAGCTGTTCGCCCAGGTCACCAACCCGCCGCTGGACGCGATCCGGGAGGAGCTGGTCACCAGCCTCGCCCGCACGCTCGGCCCGGAGGGCAACCTGCTCGACCCGACTCCGGCGTCGGCCCGGATGGTGCACCTGCCGTTCCCGGTGATCAGCAACACCCAGCTGGCGCGGATCATCGGCATCAACGACGACGGTGACATGCCCGGCTTCGCGTCGGTGACGGTACGTGGTCTGTACGACGTCCAGGGTGGCGGTGCCGCGCTGGCCGCGCGCCTCGCGGAGATCTGTGCCGGTGTCAGCGAGGCCATCGCCGACGGTGCCCGCATTGTGGTCCTCTCCGACCGCGACTCCGACGAGCACAAGGCGCCGATCCCGTCCCTGCTGCTGACCGCGGCGGTGCACCACCACCTGATCCGTGAGAAGACCCGGACGAAGGTCGGCCTCATCGTCGAATGCGGTGACGCCCGCGAGGTCCACCACATCGCGCTGCTCACCGGCTACGGCGCGGCTGCGGTCAACCCGTACCTGGCCTTCGAGTCGATCGACGACCTGCTCGCCAGTGGCGAGCTCACCGGCGTCGACCGTGAGCAGGCCGAGAAGAACATGATCAAGGCGCTCGGCAAGGGCCTGCTCAAGGTGATGTCCAAGATGGGCATCTCCACGGTGGCGAGCTACACCGGGGCCCAGGTCTTCGAGGCGATCGGGCTGTCGCAGGAGCTGGTCGACGAGTACTTCGTCGGCACGCCCAGCCGGCTCGACGGCGTCGGCATCGACGTCATCGCCGAGGAGGTCGCGGCCCGGCACCGGCGCGCGTACCCGACGGTCCCCTCCGAGCTCGCGCACCGCACCCTGGAGGTCGGCGGCGAGTACCAGTGGCGGCGTGAGGGCGAGCTGCACCTGTTCAACCCGGAGACCGTCTTCCTGCTCCAGCACGCCACCCGCAGCCGCCAGTACGACCTGTTCCGCGAGTACACCGCGAAGGTCGACGACCTGGCCCGGCAGAACGCGACGCTGCGCGGCCTGTTCGCGCTGCGTGACACCGGGCGTGGCCCGATCCCGATCGACCAGGTCGAGCCGGCCTCCGAGATCGTGAAGCGGTTCGCGACCGGCGCCATGTCGTACGGCTCGATCAGCGCCGAGGCCCATGAGACGCTCGCGATCGCGATGAACCGCCTCGGCGGGAAGTCGAACACCGGCGAGGGCGGCGAGGACGCGCGCCGCTTCACCCCGGACGACAACGGTGACCTGCGCCGTTCGGCCGTGAAGCAGGTGGCCAGCGGCCGGTTCGGGGTGACCAGCGAGTACCTGGCGAACGCCGACGACATCCAGATCAAGATGGCGCAGGGCGCGAAGCCGGGCGAGGGCGGCCAGCTGCCCGGGCACAAGGTCTACCCGTGGATCGCGAAGACCCGGCACTCGACCCCGGGCGTCGGCCTGATCTCGCCGCCCCCGCACCACGACATCTACTCGATCGAGGACCTCGCCCAGCTCATCCACGACCTGAAGAACTCCAACCCCAAGGCGCGGGTGCACGTCAAGCTCGTCGCCGAGGTCGGGGTCGGGACGGTGGCCGCGGGTGTCTCCAAGGCGCACGCCGACGTCGTGCTGATCTCTGGCCATGACGGCGGCACCGGGGCGTCGCCGCTGACGTCGCTCAAGCACGCCGGCGCGCCGTGGGAGCTCGGCCTCGCCGAGACCCAGCAGACCCTGCTGCTCAACGGCCTGCGGGACCGCATCGTCGTGCAGGTCGACGGCCAGATGAAGACCGGCCGGGACGTGGTCATCGGTGCCCTGCTGGGTGCCGAGGAGTTCGGCTTCGCCACCGCGCCGCTCGTCGTCGCGGGCTGCGTGATGATGCGCGTCTGTCACCTGGACACCTGCCCGGTCGGCGTGGCGACGCAGAACCCGGAGCTGCGCAAGCGGTTCACCGGCCGCCCCGAGTTCGTGGAGGCGTTCTTCACCTTCATCGCCGAGGAGGTGCGCGAGCACCTCGCCGCGCTGGGCCTGCGCAGCATCGCGGAGGCGGTGGGCCGGGTCGACCTGCTCGACGCCCGGGCGGCGATCGACCACTGGAAGGCCTCCGGGCTCGACATCACCCCGCTCCTGCACACGCCGGAGCGGCCGTTCGGTGGCTCGCTGCACTGCACCGCGAGCCAGGACCACGGCCTGGACAAGGCGCTCGACAACTCGCTGATCCAGCTCTGCGAGGGCGCGATCGAGGACGGCCGGCCGGTCTGGCTGGAGATGCCGATCCGCAACGTCAACCGGACGGTCGGCACCATGCTCGGCTACGAGGTGACGAAGAGGTACGGGGCGGCCGGGCTGCCCGACGACACGATCTCGCTGCGGTTCACCGGTTCCGCCGGGCAGAGCTTCGGCGCGTTCGTCCCCCGCGGGATGACCCTCACCCTGGAGGGGGACGCCAACGACTACGCCGGCAAGGGCCTCTCCGGCGGGCGGCTCATCGTCTTCCCGCCGAAGGAGGCGCCGCTGCGGGCGGAGGAGAACATCGTCGCCGGCAACGTGCTGCTCTACGGGGCCACCGCGGGCGAGGCGTACTTCCGCGGCATCGTCGGCGAGCGGTTCTGCGTGCGTAACTCGGGCGCCGTCGCGGTGGTCGAGGGCGTCGGAGACCACGGCTGCGAGTACATGACCGGCGGTGTCGTCGTCGTCCTGGGCTCGATCGGCCGCAACTTCGCGGCCGGGATGAGCGGTGGCGTCGCCTATCTTCACAAGCCGGTGCTCCAGCGCATCAACACCGAGATGGTGGACGTCGACCCGCTCGACGACGATGACCGGGTCGCGCTGCGCGGGCACATCGAGAAGCACTACCGGGAGACGGGCTCCGCTGTCGCAGCCCGGCTGATCTCCCGCTGGGCGGACGAGCAGGACCACTTCGTGAAGGTCATGCCGCGCGACTACAAGCGAGTCCTGGCTGCCATGCGCAGGGCGCAGGAGCAGGGCCTGCCCGTCGACGAGGAGATCATGGCGTCGTCCCGCGTCTGACCAGGTCACCACGCGGGTACCGACCCATTGATCCAACGAAGAACCAGACCGCGACAGGAGTGTCATGGCTGACCCGACCGGGTTTCTCAAGCACCGCCGGGAGCTGCCCTCACGTCGGCCGGTGGACCTGCGTCTCACCGACTGGCGCGAGGTGTACGAGCCGTTCTCCGAGCCGGCGCTGCGCGACCAGGCCGGCCGGTGCATGGACTGCGGCATCCCGTTCTGCCACAACGGCTGCCCGCTGGGGAACATCATTCCCGAGTGGAACGACCTCGCCCGCCGCGGGGACTGGACCGAGGCGATCGAGCGGCTGCACGCGACCAACAACTTCCCGGAGTTCACCGGGCGGCTGTGCCCGGCGCCGTGCGAGGCGGCCTGCGTGCTCGGCATCGGCGACGATCCGGTGACGATCAAGCAGATCGAGGTCACCATCATCGACCGTGCCATCGCGGACGGGGTGGTGACCCCGGTCCAGCCGTCGGTGCGGACCGGGCGCCGGGTCGCGGTGGTCGGTTCGGGCCCGGCCGGGCTGGCCGCCGCCCAGCAGCTGACCCGGGCCGGCCACGAGGTGGTGGTCTACGAGCGTGCGGACCGCGTGGGCGGCCTGCTCCGCTACGGCATCCCCGAGTTCAAGATGGAGAAGAGCGTCCTCGACAACCGTCTCGCGCAGATGGAGGCAGAGGGCACCTCGTTCATCACCTCCTGCAACGTCGGTGTCGACCTCACCGCGGACGAGCTGCGGTCGTCCTACGACGCGGTCGTCCTCGCCGGCGGGTCGACGGTGGGCCGTGACCTGCCGGTGCCGGGCCGGGAGCTCAACGGCATCCACCTGGCCATGGACTTCCTGGTGCCCGCGAACAAGGTCCAGCTCGGTGACCTGGATCGGACGACCATCTCCGCCGAGGGCAGGCGGGTGGTGATCATCGGCGGTGGTGACACCGGGGCCGACTGCCTGGGCACCTCGCACCGCCAGGGCGCGGTGTCCGTCCACCAGCTGGAGATCATGCCCCGGCCGCCGGCGTCGCGCGCCCCGGCGAACCCGTGGCCGACCTTCCCGCTGCTCTACCGGGTCACCAGCGCGCACGAGGAGGGCGGCGAGCGGGTCTTCGCCGTGTCCACCGAGCGGTTCCTCGGCGATGACGACGGCAACGTGCGGGCGCTGCTCATGCACGAGGTCGAGATGGTCGACGGCAGGCCCCGCAAGATCGAGGGGACCGACACCGAGCTGCCCTGCGACCTGGTGCTGCTGGCCATGGGCTTCGTCGGGCCCGAGCGCCCGGGCCTGCTGGAGCAGCTCGGGGTCGACCTCGACCCCCGTGGCAACGTCGCCCGCGACCTGGGCTGGTCGACGTCCGTCCCCGGTGTGTTCGTGGCCGGTGACATGGGCCGCGGTCAGTCGCTGATCGTCTGGGCGATCGCTGAGGGGCGCTCGGCCGCGGCGGCCGTCGACCGGTATCTGATGGGCACGACGGACCTGCCCGCTCCGATCCTGCCGACCCGACGGCCCTGACGGCCTTTACGACCAGCCGACCCTGACGATTGGTCAGGAACGGCCCGGACCGAGGGAGGTGAGCTGCCTTCCATCGAGTCCGGACCGGGCCCTTTTGTCCTTTTGGTGCGGCTGTCGACGGCGCAACTGCCTGTAGCGTGCAGGGCATGAGGCTCGTGCTGCTCGGTCCACCCGGTGCAGGCAAGGGAACCCAGGCCGCACGTATCAGCGCGCGTCACGGCGTTCCCGCGATCTCGACGGGCCAGCTCTTCGACCAGCAGATCTCCGCCGGCACCAGCCTGGGCCGGCGGGCGGAGCGCTACGTCCGTGCCGGTGAGCTGGTCCCCGACGAGATCGTGCTGGACATCGTCGCGGACCGTCTCACCACCGGTGCCGACTGCGGGGCCGGCTTCCTGCTCGACGGCTTCCCCCGGACGCTGCCACAGGCCGAGGCCCTCGACCGCATGCTGGACGCCTCCTGCGGCCCGCTGGATGTCGTGATGGATCTCGAGGTCGACCAGGCCGAGGTGCTGGCGCGGATCAGCCGGCGTGCGCTGTCCGAGGGCCGCGTCGACGACACCGCCGAGACGGCGCGGCGCCGCATGGAGGTCTTCACCGCGGAGACGGCACCGCTGCGCAGCCACTACGGGGAGCAGGGCCTGCTGCGGACCATCGACGGTTCCGGCACGCCGGACGACGTCGCGGCGCGGATCGAGGAGGCTCTGACGGCCGTCCTCCACCCGCAGCTGCGTGCGAGCCAGCCCTGAGCTGATCTCTGAGTGTTCCCCGGCCGGCGGAACCGATCTCTGATCGGCCCGGCCGGGATAGGTTGGAAGCCGTCCATGACGGTGGGTGGTGACAGGTCGGAGATGGGCCGAATGGCTTCTGGGCTCCGTGGGCGCATAGGCAGGCGGGCCACCGCGCCCGGGTCCACCGCGCCCGGGTCCACCGCGCCCGGGTCCACCGCGCCCGGGTCCACCATGCCCGGGTCCACCACGGCCTCCGGGCCCGCTCCGACGCCCGGTTCCACGGCGGCGCACGGGTCCGACTCGGGGGATGGCTCCAACGCGGCCCCGTCCACGAGCTCGTCCGGCGACACCAGGCCGGCGGTCCCCGAGCCGCGTGCCGCCGACGGCGATCCGCCGGGCCCAGGCGGCGAACCACCCGCCGCGGGTGGCCGAGGCGCCGGAGCCGGCCGAACTGCCAGCGCCGGCCGGGTCGCCAAAGCCGGCCGGGTTGCCAGCGGCGGCCGGGCCGCCGGGCCGGTGCCGTCCGGCCGTGGGAGCGGTGTGCGGCTGCGGGCGGCCCAGGCGGGCCTGGCCGTGCTGCTGGCGCTGGTCTGGGTGCCCATCGTCGTGCTCACCACCGCGCGTTCCACGGTGCTCAGCCCCGACTTCTACTCCCAGTCGCTCACCGAGGCCGACGCCTACGACCGCATCTACACCGAGGTCCTGCCCGACCCGGCGGTGGACTCGCTGCTCTCCGGCCTGCCGATCGACTCGTCGCTGGTCACGGCGAACCTGCGCACGGTGCTCCCGCCGTCGACGGTCGAGGAGATGACCGACGAGCAGATCCGGCGCATCGTGGGCTACCTGAGCGCGAAGGATGACGATCTCGCGTTCACGGTCGACCTGACGCCGATCTTCGGCAACATCTCCGGCCTGGCCAACCGCTACATCGCCGGGGAGCTCGGGTCGGGGAGCAGCTACCAGGTCGAGTCCGTGACGGACTTCACCCGCGCGATCCTGACCGCAATCGACGAGATCATGGCCGGTCGCCCGCCGGCCGATCTGCCCACCATGCAGCTGTCCGCGCAGGACACCGACCGCGTCGTCGACGCGGTGCTCGGTCGGCTGCCGGCGGCCGACCGCGACGAGATGGCCGGCCCGCTGCGCGCGGACCTGCGCTCCGGGGACGTCGCCGGCGCGCTGGCCCTGGTCGGCCCGCTGTTGTTCCAGGGCGATGAGCAGGCGATCGGTGAGATGCGGTCGCACCTCACCGACGGTGCCGTGCTCGACCTGGGCGTCCGACTCTCCGACCTGCGCGACGAGCCGGCCATCAGCGCTGTCTCCCGGCTGCACGACGTCTCCGCGGCGCTGGACGGCCTGACCGTGGCCCTGCTCGCCCTGGTCGGCCTGATCGGTGTGGCGATCATCGGGCTGGCGGCCAGGCGGGGCCGGTCCCGGGTGCGTGCGCTGGCGGCCGCCGTGATCACCGCGGGTGCCGCCGCGGGCCTGTTCGGGGTCGCGATGCGGATCCTGCTGCCGAACCCGCTGCTGGCGCTGGACAAGCCCGGCGGGCCGCTGCCACCGGGCGCCGGGGCCGTCCTCGCGGACTTCTCCCGGCATGCCTACGGTGACATCGAGGCCGACTACCTGCGCATCGTCGGCTGGACGCTGCTCGTGGGCATGGTGGTCGTCGGCGCGGCCGTGTTCCGGCGGGTGTCCGGGCGGTGGGGCCGGGTCGGCCGGCGGCGCCGGCTCGCCGGTGGCCTCGTGGTGACCATTCCGGTGATGATCGCGGTGACCTGGGTCGCGTTCCCGGGCGCCGCGGCCACCGGGCGCGAACTGTGCAACGGCCAGGCCCAGCTCTGCGCGAAGCGCTACGACGAGGTCACCTACCTCGCGACCCACAACGCGATGGCGAACAGCGAGGACCGTTTTCTCGGCCCGACGCAGGATCCGTCGCTGGTGCACCAGCTCGACCTCGGCGTTCGCGCGCTGCTGCTCGACGTGCACCACTGGACCACGCCCGAGCAGGTCGACGCCGTGCTCGCGACGCTCCCGCCGACGACCCGGGCGGCCATCGAGCCGTTGACCCGCAACGCCAGGTCGGCCCGGCCGGGGCTGTGGCTGTGCCACGACATGTGCCAGCTCGGTGCGCTTGACCTGGTCGAGGAGCTCGGCAAGGTGGGGGACTGGATGGCCCGCAACCCGAGCGAGGTCGTCACCTTCATCATCCAGGACGGCGTGCCGGCCTCCGAGATCGCCGGCGCGGTCGCGCAGGCGGGGCTTTCCCGGCTCGTGGTCACCCCGCCCGCCGACGACGGCTCATGGCCCACGCTGCGTGAGATGGTCGACAGCGGCCGGCGGCTGGCCGTCTTCACCGAGAGCCAGGACCTGCCCGGAACATTTCTCCGAAGTTTCTACCGCTATGCATCGGACACACCCTTCTCCGTCGACTCGGCGGACAAACTTGTCGGCTGTGCGCGCAATCGCGGCGAGGCCGGGTCGGAGCTGCTCCTGCTCAACAACTGGGTGACCGACGCGGCGCCGAGCCGGCAGGCGGCTCTGGTCGCCAACAATGCCGACCGGATTCTCGACCGTGCGCACAGCTGTGAGTCCGAACAGGGGCGGCGCCCGACCTTCGTCGCGGTGGACTTCGTCAATATCGGTGATGCCCAGCTGGCCGTCGACCGGCTCAACGGCGCATCCTGACAAGCGAGGAGCGTTGCCCGGCAGTCGCACGTTCTCCTCGTGGGAGGCTGGCCAGGTCAGGCAGGGCTTGGCCCGTCCTGACGGGTCTGACCGCCTGATCTGACCTGCCACCACCAGAACGCCAGGATCCTCGAACACCGGAAACGCCACCGGCAAAGGAGCACAGGTGCCGATCTGGAACCAGCTACGCCAGTCCGCGCAGACCATGCAGGGCCAGCTCAACGCGAAGAAGAACGACCTCAAGAGCGGCGCGTTCCGTGACGCGAGCATGGCGATGTGTGCTCTCGTGGCCGCCGCGGACGGCAGCATCGACCCGGCGGAGCGCCAGCGGGTCGCCTCACTGATCGTCAGCAACGACGTGCTGTCCAACTTCCCGGCCGACGACCTGCAGCGCAGGTTCAACGACTACCTCGGCAAGCTGCAGGCGGACTTCGACTTCGGCAAGGTCTCCATCCTGCAGGAGATCGGCAAGGTCAAGAAGAAGCCGACCGAGGCCCGCGCGGTGATCCAGATCGGGATCGTCATCGGCGGCGCCGACGGCAACTTCGACAAGACCGAGCAGGCGATCGTCCGGGAGGCGTGCTTCGCGGTCGGGATCAACCCCGAGGAGTTCGACCTCTGACCGCGACCTCTGACTCAGCGTCGGTGGGTCGGCTGGCTCCGTCGCGGCCCGGGCCGATCGGCCCGGAAAGTGCCGTGACCTGGGCCGCAATCCCTGGAAAGGCCGCATTCATCCGGACAGGGTGAGGCCCGCGGCCTCCCGACGGGCGCCGTGTCGCCGTCGGTCGTGACCGAGTTGTCGGCGGTTCGTCACGACCGGACGGAGGACCTGTGGGACCAGCCGACGCTGCTCTCGTCGCGGGCGGCGGCCTGCTCGCGGGCGCGGTCAACGCCATCGCGGGCGGCGGCACGCTGATCGCGTTCCCCGCGCTGCTGGCGACCGGGATGCCGGCCCTGACCGCCAACATCACCTCTTCGGTCGGTCTCGTCACCGGCTATGCGGGCGGAGCGCTCGGGTATCGGCGGGAGCTGCGTGGCCAGACCGGTCGGCTCAAGGCGCTGGCGCCCCCCGCGATGCTCGGTGGTCTGATCGGCGCGATCGTGCTCCTGCTGACGCCCTCCGACGGGTTCAAGTCGGCTGTTCCGTTCCTGGTCCTCGCCGCCTGCCTGCTGCTCGCGGTGCAGTCCCGGCTCGCGGCCATGGTCGCCCGGCGGCGGGCCGCCACGGTGGCCGCCGCGGCCGCCGCACAGTCCGGGACGGAGCCCGGAACGGAACCCGGGCCGCCGGAGGGCGCCATCACCTGGCCGACGCGTATCGGCGTGTTCGTCGCCGGCGCGTACGGCTCGTATTTCGGCGCCGGGCTCGGCGTTCTGCTGCTGGGTGTGCTCGGCATTCTTCTCGTCGACGAGCTGCAGCGGACGAACGCGCTCAAGACGCTGCTCTCCTTCGGCGTCAACTCGATCGGTGTCATGGTCTTCCTGGTGACGGCGCAGGTCTCCTGGGCCTTCGCGGGCATTCTGGTGGTGACGTCGGCCTGCGGTGGTGTGCTCGGCGCGCGGGTTGCCCGGCTTCTGCCCGCGAATGTCCTGCGCACCGCGGTCGTCGTGCTGGGTGTGGTCGTGGCCGTGGTCCTTCTGGTCCGCTGACCTCCGCTTACCTCCGCTGACCTGCTCCGGCCCTGGTTGCCAGGCTGTTGATGTTGGTCTCGGGACGGCTGATGAGGGCGTCGCGCAGCTGGTCGGACGGGCATCCGGCGCAAGGCTCTGTGACGGGAGGAACATGCTCCGAGCCTCCGAGGTCGTTGCCCCCTAGCATTGCCTGTCATGACCGTTCCACCGGTGGAGCTGGAGTTGGCCGCCGACTTTCCGAGCGCGACCCGGGATGAGTGGCGCAAGCTCGTCCTGGGCGTGCTGCGCAAGTCCGGCGTCGCGGGCGAGGACGCCAGCCCGGACGAGGCCGAGGACCTGATCGCGACCTCGACGTATGAGGGCATCAGCATCCGTCCGCTGTACGACGCGGCCGACGGCGCGGCGCTCGCGCCGACGGGCCTGCCGGGGCTCGCGCCGTTCGTGCGCGGTGCGCGGCCGCAGGGCGCCAACACCGACGGCTGGGATGTGCGCGCGCTGCACAGCCATCCCGACGCCGGGCTCACCTCTCAGGCGGTGCTTGCCGACCTGGAGAACGGCGTGAGCTCGCTGTGGCTCCGGCTCGGCCCGGCGGGGCTGCCGCTGGACGGTCTCGCCACGGTCCTGAAGGACGTCTACCTGGACCTCGCGCCGGTGGTGCTCGACGCCGGCCCGCTCACCGCCGAGGCCGCGGCCGCCTTCCTGGCGCTGGCCGACGCACGCGGCGTCCCGGCGTCCCAGGTCAGCGGGGTGCTGGGTGCCGACCCGCTGGGGCTCGCCGCGCGGGCGGGGACCGCGCCCGACTTCACCGCGGTCCGCGCGCTCGCGCCCCGGGTGGCCGCCGAGTACCCGCGGCTGCGCACACTGGTCGTCGACGCCCGGGCGTACCACGATGCCGGCGGCAGCGACGCCGAGGAGCTCGGCGCGTCGATCGCCACCGGGGTCGCCTACCTGCGGGAGCTGACCGCGGCCGGCCTGGGCGTGGACGACGCCCTGGGCCAGCTGGAGTTCCGGTACGCGGCGAGTGCCGACCAGTTCCTGACGATCGCCAAGCTGCGGGCGGCGCGGCGGCTGTGGGCGCGGGTCGCGGAGGTCTGCGGCGCGCCGGCCCAGCTGCGGGCCCAGCGCCAGCACGCGGTGACCTCGGCCGCGATGATGAGCCGCCGCGACCCGTGGGTGAACATGCTGCGCACGACCGTGGCCTGCTTCGCCGCCGGCGTCGGTGGCGCGGACGCGGTGACGGTCCTGCCCTTCGACAGCCGGCTGGGGCTGCCGGACGACTTCTCCCGGCGGATCGCGCGTAACACCCAGACCCTGCTCCAGGAGGAGTCGAGCCTGATCCGGGTGGTCGACCCGGCCGGTGGGTCCTGGTACGTCGAGACGCTGACCGACCAGCTGGCCGCCGCCGCGTGGGCGATCTTCACCGAGATCGAGCGTGCCGGCGGTATCGCCGCGACGCTGGCGGACGGCTCGCTGCGGGCCCGGCTGGACGCCACCTGGACGGCCCGGGCCGACGCGCTCGCGCATCGGCGGGACCCGCTGACCGGGGTGAGTGAGTTCCCGAACCTGGGCGAGACGCTGCCCGCCCGCGAGCCCGCCCCGACCGCGGAGCCTGCAGGTGGTCTGCCGACCATCACCTATGACCAGGACTACGAGGCGCTGCGGGCCCGCTCGGACGCCCACACCGCGGCGACCGGTGCCCGTCCGGTGGTCTTCCTGGCGACGATCGGCAGCGTGTCGGCGTTCACCGGCCGGTCCACGTTCGCCGCGAACCTGTTCCAGGCCGGTGGCCTGGCCACCCCCGACGCCGGGCCGGGTACCGACCCGGCGGTGATCGCGGCCGCGTTCACCGCGTCCGGCGCGAAGGTCGCCTGCCTGTGCTCGGCGGACAAGGTCTACGCCGAGTGGGCGGCACCGGTCGCCGAGGCGCTGCGCGCCGCCGGGGCGGAACGGATCTGGCTGGCCGGCAAGGCCGGTGCCCGCGCGGAGACCGATGCCGCGGCCGGGGTGACCGGGTACGTCTTCGCCGGCTGCAACGCCGTCGAGGTGCTGAGCACGACCCTGGCAGCGGTGGGAGTGGCCTGATGTCTTCGATCCCCGACTTCTCCGAGATCGCACTGGGCGCGCCGGCGGGTGCCGACGCCGACGAGGCCCAGTGGCGGGCCGCGCTGGAGAAGACCACCGGCAAGGACGTCGACGCCCTCACCTGGGACACTCCCGAGGGCATCGCGGTCAAGCCGCTCTACACCGCGGCCGACACCGCTGGCCTGGACTTCCTGGGCACCTACCCGGGTGTCGCGCCCTACCTGCGCGGCCCGTACCCGGCGATGTACGTGACCCAGCCGTGGACGATCCGCCAGTACGCCGGCTTCTCCACCGCGGCGGAGTCGAACGCGTTCTACCGGCGCAACCTGGCCGCCGGCCAGAAGGGCCTGTCGGTCGCCTTCGACCTGCCGACCCACCGCGGCTACGACAGCGACCACCCGCGGGTCACCGGCGACGTCGGCATGGCCGGGGTCGCCATCGACTCGATCTACGACATGCGCCAGCTGTTCGAGGGCATCCCGCTGGACCGCATGAGCGTCTCGATGACCATGAACGGCGCCGTGCTGCCGGTGCTGGCGCTCTACATCGTGGCGGCCGAGGAGCAGGGGGTGGCGCCGGAGCAGCTCGCCGGCACCATCCAGAACGACATCCTCAAGGAGTTCATGGTCCGCAACACCTACATCTACCCGCCGCAGCCCTCGATGCAGATCATCTCCGACATCTTCGCGTACACCTCGCAGAAGATGCCGAAGTTCAACTCGATCTCCATCTCCGGCTACCACATGCAGGAGGCGGGCGCGACCGCCGACCTGGAGCTCGCCTACACGCTCGCGGACGGCGTCGAGTACATCCGGGCCGGGCGCAGCGCCGGGCTGGCGATCGACGCGTTCGCACCCCGGCTGTCGTTCTTCTGGGCGATCGGCATGAACTTCTTCATGGAAGTCGCCAAGATGCGCGCCGCCCGGCTGCTGTGGGCGCGGCTGGTGAACCAGTTCGAGCCGAAGAGCCCGCGCTCGACGTCGCTGCGCACCCACTCGCAGACGTCCGGCTGGTCGCTGACCGCGCAGGACGTCTTCAACAACGTGGTGCGCACCTGCGTCGAGGCGATGGCGGCGACCCAGGGCCACACCCAGTCGCTGCACACCAACGCCCTCGACGAGGCGCTGGCGCTGCCCACCGACTTCTCCGCCCGCATCGCCCGCAACACCCAGCTGCTGCTGCAGCAGGAGTCCGGCACCACCCGGGTCGTCGACCCGTGGGGCGGCAGCTACTACGTCGAGAAGCTGACCTACGACCTGGCCCGCAAGGCCTGGGGCCACATCAGCGAGGTCGAGGCCAGCGGCGGCATGGCGCAGGCGATCGACGCCGGCATCCCCAAGATGCGCATCGAGGAGGCCGCGGCCCGCACCCAGGCCCGCATCGACGCCGGCCGCCAGCCGCTCGTCGGGGTCAACAAGTACCGGGTCGACGCGGACGAGGCCATCGAGGTTCTCAAGGTCGACAACTCGGCCGTGCGGGCCGGGCAGATCGAGAAGCTGCGCCGGCTGCGCGAGGAGCGCGACAGCGCCGCCGTCGAGTCCGCGCTGCGTGCGCTGACCGGCGCGGCCGAGGCGGCCCGCGACGGCTCCCGGCCCGCCGACCTGGGGCACAACCTGCTCGCGCTGGCCGTCGACGCCGCCCGCGCCAAGGCCACCGTCGGGGAGATCTCCGACGCCCTGGAGAAGGTCTACGGGCGCCACGCGGGCCAGATCCGTACCATCTCCGGTGTGTATCGGGACGAAGCCGGGCCGGCCGGGAACATCGTCGCCGCCCGCGATGCCGCCGCCGCCTTCGAGCGGGAGGAGGGCCGCCGCCCCCGCATCCTCGTCGCGAAGATGGGCCAGGACGGGCACGACCGCGGTCAGAAGGTGATCGCCACCGGCTTCGCCGACATCGGCTTCGACGTGGACGTCGGCCCGCTGTTCCAGACGCCCGCCGAGGTCGCCCGCCAGGCCATCGAGGCGGACGTCCAGATCATCGGCGTGTCCTCGCTGGCCGCCGGGCACCTCACGCTGGTGCCGGCGCTGAAGGAGGAGCTGGCCGAGCTGGGGCGCGGCGACATCCTCGTCGTCGTCGGCGGGGTCATCCCGCCGCAGGACTTCGACGCGCTGCGGGCCGCCGGCGCCGCGGCGATCTTCCCGCCCGGAACGGTCATCGCGGACGCCGCGATCGAGCTGCTGGCGACCCTGTCCGAGCAGCTCGGCCACGCGCAGGCCGGGCAGGCGGGGCAGCCCGGGTCCGCCGAGGCGTCCTGACCACGGTGGCGCGCCGGGCCGTCGACGTCGCCGAGTACGCCGACGGCGTCCTCGCGGCGTCCAGGGTGTGGATCGCGCGGGCCGTCACGCTGGTCGAGTCCACCCGGGCCGACCACCGGGAGGCCGCGCAGCAGCTGCTGGTGGCGCTTCTGCCGCATGCCGGCAAGGCCCGCCGGGTCGGGATCACCGGCGTGCCCGGGGTGGGCAAGTCGACGTTCATCGACGCGCTCGGGACGATGCTCACCGCGAAGGGCCACCAGGTGGCGGTCCTCGCGGTCGACCCGTCCTCGACCCGGACCGGGGGCAGCATCCTCGGCGACAAGACCCGGATGGCGGCACTGTCCGCCGACCCGGCCGCCTTCATCCGCCCGTCGCCGACGGCCGGCACGCTCGGCGGCGTCGCCAAGGCCACCCGCGAAGCCATGATCATCATGGAGGCCGCCGGCTACGACGTCGTGCTCGTCGAGACCGTCGGGGTGGGGCAGTCCGAGACCACGGTCGCCGACATGGTCGACACCTTCCTGTTCCTGACCCTGGCCCGCACCGGCGACCAGCTCCAGGGCATCAAGAAGGGCGTCCTGGAGCTGGCGGACGTCATCGCCGTGAACAAGGCCGACGGGCCGCACGAGCTGGACGCCCGCCGGGCCGCCCGTGAGCTCGCCGGTGCGATCCGGCTGTTGCAGGGGTCCGCCCGCGAGTGGCAGACCCCGGTCCTCACCTGCAGCGCCGCCGAGAAGACCGGGCTGGACACGGTGTGGGGCCAGGTCGTTCAGCACCAGAACGTCCTCGACGCCTCCGGTGAGCTGGCCGAGCGCCGCCGCCGCCAGCAGGTCGACTGGACCTGGGCGATGGTCCAGGACCGCCTGCTGGGGAGGCTGCGCGACAGCGCCGCGGTCCAGGCGGTCACCGCCGACGTCGAACGGCGGGTGCGCGACGGCGCCCTGACCCCGAGCCTCGCCGCCGACACCATCCTCGACGCCTTCGACACCTGACGCCGGCCTGGCTATTTCAGGCGGCCCTCATCGACCAGCCGCCTCAGGCCCCTGCGGTCGGGCTTGCCGCTGGGCAGCGCCGGCACCTCGTCGCCGGCCGCGACGATCCACCGGGTCGGCACCTTGTAGGCGGACAGATGCGTCCGGGCCCGCGCGGCCAGCTCAGCCACGTCCAGATCCTCTCCCGCCGCCACCACGACCGCGCACACCTCCTCGCCACGGGACGGATGCTCGACTCCGACGACGACGCAGTGCGCCACCTCGGGGAACTCCTCGACGACGGCTTCGACCTCGCGGGGCGACACGTTCGAGCCGGCGGCCTTGATGAGCTCGCTGTCCCGGCCGACGTAGAACAGCCGCGGGTCGCCCGTCCGCTGGTAGACCCGGTCGCTGGTGTGGTACCAGCCGTCCGCGTCGAAGACCTCCCACCGTTCGCGCTTGTTGTATCCGGCCATCACGCCGATACCACGGATGAGCAGCTCGCCGACCGTGCCGTCCGGGACGCGCTCACCGTCCGCGTCGACGATCGCGATCTCGGTGAACGCGAAGCTGCCGCCGGACTCGGTCAGGCTGCGGTGAATCGGGTGACCGTCGGGGACATCCACCATCGCCAGGTCCACCGGACCCTGCAGCAGTGCGGGCGCGCTACGCAGGTCCCGTTCCGGGAAGGACGGGTGCAGCCGCAGCTGCTGGGTGAACGCCGGCCATCCGACGACGCCGTTAGCCCGTTCCCGCTCGGCGAGGTCGAGGGCCGATCCGGCCTCCAGCCGCTCCAGGGACAGCACCGCGACGGGCGCGTGCAGCGCTCCGGCCGCGGCGAGGATCCCGCCGATCCAGAAGAACGGCATGGCGCACAGGATGCGCGGCGTGTCCTCGACGCCCGTGAGGTGGCGGATCACGGCCGCCCAGGTGGAGGTCTGCCGCACCAGCGTGCCGTGGGTGTGCAGGACGCCCTTCGGGTCGGCCGTCGACCCGGACGTGTGCACCATCACGGCCAGGTCGGCCGGGGTGACCTCGGCTTCGGCCGCGGCGAGGATCTCGGCGCGCACCATCGGCGCGTCCCGCGCGTGCCACCGGGTGGCCCAGCCGCGGTCGGTCTCGCCGGTGAGCACGATCCGCCGCAGGTACGGCGCGCCCGCCAGCTCCAGTGGTCCGTCCAGCTGGCCCGGCAGGTCGGAGAACGCCGCCTCGAACCGGTCGGCGACGTCGATCCTGAGCACCCGCGTGGGCGCCACCAGCACCTGCAGGTCGGCCAACCGTGCCACCTTGGCGATCTCGGCCGGCGCGTACAGCGTGCTCAACGGCACGGCGAGGGCGCCGATCCTGGTGACTGCCAGCCACCAGGTGACCCACTCGACGCCGGTGGGGAAGAACAGCCCCACCCGGGTGCCCTTGCCCACGCCTTCGCGCAGCAGCCACCGGGCCACCCGCGCCGACCGCTCGTCGGCCTCGGCGTAGGTCAGCCGGTCCGTCAGGGTGACCAGGTAGTCGGCGGGGCCGAACTCGCCGGCGGCACGCCGGAGCAGGTCGGGGATCGTCGGTCGGACTTCGTTGTCGGTCGACGTCATGGGACTCACGCTCCGTTCCCGCGGCGGTGTTGATGGATCCCGGGTTCGCGTGTCGCCTGGGCGCGCGGGCCGCTGGCCGCCGTCCCGCCCAGCTTCCGTCCACTCGCACCTCAGAGGCGATGCAGCCTATTGCGGACGGAACCTGTGCGTAAAGGGTTGGTGTGGGCGGCTCGGGGATCTCTTCAGGCGCGGGCGGTCCGCGATCTCGAACGGCGGCGGCCCGGGGGCGAAACCGTGGGCGCCTTTACCCCGGCGGGCCTACCGGGCCTGGCCTGGATCCTGCCCGACGCCCGGTGATGGTGGTCTGGCGCAGTGGAATCGGCTGAACCCGGAACCCGGCCGGGGATTCCGGCGCGGCTTCCGACGGACGCGTTTCCGACAGATGTGTTTCGGATGGATTGGCGTTACGACGGAGGACAGGTCTTCGTGCGGTGTCCGTCTTCTGATATCGATGTCCGCTACCGGATAGGGAGCTCCTGGTCGGGCGGCCTACGATGTGGCCGCCGGATCTTTCGTTGTTGTGTGAACGACCCGCCTGATTACGGACGGTGTCGGGGGCGCTGAGGGAGCCGGGGGGATCACGCTGCGTCCGTCCATGACGGCCACGGCGGACAACGAGGGAACACAGCCGGAGGACCCATGGGCTACCAACTTGGCATTGACGTCGGATCGGCGAACACCGTTCTCGCGGTCTCCGACGGGGGATGGCCTGCCGTGCTCACCCTGGGCGGTGGGCGGGCGGTGCCATCCGTGCTCTACATGCCCCAGGCAGGAGGCATGCTCGTCGGCCGGTCGGCAGCGCGACGGGCCACGGCGGATCCCGAGCGGGCGGCCCGCGGCTTCCTGCACCGCGTCGGCGAGCCGGGCCACGTTCTGGTCGCGGGCGCGGCCTACAGCCCCGAGGGCCTCCTCGGCCGGCTGGTCGGTCACCTGGTCGGCCAGGTGGTCGCGGCCCGCGGCGAGGAGCCCGAGCAGATCGTCGTCTCGCATCCGACCTTCTGGCCGGAGCATCGCCGCGCCGCGTTCGCCGAGGCCGTCAGCCAGCTTTCGGATGTCTCCGCTCCCGTCACAACCTGCGCGTCCGCCGACGCGATCGGCACGCTGCTGATCAGCCGCCGGGCGGCCCGGACCGTTGACCTGGTGGGCTTCTACGACTTCGGTGCCGGCCACTTCGACTCGGCGGTGCTGTCCTTCAGCCCGTTCGGATTCGAACGGCTCGGATCGCCGGTAGGCGTCGGTCGCGCCGGTGGGGCCGAGTTCGACGAACTGCTGGTGGACAGGGCGCTGGCCCGGGTGGGCACCAGCCGCGACCGGCTCGACCTCGGCGACCCGGCGATCGCGGTCGCGCTGGGCCGGCTGCGGGACGAGTGCGCGCAGGCCAAGGAGTACCTCGCCGAGGAGGAGGAGATCGAGGTAACGGTCAGCCTCCCGGGCCGGGAGACGGCTTCGGTCACCGTGTCGCGCTCCGATCTGGAGACCCTGGTCGCGCCGGTCGTCGACGACACGGTGCGGGCATTCCGGCAGGCGCTGCGCAGCGGCCAGGCGGAACCCGCCGACCTGTCGACCGTGCTGTTGTTCGGGGGAACCGCGCGGATGCCGCTCGTCGCGGCCCAGATGCGGGCGGCCTTCCCCGGTGTCGGCCGCTGGCAGGTCGGCTCGGACGACGACATCGCCACCGGTGCCGCGCTGATCGCGGCGGGGCTCGCCGAGCGTTCGCCGGGTGAGCAGATCACCTCGATCATCCGGCCGCCGGTCGCCGGCACGCAGCCGGGATCCGTGCCGCCGTGGGGGTCGTTCTCGCAGCCGGGCTCCTACCCCGCCGAGGGCTCGGTGCCCCCGGCGAGCTCCTTCCCACCGGCCGGTTCCGTGCCTCCGGTGTCCTCGTTCCCACCGGTCGGCTCGCTTCCACCGGCCGGGTCGCTTCCGCCGGTCGGCTCCACGTCGTCCGCCGGGCCGGTTCCGCCGGCCCGGCCGGCTGACCCCGACGCCACCGTGATCGGAGGCCGTACCGGCGCCCCGGTGTCGTCCCCGCCGCCGGCGGGCACGGCCCCAGGCACCCCGATGACGTATCCGACCGCGACCGGCGCCTCCCCGTCCTCCTCCGGCTTCGACGAGGGCGCGGCGACGATGCTCGGCGGTATGGAGATCGTCAACGCGGCGGGCGAGAGCCGTCCCGGGGGCGCCGCACCGGTGCCGCCGCAGGCCGCCCGGCCGGACACCCGTCATGGCGGTCGTGGCGGTCGCTCGGGTTCCGGCGGCGGCCCGTTCGCGGGCCGGTCGGGAGGGACGATCGCCGCCGCGGTCGCGGCGATCGTGTTCGTGACCGCCGGCGTCGTGTTCGGTGTCGCCCTGACCGGGGGCGATGACGAGGAGCCGACTGCGGTCGTGCCGATCGCCACGGCGGTCACGACCCCTCCGGCGCAGCAGAGCGCGTCCCCCGCACCGCTGACACGGGGGCCGAAAACGGTGCTGATCGCCGGTTCGGCCGAGGTCGCGCCGATCAGTGAGACCGCCTACGCGGGATTCCGCCAGGTCCAGCCGAACGTGACGGTGAATGTCAGCTCGTCGACGACCGAGGACGGCTTCGCCAAGCTGTGCGCGGGCGAGATCGACGTCGCCGACGCCTCCTTCGAGTTCGACTCCAAGGCCAATCCCGGCTGCGCCGACCAGATCGTCGGCTTCGAGGTCGCGCACCACACCCTGCCGATCGTGGTGAACCCGCAGAACTCGTGGGCTCGCTGCATGACCCTCGACCAGGTCCGCGAGATCTGGAACGCCGGCTCGCAGATCACCCGGTGGGACCAGATCGACTCCTCCTTCCCGGCGCAGCCGATCACCTTTGTGGGGCCGCCGCGTGACAGCGTGCAGGCGCAGGTGTTCAACGCGACGGTGAACGACGCCAGTAACCGGTCCCGCCAGTACCAGGAGGCAGACCTCAGCGGTGTGGCGACCGACGTGGCCCGCGATCAGTACGCGCTCGGCTTCCTCGACTTCCCGACCTTCCAGACGTTCGGTTCGCAGCTGCGGGGCCTGGAGATCGACAACGGCAAGGGCTGCGTCGAGCCGAACGCGGTGACCGCGGGCACCGGGTTCTACCTGCCGCTGTGCAAGCCGGTGTTCGTCTACGCCCGCAAGGACTCGCTGCGTGAGTCCGGGGCCGCCGCCTTCATGCGCTACTACATGCAGAACGGCGAGAAGATCGCCTTCGACGCCCACTATGTGCCGCGTGCCCAGAGCACGATCGACGAGAACGTGGCCAAGGTCGACGAGCTGATCAAGGGCGTTCCGCCGGTCACCGCCTGACCGCTCCACCGCTCGACGCCCTGCCGCCCTGCCGGCGGAAACGCACGGACCGCGACCCACGGGCTCTGGCCGACAGCCAGGGTTCGTGGGTCGCGGCATGTGGACCCGATCGGCAGGTGGAACCGAACCGACATCCGGTCCCGGTTGTGGGTCAGATGCTGCAGGGATCGGTGTACGAGATCTCCGGGACGAACTGTTCCCACTCGGCCGGGGTGATCCGCGCCGACGGTTTCGCACAGGCGACGGCGGTGAGCCTGTCGGGGTTGAGCGACCAGATCGAGGTCTGGCCGCCTTCGGTGGTGAACGCGAGGTGGTCACCCGCGCGGTCGATCGCAATGGAAGTGATCTTGCTTTCCGCATCGGCGATCCGCACCACCGCCGCCGGATCCGCCCCGCCCCAGTAGCTCACGACGCCGGACTGGTCCCCGATGACGATCTGACCGGCCTCGTCGAACGCGACGGCGAAGACGGGGCCTTCGGGCCCGCGTAGCTCGGTGGCGACATGGCCCTGCTGTGGATCGCTCACGTCCCACACCTGGACGGTCCGGTCGTCCCGGCCCACGGCCAGCCGTGTCCCGTCGCCGTTGAAGGCGACGGTGTTGACAGCGGCGACCGGCCCGCGCAGCGCTCCGCTCTGCTTCGGGCGCGCCGGGTCGGTGACGTCCCAGAGCTGCACATCCCCGCTGATTCCCGCGGTCGCGAGCAGCGTTCCGGCTGGGTTCAGGGCCATGTCGGTGATGACGGAGCCGGTGCGCTGCAGGCGCGGTGGCTCGGGCGCCGCGGGGTCGGAGAGGCGCCACAGCGCGAACGTGCCGTCAGCGGTGGCGGCGGCGAGCAGCGTCCCGTCCGCGCCGAGCGCCACCTGGACGGGTGTACCCAGGCCGGACAGCGTGCTCAGCTGCGTCGGCTTGGCCGGGTCGGTCACATCCCACACCCGGGCCGGGTCCTGCGTGCCGCTGAGGGCCAGCCGCTTGCCGTCGGGAGCGAACGCGACAGCGGCGGCCGGGTCGTTGGTCGGTTGCTCGCTGAGCAACGACGGCTCGCCGCCGTCGGTCAGGCGGTAGAGCCGCAGCGCACCGTCCGACCCGGCCGAGGCGAGCACGGAGTCCGACGGGCTGAACGTGACGTCCTTGCCGGGGCTGGCGGCCTCCCGTGGTTGCACCGTGGTCAGCGCGCTGAACGATGCGATCATGGCGTCCTTGGCGGCGCTGACCGGAGCGATCCGGTAGGCGGCGAGGCTCAGCCGGGCCGCGAGGTCCGGGTCCTGCGCGCGCCTGGCGGCCGCCTCCGTGGCGAGCCTGGTCGCGATGGCGTCGCGGTCCGCGCCCGATGGTGAGTCACCGCCGCCGAGCGTCGCCACGGGGATCGCGATGGCGGCGGCGAGCACGACGGCGAAGCCCGCGATGACCACCCGCCGATCGGGCCTGCGCCGCCCCGTGCCGGTGTCCGGGCCCGTGTTCTGGTGGTGCGGCCCCCGCGCCGCCGCGGTGCCCGGGCCGCTCGGCGTGACAGGGGACGGGGAGGCCGGGTGCGGTGCCGGTGACCGCGGTGCCTGTGAATGCGGTGCCTGTGAATGCGGTGCTGGCGAGTGTGGTGCTGGCGAGTGTGGTGCAGGCGAGTGCGGTGCCTGTGACTGTGGTGCCGGCGAGCGGGGTGCCGGTGAGTAGGGCGCGGGTGAGTAGGTCGCTGGTGGGCGTGGCGCCGGGGAGTAGGGCGACTGCGGTGCCGGCGACTGCGGTGCTGGTGAGTGGGGCGGCGGCTGTGAATGCGGCGCCGGCGAGTGTGGTGCACGCGAGTGCGGGGCCGGCGAGTAGGGCTGCCGCGCGGCGGGGGGCGGCGAGGTCGGTATCGGTGGCGCGGGTGGGAGGGGCGACGCCGAGATGACGGTGTCGGCCGGTGAGGGGCGCGCGGGGCCGGCCGCCGCGCCCGTCGTCGAGCCCTCTGTCGCCTTGCGGCCGCCTCGCGACCAGCGACGTCCGCGTGGCGCGCGATCGCCCTGGTCGCTTTCGCCGGCCACGCCGGCGGAGGACGGGGCCGGGGCCGCCCGATCCGGGATGGCCACCCCGCCCATCAGGGCCGCGCGCAGCTCCTCGGCGCTGGGACGGGTGCCGGGGTCCTTGCGCATCGCGAGCTCGACGAGGTCGCGCAGCTCGCCGGTCACGCCCTCCAGCCGCGGCTGCTCGTTCACGATCCGGTACAGCACGGCCTCGACCCGCCCCTGGCCGAACGGGGGCTGCCCGGTGGCGGCGAAGACGATGATCGAGCCCCAGGCGAAGATGTCGACCGCCGCCGTGATGGGCTGGTCGAGGATCTGCTCCGGCGACATGTAGCCGGGGGTGCCGATCGCCTGCTTGACGTTGCGGGACAGGTCGCTGACGGTGTCGTACTCGCGGGCGAGCCCGAAGTCGATTACCTTCGGCCCGACCGGGGAGAGCAGGACGTTCGCGGGCGTGAGGTCGCGGTGCACGATCCCGGCGGCGTGGATGGCCGACAGCGCGGTGGCGACGCTGACCGCGAGCTGCTCGAGGTCGGCCGGCCGCATCGGCCCGCGTGCCGTGACATGCCGTGACAGCGTGGGGCCTTCGACGAATTCCGTCACCAGGTACGGCTGTGGGCCGTCCGGATCCGCGTCGAGGACCGCCGCGGTGGTGAAACGGCGAACTCTGCGGGCGCTTTCGGCTTCACGGGCGAAACGGGCCCGGAACTCCGGCCGGGACGCGAGCTCGGGCCGGATCACCTTGATGGCGACGGCGGTGCCGTCCGGCGCCTGGCCGAGAAAGACCGCGCCCATTCCACCCTGGCCGAGCCTGCCGACCACGCGATAGTTACCGAGCCGGACGGGGTCCTCCGCGCGGAGCGGCCGCGCGGTGTTCCCGGACACCGGCGGTTGTGTATACCCGCTCAAGGGGCCGCACTCCTGCCTGGGCACATCAGATCGCATTGATCCTACGACACCGGTCTGCGGCGCAGACGACGTCCAGGTTCATTGCCCGCCGACCGGGCGCCGACCGGGTGCGGATCAGATGCGGATCGTATGCGGACTCCGCGTGGACCGGTGTGTGACGTATATGTGGTGTGCCGCGTATACGGTGCATCCCGGCCGGGCTTTCCCATCTGTTCCGGCGGTTTTCCGGTCGATCTCGCGTCGGATCTGGGAGGTCATGGTGCTGCTGCGGCGCACGGCGAAGTTCGAGGTCAGTCTCACCCCGACGTCGGAATCGCTGTTGGCGCCGGTGGCGGACGAGCCTCGCGAGTGGCTGCTCGGGCGGGCACTGGACGAGTTCGTGGCCGACGTCCGGGCTCTCGACGAGGTCGCGCCGCGACTGGTGCCGGGCGCCACCCGGCCGAGGATCGAGGTGGCCCTCGACGCGGACACGCCGGTGGTCACCGGCGACACCCTGCTGGTCTCCGGCCAGGAGGTGATGCAGACCTGGGAGCGTCCCCTGATGCGGGCGCTGGCCGAGGCGGTGACCCGCACCGGGGGGACGGTCTGCGAGGTCGGCTTCGGCCTGGGGATCTCGGCCGGGTTCGTCCAGAGCCTGCGGCCGTCTGCGCACACGATCATCGAGGCGAACCCGGACGTCGCCGCGACCGCGCTGGCGTGGGCCGCCTCCGACGACGGTGACGGGGGCGGGGGCGACGGTGACGGTGGCCGGGCCGGCGTGCGGATCGTGACCGGCCGCTGGCAGGACGTGCTGCCGGATCTCGGGCGTTTCGACGGCATCCTGTTCGACACCTATCCACTGGACGAGCGCGAGGTCGACGACCACGTGGTGCGGGACGCGACGTTCGCCGAGCACTTCTTCCCGCACGCCGCCGAGCATCTGGCCGACGGAGGGTCGTTCACCTACTACTCGAACGAGATCGACTCGCTTTCCCGGCGTCACCAGCGTGCGCTGCTGCGCCATTTCGAGACGTTCTCGGTGCGGGTGGTGGACGGTCTGCGTCCGCCGGCGGACTGCAGCTACTGGTGGGCCCCGTCGATGGCGGTGATCGTGGCCGCCGGCCCGCGGCGTGGCCAGGGCGGCTGACCGCCTGACGCCTGACGCCTGACGCCGGACGCCTGGCCGCCGGACGCCTGGCCGCGGGGCGGCCGATCGCTGGGCTCTGCGTCCGTGATGTTGTACCGTTGCCGAGCCAGTTTGCCCTGATGGTCGGAAAAGTACGAACTATCCCTTTCTTGCCTCGGGGGACACTGTTGAGGATCGCAGCGACTGGCCGCCGGTGGCGGGCCGCAGGTGGTGCCCTGGCACTGGCGACGGCGGTGGCGACCCTGATCGGCGGATGCTTCGGGGAAGCCGGCGACACCTCGCCCGAGGCGTCCGCGGCCAGCTGTGCGCCGGTGGCCGGCGTGACCGCCGACGAGGTCCGGTTCGGCGCGCTCTACCCGGACACCGGAACCAGCTCCCAGCTCTCCCGCGCGTTCCGGGCCGGCGTCGACGCCAGGCTGGGCGAGGTGAACGCCGCCGGTGGCGTCCACGGCCGCCAGGTCAGGTACGACTGGCGCGACGACGAGTCGACCTCGGCGGGCGCGCTGCTCGCCGCGCGTTCGCTCGTGGAGCGCTCCCAGTCGTTCGCCGTCGTCGGTACCAGTGGCATCGCCAGCGAGGCGGCCGACTACCTGGCCGAACGCGGCGTCCCCACGATCGGCCAGGACCTCACGGCCGGCGGGGAGAACGTGTTCGGCTATTCCAACATGCTCGGCGGTGACCTCGGCAACTCGGTCTTCGGCGTGTTCGCGCACTCCCACGGGGCGACCAGGGCGGTGATCCTGCGTACGGACGCCCTCGCCGCCTCCGGGCAGATCGGGGACCGGCTGGCGCGCAGCCTGCGTGCCGACGCGGTCCAGGTGGTCGACACGATCACCTGGACGTCCACCGGCTTCGACCTGGCCGCGGCGGCGGAGCGGGTGCGGGCCGCCGGTGCCGACATGATCACCGGCGTCGTGCCCGTCCAGGCGTTCGCGGACGTCGTCGCCGCCGCCAGGGCCGCTGGCGTGACGGTGAAGGTGGCGATGCAGCCGGTCGGCTACGACCCCGGGGTCCTCGACCGCCGCCGCACCGGGCTGGCCGGCAGCTTCTACCTCGTCGACTTCCTGCCGTTCGAGGCGCACACCCCGGCGCATCAGCGTTACCTCGACGCGATGGCCCAGTACGCGCCGCAGATCGAGCGGCCGGAGCAGACCACCGGCCTGGTCGGTTGGCTGACCGCGGACCTGTTCCTGCGCGGCCTGCAGGAGGCCGGGCAATGCCCGACCCGGGCCGGGTACATCGCGGCGCTGCGCGCGGTGAAGGACTACGACGCGGGCGGCCTGCTGCCCGGCCCGGTCGATCTCGCCGCGAAGAACGCCCCGCGCGTCTGCGTGAGCGTCGTGCGCGTCGGGCAGGCGGCGGACGTCTTCCAGGTCCAGATGCCGATGGCACTGTGTGGGGACACCCTCCGCTGACCGGCCGCCGGCCCGGCACCGGCCGCCGCTGACAGCCGCTGGCCCGGCGCCGGCCCGCGGCGGGTGTGTCCGGAGAGCTTCCGGCTCACCGAACACACCGCAGCCGCAGCTGCATCCGGACGCGGACGACCCGCAGGCCGCCCGCGGCCGGCCTCAGGCGGGCTGGCGGGCCGCCTCGTCGCGGATCTCGCCGACCAGCTCCTCCAGGATGTCCTCCAACGCCACCAGCCCGAGGATGCGGCCGGTCTCGTCGGAGAGCCGGGCCAGATGCGACCCGGAGCGCTGCATGGTCGCCAGGACCGTGCGCAGGCTCTCGTCCGCGCCGACCCGCACCAGCGGCCGGATCCACTTCGGCGCGACCGGCGCGGATCTGCGGTCCTCACGGTTCTCCAGGACGTCCTTGAGGTGCAGGTAGCCGACGAGGTCGTCGTCCTCGCCACGGACCGGGAAACGGGTGAAGCCCGTGTCGGCGGCGAGCTGCTCGACCTCCCGCGGCGTGACCGTGGGTGCGACGGTGACCAGCGCCTCCGGCCGGAGCAGCACACTGCGGGCGGTGCGCTCGTCGAAGGACAGCGCGCCGGTGAGCAGGTCGTGCTCGTCCTCGGCCAGCAGGCCCTCGCGGTGCGACTCCTCGATGAGCCCGGCCACCTCGTCGCGGGTGTAGACGTTGGTGACCTCGTCCTTCGGCTCCACCCGCAGCGCCCGCAGGGTGAGGTTCGCGACCAGGTTGAGAGCCGAGATCACCGGCTTCACCGCCCGCACGACGGCGACCAGGGGCGGGGTGAGCAGCAGGACCGCTCGGTCCGGCAGGGCCAGCGCGAGGTTCTTGGGAACCATCTCGCCGATGACCACATGCAGGTAGGTCACCAGGGTGAGCGCGATCGCGAACGCCACCGGATGCCGCATCGAGGTCGGCAGGCCGACCGCCTCGAACGGCGCCTCCAGCAGGTGCGCGATGGCGGGCTCGCTCAGCGCGCCGAGGCCGAGCGTGCACACCGTGATACCGAGCTGGGCGCCCGCGAGCATCAGTGACACATGCTCCATGGCGTGGAGCGTCACCTTGGCGGCGCGCGAGCCGGCCGCGGCCCGCGGCTCGATGGTGTCCCGCCGCGCGGAGATGAGCGCGAACTCGGCGCCGACGAAGAAGGCGTTGCCGGCCAGGAGCACGACCGTCACCGCCAGCGCGATGATGTCGTTCATCGGCCGGCTCCGAGCCGGATCCGGTCGACCCGCCGACCGTCCATCCGTTCCACCTCGTAGCGGATGCCCTCGAGCGTGATCGTGTCGCCGGCGCGGGGGATCCGTCCCAGCGTGCGTGACATCAGGCCACCCAGGGTCTGGTACGACTCGTCGGCCGGGATCCGCAGGCGGGTGACCTCGCTGGCCTCCTCGGGCCGCAGCAGGCCGGAGAGCAGCCAGGTGCCGTCCCGGCGGCGCAGGGCCCGGGGGCTGACGCGGTCATGCTCGTCGATGACGTCGCCGACGATCTCCTCGATGAGGTCCTCCGCGGTGACCAGACCGTCCGTCCCGCCAAACTCGTCGACGACGATGGCCATCTGCAGACCGCCCGACCGCAGCGTCTCCAGCAGCGGGTCGAGCGGCATCGAGGACGGCACGGTCACGGCGGGGACCATCGCCTCCCGCACCGTCGTCGTGGCGCGCAGCTCCTCGGGCACGCTCACCGCGTGCTTGACGTGGATCAGCCCGACGACGTCGTCACTGCCGTCCCCGATGACCGGGAACCGGGCGTGGCCGGTCCGCCGGACGGCGTTGATCACCTCGCTGACCGGTGCGTCCGCGTCGATCGACTGCATGCGCATGCGGGGTGTCATGACGTCCTCGGCCACACGGTCACCGAAGGTCAGCGAGCGCTGCATGAGCGTCGCGGTCTCCCGGGGCAGGGTGCCGTGCTCGGCCGATCGCCCGAGCAGGGAGAACAGCTCCTGCGGCGATCGGGCCGAGGCGAGCTCCTCCTGGGGCTCGATGTTGACCCGTCGCAGCAGCGCGTTCGCGGTGCTGTTCAGCGAATGGATCAGGGGACGGACAGCCCGGGTGAAGACCCGCTGCGGGCGCTGCACGGCCCGCGCCGTGCCCAGCGGCCTGGCGATCGCCAGGTTCTTGGGCACGAGCTCCCCGTAGAGCATGGTGAACGCGGTCGCGAGGACCAGGGCGAGAGCCACGGAGACGCCACGCGCGACGCCGTGGGAAGCCCCGAGGCTCGTGAGCGGGCCCTCGAGCAGATCCGCGATGGCCGGCTCGGCGAGGAAGCCGATGGCCAGATTCGTGATGGTGATACCGAGCTGTGCCCCGGAGAGCTGGGTGGACAGCTGTCGCAGCCCGGTCAGCACCCCGGCCGCGGACCGGTCGCCCGAGTCGGCGGCACGTTCGACGGAAGGTCGGTCAACGGTGACGAACGCGAACTCCGCGGCGACGAAGACGCCGCAGGCCACCACCAGCACAATACTCAGGAGCAGAAGGAGCGCCTCTGTCACCGATCGACCCCCGCGGGCGCTTCCCTACGCGTGGGTCGGCCGGAACTACATCCGGCATCGTCGGTACTGTTCATGATCCCTTCCGTCGGGTGGGACGCTGTCGGGCCCGACAGTCGCCCAGCGGTGTGTCTACCCCCGTCAAGCTGGTTCAACGCCTGCCAGGTGCGGACCGTTTCACGATGGCCTGTGGGATGTGTGTCGGTCCAGGGGGCCACCGTGTGGTTCGGCGGGTACCGGCGGGGCCCCGGCCGCATGATTGCTCACCATCCGCACCGAGCACCAGCCCAAAGCGCGACCGCCGCCCGACGGCGCGCGCGGAGCAGCTCACCCGCAGACCGGCTCGCCCCACGGGACACGCTCGAATGGGCCAGGCCTCGGATGGGCTCGGCCACGCTGCTGGGCTCGGCGACGCAGATGGGCTCGGCCACGCAATGGTGCGCTTCGTCACTGTCGCGGTCGGTGACCAGACCGCAGGTGTGGCGACCCCGGGAAAGGGGAAGGTGATCGGTGCCCGGGGACATCGTTTACCGGGAGTTCGGAACGGGCCCAGATCGGGGGATCCGGGAGGGCGTCATGCGTCTTTCTCCGTTTTCTCCGCGCATCCTCGAATCGTCCGTCTCGCGTCGGCCGGAAATGCCGCCGGAAAGGCGCGTGGTGGGATTCCACGTCCTGACTACGACCGGGATGGCCGCCGCCACGCTCGCGGTGGTCGGTTTCGCGTCGGCGGGTTTCGCCGGAATTGCCGTGGCCGGTTCCGGGCTGGGCGTCGGTATCTCGGGCGGCGGTATTTCCTGCGACTCGGGTGAGCTTCGCGCCGAAGTGACGGACATCCAGCATGGCGCGGGTCAGACGCACGCGGCGCTGAGCGTGGTCAACATCGGGCGGCGGGCCTGTGAGCTGCGCGGCTACCCGCTGGTTTTCCAGGTCGACGAGGCCGGCGACGGGCTCGGCCCGGCGGCCGATGCCCAGGGGCCGGTCGGGCCGTCGGTGCCGCTGGCGGCCGGCGGACGGGCGCAGGCCGGTCTCACCATGACCGCCGCCGGGTTGTTCCCGAGCTGCCCCGATGCACCGGCCAGCCCGGCTGGGCTGCGCCTCATCCCTCCCGGCGGAACAGGTCCGCTGCCGGTGGACGGCTTTGCGGGGCTGCTCCCGTCGGACGCTGGGCTCGTCGCGGACGGCGTTGCCGGGCCTGGGCCACTCGCGGACGGTGTTGCCGGGCCTGGGCCGGTGGCTGGGTCTGTTGCCGGTCCTGCGGCTGGGCCTGCAGCTGCCGGGCCTGGCTCGGTGGCCGGCGCGGGCTGTGCGGCCACGGTGTTGACCGAGCTGCGGGTGACGACGTTCTTCTCGGCGTCGGGCGGCTGAGGGGCGTCGGGCGGCTGAGAGCTGCCGGCGGCGCTGGCCGGTGCCGTCTCCCGCCGTGCGCGGCGGCGGGAGACGGCACCATGGGACGGCACCACGGCTGGACGGCCGCGCAACCGGCCGCGCAGCCGCACTGCCGGCCGGCGGTGTGCCGGCGAGCGGCCCGGGTCGCGCATGTCGACCTCTACGTGGACATCTACCGCGGGGTCAGGCCGATGGAATAGAAGATGGCCAGCGGCCAGGCCAGTGTCGCCACCACGGCGGTGAAGAAGTGGCGCAGGGTGGCACCGTCCCAGTCGGTGACGTTCCAGTAGTCCTGGCTGATGGTGACGATGAGTCCGATGGCCAGGTAAAGAAGAAATCCGAGGCTGACGCTGCCGTAGGTCCGAGTGCGCACCCGGGTTGCCATCGGGCGCTCCTTCCGTAAAAGGGGGAATATCCGCTGAGCCGGCAAATACCCGGATGTATGCCGGATAACCTCCCGGGCGTGCCACTGTTTTCGGGCTGCCGCTGTGACTGGCTCGCTACCGGGCGGGACCGGAGCGGGACCCGAGGATCCTGGTCGCCGGTGAGTCGCGGGTCGGCGCCGATCAAGATCGCCATTTGGCGGGTGGGGAGGGCCGCGCTCCTCGAACGCGGCCGGACCTCCCAGTGCCCGGTAGCCCGGATTGGTGAGTCGCAAGGGTGAAGGATTTTGGTCGTGCCGACGACCAAAATCCTTCTTTCTTGCGCGTTACCAGGCGGCGCTATGCCACTTTTGTCCCACTTGAGGTGAATTGCCGGTGGGATCCGTGCCCGGCGGCGAGGAGAACAGCGCGGCTGGGCCGCGGGCCGGGCTGAGTTGCGTTGGGCACGGGTCTCAGCGGTAGGCGTCGAGACCCAGGGACACGGCCAGGCCGACCGCCGCGGCAGCGATGATCCAGCGCAGCAGCTCGGCGGGCAGCGCACGGACGATGCGGGGGCCGATGGCGCCGCCGGCGAGCAGCCCGGCGGCCAGCGGGGCGGCGGCCGTCCAGGCGACCGATCCCACGACGGCGAACAGGACCGCGGCGACCGCGTTGGAGAAGCCCGACGCGACGTTCTTCACCGCGTTCACGCGGGCCAGTGGCTCCGGGATCATCACAGCCATGATCGCCAGCAGGGCGACGCCGGCACCCGCGCCGAAATATCCGGTGTAGATCGAGACTGCGAACACGGCGGCCAGCAGGCCGGGGCCGCGGGGGTCGAGAGGGCCGGCGGCGGTGTCACCGGTCGCCGGCCGAAGGCGAGGCGAGAGCACCAGGAGCACCGCGGCGCCGACGATCAGCCAGGGCACGACCAGCTCGAAGGCGCGGGCCGGGGTGGTCATCAGCAGCACCGCGCCGAGGGCCCCGCCGGTGAGGGTGGCGGCGCCGAAGCGGGCGACCCGCCCGCCCTGGCCGGCGAGTTCGGTACGCGAGCCGAGCGCGGCGCCGAGCGCCACGAACAGCAGGGCCGCGGTGTTCGTCATGTTCGCGGTCCGTGGCTCCAGGCCCACGGCGAGCAACGCCGGGTAGGAGACGAGGGACGCCAACCCCGCGACCGTGCTCGTGATGCCCGCGAGGATCCCGGCGCCGACGAGCAGCGCGACGTCCGCCGCGCTCAGCCGGCTCTCACCTCGACGCGGGCGAGTCGGATGCGGGTGGTTCGGGAACGGGTGATCCGGGTGCGGGTGAGTCGGACGCGGGTGAGTCCGATGCGGGTCACCCGGCCGGCGGTGCGCTCGCCCATTCGGCCAGGACGGCGTCCGGCTCGCTGTAGACCGCGCGGGGGGGTACGGGCGTGGGGCTGCGGGAGAAGCGGGGCGCGGGCGCGGCCTGGGGGACACCGTCGACCTCGACCACGGCGCCGCGGGCGGACATGTGCGGATCCGCCGACACCTCGGCCAGGCTCAGGACCGGCGTGACACAGGCGTCCGTCCCGTCGAACCGCGCCGCCCACTCGTCGCGGGTGCGGGCGGCGAAGGCGGTGGTGAACGCCTCGCGCAGCACCGGCCACCCGGCCGGGTCGTTCTGGTCCGGCAGCTGTGCCGCGTCCAGGTCGAGGCCCTTGAGCAGCTCGGCGTAGAACTGCGGCTCCAGCGGCCCGACGGCGACGTGGCCACCGTCGGAGCAGGTGTAGGTGTCGTAGAAGGGCCGGCTGCCGTCGAGCAGGTTGGACGCCCGCTCGTCGGACCAGTCGCCGTAGCCGTGCCAGTCGCCCATGGCGCGCCAGGCCCACATCATCTGCAGCAGGACGCTGGTTCCGTCCACGATCGCCGCGTCGACGACCTGGCCCTGGCCCGAACGGCCGCGTTCCAGCAGCGCGGAGAGGATCCCCACCAGCAGGAACATCGAGCCGCCGCCGTAGTCGCCGACCAGGTTCAGCGGCGGTGCCGGGCGTTCGTCGGCGTCGCTGCCCATGGCGTGCAGGGCACCGGTCAGCGAGATGTAGTTGATGTCGTGGCCGGCCCGGTGCGCGAGCGGACCGGTCTGGCCCCAGCCGGTCATCCGGGCGTAGACCAGCCGGGGGTTGCGGGCCAGGCACTGCTCCGGGCCGAGGCCGAGCCGCTCGGCCACTCCGGGCCGGTAGCCCTCGATCAGCACGTCGGCCCGGGCGATCAGCTCCATCGTCTGCGCGAGGCCCTCGGGGCTGCGCAGGTCTACCCGCAGCAGGCGGCGGCCGCGCAGCAGCCAGTCGTCGGGGCCGTCGCCCAGGTTCGGCCGCTGCACGCGGACGACGTCCGCGCCGAGGTCGGCGAGGATCATCGCGGCGTGCGGCCCGGGGCCGATTCCCGCGAGCTCCACGACCCGCAGCCCGCTCAGCGGACCGGACACACTGCCTCCCCGAACAACCTGGAGTAACTGGACCAACGCCAAACTCGACGCCAAACCCGAACGGTCCCGAACGGTCCCGAACGACCCGGAAAACGAACCTACAGGCGTTCGATGATCGTCGCGTTGGCCATGCCGCCGCCCTCACACATCGTCTGCAGACCGTAGCGCCCGCCGGTGGCCTCCAGGTAGTTGAGCATGGTCGCCATCAGCTTGACCCCGGAACCGCCGAGCGGGTGGCCCAGCGCGATCGCGCCACCGCGCGGGTTGAGCTTCGCCGGGTCGGCGCCGAGCTCCTTCGCCCAGAACAGCGGGACGGACGCGAACGCCTCGTTGACCTCGTAGGCGTCGATGTCGTCGAGGCTCAGGCCGGAACGCCTGAGGATCTTCTGCGTCGCCGGCAGCGGCGCGGTCAGCATGTAGAGCGGGTCGTCACCGGCCAGCGCGAACGAGTGGAAGCGGGCCCGCGGCCGCAGGCCCAGCGCGGACGCCTTCGACTCGCTCATGATCAGTGCGGCGGACGCGCCGTCGCTGAGCGGCGAGGAGTTGCCCGGGGTGATGTGCCAGCCGATCTGCGGGAAGCGCTCGGCGTACTGCTCGGTGTAGAACGACGGCTTGAGCCCGGCGAGCCCCTCGGCCGTGGTCGACGGGCGGACGGTCTGGTCGACGGTGTGGGTGAACGTGCTGCCGTCCGGGGCGACCGCCTCGAACGGGATGATCTCGTTGTCGAAGCCACCGGCCGCGGCGGTCGCCGCCGCTCGCTGATGCGACCGGGCGGAGAACTCGTCGAGCTCCTCGCGGGTCAGCTTCCACTTCGCCGCGATCAGCTCGGCGCCCACGCCCTGGTTGGCGAGGCCCTCGGGGTAGCGCGCGCGCATGCCCGGCCCGGACGGATCCCGTCCCACCGAGGCGAAGCGCATCGGGACCCGGCTCATCGACTCGACGCCGCAGGCCACGACGACGTCGTAGGCACCGGCGATGACGCCCTGCGCGGCGAAGTGCATGGCCTGCTGGCTCGAGCCGCACTGCCGGTCGACGGTGGTCCCCGGCACAGACTCGGGGTAGCCGGCGGAGAGCACCGCGTTGCGGGCGATGTTCGCCGTCTGCTCCCCGGCCTGGCTGACGCAGCCGGCGATCACGTCGTCGACGATCGCGGGGTCGATGTCGTTCCTGGTGACCAGCGCCTTCAAGGTCGCCGCGAGAAGCTCGACGGGGTGGATCTCGGACAGCGCTCCGCCGGGCTTGCCTCGTCCCGAAGCGGTGCGCACGACGTCGACGATCACTGCGTTTTCCACGGCACTCCCCAACCCGGAAGCAAGCCAGCCGGAAGCCCGGAACGGGCCAGCCGGAAGCCAGTACGGAACGTACGGAACATTTCCGCTCGTCGCGGTCGCTCGTCGCGGTGGTTCGGCGCGAGCGCCACACCTGCTAATCGAACGTATGAGTACGCCGTTCTCAGGGTCAAGAAATGCCGTTACGGACCAGCGGTGCCCGGACGCGCGGTGTGGGCTATTCCTCCCGGGCCGGCGCGTCGTCGTTACCACGGCGCAGAACGCGCAGGCCACGGCCGTCGGGATGCCAGCTCTCGACTATCAGCTCGTCGCCGGCGACCGAGATCCGGACGACTTCGGTGACCTCCACCCGGAACAGGTCGAACGGCGTCGGCGGCTTCACCTCGTCGGCGAAGCTCCGCAGTGTGCCCGGGTCGGTGACCGGCACGGCCCGGCCGGCGACCCGGGCATCACCGTCGGCCATGTCGGAGCCCGGGCCCGGGTTCGCGTGCAGCGCGAACCGGGGCTCCCGGATCAGGTCGGCCGACTTGCGCGCACCCGGCATGCCGCCGAGCCACAGCTCACCCAGCAGAAAGCTCGTCTCGATGCCGCTCACCCGAGGTGATCCGTCCGCGCGCACGGTCGCCAGCACGTGGTGGCGGTAGGCGGCGAACCGCTCGCGGACGGCCCGCCCGAAGTCCGGCTCCGCCGTCTCGAACTCGTTCCAGCTCACAGTCATGGCCCTAGCCTCACCTCGAACAGTGACATCTGCTGTCAGGGATCGGAGCTACCTTCGCCGGGTGCGTTCCAGCCGCCTGATGGCCCTCCTGCTGCATCTCCAGGCCCACGGCGGGGCCACCGCCGCCGATCTCGCCGCCCGGTTCGAGGTGTCCGTCCGCACCGTGCGGCGTGATGTCGCCGCGCTCGCCCAGGCGGGCGTGCCGGTGTGGTCCGAGCCGGGGCCGCGCGGCGGGATCCGCCTGGTCGAGGGGTGGCGGACCCGGCTGGACGGGCTGACCGGCGACGAGGCGTCCGCGCTGCTGCTGGCGGGGGCCGGCGGCGACGCGCTCGCCGGCCTCGGGCTGGACGCCGTCGCCGCCGCCGCGCGGGGCAAGGTGCTGGCGACCCTGCCCCCGCAGCTGCGCGTCCGGGCCGGGCAGGCCGGCGAACGGTTCCACCTGGACGCGCCGGGCTGGTTCACGGACGCGGAGCCGGTGCCGTGCCTGGCCGCCGTCGCGGCGGCGGTCTGGGCCGGGCACCGCCTCGACATCCGGTACGGCCGGCCGGACAGGCAGGACAGGCGGGACAGACCGGATGGAGCGGATGGAACGGATGGAACGGAGGGAACGGACGGAGCGGCGCGGCCGGGCAGGGCGGACCGGCTGGTTCAGCGCCGGATCGAGCCGCTGGGGCTGGTCCTGAAAGCGGGGGTCTGGTACCTGGCCGCGGGCCAGGACGGTGACAGCCAGGACGGTGACATCCGCAGCTACCGCGTCGCCAGGATCGTCGCGGCGGAACCGGTGCCGGGGCCGCGGGCGAGCTTCACCCGGCCCGCGGACTTCCAGCTGGACCGCTGGTGGGCCGCCTCGAAGGAGGACTTCGTCCGGTCCCTGCACAGCTGGCCGGCGCGCCTGGCGCTCACCGCGCTCGGAGAGCGGATCCTCGCCGGGGTGCTGGACCCGCTCGTCGCACGGCGGGCCCTGGACACGGCCGGCGCGCCCGACGCCGACGGCTGGCGCGAGCTGGACGTGTGGTTCGAGGGCCCGGAAGTCGCCGAGTCGCAGCTGTGGGCGCTGGGCCCGCACGTTCGGGTCGTCGCCCCGCCATCCCTGCGGGCCGCGCTCGCGGGCTCCGCCCGGCGCATCGCGGCGATCAACGCCTGAGCCCGCCGGATGGGAGCGGTCAGGCGGGACGGACGACCGGGTCGGTGGTGATCTGGCGCGGGAGGGTCAGCAGCCGCCCCGGGGCCCGTTCGTCGTCGCGGCGCCAGTAGCCGCCGTCCGCGCACAGCCCGGCGTCGACGGGCGGCACGCAGTGACCGTCGTCGCGGTGCGCGTCAAACCCTTCGCTTCCCACAAAGGTCTCGTGGCAGGTTGGGCAGTGCGCAGCGGTCAGCGCCGTCCAACGCACATCGCAGCGACCGCATCCGATGAGTGTCGGACGGTCATAGTCGATGTCGCGGCCGCGCAAGAGCCGCCCCCCCTCGTTGTTCGCCGGACGAATCCGCGCCTTGGATGGTCAGGCACCGTCAGGTCGATTCATTACGCCCGCCCCTGGTGCGGACCGCAGATGCGGCATCGACCGTAACGATTTGCCGGGCCGGTCCACCATACGGGGGTGCCGGAGGTGCGAATCCGCTTCCCGCCGGTTCAGTGGGCACGGAGCTCCTCAAGCGGTGAAAGGCTGCTGGGCGACGGCGGCCGGACGGGGTGCCAGCCCGGCTCGGAATAGGCCTCGCCATGTTGCCAGGCGACAAGGACGGCATCATCCAACCTGTCCAGCCCCGCGGGGAGGTCGATGAGCGGCCGCCAGCACGCCTGCCCCGGCCGCCCTGCCGGCTCCCGCGCCGTCGTCGCCGCTGTCACGGCTGTCGCCGTCGCCACCTTCGCGGTGCAGTCCAGCAGGAAGTAGAGGGTCATCCGCTCCTCGCCTCCGATCCGGTGGTGCGCCGTGTGCGCCAGGGTGAGCGCCGCCTCGTCGGCCAGCGGTGCGGCCGCGTCGGCCGCCAGCCGCAGCGCCGTCTCCCGGGCCGGCTCGCCGAGCCGCAGCGAGGCCGCGGGCAGCCGCCACTCCGGCGTGGGTGAGCCTTCCGAGGCGCCTGACATGATCAGGAAGACGGTGCCGGCGACGACCACCATCAGCCGCAGGTCGACGGGATGGCACAGCGACCGCGTGGGGTACAAGGCTGGCTCCAAAGGCTGGCTCCACCGGAGGTCGGACACTGTCGGGGCGCGCCAGCCCAGGCACCGATCATCCGGGGTTGCACGTGCACGTGCAAGGGCCGTTGCGCGGATTGGCCGGATGGCCGGAAGAGCCGCGCGGCCCGGATGGTGCCCGGGGGTGCCGGAAGGCCCGACCGGATGGGTCCTTGTGGCACCCGTCTCGGTAGCTGTGGCCGGTGGTGATGACCAGCGTCTCCGGCGGTCCGTGCCGTCCGGCCAGGTCATGGCGGGGCCACGATGGTCACCCAGCGCGATGGCTGGGCCGATGATCGAAGCTGTGCTTCCCTGATGTTCGATAGCGTCTGTAGACCATGGACCCGTGGCTCGAGGGCGCCTGTGGTGATAACAGCCCTGGCGACGACACCGACGGCGGGTTGGACGACACCGACGGCGGGTTGCTGGAGACACCGCGGCTGCTGGGGATTCGACGCCTCCGGGAGCTGCTGGACGGGCGGGAGGCCGGGGAGATGATCGACAGTGAGAAGCTCCTGGACGCCCCGGCTCCGCTCCCGGTCCCGGACTCGTTCGGCGAGGCTCCGCCCACCCGGACAGGCCGCCTTGAGCTGGACGAGCTGATGGCCCAGCTGGTCGAGCGGGCCCACGAGGTGATGACCACCCAGGGCCGGCTGCGTAGCCTGCTGCGGGCCCATCGCGCGGTCGCCGCCGACCTGAGCCTGGAGGTCGTGCTCCGCCGGATCGCCGAGGCGGCCTGCGAGCTTGTCGACGCCCGCTACGGAGCCCTCGGAGTGATCGCCCGGGACGGGCGGATGGAGCAGTTCATCCACGTCGGAATGGACGCCGACCTGGTTCGCCGGATCGGCCACCTGCCGCGCGGGGAGGGCGTGCTCGGCCTGCTGACCGCCGACCCCCGGCCCGTCCGCCTCGACGACATCGCCGCGCACGACCACGCGGTCGGGTTCCCGCCGGGGCATCCGCCGATGCGGACCTTCCTCGGCGTGCCGATCAAGGTCCGCAGCGAGGTCTTCGGCAACCTCTACCTCACCGAGAAGCGCGGCGGGCGGCGGTTCACCGCGCAGGACGAGGAGCTGGTCCTCGCCCTGGCCGCCAGCGCCGGTGTCGCGATCGAGAACGCGCGGCTGTTCGGTGCGGCGCAGCGGCGCCAGCAGTGGCTGCAGGCGTCCGCCGACATCATGCGCCACCTGCTGGCGGACGGCGCCGAGCCGCTGGCGCTGATCGTCGGGCGCGCCCGGGAGGTCGCCGACGCCGACCTGGCCTGCGTGCTGCTGGCGGACGAGGTCACCGGGGAGCTGCTGATCGAGGCCGCCGACGGCCTGGCCGCGGACAGCCTGGTCGGCCAGGTCGTTCCGACCGAGGCGACGCTGGCCGGCAGGTCGGTCGCCGACGGCCGGCCCGTGCTCGTCGACGACGCCACCCTGGAGCCGGGCAGCTCCGGGCTCGGCACGGTCGGCATCGGGCCGATCATGGTCATCCCGCTGGTGGGCACGCAGACGCGGCTGGGCGCGGTGGTCCTGGCGCGGGAGACCGGTGGCCGGCCGTTCGCCGACACCGACCTCGACATGGCGGCGACGTTCGCCGGGCACGTCCAGGTGGCTCTCGGCCTGGCCACCTCCCGTGCCAACCGGGACCGGCTGCTCGTCCTGGAGGACCGCGACCGCATCGCCCGCGACCTGCACGACCATGTCATGCAGCGGCTGTACGCGGTCGCGCTCGGCCTGCAGGGCATGGCCGCGGCCGAGGACCGCGCGCCGGCGGCGGGCCGGCTCAGCACCTACGTCGACGACCTCGACGCGACCATCCGCGAGATCCGTTCGACGGTGTTCGAGCTGCGGGGGAGGCGGTCCAGCGGTGGGGCGGGCGTGCGCGCCCGGCTGGTCGAGATCGTGGAGGAGATCGGCGAGGCCCTCGGGTTCAGCCCCCGGCTGCGCGTCGACGGGCCACTCGACTCCGTGCTGTCGGGCAAGACCGTCGACCACCTGCTGGCCGTCGCGCGCGAGAGCCTGTCCAACGTGGCCCGGCACGCGCGCGCGAGCCGGGCTGAGCTGTCGGTGACGGTCGGGCAGGGCTGGCTGCGCGCCGAGGTCACCGACGACGGGGTCGGCCTGGGGGACACCAGCCGGCGCAGCGGCCTGGACAACCTCCGCAGCCGCGCGGAGGAGCTGGGCGGAACGTTCGACATCGCCGCCGGCCCGTCCGGGGGCACCCGGCTGCGCTGGGCGGTTCCGCTGCGCTGACCGGTTCCGCTGCGCTGCCCCGTCTGCCCGCGGTCCGCCCCGTCTGCCCGCGGTCCGGCCCGGTCTGACCGCTTGCCCGGTCTGACCGCTTGCCCGGTCTGACCGGCCGGCCGGCAGCGCCGGGTGCGCGTGGTAGTCCTCCGCAGGAGTTTCAGGGGACTGAAGGCAGCTCTCTCAGGTACGAAAGGCCCGGTTTCCGGGGCCGCTCGCGGGCGCTGCGCCGCCCGGTCGGCCGTAACGATGGATGCCGGACGCAACGGTGCGGAGAGAGGTGCCATGCCGGTCGAGCAGATGGCCGCGAGGCCCGTTCCCGCGGCGCTGTGGTCACGGCCGGGCGCCGGCGGCCGGGTGGTCGAGACGGCCGACGCGGTGCTCTGCCTGACCGCCGACCGCGTCCTCAAACGGCGCCGGCCGCTGGACCCGGGCGAGCCCGCCTTCCGTGGTCTGCTGACCCGGCTCGCGGCGTGCCGCGCCGAGGTGGCGCGTAACCGGCCGCTGGCACCGGATGTCTACCTCGGCGTGGCGGACGTCGTCGACGACGGCGGCGTCGTCCAGGATCACGCTGTCGTCCTGCGCCGGCTGCCGGCCGGTCGCCAGCTCGCGTCCCTGCTCCGGCGGGGTGGCCACATCGACGAGGAGGTCCGCGCCGTCGCGCGGGCCGTCGCCGGGTTCCACGCGCGCTGCGAGGCCTCGCCCGGGAGCGGCGTCGACGATCCCGGGCGGTCCGAGGCACGGTGGCAGGAGGCGATCACCGCCGCCGACGCGTTCCGGGGGACGGTGCTCGAGGCCGAGCTGGTGGACGAGATCGGCCGGCTGGCCCGGGCGTACCTCGCCGGCCGCGGCGCGATGCTGGCCGGGCGGGTCACGGGCGGGTGGGTCCGCGACGGGCACGGAAGCCTGCGGGCCGACGACATCTACTGCCTGGACGACGGGCCGCGCATCCTCGCCCGGGCGGAGGCCGACGGGCGGCACGACGACGTCCTCGGGGACGTCGCGCTGCTCGCGGTGGAGCTGGAGCGCCTCGGGTCATCGGAGGACGCCGACCTTCTCCTGCGCGCCTACCAGGAGTTCGCCGGGACGGCGCATCCGCGCTCGCTGGAGCACCTGCACATCGCCTACCGTGCGCTGGTCGAGGCGGCCACGGTCGCGGCCGCCGCGGGGGAGCAGGCTCGCCGTCTCGCCGACATCGCCTACCGGCATCTGCGCCGCGCGCGGGTACGGCTCGTGCTCGTCGGCGGCCTGCCCGGCACCGGGAAGACGACCCTGGCCGGCCGACTCGCCGCCGGCGACGGCGGCCGGGTGCTGATCCGCTCCGACGAGGTGCGGGCGCGGTTCTCCGCCGAGGATGTGGGCGCGGACAACTCCTACGTGTGGCCACTGGCATCGGAGATCACCGCGCGGACGTATACGGAGCTGCTGGCGCGGGCCCGGGTCTTCCTGTCCGGCGGGGAGACGGTGATCATCGACGCCTCGTGGTCGGACGGGCGCCACCGCGCCGCGGCCGCGCGGCTCGCGCGGGAGACCGGAGCGGAGCTGATCGAGCTGCGCTGCGTGACCTCGCCCGAGGTTGCGGCCGCCCGGCTGGCACGGCGTGACGCGGCCCGGCAGCCGGCCTCCGGGCCGTCTGGGGCCTCGGGGCCGTCCGGGGCGTCCGGCACGGCGGGGTCCGGCAGGCCCACGACCACCGCCGGTGCCATGTCCACCCTGCACAGGGCGATGAGCGCCTGGGCCGAGCCGTGGCCGACGGCCAGGGTGATCCAGACGACGGTGCCCGAAGGCGAGGCGTTCCAGGCCGCCGAGCGCTGCGTCGCCTGAGCGGGTGACGGAGTCGGCCCGGGTAGGTCCAACGTTCGCGAGTCTGGGTAGGGCGAACACTGGAAGGCTGGGTAGGGCGAGTTGGAGCGGCCCGGTGAGTCGGCGAGAAGCGACAATGGGGCCTTCGGGTGACCGGGGGGTCCTGTACGCATGATGTCGGCGACGCACGACGATGGACCGGGTCGTCGACGGACGGGAGAGGCCATGGTCGGTACCGCCATGCGGCTGACGGAGAGTGACGCCCGCGCGATCGTCGAGCTGGCCGAGCTCGCGCCGTCCATTCACAACACCCAGCCCTGGCGCTGGCGGCTGGACGCGGCGGGGCTGCACCTGTTCGCCGACCCCGCCAGGCTGTTGCAGGTCGCCGACCCCGAGGGGCGTCAGCTGCTGATCAGCTGCGGTGCCTCGCTGGCCTTCGCCCGCCTCGCGGCCCGCTCACGCGGTCTGCTGGTCGACGCGGTGCTCGGCCCGTTCGCCGACGACGAGACGGGTGTGCCCGCGGCGGACCAGCCGCTCGCCACCCTCACGGTGAGCGGGCGCCGGCCGGCCAGCCCGGCCGAGGCCGACCTCGTCGCGGCCATGGCCACGCGCCACACGGACCGCCGGCCGTTCCTGGCGGGCGACCGCGGGCGGCTGACCTCGGACGATCTGTCGGCGCTGCGTCACGCCGCCGAGGCCGAATCCGCCTGGGCCTGGTTCGTCGACGACACGGACTCGCGGATCGAGACCTCCGTGCTGTTGTCCCGCGCCGACTGGCACGAGGCCCACGACCCCGCGTACGCCGCCGAGCTGCGCCAGTGGCGCCATGAGCCGTCGGTGGCGGCGGATGGGATTCCGTCCAGCGCGGTGCCGGACGTGGCCGGGGAGCGCCAGTCGGAGTTCGTACTGCGGGATTTCGGCGTCGACGGCGGGAACGACGCTTCGGGCGCTACGGGCGTGGCAGGCGGCGGCCTGGCGGGCGGCGGTACCGCGTCGGCGGCACCGGGGGAGGGGCCGGTGGAGCGCCCGACCGTCCTCGTGGTCGGCACCGACAGCGACCGCCCCGTCGACTGGCTGATCGCCGGCGGTGCGACGGGGCGGGTGATGCTGACCGCGACCGCCCGGGGGCTGGCCGCCTCGCCGCTGGGCCAGGTGATCGACCTCACCGCCAGCCGCGCGCAGCTGGGCGCGGTGATCGGAGCCACCGGGCACGCCCAGATGATGCTGCGCCTGGGCCGGCCCGACCCGGCCCTGCCGCCGCTTGCCGGCACGCCCCGCCGCGGGGTCGACGAGATCCTCCAGATCGGTTGAACGGGGTCCGATAGCCCTGGGTGCCGCCACCGGCCAGGATGGCGTTATGGACGTCACCGTTGTCGACAACGCCTCAGCCAGCCGCTTCGAAGCCCGGACCGAGACCGGTGAGGTCGCCGGCTTCGCCACCTACACCCGGACGAAGTCGGCGGTGACGTTCGTGCACACCGTGGTGGACCCGGCCTTCAAGGGCACCGGTGTGGGGTCGGCCCTCGCCGCCGCGGCGCTGGACGCGGTACGCGCCGAGGGGCTCGCGGTCGTTCCGCAGTGCCCGTTCATCCGGGCGTTCATCGACCGCCACCCCGAATACGCCGACCTCGTCCGGAGCTGACATCCCAGACCGAGCCGAGCCGCCTTCGGTCCTGGTCGCACCGTCGTGCGGCGCCAGCAACTCACATCAGGAGCTCGACTCCTGCCCGGCAGCAGCCACAGCCCGAGCTCCGGATTCTGCTGGACGGGTTGGCGGAGTGCTGGGCTCTAGCGCTGGGCGGGAATGTCGTCGAGGGTGGGAAACGGGTCCGGAGGGACCTCGTCGGGGGGCGACCGGTGAAGGTGCCCGGGCCTGCGTGCGGCGGGGGATAGGGTGTGCGGGGCGCGCCGGGAACGTCGGCGGGGTGTTCGTCGGCTCAGCCTGCGGGCGAGTGGGGCGGCGGCCAGTCCCGCGGCGGCGAGCACCACCCCGAGGGTGGCCGTTCCGGCGAGAAGGGCCCGCTCGGCCGTGGACCGCGCCGCCCCGCCGCTCGTGGGTGATCCGCGATCGTGGGCGCCGGCCGCGGTCAGCTGCCCCGGCCTCGCCGAAGCGGGTGCCGGTACGACGCTCGGACGCGGACCGGGCCAGCTGACCACGTTGCCCTGACGTGATCCGGAGGGCCCGGAGCGGTCGCCGACGGGGTCGTCCGGGGCTTCGGGCGGTGTCGCCACCGGTGGTGAGGCCGGTGGCAGGCCCGCGTCCGTGGTCTCGGATCGTGCGGTGCCGGAGCCAGGCACGCCACGTGCCGCCCCGCCGGCTGGCTGAGCTGCGCCGGCCGGTTGGACTGCGCCAGCCGGTTGGACTGCGCCGGCCGGAGGGCCCGCGCCGCCCGCGGCTGCTGCTCCGGTCGCGGTGGCCGGCGCGCTGCCGCCCCGGGTTGCTGCCGGGCCGTTTCCATCGCCGCGACCCGCGGGGCCACCGGCCGCCTGGCTGGGCTTGCCCGCCGGCGTGTTCCCGGGGTGCGCGGTGTGGCGGTGCCCGGCGGCCGGTCCGGGCCGTTCAGCGGGTTCGGCGGCCTGGTCGTCGTCCGGTTCCGCGGAGCCGAAGAGGTCTGGCTGGCTCTGGCCCGGCTCCGGGTCCAGGTCGACGTGGACCTCGATGGGGCCGATCAGGTCCTCGGTGCCGAGCGCGACGACGAGCGTCCCGTTCGGTGCGGGGGGCGGGGAGCCTCTCGCGGCCGTGGCAGCGGTGGCCGGCGCGATGAGCACCGCGATGATCGTCGAGGCCAGTGTCGCCGCGGTCAGCGCTGCCCGCACGAGGAGTCCTTTCGGCGCTCGCCGATCGGGGTCGGCGGGCCACCGGAAGGTCAGGGGCGGCTGGTCGGACGGCACCGCGTGGCTGCGGAGCCTCGGGACTGGGTCGGCAGTCTCCGTCCCGAGGCCACGGCGCGGCAACGCTCCACGCCGACGGCCTCCCACCCGAATCAGGGCCGGAAGGATGGCCACCTGGCCCGCGGCGCCAGCAGCAGGCCCGCGCCGAGCGGCCGAGCGGCCTGGCGGCCGTTGGTGGGCCGCCAGGCGCCCAGGTGGGTCAGGCGGACAGACCGGCGTGCATCTCCCAGACCAGGACCTCGGCGGGCTCGACACCGGTCACCCGCTGGCCACCGACGGCGGTGAACCGCACCGCGTCACCTTCGTGCAGCGGACCGGCCCCTTCCAGGTTGACTTCGCCGCGTGCGACGAAGAGGTGCAGGTAGGGGGCGTCGGGCAGCTCCACGCTCTGCCCCGGGGTGAGCCGAGCGACGTGCAGTGCCGCGTACCGGTTCTTGATGCGGATCGCCGACGCGCCGTCGTGTCGGTCCATTCCGGAGGCGACGGTCACGAGGCCGCCCCGGAGCAGCTCGTTGTCGATCTCCAGCTGCTCGTAGCCGGGGTCGATGCCGCGCTCGTCCGGAACGACCCACATCTGGATGAAGTGGACCGGGTCGTCGTGGGGCTCGGTGTCACTTGTCAGCCGCCAGGCGTCGTTCTTCTCCGAGTGCAGGATGCCCCGGCCGGCACTCATCCGCTGGGCGAGACCCGGGTAGATCACGCCCTTGTTGCCCGTCGAGTCCTGGTGGACGAGCGACCCCTGCAGCACCCAGGTGACGATCTCCATGTCCGTGTGCGGATGGGTCTCGAAACCCGTCCCCGCCCGCACGGTGTCGTCGTTGCTGACGAGCAGCAGCCCGTGGTGGGTGTTGGCCGGGTCGTAGTGCTGGCCGAACGAGAAGGAGTGCTTCGAGTCGAGCCAGGCGATCTTCGTCTTCGCGCGGTCGTCCGCGCGGCGGATGTCGACCTGGGGGCTCAGTGTCGCGCTGGCCATGGTGACCCCTTTCCATCTTCATGACGTGTCATTAAGCTACATGACGTGTCAACTAGAGGTGCGGACGAGGTATTCCAGCCCGTGACCGGCGCCGCGGCGACCGGCGCCGCGAGTGCGACCGGCGCTGCGGGCGCTGCGGGTCCGGCGGGCGCTGCGGGTCCGGCGGGCGTTGCGGGTCCGGCGGGCGCCGCGGGCGAGGTGCGCTGGCTTGCCGAACACGAGCAGCGGGCCTGGCGTCGCTACCTGCTCATGGCCGGTGAGCTCGCCGCCCGGATGAATCGCGAGCTCACCGCCGACGCCGGCATCTCCCTGGCCGACTACGACGTCCTCGTGCACCTCACCGAGGCGCCGCAGGGGCGGCTGCGGGTGAGCCGTCTCGCCCACGCGCTGTCGTGGGAGCAGAGCCGGCTGTCCCACCATGTCGCGCGGATGCAGCGCCGTGGCCTGGTGGTCCGGGAGGAATGCGCCGAGGATGGCCGCGGCGCGCTGGTCGTCCTGACCCCGCAGGGCCGGGCCGTGATCGAGCGCGCCGCGCCCGCGCATGTCACGTTCGTCCGGGAGCATGTGTTCGACGCCCTGACCGAGGCCCAGGTCGGCGCGCTGGACGCCATCTCCGCCGCGGTGCTGGCCCGGCTCGCCACTGCGGCGGGGAACCGGCCACCGCTGTCCTGACGTCGCCGTCCGCTATGAGGTTCCCGCGGCCTGCGGCCGGGCTGTGGCGGTCGGGCGTGGCTGCTGCCCGGGCCACCAGCACGGGCCTGGCGGAGCGGTGCTGACGGAATGCGAACCCCACCCCACCCCACGGCCACTCGCCGAGGATCCCGCACCGCCCACGCAGTAACCGTCAATTCACCTCGAAGCAGGGTAAAGGGGGCGCAGGATCGCCTGGCGAGTCGCAAGAAAGAAGGATTTTGGTCGTTGGAACGACCAAAATCGTTCACTCTTGCGACTCGTCAAAACGTGCTAATCGACGAGTCGCGTCGTTGATGTCCGATCTCACTTATGCGTCCGTTTCGTGGCCACGAGCACGAGACGGTTCTCGACCCGCACCGGACCACCGGCGAAGTCCCCTGAGGTAGTCGCGCCTGGTCAGGGGAGCTCGGGTCGGAAGCCGATGCCGACGATGTGGGCGAACGCGCCCTGGGCCGCCGGGGTTCGGGCGATGCGCCGGAGCAGTGCGGGGGCTGTGGGCGGCGACCCGTCGGCCGGTCCGTCCAGGGTTGGGCCGAGAAACGCTCGCTGGGCGGCCCGCTGCAGCAGCTGGGTGAGCACGGTCGGGGGGAGGCGCCGGCGCTGCACCGCGGCGAGCTGCCGTGGCGTCGGCGCGCGGGCCGGCTCGCGGCCGGCGAGCAGCGGCCCGGCGAGCAGGCGGGCCGCGGCGACCGCGTCCTGTACGGCGAGATTGATCCCGACCCCGCCGATCGGGCTCATCGGATGGGCCGCGTCCCCGATGATGAGGGCGCCGGGCGCGTACCAGCGCCGGGCCCGGTCGATCCGCACGGTGAGCAGGTGGACGTCGTCCCAGCTCCCGATGCCGCCGACGCGGTCGGCGAAGTCGGGGGCGACCGCCGCGACGCCGCGGCGCAGCGCGTCGATCCCCTCGGCGCGGACCGCGTCATAGCCGCCCTTGCGGATCAGGTAGGCGACCTGCCAGTACTCGCCCCGATCGATCCGCACCAGCAGGCGGCCAGACCCGGCGAGGCCGCCCAGCCCCGCACCGTCCTCGGGGCGCCGGGGGAGCCGGAACCACAGCACGTCCATCGGCGCGCCGAACTGGCGCATCGGCAGGCCGAGGTGGGTTCGTACGACCGATCCCCGGCCGTCGGCGCCCACGGTGAGCCGGGCCCGCACCGTCTCCGGTCCGTCGGGGCCGTCTGCGGTGACCCCGACGACCTGCCCGCCGCCGTCCCGGAGCAGGCCCGTCACGTTCCGGCGGCGCAGGAGGGTGAAGGCGGGAATCTCGGCGCCGGTGCGGGCGAGCATCTCCAGCAGGTCCCACTGCGGGACGAAGTACAGGTAGGGGTGATCCGTCCGCAGCCGGGCGAAGTCGGCGACCTGGAATGTTCCGTCGGCGAAGGTGACGCTGAGACTGGTCACCCGACGGCCGGGCAGCGCCCGGGTGGGCCCGCCGAGCCCGATCCGGTCGAGCAGCGTCAGCGTCGACGGGTGCACCGTGTCCCCGCGGAAGTCTCGCAGGAAGTCCTCGTGCTTCTCCAGCACGCAGGTGCGCAGGCCGTGCCGGGCGAGCAGCAGGCCGAGCATGATCCCGGCCGGCCCGCCGCCGACCACACAGACCTCGAACGTGTGGCTGACCCGCTCCGGCGTCATGCCCATACCAGCTCCGGCGTCATGACAGCTGCCTACCCCGTCAGGCCGCCGGACCGACGTGGGTTCAGGTCTCCAGGGTGATCTGGGGCGGTATTCCCCCCTGCGGCCCCTCACCGTTCGGCCCGGTGCCACCCGGGGCGTGGGCGAACTTCGCCACCGAGGCGGCGGCGATCTCGTCCACGACCGTTCCGTCGACCGTCTCCTCCTCGAGCAGGCGGGCGGTCAGCTCGTTCAGGGCGTCCCGGTGCATACGCAGCAGGTCGACGGCACGTGCCTCCGCCTCCCGGAGCAGCCGCGCCACCTCGGAGTCGATCAGCCGCTGGGTCTGCTCCGAGTAGGGGCGGCCGACGATCTCGTCGGTGCCGAGGTAGCCGGGCCCGTCCGAGGCGTACCCGACCGGGCCGACCTCCGCGGAGAGACCGAACTCGCGGACCATGCGGGTCGCCAGCGACGTCGCCCCGGCCAGGTCGTTCGAGGCACCGGTGGACCCGTGCCCGAACACGACGAGCTCGGCGGCCCGGCCCGCGAGGCGGACGGCGAGGCTGTCGGTGAGGTAGTTCTCGCTGTACAGGTGCCGCTCGGCCTCGGGGAGCTGCTGGGTCACCCCCAGTGCCATGCCCGCGGGCAGGATCGTCACCTTCGCCACCGGATCGGCGTCGGCGCAGAGCGCCGCGACCAGGGCGTGGCCGGACTCGTGCACCGCCACCGACCGCTTCTCGTCCGGCAGCAGGGCGTTGGACGCGTCGCGGCGGCCGAGCAGGATCCGGTCGCGCGCGGCGTCGAGATCCGCGGCGCTCAGGGTGGACCGGCCCGCCCGCACGGCGTTGATGGCCGCCTCGTTGATCAGGTTCGCCAGGTCCGCGCCGGAGAACCCGGGAGTGCCGCGGGCCACCCGGGTGAGGTCGACGTCCGCGGTCAGGTGCTTGCCGCGGACGTGCACGGCGAGGATCTCGGCGCGTTCGGCCTGGTTCGGCAGCGGCACGGTGACCTGGCGGTCGAAGCGCCCGGGCCGCAGCAGCGCGCGGTCGAGGGTCTCGGGGCGGTTCGTCGCGGCGAGGATCACCACGCCGCTGCTCGCCTCGAAGCCGTCCATCTCGGCCAGCAGCTGGTTGAGGGTCTGCTCGCGTTCGTCGTTGGCGCCGCCGAAGGCGCTGCCCCCACGACGGCCGCCGATCGCGTCGATCTCGTCGATGAAGATGATCGACGGCGCGCGCCGGCGTGCCTCGGCGAACAGGTCCCGCACCCGGGACGCGCCGACGCCGACGAACATCTCGACGAAACCGGACCCGGCGATCGACAGGAACGGGACCTCGGCCTCACCGGCGACGGCCCGGGCGAGCAGGGTCTTGCCGGTGCCGGGCGGGCCGACCATCAGCACGCCGCGCGGACCGTGCGCGCCGGCCTCGCGGTACTGGTCGGGGTTGCGCAGGAAGTCGACGACCTCGCTGATCTCCTGTTTCGCGCCCTCGTAGCCAGCGACGTCGGTGAACCTGGTCTCCGGGCGGACCACGTCGGTGACCTTCGCGCGGGAGCGGCTGAACATCCCGAGCGGGCCGCCGGCGCCGCCGCCGAGCTGGCGGCGCGCCATCCGACCGGACCACACGAAGAAACCGATCAGCAGGAGCAGCGGCAGGAAGCTGAGCAGCACCGACAGGAAGGACGTCCCCGTCCGGGTCGCGGTGATCTCGACCTTCTTGGCCGCGAGCTTGCTCGTCAGCGCGGTGCTGTCGAGCGCGGTCGGGATCCGGGTGGTGAAGTCCTTGCCGTCGGTGAGCGTGCCGTCGACGGCACCCTGGTCGTCGATCGTGACGGAGCGGACCTGGCCGGCGTCGACCCGGCCGACGAAGTCCGAGTAGGCCAGCTCGTCCGGCGCTGCGGCGAACAGGCTCGGGCCGAACAGCAGCAGCATCGTGACGACGAGCCCGAGCGGGATCAGGAACCGGCGCCAGCCCGGCATCGGCGGGGGAGCAGGCTTGGGTGGGGTGTCCTTCGGCGGGCCGGAGCGCGCCGGAGCGGAGTGATGCGCACCGTCGAGGACGACACGGGAGATCACCGGCTCCACCACAGATCCACCGGCCGCCCCGCGGGCGATCCAACAACAGCTGTCAAAACTCCAGGCACGAACCTCAGTATGCCCAGCTATGACCCGGGCGCCGCCGGTGTGTGCCCTGCATGTGCTTGTTTGGCGGTACCGGAGGAGGAAGAGGAGGCAGCGGCGAGCCGGGCCTGGACCTCCGGTCGGCGCAGCGGCGGCACGGTAGCCGGTGGCGTTCGCCGCGCGGGCAGCTCGCCCAGCAGCCGGTGCACACTCGCGGCGACCTCGGCCACGGCCGCCTCGAACGCCTCGGCCGCGGCGGCCGGTGGCTGGCGCAGACCGCTGACCTTACGGACGAACTGCAGGGCCGCGGCCTCGATCTCCTGGTCGCTCGCGGGCGGGGCGAGCCCACGCAGCTCCGTGATGTTGCGACACATGCCTCCACGATAGGCCACGTGTTCGGTGGCACTGGAGCCCGGAATCTCAGCCTCTCGGAGTCGACTATTTGGGCGGATCGAGGCAGAGCGCCCGGTAGGAAAGCTGGGGGATGTAACTCTGCCAGTCCGCCTCGCTCAGTCGGTTACCGCCGTCCTCACACGCCTTCGCGGCGAGCCGGGTGGGGCTGATGTCGCGGAGGACTACCTCGGCGCCCTCCCCGTAATGCGACAGAGTCGCCAGAATATCGCCGTCCGCACTGAGCGCGACGTCACCCCATTGGCTGCCGTCGGTGTAGCTGACGAGCGCCGAGGGCTGGTCGGGTGTCGTGACATCCCACAAGGTCGCCACGAAGGCCGCAGGATTTCCCTGATCATGCGTGCCGACCGCGAGGGTGTGACCGTCCTGGCTGAACGCCATTCCGTACGCTCTCCCCGGCCTGTTGAGCGTGGCCTTGAGTGCGGGTTTCTGGATCTTGGAGATATCCCAGATCTGGACTGGTCCGGCGGTTGTGCCTACAGCGAAGGTATGGCCGTCCGGGCTGAACGCCATGGTTTCCGTGGTTCCCGGAATTGCCGCTTGATTTTGGGGTGCTCGGGGATCGGTGATGTCCACGAATCTGGTTTCGGCCTGTGCTGTATACAGGGCAAGGAGCGGTTCTTTCGGACTGAACGCCGTCGAAAGCTGGTTGTAGAGTGGCACCGAGTCGGGCATTTGTTTGGGCTGGGTGGCGTCGTGTACATCCCACAGCCGTGGCAGAGACAACGCGCCTTCGCGGACGTCGGCGGCGATGGTTAGACCGTCCGGGCTGAAATGCAGGCCGTCGTACCCACGGTCAGCAGCTTCGGTAGCGCCGGGTTCCAGGACTCCGATGCGCTTGGGATAGGCAGGGTCGGTGACGTCCCAAAGCTGTCCGAGGTAGCGGTGCGTACCGTCGTCACGGAGAACGGCGAGTTTCTTGCCGTCCGGGCTGAACACGGCGTTGCTCAGCCAGCTGTCGGGGTGCTCCGCGTCACCCACGATCATGGGATTGTGAGGATCGGTGACCTTCACCAGCCAGGCGTGGCGGTCGGCGGTGAAAGCAAGGAGTGCGCCTGCCGGGCTGAATGCGACGCTGTTGACGAACGGGTTCGAGCCGGGTTGGGGAACCTTAATGGTTTTGACCGGCGTGCTCGAAAGCGAGACGAGAACCGCACTCGTTGTTTCTGCTGTCCGGGTATGAGCATTCTCTGCGAGGAGGAACGAGGTCAGGCTTAGCCGCCGCGCGAGGTCCGGATCGTTGCGCCGCAGCGCCGCCGCGCTGGTCGCGAGTTCGCGCGCGACCGTCACGACGTCGACGGACTCGGTCCTGTCGCGGGTGAGCGCGATCGGGACGATCACCGCCGGCGCCGTGACCGCAAGCGCCAGCGCGGCGATCACCAGCCGCCGGCGACGTCGTCCGAATTCTGGCTTCGGAGGCACGTGGATCTCGCCCGAGTCGCCCTCGTGGCCACCGACCCCGCGGCTGGCACTGGAGCGGCTCGTGCCGGTTCGGCGGTCCTCCTGGGCAGCCGCCCCCCCATCTGCGTCGACTTCCCGACCTGCCGTCTCATGGGTGTCCGCGTCAGGGTCGGTGACGTCTTCGTGGCCGTTGGGATCGACTGACGGCTCGGTATCACTGGAGTTGGCGGCGGTTGTTCCGCCGAGGTGTACGTAGTCACCGGGGGAGGCCGGCGCGGACGGGATGGGATCTGCCCGAGGCGGATGGGTCGGTGGAGAGGCAGCCTCGGTTCCGTCTGAAAAATCCATTCCAGACATCGCGTCGTCGTATGCTGAGCCCGACCTGTTTGAGCCGTGGCCGATATGTACAGCGTCGGGCGGATTCTTGGAAGACTGACCTGTATCCGAGTCGTCGGAGGCGGATCGCCCGTCACTCAGCGGACGTCCGATGCCGTGAGCAGCATCAAGAGGATCATCCTGGGTGAGTGTGGTGGTCCCATCGACGGGACGTATCGGGGTCGGCTCGTCGGCTGACGGACTCGCGGCGGGATCGGTGTCGTTGCGACGATCTCCAGCAGGCAGGTCGGCAGTCTGTGCGTCGGGGTCGCCCGGGAAGGCTGGAGCGAAGTCGGAGCTGATCGGCTCGGCAGAGGGAGGTACGGCGACCACGCCGGGGAACTGCGGAGCGGCAACCGGCTTCACTCGCCCGGCCAGCGCGCCGCGGATGCTTGCGAGAAGGTGATCCCTCGCTTGATCGGCCGACAGGTCGAACAAGTCGAAAGATACTACCCCTTCCAGTAGATCGGGTCGGGGGCAGTCTTGTATACGGACCGGAATCACCTTCCGGGCGATTCCGGCGGGGTCTTGGTGAAAGGCGGTTTCCCACTCCTTCCGCCCGTATACCGACGCCAGGTATTCGTGGGAGAGCACCGCCACAACCTTGTTGCTGCCGCGCACTCCTTCGACCATCCGGGACATCCAGTGCGCCCCGGCCACAAAGTCCCAGGCCTGAATCAGGACGCGGAAGCCGGCTTCCTCAAGTTGCCAGGCGATCCACTCGGCCCACGGCCGGTCTGCCGCCGTATAGGAGACGAAGAAGTCCCAACGGGTTCCCTCGGCCGGGATCACCACGCCGCCGCCATTAAATCCAGATCCATCTGCCGGGTCCCCGGCGGGTTGCAGACGTCCCCCGACGTCACGCTCAAAGCCTCTCACACCCCCTCAATCGTGTCGACAGGGGTCCGCTCGTGTGGCTGGTGGTTCTGGCGGGGGCAAAGCTCCGACCGATGTTCTGTCGCGGTACTAAATGTCCTGGTAGAGGGTGGGCCGGAGAGGAGCGCGGTCAGCGGGCTAGAGGTCGACCTCGCCGATGATGCAGGTCACGGCGTCGCCGCCGACCCAGATGGTGCCGGCCTCGTCGCGGGAGAGACGGACCTGCCCCTCCCGGCCGAGCCTGGTGCCCTGCCGGGTGGTGTACGGGCCGTGGACCACGCCGGTGTCGAACAACCAGGTGGCGAGCGAGGCGTTCAGGCTGCCCGTCACCGGGTCCTCGACCGTGGTGAGCAGATGGCTGAACGCCCGCACCTCGAAGGCGGCCGGGCCGCCCTCCGGGTGCGGGCCGATGACACCCACGCTCAGGTCGACGGCGCCCGGCTGGATCGCCAGCACCGCCTCGGCGGAGTCGAGCATCACCGCCACCCAGCCCGGGCCGTTGTCCACCCACTGGGCGGCGACGATGTCCGTGGTCTCGATCCGCAGGACCTCGGCGAGGTGAACCAGCAGCTCGGCGTCCGCCTGCTCGTAGCGCAGCAGCGGCGGCGCCGCGAAGGCCAGCCCCGACGGCGCCTCCCGGCGGACGGTGATCAGGCCCGCGTCGCATTCCTGGATGATCCGGTCGTCGTCGCGGGGTGCCCCGCCCGCGCCCAGCCAGGCGTGGGCGGTTCCCAGCGTCGGATGGCCCGCGAACGGCACCTCGCTCGCCGGGGTGAAGATACGGACCCGGTAGTCGGCCGCCGGTGTGGTCGGCGCGACGACGAAGGTCGTCTCGGAGAGGTTCGTCCAGGCCGCGAACCGCTGCATCTGCGCGGCGGTCAGGCCTTCGGCGTCGAGGACCACCGCGAGGGGATTACCGAGGCAGGGCCGGTCGGTGAAGACGTCGACCTGCTGGAACGCGCGTCGCATGGCGGGGCCGGGTCGGCGGGGGCGCTCAGGCGCGCTCGGTCGCCGGGCCGTACCGCTCGCGGAACCGGCTGGCCCGGTAGACCCCGAGGATCCGGTAGTCGGCGAAGAAGCCGAGCTCGGAGAAGGCCCGTTCGACGGCCGGGTCCTCCGGGCTGCCCTCGATGTCGGCGAGGAACTGCGTCGCCACGAACTCGCCGCTCACCATGCAGCTCTCCAGTTTCGTCATGTTGATGCCGTTGGTGGCGAAGCCGCCCATCGCCTTGTAAAGCGCCGCCGGCATGTTCCGGACCTTGAAGACGAAGGTGGTGACGATCGGCCCGACGCCGGCCGCGGCGCGCAGGCGTTCGTTGGAGAGGATCAGGAAGCGGGTGGTGTTGTGCTCCTCGTCCTCGAGATCGGCCCGCAGCACCCGCAGACCGTACTCCTCGGCCGCCAGCCGGGAGGAGACCGCCGCCTTCGTCACGTCGTCCCATTCGGCGACCTCGCGCGCGCTGCCCGCGGTGTCCGCGGCCGGGACGGCGGTGAGCCCGAGCGCGCGGATGGCGTTGCGGCACTGTGCCAGCGCCTGCGGGTGGCTGTGCACCGTCTTGAGGTCGTCCATGGTCGCGCGCGGCAGGCCCACGAGCTGGTGCCGGATCGGCAGGAAGTACTCGCCGATGATGTGCACGGACGAGTTCGGGAGCAGGTGATGAATGTCCGCCACCCGGCCCGCGGTCGAGTTCTCGACCGGAATCATGGCCAGGCCGACGGTGCCGTCCTCCAGCGCGGTGAAGCACTCCTCGAAGGTCTGGAACGGTACCGCCTCGAAATCGGGGTAGACGTCGCGGCAGGCGATATGGGAGTTGGCCCCCGGCTCGCCCTGATATGCGATCTTCTGACGCCCGGCCATTACGGTTTCCTGCCTTCGGTTCGTGGTTGGTCCTGCGTGCGGCACGTCCCGGTGCCGCCTTTCGACGGTACCGGGCGGTGAGCGGGTTCCCGCCCGCCGCGGGACGGAGCTCACCGCGGCGGGCGTCAGCCCGAGTGGGCGGCCTCGAAGGCCTCGATGATCTCCCGTGGGATGCGGCCGCGGTCACCGACCTCGAAGCCGTTCTGTTTGGCCCACCAGCGGATCTGGCCGGGATCCCGGCCGCCGGCCCCGGCGCCGCCCGGGCCGGAGGAGCCGGCGGTGCCCGAGGAGCCCGGGGAACCGGCGGAGGTGAGCGCCACCGACCCGCGCGGCCCGGCCGGGGCGGGAAGGAGCCGGTCGCCCGGTTCGGTCGGCAGCCCGATCCCCGCCATGGCCCGGATGTGATCGGGCTCGCGGGCAGCGGCGATCGCGAACGCGGCGGGCAGATACGTGATCGTGATCAGGTCGTCGTCGTCCCGGCCGACGACGACGTCCCGGGCCAGGTCGGCGAGGTGCTCGTGGTGGGTCAGCAGGATGATCTGCCAGCTGGGCGCGAACTCGGTCAGCACCCGCAGGGCGGCCCTGGTCCGATCGTCGTCGAAGGTCATCAGGACGTCGTCGAGCACGACCGGCAGCGTGGGCTCGCCGCGATCGGCCCGCTCCCGCTGCAGCTGGTCGATCGCGGCCAGCCGCAGGGCGAGGAACACCTGGTCGCAGGTGCCCTCCGACAGCTCGTGCGGCCCGAGCTCGTGCTCGTCCGAGCGGATGACCTTCAACGTCCGGGCGTTGTCGCCGCGGTCGACGGCCCGCAGCGCCACGTACCGGCCCTCGGTGAGCCGTTCGAGCAGCTGCCCCGCCGCAGTGAGCAGGGGCGACGCGTGGCGACGTTCGTACGCCGCCAGCTCGCCGCGCAGCGTCTCGTGCTGGATACGGGCGATGACGTAGCGTTCCGCGGTCTCCGCGACCAGGGCCAGCGACTCCTGGGCCCGCGCGTGCAGCTCGCCGGCGCTCGCGCCGCTCTCCAGATCGAGCAGACGTCGCTCGACGGTGCCGACCGCCGTCCAGGCGTCCGTCTGCGCGGTGGCGTACCGGTCCCGCTCGTCCCGGGCGCGGGTGACCTCGGCCGCCAGCTCCGCGTCCGTCCGTCCGGTCAGGTCGCCGACGACGGCCTCGAGGTCGTCGCCGGGGACGGTCGCATGCAGGAGGGCCTCGGCGGCCGTCAGCTCCGCTGTCACATGGGCGAGGTCCCGCTGGCGGGCCGCCGCGTCCGCGAGGGTCTGCCCGGGTGTGAGGGTGACCTGGGCACCGAGCTCGTCGAGACGTCCCGCGGCGCTGTCCCGCAGGCCCGCTGCCGCCTCGACGCGGGTGGTGAGTCCGTCGATCGCCTGGTCGATCTCCGTGGCGCGGGCCCGGTTCTGCGCGGCGACCCGGTGCAGGCCGCTGAGCTGATCGACCAGGTCGGCCAGTGCCCCGATCTCGGCATCCAGATCGTCGGCCGTCGCCGTCGCCGTCGCCGTCGCCGTCGCCGTCGCCGTCGCGTTTGCGGTCACGTGTGCCGCTGCCGCTGCCGCTGCCGCTGCCGCTGCCGGCGTGGCGGTCCGGCGCAGGCCGTGCCGGGCGGCCAGGCCCGTCACCTCGGCGGCGAAGTCGCCGAACACGCCGCCGGCGGCGTCGGCGTCCCGGCCGGCCCGCAGCGCCAGCTCGTGCAGCGCGGCGGCCTCGGTGAGCACAGCCCGCCGCTCGGCCCACCCCCGGGGGTCGGTGACGTCCGCCAGGGCGGCCCGGCGGACGAGGGCCTGCCAGTCGTCCTCGGCACCACGCAGCTCCTCGCGGCGTTTCGCCAGGTCACGCTCCGCCTCGTCGACGACACGCCCGGAATGCAGCGCGGTGGCGCGCTGCTCCCGGGCCCGATCGTCGTCGTCGAGCACGCCATGCGCGGCGCCGAGCAGGCTGTCGAGGTCGGCTTCCGCGGCCGGGACACCGACCTGGGCCAGCGCTTCGGCCAGCGCGCCGCGCTGCGCCCGCACCTGCGGGTCCAGCCCGGTGACGCGAGCCTGCGCGGCGAGCAGCTCGCCGTGCGCGCGATGCGCGTCGTCGACGGCCTGCAGGACGTCGTCCACGTCGTCCCGGTCGGGAGCGGCGAGGCCGGCGTCCTGCCACAGCGCCGTCCAGACGGCGCCGGCCCGATCGGCGGCGTCGGCAGCCGCGGCGGCGGCGGACACCGCGTCCGTGACCCGCTCCCGGGCGGTCGCGGCCTCCCGGCGGAGCTGACCGCGCCGGGCCGCGAGGTCGGCGTGCCGGATGAGCTGGTCGGCGACCTCGTCGGCCTGGGCGATGCCGGCGGCGAGCACCGGCAGGAGCTCACCGGCCCGCTGCCGGCTCAGACCCTGCACCGCGCCGGGCGCGGCGGTGTCCGATGCGGCGATGACGTCCGATGTGGCGGTGGTGTCCGACGTGGCGGTGGTGTCCGACGCGGCGGTGCCGGTCGCGGCGATCAGCAGGTCCCACAGCCGGGTGCGGGTCGCGCGGGCCTGCTCCAGCGTCGCGGAGTCCGGCAGGTCCTGCTCGTCCACTTCGGCGAGCCGGCCCTGGGCGAGATCGTCATCGCGGGTGGCCCCGACCAGTTCCTCCTCGCGCCGGGCCAGTGTCACCCGCGCCGCGTCCAGCTCCTTGCGCGCCGCCCGCACCTCGGCGCGCAAGGGCAGGGCCGGCGGAGGGCCGTCCAGGTCGCGGGCACCGGCGCGGTGCAGTGCCGCCCGCCGGTCGCGGACCGCGTGGGCCGCCGCGTCGACGGCGTCCCGGGCCAGCGCGGTCGCCGACCCCTGGGCGCCGACCGCGGCGACCACGGCCTTGAGATGGCTGATCGTGGCCGGATCGGCCCCGGGGGAGAGCTCGGTGGCGGCGTCGTGGCGCTGGCGGGCGGCGGACAGTGTCTCCTCGGCCCGGCCCAGCTCGTCGCCGAGGTCACCGATCGTGGCGGCCAGCGCGTCCAGCTGGGCGGCGAGATCTCGGGGGACGTGCAGCTGGTCGAGCAGGTCGGCGGTGTCGCGCCCGTCGCTCGGGCCGACGAGGCCCAGCACCAGCGCGCGGGCCCGCGCGGCCTGGTGACCTGACTCGGTGCCCAGTTCATGGGCACGGCGGCCGTCGCCCAGCCGGGCGACGCTGGCCCGGTCCAGCCGGATGATGGTCTCGCCGTCCGCGAGCACGGCCTCGTCGACGGTCAGCTTCGCGCGCGCGGCGCGGCGTTCGGTCAGCTCGGTGGTCAGCCGTTCCAGCTCCGCCTCGGCGGCCACGGTCTGCGCGGCACTGGCGTCGAAGACCGCCGCCTGCTCCGCGGTGAGCACGGTGCCGGCTGTGAGCAGGGCGATCCGGCGCTCCCGGAGCACCACGAGGTCCCGGACGAAGGCCGCGGCCCGGCCCCGCTGTTCCATCCGGTCGAGCCGCGCGGCGGCGGCCCGGGCGGCCGCCGCTGCCGCCGCGGCCTCGTCGCGGCGTAGCGCCAGCTCGTGGCGCGCCGCCTCGACCTGGGCCGCGCGGGTCATGGACGACGTCGCCTGCTCGGCCTGGCGCTGGTAGTCCGCGAGCGCGATGCGCAGCTTCGACGTCCTGCTGTTGCGATGCTGCTTGTAGAGGGAGTCGACCTCGGCCTCAAGCGCGTCGAGCAGGCTGCGCACGGCCCGCCCGCTGCGCGCGGTGAAGACGAGCTCGGCGAGGTCACCGCGGCCCGCGAAGACCAGGTCGCCGCCTTCGCGCAGCTCGGCGTGGGAAAGCCCGAACGCGCGGCGCCAGCGGTCGCGTTCCGCGGCGCCGCCGGAGCCCCAGGGCGGCGTGAACGGGACGCCGTCCGCGACCGTCTGCAGACCGGTGTTGCGGCGCCTGATCTCCATCGGCGCCGTCGGCGCCGGTGGCAGCTCGACCTCGGCGCTCAGGCTCAGTGCGCCCAGGCCGAAATGGAAGCTCTGCCGGGTGCCGCGGAAGGTCCACAGCAGGTCGGACAGCGCGTCCAGGGTGGTGGACTTGCCGGCCTCGTTGGCGCCGACGACCAGCGTCAGCCCGGGGCCGAACTCGACGCGGCGGGCTTCGAAGGCACCGTAGCGCTCAAGCCCCAACGCCCGGATGCGCATCAGGCGTCACCGCCGGCCAGCCGGGCCAGCAGGCCGGCCCCGGCCCGGTGTGCCAGCTCGCCGAGCGTGCCGGGGTCACCCAGGTCGAGCAGCTCGGCGGTGCGCAGCAGCCGCCCGACCTCCCGATCGAGCGGGCCGGCCCACTGCCGGAGCAGGTCCGGTTGCCCGCCGAGCGATTCGCACGCGACCCGGATCGACGTGATCAGCTCGGGGTCGACGCCGCCGGCGGACGCCGGATCGGTGACCCGGGTGACGATCTTCTCCAGGCAGACCCGCAGGCCGTCCGCGACGGAGCGCAGCTCCTCGCGCAGCCGCTCGGCGTCGGCGAGGTCGGCGGCGGCCCGGCTGGTGCCGGTGAGCACGATCCGCGCGACGACGGGGCGGTCGCCGGCGGCGTCCCGCGCGTCCCGCAGCTCCCGTGCGATCCGGTCGAGGACGGCGTCGAGGGTGGCGGTGCCGCTGGTGTCGACCGTGATCATCGCCCAGCGGGCGACATCGCACGGCACGTGCTCGACGCGGGCGGGGCCGGTGCCGGTGATCTCGACGACGAGCGCGCCCTTCGGGCCGGCCTCCCGCGGGGTGCGGCCCTGCAGGTTCCCGCTGAACGCCGCCACCTGCTCGCCGGCGGCCACCACGCGATGGGTGTGGACGTGGCCGAGCGCGAAGTAGTCGTACCGGGTGCGGGCCAGGTCGTCCGCCGAACACGGCGCGTAGTTGTCGTGGCCGTCGGCGCCGTCCGCCGCGGTGTGCAGGAGACCGACGTTGACCAGCCCGCCGACGGCGTCGGGGTACCGCAGGACGAGGTTGGCCCCGATGGCACGGGTCGCGTAGCTCTGCCCGTGCACCGCCAGGCCCAGGTCCTCGACGATGTGCGTGTCCGGCTGGTCGGCCGGGAACACGAAGACGTTGGGGGGCAGCGTGAGCGTCCGGGTGATCTCGCTCTCGGCATCGTGGTTCCCCGAGATCATGAACACCCGGACGCCGCTGTCGCGCAGGCGCCCCATCTGCTCGACGAAGTACCGCCCGGTCGCGTAGTCGTGCCAGGTTCCGTCGTAGATGTCCCCGGCGAGCAGCAGTGCGTCCGCCTGCCTGGCGATGGTGAGATCGACCAGGTTGCCGAGCGCCCGCCTGGTCGCCTGGCGGAGCAGTTGGGCGAGGTCGCCGTCGCCGAGCCGGGTCAGCCCGCGCAGGGGGCTGTCGAGGTGGACGTCGGCTGCGTGAACGAGACGCATCTTCCCTCTTGCGGCGGGCCGCCCCCGCGCAGTGGGTGATGCGCGGTTGCGGTCGGGTGGCACGGCTCGCGTGGTGCGATCCGCGGACGGCCCTCGTCGCGACGCGCGAGGCCGAACGGCCAGAACCTAGTACCGCAAAGGGACATCTCGAACAGTCCCACGCCGTGTGGGCACGTGACATTGGCGAATTTCCGGATCGTTGCCGGTCCAGCGTGGTCCTGATGTTTCTCTCTGTTGCGTGGGCAGCTGTGCGTGCAGCCCCGGTACGGGAGCGTTCAGCGCCCGGAGCGTGCGCCCGATCCCGACGTCGAGCGCGTGCGCCGGGCCCGGCTGCGCGTGCCCACGTCGACCTGCCGGGTCGGCCCGGCGCCGTCGGCGACGCTGGCCAGGTCCGCCGCGATGCTTCGGTTGATCAGGCCGACGGTTCGTTCCCGGTCGCTGGCGTCGAGTCCTTCGAGCAGGCTGTGGATCAGGCTCACGGTCGTCCTCCGCGTGGTGGTGTGATCGTGTTGCTCGTTTTTCCTGCTTCCCGGGTAGGCGCGGGTTAAGCCTGCGAATTACGAGATTCCGACCCGGAGCACCGGGTGACCTGGCTCACCCGGCGGCTCGGCCCACCGGGTCGATCCGCTCACCGGGTGGCTCCTTCACCGGGTCGCTCGGTGCACCGGGTCGCTCAGTGCACCGGGGAGAGCCCGCCGTCCAGGTTGATGCCGGCGCCGGTGAGGTAGGCCGCCCGCGGCGAGAGCAGGAACGCGGCGAGGTCGGCGAAGTCACGGGCCTCGCCGACCCGCCCGAGCGGGATGCCGGAGTTCTGGCCGAGGTCGGCGTAGAGGTCACTCGTGCTGACACCGAGCTCGGTCGCCCGCCGTTCCCACTGCCTGCTCTCCAACAGCCCGATGAGCACCGCGTTGACCCGGATCCCGTCCCGGCCCAGCTCCTTCGACAGAGCCTTGGTCAGGGCGAGGCCGGCGGCCCGGGACACCGAGGTGGGTGTCGATCCGGCCCCCGGTGCCTTCGCCGCCACGGCGAGGGTGTTGACGATGCTGCCGCCACCGGCGGCGCGCAGATGCGGAAGCGCCAGCCGGATGAGCCGGATCGCGCTGTAGACCTTGAGCTCGAGGTCCTCGCTCCACATCTCGTCGGTCTGGGTGTCGAACATCTCGGCGGCGCTGCGCCCGGCGTTGTTCACCAGCCCGTCGATCCGGCCCCAGCGGCCGACGGCGAGCTCGGTGAACCGCTCCAGGTCGGCGGGGCTGGTGACGTCGGCGGCCACCGGCAGCACATCCGCCTGGTCCGCACCGGCCTTGATGATCTCTTCGGCGAGCTGGTCGAGGGCCTCGGCGCGGCGGGCGCAGAAGGCCACCCGCGCGCCCTCCGCGGCCAGGGTGCGGACGAGCGCCGCGCCGAGACCTTCGGAGCCACCGGTGACCAGGATGACCCTGCCAGCCAGTTCAAGATCCATGGAGCATCCTCCGTCGTCCACGGTCCGGTCCCCATCGGCCCGTCCGATCCCTGAAGACCCTAGGGACACCGGGGCGGTCTACTCCTCCTCGGGCCCCCTGCCGACCCGGCGGGCGTGGCGGCCGCGGCCGGTACCGCGGCGGTGGACAGCGCGACCCGTGAGCAGGGCGAGCGCCGCGGTGAGCATGCCGGTGCCCGCGACGGCCGCGACAGCGGCCGGCCCGTCCAGCGGAAGGAACGGAAGGAGGCGCTCACGTACCGGGCCGGCCTGGGTGCCGGGCCGGTCGGGGAAGCGGATGCGCGCGGAGATGGTGTTCTCGACCAGGCCGCTGCGCAGGGTGATCGTCGCCTTCCACGGGCCGGCCGGTACCAGCGGATCCAGGAAGACCGTGACCGGGTCGCTTTCGCCCGGGGCGATGGTCGTCCCGAGCTTCGCGTCGAACGGGCCGGCCCGCAGGCCGCCGGGTCCGTCGGTCAGCAGCAGCTCGCCGGTGATGTCCAGGGCCCGCCCACCCGTGTTGTGGACGGTTGTGATCATGGCGGGTCGCCCGTCCTCCAGCCGCCGGGCCACGATGTCCGACATGGTGAAGGCGGACGGCGCGGGTCCGCCCGGCCCGATGTCGAGATAGATGCGGATGCCCACCCTGTTGACCATCTCGACGCCGCCGTCGTCGTTCGTGGTGCTGGCGGTCTCGGCCCAGAGGACGCCGTAGTGCTCGCCGGGCGAGGCGTCGGTCGGCACGGCGACGCGGACCGTGACAGTGTCGACGCTGTGCGGCGCGACTTCGAGGACCTCCTTGTCGACGCGGGTCCACGTGGTCAGCTCGTTGGCGGCGTGGCCGTCACCGAAGGAGAAGCGGCCCTTCCCGACTGTCGCGGCGCCCGGGTAGATGGTGATCCGGCGCGGCTCGGCGCTGTTGTTGGCGACCTCGACGTGCCGGTCGATGACCGTGCCCGGCTCCAGATGATCGATCAGGTACTGCCGGGCGCGCGGGTCGAGGCGCAGGCTGTCGGTGACCTCCATGAGACGGACACCGATCGAACCGTCATCGCTCGCCCGCGCTGCGGGCGAGGCACCCGCGGTGATCGTGGCCAGCAGCAGACTGGCCACGATCACCGAAATGGTCCGCGCGATGTAATGGCCGGGCAGTGCCCGGCCAGATCGCTGTTCCGTCGTTACCCCCTGGCGTGCGTGGCCGTCCGTGGTCGCGGACGGCCAGACCGCTAGGCGACCGAGTGCGTCACCGTCGCGGTGAAGGTGCCTGCCACCCTCGACGCCGCCGGAATCGTGACGGTGACGGTCGGGTTCCAGGACGCGGTGTTCACGCCGGTGCCAGCCGTGGCCGTCACCGCGGTCTGCGCGGTGGCAGAGAGCGCGGCCACGTTTGATCCCGTAGTCGAGACATTACTAGCTGTGATTGTTCCGGGTGCGTAGGCGGCGGCGGACGCCGGAATCGTGACGCCCGCGGCCGTGCCGCTGCCCGCGAACGCCGAGGAGGCGACACTCGCGACCCAGGTCGCGGCGGCAAGGCCGCGCGAGTCGGTGACGGCCACGGTGCCCAGCGGCCCGGACACGGTCGGCGCGGTGACGGCGAACGAGCCGAGGTTCACCGCTGCGGGCCCCGGGACGGTGATGTCGAGGGTTCCGCCGGTGAGCGTGAACGTGACGGTGGTCGTGCCGGACGTCGCGGCGGTCGCGGGTGGGGTGAGCGCCAAGCCCGCCGCCATGATCGTCGCGGCTCCGATGGTTACCGCGAGTGATGATCTGCGCATGCCGCACCTCCGTTCCCGGCGGCGTACCGCCGTGGCTCGCTGTCCCGACTGGCCGCCAGGACGGGGATGTTTATCGATCGTGAGTGTCGCCACCGTAGCCAGGTCAAGAGGTAATAGCTACTCTCCGTAACCGCGAGTGGCCTGGGGTAAAGGTCACCTCGGGAACGAGTGGTGGGGAACCGGCCAGGCCGCTCCCGGTGGCCGAGTCCCGCCCCGATCGGCCGGTCCGGCGATGTGTGACGCCCGGTCCCGCCGGGTTCGTTCAGGAATCGGATCTTCAGCTGCGGCGGGCATCCTTGCCCGCGATCAGCACCCGCGATACCAATGCGCGGTGCGCAACCGTCTGCCGGGCTGCGGCTTCCGCTTGGCCGGGTTCCGTCGAATGCACCCTTCCCGGCGGCTGACGCTCGCCGCGCTGACACTGGTGTCATCCGGTATGGGGATCGCACCTGCCAGCGCGGCGTTGAACATCACCGTGCCGACCGCGAAGGACCTCGGTTCCCGGCAGGTGGGCACCGGCACGCTCACGGCGGCGCTCGGCACTGTCACGGTCACCAGCACGAACCTGGTCGGCACCTGGACGACGTCGGTGTCGTCGACGAACTGCACCACCGGTGCCGGAGGAAGCCAGCAGACGGTGCTGAACAGCAATCTGTCCTACTGGTCCGGGCCCGTCACCGCCACCACGGGCCTGCTCTCGGTCACCACCCCGGGCCAGGCCACGGCGGCCAACGCGGTCACGCTGAGCACCACCCGCACCGCCTTCTCCGCGGTCACGCTCAACGTCCTGCAGAGCACCGTGTCGTGGAATCCCACGCTCATCGTGAACGTCCCGTCCAGCGTGGTCGCCGGCATGTACACCTGCACGGTGACCCACTCGGTGGCCTGAGCCCGCGGCGGACGGCGCCTGCGCGAGCACCGGCGCGCCGGCGGAAGAAAGCGGCGCGCTAGCGGAAGAAGTCGACGCCCGATCCGGTCATCCGCCGTGGCAGCGACTCCGGGTCGGTCCCCGGCGGCAGCAGACGGACACCGGCATGCAGCAGCACGACACCGGAGCGGCCGACGAGCACCGGGTCGAGGAGCACCTCGGCGACGGCGGGCGCACGCTCGGCGAGCCGGGCGAGCCGGTGCAGCACGTCCTCCAGGGCGGCGAGATCGGCTGGCGCCGTCCCACCCGTGGCGCCCGTGCTGCCGGAGTCGCCGGTGCCGACCAGCATGACGGCGCCCCGGATGCCGCGCACCAGCTCCGCGGCGTCCCGGTCGGTGAGGGGCAGCGCGCGGGCCAGCGGGTCGACGAGCAGGTCCGCGACCGCTCCGCCCAGCCGCAGCGACACCAGCGGCCCGACCGCCGGGTCATGGGTCATGCGGACCACGGTGGAGACACCAGCCGGGGCCATCGGCTGCACCAGCATGTCGCCCGGCCCGACCGCGGCCCGGATGGTGCGCCACGCCTCGGCCAGCGCGCCCGGACCCTCGATGCCCAGGCGCACCGCGCCGACGTCCAGCCGGCCACGGAAGCGCTCGTCCGCGATCTTGAGGGCGACTGGCCACCCGATCCGTTCGGCCGCGGCCAGCGCGTGGCTTTCGGAGACCACCCGTTCAGCCGGCCAGACCGCGAGGCCGACTCCGGCGAGGATTCCCGTGACCCGGCCCGGTGGCAGCCATTCGCCGTCCATCGCCGCGCCGTCCATCGCGCGCATGGTCCGGCCCAGGTCGAGCCGGTCGAGGGTGGGCACCGTGCCCTGGTCGCGGTCCCGCCAGGCCGCGTGGTCGGCGGCCCGGGCGATCGCCCACGCCGCCGACTCCGGCGAGGCGAAGGACGGCACCGAGCCGCGGCCCGGCGTCGAGGCGCGGCCCGGCGTGGAGACGTGGCCCGGCGTGGAGACGTGGCCCGGCGTCGAGGCGGAACCCGGGGCCGAGGCGTGGCCCGATGCCGCGCCGTGGTCGGTCCGGCGGGCGGCCAGCGCGGCCGGGATCCCGTCATGGCCGAGGAAGGACGCGACGACCGGCAGGCGGCCCGCCGCGGCGACGCCGCGCACGGCCCGCGCCAGCTCGTCGCCAGCGGGATGCGGGGTGATCAGCACCAGCACGGCGTCGACGTCGCCCGAGCCGGCGACGGTGCGCAGCGCCGCCTCGAACCGGTCCGGGGCGGCCATCGCGCCCAGGTCCACCGGGTTCGTCGCGTCCTGGCCGTCAAGCAGGTCACCCAACGCGGCCGTGGTGGCCGGGCCGAACCGTGCCACGTCGAGCCCGGCCGTGTGGCAGGCGTCCACCGCCAGGGCGGCCAGCGCGCTGGACGTCCCGACGATGCCGACCCGCCGCCCGGCCGGCAGCGGCTGGGACACCAGCAGCGCGGCCATGTCGAAGAGCTGCCCCAGCGTGTCGACCCGGATGACGCCGGCGCTGGTGAACAGCGCGTCCAGCGCCGGATCGGTGGAGCTGCCGCCGCTCTTGAGCGCGATCACCGGCTTGCGCCGGCCCAGCCGCCGGGCGATCCGGGCGAACTTGCGGGGGTTGCCGAAGCTCTGCAGGTGCAGCAGGATGACCTCGGTGCGCTCGTCCGACTGCCAGAACTGCAACAGGTCGTTGCCCGAGACGTCCGAACGGTCACCGGTGGAGACGAACGTCGACAGGCCGATCGAGCGCCGCGCCGTCTCGGCGAGGAAGGTGCCGGCCAGCGCCCCGGACTGGGTGAAGGCACCGACCCGCCCGGTCGGGGGCGAGCCGGCGGCGAACGTGGCGTGCAGGCGGACCGCCGGATCAGTGTTGATCACACCCATCGCGTTCGGGCCGATCAGCCGCATGCCCGACTCGCGGGCCAGTCGGGTCACCTCGGCGAGGCGGGCCCGGCCGTCGGCCCCGGCCTCGGCGAAGCCGGCCGAGACGACGATCAGGTTCCGGACGTCCTTCTGCGCGCAGGCGCGGACGGCGTCGGCGACCTGGGCCGCCGGCAGCGCGATCACCGCCAGGTCGACCGGGTCCGGGATCTCGCGCACGTCGGGATAGGCGTAGACCGAGGCGATCTGCCGGGCCGCCGGGTTGACCGGGTAGACCGGGCCGTGGAAGTCGCTGGACAGCAGCCGCCGGAACACCTCGTGGCCCGCGTTGCCCGGTCGCCTGCCGGCGCCGATGACCGCGACCGCCCGGGGGTTCAGCAGCCGGGCGATGCTGCGTGCCTCGGCACGCTGCTCCAACGCCCGCGAGATGCCCCGCGCCCGCGGCGCCTGGGCGGTCGAGAACACCATCCGGATGATCCGCCCGCCGCCGCCGCCGCTGCTGCTGCCGTCGCCGTCGCCGTCGCCGCGGCTGCCGCTGTCGGTGCCGGAACTGTCGTCGGGAGCGTCGTCGGGGACGAACCCGGCGGCCTGGAAGACCCGCTGGGCGTGGTCGTTGCTGCTGGGCAGGTCGGCGACCAGGTGCCGAACGCCCAGATCGCCGGCGGCCGCGGTCAGGTGCTCCAGCAGCAGCGGCCCCACACCCCGGCGCCGGTACCCCGTCCGCACGACCAGGCGGACCCGGGCCGGGCCCGGGCGCGCGCCCGACCGGACGTACTCCGCCGCCCCGACCAGCCGGCCGCGCAGGATCGCGACGACCACCAGATGGTCCCGGTGGTCGTCGTCGGTGAGTCGCTTCGCGAGGGCGTCGGACGTCTGCTCGTCGTCCCACGGGGCGGGCAGGCCCGCGGCCTCGGCCTCAGTCAGGCCGGAGTACAACGCGGCGAGATCGGCCGCGTCGGTGCCGAGCGCCGGCCGCAGCTGGACGGGCGCGCCGTCGGTGAGCACGGCGTCCGCCTGCCAGCGCGCCGGACGGCCCAGATCTCGCACGGCCTCATCTCGTACGGCCTCTGCCATCGCCGAGCCTCCTACCTCCCGGATGCCCACCTCCGGTGCCGTCAGCCCTGCGATCATGCTGCCGTCACGCTGCGATCGTGCGCGGCCGGGCGGGTTCAGCCGAAAGGTCCGGGTAAAAAGTCGGAATGCCAGCGCAAATCATAGGCTGGACGGCATGGACGGCGGCAGAGAGCCGGCGGTCGGTGCGGGCGGTCGGGTGACCCCGGCCGAGCCGCGTTGGCTCCGGGACAGCGAACGGACCGCCTGGCGAGGCCTCATCAACGTCATGACGCGCCTGCCCGCGGCCCTCGACGCCCAGCTTCGCCGTGACGCGGGCCTGAGCCACTTCGAGTACTCGGTGCTCGTCGGTCTCTCCGAGGCGCCGAACCGGACCCTGGCGATGGCCCGGCTCGCCGAGTTCACCTGCGGGTCGCTGTCCAGGCTCTCGCACGCCGTCAAACGCCTGGAGGACAAGGGCTGGGTGCGGCGCTTCCCGTGCGCCGCCGACGGGCGGGTCACCAACGCGATCCTGACCGACCTCGGTTTCGAGAAGCTCGCCGCGACCGCTCCCGGCCACGTCGAGACCGTCCGTGACCTTGTGGTGGAGGCACTCTCGCGGGATCAGCTGAACCAGCTCACCGCGATCTGCGGCCAGGTCCTCGACCGGCTGGACACCCCACCCCCACCGACCCGGCCCTGCTGACCGGTTCCGGGCCGGCGGCAGGGGAGTCCCTCGGGAGCGTGGCGGATCCCGCACCGCCGCGCGGCGCCGACAATTCCTCTCAAGGGGACAAAAGGGTCGAGGTGTCGCCTGGCAACCCGCAAGGAAGAAGGATTTCGGTCGTTGGAGCGACCAAAATCGTTCACTCTTGCGACTCGCCAAACCGGGCTACCGGGCTACCGGGCGCTCGGAGGTCCGGCAGCGTTCGTGGAGTGCGAACACCTCCGCCCGCCGTTGGGGCTAGACGCCTGTCGTCGAGCCCGGCCGGGCGATCATCAGCACGGTGACCACCGTCCACAGCAGGCTGAACAGGCCGCTGGTCATGGCGACCCGGGTGGTGCTCACGGCCGAACCCGGGGACGTCCGGACCTGCTCGATCAGCTGCTGCTGGCTGGGGAGCACCGCCATCGCGAGGACGAGCGCGGCGATCCCGGTGAGCACGATCGAGGCCACCAGCCAGGGGTCGCCGACCACGCCCATGCTCATGGCCGTGGCCAGCCCGAGGATCGGTACCACGATGCCGATCGCCGCGTACACGTTGCAGATGCGGTGCAGGGTGCTGACCACTCCCACGGCCCGGGGGTCGGGCTCACGCAGCGCCGACCGCACCGCCGGGGCGAACATGCTCGCCGCGACCGTCACCGGGCCGACGGCGATGATCGCGGCGAGGACGTGGACGCTGAGGAGAAAGGTGGTCACAAACGCCGAGGTTAGGTGCCGCGCCGTGGCCTCCAGGGCGACCGGAGCCACCAGCCGCCTGCAGCCTGCGGCCCGCCGATCCGAGCCGCTCGCCCCTTGACCGACCGGGCTGCCCGGCCCTCCCCGCCAGCCCTGGCCGGTCAGGCTCGTCCAGTCCTGCTCGTGGTCGGTCCCCGGTCGGTCCTGCTCGGTCCCGGTCCGCTCGGGGCGGTGCTTCAGTCCCGCGCGGGCAGCGCGTCGAAGACCGCGGGCCGCTTCTCGGTCCGTGCGGTGAGCGCCTCGGCGAGTCCCGGGCCGTCGAAGGCGATGTCCATCTGCTGGAGCGTGTCGGTGAGGGCGTCGTCCGCGGAGCGGTCGAGGTCGGCGTAGACCTGCTTCTTGATGGTCGCGAACGAGAACGGCGAGCAGTTGGCAGCCAGGTCCGCCGCGTAGGCGAGGGCGGCGTCGAGCACGGTGCCGTCCGGGACCACCCGGTGGACGAGGCCGATGGCCGCCGCCTCCTGGGCGTCGAGGGTCCGGCCGCTGAGCAGGAGGTCCATCGCGGCCTGCACGCCGATCACCCGCGGGAGCAGCCAGGAGACGCCGTACTCGGCGGCGAGCCCCAGGCGCGAGAAGGCGGTCGCGATCTTCGCCGACTCGGCCGCGAACCGGATGTCGCTGCCCAGCATGTAGGCGAAGCCGATGCCGACGGCGGCGCCGTTGATCGCGGCGATCACGGGCTTGCGCAGCCGCACGGCCAGCGTCGGCAGGTCCTCCCGGGCCGGGATGAACTTCTTGATCATCTCGGGCCCGCCGCGCAGCACGTCCAGGTCGGCGCCGGAGCAGAAGCCGGGGCCGGCGCCGGTCACGACGATCACGCGGACGGCCGGATCGTCGTCCGCCGCGCGCAGTGCGTCCGCGTAGGCGGGGCCCATCGTCGCGGTGATCGCGTTGCGCGCCTTCGGGCGGTTGAAGGTGATGACACAGACCCCGTCGCGGATCTCGGTCAGAATCTCGCGGTCGTCGGTTTCCGTCGTCACGCTGCCCGCCTCAGTGATTTGGCCCTGGTCTGGTCTGATCCGTCGCCACCCGCACGTCGTCAAGGAGACTAGGCGACCGCCGTTGTCCGGCGCTCGTCAGATGTGACGGACGACGGATCGGTTCAGATGTGACGGACGACGGGTCGGCGACGGAGCGGACGAACCGGGCGAAGCCGGATCGACCGGGTGCGCGCGACCATCGACCGGGTGCGCGCGACCCGAGCGGCCGGCGGGCGCGTGCCTGCGCATGCGCACCACCGGCCGCCGTGGCGTCCGCAGCCTGCGATCTCAGCTTCCGCCGCCGCGGGCGGGTGCGGCCGGGTCCAGGTGCGGCTGCTGTTCGGCCCGGGCTGCGCCGGCGGCAGCCCGCCCGCTGAAGCCGCTGTGCATGAGGGTGTCCAGGCGGGGCTCCTCACCGTCCGCGGAGCGCATGGTCGCGGCGAACTTGGTCAGACCGATCACGAGCGCGGTGAGCGCGACCCACAGGACGACCAGCGAGTACGTGGGATGGTGATGTACTGCGGCCCAGAACGCCATCGCGACCGAGAACGCGCCGATGGTCAGCGGAGCCCACCAGGTGCCCCCATGCGCTGCCTGCCGCTGCGAGAACGCCGAGACCAGGGCGTGGATGCCGAGGGCCAGCAGTGACCAGGCGGCGATCCGGGCGACCACGGCCAGTGTCGGGCTGGGCCAGACGAGCGCCACGATGCCGCCGGCGGCCAGCGCGACGGCCAGGGCCGCGTGTGTGGGCCGCCAGGAGACGCCGGAAGCCAGGCCGGTGACCAGCTCGCTGAGCGCACCCAGCAGCAGCGTGATCCCGAGCATGACGGCGATCGACTTGCCGGTGGTCAGTCCGAACATCGGGATGGCCAGTGCGAACAGCAGCCAGCCGATGCCCAGCGGGAGCAGCGCCCCCATGGCCTTGGCGCCCAGGTCCTGGCCCGCTCCCGCACCACCGGCCGCGCCGCCGTGGCCACGGCCGCGGCCATGCTCGTGAAAGGCGTGGCCATGAAGATCGTGGCCGTGGCCGCGAAGATCGTGGCCGCGATCGCCTGATGCACTCATGAAGTCATCCCTCCAGCAGGGTGGTTGTCGTGTGCGGGTTCTCCCTCACCCGTGCCCGGAGGCTTCGGATTTCATACCGTGCGTTACGAGATCGATGCGACCTGTTATGTGACTTGTCGAGGGGGCCTGGATCGGTTGCCTGCATCGGTGCGGGGACGCCAACCTGAGGATCGGTGGTCGGCGGTGGACCGGGGCGAGGAGCAGCGATGAAGATCGATTACAACCTGTCGGACGACATCGCCGTGACCGCAGGCTCCGCGGTCGAGGTCGAGAAGGACGGCTACGCCGGGGCCTGGGTGGGGGAGACCAGCCACGACCCGTTCCTCCAGTGTCTGCAGGCATCGATCGTGACCGACTCGATCACCGTCGGGACGTCGATCGCGATCGCCTTCGCGCGAACCCCGATGACGCTGGCGAACCTGGGCTACGACCTGGCGCAGTACAGCGAGGGGCGGTTCGTCCTCGGTCTCGGCTCACAGATCAAGCCGCACATCGAAAGGCGTTTCTCCATGCCGTGGTCGCATCCCGCGGCGCGGATGCGCGAGCTCATCCTCGCCGTCCGGGCGATCTGGGACTGCTGGCAGAACGGCACCAAGCTGGACTTCCGCGGCGACTTCTACACCCACACGCTCATGACGCCGTTCTTCACCCCGAAACCCCATGCGTTCGGCCCGCCCCCCGTCTTTCTCGCCGGCGTCGGCCCGGGCATGACGGAGGTCGCCGGCGAGGTCGCCGACGGATTCTTCGTCCATCCGTTCAGCACCATGCGCTATATCGAGGAAGTGACCATTCCGGCGCTGCTGCGCGGTCGCGCCCGGGCCGGCCGCGGCGACCTGGACGGCTTCACGGTCTGCGGGCCGGCGTTCGTCACGATCGGGCGGACGGACGAGGAGATGGCCCGCGCCGTCGCGGCGACGAAGAAGCAGATCGCCTTCTACGGCTCCACCCCGGCCTACCGTTCCGTCCTCGAGCTGCACGGCTGGGGTGACGTGCAGCCGGAGCTGACGGCGCTGTCCAAGCAGGGCCGCTGGGACGACATGACGGGGCTGATCACCGACGAGATGCTGGCGGAGTTCTCGGTGATCGGCTCGCCGGAGGAGGTCGGGCGCGGTCTCGTCGCCAAGATCGGCGGCGTCTACGCCCGGACGACCCTCTACGACGCGGGCGGCTCGAACAAGGCGCACTGGCCCGCTGTCCTGGACGCCGCGCGCTAACCGTCCGGAACACCGCTGACCGGCCGGGACGCCGCTGACCCGTCCCGGCCGGCCCGGAGGGAGACCGTCGCTGTGAGCTGGCAGTTCGTGGACCCGCCTCCCGCCGAGCCGCCGTTGCATCCCCGCCGGGGCCTGCACGACCCGGTGGTGGGAAGCCCGGTCCGCCGTCCCGGCTCGGTCCGGCGAACGATCACGATCGACGCGCTGCACCCGGACGGGGCCGACGGGGACCTGCATCTCGTCGGCCGCGGCCGGGACCTGGTCACCGCGCCCGACGGCGTGGCCGCGCAGGCCGACGCGGCGCGCTTCCACCTCGAGCTCGCCTTCTCCGGCGGGCGTGAGATCCGCCGCCTCGAGGCCGACCCGGCCGTGCCGGCGCTGCGCCAGCTGGTGGCCACCGGGGGCACGTCGGGGTTCCGCCGCCGCCTCGCGGAGCTGCTGCCCGAGCTCGACCAGAGGCTGCCGCTGCTCGCGGCCATGCTGGACGACGTGTCCGTGGTCGGGCTCATCTCGGGCTACGCGGTGAGCCGGATGGGGTATGTCCTGCCCGGCGGGCGTTTCCTGCTGGCCCAGGCCGACCAGTGCGCCGGCTGGGCCCAGGGCGGGACGATCATCGAGAACATCGAGCGGGAGGGGATGCCGCCGATGGTGACCGGCCCGGCCACCCCGCCGCTCGTCCGCCCGGACGACCCGCAGGGCTGGCACGAGCTGCCGCCGCTGCCGCCGCACGGCATGCGCCGGCACCGCCGCCTGGACGTCGTGCGCTCCCCGGCGATGCCCGGCGCCGCCGACGTGGACCTGTTCTTCCGGGACAGCTACCAGTCCGACGGCGGGCCCGAGACCGTCATCCACGAGTACACGGTCACCGCCCGGCTCGATCTCGCCAGCGGTGTCCTCACGGAGATCACGGCGTATCCCCGGGTCCTGCCCTGGGTGGAATGCCCGTTCGCGGCGGCAAGCGCGTCCCGCCTGACCGGCGTCGCCGCCACCGACGTGCGTGACGTGGTGCGGGCGCAGCTGCGGGGTACAAGCACCTGCACGCACCTCAATGACACGCTTCGGTCGCTGGTCTTCGTGCCCGCTCTCGCCTCGCTCCTGCCCGGGCCGGCCGCGGCCGCGTGACCGGGAGCCCGGGGCCGCCGCCGGGTGAGTGTGAAACGTTCGCCGTCCGTGCCTTTGCGGGGAGTCAGGGAGTCAGCCGTGGGTAGCCGAAACTTCGAGATCGACATCGTCGACCAGGTCGCCTGGCTGGTGCTCTCCCGGCCGGACGAGCTCAACACGTTCCAGCCGGAGTTCTGGTACGAGTTCCCGCAGGCGCTGGCCCGGCTCGGTGCGGACGGCGCCGTCCGCGCGCTCGTCGTGGCGTCCACCGGCCGGCATTTCACCGCGGGTCTGGACCTGTCCGCCTTCGGCAGCGCCGAGCTCTTCGCCGACGGTGAGCCGGCCCGGGCCAACCTCGCCCGCCGGTCGCTGATCCTGCGGATGCAGGAAGCCCTGACGGCCCTGGAACGGCTGCGGGTCCCCGTGCTGGCCGCGGTACAGGGCGGGTGCATCGGCGGTGGCGTCGACCTGATCACCGCCTGCGACATGAGGTACGCCACCGCGGACGCCTTCTTCACGGTCCAGGAGACCAAGATCGGAATTCCGGCGGATCTCGGGACGCTGCAGCGCCTGCCGCGGGTCATCCCGGACGGCCTCGCCCGGGAGCTCGTCTACACCGGGCGCCGGCTGCCCGCCGATCAGGCCCTCGCCGCCGGTCTGGTGAACCAGGTGTTCCCGGACCGGGACGCGATGCTCCGCGGCGTCGGCGAGATCGCCGCGGAGATCGTCGCGAACAGCCCGGTCGCGGTGTGGGGGAGCAAGGAACTGCTGCTGCACGCACGGGACCACACCGTCGCGGACGGGCTGACCTACACCGCCACCTGGCAGGGCGGCGCCTTCCAGCCCGGCGAGGTGGCGGAGTCCGTCCAGGCCAGGTTTGACAAGCGGGCCGCGCGCTACCAGGACCTGCCCTCGGTCACCACGCCCGAACAGGCCGGCCGGTAGCCCGTCCCGCCCGTCCCGTCCCGTCTGCCCGTCCCGCCGGCAGGCTCACAGTGCGAGCCGGTCGTCCGCCGCGTGCGCCTTCTGGGCGAAGGGGCGCAGCATGGCGTCCACGGTGAACGACGCGACCAGCGCGCCCGCCTCGTCGTGCACCCGGCATTCCGAGTGGGTCATCCCGTCGCCGGCGAACGTGGACAGGTGGTGATAACGCATCCACTCGTCGGCGCGCACCGCGGCGTGGAAGGAGATGCCGATCGCGTTGATCCCCGTCGACAGCGTGCGGTGGGCCTGGCTCTGCCCGACCCCGGCGTGCGGGCGCAGTGCGGCTGCGATCGAGATGTGGCCGGTGAACTGGGTGAGCAGCCCGGCGTGCAGCGGCGGGTCCACCGGGACGTCCCGGAACCGGACCCAGGTGTCGATGACCGGCGGGCCGACCGGTGCGTCGGGGTCGTCGGTGTACGCCGCGTCGACCATCCGGATGTCCCGCCCGGTGACGGACATGTCGTACGGCTCGCTGTCGTGGGGGCCCGCGCACGGCTCGGTGGCGGCCTGGTGGCGGACGACGTCCGGGGCCGTGACGTCGAGCAGCAGCGTGCCGCTCGCGCGGCGGCGCCCGCCCTGCGAGACATGCACGGCCAGCGTCGAGAAGCTGCGGCCGGCGCTGAGCTCGTCGATCTCGAACTCCAGCGGCTCCCGGGCGTCCGCCGCCCGGTAGAACACCATGTGCGCCGAGACGACCCTGCGCTCGGGCGCGTGGCGGCCCGCCGCCACGATCGCCTGCCCGAGCATCTGGCTGGCCTCGACGACCGGCCGCCGCGCGCCCGCGAGCGTCATGCTGACGTACCGGCGTTCCCCGGCCGGGCGCACGTTCATGATGTCGATCAGGTCCGCGGCGTCACCCCAGGTGGGGAACCGCTTGATCGTGGTGTCGCGTTCGTCCGAACCCGGGCCGGCGTCGACCACCTCGACCCGCACCCGGTCGTGGTCGAACGCGACCAGGCCGGTCAGCCATTCCAGCCCGGGAGCGGGCTCGGAGAAGGCCCAGACGGCGTCGCGCCCGTCGACGGAGATCACGCCGCCGGGGTCATGCCAGTCCCGGGAGCCGGCCTGCACCTTGCCTTCGAGCGTCCACAGCCGTGCCTGGCCCTTGACCGGGCAGGTGGTGGTGCGGCCCTCGCTGTGCAGGGCCTCGGTGCGCACGTCGGCGGGGGGAAAGTAGAGAACGGGATCTTCGGTCGCCTCCCGCACCCGGACGGCGGCCCGGGACTCGGCCACCAGCACGTCGCCCCACCAGGCCCGAGCCAGGTAGCCGCACGGCTGGTGCGATAACGCGGGACTCTCCGCCGACACTTCGGACGTCACAGGCTCCACGCCAAGTGAAGCTAACACCGGGCCCGGGTGCGGGACGAGCGATCGGTGGCGGGCAGCCGGTCGATCCAGCCGAGGACGAGCGAGTTGAACAGGTCGGGATGCTCCTGGTGGAGCCAGTGGCCGCCGGGCAGCTGATGCACCTCGTCGCAGGGCCCGGTGGCGAGGCCGCGCTCCCAGTCCGCCCGGTCGCCCTGCCGCTCGGAGTAGACCGCCAGCACCGGGCAGGACCGCCCGCGCAGGTAGGCGGTGCTGCGCTCCCGGCTGCCGAACTGGTCCTCGGCCAGCCACATCCCGGCCAGCGCCGCCTGGGCGACGTCGAGCGGCACCCCCATCGCCCGGCGCCGGTGCCAGGTCGTCAGCGGCCGGGGCGCCTCGGGGCCGGCGAGTGCGGCCAGGTAGCGCAACAACCGCTGCTGCGTGCCCGGCGCGCCCAGGTCACCCAGCGTCCGCGTGGTCCGCTCGACCTCTGCCTCGGTGAGGCCGTACGCCGGCTCGACGGCGACCACGCCGCGGACGAGCTCGGGGCTCTCGACGGCCAGCGCGCTGGCCACCATGGCACCCAGCGAGTGCCCGACCGCCACCACCCGGCCCCCAGCGCTTCCAGCGCTCCCGGCGTTCCCAGTGCCTCCAGCGCCTCTGGCGCTCCCGGTGATGCCGAGCTGGCGCAGCAGCGCGGCGACGTCCGCGGCGAGCACCCTCGGGCGCAGGCCCTTGGAGCCGGTGGAGCGGCCGTGCCCGCGCAGGTCGAAGGAGATCACCCGGTGGTGGCCGAGGAAGTCGGGGATCTGGGCGTTCCAGTCGTGCGAGTCGCAGCACCAGCCGTGGATCAGGAGCAGCGGTTCGGCCGCCGGGTCGTCAGCGTCCTGGGCGGGGTCGTCGGTGAAGAACAGCCTCGTCTCGACCCCCAGGTCGAAGTACGGCATCGGTGGACCCCGCTTCGTAGAGACGTTTCGTCGTCTGAACGACGATCTGTGCGGGACCGATGTTCCCCGGACCCTCCCGCAGCCGGGCGGACGGGTCCGGCCACCGGGCCGGGAGCTGGTTCTCGCCCGCGGGCCGGTGGACGTCACCCCGGTCCGGCCGACGCCCGGCCGCGCCTTTCTCGCCGCGGGCCTGTGCCGGGGCCGAGGCATTTCTCGGTGTGAGCTTGATGACGTGCTGAGCGGGTAACTACACCGATACGAGCACGTGGGCTTCCGGTCGACACGTAACAGAAAGGCCACGGAAAGCGGTTGGCTCCTCGCTCGTACGACCTGGCCGTGGACGTCGCGTGCATGGTGGCCTGTTCGCGGAGATCGGGATTGGGGGATCGTCTCGCTGGCTGCCGAACGGACCTGACACCTGCGTAATGCCCGATGAGCACCCATCTGGCATCATGCCGACCAGGGTTATTCGGACGCGCGGTACGCGCTACGGATCCGGAAGATGGTGGGATCATGGCCGCGATTGTTGAGCTGGCGGCGTCGATTGACGGCGTCCCGACCGTGGAGGAGACCGACGCGATGCTCGATGAGCTGCGACGGCTCCCGCGTGACGCAGCGACACTCGAGCTGATCGACGGCCTTCTGGAGATTCGAGCACTACTTGGCGCGTGTGAACCATGTGTTGACACACACGCCAAGTAGCGGATCGATCTGTCCGGCGGACCGCCTGGCGGCGAGCCGGACCTGGAGCCGAACTGTGAACCTTCCATCTCACGGTTCGCGGCCAGTGCTGCCGTGAAGTCCGATTCGACGGTGGAAAAGGTTCAGTGAACTGCCGGCCGGCAGCCGAAATGCAGGCTGCCGGCCGGCAGCCGGACTACTGAGCGCCGAACGGCTGACCCTGCTGGCCGACCTGGCCGATGTTGGCGCCGAGGCGGTCACCACCGGAGAGGTTCTGGCCGGCGCCGACACCGGCGAGCTCCTGCAGGCGGTTCTGGACGTACCGCTCGCTGTGGTGGGTCTTGTCCGCGATCCGCGCAACGAGGTCGTTGACGCTGGTGGCGGCGTCAAGGTCGGCGGTGCTGACCTGGCCGAACTGGTCCAGGATCCGGTAGCGGATCTGGCTCCAGTTCCGACGCAGCTGCTGCTCGACCTGCTGACGCTGCTGCTGGTCCATTCTCGCTGATCCCCTCTCGTGTTTCATCAATCCTTCGCCGAATGGTTCGGCGAAGGCGACGTGAACGCTACTCCAGATCGCCTCCGCCGGCCGTCCAGCCAAGGAATTCTGTGGTAACGGAGCGGGGTGGCAAGAAATGGTGCCGGTTAGGCGTCCTGTCGCTTTCCGGCTACCCGTCCTGTTTGGTCACCCGGCCTGGGCGGGATCCAGGACGAACACCGGAATCTCGCGTTCGGTCTTCTTCTGGTAATCCGCGTAGTCCGGCCAGGCCGCGACCGCGCGTTCCCACCAGAGCGCCTTTTCCGCCCCGATGACCTCACGGGCGACCATGTCCTGGCGGATCGGCCCGTCCTGCAGCTCCACCTGCGGATGGGCGACGATGTTGTGGAACCACACCGGGTGGTTCGGCGCGCCACCGAGGGAGGCGACCACCGCGTAGTGGCCCTCGTGCTCGACCCGCATCAGCGGGCTCTTGCGTATCTTGCCCGACTTCACGCCCAGGGTCGTCAGAATGATCACCGGTGCGCCGCGCAGCTCGGTGCCGCGTGTTCCGCCGGAGCTTTCGTACTCCTCGACCTGCTTGCGTACCCATTCGGCGGGGCTTGGCTCGTATTCACCAGTCAACGGCATGCTGTGAGTCAACACCGCTGGTGAGCGGCTCCTTCCCATCCGGCGCCGCGCGGGCCCGCGGTGTGTCGGGTGCCCGGGGACGCGGCGCCGAGCCGACGCGCCGAGCCGACGCGCCGAGCCGCCAGGCCGTCGCAGGCTCGGCGTCAGACCGCGTCGGTCAGGGCTGGCCAGGCCGCGCGCAGCGCGGGCAGCAGTGGCATCGTCAGCGCGTGGCGGGCCGAGACCCAGGTCCAGTCCGCGGTTTCCCAGTTGGCGGCGGAGGGTTCGAACATCGTGCCGATTTCCAGCACCAGCGTCGTGTATGACCACTGCCCGTGGTCGTCGATGTATTCGCGGGCGGGCGGGTGTGCACGGGGGATGTGTGCCGGCAGCGGGCCGAGCTCCTCCTCGGCCTCCCGCAACGCCCCGGCCAGGGCGGACTCGCCGGGCAGGAGCGCTCCGCCGGGAAGCGCCCAGGTGCCGCCCTGATGCGACCGGGGATGGCGCAGGACGAGCAGATACCTCGGATCCGGGTCGGCGGCTGCCCGCAGCAGCACACCGGCGGCGCCGAGGGCACCCCAGTGCTGGCAGCCGCGCGAGCAGAGCACGAAACGTTCGATCACCGACGGGCCTCCTCCGCGGACGCTGGCGGCTTCGGCCGGCGGTGTGGTCACCAGCCCAGCTTGCCCGCCCACCGCCGCCAGGGACGTCCATGGTGTGAACTTGTCGTGCGCCTGCGGTAAACGCGGACGCTGACGGCCGCCACGTCGAGCCGGAGCGTCTCCCCGCGTGCGGACAGTGCCCGCTCCCGCCGGGTGCCGCGGCCGCCGAAGGCCACGGCGTCGGTGTCCAGCACCGGCTTCCACCGCCGGCCGGCCAGCGACGGGTGCGACAGCGTGCGGCCGGTCGCGGGCTCGTTGGCCAGGCTCGCCACCACGAGGAACTCCTCGCCGGCGTCCCAGCGACGGAAGGCGATCAGCCGGGCCGGGTCGTCGGCCGCCACCACCTCGACGGACCGCGACCGCAGCGCCGGGCTGCCCAGCCGCAGCGCGACGAGCGCCTGGTAGCAGGCGAACTGGCCGGCGCCGCGGTTCGCGCGCAGCCCGGCGAGATCCTCCTTGGCCTCGGTGAACGAGTCGTGGAGAAACGCCTGGTCGGCACCCACCTCGTCGCCCATCAGGAACATCGGCGTGCCGGGGGAGAGCAGCGTGAGCGCCGCGACGCACCGCAGCCGGGCGAGGGCGAACCACGCGGTCTCGCCGTCGAGCGGGGCGTGGTCGACGGCGACGAGGACGTTGCGCGCGGTCTGCTCGGCGTTGCCCGCCTCGTCGTGGCTTTCCGTGTAGACCACGGCGTGGTCTGCCGCTGCCGTCAGGGCGGCACCGAACCGGCCCATCGCCAGCGGCCCGTGCTGGTCGCGCCCGGCGGTGTGCAGCAGCTTCGCGTACTCCGGTCCCTCACCCTTGTCACCGATCAGGTGGTGGTAGAAGTCGACGTACCAGCGTGCGTCGAAGCCGAGCCCGCCCTCCTCGGCGGGCCTGGTCACCTCGGCCCAGCCTGAGTGGTCCTCCGCGATGAGCATCACCTGCGGGTCGACGACACGCAGGGTCTGGCACAGCTCGCGCAGGAACTTGCGCCCGGCGATGTTCGCCGCGCCGACGGGGCTCCCGTCCGCGTGCAGGCTGTTGTAGGCGTGGATCGAGGTGGTCTGATCGACCCGCAGCCCGTCGATGTGGAAGTCGTCGAGCAGCGCGACCGCGCTGGCGATGAACAGCGCGCGGACGTTCTCATCGTGGTAGCGCGGAGCCCAGCCGGAGGAGATGTTGTCGAGGTAGCCACCGTCCGGGTGGGGGTGGTCGGTCTCGGCGCCCTCGTACCAGTAGTAGATGTTCCGGCTCGCGGCCGTGCTGTCGACCTGCCAGGCGCAGCGCTGGGCGTTCGGGCTGTAGTGGTTGTAGACGACGTCCATGAGCACGGCGAGCCCGCGCCGGTGACAGGCGCGGACGAATCCCCGCAGCCCCTCCCGTCCGCCCGCGTTCTGCTTGACGGCGAGCAGATGCGAGCTGCCGTAGCCCCAGGATCTCGTCCCGCTGAACTCGAACATGGGCATCAGCTCGACGGCGTTGACCCCCAGGTCGACGAGGTGGTCCAGCAGGGCCGTCGCGTCGGCGAAGGTGCCGGCCGCGGTGTGGCCGAACCCCAGCGAGCCCACGTGCAGCTCGTAGATGACCAGGTCCTCGACCCGGCGCGGGACGGGCCGCGCCGGGTCGAACTCGTCCGCCCAGAACCGGGCGTCGTCGCGGGTGTCGACGATGACCGAGCAGCTCACGGCGCCGTCCAGCTCGTGGGCCGGCCCGTCGTAGGGGGCGCCGCACGGGTCGACGTCACCGGCGCCGCACTGGCGCGTCGAGTACATGTCGGACCGCCAGGCCACCGAGCCGTCGTCGCGCACGATGCGGTAGGCGTAGCGCCGGCCGACCCAGTCGGTGAAGCCGGGGGCGGCGGCCTCCCACCAGCCGCCGGCCACCGCGCGCATCGGCAGCCTGGTGAGCTGGTCGTCCTCGCCTCGGCCGTCGTCGGCGATGTAGCCGCTCGGCCCGGCGAAGGCCACCTCGACGCCACGCGCGTGCGGCGCCCAGACCCGGAACCGGATCCGCTCAGCCGTCTCGGCTCCGGCGCCGGCTCCGAAGCTGGTGCTGGCTCCCAGGCTGTTGCCGGTGCCGGCGGGCCCGGTGCCGGCGTCGACCTCGCCGCCGGTGTCGCGGATCAGTCGTCGTGCGCCGTTGTGCCGGTGCGTCGCGAGCCGGAACTCGGCCTGGGCCGCCGGCCCGTCCTGCGGCTCGATCCGCAGCTGGCGGACCTGCGTCGTGACCTGCGGGTCCGCCAGCTCCGCGGGGATCCCCCACACCCGCGAGCCGTCGGGACGGACCAGCCACACACCCCAGTCGACGGTCCAGGAGGTACTCGCGTCCAGCGTGACCGAGGCGCGGAAGGCGGCGGTGCCGTCCTCGGCGACGAAGCGCTCCATCGCCGTCGTCGACCACGCGGCGGCGGGCCGCCCCTGCTCGTCCCAGCCGCCGGCGAGCAGTGCCTCGTCCGCGATCCGACGTCCGACTCCGGTGTGGTAGACGAAGTCGACGCGAACGGTTCCGGTGTCCTGCATGACCGACCAGAATGTCATGCTTGGCGCGCTTTGTGGCTTTCGGTACCCGACGGGGCCACCCATCAGCGTAGGCGCGCGTCGGGTGCCCGGGGCGGGCCGGCGGCCGTGACGGGGCCCGGCGCACGCGTCAGCGCTGTTCTCCCGGGAGGACCGCCCGGGAGAACAGCGCCGACAGATGATCTTACTTCAGAAGATCCTCACAGGATCGGCGGGCGGGTCACTCGCTCAGCGACGCGGTGGAATCCAGTGCGGAACCGGAGCTGGAGGTACCGCCGGTCACGTAGACCTGGCCGTCACCACCGGTCGCGGCACCGGCGCCGGCGCGGGTCGACAGCGCCCCGCTCGGGCCGGCCGACCACTTGTCGTCGTCCGGGGTGAACACCTGGGTGTCACCGACGACCTTCCCGCTGCTGTCCCGGCCACCGGTCACATAGACCCGGCCGTCCGGCCCGGTCGCCGCCGCCGCGTCCGAGACACCGGTCGGCAGGTCGGCTACCTGAACCCAGGAACCGCCGGGCGCGCCACCGGAGCCCGGTGTGTACGCATAGGCGTTGGACGAGGCCGTCCTGCCGTTGCCCGAGGTACGCCCACCGGCGGCGAGGATACGGCCGTCCGGCAGGCTCGCCAGGGCGGGCGAGGTCGTGGCCGACGGCGGAGCCGAGGCCGTGGACCAGCTCCTGCTGCCCGGGTCGTAGATGGCCAGCGTGGAGGAGTCGAGGACGTAGATCTTCCCGTCGGTGCCGCGGGTCGCGCTCGGGTCGCCCATCGGCTTCGGCAGCGACGGCCCGCTGCTCCAGGAGCCACTCGACGGTGAGTAGACCTCGACGGAGTTCGTCGGGGTGGCGTCGTCACCGGTACGCCCACCGATCGCGTAGACGTTTCCGTTCGTGTCGGTGGCGGCGGCCGGGCGGGTACGCGCGGTCGTCAGCGACGCCGCGTTGGACCAGGCACCGCTCTTCGGGTCGAACACCTGGACGGTGTCCACCGGCCTGCCCGCGCCGGGTGACGCGGCCGCACCGCCGGCGCCGCCGGTGCCCGGCGAGGCGCTGGCCGACGACGTCGGCGAGCCGCTGGACGTCGCCGTCGAGCCCGGCGACGTGGTGGTGGGTGTGGTGGTGGGCGTCGTTGTGTCGCTACCCGGCGAGCCGGGCATGTCGGTTGGCATGTGGGTCGGCATGTCGGTGGGCATGTCGGTGGGCATGTCGCCGTTGAACGCGGCCGGCGTCAGCCGTACGCCGGGCGTCTGCCCCATCTCGCCACCGGCCGGGGGAGTCGTGGACGTCGTCGGACCGCCGGTCTGGGGCGACCCGGTGGGGGAGGGGGAGGTCGAGGTGGGCCCCGTCGTGGTCGGCGACCCCGTCGGTGAACCGGTCGGCGAACCGGTTCCGCCCGCTCCGCCCGCTCCACCGGCACCCGCCGCGCCGCTGGTGGTCTCACCGCCGATCGCGAAGATCTTTCCGTCGCAGCCGGCGGTCGCCCCCAGGTTGGTACGCGCCGAGGGCAGGTCGGCGACGGACTGCCAGGTCCGCAGCGGGCCGGAGACCTCCGGCAGCGTCGGGCACTTCGCGCCGGCCGCGCCTGCGGCGCCGGGTGCGGCGCTCGCCGTGCCGCTGGGCGAAGGCGAGCCCGTCCCGGTCGGCGAGGTCGTCCCGGTCGGCGATCCGGTTCCGTTGGTCGGCGTGCCCGTCCCGTAGGTCGGCGCGGCCGACTGGGTGGCCGGGCTGGTTGGCTGGGCGTGGGCGTCTGGTGCGAAGAGGATCGGCGTGGCCAGGGCCGCGGTCAGTGTGGCGGTCAGGACGAACGCGCGAGACGCACAGCGCTGGGACGTTCGTGACCAGCTCATGGGTTCCCCCCTCCGAGGCCCCGAGCGGGACCGGACCATTGGGTGGACACCGTGCGCCGCCGATCACTGATCGGCGGCGCACGAGGATGGTCGGCTCTGGTTAGCCGCGGTCGTTGCCACATCGAGGGTCGCGACGGGCACGGAGTGTCTTCCCCTAGTTTCCGAGAGTAGTCATGGCTGTGCGTGACCATCGGGGGTCACCCGCCGCGAATGCCAACCAGCCCACCAGACCACCCGCTCGATGGCTCGACGGGGCACGGTGCGGAGTGGGCCTTAGGCTTGCCGGGCCGGGCGGCGAGGACGGATCGAGGGCCGGGACATGGTGAGCGAGCGTGGCTTCAAGGCCATGAACAGCGCGCACAGGCTGCTGTTGAAGGCGACCCGCGGCCGGCTCGGCTGGCGTGCGATCGGCATGCCCGTCCTGGAGCTGACGACGGTCGGCCGCCGCAGCGGCCACCAGCACACGATCATGCTCACCTCGCCGGTCCGCGACGGCACGTCGATCGTGCTGGTGGCCTCCCGAGGCGGCGACGACCGCCATCCCGACTGGTTCCTCAATCTCCGCGCCCAGCCTGACGTCGAGGTCCGCCTCCGCGGTGGCGCGTGGCGGCCCATGCGCGCCCGGGTCGCCACGGAGGCGGAACGCGACCGGCTGTGGCCGCGGGTCGTCGCGGGCAATCGGGTCTACGAGGGATACCAGCGCAAGTCGAAACGGTTGATTCCGCTGGTCCTGCTGGAGCCGCGCTGACATCACACCTGCGCGGGGCGCGGCTGGTCCGGCCCCCGGGCTCCCGTACCGGCGCCGAGCAGGAGGAATCCGAGCAGGAGGAAGATGCCGGTAGACGAGGAGGCGGGTGGGGGATGGCTGTGCGGGTGCCGGTGGTCGCGCTCACCGGATATCTGGGCGCGGGCAAGACGACGGTGCTGAACCACCTGCTGCGGGCGCCCGGGGCGCGGCTCGGTGTGGTGGTCAACGATTTCGGCGCGATCAACGTCGACGCGGCCCTGGTCAGCGGCCAGGTGGACGAGCCTGCCTCCATCGCCGGTGGATGCCTGTGCTGCCTGCCGGACACCGACGGCCTCGACGTGGCGCTGGCGAAGCTGAGCCAGCCGAAGCTGCGCCTCGACGCGGTGATCGTCGAGGCCAGCGGGGTGGCCGACCCGCCGGCACTCGCCCGGCTCATCCGGTTCAGCGGGGTTCCTCGGGTGCGCCCCGGCGGCCTTGTCGACGTCGTGGACGCCGCCGCCTATTTCGACACGGTCGATCCGGGCACCGGCCTGCCTCCGGCCCGGTTCGCCTCCGCGACCCTCGTCGTGATCAACAAGACCGACCGGCTCCCGCCGGAGCACCGCGCGGACATCCTGGGACGGATCGCCGACCGGGTCCGCGAGTCCAACCCGCAGGTCCACATCGTCGAGACGACGCACGGTCGCCTCGATCCCGCCCTGGTCCTCGACACCGCGAACCCGCACGACCCGATCGACGAGCTCCCGCTCGCCGCCGCGGCCAGGGAGGCCGGCGAAACGGGGGACGGTGAGGGCCACGCCCACGACCACGACGGCGAAGCGCACCCGCGGGCCGACGCGGTGACCGTGCTCGCCACCGGCCCGGTCGACCCGGGCCGGCTGGTCGATCTGATCGAGCGGCCCCCACCGGGCGTCTACCGCCTCAAGGGCACCGTGACCGTGGACACCGGCCGCGGCCTGCGCCCCCATGTGGTCAATCTCGTCGGCGGCCAGATCCACATCGCCGCCCGGCCCAGCATCCCCAAGCCCGGCATCCCCAGGCCCACCAGTCCCGGCCCCGGCCCTGGCCCCGGCCCCGGCACAGCCGGGCCAGGCTCCGCGGCCGACGGCGGTGACGGCCTGGTCGCGATCGGCCTGCGCCTCGACCTGCCCGGCGTCCAGGCCCGGCTGGAGGCGGCCGTCGCACCCTGCACCGTCCGGCCCACCGCGGACGACGTCCGCCGACTGGCCCGCTACCGGCGGCTGAGCGTCTGACCCGCTCGTTCGGCCGCCGCCCGAACTCGGGCTGGAGCGAGCGACAGGCAAGGGCTCCCGCAGCGGGGCGAAAAGAGGCCGGAGTCGCTGACAATCCACAAGAAGAGAGGATTTTGGTCGTTCTGACGACCAAAATCCTTCACTCTTCGGACTCACCCGGGCGGGCCGGCGGCCCTGGGTAACGGATTCCCCGGCTCGGTGCCCCGTTGGTTCGTGCCCTGTCTGCGGCATGACGAAAACCTGGGCGGCGGTACACTCCAAGGCGGGCCTGGAAAGCATGAAGAATGCGATGGGCTGCATTCGGGTCGAGCTTTGTGTATCCGTATGGTGAAGTACCTTCATGGTGAATTGTGGTCAAATTCAGGTGGAAGGTCTGGTTTGGGGAACTTGACACCCTTTGACGGGATAACCAATGCGCGGGATCTCGGTGGTCTCGCCACGTTGGGCGGTTTGCGTACGTTGTCGAGTGTCCTGTATCGGTCCGGCGCTCTGGACCGCATGTCGGAGCGGGACCGGCACCGGCTCGTCAGCGAGATGCGTGTCGGTACGGTCGTGGACATTCGAACGCGCGAGGAATCCGACGGAGACGGGCTCCAGGACCAGCGGCTCCTGCCCGAGGTGCGGTGCGTCCACGTCTCCGTGGTTCCCGAGGGGAGAATCGGTCGCGAGCCCTTCCCCGACGGCCGCGATCCCATTGCGCTCGCCGAGGGCTACTTCGTGAACCTGGTCGAGGGCGCGGAGGCCCTCGCGGAGATCATCGGCATCATCGCGGGTGCGGTGTCGGTGGGCGAGTCGGTGCTCTTCCACTGCGCCGCGGGGCGTGATCGCACCGGGCTGGTCGCGGCTCTCCTGCTCGGTCTGGTCGAGGTCACGGACGAGCACATAATTTCGGACTACATCGCCAGCAACTCCCACGCGCTGACGATCGCGGAACGCCTGCGGGCGAATCCGCTGTACGTCGCGCAGAGTGCTGACGGAATAAAGCCGGTGATGTTGCGGAACCTGACGATGATCCATTTCCTCGGCCTGGTCGGCGACCGGTTCGGTGGCGTCGACGGGTGGGCCTCGCGGGTGGGGGTAAGCGACGAGGCGGTCTCCGGGCTGCGCAGGAGCCTCGTGCCCGGGCAGGCCACGCAGAGCCCGTGACCGTTTCCCGGCGGTTCCCACGGCGTCCCCGCGGCGGCGCTGGCTGAGGCGCATGCCGTGGGGCTGGCGCTGTCAGGTGTTGCGGATGGCGTTGGCGACGAGACCGAGCGCCTCCTCGGCGCGAGGCAGGGCGGCGGGGTCCAGGGTCAGGAAGCCGTGGATCTGCCCGGCGTAGAGGTGCAGGTCGACGCGGACGCCGGCCTGCCACAGCCGGTCGGCGTAGGTGAGGCCTTCGGTGACGAGGGGGTCGCAGCCGGCGAGGAGCAGCGTGGTGGGCGGCAGGTCCCCGACGTCGGCGTGCAGCAGTGCCACATCCGGGTCCTGGCGCAGCGCCGGGTCCGGTACGTAGTGGTCGGAGAACCAGTTGAGGTCGTCGTCGGTCAGCGGCCAGTCGGCGCCGAAGTGGCCGCCGGCGCGGACCTGCCCGCCCGCGGTCACCGGGTAGGCGAGGACCTGCCGGGCCACCGGCGGCCCGCCGTGGTGGAGCAGCCGGCGGACGGCGACGGTGGCGATGTTCCCGCCGGCCGAGTCGCCGAGCACCACCAGCCGGGCCGGGTCGCCTCCCCATTCCGGCGCGTGGGCGGCCGACCATGCGATGGCGGCGACCGCGCTGTCGACGGCGTGTGGGTAGGGATGCTCGGGCGCCAGCGGGTAGCCGACCGACACCAGTACGCAGTCGGCGGCGTGGACGAGCCGCCGGCAGAAGGAGTCCGAGGAGGCGACGCTGCCGATGACCCAGCCGCCGCCGTGGAAGTACACCACCACCGGGAGACCGGCGCCGGCCTGTGCCTGTGGCCGTCGCCGCGCCCGGTAGACGCGAACCGGCACCCCGGCCCGGCCCGGCACGTCCACGGTGGCGTCGTGGACGTGGTCGACGTCCGGGCCGGCGGACCCGGCCGCGGACCGTTCCTCCAGGTAGGCGCGCGCGCCGTCGACACCCCGCTCGCGCATCGACGGCTGGCCGAGCTGCCTGATGCGGGCCGCGAGCTCCGCGGCGTCCGCGTCCTGCCCCGGTGGCAGTGACAGCCTGACCTCGGCGTTGCCCATCGGCCCGCCCTCCTTGTCGCGCGACGGCTATGCTTTGGACGGATGTCCGAACTCCTCGGACGCCTGTCCGGATCGGAGTGTATGTCGCATGACAGGCCCCGCGGTCGGTGAACCGGTCAGCGAACCGGCGGCTGTCACCGCAGACCAGGCCGCACGCTGGTCGCCGAACCAGCAGGCGGCACGTGCGCGCATCGCGCAGGCCGCGGCCCGTCTGGTGGCCCGCTCGGGGATCGCCGCCTGCACGACCCGGGCCGTCGCCGAGGAGGCCGGCCTGACGAAAAGCACGGTCCACTACTACGTCGACGACGCGGGCGAGCTTGTCGACCTGGCCGTCCTGACCTTCCTGCGGCAGTTCGCCGACCACGTACGCCAGCACATGGACGCCGCGGCCGACGGCCCGGCGGCCTTCCGTGCCCTGGTCCGGACCTTCCTCCCTCCCGACCTCCCTCCCGAAGACGGCACCGCGGAACCGGGTGGCACCGCTGCGCCGGGCGGCGAGACGGCCCCGGGAGGCGGCGGCGTGGCGCTCGGTGCGGACGCGAGGCTGAACAGCCTGGTCCTGTGGACCACCTATCTGGCGCACGCCTGGCCCCGGGGCGCCCACGCCGAGGTGCTGACCTGCTTCGAGACCATCCGCGCGCTGTTCGAGGACGCCATCGGGGGATGCGGTGTCCCGGACCCGGCGGAGCGGGCCCGCGCGGTGCACCTCTACCTGCTCGGTGCCGTCCAGCACAACATCATGCGGCCGCTGCCCCCGGCCGAGATCGCCCGCGCGGTCACGGCGCTGAGCGGCGTGCCGCTCCACCAGTGACCCGCACCTGACCGGATGCCCGCTCGGGAAGGATGAAAAGAATGCCAGCCGGCGTCTCCCGGAGAACCGAAGGCTCCTCGTCCTCCTTACTTCCTCCGATCACCCAGGACGACGACCAGATCGCCGCGTTCCTGGAAGGCGTCAGCGTGCCGACGCTGGTCGCGTCGATGGCCCATCTCACCGGGGACCCCGCCTTCGTCCGCGGGCCGCTGCGGCCACGGACCTTCATTCCGAACGACTTCCAGGGCGGGCTCGAGGAGCACGAGTCACGCGCCCTGCGCGAACAGGCGCTGGCCGCGATCCGGGCCTACCGGGACGCCGGCTGCCCGCCGGTGCCTCCGCCGCCCGGCCCGCTCGCGCGGGAGATCATGGCCTGGCTGGTCTGCGAACCGGTCGCCGACGAGTACGCCGCGATGTTCCTGGAGGAGATGAACATCGGGGGCGACGACCCCCGGCGGCTGGACCTCGGTGACCTCGACGCCGCGGCGCGCCACGGCCTTTCCGTCGTCGTGATCGGCTGCGGCCAGTCCGGGCTGCTCGCCGGGGTTCGCCTCAAGCAGGCCGGGATTCCGTTCACCATCATCGAGAAGAACGCGGGCGTCGGCGGAACCTGGCTGGAGAACAGCTACCCGGGCTGCCGGGTGGACGTCGGCAACCATTTCTACTGCTATTCGTTCGAGCCCAGCGACGGCTTCGGCGGCTACTTCTCCCAGCAGCCGGAGCTGCTGAGCTACTTCCGGCAGGTGATGCGCCGCCACGACATCGCGCCGCACGTCCGCTGGAACACGGAGGTGCTTTCCGCGACGTGGGACGAGGCCGCCTCACAATGGCACCTGGTCACCCGGGGCCCGGACGGGACGCAGACCCGCCTCGACGCGAACATAGTCATCTCGGCGGTCGGGCAGCTCAACCGCCCGCTGACCCCCGAGATCCCCGGCCTGGACACCTTCTCCGGCCCGGTCTTCCACACCGCCCGCTGGGATCACTCGGTCGGGCTGGCCGGGAAGCGGGTCGCGCTGATCGGTGCCGGCGCGAGTGGTTTCCAGGTCGCCCCGGCGATCGCGGAGGACGTCGAAAGCCTGGTCGTGTTCCAGCGCAGCGCCCAGTGGATGGCACCGAACCGGAAATACCGCCAGGCCGTGCACGACGGGGCGAGATGGGCCATGCGCCATCTGCCCGGCTACGCGTCCTGGTACCGGTTCATGCTCATGTACCAGGCCAGTGACAAGGCCCTGGACCTGGTCCGGGTGGACCCGGACTGGCCGGGGCTCCCGGAGTCCGTCAACGCCGCGAACGAGGCGCGGCGCCGGGTGCTCCTGTCCTGGATCGAGCGCCAGGTCGGCGACGATCCGGAGCTGCTCGCCAAGGTGGTTCCCGACTACCCGCTGATGGGGAAGCGGCTGCTGCAGGACGACGGAAGCTGGCTGCGGTGCCTGCGCCGGGACAACGTCGACCTGGTCCGCGACGAGATCATCCGGATCGAGCCCGACGCCGTCGTCACCGGCCGGGGGCGTTTCGAGGTCGACGTGATCGTCCTGGCGACGGGTTTCCGAGCCAACGAGTTCCTCGCCCCGATGGACATCACCGGCCGCGGTGGGGTGAGCCTGCGTGAACAGTGGGCGGACGGCCCGGCGGCGCATCTGGGTATCACCGTGCCGCGTTTCCCGAACCTCTTCCTGATGTACGGCCCCGGCACGAACCTCGCGCACGCCGGGAGCATCATCTTCCACTCGGAATGCCAGCTGCGCTTCATCGGATCGTGCCTGCGGGCACTGCTGACGGGCGGGCACCGGTCGATGGAGGTGACCCCCCAGGCGTTCGACGACTATGTCGAGCGGCTGCGGGCCGAACTGGCCGGCACGGTCTGGGCGCATCCGGCGGTGCGGCATTCCTGGTACAAGGGCGACGACGGCAGGGTGCACGTTCTGAGCCCCTGGCGCCTGGTCGACTACTGGCGGATGACCCGCGACGTCGAGCCCGGGTCCTATCTCTTCACCTGACTCTCTGCACGGAGGAGAAAGAACATGACCCACCGGGTCGCCATTGTCACGGGTGGCGCGAGAGGGCAGGGAGCCGCGGTCGTCCGCCGCCTGCGCGCACAGGACTACGCCGTGGTCGCCATGGACCTGACCACCCCGGAGAGCAACGACCCGCTGGTCGTGGACTGCCAGGGGGACGTCCGCAGCGAGAACGACTGGGGGAGGGTGGTCGAGATCGCCGTCGAACGTTTCGGCGCCCTGCACGTCCTGGTCAACAACGCGGGAGTGCTCCGGAGTGGTTCGATCCCGGAGGAGACCGCCGACGGCATGCGCGCGCTGTGGGAGATCAACTGCCTTGGCGCCTTTCTCGGAGTGCAGGTCGCACTGCCGGCCCTGCGCGCCGCGGCGAAGAACCACGACGCCGCGGTCGTCAACACCCTTTCCGTCGCCGCCGTCCGCGGGTTCGCGAACCACAGCGCCTACTCGTCCTCCAAGTTCGCGCTCCGCGGGTTCACCCAGGCGGCGGCCAAGGAACTCAGCCGGGATCGAATCCGGGTGAACGCGGTGGTGCCGGGCCCGATCGCGACCCCGATGCTCGATCCGTCCACCGTCGACCGGCTGGGAAGGGAACTGCCGCTCGGCCGCGCCGGAACCGCGCAGGACGTGGCCGAGGTCGTCGCCTTCCTCGCCTCACCGGCCGCGAGCTTCATCACCGGCAGCGAATACGCCGTCGACGGCGGCCAGCTGCTGTAGGTCTGCTGCCGACCGCTCCGCCGCAATCGGATCCCCTCGTCCCGGATCGCGAAAAACCAGCGGGAGAAGCGCGTCGCGGAGCCCGGTACCAGCCCGGCGGATCCGGTCGTGGAGTGCCGCAAGGTCATCCAAAGCACTCACCGCAGCGCCGATCTGCTCCTGCTGACCACGGACCGGAAGCAGGAGCGGAAGTCGGCGTATGGTCGCCGCGGTGACCAGCCTGACCGCCGAACCGGTCGAATGGGCGAGCAGCCATTCGTGGGTCTGGGGAAGGGCCAGATAATAGAGCAGGTAGCTGGGATCCACGGATTCGTCTGGGCGCAGGCGCAGGCAGGATGTGCCGATCAGCCAACCGCTCTGCTCCTCGGTCACCAGGGCCTGTCGGCCGAGCTGGCCGGTTCGCACGCACACGATGTCACCCGGCCTGAGTCGGTACCGCGTGAGTTTCTCTGCCAGGCCGGGTGCGACATGGTCGATCATCTCCGGCGAGATCCGGTTCTCCACGAGATTCCTGGGCTTGACGACCGCTGTTCCGGAAGGCCCGTTGTGGTCCGTTCTGATCGCGCCGGAGAAACCCACGAGCACGTCGCACACGTCACCCAGAGGTAGCCGTTTCCAGCTGGTGGCAGCCGCGTCCAGAAGGTCGCCTACCGAACCCAGTTGGAGTTCCGCCCGCTCCTGGGCCTCAGCCGCCTGCCGACGCAGCCCGCGCAGGTCGTGACGGAGATCCTCGATCGAGGCCCGAGCGTAGGCAGGGTCGCCAGGGGCGAGGGCGGCGGACGGGGAGGCGAAGGACAGGTAGCGGCCCGGACTGAGCGCGTAGTCGTCCTCGCTGATCCGCCGCCTGGCCACCGGATGCGAGATCACCGTCCCCGACGACAACACTGACCGATCCTGATAGGCCGCCACGATGCGGTCGATGTCCTCGTCACGTAGTTCGAGGCGATTCCGGTCGACCGGCGTCCCAGCACGGTGGGCGTCGATGAACAGCACGTCGTCACGGTCGTGGTCTGGACGGCGCAGTATCCAGAGTGTCACCGGAATCGACGTGTGGGGGAAGAGCTGGGGTGGCAGTGAGACCACCGCGTCGACGGCACCAGCGCGGACCATGGAGGCCCGGATGAAGCTTTCCCGAGGGTTGGCTGATGAACCGGCCCCCGCGGGCATCACGACCGCGGCCCGACCATCCTTGGCCAGGGAGGTCAACGCGAACTGCAGCCAGGCGTAGTTCGCGTTGTGGTTCGGAGGTTCGCCGTAGGGCCAGTGAAAATTCAGGAAGGCGGTGTCCTGCCAGTGTGAGACATTGAACGGCGGGTTGACCAGGACCAGGTCGAACATCTCATCCGGCTTTTGGTCGGGCCAACCTGCACGGCCGGCCCGCAGATTCTGCGGGGCGAGATCATGCAGGAGCAGGTTCATTCTGGCGATCCCCGCGATCGAGGAATCACCCGCATGACCACTGGCGATCAGACCCGAGGTGTTCGGGTTTCGCGATCTGACATGGTCGGCGGCGGCGGTGAGGAACTCACCCGCGCGGCAGAACGGGTCATGGATCCGCTCGCCGCAGCCGGGGTTCGTGAGGCGGACCGCCATCCGAACGACGGAGCGGGGGGTCGTGAGAAGGCCCGACCGCCGACCGCCAGCCGTCGTCGCGTGCGCCAGCAGTTCGTCGGCGATCGGCCCGGCCTGCGTCGGAATACTGCCGCGGCTGTTACCGGACACCGGTTCGAGGCGCTCCAGGATCTCGATCGCTGGTGTGAGTCGGTGGACGTCGGACGAGCTCTCGAGCAGAGGCGACAGGTCCGGTCCATCGCCCGCCGCCTGTGCATGCCAGACGAGCTCTCGCACCTCGTGCGGCAGCCCCCGCCCAGCCGCAGCCCTGAGATCCTTCCATCGCTGCTCCTCCTGGAACCGGAGGTGGAGCAGAGCGAATGCGAGGCCCGTGAGGGGCAGCTGGCCGTCGCTTACCAGGAGCCTGCCTCGGTAGGCGTCGGCGAGTGCCCACCACAGCCGGCCACCGGTTCCTGTGGGGACATCGGCGGACTTCGGCGGTCCGGGCTCTGGTTCGGGGACGTCCACGGCCAGCCGGAAGCGGTCGCCGTAGGTGGCGCCCGGCGCCTCATCGGCGCGGCGGTCCGGGGCGGCGACCGCACGGCCGTCAAGCCAGGAGGCAACCTCCGCCGCCTGGAAGACCTCGCGGCCGTCCCGCTGCTCGGCCGCGGGAAAGCCCACGTGTCGCCTTCGCCAGTTGCTGACCGCGGCCGGTTTCACTCCGGCGCCCCGAGCGATCTCGGTGGCCGACACCCAGGCAGGGCCCGTCATACGTTCCTCACCTCGCCAGCGGCAGTGCCGTGATCGACGGACCGGTCGGGCAGAACGAGACCGCAGGCTCCATCCACCGTGGTTCAGAACCTTGGCAGGTAGGCGTTGCTGTGGATCCCCTCTCGGCGGGACAGTAGCTCCGGAATGCGATCGAGAGGTTCGATCTCCCGTGCTGCCTCCGGCGACAGGTACCCCAGCAGACGATAGATCTTCGCCCGATCGGCGGCGAGATCGCGATGGTGGATCGGCTCGTAGTGCATCACTCTGTTGCGGAGCAGGAGCATGGCCTCGAGGCTGTCGTGCAGCTCGCGGCGCGACCCCCGGTAATGCGGGAACGCACGATGCAGGGTGGGGACCCAGAGCGTCCGGTCGTATCCTCGGCTGAGCAGGGCGACCCAGAAGCCGAAGGTGAGAGTGGCGACCACGTCGTCCGGGCCGAACTGACTGCCGGCCGACCCTGCGAGCTTCTCGCACGCTTCCTTCACCTTGCGGGCACCATGCGGTTTGAGCTGGGTGAGGGTCCACCAGTCGGGACGGGCGTAGCGCCGACGGAGCGTGTCGTGCAGCGCGTTGCGCAGGCCGATCTCGAGGCAGTGCAAAGGTCCGTAGAAGGCGGCCGAGACGGCCGAATTCCACCAGTAGAGACGGATTCCCGCCTCGGCCGATCCGTCGACCGCGCGCAGATAGGGCGTAAGGCGCGGTGGGGACAGAAGATCACGGATCCAGACGGGCGGTTCGGCGCTCATGGAAGTCCCCCGAGGTGGGTGCGGCGGCATCGTGGGTGGCGTACAGTTATGGGCGTACGCCCCGGGCACGCCTCTGCATGCATGCCGCCCGGGGCACGGCCATTTTTTGAGAGATTTCCCGGATCCCCCGCCAGCTGTGGGCGGGTGCGGCTCCGACCTACTTCTGGCCGCCCACGCTCGAGTACGGGAGCACGTCGCGGGTGCGCTGGCGCCCGACCGCCGCAGGGCGTCCGGGCCGGGACGCGAGTAGCTGTGTCACATCACCTGTTCGTGGATACCCGTCCGGGGGGAAGCGTACGTGTGTCGCGACGCAGCGGTCAAGCGCACTGGAGTGCGCGCCTAAACTGTTAACTGATGAGGGTGATGCCGGTCCGTCAGCCGGAACCGCGCACGACGTCGCCGAGCGTCACTTTCCTCGCCGTGCCCGCCGCGAGCTTCATCACCGGCAGCGGATACGTCATCGACGGCGGCCAGCTCAGGTAGGCCTGATGCCAGGCCAACTCAGGGCGGCCGCGGCCGGAGTCCGGCGCCGTCGGTCAGCGGCGGCGGCGTAGCGTGCCGGCAGGTCGCCCGCCATCGTCATCGTCGGACTGGAAGGCCAGCTCGTCGTCGCCGGTCAGCGCCAGCCGGCTCGTTCCGCCGCTCGTGCACACCTGCAGGCCCAGCAGGGTCGGATTCCGGTCGGAGCCCGGGACATCGCGCAGCACGACTCCCGGGACGGCCGCGCCGTCGGAGAGGCCGACGAGTTCCAGGTCGCCGACGCACTTCACCGATTCCGAGCCAACGCTGACCAGGCCCCCGAGCCCGTCGAGGGTGAACTCGGAACGCCCGACGACCTCGCCGGCAGAGCCGGCCCGGAGGGTGATCACCACCTGTTGGGTGACGCCCAGATGGGAGGTGACCCGCCCCTCCCAGGTCCCGGCGTAGCCGGCGGGCAGCGGGCCGGGACGAACCGGGGACGCGGCGGGGTCCGATCCGTCCGCTACCGTCCCGCGGCCCCCGGGGCCTGCGCTCGCGGAGAGGGATGCGGGCGACCTGGTGCCGGCCTGGTCGGCGATCTCCGCGTCGTCTCCGGAGTCACGGGAGCCGATCAGCACAACGGCTGTCACGATGATCACCAGGCACATGGTGGCCACGGCGGCGATGGCGGCCAGCAGGCGCCGCTGGCCGTCCCGACCGGCCCGCCCCGGCGGCGGTGTCAGGCCAGGGATCTCCGCTGCCGCGGTGCTGTACGGCGGGGTGTGGGTGACGGTGCCGTGCGACGGGGCATGGGTGACAGCGCTGCGCGACGGGACGTCGTAGAACACCGTCTCATCGGAGCGGACGACCTCGGGCCGGCCGCCGGAACCTTCGAGGTCGAGGACGTCGACCGCCTGCCGGATCAGACCGGTGACCAGCTCCGGCGGCAGCCAGGCGGCCCAGAGCGCGCCACCGGCACGGTCGTCAGGCAGGAGGGCCCGCCTGATCTCGGCGGGCCGCGGGCGCAGGGCCGGGGCCTTGTGCAGGCAGGCCTCGACAGTTGCGCGGAGCTCGGCCGGTACGCCGTCCAGCCGCGGCTCGCCGTTGAGAATCCCGTACAGCACGGCAGGTGTCCCGGTGCCCGCGAACGGCCCGCTGCCCGTCGCGGCGAAGACCAGCACGGCGCCGAGCGCGAACACGTCGCTGGCAGGCCCGATGTTTCCGCCGGTGATCTGCTCGGGCGAGATGAAGGCCGGCGAGCCGATCATCGAGCCGGACTGGGTGAGAATGGTCGAGTCCACCGCGCGGGCGATCCCGAAATCGATCACCGTCGGGCCGTCGACGGTGAGCAGCACGTTCGAGGGCTTGAGATCGCGGTGCACCACCCCCGCGGCATGCACGCTGATCAGCGCCTCGGCGAGGCCGACACCCAGAGCCGTCACGGTCGGGGCGGGCAGTGGGCCGTACCGGTGAACGGCATCCAGCAACGACGGGCCCGGGACGTACACCGTGACGAGGTAGGGCCGCTCGGCGTCCGCGTCCGCGTCGATCACCTGCGCGGTCCACCGGCCGCCGACCCGCCGGGCGGCTTCGACCTCACGCCGGAACCGGGCGCGGAACTCCGGATGGTCCGCGAACTCCGGGCGGATCACCTTGATGGCCACGTTGCGCCCGCCCGGGCTGCGGCCCAGGTACACCCGGCCCATCCCGCCGGCCCCGAGAACGCCGACGAGTCGGTAGGCACCCGCGGTATGCGGGTCGTCGGGGCCGAGGGGCTTCATGCGGTGTCGCCCGCCTTTCGTCCGCGGTGGCCTGCTCGGGCCCGACCGTCAGGTCGGCAGTGGCGTCGCGGCTGGAGTTGCCGCGTCTCGAGACGATTGCGCCGAAAGATACTGACAGGCAAATGGAATGCCCGCCGATCATAGGCCGGCAGGTACGGATGACGGCGGGGAGTCGGCGGCGTCAGCGAAGCGCCCCCGAACGGGCCGCGGCGACGGTGAACCAGATCGGGGACTGCGCCGTCTAAGGGCCATGGCGATGACAATGCTCCGCGGCGGACGTCTGATGGCGGCCGTCCTACCCCTGGCGCTGGCGACCGCACTGGCGAGCGCGGCCTGCACCGGAGCCACCGCCGACGGCCCGGCCCGCGACAGCCTCGGCACCGGTGCCACCACCGGCCTCGACGCGGACGCCGTGGCGGTGCGGGTGGACTGGATCGGCGGTTTCGTGACAGCGGAGATGCTGGCCACCCGGCTACCGCTGGTCGCGATCTACCACGACGGCCGGGTGCTCACCGAAGGCCCGGTGGCCGCGATGTGGCCCGGCCCGGCGTTGCCGAACCTCCAGCTGCGGCGGATCTCGGCCGCGGATGTCCAGAAGCTCGTCGACCACGCGGTCGCGGCCGGTGTCGGCACCGAACCGGACTTCGGCCAGCCGCCGATCGCGGATGCCCCGTCGACCCGGTTCACCGTCCGGACCGCGGGTGGTGTGCGCACGATGGAGGTGGCGGCGTTGACCGAGGCGGACGGCACCGGGCTGACCGCGGCCCAGCAGTCCGCGCGCAAGGCCGCCCAGCGCCTGTACACCGAGCTCACCGACCTGCCCGCCACCCTGGGCGCGGGCGCGGTCAGCGAACCGGAGGAGTACACCCCCACCGCCATCGCCGCGTTCGCCGAGCCGTGGGCCGCGAGCTGCCCGGCGCCGTCATCGGACGGCAGCGCGCCCAGCGACGGCGCGCCCAGCGGCAGCGCGCCCGCCGGCAGCATGCCCGTCGGCGACCCGCCCGGCCTGTGCGGCGGCGGAGGTGCGCTGAGCCGGGAGGCACGTACCTGGCCCGGCCCGCCGTTGCCCGGTGAGCCGTACGGTGCAGGCCTCGTCCTGAACTGCGTGACGTCCAGCGGCGGCGACGCGACGAAGGTGCTGGCGGCGGCGCGCACGGCGGACGCCAACACGCCGTGGACGTCCGAGGGCAGGACGTGGAGCCTCACGTTCCGTCCGCTGCTGCCGGACGAGTCCTCCTGCGCGGACCTGCCCGCCGGCGGCTGACCCGGCGTTCTTCTGGCAGGCCCTCAGCTCCGGCAGGCCCTCAGCTCCGGCACTACTCAGGCCTGAGGGCTCAGCGCTGAGGCCTGCCGCTGGTAGTGGTCCCGCATCGCCGGGTAGTAGTCGCGCTCGAAGTCGACGGCGGCCGGTTCGCCGCCGGTCTCCGCGGCCACCAGCCGGTCCAGGTAGTACTCCCAGCCGGGCCCGACGTTCTCCGCGGCGGCGGGGTCGAGCCCCGGCTGGGAGAAGGTCAGCGTGGTGACGCCGTCAGCCTCGGCGAGCTCGAGGTCGAGCAGCCAGCGCTCCGATCCGGCGTGGATGCCCACGCGCAGGGCATGTGGGGGTGTGCATTCACGGATCTCGACCTGCTGGGCCGGTGCTCCGTCCTCGGCCGTCATCTGGAAGGTCACCTCGCCCGACGCCGGATCGCCGGTGAACGTGCCGATCCAGCGGGCCAGCCGCGCGTCCTCGGTGACCGCGGCCCACACCTCCCGCACCGGTGTCTGGAACGTGCGGGTGAGGACGAGGCGGCAGCGATCGCCCTCCCCGGTGACACGGCCGGTCGGGATAAGGCTCATGCGGTCTCCCCAAAGTCCCATTTCCGCGCGGGTTCAGGTCATGGGCGTCGGACCGCCCACCGCGGAACGATAGCTTCCTGCCTTCTTCTCTCGGGTGAGTCGGCCCCGCCGTTCATCCGCGGCCCCGGTGGTGGCGGTGCGGGTGTGCTCAGCGGGTCGGCGGCAGATCGGGGTAGCCGAGCGCGGCGAGCGACTCGCGGTAGGCGACGGAGAAGCGGTCGAACCGCAGGTGCGCCTCGCCGCCGCGGGCAAGTGGCATCCGGGCCGGGCGCTGGCGCTCCACGATCAGCCGGTCCTCCTCCAGGATCTCGCTCTCGGCCCGCTCCACCCGCGGCCCGTCCAGCTCCACCCCGTCCGTGCGGGCCGACAGCCAGAACACGACGCAGCTGGTGGCGTCGACCGGACACAGCGCGGTGAACACCAGGGTGCCCGGGCCGTTGATCTCCCGCAGGGTGACCGTGAACGGCAGCTGGACCTCGTAGTCCAGGGTGATCAGCATCTCGGGCCCGACCTGGCCGGCGGTGCCGGCCAGGTAGTCGCGCCCCGGGTAGTCGTAGCGCAGCAGCAGCTGGCCGGTCTCGGTGCGCCGCACGCCGTAGCGGTCCACCCCGAGCACGTCGGGGTTGCCGAACGACGACGTGTGCAGGATCGAGAAGTGCGCGATGTCGCAGAAGTTCTCGATGTGCCGGCTGGCCTGCGCCCGCCAGCGGATCGGTGCGCCGATGTGCCGGCGGAAGCCGTGGAGGTCCGCCTCCGGCAGGTTCGGCCGCGCGGTCGCCTCCTCGCCGGGCGGGGCCAGGCAGGCCCAGACCAGGCCGGCGTGCTCGTCGACCTGGGCCGCGGGCTGGCGGATCCGGGCCGGAACCGGGTCGGAGCCGAGCTGGGGGACCAGCACGCAGGAGCCGTCCGCCCGGAACTCCCAGCCGTGGTAGGGGCAGCGCAGGTCGCCGGCGGCGGTGACCGTGCCGTCGGCGAGCCGGGTTCCGCGGTGTATGCAGCTCCCCGCCAGCAGGCCGAGCTGCCCGTCCGCCCGGCGCCACAGCACCAGCTCGGAGCCGAGCAGGGTGACCGGGACCGGCCGGCCCACCGGGACGTCCTGCCCACGGGCCACCGGATGCCAGCTGCGCCGGGCCGCGGCCAGCCACGCCGCGTCGTACTCCTCGCGCTGCGCGGTGGTCAGCAGGCCCGCGTCCGGGTCGCGCCCGTCCGCCACCTCGGGGAGACCGCCGCTCAGGACGGCGCCGCCGGTTGGGGCCGCGCCGCCGGCCGGAGTGGGGGTGCCGGCCGGAGTGGGGGTGCCGGCCGGAGTGGGGCTGAGGATCGTCACGCCAGGTCCGCCCAGTGCTCGGTGTGGTAGGCCATGTCCCAGAAGGCGCGCTCGAACCGGGCCGCGGTCAGGAAGATCGTCGCCAGGCGCTCCCGGTCGGGCCGATCGGGCCGGTCGTCCAACGTGTTCGCGTGCGCGAGCAGTTCGGCCTCGTAGGCGGTGGCCTCGTCGGTGGACCAGAAGCGGATCCAGTCGGCGTAGACCGGATGGTCGACCGCCGACGGGCTCAGCCGGCGCCCGATCTGGCCGTAGGACCAGGCACAGGGGAGGATCGCGGCGAAGATCTCCGCCGGGCCGAAGCGGGCCGCGACCATCGCCAGGTACGCGACGTACGCCTGCGCGGCCGGCGCCAGCACGTCGTGGTGGGCTGACGGGCCGGCGCCCAGCCGGGCGATCGCGGCGCGCAGCCGCTCGTTCTGCGGGATCTCGGTGTCGGTGATGTTCACCAGCGCCGAGCTGAAACGACGCAGCTCGGCGTCGTCCCGGGCGACCGTCGCGCCCGCGGCCAGCACCCGGGCGTACTCCGGCAGGTAGAGCAGGTTCTGGTCGATGTAGAAACGGAACTTCGCCGGCGGGAGCGTGCCGGCGGCCATCTCGGCGGGGAACGGATGGTCGAGCAGCGTCGCCCACACCGCGCCGGCCCGCCCGCGCAGGAACTCGGCGAGCGGCAGGCCCGGCTGGTCCCGCAGGCCCGGCTGGTCCCGCAGGTCCGGCTCGTTTCGCAGGTCCGGCTCGTCCCGCAGCCGTGGTGAGCCGGTCAAGACAGGCCCATCCAGACGGCCTTGGTCTGCAGGTAGGCGTCGAGTGCCTCGATCCCGTGTTCCTTGCCGTAGCCGCTGGCCCGGAACCCGCCGAACGGCACGGCGACGTCGAACCAGCCGTAGATGTTCACCCACACCACGCCGGCCCGGATGTCGTCGCTCACCCGGTGGGCGCGGCCGACGTCGCGCGTCCACACCCCGGCGGCCAGCCCGAACTCCGTGTCGTTGGCCAGCGCCACCGCCTCCTGCTCGGTGTCGAAGGGGGTGACCATGCCGACGGGCCCGAAGATCTCCCGGCGCATGATGTCGCTGTCCGGCGGCGCGTCGACGAACAGGGTCGGTTCGACGAAGTAGCCGCCCGGGCTGCCGTCGACCTCGGCCGGGTCGGTGGCCCCGCCGACGACCGGCTTCGCCCCGGCGGCGAGGCCGGCCCGGACCAGGCCGAGCACACGGTCCCGCTGCGACGCGCTGACCAGTGGGCCCATGGTCGTCGCCGGGTCGAGCCCGGAACCGAGCCGGACCTGGTGAACGCGGGCCGCGAGCGCCTCGACGAACGCGTCGTACACGGGGCGCTGGACGAAGATCCGCGCGCCGGCGACGCAGCACTGCCCCTGGTTGAAGTAGACGGCGCCGAAGGTGCCCTCGACCGCGGCGTCGAGGTCGGCGTCGGCGAAGACGAGGCTCGGTGACTTGCCGCCGAGCTCCAGCGAGACCCGTTTCATCGTCCCGCCGGACGCCGCCAGGATGCTGCGGCCGGTCGCGTTCTCCCCGGTGAAGGTGATCTTGTCGAGGCCCGGGTGGGCGGCCAGCGGGGCTCCGGCCTCCGGCCCGAAGCCGGTCAGCACGTTGATGACACCGGGGGGAAAGCCGACCTCGGCGGCGAGCTGGGCCAGCCGCAGCGCGGAGAGCGGGGTCTGCTCGGCCGGCTTGAGCACGACGGTGTTGCCGGCGGCGAGTGCGGGCGCCAGCTTGTAGGCGCAGTTCAGCAGGGGGAAGTTCCACGGGATGATCGCCGCGACGACGCCGACGGGCTCCCGGCGGGTGCTGACGTGCACCGGCAGGCCGCCGTACGTCGGGATGGTGACGCCCTCGATCTTCGTCGCGAGCCCGCCGAAGTAGCGGAAGCCGTTCGCCGTCAGGGGCACGTCCACGGCCGCCGCCTCGCCGGTCGGCTTCCCGTTGTCGAGGGCCTCCAGCTGGAGGAACTCCGCGGCGAGGGCCTCGATCCGGTTGCCGAGCTCCCACAGCAGGCGGCCGCGCTCGCCGGCGGGCAGCCGCCGCCAGCCGGGCAGGGCGGTCCGGGCGGCGGCGACCGCGTCGTCGACGTCCGCGGCGCCGGCGCGCGCGGCCGTCGTCAGCACCGTACCGCTGGCCGGGTCCTGGACGTCGAACCGGGCGCCGCCGTGTGCCGGGCGTGGCTCGCCGCCGACAAAGAGCTGGTGCTCGGTGGCGACGAAGGTGCGCACGGATGCGAGCAGATCGGCCTTCACGGGCGGCTCCCGACGATGAGATATCAGATCTCAGGGAGGGTAACCGGGTGGCCGAGAAGCGGTCAATTATGCATCTGACCAGCAAAAACGTTACAGCGTCGACATCTGTGAACCTTGACCCGTAACGCGTGAAGCGGGTTCTATCTGGTCGTTCCTTTGAGGTCAGATCTCAGATCTCATCGCCACGGGAGGAGGTGCGGCATGGCCCAGGGGCACAGTGAGACGGCTGCGGCCGTCCATGGCGACGGCATCCGGCTGTCCGGCGTCACCCGTCGCTACGGCGACGTCGTCGCGGTGGCGGGGCTTGACCTGGCCGTGCCGCGGCACACCCGGCTGGGCATCGTGGGCCCCAGCGGCTGCGGCAAGTCGACCGTCCTGAGCATGGTCAGCGGGCTGGAGAACCCGGACTCCGGCGTCGTCGAGGTACTCGGTGACACCGCACCGGCCGCCCGGCTCGCCCGGTGTGCCTGGATGCCGCAGCGGGATCTGCTCCTGCCCTGGCGCACGGTGCTCGCGAACGCCTGCGTCTCGCTGGAGAACCGGGGCGTCTCCCGGCGCGAGGCACGGGAGCGGGTTCGGCCGCTGTTCGCCCGGTTCGGGCTGGCCGGCTTCGAGGACCGCCGGCCCTACGAGCTGTCCGGGGGCATGCGCCAGCGGGTGTCCTTCCTGCGCACCCTCGTCGCGGACAAGGACGTGCTGCTGCTCGACGAGCCGTTCGGCGCGCTGGACTCGATCACCCGGGCCGGGGTGCAGGACTGGCTGCGCGACACCCTCGACGCCGAGCCGCGCACCGTCGTCCTGGTCACCCACGACGTGGAGGAGGCGCTGCTGCTCAGCCACGAGGTGGCGGTGATGTCCAGCCGCCCGGGCCGGGTCGCCGCACGGCTGCCCGTCGAGCTGCCGCCCGCCGGTTCCCGCCGTGAGCTGCTCGCGACGCCGGAGTTCGTCCGGCTGCGGGACGCCCTGCTGGCCCACCTGGAGGGCTGACGTGACCCGCCTCAAGGAGTCGCTGCGCCAGTACGGCCCGGCCGGCTTGATCGTTCTCGCCGTGCTCGGCGGGTGGAAGCTGGCCACCTCCGTCTTCGGGGTCGAGGAGTACATCCTGCCGGCGCCGGACGAGGTGATCACGACGCTGATCGACCGCTGGGACCGCACCCTGTCCAGCGCGACCTGGGTGACGCTCAAGGAGGTCGTCGTCGGCTTCGCCATCGCGGTGGCCGCCGGGCTGCTGATCGCCTGCGCGCTGCACTTCTCGGCGATCGCCCGCCGCGCGATCTACCCGCTGCTGATCGGGTCGCAGACCATCCCGGTCGTGGTGATCGCCCCGATTCTCGCGATCATCTTCGGCTACTCGATCACTCCGAAGCTCATCCTGGTCGCGCTGCTGTGCTTCTTCCCGATCGTCGTCGGCACGCTGGACGGGCTGGCGGCCGTCGACCCGCAGCTCACCCGGATGATGCGCACCCTGTACGGCAACCGCTGGTCGATCTTCCTGCGGGTCGAGTTCCCGTCGGCGCTCCCCTCGATGTTCACCGGCCTGCGGCTGTCCGCGGCCTACGCGGCGACAGCCGCGGTGTTCGGCGAGTACTCCGGCTCCACGGACGGGCTCGGCCACGTGATGCGCCAGGCCGTCCCGCAGCTGCAGAGCGCCCTCGTCTTCGCCGCGATCGCCCTGCTCACCGCGATGTCGGTGGCCCTGTTCGTCCTCGTCTCCCTCCTGGAAAACGTCCTGGTCCCGTGGGCCAAGGAAGGCAAGAACAGATGAGAGCCAAGCGTTTGACCGGTGGTGTGGCGGCTCTGCTCGCCGTCACCCTCCCGCTCGTCGCCTGCGGGAGCGATGACAGCTCCTCCGACGGCGAGGCACTGCGCAAGACGACGGTCCTGCTCGACTGGGACCCGAACCCAGACCACGTCGCGCTGTACACGGCCAAGGAGGCGGGCTACTTCGAGGACGCGGGCCTCGACGTGACCTTCCAGCCGCCGTCCGACCCCTCGGACCCGACGAAGCTGGTCAGCACCGGGAAGATCGACATCGGCATCTCCTACGAGCCCGAGACGATCATCTCCGGCTCGCAGGGCCTGGACGTCGTGGCCGTCGGCGCGCTGATCCCGACGGCGCTGCTGTCGGTCATGGCGAACGGGGACTCGGACGTCAAGTCCGTCGCCGACCTGGCCGGGCACACCATCGGCACGCCCGGCCTGCAGACCAACGACGCGTTCCTGAAGACGATCCTCGCGAAGAACAACATCGACCCGGCGTCGGTGAAGTCCGTCAACATCGGCCAGGACCTGATGGCGGCGATGGTCGCCGGCAACGTCGACGCGACGCTCGGCGCCTACCGCAACATCGAGGGCGTCATGATGACCGACCAGGGCCTGAACCCCACGATCATCCCGGTCACCGACGCGGGCGTGCCGGACTACGACGAACTGGTCATCATCGCGCAGGCCAGCCGGCTGAAGTCGGACCCGGCCTACCAGAAGCTCATCCGCGACTTCCTGGCGGGGCTCGCCAGGGGCAACGCCGACGTGATCGCCGATCCGGCCAGCGCATCGAAGATCATCGCCGCCGAGGCCGACGGCTATGACGAGGCGCAGGTGCCGAAGATGATCGACGCCACCGTGCCGCTGCTGAAGAACGACAAGGGATTCGGCCAGCAGGACGTCTCCGACTGGCAGGCGTTCGCCGACTGGATGAAGTCCGAGGGGCTCATCGAGAAGGCCGTCACCGCGTCCGACGTCGTCACCAACGACTACCTGCCGGCCGGCTCGGGCAGCTGAGACGGCGGACGGGCCGGCCCCTCGACCGGGCCGGCCCGTCCGACCTCGACCCGCGCCAACCCAGGCCGCGCCGACCAGACCCAGGCCACGCCGGCCTAACCGCCACGCCGCCTCGGACCACCTCAGACCATCCCGCCCAGTCTCGGCCGGTGACCCTCGTCCGCCCGCGATCGAAGGAGATCCACCCCCATGAGCACGCCCGCCGGAACGTCGGCAACAGCCCTCGCGGAGAAGGTCGCCGCGCAGATCCGCACCGACGAGCTCGTCGAGCTCGTCCAGCAGGTCTGCCGCATTCCCAGCGTGCTCGGCGAGGAGGGGGAGCTGGCCCGGTTCCTCGCGCAGACCATGAAGGAGCTCGACTTCGCGGCGGTCGACCTGCAGACGGTGCTGCCGGACCGGCCGAACGCGGTCGGCGAGGTGTACTTCGGCCCGGGCCGGCGGGTGGTGCTCACCGGCCACCTGGACACCAAGCCCGTCGCCCACGGCTGGACGGTGACCAGCCCGTTCTCCGGCGAGCTCCTCGACGGCAACGTCTACGGGCACGGGATCATGGACATGAAGGCGGCGCTGGTCTGCCAGATCGTCGCGATCGCAGCGGTGCGGGCCAGCGGGCTGCCGGTCAGCGGCACGGTCGCGATGGCCGCCGTCTCCGACCACATGGGCGACCAGCTCGGCTCGATCGCCTACTTCGACGATTACGCCGCCGACCTGTGCGTGCTCGGCGAGCTGTCCGACAACGAGATCTTCCTCGGCCACCGGGGCCGGTACTATTTCGACATCACGACCCGCGGCCGGACCGCGCACACCTGCCACAAGCCGCTCGCCGTCAACGCGAACATGCTCGCCGCGCACGCCGTGCTGGAGCTGGACGCCTCCCGGCTCATCCCGTCGATCGAGGACTGGGTCGCCAACCTGTTCGGCCCGGAGACCTACATGGCACCCGGGCGGATCTACGGCGGGCTGCCCCCCGGCGGCCCGTCGGCCATCCCGGACGAGTGCGTGATCCGGGTCGACTGCCGCCCGCAGCCGGGCGTCAGCGTCGAGGAGGTCCGCGCCGAGATCGACCGCTGCCTGGCCCGGGCCCTCGCCCGCGAGCCGCGCTTCGCCGCCGACGTGGTGCTCGCCGACGTCAAGAACGGCTACCTGGCCGGCCCGGACGACGAGGTGGTGACGCTGATGAGCAGCGCGCTCGGCGGCGTGCGCGGCGGGGTGACACCGAAGCTGTCCGCCGCCGGCTGGCTCGGTGACACCGCGAGCTTCGGCCACAAGGTCCCCACCGTCATCTTCGGGCCGGGCGGCGAGCCGGTGTACTGCCCCGACGAGCACCTGAGCGTGGACGACCTCGTCGAGGCGACCCGGACCTACGCGACCTTCGTCGCCCTCGCGCTCGCGTCGGGGTCGGCGTGAGTGCAGCCGGCGTGAGTGCGGCCGGGGCGGTGCCCGGCGGGCGGCCGGCGCGGGTGCTGCTCGCCAAGCCCGGCCTCGACGGCCACGACCGGGGCATCAAGGTGATCGGCATGGCGCTGCGCGACGCCGGCGCCGAGGTGATCTACCTGGGGCTGCGCCGCTCCGTGGCCGAGATCGTCGCCGCGGCGCGGGACGAGGACGTGGACGTCATCGGCATCTCGGTGCTCTCCGGCGCGCACCTCGCGCTGACCAGGGCGCTGCTCGCCGAGCGGGACGCCGCCGGGCTCACCGACATCCCCGTGACGGTCGGCGGCACCATCGGCGCGACGGACGCGGCGACCCTGCGCGAGCTGGGCGTTGCGGCGGTGCACGGCGTGGGCACGCCGCTGCCGGACGTCGTGGCGACGATCCTCGGGCTCGCCGCCGCACCGGCAACATCCGCCATACCCGCCGCACCCGCCATACCCGCCGCACCCGCCCTGCCCGCGGCATCGGCCGCACCGGTCGGGGCGGTGGCCGGATGACCGGGCCGAGGCCTGCTCTCGAGCACCCGGGCGTGCCACCCGCCAGCACCGACTCCGGCATTCCCGTCCACCCGGTCTACGAGGAGGACGATCTCGCCCCCGGCCTGCCCGACCGGCTCGGTCCGCCCGGCGGCGCCCCGTACACCCGCGGCCCGTACCCGACGATGTACCGGGAAAAGCTGTGGACGATGCGTCAGTACGCCGGCTTCGGGTCGGCCGAGGACGCCAACGCCCGCTACCGCTACCTGCTCTCCCAGGGCCAGACCGCGTTGTCAGTCGCCTTCGACCTGCCCACCCAGCTCGGCTACGACTCGACGGACCCGATGGCCGAGGCCGAGGTGGGCCGGGTGGGGGTCGCCATCGACACCGCCGAGGACATGGTGCGGCTGTTCGACGGGCTGCCGCTGGGCGAGCTCTCGGTGAACCACACGATCAACGCGACCGCCCCGGTGATCCTCGCGTTCTTCCTGGCCGCGGCGGAACGCCAGGGCGTGCCGTTCGACCGGGTCGCCGGCACGACGCAGAACGACCTGCTCAAGGAGTTCCTCGCCCGCAAGACCTACATCTATCCGCCGGCGGCGTCGCTGCGGCTCGTCGGTGACGTCGTCGCCTTCGCCGCCGAGCACCTGCCCCGGTTCAACCCGGTCTCCATCACCGGGTACCACGTCCGGGAGGCCGGCAGCGACGCGGTGCAGGAGCTGGGCCTGGCGCTCGCCTCCGCGATCGCCTACGCCGAGGAGATCACCCGCCGCGGCCTGCCGTTCGACCGCTTCGCCGGCCGCCTGTCCTTCCACTTCTCGGCCACCCTCGACCTGTTCGAGGAGGTGGCGAAGGTCCGGGCGGCGCGGCGGATGTGGCACCGGATCGCCACCGAACGGTTCGGCGCGACCCGGCCGGAGTCGGCCCGGATGCGGTTCTTCTCCGGGTGCTCCGGCACGGTCCTCACCGCCCAGCAGCCGCTGAACAACGTGGTCCGCTCGACGATCTCCTGCCTGGCGGCGGTGCTCGGCGGTGCCCAGTCCGTGCACGTGATGGGCTGGGACGAGGCGCTGGAGATCCCCAGCGAGGAGTCGGTGCGCCTGGCCCTGCGCACCCAGCAGATCGTCGCGCACGAGTCCGGGGTGACCCGTACCGTCGACCCGCTCGCCGGCTCCTACTACGTCGAGTCGCTCACGGACGAGCTCGAACAGCGCGCCTTCGCCCTGATCGAGCGGATCGACGCCGGCGGCGGCATGGTGGCGATGCTGGCCGAGGGCATCCCGCAGCGCTGGGTCGCGAAGACCGCCTACCGCACCGAACGCGAGCTGGTGGACGGCACCCGGGTCAAGGTCGGCGTGAACCGGTACACCGACGACGCGGACACCGACGCCGATCCGCGGCTGTTCGAGCCGGACCCGTCCGCCCAGGAACGCGCCCGCCACCGGCTGCGCGAACACCTGCGGACCCGCGACGGCGCCGCCGCGGCGGCGGCCCTGGCGGACCTGGCGAAGGTGCTGAGCTCGGACGCGAACGTGATGCCCGCGCTGCTGGACTGCGCCCGGGCCGGCGCGACGATCGGCGAGATCAACGCCCTGATGCGGGCCGAGTTCGGCGAGTACCGGGAGCCGGCGCCATGGTGAACGGCGGTGTTCCGGGCGGCGCTCCGCCGGGCGGCGGTCTCCTGGACGGCGGTGTGCCGGGCGGCGGTGTGCCAGGCAGCGGTGTGCCGCCGCTCGCCGGGGTTCGGGTCGTCGACCTCACCCGGTTCGTCTCCGGCGCCTACACCACGATGATGCTCGCCGCGCTCGGCGCGGACGTCGTCAAGATCGAGCCACCGGACGGTGGCGACTCCTACCGGGCTCAGGCGACCGCCACCGTGGCCGACCGCTCCGCGCTGTTCCTATCCCTGAACAACGGCAAGCGCAGCCTCGCCCTCGACCTGCGCGCGCCGTCCGGGCAGGCGGCGCTGGAACGGCTGCTCGCCGGCGCGGACGTCGTCGTCGAGAACGCCCGGCCGGGCGCGCTCGCCCGGCACGGCCTGGACGCCGCGGCGGTGCTCACCCGGCACCCGCGGATCGTCTACGGATCGGTGTCCGGCTACGGGCAGACCGGCCCGGACGCCGCCCGCGGTGGCTTCGACCTGATCCTGCAGGCCGAGGCCGGCCTGATGAGCGTCACCGGGACAGCCGGGTCTGGACCGGTGAAGGTCGGCGCGCCGCTGCTCGACGTCGGCGCCGGCATCTGCTGCGTCACCGGGATTCTGGCCGGCCTGCTGCGCCGGGCCGGAACCGGCCGCGGGGGGCATGTCTCCTCCTCCCTGCTGGAGTTCGCGCTCGCGGGGCTGACCACCCCGGCCTCGGCGTTCTTCGCGGCGGGGGAGATCCCCTCCCGGCTGGGCACCCACTCGCCGGCCTTCGCGCCCTACGGCGCGTTCCGCGCCCGCACCGGCGAGCTGGTCCTCGCCGGTGCGGGCAACGAGGGGCTGTGGCGGCGGCTGTGCTCGACGATCGGCATACCCGAGGCCGTCGACGATCCGGCGTTCGCCACCAACGCCGACCGGGTCCGCAACCGGGACGCCCTCACCGCCCGCATCGAGCAGGCGCTCGCCGCGGATGACGCGCCCGCCTGGGTGGCGCGGCTGGAGGCCGCCGGGGTACCGGCCGGCCTGGTCCGCGACGTCGGTGAGGCACTGACCTCGGCGCAGGCGGCGGCGATCGGCGCGGTGGCGACGGTCGGTGCCGGCGACGGCTCGCCTTACCGGGCGGTGACGGTGCCGGTGCGGGCCCCCGGGCCGTTGCCCTTCCCCTCCGGCGCGCCTGACCTCGGCCAGCACACCCGCGCGGTGCTGCGCGAGGCGGGGCTGAGCGACCCCGAGATCGACGAGCTGCACGTCGCCGGCACGATCCTCGACGCCTCGATCCCGGCCGGGACGACCAGCGTTGCCGGGGGTGGCGAGTGAGCGCCCCTGGCCGCGGAGCCGCCGCGTTCGGGCCCGGGTGCGGGGGCGGGGGCGGGGGCGACACGACGGAACAGCCGGCTGGTGTGCGCGAGGGGCTGGCCGGTGCGCCCGGGCTGCCGGCGGGTGCGCCCGGCCCGCTGGCCGGCGCGACCGAGCGGGTGATCGTGCGGACGGAGCGGCTGTGCCTGCTGCCGGCCCCGCCGTTCGGCGAGGCCGCGCGGGCGGCGGTCGTCGCCGGCTGGTGGCGGGCGGACGGCCTCGCCGAGGTGCGCATCGACCCGACCGGCAACGTGTGGGGGCTGGCCCGCCGCGGCGTGGGCCCGGCGGTGCTGGTCGCCGCCCACCTGGACACGGTGTTCGGCCCGGACGTCGAGTACGGTGCCCGCCGCCACGACGGGCGGCTGGTCGGCCCCGGTGTCGGTGACGACACGATCGCCGTCGCCGCGCTCGCCGAGCTGCCCCGGCTGCTCGAAGCGGAGCTGGTGGGTGCCGGGCAGGCCCGCCCGGTGTGGGTGCTCGCGACCGTGGGGGAGGAGGGCGTCGGCAACCTGGCCGGCATCACCGCGGCGCTCGCGGATCCGCCGGTGCCGGTCGGAGCGGTGATCGCCGTCGAGGGCAACTATCTGGGCCGGGTGACCGTGACCGGAGTCGGCTCGGTCCGGTTCGCGGTGACGGTGACCGGACCGGGCGGACACGCGTGGGAGCGGTCCGCGGCACCGAGCGCGGTGCACGCGGCCGCGGGAATGGTTTCCCGGCTCGCGGCCCTGGCCGCGCCGCAGGCCGCCGAAGGCGCCGGCGTGGCTGGGCGGACCGCGGTGAACGTCGGGCGGATCTCCGGCGGGGAGGCGATCAACATCCGGGCGGCCAGCTGCCGTTTCGAGGTCGACCTGCGCGCCGACACCGCCGCCGGGCTCGCCTGGCTGGAACGGGAGGCCCGGCTGGTCATCGAGGAGCTGGTCATCGAGGAACAGGGCGCGGAGCTGGCCGCCGAGGCCAGCGAGATCGGCCGCCGGCCGGCCGGCGGGATCCCGGCCGAACACCCGCTGGCCGCGGCCGCCTTCGCCGCGCTGGCCCGCCGCGGGCTGGCGGCCCGGACACATGCCGCCAGCACCGACGCGAACGCCGCCTACGCCGCCGGCATCCCGGCGATCACCATCGGGATCACCCACGGCGAGCGCGAGCACACGATCGACGAATGGATCGACCTGGCACAGGTGGCGGACGGCCTCGCCGCGCTGGCTGACACCGCGGCGCAGGCCGCCGTCATGACTGACACCGCGGCGCGAGCCGCCGCTCTGGCTGACATCGCGGCGAGGGCCGCGCGGACCGACAGGAGCAAGTGGGATGCGTAGCGGAGTGGTGCTGCAGGGAGTCGACACCCCTGCCGTCTTCGAGTCGTACGTCGCCGAGGTCGAGCGCTCCGGTTTCGACCACCTGTGGCTGACGGACTCCTCGCTGCACAGCCGCAACCCGTACGCCTACCTCACCCTGGCCGCGCGGGCGAGCAGCCGGCTGCTGCTCGGCACGGCCGTGACGAACCCGCTGACCCGGCATCCGGGGATCACCGCGGTGGCGGCGGCGACCGTCGACGAGATCGCGCAGGGACGCTTCATCCTGGGCATCGGCGCCGGCGACCGGCCGCTGGAGGCGTTCGGGATGCGCCCCGCGAAGCTCGCCGTCCTGGAGGACTCGATCGTCGCGATCCGCGCCCTGCTGCGCGGCGGGGACGTCGACCAGACCTCGGCGGGGTTCGAGCTGCACGACGCCCATCTGCGGTTCGGGGCCCGGTCCGACATCCCGGTGTTCATCTCCGCCAGCGGGCCGAAGACCCTGGAGCTCGCCGGCCGGGTGGCCGACGGGGTGATCCTGCTCGCCGGCCTGCACACCGACGGGATCCGGTTCGCGCTGGAGCACATCGACCGCGGCGTCGAGGCGGCGGGCCGCTCGGCGCGTCCGCAGGTGGCCGTGTTCGCCTACGGCCGGATCGACGAGGACGAGCAGGCGGCGCTCGCCGCCGCCCGCAGTATCGCCGCGTGGTTCCCGCAGACGGCGCCGGTGTACTGCGAGCTCGCCGGGCTGGACCGGGCGCTGATCGACGAGGTCCGCCGGCGCTACACGGGCGGGGAGTTCCAGGAGGCCGCCGCGGCGGCCGAGCTGCTGCCGGACGAGTTCGTCCGGCGGATGGCGCTGTCCGGCAATCAGGAACGGACCGTCGCCCAGCTGCGCGAGCTGGCCGCGGCCGGCGTCGACTCGGTCAACGTCTTCCCGCTCGGCACCGACCGGATGGGCACCGTCGCCCGGTTCCGGCAGGCGTTCGACACGGCCTTCGGCGTCCGGGCGGAGGCGCTGGCGCATTGATGACGACGAGCGAAACCGGCGTACCAGGACGGTGACGGCATCATGACCGATGTCGTACGGGTCGGTCACCGCACACGTCATCGTGCGGTCGTGGAAGGAAAGTCTTTGTCCAGGTCAGAGAGGGAACGGGCGGCGTGCCCGCGGCCGCGCCGCCGGGCAGGCGAGCGTCATGGCTGAGCGTTCGGCCCAGCCGGCCGACGAGACCCCGCACCGGCAGCTCAAGGACGTCGTCTACCTGCGCCTGAAGCAGGAGATCGTCGACCTGCGGCTGCCGCCGGGCTACCCGATGCGGGAGGCGGAGCTCGCCGGCAGGCTCGGGGTGAGCAAGACCCCGCTGCGCGAGGCGCTGGTGCGGCTGCAGCGGGAGCGGCTCGTCGAGATCGTGCCCTACAAGGGCGCCGTGGTCTGCGGCTACGACCGGGACGACCTCAAGGAGATCTACGAGCTGCGGGAGCTGCTGGAGGGCGCCTGCGCGCGGGAGGCCGCGGTGCACATCAGCGCCGCCGACCTCGCCGAGCTGACCAAGGTGGTCCGCGGCAGTGAGCGGGCCTGGGCGGCGGGCGAGCTGGACGGGCTGCCCGAGCTGCTCGAGGCGTTCGACCGGGTCATCTACGGGCAGACCCGCAACCGGCGGATCCGCGAGATGATCGAGAACCTTGGTGATCATCTGGTTCGGATCGGCAACCTCACCGTGGCGATCCCCGGGCGGCTGGAGGTCTCCGTCCGCCAGCACAGCGCGATCCACGAGGCGATCGTGCGCCGTGACCCGGGAGACGCCGAGCGCCTCATGCGCGAGCACGTCACCAGCGTGATGGCCGACCAGCTCGCCGCCTTCGACCCGGATGACCCGGGCGTGCGGACCGCGCGGGCGGCCCCGCGAACCGGCACGTGACAGCTGATCGATTCCACGACGCAGGGAGCAGGTGGTCAAACCGATGTCCGAGCGCATCCTGATCCGTAACGGAACGGTGCTCACCCTCGACGACGCCGACACGGTCCACTTCGGCGGTGACGTCCTCATCGAAGGTGACCGGATCGTCGCGGTCGGCCCGACCGGATCCTTCGCCGGCGCCGGCGGCGCGACCGGGGCGGGCGGGGCCGAGGCGCCCGTGACCGTGCTGGACGCGACGGACAAGCTGGTCATGCCCGGCCTCGTCGACCTGCACTACCACACGGCGATCGCGAAGGGCTACAGCGATCACCTGCCGCTGTGGGAGTACCTGGACACCTGCTGGTACCCGATCATCCGCGCGCTCGACCCGGAGGCGGCGTACTGGGCCGCGCTGGCCAGCTACGCGGAGTCGATCAAGGGCGGGGTGACCACCGTCAACGACATGTACCGCCAGCTGGAGGCGCTGTCGAAGGCCGCCTCCGAGATCGGCATCCGGGCGGTGCTGTCGAACGACGTGGCCGACGCCGAGCACAACCTCGACACCCTCGAGGACAACCACCGCGCCTACACCGCCTGCCACGGCGCCGCCGACGGCCGGGTCGAGGTGTACATCGGAATCGAGTGGCTGCCGATCGCCTCCCGGGAGCTGCTGCGCGACACCCGGGCGCTCGCCGACCAGCTCGGCACCGGCATCCACATCCACCTCAACGAGTCGCTGTCCGAGGTGGAGAACTCGAAGTCCCGCTTCGGGCTGCGGCCGACCGAGGTCGCCTACGAGACGGGGATCCTCGGCCGCGACACGATCGCCGCGCACTGTGTGTGGCTGTCGGACACCGAGATCGCGCTGATGCGGGAGACGAACACGCAGATCTCGCACAACCCGAGCTCGAACGCGAAGCTCGGCAACGGCATCGCCCGGCTGCCGGAGATGCTCGCCGCCGGGCTGAACGTCGGCCTCGGCCACGACGCGGCCGAGTGCAACAACAGCCGCGACATGTTCGAGGTGATGAAGTTCGCCTCGCTGATGCACCGGGCGAGCCGGGTCGACTCCAGCCTCGGCCAGGCACCGGACGTCGTCCGGATGGCCACCCGCAACGGCGCGGCGGCGCTCGGGCACCAGACCGGGCAGCTGGTCGCCGGGCACAAGGCCGACGTCATCCTGGTCGACCTCAACAACACGATGTTCACGCCACGCAGGGCGAACGACGTCGCCCACCTGTACTCCCACCTGGTCTACTCGGCGAACGGCTCGTGTGTCGACACGACGATCATCGACGGCCGGGTGGTGATGGCCGGCCGCGAGCTGACGCTGGTCGACGAGGACCTGATCCTGCGCGAGTCGAACAAGGCGTTCGCCCGGGTGCTGGCGCGGGTGGAGGACGCCAGCACCGAGCTCGCGATCCCGCCCACCCCGTCGGCGGCGGCGTGACCCGGGCCCCGGCCCCCGCCGCGAGCACTGCTCCCGCCGCGAGCCCGGCTGTGGCCCCGGCCGTGGTGCCCTCGGCCACCGTCGCGAACGTCCTGGACCGCTGCCTGGCGGTCGAAAGAGGCGAGGAGGTCGTGCTCCTCACCGACGCGGAGACCGACCCGGCGGTGGTCGCCGCCCTCGCCGCCGGCCTCGAGGAACGCGACGCGGTGTGCGTGATCGCGCGGGTGCCGCGCTACCAGGTGCCGGGCAGCGAGCCGCCGAGCTCGGTCGGGGCGCTGCTCGCCGAGGCCGCCGCGGCGATCGAGCTGACGTCGACCTTCGTCGGGTCGTCGACGGCGCGCCAGAAGGCCTCTCGCGCCGGCACCCGCTACCTGGCGATGCCGGCCGTGCGGGCCAGCACGTTCCGCGCCGGGGGCCCGCTGGACGTCGACTTCGACGAGCTGCGCCGCACGGTCGAGGTGCTCGCCGCCGCCTGGGCGGGCGCCGACACGTACCGGATCACCAGCCCGGCCGGGACCGACCTCGCCGGCTCCGTGCGGGGGCGCGGTGGCCGGGCGCTGCACGGCATCGCCCGCGAGCCGGGCGCCTACATGGCGCCGCCGGATGTGGAGGCCGGCACCGCGCCGGTCGAGGGCAGCACCGGCGGTGTCGTCGTCATCGACGCCGACCTGCTGTTCATGGGCGTCGGGCCGCTGCCGTCCCCGGTCGCGCTGACCTTCCGCGCGGGCGAGCTGGTCGACGTGGCGGGGCGGGAGGCGGGCCGGCTCACGGACATGATCGACCGGGTCGCCGACCCGCGGATGTCGAACCTCGCGGAGGTGTCGGTCGGGCTGAACCCGAACGGCCGGGTGTGCGGGGTCGCGATGGAGACCGAGTCGACGCTGGGTACAGCACATATAGCCCTCGGTAACTCGATCGCGTACGGCGGGACCGTCGCCGCCGCGGCCCACCTGGACTGCGTCCTGCGCGCCGCGACGCTGTACCTCGACGGACGTCCCGTCCTGGTGGAAGGGGTGCTCGCCGATGACATCGCAGCCGGCTGAGCGGATCCTGGTCGTCGGCGACCCGGTGGTCGCGCTCGACGAGCAGACGCTGATCCCCGACGGGGCCGTCATCGTCGAGGGCTCCACCATCGTCGCCGTGGGCCCGCGGGAGCAGCTGGCCGCCCGCGGCCCGTTCGACCGGGTGATCGGCTCCCGTGACCACCTCGTCATGCCCGGCTTCATCAACTGCCACTACCACTCGGAGCTTGCCGCCGGCCCCGGCCTGTACCAGCTGATCTTCGAGCGGGCCAACGTGCACATCCACTCGTCGTACGGCCCGATGGAAGAGGAGGACCTGGCCACCGTCCTGCGCTGGGGGCTGGTCCAGGCGATCAAGGGCGGGCAGACCGGCGCCGTCGACATGTTCTACGGCCGCCCCGCCATGCCCGACTTCGGGGCCGAGGTCGCGCTCTCGGTCTACGACGAGATCGGGTTCCGGGTCGCGTTCGGCCTGGTCAGCCGGGACCAGAACACCTACGTCCACGAGCCGGACGAGGCCTTCCTCGCCCGGCTGCCGGCGGACCTCGCCACCCGGGTGCGCCAGTCGCCCATGGGCTACGCCTGGCCGGTCGACGACGTGATGGCCAGCTACGACCGGCTGGTCCGCCGCTGGGACGGCCGGGGCGACCGGATCCGGGTGCTGCTCGCACCGGACTGGACGCCGGCCTGCTCGGACGAGCTGTACCGCCGCTGCCGCGCCGCCGCCGACCACTACGGCACCGGGATCACCTCACATGTGCTGGAGACCCGTTCCGAGGCGCTGTGGAACGTCCGCACGCACGGCCGCCCCGCGCTGGAGCGGCTCGCCGACCTCGGAGTGCTCGGCCCGGACCTGGTCTGCGCGCACTTCGTCTGGGTGACCGACGACGAGCTGCGGATCTTCGCCGACTCCGGCGCGGTCGCCTCGAACAACCCCGGCTCGAACCTGCGGCTGTCGTCCGGGATCTGCCGGGCCCGCGACATCCTCGCCACCGGCGGGCGGCTCGCGTTCGGCACCGACGGGATCTCGTTCACCGACCGGGAGGACTTCTTCGCCGAGCTGCGGCTCGCCACCATGCTGCAACGTGACCCACGGGTGTTCGACGAGATCCGCCTCGACTCGGCGGGCGTGCTGCGCGCGGCCGGCGAGAACGGCTCCCGGGCGCTGCGGATGGAGGGCAGGGTCGGGAGGCTGGCGCCCGGGACGTTCGCGGACCTGCTGGTCGTCGACACCCGGCGCATCCTGTTCCCGCCCGGCCGGTACGACTCCACCCCGGTGCTGGACGTCCTCGTCGACCGGGCGAGCGCCGCGGACATCGACACCGTGCTCATCCACGGCAAGGTGGTCATGGCCGGCGGCCGGGTCACCGTCGTCGACGAGGACGCGCTCGCGGACCGGCTCGCCGAGGTGGGTGAGCGGCGCCTGTACCGGCCGACCGCGGACGAGCGGCGCTGGGCGGCGCTGGGCGCCGAGGTCGAGCCGTACGTCCTGGACTTCTACCGGCCCTGGTACGAGACGCGGCACGAACCGGCATCGATCTACAACGCCCGCCGCCTCTAGGCCGCTTCCCGCCGCCAGGCCGCTTCCAGCCGCCGAACCACCCCGGACCGGGTGCCGAGCACCCAGAACGGACACCGAACGACATGATTATCGACGCGCACACGCACATCCTGAGCCTGGCCGAGGACCACGAGTTCAACACGGACTACGGCCGTGAGGGCTCGCTGTGCATCTACCGCAGCCTCGGCAAGGTCCCCTCGCACCGGATGCCGACCGAGCAGGAGTGGGAGGACAGCGGGTACTCCCGGGCCGGCTGGCCGGTGATCGGCCCGGCGGAGAGCGTCAGGGACCATCCCGGCTTCGACAAGATGATCGTTCTCGGTGTCTCGCCGCAGTTCCTCGACGGCGAGCTGATCGGGACGGTGGACACCTACGGGATCACCGACGTGCCCGGCCCGCCGAGCCCGGAGAAGTGCAACGACTACATCGCGGCGGTGGTCCGTTCCGACCCGGAGCGCTTCATCGGCTTCGCGTCGGTGAACCCGGCCTACCGGGGGCCCCGGGCGGCGGTCGCCGAGCTGCGGCGATCGGTCGAGGAGCTCGGGCTGTCCGGGGTGAAGCTCTACCCGATGTACCAGCACTGGTCACCGCAGGACCGGGAGATTGCCTTCCCGGTCTTCGCCGCCGCGGCCGACCTCGGCATTCCGGTGATGGTCCACCAGGCGGGATCCACCCGTATCGACGCGCGGATGGACTACGCCCGCCCGGCGATGCTCGACGACGTCGGCCGGGAGTTCCGCGACCTGCGGGTGATCATCGCGCACTGCGGGATTCCGTGGATCGACGAGGCGCTGTTCATGCTCACCAAGCACCCGAACTTCCACACCGATATCTCGTACCACATCGCCACCGTGACGGACGAGGAGTTCTACCGTTTCCTCATCCATTGCGAGCAGTTCTTCGTCCCGCTGGAGAAGCTGCTTTTCGGCAGTGACTACCCGGGATTTCTCTACGACCCGGTCAAACTGAAGGACAGGGTCCTCGGCGTGAACGAGCAGGCCGACCGGCTCGGGCTGCCGAGGATTCCGCAGGAGAAGCTGGACGGCATCATGGGCGACAACGCCGCCCACCTGCTCGGCCTCGTCCAGGACTGACCGCCGTTCCCCATCCCGCCTCGCCTCACCCGCGGGCGTCCGTCGCGCGATCGAGGGTGTACTGAGCGTCGGTATATCACCGCCCGGGCCGCGATTCATCGGCCTGGCACCCGCGGGAGACATCGCTTTTACGGATCCGCCACCCCTCTGGAAGGCCGCTCGCCATGTCAGGAAAAACCCCGAAGGTCGTCATCGTCGGAGCGGGTTCCGCCGGGCTCATGCTCGCCGACGGAATAGCGGACCGCGCCGACGTGACGATCGTGGAAGGCGGGATCGACCCGGGCAGCCCGGCGCCGCGCCAGCTGCTCTACGACTACATCTTCCCGGCCGGCCTCGACTGGGGTTACCGGTCGACGAAAGGCGTTCCACTGCTGCGCGGCAAGGTCGTCGGCGGCTCCTCGTCGGTCAACTCCAGTGCCGGGGTGCGCGGCCAGCAGTGGGACTTCGACCCCTGGGGCGAGGGGTGGACCTGGGCCGACTGCCTGCCCGCGCTGCGGGCCAACGAGACGGACCTCCAGTTCGGCGACGCCGACCACCACGGCGACTCCGGCCCGATCGTGATGACGCGGCTCAAGCCGGGTCCGATCGACGACGCGTTCACCGCGGCCTGCCTCGCCGCGGGCCACCCCGAGGCCCCGGACCACAACGCCCCGGGCGCGCTCGGCATCGGCCCCTGGCCGACGAACCGGGTCGACGAAGGTCGCTGGGGCACCCTGGCCGGGGTGATGCCGGGGCTGCGCGGGCGGGTCACCCTGCTCGCCGAGACGACCGCCCACCGGGTGGTCATCACCGACGGGCGGGCGCGTGGCGTGGAGGTCACCGAAGCCGGGGAGAGCGGCACCCGCGTCCTGCCGGCGGACGTCGTCGTGCTGTCCGCCGGGGCGTTCGGGACACCGGAGCTGCTCATCGCCTCCGGGGTGGACCTGCCCGGCGTCGGCGAGCATCTGCAGGACCATCCGTGGGTGATGCTGAACGCCCTGGCCGACCCGGACCTGATCGCCGAGCGCCCGGTCAGCGGTTCGCTCCTGCGCTGCGGCCTCGGTGGCGACCCCCGTGAGGAGATCCAGGTCTTCCCGTTCTCCGCGCATCTCTACGACACGTCCCGGCCGGTGGGCGAGGTGTCGTTCGCCGTCGGGCTGATGGCCCCACGCAGCCGCGGCTCCCTGCGGGTGACGCCGGACGGGACCGCGATCGACCTGGGCCACCTCGCCGAGGAGATCGACCGCCGGAGCCTCGCCGAGGGCGTGCGCATCGCCGCGGACCTGCTCGACCGGGTCGCCGCGACCGGCGTCGTGACGATCCCCGACAACCCGTGGTGGCGCGGGGACGACCTTGAGCAGCAGGTCGTCGCCCGGGCGGAGACCTACAACCACCCGGTCGGCACCGCCCGGCTCGGCGACGATGACGACCCGACCGCCGTGGTGGACCGCCGCCTGCGGGTGCGTGGCGTCGACGGTCTGATGGTCGCCGACGCGTCGGTGATGCCGGCGATCACCCGGGCGAACACCAACCTCGCCACCATGATGATCGGCCGCCGGGCCGCTGACCTGATCGAGCTCTGAGCTCACCGCGGCACGAAACGCCGGGCGGGGCGGCAGCGCCCCCGCCCGACGGCCCCCGAGCGCCCGGGTATCGGCCTCGCCTCGCCACATCTCGCCCGCCGGTCGGCGGGCCGGCCCGCTGGCGCGCCGGTCGTCCCGGTCAGACGGAGCAACGCGGACGGAGCAAGATGGTGCGGTGAGTGGATTCGGTCTGGTCGCATCACCCGTCCTGGCTGGCGCGCCGATCGTGCGCGACGGCCTGCTCCGCCTGGATGCGGCGCGGCGGGAGGCGAGCTGGGCCGCCGCGCAGGTCGTCGTCACCGACGACCGGGGCCGGTTCCCGATCGAACAGGCCGACGGCCCGCCCCGGCTGCGCACCTACGCCGCGGCAGGGATCGCCGCCGCACCACCACCGGACGCGCTGCTGCTCGGCGAGGCCGACGGCGTCGTCTACTGGGGGATGCAGGCCCCAGCCCCGTCCGCGGCCGACTCCGGCGACGACCCCGTGCACTGGCTGGACCTGTTCACGGCGGGCGCAGACTTCCCCGCGGTGCACGCAGCTCTGGCGGCCACCGCGACCGCCCTGCTGAACTGGCACGGGCGGGCCCGTTTCTGCGCCCGCGACGGATCACCGACCCGCGTCATCAACGGCGGCTGGGCCCGGGTGTGCGAGGCCGAACGGCACGAGGAGTACCCGCGCACCGACCCGGCCGTGATCTGCCTGGTGCACGACGGCGCGGACCGGGTCCTGCTGGCCCGCCAGCGGGTCTGGCCCGTCGGCCGCTTCTCGGTGCTGGCCGGTTTCGTCGAGGCCGGGGAGTCACTGGAGGCCTGCGTCGCCCGCGAGATGGCCGAGGAGGTCGGAGTGGCCGTCCGCGACATCGGCTACCTGGGCAGCCAGACCTGGCCCTTCCCACGATCCCTCATGATCGGGTTCCAGGCCGTCGCGGACCCCGAGGCGCCGCTGTGCCTGGACGACGACGAGATCGTCGAAGCACAGTGGGTCACCCTGGACGAGCTGCGCCCGGCCCTGGCCCGCACCGCCTGGCCCGCCGTGGGCACCACCGCGGACGGCCAGCTGCACCTGCCCGGCCGCCTGTCCATCGCCCGAACCATGATCGATGCCTGGGCCACGGCCCGCACAGCTACCACCATCCCGACCCAACCGCCCGACCCAGCTGCCTGATCGGGGCGGCGGAGGTGGTTCGGGATGGTGGTGATACGCCGCTCAGGACCTCGGTCTCACTCCGCGCCGACCAGCCGCGGCGCTGGTACCAGGTTGAGCCGCCCGACGGCCTCGGTCACGTCCTGCGGCCAGAACCACAGGCGGTACTGCGGCGGGATGGTGAAGTAGTCCTCCGGCCCGTGGAGCTGACGAGTGCGCATGTCGGCGCAGTAGCGTTCGCGCCAGGAGGTCGCCTCACCGGCGCGCAGTGACTCGCCGTCGACCTTCTTCTTCGTGACGCGGTAGAGCTTCTCGACCGCTCGGTACTCGTAGGCCAGCAGGGTGTGCGGGTTGGCCCAGATGCCCTTGGGGGCCTGCGGGTCGGCCGCTGCGGTGGCTGCTTCCAGGAGCAGCGGCAGATCGAGCTCGCCGGGGATGGACGGATAGATCACGAACGGGGCGGCCCATCCGGCCGCGATGAGGTCCAGGTTGAAGGTGGCACGCTGCTCGCGGGTGAGGTTGCGCCGTTCGGCCTCGGTGTAGTCGGGAGCGACGTAGGCCAGGAGTCGGCTGTTGGTGTCGAAGGGCGGTTGCGCGGCGCGGATGAACAGATTGCGCTTGTTGCCGTTCGGCTTGGTCAGCCGCTTCTCGATGTTCTGCTTCGCGAAGGCCGAGGCTTCCTTGCCCTGCGCGAAATGGAGAGTGCCGGCGGTGCCGGTCTCCAGCTTCGGCAGGAGGAAGGCCGCCAGGCCCGGGGAGATCGGTGCGTGGCCGTCCTTGATCCATCCCGCGAGCTGTAGGAACTCCTGATCGATGGCCTGGGCACGCTCCGCGGAACGGGCGGTCACCTCCGGCGTGTCGACCGAGAGCATGCGGATCGGCATGCGGACGTTCGGCGTGTCGCCGTCGGTCACATCAACCAGTTCCCGACCACCCAGCGAGGGTAGGTTCTCCCCGGCCGGTGACCAGAGCACCTGCACTGCGTCGATCATGGTTGTCCCCCCGATGAACACGCCCTGACGGTCCGTCTACGTGACCAGCTGGTGACCGGCCCCGTGGCGCCGCCAGTCTGTCAGAGGGACACCGGCCGTGGCCGGACGCGTCATCCTCGCGACTGCGGCTGGACTGATCGTGATCGCGGCGGACAGGGCCTGCTGGGCGGTGGAGCGGACGCAAGGCAGTGCCGGCTGACGCTGGACGGGACCGGCAGGCGGTCAATTGCTACGCACACGCCGTTCTAACGGCCTCAGCCCCGGTTCACGCTTGCTGCGGGGCGCGAACGGTTTCACGGTCCGGGTTGGTCGCCGACGGTGCGGTGCGGGGCCAGGTCCAGGCGTACCGCACGACGAGGGCGAGTAGGAGCAGTTCCAATGCGATGCCAAGGCCGTAGAAGTACGGCCAGGACTCGCCCACCGCGTTGAATGCCGTGACGGGAACGTAGAGCGAGGCCACGATGAGGTTCGTGATGCGGGTCGCCCGGGCGGGCAGCGTCATCGACGACACGACCATGAGGATCGGGATGGCCACCAGGGTCAGCGCCGCGGTCGAAAAGGTCTGGGAGAGGTCGAACTCGAAGACCTTGCCGTCGAGGATGTCCTCGACGACGCCGGGCGTGAAGAAGTTGAGAATGTCCACGTAGGCGTACAGGAACATGAAGCTGGTCCACGCCGCGGCGAGCTTGGCTCTCACCGGGATCGGCTGGTCTTCCAGTGTCGTGGTGGGTTGACGCGTTCTCATCATGGGCTCCGTCGTTGATGAGGATCGGTACGTCCACGATCGCTGAGCCCGGTGGCGGGCACACCGGCCCGGAGGCCGGAGTTCGCCTGGCCGATGAGATGGTCTCTCTCTCGTGCTTTCGGCTGATCCGCCGCTGCCGCGCTGTCCCTGCGCCGGGCAGATGGTGACGAAGGCGCTGCGCTCGTTGTGGGCCTCGGTCGCCCCGGCCGGGACCAGTCGTCGTGCAGGTACGTCAGGTTCGGTTCAGTGCCCCACCCGGCCGGTGTCGTAGGCCCACATCGCGATCTCGACCCTGTTCCGGGCGCCGATCTTGGCCAGCAGGCTCGCGACGTGGGTCTTGGCGGTCGTCAAGCTGATGAACAGCTCCGCGCCGATCTCCGCGTTCGTGCGGCCGACAGCGACCAGTTTCAGCACCTCCTCCTCGCGTTGGGTGAGCGGCTCGATCGGTTGGGTACGGCGTTTCGATGAGGCCCCCGCGGCGAGGGTCGCCAGCAGCCTGCGGGTGATGTTCGGCGCGATCAGGGCATCGCCGACGGCAGCGGCATGGACAGCCTGCACCAGCAACTCCGGCCCGGCATCCTTGAGGAGAAATCCTCGGGCTCCGGCCCGAAGCGCGCCGTGGACGTACTCGTCCAGGTCGAACGTCGTGATCACCACCACCGCAATGGGGTCCGCGACGCCCCGCCCTGCGAGGAGCTCGGTCACCTCGATGCCGTCCAGCCCGGGCATCCGAATGTCGACCAGGCACACGTCGGGGCGGAGCCGATGCGCCAGCTCGACGGCGGCCTTGCCGTCGGCGGCCTGGCCGACGACCTCGATGTCGGTCTGGGCGTCAAGGATCATCGACAGGCCGGTGCGCACCAGATCCTGGTCGTCTGCCACCAGCACGCGCGTCGTCATAGGGGCAACTCCATCGGCAGCTCGGCGTCGACCGCCCACCCGCCCTCGGGTGTCGGCCCAGCGCGTAGCGTGCCGCCGAGCAGCTGCACGCGCTCGGTCATCCCCAGCAGCCCGAAACCGTGGGTCGCCGGCCGCGCCGGGTCGATCTGGCCGTCGTCGGTCACGCGGAGCCGCAGCCTTCCTGCACCCTCGACGACCCTGATCTCCACACGCGAGGCGTTTCGGGCGTGCCGCAGCGCGTTGGTCAGCGCCTCCTGCGCCATCCGGTACACGGCGGCGTCGACCTGGGGCCGAAGTACGGCCAGATCACCCGCCAACTCCACGTCGACGACGGGGTCCGGTTCGCGGCGGGCGAGGAGCATCAGGTCGGCGACGCCGGGCTGGGGACCGTACTCCGCCGGCGCTCCGTCGCGCAGCACCCGGACCATCGCTCGCATCTCCGCCAGCGTCCGCGACGCTTCCCCCTCGATGATCGCAAGCGCCTCGAGCGCCGCTTCAGGTCGCTTCGCGGCCATCATCATGCCAGCCTGCGCTTGCAGAGTGATCGCCGAGACGTGGTGGGCGACCGAGTCGTGCAGCTCGCGCGCGAGGCCGACGCGTTCCTGGCTGCGGACCTGGTCGAGTGCCCGGCGCCGACTCTCGGCGCGGTAGCGGAACGCCGCTCCGCTCGCTGCCGCCGCCGCCAGGACCGCCAACCCGCCGAAGAGCTCGGCTGGCCCGGTGTAGTCGGTCGCGATGCTGAACCCCGCGGCGACCGCAACCAGCAGCAGCCCGATCACGATCTGACGCCCTGAGCCCCAGCGGACCAGCGAGTAGACGAGCACCAGGATGTAGATCATCGTGTTCAGGCCCACACCTGAGGTCCCGCCCAGCCAGCTCGCCAGTCCCAACGCCATCCCGGTGCCGAAGCCCACCACGACGCAGACCAACGGGTGAGTACGCCGCCACAGCAGCACCGGCGCAAGTCCGACCGTCACGATCGTCACGACCGGCCGCCAGGTGACGTCCTCTCGTAGGGTTCCTTCGAGTAACGCCGCCACCATCACCACACCGACCAGCACCCGGTCGAGCCACACCCGTTCGGGCGTGTCCGCGGCGCGGGGCTCGTCCCAGAGCGAGCGCAGGCCGGCAGTGAACACACACCCAGCCTAGAGACAGCCCAGGCGTCGGAGATCCACCGAAAGAACGAGACGCCGCTCCCCCCAATGGCGCAGGCGGGTCCGGCCTCGACGCCGATGTGCCGGAAGGCCGGTCGCGGCGAGGCCCAGCGCGCCTGTCTGGTAAAAGTGCTGGCCCCGAGCGAACAACCGGGGCCGTGACGACAAGTTCGACGGACACCCCAGGAGCGTCCGTATCCGCGAAGACGTCCCGAAGCCGCGATCGCCGACTTCTACGCCGAACGCGTCTTCGGGCGCGACAGGATCGCCCTCCTGAGCGCCGAACTCGCGACCTGCGACGACCGCGCCGCGCGGGTGAACCCGACCGGCCAGGCCAAGACAATGATCAAGATTCCGGTGGCAGACCTCGACAAGGTTGCCCATCTGGCGGGAGTGACGGCCGCCGCCCCTGGGCCACACCCGGCAGCCACTGGGCATCCGGGGCGCATCCACGGCGCGTAGATGCTGTACGTACACCTCGTGGAAGCTCTCGCACACCCGTCGTGGGAGGCCCGGCGCTTGTTGAACCTAGCGGACAAATGGGTCGGAAAAGAAGAGAAGGTTGAAAAAGGACTCACCCGATCTCGTGCAGGGGATGGTGCAGGGGGAGTCGAGGCTGCCGCACGGCGTAGAGCGAGCCAGGCTCGTCTGGGCGGAGCTTCCTCCTGCCCAGACGGACGGCTCTGAATCGGTGGGCACGGATGTGACGCACGGGCAGGCAGTGCGCCCGGCCGACGCCGATCGGATGGAGCAGGCCAGCCCGGGTTCGAGCCCTGGCGGGTCACGCTCACACTGTGTAGTTCTTGCAGGGCAACGAGACCGATTTGGATCAGCTCTGTTGGTACTTGATCGCTTGGTAGCCGTGCTGGCAGTCACACGTTCCCTTCAGGTTGTCGAGGTTGCACGACTCGACTCGCTGCCGGTGCGGCCACCCTCTCCGGCTTGTGTTGCGTTCGTCACACTCGGCGGACGTATGTACTCTCGCCGCCGCCTCTCAGTGCTCCAACCAGTAGCGATACCCACTCCATCGCCACACCTCTACCCGTAGCACCACAACCCCACTGCTACGGTTGCGCAACATCACAACTCGATAGGTATGGAGAAATCGGGATGGCCAAGCGCAACGCCGCGCTCACTCTTCTCGCGGTCGAACTCGGCGCAATCGCGCTACTTGTGAATTCGCTGATCTCGTTCGACTGGCATGAAATTTGGTTCGCCTTGTCGATCTCGATCGCCATTCCGTGTTGGGTGCTCGCCGTCAAGGCACCTTCTACTTGCGGCGTGATAACCCTGCGCCGCACTCCATGCCGCAACCGGACGGTTGGCGTACTTTTTGGATGCTCCCAGGCGCGTGGCGGAAGCCATGTCTGGGCCAAATTTTTCGCCCGCTTCCGGTGGCAGCCCCACCAGCCGCTCACGGCTGATGCCGAGACCACTGCATCACCTTCGGCCCGCAGCACCACCAGTTCGGGCGGAACCGTGCTGACTGCTAACCAGCCCGGGATCGTAGTCGTCAGGCTCGAAGAAGATATGCAAAGCACCCTCACTTTCTGGATGACGGTTGTCGCGACACTTTCAGGGATAATCTCGACCGCCGCTATATTTGCCTAGTACGGAGAGTTGGCCTCGGTCTTGCCGTCCGGCAGGAGATCGACCGGGCGAAGCATGTGCCGACGGCTGTCGAGCTTGCACGGCAGGAGAAGCGCTACTGGGAGCGGCTGCCGAAGCTGATCGGCTGGCGATCGAGGCAGCTGCTCGTGAGCGCCGCCGGCAGTGGGAAGCTGCCATGGTCCAAGCCAAACTTGATCATCGCGAGGCGCATCGGGCGAAGGTGCTCGAACAGCAGATGACGGCCTGGCGGCACGCGGGGCAGCTCCGCGAGTACATCGCGGCGATGACGGAGCGGATCGCCTCGATAGTAGATGGGGCCGAAGCGGAAGCGGCGGCGGAGCGGCTGGCATGGGCCACCGAGCACGTGGCACGAGTCGACCCGCTCGATAACAAGCTGGCGATGCCGGCCACACGGGATCCCAAGGCGGATGACCTGAAGCCCTTTCTCGGCCGCTGGAGCCCGTATGGACCGGAGCGGTACTACTAACCGGAGACGCTCGATCAGTGCCACTGGCGGACTACGGCGACCTCCACCGAAACGCCGATCTTCATCGGGGATGCGGCTATTATCCCTGCGTGCGCGAGGTGACGTATGAGAGTCGCGGGGTTCCGCTGGAGGCGTACGAACTCACGAAGGCGGATCATCGGGAGCAGAAGAGCAGCGAGGAAGCCGCCCGATGGGTTGAGGAACTCCTCGCGAAGAAGCAGGCTGAAGAGGCCGCCGACCCGGTTCTGAAGGCGGGGCGGGACGCCGCCGGCCGGAAGGCAATGGAGATGATCGCCAGCTGGCGCACCCCCGATCACGAGCTCATGCGGTGGCGAATACGCCTGTACTGCGGGCACATCGTCGAGACGCGTCGGCATGCCGAGACCGCGCGGCCGACGATGCATGGCTCGTCTTCGATGAAGTGCCCGGACTGCAGCAGAGACCCGTCCACAATCGTGGCGTACGAGCCGCTCGGTTTCGCAGACCAACGCCCCGTGCCCCCACCGGCACCGAAGCGACCGACACGGGCGCAGCTGGAGCGAAGACTGGCTGAGCTTGAAGCCGAGGTCAGTGAGCTGCGGCAGCAGGCTGGACCCTCGGCCCCAGAAGATCGCTGACCTGTGATGGCCGCCGCCGCTCCGTGGTGCGCCACCGATCGCCCGGCCGGTTCGAGTCCTGCCACGGTGAGTCGCCGTTCGGCGTCGTTCGTATGATCGGCAGCTGTGGCCATCGAAGGTGTTTCAACGGAGCCCGCCGCGGTGGTGACCGGTGCGGGTCATGGGATCGGCTTGGCTACCGCGCATGCGCTCGCCGCCGCCGGTTATCGGGTCGTGGCAGTCGATCGGGACCTCGGGGCGCTCGTGAAGGCCGATCTGCCTGAGGGCTCGGTGCTGGTCGAACACGACATCGCTGATGTCGAGGCGGATGCCCTCGCGGGGCTGGATGCCGGCTTGCGCATCGAGGCGCTGGTGAACAACGTCGGCGTGATGGACGGTCGGTCGTTCCTGGAACTGCCGGTGGCAGATGCCGCCCGGGTGCTGCACACGAACATCGTCGGCTCGTGGGCGGTGACGCGCACCGTGGTCGATCACATGCTGGCGCGCCAGGTGCGTGGGTCGATCGTGTTCAACCTGTCGCTGCATGCCTCGCGGGTGCGGATGTGTCCGGACTACTCGATGAGCAAGGCGGCGCTGGCGATGTTCGTCCAGGAGCTGGCGATGGAGCTCGGCCCCGCCGGGATCCGGGTCAACTCGGTGTCGCCAGGAGCAATCGACACTGGCCACGGGCCGTCTGAGGACGCGGACGGACATCGGGCCCGCAGCGCGGCGCTGGTGGCGCTGGGCCGTGTTGGTGAGCCGGACGACGTTGCCAAGGTCGTTGCCTGGCTGTGTTCGGAGCAGGCTGGCTATGTCACCGGCACGGACATCCGGGTCGACGGCGGCCTGTTCCACTACAACTGGCTCCACCACCTGTATGGCAGCGCAGCGACGGAGCGTGACCGCACCAGCTAGGCCTCCGCCGAGGCCGGCCGATGGCTCACGGTCGGCGAGCTGTCAGCGGGGCGGCCCAGGCTGCCACGCTGACGTCGGCACCCTCCGGCCAGGTGACCCGGCCGTGCGGATCGGCGCCAAGAGTCCAGATGTCTGCGGCAGCAAGCCAGTGGCGCACCCGGCGTCCTTCGGCCTGCTGGAACAACGCTTCTTTCCTCGTGTTGGCGAGCGTCAGGTCGCCGGATGCGGCCGCGGCGAAGACACCGACGGCCACCGGGCCGATGGCGTCGTCGAGGTAGCCGGCGGCCGTGAAGGTGTGAGCCGCGTCGTCGAGCAGCTCATCAATGGTGGCTAGGGATGCTTGGCCGACGAGTGCCGTCGCCCGGGACATCTGGCACTGGGCGATGCCGGGATGCAGGCCAAGATCGCGATTGAGCTGTTCGATCTCCTCGATGTCGGCGAGCACCAGGGCCGGGCTCGACCAGCACTGCACCAGGGCCAGGTGCCGGCGGGCCAGCGCGAGCAGCAGCGGAGAGTCCTGTTCCTCGGCGGTCTGCTTGGTGATCGCGAAGTGGTGGGCCGCCCGATCAAAGTGGCCAGCGCACCACCAGATGTGACCGAACAGTTCGTGGAGGCGGTAGCGCAGCTCCCCATCGCGGATCTCGGGGTCGAACTGCCGGGCGATCGCGAGTGCCGCAGCGTTGTCGCCGTCACGGGACCGGGAGTGCGCCAGGGCGATCAGGGCTTCGTGCGCCAAACGGTCATCGTGCTCGGCGGCGATGGCCTCGAAGGTCGCGGCAGCGTCGCCGCCGCCGCGCAGATCGTAGGTTTCACCCAGGTAGTAGAGCGCTAGGCGGCGCAGGTTCTCCTCGGCAGGCAGGGGCGTCGGGCCCTCGAACGGCGCAAGCAGCTCAACGGTGTGCTGCAGGTCACCGATCTGCCGTTCCATCATGCCGTCAAGCAGCGTGAGCAGGCTGCGGCCATGGTCGGTCAGCAGGGCCGCTGGCTGGTCGCGGCCGGCGTCGATGGTGGCCCAGACGCCGCGGAGCTGCACCTGCATGATGATGTACGCAAGGTGCGGCACGGTCGTACCGAGCGTGGCGTACAGGCCGGTGAGCTGCCAGAACGCCAGCGCTTGGGTGCGGCGGTCACGCCAGAGCCGAGAGTCGGGGTCCTCGAACAGCGCCGACCAGTGGGCAACGAGCCGGGCTGCAACCTCGGCCCATTCATCGGCCGACCAGGGGTTGGCCGTGAAGGAGTCTTGCAGGCGAACGGAAGTCTGCAGGAGCTCGTGGATCGAAAAGACATCATCTTCGCGTTGCAGGACGAAACTGCGATCAAGGAACTGCTCGATCGCCGAGGAACGAAGCGACGGGACGGCCACGCGCAACGTGCCGCGGTCAAAGACCCGGAGCAAGGCGGCAGCGCGCAGCAGATCGCTCTGCGGATCGTCGAGGTCCTCCATGAGCCGCATCACCACCTGCGGCAGCCCGCCGGCGAAGTCGCCGACCTCGGGAGTCTGCCCGCGGCCAAGGAGCGCCATGTAGTGGTTGCAGGCAACGTCGAGGTAGAGCGGCATGCCCTCGGACAGGCGCGCCACCTGATCGCGCAGTTCTTCCGGGATGACCGGCGCGCCGGCGTCGTCGCACAGGCAATGCTCGAGGTAGTCCCGGCTGTCCTCGGCGGAGAGCATGCCGACGCGATGTTGGTCCGATGCCGGACCGTCGGCGAGGCCGGGCCAGACGGCCGGCCCGGAAAACTCCAGCGACGGAGCCCGGGTGTCGGCAGCCCAGTCGAGGCGCCGCCGTGAGGTGACGACGAACAGCGTGGTCGGCAGGAAGAAGGCGCTGCGGACGATGCTGTCCTCAAGATCGGCGAGCCGGGCGGAGCGGCGCTGGTTCGGCACGTGTTCGAAGGTGTCGAGAAAGATCGCGACATCGGCGTCGCCGCTGGCCTGCAGCCGCATGAGGTCCCAGGCCAGCAGGAGGGGCAGGTGCAGGCGCAGCTGCTCAGTGTCCTCCTCGGTCGCACAGGCCTCGAAGAACGGGCAGTTCTTCCGCAGGTCGCGCACGACCAACGAGTTCTGGATCTGCCGCCAGGCGAAGCGCGCTGCGCGGCTGGCTCCGCCGACGACCAGGCCCGCGCCGTCGACGATGCCCTGGGTGAACTCCGACAGCTCCCGAGCGAACCGTTGCCGTTGCGCGGCGGTGCCGAGCGATGACTGGTGCGTGACGAAGTCCGTCAGCGGCACGCCCGGGTTCTGCCGCGCCCAGTACAGGGCGAGCCCGGTGTCGAACGCCGGGAAATGCTTGAGGGGCGCCAGTCCAGACCGCAGATGCAGCACGAAGAGTTCGGGATCGCGGGCCGTCGGCTCCGAGAAATCGATCCGCACTGCCTGGCGGCGCTGGCTTCCCGCCAGAAAGCGGCGTTCGAGTTCGCGACTCAGGCTTGTCTTGCCGATTCCCCCGTCGCCATAGAACGCGAGCACATTGCGGCGAGGCGCGGTCAAATCCAGGCTTACGTCCGGATGAGCCGTCCGAAGCTGACGCAGCTCTTCGAGCTTGCCGGCAAACGCCTCGGCCTGCGACACCCGATCCGTGAAGATCCGCTGAGCCGAGACGCGAGTGCCGCCAAGCCGACGTGCGCGGACTTCTTCGCTGATGCCCATCAAGCTACCCTGTCTCACGGAGGATCCACACGTGCCATCCGTACCGGGCCAGTCTTCCCCATAGAGCGCGTTTGCCGCTTTGATTTACGAGAAATGCCAGGTCGGACGGGGTTTAGCCCAGGTTTTCGCCGTGTGGTCACCCGCCACCTTGAAGACAGCCGGATGAGGGCCACCCCCGCTCCGGGCACAGCTCCACGACCGGGCCGAGAGCGCCCGGTATGGTGTCCGTCAGGCAGACGGCCTCAGGTTTGCCCAGGCTGCGAGTTCGAGTCTCGCGATGATGGGTGTGTTGCTGGTGGGAGGCGGCGCGGTCCGGAAGGGCCTCGCCCGGCTTCGGAAGGGGGTCACGATGATCAGGATCCGGTTGTTCACCGCGGTGGTGTGCGGCAGCGGCCTGTCGGCCGTGACCGCACACACCGCATCTGACGGTACGGCGACCACCTGGGCCTGCCTGAGGCCGTGATGCTGAGGGGTTGAGTCAGCCAGTGGCGCGGCTCGGCGCTGAGGTTGATCAGCTGGTCGGTATCCGCGCTGCCCTGCTTGAGAGCCAGCGATACGGAACCGCGAATCGGCTGATGCCCTCTCTCGGCACGCGAGATGCCGACCGCAGCACACCTACTCGTACTGAAGCTGTATGCCTGTGTGATCGGCAAGTTGGGTGAGGGCCTGGTCGTGGCGGTCGAGTTGGGAGCCGATGGCAGCGACTTCGGTCTTGATGTCCTGGATGTCGCCAACGACGCTATCAAGCACGTTACGAACGTGGTTGACGTCGTCTTTGAGGTCGGCGATCTCGGTGTGCAGCTCGTCGCGCACTTCATGCAGCCTGCGATCAATGAGGCCATAAAACTTGACGAATTGACGGTCGAGAATTTTATTGAGTTGTCCTTCAGTCATAGCATTTTCAGTATGCGCTCGCGGCAAGAAAAGATCAAGGTTTTGGCGTGCGGTGGCGGGATACCCGCGGTCGTAAGCTCATGAAGGCCGATACGTCCAAGGGCTTCAGCTCATCCCCAGGTACCAGGACTCAGCCTGGCAACGCAGAACGGCCAAGCGCTCGTCGTCGCGCTCCCAGCGGGTTTCCTGCTCAGGTTCATGGGGACTCCAGCCGTTGAGGTGGAGCCGGAGATCGTCAGGCGTGGGTTTGGCGTCGAAGTCGAAGTCAGCCCGGATGGTCGGGTCGAGCTGGTCAGCGGCGGCGCGCGCCCAGGCGATCCATCGCTCGCGGTTGCGGGCGCGGGCTTGGCCGAGGCCGCGGCGGGGCGCCTGGTCAAGGGCATCAGCGAAGGCCCGGATCGCGGTGGCAGCGGCCCAATCATCGTAGGCGGCGCGAAAGGTCCGGCGGCGGACTGTTTCGAGGGCCTGCCCTCGTGCCTCGGCGAGGGCTGCCTGCCACTGGCGGCGTTCTTCCTCCTCCTCGTGGACGATTCGGTCGAGGTACTCCCCGTAGCGCCGAGTCTCGGCGCGGCGTGCCTGCTCATCGGCCGCGACGCCGGCTTCGACGACATCGAAGATCTCCGGGATACGTTCCTCGAGCCGGCCCGGGTCGTCGTCAGCCCAGTTGTCATGGTTGCCGCGGCCGGTACGGGCGATCTGGAGGCTGAGTCGGCCGGACGCGATCGTGCCGGTCTCCGGCAGGCGCAACCGAGGGTGCGTACGCAGGAACTCGCGTTCCGCGTCAGTGGGTTCGTAGGGGACGCTGTCGTACTCCTCGCGGATCGTGACGTAGCGCTGGACGGAACCCACCTGCAGGAACGGCTTCGGGTGAACGGTCTTCCGGTTCACGTCGAAGCGGTGCCCACGGGTACAGGCTTCCTCCGCCAGGAGGCGGATGAGAGCCAAGCCCCGGCCGAGGGACGTCGCGGCGACCTCCAACGCCGCAGGATCCTGTTCCAGCGCGGCGATGATCAGGGCAGGCTCCGGGCTGGACAGCCGGGTGCGGCGCGGCGGGCGGGTGTTGAGCCGGATCCGATTCCAGTCTCCATCGTCGGCCTTGGCGTCGTCGGATAGCCGAATGATCAGGTCACCGCGGTCGCGGCCGGTGTGCATGAGGTGAAAGCCATCCGGGATCAGCTTGCGGCGTTTGGCGGCGTCGATCGCCCGGCGGTAGCGCGCCCGGGTGTCCTCGTCGGGATGCTCGAGGCGGAGCGTTCCGCCTTCACGCTGCAGGTGCTCGATGAGCTCCCGGGCCCGGTCTGGCCCGTCGCCCTGAGCCGGAAACGCCGACGAGGGCTGAGCGGACGCTGGGCTGGCGGGCTCTCGGCGCCGAGTAGCTGGCTCGGCCGGCGCAACGTCGCTCGAGTCATGGAGATGGCGAAGGTCCTCAAGGTAGAAGACGCCGGTGTCGGTGATCGTGGCGCGCCAGGGCTGGAGGCTGACGTTGATGAGCCCGCGCCGTTGCAGGCCTCGTGCCGAGGTGCGATAGCTAACTCCGTCAGGGCCGCTGAGGTCATCGCCGCTGTGGATGCGATGCAGGAGGCGCAGTTGCCGATCGTTCAGTCCGGGTTGAACCATGGTCAGACGCTTCCAACACCGCCGGGGGTTGGACAAGTGGCCCGGGGGTGTCCATGCGGCCGCCTTGGGCACGAGGTAGGAGCACGTCGAAGATCAGGGAGGTCAGGTCGCGAGTGATCTGTGCCCCCTCGGGAAAGATGATGTTGGTGCCCCCTTCGAGGGTCACCGTGATCCGGCCGGTGTAGCGGCGGCCGTCGGCGGAGCGCGGCGAGGGACGCAGGTCGGTCGATCCTCTCCGGGGCTTCGTGCTCACGAGACGTAATCCGTGACGGTAGTTCTTGACGATCTTCGCGGCCTTGTCCGCCGAGATACCGTGCTCCTCTGCCAAGGTTGTCGCCAGATCTTCCGGCGGGCTGTCTCCGAAGCGGCTGTAGAGGTCACGGAAGATCGGTGGGCTCGTCAGGGCGATCAGTAGCAGGTGCCGCCATCGATCTTCGTCACGGTCTGCTCTCAGGATCGCTTGGGCGAGCGCTGTCGCGCGGTACCGGTACGGCCCCCCGCTCCCCTTGCCCGATCCGCTTTCGATACGGAGCAGGCCAAATAGCGTCATGGACCTGACCTGCATGGAGCCGGCCGTTGATGTCGTAGCGTAACCAAGGGTTCGCGCCAGCGTCGTGGCATCGGGAGCGTGCTGCGCCGTTGCTTCGAGCGCAGCTGGAAGATGGCGGAGGACACCTGGCAGGTCATGGTGAGGGGATTCGAGTTTCACGGCTATATCTCGACAATACTTTCATCTGATCCCGGAAAAGTTGGAGCGACCTCGTGGCCTCCGGCTGCCGGTCGGTGTTGCGAAATATGCAAACTATATTGACCGGGATCAAGGCGTGGGCGCATAGTCGTGGGTGGGGCGGCGTGACTGGATGAGCAACGCGCGGACGCTGGCCGAGCCCGTGCCGCGCTTCGGCTCGGGATGCAGAAGCTAAGAATTTTCAGCCGTGCCATGCTCTGGCCGCTTTGGGTTCTGCTCGTGCCGCTGGATGCCGACCGCCAGGTCGATGGCGGCGAGTTCGCCCTTCAGCTCGCCGGCGAGAGAATCGAGCTGGTCGCGATCGTCCTTGGCGTCAAGCTTGGCCTCAAGCGTATCGAAGCGCTCGTTCATGTACTTGAATAGTCTCGTGAATTGATCATCGTTCATTACGTATTTCAGTATGCGCCTCCAGCCAGAAAAGATCAAGTTAGTCGTAAACAAGGAACACCACGATGGAACAGAAGGGATTACAGCAAGCCGGGAGGGGGATGCGCTCGAGCGCGACGGCGCCGGCGAGCGGGCTGGCCAGGACCGGCCACGGATCTACGTTGCGAGCCTGCTCGACTACAACTACGGGATGCTGCACGGGCTCTGGGTGGAGGCGGATCAGGAGGCAGCCGAACTCCGGGCCGCGGTGAACCGCATGCTGGCACGTTCCCCCACCGCGGCCAGGACGGGCGAGGCGGCTGAAGAGTGGGCCATCCATGACTTCGGGGGCGGCGGGTTCGAACGGCTGCCGATCCGGGAGACGGAGTGGCTGGAGGACGTGGCCCGCATGGCCGCGCTGGTGGCGGAGCATGGCGAGGCGTTCATCGTGCTGGCGCGGTACGCCGGCCTGGATGATCTGGACTTTCTCGAGGCCAGCTTGCGCGGTGGGTTCCATGGCCACTGGCCATCCGTCGAGGCCTTCGCCGGACACTGGTTCGAGAATCTGGGCGGGCAGGCCTTCATCGAGACTGCTCCGGCCTACCTCCGGCCCTTCGTCATCCTCGACGCCGCGGCATTGGCCGAGCGGCTGGAGTCGGAGCTGACCATCCTCGAGGGACAAGGCGGTGTGTACGTCTTCGATCCCAATGCCTGAGGGCGTTGGCTGACGGGCCGCTCTGGGTCTGCCTGGCTCGTCGGTGACATGCGGCCGTTTGCTGTCACTCCCTGTCCTGGGGGTGGCCGGCCGCACCGCACCGAGGAGGTGGGTTCGGAATGACCGAGCCAACCAGGACCGGAGGGCACAAGACCCTCGCGGTCAAGCTGCCGCCTGATCTGCACGCGCAGTTGGAGCTGGTGTCGGGACTGGACGGGTTGTCGATGGGTGCGGCGTTGCTGCAGTCCGTCGAGCTCTATGTCCAGACTCGGCGGTCTCAGCCGGACTTCGCGGAGCGGGCAGCGGCTGCGGTGGCTGAGGCGGAAGCCGAGGCTGCAGCACGGCGCAGCGCGATCCAGGCTCTGCTGGGCGGGGGAGTTCCCGCCCAGACGGACGGTTCCGAGCCGGTGGGCGCAGCGCACGGCGCAGTGAGCGTGCCCCGGCGGACGAAGGGTTCGTAGGGGCAGGGCTGACGCCCAGTGCCAACACCCGGCGGGGACGCGGCGGCACTTATGGCCGCCCGTTCCTGCCGGGGTCACACCCATGACTTTCACGCACAGGTGTCGGTGTCAGGCAGCCCAGTCATCCGCCGGACCGGGCTGCCTGATGCGCTCTGTCCGCATCCATTCTTCTGCTCCAGCGCAGTCGGATCCACTCTACAAACCAGCGGGCGGCTTGGACACCTTTCCGTCAGACCTCTAGAAGCGGGAAGTCGATATAGGCTTCCGCCGCGTAGATAGTTTGCCGGTCAGGAGGAAATAGGTCGTCGGGAAACGGTCACATTTGAAGGGCGACCAGACGGCAAGACCCTCCTTGAACCAGTCCGCAAGCGCCGTTGTGGCTCGACACGTCCCGACGCTAGGCGGCCCAGCGGCGCTATCAGCGGCGGAAGGTCTTCTCCGAAGATGAGAACAATTACCTTCTTTCGAGCCCGGGATAGAATGACATACAGCAGATTGGAACCATCTTCGAAAGGTTCGTACCTCTCGGGGCCATAATAGTCGCTGCTGCGTAGCACCACAATTGTCGCATCAGCTTCGCGTCCTTTGGTCTGATACAGGCCCATGACTTGCACCGGTGCCGTGGTCTCACCAACGACGTGAGTAAGCAAGTTGATACGGCGATCTGCTGCAGCTTTATCCAGCAGCATCAGCCCATTCTTCAGACCACCGCCTTGCCTCAAGCACCGTGTGAAGAGCGAGCGCAGTAGGCGGGCAGCCCGTGTCCAGTTACTGGCGCCACGGGGAAGTCCGAGACTGGCGTGTGCTCCAGGAATCTGTTCCACTGCCGCAGCGGGCCCACCCTGGAGAAGGTCGCGACGCAGTGTTTCCAGCCGCCGCGTCAGCGCGGCAGGAGCCGCTTTCTCGCCCAGCAGCATCAGTGCGAGGTCGGGCGCCTTTTTGCCGCGCACGGAGCTAGTCACAAAGACAGCCAGTCTCTCCTCTACGTTCGCCCAGTCGTCCGAGCCACCAGCGAACTGCACCATCGCGTTCTGGACATCGATGGCCGCTCCCAAGCACTCAGGTAGTCCGACGATTTCATGGTTGATGTCGCGCTCACTGAGTGCGTCAGAAAGCCCGGTGGTGGAGTCGATATGGTGGCTGAAGACGCCGACACTGCAGCCTTCGTCTAGTAGCCCCCGAACGACTGCAGCGACCTCGTCGACTTCACGGTCGACCGGAAGCTCCGCGCGTACCTGCAAACGGCCGGTTTCCAACGCCGCCGCGAGCGCGTCGTGGTCGAACTCGCGCCGCCGCACTGCAGCTGCGGCAGCGGGCAGAACCTGAGTGGGGTCTCTATGAGATACATCGAGCAGGTCGATCTGGCGTGCACCCGGCAGGGCAAGTGCAGCCGCAAGTCGCTGCGGACCCACACCGACAGCATCTGGGAGATTCGTGTAAATACATTGGTTGGGGTCGGCTAGCAACAGCAGGCGCGCTGAGCCGCGAATTGCCATCAGGAGCTCAAACTGACGATCGTCCGTGTCCTGAAACTCATCGCAGACGATCAGTGACCAGCGGGACTGTAGATGATGCCCGAGGGCCGGCAGCATGCAAAGGTCGAGCGCACGAGGAAGCAATTCACGGTAACGAACTGTTCCGTCCACCGTAAATAGCCTCGCCTCGGCCTCGCCGAGCAACCGCGGCTCCGGCATATCAATCGCATTACCCCAGCGCCTCAGTAGTCGCCAGGCGAAGGCGTGGAATGTCGTAATTTCCGTCCGTGGTTGGTATGGTCCAAGAATATTGGTGGTACGATCGATAATTTGCGAAACCGAGGCGCGCGAGAATGATAGGAAAAGGGCTCGAGGTGCAGGGCGTCTAGCACGGGGTGGGTGAGCTGCCGCGGATGCCAAGTTTTGACGGTCGGCCTGCTCGAGGGCGAAACGCACGGCAGCTGCGGCTGTCGTGGTCTTGCCAGTTCCAGCGCCGCCACAGACCAGAAGAACGGGATCGTTAGCCTCGATCACCTGTTGCTGCGCCGAGTCAGGAGTGAAGTTCACGAGTCGCTCATCTCGACAAGGACGACGTCACCGGGCGGACATCTAAGAAGATCGAGAACATTTCTCGCCAACCGCGGAGGCTGCCTCGTTCCCAAGGCGGTAACGAAAGGTCGGTGGAGACCACCCTTCTGCTTGAGCGCTCCTATCGTTTTGGCTTCGAGGCTATCATCGGAAACGGCTCCGATATCAAGACCAAGCCCGTACTCGGTGTTAAGTTGCTCCAATGCATGTCGTAGAGCGGGTGCGGGAATGCCATGAGTAAGCGCTCGCTCGATCGACGTGCGTTTAGGGAGCCATATGACCTGCTCAGCCATCGTCGCCAGCTGACCGACGAGTTCAACATCGGTGCCTGGCTTGTCGTGGTCGAGCACCACTCGTACGCGAAAGCCGAGATCGATTGCGAGCTGCGCTAGCTTGGGTAGTTGATCCTTGCCGCCGTCGCTGAGCCCGGGTGCGATCATCCGAACCCCAAATGCAGCGGGCGACGGTGTACCCTGGCCAAGCATTTTGTCGGCTACTGCGGTATAGCCTTCCAGATCATGTGGTCCTTCAAGGAGTGCTACTGTGCGGGCTGTCATGGCTGGTAGGAGAAGCAGGTGAAGGTATCGTCTCGCCGTTCGCGCCTTACGGTCAGTGGTAGCCGCGAGCTGGTGATGACGACGTGCGCCGTGACTGCGGGTCAGGCGAACTACTTCTTCGGGCTCGAATGCCCGAAGCACCTCAGGACGGCGGGTCGAGATCCATACTTGATCGCATGTCCTCCGTAGCTCTGCGGCAAGATACTCGGCCGATGCCGCGTCCAGGTCGTCGCCGAAGTCGTCAGTAAAAACGATTGCGTTGACGTCTTCGGCGCTGAGCATCGCTTCGCTCGCAGAGAGCACTGCACTCGTGGTCGAGCCATGTGAAGATAGTGGCAGCGAGCCGGCAGCGTCCAAGGCAAGTGCGGGTTGCACTGCGCGCAAGATTGCCGAAACGGAGCCATCGTCAACCATGAAATCTACACAGTCTTCCGGTGGCGATGCCATCTCCAAAAGACTCTCCGGGCCCACAGTCAATATGTCGCCAAGTGTCTTGCGGATGCCAGTATTGGAAGCCAGCTTCTCTATGGCCGTACCCATATCTTTGCTAAAGGAGCTAAGGGTGGCGTTAAGCCCAGGCTCATCCAACCCATTCACCAAGCGCCGGAATGCCCCTTCAGCTCGCAGCTGAAGGGGAGGAACACGGTCAATCGCTACGGCACTGACCAATTCCCGCTCGGCCCGCGGCACTCGTATGCCTGTTGCGGGATATTCCACCCAGTGTTCGGCTGTGTCGCTAGGGTCGTCGTAATGGAGGCAGTAGCGCAAGCGCAGGCCAAGAACGGTGCCTTCGGCACCTGCCCCATCGACAAGGAGACCCGTCGCTGGGTTGATCGCTTCGAGTCGGTCGTCAAGTTCCTGCTCTACCGCTGAGCCGAGATCCACTAGCGTTACCTCGACCGTCGTCAGCGTCTCAACCTCGTCATCTTCCGATGACACGATCGGCCGATGAACGTCGTATCGATGGGGACGGCTGGCAGTGCTGCGCGAATCGAGTACTCGACGCAAGCCAGTAATCAGATCGGTACGACCAGCGCGTGGCTCGCCAACCAGCACCACGTGGCCAGAGGGATGCAGAACCGTGTCTGCGAAACCACGGAATCTCAGCAGGTGCAATCGAATAACCCGCATGGTATCCTTCCTCGGCCTAATACAGACAGGAACGGTCGCGCCCGAGAAAGGAAGCCCAAGCCGACGCGGAATTTGAAGCGAAAAGCTGCGCGCTAGGCGTGCAGAGAGTGAGCGCGGATATCGGAAATGCAGAGGACCGAGCTGGACCACACCCGCTGAGAGTGGTTCAGTGTAGCTTTATTGCACGAGCGTAGGTGGCACTTGATGGTCGCTTGGCTGATCACGTTACCCTCGGCACCAAAGGTGTGTCCACTGTGTTTCTGTGGTGGTCGCCACATCAAAGCGCATCGTCATTGCTCGGTATGAGAATGAGATTCTTTGCTGGAAAGCAGCTACTCGCGCAATAGCTCCAGCGGATCAATCTTGATCACTGCGGCAATCGCCTCGACCGACTTGAGGGTGAGGTTGCGCTCGCCGCGTTCGATGCCGCCCATGTAGGTGCGGTGGACGCCGACGAGGTCGGCGAAGGCTTCTTGGCTGAGCCCCTGCTGCTTGCGGTAGCGGCGCAGGTTGCGGCCGAGGGTCCGCTGCAGGTCGCCTTCCATGTCAGCACTGACGGTGCCGATCCTGCTACTTGTAGGTCTACAGACTTATGAGTAGCATCGACTGTGATCGGGCATCCATGGGGAGGTGGCGGCATGGGCGGCGAGGGTAACTGAGTTGGGGTCGAGGCCTGCAGCCTCGACCACGAAACCCTCGGGGCCGGTTCACCTTCAGGCTGCCCGGGGGTTTCGTCATGTGCCGAGTTTCTCGAACACACATTTAATAGTGATATAATTAAACCAGTTTATGGCAGACCTGCATGACCAGTTCGACCGTCTCCAGACCGCGTTCATCGGTGTGGTGACGGCGTTCGCGGGCTTGGGGTTGTTAGTGCTGGCCCACAACCTGGATGGCCTGCCGCGGCTCGCCTGGATAGCCCTCTTCCCGCTCGGGGAAGTCGGCGGCCTGCTCTTCTCCTTCGGCTTGCTGGGCATCGGCATCGACTACTGGCAGCGGCGCCAGGCCGCACAGCTGCAGTCGGCCCAGCTCCGGCGGGTCATCACCGAGGAGGCGCCCGCCCTGCGGGACGCCGTGATCCGCGGCTTCGCCTTCGACGCCGAAGACCTCAGCCGGGTGGCCACACCGGTGATGCTGGATCAGATCATCCGCAACAGCCTGGCGCTCCGCCTCGGTGACGCTACGTTCGCGCAAGAGCTGTACGACGACATCCGTGATCAGGCAGTGGCGTCGGCTGAACGCTGGCATGACGCCCGGGTCGAGGTGTCGCTCTCGCCGGTAGCGGACGAAGGAACTCCCAAGGGGAGTTCCTCAGCAGCGGACGCTGCTGGAGTCGGGCTCCTGGCGGCCACGGTGCGCTGGGAGTACACGACGGTTCCGGTCAGTCCGGTGCGGCGCTTCGTCTGCACGTCGGATCGGGATGAGTACCGGGAGCTGAGTGCCGAGGCCGGGGCTACGTCGGCCTGGTACTTCCGGCCGGTGGGTGACCTGGACGGTGCCGCCAGGGAAGCCTTCGAGCTGGTGCAGTTCACCGTCGACGGCCGGGCCCGACCGATCCGACGGAGCATGAAGCGTGGCAGCCAGACCTACACCGCCGCCATGGGCGACGAGGTCATCGCCGCCGGGCAGCCGATGCTGGTGTCGTATACATACCGGGCCGTGGTGCGACGGGACGGGAGATTGATCAAGCTTGACGTTGAGCAGCCAACGCGGGGGCTGAGCGTCGAGCTGGAGTACGGCGGCGTGGGGATTGCCGACGTCCGGCTGCTCGAGTTCTTCCCGAGCAGCAATCGGGCGCGGATCAGCCGGACGGCGGAGGCGGTACCGGCGCGAGCGATCCGGGCGGACTTTGAGGGGTGGGTGCTGCCACGGGGCGGGGTGGTGTTTGTGTGGGAGCCGGCGGCGAAACCCCTACAACCCTGAGGGCTCTGGAGGCTCTGACGTCGGCGGCCGGGCGTCCGTGTCGCCGTCGGTGGTATCAGCCAGCTCCAACTCCGCTGCGATCTCGGGCAACCGCCGTTCCAGATACTCCTGCCCGGCCGGAGCCATCGGCTCGTCGGAGAGGTCCGGATGCACCTCAAGTGCCCGTAGAGCCATCAAACACCCCGTTTCGGATACGCGGTAGCGAAATTTCGTGCCTCGACGCTCGACATGCAGCAGTCCGAAACTAAGGAGCGAGGGAAATATTTTGACGACAAACTTTCGGTCCCGATGATCGATATCGAGGAGCCTTGCTGCGTCTTTGCGAGTGAAGAAATCTGCGCCGACAATCCTAAAAAGGCGGAATGCGTAGATGGCCGCCGCTTCCAGATCAAGTTCCGGGAATGGTTTTTGTGAGAATGGCATTTATATTTCTTTACTGTGACGCAATGGTGTCGATCTGTCAAGATCGAGGTCGGTGATGGCGGCGTGCTACTTGGGAGCCCACGGCACCGGATGCACCTCGCCTGACCACCCGCGAAGCTGCGAGGTGTCCTGCACCTTGCCGTTGTAGCCCACCCAGTGCAGGAGCATAAGCTCTACGCAGTGGACGAGCTGCTTCCATGCTTCAGCCAGGAGGCCTGGGCGGTCATAGACATCCCACACGCCCTGTGGATGCACCAGTCGGTTGCGGATCGCCGTCAACGCTGCCGGGGCGTCATGGGGCTTGCGCGCGACGGTCACGCCGAACTCCTTCAGTTTCGGCAGGTGGTCCGCGATGTCGTGAGGGATATCGGATTTTTCGAGGATGGCCCGGAAGCGTGCTGCAGCGTCCGGATACAGCTCTTCATACCGTCGCTTGCTGATGCCGGCTTCGTGCATGTTGCGCTGCATGCCGAGGCGTTCGACGACCGAGAAGGCCGCGGTGATTCGCTGTTCGAGGTAGCCAACGTGTGTCGACGCAATGTAGGATTTGATCAAGAGTGCAGCTGTCTTGCCTACCTGCTCGTCAAGTATTCTAGCGCCAACCAGCCGGGTAACGGTATCCATGGGCGAGCCGGCGAAGTGCCACCACGGGGTCACGCCGACTACCGGGTCGGCACTGCGGACGGCCCACTCGCGCCAGATGATCAGCCCGTTCTCATCCTCGGCGGCTGCCAGGCTCGGTGCTGCATCGCGACCGAGGGCGAATGACACTGCCAGTTGGTACGCGCTAATCACCGGCTGGACGTCGGTTGCCAGGAATGTGGCGCCATCGGCGCGCCGCAGGGTTGCGAGCTGGGTGATGGCGTAGCCGTAGCTGTCAGCCAACCCCCTCCGGACTTCCCGAAGATCGGGTCGGGCGTCGACCGTCATTTCCCAATCACCGACAGTCCACCGCTGACGACCTCGCCAGAAGCGTGGCCCGGCATTGCCCATGATCGTTAGCGGTTCGCCGAACCCGACATCCGGAAGGTTGACCCACCGGAGCTTGACCGCCGCCACCGCCTCGGCGACGGCTCCCACCATCCGGCCGCTGTCCAGCCATCCGGCCATCGTCGAATCATCGGGCTGGGACGACATATGTGCCCGATCGAGCACGAAGTCCTTGTAGCCATCACCGGACAGTAGCCGGAAAGAGCGATCCTTCAGCTCGCCCCACAGCCACTGCGGGGGCAGGGCTTCGGGAAATGTGGCCGTCCAGCGAAGGCCCTGTCGCGGCGACCAGGTGGCGATGACCCGAAGCTCGCACTGCAGGCCAGTCTCCTGGTCCAAGGCGGGGCCGGCGTAGAGCGTTTCGTCGGCGCTTGAGGTGCTGAGGGCAAGGAGACTCGGGTTGGCTTGCCACGTGGGTTTGTTGTTCACGGGGTCCCCTTCGGCGGGTGGCGCGGCTCATCGATCGATGCCCGCCCCGGACCAGCGCCTGCTGCCCTTCGCTGATCCAGATGAGAGCCGACCAGCTTGCACGGGATGACGAATCCGGTCAACCGGATTTGCTTGACAGGTGCTCCCGTGCGACCGTGCGCCGGCGGTCGAGCCGGCCACCAGCAGAACAGATTGGGCGGCCGTCGCCAGCAAGGTTGACCACTAACTGGCAGGCGCGCGACTCGAGGCGCGGGAACAGGAGCCGGTGCCCAGGAGGGCTGGGCGGTGTCAGCGGACTTCGACTTCGGCAGCATCACCGGCCAGCACTAGCTGGCCGGTGATGCTGGGGCCGTCGAAGGAATAGCCGGTGGTGGAGCCAGGCACGTACCGCGGGCGGGTGTCTTCGCGGGACCGGTACGATGCGCAGGCGTGAGGCAGTCGAGGTCCACCGTTCGAATGAAGCCATCCGAATAGTTCAGCGCGGCTGAAGGAACCCGTCAGCCTGCCATTCGCAGCCGGTGATCACATCGGCTCGCTCGTCTTCCGTGGTGGCTCGTCCGGGGCGCCAGGCCATATCGACGACGCGCTCACACATACTTGAGCTGCCGACACCCCACGAGGTCGCGATCTGTTGCCCGACCTCGAGCAGCTCAGAAGAGAAGCATCGACCGATATCATCGGGATTCGAGTCACAGTCCTCCGATTCTGCTGATGAGTCTGGCTCATCATTCCGGCCGGATGCCTCGCGAGTGATCGCTCCTATCACCAGTGCAATGAGTAGCACGATGCAGGCGGCGCTTATGGCTGCGCAGATTCTGATGACGGGTGACGTGCCCTGCCACCAACGCGAAGGCCCGCTTGGGACGGGGCGGTCAGGCTCTACGACGGTGATCTCTCCGGAAGGTGCGCGATGAACCACGAGCGATGAGCGGCCGGTCGGGACATTTGCACTCGCGTCCGCCACGTAAATCAGCATGTCAGGTGTAGCCGGGTCCCACCCCTGATCGCACATCCAGTCCAGAACAGCGGCGCCGAGGGCGTGCGGGTCGATGGGACAGTCCGGCGCTGAGATCTCGATTCCCGGCACCTGATCGCCGTCCGAAGCTGAGATCAGAATGTAGATGGTCATGGCCCCCCGTTCAGTGGTGGTCGGCACCACGGCCGTACCACGCATGTTCTTTGCCGCGCCAGAGCTCGAAGGCCTTCCAGGCGGAATGCTCGAAGGAGCGGCGCATCCGCGCAAGCAAAGAACTGGAAGCTCTGGCAGCGGTGCCGCCCGCGATCAGGCGGCACCGCTAACCGCACGATTCTGCCAGGCTTTACTCAGCCGTTATCGCCGGGGTGGTACAGCCACCCACTGATCCGACCTGAGGCCGGTCAATCGCCTGTTTCAGAGTGCTCCGCCTCCGCGTTGTGACGGCGTTCGAGGAGTGACGTCACATGGCTGTGGGCTCCACCAAGGCCGGGCTCCGCCGGGCGATGAAGCGTCTCGGTGGGCACCCGGTCCGGCATACGCGCGGTGACGATGTGGAACAGATCAGTCGGCACACGGCACTGTTCAATGAGCTGGACCTCATCGATGCCGGCCTGTTCCAGGATTTCGACGGCCCGGGGCAGCAGCGACGGCTGCTCAACGGCGCTGACCAGGCCCGGCTCATCGCGGCGCCATCCGCGTGTCGAGATGGTCGTCATAGCGTTGCGGTAGGACACGTCGTTGAGCCGGCCGAGCCAGCGGGCCCGGTACAGCAGGGCCTGGATACTGACCCCCCACTGCTCTTTGAGGCGGAACAGAGTTTTCCAGACGCTCCCGCCCATGGCGGCCGGGAGCAGGTCGTGGATCTGCTCGGCGGGCATCAGTAGTTCGGCCGCGAAGCGATGTGCCTGATCCTCGACGATCCGGCCGCCCGGCTCGGCATCGCTGTGCATGACGAGGTGCCCCAGCTCGTGGGCCACGTCGAAGCGCTGCCGGTAGTAGTCGCGTTTGATCGGGTTCAGGACCACCACCGGGCGCAGGCGGCTGTCGAAGGAGTATGCATCCACGGATGAGGCGTCGAGAGGACTGAAGACCACGAGCACACCGTGGTTCTCCAGAAGTCGGACGAGGTGTCCGGCGGGCCCGGCAGCCATGCCCCATTGCTCCCGGACCAGCTGAGCGGCGCGTTCGGGGCCGTCACCGTCACGATCGTCGACCGCCACCGAGAGGCTCGGAATCGCGGGTTCTGGAAACACGACATGTTTTTCCAGGCTGGTCGCGACGTCCACGGCCACCTGCCCGAAGGCGAAGGCCTGGTCGCGGGCGAGCTGGGTGGTTGAGCGGAGTGACCGGAAGTGCGGGGTGGTGCTGAGCGCGGCGACGTCGTCGGGCCGGACTGAAAAGAAGCCCGGCTCGACCGAGAGGCTTAGTGCCAGCTGCGCGACCGTGGCGGCTGCGGGCCGCTTGGCCCCGGACTCCCAGGCCGCCACCGCGGTCGGGCTCTTCCCGACCGCGGCGGCAAGATCACTTTTGCGGAGGCCTGCGAGCTGGCGGGCCAGGGTGAGGCGAGCGCCATCGAAGAACGCAGTGGCCTCGGCCACCCGGTCGGCTGCCGGCGGACGCGCACTCACTGTTCGCCGCTGGCGCGGTCACCACGTCGCTCTTCGACCGGCTGACGCAAGTAGACAGCGGCATCCGCCACGGGGCTTGGCCCGGAGGGAAGCGGGGCATCGACGTCGGTGCGGTACCCGCCTTCGATGGGCGGAACGCCCAGAAGGTGTTCGTACCAGTGCCACCCCTTCCCGCCCCCGGCGTTCAGCCGGGGGCGGCCGTAGACCAGCTCCGGAACTCCGGTCAGCGGATCAAGGGTGTGCGCGACCACGAACGTCGGAAGATCGAGCTCTTCGGCGGTGTTCAAGGCTACAAGGCCGTCGATCTCCTCCTCGTCGTCAAAACCGTCGAAGAGCGTGGGCGCGGGCTCTGGGTTGCGCTGGCGGGCAACGGACTGCTTCGTCGGGCTGCGCTGCGGCCATGGCAACCGGTCGATCTTGCCTGGCTTGCATGCGGCGAGCAGGAATCGCCGGCCTGTGTGGGCCCAGCCGGGGCTGGTGTTGAGGTCGGCACGGTGTACCAGGCCCGGATCGAGCCGAGGCATGGTCCGGATGTCCTGCTTGGTGAGTTCTTCGAACAACTGGTCGAGTGCGGCGTTCGGGTCGGCCTCGCTGGAGGTGCTGATCGAGTACCGCTCGCAGGTGAAGACGCGGTCCAACCGGTTCTGGAAGAGAGTGAACCGGGTGGTGCCTAGCCAAGCCGCGTTATGGCCGGCGCCTTCGGAGTAGTCGTTCAGGGACCGCGCGACCGCTGACCGGTATGCCCAGCGCAGCCCGTTGAGGACTCCGGCGGCTTCGAGCTCCTCGATGACATCCTGCTGCTCGCTCACGGTGCGCAGCGTACACGATGATCAGTAGTTGATGTTGTGGGATGAACCAGCAGTCGTGTCGGGTGCGTGGGACCACACCATCCGGATGGTTGCCCGTGAGTGCTGGCCGGGCTCGATGGCCAGCGCCGCGGTGGGACTCAGGGGTAGCCGCAGCATCGAGTGTCGGTTGATGCCGCTACCCAGCCGGGTCCTCGGGTGGCGTCGCGAAGTCGACCCGCTGATAGTTCGGCCTGATGCCGAGGCAGGCGCTGAACTCGTCGGCCAGGGCCTTGCAGCTGCGCCAGGCCCAGTCGGTGCAGCCGTGCCCCAGTACCTGATCAGGAAAGTACGGGTTCCCAGACGAGGTAAGGGGGTTCAAGGGAAGACTCTTCCCGCGCAGCTTCTTCGTCAGCCGGTGTACTTGATCCCCGCCTAGCGTCTGCGGCTTGTAATGGATCAGAGCATTCCGGATCTCGACGACAAGCGCGACATCCTGGTAAGGCTGGCGGCCTCGCTCGAACGGTTCCTGCCCGTTGGCAACGAGCGCGGCATCGAGCTTCTGCAGCGTCGGGAGCTGATCCAGATTTCCGTCGTTCCACATCCAGGCGAGCACGCGCTTGGCGTCGTCGGCGAGCGGAGCCACATAGGCATCTTCATGCTTGTCGTGCCCGTCGACGATATCAAGGAATATCTCATTGATCATCGCCTCGAGGAACATGCACGAAGCGGTGATCGAACCGATCACATATCCTCGGTGCGCAGGATCGAACCTTCGCGATTTCTGAGACTCGGTGACAGCTTGCTCAGCCCTGCCCGCCTGATCGCTGAACTGCCGGGCGGCGTGCAGATAGTGTGTCGAAAAGTAGCTCCGCGTGGCTACGGTAATCGAAAGGGCAGTGGCCACATCCAGTGCTGGCCCTATTGCGATTTTCGTCGGTTCCTTGTCCACGCTGCAGCCCCCGTTCGGCCATTCTAGCCATGTGAGGAGCCTACCGCCCTCCATTTTGGAAGTAGACGGCGTGGCCGTCGATCGCCGCCCCGAGCGCCGTCCGCACCCGCCGCCCCATATACGGCCGCAACAGCCCTTCGGCCTCCTCGACGGTGCAGAAGCGCACCGCTCGCAGCTCCGGGTCCCGGATCCGCAGGGTCGCTACTTGCTCGGCGTCTAGGACTCCACCGTCGAAGACGAAAGCCAGCAGATCGTCCCAGGGGCCATGGAGCGGCACCCACTCGACGCAGAGCAGCTCCCCGATGGGTACCTCGAGGCCGAGCTCTTCCCGGAGTTCACGCCGAAGAGCATCGCGGGGGGCTTCGTTGGCTTCGGCCATGCCGCCGGGCAGGTCCCAGTCGGGCTTGTACACCGGATCGACGAGCAGGATCCGACCGCTCTGGTCGCGGATGAGGGCATCGGCAGAGACACGCTTGCGGGCTTGACGGGCGTTGCCTTCGGCGAGGTAGGCCATGTCCTCAGGGGAGGGGTCGCCGCCGTAGGCCGCCCGCCACTCCTCTTCGATACTCATGGGGTTGCCGGCCGCTGCGCCGGCAGGGTTGCCGCCAGCTGATCGTGGAAGGCCGCGACGGCGGGCACGCCGGCGTGGGGATGCAGGGTGTGGCCGAGGGATCGCAGGTGCCGGGTGACCCGTTGGGATGCCAGGTGTGGCATGTGTTCGAGCACCGTCGTGCCCATCGTGGCGGCGGCGTCGAGATCTCCCTGGCGGAGGTGCATGCTGGCCTGGGTGAGCTGGGAGAATGATCGGCTTCGCACGCGGTCCATGCCTCGCAGCCGGAGCACGATCGCCACCTCACGCAGGCCCGCTTCGAGGTGGCCCAGGTCGCGCCGGGCGATGGCGGCTTCGGCAGCCAGAGCCGCTTCGTCGAACGGGCTGAGCCAGGTGGACGGCGCTGGCGCCGTGGCCGCGAGTTCGACTCCGGCGTGGTGGAGAGCGCGCAGGCAGGCCGGCTCGTCGCGAAGCAGGGCCAGGCCGCGGGCGCTCATGGCGTGAAGCCGCGCCCGCAAGGGGGCGCAAGCCGGACCCGGCGGCACGAGTACCAAGCCGGCCTCGGCCAGACGGACAGCTTCGGCGGTGCGGCCATGCTCCAGGGCGAGATGGCTTTGGCTGACCAACACTTGGGCGCTGAGGGCCGGGTCGTCCGCGGCACTCGCTAGGCCGAAGGCCTGGGCAAAATGACGACGGGCCTGGTCAGGGCGGTCGTCGTCGTAGGCCAGCCACCCGGCCATGTCGGTGAGGGATGCCGCCGCGCTGAAGGCCGCGGGGTCGGGCTGGACGGAGCCGGCCAGCTGGGAAAGCACGTCGGTGTGGAGGAATCGGGTCACCACGGGGTAGAGGCGGCCGCTTCCGAGCTGCCGGTCGGCAGCGCGAAAGGCGATGGTCGCGGCGCGGATGGATTCAGCGTCCGGTTGCCGGCTGGCAGGCCTTCCTCTTTCCTCTTCTTCTTCCTCCCCGCTCGACACCCACCGGTTCGCCGACGCGGTGGCTTCGATGTCGAGGCGGTCGGCGGCAGGGGCCGCCGCTCTCGGCTGGCCGGGCAGGTCGAACCACAGCAGCTCGGGCGGCAGCTTGAGGATGGCGGCCCAGCGAACCAGCCGGTCAAGGTCCCTGATGGGTGGACCGGACTCGATGCGGCTGATCTGTGCCTGAGTCAGGCCGAACCATGCCCCGAGCCGCTCTTGGCTAATGGGCCGGCGGTGGTAGCGATGGGTGCGGTAGGCCACGGCGACGAGGCCGATGTGCTGAGCGGCAAAAGCATCGCGAAGCTGGTCGGTCTGCCAGAAAGACAGCGGCACATCCGGCGGTATGCCGTCGCGGTCCCGTTCGCGCCGCAGGCAGGCGGCGCAGTGGGATTCGCGGTGATCACCGGCCAGGCGGGTGCCGCACGCGCAGTACCGGCGTCTTGATGTACCGCCCATGATCGCCCCCGTCCGCGTGCGGGTTTCGGTGGGGAATGCCGTGGCCTCGGGAGTGTACCGGGCGGTGACGGAAACGCATGCCCTGACCACGCATCCGGCGTATGCCCGGCATACGCGCGGCGGCATGGTCGCGGATCGGCGCTTCGGTGAGGGTTGTCCCAGGCGCCCGGGGCTGGGTCGGAGCCCGTCGTCCACACCGACCGCTCCCCGGCCTCGGGCGCTGCCATGTTCCCGGCTGGTTGGAGCGCCGGGCCGAGGGAGGGCGAAAACGCCATGAGCGGAATGGATCGCCAACCGGAACCCGAGCCGGAGTGCGCGGAGAATGTCGCGCTGCGCCTGATGGAACTCAGGGCACGGGCGGCACTGGGACAGATGGAAGCCGTGGCGCGCGACTTCGTCGCCGATGCTGCGTCGCTGCCTTTGGTACCGCTGGAGCGGGCGGCCTTCGGGGAGAAGGTCGAGACCATCGCTGCGGAGCTGCGGTGGCTGGCCGAGCGGGTGGGCCAGGTGGCTGAGCGGGTGGAATGCGGGGACGGCCCGAGACCTGGGGCTGAGCGGTCGTCGGCAGCGCTACCTCGGCGGATTCCCCGGCCCCGGCGCTGTGGGGGCGGCACGAATGGAGCTGGACGGTGACTCGGCCGGAAATGGCGGTGACACCCGAGGCGGTGGGGGCCGGAGCCAGGCCGGTGGCCTATGGCTACATCTGCGTGCAGCACGAGGACGAAGACGTGATCTCAGAGCTGCACGATGCGGTGACAGCCTTCGCCGAGAGGGAGGGCTTGGGGCTGCGGGAGATCTATGTGGATCGGAACGTGTGGCCAGGGCAAACGGTGCGGCCGGGGCTGGTGGTGCTGCTCGATGCGGTGGCGCGGGAGGAGACAGGGTGTGTGGTGGTGGTGCCCATCACCACACACTTGTCGCCGGCGGCCAGGGTGCGGGAGGCGGTGACGGTGGGGATTGAGCAGGCGGGGGGACGGGTGGTTGTCGTGGAGGAGAAGAATAGAGGTCCGCGCATGACTGAGGATTGAATGGTTCACGGAAATTCTACGGCGTCACGCCACGGACGTATCTCTTTTTGAGGGAAAAAGTCTTGGCCAGGTTTCTTGGATGCTTCGTTCGTACGAATCCGCGAGCTCCGGAGCATCCAATTTGAGGCCGATCCAGAGATAAAGTTCCATCGCATACCCGTCGAGGGAGGAGCCTTCAAACGGGTCATCCTTCGAGAAAAAAGCGCGAGTAATGTCGCCGTACTCTTGGAGTTTTTTGCGATCGAGACTAGATGATGCGCTAATCAAATTAAACAGAACGACGGCAAGTTCATCGCTCGCGGAAAAATCTTTTGGAAAACTCTCAAAGCTCATGAATATATTTTACGCCATTGACCTCAATTCGAAAAGAGCCAGTTTATAGACATGGCTCAGGTCTTTGGCGTCTCAGGAAATTCTAGGAACCCTGTCCAGTGTAGTAGCCGCGGTCGGTTCCGCCACCCCGACCGTCGTAGTGGTCATGGCCCCGCGCATCCCGCGAGCCGTAGAAGTCGTTCTGGCTCACGTGGCCATCCGTGAGAAGCGTTTGCCCCTCCTTCGAGGTGCCCTCGCGACCAAAGGAGGCCGTAACGTCCTCCCCCTGCTCATTGGTGCCGTGGACCAGCCCGGACCAGAGCGAGCTTCCGCCCTGGTTGGTGTTACCTCCGGAGGAGTTCCAGCCCATCGCGTCTCCGTCCTTTCATCTTCTGTCGGTGTGTCCACCCTCGCGGTCTACCTGACCGCTGGACCCATCCTTACCGAAAGATGACTCCCTGCCCACCCTCCGCAGCAGGGATCTTTCACTGCAGATCTTCCCTGTCGCACCTGGAAAATCTGTCAACTGCGCCTCGCAGCGTTACCCTGTCCGATTTCGCCAAAAATTAACGATTTGGCGCCTTGTGCCATTTCTCAAGATTATTAAGCGATTTACCCGCTTTCCACGAGTCTTGCGTATTAATTTTTATGCACCATTGATGTTCTATTGTCTACCTTGAGGCTATAATGATCGAGGCCGTCCGCGTCGCATGCTGGAGTGTGCGGGCGATCAAATTGGTACGAAAAGAGCAAACTGCACTATGAGGAGCGTTTCAGTTGTCGTCGAGGGTGCGTAGCCAGAAGCAGGAGCAGATCAACTTGGCTGGCGTGCTACGCATACAGGGCAGGACCTGGGTCGAGATTGCCGAAGTTATGCGGTTGCGATACAGCGTCAACATGAGGGTCGCGCTTCGTCTCGCGCACGGGTGGAGCCAGCGGGAAGTTGCTGACCGGTGGAACGGGAAATGGCCGGCCGACCAGAAGACACTGAAAAATATTTCGTACTGGGAACAGTGGCCTGGAGCAACTGGGCATTCACCGTCGCTTGATACCCTCTCCAAACTGGCCGAACTCTACGAGTGCGCCATCGCGGATCTCGTTGCAGATAGCTCTGACTTCCGGAATGTCGACAGTAACTGCACGTCGGATCGATCCGAGAACGAAGCTGCGATCGGCGATTCAACGGAATCTAGACTCAGCCTGAGTTGGATGATCGAGAGACTCAAAGTCATCGATGTCGATCAACTTTCTGAGGTGCTGAGTAAGTGGGCGCTGGATGTAGAGTCTGATGGCGACACAGATCGTCGATCGCTACTCTTGAAGCTGAGCGCCGGTCTCTCGATGGCCGCCGCGTCGCCGGTTTTCGACGATGGCTCTGAGATCGGCCCGAGGGCAAAGAGTGTAGTCTCCTCGACATCAAGTCTAACTGGAATATGGCGCAGCGGCTATGTCTATCAGAGTTCAACCAGAGATGGTCAATTCTCGGACGAGCACTACGTTGTGTTTCGCCAGCAGGGGGGTCAAGTGACGGGGCAAAGTCTCCCCCATTCGCAGGACTCCCGCATAGGATTCAACCTATCACTGGCTGGTTCGGTGCTTACCGGAAGCTGGACCGAACGAACCTCCCCCACCGGCTACTACAAGGGGGCGACGTACTATGGTGCAATTCAGCTTCTCTTGGACCCGTTGTGTCGAAGCATGACTGGAAAATGGATCGGTTTCGGCAAAAGCTTTGAGATTAACACGGGCGACTGGGATCTTACATGGGTTGATGGATCAATCTCCAAGCGAACCCAGCGCGAATATTTTTATAAGGCATAACCTCGGAGGGTCATCGCTTTTCACGGATACCTACTCATTGAGAATGGCGACAATTGCCGTTCCGGGAGAGAAAGTTTCACGCCGGATAAGCTCGAAGAGGCCGTACATCATCTTTGCTTCATAGACCCATTCGAGGACAATGGTATGGCGTCTGCGAAAATCCTCGATAAAATCGGCGAGGTGCGAATTAGATTTTGCGAACCCGCCAAAATGAAACCCGCACTCAAGCGTCCAGTTGCCGGAATCGTATCCGAAGGCCTCGCGTTGCAAGCGATTTATCTCGCCGGTTAGAAACTCTCCCCCCTTCAGAACCGGGAAGCCGAGAGCCTGCCGCCCGGCGCTTAGTCCTGCCGCAACACCAGCGAGCGTGCCGCCTGTGCCACAGGAACAACATATTACGTCGAATGGCTGAGTGATCTCAGCAGGGAGTTCGGCACAGCCACGAATACCGAGTTCATTGCTCCCCCCTTCCGGGATGAGGTAAAAATCGCCGAACCTACCGCGAAGCTTCCTTAGCGCCTCGACTGACCCCTTAGAGCGATAAGATGTACGGTCCAAATAGTGCAACTCCATGCCGTGATCTTGCGCGTACGACAGGGTCGGATTTAGAGGTAGATGCTCCTCTCCGCGAACGATACCGATGGTCTGAAAATCGAAATAATACCCGGCCGCGGCCACCGCGCGAAGGTGGTTCGAGTAGGCGCCACCGAAGGTCAACAGCTTCGTGTGCCCTTCTGCGCGCGCAACTGCAATATTGTACTTTAGCTTACGCCATTTATTTCCGGGAATTTCCGGGTTTATCAGATCGTCCCTTTTTAGGAAAATTCGCAGTTCTGCATGGCTTGCTCGATCATCGTGTAGCTCTTCGAGTGGCGAAGGTAGTAGTAGCTTAAGATTTTCTGATTTATTCACAGATGCCCTCTGTGTCTTTCGCCCATGGCGGTTATACGGAACTGAACCGGAGGGCTATTTCGGGTCGCCATGTGCATCCTTCCAACCGTTCGTCATCCACTTCCTCCACTGAGTCAATAGACTCCGACCGTGATCGGTAGCTTCGATCGCGGCCTGAAATCCGGCCAGTCCGCCGGCTCCCGCGCGCATTATGATCATTCGAAGGTGTGCGGCTTCTGCTGCGCTAAATGGCGGATGCCAGCCGGCGATACGCACCAAGTAGTCAACGTGATGTTCGAGCCCACTTCTCATGATCCGTTCGCCATACGTCGACACATACTGATCAAGTAGGTGGAGCTGTAGGGCCATGGCGTACAGCGCGTTGTCGGTGGCGGCGTCGAAGTCGCGAGAACCGTCTTTGTTCACCTTGGCCAAGCCAACCGCGATGAACTCGGCGCGGAGCAAGTAGACCGCGCTCCAGATCCGGGCAGAGAGTTCCTCTCGGTGGACAAGGTCTTCCGGCTCGACTGAGGGCGACCCGTCGGTTGCCGGACGCTCGTGCCGGTCTATGTCATAACCACCGAAGAGCGTGCGCGAATGGTAGCGCAGAGTGTCAGTCCGCAGGCCCTCGGCCACAGCAGCGACGATCCGGCTCTCCAGATGCTTGCGGAGATATTCGGGGTCGTACCCAAGCGCGACGGCCGCTCGCTCGCGCCGAACGGTCAGTGTGGTGCCCGTGGTGCCGGGTGCCAGCCCGAAGAGCGCTGGTGCGCCCGAAGCCAACGCAGGTTCGGCCTCCAGCTTCGTTATGACCGCTTCGAACACACGGTTGAGAGCTACGACGCGCAGCGCAGCCTCATCAAGGCGAGGACTCCTGGCCAGCACGCCCGAAAGGTACTGGAGGCGACCGGCAGTCTGGATAGTGGCTGGAAGGCCGGGCCGGAGCACACGACGCACCTCGACCCTGATATCGGACGCATCTGGAACGGTCCAGACCTCCGGCACCACCTCGCGAGCGTAGGCCGGCTCGAAGAGCCGGCCTACGCCCAAGGCGGGGGTTTGGTCCATCGGGGCGCCAGATGGAGCGCTATCCACCACCAGAGCTCCTTGAGCATCGGTCACCGAGAGTGACGGCCTGTCGTGTCCAGATCACGCCCACTAAATATGCCTGCGAATGTCCAGTCGCCGGGCAGATGGTGTCCCTGCCCGAACCTCAGGGGGTCGACGCATACGCCTCCTGAGCGGCTGATCCCGATGGCAGCAAGGACGGAAGGCGCATCATGTCCGATTACCTCCTCGACCGCTCCTCGGCCCCCACCCGCTTTTCGCTCTCCCACTATGCCCCGACCCGCGACCTCAACCGGGCCATGGACCGGGAGCTGTCTGTTGGCATGACGGTGGCTTCGCGGATCGATGCGGCCGGCTACGTCGCCCGCACCGCGCTCAGCTGCGTGGAGGCGCTGAGCAAGGCGGAAGCCGGTCTCGTGGCCGCGGCGCCGGCGGCGACCGAGCGGGCGCGGGCCATCGTTGATGCCTTCACCGCGGTCGCGATGGCCGAGGTCGCCTCTCTGGGACGGCGGTGCGAGCGATGAACGACGACCTGATCTTCCTTCTGCTCCTCGTCGGCTTCACCCTGGCTATCGGGGTGTGGATGTTCACCGCGGACCGTCGGGAGGACCCACCCGGCGAACATGGTGAGCGGACGCGCACGGAGCAGCGGACCCAGGCCCAGATCGACGCCCTACGCGCCTCGCGGCGCATCGGCACAGCGTTCTGGCGAGGGACACGGGCCATGCATGACGCCGCGCGCGATGAGCGCCGTGACGAAGGCAGGCAGTGAGCCGATGGTGGGCTCGTTGGACCCCCGCGACCTGGCGAAGTTCCTGATGGGCGGGGCCTCGGCGCTGCTGCTCGTGTGGCTGGGATCGATCGTTGTATCCCAGCTGATCGCCGCCATTGTGCCGCTGCTGTTCATGATCCTTGCGGTCGGCATCTGGTGGGAGCGTTTCTTCGACGGCCGAAAGTAGGGCTGTCGGTTCGCGGTCCGTCAGCCTAGCGGACGGACCGCGAGGCCCTACGAGTCTTCCGGCCGAAGATGCGCCGCCGGCTTTTCCCCTCGTCTTTCTACGAAAGGTTCTGTGGTGTCTCTGTCCCTGGCAGAGTTGCACGAGGCTTCGGTGCAGTACTGCTTCGAGCGGGCGCTGCTGGTGCCTCTGATCGACTGGCGTGCGGTCCGGGCTGACCCGACAGTTGGCCAGCGCATCGCCCGGTGCTACCTCGCCGCGCCGGTTGTCGACCAGCGAGCGTTGCCCGCCTACCGAGCCCTGCGCCAGGAGATTAAGGCGCAGTTCGCCTGGCTCACCGATCCGCCGGAGCGTGGCGGCCTGGGAATCCGCGTGATCGTCCAGGTCGAGGAAGCCTACGGTGACGTCGAGGACCTGGTGGCCGAGCTGTGCAAGGCCCGGCAGGTACGGGTCTTCGACAGCGCAGCAACCGGCGACGAGCACCCGTTCTTGACGCAAGGCGAGCTGAACCGGCTGCAGGTACTGCACGACGTCTTCGGGCACGCCGTGGCTGTGGTCGGCTTCGACACGCACGGATCCGAGGCGGCCTGGATGCGGCACTCGGTGATGTTCGGGGCACTGGCCCGGCAAGCGATGGGCAGTGAGATCCGGGGACGGCAGTGCGCGCTGTTCTATGGGCATCCGGCGCATGGAGTACCCAAGGCAAAGATGATGTCGTTGCCGGAGCGTTATACAGAGCCGAGATTCGAGCTGTGGGTATGAGCGGCGGTCGGCCCGAGGTTTGTCGATGCTACGGCACCATCCTGGCCGATCCGCTTGGTACTTACTTCGCCTCTCATCATTCCCCTTGGCGTCCGCCGGCCCGTGGCTAATTCAACCAACCGTAAAAGGAACCTTCATGAACCCCGAACTCTACGGATACCTCTGCTTGCTCTCGGCTTTTGGCTGGGCTGTCTTCATCTTCTGGCCCGACCGGGGGGTGGGTCGATACTCCCGGATCCGGCTGCATCTGCGCCGGTGGCTGCTGGCCTCGTGGCGGGCACAGTTCCAGATCATCCGGAGGTTCTTTCAGTGAGGCCGGAGCGGGTCGCCGGCTTCCTGGCTGCCCTGTGCGCTGGCGCACTGTTCCTGATCTTCGGCTGGATCGTGCTGCGGCAGATCCTACTGGGCGCCTTGCCAATGCTCGCCGGCCTGATGGTGTTCTTCGGCACCGGCGCGTGGCTGCTGGGCTGGCGGGGACGCCGGTAGATTCCGAGCCCTGCGACCCCTGGCCGGCCTGTGCCGCCCGGTGTTGTGGAATCGACAAAATGGGGCAGACTACCTTGACCGTGTCCCGGATAGTCACGCATAGTGATCGCTAGATGGGCGTGACCTGCTAAGTCACGAGCGTACGCGCTCCTTGGCACCTGGCCTGCTCGAGCACGAGCCGCTGAAAAGGCACGGGTGCCAGCCTGCCGGCCCGGTTCAGGGCCCCCCACGAATCCATATCCGCATCTCGCGGCTGGTTTCGTGCGCCCAAAAACCGGGCCGGCAGGCGCCCTCTCCCAGTAATCAAAGGAGGTTTGTCTATGGCAGAAGAATCATCAAGGGCGGTGCGCGTCACTGCCGAGGAACGGACGCACCCCGCCCTGCGGCGCCTTGCGCGAGCTTGTATTGCCGCGGCCCGGCACCAGCTGGGTCTGGCCACGGCGCCGGAGCCGCAGCCGGGGGAGCCCGACGCTACCGGGCCCGCGCCGGAGGTCAAGTCATGAGCGCGATCGACCTTGTTTGGTACGAGCTGTACATCCCGCGCGGCGTCGGATTCGCCGCCGTCACGGGGCTCATGCGTCCGCTGGCCTCTCGGCCGCGTACATCCGGCGCATTCGGTCGAACGCCGGTAGTGGTGTTCGAAGTCTGGCAGATCGAGGGGGCGGTGCGCTGGCTCATTGGCCTTGAGCGCGAGATCTCGGCGTCGGTCCGCCAGCAGCTTCGGGCCGCCCTGCCCCACCTCGGCCTGGTGAAGGTCGCGCCGTCGGCTCGTCCGGCGCTGACCCTCGCCGCGGATATCCGGCTGGAAGGCCTGTCGGCCATGCTGCGCACGGAGATGGCCGCGTCGGTCAGCGCCGGCGTGCTGGCGGTGTTCGAGGGAATATCGCCGGGCGAGGCCGCGGTGGTCCAGTGGGTCATCGGGCCGGCGTACACCCACCCGGGGGAACCGCCGGTCTTCGACATCGCCCAGGCGCTCGGCCTGCGCAGCATGGGAACCCCAGACGCGACGCATCACCAGCGGTGGCGAGAGAAGATCACGGAACCGCTCTTCGGGGTGCGAGGGCGCATCGCGGCCGCCTCCGATAATCAAGATCGAGCCAAGGTAATTATCACCCGGCTGTCCGGCGCGCTGAGCCTGGCCAGCAGCGCCCATGCCCGGCTGCACCGTGGCCCGATCAGTAGCCGCACGGCCCGGGCCGCGATGGAGGCCTACCACCCGCGGGCCTCCTGGGCGGGCTTGCTGAACGCAGCGGAGCTGGCGACGGTCGTTGCCTGGCCCATCGAGGGGGTGCCGCAGGCCGAGGCCCACACCATGGGCGGCTACCGGCGGCCGGTACCACCGGCGCTGCTGGTTGCCGACGAGCCCGAAGCCATCCGTCGCGGCGATCGGATCGTCGGCGCCAGCCTGCATCCGGCCGATGGCGGCCGGCTCGTGACCGTTCCAGCCGAGACCAGTTTGCGGCACGTGCACATCGTTGGCCCGACTGGTTCCGGTAAGTCCACCTTGCTAACCGACCTCGTGCTCAGTGACGCTGCGGCAGGCCGGGCGATCTTCCTGGTTGAGCCGAAGGGTGACCTCATCGAAGATCTATTAGCCCGTATGCCGCATAGCCGGCATAACGACGTCGTGATCATCGACGCCGCTGAATCGGACCACCCGGTGGGCCTCAACGTCTTGGCTGGGCCGCTGGAGGAAGCCGAACGGCGGGCCGATCAGCTGGTGCACCTGCTGCACGAGCTGAACTCGGCCAGCTGGGGTCCCCGTACGGGCGACATCGCTCTGCATGCCCTGCTCGCGCTGTGTCGCCTGTCGGATGGGACTTTTGCGGATCTTCCGGCCCTCCTCGGACAGGCCGGCTTCCGCCGCCAGGTGCTCGCCAAAGTCAGCGATCCGCTGGTGCTGGGGCCATTTTTCTCCTGGTATGACGGCCTGTCTGAGGCCGAACGGGCCCAGGTCGTGGCCCCACTCCTGAACAAAACAAGATCGTTTCTGAGTCGTCAAGCGGTGCGCCGCATGCTCGGTCAGCCCCGGCCGCGCTTCGAGCTGGACGATGTCTTCGGCACCGGCCAGCGGCGCATCGTGCTCGTGTCCCTGAACCGGGGACGCCTTGGCCCTGAGGCCAGCGGGTTGTTGGGCGCCTTGCTGCTCAGCCAACTCTGGTCCGCTATCCAGCGCCGGGCGGCGCTGCCGGCCGAGGCCCGTCATCCGGTCATGGTGGTGATCGACGAGTTCCAGGACTACCTGAAGCTATCCGTTGACTTCGGTGAGTTCCTGGCTCAAGTGCGCGGACTGGGCGTCTCGCTCACGGTGGCCCACCAGCATCTGCGGCAATTGCCCGCCGAGCTGCGGGCCAGCACCTTGGCCAACGCCCGGTCCCGCTTCGTCTTCCGACCGGCCGATGACGATCTTAAGCCGTTGGCCGTGGCGCTGGGTATCGCCCCCGAGGACCTGGCGGCCCTCGGCGCCTACCAGGTCAGCGGCCGGCTGGTACTCGGCGGCGCGCTGACCCCGGCCTTCGGCGTGGCGACCCGTCCGCTCCGCCCGGCCACCACCAACCCCGACGACCTTCGCGCAGCCAGCCGCGCCCGCTTCGGCGCGGACGGCGCCGCTGTCGATGCTGCCCTGCTTGATCGCTGGGAACGCGGCGCCTCCCCTCCCTCGGCACCGATCGGCCTCCGGCCACGGAGGTCGTCATGACGACCTCCGTTGTCCTTGATCCAGCCGTCCGCTGGCCTGCCGGTCGCCCTACCGCTGGCGTCGATGAAACAGGTGGCCTGAGCAGCGGATTCAGGGCCTGGCCGCCAACGACGCTTCCGTCATCGGGAGCCTCCCGATGACGGGGCGTCGCCTATCGGCCCAGCACCTGCGTGAGCGCCTGAGCGAGCGGGATATGGCGGTGCTGGGGTCGCTCGATGAGCTGCGGCTGATGACCGGTGATCAGCTTCGCCGGCTCCATGTATCTGACGGATCCGCGCTGACACAGGCCCGTCGAACCCGCGCCGTACTGAGTCGAAAATGACTCAGGGTGAGGCTGTCAGGGTGACCTGGTGGCCGAGCTGTTGGAGCTGGTGGACGAGCTTGCGGGTTTGACGTTCGGGGTCCTGGCGGCGTTGGTAGTAGTCGGGGCCGAGGTCGCGGTAGGTGGTCTGGTCGTGGAGCAGGTGCCAGGCGATCACGAGCATGGTGTGGGAGACCGCGACGAGGGCGCGTTTGCTGCCGCGGCGGGTGGCGATCCGCCGGTAGTGGGCGGACAGGTAGGTGGTCTTCGACCGGGACGCGGAGGAGGCGGCCTCGCCGAGGGCTCCGCGCAGCCAGGTGTCACCGCGGCGGGTGCGGCCGGAGTAGTGCTTGCCGGCCGACTCGTTGTTCCCGGGACACAGCCCCGCCCAGGACGCCAGATGTCCGGCGGTGGGGAACCGGGTCATGTCACCGCCGGTCTCGGCGATGATGATCTGCGCGATGCGGGCGTTGATCCCGGGGATGCCATCGAGGCGGTCGACCGCGGCCGCGAACGGGGCGATCTCGGTCTCGACCTGGGCGGTGAGGTCGGTGATGGTGGCGGTCGCGGCGTCGATGCGGCCCAGCATGGTGGTGCAGAGGAAGGCATGGTGGTCGTCGAACCGGCCGGTGAGCGCGTCACGCAGAGCGCCGATCTTCCGGCGCATTCCGGTGCGCGCCAGGTCCGCCAGGACATGTGGGTCGCGTTCACCGGCGATGAGGGCATCCAGCATGGCCCGGCCGGAGACACCGAGAATGTCGGAGACGAACACCGACAGCTTGATCCCGGCGTCCTCCAACACCCGGTGCAGACGCTGGATCTCGCGGGTGCGTTCCTGGGTGACGACGGTGCGGTAGCGCGTCAGGTCCCGTAATCGCCGGATCGGTGGGGGCGGAACGAAGCTGGGCCGGACCAGGCCGTGTTCGATCAGCCTGGCGATCCAGGCGGAGTCGGCAACGTCGGTCTTGCGGCCGGGGACGTTGCGCATGTGCCGGGCGTTGAGGAGCTGGCAGTCGAAGGCGTCCTCAAGCAGGTAGAACACCGGCTTCCAGTAGTCGCCGGTGGCTTCCATCCCGACCACGGTCACCTGATGCGCGGCCAGCCAGTCCCGTAACTCCAGCAGCGCTGGTGTGGTGGTGGCGAACGTGCGGACTTCCTGCCGGCGGCGTTTCCCCGGACCGGGGATCCGGATGCAGGCCTTCACGTCGGCCTTGCCGATGTCGAGACCGGCGCACCGCTCGACGAGTGTCTCCACTGGCCACCTCCCACCGTGTGTCAGGCGGGACGTCCGGGGAGACCGACCAGGCGAAGAAGAAGCTGAGTCACGTGCTCGCAGCAACAGTCACGGGTGCCTGAAGGCGGCCTCCAGCGTCCGACTGCAACCCGGGCTCACAGCACCAAGTACTAACGACGTCGACCGAACGCCCCACCACATTTTCACCCTGTCCCGGGTGGCCCCACCAGGGGCCATGACGGACTGCAACGGCAGTTGTGATGTCTGTGGTGGATGATCTGGGTTGTGGTGGTGGAGGCGTGGGCGGCTGAGCTGGACGGGCTGTGCGCACGGGCCGGGGGGCGGTTCGGTCGGGCTGAGCCGCGGCGGCGGGTCCGTGAGTATGTGTCTGGGCTGGTCGCGGGCCTGGATCGGAAGAACGGGTGGACGCTGGCGGAACGGGCTGGTGAGCGGTCGCCGGACGGGATGCAGCGGCTGCTGCGCCGGGCTGACTGGGACGTCGATGGGGTCCGGGATGATGTGCGGGCCTTCGTGGTGGACCGGCTTGGGGACCCGGCCGCGGTGCTGATCGTCGATGACACCGGGTTCCTGAAAAAGGGGACCCGGTCGGCGGGGGTGCAGCGGCAGTACTCGGGGACGGCGGGACGGCGGGAGAACTGCCAGATCGGGACGTTCCTGGCCTACCGGTCCCGGTGGGGCCATGCGCTGATCGACCGGGAGCTCTACCTGCCGGAGTCCTGGACCGAGGATCGAGATCGCTGCCGGGCGGCGGGGGTGCCCGACGAGGTGGAGTTCGCGACCAAGCCTCGTCAGGCGATGGCGATGCTGGAACGGGCGATCACGGCCGGGGTGCCGTTCGGCTGGGTGACCGCGGACGAGGCCTATGGGCAGGTCAAGTATCTGCGGGTCTGGTTGGAGGAACAGAAACGCGCCCATGTGCTGGCCACGAAATGCAACGACACCCTGATCACCAGTGTGGGTGGGCAGGAACGCGCCGACCGGCTGATCGCTGCTCTGCCCGCCCGGGCGTGGTGCCGGATCTCGGCCGGCGCGGGAGCGCACGGGCTGCGGGACTACGACTGGGCGAGGGTCGAGATCCGTCTGCGGGTCTGGTGGGAGCCGGGCTGGGGGCACTGGCTGCTCGCCCGGCGCCACCGCACCAGCGGGGAGCTGGCGTTCTACGTCTGTTTCGGTCCGCGGCGCACCACCCTGGCGCAGCTTGTGACCGTGGCCGGGGCTCGCTGGCCGATCGAGGAATGCTTCCAGCAGGCGAAGCAGACCTGCGGCCTCGACGACTACCAGGTCCGTGACTACCGGGCCTGGTACGCCCACATCACCTTGTCGATGCTCGCCTACGCAGCTCTGGCCGCGGCCCGCGCCGGCCAGGTAAAAGGGGACCCCTGCCCGCCGGCATGGGCATGATCGGACTGACCTTACCCGAGATCCGCCGGCTGATCGTCACCCTCCTGCACCGCATCCACCCCGCTGACCATGTCTGGGCGTGGTCGGCCTGGCGTCGCCGCCGTCAGCACCAGGCCCGACGCAGCCACTACAAACGACGAGGACACAGCCAAGTGCCGTTGCAGTCCGTCATGGCCCCTGGTGGGGCCACCCGGGACAGGGTGAAAATGTGGTGGGGCGTTCGGTCGACGTCGTTAGTACTTGGTGCTGTGAGCCCGGGTTGCAGTCGGACGCTGGAGGCCGCC